>QDFQ01000002.1 GCA_003075315.1 Arthrobacter sp. TPD3018 | reverse complement strand
CGCCGCGGCCGTGCCTCATCTTCCTCCAGCAACGCATCCAGTCGCGCCTGAAACGGCCCCAGCTTGGGCAGCGGCTGCACCTCCCGCCGGTAGCCCATGTCCGCCTCGGGCGCCCGGATCGCCTTGCGCACCACCTTGCGCGACAGGTGCAGGTCTCGCGCTATCGCCTTGATGGCCTTCCCCGACGCGTGCTCGCGCCGGATCCTCAACACCGTCTCCAATACCAGCATCCCGATCTCGCCGCCTGACACACCGCCAAGCGAACAGCCTAGACCACCGGGATGAGGGGTCCTTTTTCGACGCCGATCACCCCGCTACCGGGGTCCCTTTTCCACGCCGATCCACAGTAGTCCTCCACCATGATCACATCGAATGCTACGTGTCGTGGCTCATGGCTGATACCTCCCGACTTCCAGGGCCTGTGATCGAGCTGAAGCCCGTCCATGACTTCAATCTTCTGTCGGAGTTCATAACCACCGTCCGCGGATTTCCGCCGACGTTAATCTGCCACTCCTGTAACGAGCTGGACGGCGCCAACCTAAAGCAGCGGGGAGCGCACATTTACTTCTCCCTGTCGGCGACCGATCTATCCGCGATCTACTGCGACGAGAACGAAGGTGGCCGCGCGAGATCCTTTGACCTCGCGTTTGCCTTGTGGGGACGACGGACGGCCGCCTACGGCGCGCGCCTCGTGGAGATCGCATGGCTTCTTCGCGATCATCTAGCACAAGCGCGTTGGCAGCGCGAACCGGCAGGCCGATGCAGTGAGGCTGCCGATATGATGCTGCGTTCTGCGTCGGCCAACTGGCGGTTGGACGAATGGAATGACGGACAGGAGCAGCCAGACATGAAGGACGCGCTTCAGCACGCCAGTCTCGACAACGGTAAGCGCTATTGTCAGATTCGTTCAGGGGCCGGGATCGTCAAGCCTTCGCTTCTGGTACGAGCAGCCTCTCCACAGGCGCAGGTGTGAGTTTCAACACGCTAGCTCCAGTTGAGCCATGAACTAGCGAAGCCTGTGCTGCTGGCGGAAGCTCCGCGGCGCACGTGACCCATGCGGCCAGTTCCGTTCGCATCCTGGTGTAGGCGCATATCGCTTTCGGTAAGTCCACGCATACGAATAAGCGGCCGCTTCCCCGAGCGGTCGGAAGGGCTCTGACCGGCCGAGATTGCGTAGTAACTGTAGCGGCACGTATCGACCAGCTTACGCCGTTCAGATGGCGGCCAAGAATGTCGGGTCTCAGCGGAGTCTGCCGCACGGATTGACCGTAACGGAACATTGGCAAGCCGATACGGGGTTGCTCGCACTTCGATATGCCGCTTTAGCTTGCGGCAAACGCGGCCCCGGTTCGACCTAAAGGTTGAGCGGCGCCTAGGCTCGGACGCGAAATGTAATGAATCTTCTTTGCCGTTTTGGTCATCGTTTCCCGCAGCTTGCTGCGAAGATCCTTGAGCGAGAGAGTGGCAAAACCCGGAACTTCCGTGAGGAAACGATCACCGACCTCCTGATGGCGGGACTGGTCCCTTTCGAGCCGTTTCAGATTATGACCGACTTTCCCGTGAATGAATCTGCGACGGGAGAGGACATGGACTGGGAGTTCGTGAACGAGCATGCGCTAGACGGGCGTAAGTATCTTAGACTGCACATCCAGGCGAAGCGTGCACACCATTCAGGCACGAAGAGAAATCCCTATTGGTTGTATCGATCGTTGGACCACGCGGTAAATCCGCCGCCTCCCAAGGGAACTCCGAAGCCACCGAAGGGAACGCCCAAGCCGCCGCCGCAGTACGGCAACCAGCATAAGACGCTCCTAGATGAGGCTGCGAGGCTCGGCAGTTGCGTGCCGCTTTACATCTTCTACCATCCAGCGTCAGCGCTCGTCCCAGCCTGCGGATCGCTACCGGCAGTTGAAGGGGTGAACTGGATGTTCGCCGACCTCGTGCCGGTTAACGTATCGACAAAAGCATGGCCTATTGATCACAAGAAGCTCGAAAATTGGCGGTCGCACTTCCAACCGCTGCATCGGCTACTGTGTTTCGGTCATGCCTTCGGACCCATAACCGTGACGGGACCAAGCGCTGAGTTCTCCGCCTTCTTAATTCCAGATGGCGCGGTGAACCCTACCCCTGGCGAGCTAGAAGATATGCTCAATGGACTGCGCGATCCCGACGAAGGCGTCTGTGATCGGATACCCATTCGGGCCTCGCAATCCATCCCGCCCACAACACTCGCCGCGATGGCTGCGGTCCGAGATGGTGGCAGGATGCCTGATCTGCCAAGAAAGCGAGCGATCTTCGTCACATCAGACCCGCGCTGACGGATTCGAGTGAGCGTGCTGCTGCGGTGATGACAGATAGACCATGGTGTTATGGCATTTAAAACCAGAGAACTTCGTTGGTCTCTCCACGACCAGAATTGGCCGTTCAGCTCCGCTCCATTGAACGTCCGACCCTGACGAAAGCAGGATGGAAGCACGCTCTGGGCAACACCTACCTATTTCGGTCTCCGGATCGGATCGCCCATCCCGTAACCGACCATTCTGACACTGCTAAGGCCGCGGAAAACCATGCGTCGGTGCACAATGTCAGAACCGTCCGGTTTTGACACCTATATTTTTATGTTGTGAAATGGGCCAACTGCCGACTTGGCGCTTTTGAGATGCATCTCAGCAAAACTCGACACCGCGTAAGACTTTTGGCCATTTATGCATCGCTCTAGAGCTTTGCCTCAGGATAATGACCTTTGATTTCCGCGTTGAAGAAGCGCCCCAGTGAGTCTGCGGTCATGAGACGCTCGCTCATGAACGCAGGCACGTTGAAATATTGATAAACGCCGCCGTGCCTGAATTGCACCTCGAGCGTCTCCAGCTCGGGATCATATCCGACTTCGGCCAAGTTGCCAGACGTTACAGGCTGTCGTTCCCTCATTTCCCTCCCTCATTCTCGCCCGCCTCTGGCGGCTTCCACTTCGGATCCTGTGCACGCCATGCTGCAACAAGCCGATCGTAATCTTCAGGGCCGCGAGCACGCTTCCAGCTGTTTGCGACGAGTGGATCCTCGCTGTCTGGGCGGCGGTCTTTCGGTGGCAGGGTAACGCGGCAACGCACTGGGAGCCGCGCAGCCTCGCCAGTTATGATGGCTTCTCCGGTCCTTAAAACCGAGAGGCTGTCGGCTATACCGCTCAGGTTATCGGGCAAAGCGGCTTGTACCTTGCTGCGGTCAGTCGAGTTCGTGAGGCGCAACGCGATGAAGGTCCCACATTGGGAGAGAATGGTGTCGTCTATTTCTGAAGGGCGCTGGCTGACGATCATTGCACCGATTCCGAACTTGCGCCCCTCTTTTGCGATTCGCTGAACCATCTCGCGCGCAGGATTGTCGGCTTCCCGACCAAGATACCGGTGCGCTTCTTCCATTACCACTAGTTGTGGCCGCCTTCGGCCGCCCTCGTCGCGTTCACGACCCCAGAAGAGTGCCTCATAAATAATTGACAGAATCGCGCTGATTAAATCCAAGAGAACGGAACTGGGGATGCCCGACAGATCGAGCACTGTTATCGCCTTCTCGTGGCCGATCCAGCTTTCGAGAAGGGCCGGAAGGTCATTCGCCACATGGCCGGTCAGGTCAGGCTCCCAGTCGCCGGGTTTCAGTAAGAACTCGAACTGACGATCGAGCATACGTGACCGCATGCGATCGAGTTGCTTGCGAATGCCGAGCACACCGATGTTATTCTGATAGGGTGCCGTATTCGTTGTTGTGTGCGGCTGGTAGGTCGGCAGGCGAAGCGTAGCCGCGTCACCGGGAAGCACGATCGCCGGCTGCGTCTTTGCCTGATCGAGCCAAGTTTTGACCTCTGGATCGATCAGCTCGAGCCACAAGTTTCGTAAGCTGTACGGGATCGGGCTATCAACAGTCATTGAATTCAGGTCGACGCCTGGCATGTTGTCTGCCTGCGCCATAGCGCTCTTGGCCGCAAATATCTTGTCGAGGATAGCGGTCGTTGCACGATCATCCATCTTCCCGCACAGAAAGTTAAGGATTTCGGTGGGCCGCAGTGCCCAATACGGAATGACCAGTTGCTTTTCATCGTCTCCAGGCGTGATCCGAAAAATTTCAGCGTTGTCGCCAAGCGCGCGGGCATATTCACCGTGTATATCAAGCAGGAGGATGCGCGCGCTCGGAAAGCCCGCTCCACCTGGCGCCGAGATCGATCGCAACAAGCTGGCGACGGTCGTTGATTTGCCCGACCCGGTCGAGCCAAGCACTGCGCTGTGACGCGTGACCAGCTTGTCGAGGTCCAGTCGGACTGGAATGCTCTCGGCGTTGGCAAGTCGCCCTACCACCACCTGTCCGGCAAACTCGGAGCCGTAGATCTTGGCCAGATCCTCCTCAGTGACAAGATGGACCTCATCGTTCACGTTTGGATATTGGCTGATGCCCCGCTCGAACGACGCCTCGACAATCTCCCCGACGAGTTGAACGGTCAGCCATCGTTCGCCGCGGTCAAGCGCATCAGTGAACGTTGCTGGTGTCGCACTTGCCCCGACCTCCGATATGATCGCGTAAAGATCATGATAGCCTTGAGGTATCCGCACGAAGCTACCGACCTGGCCGACCCGGTAGCTACGTCCTCCGATGATCGCGATCCCTGAGGCCACGCCCTCGAATTGACGCACGCTTATGGTCGCACCCGCGACTGAGCCGACGTGGCCGAGAAGGGTCGGAGCGTTCATCAGACCACCGACGCGGTGGCAGCAACTAGCGGTGGCGTTACCGCTGTTGTTGCCAGCGCCGGTGGAGTGGGAAATGCTTGAACCGAGCGCGACGCCGCGAAGAATCGGGCAAAGGGTTCGATCGCTCCGAGGGTGAAGTTTCCGTCCTTGTCGAGATAGGTCGATCTTATCGGACCCCAATCCCTGTTCGGAAGTCCGGCCGGTGCCTTCCATGCGCCGCGAATGCCGTTCACTTTGGCTTGGTCACGCGCATACACGCTGAAGTTTGGCAGGCGGCGCGCAAGATCGCACGCTGGCCCCTCTTCCTCGAGGACCTTGTATTGAAACGCGAAGACGCTGGAGGATGGATTCGCTGCGAGCGCTTCATCCAGCCGAGCCGCAATATGTGCGTCGGCAAAGGAGAAGCCGATAGAGACCAACAGCGTGTCGGGGGTCAGCAAGAACGCACGAAGACGATCAAGCAACGCGGCGTAGGGGGCCTTCTGCGTCTGATCGTATTTCAGATGTTCAGGGAAGACGAGGTGACTTGCCGAGCTTTGGCCCGTTCGAATCACTTCCCCCTTCGAGCTGGCACGCCAGCCGAGCGAGCCATGGAGCTTCCAAAGCCGCGTCCATCGCGAGGGAAGGTCGCTGCGTGAGACTGACACGGGGTCGAAGAACGGTTCGCGACCGCCGGTGAAGCCATCGAAATACGGCGCTCGCACGGACTCAAACGCTTCTTCGAACAGAAGGTCGTAGTTCGTGGTGAAAATCTCGACTGGATAGTCACGCATTGTGCCCGTGATCCAGTTCACGAGATTGGCATATGCTGATCCGGTATCCGGCAATCGGACGTCCACGATCTTACCGATCTCGGAGCAGATTGCTTCGCCGAAAGTAGCAAAGCCGGGGCCATCGAGGCCATGGACTTTCGCCGATCCGATGACTTTGCTCAGCGAGCGAATCCTAGAAAGGATCGTCTCGATGTCGTGCTGCGCGAGTTCGGTTTTCAGGCCGTCGATCTGTTGCTGATAGGTCGGTGCAAGCGTTGTGAGGACCTGATCAGTGAGGCCTGCAACCGCCGGGATAAGCGGATAAGTACCGTCAGACTTGGCCATGCCGGCAGAAGCTCCCGCGCCAACCAACAGTCCGATCCGCTTACGGCCCTGCGCGATGATCGTCCGTAAAGCCGCCATATATTGATCAGGATTGTGAACACTGACGGTCAACTTACGCTCCCCCGACGTTAGCTCCCGCATCCTTGCTTCGAGCTGCCAGCGCAACATCCCACGCTTGATGTCGCACGTCTATCGTGATTGTCAGAGAAGGGTGTCATTTCCGACCGGATTGGAGCGAGATAGACCCAAAGCTGCCGACCATCTTGGTGTCAAAACCGAGCGGTTGTGACGCTCTGCCGGATCCGTCGTTGCCGCTTCTTTGTAGTAACGGGGCTTATCTCAGGCAGTCGATCAACCTCTGCGGACCGCAGCCTGCGCTGAAGGAAGACCATGTCGGCTCTCAACGAAATCTGCCGTTAGGCGGCCAGCCAAGGGACGGCAGCAAAGTCCCACGACCTTCCAGCCGGAGGCGACCTAAACTACGATGTTGCCTAACCTACGAACGAACGGCCGCTCCTGCCGGAACTCGCCATTCCCATTCGAATGAACGGTCCGACAGCAGTGCGCCTTAATGGCGGACGTTCGATGCTTGCCGTGTCGATCCCAAAAGCAGCCGTTCCCCTCGTCTGTTCGCGAAGATCGGCCATAGTCATTCCTGCGGGCAATCGAATGCGATGCCGCAAGAAAAGTGACTCGGCGTGCTCGCCAATAATGCGCCGTGGGTTAGGTGTGCTGTAGAAGGGAATCTGAGCGGCACCGTGCTGCCCAAACAGAATAAGAGAAACATGCAGAGTAGCCCGAAACCCAACACGGACTACGTCCGGCTCAACGAAGAAGCGCTTCGCCCAGGCGACATCATCCTGGTGACCCAATCGTCGACCATCAGCGCCTCGATCCGGCTAATGACCTGGAGCGATATTTCCCACGCGATGGTCTATGTCGAAGATCGATCGGTGATCGACGCGACCTTTGCCGGCGTGCAGGCGAGCAACGCCCAGCGCGTTTGGTTCGAGGCCGGCCGACCGGTCCATGTCCTGCGATTGAAGAGGTCGCCGACGGCCGACCAGCTGCAGGCGATCATCCTCGACCTGCGCGCCAAGATCGGCACCCGATATTCGGTGCCGCAGGTGCTGGCGATACTGGTGCCGGCCGAGATCAGCGCAGGCCGCAGACAGTTCTGTTCACGCTTGGTCGCGCAGGCTTTCGCCTCCGCCGGCATCAAGCTCGTGGCAAAACCCGACTCCTGCACGCCCGGCAGGCTGAAGCGTAGTGCGCTGCTTGAACCCGTCCCGAACGCGACCGTATCGGTATCGGAAGAGGAGATGGATTTCTTCGAGACGATCCCTGACCTTCCGGAGATCATGCGCAACACGACCAATGCCTTTCTGGCCGGTGTCCGTGCGATCGCACCCGAGGTAGAGGATATCCAAGACGTTGCCGATCTGGCGGCGCGCCACCCCGAGCATGACGCAGCGATCTGCGCCGCAATCGAACGGTCTGGCTATCTCAAGGTTTGGCGGATCGAGCAGGAGAAGAATCCCTGGCAATATGACCTCCGCCTGATGAATGGCGAACCGCAAGGCGGCATTGCCGATTATTGCTGGGATGTTCTACGGAACGAGACGCAGGAACCCAACCGCTACATCCGCAACCGCGGCATCTATGATAGCTGTGCGCGGCAGTTTCCGCGCCGGTATTTTCGGATCATGGCCGACCTGCACCAGCATTTGGCGACGTTGCATGCCACGCGTGTCGATGTTGCGCAGCGGTGGCTCGAGGCGGCGGGTGACCTGCCAGCGTTCGAGCCCGACCCCCTGGTGCCACATACACCAGAATGGTTTTCTGCCTTGGCGCACTGGTCGCCAACGCAGGCAGGGATAACGCGCCACGTCGTAGAATCCGCGGGAAGCCTGGAAGTATGCTCAATTTGCGGCGATGACCCGGCCGACGACTATCGCCTTCCTGTGGATCAGCGGCCGCCGGCCGGCGTAGACACGCTACGGCTCTGCGACGATTGCCTACAGATCCGCGAGACAGGCGGCGAGGTGTTCGAGCCGCTGTAGGTCGTGGATGGTTCAGCCCACGCGGAGCGCTGTGGGGGCGCATCCCCCGCGGAATGGGTAGGGCGAGACCAGGAGCTTGCCCTCAAGGGAAAGCTTTCCCCTGTCTTGCCGGCTCTGACGCGAAACCTGCGTAAGAGATCAGGCCTCCCAAGAAGGGCTTTCATAGATTTCGGCATAGTCGGCTTTCACGCAGTTGATACCGACCCCTTCAAGGAAAAAAAGCTTGCCGGCCTCGGACGTGTCGTCGACCTTGTGGGTATAGACATACCAGGCGGGATGGGCGCGCTCGGGGAACTTGCGAAAATAGCGGGCGCGCTCGATTAGCAGCCAGCGGAGGAAAACTTCGGTTTAGGTGAGGCCAAGGCCAAAAATCAGCAGCGGCTTGTTGAACATGATATGGACCCAGGTGCGGGCCCCGTCCCAGTCGGGCCTGTTCTTGGCGTTGAAAAGATTGGCCTCGCCGCGGTGGAGCCAGGTCCGGGCGCGCTGGACCGAGCCCATATAGTGGCTGAGGCCGAGGCGGATGCTACGCCGGTAGCGGCGCATGCCGTTGATGTGCCAGATGCCGAAGCCATTGCAGGGATCATCGAACAGCCGGTTGGCGAAGCGACAGCTCCACGGATAGAAATCGGTGAAGGGCAGCTCGGGAGGCTTGATGAAGTCGCACCCGGCGGCGTCGCTTAGCACCTCTTCAAAATTGGTGGTCAGGACCGGCACGTCATGGCGCACCGCCCAATTCATGATGGTATGATGGTGCCGGAGCGGCTCCCAGCGTTCCATCAAACGGCAAAATTCGGCCTGGAGGTTTAGGGTTGCGGCCTGGTCGTCGTCGGCGGCGGTCGGGTTACTACGTTTCATTTCAAGTACATCGTAGAACTCGGTCAGCGCGGTGCCCTTGGGGACGCTGGGCACGTCGACGGCGCAGTGGTGCGCAATCTGGACGAGCAATCGTTCCCAGGAGTTTCGATTGCCTGCGCCGTGGATGTTGATGCCGTTGCCGATCACCAGGGCGAGGTCGTCTCGCTCCTGGTTGAGCAAAGTCCTGAAACTGCGTCTATCCGGCATGGCAATCCCCCCGAGCGCGCCTGTAGCAAAGCGCGACCGGCCCGTCTTTGGTAGAGACGTCTTCGTGTTAGCTATTCGCGTTCTGGTCCCCTTGAGCTGACGGTCGTCTTTGGGCCCAACCTCGGCCAGTCGATAATGACATCCGGGCAAGGCTCGAGCGTCGCCTCTTGCCGATAGCCGTCGTTCAGGTCGTGCGTCGGGAATGACGGCTTCGTCCCAAGGACAGTCGAATTCTGAGTTGTCGGCGACCGACCAGACTGCAAAATTCGGTGTCGTTGATGCGAGCGGCGGCTCTTGCCGAAGCTCGCCATTCGTGTCTCGCAAACCAGCCGGTCGGCTTTGCGCCCTAACAGCCGTCGTTCAGGCCCGCCTGGGGCGATCCCAAAAGCTGTCCTTCGTTCAGCCGCACGGTACCCAGCGCGTCGTAACTGAGAGGCTCGATATCCACTTTGGTGAAGCTGATCCTGCGGGGCAAATCGCCCCAGTGCTTCAAGCTCCCCGAAGACGATCCTGGGTTTGCCACTGATCACACCTGCGCTTTCTACAAACCTCCTCGCCGATCGAGCGTTGATGAGCACGCTGCGCGGCCAACGCGCCCGATGGACGGCTTCTAGGCTCGAGACGGTCGCCGCTCGCGACACGGCTCAACGGAAGAGGATATCGTGGTATGCAGCCTTAGCAGTCCGCAATGCTGGCGTGGTAACCTCCCGCCGTGTTTTAAGCGTGTCGTATCGGTCCAGGTGCGGATGGCCGTAGCTGTTCCCCGCGCCGTAGGAGAAGACGACGTCGCAAGGTCCGCCGGGCGTCACTGGCCAGTCCCGCAACAGGGATCGTGTGCCGTTCCTCAGAGGGTATTTCGAACCGTGATGGTAGGCGACAAGCCCGGTGAGCGTTGCTCCGGAGGTGCGAAGGGCGTCGAAGAGCGGGACCTCGTCGAACGGCGCATCGCCGGGGAGAAGAATGACCTGACCAGCCCCTTCCGACCGACGTAGGAGTGCGACCGCCACGCCTGTCCGGTTGCAGTTCTCGTGGACGGACGGTGATGGCGAGGACTTTGCGATCTTCTGCCAGAGAATGGCGTCACCGTTCTGCGCGCGGTATTCGAAGACCTTCCCAACCAGCGGCTCGGGGATGCACCGCACATTCGCGAGGTCGGCCGCGAACCGCACCGCGCGTGGAGACGTCACCTGCCGGGGCACCAGCCAGTCCACGGCTTTTGCGGCCTCGCCTTTCGGGCCGGTCGACCAATGGTCCTCGTCCCAGTGGGTCACCATGACGAGCGCGTCGGTAGACACGGGTAACATCCGATCTACTTCCACTCGGCTTTTGCCCTCGAAGGGGTTGTCCTGCCTGCCGCCATAGTCGAGTTGCAGGATGGTCCCGCCGGCCTCGTTAAGGATCGCTATCGCGTCACCCTGGCCAACATCGTAGATTCGGGCGCCGCTGATCGCCCGCGCCCTAGCAACGGCCATCGGTGCCTTGATGTGGGCGACATCGGCGCCGCCGATGCGCGCGCGCTCGAGCTTCCCGCTCACCGGCTTATTGTCACATGTTGCTGCTCGCGGCGCTGCGTGGCGGGGCGAACGGAATAGGTCGCCCGGACTCGTTCAAGCTCCGACTGGGCAAGCTGCTCTTCCTGCTCCTCGGACGTGACGGTCGCGACGCCGGTCGAATCGGGACCGTCATCGTCGTCGTCCGGAGGCGGCGCGCCCGTGGGGCCCTCAGGCCCTTCGTCGAGATTAGCGTCCGGAACGTGCGCCAGCGAGAAGATGTCGCGCAGCGGTTCTTCCTCGTGCTGTGACAAGGCTCTGAGGCCAAGGAGTCGACCAGATTCGAACTCGGGCTCCGGCGGACGCCCGACTTCGGGCTCTCCGATAAACACCGGTTCCCGGGCATCGAGGACGTCGCCGGCTGAAAGGTCGAGCTGGAACCAGTGATGGAGGCGCATGGTCCGTTCGCGCCGGCTTCGCGCCGCGGGATCGTCACCCGACCAGAACAGGTCAATGACCGGCACGGGGAAGCGCTTGAAGGCGTCCCGGAGTGCGGCACGGCGCTGCCTGCGCTGGTCGGCCGAGCGGATACCGTCAGGCGAGAGGCCAACGATTTCCTTCATCTCGTCGAACAAGGACGCGCGGATGCCGCTGAAGCGGGCCCGCACGAACTTGCCTGCGAGAAGAGGCGGACGCGGTCGCAGCACGCCCAGCCCCGGCGCCTCGACCGCGGTGTCCGGGTACATCGTCGCCATCTCCTCGAGATAGGCAAGGTAGGTGAGAATTCTTGGTGATCGGAGGTCAGGCATGACGGACCTCATACCAATGAGGGGTAGCCATGCGCCAGCGACGCTATGCGCCGCTCTCCGTGCCACCGAGGATCATGGTGCACAGCGCGTCGAACTCGTCGCGCTCGTGATCATCCGTGTGTTGGGACATAGCTGATCGCTTCTGACGATCGACGGCTAGGTCGGTGAGCAATTTCAAGAACTGCACGTTTGTGACGAGGCGCGTCTCGCGCCCGCCGCCATCCGAACGCGAACGCAGGGAGGAGGGCTCGAAGTATCGCGCCAGCTGCCGCACCCCCTCGTCGTCGGTGAGGAGCTTGACTCGTAGATAAGGGCAACGCCCCTCGGCTGCCATCTTCTCAAGCTCGAGCTTCTGCTCCATGAAACGTCGGATCATCATCACGTCGGCCAGCGCGTTCTCTGCCGCGAAACGCTGCGGATCTGGCTTGAATTTCATGACGTTGATGGCGTGCGGATTGCCGTAGAGGCAGGCCAACACCACGGCGACGGTCAGATGTTGTCTGGAAACGCCGAGCGCATCCGCCCGCTCGAGTATCTTCGTCGCCTGGGCGAGCCGCAGCCGGCGCGCCAATGGACGGTGCAGCTCGAACTCTTCGTTGGCGGCTCTCAGAAAGGCCAGGTAACGAGGGCGGGCGAGCTCGACGGGATTCCCGCGTAGTTCGCGTAGGTACAGGGCGACCATCGCGTTGCTCTCATAGACTCGCGCCTGGCTGAAGAAGGTCCTTAGTGATGCGAGGTCTTGGCTGATTTGGTCGGCGAGAGCCTCGTCCGGCAGGTGCGCGCGCGGGTCACTCCCCTTCTCCATGAGCGCGAGCAAGTACGAGAAGGCATGCTGAGGCCGATCGAGGCGCCGCAGCTCGTCGAGCCACGCTGCCTTCCGGGGATCCGTGGGGGGCGTCGGACCAGCCACCTTAGCGATGTTCGCTACGCAGATATCCATGAAATAGAGGGTGGGCACCGCCGCGTCCCACTCGCGGAAGAACGCGATCTGCTCCGGCGTCAGCTCCGCCCTGAAGGTGAATTCCGGTTGACGCGAGATTGTCTGGTCGTCGTCGCCCGATGACATATTGCGGTCCGTTCAATCCAACTTTGATGTATGGCATGTCGATATCGGGCTTGCTTCTGACCATCGCTAGAGGCCGGGTAGCACGGCGATCAAATAAGTTGGGGAACGCGGTCGGTGATGAGCAGGCGGGCTCCTGAACACATGTCCGGGGTTGGGTAGGCGCAGGATTGGCGTGCACGACTGTTATTGGACCAGGATCGGTCCTTATGAACCGCCAGCGGCGGTCAACATTAAACTTCCGCTTCTGACAAACGCTGCCGTACGACATATCGCTCGCAAACGTCTGGAATGAACATGCCCAAGCTGACCATGGACCGTCTGATATACGCAATCATAATTGGCCCGGCGGCACCGACGTCTCCCAAGGTCCTGCGCCGTCGTCCCAGAGCTGCGACCAAGGCCTGATCATCATGGCGGTATCAAAGGTTCTGACGCCTGCGGGGCAGATCAAGGCAGCGATCCTTACGCTCAAGGACAGCGGCGACGATGGCTTCGAAGGCCTGATGGCGGCGCTGCTCGGCGCGGTGACGCACTTGCCGTTCCGGCTGGCCGTTTCGGGAAGCCAGGATGGCCAGGATGGTCGCGGTGACGGGGCTGAGGAGTCGATTGCGTTCGAGGCCAAACTCTACACGTCGAAGCTCACCAAATCAGTGGTCAACAACAAAGCCACTGAGGTGCTGGCCAGCGCCGATCCGCCCGATCTCTGGATCCTCGGCGCGACCGTCGGCGCGTCCTCTCAGATTGTCACGACCCTGCGCGCCGCCTTCGCCAAGGTCGAGACGAGCCTGCTGGTGCTCGACTGGCCGGCCAACACATCGCTGCCGCCGCTGGCCTTGCTGTGCGCCATGGTACCAGACACCTGCGCCGATTTCATCGCCTGCCACAGTCAGGCTGGCGTCGACAGGGCCGCATTGCTGGCTGCGCTCACGGCGCTGGCAGTCGCGCCGGGTTTCGCTGCGCGCGCCACAGACCTCAGCAACGCGCTGGCCGATCCGTTACTCGGTCTCGCAACGGCCCGCGCCGCCAATCATGCTAACTATGGGCGGCTCTTCGCGAGGACAGACGAGGCCCGACATCGTTTCGGACAACCGCTGGCGCCTGCGGCTAGCCACGCTCTTGCGCCGATCGATCGAGCGCGACGTGTCGAGCTCGATACAGTTCTGACAGCGCCGCCGGTCCCGGGAATCATCGCGGTGACCGGCGACCAGGGGTGCGGCAAATCCTGGCTCGTCGCGCAAGCCTGGCTCGCTCTGCCGGATGCCCCGTTCCTGATCTTTCTGACGGCAGCCGAAGCGGTCGCCGCAATGTCCTGCGCGCCTCAGGAGCTTATCGCACGCCAGCTGATCGAACAATCGGGCGGTGTGCAGACCATCGCGAGCCTCGATCGCTGGACGCAGCGCCTTGCACGATGGCGCGCGCGGCCCGCGACCGCGCCGCGCTTGCTCCTGGTGGTTGACGGGCTCAACGAGCGTGCGCGGACCGACTGGGCTCCATGGTTGTCGCGCCTGACCGGCTATCTTGCGACGATCGGCGGATGCGTGATCGTCACAAGCCGGGCGCGTTATTTCAAGCGCATCGACGACCGTTTCACCGTACCGCGGCGTACGGTCACGCTTGGTGAATTTACCGATGCCGAACTCAATGCTGCGCTCGCCGCACATGGGGTCGCGCCCACACAAATCGCCAAGCGGGTCCGGTCATCACTGCGGAACCCGCGTATCCTCGGTATAGCGCTCGAGCTTCTCGGCACCGCGCAGATCGGCGCCGCCGAGGAGCTGAGCATCGAGCGGTTGCTGTTCGAACATGTCCGGACCCACGCCAGCGACCCCGCCGACGGCGAGACACCCTGGCAGTTCAAGACCCTGCTCGCCGAGCACGCCCGGCTGATCCGCGAAAGGATTGAGGGTCAGGTCACCGACGACCGGCTGATCTTCGCCCATTATGACTTCGCAGACGCGCCGCGCTTCGATCTGCCGCGCGACCTCTTGCCAGTGGTCGAGGAGCGTTTCTTTGTCGGAGTCGAGGGCGATACCGCTCTCTACCAGCTGACCGATGACGGCCTCGTCTATGCGCTCGCCATCGCGACGATCCGCGAGCTTCAGAAGGCTGAGCGCAACGCCCGGTCAGTCACCGAGCGCCTCGCCGAAATCATCGAGCCGGTTGCCGCGCTCGACCTCGTGACCCATGTCCTGTTCGCCGCAGCGCTCATCGCCAGCGTCGATGCCGAGGTCAGTTCGGCAATCGGTGCCGCCTTGCTGGCGCGTCACGCGATGCAACAAAATGCCGATGAGGACAGCTATCCCGCTTATTGTGGCATTGTCCGCAACATTCCGGCGGCGGCGCTCGATGCGCTGTTCGCGCTGGCCATCGGCGAGCCCCATGTCCAGCACAAGGAATGGCTGCTCGATGCGCTGCGCCGTGCGCGCGCCGACAGGGCAGCTTGGGAGATCATCGCGCCGCAGCTCGATGCATGGCTGCGCATTTACTCGCTCAATCCTGTGCATGGCCTCATGCCGGGCGAACGCGATGCCACGAAGCGCGCAGACGCAAAGGCGGAGACCGAAACCAAGATTGCGACCCGGCTTGCCGACCTGATGCCGTGCGAGCGCGCGATCCTTGCGCGGATGACCCGCGACGACAGCGTCGATGGCACCGTGCTCAGCGAGGATATCTTCGCGATCCTGGCCGGCATGCCGCTGCTCGATTTTGCCGACGGGCTGATGTGCTGGGCGTTCGCCCGCTCGATCAACGGCGGCTATCATGTGCCGTGGAAGGACTTCGCCTTCGTCGTCCAGCATAATCGGATCGACTGGTTCGAAACGCGCGAGGCGCTGCTTGCGGCCGCCGCCTGCTTCACCGCCGCCGATGCCTCGCGCACTGGCCAATGGGCGCTGGTTTCGATCCTGCGCGCCACCGGCGATGCCGACGATGGCAGCCGTGCGGAGATCATCGCCAATGCGCTGATGCCCGAATGGGAGCATTTTCAGAGCTGGCGGCTAGTCGAGCGCTATTGTGCGACCGATCCGTGCGATCCAGCCTCGGAACGACCCGACACGATCGATGACACCGCCGAGCGCATGGGGGCGCTCGATCCCAAGGCCCTGGTCAGGAGCCGCTGGACCGGCGAGCATGAGCACTTCCTAGGCGACGCCGCACCGGGTCTCGCACGCTTCGCACCCGATAACGTCGTCGCGATCAACCGGGCCGTGATCAGCGACATGCTCGAGCGCCCGAGCAGTATCGCGACGCTCGGCATTCCGTTGCTCGGCAGTGCCACCGTGCTGATCGAGCCGGATACAGTCGAGGCAATGGCCGCGCGTGCCGCCGCGCTGTCCCATCCCAAGGAGCCGGTCGGGGACGCCGACACCAAGGACTGGGTCGTTTCGCAATATCTTTTGGTCACCGCCTTCGCCCATCTCGACGGCGACGCTCAGGTTCAGGTGCTCATCGATCTGCCCGAACACGGACCGCCGCTGGTCCAGCTCGACAGCGTGTTTCATCCGGCGAGCGCCGACATGGTCGATCGGCTGGTCGACCACGGGACTGCCTCGAGCGAGGAGCATCGGCTGCTGATGGCGCTGGCGTTCGTGGGCGGGTCGGACTCACCGATCAGCCCGGAGACACTCGCGAAAATCCGGTTGTTGACCGATCATCCCAAAGCGTCAGTGCGCGGTCTCGCGCTCCAGATATCGGCGGAGCATCCCGACGACGCACAGCTCACCGCCTTCGTGGCGAGCGGCTGGAGTGCCGCGACCTATCACCCGCGCGAGCATTTTTACGAACGCTGGCATGGCTCGTCGATGATGATCGCCGCGGCGAAGCGGGGCCTGTTGAGCGGAGCCGAAGCCGTCGCGCGTATCAGCCCCGATCGCTATGGCGCGGCAGCGGAAAAGCTTGGTGCGGCCGCAGTCGGTACGCCGCTCGCCAGCCTGATCGGTCAGGCCACCGCGCGCGTGCTCGAAGCGGTGATGCCGTTCCGGCCACCGCGCGTTTCGTTGAGTGACACTGCCGATGCTGACGCCGTCCCCCGCTTCTCGCTCGAGGATGACGACGCCGATTTGCCGGATGACCAGCGCTTCGCCCGGATCAACGAAAGCGACGAGGCGTTCGCCGCGCGCCAGAAGGCCGGGTGGGATCGATTCCAGGCGTTCGAGGCTACGCTCACCAAAAGCGGTGCCGAGCTGATCCTGCGCGATATCGGCTCGAATGCGATGCGCGCGATCGCCGAAACCGACCTCGCCGCGCTTCAGGCCATTGCCAGGCAATTGCTCGATGTCCCGACCAGCCGGTTGCCGCGCATCGCTAATCTCGCCTCTCGCATCGCGCGGGCGCTGTCCACCGCAGACCCGGATCTCGCCGTCGCGCTGTTCCGCCGTTGCGCTGGCCACGAGGCCTTTGTCCGCATCACGCGTTCGGCGGGTTCGATCCCGCTGATGACCTGGGATATCTGGCACAGCGAGGATTCCGGCGCGATGGAGGCGTTGCGTCGCGACCGGCTCGCGCGCTGTTCGAATGACCACGCGCTGGCAAGTGAAGTGCTCGCCGCCTGCCATGCCGGACGGCAATCCTGGCTGGAAGATTATGCGACGCGCGAGATCGCGACCGGCCATCCCGTCGCCATCGCTCGGGCGCTGACGATCCTTGGCTTCGCCGATGAGAGCGAGACCGCCGGCGCGACGATCGCGCGGTTCGACAATCATGGCGGAATGGTCGGGCGGGCCGCCAAGGCAGCGCGGTTCGCCTATGATCGCAACCGCTGGTCACGCATCTGGTATCAGCACCTCGCCGAAACCGGCGACCGCGTCGACTTCTGGCGCTATGGCACCTTGCTCGCCAAGATCGCCGATGCCCGCATGGTGTTGTGGACCGGAGACTATGTGGAAGGCCCGCTGCTCGACCGGTTCGGCTATTCGCTCAACCGGCCGATCGAACGCCGCATCGAGGCGTGGAAGAAAAAGCGCGACGGCAAATTGTTCGGCCAGGACCAGCCACGCGATGTCTATCTCGAACCCGCGCCCGACGGCTTCGATCTGAGCGAGGAATGATGTGCGGTGCTGCGAAATGGTCGGAGCTGGGCGTCGCTATTCGGCGAAGCTTTCAGTGGATGAATAGAGATACTGCCAGGCGTTCTTGATCGTCATGCGATTGATGCCGGCGATCTCGTCCGCGTCCGGCGTGCGAGTCACCGGTCCGAAATTCCGGTGCGCGGGGTCGTTCGACAGAAACAGGCAATGGCGGCTCGACAGCGGCAGCAGCATCGTCGGCTTGTTGGCGAAGTCGATCAACGGATTGCTGGAGGTCAGGAATCGTCGGTCGCTGCCCGGCGGGATCACGTTGAGCGCATAATAGAGCGGAACATAGCTCTCCCAATTGTCGAGTGCGGTCTTCAGCCGGACCACAAGCCAATAATCCTCGCTCCAGTGGCCGACCTTGTCGGGATGGACCGTCTCCAGTTCGCGCCGCAATCGCGGCTGATTATGGTGCATGAACGAAATCGCCATGGCGAGCTTGCGGATATCGGCCGGGAACTGACCCTCGAGAATCTCCGTGATGACCTTCGACGCCATACCATCGATCACCGCGATCTGCTTCTCCGCCCAGTCCGGCGCATAACCGGGCGGTGAATTGCGCAAGCTATTCCAGCGCTTCTTGAACCCGAAGCGCTCATTATTGCCCTTGGTGATCTTCCCCGTCTCGCTGTCGAGCCGCCACAGCGCGCCGGCCTCGGTCTCGAACCGCTTGAGATAATAGCGCGGCGTATAATGGTGCCGCTTCGAGACCGTCATGGCATCGCCTCCGGTTCATCAGCAGGAGCTTCCGGCGACGCCGACTTCTGGTCGCGCTCACGTGGTCCGTTCCACTTCGGCTTGTCGGGACGCGGCCCGAAAATGAACTGACCGAACGCATAATAGCCGCCTTCGGGCGCCGGCACGCGGTCGAGCTGTGCCACCGGCGACAGCGCAGCGGTGCCCGCGATCAGCGACGCTTCGCGCGTATCGGACGCGAAGATCGTGTGGTATCCAAAGCGGCAGATCAGCCGATTGATCCTGGCGATCGCCTTGCGGTCGGTGATCGTGCGGTGGCCGATGTCGGGCCGGCGCGGACGGCTGCGACCGCGCAGGACCATCCGGGTCGTCACTGGAAACAGCAGCTCGATCCGGCCGGCGTCCGGCGCAATATTATAGGGTCGCATCGCCGGCGTCGGGACGCGCGGGTCATAATAGATCACCGGATTGTCGCTGGTGAGGAACGCGTGATCGGACGCGTTGTGCAGCACGTCGAAGCTGAGCGTGGCGAACAGCTTGCCCATGTCGTTGAGCGCGTGCGCCATCATCTCGAGCGATTTTTGCGGGTCGATGGTGACCTGGATCTTCTCCATCAGGTCCGGGAAGCCCTCGGGGAGCGGCGGCAACTTCCCGGCGGCATGCATGAGCAGCGCCTGTGTGTGCACCGAGTGGCCGAGGTGCAGTTCGGCGGGATCGCGGAACGCCGGCACCCGCACGCGCATGAGGCCGAGGAAGGTGATGATATGCGGCGCGGCTTCAAACATCGCCTCGCGGTTGGCGAGGGCTGTGACGATTGTCGGCCACTTCGTCTCGATCTCGCTGAAGATCGCCTCGAGCCGATCGTCGTCGCGCGTACCCTCATCGTCGAACTGCGAATAATAATAGCGCTCGAACCCGGTCGACTCCGGGCGCTGCCGGAAGGGCCGGGCAGGATCGTCCTTGCGGAAAACCTGCAGCTGCCCCGAGCCATCGCAAAAATTCTTCAGATAAGTGACCGGCACATAATGGTGACGTTTCGGCATCGAGAAGAACATAGCCAAAACATCGGCGCGCTGCGAGGCTGATTCTGGCCGCGTCGATCATTTGGGATCAAATTGAACGGCTTAGGCGCTGCGAAAAAGGCGGCGTGCGCATCTTCAACGGCGCGGCACACTGGGCGATCCGGCTCGATACCGGTGACCTCATTTCAGGCCGACTATAAGGCGTGGCTGGCGGCCGATCCGCCGCACTACATTGTACTGCTGCGCGCGCAGGTTGCCTTGGTTTGGCTCGATCGCGGCTGGGCCTTAAGCCATGCCGTCGAGAAAGATGTCGCGGAGGCAGACATGCCAGAGTCCGAAGATTGGGCGCCGCGGATTATCGGCTGCGGCTAGACGAGCGCGACTGGGAAGTCTTCAAAACGACAGGCACTGATAAAAAGCTCGGCATCGGCGGTAACGGTCAGAAAAAATTTGAGTAGACTTCATTTGAGATTGCCGGGAAATGACATCGCCGTGCCTCGCGTTGCCGTCGCGCTGAAGTCTTTATTCTTTACTTTGTCGATCAGAAGCCGTCAGTTGGCTTGCGGTCCAATCTCAGTCGGCACATGCGATCAGGGGTGCGATCGCTCAACGTCGGCATTTGATAAGACCCGCCGTTCGCCGCGTCGCCGGTGAACGGCAGGATTGTCCCAAACCAAGCTAGTCCGATCCGCGTTTGTCGACATGAACGAGCGGCCGAAGTTGGGAAGGCGGAATGGGCCTGTGAGTGTCGATTATTGGGTCTGCGTGGCGACAGGGGGCGACTGCTTCCGCCCAGACTCGGACGCTGAGGCGAGTCATCGCTCTTCCCGAACGCGGCCATTCGTTTAGCCCGACCATTCCCTTTTTCCCCATCCTCGAAGGCCGATTTTGGGAAAGCCAATGCTTCGGTCGCCTCTCAGCGCGATTAGCAGGGCCACTTTCCCGCTATGGTTCCCAAACGAGACGGTGCCGTTTCTGCCGCTGGCTCCTCGCGCCAGCATTTCAATCTGCAGAACTGGAGGATGTTTCTATGATGTTCTCGATAGTGGCGAGGCGGCGATCTGGATGCTAGCGTGCCGCTGAAGGGCAAATCGTGGTAAACAATGACTGATCTTGCAGCGCGTGAGCAGCGGCGTTTGGCAGCGCTCGCAAAATTCGAGGTAATGGACACCCCGCGAGAGTCGGCTTTCGACGAGCTGGCCGAGCTGGTCGCTGCGATTTGCGAGGCGCCGATCGGGGTCGTGAATCTGATCGGGGAGTGCCGCCAGTTCTTTAAGGCAGAGGTAGGTCTGGGTGTTCGCGAAACGCCGCTAGATACGTCGTTCTGCGCGCACGCGCTTCTGGAACAGGATTTCCTCCTTGTCCCCGACGCGACGGCCGATCCGCGGTTTGCGTGCAACCCCCTGGTCACCGGTGAGCCTCATATCCGCTTCTATGCCGGTGCACTGCTAAAGGCGGACGACGGACTTCCAATCGGGACGCTGTGCGTGCTCGACTATCAGCCGAGGCAATTGTCGGACGTACAGATACGCTCGATCCGCGTCCTGGCTCGACAGGTTATGGCGCAACTCGAACAACGTCTTGCGGCACGGCAGGTAGCCGCATCCGAGGCGCGGCAGCGCGCCATCATGGACAGCGCTCAGGATTTCGCGATCGTCACGACCGATCTCGATGGCCATATCGTTGAATGGACTTCCGGCGCGATGAACGTGCTTGGCTGGTCAAGGGACGAAGTGATTGGAAAGAGCGCTTCGATCCTGTTCACCGACGTAGATATCAACGCCGGCAGGCTCGCATTGGATCTGGCTCAAGCTCACGAAGAAGGCCGAGCGTCTGTTGAGCATTGGATGGTTCGCAAAGACGGGCGACCCATATTGGCCGTCGATGTGACGTCCCCATTGATGGATCAGCACGGCCAACATGTCGGCTATGTGAAGGTGCTGCGTGATCGCACTGAAGCACATGCCGCGGATGAAGCGCTGCGGGAGGTGGAAGCCTGCGCCACCGACAGGTTGCAGGCCAATGAGGAGAAATGGCGCACTCTGTTCAAGACGCTCGAAGAGGGTTTCATCCTCGCCAAAGTCGTGCGCGATGCAGACGGCAGGATCTTCGACTGGCGGTACGAGGAAGTAAACGACGCCTGGTATGACCTGGTCGGTATCGAGCGGGGCACGGCGATCGGAAAGACGATACGCGACCTCTTCCCGGGAATTGAGGACGTATGGGTCAACGAGTTCGCCGAAGTTGTCGGTACCGGCGAGGCCAAGCGCTTTACCCGTCAGGTCGGAGGGCTGGATCGTTGGTATGACGGGGTCTGCCAACCCGTCGGGGAGGATCGGTTCACCGTCATTTTCCTTGAAGTAACGGATCGCATCCGCGCCGAAAGAAAGCGTGAGGCGCTTACCGACATTGGGCACGTTCTGTCGGAGGCATCCGATATGGACCATGCGATCGATCAGGCGACGGAGATTGTGGCCAAGACGCTCGGCGTGGTTCGGGCTGGGTACGGTACGCTCGATGCTGACGGGGAAATGATTACCGTGCCGGAGCACTGGACAGCGGATGGCTGTCCCCGGCTAGTTGGGCAGTACCGCGTCGACGATTATGGCGACTACGCTATCGACCTCCGGGCTGGTCGCCCCGTCGTCATTCCCGATGTGCGGCATGATCCACGAACATCGCCTCGAGCGGACATTTTCGAAAGCCTCGCCGTTCGAACGATGATCAATCTTCCGGTGGTGGAGAATGGTCGAACGGTCGCGATTTTCTTCGTAAACGATAACGTTCCGCGCCAATGGACGACGCAGCAGGTGGCATTCGTCGCAGAAGCGGCCAGTCGCATCCGGGTTGCGATCGAACGTCGCCGCGCAGAACAGGACCTGCGCGAGAGCGAAAGCTTTATGCGCAGCGTTCTTGCTGCCTCGACCGATTGTATCAAGGTGCTCAACCTCAACGGCGATCTCACCTTCATGAGCGATGGCGGCATGAAGGTGATGGAGATTAGCGACTTCAATGCGGTCAAAGGCTGCTTCTGGCCGAGTTTCCTGAAGAATGACGGCGTTGGTCTGGGCAAAGAGGCGCTTGCAGCGGCGAGAGCCGGTCGATCGGCCCATTTCGAGATCGCAGCCGACACATTCCTGGGTACCCCGAAATTCTGGTCGGTGTCGGTTTCGCCCATCTTCGGCGAGAACGGCGAGGTGGTGCGCATCCTGTCCGTATCGCGTGACCACACGACTTTGCAGGAGGCGCGTGAGCAGCAGCTCCTGCTCAATGGCGAATTGAGCCATCGATTGAAAAACGTCTTGGCCATTGTCCAGTCGATCGCCAACCAGACGCTGCGTGATGCGGTGACACTGGAGGATGCCTCTGCTGCCTTCTCATCACGTCTGGCATCCCTGGGCCGGGCGACGGATGTGCTGACCGCGACATCGTGGGAAGCGTCGGACCTGGATACGGTCCTGGAAGCCGGCTTGGCGGCCGTTGCCGATAAGCGGGACCGGATCGCGATCAATGGCCCCGCGGTGCATCTCAATCCGCAGTCGGCACTCGCCCTCACGCTCGCAATCCACGAGCTGGTCACCAACGCGCTGAAATACGGTGCCCTGAGCAACCATACCGGCACTGTGACGTTGACGTGGGAGGTGAGTGGATCTGACGCGAACCCAGAGTTCACCCTGCTGTGGCAGGAGCGCGACGGTCCGATCGTTTCGCCCCCCGCACGCAGGGGCTTTGGAACACGGCTAATCGAACGTTCGCTGCGATCGTACTTCAGGGGCGAGACGGTGTTGAGCTACCCGCCTGAAGGTGTCGAGTTTCGGATCAAAGCGCCGCTAGCCGGTGCAGGCGAATTGGTAACCACGTAATGGGTCAGGCAATTCCGCCACGGGCGATCCTCATCGTTGAAGATGAGGTGTTTATACGTCACGATCTGATGGATTTTTTCAGCGACCGTGGTTTTATCGCGTTTGAAGCTGAGGACGGTGACGAAGCGATCAAGATCCTCGCCGATCATCCCGAGATTGGAATTGTCCTGACAGACATCCAGATGAAGGGATCGATGGACGGTCTGCGACTCGCACGCTACGTTCGTGATAGGTACCCACCAGTGCTGATCGCGGTTGTTTCCGGTAACGTCCGGCCTTCACAAGCTGACCTGCCGGAACGCTCCTTCTTCGTCGCCAAACCTTTTGACCCTCGATACGTGCTGGCAGAGATCGATCGGCTTAGTTCCTGATTTTTTGCATGTGATGAGGATTTTGGGGCGCAACTTCGTCCTCGATACCACTCGCTCCAGAGAACCACGAATGGCGGCTCTTGGCTAAACCCGCTGTTCCATGAAGCCGCTGCAGATGGCGGGTTTGTCCCAACCCCAACCCGTTCCATGTGCCTGCTCAGGCTGGCCGCGGGGTCAGCCTGCCCGCATGAACGAGCGGCCGGTTTGGAGTTCAGTCTCAGTGCGGCTGAACGTCCGTTTTTGGGTCTGCTCGGACGCAACTGGGTGTTCTGTTAAGCGACCCCCCATTCCTGCGTCGATCCAGCCGTCCAAGCGACGCGCCGCCCGTCGGCCTTGACCCGCCCCTACAGCCTTCTGCTACAGAGGCGGCGTCGATCGGCACCAATCGCAAAGGTGAAAACGGCAGTTTCGCTGGGGATCAGAAACTGGGATGAGGCTCCTGCCGCCCCAGCCATCTGCCTGAAATCCCAGCCAATTGGCTGCTAAGTGTTTGAAGACGCTGGCGGACTATCAGGGTCGGCCGTTGGCACCGGCACAATTGTGCATCGGATTGTGCCAATGCGCTGGCCGGGAAGGCCGCGGTTTTGGATTGTCTTCAACATGTATATCGGCGCGGACACGTTTTCTGGTGGCGCCGAATTCACCGTTTATTGGATAATGACACCCTAGATGTTCGGCTGTCGCTGCGGACCACCGACCGGAAGGCCGCGCGTAACATGGGGGCGGCGCTCACGGCGGTGACGCCGAGGGTGCTGGAGATGCTCGACAGGCGGGTCAAGCAGAAGACCGATATCACCGAGCAGGAGCTCCAGGCGATCGCCAAGGCGGTGTACGAGGAGCGTCTGGCGGGCGGTCGTCGCCTGTCGATGATGGCAGTGCTGCAAGTGCCCGGTGATGGACTCAGCACTGCTCGGCAGCATGTTCACCTCTGCGTATTGGCGCGGCAGCACCTGCCGAGCGGATGGGCCGGTGAGCATCCCGATCTTGTCGACACGGCCCATCGACTCTGGGCAAACGAGATCAGCGCCTTCCGCACGGGTTGGAGCAGGATCACGGCGGCGGCCTGAGCGGTACGGGGCGGCATCGGCCGCCCCGTATCCTACAGGGTCAGCGATCGCCCATCACGTCGGTCCAGCACAGATCGAACCGCGCCAGATATTTGCGCAGGCGATCGGCGTCGTTGGTCGAGGTGCGCTGGCGGCGCGATGCGGTGAACAGGGTTCGTCCGGCGTCGGACAAGGAGCGGCTGGCCCGACACGTCGCAACGACATGCGCCAATTGGACCCGATCGAACGGGTCCAGCGCCTCCAACTGCTCCGGCAACATCAGTCCGGCGAGTGCATCAGGTGCGTCCGACCCGCCCGTCCATAGGCGCTTGAGCCGTGCGATCTCAGCGGTGACGCAGTCGACGTTGATTCGTCCCGACGGACTGAAGGTCGCCATGCGGGTGACGCTGGCGGCGAGGTCGCGGAAGTTGCCCGGCCAGCGCGCCTCGGCACTGGTCGCGAAGCCGAGATAGCGGTCGCACGCTTCCTTGTTGAAGGTGATGCGGTCGCCCTCGCGCTCGGCGTGGCGATCGAGCTCATAGTCGAGGTTGGGCGCGATATCCTCGCGACGCTCGGCAAGGCCGGGCAGCGCGAAGGTCCAGAGATTGAGCCGCGCATAAAGGTCGTCACGGAACGTCCCCGCCGCCACGCAGGCGGCAAGGTCGCGGTTGGTGCCGGCGATCAGCTGGAAGTCGCTGTCGACTTCGCGGTCGGCGCCCACGGGGAGGAAGCGCTTGTCCTCGATCGCACGCAGGATCATCGCCTGTTCGTCAAGGCCGAGTTCGCCGATCTCGTCGAGGAATAGCACGCCGGTGTCGGCGGTGCGCAGCAGCCCGGCGCGGTCCGCAGCGGCGCCGGTAAAGGCACCCTTGCGGTGGCCGAACAGAGCCGACATTGCGCTGTCGCCCTTCAGTGTCGCGCAATTCACCTCGACCAGCGGCCCCTTCACCTGCCGCTTGAGCCGCTTCAACTCATAGACGCGCCGGGCGAGCTGGCTCTTGCCCGCGCCGGTCGGCCCCATCAGCAGCAACGGCGCGCGGCTGCGGACCGCGACCTGCTCGATCTCGTCGATCATCGCGTTGAAGGCGGCGTTGCGGGTGTCGATGCCCGATTTCAGGAAGCTGGTGCTCTCGGCGCTGTCGGCGGCGAAGCGTGTGGCGATGCTGTCGTAGCGCGACAGGTCGAGGTCGATGATGTTCCACGTCCCCGCCGCGCCGCCAGACCCACGGGCAGGCTGTGTCTGGAGCAGGCGACCCGGCAGATAATGTGCCTCGGTCAGCAGGAACAGGCAGATCTGCGCGACATGCGTGCCGGTTGTGATGTGGACGAGATAGTCTTCCGCATCGGGATCGAACGGATAGGCCCGCGCGAAGTCGAGCAGCTTTCCATAGACTTCCTCGAAGTCCCATGGGTCGCCGAAGTCCATCACCTGCATCTCGACCCGCGTTTCCGGCGACACGGAGGCGATGTCGAGCGCCACGAATGCGGCAAGGCGCGCATGCTGGGTCCCGTGGATCAGGACGAGCCGGTCGACCCGCAGGTCTTCGTGCATGGTGAGGCCGACCGTCGGCCGCCATCGGCTCCACCGCCCGGCGTCGAACTTAGCGGCATCAAGCGTCGAGCCGAGGAAACCGATAGCGACAGTGGGCTTCATGACGATACGATAGGATAAATTACGATCCATGTCGATCGTAACCACTTGAGGAGTCGATCAACCCGCTCATGATCGAAGTGCCAGGAAAATCACCAATTACGAAGTGGATAGGCAAGATTTTCGACTATCGTGCGGCATTTGGCACGCTCCTCGCAAAGCCATGTTCGTCGGATCGCATGGTATCGAACGGTCCGACACGCGGCAGAGGCGGCCGGAATAGGCCGGCCGCCTCACAGGTAAGTCCGAGGAGTTAGATAATGACCGCCACCGCTTACGAATACACCGACGTCCCCGGCGGCGTGCCGATCAAGGCCTGGACGCGGGGCGTTCCCGTCGAGGACGGCGCGCGAGCACAATTGGCGCGGGCGGCGCAGATGCCGTTCATCTTCAAGCATGTCGCCGCCATGCCCGACGTTCATATCGGTATCGGCGCGACGGTGGGTTCGGTGATCCCGACCAAGGGTGCGGTCATTCCGGCGGCGGTCGGCGTCGATATCGGCTGCGGCATGATGGCGGCGCGCACCTCACTGATGGCGAGCGATCTGCCCGACCATCTGGAGGATGTGCGCTCGGCGATCGAGCAGGCGGTGCCGCACGGCCGCAGCGTCGGGCGTGGCAAGCGCGACAATGGCAGCTGGGGCAGCCCGCCGCCCGCGATCGTCTCGGCGTGGGCGACGCTGGTCCAGCGCTTCGACCGGATCTGCGAGAAGCACCCGCGGCTCAAGAACACGAACAACCTCGTGCATCTGGGGACGCTGGGCACCGGCAACCACTTTATCGAGCTGTGCCTCGATGAAGAAGCGCGGGTGTGGGTGATGCTGCACTCCGGCTCGCGCGGCGTCGGCAACGCGATCGGCACCTTCTTCATCGAGCTGGCCAAGCAGGACATGCGCAAATGGCATCTGAACCTGCCCGATGAGGATCTGGCGTACTTCCCGGAAGGGACCGACCATTTCGACGATTATGTCGAGGCGGTCGGCTGGGCGCAGGATTATGCGGCGCTCAACCGGCGGATGATGATGACCAACGTTATCGCCGCGATGCGCAAGGTCATCGCCAAGCCGTTCGAGGCGGAGTTGGAGGCGGTCAATTGCCACCACAATTACGTCACGCGCGAAAACCACTTCGGCGAGAACGTGCTGGTGACCCGCAAAGGCGCGGTGCGGGCGGCGAAGGGCGTGATGGGGATCATCCCCGGATCGATGGGCGCCAAGTCGTTCATCGTCCGTGGGCTCGGCAACCCGGACTCGTTCGATAGCTGCAGCCACGGCGCGGGTCGGGTGATGAGCCGGACGGCGGCCAAGAAGCTGGTGACGCTCGACGAACATATCGCCGACACCGCCGGCGTCGAATGCCGCAAGGACGAGGGCGTGATCGACGAGACGCCCAAGGCCTATAAGCCGATCGAAGCTGTAATGGCCGCCCAGGCCGATCTGGTTGAGATCGTCCACACGTTGAAACAGGTGGTGTGCGTCAAAGGGTGACGCACACCATTGGTCAGAGTGAATATCATGATCGAGATTGATGGCAGCGAGGGCGAAGGCGGCGGACAGGTCGTACGCAATGCGTGCGCGCTGTCGCTTGTTACCGGGGAGCCGGTCCGTATCACCAACGTCCGCGCCAAGCGATCGAAGCCGGGACTGATGCGTCAGCATGTCACCGCGATCGAGGCGGCATGTGCGATTGGCAGCGCGACGTGCGAGGGGCTGGTCGTCGGGGCGTCCGAACTGACCTTCCGTCCCGGCCGGGTAATAGCTGGCGACTATCGCTTTTCGGTCGGAACGGCGGGATCGACGGGGTTGGTGTTGCAGACGGTGCTGATGCCGCTGCTGCTCGCCGACGGTCCGTCGCGGCTGATGCTGGAGGGCGGGACCCACAACATGCTGGCCCCGCCGTTCGAGTTCATCCAGCGCTGCTTCCTACCGATCGTGCGGCGGATGGGCGGGCAGGTCGAGGCGCGGCTGGTCCGGCATGGCTTCTACCCGCGTGGCGGCGGGCGGATCGAGGTGGATATCACCCCCGGTCCGCTCCAGCCGATCGAATGCCTGACGCGCGGCGAGGCGGTCGGCGTCTCGGCTTGCGCCTTGTTCGCCGGATTGCCTATGTCGATCGCCGAGCGCGAGATCGCCGTGGCCCGCAAGGCCTTCGACTGGTCGGAGCGCGAATGCTTCATGCGGGAATTGCCGGCTGATCAGGGCCCGGGCAACATCCTGTTGCTGGAAGCACAGTTCGAGCATGTCACCGAGATCGTCAGCGGCTTCGCGCAACTGGGCGTCACGGCGGAACGCGTCGCGAAGACGGCGGTGGGGCGGATGCGCGGCTATCTGGCGTGCGAGGCCTTTGCCGGACCGTATCTCGCCGACCAGTTGCTGTTACCGATGGCGCTGGCGGGCGGCGGCGTGTTCACCACCGTCAAGCCGAGCGAGCATGCCCGCACCGCAGCGACGGTAATCGAGCGCTTCACAGGGCGGCGTACCCAGTTCGAGCAGCAGGCGGAAGGGGCGCATGCCGTGACGATCGGCTGACGGATTGCGAGCGTAACGACTTTCTGCTATCAACTCTGTCAGCCCGCACCAACTGGCGGGCCGTACGGAGACATGCTGTGTTCGACCTTGCCGCCTATTGCGGTGCACGGGTCGGCGGTCTCCGGCCTTTCGCGTAAACGTCCCACGACGTTGGCGGCGGGCCGGCATCCGCCCCCGCCGCACCTCACCCTTTCGACAGGAATGATGTCGACGCGCGCTTGCGCCGTCGGCCTGAGAGACGCGTGGATACGACATGGACGAACTGGATATCGTCCGGGGCCTGATGCTCCGGACGGCGGGCGCGTTGCCCGCCACGGCACCGCTCGCCAAGGCGGTGCTGGAATGGGCGGAGCCGCATCGGCCCTGGTTGCTGCCCGACATAGAAGGCGAATGGAACTGGGAAGGCTTACTCGCCGGTCTGGCTGCTCCGCGCGGGGGACCGGTGCGGGCGGAGGCGCTCGAACTCGCGGGTACGCTGGCGCGGTTGCTGGGATTGTCGCCGATCGATGCGGCGCTGCTGCGCCTGATGGTCGCGTGCGACCGACTGCCGCGCGTCGGTGCCTTGGCGCGATTGCTCAGCCGTCACGGGCATGACCTGCCGCAACTCCTCGGCGAGATGGCCGGGGCGGGTGCGGAGGACGCGGACCGCGCGGCGCGGCGGGGTGCGGTCACGCGGCTGGGCCTGGCCTGCTTCACGGCAACCCGCGAGGGTGAGGCGGATGTCGAGATCCGCTGGACCTTGCAACGTCTGCTCGACCGGGCTCCGGCGAGCGAAGAGGCGATGCTCGATACGCTGGTCGGTCGGCGGCAGGCGGCCATGCTGGGGCTCGACGCCTTTGCGCATGTCGAGCCGATCGACTTTCTCGTCCGCCTGCTGCGCGGTGCGCTGGGCGAGGCGGCGGCGGGGGTCAACATCCTGATCTACGGACCGCCCGGCACCGGCAAGACCGAACTTGCGCATACGCTGGCGGCGGCGGCAGGCGCGGTGCTGCACGGCGTCGGCGAGGCGGACGAGGACGGCGAGGAACCCGGTCGGTGGGACCGCGTCGCAGCACTGGCGCTAGCGCAACGTCTGCTTGGCGGGCGCGGGCAGGCAGTGCTGCTGTTCGACGAGATGGAGGACCTGATCGGCGATGCCAGCCCGTCCGCGGGCGGCGACTGGTTCAGTCGGCGCGAGGGCAGCAAGGTCTTCGTCAACCGGCTGCTGGAGGCCAACCCGGTGCCGGTGATCTGGACGACCAACGCGATCGGCAATGTCGATGCGGCGATCCTACGGCGGATGAGCTTCGTGCTGCGGCTCGACCTGCCGTCGCGTGCGGCGGCAGCGGCGATGCTCGACCGGGTGGCGCGGGAGGAGCGGGTGACGCCCGGCCCTGCCTTCGCCACGTTGCTCGACGCCGCACCAGAGGCAGCGACGGTTCTGCGGATGGCGGCGCGTGCGGGTAAACTGGCCGGTGAAGAAGATGGCGGCATCGTCGCGGCCGAAGCGCTGGTCCGGGCACTGCGGGGTGGCACGCTGCCGCCGCCCGGCCCGGCGGCGTTCGACCTCGACCTGTTTGAAACCGATCGGCCGGTTGATCGCCTGTTCGCCGCTATGGCAGATGGCGGGGCAAGCGACGTGTCGCTGCTACTGACGGGCCCGCCGGGCACCGGCAAGACCGCCTTCGCGCATCATCTGGCACGGGCGCTCGATCGGCCGCTGCTGGTCAAGCGTGCATCCGACCTGCTGTCCAAATGGGTCGGCGAGACCGAGGCGCAGATCGCCGACGCTTTTGCCGAGGCGCGGCGGCGGGAGGCCGTGCTGTTGTTCGACGAGGCGGACTCGCTGCTGTTCGACCGCAGTACGGCGCGAACCAGTTGGGAAGTGGGACAGGTCAACGAACTGCTGACGTGGCTCGACCTGCATCCATTGCCGGTCGTCGCGGCGACGAACCATGAGGCGGGGCTGGACCCGGCGACATTGCGGCGGTTCGTCTTCAAGCTGCGGCTGAAACCGCTCGGGGCAGAGCGCGCCGCCGCGGCCTTCCAGCGCTTTTTCGGAGAGTCCGCCCCGGCCTGTCTGCGCGCCGTGGAAGGACTGACACCCGGCGACTTCGCCGTGGTGGCGCGGCAGTTGCGGTACTGGCCCGCCGCCGACGCGGCGGACCTCGTGGCGCGATTGAGGGCCGAGGTGGCAGCGCGGCCCGGCAGGTCTGTCCGGCTGGGCTTTTGACCGGTCGACGCGTGGCCGCCGCCAGCGGCCACGTGTAGGTCCGCGCGGTGCCTTCTGACGCGACGGGTGCGTGGCCCTCCTAATTAATGCGCTTCGGATGATCCGACGTGAAATTACATGCAAAAACATGGTGTGTGTTGGCGTCAGGGTTCAGCCGTTTATGCGATGGGACGCTTGCCTGAAGACTGGCCCATGCGGCATACTGTTCTGTGGCGAAACGGTTCGAGCTGCCCTGGGACAAGGGCTGACCTTTGTCGTTGTGCTTGGGTGGTTCAAGCTAGAGTTCAACCTCTCCGCTTCCCGTCAGCACGCGCGGTAGGCCAACGCTCGGTCATGCGGCCGAGCGCTCAGCCTCGGGCGACTGCGAGTGGGCGAGACGTCTCCTCACGCCCGCATCAGGCGGCGCCCCACGGCATTTCCACGGGATCGGCGTTTCGCGCGTCCTGTATCGCGCCTGGTGTTCGGGAGAAGCGTGGCGCCGGCGCGGTGTGTGTTATGCCGTGCTGATCGACGAACGTGCCGCGCGCCTGGAGATGGGGGTCGTGGACCGCCTCTTGCGTGGTGAGGACGGGATAGACGCAGGCGTCGGTTCCGCGGAACAGGGCTGTCCAGTAGGCGCGGGGCTGACTGGCGAATGCGTCTTCGAGCAGCCGTGTGGTTTCGGGCCATGCCGCCTCGCGTTGCAGGTCCGATGGGCGTTCGCAGGCGATGCCCAGCGTCGCGAGCAGCTGGGCCCAGAATTGCGGCTCGATCGCACCGACGGCGATCTGACGGCCATCGGCGCAGATGTAGGTGCGGTAATAGGGGGCGGCGCCGGCGAGGGGGTTTCGGTCTCGATGCAGCGAGATGCGTCCCGAGGGCGTCAGGCCGGTGAACATGGTCATGAGGTTGCTGACGCCGTCGACGATCGCGGCGTCGATGACCTGCCCACGGCCGGAGCGTTCGCGCTCCCACAAGGCGGCCATGATCCCGAAGGCGAGGAAGATGGAGCCGCCGCCGAAGTCACCGACCAGGTTGAGCGGCGGGGGCGACCGTTCGCCGGCATGGCCCATCGCGGCGAGCGCGCCTGTCATGGCGATATAGGTGATGTCGTGGCCGGCCGTTTGGGCGAGCGGGCCATCCTGCCCCCACCCCGTCATCCGGCCGTAGACGAGCCGGTCGTTGCGTGCGCACAGGACGTCGGGCCCGAGGCCGAGGCGCTCCATGACGCCGGGGCGGAAGCCTTCGATCAGCACATCGGCCTTGTCGCAGAGGGCGAGCGCCTGCTCGCGCCCTTCGTCGCTGCGGATGTCGAGCGTCATGACCGTACGGCCGCGATCCATGATCGGGTTCGGCCAGCCGTTGCCGCCGGGGCGATCGATCCGCACGACGTCCGCGCCCTGATCGGAAAGCAGCATCGCGCAATGCGGGCCGGGACCGATGCTGACGAACTCCACCACGCGAAGGCCGACGAGTGGCCCGGATGCTTCGGCCATGGCTAATCCTCCGGGGCGATTCGGATGCGGAGGGCCGCGTCGGCGTTCGTCAGGATCAGCTGGCACGATAGGCGGGAGCGCGCGTGGCGATGATCGCTGCTGTCGAGCAGATCGTCCTCGTCCGGGCTGATCGGTGGCAGCGTGCCGTCGCCGTCTTCGACATAGACATGGCAGGTGGCGCAGGAGCAGCATCCGCCGCACATCGCGAGAAGTTCGTCGATGCCGGCGTCGCGGATCGCCTCCATGACGCTCATGCCCGCCGTGGCTTCGACCTCGCGCATGGTGCCGTCGCGCAGGATGACGGTGATCGCGGTCATGCCGCCATCTCCTGCGGCGCGACGATGCAGTTCGTCAGGCGCGACGCGATGATCCATTCGGCGTCCCGCACGATGCGCGCGACGAGGTCGTGGCAGGTCGGTATGTCGTGGATGAGGCCCTGGATCTGGCCGGCCCAGATGAGACCCGCGTCGAGGTCGCCCGTGTCGAGCGCGATCCGCCCGTTCGCGCCGGATACCAGCGGGCGGATGTCCTCGAACGTCGTTTCGGGGCGGTTCGACAGATCGACGACGCGATCGGAGACGCTGGTCTTCGCGACGCGGCCGGTGTTGTGGAAGCGGCGGAAGATCAGGTTGGTCGCGCGCTCGTCATTGGCGACGATGAGCTGCTTGACGGCGTCGTGGATCGGCGCTTCGACCGTCGCGCAGAAGCGTGTGCCCATGTTGATGCCATCGGCACCGAGCGCGAGCGCGGCGGCGAGGCCACGGCCATCGCCGAAACCGCCGCTCGCCAGCATCGGTACGCGCACCCTGTCGGCGGCGGCGGGGATCAAGACGAGGCCGGGAATATCGTCCTCACCGGGGTGGCCGGCGCATTCGAAGCCGTCGATCGAAATGGCATCGACGCCCATCCGCTCGGCTGACAACGCGTGGCGGACGGCGGTGCATTTGTGGATGACGGTGATGCCGTGGGCCTTGAAATGCTCGACATGCTCCTGCGGCCGATGGCCGGCGGTTTCGACGATGGTGACACCCATGTCGATGATTGCTTGGCGATAGTCGGCATAGGGCGGCGGGGATACCGCGGGGAGGATGGTGAGGTTCACCCCGAACGGCTTGTCGGTCATCGTCCGGCAGCGTTCGATCTCGCGGCGCAGATCGTCGGGCGTGGGCTGGGTGAGGGCGGTGAGGATGCCGAGGCCGCCGGCGTTGGACACCGCCGCGGCCAGTTCGGCGCGGCCGACCCACATCATGCCGCCCTGCACGACCGGATGTTCGATACCAAGCAGATCGGTGATGCGTGTGCGCAGCGCCATCAGAGCGCCTCGACGATGGTGACGTTGGCGATGCCGCCGCCTTCGCACATGGTCTGGAGGCCATAGCGCTTGCCGCGCGCGCGCAGGGCGTGGATCAGCGTGGTCATCAGCTTCGTCCCGCTCGCACCGAGCGGGTGACCGAGCGCGATCGCGCCGCCGTTGACGTTCAGCCTGGCGGGATCGGCGCCGACATGCTTCGCCCACGCGAGTGGCACCGGCGCGAACGCCTCGTTCACTTCGTACAGATCGATATCGTCGATCGAGAGGCCGGCCTTGCGCAGCGCCTTGTCGGTCGCGAACAAGGGTTCTTCCAGCATGATGACGGGATCGCCCGCGGTGACGGTCAGATCGACGATACGGGCGATCGGCGTCAGGCCGTGCGCGTTCAGTGCGCGTTCGTTGACGACCAGCACCGCGCTGGCGCCGTCGCAAATCTGGCTGGCATTCGCGGCCGTGATGACACCGCCTTCGCGTAAGGGCTTCACAGAGGCGATCGCTTCGAGCGTGGCATCCATGCGGATGCCCTCGTCGCGCCAATGCGGTTCGTCGTTGACGATGATCGGCACGATCTCCGCATTGAATGCGCCCGCTTCGGTGGCCACGGCGGCGCGGCGATGGCTTTCCAGTGCGAAGCGGTCGAGCGTGTCGCGATCGAAGCCGTATTTGCGGGCGATCGCTTCCGCGCCGTCGAACTGGCTGAATTCGGCGACGCCGAAGCGCGCGGCGATGCTGTCGCTGACCGGGCCGATCCCGATGCCTTCCTTCTTGTGAAGCGACATGTTGGAAAACATCGGCACGCGGCTCATGCTTTCGGCGCCGGCCGCGATAACGATATCCTGCGTCCCCGACATAACTGCCTGCGCGGCGAACTGGATCGCCTGTTGCGACGAGCCGCACTGGCGGTCGATCGTCACCGCCGGCACGCTGTCGGGCAGTTTCGAGGCGAAGACGGCGTTGCGGCCGAAGGCGAAGGACTGTTCGCCCGCCTGGGTGACGCAGCCCATGATGACGTCCTCGATCGCAGCAGGATCGATGCCGGTGGAATCGACGAGGGCGTCGAGGACGCTGGCCGCGAGGTCGGCCGGATGGATGGTCGACAACCGGCCGTTGCGACGGCCTCCGGGAAGGCGGACCGCGTTGACGATATAGGCATCGGCCATGATCAGGCTCCTGGAAAAACGGGTTTGCGGCGGGCGAGGAAGGCTGCGACCCCTTCGCGGGATTCGGGATGCGCGCCGGCGGCGGCAATGGTCGCGGCTTCCGCGTCGAGGTGATTGCGCAACGTGCTGGTCGCGCCCTCGAGCAACAGGTTTCGCGCGGCCGCGATCGCGGCGGTGGGGGCGGCGACCAGCGCCTGCGCGGTGCGCTGCGCTTCGTCCGCCAGATCGGCGTCGGCAACGGTGCGGGTGACGAGGCCGATGCGCTCCGCCTCCTCTGCGCCGATGCGAGCGTTGGTGAGGATCATCGCCTGGGCGCGTCGCAGGCCGATGAGGCGGGGCAGCAGCCAGCTCATCCCGCCGTCGGGGGTGAGGCCTATGCCGGTATAGGCCGCGGTAAAGTGCGCCGAGCGCGACGCGATCACGACATCCCCCAATAGCGCGAGACTGAGGCCCGCACCGGCGGCGGGGCCGTTGACCGCGACGACGAGCGGCTTGGCCATCGTCGCCATCGTCACGACCGCGCCGTGCAGCGTATCGGCCAGGTCGCGCAGGAAGCGCGGCGCATCCTCGCCCGCTGCCGCCATGCCGCCGACATCGCCACCCGCGCAGAACAGCCGTCCGGTGCCGGTGAGCAAGACGCAGCGGACGGCAGGATCTGCGGCGACGTCCGTCGCGGCACTGGCGAGGTCTTCGGCCAGCGTCGGGTCGATCGCGTTGCCGGCGTCTGGTCGGTTGAGCGTGAGATGCGCGATGCCGCCGTCGCGGCGCAGCAGGATGGTGCTCATCGGCAACTCTCCATGGCCTCGCGAGCCAGACGGGCGAGGCGGGGGAAGGCCGCGGCGCGCTCGCGGGCGTGGGCGGAGGCGGCGGTGCCGCGGATCACGCGGCCCTTGATGCCGTGGAAGATCGCAGCGAGGCGGAAGATGTTGAAGGCGACGTAAAAATCGTAATCGGGAATGGCGGCGCGGCCCGTGCGTGCGCAATAGGCGGCGATGTAATCCCGCTCGCTGGGGATACCGAGCGCGGCGATGTCCGCGCCGGCCAGCCCGGCGACGATGTCGGGCGGCATTCGGTACATCATCGCATGATAGGCGAAATCAGCGAGCGGATGGCCGAGCGTGGAGAGCTCCCAGTCGAGTACCGCTAGGATGCGCGGTTCGGTGGGGTGGAAGATCATGTTGTCGCAGCGGAAATCGCCGTGGACGATTCGCGTCTCGTCATCCGCGGGGATGTTGGCGGGCAGCCATGCGACCAGGGCGTCCATGTCCGCATCGCGGCCGGCGTCGGCATCTTCCTGATATTGTTTCGACCAGCGGGCGATCTGCCGAGCGAAGTAATTGCCGGGCCGCCCGTAATCGCCGAGGCCGACGGCGGCATAGTCGACACTGTGCAGGGCCGCGAGCGTCGCGTTCATCGCGTCGAAATAGGCGGCGCGGTCTTCGCGCGGCACATCGGGGAAGGTCGCATCCCAGACGATCCGCCCCTCGATCAGCCCCATCACGAAGAACGGCGTGCCGATGACGCCCTCGTCGGCGCAGATGCCGCGGACCGGCGCGACGGGCACGTCGGTGTTCGCCAGCGCGGTGAGCACGCGCGCCTCGCGCAACACATCGTGTGCGCCCTTCAACAGCGGCCCCGGCGGTTTGCGGCGCAGGACATAAGCGGCGCCGGGCGTGGTCAGGCGATAGGTCGGGTTGGACTGGCCGCCCTTGAACTGATCGACGGTCAGCGGCCCGGCGAAGCCATCGACGTGTTCGGTCATCCAGCGGGCGAGCGCGGCCTCGTCGAAACGGTGGGCGTCACGGACCGCGGTGGTGCCTGCGTTGGCGGTCTGGCTGAGCGCTTCGGTCATCGCCCGGTCCAGACGGGCGCGCGTCTCGCGGCGAGGGCGTCGAACGCGGCCAGTGCGTCACAAGCTTCGGCGTTTAGCGCAGTGTTCGCTTCGAGCCGGGGGAGCGTCAACCGTGCCTCGCGCGCGATCTGGATGTCGCGGTGCCTCATGCCTGCGCCGCCTTCCAGTCGCGCTTGATCTTTTTGGCGAGGCTCCATTTGTGGACTTCGGTCGGGCCGTCATAGATGCGGAAGGCACGGATTTCGCGAAACACCTGCTCGACGATCGTATCGCCGGTGACGCCGGTGCCGCCCATTACCTGCACGCAGCGGTCGGCGATGCGCATCAGCGCTTCGGACACGGCGACCTTGGTCATCGAGCTTTCCGGACCGCCGTTGGCACCACCGTCCAGCGCATCGGCGCACCAGTCGATCATCAATTCGGCCTGTTTCAGGTCGATGAGGTTTTCGGCGAGCATGAAGCCGACGCCTTCGTGATCGATCAGCACCTTGCCGAAGGCGTGCCGGCGATTGGCGTAATCGGTCGCGATCTCATGCGCGCGGACGCACGCGCCGAGCCAGCGCATGCAGTGCGACAGCCGGGCAGGGGCGAGGCGGATCTGGGCATATTTGAACCCTTCGCCGCTGTGCCCCAGCATCTGGTCGGCGGGGATGCGCAGATTGTCGATCCGCACCACGGCATGGCCACCGGGCATCGAACTGTCGATCGTGTCGAGCACGCGTTCGATGGTGATCGCCGGGTCGGGCAGATCGACCAGGAACATGCAGGCGCCCCCGGTGCCGTCGGTGGCATCCGACTTCGCCATGACGATGCCGACCTTCGCGCCCTCGGCGCCGGTGATGAACGCCTTGCGACCGTTGACGACCCAGTGATTGCCGTCGAGCGTCGCGGTGGTCTGCATCATCGACGGATCCGAACCGGCGCCGCCGTCTGCCGCCGGTTCGGTCATGAAGAACGCCGAGCGCGCGTCGCCGCGCACCAGCGGATCGAGGAAGCGGCGCTTCTGATCGTCGCTGCCGACCTTGCCGAGGAGGTACATGTTACCCTCGTCCGGCGCGGCGGTGTTGACCGCGATCGGGCCGAGCGGGGACAGGCCGGACCGGCGCAGGACATAGGCGGTCTCGCGCTGGGTCAGATGCGTGCCATCGGGCAGGATGTGGGGGGTGAGCACGCCCGCCGCGCGCGCCTTGTCGCGCAATTCGCCGACCAGTGCGTCGCTTGGCCCGTGTGCGTCGCGGCGCGGGTCGCTTTCGTAGGGTGCGACGATATCGCGGACGAAGGCCTCGACCGCCGCTCCGATCGTACGCGCCCGTTCGGTGGGCGCGGTCATCGCGGCGCCATCCGGATCGCGCCGTCGAGGCGGATCGTCTCGCCGTTAAGCATCGGGTTGGTCACGATCGATTCGACCAGTTGCGCATATTCGTCCGGCTGGCCGAGGCGGCTGGGGAAGGGCACCTGCGCGCCCAGGCTGTCCTGCGCCTCCTGCGGCAGCGTCGCGAGCAGCGGCGTCCAGAAGATGCCGGGCGCGATCGTCATCACCCGGATGCCGTAGCGGGCCAGTTCCCGCGCGATCGGCAGCGTCATGCCGACCACGCCGCCCTTGGATGCGGCATAGGCGGCCTGCCCGATCTGACCGTCATAGGCGGCAACGGAGGCGGTGTTGATGACGACGCCGCGTTCCTCGCCGATCGGCGCCGCGGTGTGGAGCGCTGCCGCAAATTTTGACAGGACGTTGAACGTGCCGATCAAATTGATCGTCACGATTTTGGAGAAGGACGCGAGCGGCAGCGCGTTGCCGTCGCGGTCGATTACCTTCGCGGGCGGGCCGATGCCGGCGCAGTTCACCAAGATGCGTGCCTTGCCGTTGATGCCCTCCGCTTGCCCGATGGCATCGGCGACCGCCTGTTCGTCGGTCACGTCGACGCGAACGAAATGCCCGCCGATCTCCTGCGCCAGCGCCGTGCCGAGATCGGCGTTGAGATCGAAGATCGTGACCTTGGCGCCCTGTGCCGCAAGCCGTCTGGCGGTGCCGCCGCCGAGGCCGGAGGCCCCGCCCGTCACGATCGCCGCAATGCCGTCGATGTTCATCCTGTCGTCTCTCCGGGGTGGTGGGTTTGGGAGGGCGCCGTCACAGCGCGCGGGCGATCACCATACGCTGAATGTCCGACGTGCCTTCGTAGATCTGGCAGACGCGGACGTCGCGATAGATGCGGGCGAGGCCGAATTCCTCGAGATAGCCGTAGCCGCCAAGCGTCTGGATCGCGCCGGACACGATCCTTTCCGCTGCCTCCGACGCGAACAGCTTCGCCATCGATGCGGCGGTTAGTGCAGGCTCGCCCGCGTCCTTCAGCGCTGCGGCGTGCAGCACGAGTTGTCGCGCCGCTTCCAATTGCGTCGCGAGGTCGGCGAGGCGGAAGCCGACCGCCTGATGGTCGATGATCGGCTTGCCGAAGCTGCGGCGATCACGGGCATAGGCGACGGCGATGTCGAGCGCGGCCTGCGCCATGCCGACCGACTGGGCGGCGATGCCGATGCGCCCCGCCTCCAGATTGGCAAGGGCGATGGCATAGCCGCGGCCCTCTTCGCCCAGCAGCGCATCGGCCGGGACGTGGCAGTCGACGAACCGCAGTGCGCAGGTGTCGGAGGCGGACTGGCCGAGCTTATGTTCGACCTTGTCGACGATATAGCCGGGCGTGTCGGTGGGGACGAGGAAGGCGGACATCCCCTTTCGGCCCGCAGCAGGATCGGTGACGGCGATCACCATCGCGACCCCGGCGATCCTGCCCGACGTGATGAATTGCTTGGCGCCGTTCAGCCGCCATCCGCCATCGATGCGCGTTGCGCTGGTACGGATCGCCGCGGCATCCGATCCCGCATCGCTCTCGGTCAACGCGAAGGCGCCGATCGCGTCGCCGGATACCAGTCGCGGCAGCCAGCGTGCCTGTTGTGCCTGGCTGCCGTCCTTGATCACGCCCGAAACCATGATCGAATTCTGGATCGACACGATCGTCGACAGCGCGCCGTCGGCCGCGGCGAGCTCGATCAGGGCAAGGGCGTAAGAGACGTAATCGGTGCCGGCCCCGCCGACGGCGGCGGGCGCGGTCATGCCCATCAGGCCCAGCTCGCCAAGCTGCCGGAACAGATCCGGCGGGTAACCGCCCGCAGCTTCGAAACCGGCGCTTGCCGGGCGAAGACGATCTTGCGCGAAGGTACGTACCATGTCGCGGATGGCGATCTGGTCTTCGGTCAGGATCACGTCTGCCTCTCCAATAGCGCCCGGTTGTCGGGTTGCCGTACCTGCCGGGATAGCGGACGGGAGGCGTTTGGGCTTTGCCCGGCACTCGCGCCGCTTTTCACATTTCTTGCGCTGCGATTGCGGGGCGATGCTGCGCTGTGGTTCGACCCGGATATAACGATAAGGGAGAGGTGCGATGCATCCGGCAGACCATGCCGTCCATCATCCGCAAAAGGCCGCGATCGTGCTGGCGACGTCGGGCGAGCGAATCAGCTTCGCCGCGCTGGATGCGCAGTCCAATGCCAGCGCGTGGCAGTTGCGGGCTTTGGGCCTGACCCGTGGCGATGTCGTCGCAACCGTGTTCGCCAACGCGCCCGAGGTGTTCGTGTTCGGCTGGGCAGCGCAGCGGTCCGGGCTGTACCAAACCGCGATCTCGAACAAGCTGAGCGCGCGCGACATCGCCTATATCCTGCGCGATTGCGGGGCGAAGCTGCTGGTCGTCTCGCCAGCCTATGCCGAACTGGCGCGGGCGGCTTTGGCAGAGGCACCGGATGTGCCGGCCTATTGCTGGACAGGCGCGTGCGACGGGCTGGCGGACTGGTCCGCGGCCTTGGCGGCGCGGCCGACCACCCCGATCCCGGATGAAAGCGCGGGGACCGATCTGCTCTATTCCTCCGGGACCACCGGACGGCCGAAGGGGGTGAAGGCGGCGCTGCCGACCGGGCCGATCGGCGCGGACACGCCACTGACGCGGATGGGCAGTGGCCTGTACGGCATGGGTTCGGACAGCATCTATCTGTCGACCTCACCGCTCTATCACGCCGCGCCGCTGCGCTGGGCAATGGCGGTGCAGCAGCTGGGCGGGACCGTGATCGTCCTGGAGCGGTTCGACGCGGAGGACGCGCTGCGCCTGATCGAGCAGCATCGGGTGACGCAGGCGACGTTCGTGCCGACGCATTTCGTGCGCATGCTAAAGCTGCCCGATGCGGTGCGCCGCCGCTATGACGTATCGTCGTTGCGCGCAGTGGTGCATGCGGCGGCGCCGTGCCCCGTGCCGGTCAAGCGCGCGATGATCGAATGGCTGGGACCGATCGTCCACGAATATTATTCGGGCACCGAAAGCTGCGGGATCACCGCATTGTCGAGCGAGGAATGGCTGCGCAAGCCGGGGTCGGTCGGGCGCGCGGTGCTGGGCAATATCCACATCGTCGACGATGCGGGCGTCGAGCTGCCGCCCGGCGACACGGGCAACGTCTTCTTCGGCGACGGGCCGCGGTTCGAATATCTCAACGATCCGGTGAAGACGGCGGAGGCCCATAATGATGCAGGCTGGGCGACGCTGGGCGACATCGGGCATGTCGATGCGGACGGCTATCTGTTTCTGTCCGACCGCAAGAGCTTCATGATCATTTCCGGCGGGGTGAACGTCTATCCGCAGGAAATCGAGAATCTGCTGGTGACGCATCCCGCGGTCGCCGATGTCGCGGTGATCGGCGTGCCGTGCGACGAAATGGGGGAGAGCGTACTCGCGATCGTGCAGCCGGCCGCAAACGTGCAAGCGGACGATGCGCTGGCGGAGGAGCTGCGCAGCTTTGCCCGGCGCGAACTGGGCGGGGTGAAGACGCCAAAGCGCGTGGTGTTCCAGGTCGAATTGCCACGCGAACCCACGGGCAAGTTGCTGAAGCGCATGCTGCGCGATCAATACTGCCGCTGATCGCGCGACGTCAGGCGATCGTCAGCGTTTTCAGCGCTGTCGTAACATCGGCGAGCGCGTTGCGAATCGTCGCCTGCGGCCTGCATACCGATCACAGCGCCGTTGACGGTCTGCGCGGTCAGGCCTTCGACATCGACGGCATGGCCGCCGCCGATGATCTCAACGTCGATGGGCCGGGTCAGGGGATGAGGACGACCTTGATGCACTCGCCACGCGCCTGGGCCGCGATGGCTTCGTTGATTTCGGCGAGCGGGAAGGTCTGGACCAGCCGGTCGAACGGGAAGCGACCGTCGCGATGCGCCGCGATCAGTTGCGGGATGAAGGTCTGCGGATCGCTGTCGCCTTCCATGATCCCGACGACGCGCTGCCCGAAGGTGATCATCGCGGCGATGTTGATCGAGACGGCATCCTCCGCCTTCGGGGGAACGCCGACGAGCCCGATCATGCCGCGGGAGGCGAGCGCGCCGAGCGCCGCCTCGATCGCCTCGACCCGGCCGCTGGTGTCAAAGGCGAAGTCGAAGCCATCGGCGATGATGGCGCGCAACGCCTCGGTGACGGAGCCGGATTTGGGGTCGATGACGTGGGTGGCGCCGAGGTCCAGCGCGATCTGGCGGCGTGCCGCGACAGGTTCGACCAGTGCGATCGTCGTGCAGCCCTGGATTTTCGCGCCCATCACCGCGGCGAGACCAACTGGCCCGCCGCCGATGATCGCGATCGAGCTGCCCGCAGGGCAGGCCATCGAGCGCATCACCCCGCCGGCGCCGGTCTGGAATCCGCAGCCGAGCGGGCCGAGGATTTCGAGCGGTGCGTCCGCATCCTCGACCTTCACGACATTGCCCGCGCGGACGATCGCCTGGGCAGCGAAGCTCGACTGGCCGAAGAAGTGCGAGGCGATCGCCTCGCCAGCGGCGGAATAGGCCGTCGACCCGTCCTCCAGTCGCATGCCGGCATAGTTCAGCGGCGGAAAATCGCGGCAATAGCTGGGCAGATGGTCCTGGCAGCGTGCACAATGACCGCAGCTGGAAAAGCCGAGGACGACACGGTCGCCGACCGCCAGCCCCTCGACACCATCGCCGACTTCTTCGATCACCCCGGCGCCTTCGTGGCCAAGCACGGCGGGCAGCGGGTAGGGGGCGAACTGGTCGCGAAAGACGAGATCGGTGTGGCATAGGCCGACCCCGGCGATCTTGACGCGGACCTCGCCGGCTCGCGGTGCTTCGACCGTGACCTCTTCGATCGAGAATGCGCCCTTGGGGATGCGGGCAACCGCGGCGATGGTCTGCATGACTGTCCCTATTGGATCGTATGGCGCCAGCCGCTGGGCGTCTGGCCGGCATATTGGCGGAAGGCTCGGGTGAAATGGCTCTGGCTGGTAAAGCCCAGCCGGTCGGCGATGGCGGCGATCGACATGTCGGATGCGCCGAGCAGCTCCTGCGCGCGATCGAGACGCGCCTTCATCACATATTGGTGCGGCGTCGTGCCGGTCGATTTCTTGAACACGCGGCAGAAATGCGATGGTGTCAGGCCCGCTCGCTGCGCCAGCGCCTCCAGCGTATGGTCGCCTTCGGGATGGGCGAGAATGTCGTTCATGATCTGATGGATGCGATAGGCGGAGAAATCGGTGCTGGGGAAGGCGGCGTCGGCGACCGGCGTGGTGCCCCGCAGCGTGTGTGCACGCAACGCGCCGAGCAGCGTATCGATGTAGTTCGCGCGTTCGTCGGTCTGCGCGGCGTATAATTCACCGAGGATCTGCCGCGTCAGCGCGATGCCGAGCGGGTCGGCGAAGGCGAAGCGCATCGCGCGAAATTGTTCGACCGCGCTCTGCCGTTGCAACTCGTCGATCGGCACCGAGACGGTGACGACGTCGAGTTCGCCGTCGATCCGCCAGCCCGTGCTGACCCCTGCGGGCACGATTGTCGCGCAGCCGGGGATCGAGCGCGACTTGCTCCACTGATCCGCTTCCCACAGGCGGGTGTCGGGTTTGCCGCCGACATGGACGACGAAGACGGGATCGACCAGCGCAGGCAGTTCGTAGCTGCCGATGAACTGCCGCCAGCGGGCGAATTGCCACGCACCGATGTTGACGCTGCGATCGGGCGCGCGGCCCAGTGTCTTGGCGATGATCGTTTCGTTGCTGGGCATGCCCGTCGCGTCCCTCTCCATCACGCAGCCCGCAGGATGACGTCGAGGTTCTTCAGGCCGTTGATGAAGTTCGACCGGAACCGTCGCGGCGGCGCTTGCACGTCGAACGATGTAACACGATCGGCGAGCGTGTCGAACGCGATGCGCAGCTGCAATTCGGCGAGGCGCGACCCGACGCAGACGTGCTGGCCGGCGCCGAAACCGACATGCTGCGCGCCCTTGCGGCGGACGTCGAAGCGGTCCGCGTCGGGGAAGGCGCTTTCGTCGCGGTTGGCGGAGATGTACCATAGCACGACCTTGTCGCCCTTCGCGATGGCCTGACCGCCGACGATCGTGTCCTCCATCGCGGTACGGCGCATGTGCATGACGGGGCTGGCATAGCGGACCATCTCCGGCGCGGCGGTCTTCAGCACGTCGCGGTCGGCGCGGATCGCGTCCCACTGGTCCGGGTTGGCCGAAAAGGCGGCGACGCTGTGGCTGAGCGAGTTGCGCGTCGTTTCGTTGCCGCCGACCAGCACCAGGATCAGATTGCCGATGAAATCGCGGAACGGCACCGGTGCGCCGTCGATCTCGGCATTGGCGAGCAGCGACGCGATGTCGCCGGTCGGTTCGGCGCGGCGCGCCTCGAACAGCTCCTGGCCGAAGGCGAAGAATTCGCCCAGCGTCGCGCCCATCGCTTCGGGGCTCTGGCGGAACTCCGGATCGTCTTCGCCGACGAAGGCATTGGTCCAGTCGTACAGCTTGGGCCATAGGTCGATCGACACGCCGAGCAGCTCGGCCAGCGTCATCAGCGGCAGCGGTGCGGCGAGTGCCGGGACCAGATTGATCGTCTCGCCGAGCGGGATGTCCGCCACCAGCTTTGCGACCCGCGTCCGGATGCGCGCCTCGATATCGCCAAGCCGCGCGGGAGACAGCGCCGGCATGATGAACTTGCGATAGCGGGTGTGGATCGGCGGATCGCGCGAGATGAAGGGGATGCCGATCGCCGACTCACCGGCACCAGTCAGCCCGACCTCGTTTTCGTTGAAGATGCGGTGGCCGCCATTCTCATATGCCGACGAGAACAGCTGCGGCTGGCGTGACACGTCCACGATATCGGCGTGGCGCATGACCGACCAGAAGCCGGCGCCGTCGCTTTCGGGGGTCCAATGCACCGGGTCTTCGCGCCGCAGTTGCGCGAACAGATCCCATGGCACCCCGGCTTCGTACAGGGCGGGATCCTTCAGATCGGTGGCGAGGAGCGTCGCCATCAGAACGCCACCCGGATCGAGCCGCCGTAGGTGCGCGGCGTCGCAGGAACGAGGAAGTTGTAGGGGAAGCCCGCCCCGCGCAGATCGAGGCCATAGGCATAGACGCGCGCGTTGAAGAGGTTGTTGGCGAACGCCTTGATCGTGAAGCGACCCATGGTCAGCGCGGCAGTCAGATTGACCTTGGCATAGCCGCCTTGTTGTAGCTCGCTGTTCCGCTGCCCGGTGCCCGCCGCATTGAGCGCGTTGAACGGCGAGAAATACTGGCGTGAGAAATAGGCGACGCTGGGCGACACGGTGAGGCCGTTGGTGCCGTTCTTGAACAGCGTCACATCGACGCCGCCCTGTGCGGTGAAGCGCGGCGCGAACGGCAGGTCGTTGCCGTTGAGCACGGTGTTCTGAAGCGTCAGTTGCTTGTACGTCGAATGGAGGTAACCCGCCGCAGCGGTCAGCACGATCGCCGGCGACACGCGCAGCCGCGCCTCGCCCTCCGCGCCATAGACTTCCGCCTTGGGCGCATTGACCAGGAACGACACCGGGCCGGGCCGCGTGTCCTGCACCTGCTGGTTGGCATAATCGTAATAGAAGGCCGCGGCGGTCAGCGTCAGCGCATTGTCGAAATAGCGGCCCTTCAGCCCGACCTCATACGCGTTGACCCGTTCGGGCGCGATATAGTTGATGCCCGCCGATGAGGTGTAGCCGCCCCCGTTGAACGCACCCGAGCGATAGCCACGGTTGTAGCTGGCGTAGACCAAGGTGCCGCCGTCGAGCGTGTAGCTGAGGGAGACGCGGCCGGTGAGCGCGTTGTTCCGGCCGTCGAGTGCGAAACGCGCCGCCGGATTGTAGGCGCAGGTACCGGGCACGCCAGGGCAGGGCACCGTCGTCGCCAACGGCGTCTGGGCGCCGCCGACATTGCCGGCGAACAGATAGGCATAGCCGTCGCGATACTGGCTGCGATCCCAGGTGTAGCGCGCGCCCAGCGTCAGCACGAGGCGGCTGGTGAGGTCGTAATCGCCCTGCGCGAACACGGCGTAGCTGCGCCGCACTTGGCGGTAATGCTGGAAGAAGCCGCCGTTGACGTTCGGCCCGAGCGCCTGGCCGATATTGAACGTATTGTCGGTGGTGACCTGATCCCAGCCGTAGAATCCGCCGCCGACCAGCTTCAGCCTGTCGGCGCTGTAGTTGAAGCGCGCTTCCTCGCTGAACTGCTGGAAGGACGAGCGCCAGTTGATGTCGAGCACGTCGAGCGGCGATCCGTCCGCAGCCTGTTGCAGGTTCTGCTTGCCGCCGTCGCGCGAGGTGATCGAGGTGAAGGTCAGCTTCGGCGAGAATTCGTAGGCGATCGTCGCCGATGCGCCATAGGCTTCGGTGCGGTTCAGCCCCATGCGGTTTTCATTCGTCTGGAAGAAGCCGAGGCCCGTGCGATAGGGCAGCAGCCCGTGGATCGCCGCCTGCGCGCCGCGGTCGCGTCCGCCATAGACCTTCAGCTTGATATCGAGCGGGCCGGCGCCAGGCCGGATACGCAGGGTCGCGCGACCCTGCAGCGTGTCCTGCGAATTGCCGTCGCGTCCGCCCGGAAAGACGTTCTCGATCTGGCCATCGCCCTTGGCATAATTGCCGGCGATGCGCAGGCCGAGCTGGTCTTCGACCATGGTCGTCTCGATCGCCGCCTGCGCGGTGTAGGTGTTGAAGTTGCCGTAGCCGCCTTCGACATAGCCTTCGTTGCCGCTGAGCGTCGGCCCCTTGGTGATGAAGTTGATTGCGCCGCCGGTGGTGTTGCGACCGAACAGCGTGCCTTGCGGACCGCGCAGCACCTCGACGCGTTCGAGATCGAACAGGCCCATGCCGTGCGCGGTGCGGCTGGCGAGGTACACGTCATCGACATAGACGCCGATCGGCGAGGCCTGGTTCGAATTATATTCGTTGGCGACGCTGATTCCGCGCAGCGAGAAATTGGGCTGGGTCGAGCCATAGGGGCTGCTGACCTGCAGGTTGGGCACCGCGGCGGCGAGGTTCGCCGAATTGGTGATGCCCTTCGTCGTCAGCGTGTTGCCGCCGATCGCCGAGATCGCGATCGGCACGGCGAGGACGGATTGTTCGCGGCGCTGCGCGGTGACGACGATGTCGCCGCCCTGATCCGGGGTGGCGGCGGGCTGCTGCTGGTCATCCACAACGGGGGCGGCCGGCGGGGTCGCGAGCGGATCAGTGCTGTTCGTAGACTGAGGCTGCATCTGGGCCTGCGCCATCGCAGGACATGTCAGTGCGGCGCCGGCAAGCAGGGCCGTGGCGAACCTGGACATCATGGTCCTCTCCTTGTGATGGAGAGGCTCTCGGGTGGCCTCTTCCATGCTGTTGTGTAGCGCAGCCCTTCGTCCGGTGCTTTGCATGGCCTTGTTTCGCTTTTTCACATTTCTTGCGCGCACCGCTGCACGGCTGCGGCGATCTGCTACGTCCGTTGCACACGGTGCTGCCCGCTTGCCGCGGAGCCGCCGCACAGGAGAGCGAGATGGATTTCGACGGTTCCTACACCATGACCATCGGCGGCCGGTCGGTGCCCGGCTCGGCCACATTCGACGTCGTCAATCCCGCCACCGAAGCGGTAATCGCACAGGCCCCGGAGGCGTCGCGCGAAGATTTGGATGCGGCGGTGCAGGCGGCGCGCGATGCCTTCCCCGGCTGGGCGGCGACGCCGATCGCGGAACGCCGCCGGATGATCGACGCGCTGGGCGATGCGATCCTCGCCAATCTCGACGCGTTCAAGCGCCTGCTGACGCGCGAGCAGGGTAAGCCTTACGCCGATGCCCAGGGCGAAGTCGGCGGCGCGGGCATGTGGCTGAAGGGTGCAGCGACGCTCGACCTGCCGGTAACGGTCAACGAGGATACGGCCGAACGCTACAGCGAGACGCGGCATGTACCGATCGGCGTGGTGGGCGCCATCGCTCCGTGGAATTTCCCGATGATCCTCGCGATGTTCAAGGTCGGGCCGGCGCTGCTCGCGGGCAACACGATGGTGCTGAAGCCCTCGCCGTTCACGCCGCTGACCACGCTGAAGTTCGGCGAGCTGGCGGCGACGATCCTGCCCGCTGGCGTGCTCAACGTGGTGACCGGCGGCGATCGGCTGGGACCGTGGCTGACCGAGCATCCCGGTATCGACAAGGTGAGCTTCACGGGATCGACCGCGACCGGGCGCCGGGTCATGCAGAGCGCCTCGGCGACGCTGAAGCGCGTGACGCTGGAACTGGGCGGCAACGATCCGGCGATCGTGATGCCCGACGCCGACGTCGCGGCGATCGCGGAAAAGCTGTTCTGGGCGGCCTTCACCAACAACGGCCAGATATGCATCGCAACGAAGCGGATGTACGTGCACGAGGCTGTATACGAACCGCTGAAGGCGGCGCTGGTCGCCTATGCCAAGACAGTGAAGGTGGGCGACGGTTCGGAACAGGGCACGCAGATCGGCCCGATCAACAACCGACTGCAATATGAGCGCGTGCTGAGCCTGATCGCGGACGCGAAGGACAAGGGCTACACGTTCCTCGTCGGCGGTGAGGCATCCGACGCGCCGGGCTATTTCATCCCAGTGACGATCATCGACAATCCGCCCGAAGACAGCCGCATCGTGCAGGAAGAGCAGTTCGGCCCGGTGCTGCCGCTGATCCGCTTCGACGATGTCGAGGAGGTGATCGCCCGCGCCAATGCCAGCGAATATGGTCTGGGCGCATCGGTCTGGGGTGCGGACGAGGACGCCGCTTATGCCGTCGCCGAACGGATCGCGAGCGGCACCGTCTGGGTCAACGAGGCGCAGCATCTGACGCCGTTCGCCGCGTTCGGCGGCATGAAGCAGTCCGGCCTGGGCGTGGAAGGCGGGCTGGAAGGCCTGGCGGAATATACCAACACGCAGACGATTACGCGGCGGCGGTGATGACCGGTCGATACTGTCGGTATCGTTGTTGGGGGGCGTTTGGGGCCTATTTGGAAGGTCGGCTGTCGCTGAGGGTTGCGGACCGGAAGGCCGCGCGCAGCATGGGGTGAGCACGCTGCGGTGAGGCCCGGCATGACGGCCGGGCCCACGCGGGCGGCATTCTTCGCGTCGCGTCCGGATCGAGGGCGTGTCGCGTGCTTCCTCTCGACTGGCATGGTTGGGTCGTTGTTCTGGTGAAGCCGCTAATTGGGCGGGGGCGCTTCTGTGACGTGCGCGGGGCCGTTCCGATGTCGTCATTCTCACGGTCGTTTCAGTCTAGTTTTCGTACTGACGGTGCATGTAACATACACATATCGCTAAGAATTTGTAATTCTGGTGCCTTGACGGCAATTGCAGATCCAGTCGCTGTCTGACCTCTGTCCGAGGTGATATTCTTATTCAGTGATCGCGAATACGTCGGATACGATGCATTTTTGGCGGTAAAGCCAAGATATCTTGCTGCCCTGCGCGCTCCCATAATAGCCTATCAATACAGTAGGAATAGGGAGTGGCGCGGATGTGGAGACGCAAATTCGTGAGGGTCGGATCGGCAGGGGTTGGCCTTGTGCTGGGGGCGGCGACGCCGGCCTTTGCGACCGATGGCTATTTCCTAAACGGCGTCGGCGCCAAGGCCAAGGGCATGGGCGGCGTCGCCATCGCCTTACCGCAGGACGCGCTTTCGATCGTGTCCAACCCGGCGGCGGGGACATTCATCGGGCATCGCCTGGATGGCGGCGTGGAGATCTTCGTTCCCGATCGCGGCGCAGGCATCAGGGGCAATGCGGCCGGGCCCGACGCGCGGTTCGGCGGCAATGGCAGCAATCCGTTCGTGCTGCCCGAAATCGGCTATGTCCGGCCGCTATCGGACAGGGTGGCGGTCGGCATCGCGATCAGCGGCAATGGCGGGATGAACACGAACTACAAGGACAACCCCTTCGCCCGCTTCGGCGCGACCGGCCCGGCCGGAGTCAATCTGCAGCAGCTGTTCGTCTCGCCGACCCTTTCGGCGCGGATCGCGCCCGGCCACGGCATCGGTATCGCGCCTGTGATCGCGGTGCAGAGCTTTCGCGCGAACGGCCTACAGCCCTTCGCCGCCGCCTCCGCCGATCCGCAGCATTTCACCGACCGTGGCACCAGCTGGTCCGCAGGCGTCGGCGTGCGCGTCGGCTATCTGGGGCAGCTTACCGACTGGTTGAGCGTCGGCGCCTTCTACCAGTCGAAGATCGCGACCGGACGGTTCGGTCGTTATGCCGGGCTGTTCGCGGATCGTGGCGGGTTCGACATCCCCGCTTCCTATGGCGCGGGACTAGCGGTAAAGCCGGTTCCCGCACTGACGATCGGCGCGGATTACAAGCGGATCGACTATGCCGGGGTGGGCGCGGTGGGCAATCCGCTGGCCCCCCTGTTCCGCAGCGTGCCGTTCGGAGCGGCGGGCGGCCCCGGCTTCGGCTGGCGCGACGTCAACGTCATCAAGGTCGGCGCCAGCGTCACCGCCGGCCCGCGCTGGCAGCTGCGCGCGGGCTATGGCCATTCGGACAATCCCGTGCCGCCATCACAGACGTTCCTCAACATCCTCGCGCCCGGCGTCGTGCAGGACCACTTCACGCTCGGAGCGACCTATACGACGCGCTCGGGCGTCGAGATCACCGGTTTCGCGATGCACGCCCCGAAACGGCGGGTCGAGGGTCGCGGTTCGATCCCCGCGTCTTTCGGTGGCGGCGAGGCCGATATCCATCTAGGCGAGACGTCGGTCGGACTGTCGTTCGGCAAGCGCTTCTGAAGGAGGTGGCATGATCCTGGCTGACACGCTGATGCCGTTGGCGGGCGGTGTGGTCATAGGGGCGGCGGCCGGCGGGTTCCGGATCATGACCGGGCGGATCACGGGCATCAGCGGCATCTATCGACAGGCCATCACCGGCCCCGATCGGTGGTGGCGGCTCGCCTTTCTGGCCGGGCTCGTCATGGCAGGGGTGGGCGCGACAGCGCTGGGTGCGATGCGTGGGGCAGCGGCTATCGATGCGATGGGCCTGCCGCTGCTGATCGGCGGCGGCCTGCTCGTCGGGTTCGGGGCGGGGTTCGGCGGTGGCTGCACGAGCGGGCATGGCGTTTGCGGGATCGCCCGCCTGTCGCCACGGTCGCTGGTGGCGGTGCCGGTGTTCATGCTCAGCGCGATCCTGACCGTATTGGTGACGAAATGACGCAGCGTCATCCAATTGTCCTCACCGCCTTTGCCTGCGGCCTGCTCTTCGGCACCGGCCTGGTGATATCGGGCATGACCGACCCCGCGCGCATCCGTGCGTTTCTGGACGTGACGGGAGACTGGAACCCCAGGCTCGCCCTCGTCATGATCGGGGCGATCGCGACCGCGGCACCCTTCTTCGCCTATGCGCGCCGACGCGAAGGTGACGGGGGTGGTGACGGGGGCGGGGGGCAGGATGTGCGTCGGATCGACGCGCAGCTGGTGATCGGGGCGACGGTCTTCGGCATCGGCTGGGGACTTACCGGAATCTGTCCGGGGCCCGCCTTCGTCAATCTCGTCGCCGCGCCGCAGCCGGTCGTGCTGTTGCTTGTCGCGATGGGCGGAGGGCTCGCGCTGTCGCGCTGGATCGGCGCACGGCGATAGGCGACGTCCGCACCACAACCGTCTGTTTCGGGGCTCCGTCTGGGTAGAAAATGAGAAGGGATTGCGGTGCCCGTCGGGCACGCAATAATGGCTTTATGATCACTCCGAGCGCCGACTTCAGCGAACAGGATATCGAGCGGCTGCGGGCCGACACGCCCGGCACGCAAAACCGTATTCATTTCAACAACGCGGGCGCTGCTCTGATGCCGCGCCCCGTGATCGACGCGGTGATCGACTATCTGCGCCGCGAAGGCGACATCGGCGGCTACGAAACCAAAGCCGAGCGCGCCGGACACATCGAAGGCGTCTATGACAGCGTCGCCCGGTTGATCGGCGCTGGCAGCGACGAGATAGCGCTGGCCGAAAACGCGACGGTGGCCTGGCAATGGGCCTTCTATGCGCAAACCTTTCGCCCCGGTGATCGCATTCTTACGACGACGGCGGAATATGCGGCGAACTATCTCGCCTATCTTCAGGTGGCGAAGCGGACGGGCGCCGTTATCGACACGATTCCGGACGACGAAGCGGGTGTGCTCGATCCTGCCGCATTGGAATGGATGATCGACGAACGCGTGCGGCTTATCGCGATCACATGGGTTCCGACCAATGGCGGCCTGATCAATCCCGCACAGGCGGTCGGGGCGATCGCCCGGCGACATGGCATTCCCTATCTGCTGGACGCGTGTCAGGCGGTCGGACAGATGCCGATCGACGTGCAGGCCATCGGTTGCGACATGCTGACGGCGACGGGGCGTAAGTTCCTGCGCGCACCGCGGGGAACCGGCTTCCTCTACATGCGACGCGAACTGGTGCAGCGGACCGAGCCCGCGATGATCGATCTGTTCGGCGCGGAGTGGAGCGGTCCGGATCGCTACATCCTCAGACCGGACGCACGCCGCTTCGAGAGCTGGGAGTCCGATTATGCGGCACGGGCGGGTCTGGGCGTTGCGATCGACTATGCGCTGGAACTTGGGTTAGGCCGGATCGCGACGCGCAATCGATACCTGTCCTCGCGTCTGCGGGCGGGGTTGGCGGACATTGATGACGTGAAGACATTCGATCTTGGACGGGAGCTGGCCTCGATCGTGACGTTCGCGATCGATGGTCGCGAAGCGAATGGCGTCGCTGCGCTATTGGCGTCGCAGGGGATCAACGTGTCCGTGTCGGTGCCGTCGAGCACGCTGATGGACAGCATCAAGCGCGGCTTGCCATCGCTGGTCCGCGTTTCGCCTCATTATTACAATACGGTCGAGGAGATCGATCGGCTTCTCGACATCGTCGGTGGGCTAACCCGCCGTTAGCCAGCCGTCCCGAAAGGGAAGGGCGGTCGAGTCGGCCGGGGCATGACGTTTTTGCCGTGATGGGCGACGCCAGCGGTCGGTTTCCGGTTGCTGCCGGACGAGAATTTGGCGGCGCTTCACGGGAGCGCCGTACCATCCACTGCGCTGATTCCAATGATTGCGCGCGGGCGTCGGCCGGACCGGAGGCCGCCGTGGCATTTGGGCAAGGCGTATGCTTTGCTGTGCCGTCCGTTCGGCTGCACCGCGTCGGCGGTGATCGTCGCATCAGACTGTCGCTGCCGGGTCGTTTGGCGTCTTGCCCCATTTTGGGATGGCAGGCGGGCGCCGGATTAGCGCCAGACATTGTTCTCCGTTTCGCAATGGGTTAGTGCCGGATCGGACCTGGGGCAAACGAATGCAACGATTCTGGGCCATGATCGATGAGGATCGTCGCCCCCCGCCCGCGGCCCGGCTGTCCGCGTCCTCCATCACGGTCGCCGCTGCCGCAATCCTGGTGACCTGGGCCGCGCGGGTGTTTGCGGGCGTGGAGCTGCCCTTCCTGTTCTGCCTGGGGGCCATCCTGTATGCGTCGCTGAACGAAGGCTTCGTGTCGGGCCTCGTCGCGACGGGCGTGACGCTCACCGGGACGACGCTGTTCGCCAGTCCGTCAAGCCCGCTGGTCACCGGTCGCAACCTCGTCATCGTGACCGCGTTTGGGGCGGCCCTGTCGATAACCGGCGAATTGATGCAGCGCGCACGGCGCCGGGAACAGCGGGCCGCGGCCCATGCGCGGCGACGCGAACAGACGTTGCAGATCATGTTCGACGATTCGCCGGCGGCGATGCTGGTGGTCGATCCCGCCGATCGGATCGCCGCCGTGAATGACGCGACGGCCGAACTGTTCGGCATAGACCGCCGCGCGTTCGCCGGGCTGCCGCTCGACCTGTTCGTGCCGCCGTCGTCGCGCAACGCCGCAGCGCCGCATCGGTCGATCACCGCGGATGGACGGACGCTGCACGTCCGGGTTCTGTCGAAGCCCATCCCCCTCGCCGGACGAGCCTACAGCATGCTGTACCTCCGAGACGAAAGCGAGGCGATCAAGGCCGCCGAGCAACTGGCCGAAACGCAGCGCGGGCTCTACCGGATCGCGCGAGCCACATCGCTGGGGCAGTTGGGATCGTCGATCGCGCACGAGCTCAACCAGCCCTTGGGCGCGATCGCCAATTATCTGGGCGTCGCGCAGGCGCTGCTTGCCAGCCAGACGCCACAGGTCGCGCCGGCGAACGAGGCGCTCGGGGATGCGCTGCGGCAGGTGTTTCGCACGGCAGCGGTGCTGCGCAAGCTGCGCGAGTTCGTCGCCCGGCGGCCGCCGACGTTGCAATGGCTGGACGTTCACGCATTGATGGAGGACGTCGTCAGGCTGGCGCACCTCGCCGTGAAGGAATCCGGGGCGCAGTTCGAAGCCTGTATCGACCGGGGACCCGCGGAGATACTGGTCGATGCGGTGCAGATTCAGCAGGTCCTGTTGAACCTTCTGGTCAACGCGGCAGAGGCTGTCGAGAATCGCCCGTCGCCCTCCATCGGACTGCGCAGCTGGAGCGAGCATCCCGACACGCTGACCATTGCCGTCGAAGACAGTGGCCCGGGCGTGCCGCTCAAGGAGGATCGCGATCTGTTCGCACCATTCCAATCAACGAAAGCCGAAGGGGTAGGGATCGGCCTCACCATCTGCCGCAGCATCGTGGAGGCGCATGGGGGCCGCATATGGTGCGACAACGAGTCGACGTTGGGCGGCGCACGATTCCTGCTCTCACTACCGCGACGGGATGCATAGGGGACCCATCATGCAGCACGAGTTGCCGATCTATATCATCGACGATGAGCCAGAGATGTGCCGCTCGTTATCGCTGCTGCTCGCGACATCCGGTGTGCCGGCACGATCGTTCGGAAGCGCCGACCTGTTCCTCGATACGCTGGAGTCTCTGCCGATCGGCGTCATCATCTGCGACGTCATCATGCCCGGGTCGTCGGGCCTTGCGCTCGTGCGTGCGCTGCCGCCGCTCGATCGGCCGGACCCCGTCATCGTCATCGCGGGCCATGCCGATATACCGCTCGCCGTCGACGCGCTGAAGGCGGGTGCGTTCGATTTCATCGAAAAGCCGTTCGAGGCGTCGGTCATCGGCCAGGCGGTGGTGGGCGCCAAATCCTTGCTGCAGGACCGGATGGCCGCCCGACAACGGCTGGACGTCTTGTCACCGCGCGAACGGCAGGTGCTGCATCTGATCAGCCAGGGCGCGACGAGCAAGGAGGCGGCGCGCGCCCTCGGCATCAGTCCGCGGACGGTCGAAACCTACCGCGTGCATCTGCTCGAAAAGACGGGCGCGGGCAGCACAGCCGAACTCATCCGCCTCGGCATCGAACTCGATCGGCTGGGCGTGGGGTCACTCGCGCCACTCGTCGCGCATCAGCTTGATGCTCAGGCTGTACACTAGCCCGCTCGGCGGCAGGCGCATGATGGCCTCGCACCGGCGGTTGGACGCGATGAGATCGCGCAGGAGGCGCGAGCCGAACCCCGTTTTCGCCGGCATGGACACGGGAGGACCGTCGATTTCCCGCCACGTCAGATGCAGGGTGTCGTCCTCCGCCTCGCTGCGCACGAGTGCCCAGCGGATATCGACCCGCCCCAACGGGCTGGTCAGGGCGCCATGCCGAATGGCGTTTGCGCAGAGTTCGTGGAGGACGATCGCGATCAGGTTCGCCCAGCGCGCAGCCAGCGCGACGGACGATCCGGATTGCGCGATGCGGGGGCGCTGCGGATCGTCGAACCGGGCGGTGACTTGCGCCGTAACCTGCTGGATCGAGCAATAATCGCCCGTAACCTCGCATCCGATCCGCGCGACGGCATCCAGGCTGCGCAGACGATCGATGAAGGCCGCCACGACGGCATTGGCGCCCAGAGGGGCCAATGACAGGCGGGCAAGCGCGATGGCCAGCGAGACGAGGTTGCGCGACCGGTGCACGGCTTCGGTCTGGGTAACGATGTCGAACGATCGGTCTTCGTCGGACGCGATGTAGAGACTGACGATCCGGCCGTCGTCCGTGGTCGCGGGAATCGTGACAGGCAATCGCGAGGCCGCGTCCAAGCCGCCACCGTGCAGCCGATCGGTACGTATCGCGCCGTCCGGGTGATTCGTGATCCGAATGGACGCGGGCAGGTCCTTCCACTGGATCGTCAGAGAGACCGGCGATGCTTCGACGGACATGATGCGACGCTCCTCGCATAGGCAATTCATGGAGCGGGACGAGCCAGCGTCCGCCCCCGGAGCGCACCCTGCTGCCACAGCGGCATGTCCAGCAATTCCGAAACAATACGGATCGCATGCCGCAGGGTGATCCGTAATCGCGCGAATGTTCGGGAGGCCTTGGCGGTCGTAGCGATAGCGGCAGGAGGTGCGTCATGCCGGACACAATTCTGCATCGGGCGGTGAAAGGGAAAACCGACGATCGGCACGGCCGGCTGATGCCCGCCCTCAGGGTGGACGCCCGTGCCGACCGTCGCGGGCGGCCGGGCTCCATCCTGCCGGATCGGTTCCGGGATCGCCGGGCTTGCCCCAAAGCCCCCCGCGTGGTGCCCGGCGTGGCCACGATGGCTGGCCGATCAGGACGACAGCCACTTCCGTCCTGAATCCCGGCGGTCGTCGCTCGCGCCTCCCCCAGGTGCGAGCGGCACTGCCGATCGAAACGAAACACACAGATCTGCGGCGGTCGTTACGGACGCGTTCGTCGCGCGCGGTTCATTGCCGCGGGATCTGCCTGTCCGTCATCGTGCGGCCCGCCGATCCGCGCGGTGTGTTCCAGGCCGGACGGCGAAATCTTCGCCGGCCGTTCACCCAACGACAGTTGGTCAACAGGAGCACTTGCCATGAAGAAAGCTATCTACAGTTCGCTGTCGGTTCTTGCATTCGCGATTGCCGTGCCCGCCGCAGCGCAGACATCGGGCACGGTGACCGGCGGCGCCGGCATCGGCATCGGTGCCGGCGGCTTCACCAACGGCGCCATCGATACCTCGGCGGTGAGCGGGACGAACAGTCAGACGCTCAGCGTCGATGTCACCCGCAACATCTCGGCATCGTCCGGCAGCGGCTTCGGCGGCACGATGAACATCAGCAGCGTGCCGGCCGGATCGAGCTATGCCGTCGTCGGTGGCGTCGGTACGTCCGGGTCGTCGATCGCCGCGAACATCGATGCGGCGAACAACGGCACCATCACCACCACTAGCTTCAACGCGGGCCTGTACGGCGGTCTGACCGGTGGTTCGGCGGCGCTCAACATGCAGGTCATGAACTTCGGACAGAGCACCGCCGACTTCAAACTGGTCAGCTCGTTCGATGCGACCCACTCCGACCAGTTCAACCTCACCTCGACCGACTGGACGGTGGCCGGGGCGGCAGGTGCCACCGCCTTCGGCTTCGGCTCGCTGGGCTGGGACGTCGACTGATCGACCAAACTCGGGGTGGCGCGGCCGCCACCCCATTTCTTGAAGAGGGAGAGGGAAGATGAAACGTGTCCTGGGTCCAGCCGCCGTTCTCGCGCTCCTGCCACTGAGCGCCACGGCGCAGCAAATGGAGGCGCAATCGAGCAATACGGTCAACGTCATGGCCATCACCGGGCCGCAGACCGACGTTCCGGCGCGGCAGGAGGTCGTCTACGGCGGGCACACGTGGACGACGCCGAGCGCCCAGGGTAGCTATTTCGGCGGTGCCAATCCGTGCCTGATCGGCAGTGGCGGCGGCGCCGCGGGCGGTCCCATCGCCTTCAACATCAATGTCGGCAAGAGCGACGAGGGGTGCCAGCGCCGGTCCGATGCGGCCGCGTGGCATGCCATGGGCTTCGACAATGTCGCGGTGGCGCGCATGTGTCAGGACATCAAAAGCGCCGATGCCTTTTTCGCCGCCACCGGAGAGGTCTGCCCCGGGGCGATGGCCACGCGCTACAAACTCGCGGACGGCTCGCCGGCGCGCCCCGCGGCGCTCGTCGCGAACAGCCGTGCGATACCCGGTAACCAGTATAGCGGCCCCGTCGATCTCACCAGTCCGCAGGTACAGGCCGCGATCCGCGCCGAGGCGGCGAAGATGCTACGGTCGCAATCGAACGTGAGCGCTCCGCTACCGGGGGCATCGCCGTCGATCGGCAGCGAAGCGCCACTGATGAGGAAATAATCCATCGATAGAGGGCGGGTGGCCATCAAGGCAGCCCGCGTAGGCTACGTCGCGAGTGCGATCGGAACCCGGTAGATCGCCTCCGCGTCGCCGCCCAGCGCGCGACACAGTTCAAGGCCGGACCGTAACAGCTGGAGCGCGACCTCGGCGCCGCGCTGTTCGGTCAAACGCGCGTCGGGCCCGGCGAGGCTGAGCGCGCCGACCAGTCGATTGCCCTGGCCGATGATCGGGACGGAGCAGGACGCGACGTGGGGCGTGGTGGCGCCGGCGGTATAGATCGGCAGCGTCGGAAGATCGGGCTTCGTATCCGGCCAGTCTGCGAACAGCCGCAGCAATTGCGCCGAACCGGCCAGATCCATCGGCCGCTGCGTGCCCGGTGCGACGTCGAGGCGCAGGCTGCTAGGCGAGTTGACGCGGAACAGGCACAGCCGCACCTCGCCGTGGCGGACGTAGAAGGTCGCGGTTTCCTGCGTATCGGCGGCGAGCCTGGCGAGCACCGGCATGACATGCTGTTCGAGGTCGGTGCTTTCCTGATAGATCGTCCCGAGGCGAACGACACCGCTGCCGAGCTGATACCGGCCGTCGTGCAGGCGGACGAGCAGATTGTACCGTTCGAGGCTGATCGCGAGGCGCATGATCGTGCTCTTGACCAGCCCGGTGCGGTCGGCGAGCTCGACCAGTGTCAGCGCCTTGTCGCCGGTACGAAAGCAGGTGAGCAGTTCCAGCGCGCGTTCGGCGGCGGCGACGCCTTCCAGCGCCGGTCTGTCCTTGATCCCCCGGTCCTTGATGCCCCGGTCCTTGATGATCGTCGCCATGCTGATCCCTTCCCCCTCCCGATAGCGGGAGGGAGCCGGGTCTGTCATCACACGCCTTCGCAGCCCAAACGCTTGAGTGTCTCATCGACCCATGCCCGCGGGTTTTCGCCGCGGCGGATCTTGTCCATCTGCGCCGTTTCCGCAGCGTGTTTGGCCGATGCGGCGGCGAGGACCGTCGCGGCATCGTCGATGGCGACCGTGACGAGACCATCGTCGTCGCCGAGTATGAGGTCGCCCGGATGGATCACCATGCCGTCGATCGCGATCGGCACGTTCACTTCGCCCGGGCCATCCTTGTAGGGGCCGCGATGCGTCACCCCGGCGGCGAAGACCGGGAAGCTGCCCGCGCGGATCGCCGCGACATCGCGGATCGCGCCGAAGATGACGATGCCGGCGAGGCCGCGGCTCTGCGCGTGCGCCACCATCAGTTCGCCGATAAGGGCGTTGGTCAGATCGCCGCCCGCATCCACCACCACGACGTCACCGGGTGCGGCGATGTCGAGCGCCTTGTGCAGCATCAGATTGTCGCCCGGTCGCGCCTTCACCGTGACCGCCGGCCCCGCCAGCACGCCGCCGCCATGCATCGGCCGCAGCGCCGCGCCGCCGGCCACCATGCGGTTCATCGCGTCGCTGACGTTGGCGACGGGCAGGTCGGCGAACTGGCGGACCAGGTCGGCATCGATCCGACGGGTGAGGGGAAGGACGCGAAAACCGATCGACATGGGAATTGGCTCCTGCCGGCCGCGCGCATGTGCGCGGCCGGAATGGGGATCAGAAGTTGAAGCGGAAACCGACGCGGAACAGGCGTCCGGTGGTGTCGTACAGGCCGGTATTGGTCGCCAGCGCGATCGTGCCGTCGCCGGGCGCGGCGGGGGGATCGGTGTCGAGGACGTTGCGGATGTTCAGATAGAATTCCGCGCCCTTGAGGCCGACATTCTCGAGCTTGTAGCCAAGCTGAAGGTCCCAATAGGCCTGCGCCTTGACATTCTGCAGGTCGATCTGCGACGGGCCGCGGGTCACGTCATAGCGGCCACCACCGATAAAGCGGACCTGGTTGAACAGGTTGAAATTGCCCTTGTAGAAATCGGCCTGGGCGTTGAAGCGCCAATGCGGGTTGGCGCTGATGCCCACTTCGCCGGCGCGGTCGATCGGCGCCGACCCCGGCGTGGTCGAGGACAGCTTGCCGACATAGGACACGACGGTGCGCAGGTTGAGCGTCGCGTCGGTGTCCATCATCGAGGACAGCGGCACGCGATAGCTCGCCTCGACGTCGAGGCCGTTGGTTTCCAGTTCCGACAGGTTGATCGGGAAGGCGACCAGGCCGGTCAGGTTGCCGCCGCCGTCGCGCTGGACGAGGCTGCAGGCAAGCTGGTTGCCGGCGAAACACTGGTCGACCGTTTGTTGCGCGGTCAGCGTGCCGATCGCGTCCTTGATCTTGATGTCGTAATAATCGACCGACAGGTTGAAGCCGGGGATCATCGGCGGCTGAATCACCGCGCCGAGCGTCAGCGTATCCGCCTTTTCGGGTTGCAGCTGCGCATTGCCGCCGGTGGTGACGAAGATGCCGGACAGGCGGATGTTGTTCTTGAACGGATCGACGATCGTCGCCGACTGCGTGCGGCCGCTGGTGAACAGTTCGGACAGGTTGGGCGCGCGAATGTCGCGCGAGCGCGTGCCGCGCAGGCGCAGCGCGTCGAACGGCGTCCAGCTGAGCCCTGCCTTCCACGTCGTCACGCCGCCGCTGGTCGAATAATCGGTGTAGCGGACCGCGCCGTTGAACTCGACCGACTTGGCGAAGGGCAGGTCGCGCAGCAGCGGCACGACGGTTTCGACATAGCCTTCGCGGACGTCATACTTGCCCGACCAGGGCTGCGGATTGGCGAACAGGAAGGCGCCCGCGCGCGACAAGGCATCGACCGACAGCTCGGCCGTTTCCTTCCGATATTCGGCGCCGGTCGCGAACGAGATCGGGCCGGCCCAGCCCTGGAACAGCGTGCCCGACACGTTGAGTGCGGCGACGTCCTCGGTAAAGACGGAGTCGGTGCGGCTGGTGCCGCGGGTGTAGGCGAGCGCCGCCGCGGACGGCGAGCCTTCGCCGAAGACGTTGAACGGCGCGCAGCCGTCATTGGGGTTGGTCAGCGTCGAGCGGCAGACGATCTGGCCGTTGGCGGGATTGACCACCGCGTCGGCGGCGCGGGTGAAATTCGCCGTGATCTCGTTGTTGAGCACGTCGGTGCGCTGGTTGGTGCGGCCATGCTGGTAATAGCCGTTGATCTTCAGCCCGCCGACCTTGGCGTTGAAACCACCGACGAAGCGGCGCGTGTCGGTGGTGACGGCGACATCGGTCAGGCCGCCTTCGACCGACCAGCGCAGCATGGTGAGGCTGGTGACGGAGGGATTGGCGGCGAGGAGGTTGCGGATCGGCTGCGGCAGAAACGCATTGTCGCGCCGGATCGTGATCGGGTTCTGGACCTGATGGCGGTTGGTCGAGGTGGAATAACGCGTGTCGGTCCAGCCGTAGGATGCCTCGCCGAACACCGAGAGATTGTCGGTCAGGTCGTATTCGGCGCGGCCGAAGGTGGACCAGCGTTCCAGCGGGCGGTTGATTTCCTGGAACAGTTCGGTGTTCACGCCGTCGCCGCCGATCTGCTGCGTCGAGGTGGAGTAAGAGCCGAAGCTGTAGGGCAGGACCGTGCCGCCGGGGCCGAATTGCAGCCCGCGGAACAGGGCGTTCTGCGCCGCGGTGCCGCCGTTGCCAGTCAGCAGCATGCCACCATAGGTGCCGAGGTTGCGGACGTCGTTCGCCAGGATCTGGACCGGGCCGCCGGCTGGGCCGTTGATCAGGTTGGTGCCGCGCCGCGCCCAGTCGCGCTTGCCTTCGAGGATGCCGTCGTTCTGGTAATATTCGGCGCTGGCGATCAGGTGCAGGCGGTCGCCCGCCGTGCTGACGCCGCCGGTCAGGATCGCGCGCTTTTCGGCATTGTCGCCTTCGCCGGAGATGCCCGACGACACCTCACCCTTCAGGCCTTCGTATTTGGTATCGAGCACGAAATTGACGACGCCCGCGACCGCGTCCGACCCGTAGGCGGCGGACGCGCCACCGGTAACGATGTCGACGCGCTGGATCAGGCCGGCGGGCAGCAGGTTGACGTCGACGGTGCCGAACTGGCTCGCGGCGACGAAGCGACGGCCATCGAGCAGCGTCAGCGTGCGGACCGCACCGAGGTTGCGCAGGTTGAGGAACGACTGACCGCCGCCCTGCGTGCCGCTGGCGCGCTGCGGACCCGACGTCGCCGTGAGGGCCGGGAGGTTGCGCAGCGACTCGGCGAGGGTGGAGGGCGCGCTCTTCACCAGCTGATCGGAATTGATGACGGTGACCGGCGTCGGCGTCGTGAAGCCGCTGCGGCCGATGCGCGATCCCGTCACGACGATGTCGGCGCCTTGTTCGGGCGCCTCCTGCGGCGTGGCGGTATCAGCGGGCGTGGGTTCGGCGGTCTGCGGTTCCTGGGTCTGTACCGCTTCGGGGGCCGTGGGAACGGCGGTGGTCTGTGTCGCCGGGTTCGCGTCCGCTGCCGGGGCGGTCTGCGCATGGGCTGCCGACATCCACAGACAGGCGGCGCTGACGCCGGCGAGTAGTAGATGACGATTATTGGCGATGCGGCCGATGAGCATATGCCTCTCCTGGAATGTGATGCGAGCTTTGCGCCCGTCGCCAGCGGCTTGTATCTGCAGATAAAATAAAACGCAACGTCGTTTCAGAATAATGTTGCGGCTGTGGCGTTGGTGGCTATGAAGAGGCGATGAGCGGAGAAACCGCCAGGGAGAGGGACGTGACGAGTCAGGCTACCGACATGACGGCGCTGATCGCCGGGCCGCTGCTGAGCGACGCGGCCATGCGTACGGCGGCGGAGCACGGCCTGAAGCTGGTTCCTCTCAAGCCCTATGCCGACGCGGACGAGATGATCGCCGCAGCCAATGCGATCGGCGCGCAGGCGATCGTCGTCCGGATGGGCGTCGTGTCGCGCGCGGTGATCGAGGGGATCCCGACATTGCGGATCATCGCCAAACATGGCGTCGGCGTCGACGGCATCGATCGCGCCGCCGCATCGGCGCGGGGCATCCCCGTCGTGGTAGCCGGCGGTGCCAACGCGCAGTCGGTCGCCGAACAGGCGCTGGCGCTGCTGATGAGTGTCGCACGATCGACTGCCTGGCTCGATCGCCGCGTGCGCGACGGGCATTGGGACAAGCCGACCTATGCGGGCACCGAGATCACCGGCAAGAGCATAGGCCTGGTTGGGCTGGGTGCGATCGGCCGCGCCTTCCTCCACCTGCTTGCGCCCTTCGGCGGGACGGTGCGGATCTACGATCCGTATCTGGGCGACGCGCAGCTCCCAGTCGGCACGATCCGCTGCGCCACGGTGCGCGAGCTGCTGGAGCAGAGCGACATCGTCAGCCTGCACTGTCCGCTGACGCCGGACAATCGCGGCTTCATCGATGCCGACGCGCTGGCCGCGATGCGGCCCGGCAGCATCCTGCTCAACACGGCGCGCGGCGAGCTGATCGACGAGACCGCGCTGGTCCAGGCGTTGCAATCGGGACCGCTCGCCGGCGCCGGGCTGGATACGTTCGCCAGCGAACCGCCGGCGGCGGATCATCCGTTCTGGGCGCTCGACAATCTGGTCGTCAGCCCGCACGTCGGCGCCAACACGCGCGAAGCGCGTATTCGGGTCGGCATCAGCGTAGTCGACCAGATCGCCGCCTATCTGACGACGGGTGCGATTGAGCCGCGCAACCTGGTGAATACGCTGGCCGCGACGGCCGCCTGACCGATCCGCGACGTCCACCCGCAAGAGGGGGCGCGCGGATCAACGAGAGGAAGTGGTGATGACGAGCCCAGACGGGACCCCCGACGCCCTGGAAGCGCGGGTCATGCGTAAGGTGACGTGGCGGCTGCTGCCGTTCCTGATGCTCTGTTACCTGCTTGCGTTCATCGACCGCGCCAACATCGGCATGGCATCGCTGCAGATGAACGCCGATCTGGGGTTGAGCAGCACGGTCTTCGGCTTTGGCGCCAGCCTGTTCTTCGTCGCCTATTTCCTGATGGAGGTGCCGAGCAACCTGATGCTCCAGCGCGTCGGCGCACGGCGCTGGATCGCGCGGATCATGGTGAGTTGGGGCCTGGTATCCGCGGCGATGGCGTTCGTATGGAATGTCGAATCCTTCTACGTCATGCGCTTCCTGCTCGGCGCGGCGGAAGCGGGCTTCTTTCCCGGCGTGATCCTGTACCTCACCTATTGGATGCCGCCGCTGTATCGCGGCCGGACGCTGGCGCTGTTCGCGGTGGCGATTCCCCTGTCGAGCTTCGTCGGTTCGCCGCTGGGCGGCGTGCTGCTGTCGCTCGACGGGATCGGCGGGCTGCATGGCTGGCAGTGGCTGTTCCTGTGCGAAGGCGTGCCGACCGTACTCCTCGGCCTCGCGTGCCTGCGTGTCCTCACCGACCGGCCGGCTCAGGCCGATTGGCTGGACGAGGACGAGAAGCGCTGGCTGGCGGCTGCCACCGTCGCGCCGAGCGACGGCCGGCCTATGGTGCATGGATCCGCCTGGGGGCTGATCCGCACGCCGGCGTTCTGGGCGATGGTGCTGGCCTGCTGCGGGGCGTCGGCTGCGGGCAGCGTGCTGGGGGTATGGCAGCCGCAGTTGCTCAAGTCCTATGGGCTGACCAACGTTCAGACCGGTCTGGTCAACTCGATCCCCTACGGGATCGCGTCGGTCGCGATGATCGTGTGGGGGCGGCATTCCGATGCCACGGGCGAGCGGCGCTGGCATACCGCGCTGCCGCTGCTGCTGATCGCGGTGGGCGTGCTCGGCACGTTCGCGCTGACCGGCCTCGCGCCCACGGTGCTGCTGCTCACCTTCGTGCTGATGGGCGCCTACTGCTTCAAGGGACCGTTCTGGAGCATGGCGTCGAGCTGGCTGTCCGCCGGCACCGCCGCGGCAGGGATCGCCGCGATCAACGCGACGTCCAACTTGATCGGCGGCGGGCTGATGGTGAACGTCTATGGCCTGATCCACGACCGTACCGGCAGCCATGTGCTCGCGCTGCTGCCGCTGGCGGTGCTGACGGTGGGGAGCGCCGTCGCGGTGCTGATCGTCGGTCGGCAGGCGCGCGCGCAAGCGGTCGTCGCCGCGTGATCGCCCCGGATATCGACACATTCGCAGGAGAGCTCTCATGAAGACCCGCCCTATGCTGCTCGCCGCGGCCTTGCTCGCCGCGCCGACGCTGGCGCAGGATCGTGCTGCGTCTCCGAACGGCGGACGCCCCGAAATCCATACGGTCGAGGAGATGCGGCGGATCGGCGGCTATACGGCGCCCGGCGCCCGCGCTTATGCCGATCTCGCTGCGGAGGCGGGCGGCAAGCTCTGGCCCGTGACGCTCTATTATCGCTGCCAGGCAGTGCGCGAACGACGCCCGCTGAAAGCTCCTGCGCCCAAGCCGATCGAGGTGTTCGATCGCGTCTATTCGATCGGCACCGCCGAGAACAACATCTGGGCGATCGATACCGATGACGGCATCCTGCTGCTCGACGCGTTGACCAGCGAGGCGAATGCGCGCGACGTCATCGTGCGCAATATGAGGACGCTTGGTCTCGATCCCAAGCGGATCCGCATCATCGTCATCACGCACAACCATTTCGACCACTTCGGCGGTGCGGCGTATCTGAAGGCCTTGTCGGGCGCGAAGATCGGGATGAGCCGTGCGGACTGGACGGGCAAGCCGACGATGGGGACGCTGCCGGTCAAGGCGGCGGACGATTTCTATATCGAGGACGGGCAGGTCATCACCTTGGGCGGTCGCTCGGTGACCGCGCTGCTGACGCCGGGGCACACGCCGGGTACGATATCTCTGCTGTTCCCGGTCAGCGATCATGGCGTTCCGCATATGGCGTCGCTGTTCGGCGGGCAGGGATCGCCGCGCGACGTCGTGTCGCTGATGTCCTTTCGCCATTCGCTCGACCATTTCGCCGATTACACCGACCGTATGCAGGCGGATGTGGTGTTGTCGAACCACACCGTGGGCGACGATGGTCTCACCCGCGTCGCCGCGTTGCAACGCCGCCGCGCTGGCGAGCCCAACCCCTATGTCGTCGGACGCGAGGGGGTGATCCGCTATGACGCCGAATGGCGTAATTGCCTGAGCGCCGACATCGATCAGGCGATCGCCGGCCACAAAGCCACGGCCGCCGCCAGCCGGGATGGTGCGTGATGGGCATGTGCACGCTACCCGGCGAGATCGTCGACCATATCGTCGCGCAATGCCCCGGCCGCACCGACGAAGCGCTCCAGCCGCGTTTCGGCATCAGCTATAACACCTGGCGCAAGATCGCCGCCGGGGAACCGATCCGCGCGACGGTTGCCGCACGGCTGATCGAACGGATCATGGCGGAGAAAACGCGGCTGAGTCAGCGTGGATCGCCGGGGTGAATAAGAAACGACCGGCATTGGGAAGCGGGCGCGAATGTCGGGTTCCGGGTCCCAACTGCGGGACCGCCTCGCTTCCCCGTCATGCCGGCGATGCCGTCGCCTGACGTTTACGCGTTGCGCCGGCGCCGGCGCCATCGCATGCTTCGCGGATAAGCGCCGGGGGAGACGAGACATGCGTAACGGGTGGATGATCGCTGGCCTGCTCGCCCTACCGACGAGCGCGGTCGCGCAGGTATCCCCAACCACCGTCCCGCCACCGGCCGCTGTCCCGGGCGCGGGCAGTGCGCAGGGCGACGTGTCGGTCACGATCTACAATGGCGACGTCGCGCTGGTGGAGGACGTTCGCCAGCTCAACCTCGCCGCGGGCCGCGTCCGTCAGTCCTTCCCCGATGTCAGCGCCCAGATCCGGCCCGAGACGGTATCGCTCACGATGCCTGACGCCGGCATCGTCGAACAGAATTTCGACTATGATCTGCTCAGCCCGTCGAGCCTGATGGAGAAGGCGGTGGGCGAGACGATCACGCTCGTCCGCACCAACCCCGCCACCGGTGCCGAAACGCGCGAGCGCGCGCGGGTGCTGGCGGTGAACGGCGGTGTCGTCCTCGACATCAATGGGCGGATCGAGGTGCTGCGCGACGACGGCCTGCCGGTACGTGCGGTGTTCGACCGCGTGCCGGAATCGCTGCGCGCACGCCCGACTTTGTCGGTGACGCTGGCCAATGCACGATCGGGATCGCGGCCTGCGACGCTGTCCTATCTCACCCGCGGCCTCGGCTGGAGCGCCGATTACGTCGCGCTATTCGACGACAAGGCTGGCACGATCGACGTGCAGGGCTGGGTAACGCTGCGCAACACGAGCGGCACCACCTTCACCAATGCCAAAACCCTGCTCGTCGCAGGCGAGGTGGGCAGTGCGAACGACGAGGACGACGCCCCGGTTCGTCCGCGGCGGCCGGTGCGTACCCAGGCCGGCAGCGAGACGTCGGCGCGCGAGCAGCTTGGCGACTATTACCTCTATCCGCTCGCCGAGCGGACCACGATCGCGGACAAGCAGACCAAGCAGGTCAGTTTTCTCGACGTGAAGGGCGTTGCCGCCAGCTCGGGCTATCGCTTCGACAACGGTTGGCTCGGCACGGCGGACGCCCCGCGCAGCGCGCAGAGCGTGCTCCGCTTCTCCAATCGCGGCGGCGCCGGCGGGGTTGGCGACGCGCTGCCCGCGGGCACGGTGCGCGTCTACATCCGCGATGCGCGTGGCCAGCCGCAATTTACCGGCGAGAACCGCATCGAACACACGCCGCAAGGCTCCCCCATCGCGCTGCCGACCGGCGATGCCTTCGACGTGAAGGTGCAGCCGACCGTGGTCGAACGCACCCGGCTCGGCAGCGACCGGTGGCGGACGCGTATGCGCTACACGCTGACCAATGCGCGGCCGCGCGCCGTGACGGTCGAACTGGTGCAGTCGGGCCTCGACTGGTCCGACACAAGGATTACCGAGGAAAGCCGCAAGAGCGAGCGGCCCAATGCCGGCAGCGCGACGTGGCAGGTGCCGGTTCCCGCCAATGGGGAGGCGGTGGTCACCGCGACCTTCGATACGCGCTACTGATGCGCGCGCTGCTGACGGTTTTGCCGGCGCTCATCGCGATCGGCGCCGCACCTCTGCCTGCGATACCGGGCGTCGTGACGTCGCGGGCGCCCGCAACAGTCGCACTGACCGTCTATCGCGCGCCCTACGGCCGAGGCGCGATGAACCTCGGCTATCTGCAAGGCTTCGCGCTGGTCACCGAAACCCGCCGTATCGCCGTGCCGAAGGGCGCATCGACCCTGCGCTTCGAGGGCGTTGCCGAGGGCATCGTACCGGTGAGCGCGGTGGTCGAGGGGTTGCCCGGCGGCGTCATCGAAAAGAACCGCGACGCGCGCCTGCTGTCGCCTGCCGCGCTGGTCGACGGCACGCTTGGCCGCACCGTGACGCTGACGCGTACGGATCGCGCCACCGGCCGCCGAGTCTCCGAACAGGCGACGATCATCGCCGGCCCTGCGAGAGGCGTCGTGCTGAAGACGCGCGCCGGGATCGAGACGCTGCGCTGTTCGGGCTTGCCCGAACGACTGAGCTTCGCCGGCGTGCCCGGCGGACTCTCGGCGAAGCCCGTGCTCAGTGTCTCGACGGTCAGCCCGGTGGCGCGCACCGTCACCTTGAAGCTGAGCTACCTCGCCAGCGGCTTCGACTGGCGTTCGAGCTATGTCGCCACCGTCGCGCCCGACGGCCGTACGCTCGACCTGTTCGCCTGGCTGACGCTCGCCAACGCCAATCCCGAACGCTTCCCCGACGCGCAGCTCAGTGCGGTCGCGGGCAGGCTCAACCGCGTATGGACGCCGGGGCTCGAGCGGGCTGTCGCCGCGCTGTCGCTGTCCTGCTATCCGCTCGGCACGACGACGTCCGATCTGCCTGAGGAGACGTTCGAGGAGGCTGACGACATCGTCGTTACCGGTTCGCGAATGGCAGCGCCGCCTCCTCCTCCGCCGCCGCCGCCGGCACCGGAGCCGGCACCGGCACCGCCGGCACCGGAGAACCTCGGCGACCTCAAGCTCTACCGGGTGCCGATGCGTGTCACCGTCGCGCCGCGCGCGCAGAAGCAGGTCGCGCTCTTGTCCCGCGCCGGCGTTCCCTTCGATCGACGGTATCGCGTCCGTCTCTATCCCGGACAACCCGTTGCGAGCGCGCCGACGCGCATCGTCCTCGCCCTGCGCAATCGTCGTGACGCCGGTCTCGGGCTGCCGCTGCCGGCGGGCAGCACCGCGGTCTATACCACGCGCGAGGGCGAGCGGCTGCTGCTCGGTCAGGGCGCGTTGACGGACCGTGCGGAGGGGGAGTCCTTTCGCATCGCCGCGGGCATCAGCCCGCAGGTGACGGTCATGCAGGAGCGTATCTCTGCCGACATCATGCGCGTGGTGCTGACCAACGCCGGTGTCGCGCCTGCGTCGGTCGACGTGCCGATCGGCACCGCCGGTCAGCGGATCGAGGCGATCGACGCGACGCTGCCGATCATCGACGGCGCGCCGACGTGGAGGGTGATCGTTGCGCCAGGCGGCACCGCCGAGTTGCGCTACCGCTACTGCTGGGACCGCTGCCAGCGTTAGCCAGTGGCAGTGCCCGCAGGGAAGGCTTCGGCAGACGGCGCCGATGGGCGCGCGCGGACGACGACGGTTGCGGGCACCGTCATGTCGCGGTCATCAACGAACTTTAGGGGCGTCGTCGCCCTAGCCGCGATCGTCGAAGAGGTTTCGCGACTGCGGTTTCCTGTCTCGCTGTTTCCAGGTCCATGCCGCCATCACGCCTGCTCCTCGCCATCCTTTACCGCGTGGTTCTGGCGACGGGGCTTAGCCGCTGATGAAAATCCTGCTGGCGGAGGATGATGCGACCACCGCTGAGAATATCGGCGTCGGACTCGGTGCGGCGGGGCATGATGTCCGGATCGCGTCGACCGGCCGTGATGCTCTGACGCTGCTAGAGGCGGAGCCGTTCGATCTGGCGGTGCTGGACCGGCTGATGCCGGACGGTGACGGGATGAGCGTGTTGGCCGCCATCCGGCGACGCGATCGGCATCTGCCTGTCCTGATGCTAACGGCGCTCGGCGCGATCGAGGACCGGGTCGAGGGGCTGGAGGCCGGCGCAGACGATTATCTGGTCAAGCCCTTCGCACTGCCGGAGCTGACCGCGCGGATGAACGCGCTGGGGCGGAGATGGGCAGCGAAGACGGACAAGAATGGTCCCGAAGTTTCGCTGCGCTGGGGCGGGTTGACGCTGGACCTGCTCGACCGCGCGGTTCGCTGGCAGGGGACGGCGGTTCCAATGCAGCCGCGCGAGTTCCGGTTGCTGGAGGAACTGCTGCGGGCGCAAGGGAAGCTGGTGACCCGCACCATGCTGCTCGAAAGCGTGTGGAAGCTGCACTTCGATCCCCGCACGAACATCGTCGAGACGCACCTGAGCCGCTTGCGCACGCGCCTTGCCGATGCGGGGTGCGGTGAGGCGATCGAGACGGTGCGCGGCGCCGGCTATCGGATGCGCGATGGGGTTTGATCGGCTGCTGCGGTGGCGGCATTCGGCGACGCTGCGGATCGCGCTGATCCATTCCGTCGCCATCCTGCTTGCCACCGCGTTGCTCGGCGGGTTGGTGGTCCACGCTTTTCACGTCACGGTGCAGCGACAGGTCGACCAGCGGATCACCGACGACGCGCGCAGTCTGGTCCATCATTTTCGCAAGGGCGGCCGTGTCGGGCTGGTGGGGGCGATGGCCCAGCGGGCGGACATGATGCCCGATCTGCTGCGTGCCGTGTTCGCCCGCGATGGCCACCGGATCGCAGGGGCGGCGGTTCTTGCAATCGAGCCGCCGGGATGGCGACAGGTCATGCTATACCCTCGCCATATCGCCCCCATACCGGCGCGGATCTTCTCGGTGCGGCTGGGGGATGGATCGACCGTCGTCATCGCCTCCGCCGGAGATGCCGTCGGGGCGGCGGCCGCGCCGATTACCCGGCTGTTCGTGTTCCAGGGGCTGGCCGTTGCCATGTTGGGCATCGTCAGCGCACTGTTGCTGAGCGGGCATCTACGCCGCCGACTGGAGGCGATCGCTGACACCGCGCGCGCGATCATGGTCGGGCGACTGGAGCGGCGGATGCCGATCAAGGGCGATGACGAGTTCGACCGCCTGGCCACAATCCTCAATGCGATGCTGGATCGTATCAGCGCCTTGATCGGCAATCTGCGTCAGGTATCGAGCGACATCGCGCACGACCTGCGCACACCGCTGACCCGGCTGCGGGTCGAGGCCGAGCGGGCGGCCGGTGAGTGGGACGGATCGGACAGAGGCCGCGCACGACTGGCATCAATCGTCGCACAGGCGGACGATGTGCTCGACCTCTTCGCAGCGCTGCTGCGTATCTCGGAGATCGAAGCGGGCGGCGGGCGGCGCGGCTTCGGGCTGGTTGACCTGTCGGCACTGGTCGAGGACATGTGCGAAAGCTACGAGCCCGCGCTGCGCGATGGCGGGCGGGGGTTGACCTGGGCGGTGGCACAGGGCGTGGCCATCGTCGGCGATCGGCAGTTGCTCGCGCAGGCGCTCGTCAATCTGATCGAGAATGCCGCGACCCATACCCCGCCCGAAACCCGCGTGTTCGTGACGCTGGACCATGTGGAGGACACGATCCTGCTGTCGGTGCGGGACGACGGGCCGGGTATCCCCGCTGCGGATCGGGTGCGTGTGCTCCAGCGCTTTACCCGGCTCGACGCAAGCCGCGCAACGCCGGGGCATGGATTGGGGCTGAGCCTGGTCGCTGCGATCGCGGAAATGCATGGCATGACCCTGACGCTGGAAGATGCCGGGCCGGGGCTGGGCGTCGTTCTTCGCCTTAAGGTCGAGGGCGCGCCGCCCGACTGACGTCGCGTGCGGTTCCTATACATTTTCCCAACCTGTTCGCTTTGCAACAGAAGTGACATGACGCAGGCTTAGCGGCCCCGGCAACACAGCTTGAGGGGCAATCATCATGACGAACGGCCAGAGCGGCCGGCGAATGCGCCGGTATCGCAACGCTATCCTTTTGACGTCGATCCTGACGCTCGCGACGCCATCGGCGGCCTGGGCCGATCCGGTCGATCCCGACCCGCAGACCGGCTTTGCGAAGGACGGCGACATCCTGGTTACCGGCCATCGCGACAAGGGCGCGGCACCGACTGAGACGCAGGTCGGCGCATTCCGCAACCAGTCGCTGCTCGACACGCCACTGACAGTGACGGTGATCGACAGCAGCCTGCTACGGGCGCAGGACGCACGCGGGCTGGACGATGCGCTGCGCAACGTCGCGGGCATCACCCAGCAGGGGAACAGCCCGCTGACCGCCAACAGCTATGCCGCGCGCGGCGTCGTTGCCAACCCACGCACCAATTTCCGCCTGAACGGCACGCTGCCGATCATCAACTATCTGCCGATCCCGATCGAGAACAAGGAACGGGTCGAAGCGTTGAAGGGCGTGTCGGCGCTCTATTATGGCTTCACCAGCCCATCGGTAATCGTCAACATGGTCACCAAGCGGGCCGGGCGCGATCCGGTTACGGACTTCCGCCTGGATACCGATGTCGAGGGGACGTATGGCATCGGTGCCGATATCGGGCGGTTGTTCGGCAGCAACGGTCAGTTCGGAATGCGGCTGAACGGCTATGCCGCGCATCTGGAAACGCCCTTCAACGGCGTGAGCGGCTATCGCTGGCTGACCAGCGGCGCATTCGACGTGCGACCGACCGACCGGCTGTCGCTGCAATTCGATATCGAGCATTATGAGCGCAAGATGGCCGAGCCCGGCGCGGTCATGCTGCCGGGGCCGGTCGGCGCCGTGAAGGGCATCGGCGGTACCGTGACACTGCCGCCCTATCCCGACCCGCATCTCCGCTTCGCCCCAACGGATGCCGCCTATTTCGGGCGGGTGACGAATGGTCTGGCGCGGCTCAACTACCGGATCGATGACACCTGGTCGGTCCATGTCGACGGCGGCATCGCGCGACTGCATCGCAGCCGCTGGATCGTCGACATCAACCCGACCAACTATACGACCGGTGCCGCGACGCTGATCGGCTATGTCAGCCCCAGCGAGGATTTCGGCAACAACAGCGTCCGCGCCGAGATCAACGGCGTCATTACCACGGGCATCCTGCGCCAGGACATCCTGGCCGGCTATGCGGCCAACCATCTTTGGGAAGGGGCCGCCGCGACCAGCAGCTTTACCGGGGTCAGCAACTATTTCGTGCCGCCTGCCGTCCCGACCTCGGACTTGAAGTTCACGCCCAAGTCGGCGGCCTTCAAGCAATATACCGACGACAAGGGTTTCTACCTGATGGACACCGCGCATGTCGGTGACGCGCTGACCGTGATCGGCGGGGTGCGTCAGTCCGACTTCCGCGTGGAAAAGGTCGGTAGCGCGCCGTTCCAACTGAACAAGGTGTCGCCGATGGCGGCGGTGATCGTCCATCCGGTTCACCAGGCCAGCCTCTATGCCTCGTACGTCGAAGGGTTGGAGAGTGCGGGCACCGCGCCGCTGACCGCGGCCAATGCGGGCGCGATCCTGCCGCCGCTGGTCAGCCGCCAGAAGGAAGTCGGCATCAAGGCCGACGCCGCCGGGGCGAGCGCCAGCCTGGCCTATTTCGACATCGACCGGCCCTCGACCTATGTCGATGCCAACAATGTCTTCGTCAGCGACGGCCGCGCCCGGTTCCGGGGTGTGGAGGCGTCGTTCCAGGGGCGCATCCTGCCCGCGCTGACGGGGGCGGTGTCGTGGCAGTTTCTCGATGCGGTGCAGGTGAAGACCAGCGTCGCGGCGCAGAACAACCGCCATGTCATCAATGCACCGCGCTATGCCGGGTCGGCCTTCCTGGCCTACCGCCCGCATTGGCTGGAGGGCGCCGAATTGAACGGCGGAGTCTATTATACCGGCCGTCGGTCCGACGATTTGCAGGACCGCGTATTCCTGCCCGGCTATGCCACGGTCAGCCTGGGTGCGGCGTATCGCCTGACCCGCGCGGACGCCCATGCGATCACCGTCCGGGTGACCGCCGACAATCTGCTCGACAAGACCTATTGGGCGACGGGGGGCGAGACGCATCTGTACGTCGGCACGCCGCGCACCATCCGCCTGACGCTCGGCGCGGGCTTCTGATGCCGGGTCGGGACGGCGCGGGTCGTCCTGGCCATTCTTCCAAGGAACCTCATGGCCATTCCATCCTCTTCTCCCCGGCCGCGCGGCCAGTAGGCGCGTACCTTGCGCCGTTATCACCGGCTGATTGGGTTGTTTTTTGCCCCCGCGATCCTGTTCTTTGCCGTAACGGGCGCGCTCCAGACGCTGGAGCTGCACGAAGCCAAGCATGGGCCGGTTCCCGCCTGGCTGGCCGCGGCGGCGAGCCTGCATAAGCACCAGCGGCTGTCGAAGCCCAAGCCACCCACGGCGGTCGTGGCTCCGGCGTCGGTCGGACCAGCGGCCCCGGCACCACGCGAGCATATCGCGTTGCGTCTGTTCGTCGTCCTGATGGCGGTCGCTCTGGCAATCTCGGCGATCTCGGGCTGCGCGATCGCGCTTCACCTGCGCACGACGCGGCGAGAGGCGATTATCATGCTCGTCGCGGGCGTGGTCGCGCCGGTAATCCTCTACGCCCTTTGAACGCGGTGGGGCTTGCCGATAGTCTCGTGAAACAGACGACGGCCTAAGCGGGTCCGGCCATGGCGGCATCCGTTGCGATGCTGGTGACAGGCACGGATCGTTCGATGCCGATCGCGTTCAGGAAGCGAGCGTCGTGGCTGACCACGAGCAGCGCCCCGTCAAACCCTTGCAGCGCGCGTTCCAGAACCTCGATCGACTCGATGTCGAGATGGTTGGTCGGCTCGTCGAGGATCAGTAGCCAGGGCGGTTGTGGGCCGGTGAGCGCGGCGGCCAATCCCGCGCGCAGTTGCTCCCCGCCGGATAGCGTGCCGACGATCCGCAGGGCGTCGCGGTTGCGAAAGGCGAAGCGCGCGCAGGCGGCGTGGACCGCCTCCTCGTCCAGTGTAGGGTGGAGGCGGCGCAGGTTGCCGACGATAGTGTCGGCGGCGTCGAGCAGGCCGACATGCTGGTCGAGCATCGCGATCCGATCGGCGCGTCGGCGAACCGTACCGCTGGCCGGTGCTAGCTCGCCCTTGGCGAGGCGGAGCAGGGTGGATTTGCCCGCACCGTTGCGGCCGGTCAGTGCGACACGTTCGGCGCCGCGGATCGTCAGCGACCAGGGTCCGAACTGTCGGTCGCCATATGCGACGGTCGCTTGCTCGATCGACAGTATCTCAGCCTGCGACGAGAGGCCGGTGGCGGGGAGGTCGATCGTCAGCGGCGTCAGCACCTCGACTCGCGTCTGGGCGGATGCGCGGGCTTGCACGGCCTCCTCGATCTGCCGTTCGGCGAGGCGGCGGCCATGCCCACTGCTGTTCTCTGCGCGCTCGGCTTGGCGGCCGAGCAGGATCTTCGGCTCCGACCCCTTGGCGGCGAAGGCGCGACCGGCCTTGTCGCGTCGGTCCTTGGCCTCGCGCGCGGACTGGGCGGCCAGGCGCGTGGTGCGAAGGGCGGCATCGGTGCGGGCCCGTTCAGCCTCTGCGAGCGCGCGTTCGGCGTCGCGTGCCGCCGCGAAGGCCGACCAGCCGCCCCCGACGATGCGATTGCCGATTGAGCTGAGCTCGACGATGCGGTCCATGGTTTCGAGCAGCGTGCGATCGTGGCTGGCGACCAACAGGCCGCCGCGCCAGCCGGCGATCCAGTGCTCGATGGCGGCTCGGCCGTCCGCGTCGAGATTGTTGGTCGGTTCGTCGAGCAGCAACAGGTCGGGCTTGGCGATCGCCAGCCGGGCCATGCCGATCCGCGTCCGCTCGCCGCCGGACAGGCTTCCCATCGGACGCTCCAAGGCGATGCCGTCTAGGCCGACATCGGCGAGTGCGGCGTCGATTATCGCCGGCAGCGCCCAGTCGGCGGCGTCGAAGTCCGCCGCGGTGCCATCCCCGGCTTCGATCCTGGTCAGGATCGACAGCGGTTCGTGGACGGCAAGCGCTTCGGCGACGCTATCTCCTTCGTGCCAAAGCTGGGCGAGCTGGCCGACCGTACCCGTGCGGCGGATTGTGCCGGACAGGGGAAGCGCGTCGCCTGCGATGATGTGCAGCAGCGTCGACTTGCCCGATCCGTTGCGTCCGGCCAGGCCGATGCGCTCCGCACCGACTGACAAGGTCAGATCATGGAAGAGCGGTCGGCCGTCAGGCGTGGCGGCGAAGAGATTGGAAAGGGTGAGAAAGCTCGACATAGAGACCACGGCAGACGGAAAGGGCAGGGCGGGTGGCCCTGATCTTCCGGTCGTTCATGGTCATGGCTCCTTCGGTCTCGCCACCGATATAGCCGATGGCGCCGCCCGCGTCACCCGGCGTCAGAAGGGGCCGCAAGGCGATCCTGGTCGACGTTGCCTGAGGTGTGTCTAGGGTCGCATTCATCAGTGCGATCCTCACCAATGGGCGCCGCGTACCCACACACCGGCCACCCGTGCCCTGACCGGGATTGCATGCTAGAGCCGCCGGCATGTCCAAATCGCACAACACCGACGGCGTCGTCATGGTCGATGGCGCCACCTATGAATGGCACCTACAACGCGAACCGCATCAATCGGACGACGAAGGGTGGAAGGGCATGACGATCGCGCTGCTGCAACGCGATGCCAAGCGCGAAGCCTGGGTGGAATTTCCGCCGCCCAAGCGGCTGTTGAAGGGCTTGCCGCGCGGTCGTCTCCAGCTGGATGACGCGACGATCTCGCGATGCGTGCGTGCCGCTCTGTCGGCGGGTTGGGAGCCGACGTCGCGGGGCAAGCCGGTGGTGTTTTCGGTCGATGCCGAGGGCAATTGACCGGTCGACGTGGGCAGGGCACCTCTGCGATCCTGCCTGACCGCGAAAGCCGGCCGTAGCCCGCGGCCGGTCCGATCGCCTTTTTATTCGCGCCCGATGGGCTACATCCGCCGCCTTGCGCGGTGCCACCTGTCGCGGCGCGTATGGGTTGGATCGTCAGGAACTACAGTCGCCGTGAATTATCGCCATTCCTTCCATGCGGGCAACAGCGCCGATGTGGTCAAGCACAGCCTGTTGATTACGCTGGTGCAGGCCTTGCAGCAGAAACAGACCGCGCTGACCTTGATTGACACCCATGCCGGCTGCGGGCTGTACGAGCTGTTCGGTGAGGATGCCCAGCGAACCGGTGAATCCACGCACGGCGTGCTGCGGGCCTTTGCCGATCAGAACCTATTGCTGGACGACTATCGTGCCGCCGTACAGGCGGTGAATGTCGCGGCCGAGCCAAACCTCTACCCTGGGTCGCCGCGGTTTCTGGCGCAGCTGCTGCGCCCACAGGACTTCCTGATCCTGAACGAGAAACATCCCGAGGATGTCCGCACGCTACGTCGGGCGATGCGCGACACGCCCGCGGCCGTGCACGAGCGCGACGCCTACGAATTCTGGCTGGCGATGGTGCCGCCCCGCACCGCACGCGGCGTGGTGGTGATCGACCCACCCTATGAGCAGACCGACGAACGCGACCGTATCGTCACGACCCTTGCCGCCGCTCACCGCAAATGGGCGCATGGTGTGACCGTGATCTGGTATCCGCTGAAAGACCGCGCCACGCATTCGCGGTGGAAAGAGCAGCTGCACAGGCTCGCCATCCCGAAATTCCTGACGGTGGAGCATTGGCTGTACGACGAGGATCAGCCCGGCATCTACAACGGCGCCGGCCTGTTCATCGTCAATCCGCCCTACGCCTTCACCCAGGCGCTGCCGCCCTTGTTGGAGGCCCTGCGCGCCGTGCTGGCGCCGGAGGGGCATAGGGGCGAGATCACGGCCAATTGGTTGCGCGGCTGATTACCGGGCCGGCCGGTCGGCGACGGGATGGCCGCGCTGAACGGACCCAGCGAAGGTCCATGCCGGGATCTCGGTAGACGACCGAGGAATAGGCCGTTTCAGCGGGCGCCTGTCGATTCGCCCGCAGCTTCGGGTCACGAGAAGCCGACCACCGCATGCGGCACGTACGGCGCCTCCAGCCGGGCGATCTCGTCGTCCGACAGCGCCAGGTCGAGCGCCGCGATGGCGTCGTCGAGATGCCCCGGCTTGGACGCGCCGACGATCGGTGCCGACACCTCGCGCTTGGCGAGCACCCAGGCGAGCGCCACCTGCGCACGGGGCACACCGCGCTCGGCAGCGATCGCCGCGACCGCTTCGACTACCTTGCGATCCGCGTCCTGCGTCGCCGCATAGAGCGTGCGGCCGAATTCGTCGGTGTCCGAGCGGGCGGTGGTCTCGTCCCAGTCGCGCGTCAGCCGGCCGCGAGCGAGTGGGCTCCACGGGATTACACCGATCCCCTCCGCCGCGCACAGCGGCAGCATCTCGCGCTCTTCCTCACGGTACAGCAGATTGACGTAATTCTGCATGGTCGAGAAGCGTGTCCAGCCGTTCGCCTCGGCGACGTGGAGCATCGTCGCAAACTGCCATGCGAACATCGACGAGGCACCGATATAGCGCGCCTTGCCCGCCTTCACGACGTCGTGCAGCGCCTCCAGCGTTTCCTCGATCGGTACCTCATGGTCGAAGCGGTGGATCTGGTAGAGGTCGACATAATCGGTGCCGAGCCGGGTGAGGCTGGCATCGATCTCTGTCATGATCGCCTTGCGGCTGAGGCCCGCCCCGTTCGGGCCGGGGCGCATCCGACCATGGACCTTGGTGGCGATCACCACCTCGTCGCGGCGGGTGAAGTCCCTCAGCGCCCGGCCGACGATCTCCTCCGATGTCCCGTCCGAATAGACGTTCGCGGTGTCGAAGAAGTTGATCCCGGCCTCGACCGCCTGGCGCAGGAGCGGTCGGCTGGCTTCCTCGTCGAGCGTCCAGGCGTGATTGCCGCGATCGGGGATGCCATAGGTCATGCAGCCGAGGCACAGGCGTGACACGTCGAGGCCGGTATTGCCGAGCTTGATATAGTCCATGGGTCGTCTCGCTTGTCCGGTTTGATGCGCCAACGCACGGGCGGCCGTTGCGTCGCAGATCAATCCACCGGGCGTTCGGCGGACGGGTCGACCATCCCCGGCTCGAGAATCGCGTCGCCGTCGCTCGTCACCGTCACGGGGATGGACTTGGCGGCGGGGGTCTTGCTGCCCACGGCATAATGCCACACCGGCATCAGCACGTTGCATTCGGGATAATAGCCACCGATGCAGCCGACGGGAATGTCATAGGCGACGACGATCAGGCCCGACAGATGCCGGTCCACGCCGTCATCCGCAACGGTGCGCAGCGTCACCGCCTGGCCGACCTTCAGGCCGCGCCGATCGATGTCGGACTGGTTCATCAGCACGACGTTGCGGATGCCGTCGATCCCGCGGAACCGGTCGGTGTAGCCATAGACGGTGGTGTTGAACTGATCGTTGCTGCGCAGCGTCATCAGGCGCAGCACGTCATGGCCGACGTCAGGCATGTCGATATCCTCGTCCAGCGCCTGCGGCGTGACGAAATTAGCGCGGCCGGTGTCGGTGCGCCATTCGCGTCGCTTGACCGGCAGGTCGCGCTGAAAACCACCCGGTTCCCACATGCGCCGATCGTAATCCCAGAAGCTTTCGGGGAGCGTGTAAGCGATCTCGTGCCGGATCTCGGCATAGTTGGTCATGTATGCGTCCCAGCGGACCTTCGGATTGGGCTCGAACACCTGTTTGGCGAGTTCGCACAGCAGCCGGATTTCGCTGATCAGATGCGGCGAGGCGGGCGTGCGCAGGCCGCGGCTGCCGTGGACGCAGGCGGAGGTATCCTCGATCGAGACAGCCTGCTGACCGGCGGCGGTCTCATCGATTTCCAGGCGACCGAGGACGGGCAAGATATAGCTGATCTCGCCGGGCAGCAGCGCGGTGCGGTTGAGCTTGGTCAGCACGTTGACGGTCAGCCGCATCCGGCGCCAGGCGGGCTCCATCTGGCCGTGGTCGGGAATGGCGCGCGCGAAATTACCGCCGAGCAGGAAGAAGGCTTTGACCGTGCCGTCGAGGATCGCCTCGCATGCCTCGACGGTGTTATAGCCCGCTTCGCGCGGCGGTTCGAAGCCGAATTGCTCGCCCAGCCGGTCGAGCGGAAACAGCTCGGGCTTCTCCGTGATGCCGACCGTCCGCTGGCCCTGCACGTTGCTGTGGCCGCGCACCGGGCAGATGCCCGCGCCCGATCGGCCCATATTGCCGCGCATCAGCAGCAAATTGACCAGCATCTGGACGGTTTCTACGCCGGCGCGATGCTGGGTCAGCCCCATGCCGTAGACTCCGATCGTTGAGGGCGCGTGCGCATAGGTGCGTGCGGTCGCTTCCAGGTCAGCGCGGTGCAGGCCGGAGCGGCGCTCCAGCTCGTCCCAATCCTGTACGCGCAGCCAGTCGGCGAAGGGCTCAAAGCCGTGCGTGTGATCGGCGATGAAGGTGAGGTCGAGGACCGGGGGCTCGCCCGCGGCGAGTGCCGCATCGTGCAGTGTGAGCACCGCCTTGCAGATGCCGGCGATTGCGGCGAGGTCACCGCCGTTCTTGACCTGATGATAGGCCGAGCTGATCCGCGTCTCCTTGCCGGTCAGCATCTCGGTCGGCGACTGTGGGTTGAGGAACCGCTCAAGCCCGCGTTCGCGCAAGGGATTGAAGGTGATGATCGGGACGCCGCGTTCGCTCGCTTCCTGCAGCGGATGCAGCATGCGCGGCGAATTGCTGCCCGGATTCTGGCCGAAGAACATCAGGCAGTCGGTACGCGCGAAATCGGCGAGATCGACTGTGCCGACGCCCTGGCCGATGCTCGCGGGCAGCGCGACCGAGGTCGTCTCGTGGCACATGTTCGAACTGTCGGGCAGGTTATTGTTGCCATAAAGGCGCGCGAACAGCTGGTAGAGATAGCTGCCCTCGTTCGACAGCCGGCCCGAGCTGTAAAAGACGGTGCCGTGCTGTTTGTCCTCCACGGCGCGGAGTTCGCGCGCGATCTCCTCGATCGCATGGCCCCAGGAAACGGGGACATACTTGTCCGACGCGGCGTCGTAGCGCAGCGGATGGGTGAGCCGGCCCGGCTGTTCGAGGTGATAATCGTCCCACCCAAGCAATTCGCTGACCGTATGTTCGGCAAAGAAAGCCGGGGTGCAGCGGTGCGCGGTCAGTTCCCACGCCACCGCCTTCACTCCGTTTTCGCAAAACTCGAAGGGTAGGGGCGTCGCGGGCTTCACCCAGGCGCAGCTGTTGCACTGATAGCCATCGACCTTGTTGTGGCGCGACAGCGCGATGCTGGCGCTGCCGAGCACGCCCTCGCGGCGCAGGATATTGCCGACCGATCGCGCCGACCCCCAGCCGCCGGAGGGGAGGCGATAGGGCTTGTAGGTTCCGGTCATCGGGCATCTCCTGCCGGCGCTGCGGCGGGTCGCGGCGAAACATTCGCTCGCTCGTCACGTTAACCGATGGGTGGCGGCAACTATCCCAAACCCATGTTAAGCATCGAAAATATTTGGAGAAATGTCATGACGGTTGGCCGCGACTATATGCTGAAAAAGACCATTGGTCCTTCAACGCCGAAATACGTCTTCGATACGAAGGTCGTGCCGGGGCTGGTCAATCTTGCGGGTGGTGTGGAGGTCGCGCTCGATCGCGCGGCGGTGCGGCTCGGCCAGCGGCCCGCGGTGCTCGTTGCAGGGGCCGGCGGCGCGGTGGCGCTGCTAATGGCGGGGCTGTGGCGGTTCGGTTTGCAACGGTCCTGACGGCGGGGCGGCTCAGCGCGCGCGACTGCTGGAATAGGGTCGATCCGCGGGGCGCGTTGCCAAGGTGGTGTGCGGCGCCGCTTGCATGACGAAACGCAATTCGCCGCCCGCCATGATCTCATCGTGGCGTACATAGGCGCGGGTGACGGGCGTTCCGTTCAGCAGGACCTTGCCGACATAGGGGTGTCGGTCGTCGAGTCCGTCGGCGATGACGGTCAGCGTCCGGCCGTTGGGCAGCGTCAGCACCGCCCGGTTCACGAACGGCCGGCCGATGACATATTCCAGACTGCCGGGCGTCACCGGGTAGAAGCCCAAGGCGGTGAAGACGAGCCACGCCGACATCTGGCCCAGATCGTCGTTGCCGGACAGGCCATCCGGCGTCGGGCGATACTGGCTGCCGACGATCTGCGTCAGTCGCGCCTGCGTGCGCCACGGCGCGCCGGCGTAATTGTACAGATAGGCGACGTGATGGCTGGGTTCGTTGCCGTGGATGTACTGGCCGATCAGTCCGGCGATGTCCTCGGCATGGCTATAGTCGAGCTTGGCCGTGTCGAAGTCGAACATCGCATCCAGCTTCGCGACGGTCGCCGCATCGCCGCCCAGCGCGCGGACGAGCGCGGCTTGGTCCTGCGGCACGAACCAGCTGTATTGCCAGGCATTGCCCTCTGTATAATCCGATCCGTAGTTGATCGCGGTGGGATCGAACGGCACGCGGAACGTCCCGTCGCTCTTGCGCGCGCGGATGAAGCCGGTCTTCGCGTCGAAACTGTTGCGCCAATTTTCCGAGCGCTTTGCGAAGGTTGCGGCGACGTCGGTGCGCCCCATCGCACGCGCCATGCGCGCGATGGTCCAGTCGTCATAGGCATATTCAACCGTCTTCGATGCCGCTTCGGGTTCGCGGTCAATTGGCACGTAGCCGCGCGCCATATATTCGCCGAGACCGGCATAAGGCGCATAGGTGGCGCTGGCGACCATCGCCGCCAGCGCGGCATCGGCGTCGAACCCGCGGATGCCCTTCAGATAGGCGTCGGCGATCACCGGGGCGGCGTGATAGCCGATCATCGTCCACGTCTCGCGCCCCTGGAACTGCCAGACGGGCAGGATGCCGTCGGGACTGTGTTCGCGGCTGGCGATGAGCGAGCGGACGATGTCGCGCGTGGTGCTGGCCGGCTGCACCAGCGTCAGCAGCGGATGTTCGGCGCGGAACGTATCCCACAGCGAGAAGGTCGATCGGAACGTATAGCCGTCCGCGCGATGCACCTGATTGTCCGGCCCGCGGTAGCGGCCGTCGACGTCGCCGGCGACGGATGGCGCGAGGAGGCTGTGGTACAGCGCGGTTGCGACCGATCGCTGCATCGGGGCGGGCGCATCGATCCGCAGAACGTCGAGCGCGGCGTGCCATGCGGTCGCGGTCCGGGCGGCGATCGCGTCGAAATCGCCGGGCTCGCTTGCGAGGTTGGCGATCGCGCCCGCCTCGTCGACCGAGGAGATAGCGCTGGTGACCTCGATCGGGCGATCCGTTGCCCCGAAATCGAACCGGGCGACGAGCGCCCGTCCGGCGCGTTCGGCCACCGCGTCGCTGCCGCGCCCGGGACCCTGAAAGCCCTTGTAGGCGACGTCGGTCTCGGTCGAGACAAAGGCATGCCCCGTCAGCGGCGCCGAAAAGCGGATGGCGAAGCACAGATTTCGATCCGGCGCCCAGCCACGCGTCTGTCGGCAACCGGTGACGATGCCGTCGGGACGCAGCCGGATCGACGACCACAGGACCTTGCCCGGATAATTGTAGAGCGAGCTGCGCAGGTCCAGCAGCAGATGCATCGGCTGCGCCCCGGCGGCGGGACGATAGCGGGCGACGCCGATCCGCGTCCCCGCGGTGAGTTCGGCACGGACGCTACGATCTTTCAGAGCCACCGCGTAATAGCCCGGGCGCGCAACCTCCGTCGCATGGTCGTAGCGCGATCGATAGCCCGTCCCGGGCTTGCCGGCATCACCCGGTTCGATCGGGACGACGTTGCCGGCAACGGGCATCATCAGCACATCGCCGAGATCCGAATGCCCGGCGCCCGAAAAGTGGGTCAGCGAGAAGCCCTGGATCGTCGGATCCTCGTACCGATAGCCGGCGGCATGGCTGTAGCAGGCGCGCAGGACGCAGGTGGTGTCCGTGTCGGGCGAGAATTGCACCATGCCGAACGGCGCGACCGCACCGGGAAAGGTATGGCCTTCGCCGCCGGTGCCGATCATCGGATCGACCTGATCGTACGTCGATTGCGCCAAGAGCGGCGTCGCGGCGAAGCCGGCCAGCAGCGTCAGAACCGTACGGAAGCGAAGGGTGGTCATCGGGAGATTAGAGCATTCCCCCGTTATCAGGGGAAGACCGTTCGTCGATGATGGCCCGTTGTTTCAACGGCTTGGCCGCCAAGTGCGGCGCGGCGGCCCTATGCCATGGGGCGCAAGGTGAAGCGCGTGATCTCTGACGGCACGCCGAGCCGCAGCGCAAAGCCCGGCCACAGGCCGGTGCCGTTGCTGACGTACAGCGTCATCCCGCCGACCGTATAACGGCTCGACACGAAGCCGGCGTTGCCGCGCGCGACGAGCCGGTCGAGCCCGCGGATCATGCCGCCATGCGTATGCCCGGACAGTTGCAGCGCGACCCCGCGCGCGGCGGCGTCGCGTGCCTTGCGAGGTTGGTGGTCGAGCAGGATGATGGGCGCGCCGGCGGGGGCACCCCGCAGCGCGAGGGCGAGATCCGGCCCGGCCTCGCCGACGCTGGGCGCCGACAGGTCAGTGACCCCGGCGACGACCAGCCGGTCACACCCGCGTGCGACGACCGTGTGGGCGTTGGTCAGCATGCGAAAGCCCAGGCCCGACAAGTGCCGCATCCATGCGCCGTAATCGAAGAAATATTCGTGATTGCCCGGAATGGCATAGACGCCGTCTGGTGCGCGCAGCCGCTGCAGAGGCGCCACGTCGTCGCGCCGCATATCCACCGACCCGTCGATGAAGTCGCCGGTGACGACGATCAGGTCGGCGCCCGACGCATTGGTGCGATCGACGACCGCCTGCGCCCAGCGTGGCGTAAAGAGCCGGCTGATATGCAGATCGGTAAGCTGGACGACGCGATAGCCGTCGAAGGATGGCGGCAGGTCGCGGATCGCCACCGTCACGTCTTTGATCGGCGGAACGCGCAGCGCGTTGGCGACACCGATGCCAGCGAGCACCGCGGCGAGACCCCCGACGGCGTAGCGCAGCGCAGCCGGCTCGCGGATCGCCGCCTGCCGCACGAGCATGGTCAGCAGCGCGCCGAGGTCGAGGACCAATTGGAAGACGGCGAGCAGCACCAGGGCGCCGAACGCCCAGTTGAACAGGATGACTACGGGCCGAGGAAATTCGGGGGCAAAGACCGACCCCGACGAAAAGCGGCTCCACAGGTGAAATTGCGACGCCGCCAGCATCAGGAGGCCGACCGGTATCTTGGCCCAGAGCGGCAGCGGCAGGGGCCACAACCAGCGCGCGATGACGATCAGCGCCGGTATGGCAAAGACGATGTTGAAGATGGGAGGCACTCCGGCGTTTGCATGCGATGCCCCCTGTAAACGAGGCTCGGGGCCGCTGTGTCCATCCCTATGTCTGCGGAAGACGGCTGGGCTGTGGCCTCGCCCTGGACGCGCCAGCACAGGGCGCGAACTAAAAGCCCTGTTTGACCGTGACATGCAGGCGGTCGAGCGTTCCCGCCGACCCATTGGCGAGTTCCCGGTGCGACAGGCGTGCCTCCACGCCCAGATCCAGGCGCGGCAATGGCGAGACGAACAGGTTGATCGCGGCGTCCCACACCTGCCGCGTCGACAGGGGCGAGGCCGACGCCGGGTTCCAGATGCGCTGGAACGACCCCATCCACGTGCTGCGCAGCGTCCCGGTCCAGACATGGCGGATCGCCGCAAATCCCGCGATCAGCGGCACGGGGACGAGCCGGTCGTCCGCCGCCTGATAGATCGCATCGGCCGCGACATTGGCGCCGACATAGCGCCCGAGCCCGCGGCCGCCGGTCATCATGAAGCGGATATCGTCGCCCTTGCCGGTGGGCAGCGGCGCGATGCCCGCCAGGGACACGCCATAGCCTTGCGCCGTTGCCGCTGGCCGTCCGTTGGCTGGATCGACGCGCATCGATCGGAACAATCCGGTCAGCGACAGGCTGGCGCCCCTGGCCGACCAGAGCAATTGCCCGGTGAGGTCGGGGATACTGTCATCGTCATTGTCCGACAGCGCGGTCGCGCCGGCCATCGCGGATACGGTTTCGGGGTTTTCGATCGATCCGGACACGGTCCATCCGTTGCCGATCGATCGGCTGTAGCGCAGCAGCATCTGGCGGACGAGCACGGTGCCGTCGGTGACGCCGACGAAATCGGCGGTCTCGGGCAGGGCCGCGACATATTGGAAGTTGCTCCAATCCTGTCCGACCGCGAAACCGCCATAGCCCGCGACGGCGCGGCGCAGGCCGAAAGTATAGGGATTGAGCGCGCGTTCCCCGCCAGCCACCGCGGGTGCGACCTGGAAATCCGCCTCGATCAGCGTGGTCAGCGACTGGGTGCCCACCGGTGTCGCGGTCTGGAAGGCGATGCGCGATTGCTTGGCGGAGGCATCGGTAAGGATACCGGAACGTCGCCCGCCAACCGGGATCGATTGCGGCAGCGACAGTTCGCGCCCCAGCGGGTTGGTCGCGGTATCGCCGTTGCCGTAGCGGCTGACAATCAGGTCGCCCTTGATGAAGCCCGCGATCCGAAAGCTGGTGTCGCCGATGCGGAAGCCATAGCCCGACGGCAGCGACGACGTGCCGCCCTGTGCCGTGATCGATGGGGTGCCGGCAGGGCGGGGAAGGGAGTCTGGCATGGCCACGCGCGCAGTCGAGCGGGGCGTGGTGGGGGCGGGCGTGGCGGCGGCGACCGGCACGGGCTGCGCAGGCGGGTGTGTCGCATCCAGCGCGCGTTGCAGCGCGTCGAGCTGTTGCTGTAACTGCGCCACCTTGCTGCGCAGCGCCTGATAGTCCTCGGCGGATTGCGCGGCGGCGGGTGTCGCTGCGATCAGCGCCACGCTGGACAGCAATAGGGCGCACGTCTTCCGCTGCCGAACATGCGGCATTTGATATCCCCTTATCGAGAGGTCCGGCGCGCGTCGCCGGCCCGGTCGGCGTCAGCGCGCGATGATGGTCGAGTCGATGTCCGCGATCGTCCGTACGCCGGTCAGCGCCATCGCCACCCGCATCTCGCGGTCGAACAGTTCGAGCAGGTTGGCGACCCCCGCCTGGCCATCGGCAGCGAGCGCGTAGATGAAGGCACGGCCGAGCATGGCCGCGTCCGCACCCAGCGCCAGCATCCGCACGACATCCAGCCCCGATCGCACGCCCGAGTCCGCGAGGATCGTCAGCTGTCCTTTCACGGCGTCGGCGATGGCGGGCAGGGCGCGAGCAGACGACAGCACGCCGTCGAGCTGTCGCCCGCCATGGTTCGACACGACGATACCCTGTGCGCCAAAGCGCACCGCCTCGCGCGCATCCTCGACATCGAGGATGCCCTTGATGACGATCGATCCCTTCCAGACATCGCGAATCCATTGCAGGTCGCGCCAGCCGATCCCCGGATCGAAATTGGCGCCCAGCCAGCCGATATAGTCCTCAAGCCCTGTGGCCGCGCCGCGATAGGCGGAGATATTGCCCAGATCGTGCGGCCGGCCATGGATGCCGACGTCCCAGGCCCAGCGCGGGTGCGTGACCGCCTGCAGCATCCGCCGCCATGCGGCCCCCGGTCCCGACATGCCCGAATGCGCGTCGCGGTAGCGCGCTCCGGGGACGGGCATGTCCACGGTGAAGACCAGCGTCTCCACGCCCGCCGCCTGCGCGCGTTCCAGCGCGTCGCGCATGAAGCCGCGATCCTTCAGCACATAGAGCTGGAACCAGATCGGCGCGGGCGACTGGCGCTGCACTTCGTCGATCGCGCAGACCGATACGGTCGACAAGGTGAAGGGCACTTGCTTGCTCGCCGCCGCGCGTGCCGCCTGCACCTCGCCGCGCCTGGCATACATGCCGGTCAGCCCGACGGGGGCGAGGACGATCGGCATCCCGACCGACCGGCCGAACAGCGTGGTGCCCAGATCGATATCGGCGACGTCGCGGAACACCCGCTGGCGCAGCGCCACCTCGGACAGATCGGACACATTGTGGCGCAACGTATGCTCGGCATAGGCGCCGCCGTCGATATAGTGGAACAGGAACGGCGGCAGACGCCGGCGCGCGGCTTCGCGATAGTCGGTGGGGGCGGAGATGATCATCGGGTCGTTCCCAGTCTATAACGAGAGTTCGGCGCTGCGCGCGGCGGTGGCGCGTTCGGTGCGGGCCAAGTCGTCCTCGACCTGCCGGACCGTGGTGCGCACGAATTCGAGATGGACATCGGCCGCATCACGCGCGCCGTCGGCGTCGCCCGCCACGATCCGTTCCATGATCGCGCGGTGCTGCGCCGACAGCGCCTCGAACGTGCGAGGCACGGCGTAGATCTTTTCGCGGCTCTGCGAGATGCTAGTGTGCAGCAGCCCGAACAGGCTGGACATGACATGCGTCAGCACCGCGTTGCGCGAAGCATGCGCGATGGCGAGGTGGAAAGCGGCATCGGCATGCGCCTCCGCCGCGACGTCGCCCGCGCCGTGCAGCTTCTCCATCGCGTCGAAGCGGCGGCGGATACGGTCCTTGTCCACCGCGTCGGCGCGCCGTGCGGCATGATAGGCGGCGGTGCCGTCGAGTGACTCGCGAACCTCGAAGATGTCGTGGCCATAGCCCGGATTGGCCTCGACCAGCGGAGCCAGCGGTTCGGCGATCATCTGTTCGGTCCATTGCGCCGACGGCTCGGCCAGGATCGCCCCGGCACGCGGGCGGATGATGATCCGTCCCTGCGCCGCAAGCCGGTTCATCGCCTCGCGCAGGATGTTGCGCGATACCCCCAGCGTCTCGGCCAGCGATCGTTCGGAGGGCAGGCGCGCGCCGGGCAGCAGCTTGCGCTGGGCGATCAGCGCCTCGATCGCGGCTTCCGCCCGGTGGGATACACTGGCTGGCACGCTCATGGGATCATCCATGGTAGGAGATAGGCCTGGACCGTGGTGATGATCCCGACCAGCGCACAGAGCGGCAGGCTGTGGCGCACGGTAAAGCGGAACAGGTCGGATTCCTTGCCGACCAACCCGACCGCAGCGCAGGCGATGGCGATCGACTGCGGAGAGATCATCTTGCCGGTGACGCCGCCGGTCGTGTTGACCGCGACCAGCAGCACGTCGCTCACCCCGATCTGGTGCGCGGTATTGGCCTGGAGGGCGGCGAACAGCGCGTTGGCCGAGGTATCCGATCCGGTCAGGAACACGCCCAGCCAGCCGAGGAACGGCGAAAAGAAGGTGAAGGCTGATCCTGTATGCGCCAACGCCAGCGCCAGGGTCGCCGACAGTCCCGAATAATTGGCGAGGAAGGCAAAGGCGAGGACCATGCCGATCGAATAGATCGGGATCAGCAGGCTCTTCAACGTCTCGACGAATGTGCGTGCCGCATCGGCTGGCTTCATTCTCAGGAAGGCGATGGTGACGATCGCCGCCAGCATGATCGCGGTGCCGGTCGCCGACAGCCAGTCGAGCTTGTACACCGCTTCATAGGGCGTGACCTGTGGGACGATCGGCGGCACCTTGGCGACCAGCTTGTCGAGGAATGGCACGTGCAGCTTCAGCACGAGGTGCGCGAGCGGCCCGTCGGCGGCGAACAGTGCCTTGACCGGGGCGATGCTCCACAGCGTGACGAACACGGTCAGGATCAGGAACGGCGACCAGGCCCAGGCGATCTGTGCGGGCGAATGGCGAACCGTCTGCGCCGTGACCGGCGCGACCGGCACCGCGCCGTCGGCGGCGACTTCCGCCGCGTCGAAGCGGAAGATGCGCTTGGGCTGCCAGAAGCGCAGGAAGATGGGCAGGGTGATCAGGGTCGCGAGCGCGGCGGTGATGTCGGGCAGCTCCGGCCCGATGAACTGCGCGGTCAGAAACTGGACGATGGCGAACGACCCACCGGCGACCAGAATGGCGGGCCATGTCTCGCGCACGCCGCGCGGGCCGTTCATGATCAGGATCAGCCAGAAAGGCACGAGGACCGACAGCAGCGGCAACTGCCGCCCCGCCATCTGTCCGATCAGGAACGGGTCGATGCCGGTCACCTGTCCGGCGACGACGATCGGAATGCCCATCGCCCCGAACGCCACGGGGGCGGTGTTGGCGATCAGGCACAGGCCCGCGGCATAGAGCGGACGAAAACCCAGCCCGACGAGCAAGGCCGAGGTGATCGCGACCGGCGCGCCGAACCCCGCCGCGCCTTCCAGAAAGGCACCGAACGCAAAGCCGACCAGCAGCAGCTGCAGCCGCTGATCCTCCGTGACGTTCAGGATCGATTGCCGGATGATGTCGAATGCGCCGGTTGCTACCGCGATACGGTAGAGAAACACCGCGCCCAGGATGATCCAGGCGATCGGCCACAAGCCGTAGAAGAAGCCGAACACGCCGGCGGCGAGCGCACTGTGCACCGGCATCCCGTAGAGCGCGATGGCGACAGCCAGCGTCAGCGCCACGGTGATCGTCCCCGCGACATAGCCTTTCAGGCGAAAGACGGTCAGCGCCAGAAAGAAGAAGATGATCGGCACGGCTGCAACCAGGCTGGAGAGCCAGATATTGCCCAACGGATCGTAATTCTGCGCCCAAACGTCCACGGCACCTCTCTCTTCTGGTAGTACCAGATATGCGATGTTGTGGACATTTATCGGCTGAGCTTTAACGTAGGTCAACGCAGCGAACCCGTTGGCTAGCGCTTTTTGGTCCTACCAGTGTTGGGCTTGCGCAGCCTAACGATGGCAGGCGCGGGTCAACGCCGTCGGTTGCGCGTGAGGGAGGTTGGAGGTTCGGTAAGGGGCAAAGCGGCCGGAGACCGCTGCGCTCACTGGTGGCGCAGCGTCTTTTCGAAGCCTTCGTTCGCCTTCGTCATCTTGGCGACTTTGCGCAGATAGGTCCGGACGTGCCGTTCGAACCGGTCCTCGTCATTCAGACCGGTCGCGGGATAGTCTTCCTGCGCGATCAATTGCTTGAGCCGGGCGGCGAAGGCGGTTTGGTCGGTCGTGCTATCGTCATCCTTCAATGTGCGGCACACCCATTCCTCGGCCGCCGCCTTGTCGTAATCGTCGCGCGCGTCATAGCCTTGCCGGTCCGCCGCGGCCTGATCCAGCCGCGCGGCGGCGTGCCGACGTTCCAGCCACCGGCGGACCAACGCCGCGTCCCAAGGTTTCAACAGATTTGCCATGATATTCCCCGATCGGTCCGCGGCGATCGGACCCTGTTCGCCGCTTTCCTTAGGACTCGGCGGATCGCTTCGCTACAGGCGGGGGCAATCGAAGCAATCGGATCGCGTTATGGCCAGACGTTCGAAATATGATCCCTACGATCACCTCCCCGCAGAAGACGACACGCCGGCCGCGCCGCCACCCTGCTGGTTGTGCGGCCGGCCGACGGGCAAGACCATCGTCTGGCACCATCCGGTGCCCAAGAGCCGTGGTGGCCGCGACGTCGTGCCGATGCATCCGATCTGCCAGCAGACGCTGACCGCAAACTTCACCAATTCCGAACTGCAGCGGCACGGCATGAATGTCGCGGGCCTGCTGGATCATCCCAACGTGCGCAAATTCGTCGATTGGGTGGCGAAGAAGGATCCCGACTTCACCGCGACGATCACGAAGAAGCAGCGCTGATCGCCGCGGCGTCGGTCCAGCGGCTATGCTCTATGCGCGGCCGCAGTCCGGATCGGCGGCCGGCGTCTGAGATCGGCCGAAGAGCTTCCACCCGAGCAGGACGGCAGCCAGCAGGCCGACGATCACCCAGGTCAGGTTGCCGAGCAGGCTGGCGATCGTCTGGACCTGATCGCTGAACGCGCGGCCCAGCGACACGTAGATCACCAGCCACAGGACCTCGCCCGCCACGTCGAGTGCCAGAAAGCGCGCCCAGGGATATTCGGTCAGGCCGCTGGTGACGTTGATCCACGGTCCGAGCGGCCCGATCAGCCAACGGCTGAAGAAGATGCCCCATCCCGCCCATTTGCGCGAATAGGCCTCGGCCTGCTCGACCTTGTCCGCCCCGCCGATGCGCCTGGTCACCGCCGCGAGCAGCGGGCGTCCGCCGTAGCGGCCGAAGGCATAGCCGATCTGGTCGCCGATGACGGCGCCGGCCGAACCAGCGGCGACAACGGGCCAGAACGACAATTCCCCCTGCGCGACGAACGATCCCATCGCCACCAGCGTCAGCGAGCTGGGGAAGGGCATGCCGGCCGCCGCCAGGATCATCGCGACGAACAATGCCGGCAGCCCATAGGTCGTCAGCAGTTCGAGCAGTTGGTCGGTCATCGGGCGGGCGACGCCGATCGGGATGGGGCGACGGGCGGCGGCGGCGGGCCGGGGGGCGGATATGGCGGTCGGACGTGGACGATCGCATAGGTCAATTTCGCCTCGACCTGCGACATCGACCGTCCACTGTCGCGCGCGATGCGGGCGAGCGGCCGGTGATCCGGCGTCGGCGGCAGGTTCAGCGCGGCGTGGAGGATGTGCGGCGGGACGTGATAGGAATGCGCGACATAGCCGATCGTCATCCACGGCTCGATCGGTTCGTCGCGGTGCGCGTTCCAATAGATGGCGTCGCTGACCGTCCGAACCGCGTGATAACCGGTGAACGCCACGATCGCGACGAACAGCGCGATCAGGGCTTTTCGCCAGGGCTGCGTGCGGGTCATGCCCCGCGATACGCCGGCCGGGGGCGGCGATCAACGTGCTGGCGTCATCCGGGGGCGGGCAAGCTGCCGGCTTGCCCCCGAATGACGCCGGGTGACCACGTCAGGCGGATCGCAGGCCCAGCCATTGCGACGGGCCGGGGAGCCATCGTCGTGCGATCCCCTCGAACAGCAGGACGAGGATCAGCGTCAGGCCGAACAGCGGGAGGTAGATTGCGAGGGCGAGGATCGCGACGACCAAGCCGGCGCCGAACCGCGCCTGGCCGACGGGGAGGGGGGCGCCGAGCAGGCCGATCGGCCGCCGCCGCCACCACATGACCGCGCCCGACACCGACAAGAGGACGAGCAGCAGCGCCGTGGCGGTGCCCAGCAGCTGGTTGGCGAGGCCGAACAGCGCGCCCTCATGTGCCGCGATGCCGTAGCCGATCACCCGATCGATCCAGTGGCGTTGCGCGAAGTCCGTCCGACTGACGATCCGGCCGGTCGTGCCGTCGATCTTGAGCGTGCTGCGCAAGGGACGGTCTGCCGTGTCGGAGGCGACGGACCAGGGAGCACCGCCCTGCGCAGGGGGTGTGATCAGCACCGGTCCGGCGAGGCCCAGCGGACGGGTGGTGGCGATGACGCGGGCAAGATCGCCCGGTGCCGGTGGCGGCGCCGCCATCGTCATGCCGCCATGCCCGGCATGCTCGCCGGACACGGTGTCGGCCTTGGGTGTCTTGCCGCCGATCGTCCAGTCCACCGGGCCTTGCGACGTGCCGGTGACCTGGCGGACCTGGGTGAGGTAGGTCCCCCAACCCTTGGCCCAGGGCAAGCCGGTGAGGATCAGTCCCAGGGCGAACACCGTGACCCAGATGCCCGCGGTCGCGTGGATGTCGCGCCAGAACAGGCGTCCCTTCGCGCGCAGCCGGGGGTAGAGGATGCCGGCGAGGCCGCGCCGCCCGCGGGGCCACCACAGATACAGGCCGGTCAGCAGCATCACGATCGCCCAGCAGGCGGCGATCTCGACGAGATAGCTGCCGGTCGCTCCGGCCAGCAGCTCGCCGTGCAGGCGGAAGACGACGCGCATGGGGCGCTGCTCCTCCGTCACGATGCCGAGCACGGCGAGCGAGTGGGGATCCACGTAAACGCGCCGGTCCGCTCCGTCCCGCGTGACGAGCACACGGACTGCGGCGTCGGGCCGTTCGGGCATCACATATTTGCGCAAGCTGGCGCCCGGCACGGCGCGCAAGGCCGCGGCGACCTGTGCGTCCGGAGAGGCGGGTGCGCCGGCGACGGGCAGGCGATCGTACGGGCGATCGAGCCAGGATTCGATCTGCGGACGCCATAGATAGATCGTGCCGGTGACTGCCAGCCAGATCACGAACGGGATGCAGAACAGCCCTGCGTAGAAATGCCAGCGCCAGACCGACGAATAGAAGCCGCCTGCCTGGGCGGTGCGGCCCTGGGTGTCGCTTGCCATCAGAACCGTCCCTTGATGCCGGCGTAGATCGTGCGGGGCTGGCCTGCATAGACCGAGCCCGTGACGCCGCGCAGCACCGTCGCCGGATTGAGCGTGCCGTTCGCAGCCAGGCTGTTGGCGATGATCGACGCGGAGCCGACATAGGTCGTGTCGGTCAGATTCTCGAGCGAGGCGTAGAAGGACAGGCGCGACCACCATCCGGCGCTGGCCGGCGGATCGTAATGCAGGTTGAGGTTGACCAGCGCATAACCCGGCACGCGCAGCGAATTGGCATTGTCGATCCAATAGCGCGAACGCCACGTCACCTCGGCGAACCCGCCCAGTCCGGCGAGCGGACCGGCAGGGCGGTCATAGCCCGCCCGAAGGTTGGCGAAGGTGGGGATCACGCCGGGAATGCGGTTGCCGTCGCGATCGAAGACTGACGACACGGCGCCCGACGTCAGCCGTTCGAGATATTGCGTGTAGCGCTGGTCGTTGTAGCTGTAATTGCCGCGGACGTAGCCGCCCTCGACCAGATCGGGGCGCCATTCCACCGCCAGTTCGACGCCGCGATGGATCGACCGCGGCACGTTGGTGGTGAACGACAGCAGGTTGACGCCCGCCGACTGGGTGACCTGTTCGTTGCGGAACCACTCGTAATAGCCGGTCAGTTCGGCGGTGAGCGTGCGGCCGAGGCTGAGTTCGGCGCCGAGATCGACGCCGGTGTTCTTTTGGCTCTTCAGCGCCGTATTGTCGCCCGGCACGCCAGCGGACGTGACGAACAGCTGGCCGGATTGCGGTATGCCATAAGCGGTTCCCACGCGCGCGTGCAGGCGCAGCGCCGGATCCGCCTGCCAGACGAGCGAGGCTTCGGGGGCGACATTGCCGAAGCGGCGCAGCGCCGGCACGATCGTCATCGTCGGGCTGGCGCCGACCGGATAGGTGTAGGCGGTCTGGCGCATGTTGATGATCGACCGTTCGGCGCCGATGCCCGCGACGAACGTCAGCGTCGGCGTCAGCCGTAGTTCTTCACGCGCGCGGATGCCGAGGTTGCGCACGTCGCCGAACACGGTCTGCGTCGGAGCGCCGATGCCGTTGCGGCCGGCGGGCGTCTTGTTGAACGAATAGCTCTGGTTATCGAGATAGCCGTAGAACAGGCCGACGAAGCTGACCGCATCCATGCCGAACAGGCGCCCGCGGTTCGTCACGTCCGAACTGATCGCATAGCTGTCGAGCGTCCCCTTGAAGGGGGTGGCGCCGGTCGGCTGGTTGACGACGCGGCTGTCGAACAGCGCCTGCGTGCGCCATGTCGTCGCCGACGACAGGTCATGCTCCCAGCGCACGCCGACGATCGTCCGGCGATCGTTGCGAGCGAGGTCGCCCTCGGTCGCGGTCTGGGCGATCCGGGTGCCGTTGATCCCGTTCACCAGGACCGAGATCGTGCCGCATCCCGGCGCGGCCGTCGCCGCTTGCTCGCACCCCTGTTGATAGGGGTTGGCGGCGAACTGGTTGAACGACAGGCGCGTCGACAGGCGGAATTCGCCTTCGTTGTAGATGACCTTGCCGGTCAGCCGGTCGCGATCCGACAGCGCCACGGTCGCGAGCGCGTTGATCGTGCCCGTTTCATAGCCGGTGTGTCCCGTCGCGCCGCCGGCACGCACGAAGCTGCCGAACAGCGCATAGTCCTGGTCGGCATTGCCGTTGCCGATCGTCGCATAGGCGTTGAGATAGCCGTAGCTGCCAGCGTCCAGCCCCAGCTCGGCCCCCCGGATGTCGCGGCCGCGGCGGGTGCGGAAGTTGATCGCCCCCTCGATCGCATAATTGCCGTACCGGGCAGACGACGGCCCGCGGACGACGTCGACCGCGCCATAAGCGTGCGGATCGGTGAGGTCGAAGCGCGCGAGGCCGTCGGGCTGGGTGACCGGGAAATCGTCTTCGAACACCTGGATGTTGCGCGCGCCGAAGCTGTTGCGCGCGTTGGACCCGCGGATCGACACGCCCACGTCGCGCGGACCGTTGCCGCCGATCACCGTCACGCCGGGTGAGAGCTTGACGATATCCGCGATGGTTCGCGCCGGCGTGTTGCGAAAATCGCGATCCGAGATCGTGGTGTCGGTCTGGCCCGTCACCTGCGTGGTGAGCGTCAGCGCCCGTCCCGTGACGATGATGTCACCAGGCGCGGCGGGCGTGTCGATAGGCGTGGACGCAACCGGCGTCGGCGTAGCGGCCGGCGCTGGCGCGTCGAGCTTGCGCAATTCGGCGTCGATGGCGTCGCGTTGGCGCAGCAATTCGGCGCGGCGCGGGTCGGTGGATTGGGCGGACGCCGACGCGGCGGCGAGCGCGGCCAGCGAGGCCGCGGCAAGATAGTGGAATGAGGGCACGATGATCCCCTGAAAGCATCAGGCGCCGCGCCGCCCGATGGGCGACCGGCAGCCGAAACCGCGCGCGATTCGAACGATCGCCTGCGGCACGGGCGAGGGGACGCGGCGAGGCGTCCCGTCTCGCCATCGATCAGGCGGTGGCGGGTGGCGCGCGCAGCGGGGGGCGGAGGCGGGTAGACTGCCGCGGTGCGGGCGGAACGGCGGTCCGGAACACGGTCGCGACGATGAAGGCGACGACCAGCGCGAGCAGCAGCGGGTCGGCGCCGCTCATCGCCGGGGCATTCAGTCCCGCGAAGGCGCAGGGCTGCTCCGCCTTGCCGTGATCCGGCTTGTCGTCGTGATGCGCCATGCCGGGCATCGCCATGGTCATCGTCACCGGGCCGTAGCCCGAGCAGATTTCGATCGTGAAGGTGCCGTTCGACGAGCCCAGCATATAGCCGTTGGGCACCACGACCTTCATCAGCAGCGTCAGCGCGATCAGCCAGACGGCCAACCAGCGATGATGCAGGATATGATGGCGTATCGCGCTCACCCAACCGCCCTATCGCCGGACAGTGCTGCCGTCACCTTGGATTTTGGTAGGATCGCGGTGCGGTGCGTGCCGTCAGCCGAACAAGGGTTTCAACGGGTTGCCGATCAGCCCGCTAACCATCGCCGCCTGGATGCGCGTTGCCGGCCACAGTTTCGACAACGGCCCGACGATCCGGTCGCGCACGAACGGGAGCGCGTGGCTGTCGGACTGGTAGACGGGCGTGAACAGCGCGGTGAGGGCTTGGTACAGATGCACGTGCCGGCGCCGCATCGCGATCGCCTCGCCCAGCGCCGCGGCCACATCCGGCGACCCTCGCAACGCCAGCGCGAGCGCATAGGCATCGAGCAGCGCCATGTTGGCGCCCTGTCCCAATTGCGGGCTGGCCGAATGCCAGGCGTCGCCGATGTGGATCATGCCCGCCTCCGCCGGCGTCGGCAGCGTCCGATGGGCGTAGCGGGCGAAGGTGAGCTGGTCGGGGGATCGGACCTGGTCGAGCAAAGCGTGCGTCGCCGGCCACAAGGCGGACACCTCCGCCTTCCAGGCATCGAGTCCCGCGGCCTGCCATTCGGCGAGCCGATCGGCGCGCAGCGACCAGAAGAGTGCCGCATGCTGGCGCGCGTCGCCCGGAAACCGTCCGATCGGCAGCACGCCGACCATCACGCTCGCCCGCCGATAGCGCTGTTCGAGCGCGGCTGGATCGAAGCCGGCATCGGCGGGCCAGTCGAGCGTCCCCCACAGCGCGCCATAGGCGAGCGTGCGGCCGCAGGGCGGCGCCAGCGGCGTCCGCGTGCCGAGCGCGTCGACGATGAGGTCGAAAGGGCCGATCCGGCGGCCGCCCTCCAGTAGCAGGACGCGACGGTTGTCGGCGGTGAGGTCGCTGCCCGACACCGCGCAGCCCGTTTCGATCGCGATCCCCTCGGCAGCGACGGCCTGATGCAGCAGTGTGAACAGGGTCGCGCGATGCACGCCGACCCCGAACCCCGCCCGCTTGCCGAGCGCGGCATAGCGGACGGAGAGGACGACCCGGCCGCTGCTCCCCGCCTCGCCATGCAGGCGATCGATGCGGGCACCATGGTTGAGCAGGGCGTCGGCCAGCCCCAATGCGCGCAGGACCGCGAAACCGGTCGGCTGGATCATCAGCCCCGACCCCACGGGGCGGGGCGCATCGAACCGTTCGAACAGGGTGACATGGTGGCCGTCGCGATGCAGCAGCAGCGCGGTGGCGAGACCCGCCGGGCCGCAGCCGGCAATCGCGATGTGAAGACGCTGCATCGCGCCAGCCTAGCCGGGCGGAGGCGTCGCGCCATCCTTTTCGATCGTGATGGTTTGCCGGCCGCGGTTCACACCGCCAGATCGTTTGCCTCGACATGCGCGGCGATCTCGCCGGCGGTGGTCCACCAGATACGCGGGTCGTTCGCGGCCCGCAGCTCGGTCAGCACGCGGGCGAGGGCGGGCGTGCGGTGCGCCTGCCCCATGATGTACGGGTGGAGCGCGATGCCGAGCACCACGGGGCGGCGGTCGCATTCCGACAGCAATTGCTCGACGGCGGCGCGGATCATACCGGCGAACGTCTCCGCCTCCTGCCGGCGGGCGATGATCGCGGGGATATCGTTGATCTCCTGCGAATAGGGGATCGACAGCAGCCCGCCGTGTGCGGTCGACAGCCGCGTCGGCTGGTCGTCATGCGCCCAGTCGAGGACGTAGCGATAGCCCTGCTGCGCGAGCAGGTCCGGCGTCTGCGCGCTTTCGGAAATCCAGGGGCCGAGCCATCCCGTCGGGCGGACGCCGAGCGCGGCGAGGCGTTCGGTGACGTCGCCGATCATCGCCGCCTCGCGCCGGCCGGACAGGTCGCCCTGCGCCGCGGCGTTGGTGGCGCCATGCGCCGCAATCTCGTCGCCACGGTCGCGGCATGCCTCGGCCAGGCCGGGGCAGGCTTCGAGCACGTCCGCATTGACCAGCGCGGTTGTGCGCAGGTCCAGCCGGTCGAACAGATCGAACAGCCGCCACGCGCCGACGCGGTTGCCGTAATCGCGCCAGGCATAGTTCATCACGTCGGGATCGGTCTGCGCCGGGGCAAGCTCGGCACCGAGGCCGCTGCCGAACTGGAATACCTCATAATTGACGCCCAGATAGATGGCGAGGCGGCCACCATTGGGCCAGTCGTAGACGGGGCGATCGGTGATCGGGCGATAGGCGTAGCGGTCGTGGTGCGAGCTCATCCGCCGGTAACGCGTCGCAGGCGCCATGGGCCCAAATCATCTGCCGTGGCGGCGGACTGGAACGTCCGCGCGTGTGGCTCGCTGTAGCGACAGGTGATCGCAGGAGGTGGTAGTTGGACAGGGACAGCGGACGGCCGGCTGACACCGGCAGCGGCGGATTGAGCCGCGGTGCGGCGCTGGCGTCGGTTGCCGCCGTGCTTGGGATCAGCGCGCTGGTCGGGCGGCGCAATGCGCCCGACGCATCGCATCCGGGCGTACGGCGCTGGTATCGCAAGCTCGACAAGCCCGGCTTCACGCCGCCCGACGCCGCCTTTGGCGCGGTGTGGCCGGTGCTGGAGACGGGGTTGGCGGTGGGCGGCTATCGCCTGCTTCGTCGCGCGCCGGGGCCGACCCGCAATGCCGCGATCGGCCTGTGGCTGGTCAACAGCGCGCTGATCGGCGGCTGGACGCAGCTGTTTTTTCGCGAGCGGCAATTGGGTGCGAGTGCGGCGGTGTCGGGCGCGATGGTGGCGACGGGCGCGGCCTATGTCGCCACCGCCGCGCGCGTCGACCGGCCGGCGGCGGCGCTGGCCGTGCCCTTCGTCGGCTGGCTGGGCTTCGCGACATTGCTGGCCGAGCGGATCTGGCGCGACAATCCCGCGGAGGGGCGATGCGCCGCGTAACCGTGTGGCATGACGGCCAGTGTCCATTGTGTCAGCGCGAGATCGCATTGATGCGCCGGCTGGACCGTCGCGGCCGGATCGACTTCGTCGACGTCGCCGGGCAAGGGACCTGCCCGATCGACCGGAGCGCCATGCTGGCGCGCTTCCATGCGCGCGAGGGCGAAGGGCCGTTGCTATCGGGTGCGGCCGCTTTCGCGGCGATGTGGCGTGCGATCCCGCTGCTGCGTCCGCTGGGTGTCGCAGCGCGTAATCCCATCGTGCTGGCAGCATTGGAACGCATATACCTCGGCTTCCTGCGGGTGCGGCCGCATTTGCAGCGCTGGCTGCGGCGGCGCGAGGCACGCGCATGAGGCCGCGCCCCGATCCCGTCCGCCCGGGGCAGCAGAGCGTCTGGGACTTTCCGCGGCCCGCGGTGGCGGAGGCGACCGATCGGCACGTCCGCATCGAGCATCGTGGCGTCGTATTGGCCGACACCCGCGCGCCCGTCCGCACGCTGGAGACCAGCCATCCGCCGAGCTGGTATATCCCGCCCGCGGACATCACGCCCGGCGTGCTGATCCCATCGGACCGGCGCTCCTTCTGCGAATGGAAGGGGCATGCGGTGTACTGGCACGTGCAGGTCGGCGACGTCCGGCTGACCGATGTCGCGTGGAGCTATCCCGATCCGACACGCGCCTTCGCGATCCTGCGCGACCATGTCGCCTTTTACGCCGGGCCGTTTGACCGCTGTCTGGTCGATGGTGAGCAGGTGGTCCCGCAGCCGGGCGGCTTTTATGGCGGATGGATCACGGCGGATTTAGCCGGGCCGTTCAAGGGCGTGCCGGGCAGCATGGGCTGGTAGGCCGGGCGCCGCTTGCGGAACGGCGGTTCGCGTTGCAGTTTCGGTCGCCGTGCCTGGAGTGACCGCATGACCGAGGATTTCATCACCGCCTTGCCCAAGGCCGAACTGCACCTGCATATCGAGGGCAGTCTGGAGCCGGAGCTGATGTTCGCGCTGGCGAAGCGCAACGGTGTCGCGATCCCCTATGCGTCGGTGGAGGCGGTGCGGGCGGCTTATGCCTTTTCCAACCTGCAGGATTTCCTCGACATCTATTATGCCGGGGCGGACGTGCTGCGCACGCGCGCCGACTTCCACGATCTGGCCGCTGCCTATTTCGACCGCGCCGCGGCCGATGGCGTGGTGCATGCCGAGATCATGTTCGACCCGCAGACGCACACCGCACGCGGCATCCCGTTCGCCGAGGTGATCGAGGGGCTGCTCTCCGCGATGGCAGAGGCGGAAGCGCGGCGTGGCATGACCAGCGCGCTCATCATGAGCTTCCTGCGCCACCTGAGCGAGGACGAGGCGTTCGCGACGCTGGAAGAGGCGACGCCGTGGCTCGACCGGATCACCGCGGTCGGCCTCGATTCGTCCGAGGTCGGCCACCCGCCCGAGAAGTTCGCGCGCGTCTTTGCCGCTGCCCGCGCGAAGGGGCTGAAGCTGGTCGCGCATGCGGGGGAAGAGGGGCCGCCGGACTATGTCCGGCAGGCGCTCGACCTGCTCGACGTGGATCGGATCGATCATGGCAACCGCTCGCTGGAGGATGCGGCTTTGGTCGCGCGACTGGCAGCTGAGGGGATAACGCTGACGGTGTGCCCGCTGTCCAACCTGAAATTGTGCGTGGTCGACCGGATCGAGGATCACCCGATTGATGCGATGCTGGCACAGGGGCTGCGCGCGACCATCAATTCGGACGATCCGGCCTATTTCGGCGGCTATGTCGCGGACAATTACCGCGCGGTGGCGGCGGCACGGGGGCTGGACCGCGCGGCGCTGGCGACGCTGGCACGCAACAGCTTCATCGGATCGTTCCTGCCGCCGGACGCGGTGGCGGCGCATCTGGCGCGGCTCGACGCCTTCGTCTCGGCGGCGTGAGACGGCCCGCGTAAAAACATACGGAAAACATACGCCCTGACCCGATAATCGCTCTCGAAACCCTACGGACGCACGGCCTAATTGCCTTGCCCGCAGGAGGATCCGGCGCCCGTTCGCGGCGCCCGGATCCTCCGTTCGTGGGAGGTTCGATTTCGTGCGTATCCGTTATTGTTTTGCCGTCGCCCTGCTGCCCGTCGCGGCGCCCGCTTATGCCCAGAGCACCGACACCGCGCCGCCGCCGGCGGTGACGGTCAGCGGCTCGGCTGCGATCCTGTCCGACTATCGCCTGCGCGGCATCTCGCAGACCGACGAGCATATGGCGGTGCAGACCGGGCTGACCGTCGCCCATAAAAGCGGCGTCTATGTCGGCGCCTGGGCGTCGAACCTTGCCGGCTGGGGTACGTTCGGCGGCGCCAATATGGAGCTGGACCTGATCGGTGGGTACAAGACCAAGATCAGCTCCACCGGCACGCTCGACGTCGGGCTGACCTGGTACATGTATCCGGGCGGCGCCAACAAGACCGACTATGCCGAACCCTATGTGAAGCTGTCCGGCACCACCGGCCCGGTCTCGCTGACCGCGGGGGCCGCCTATGCCCCCAAGCAGCAGGCGATCGGCAAATGGTACGATAACGGCGCAAGCGCAGCCGCCGGGGTCTACGACCATCCCGGCGCGAAGAGCGACAATCTGTACGTCTGGGGCGACGGCGCGGCGGCGATCCACGGGACGCCGTTCACCGCCAAGGCGCATATCGGCCACAGCTGGGGCATGGACGGCCTGGGACCCAATGCCACCGCTCCGACGCCGACAGGCGATTACTGGGATTGGTCGCTGGGCGTCGACACCAGCTGGCGCAATCTGACGCTGGGCGTCGCCTGGATCGATACCAACATCTCGAACCGCGACGCCGCCTATCTGCGGCCGAGCTTCAGCAAGGGACAGGACGGCACCGGCAATATCGCCGGCAGCACCGCGCTCGTCTCGCTCACCGCCGCCTTCTGAACGGGGAGACGTTTCCATGCAGGATATCATCTGGCTGTCGATCATCGGCGGGCTGTCGGCGCTGACGCTGGCCTATGCCCGCCTGTGCGACAAAGCGTGAGGGGGGGATGCGCGATGACCATCGACCTATGGCTCGCCGCCGCCTGCGCGCTCGGCCTGCTCGCCTATCTGGTGGCGGTGCTGCTCCGCCCCGAACGCTTCTGAAGGGAGCGCTGTCATGACCATCCAGGGTTGGGGCCTGATCCTCGCCTTCGTCGCGGTGCTGCTCGCCCTCGTCAAGCCGGTCGGCCTGTGGCTGTTCGCGCTGTACGAGGGGCGGCGCACGCCGCTCCACGCCGTGCTCGGCCCCGTCGAGCGCGGCTTCTATCGTCTGTCGGGCATCGATCCGACCGAAGAGCAGGGTTGGCGGCGCTACGCCGTGCACATGCTGCTGTTCAATATCGCGCTGATGCTGTTCACCTATGCCGTGCTGCGGTTGCAGGCGGTGCTGCCGCTCAACCCGCTGCATTATGCGGGCGTGGGCGCGGATGGCGCGTTCAACGTCGCGGTCAGCTTCACCACCAACACCAACTGGCAATGGTATGCGGGGGAATCGACGCTGTCGAACCTCAGCCAGATGCTGGCGCTGGCCATCCACAATTTCACGTCGGCGGCGACGGGCATCGCGCTCGCCTTCGCGCTGTTCCGCGGCTTCGCGCGGCGGCAGGCGAGTGGCATCGGCAACTTCTGGGCCGACATGACCCGGATCACTTTGTACCTGCTGCTGCCGGCATGCATCGTCTACACGATCTTCCTGATCGCGAGCGGCGTGCCACAAACGCTGGCCGGTTCGGTCGACGTGACGACGCTGGAGGGGCTGCGCCAGACGCTGGCGCTGGGCCCGGTCGCCAGTCAGGAAGCGATCAAGATGCTCGGCACCAACGGTGGCGGCTTCTTCAACGCCAATAGCGCGCATCCGTTCGAAAACCCGGGCGCGCTGGTCAATTTCGTGCAGATGGCGTCGATCTTCGTGATCGGCATGGGCCTGACCTGGACGTTCGGCAAGGCGGTGGGTGACACGCGGCAGGGCTGGGCGATCCTGGCGGCGATGCTGCTGCTGTTCCTGGCCGGCGTCGGCGGCACCTATTGGCAGGAAGCCGCGGGCAATCCGGTGCTGCACCATCTGGGTGTCGCAGGCGGCAATATGGAGGGCAAGGAGGTGCGCTTCGGCATCGCCGCGTCCGCGCTCTTCTCGGTCGTCACCACGGCGGCGTCGTGCGGCGCGGTCAATGCGATGCACGACAGCTTCACCGCGCTGGGCGGCATGATCCCGCTGATCAACATGCAACTGGGCGAAGTGGTGGTCGGCGGCGTCGGTGCCGGCATCTACGGCTTCCTGCTGTTCGCCATCCTCGCCGTCTTCGTCGCCGGCCTGATGGTGGGCCGCACCCCCGAATATGTCGGCAAGAAGATCGAGGCGCGCGAGGTGAAGCTCGCGGTGCTGGCGATCGCGGTGCTGCCGCTGGTGATCCTGGGCGGCACCGCGCTGTCCGCGGTCGCGCAGGCGGGCCTAGCCGGGCCGCTCAACAAGGGGCCGCATGGCTTTAGCGAAATCCTGTACGCCTTCACCAGCGCGGTCGGGAACAACGGATCGGCCTTTGCGGGCCTGACCGCCGGTACGCCCTGGTACAACGGCCTGCTGGGCGTCGCGATGTGGATCGGGCGGTTCTTCGTGATCGTGCCGATGCTGGCGATCGCCGGCAGCCTTGCCGCCAAGCGGCACACGCCGGCGGGCGCGGGATCGTTCCCGACCACCGGTGGCCTGTGGGTCGGCCTGCTGGTCGGCATCATCCTGGTGCTGGGCGGCCTCACCTTCCTGCCGAGCCTCGCTCTCGGTCCTATTGCCGATCATCTCGCGATGATCGGCGGCCAGCTTTCGTAAGGGGCGCCGTCATCATGGCCCAGACAAGCAACGCTTCGCTGTTCACTGCAGAGCTGATCGTGCCGGCGATCCGCGATGCCTTCGTCAAACTCGATCCCCGGCAGTTGATCCGTAACCCGGTGATGTTCACCACCGCGGTCGTCGCGGTACTGCTGACCGTCTTGCTCGCAGTCGGGCAGGACGGCCTGTCGACCGGCTTCAAGCTGCAATTGGTCGTCTGGCTGTGGCTGACCGTATTGTTCGGCACCTTCGCCGAAGCGCTGGCGGAAGGGCGCGGCAAGGCGCAGGCGGCAAGCCTGCGCGATGCCAAGGCCGAGCTGAAGGCCAAGCGACTGATCGGCGTCGGCGACGCCTGGGAGCTGGTGGCCGGCACGCGGCTGACCGTCGGCGACGTCGTGCTGGTCGAGACGGGCGACCTGATCCCGTCCGACGGCGAGGTGATCCAGGGCGTCGCATCGGTCAACGAAGCCGCGATCACCGGCGAAAGCGCGCCGGTGATCCGCGAGGCGGGTGGCGATCGGTCGGCGGTGACGGCGGGCACGCGCGTCATCTCCGATTCGATCAAGGTGCGCGTCACCGTCGAGCCGGGGCAGGGCTTCCTCGATCGCATGATCGCGCTGGTCGAGGGCGCCGAGCGGCAGAAGACGCCGAACGAGATCGCGCTGACCATCCTGCTGACCGGCCTGACGATCATCTTCCTGATCGCGGTCGCGACCATTCCAGGCTTCGCCAGCTATGCTGGCGGGTCGATCCCGGTGGCGATCCTGGCGGCGCTGCTGATCACGCTGATCCCGACGACGATCGCCGCGCTGCTGTCCGCGATCGGCATTGCGGGGATGGACCGGCTGGTCCGCTTCAACGTGCTCGCCAAGTCGGGGCGTGCGGTCGAGGCTGCGGGCGATATCGACGTGCTGCTGCTTGACAAGACGGGCACGATCACGATCGGCGACCGGCAGGCGAGCGAGTTCCGCAGCGTCGGCGGTGCGAGCGGAGAGGATCTCGCCGAAGCCGCTCTGCTTGCCAGCCTGGCGGACGAGACGCCCGAAGGCCGTTCGATCGTCGTGCTGGCGCGCGAACGCTTCGGGCAGACGGCGACGTTGCCAAGCCACGCCGAGGTGATCGCCTTCACGGCCCAGACCCGCGTGTCGGGCGTACGGATCGGCGACACGCTGATCCAGAAGGGCGCGGTCGACTCGATCCTGCGCGCCAATCCGGGCAGTGGTGAGACGGCAGCGGCGACCGAATTGCGCCGCATCACCGACGAGATCGCCCGCGCCGGCGGCACGCCGCTGGCGGTGGCGAAGGACGGCCGGTTGCTCGGTGCGATCTTCCTGAAGGACGTAGTCAAGGCGGGCATCCGCGAACGCTTCGCCGAACTGCGCCAGATGGGCATCCGGACCGTGATGATCACCGGCGACAATCCGCTGACCGCGGCGGCGATCGCGGCGGAGGCGGGCGTCGACGACTTCCTCGCCCAGGCGACGCCCGAGGACAAGCTGGACCTGATCCGCAAGGAACAGACCGGCGGGCGGCTGGTCGCGATGTGCGGCGACGGCACCAACGACGCGCCGGCGCTGGCGCAGGCGGACGTCGGCGTGGCGATGAACACCGGCACGCAGGCGGCGCGCGAGGCGGGCAACATGGTCGACCTGGATAGCGACCCCACCAAGCTGATCGAGGTCGTCGGGCTGGGCAAGCAGTTGCTGATGACTCGCGGGGCGCTGACGACCTTCTCGGTCGCCAATGACGTCGCCAAATATTTCGCGATCATCCCGGCGATGTTCGTCGCCCTCTATCCGGGGCTCGGCGTGCTCAACGTGATGGGGCTGACGACGCCGCAGAGCGCGATCCTGTCGGCGATCATCTTCAACGCGCTGATCATCCCGGCGCTGGTGCCGCTGGCGCTGAAGGGCGTGACCTATCGACCGATGGGGGCGGGGCCGCTGCTGGCGCGCAACCTGGCCATCTATGGGCTGGGCGGCCTGCTCGCTCCGTTCATCGGAATCAAGCTGATCGACATCGTCGTCGGTGGCCTCGGACTGGCCTGAGGAGTACAGAATATGGGCAAGGATTTCTCTTCGGCATTGCGGCCGGCGATCGTGATGACGCTGTTGTTCGCCGCATTGCTCGGCATCGTCTATCCGCTGGCAATGACCGGCGTCGGCCAGCTGGTCTTCCCCCATCAGGCGAACGGCAGCCTGATCGAACAGGGCGGGCGCGTGATCGGGTCGGACGTCGTCGGGCAGGCGTTCACGTCGGACCGCTATTTCCAGACGCGCCCCTCGGCGGCGGGCAAGGGCTATGACGGCATGGCGTCGAGCGGATCGAACCTCGGCCCCGCGAGCAAGGCGCTGGCCGATCGCGTCACCGCCGACGTGGCGAAGCGCCGGGCAGAGGGCGTGACGGGGCCGATCCCCGCCGATCTCGTCACCACCAGCGGATCGGGCCTAGACCCCGATCTGTCGCCGGAGGCAGCGCTGGCGCAGGCCCCCCGCATCGCGCGCGTCCGCGGCCTGCCGCTCGCCCGGGTGGAGGCGCTGGTCGCAGGCGCGACCGAAAGCCCGCTGCTCGGCGACCCCCATGTGAATGTACTTGCACTCAACCGCGCGCTCGACGCATCCGTCAGGCGATGAGTGACGGCCGGCCCGACCCCCAGGCACTGCTGCGTCAGGCGGCGCAGGAGGGTCGTGGCCGCCTGAAGATTTTCCTTGGGGCGGCGCCGGGCGTCGGCAAGACGTTCGAGATGCTGTCCGAAGGGAAGGCGCGGGCGCGTGAGGGCGTCGATGTCGTCGTCGGTGTGGTCGAAACGCATGGTCGTGCCGAGACGGACGCGCTGACCCGCGGTTTCGAAATCCTGCCGCGCCTCGCCATCCCGTACGAGGGGCGGGCGCTGCACGAGATGGACCTCGACGCGCTGATCGCGCGTGCGCCGCGCCTCGCGCTGGTCGACGAGCTGGCGCACACCAATGCGCCGGGCAGCCGCCATCCCAAGCGGCATCAAGACGTCGAGGAACTGCTCGCCGCCGGGATCGACGTCTATTCGACGATCAACATCCAGCATGTCGAAAGCCTCAACGATATCGTCGCGGGCTTCACCCATGTCCGCGTGCGCGAGACGGTGCCCGACAGCGTGCTGGAGGCGGCCGAGATCGAGGTCGTCGACATCCCGCCCGACGAGCTGATCGAGCGGCTGAAGGCGGGCAAGGTCTATCTGCCGCAGGAGGCGACGCGCGCGCTCCAGCACTTTTTCTCCAAATCCAATCTGTCGGCCCTGCGCGAACTGGCGCTGACCCGCGCCGCGCAGGCGGTCGACGCGCAGATGCTGGAGCATGTCCGCGCGCTGGGGGTCGGCGGCACCTGGGCGGGGGCGGAGCGGATCGTCGTCGCGATCAACGAACTGGCCGGCGGCGAAGGGCTGGTGCGGGCCGGCAAGCGCGTCGCCGATGGCCTGCGCGGGCCGTGGACGGCGCTGTTCATCGAGACGCCGCGCGTCGCCGCGTTCAGCGATGCGCAGCACGCCCGCGTCGCGGCGGCGATGACGCTGGCGACGCAACTCGGCGCGACGGTCGTGACCGTTCCCGCGGCAGGGGTGGTCGAGGGGATCAAGGGGTATCTGGCCGATGCGCGCGCGACGCAGCTGATCGTCGGCAAGTCGCGCCGGTCGCGCTGGTTCGAGCTGCGGCACGGATCGGTGGTCGACCGGCTGGTGCGCGAGACGCCAGGCGTCACCGTCCACGTCCTGCCCGTCGCGGGTGGTGCCGCAAAGCCCGAACGCCTGCCGCTGCGACGCGGCGCCTGGGGCTCGCGGCTGGGCTATGTTGCGACCAGCGCGATGATTGCGGGCGTCACCGGCATCGGCACCGCGCTGTTCCGCGTGCTGCAGCTCGGCAATGTCGGCATGCTGTACCTGCTGCCGGTGATGGCGGCGGCGAGCCTGTTCGGGCTGCGTACCGGGCTGTTTGCGGGACTGGCATCGAGCCTCGCCTATAACTTCTTCTTTCTGCCCCCGACCGGCACGTTCACGATCAATAACCCTGAGAACGTCATCTCGGTGTTCGTGCTGCTGGGGGTCGCGTTCGTCACCAGCCATCTCGCGGCGCGCGTGCGGGCGCAGGCCGATCTGGCGGGTCAGAGCGCGCGCACCAATGCCGCGCTGACCGGCTTCCTGCGCCAGCTGACCGAGCTGGCCGACGATGCGGCGGTGAAGCGCGCCACCTGTCGCGAGATCGCGCATATTCTCGACGTGCACGCCGTGCTGCTTGGCGCGGGTGCCGGGGGGCTCGATGTGCAGGCCGCCGATGCGGAAGGGTATCAGCTCGGCACGCTCGATCTCGCCGCGGCGCAATGGGCATTCGACAATGCGACGACCACCGGGCGCGGATCGGGCACGCTGACCGCATCGGACTGGGTGTTCCACCCGCTGTCACATGCCGGGCGGACGCTGGCCGTGCTGGGACTGGCGCGCGATGGCGGCGGCGATCCGGTGCGTGCCGACCAATTGCCGTTGCTGACCAGCCTGATCGACCAGGCGGCGATGGTGTTGGAGCGGCTGCGGCTGGAAGGCGAGATGCGCGACGTCGAGACGATCCGCACCCGCGACCGTTTGCGTGGCGCGCTGCTGTCGTCGGTCAGCCACGACCTGCGCACGCCGCTGACCGCGGTGAAGGCTGCTGCCGCCGAATTGCGCCACGGCGTGACGCCGGATCTGGTCACGACGATCGAGGTCGAGACCCGGCGGCTCGACCGGTTCGTCGCCAATTTGCTCGACATGGCGCGGATCGAGGCGGGGGCGCTGACGCTGGCGATCGAGCCGATCGACCTTGCCGATGCGGTGACGGGCGCGGCGCATGACGCGCGCGCGGCGCTCGCCGGCCATGCGATCCGGCTGGAGGTGCCACCCGATCTGCCGCTGGTCCGATGCGATCCGCAGTTGCTGCACCATTGCCTGCTCAACCTGCTCGACAATGCCGGGCGCTACGCCGATCCGGGCACCGCGATCCGCATCGTCGGCGCGCATCGCGGCGCAACGTTGCGGTTGTCGGTGGTCGATGAGGGGCCGGGGTTGCCGCCGGGGGCGGAGAGCGCGATCTTCGACACGTTCCGACGCTTTGATGGATCGGACCGGTCGGCCGGGGGCACAGGGCTGGGCCTCGCCATCGTCAAGGCGTTCGCCGAGGCGATGGGCGTCGGCGTGGAGGCCGCCAATCGCGAGGACGGCGCGGGCGCGCGGTTTACGCTGGTTTTCCCGTCCGCCACAATTGTACGCGATGCAGTGGTCGAGGGGCAGATTTGATGGCGCGCGTGCTGGTGGTGGATGACGAACCGGCGATCCGGCGGCTGCTCCGCCAGACGCTGGAGCGCGCCGGCCATGAGGTGATCGATGCCGCCGATGCGCGCGCGGCGCTGGCCGCGGTGGCCCAGACCGCGCCCGATGCGGTGCTGCTCGATCTGGGGCTGCCGGGCCGCGACGGGCTGGAGCTGGTGCCGGTCATCGCGCGGACGCCGGGGATCGCGCTGCTGGTCGTCTCCGCGCGCGACGCGACCGAGGACAAGGTCGCCGCGCTCGATCTCGGCGCGGACGATTACGTCACCAAACCGTTCGACAGCGAGGAACTGCTCGCCCGCCTCCGCGTCGCGCTGCGGCGTAGCGAGGCAAAGGGGGCCGGCGTCGTGCGCGCGGGCGAGGTGACGATCGATCCCGCCGCCCATCGGGTGGAGCGCGCGGGCGTCGAGGTGCATCTGACGCGCAAGGAATATGAGGTGCTGACGCTGCTCGCCGACCATGCCGGCCGTGTCGTCACGCACAAACTGATCCTGCAGAGGGTATGGGGCGGCCACGATCCGAAGGTCGAATATCTCCGCATCGTGATCCGCAACCTGCGCCAGAAGCTGGAGGCGCCGCACGCCGTCGGCAGCCTGATCGCTAACGAACAGGGCATCGGTTACCGCCTGATCGGGTAACGACTCTGAGGCGTCGCCCCAGCGAAGGCTGGGGCCTCTCTCGGGTCATGGAACCGGGAGATCCCAGCCTTCGCTGGGATGACGTCAGTTTTTAGCGTCGTCCGCTGCTTGCGCCAGCGCATGGTCGATATCCGCCGCGCTGTGGCGTTCGGCAAGGAAGCTGCCGGGCGCCCCGGTCAGCCGGTTGACGATACGGCCGCGGCGGACGCCTTCGCGCGCGGCGATCGTATCGGTCCAGCGGCGGACGTTCGGGTATTCCTCGACCGACAGGAACGTTTGCGCGCTGTAGATGCCGTCCATCAGTCCGCCATACCATGGCCAGGCGGCGATATCGGCGATCGTATAGTCGTCGCCCGCGAGGAATGCGTTATCGGACAGCCGCGTGTCGAGCACGTGTAGCTGCCGCTTGGCCTCCATCGCATAGCGGTCGATCGCATATTGGATGCGGAAGGGCGCGTAGGCGTAGAAATGGCCGAAGCCGCCGCCGACGAAGGGCGCGGACCCCATCTGCCACATCAGCCAGTTGAGCGTTTCGACGCGCGCTTGGCCGGATGCGGGCAGGAACGCGCCGAAGCTTTCGGCGAGGTGGATCAGGATCGATCCGCTTTCGAACAAATGCAGCGGCGGATCGCTGCGACGGTCGAGCAGCGCCGGGATTTTCGAATTGGGATTGATGGCGACAAAGCCGCTGCCGAACTGGTCGCCCTTGCCGATCTCGATCGGCCAGGCGTCATACTCCGCGCCCGCGTGGCCGGCGGCGAGCAGCTCTTCGAGCATGATGGTCACCTTCTGCCCGTTGGGCGTGCCCAGCGAATAGAGTTGCAGTGCATGGTCGCCGGTGGGGAGGTCGCGTTGTTGCGTCGCGCCGGAAATGGGGCGGTTGATGTTGGCGAACTGGCCGCCGTTGCCCGGGTTCCACGTCCACACTTCGGGCGGGACATAGCCGGCAGGCTGGTTGTTGGCGCTGGTGTCGTCGGCCATCGATCGGGCTCCTCTTGGGTCGGGCGCTGAACGCGCGAAAGGGGGTTTGGCGCCGTCAGGGGATCGTGAGGCGGAAACGGGTCGGCGCATCGGGGGCTAGCGTCAACGTGCCGCCATGCGCCAGCGCGATCTGCCGCGCGAGGCTGAGGCCTACACCGGTGCCGTCCGCCTTGGTGGTATGAAAGGGACGGAAGATGCGGGCGACGGCGTCTGCGGGAACGCCGGCGCCATTGTCCTCTATTTCGATCGCCAGCGTGTCGCTCGCCGTGACGCGCAGCGCCACTTTGGCCCCGGCGGCGTGCGCGGCGATGGCCGCTTCCGCCGCATTCTGTAGCAGCGCCCAGACCGCCTGCACGATCTGGTCGCGATCGAGGGGCCAGGCGTCGGCATCCGCCGCCACCGACAGCGCTACGGCAGGCCAGCGCGTGGCGAACAGTCGCGCCAGATCGTCCGCCAGCTCACCCACCGGCACTGCACGGCGCGTGGGTTCCGGCAGGCGGGCGATGGCGCGATAGGCTTCGGTGAAGCGCTGCAACCCCTCCGCCCGGCGTGCCAGCGTCTCAAGGATCTCGCGCAGCAGCGCCACATCGACCTCGGGCCGCGCCACCGCCGCGGCGCCGCTTTCGGCGAGCGAGGCGATGGGGGCGAGGCCGTTGAGCAATTCGTGCCCCAGGACCTGGATCATCTCTGCGCTGGCGCGGGCTTCGGCGGCGCGCTCCTCCTGCTCGATGTCGATCAGCGCGGCGACGTCCTGCCCGTTGGCGACGCGCACACGGTCGATCCGCCAGCCGCGGCCTTCGTGGCGCAGATGGGTGACGGTGGCATCGGCCAGCGCTGGGGGCGCGGGCAGGATACGGTCGTCGGTCCCGAACAGGCGGCGCGCGGCGCGATTGAGCGCGCGCGCGGCAGTGGCGTCGATCGCCAGCAGCGGCGTCGGTGCGGCGTCGAGCAGCAGGCGTAATACCAGCCCGTCGGCGTCGTCGGTTCGTACCGGGTCCGGTCGCACTACGTCGCGCGGGCGTGCCACCAGCCACCAGTTGAGCGCGGCGAGCCACAGCGCAACCAGTGCTGCCCCAGCGCCCAAGCCCCAGGTGCCCTGCTGCCAGGCAAGCGCTGCGACGATGCCCGCCACGATCAGCCCGAAGCTGAGGGCGATGGGCGACGGTCCGCGCCTAAAGACCATAGCGCGCCATCCGCCGATACAGCGCGCCGCGGCTGAGGCCGAGCGCCGTCGCCGCCTGCGTAACATTGTGGCGATGTTCGCGCAGCGCCGCCTCGATCATCGCGCGCTCCGCATCGCTGAGCGCAAAGTTCGCTTCTGGCGCGGTGGCGCCCGCAATGTCCGCGATCGGGGCGGCGGGTGCGACGAGGGCGGCGTCGAGGATGCCATCATCGGACAGCAGCACCGCGCGTTCGATCGCCAGCGCGAGGCCGCGGACCTCGTCCGGCCAGATGGCAGCGCGGATCGCCGTGACCGCGGCGTCGGTGAAGCGGACCGGCGGCCGCACGAACCGCTCCGCGGCGAGGCGCGCGAAATGGCGTGCGAGCAGCACTGCATCGTCGCCGCGGAGCGCGAGCGGCGGCATCGCCACCTCCACTGTCGCCAGCCGACGTTGCAGGGCGGGCGACAGCGCCGAGACGCTGGACGCGACGGCGATGCAGCGGATTCCGGCGGGCAGCCGCTGGGCAAGCTGATCCTGTGCGAACGGGTCCAGCCCGTCCGGGTGGCGCAGGATCGCGGTGCCTTCGCCCGCCTCGAGCGACGCCCAGGCGGCGGGATCGCGCAGGTCGATCTTGATCGGCGGCCGCATGGCCCATGGCGAGGCGGCGTGGATCGCCAGCGCCGCGAGCGTCCGGCCGCTTCCGGCCGGGCCGGTGACGGTGACGCCCGCCGGTGTCGGCGCGATGCGGCGGATCAGCGCGCGCACCCGCTCCATCGGCTCGCTGTCGCCGAGCAGGCGAGCGGGTTCGGCTCCGGCGGATTGCGGCGATGCCGGGGCCGCTGCCGCGCCGCGCAAGATCGCGCCCTCGACGCGGGCGAGCAGGTCGGCGTTGCGCCACGGCTTCATCGCGAAATCGCGCGCGCCGGCCTGCATCGCCGCGACCGCGATGCGGATACCGCTATGCGCGGTCAGCACGATGACGCAGGCGGCCGGATCGTCGGCCATGATCCGGGCGAGGCAGGCGAGACCCTGTTCGCCACTCGACTCCCCCGGCGTGAAGTTGAGATCGAGCAGGATCGCATCGTAGCGCTGCGTCGCCAAGCGCGACATCGCCTCCTCCGGCCCCTTGGCGCCATCCAGCCGATGGCCGGCCATGCGAAAGGCGATGTCCATCGCGCCGAACACCGCCGGATTGTCGTCGATCAGCAGAATCGTCCGTCCGGTTGACACGCCGTCCGACCGTCCATTTGTGGACAGTGCGTCCGCCTGCGAACGGTCGTCGTCCGGTGCTTGGGGTGAAAGTCTAGTATTCATAACGGTTTAGGCTTTTCGGCTGTTCGCGGCGACACTGGCGCCATGATGACCGAACCGTCCGAACACGCAACTGCTTCCCCCGGTACGTCGCCGGGCGCCGCCATGGACCGCCGCGTCGATCGGCCCGCACGCCCCTGGTGGCGCCGCCGCGGCGCGATTGCCGTCTGCCTCGCGCTGATTGCTGCGATCGCGCTGTGGCGGATCATGCCTTCAAGCGGATCGACGGACGTCGCCGCCACGGACATCGATACCGGTACGGTCGAACGCGCACCCTTCGCCGATTACCTGCCGGTCCGGGCGACCGTGGCCCCGCGTGTCACCACTTTGGTCGGCGTGCTGTCGGGCGGGCAGGTCGAGAGACTGCTGGTCCAGGACGGGACGATGGTGGCGGAGGGGCAGCCGCTCGCGACCCTTGCCAACCCGACGCTGAAGCTCGACGTGCTGACCCGCGAGGCGCAGATCGCCAGCCAGCTGGGTGGCCTCGCTGGCGAGAACCTTGGCATCGCGCGCAATCGCCTCGATCGGGCGGGGCAGATCGCACAGGCGAACTACGACCTCATCAAGGCGCGCCGCGACCTCGGCATCCGCCAGCAGCTGCACGACAAGGGCTTCGTTTCCGATGCCGGCGTGAAGAGCTATGCAGAAGAAGCGGCGTATCAGGAAAAGCGGCTGGCGCAGCTGCAATCGGGTGGCGCCGCGGAGGCGCGGATCACCACGACGCAGGGCGCACGGCTCGACGACACGCGCACGCGGCTGGAGCGCAATCTTGCCGCGGTCCGCTCGGGCCTCGACGCGCTGACGATCCGCGCACCCGCGGGCGGGCGGCTCACCAACTTCACGCTCCAGCCCGGGCAGACGTTGAAGCCCGGCGACCCCGCGGGGCAGGTCGACAGCGAAGGGTCGTGGAAGCTGGAGGCGGACGTCGACGAATATTACCTCGGCCGCGTCGCGGTCGGTCAGCGCGCCACTGCGAACGGCATGGCGCTGACCGTGTCGAAGGTGCTGCCGGCGGTGAAGGACGGTCGCTTCCGCGTCGAACTGACGTTCGACCGGGCGCCGACGGCCAGCCTGAACCGCGGCCAGACGATCGACACGCGTATTACGCTCGGCAGCACCGCACCCGCGCTGGTCGCGCCGGTCGGCGGCTGGCTGGAATCGGGTGGCGGCACCGCGGCCTTCGTTCTCGACGCCGATGGCCGCCATGCCCGCCGCCGCACCATCAAGACCGGCCGTCGCAACCCCGAGCAGGTCGAGATCCTGTCTGGCCTGCAGCCCGGCGAACGCATCGTCACCAGCAACACGTCGTCCGTGAAGGGCGACATCCTCAACATCCGTTGAAAGGGCCCTTCGTGATCCGTCTCGAAAATATCCAGCGCCGCTACGTCTCCGACGAGGTGGAAACGACCGCGCTTGCCGACATCGACCTGCACGTCGCGGCGGGCGAATTCCTCGCCATCATGGGGCCGTCGGGCTGCGGCAAGTCGACGTTGCTCAACACATTGGGTACGGTCGATCGGCCGACGGGGGGGCGCTACCTGTTCGGCGATCGCGACCTTGCTGCGCTGGATGAGGCGGAGCTCGCCAAGTTTCGCGGCAGTACGCTGGGCTTCGTGTTCCAAAGCTTCAACCTGATCGACGAGCTGACGATCGAGGAGAATATCGCGCTCGGCCTCGCCTATCGTACGGATGCGGGGGACCGGAAGGCGCGCGTCGCCGCGGCGATGGACAAGGTCGGCATCGCCCACCGCGCGCGCCACTTCCCGCACCAACTGTCGGGCGGCCAGCAGCAGCGCGCCGCCATCGCCCGCGCGATCGTCGGCGATCCCAAGCTGATCCTGGCGGACGAACCGACCGGCAACCTCGACACCGCCAACGGCGAGCAGGTGATGGGCATCCTGTCCGCGCTGAATGCCGAGGGCGCGACGATCGTGATGGTGACCCACTCGCCCAGCCACGCCGACATGGCGAAGCGCCGCATCGACATGCTCGACGGTCGCATCGTCGCCAGCGCCATGCGCGCGATCTGAGGGGAGGGGACGCCATGAACCGTTTCGCGCTTTTGTCGCTGTACCGCTCGCTGACCCGGCACAAATTGTATGCCGCGCTCAACATCGGCGGCCTCGCGGTGGGCATCGCCGTGTTCCTGGTGCTGGGCCTCTACGTCCGGTTCGAGACGGGGTTCGAAAAATGGCTGCCGAACCACGACAAGATCTATCTGGTCGAGACCATCTGGAACCTGAAAGGCAGCGAATATAACGGCCCGACACCTGAAACGATGGGTGGGCTGCTCGACGAATTGAAGGGCGATTTCCCCGATATCGTCGGCACCCGCTACTCCGGCGGCAAGAACGGCGGCAGCGTGCTGCGCAACGGCGTCGCCACGCGCGAGGACGTGGCGCAGGTCGATCCGTCCTTCTTCGATGTGTTCGATATCCCGATGGTGAAGGGCGACGGGCGACAGGCGCTCGCATCGCCGACCGGCCTGCTGCTCAGCGAAAGTCAGGCGCGCAAATATTTCGGCACCACCGATCCGATCGGCCAGACGATGACGATCGCCGCAGCTGGGGACCTGCCGAAACAATATCAGGTCAAGGGCATCTTCCGCGATCTCCCCGCGGCGACCGAACGGCAATTCACGATGCTGGTCCAACTACCGAAGACAGGTCATCCCGAGCAATGGACGCACTGGGGCAGCACGTCGCTGTCGACCTATCTCCGCTTCGACACGCCGGCGGCGGCGCAGGCGTTCGAACAGAAGATGCCTGCGTTCGTCGAGCGACATGGCGTGCGGGACATGGGGCCGAAGCCGTCGGAATCGATAGGCCTTGCCATGTATCCGCTGACCAAGGTGCATCTGACCAACGATATCGGCGACGGACAGCGGCAGACGGTCGTGACGCTGGGCATCGTCGGCGTGCTGACGCTGCTGATCGCGCTGGTCAATTACGTCAATCTTGCCACGGCGCGCGCGGGTTTACGCGCACGCGAGGTCGCGATGCGCAAGGTACTAGGTGGCAGTCGCAGCGCGCTCGTTCGCCAGTTCCTGGGCGAAGCCGTGCTGACTGTCGCGGTGGCAGCGCTGGGCGGTTTGATCCTGGCCGAGTTGGGCCTGCCGCTGGTCAATGCGGCGGGTGGCTTGTCGCTGACCATCCCGTATCAGGTGATCGTTCCGGCGCTGGTCATGCTGGCGCTCGTCACGGGAATCGCGGCGGGCTTCTATCCCGCGGTGATGCTGGCACGGTTTCCGGCGGCGGCGGTGCTGGCGTCGTCACGAGCGCCGGGCGGCGGCCGGGCGGGAACGCGGACGCGCGAGGCGCTGGTCGTCTTTCAGTTCGGCCTCGCCATCGCCTTCATGATCGGCACCGCGGTGCTGGTCGCGCAGACCCGCTACGTGCGGACCGCCGATGTAGGCTTCCGGCGCGATGGCCTGCTGGTGATTCCGTCGCTGTCCAGCTCGCAGATCAGTCCGGGCCAGGCCAATGCCATCGTCGCCGCCATTCGCGCACTGCCGATGGTCAAGGCGGTTGGCCTCTCCAACTTCGCCGTGGGCGGCAGCGGCAGCATGAGCAGCGACAACGTTCCGATCCCGGGGCGGCCGGGAGACGGCCCGATGCTGAACTGGGTCGATGTCGGACCCGACTTTTTCAAAGCGCATGGAGTCGGTCCGGTGGCAGGGCGGCTGTTCGACAACGCGCATCGCATGGACGACAACAGTCAGCGGCCAGTCGGTGCGGCCAAGAACATCATCATCACGATGAAGGCGGTCGGCACGCTGGGTTTCCGGTCGGCGGATGAGGCCATCGGTAAGACGGTCGGCGGCGACCGTCCGCGTACGATCATCGGGGTCGTTCCCGATATGCGCTTCAGATCGCCCCGCACTCCGACCGTGGCGACCTATTATTATTACACAACCAAGGCGCCGTCGTTCGTGACCGTCGCGAGCGTACGGGTGACGGGTGATCCGCGTGCAGCGCTGGCGCAGGTAAAGGCGATCTGGCAGCGGATGGCGCCGCAGGTGCCGTTCGGCGGCAAGAGCGCGGACGAACGGCTCGACAATTTCTACAAGGCTGACGAGCAGGCGACGCGCCTGTTCGCGATCGGCGCCGGGCTGGCCGTGGTGATCGGTTGCGTCGGTCTGTGGGGGCTCGCCTCGTTCAACACCGCGCGGCGGATCAAGGAGATCGGCATTCGGAAGACGCTGGGCGCGTCGTCGGGCGATATCGTCAAGCTGCTGGTGGGCCAGTTCCTGCGGCCGGTTCTGATCGCCAACCTCGTCGCCTGGCCGATCGCTTTCTTTGCGATGCGGACGTGGTTGGCGGGCTTCGTGGATCGGATCAGTCTGTCGCCGCTGTTCTTCCTCGGCGCGACGCTGCTCGCCGTCGTGATCGCGGTGCTGACCGTGCTGGGGCAGGCACTGAAGGCGAGCCGCGCCGCACCCGCCTGGGCGCTGCGTCATGACTAAGCGCCTCGTTGCCATCGCGCTGCTGCTGACGGCGGCGCCAGCCTCTGCCGAGACGCTGCGCGAGGCGATTGCGGCGGCCTATGCCACCAACCCGCAGCTCGCGGCAGCGCGGGCGCGTCAGGAGGCGCTGGCGGAGACGCCCGCGCAGGCGCGGGCGCTCGGCCGGCCCACGCTGTCGGCCAACGGGGGCGCGGGGTACGACCGGCTCGGCTACGGCAGTACCGGCAATGCATCGGTCGCCGCCGATGTGCCGATCTGGACCGGCGGGCGGGTGCGCGCCGCGGTCCGGGCGGCGCGCGAGGACGTCGCCGCGGGCGCCGAGGGGCTGCGCGATACCGAAGCGGCGATCCTGCAAGGCGTCGTGCTCGCTTATGCCGACCTGCTCTACAACCAGCAGGCGGTGGAGGTGGCGCGCGTCGGCATCGACCGGCTCGACCGCCAGGTGGACGAGGCCCGTTCGCGCTTCAATCTGGGGCAGGGGACGCGCACCGACGTCGCACAGCTGGAGGCGCAGCGCGCGACCGTCGTCGCCAATCTCGCCGACGCAGAAGGGGCGCTCGCCACCGCCGCCGCAGCCTATCGCGCCGCGGTGGGGCAGGAGGCCGGTGCTTTGGTCGCCGACGTGCCGCTGCCCGCCGCGCTGCCCGCGGACCGTGCCCAAGCACGCGAGGCGGCCGAGGCGTCGAACCCCCTGTTGCTCCAGCAGCGCCGCGTCGTCGCAGGGTCCGCCGCACGGATCGATGCGGCCCGCGCGGAGGGCGCGCCATCACTGGACCTGACGGGTGGTTACGGCCGCGGCCTGATCGTCGCCGACGGCCGGACGCGTGGCTATGACGCCGCCGCCTCCGCCGGGCTCAGCCTGCGCATACCGTTGCTGACGGGTGGCCTCGTGCCCTCGCGCATCCGCCAGGCACAGGCGACCAACCGCGCCGAACGCTTTCAGGCCGAAGCGACGCAGCGCGAAACCGTCCGTAGCGTCGATGCCGCCTGGGCGACGCTGAGTGCGGCGCAGGATCGGCTGCGTGCGAACGTCGACGGTCTCGCCGCCGCCGACCTCGCGCTGAAGGGCGTGCGCGCCGAATATGCCGTCGGCCTGCGCACGACGATCGACATTCTTGTCGCCGACCAAAGCTATCGCAGCGCGCAACTGGCGGTCGCGTCGGCGCGGGCGGATGTGCTGGTCGCGCAGGCGGCGCTGCTGCGCGCGACGGGGCGGCTGGATGGCAACGCTTATGGCTGATTATAGGCCATGCAATCGATTGTTGTGTTGATCGGCGCAAATCGCTATCGGTGACCCGACGACGCTGCGACGATGGCGTCCGTCAGGGAGAGGCGCCATGCGTATGCCGGAGATGAAGCCGCGATTGTCGGTGCCGCGTATCCTCGAGATGAATCTCGGGTTCCTGGGGCTGCAATTCAGTTTCGGGCTCCAACAAGGCAATATGGCGCCGATCTACAGCTATCTGGGCGCTTCGGAGGCGTCGCTGCCGCTGTTGCAATTGGCGGGGCCGATGACGGGGTTGCTGGTCCAGCCGCTGATCGGCGCGTTGAGCGACCGGACGGATTCGCGCTGGGGTCGGCGGACGCCCTATTTCCTGGTGGGTGCGCTGATGTGCGCGATCGGGCTGTTCTGCATGCCGCTGAGCAGTTCGATTCTGATGGCGGTGTCGCTGCTCTGGATCCTCGATGCCGGCAACAATATCACGATGGAGCCGTATCGTGCCTATGTCTCCGACCGGCTCGATCCCAGCCAGCATCAGATCGGGTTTCTGACGCAATCGGCGTTCACGGGCCTAGCGCAGATGCTCGCCTTCCTGACGCCGTCGCTGCTGGTCTGGGCGGGGATGAACCAGGATTGGGTCGACGCGCACAATATCCCCTATACCGCGCGCATCGCCTTCATGGTCGGCGCGGTGCTGTCGCTGACGACGATCGTCTATTCGGTGCGGCGCGTGCCCGAACTGCCGCTGTCGCTCGCCGAGCGCGCGCGGATCGCCGCGGCGCCCAAGGGGCTGGGCGCGGCGCTGCGCGAGATCGGCACCGCGATCGTCCAGATGCCGATGGCGATGCGGAAGCTCGCGCTCATGAGCCTGTTCCAATGGTATGCGATGATGGCCTATTGGGCCTATGTCATCTACGCGATCGGCCGGTCGGTCTATGGCACCGCCGACGCGACCTCCAGCGGCTTCCATTCCGCGGTGCTGACCAACGGCGTGATGGCGGCGTGGTATAACGGCATCGCCTGCGTCGCCGCCTTTGCGATGGTGCCGCTCGCCCGCCGGATCGGCGCGGCCAAGCTGCATGCCGTCTGCCTGGTCTTGGCCGGCGCGGGGATGATGGCGCTGCCGCATGTCACGACCGCGGCGATGCTGTTTGTGCCCGCGATCGGCATCGGCATCGGCTGGGCGAGCATGATGGGCAATCCGTATGTCATCCTCGCCGGTGCCATCCCGCCCGAACGGACGGGCGTGTACATGGGCATATTCAACATGATGATCGTCGTGCCGATGCTGATCTTCTCGGCGACGATGCCGCTGATCTATGGCCCGTGGCTGGGCAGCGATCCGCGCAACGTGCTGACATTGTGCGGCGTGCTGATGGTCTGCGCGGCGGCGGCGGTGGTCTGGGTGCGCGAGCGCCCCGCGGTGGAGGCACGGGCATGAGCGTGTGGCGGCGCGAGGATGCCGCGCGGGCGGTGGCCGATGCGGCAGCGCGGCTCCCGGTGATCCTGGCGAAAGACGTGGTGGCGATCGATCCGACGCGCGACCTGTGGGACATGTGGCCGATCGCGCGTCGCGACGGCACGACCGCGACGATCGCCGGGCGGCAATATTGGTTCTTCCTTGCCGTGCCGCACGCGCCCGATCCCGAGGCGCGGCACGATGTCGCCCGCATCCGCCTATACAGCATCGGCGCGGACGGCTGGCGCGATCACGGCGATGCCTTTCCCGATGGCTTCACGCCCGGCACACGCGAATGGTCGGGCAGCGCCTGGTTGCACGAGGACGGCGAGACGCTGACGATGCACTTCACCGCGGCGGGAGTGGCCGGCGGTGGCCCGCGCTTCATGCAGCGGTTGTTCGAAACCACCGGGCGCCTCGTCGACGGCCGCGTCACCGACTGGGGCGAACCGATCGAGACGGTGCGCGCCGACGGGCACTGGTATGCCCCGACCGAACAGGACGCGCCGGTGGACGACCGGATCAAGGGCTTTCGCGATCCCGGCTATTTCCAGGATCCCGTGACGGCGCGCGAGCATCTGCTGTTCACCGGCTCCGCCGCGGGCGAGGCGGACGTCCACGACGGCGTCATCGGCCTCGCCACCCGCGACGGCCTTGGCTGGGCGGTGGAGGCGCCGCTGGTGAGCGCGATCGGCGTCAACAACGAACTGGAGCGGCCGCATATCGTCGTGCGCGATGGCCTGTATTATCTGTTCTGGTCGACGCAGGCCAAGCGCTTCGCCGCCGGCATCGGTGCGCCGACGGGCTTGTACGGCATGGTGGCCGACGAGCTGCGCGGTCCATGGCGCCCGCTCAACGGCAGCGGCCTCGTCGCCGCCAATCCGGTCGAGGAGCCCAGTCAGGCCTATTGCTGGTGGGTGACGGGGGAGGGCGATGTCCTGAGCTTCGTCGACTATTGGGGGCTGAAGGACGTCGCGCGCGGCACCGATGCCGCCTTTCGCCGCGCGCATTTCGGCGGCACCGCGGCGCCCTTTTTCCGGTTGAACCTTAAGGGCGATACCGCGCGGATCGCCTGATCCCGCGTCAGGCGCTGTCGCGTGCGACCAGCACCGGTTCCATCACCAGCGACGCGCGATCCTCGCCTGCGATGCGCGCGAACAGCGCGTCGACCATTGCCGCGGCGCCGCGCGGCAGATCCTGACGCACCGTCGTCAGCCCGATGCGCGCCTGCGCGGCGAAGGGCAGATCGTCGAAGCCGGTGACCGCGATCCGCTGCGGCACGGCGATCCCGCGCTGGTCGAGCACCGCGATCGTCTGCATCGCGATCACGTCGGACGCGGCGGCAATGCCGTCGATCGCGTCGCCCGCGCGGTCGAGGTTCGCGGCGATCTCCGCGGCCATGATGTCGGAGGCGAGGTGCGTGTCGAGCTGCAACGGCGGCGGCAGGCCGGCGGCCTCCGCCGCGATGCACAGACCGCGGTGGCGGTCGATCAGCTCCAGCGTCCGGACCTCGCCCATGAAGGCGAGCCGCCGACAGCCGCGTGCGATCAGCCGCTCGCCGACCAGCCGCCCGCCCGCGACATTATCGACCCCAATCGCGCAATGCGCCTGACCCGCCACGGTGCTGCCCCAGACGACGAGCGGGCGATAGCGACGCGCGACCTCTTCGATCACCGCAAATTGATCCGACTGGCCGATCAGCAGCACGCCGTCGAGCGTCCCCGACCGGACGATATCGTCCAGCCAGTCGTCGCTGTCCGGCACGACGCGCGACAGCAGTACGTCATAGCCGCGCCCGGTGATGCCGTCAGCGAGATGACCGAGTAGGGTCATGAAGAACGGGTCGGACAGATGCTGGCGTCGCTCATGGCCCAGCGGCACCGCGATGCCGATCACGCCGGTGCGCTGCGTGCGCAGTCGGCGCGCCATCAGATTCGGGCGAAAGCCGTGTTCCGCCGCGATCGCGGCAATGCGCTGGCGCGTCTGTTCGTTGACGAGCGGGCTGTTGGCGAGCGCACGGGATACCGTGCCGGGATTGACGCCGGCCAGCCGGGCGATGTCCTTCAGGGTGCGGATCGGGCGCTCAGCCGTGGTCATGGTGACGGCATAGGTCGCGCTGCGGCGGAAATGAAGACGCGACCGTATCTTGCGGCAAAACGCCCGCCCGAAATCGCCTTTGACCGCAGCCGTCAAATAGTATCATATGATGAAAAGCTGTCCTATATTTGAGAGGGTGCCGGACATGGCCGACTGGAGCCGCAGGACGTTCCTGCTTTCGACGACGGCCGCGACCGCGGCAAGCGTGATGGGGACGGAGGCGGTCGCCGCCGTCGATCCCGTCGCGAAGGCGACGGCCGCGACCGGCGGCAATGCCGGTTGGCTCGACGCCTCACCCCCCGAAGCGCATGAGGGCATGGCCTGGGGGCAGCCCTGGCCGCGCGGTACGCGACTAGCCGATGCGTACCGAGTCCGCACAGGCGGTGCGATGCAGCCCGTGCAGAGCTGGCCGCTGGCATGGTGGCCCGATGGCTCGATCAAATGGACCGGCCACGCAGTGCCGGCCGACGCCGCGCTGGCGGCCGACCTGCGCGTCGAGGCGGGCCGGGCCGGCGCTGCGGGCCCGGCGGTGCGCGTGACCGAGCGTAGCGACGCGATCGAGGTCGCTGTGGGGGACACGCGCTGGACGATCGGTCGCAGTGGCGCCGCGATCATCCGCAGTGCGACGAGTGGCGGGCGCGAGGTGCTGCGCAATGTCGCGCTGACCGCGTCGGCCCAGGATGGGTCCGACGACGATGCCGAGGCGGCCCCGCGCCGGTTGCGCTACGCCAGCCGGATCGAGCGTGCGGTGGTCGAACAGACCGGTCCGATCCGCGTGGTGGTGCTAGTGGAAGGCCAGCATGAGGGAGAGGGCGAGCGGTGGCTGCCCTTCTCGTTACGTCTCTACTTCCACGCGGGGTCGGCTTCCGTGCGGGTGGTGCACAGCCTGATTTTCGACGGCGATCCCGCCAAGCGCTTCGTTCGCGGTCTGGGGGTGACCGGTGAGGCGCCGCTCCGCGAGGCGCTCTACGACCGCCACATCCGCTTCGCCGGACAGGATGGCGGTTTGTGGGCCGAGGCGGTGCGGCCGCTGACCGGCCTGCGTCGCGATCCCGGCAAGGCGTTTCGCACCGCCCAGACCGAAGGGCGTGCCGTGCCGCCGATCGGCCAGATGGCGGCGGCGGTGCGCGACAAGCTCGACTATATCCCCGCCTGGGGCGAATTCCGCCTGCGCCAGCCGAATGCGGACGGCTTCGCGATCACCAAACGGACTGGACCGGGCCATGGCTGGGTCGATGTGGATGGCGGCCAGCGCGCCGCGGGCCTTGGCTATATCGGGGGGGCGAGCGGCGGCGTTGCCTTTGCCATGCACGATTTCTGGCAGCGCTGCCCCGTCGGCCTCGACGTTGCCGGTGCGGACGGTGACGCGGCGCGCTTCACGCTCTGGTATCACGCCCCCGACGCGCCGGCGATGGACCTGCGCTTCTATCACGGCACGATGGGCATGGCCGATTACGCCCACCAGAATTTGGGGCTCGACGTCACCTACGAGGATTACGAGCCGGGCTGGGGCGATGCGTCGGGCATCGCGCGGACCAGCGAGTTCCGGCTATGGGCGCTGCCCGCGACGCCGAGCCGTACGCGCCTCGCGCAGATGGCGGCGCAGGTCGCCCGCCCGCCGCGCATCGTCGCTGCCAATGCGGCGGTGCATGACGCCAATGTCTTCGGCATCTGGGGGCCGGCCGGTACGCCGGGAGCAGGCGTGCGCGGCGGCATCGAGACCCGCGCGGCGCGCGAGCTGGATTTCTACATCGGCCAGATCGAGCAGCGTCGCTGGTACGGCTTTTGGAATTATGGCGACGTCATGCACAGCTATGACGATGACCGGCACGTCTGGCGCTACGACATCGGCGGCTTCGCCTGGGACAATAGCGAGCTGTCGAGCGACCTCTGGCTTTGGTACGCCTATCTGCGCACCGGCCGCGCCGACGTGTTCCGCATGGCGGAGGCGATGACGCGCCATACCGGCGAGGTCGATGTCTATCACACCGGGCGCTTCAAGGGCTTCGGCACGCGTCACGGCGTGCAGCATTGGGGCGACAGTTCGAAACAGCCGCGCATCTCAAACGCCGCCTATCGTCGCATCTTCTATTACCTTGCCGCCGACGAACGCTGCGGCGACCTAATGCACGCGCTGATCGACAGCGACCGGATGCTCGCCAACGTCGACATCATGCGCAAGGTCGGCGCGCATCTGCCCAACGACGGCGCGACGGCAGGAACGGGCGCGGTCGTCTCCGAAAAACCCTTGCCGGCGGGGCAGGTGTTCATGTCGTTCGGCACGATCTGGGGCCCGCTGGTCGCCGCCTGGATGACCGAATGGGAGCGGACGCGCGACACACGCTGGCGCGACCGGATCGTCGCGGGTATGCGCACGCTGCCGACGCTACCCAAGCAGTGGTTCGCAGGCGGTGCGGCGTTCGATCTTGCCACCGGGCGGTTCGTGGGCGGCGGCGATACCGTCAGCATGAGCCATCTCAACGGCGTGTTCGGCGTGTTCGAGACGATGGCCGAACTGCTCGAGTTGGTCGACGTGCCCGCCTATCGCGCCGCGTGGATCGACTATTGCGCGTATTATAACGCGCCCGAAGCCGCGTTCCTCGCGAAGACCGGCGATCCCGGCAAGGGTCGCGCACTGACGCAGGCGCATTCGCGCTTCACCGCGTACGCCGCGGTGGCGACCAAGGACACTGCGCTTGCCCGGCGCGCGTGGGCTGAGTTTACGGGCGCGGGCGACCGCGCGGGTCGGGATCAGACGAAGGGCACACGGCGCATCCTGCCGCCTGCGGTGCTGAAACCGGTCGACGAACTCGCCGACGTCTCGACCAACGATGCCGCGCAATGGGGGCTGGCGGCGACCGCCAATCTGGTCTTGCTCGCGCCATTGATGGACGGCGGCAGCTTGTGACGGTGCGCGCGTTACTGCTTGCTGCGATGGTGACCGCGGCGCCAGCGGCCAGCGCGCGCGAAACTCTGTCGCGGTGGCGGATCGAGGCGGAGCCGGGGGCCACCGTCACGCTGCTGCGCGGCGGGGTGATCGATATCGACGCAGCGGATGGCGTGACGCTGTGGTATGACCGGCCGCTGACCGGACCGGTCGCGATCGATTACGACGTGATGGCGGTGCAGGCGGGTGGGCCACATGATGCGGTCAGCGACGTCAACGCCTTCTGGATGGCGCAGGACCCGGCGGCGCCCGGCGGATCGGTGCTGATGCGGCCGCGCACCGGCGCCTTCGCGGAATATGATACGCTCAAGACCTATTACGTGGGTATCGGCGGAAATCGGAACACGACGACCCGCATGCGCCGCTATGTCGGCCGAACGGGGGATCGGCCGCTGCTGCCCGAACACGACCGCGGCGACGCCGCCGCGATGCTGGTGCCCAACCGATGGACGCATATCCGCCTGATCGCCAAAGGGCAGGAGATCGCCGTGGAGCGCGACGGCGTGCGGCTGTTCACGATGCAGGACGCCGCGCCTTACACGCGCGGCTGGTTCGGTCTGCGGACGACCCGCAGCCATTTGCAGGTCAGGAACGTGCGGTTCTCGCGGCCATAGAAAAGGGCCGGATCGTCTGGCGATCCGGCCCCGCGGTATGATCAGAACTTCAGTGATGCACCGGCGAAGAAACGCTGGCCGGGGTAGAACACTTCGGACGTACCGATGTTCTTGATGTACGTCTGGCCGTATTCCTTGTTGATGTTCTGCATTTCCATGAACAGGCTGTAGTGCCACTGCGGGAAGCGGAACGTTACCTTGGCGTCGAGATAGCCTTCCGCCTTGCGATAGATCGGCAGGTTACCGTTGGTCGAGTCGGCCACGGTCTGCAGCCAGTCCGACCGGTAGTTGTAGGCGAGACGCGCGTTCAGCCAGCCCTTGTCGTAGAAGATGCTCGCATTCCATGTCCACTTCGACAGACCGGGATAATCGTTCAGCGGTTGATTGGTCCCGAGGTTCGTCAGGTTGGTGCGCAGCGCTCGCGCATAGGTCATGTTGGCGCTGGCACCGAAGCCGTCGAAGGGCTTGGGCAGGAAGGTGAAAGCCGTCTGCGCGCTCGCCTCGACACCGTCGAGCAGCGCGCCGAAGCCGTTCGCAGGCTGGCGCACCGTGTAGGTCACGCCGTCCTGGAACAGGTCGACGCCCGACCGCAGGATGTTCTGGATGACGAAGCTGCTTTCGGACTTCTTGTAATAGCCCAGGCTGACCAGCGTATCCTTGTTGGGATACCAGGACAGGTTCACCTCCCACTGATCGGCGCGATACGGCTTCAGGGCCGGGTTGCCAGCCGTGCAAACGTCGTCCGCTGCGGCGATTGTCTGATCGTCAAGGCAGTTGATGTTGGGGACGAGGTCGGTTGGTTTCGGGCGCGCCAGGTTCTTCGCCCAGTTGGCGGTCAGGACCAGGTTCGGCGTGAATTCCAGCGACGCATTAAACGCTGGCAGAATGTCGACATAGGTCGTCGAGAGCGACAATTGCTGCGCGCCGATCGTGACCGTCTCGACACCGCCGGTCGCGGTGAAGCGGGTCACGCGACGGACGTTCGTGCCGGTGCCGACGTCCTTTGTGAAGATGTAGCGCACGCCGGCATTGCCACGCAGGCGCATACCGAACACGCTCGATTCCAGGTTGGCCTGTGCATAGCCCGCGGCGATCGTTTCATCGATTTTGACCGCAGGGATCTGCGGCAGGCCATTGGCCTGACGCACCAGGCTTTGGTTGAAGCCCGACAAGTCGTAGTAGAGGGCGAGTACCTTCGGGTCGAAGTTCGCATAGGCGAGACGGTTCGGGATAGCCGACGGAATACCCTGGATGCCGGTAAACATCGGCGCACCGCCGGTCGCCGTGCCGAGCGCGTTGATGAGGTTGGCGTATTCGGCCTGCGTCAGCGTGTAACTGGTGCCGTTGACGCGCTGCGCCACCGTGGGTGCGCTGGTGATCGCCGTGGTGAGCGAGACGTTGGCGCTGCTTTGATAGACCGCGGGGGTCGAGCCCGATGCCGGCGTCAGCAAGCGTGAGCCGCCGCCGTTGTAGCCGTAATAATCGGCCCAGCGGAACTGACCCCCGAACTCGATGCTCTTTAGCGGTCCGAAATCGGCGTCAAAGATGCCGTCGAGCTTCAATTGGTTCTCGCTGTTGCCGTTGTCAGTCGGCCTGTACTGCACGTTCGGGCCCGCCTGCGCCGTATTTCCAGGGCGCGAAAAGTCGGTGTAGATCGCCGGATCCCCAGGGTTCACGTTGCTGGGGTAAATGAAGACGGGCACGCCCAGATCGTTGCGTCGGTCGACCTGCATGCCGGAGATGCCGGTGCTGATCGAAATGAGGTTGGTGTTGCCGATGGTGCGCGACTCGCTGCGCGAGGCGAGGCCCTTCAGTCGCAAGCGGTCAAAGACCCAGTCGAAGCCGGTGATATAGTAACGCGATTTCTGATCGTACTGGAAGTCGCGCCGTTGCACGCCCAGGATGTTGCTCGACCCGCTGATGACCGTGCTGCTCACGGGCACTGACGTCAATGCCGTCGTGTAGCTGGTCACGACATGGTTGGCGTCGACGGTGGACGTGCCCGCCTTGATCTGCGGCGTTGTGTTGGACCCGACCGGGTTGTCGAGCTGGTAGCGCTGTATACGGCCCATATCGAGCGCGTAGTTGACGTCCTGCAGCCGCTGGTCGCGGTTGTTCCACTGGACTTCGGCATATGCGCGGAAATTGTTGGCGAACTCGTACTGCAGCGTCACGTCGCCCGACAGGCGCTTATCGTGGCGTACGAGGTTCCGGTAACGCGGTCCGTTGGGTGCCCAGTCGAAGAACTGGTTTTCGCAAGCCGCGCGGCGGGTTGCGAACGTCTGGCTTGCCGTTGCGCCGACGTTGGCGCAACTCGCATATGTAGTGAACGACGAATAAGCGTCATTCGCTACCGTCTTCTGGTCCGAACGATCGAAGTCGGCAATGCGGCTCCAGCCGGTATTGCTGGCGTAATCCTGGCGCGTGGTGACGTCGCTGTACGTGATGTTGGCGAGGACACCGAGGCCGTCGATCAGGAAACGCGGGGTACCGATCAGCAAGGTGGCGCGGGGCTTCCAGTCGTCGGTCGTTTCAAGATGCTGCTCGGCGAAGTTGACCGTTGCGATGCCCTTCTTCAGTTCGAGCGGCTTACGCGTTTCGATCAGGACCGTGCCGCCGAGGCCGCCTTCGGTCAGCTTGGCTTGATAGCCCTTGTAGACGTCGATCGACTTAACGAGTTCGGAGGCGAATTCGCGGAAGTCCCCGGCGCGGGCGCCGAGCGCGGAGGACTGGCCGACGCCATTGATCTCGACGCGGTTAAGATCGGGTTCCACGCCGCGGATCGAGATCTGATTGCCTTCGCCGAACTCGCGGCTCAGCTGCACGCCGGTGACGCGCGCCAGGCTGTCGCCGATGTTCTTATCGGGGAAGCTCGCGATGTCGTCGGCGACGATCGAGTCGACGACGGTGCCGGCGTTGCGCTTGCGCTGGATCGCCGATTGTAGCGAGGCACGGGTGCCTACGACGACGATGTCGCCCGGTGCCTTTTCGTCGAGATCCTGCTTGGGGGCGTCAGGCTGAGTCTGCGGGGCCGGGGTCGCGGTCTGTGCCAGCGCGGGTGTGCCTGCGATGAGTCCCAGCGCCAGCGCCCCCCACGCCGAGGTGCGCAGCATATGACGCGCACCGAGCCGTGAATCCTTGAATGCAGTGGAACCCGTCATGTCATCCTCCCTCGTGCGTCCATGCTTGCCCCCGATCTGCGCGGGTTGGCGGCGATGGAGCCCCATTCTCGACAACCCGTGTACATGACCACAATGTGGAATGCAATCGTATAGATTGGAATTCCACGAAGGATTGTTATGATTGCCCCAAGCCGCTCTTTCGCGGCGGTAACGACAGGGCTTTGAAGCCTGGGGAGAGATGCGATGGGACGACAGACGTGGCTGGGCGGGCTGGCGAGCTGGGTGCTGCTGGCGGCAAGTGGCGCCGCATCGGCGCAGGATCCGGCGCGGCAGGCGGAGCGACTGGACCGCGGTGTCGTGGCGGTGCCGGCGGAGGGCGGTGGCGTGCTGATCGACTGGCGATCGCTGTCGTCCGATCCCAAAGGCGTCGGGTTCGACGTCTATCGCGACGGACGCAAGGTAAGCCCTGCACCCATCACGCAAACGACCAACTTCCGTGATCCCGACGGCACGCCCGCCAGCCGCTATGCGGTGCGGATGATCGCGCCAGGCACGGCGGGCGCGATGACGCCGTTGGTGCCGGTCTGGACCAAGGGCTATTGGTCGATCCCGCTCGATCCCCCTGCGGGCGGCACGACGCCGGATGGCGAGGCGTATAGCTATACGGCGAACGACGTCGGCATGGGCGACCTGGACGGCGATGGTCAGCCCGATCTGGTGCTGAAATGGGACCCGACCAATAGCCACGATAACAGCCAGGGCGGCTACACCGGGCCCGTCTACCTCGACGGTTATACGCTGGGCGGTAAACGGCTGTGGCGGATCGATCTGGGTCGCAACATCCGAGCGGGTGCGCATTACACGCAATTTCTGGTGCAGGATTTCGATGGCGACGGCCGCGCCGAAGTGGCGATGAAAACCGCCGACGGCACGGTCGATGGCCTGGGCACCGTCATCGGCGACGCAAAGGCCGACTGGCGCCAGCATGACGGAGAGGTGCCGCAGGCGGACAAGACCGGCGCGCATGTCACCGCTGACGGGCGCATGGTGGCGAAGCTCGCCGGGCGTATCCTGACCGGGCCGGAATATCTGACCGTGTTCGACGGGCGTACGGGCAAGGCGCTGGCCACCGCGCCTTATGATCCGCCGCGGGGCCCCCGCAACGATCCCGGCTTTGCCGAGATGGCGAAGCTGTGGGGTGATGCCTATGGCAACCGCGTCGACCGGTTTCTGGCCGGGGTCGCCTATCTCGACGGGCGGCACCCGAGCATGATCTTCGGCCGCGGCTATTATGCGCGCACCGCGATTGCGGCGTGGGACTATCGGAACGGCAAGCTGACCGAACGCTGGCTGTTCGACACGAACCAGCCGGGCAACGCGGATTACGCCGATCGCGGCAATCATCAGTTGAGCATTGCCGATGTCAACGGCGATGGGCGTGACGAGGTGATCTACGGATCGATGGCGATCAGCGCCGATGGCAAGGGGCTGTGGACGCAGCCGCTCTACCATGGCGACACGATGCATGTCGGAGACCTCGATCCGTCGCGCCCGGGACTGGAGAAGTTCGGCGTCCACGAACAGATTGCGCACAATGGCGGTATCGGATCGGCTTTGCTTGATGCTCGGACCGGCGAGATCCTGTGGACCAAGCCCGCCAAGACGGACACCGGCCGCGGCCTCAGCGCCGATATCGACCCGCGTTATGTCGGCGAGGAAATGTGGGGGGCGAACCAGCCCGACCTGTACGACGTTCACGGCAAGGCAATCGGGCCGCATCCGAAGCCGACCAACTTCGCGATCTGGTGGGACGGCGATCTGCTCCGCGAACTGCTCGACGGGACGACCATCTCGAAATGGAACTGGAAGACGGGCAAGGCCGAGCCGCTGCTGGTCGCCGAGGGTGCGGCGTCGAACAACGGGACCAAGGCGACGCCAGCGCTACAAGCCGACCTGATCGGCGACTGGCGCGAAGAGGTGGTGTGGCGCAGCGCCGACAATCGCGAGCTGCGCATCTATACGACGCCGTGGCCGACGACGCACCGGATCACCACATTGTTGCAGGACCCGGTCTATCGCGCCGGCATCGCATGGCAGAACACGGCCTATAACCAGCCGCCGCATACCGGCTTCTACCTCGGCATGACCAAGGCGTCCGATACACCTGAGTGAGCGGACGGCGCAGCCCGGTCAGAGGACCGGGTTGCGGCCCCACAATTGGTCGTACCGCCAGCCCGACAGGTCCTCGACGATCGCGCCGCTCTGCGGGGTGGCGGGCGTCGTGGCACCGGCGCGCAGCCGTTCGATCTCGTCCATCAGCACGGCATGGGTGGTGGGATCGAGGCGGAAGCGCAGCGACACCCATAGGCCGAAGGCGAGGATGGCGAGCGTGCCGCCGATCATCACCGCGACGATCGCGTGGACGGTGACCGACGACTGACTCGTTGCCCCGGCGACAAAGCCCGACAGCTGCAATATTTGCCCGACCGCGATCAGCGCGATCGCCTGCGACATCTTGCGCACGAAGGTCATGACGCCGGCGAAGGCGCCCTCGCGGCGGCGGCCGGTGACGATTTCGTCGACGTCCGCCATGAAATTGTACGTCGCCCAGGGGATGTAGTTGAGCGCGCCGCGGCCCAATCCGGCGAAGACGACGGGGATCGCGAAGATCCAGCCGCTGGCGCCATGGCCGCTCCACCATAGCCCCAGGAAGATCAGCACGCCGATCGCGAAGCTGACCCCAGCAATGCGATAGGCGAGCGCTGGGGACGCGCGCAGCGCGAAGTTGATCGCGAGCAGGACCGCGACCGTCTGGACCGCATAGGTGAGGCCGGCGAGGTTCGACACCGCCAGCGTCGTGCCGCCCAATGCGAAGACGACGAAATAGGCGAAGGCGGCGTTGAAGATGTCCTGGCTGATATAGCCGCCGAGATACATGCCGAGATGCAGGCGGAACGCGCGTATGCGGAGCGTCGAGAACAGGTTGCGGTAGAGGTCGCGGATCGCGGCGGTCGGCGTCATCTTTTCGCGGGCGAGGGCCGCGGTCTCAGCCGAACGCGGGCGTTCCCAGCTGAACAGATACAGCAGCGTCGCGGCACCCATGAACAGCACGGCAAACAGGATGCCCATGTAGAGGTAGGTGTCGGGCGAATCCTTGCCGAGATGCTCGATCAGCCGGCCGGGCAGGATCGCGGCGAGGATCGCGGAAATCTGGCCGCACATGATGCGCCAGCCGGCGAACTTCGCCTTGCTGCGGTAATCGCTCGCCATTTCGGCGGCGAGCGTTTCGTAAGGGATGATCTCAAGCGCATAGACCAGCTCGAACAGAACATAGGTGACGAGGTAGAACCAGAAGCTCTGGCCTGACACCCACATGATCGCAAAGGACGGCAGCAGCGGGATGGCGGCGAGGATGAACGCCCGCCGTCGCCCGAATTTGCGGCCCGCCCAGGTGTCGCCGAAGCGGTCGGAGATATAGCCGATGGTCGGGCTCGCCACCGCGTCGAGCACGCGGGCAATGCCGAAGATCAGCGTCGCCTGCGCCGCCGACAGGCCGCAAAAGGTGGTGTAGAAGAACAGCACCCAGGTGCTGATGACCGCCATCGACCCGGCGCCGAGGATGTCGTTCGATCCATAGGCCGCGAAATTATACCAGCGGACCGGACGGGCGGGGGTGATGGCGGCGGTGGACATCAGATGTAGGTCCGCAGAAATTCGCCGAGCGCGCAGATCGCAAGGCTCTGGCCATAGGGCATCGAGGTGAGGGCGATGTCCTTATAGAACTGCATCGTGTCGCCCATCGCCGTGCCGAAGCTGACCTGCTTCAATTCGCCCTTGTCATCGATATTGGCAAGAACCGCGCGGATCGCCTTGATGCCGACCGCTTCGTAATGGCGTGGCAGGTATCCTTTCCGTACGGCCTTCAGAATGCCATAGGCGAAACCGGCGGTCGCCGATGCTTCGAGATAGCTGGTCGGATCGACGATCAGCGTGTGCCACAACCCGCTCTCGTCCTGATGTTCAGCGAGCGTCTTCACCTGCGAGGCGAGCGTATCGATCAGGAAGGTGCGGAAGGCATCGCCCGGTTCGAGGTCGAGCATCTCGATGATCTCGGGGATCGCGATCGTCACCCAGCAATTGCCGCGCGCCCACAGCGCGCCCGCGAAATTGTGGCGGCCGTCGAAGGTCCAGCCGTGATACCAGAGTCCGGTCTGGCGATCGAACAGATATTTGATGTGGATGAGGAACTGGCGCTTGGCCTCTTCGATATAGTGCGGTCGATCGAGGATTTGGCCGATGCGGGCCAAGGGCAGCACGCTCATCATCAGCGTGTCGTCCCACATTTCCTGCGGATTCTCGTCGTTGAAGACGATATGCTGGAATCCGCCCTCTTCGGTCTTGGGCAGGCCATCGTCGGCCATCAGCCACTCTGCCCAAATGTCGAGATAGGGCAGGTAGGTCTGGTCGCCGGTTTGTTCGTAGAGGTTGGCGAGCGTCAGGAAGGGCGACATGGTGTTGATATTCTTGGTCGGCGTGCCCGCGGCGAAGCGGTCCTCGAACCATTTCAGCATCACGTCCCAGGCGGCCTCGTCGCCGGTCTGCTCCCAATAGCGGTACAGGCCGAACAGACCGATGCCGTGGGTCCATTCCCAGTCGTTCCATCCCTTGGTGTCGATGATGCGACCATCCTCCAGCCGGAGCAGGAACTCGCCGGTCTCGTCCTTGATGTTGACGAGGTTGTCGATCAGCTTGGCGATCTGCGCGGTCACCTCGGCGCGGGGGATGTCGTGATTGAGGGCTGCCACGGGAATAGTCTCCGAAGGATCAATGGGTGGGATACAGGTCGCGATAGGCGGGGGCGGCCACGTCAGTGACCGCGACGCCGCCGCGCGCGTGATGGAGGGTGACGAGCCGGACCGGCTCGATCGCGTTGCCGGGCGCACCGTCGCTGGTGACGGCGAGCGTAAGCGTATTGCGGCCACGATGGTGCAGGATGCCGTCCGGGATCGGGAACACGCGCTGCGGCCCGACATTGGCGACGAACTGGCCCATGTTCCAGCCGTTGACGAAGATCAGCACACGGTAGCGACCGGGCGAGCGCGGCGTCGTCGCGTCGCCGATCTGGACGCCGATGGTCGCGTCATCGCCCCTGGGAACGGACAAAGCGAAGTCGGTGCGATACCAGCTGGTACCGGCATAAGGCCTGGCTTCCGCCAGCTTGAGCGACGGCCATGCGCCGTCGGGGAAGCCCGGCAGTGTCCAGCCCATGCGCTCGCCATACAGACCGCCATTGTTGCTGGGGCCGCGCGCGACGTCCTTAAGATCTTCGCCGCCCGCGCGGCCCTGGATCTTCCACGTGATCGGCACGGCAAAGCTGTCGCCGCCCGGCCGCGCGAGCGAGACGGAGATCAGCCCGCGCGGTTCCTTGTGTGCGTCGTCGACGTCGAGGTCCCAGTTGTGGCCGTTCACCCGCACCATCGCCGCCAGCACATGCTCGCCCGGGGCCTGTGCCTCCCGGGGCAGGGTGAAATCCGCGACGCCGGTGGTGATCGGCCGGGGCAGGCCGCCCGCCAGCTCGTGCTGGCCGACCAACTGGCCGTCGAGGAACAGCTGAAGCATGCCGGCACCGCCCGCGCCGTAATGGACGGTCACGGTCTGCGCGTCCGCAGAGCCGGTGAAGCGCCCGCGATACCAGACGTCGCCGTCGTGGAAGCCATAGGAGTCCGCGCCGAGATTGGACTGCCCGGTCGGCGGGCGGATGGTCGCGACGTTGCGTGCCGAGCCTGCGGTCGCCCAGGCAGAGTCGTCGAAGTCGCGGCGGGCTTCCGGCGAACCCTCGGCATAGCGCCAGGTCGCCGCGGTCAGGTCGGGCAGGGGGAGCGGCTGCGGTGCGGGCAGGGGGCGTCTGGCGATCAGGCTGTCGCTGCCCGAGTGGGTGACGGGCACCGCCTGCCCGTTCCAGCGGATCGCGCGGACCGGACCCCAGACTTCCAGCGGCGCGGTCGTCACGACATCGCCGGTCAGGTCGAGCGTGCCGCCCCGCACGGTCGCGTGACGGACGAGCGCGGGGCCACGCTCCAGCAGGCCATCCTGCCGGAAGAAGCTCTGTCCCGCCGCAATGTCGCCGATCAGCAGCAGCAGCGGCGCACGACCGCCGCCCTCGATCCGCACGCGGGCGAGGCCGTTGTGCGTGTAGGTCAGGCGCAGGTCGCCCTTCGCGGCGTCGAACGCATTCGCGACCTCGCCTTCAACCACCGTGACCTTGGGCGCGCTCGTATAGCGCAGCACGGTTTCGCCGGGTTCGCCCGCCCGGCCGTAGAACAATGCGACATCCTCCGCGCCGTGGCGGATCGTCGTCTGCAATTCAGAGGTCGAATAGACCAGCCGCTGCCGTTCGAGGTTCACCCCCGCGACCAACAGCTTGGCGTCGCGGCCATGGAGTTCGCTGGCGAAGCTGTAGCGGCCATCGGGCAGGTCGGCGGTGATGGTGAAGCGCGCATCGCCGGTCGCGTTGGACGGCTTGGGCGCGACGAACAGCAGGCGCGCGTCGGTGTCAGGATTGCGGTCGTGATAGACCTGCACCGCATCGCTGCCGCTGATCGCGACCGGTGACGCCTTCTCCAGCCGGGCGAGATCGGGCACCGCTTGCAGGAACTGGCCGATCTGCTTCAGCTCCAGTGCCTTGGGCCGCAGGTTGCGCGCCTCGTCGATCGCCGAGCCATAGTCGTAGGACGTGTAGACCACCGGCGCGGGCAGCCAGCCCCAGCTGGTGCCGCCATAGCCCATATAGATGCTCTGGATCGCGATGCCGTTGGCGATATTGGTGCCGTAGAACACGCGCTGGTATCCGCTGCCGCGCTGGATCGCGTTGCACGGATACATGCCGTTCGATCCCCAATAATCGAACCAGCCGCCACCGAACTCGGCGATGAAGCCGGGCGTCTTGGGTGAGGCGCTGGCCCCGCCCTTCGCGCCGCCGGGGCCGTAGAGACCCCAGTCGGGGGCAGGGGCTCCTTTGGTTGGCTTGTTGTCGACGCCACAGACGCCGCCGGGATAGCCGTCGAACGCGTAGAGCTCCTGCGGCCCCGGCACGGTCAGCGGCACGTCGGAGCTCTTGGGCACCCAATAGCCGTTGCGGCCTTGGTCGTTGTGGAACATCGGCACGGTGATCCCGTCGGCGCGGGCCTTGTCGTACAGATGCTGCATGTAGCGGCCCTGGGCGGGGGTGGTCAGCGCCAGTTCGTTCTCGATCTGGTGGAGGATGACGCTGCCGCCCCGCCCTAGCTGATGACGCGCGATAATCGGGTTGATCCGGTCGAGCCATTCGTCGACCGCCGCGAGATATTCGGGATCGTCGGTGCGCGCCTTGCCCGGCTGATTGACCAGCCAGCCCGGAAAGCCGCCGCGCGACAGCTCGGCATTCACATAGGGCCCGGCGCGGGTGATGACATAGAGCCCTTCCTCCTGCGCCATGGTCAGCACGCGCTCAACGTCGCGGATGCCGGTGAAGTCGTAGACGCCTTTCTTCGGGCTGTGAAAACCCCAGTCGATATAGATCGCGACGGTGTTGAAGCCGCTGGCCTTCATCTTTTGCAGGATGTCGCGCCACAGATCGGGCGAGGGCAGGCGGAAGGGGTGGAATTCGCTCGACCAGATCAGCGTCGGCTTGCCGTCGATGCGTAGCGAGCGGCTGTCGAAGGTGACGCGCGGCACCTCGGTCGGCGGCGCGACCTGGGGCGCGGTGGCACCGGCCAGCAGCAGGGCGGCGGCCAGGCTCATGCGAAGTGGAACATCGGCGTCAGTGGTGCTTCGACCGGGCGGTTGCCCGGCTGCACCTCCATCAGGTCGGCCATGTAATCCCACCACCGCTGCATGACCGGCTTACCGGGAAGCTCAGCTCGCTTGTCATCGGGGTGCAAGCTTAGGACGGCGAAGAGTGCATTCGTCTCCTCGTCGAGAAAGATCGAATAATCGTGGATTCCCGCCTCGCGCAGGGCCTCGGCAAGGTCGGGCCAGATTTCGTCGTGGCGGCGGCGATATTCCTCCGCCATGCCGGGCTTCAGCATCATGCGGAATGCGATCGGCTGGGTCATGCATCGTCTCCGGGAATATTGAGGCCGTGGCGGTGGGCGAAGGTCGCGAAGCGCGCGAGCCACGGGTGGGGCTTGCCATCGGGGCCGATCAGTCGGGGGCCGTGGCCGCCGGTCTCGACGATGTGGAGTTCCGCAGGGCGGGGCAGCGCGTGCACCGCCTGGAACATGGCAATGCTGTTGGCGACCGGCACGACGGGATCGTCGGCGGCATGGCCGAGAAAAGTCGGCGGCATGTCGGCGGGCAGATTCAGCTCGGCGGAGTAGCGTGCTGCGGTCGCGGCATCGGGCGCGCGCCCGAGCAGTTCGCGTTTCGACTGACCATGGGCGAAGCTCTCGGTCATCGTGATGACCGGGAAGAACAGGCCGACGGTTTTGATCGTGGTTGGTTGGGTATCCATTGCGTCTACGGGTGCGTAGGTCTTGAGCGCCGACCGTGATGCTAGGCGCGCGGCGAGGTGTCCGCCCGCCGAAAAGCCCATCGCGGCGATGTTCGTCGGGTCGATGCCCCACTCTCGTGCGCGCGAACGGATGACGCGGAGCGCGCGCTGCGCATCCTGGAGCGGGGCGTCGGGACCTGCCGCCCAATTGTCGTGGGGCAGGCGATAGAGCAGGTCGAAGGCGGTGACGCCTTGCGACGCGAGCCAGCGCGCCACGGCGGACGGCTCGCGCCCCACCGCGACGCGGGCATAACCACCGCCGGGGATCAGCAGCACCGCCGCGCCGGTCGGCTTCGTCGCAGGGCAGACGGTTAGCATCGGCGTCGCGACATGCGGCCAGGCGATATTGTCGGCAGGACCTTCGGGTGCGCGCAACACGAACGCGTCGACGACCGGCGGCGTCGGCATGCCCGACGGCGCCGCGGGCCAGATCGGGAAGCGGCTGACGGCGGGAGCGGCGAGTGCCACGCGCGGCGTTGCGGCGAGCGACAAGCCGGCGGCGATCAGGGTGCGGCGGTCCAATGGCATGTCAGTTTCCTGCCGGGCGTTGCGTGCTGCGCGCGCCGCTGGCGGCGAGGCGAAAGGCCTCGGGCGCAGGCGGCTGGGTGGGGTCGAGCGGGGTCAGGTCGCGGCGCACCATGCGGGCGAGCGCTGGCACCTGCCGACGCGCGGCATCGGCGACGATATGCGCGAGCACCCAGGCGCCGTAATTGTCGTGGTGCGTCGCGTCGCGGCCATCGTCGTTGAACGCGAGCGGCGCGCGCGTCCGCCCCAGCGCCTCGTAGAAACGGATCGAGGCTGCGTTGAGGTCGATGACCGGCGTCTGCGTTTCCGCACCGACGGCGCGGACGGCGGCGGCATAGTCGGCGAGCGTCGGGCGGATATGGCCGTCGGCGGTCCACATCCGCCGCTCGGGCGAGGTGACGAGCACCGGGATGACGCCGCGGCGCCGCAGTTCGGCGATATAGGTGCGCAGATAGTCGCGATAGGTTGTCGCCGCATCGGCATAGGTCTGCGGCCACTGCGCCTTCTGGTCGTTATGACCGAACTGGATCATCGCGATGTCGCCGGGTTTCGCGCTCGCCAGCACCTTGTCGAGCCGTAGCTCGGTGAGGAAGGATTTCAGCGTCTCGCCCGACTCGGCATGGTTGGCGACGGCGATATCGGGCGCCAGGAATGTGGGGAGCATCTGCCCCCAGCTCGCCGCGGGTTCCGCGGGCTGATCGGTGACGGTGGAATCGCCGAGCAGGAACAGCGTCGGCACATCGACGGGCGCGATCGAAACGGTGCGCAAGCCGGGCGCATGGCCCAGCACTTCGAGCGTCAGCCGGTCGTCCCAGTTGAGGGCGCCGAGCTCGCGGGGCTTCAGGCGCACGGCACTGCCGCCGGGTGCGTTGGCGGGCGGCGGTGCCAGTTGCGGGTTGCGGACGTTCACGATGAACCGCCGCGTGACGATTTCGCCGGGACGCGTGCGGACCGCGTCGAGCATCAGGCGGCGGTTCTCGGCCTTGATCGTCGTATCGGTCGCGCGGGCGGGGTCGCCCAGCGTGACCGTCACCGCATAATTGCCGGGTGCCGCCGCGATGGAAAAGAGATGGGGATCGGCCTCATAGCCGAACCCGTCGGCATAAGCCCGGCCGGGCGCGACGCGAATCGCTGCCGCGTCACGCGTCGAGCCGGCGATGACATAGGTGCGTGCGGGCACGGCGGCGGGTGCCGCCACCGCCACCGCCACCGCCACCGCAGCCGCCAGTGCGGTCAGAGCGTACACGACGGGCCGCCCGCGGGCGTATCGCGGCGCAGCGCGGAGCGATCCGTCAGGACATGGCCCGCGATCGGCAGGCCGGTAGCGGCGAGTCCGCCCGCGACCAGATCGGCGATGCGGCGCGCGCCCAGCTCGCTGAAGTGCGTGTCGTCGTCGACTGCGTCCTTATAGCCGGGCAGTCCTTCGCCCTTGGCGTAATGGAGGTAATAGCGTTTCGACCCGTCCGGCCCCAGCGCGTCGATCCAGCGTTCGGACAGCGCGGCAAGGTCGATCAACGGCACCTTGGTCTCCTCCGCGACCCGCTTGGCGGCGGCGGAATAGGTGGGGAAGCTGGGGACGACATGGCCGTCCTTGAAGGCGCGGCGCGTTACCGGGGTGATCAGCACCGGCTGGGCATGTGCCATGCGTGCGACCGCGATGAAATGCTTCAGGTTCGCTTCGTAATCGGGGATGGGCGTGTAGCGTTCGGGCTTGGCCTGGTTCGCATCGTTATGACCGAACTGGATCAGCAGCGTGTCGCCCGGCTTCAGCGCCCGCGCGATCGCGTCGAGCCGTCCTTCCGCCATGAAGCTCTTGGTACTGCGACCCCCCTGGGCACGATCATCGATCGTCACCTCCGGCCCCACCGCGCAGCGCAGCATGCTGCCCCAGCCCGACAGCGGATATTGCTGCGCGTTGTAATCCTTGGCGGTCGAATCGCCGGCGATGACGATGCGCATCTGGGGTTGGCTTGTCTGGTCCTGCGCGGCGGCGCTCGCCGCCAGCGGCAGCAGGATCGCGGCGATCCCGAGCAGTGGCTTCATCGTCGCCATATGCACCCATCCTCCTGTCGCCCGCGGCTCTTGTCGGCCGTAAAACAGGGTATGGAAGACTATCCCATATAGTGCAAGCGATGATTGTTATATGAGAAGCGTCAGCCCTGTTGCGGGTCGCGCCAGCCGAGGTCGCGGCTGATCGCATGCGCGGTGCCAAGCACCTCGTCGGTCAGCGTCGTCATGCGATCGTCGGACATATATTGCGCGGCGCTCGAGACGCTGATCGCGGCGACGATGCGGCCGCTGGCATCGCGGATCGGTGCCGCGACGCAGCGGATTTGGTCTTCGTTTTCCTCAAGGTCGAACGCGCAGCCGCGGCCGACGTAACCGCGCATGCGCGACAGCCACAGGTCGTAATCGGCCGTATTATGATCGGCCTCGAAATGCGGCTGCCACTGCCGTTCGGGATCGTCGAGCATCAGCGCCTTGCCGAGACCGGTCGATGTCATCGGCTGGCGGTCGCCGACGCGGCTGCTGATCTCCACACGGCGGCGGCCGGGGATCTTGTCGAGGTACAAAGCGCGGTCATGATCGCGCACGCCGAGATGCACCGTATCCTCCGATGCGGCCGCGAGCGCCTCGATATGGTCGCGCGCGATCTGGACCACGTCGGCCTGCTGCTGCGCGAGAAAGCCCAGTTCGAGCAGCTTCGGCCCCAGGCGATAGCCCTGGCGCGGCGTGAAGGTAAGGAAGCGGCGGTCGATCAAGGCGCTGGCGAGGCGGTGCGTCGTGCTGCGCGTCAGACCGAGCCGGCTGGCGAGTTCGGCGAGCGCGATCGGGCGATCGGCGACGGCGTCGATCAGGTCGAGGCCGCGCAACAGCGTCTGGCTGCCGGAGGGGGACTTTGCCTCGCTGGAATCGGCAGGGGCGGCCTTGGCGGCGGATGCGGGCATGGTCGAACTCTCCTGTGACGCGAGCGACCTGCGTCCTCGTGCCATAATATGGGACTATTTGCCCGGCGCACGGGTCGCTGTCGAGCGCTAAAACGCGGGGGCTTCCGGCGATCAGCGGCCAGAACCGAGAAGAGTGCGGACCATGCGCAGCGGACGTCGCCGAACCCGCGTTGCGTGCTCGGCGACGGCGCACGCGGCGTGATGGTGGGGTAGGGGGCCGCCTACTGCAGGTTCACGAAGGCGCCGCCGTCGACCAGCAACGCCGCGCCGGTAACGTAACGCGCCAGATCGGAAGCGAGGAAAACGGCCGGCCCCGCCATATCCTCCGGCACGCCCAGTCGGCCAAGCGGCACACGGCCTTCCATATATTTGCGCTTGCCCTCGTCGGCGAGGTCATCCTTGTTGATCTCGGTAAGGATGGTGCCGGGCAGCAGCGAATTGCAGCGGATATTGTGCCGGCCCAGTGCGATCGCGGCGGACTGCATCAGCGAATGGAGCCCCGCCTTGGTGGGAGTATAATGTGTCTGGAATTCGCCGCCGACGAGCGCCGAAATGGAGGAGACGGCGATGATCGATCCGCCATGGCCCTGGTCGACCATCTGTCGTGCTGCAGCCTGGCACATATAATAACCGCCGTGCAGGTTGACGCGCATCGTGCGTTCGAACGTCTCGACCGGCATGTCGAGGAAGCTGTGGAAGGGGCAGATGCCTGCGTTCGACACCATCACGTCGACCTTGCCGAACGCCTTCACCGCCTGCGCGATGAACTCGGTCGCGGTGGCGGGATCGGCGACGTCGCCCTGGATCGCGACCCCACGCTGGCCCGCCGCTTCGATCCCGGCAATGCATTGCGCCGCGCCGTCGGTGTCGCGCGCGAAGTTGATCGCGACGTCCGCGCCATGCTGCGCTGCGCCGATTGCGATGGCGCGGCCGATGCCGGTGGAGGCGCCGGTGACGACCACCGTCTTGCCTTCGAGCAGTTTCATCGCATTCCTCTCCGTCGATCCATTGTGCTGTAGTCCCGGTGCCATTTCGGCCAAAGAGCCGATTGACGCCCGGAGTCTCACTAGCTAGTATCCTATCCCATAAAGTGAGAAAGTAAACCGGGCAGAGGGGCTTGCCGTGGCATTGTCGAAGATCAAGCATGTCCGCGCCTTCGTCGCGCGGGGGGCAGGGGCCGACTATCACGACCAGGGCGCGGGCCACTGGATCGACGATCACATCGCCACGCCGATGGCGCGCTATCCCGAATATCGCCAGTCGCGGCAGAGTTTCGGCATCAACGTGCTCGGCACGCTGGTCGTCGAGATCGAGGCGGAAGACGGCACGATCGGCTTCGCGGTGACGACCGGGGGCGAACCCGCCGCTTATATCGTCGAAAAGCATCTCGCCCGCTTCCTCGAAGGCCGCAGCCCGCACGAGGTCGAGAAGATCTGGGACCAGATGTATTTCTCGACCCAATATTACGGCCGCAAGGGGCTGGTGGTGAACGCCATTTCCGGCGTCGACCTGGCGCTGTGGGACCTGCTGGGCAAGCTGCGCGGTGAGCCGGTCTATCACATGCTGGGCGGCGCGGTGCGCGACGAGTTGCAATTCTACGCGACCGGCGCGAGGCCCGACGTGGCCAAGGAGCTCGGCTTCATCGGCGGCAAGCTGCCGCTCCACCACGGCCCGGCCGAGGGGCTGGAGGGTATGGAGAAGAACATCGCACTGCTCGCAGATATGCGGGCCAAGTGCGGCGACGATTTCTGGCTGATGTACGACTGCTGGATGTCACTCGACCTCGATTATGCCACCCGGCTCGCGCACCGCGCCTGGAACGAATGCGGGCTGAAGTGGATCGAGGAGGCGCTCAGCCCCGACGATTACTGGGCCTATGCCGAGCTGCGCAAGAAGGCGCCGCCGGGCCTGCTGGTCACCACCGGCGAGCATGAAGCGACCCGCTGGGGCTTCCGCATGCTGATCGACATGGGGTGCTGCGACATCATCCAGCCCGATGTGGGCTGGTGCGGCGGCGTGACCGAACTGATCAAGATCGCCAATTATGCCGACAGCCGCGGCGTGATGATGATCCCGCACGGATCGTCGGTCTACAGCTATCACTTCGTCATCACCCGGCACAATTCGCCCTTCGCCGAATTCCTGATGATGCACCCCGGCCCGACCGAGGTGGTGCCGATGTTCGCGCCGCAATTGCTGGGCGAGCCGGTGCCGCAGAACGGCCGCATCCGCGCGAGCGCGCTCGACAAGCCCGGCTTCGGTGTTGAGCTGAACGCCGACGTGCCGTTGCATCGCCCCTATTCGCACTGAGGATTTTGCCATGAAGCTCTGTCGTTACGGCGCACGCGGCGCCGAAAAACCTGGCCTGATCGATGCAGACGGCCGGATTCGCGATCTGTCGGGCGTAATCGCCGACCTGACGCCTGCCGAGGTGACGCCCGAAGCGCTCGCCCGGCTCGCCGCACTTGATCCCGCCAGCCTGCCGCTGGTCGAGGGGGAACCCCGCTACGGCGTACCTGTCGCGGGCATCGGCAAGTTCATCGCGATCGGCCTGAATTATGCCGATCACGCCAAGGAAGCGGGCCTAGAACCGCCGCCCGAACCGATCTTCTTCACCAAGGCGATCTCGTGCCTGACCGGGCCGAACGATCCGGTGATGATCCCCAAGGACTCGCAAAAGACCGATTGGGAGGTCGAGCTGGGCATCGTGATCGGTAAGACCTGCCGCTACGTCGAACAGGCCGATGCGCTCGATCACGTTGCGGGCTACGTGCTGGCGAATGACGTGTCGGAACGCGCGTTCCAGAAGGAACTCGGCAGCCAGTGGGACAAGGGCAAAGGCTGCGACACGTTCGGCCCGGTGGGCCCGTGGCTGGTGACGGCGGACGAGGTCGGCGACTGCCAGACGCTGGACATGTTCCTCGACGTCAACGGCAAGCGGATGCAGACCGGCAATACCGCGACGATGATCTTCCCGGTCGCCGAATGCATCGCCTATGTCAGCCGCTTCATTACGCTGCATCCCGGCGACCTGCTCATCACCGGCACACCGCCGGGCGTGGGTGAGGGGCAGAAGCCCGACAAGATCTTCCTGAAGGCGGGCGACACGATGCACCTCGGCATCACCGGCCTCGGCGAACAGCGCCAGACCTGCGTGCCCTTCGCGATGGAGCTTCCCGCGTGAGCAGCTATGCAGGTCGCTTTGCCGGCCGCACCGCGATCGTCACCGGCGGCGCGTCGGGTCTTGGCTGCGCGGTGGCGAAGCGGATCGTCGAGGAAGGTGGCAGTGTCGCCTTGTGGGACGTCGATGCCGACCGCCTTGCCGAAACCCAGGCTGAGATCGGTGCGACCCACGTCGAGGCCTTCGACGTATCGGACGCGGCGGCGGTCGCCCGCGCGACCGACGCGACCGTTGCCGCGCTGGGCAAGGTCGACATCCTCGTCTGCTCGGCGGGGATCACGGGCGCGACCGCCTCGGTCGATCAATATCCGATCGACAGCTGGCTGCGCGTGGTCGACATCAACCTGAACGGCCTGTTCTATTGCTGCCGCGCAGTGGTCCCGCATCTCGTTGCCAACGGCTATGGTCGGATTGTCAACGTGGCGTCCGTCGCGGGCAAGGAAGGCAATCCCAACGCCTCGGCCTATTCGGCGACCAAGGCGGGTGTGATCGGCCTCACCAAATCGCTAGGCAAGGAACTGGCGGGCAAGGGCGTGATCGCCAACGCGCTGACCCCGGCGACGTTCGAAAGCCCGATCCTCGCGCAGCTGCCGCAGAGCCAGGTCGATTATATGCGCGGCAAGATCCCGATGGGGCGGCTGGGCGAAGTCGCGGAAAGCGCGGCGATGGTCTGCTTCATGGCCAGCGAGGAATGCAGCTTCACCACGGCGTCGACCTTCGACACGTCGGGCGGGCGGACGACCTATTGATGGCGCTGCAATGATGACAGGCGCGGGTGGCGAGGCGGCGATTCCATTCGTCGACGCGCACATTCATCTGTGGGACCTCGCGCGCCTGCGCTATCCGTGGTTGTCTCCGCCGTTTGCAGACGATGGCCCGAACGGATCGGTCGAGCCGATTGCCACGACCTATCTGCCCACCGATTATCGACGCGAGATGGCGCGGTGGAACGTCGTCGGCGCGGTGCACGTCGATGCCGGCGCCGTTCCCGCGGATGCGCTTGCCGAGACGGAGTGGCTGGAGGAGCTGGCGGAGGCGGACGGGCTGCCGACCGGCATCGTCGCCTTCGCGGCACTTGACGCCCCGGACGTCGAGACATTGCTTGCCGCGCATGCGCGCCACCCGCGGGTGCGGGGCATCCGCCATATCGTCAACTGGCACGCCGATCCGCAGCGCAGCTATACCTCAAGCGACGTGACCCGGGACGACGCATGGCAGCGCGGCTTTGCGGCGCTGGCGCGGCATGCCCTGTCGTTCGACCTGCAATGCTATCCGGGGCAGATGCCCGCGATGGCGACGCTCGCTGCGCGGCATCCGGACGTGCCGGTGATCGTCAACCATGCCGGCATGGCGGTGTTGAGTGACGCCGATGGTTATGACGAATGGCGTCGGGGCCTTGCTGCGCTGGCGGCCTGTCCGCAGGTGGCGGTGAAGCTGTCGGGCTTCGGGTTCGCGCGACGCGATTGGGACGCGGCGTTCGTACGCGACACGGTGCGCACCGTCATCGACCTGTTCGGCACCGATCGGGCGATGTTCGCGAGCAACCTGCCGACCGACCGCCTGTTCGGCAGCATCGACGCGCAGATGGAGGCGTGCCATGCCGCCGTCATCGATTGCAGCGATAGCGAGCGCCGCGCGCTGTTCGCCGGCAACGCCAATCGCATCTACCGGCTGGGGCTCGACCTGCCGCTTACCAAGGACAATCACTGATGTACGACCGGACCTATTACGCGACGCATCCGGACATGATGGAGTGCGTGTCGAACGACGAGTTGCGCGACCGTTATCTGATCCAGGGGCTGTTCCGCGACGGCGAGTGCGTGCTGAACTACACACATGCTGAGCGGTTCGTGATCGGCGGGGTCGCGGTGGCGAGCGGCAGCGTCAAGCTGCCCGACCAGACCGAGCCGGCATCGGCGGCGGGCCACCCCTTCCTCGAACGCCGCGAGATGGCGATCGTCAACGTCGGCAAGGTCGACGGGACCGTGACGGTCGATGGCGAGAGCTTCACGCTCGGCAACAAGGACTGCCTGTACGTCACGATGGGCGCGAAGGACGTTCAGTTTTCGGGCGACGGCGCACGCTTCTACCTCGCCTCGTGCCCCGCGCATCAGGCCTATACGACGCGCAAGCTCGGCATCGCCGATGCCAATGCGCTCGAGCGCGGTAGCCTCGCCGAATCGAACGAGCGCACGATCTTCCAGCTCGTCATCCCCGGCATCTGCGACAGCGCGCAGCTGGTGATGGGCCTCACCGTCCTGAAGCCCGGCAGCGTGTGGAATACGATGCCCCCGCACATCCACGAGCGCCGCAGCGAGATCTATTTCTACTTCGAGCTCGACAATCTCGACACCGACCGCGTGATGCACTTCATGGGCGAGGGCAAGGCGACACGCCATATCGTCATGCAGAACGAGGAAGCGGTGATCAGCCCGCCCTGGTCGATCCACATGGGCGCCGGGACCAAGGCCTATGCCTTCATCTGGGCGATGGCGGGCGAGAACCAGGATTATACCGACATGAACGTGCTGGATATCTGCCAGCTGGCGTAAGCTGATCCTGCTCCCTCCCCTGACAGGGGAGGGTTGGGGAGGGGTGGCGTGCTCGCGGTACGGACGGGCGAGCACTGCCGGCCACCGCATCCCCGGACCCCACCCACCCCCAGCCCCTCCCTTGCAAGGAGGGGAGGAGCGTAACGATGAACCCCTTCGATCTTTCGGGCCGCGTGGCGGTCGTGACCGGTGCGAACACCGGYATCGGGCAGGCGATCGCGATCGCGCTGGCGCAAGCGGGCGCAGACGTCGCGCTGGTCGGGCGCACGCCGGCTGAGGACACGGCCCATGCGATCCGCGACCTCGGCCGCCGGGCGCTGATCGTCTCGGCCGACCTGTCGAGCATCGAGCCGGTGCAGCGCATCGTCGACGAGACGGTGGCGGGACTCGGCGGGCTCGACATCCTGGTCAACAATGCCGGGATCATCCGCCGCGCCGATGCGGTGGATTTCACCGAAGAGGATTGGGACGCGGTGGTCGACACCAACCTGAAGTCGGTGTTCTTCCTTTGCCAGGCCGCCGGGCGCCATATGATCGCAAAGGGCAGGGGGCGGATCATCAACATCGCCTCGATGCTGACCTTCCAGGGCGGCATCCGCGTGCCGAGCTATACCGCATCGAAGTCGGGGATCGGCGGCCTCACCAAGCTGCTCGCCAACGAATGGGCGAAGCATGGGCTGACCGTGAACGCGATCGCGCCGGGATACATCGCGACCAACAACACCGCCGCGCTGCAGGCCGACGAAGCCCGCAACGCCGCGATCCTGGATCGCATCCCGGCAGGGCGCTGGGGCGATGCCGCCGACCTCGGTGGCGCGGCGGTGTTCCTCGCCTCCGACGCCGCGGCCTATGTCCAGGGCCATATCCTCGCCGTCGATGGCGGGTGGCTGGCGCGATGAGCCGGTTGCTCGCCTTCGGGGAGATCATGCTGCGCCTGTCGCCACCGGGGCGCGAGCTGTTGATGCAGACGCCGCGGTTCGACGTCTGGGTCGCGGGGGCGGAGGCCAATGTCGCGACGCAGCTCGCGAGGCTGGGACATGACGTGCGTTTCGCCAGCCGGGTGCCCGACAACGATTTGGGTCGCGCCGCGATCGCCACCTTGCGCGGGCATGGCGTCGATACGTCCGGCATTGCCTGCGGCGGCGACCGGATGGGGCTGTATTTCGTCACGTCTGGTGCAGGCTTGCGGGCGACCGAAGTGCTGTACGACCGCGCCGGCTCCGCCTTCGCCGAGGCGTTGCCGACGGATTGGGACTGGGACACGCTGCTCGCCGGCGTCACCCGATTGCATCTGTCGGGCATCACTCCCGCGCTCGGCCAAGTTCCGGCGCAGAGCGCGCTTGCTGCGGTCGAGGCGGCATCGGCGCGCGGCATCGCGATTTCGTTCGACGGCAATTGGCGCGGCAAATTGTGGGCGCGCTGGGACGGCGATCCGCGCGCGATCCTGTCGGGCATCGTCGCGCATGCCGACCTGATGTTCGGCAACCATCGCGACATCGCGCTGCTGCTGGGACGGGACGATTTTGCCGGCGAAGGCGAGGATCGCCGCCGCGCCGCGAGCGAAGCGGCCTTTGCCGCCTTCCCGCGCCTGCAAACGATCGCGTCGACCGCGCGCGAGGTCGAGCATGTCGATCTGCACCACCTGTCGGCGCGGATCGACACGCGGGACGATACGGCGCAGACCGATACGGTGGTGCTCGCCGGCATCGTCGACCGGATCGGTGGCGGCGATGCCTTTGCCGCCGGTGTGCTGCACGCGCTGGAGACGGGCGCCGGGATCGCCGACGCCGCGCGCACGGGACTTGCGCTCGCCGCGCTCAAACATTCGCTGCCCGGTGACGCCGCATTGTTCCGCCAAGCCGATCTCGACGCCTATCTCGCCGGTGGGCTCGATGTCCGGCGCTGAGGGCTGGACGCGGCGAGGGGCGATCGGCGGGGGCGCCGCATTGCTCGCCAGCGCGGCGGCCGGCGCCGCGCCGCTGGGTCCCGTTCGCACGCGCGTAGGTAACTTCGTCGGCACGCACGAGGGCGGCGTGCGCGCCTTTCGCGGCATCCGCTACGGGACCGCGCCACGGTTCCGCGCGCCGGTCGCCTTCGCAGCGCCCGGCCAAACCGTAGCGGCGGACGCCTTCGGTCCGGTCTGTCCGCAGCGCGGCCCCTATGGCCCGCAGGACGAGGACTGCCTGTTCCTCAACATCTGGACGGCGGAGGCCGATCCCCGCGCGCGCAAGCCGGTGATGCTGTACATCCACGGCGGGGCCTATTCGAACGGCAGCGTGACCGATCCGCTCAACGACGGGCAGGCGCTGGCGGCGCGCGGAGATGTGGTGATCGTGACCGTCAACCACCGGCTCAACGCGCTGGGCTATCTCTACCTCGCGCGGTTCGACCAGCGCTTTGCCGACAGCGGCAATGTCGGGCAGCTCGACCTGATTCTGGCCCTGCAATGGGTGCGCGACAACATCGCCGCATTCGGTGGCGATCCGGGGAGGGTGATGGTCTTCGGCCAGTCGGGTGGCGGCGCGAAGATCGCGACGCTGATGGGCATGCCCGCCGCACGCGGCCTGTTTCACCGCGCCGCGACGATGAGCGGACAGCAGGTGACCGCCTCCGGCCCGCTGCATGCGACCGAGCGCGCCCGCGCCTATCTCGCTGCGCTGCGCGTGTCCGAACGTGACCTGTCGGCGGTGCTGGCTGTGCCCACGCAGCGGCTGGTGGAGGCGCTCGATACGCGCGATCCGATCCTGGGGGGCGGGCTCTATTTCGGGCCGGTGCTCGACATGACGTGGCTGACCCGCCATCCGTTCTGGCCCGACGCCAATCCGATCGGTAACGGCATCCCGATGATGCTGGGCAACGTCCATGACGAAACGCGCGGCTTCCTATCGCCCGATTCGCCAACGGTGCGGGGGCTGAGCTGGGACAATCTCGCCGACCGGATGGCGCCCGAGCTCAAGATCGACATCCTGCCCGAATGGGTCGTCGCGCAATATCGCGCGCACTTCCCGACCTGGTCGCCGACGCAGGTCTTCTACGATGCGACGACCGCGGGGCGCAGCTGGCGCGGGCAGGTGATCGAGGCGGAGGCGCGCGCGGGGGCGGGGGTGCCGGGGTTCGTGTATCAAGTCGATTTCACCTCGCGCACCGATCCACGTCGCGGCGCTTTTCATACGATGGACATCCCGCTGGTGTTCGGCACGCTGGGTGCGACGGGATCGCAGACGGGGATGGCTGCCGACGCACGCGCGGCCAGTGCGGCGATGCAGGAGCGTTTCGTCACCTTCGCGCGTACCGGCACGCCTAATCGCGCCGGCCTCGCGCCCTGGCCGGCCTATGACCTTGGCCGCCGCGCGACGATGATCTTCGACGCCCGATCGCGCGTCGAGGAGGATCCCCGCCGCTGGCAGCGCGAGCTGTTCGCGCGCGTGCCCTACATCCAGCCCGGCACCTGACGCGGCCATCGGGTAACCGTCTGAGACAAACCGGTATCATCCGAAAAGACTGTTGACACCGGTTACCACAAGACGCACACAAGACGCGGATAAGCGGGCGAAGACCTGCAATGTCCGGGGAGGATCGATCCAGCGCGCGGAAAATCCGCGGCAAAAGGCCCTCCTCTTCATGAATTTGGTTCCGGTCGCACCGTTCGCGTCCGTAACCGGTGTCAGTGCGGTTTCGCCGCAGGGGAGAGAGAGATGGCGAACGGTGTTGCGATACGGAAGACGGTGCGCGCAGGGCAGTTGCGCGGGATTTCGGCGGGTGCGCTGATCCTGGCGCTGGCGATGCCGGGTGCAGCGCTGGCGCAGGCGGCGCAAATCCCGGCCACCGCGTCACCGGGCACGCCGACCCACACCGATCCGTCCCCCGCCCAGACCGCCGTCGTGCCGGCAACGACGGAAGCGACGCCGCAGGCCGCAGACGGCGCGGCGGTCACCGCATCGCAGCAGGACGGCGACGGCTCCGCACCCGATATCGTCGTCACCGGCTTCCGCCGCAGCCTCGACGCCGCGCTCAACGTCAAGCGGGAATCGGTATCCTCGGTCGATGCGATCGTCGCCGAAGACATCGCGAAGTTCCCGGACCAGAACCTCGCCGAATCGCTGCAGCGCATCCCCGGTATCTCGATCCAGCGCGACGCCGGCGAAGGCCGCGCGATCACCGTCCGCGGTCTCGGCGCGCAATTCACCCGCGTCCGCGTCAACGGCCTGGAGACGGTGGCGACCTCGACCGACGGCGCCTCATCGAACCGTGATCGCGCCTTCGACTTCAACGTCTTCGCCTCCGAGCTTTTTAACTCGATCGTCGTCCACAAGACCGCCGAGGCGAGCCTCGACGAAGGTTCGCTCGGTGCGGTCGTCGACCTCAACACCGGCAATCCGCTCGGCGGCAAGGCTGGCTTCACCGGCGTGCTGTCGGCGCAGGCGAGCTACAACGATCTCAGCAAGAACACGCGGCCGCGCCTCGCCGGGTTGCTGTCGTACAAATCGCCCGACGGCACGTTCGGCGCGTCGGTATCGGCGGCGTATCAGAAGACCGACAATCTCGAACTCGGCAACAACACGGTGCGCTGGGCGCAAGCGCGGTTCGACTCGGTGAACGGCACGCCGTGTTTCTACAACAGCAACACCGGAACCACCCCGGTCGCCAACGCGGGCGGCTTCTACCGCTCCAGCGCGGCGTGCGACCAGGCGGCGCTCGCCTTCCACCCGCGCATCCCGCGCTACGGCGAGGTATTCCACGGTCGCGAGCGTCTCGGTGTCACCGGCAGTATCCAATGGGCGCCGTCGGAGGCAACCAAGGTCTCGATCGACGGCCTCTATTCGCGCTTCAAGGAAACGCGCGAGGAGAAATGGGCAGAGGTGCTGCTGCGCTCCAACGAGCGTTCGATCGACCTCATCAACCCGGTGTACGATTCGAAGAACAACCTCGTCTCGGGCACGCTCAACGACGCGTGGGTGCGGACCGAACATTACAAGCGTCAGTCGAAAACGGAATTCTACCAGCTCGGCGGCAGCTGGGATCAGGACGTAACGGACACGTTCCGCTTCACGGTGCTCGGCGGCTTCTCGAAGTCGACGGCTGACATCCCGGTGGAAACCACCGTCGTGTTCGACGATCGCGACGCGCAGGGCTACAAGTTCGATTATACCAACAGCCGCACGCCGCTGCTCAGCTTCGGCACGAGCGTGACCGATCCGGCGAACTTCCAGCTTGCCGAAATCCGCGATCGCCCCTCCACCGTCACCAACAAGTTCCGCACCGCGCAGCTGCGGACCGAATGGGACGTCGCCGAAGGCTATACGCTGAAGGTCGGCGGCATGTACCGCCGCTTCGATTTCGACAGCGTCTCGTTCCAGCGCGATACGGCGATCTGCGGCAATGGCGGAACGGACCTGGTGCTGGGCACCATCACCTGTTCGCCGACCAGCGCGTTCGGTCCGAACGCCGTCTACGGCTATCAAGTAACGCCTGCACTCAGCCAGCTCTTCACGCTCGGCAATGCGGGCCAGCCGTCGGGCACGACGACGCAATGGCTGGTCCCCAACCTCGATGCCGCCACCGCCTACACCAAGCTCTACAGCCGTACGCCGACGCTGGTCGTCGGCGACAACCGCAGCGTGACCGAAGAGGTGAGCGGGGGCTATTTCCAGGTCGATGCGAAGGGCGAACTCGCCGGCCTCCGCTACGCGCTCAACGCGGGCATGCGCTACGCGCACACCGCCCAGGGATCGACGGGCATCAACTCGGGTGCGGTCGTGACAGTGAAGCGCGACTATGACGACTGGCTGCCGGCGGTGAACCTCGCGCTGTTCCCGACCGACAAGCTGATCCTGCGCGCCTCCGCCGCCAAGGTGATGACGCGCCCGACGCTCGGCAACTTGACGCCCGGCGGTTCGGCCGACGGCTTCAACTATCGCGTGTCGTTCGGCAATCCGCAGCTCAATCCGTTCCGTGCTGCCGCCTACGACCTCGCGGCGGAATGGTATTTCGCGCCGCAGTCGATCCTGTCGGTGGCGCTGTTCAAGAAGAACGTTGAAAGCTTCCCGGTCTCGCAGTCGATCACCAACGCGACCTTCACCTCGACAGGCCTGCCGGCCTCGGTGCTCGCGGCGTCTTCGCCCGCGGCGCTCAACCCGGCGCAGCAGGCACAGCCGATCTGGACGATCACCACCACGGTGAACGGCACGGGCGCCTCGCTGAAGGGCGCGGAGATCGCGCTGCAGGCGACGTTCAAGTTCCTGCCGGGCTTCCTCAAGAATTTTGGCGTGCTTGCCAACGCGACCTTCGTCGATTCAAGCGCGAACTATCTGGTGCAGGGGCCGGCGGTGTCGGCCTGCGTACCGGGAACCACGCCGGCGGCAGCCTGCTCGTTCGGGCCGCTCATCAATTCGACGCGCAATGCGACCTTGTTCGGTCTGTCGAAGCGGCAGTATAACGGCACGCTCTACTATGAGGACGCCAAGTTCTCGGCGCGCGGGTCGATCAGCTATCGCGGGCCGTATATCGACGCCAACAGCGGCACGGGCAATGTGTTCGAAGGCTATAATTCGACGATCAACGTCGATGCCTCCGTCCGCTACAAGCTGACGCCGAACGTCGAACTGTCACTCGAGGGCACCAACCTGACCGACGAGTATCGCGATCGCTACACCGACCTCGATGCCAACCGGAACTACGAATACAATCACTTCGGTCGAACGGTGCTGATCGGCGCGCGTTTCAAGATGTGAGGGGGCGGGTGCGCCGGTCATGAAGGCCGGCGCACGCGTTGAAGGAGGACAAGCGAGTGGCTGGCATCGATCGTCGTCAGGCATTGCTCGGAACGCTTGCGGCGGCTGGTATGGCGGCATCGACGCGCGCGCGCAGCCCCGTGGCGGGGACGGTCCCCGCCGATCCGTCCGAAACCATTCTGCTATGGCCGGGCGGCGCGCCCGGTCTGCCTGCGACGCCGCCCAAAGAGGTGGTCGACGAGCGTAGCAAGGACCCGGCGCTTCGCGACCGCGCGGTCTATGGCATCACCCGACCGCGCCTCGTCGTCTTCCGGCCCCGCGTGCCGAATGGCAGCGCGGTGCTGGTGATGCCCGGCGGCGGCTATCGCTGGGTGGTCGTCGACAAGGAAGGCTATGAGATCGGCCGCTGGCTGGCCGATCGCGGCTATACGGTCTTCGTGTTGTTCTATCGCTTGCCGGGCGAGGGATGGGCGGCAGGACCCGATGTCGCGCTGTCCGATGCGCAGCGCGCGATGCGCCTGATCCGCGCGCGTGCCGATCAATATGGCATCCGCCCGGATCGCGTCGCGGCGATGGGCTTTTCGGCGGGCGGTCACGTGTGCGGCGACCTGGCGACGCGCTTCGCCCGATCGACCTATGCGCCGGTCGATGCGGCGGACCGGCTGCCCGCGCGCCCCGATGCGGCCGCGCTCCTCTACGCCGTCCAGTCGATGACGCCGCCGCTGGCGCATGAAGGGTCACGGGCGCGCCTGCTGGGCCCCCATCCCTCGCCAGATCTGGAGACGGCGCACAGTCCGGCCGCGAACGTCCGTCGCGATACGCCGCCCTGTTTTCTGGTCCATGCCGAAGACGACGATGCCGTGCCCGTCGATAACACGCTGGCGATGCGCGCGGCGCTGAAGGCTGCGGGCGTTTCCGTGGAAACCCATTTGTTTGCGCAGGGTGGTCACGGCTTCGGCCTGCGACGCGCGGCCGGCAAGCCGGCGGCAGCATGGCCGGAGCTGTTCCGGCAATGGGCCATGTCCCAGGGACTGGGCTGACGGACACCGTCAGCCCAGTCCTGCAAGATCAGGGCGGGCACGATGTCCCACCCTGCGACGTGTCACGCCGATAGTTCCGCGCGGACGATGGCGGCGCCCGCCGCCAGCGCGTGAAGCTTGCCCTGGGCGACGCTACGGGACAGGGGGGCCATGCCGCAATTGGTGGCGGGGTAGAGCTTGTCCGCGTCGACGAAGCGCAGCGCGTTGCGTAGCGTCTCCGCGACCTCTTCGGCGGTCTCCACGCGATCCGTCGCGACGTCGATCGCGCCGACCATCACCGTCTTGCCGCGGATGAGCTCGATCAGGTCCATCGGCACGCGCGAATTCTGGCATTCGAGCGACACGATATCGATCGTCGAGGCCTGCAGATTGGGGAAGGTCTGCTCATATTGCCGCCATTCGGAACCGAGCGTCTTCTTCCAATCGGTATTCGCCTTGATGCCGTAGCCGTAGCAGATGTGGACGGCGGTCTTGGCCTTCAGTCCCTGCGCAGCGCGTTCCAGCGTGGCGACGCCCCAGTCGTTCGCTTCGTCGAAGAAGACGTTGAACGCGGGTTCGTCGAACTGGATGATGTCGACGCCGACCGCTTCCAGTTCGCGGGCTTCCTGGTTGAGGATGCAGGCGAATTCCCAGGCCAGCTTCTCGCGGCTGCGATAATGCGCGTCGTAGAGCGTATCGATCATCGTCATCGGCCCGGGCAGCGTCCATTTGATCGGCTGGCGGGTCTGCGCGCGCAGGAAGCGGGCATCGTCGACGAAGACCGGCGCGGGGCGCGACACCGCACCCACCACGGTCGGCACGCTGGCGTCATAGCGGTTGCGGATGCGCACCGTCTCGCGCTGTTCGAAATCGACGCCGTCCAGATGTTCGATGAACGTGGTGACGAAATGCTGGCGCGTCTGTTCGCCGTCGCCGACGATGTCGATCCCCGCCTGCCGCTGATCGTCGACCGCCAGGCGCAGTGCGTCCTGCTTGCCCGTGATCAGGTCTTCGCCTTCCAGCCGCCACGGCGACCAGAGCGTTTCGGGCTGGGCGAGCCACGCCGGTTTGGGCAGGCTGCCCGCCGTGGTCGTCGGCAAGAGTGTCGTCATGATCAAGATACCTTCGCGTTCGGGGCGATCACAGGCCGCAGGTCGCGGACCAGCGCTGCAGCGCAGGGCCATGCGGTTTGATGAGATGGGCTTCGGCAAATCGGCCCTGCTCGACGGCGAGGCGGCTGCGCTCTTCGCGATCGTAGACGATGCGGGTCAGCGAATAATCCTGTTCGTCCAGGCTGGGCTGATAGCGGGCCGCGGCCGCCGAATTGGCGTTGTAGATTTCGGGGCGATAGATCTTCTGGAAGGTCTCCATCACGCTGATCGTGCTGGCGAGTTCGAGGTTGGTGTAACCGTCGACCAGATCGCCGATATGATAGAAGGCGAGCGGTGCGACGCTGTGCGGCGGCATGAAGTAGCGCGCCGTCATCCCCATCTTCGCAAAATACAGATCGGTGGGTGATCGTGTGTCGGCCGCATATTCCACCCCGAGGATGGGGTGTACGTTGGTCGTCCGGTGATAGACCTGCTTGCTGGACACGCTGAGGCAGATGACCGGCGGCTTGTCGAACTGTTCGCGATAGGCGTCCGACGACAGGAAATGCTTGAACAGATTGCCGTGAAGGTCGCCGAACTGATCGGGCGCGCCGCTGTTTCCCGACTGGCGCAGATGATCGGGCAGCACGACGCTGAAATCGTAATCGCGGATATACGACGAGAAATTGTTGCCGACCATGCCGGCGATGCACGCGCCGCTGCGCGTATCGGTGACGCGCGTGTGCAGGATTTCGATCAGCGGAAACGCCTCGTCCTGCGCGTCGGGGCCGATCCGCAGCGCGGCCGACACGATGTCGAGCGCCACGGTGTAGCGGTCACCCGTCGGATTGTCCCAGTGCATCAGCGAATTGAAGCGCCGGTCGATCATCACCAACGTGTTGCGCAGATTGTCCCGGCGGCTCTCCCCGCGTGCCAGGTTGGCGAAATTGGTGGTGATGCGCGTGGTGTCGGCGGGGCGATAGTCCTCGTCGAACGGGATGCTGCTTATGGTGAACGTAAAGCCGCTATTCGTCATGACTCACCTGCTGTTGACGAACAGGGGCATGGAAGAGCGCGCAAGGCGTGAGCGAGGCCCGGATGGCGTGCGCCGTGGACCGTCCGCGTCAAGCGCGATCCACCGGAGGAACCCCCGTCCGAGGAACGTTATGGCGTCGGAGGCAGGTCTCCTGGCTCACGGGTCAACGCGGTGGTTCCGGCCTTCCCGGGCGCGGGTGCAGCGCCCAGTGACACGAAATGGAACCGCCGCTCGCCGCTTACAGTTGCGGGGGCAGCGCCGGATTTTGCCCGTTTGGGGCATCACCGGCTTCCCGTCTTAGCCCCATCGCCATGCCTGGGATGGGGAACCTCGACACGCGTCTTGGACAGGATCGCGCTGCATTTGTCAAGGGAGATATAAAGATATCTTTATATCGTTATGTTGGGTTTGCGGGGCGCCTCGTCAGCGACGCTGGCGTTCCCGCTCGGCGCGATAACGCAGCAGTGCCTCGACGGCATCGGTCTGGATCAGGCGGGTGCCCATGTCGGCGAGGCGGCCCCAGACCGCGGCCGGATCGTGGCGCGCCTCCGGGTCGCCGCCCATGCCGGTGACGAAGCCCGTGAACAGCGTGTTGATCCAGATCGGCACACCCAGCGCCCGCGCGCGGGTCATGACCGTCGGCAGCGTCGTCAACGGCAGGACTGGCAATTCGAAGGCGATCGGCTTGATCCGCCCGTGCATTTGCGTGTCGATGATTTGCGGCACGTCGGCAGCTGCGGGATCGGCGGTGATCGGGATCACCATGAACGGCACGCGGTGATAGGGCGGTATGGCGGCGAGCGGGACGGAGGCGACGCCCGCGGAGGTCTTGACGATCACCCGGTCCTGCGCGCCGGCGCGATGCACGGCATCGACGACCTCGCCGTAGATCATGTCCTTCACATCGAGGTTGAGGACGATGCGGTCCTTCGCCAGCGCGAGCAGTTCGTCGAGCGTGAGGATCCGCTGGTCGGAGAGCGGGGCTGCCGCGCCGCCTTCGTCCTGCCGCAGCCGCAACGCCTTCAGTTGTACGAGGCTGAGGTCGGCCACCTTGCCGGTGCCGTTGGTCGTCCGATCGACGCTGTCGTCGTGCATGATGACGAGATGGCCGTCGCGGCTGCGCCGGACGTCGGTTTCCATCACGTCGGCGCCCAGCGCGACGCACTGGCGCAGCGCGGCCAGCGAGTTTTCCGGTGTGGTCCCGAGGCCGTGGAGCGGCGCGGCCTCATGACACCCACGATGGGCGATCACGATCAGGCCGCCGTTCGGATCGGCGAGGCGGTGCAACGCGTCGCCCGGCGCCGCCTGAACGGCGGAACAGGCAACACACGTGGCGGCGAGGGCGAGGAGCGGACGATACATGGGAGGCTTTCGTGGAAGGCAACAGGTGGGGCGGGCGGCCGTTGGCAGGCCGCCCGCTGTGAGCGTCTAACGGTCAGCAGATCACCATGAGCGGCTGACGATCAGGCGCACGTTGCGGCCGAACAGCGGCCGGCCAAAGATCGCGGTCGGCACGCCCTGTCCGAAGCGGTCGCCCGCGGTATTGCCCTCGGTGAAGCCGTGCGCGTTGGTGATGTTGTCGCCGACGACCTGCACCTGCCACGCCCCATTCGACACGATCCCGCCGAGACCGAACGCGCCGTACGCGGGCAGTGCGGTGGAATTGAAGAAGTCGGTATAGCGGCGGCCGACGTAATCGTAGCGGCCGTAGAGGCTGACGTTGGTCGCGCCGAAGGTGAAGTCGGCGGTCGGGCGCACGTTCAGGAACAGCTTGGGCTCGCGGATGATCTGCTTGCCGTTGGCGCGGCTGCCGTCGAGGCCCGTGTTGCTGCTGAAATTCAGGTAGCGCGGGTTCTGCACGGTGACCGACCCGGCGAGCGAGAAGGGGCCGGGCAGACGCAGGCGGCCATCGGCCTCCATGCCCTTCGTTTCCGCAGTGCCGACGAAGGTCGTCGTCACGTCGGCGCGACCGGTGGCCGAGTTGAAACCGGCGAAGCTGGCGTTGAGCGGATCGAACTTGGTGTAGAAGCCGGTGACGTAGAGGTACGAGCCACCGGCGGCGAGCTTGACGCCCGCTTCGTACAGCTTGGCCTTGGTCGGGATCACCGCGGGCGTGGGGTAGGCGAAGGCGATCGTGGTGTTCTGCGGCACCTCGAGCTGCGAGGCGCGCAGGTACATGCCGATATGGTGGGTGAGGTCGTAATTGGCGCCGACCGTCCAGTTGCTTGCCTGCTGCTTCAAGCGCAGCGTGCCGATGCCACCGGTGAAGCCGCGCGTGTTGTTGTCGGCGAGCGTCGTGGGATCGCCGAGATTGTAGAATGCGGTCAGTCGGTCATAGCCACTGTAGCTGTACCATTCGTGGCGGATGCCGGCGTCGAGGCGCAGCCGGTCGGTGATGTCCCAGGTGTCGGTGCCGTAGAGCGCGATCAGCTGGCCATCGACGTTGCCGGCGTTCAGTGACACCGCATCGTTAAGCGAGCCATTATCCGTGACATAGCCCTGCACCGCGCCGTTCGCGGAATAGGCGGCGAGATCGAGCGTCTTCGGCTGCGATTTCACCTGCACCAGATAATTCTGATAGGCGGTGAACATCTTCTGGCCCCACAGCGAGCCATAGGTGCCGATACGCACGTCATGCGTCCCGATGCCGGTGTCGAACTTGCGCGTGACCGACAGGTCGCCCTGTGTCGAATAGAAATCGGTCTGGACCGCGCGATACTGCGCCTGCATCACCCGCCCCGAATCCGCCGACGGATCATAGGCGCCGAGGCCGTTGGTGCCGGAAACGCTGTAGCCCATCCGTGCGACGTTCGGCCCGAAGGCGGTGGTCGCCGTGGCCAGATAGCCATTGGCGAAGCTGGTCGCATCGACGGGGTTCGACGTCGAATAGAAGGCGTCGAAGTGGATGGTGCCCAGCGTCATCCCGCCCTTGGCGGAGACGTGCCAGGAGCCGTAGTCGCCTTCGTAATTCGCCGCAAAGTTGCCGAAGCGGATGTGGCGGCCGTTGGCAAGATCGCCGCGCTGGTCCTGGATCGTGCCGGTCGCGTCGCGGTAGCGGATGTTCACGTTACGGAGCGACGGCGTGTTTAGCGTGCCGTCGAAGTAATCGAGGTATTTGTTCAGGCTGACCGACGGATTGCGCGGGTCGTTGGTCGGGATCGACAGATAGAACAGGTTGTGATCGTCGGTATATTGCGCCGACAGCTTGATGAATCCGTTCGCCAGATCATGCTTGATGTTGGCGCGGATCTGGCCGCCCTTGTCGCTGGGGAAGCCGGAATCGCGATAGCCGTCGTGATAGCGCAGGAAGCCGCCGACCGCATAATAGGTATCGCCGCCCAGCGGACCCGCCTGATAGGCGTCGAGCCGGTAATAGCCCGTGTCGCCGACCGTCGCCTGTACCTTGCCGCGCGTACTGTCGGTGCCGGTCACTTCGATCACGTTGGCGATCGCCGCCGCGGCGCTGGCGTAGATCGGCGCCGGGCCGCCGCGCACGACCTCGATACGGTCGGTCATCAGGTCGAGCCGGTTCATGCCGTCGCCCTGGTTGAAGAACCAGCCATCGAGTTCCTGGAACAGCGGCAGCCCGTCCTGCTGGTAATAGAGGAAGCCGCGATCGGTCGGGATGCCGCGTACGCGGGTGATGTTCTGCACTTCGCCGCCGGTCGCCTCGACATGGATGCCGGGCAGGGTGCCGATCAGGTCGGTTGTGCTCTTGGGTGCGAGCTTCTGGATATTGGCCTGCGACAGCGAATTGACGGCATAGGAGACGTCGAAGCGGCGCTGCTGGCGCGCCGAGCCGGTGACGATGATGTCGGACGGTTGATCGTCCTGCGCGGTCGCGGCTGCGGTCGGGGTCGCGGTCGGCGCCGTGGCGGTCGCAGCCTTCGTCTGCGCATCGGCGATCTGCGGCAGGAACGGCACGCCGCACAGTGCGGCGCTCATCAGCAATCTGGTCTTCATCATGGCCCCCCAAAGGTCTGGATGGGCGGCCCATGGCGGCGGTCTACGACAGTTTTATTTGCTTACATGTAATTAAATCACCGATTGCGCCGTGACGGCATGAACGGGGATCATCGCCGCGCCGATGACGACCGCACGACTGCCGATCGGAGAGGCGTGGATGGCGGGCAAGCTTGACCGATAATTGTCGTCGCGCGTCCGCCACCGCGCCGACAGGCCGTCTGCGATCCGCCGCAGCAGCGGCAAGGGCAGGGCGCCGGAGACGACCACCGCGCCCGGATCGAGCCACACGGTGCCGCTGATCACCGCCTGATCCAGCTGCTGCGTCACCCGGTCGGCCCAAGCCGAGATCAGCGGCCCCTGCGTGTCGAGCAGCGTTTCGATCTGGGCGAGCGAATCGATGTCGACGCCCGCTTCGCGCAGCACGCGCAGCAAGTCGATGCCGGAGGGGCGCTCGTGATGCGCCGGGAACAGGCGGCCGACCTCACCGGCATTTCCATGTTCGCCCAGGAACAGATCGCGCTCGGCAATCAGGCCGCCGCCAATGCCGTGGCCCAGGAATAACGTCAGCACCGATCGGTAGCGGCCGATGATGCCGTCCTGATAATATTCGGCCAATGCGGCGGCGCTGGCGTCATTCTCGATCCAGACGGGCATGCCCAGCGCATCGCCGATCACGTCGGCGAGCGGCACGTCGTTCCAGCCCGCCACGCGGTCGACCACGATGCGCCGGTTGCGATCACCCGGCATCGCGTAGCCCGGCACCGCGACGCCCATGCCCAGAAACTTGCCGTGCATGAAGCCATGCGTGGCGGCGAGCGCGGCCAGCCGCTGTTCGACGACCTGGGCGAAGACGCGCGGATCGGGACTGTCGAAGGGCGTCGCGTCATGGGCGAGTGCGCGACCGCGGAAATCGACGATGACCAGTTCCAGCCAGCCGGGATGCGGCGCCGCGCCGATCGCCCAGCCGCCCTGGCCCGACACGGTCAGGGGCACCATCGGCCGGCCGCGGGCGTGCGCGTCGACCGAATCGAGCTCCTCGATCAAGCCCAGCGCGAGCAGCGATTGCGTCAACCGCGTCATCGACGCGCCGTTCATGCCGAGCCGCTGGGCCAGGCGCGTCCGCGGCGCGGCACCCTCGATGCGCAGCTGCATCAGGACGCGGCGTTGCGGCTCGTTCAGCACGATCAGCGGACGATGGGGGCGGGCCATGGTGCACCGATATATTTGCGCCGTGTCAAATAAATGAAAGTCGGCGCGGATAGGGGCGGCGATCATGACGACCATCCCATCCGATCCTTCCCCGCCGCGATCGCATTCGCTGGCAATGCAGGTCGGGTATAGCGCCGCCAACATGGGCAAGAGCGTGGTGTGGACCAGTTTCGAGAGTGTCCTGCTCTTCTATCTGGTCTCGATCGCCGGTTTCGGGCCGATGGCGGCAGGGACGCTGCTGGCGGCCGCGCTGGTGTGGGATGCGACGTTCGACCTCACGGTCGCGCGGTGGACCGACGCGCGCGGCACATCGGCGGGGCTTGCGCAGCTGGTGCTGGTCGGCGCGCCGCTATGCGGGATCGGTTTCTGGCTGATCTTCGTCCTGCAGGCGCCCGCTGGAATCGCTGCGGCGATCATCGCCTGTCGCATCGGTTATTCCCTGTGCGACGTCGGTCACAACACGCTGTTGATCCGGGTGGCGCAGGGGCAGGGCGCCGCGGCGCGCGTATCGGGGTTGCGGTTGCTGTTCAGCGCGTCGGGCGTTGCGCTGCTGGCGCTGGCATCGGGATCGAGCCTGTCGCTCGCTACCGCCGCGGCGCAGCGCCAGTCCTTTGCGGCGGGGGCGCTGGGGGGCGGCGCACTGTATGTCGCGACGCTGTTCATCGCCATCGCGGCGACGCGGGCGCTGCCAGCCCCGCCGCAGCGTTCGGTCGCCACCGCGCATCCACGCCCGCTGCGATCCTATTGGGCGCATCCGCCTTTCCGCCGGCTGCTGCTGCTGATCGCGGTGCAGGCGGCGCTGGTGCCGCTGTTCCAGCGCGCGCTGCCCTTTTATGGCGCGGCGACGCGCGGCGATCCGGCCTGGGCCGGTCCCGCACTGCTGACGGTGACCATCGCCCAGTCGCTGGCGCTGCCCGGCTGGATGCTGCTGTCGCGCCGCTGGTCGCCGCGGACGATCGCGATGGCGGCGCATGGCGTCACGGCGCTGGCGATGGTGGGGATGACGATCGCGCGGGCGGGCCGGCTGGATACGGTGCTGCTGGCGGCACTGGGGATCGGCCTCGCCGGGATGAATCTTGCGATCTGGGCGCTGTTGACCGCGACGGTGCAGACGGCGTTCGTCGGCGATGCGCGGGGGGAGGCGACGCCCGTGGGCCTGTTCCTCGCCGTGCTGAAGGCCGCGGCGGCGTTCGGGAATCTGATGTTCGCCGCGATCGTTGCGGCGGGGCCGTGGCGGCTGACGGTGCCGGGCGGAGCGGGCATCACCCTGCTGCCGCTGAGCGCGACTTTGGTGCCGATCGCGGGCTGCGCCGTCGCACTGCTGCTGCTGTCGCGGAACGATCGGGCGGCGTAGGTCCGCGTCGGCCTGGCGAGGCGCGCCGCTCACAAAAAAGCAGCGCCGATGGGGTGCATCGGCGCTGCTGACGAACGCGAACCTTTGGCTGGCGGCCGGCCTCAATAGGCGGCCGACAGCGTCAGGAACCACTGACGCGGCGGGATCGGGAAGCCCGAATAATTGTTCGTCGCCGAGCCGACGCCAAGGGTCGAAATGCCCTTCCTGTCGAACAGGTTGGTGACGTTGAGCGCTAGCTCCGCCTTGCGCAGCGGGATGACGCCCTCCGGCACCCGCGCCGCAACGCGCAGCGAGGTGAGGAAGTAGGAGGGCACCTTCGCATCGTTGCTGAACGTCGCGTAGCGCGCGCCGACATAGTCGCCGATTACCTGCACCTCGACCGGATCGAGCGAGAGGGTGGCGACCGACTTGTTCATCCATTTGGGGATGCCGGGCAGCTGCTTGCCACAGGTCGGCACGATGCCGCCGGTGACCAGATAGCCGCCGATGCAGGTGTCCGTCGCCGCACCGATGCCGCTGGCCGTTGAAGTGTAGTCGCGCTTGTACTTCGACAGATTGTACGACGCGGCATTGTACAGCGACAGGATGCGGCCGAAGCGCAGCGTGAAGGCGGCGTCGACACCGTCGGTCTTCACGTTGCCGACGTTGACCAGGATCGAGGTGCCGCCGGTGATCGCACCGCCGGCGATGCCGCCCGGGTTGGTCGAGATCGCCAGCAGCCGGTCCTGGAAGTCGACATGATAGTAATTGACCTGCGCGCTGAAGCCGATGCCGCCGCCGAAGCTGCGGTTGCTGCGCAGGCCGGCTTCATAGGTCCAGCTGCTTTCCGGCCTGCCGCTCTGCGCGAAGGCGTTAAAGGCCGCCTGACTTCCCGTGAACCACGGGCCGCCGCCGCCCGCCAGATAGGCCTGATATTGCCGCAGGTTCTTCTGCGCGTTGGCGTAGAGCTGTTCGCGGCCGTTGACGTCATAGGTCGCGCCGACCGCGGGCAGGAACCAGCGCAGCGTGTTGATCCGCCCCTGCGGCAAATTGCCGGTCAGGCCGGACAGCGAGCCGACCACCGGCTGCACCGGGAAGCGGCCGGTTGCCCATTGCGCACTGGTTTTGAAGCCCGCCTGGATCAGCAGCCGCTCGAACGCCTGCCAGCTGTCCTGCAGGTGCAGCTGCAGCTGTTCGATCTTCGCATCGCCCTGATACTGCGTGAACAGCGGCTGCGCGATAGAGAGCGGGCGGATGTAGGGCGTGCTGTTGCCCGGCGTGTTGACGTCGACGCCATACCAGCGGCGCCATTGCGTCGTGCTGTTGTGTTCGAACCAGCCGCCCAGTTCGACCTTGTGCGCGCCGAGATCGAGGTCGAGCGCGGAGATGACGCCCCAACGATCGATGCGATATTCGGTGGTGCGGGTGATCAGGCCCGATCCGCCCGTCGCGGCGACCAGCGCGGCCCCGGCCGCCGCCGCCTGCGCATCGGTACGCGCGGTGCAGTTCGTCGGGCGGATGCCGTTGGTATTCGCGGTGAAGCGACAGTTGCTGGGCAATGTCGCATACGCCGGGTCGAGATAGGCCTGCGCGGTCGTGATCGACTGGCCGAGCGGCCCCGCGACGACGCCGACGCCGTCATTGTGGTGGTAATAAGCCGTGTTGGTCAGCGTGATGTTTTTGGCGAGGCGTGCCTCGTAACGGCCGTAGGCGAGGTAATCGGTGCGCTGAGCGTCCGAATAATAATTGCGATAATTGCCGCCTTCCGCCGCGGGCGAGTTGCCGAGCGCGCTGAGGTAATTGGTGCGGTAGCCGTTGAAGTCGGGGTAGAAGAACGGCTTCGTGTACGGCGTGTAGAGCTGCGTCGCGCTGGCGGTGCCGCCGGCCGAGGGCTTGAAGAAGACCGTCGAATCCTCGTTCGGCTGCGTCATGTCGTTATAGTCAAAGTACAGCGTCAGTTTGCCGAGATGATCATCGTGGACAAACTTGGCGTTCGCCTGCCAGCCGCCCTGGATACCGTTGAAGTCCCAGGCGCGGGCCCGCTGGCGGACGCCCGACACATAGGCGCTGTTGGTGCCGCCGCCGAAGGTACCGGTGTCGATCCGCACGAAGGTGCGTGACGTGTCATAGCTGCCGACGGTCTGCGCGGCCTGGATGCCGAGCGTGGGCAGCGGGCTGGACGAATAGGTTTCGACGGTGCCGCCGAGGTTGCTGTTCGACGCAGTGGCAAGGTCACCCGCGCCCGTCGCGACGACGACGCGGCCGACGTTTTCCGAAATCACGGCGCGCTGTGGCGACAGGCCGTTGTAATTGCCGTAGCTCTGATCGCCCAGCGGGATGCCGTCCATCGTATAGCCGAGCTGATTGCCGGCAAAGCCATGGATGAAGATCTGGGCGTTCTGTTCGTTGTTCCCCCACGGATCGGCGGTGACATACAGCACGCCGGGCAGCGTCTGGATCGCCTTCAGCGGGCTGACGCCGGGCAGGATCTTCTGCATCTCGGTGCCGGGCAGCTCGACCGCGGTGCGCGTGCGGCCACCGGTGACGACGATGGCGGCAGGCTCCGCGGCAGCATCCGCCGTGTCGTCCGCGGGGGCGGGGGCGGGGGCGGGGGCCGTCTGCGCCTGCTGCGCACGGACGGCGACGGGACTCGAGGATGCGACGGCTACGGCCAGTAGCGACACGGACGGACGGATCATTTTCGGTTTTTCCCCACAACCGCAAAGACAAATGCGGCTCGGCGGCGCGGTAGAGCGCTTTCGGGGCAGTTTTGCTGCACTGCCACAACAGATCGATGACACGTCTGTGGCGGGTCGATGACGGCGCGGCACGAGGCCCGAACAAGGGGCGTGGGGTGTCATGAAACTGTCTTCTATGCGTCATGACGCGCATGCCGAATTGTAGCACGGCCGTAACGATCGCCGCCCAATGCCGCCCCCACAGGCCGAACGGGCCAAAGGGGACCTAAATCATGATCGCTTGCAAATGGCTTCTGTGTGCCGCGCCGATGGCGCTCGTCGCGGGCAATGCCGCTGCGCAGACCGTTTCGGCCGATGCCGCCGCGACGGCACAGACCGAAACGCCGGCCACCGCGGATGCCACCGACGCCCCGTCGGGCGACATCGTCGTGCTCGGCTTCGGCCGGACGCGTCAGGTGCAGACCGTGTCGGCGATCGAGATGGAACGCCTGACCCCCGGCACGTCGCCGCTGAAGGCGATCGCCAAGCTGCCCGGCGTGAACTTCCAGTCGGCCGATGCCTTCGGTGCCTATGAATGGTCGACGCGTATATCCTTGCGCGGCTTCAACCAGAACCAGCTGGGCTTCACGCTCGACGGCGTGCCGCTGGGCGACATGAGCTACGGCAACGTCAACGGCCTGCACGTCAGCCGCGCGGTGATTTCGGAAAACCTCGCCAGCACCACCGTGGCGCAGGGCGCGGGTGCGCTCGGCACCGCCTCGACCAGCAACCTCGGCGGCACGATCGAATTCGTCAGCCGTAAGCCGTCGGACACGTTCGACCTGGTGGGTTCCGGCACCTATGGCAGCAACAACACGTGGCGCGGCTTCGCGCGGCTCGACACCGGCGACCTCGGCGGCGGGCTGAAGGGCTATATCAGCTACGGCTATCTCACCACCGACAAATGGAAGGGCTTCGGCACGCAGCGCCAGCATCAGGTCAATGCGAAGCTGATGGAGGATCTGGGATCGCGTGGCAGCATCACCGCCTTCGTCGATTATTCGGATCGTCGCGAAAACGACTATCAGGACCTCAGCCTCGACATCATCCGTCGTCGCGGGCTCAACAACGACAATATCTCGGACAACTATCCGCTCGCGCTGCAGATCGCCCGCGTCTACCAGAATCAGGCGACGCTGGCGGCCTATCAGGCGGCGAACAACGGATCGTCGGTGGGTTACGTTGCGCCGTGGACCGACGCGGGCTTCACCCTGCCGAGCGGGTTCGGTACGGCCGACGATGCCTATTACGACGCGGCGGGCCTGCGTCGCGACGTGCTGGCGGGCGTCACGTTCGACGGCAAGCTGACCGACGCGCTGTCGATCGTCTCGACGACCTATTACCACCACAACAAGGGGCAGGGATCGTGGATCACGCCCTATTCGCCGACGCCGGCGGGCGCGCTCGGCGGCAATGGCCAGCCGCTGCCGCTCGCATCGACCGCGGCCTATAACCTCGCCTCGCCGCTCGGCTTCCGCACCACCGAATATGGCATCGATCGCGGCGGCAACATCACCCGCCTGACGCTGGAGACGGGCGCGAACCGGCTGGAGTTCGGCGGCTGGTACGAAAGCAACAGCTTCACCCAGGCGCGGCGCTTCTATGGGATGAGCAACACGACGCCCGATCGCAACGCGCGCGATTTCCAGTCGAACGCCTATCGCACGCAGTGGAACGGCAAATACGACACCGAGACGCTGCAATATTTCGTGGCGGACACGCTGACGCTCGGCGACCTGACGCTGAACGGCGGCTGGAAGGGCATGCGCGTCAAGAACCAGGCGAACCTGCTGGTCGGCACGCTGGTCAACGGCAAGATCAAGGCGGAGGACTGGTTCCTGCCGCAGGTCGGCGCGGTCTATCGCCTGGGTGGCGGCGCGGAACTGTTCGCGAGCTATACCGAGAATATGCGCGCCTTCGTCTCGTCGGCGACGAGCGGACCGTTCGCCACGACCCAGGCTGGATTTAACGGAATCGCCAACACGCTGAAGCCCGAAACGTCGAAGACGGTCGAGGGCGGGGTGCGCGTGCGCAGCGGCGGACTGCAGCTGTCGGCGGCGGGCTATTTCATCGACTTCTCGAACCGCCTGCTGAGCTTCTCGAACGGCGCGGGCATCATCGGCAACCCGCCGACGCTGAACAACGCGGGCAGCGTCCACAGCTATGGCGGCGAAGTGTCGGCCTATTACCGGATCGTCCAGCCGCTCTCGCTGTTCGCCAGCTATTCGTACACCCACGCGACCTATCAGGACGACGTGCGCAATGCGGCGGGCACCGTGCTGACCGCGACCGCGGGCAAGACGGTGGTGGATACGCCGGAGCATATGGTGAAGGGCGAGGTCGTCTATGACGACGGCAGCGTCTTTGCCCGTGCCGGTGCGGACTATATGTCGAAGCGCTACTTCACCTATCTGAACGACCAGTCGGTGCCCGGCCGCGTGCTGGTGGATGCCAGCATCGGCTATCGCTTCGGCGAGGGCACGGGTATGTTCCATGGCTTCGCGATCGAGGGCAGCGTGACCAACCTGACCGACAAGAAGTATATTGCGACGATCGGGTCGAACGGCTTCACCGCGAGCGGGGACAATCAGACGCTGCTCGCGGGCGCGCCGCGCCAGTTCTTCGTCACGCTGCGCCGGGGTTTCTGATGCGGCGGCTCGCGGCCCTCGTCGCGCTGTTGCTGGCGAGCCCGGCAGCGGCATCGCCGGTGCTGTTGATCTCGCTCGACGGACTGCGCCCCGGCGATATCAGCGACGCGAAGGCACGGGGAATGACTCTCCCTGTGCTCAGCGGCCTGCGGGCGGAGGGCGCGAGCGCACAAGGGGTGGTGGGCGTCCTGCCGACGCTCACCTACCCCAGCCACACCACGCTGGTGACGGGCGTGTCGCCCGGCCGGCATGGCGTGGTGAACAATCTGACGTTCGATCCCGAACAGAAGAACCAGGGTGGCTGGTATTGGTATACGTCGGACGTGAAGGTGCCGACCTTGTGGCAGGCGGCGCATGCCGCGGGCCTGTCGACCGCCAACGTCCACTGGCCGGTGACCGTCGGCGCGACGGGGATCGATGAGAATTTGCCGCAGATCTGGCGTGCCGGCACCGAGGACGATCGCAAGCTGCTGACCGCGCTCGCGACGCCTGGCCTCGTCGCGCGGCTGGAACGCCGCGTCGGTGCCCGCTATCCGCAGGGGATCGACGAGACGGTGGAGGGCGATGCGCAGCGCGTCGCCTTTGCCGAGGCGCTGCTGGCCGACAAGCCGCAGTTCACGACCGTGTACCTTGCCGGCATCGACCACACCGAGCATCACGACGGCCCGGATTCGGCGGCTGCGAAGGCGGCGATCGAGGCGACCGATGCGCTGGTCGGGCGACTGGTGCGGGCGGCCCGCGCGGCGATGCCCGACGTGACGGTGGTCGTCGTGTCCGACCACGGCTTCCTGCCGGTGTCCTCGGATATCAATCTGTTCAAGCCGTTCATCGACGCGGGGCTCATCACGCTCGATGCCAAGGGGCAGGTGACGGGCTGGCAGGCGATGCCGTGGATTGCGGGCGGCACGGCGGCGATCCGCCTCGCCCGGCCCGACGATGACGCGCTGCTCACCAAGGTGCGGAGCGTGCTTACGGCCATGGCGGCGAACCCGGCGTATAAGATCGCCGCCGTCCTCGATCGCAGCGCGATCGCCAAGGCGGGCGGGGATGGCGAGGCGAGCTTCGTCGTCGCGATGCAGCCGGGGGTGGAGACCGGTCGCGATCCGGCGGCGCCGATCGCGAAGCCGTCCGTCTACAAGGGCATGCACGGTTACGTCCCGTGGGACCCCGCGATGCGGTCGACGCTGATCGTTGCCGGGCCGGGGATCGCCAAGGGCAAGGACCTGGGCGTCGTCGACATGCGCGCGATCGCGCCGTCGATCGCACGGCGGCTGGGCGCGAGCCTGCCGTCGGCGGAGGTGCCGGCGGTGTTCTGACGATCCGGGGCACCGCCCGACCGTATCCGAGCTGATATAGTGTAACATTCAGCTTGTGCCGGATGCCGTGATCGACCAAAGGGCACCGGCCGTCGCGCCGCATCGTCGTGGTCCTGCGCGACGGGCGAATCCACGGAGACAGGCGACGATGACGGCTGCTTTGCCCGCCACGGCGACGATGGTGGCGGACACGGGTGAACGGAGTGCCGTTCGTCCCGCGACGCGCCTGCGATTGCAGGGGATCGACGCGCTGCGCGGCTTCGTCATGCTGGTGATGCTGCTCGATCACTTGCGGGAAACCTGGTTCCTGCACGTTCCAGTGCCCGATCCGGTCGATGCGCGGGTGATGCTGCCCGCTTTGTATCTGGGGCGATTGGCCGCGAGCCTGTGCGCGCCGGTGTTCGTCGTGCTCACCGGTCTGTCGGCCTATCTGTTTTCCACCCGCCATACGCTGGCGGAGACGCGGGCGTTTCTGGTGAAGCGCGGGCTGGTGCTGATGGCGCTCGACGTCTTCTATCTGTCCGAACTGTATTGGGGCGTCGCGAGTCCGACGATCTGGCTGCAGGTGATGTGGTGCATCGGGGTGTGCATGATCGTGCTCGCGGCGCTGATTGGCTTGCCGCGCCGGGTGTTGCTGGCGGTAGGGCTGGCGATCGTGTGCGGGCACAATCTGCTGGATCCCATTCATCTGCGTGCCGGCGATCCGCTGTTCCCGCTATGGGCGATGCTGCACCAGCGCGACGTGATCGCGCTGCCCTTCGGACTGGTCGCCAAGACGACCTATCCGGTGCTGCCGTGGATCGGGGTCATCCTGCTTGGCTGGTCGATCGGGCCGTGGTTCGGCGGCGACCTACCTGCGGCCACCCGCCAGCGGCGGCTGGTCATGACCGGCTGTGCCATGCTGCTGCTCTTCGCAGCGCTGCGGCTGGCGAATGTCTATGGCGACGCGCCGTGGTTCGTCGTTGCGGGTGATGCGATGCGGACGTGGATGAGCGTCTTCGCGCTCACCAAATATCCGCCCTCGCTGTTGTTTCTGCTGCTGACGCTCGGCTGCGGCGCGCTACTGCTCGCTGCCTTCGACCGGCTGGACGGCACCAAGCTGGTTGCGGCGCTCGCAGTGTTCGGGGCGGCGCCGATGTTCTTCTACCTGCTGCATCTCACCGTCTTGCGCCTGCTCTATCACAGCGCCTTCGCCATCTGGGGGGCGACGCATGGCGCGACGTTCGGCGTCGACGATTACGGCTGGGTATTGCTGTGGTATGTGGCGCTGATCGTGCCGCTCTACGTGCCGACGGCATGGTTCGCGCGGTTCAAGGCGCGGCGGCGGGACATCGCCTGGCTGAAATATCTGTAGCGGTCGCTATCGCCCCGCCGGCATCAGGCGCTTGAGGAAGGCGGACACCGGACGTTCCCACACCGACGGATCGGCCTTGGCGAAGGTCTTGTGGCCATCGTCGCCGAAGGACGGCAGCCCGACGAAGGTGACTGGCGGCGTCGAAGCACCGGAATAGGCCGCATACATGCCGTGGGCGAGGTCGCGGCGAAAGAAATGGTCGTTGGCGGCGTAGAGCCACAGTTGCGGCACGCGGTTGCCTGCGCCGAAATGGCCCTCGGCGGCGATCAGCCGGTCTTCGCCGCCGCAGATATGCTCCTTGCCATCGCCGCCGCGCCCGCCGGCAAAGCTGATGACGCCGAGTACGCCCGGCGGCGGCGCATCGGCGAGCGCGACCGCACCGAAGCCGCCGGCGGACTGGCCGACCACGACGATCCGCGCAGGATCGGCACCCGGCAGCGCCGCGGCGGCGGAGACGATGGCGCGCTCGACCGCGGCGGTCTTCTCACCCGCCGCTACGTAATTCTCGTCCTGACATCGCCCGGCAGCCTCGAGATACGATCCGCTGGACGTGCCGAAACCGGGGCGGAGTGCGGTGACGACCATATAGCCATGGTCCACGAACCAGGCGGCGGCGCGCACGAAGCCGAGCTCGACACCGGGGAACTTGCTCTTGTCGGGCGGCGTGCCGTGGTTGATCACGACCAGTGGAAAGGGGCCCGACCCCGCCGGTCGGTACACCCGCGCGGCGAGCTGATAACCGGTGCCGTCGACCGTGATGGGCAGCGTGCCTTCGGCCACCGTCGCGCGGGGCGCCGCCATTGCGGGCGAAGCGATGGCTACGCCGCATGCCATCAATGCCGCGATCAGGACCTTGCGCATCCGAACTGCCCTCCAGCGTGGTAGTGCGGTGGAGGATGCGCCGCGGCGCGTGGCCGAGGCAAGTGAACTCGACGACAGGTTTCCGACATGTCCGGCGGCAATTGCGACAGGCCATCGACGGAAAGTGCGCGCTGCTGCATCTAGGGGTGTCGGGGAGAAGCCGTGCATTCGGATCAACTAGTTGCCTGGGTCGGTCGTCACATCCTGCCGCATGAGCGGCGGTTGCGCGTCTGGCTGCGTGCGGCCTTCCCGACGGTGGACGTGGACGATGTGGTGCAGGAAACCTATTGCCGGATCAGCGGGCTGGACCGGTTCGATCATATCGACGATCCGCTGCGCTACGTCTTCCGCACCGCGCGCAACGTGGTGCTGGAACAGATCCGGCGCGAACGCGTGGTGAGCATCGAGGCGGCGAGCGGGCTTGCCGAGCTGGAACTGGTGCCCGAACCCGCCGGGTCGCCCGAAGAGATCGTCGCCGGCCGCCATGCGCTGGCACGGATCGAGCGGCTGATCGACGCGCTGCCCGATCGCGCGCGCACCATCTTTCGCCTGCGCAAGATCGAAGGCATCGGCCAACGCGATATTGCTGCACGGTTGCGGATATCGGAAACGGTGGTCGAGAATGACGTGGCGCGCGGGCTGCGCCGCATCCTCGAACAGCTGACCGAGGAAGAGAAAGCGGAACTGCCGATCCGTCGCCGCCGGCCGGCGGCCGTGCCGCGGGCGCGCGGACGCGACGGGGAGACGCGGCGATGATCGCGGAGACCGCCAGCCGCTGGGCGGCCGCACTCGATCGCGGGCTCGATGCGCCGGAGCAGGCCCAGTTGGCCGCGTGGTTGCAGGACGATCCGCGCCACCGCGGCGCGCTGCTCCGCGCGCAGGCGGCGCTGAGCCTGCTCGACCGTGGGCGCGCGCTGTCCGGGATCGAGCAGGATGTACAGGACGAGGCACCGTTGCCATCGCGCAGGCGATGGTTGCGCCTAGGCGGTGCGGCGGTCGCAGCGGCGCTGGTCGCGGGTGTCGGCATCGGTCTGTGGCCCGACCGGGCGGCTCGCATCGACACGGCGCTCGGTGAAATTCGGCGCATGCCGCTGGCCGACGGATCGGTCGCGGTGGTCAACAGCGGCACGGCGCTGCGCGTCGCCTTCACGCCCGCGCGCCGCAATGTCGAACTGGCGAGCGGCGAGGCGTGGTTCCAGGTCGCGCACAATCCGAAGCGGCCGTTCGTGGTGGCGAGCGGTCCCGTGCGGGTGCAGGCGGTCGGCACCGCCTTCGACGTCCGGCGGCAGGGGGATGCGGCGCGGGTCGTGGTGACCAAGGGCGTCGTGCGCATCTGGACCGAGGGAAGCGACGTCGCGCCGATCGACGTCAGTGCCGGCCATGCTGCGACGATCGACGCCAGCGAGCGGATCGCGGTGCGCACGGTGTCGGCCCAGACGTCGGACCAGCAACTGGCGTGGCGCGACGGGCGCATCGTGCTCGACGACATGACGCTGCGCGACGCTGTCGCGGAGTTCAACCGCTACAACAGCGATCGGCTGGAGGTGGCGCCGGCGCTGGCCGGGCGGCGGGTGGTCGGGTGGTTTCGCACCTACGACATGGAAGGGTTCGCCAACGCCAGCGCGGCGATGGTCGGTGGTCGCGTCGAACGGCACACCCTGTCGGGCGGCGGCGAGGTGACGCGCATCGTCCCCGCAAAATAAATCGTCCACCGCTGACGGAAATAGGGCCGCAATACATCCTTGAGGGCACGCGCCATGTGAAGCGCGGGCACAGTTTCAGGGAGGGGTTCCATGCGCACCGGTCATATCTTCAGTCTGCCTCTGGTTTCGGTCGCGGCGATCGCCGCAGGAATCGCGACGCCTGCCGTCGCCGCCCAGCCCGCGGTCCGCACGTTCAATGTACCACGCCAGCCGGCCGCCACGGGCCTCGTCCGCTTCGCGCAGCAGGCCGGCATCCAGATCCTCGCGCCCAGCGACGTCACCCGCGGCCAGACGGTCGAGGCGGTGAGGGGCCAGCTGAGCATTCAGGAAGGCCTGCGTCGCCTGATCGCGACCAGCCGCCTGCGCCTCGTCTCGTTCGACGGCCGTACCGCAGTGATCGCCGCGGGCGCGCAGGGTGCCGCCCCGCGCACCGTGAGCTATGGTGCCCCGCAAGATACGACCGCGGCGCCGACCGGTACCGACCCCACGCAGGCGACCGACACTGCCGCCGCGGACGATAGCCCGCAGAACGACATCATCGTCACCGGCAACACCTCCGACAAGCGGACGCTGTTCAACTCGTCGTCGAACGTGACGCTGGTCAATGCCGCCGACCTGCTGCGCAAGGCGCCGCGCTCCACCGCCGACACGCTCGAACTGGTGCCGGGCGTGTTCGTCGAAGGCACGGCGGGCCCGATCTCGAACAATTATTCGGTGCGCGGCCTGCGCGGCGGCGGCCAGAGCTTCATCACGCTGGAAGAGGACGGCATGCCGATCCTGTACGGCGGCGGCGGTGCGGACTTCTATTTCCAGAACGACATCACGATCGCCCGCATGGAAGCGGTGCAGGGTGGTACGTCGGGCGTGCTGGCGCCGAACGGCGCGGGTGCGACGATCAACTTCATCTCGATGAAGCCCGATCATGACAAGGCGACCGCGATGGTCCGCTACACCGGCACGACCTATGGCGACCTGCGTGCCGACGGCTATTTCTCCGCACCGATCGCGGATGGCTGGGCGTTCAACGTCGGCGGCTATGTCACGTCGCAGCGCGGCGTGCGGCGCACGCCCTTCACCTTCAACGCCTATGACGTGAAGGCGATGCTGGAGAAGCAGTTCGCCGGTGGCGGCTTCGTGCGCTTCACCATCAAGCATGGCGACAAGCACTTCCCCTATTACGCCGACATGCCGTTCCGCGTCGCGACCGACGGCACGATCAGCAGCGTGCCGAGCCTGGACCTGAAGCGCGACGACGTCGGCGGGCGCGGCTTCACCCAGTTTCTCGTGCCCAATGCGCCCGCGACGGGTCAGAGCCTGCGCCGCTTCAGCTCGGCCGATGGCGTCCACGTCAAGTCGACGACCTATCGCATGGATGTCGAGGTGCCGGTCACCCCGAGCCTGCGCCTGTTCGGCCGTGCGCGCTATCTGGACGGATCGTACGACTTCAACGGCATCTTCCCGGGCAGCGGATCGGGTACGGCAGGCCTGACCTCGGCGGTCAACTACCTCAATCCCGCCGTGTCGCCGCTCGCCGGCCTGACGCCGCTCAACGGGTCTACGCTCACCTATTTCCAGGTGGCCGCGGCGCGTTTCCCAAACACCGCGCAATATGGCCTGCGCAACATCCGCACCGGCCAGGTGATCGCCGCGTCGGATACCGCGACGCTGAACGCGCTGAACGGTAACGGCCTGCTCCAGCAGACGGTGCTCAACCACCAGACGCTCGCGACTAAGGACTTCGGCAGCGACTTCGGCGTCAAGTGGGATGCGGGTGGCAGCAATATCGACAACTCGCTGACCGTTGGCGGCATGGTGTACAATGTGCGCCGTCGCAACAACCAGTCGGCGGTCGCGACCGTGCTGAACGACGTGCGCAACGATTCCAACGTCTACGACATGGTGGCGCTGAACGCCGGTGGCGGCGTGATCGGCTCGCTGACCAACAACGGCATGGTCAATTACGGCAACTGGGGCCAGGGCCTGTTCAACGACGAGGTTACGTCGCTGTCGGCCTATTTCAACGACGAACTGACGATCGGCGACAAGCTGCACATCGACTTCGGTGCGCGCTACGAACACCAGCACGTCCGCGTCGACATCGGCAATACCGCCGGAACCAATGCGCTCGTCCCGGCCGGCACGCCCGGGATCTACGACAACGTCGGCAGCACGTTCAACGGCACCTACACGCGTCAGACGGCGAATTATTCCGACTGGGCCTATACCGCCGGCATCAATTACGAGCTGACCAATCACGTCGCGCTCTACGTGCGCGGGGCGCATGGCTTCCAGTCCAACGGCGGCGACACGGGCGGCACGCATGCGCCGACCGGGCTGACGCTGTATGAAGGCGGCGTGCGGTTCAATGCGCGGGGCTTCAACGCCTCGGTCATCGGCTTCCGCACCGAATTCCGCGACCAGAACTATCAGTTCATCAACCCGGCCAACCCGGCACAGGCGAGCAACGCGCTGGCGGACAATTTCACCAATGGCGTACAGGTCAATGCGACGCTGCGTCCGGTGCAATTCTTCAGCGTCGACGTGCAGGGCGTTTATCAGGACCCCAAGCTCAGCAATCTGCGCTTCAACGGCGTGGCGCAGCCGCAGTATAACGGCAACACGCCGGAGCGGACGCCCAAGAAGCTGCTGACGGTGACGCCGTCCTTCATCCTGCCGGGCGGGCTGGGCGAAATCTATGGCCGCTGGAAGTATATCGGCAAGATCTTTGCCGACAGCGGCAACGGCATCGCGCTGCCCGACTATAGCGTCTTCTCGGTGGGCGCGAGCATCGATGCGACGCCGCGGCTCAACCTGTCGGTCAGCGTTGACAACCTGACCGACACGAAGGGCTTCACCGAAGGCAACCCGCGCCAGGGCCAGACGCAGACGATCGTCAACGGCTATTTCTATGGCCGTGCGATCGTCGGTCGCAACGCGCTGTTCAGCGCGACGCTGAAGCTGTGAGGGCGAAGGCGGGGTTGCGGCTGTCGCTGGGTCTGGCGATGGCCTTGGTGCTGACCGGGGCGGGCGCGGCGCCTGCTCAGGTCGAGCATTATGCGGTGCGCGAGGGGCTGAACGTCAACAGCTTCACGCGCGCCGGCCCGGTCGCGGCGCATGTCGTGCTGCGATCGGGCAAGCAACCCCGCCTGCTCGTCGCCTTTCCCGCGGGCAACAGCGGCACCGCATTGTGGTTCGAACCGCTGGCCAAGGACGCCGAATGGCGGATGGAGGGCGAACCGCAGCCGGTGACGGTACGCGATGCCAAGGGGCGCCCGCTGCACGGCGTGCGCTTCGTGGCGACGATCGCGGCGGATCGGCTGGTGCCGCGTCAGGCGGTGCTCTCCAGCATCCGCGTGCTGCGCGACTATCAGGCGCTGGGCAAGGCACCCGCCGAGGTGCTGACGGCGGCCCGGGTGACCGGCGACACGATGCGCTGGTCGCGCGATCGGTTGGACGGCGCGGCAGGCTACGACCTCGCGATGCGGGTGACCGGCGGTGTGATGAAGGATGGGGCTATCCTCGCCGGCAAGGACGGTACGATCCGCTTTACCGTCACCGCGCTGACGGGCGAGACGCCACTGACCCCGCGCGGCGGCGCGGACCTGCTCAATACCAAGGCCCAGCCCGATCCGGGCGCGCGCAACGCGCTGACCTTTCTCAGCTATGCCGAGAAATATCTGGCAGGCTCGTGGCGCTTCGATACCTATTTCGGGCGCGACACGCTGATGTCCGTCCGGCTGCTGATGCCCGCGCTGCAACCCGCGGCGGTGGAAACGGGGCTGGCCTCGGTTCTCGCCCGCCTGTCGCCGCAGGGCGAGGTGGCGCATGAGGAGGATATCGGCGAGTTTGCCATTCTCGATCATCAGAAGGCGGACGGCAGCCTGTCCGACGCGCCGGTCTACAATTACAACATGGTCGACAGCGACTATATGCTCGCCCCGGTCGCACGGGCGTGGCTGCTGGATGATGCGCGCGGACGGACGCGAGCGGCCGCGTTTTTGGCGCGACGCGTAGGGGGCGAGACGATGGGCGCGCGGATGGTGCGCAACCTGCGCTTCGTCCTGCGCCAGGCGGCGCCTTTCGCCAACGATCCGGTGGCCGCTAAACTGATTGCGTTGAAGCCTGGCATGGATGCCGGCGAATGGCGCGACAGCAACGACGGGCTGGCGGGCGGGCGCATTCCGTATGACGTCAACGCCGTGCTGGTCCCCGCCGCACTGGATTCCGCCGCGGCCTTGCAGGCGAGCGGGATGCTCCGCCCCTATCTCGCGGCCAGCGACGCGCCGGCGTTCGCGGGTGCCCGCGCGGTCGCCGACGTGTGGCGTGCCAAGGCCCCGCCGCTGTTCGACGTCACGCTACCCGCCGCCACCGCACGGCAGGCCGTGAGCCGCTACGCTGCCACGATCGGCGTGCCCGCCGCGCCCGCGCTCGCGGCAATCGGCAATGCGCCGGTCCGCTTCCCGGCGATCGCGCTCGATGCACAGGGGCGCCCGATCCCGGTGCAGAACAGCGACCCCGGCTTTGCCCTGTTGTTCGAGACGCCGTCTGCCGACGCGCTGCGTGTGATGGCGGGTGGCTTTATCGATGCGTTCCCGGCGGGGCTGCGCACGGGCGCGGGCATGCTTGTCGCCAATCCCGCCTTCGCCGATGCGGCGATCCAGCGGAAATTCTCCCCCAACGCCTATCACGGCACGGTGGTGTGGAGCTGGCAGCAGGCGCTGGTCGCGGCCGGGCTGGCCCGGCAGCTCGAACGGCGTGACCTGCCGGTCGACGTCCGCTCGCAACTGACCCGCGCGCAATCCTGCCTTTGGGACGGGATCGACGCGACGAAGAGCGTCCAGAGTTCGGAGTTGTGGTCGTGGCGCTATGCCGATGGCGGCTACAGGATCGTGCCGTTCGGCGCGGCGGGCGCGGATGTCGACGAATCCAACGCGGCGCAGCTGTGGAGCACGGTCTATCTCGCGCTCCGCCGGCCGACGGGGACCGCGGTGGCCTGCAGGGGCCGATGACGCTCGCCGGTACGGTTCCGATCGGATAGGCTCGGCGGCATGAGCGACACACGCATTCGCCGGATCGCGATTTTGGGCGGGGGAACGGCGGGCTGGATGACCGCCGCCGCTTTGTCGCGCGCGCTGGTGGGGCAGGGGGTCGCCATCACCCTAGTCGAATCCGACGCGATCGGCACGATCGGGGTCGGCGAAGCGACGATTCCGACCATCCATTGGTTCAACCAGATCATCGGCCTGGACGAGCGCCAGTTCATGGCCGAAACCAAGGCGACGGTGAAGCTCGGCATCGAATTCGTCGGCTGGAACGGCGAGGGCAGCCGCTACTTCCACCCCTTCGGCACGTTCGGGCCGCCGGGCGACGGCGCGATGTTCCTCCATCGTCTGATCCGCGCGCGCGCCGATGGCGATACCGCGTCCACCGAATCCTATTCGCTGACCGCGCAGGCCGCGCGCGCGGGCCGCTTCACGCGACCGGTGCCCGATCGGCGATCGCTGCTGTCGACATTGGGCTATGCCTATCATTTCGACGCCGGACTGTATGCGCGCTACCTGCGCGGGCTCGCCGAACGCGCAGGCATTACCCGGATCGAGGGCATGGTCGCATCGGTCGAGCGGCATGACGATAGCGGATACGTCCGATCGCTGACGCTGGCGGATGGGCAGGTCGTTGCCGGCGACCTCTTCATCGATTGTTCGGGTCTGCGCGGCCTGCTGATCGGCGAGACGCTGGGCGTGGGCTATGATGACTGGTCGTACTGGCTGCCGTGCGATCGCGCATGGGCGGCGCCGAGCGCGGCGGAAGTCGGTCGCACGCCCTTCACCCGTGCGACCGCGGCCGAGGCGGGGTGGCGCTGGCGCATCCCGCTCCAGCACCGCGTCGGCAACGGCTATGTCTTTGCCAGCCGCTTCCAGGACGAAGAGGCGGCGCGCGCGTCGCTGATCGCCGGAATGGACGGGCCGCCGCTCGCCGATCCGCGCCTGATCCGCTTTACGCCCGGCATGCGGCGCGAGGCGTGGCGCGCCAACGTCGTCGCGATCGGCCTGTCGAGCGGCTTTCTGGAGCCGCTGGAGTCGACCAGCATCCACCTGATCCAGAGCGGCATCGCCAAGCTGCTGTCGCTGTTCCCGGCGGCCGATTGCTCACCGCTGCTGGCGCGGCAGTTCAACCGCGTGTTCGGGCAGGAAATGCTCGACGTGCGCGACTTCCTGATCCTGCACTATCACGCCACGGCGGGTCGTACCGAGCCGATGTGGCAGGAGCGGCAGGCCATGGCGATCCCGGATACGCTTGCCGAGAAGATCGCGCACTTCCGGGCCTCGGGCCGGATCGTGCTGTCGAGCGACGAGCTGTTCCGCGACGCGAGCTGGTTCGCCGTGCTCGATGGGCAGGGGGAGCGGCCGGGCGACCATAACCCGCTGATCGAAGCGCTGGGGCGTGACGATAATCTGCGCCAGCTGGCCGCGCTGCGCGCCGACATTGCGAAGGTCACGGCCACGCTGCCCCCGCTACCGGCCTGATACGCCCCTGATGTTCCTCCACCTGCCGGCGTCCGCACCGTACCCGCGAGCGGCGCGATCACTTCGTTGGGTATCGATGGAGTGACGGATGCGGCGGGCAATGCCCCGCTCGCCAAGCGGCTGCTCGACCGGCTGGCGGATACTCTTCCCGACCTGCTGGCGCGATAGACCGGTCAGCTGGCCGGCGTCGTGGTCTTGCGATAGTCGAGCGGAGGTTTGCGGTCGCCCAGCATCGCCTTGTAGGTGAAGCCGGCGCCGCGGCGGCGGTTGAGTTCGGCCTTGGCTTGCTCAAGCACCTGCGGGCTGCGCATCAGATCGGCGGCGGTGAGCGCGATCGTCTTCGCGGCGACCGTGCCGCCCTTCGCGCCGATCGACATGCCGGAGGCGCCGACCGCCTGCCAACTATGGGCGGGCGTGCCCGGCACCCACGTCGCCGCGCCGAGGCCGATGGTCGGCACCACCCACGACACGTCGGCAACGTCGGTCGATCCGCCGCCATCGCCATCCGAGATCGGCGCGACGGCCGACACGCTGTCCAGCGCCCGCTGCGTCGGCAGCGTCGGTTGCAGGCGGCCGGCCCAGGCGGTTTCCTCCGCTGTCCAGCGCGGGCCACCGACCGCGTGCAGGTTCGCATCCATCACCTTGGCCAGCGTCTCGCTCGCCAGCATCGAATAGACGCCGCCGGTCGCCTCGAACTCCGACGTCGTGCCGGTTGCCAGCGCCGCGCCCTCGGCCGCCTTCTGGACGCGCGCCATCACGTCGCGGACGATCTGCGGGTCGGTGTGGCGGACGTAATAATAGCTTTCGGCGAAATCGGGGACAACGTTGGGCGCCTCGCCGCCGTTGGTGATGACATAGTGGATGCGCGTCTTCATCGGGATGTGTTCGCGCAGATAATTGACCGCGACGTTCATCACCTCGACGCCGTCGAGCGCGGAGCGGCCCTTGTCGGGCGCGGCGGAGGCGTGCGCCGACACGCCGTGGAAGCGGAACTTGCCCGAGATATTGGCTTGGCTGGCGCCGGTGCTGACGCCGTTCGAATCGCCGGGATGCCAGTGGAGGACGGCGTCGACGTCGTTGAACAGGCCGGCGCGCACCAGATAAACCTTGCCCGAACCACCTTCCTCCGCCGGCGAACCGTAGACGCGGACTTCGCCATCGACCCCGTTAGCGATCATCCAGTCCTTGACCGCGATCGCCGCGGCGACCGACGCTGCGCCAAAGATATTATGGCCGCAGCCGTGGCCGGCGGCCTGGCCGGGAATGGGATCGCGCTTGGTATCGGCGCGCTGGGCGAGGCCGGGGAGGGCGTCATATTCGGCGAGGATGCCGATCACCGCCCCCTTGCCGCCGCGCTTGAAGCTGGCGACGAAGGCGGTCGGCATGCCGGCGACGCCCGGTGTGACAGTGAAGCCGGCGCGTTTCAGCTCGGCCTGGAGCAGCGCGCTGCTCTTCGTTTCTTGATAGCCGACTTCCGCTGCGTTCCAGATCGCGAGCGCGGTCTTGGCAAGTTCGGGCGAGCGGGCGTCGACGTCGGCGAGGATCGCCTGCCGCTCCGGGGCGGCAATTTGCGCGGTGGCCGGGGTCGCGGCGAGAAGGGCGAGAGCGATGGCGGGGCGGTGCATGGCGGGCATCCTGCTTCGGTGCGTCACTTGACGGGAACGGCGGCGGCGTCGGGGCGGCGGGTGTCGGCGGCGCCGAGGAAGCGGTCGCCCTCGACCATGATCGACTGGATCGAGCCCATCGTGTTCGAGCGGCGGACTTTATGCCCCTTCGCCTCGAGCAGCGGCACGATGTCGGGCGAAAAGCCTTCCTCCAGCTCCAGCGCTGCATCGCCGCCGCCCTGATTAATGCGAGGCCGTTCGGCCGCCTCGCTGACGTTCAGGCCGTGATCCATGACGTTGGACAGCAATTGCACCATCGTCGCGATGATATAGCCGCCACCCGGCGTGCCCGTGACCAGCCAGGGACGGTCGTTGTCGAAGACGATGATCGGCGTGATCGTCGATCCGACGCGCTTGCCGGGGACGGGCAGCGTCGCGCGGCGCTCGGCCGCGGCGCCGCGGCGACCCCAGGCGAGATTGCCGAGCGAGTTGTTCAGCAGAATGCCGGTGCCCGGTGCCACCACGTGCGCACCGTAGGAGGCGGACAGCGTATAGGTGTTGCTGACCGCGTTGCCCGCTGCGTCGGCGACCGAGAAGTGCGTCGTGTCGCGGCTTTCGAACGGATAGGGGTTGCCGTCGGGCACGTCGTCTTTGCCCAGTGACCGATCGGGGCGGATCAGCTTGGCGCGCTGCGTCGCATAGCCCTTGCTGGCGAGGCCGATCGCCGGCGTCCGCCAGTCCGGACCGCCACCCACCAGCCGGCGGTCGGCGGATACGATCTTCATCGTTTCGGACAATAGGTGCAGGTTTGCGACGCTGCCCCATTTCTGCGCGCCGACGGGGAAGGTTTCGAGGATGTTCATCGCCTCCGCGACGCTGACGCCCGAGGCGGTCGGCGGCATGTAGGCGATGCGCTTGCCGCGATAGCTCGACCAGATCGGCGTCGAGACGATAGCGCGATAGCCGGCGAGGTCCGCAGCATCGATCACCCCGCCGCCTGCGCGAATGCCCGCCGCGATGCGGGCTGCAAGCGGGCCGGTGTAAAAGCCGTCGCGCCCCCTCGCAGCGATCGTTTTCAGCGTCGCGGCGAGATCGGGCTGGCGGAACGTCTCGCCTGCGGCATAGGCGGCCCCGTCGGGCTTGAAGAACATCGCCATCGCCGCGGGATCGTCGGCCATCAGCTTGCGCTGTGCAGACTGGGCCTGCGCCTCGTCGTCGGAGAGCGCGACTCCCTGTTCGGCCATGGCGATCGCCGGGGCGATCAGCGTGCCCCACGGCAGCGAGCCGAAGCGGCGGTGCGCCTCCCACAGTCCGGCGACCGTGCCGGGGATGGCGACGCCCTTCATCGACATCACCTTCTTGGCGTCGACCTTGCCGTCCGCGCCGAGCAGCAAATCGTCGGTCGTGTGGCGCGAGGCCTGACCATAATAGTCGATCGCGATGTCCTGCGCGGGCTTGCCGTCCTTCGCCGCCATATGGACGAGCATATAGCCGCCGCCGCCGACATTGCCCGCGCGCGGCAGGGTCACCGCCAGCGCGAAGCCAACCGCCACTGCTGCGTCGACCGCATTGCCGCCCTTGCGCAGAATGTCGGCACCCACGGCGGCGGCGAGCTTGTTCTGGCTGACGACCATGCCGCCACGCCCGACGATAGGCTTGTGGATCTGATCATAGGCGACGATGTCGCCACCCGATGGCGATCGCGCCTGCGGCTCTTCTTCCTGCGCGATCGCCAGCGACGGGACGAGCAGCAGGGCGAGGGCGAGGTGCCGCACGCGCATCAGAAGGACGCCCGGATGTTGGCATACCAATAGCGACCGTACGGATTGTACAGCGATCCGAGGAAGCCGTTCGACGACAGCGGCGGCGCCGCGTTGGTCAGGTTCCTGACACCGATCCGCATGCGATACTGGCCCTCGCGTTTGTTGCCGACACTTACTTGGCCGTAGAGATTGTACGTCATCTGGTCCTTGATCAACCAGGCCGCGCCGGTCGAATCGATGAGGCCCGTGTCGTCGACATCGCTGGTATATTGGGTGAAGCCACCGAGCTGGAACCAGCGGTAATTCCACGTCGCGGTCCCCGTCACGCGCCAGCGCGGCTTGCCGTTCTGGCGGACGAGGTCGCCCGCATCGGCGATCGCGGTGCCGGCGTTGATCGTGCCCGCCGCGCGCGCGTCGATCAGCTGCTGGATCGGCTGCGAGGGTTCGAGGAAGAAGCGGCGCAGATAGGCGGCGTTGGCCGATAGCGTCAGCCGCCCCGCGCCGAAGTCCGGCAGTCGCCAGTTGACGCCGAGGTCTAGGCCGGACGCCTCCTGCGGCAGCAGGTTGACGTAGCGGTCGTTGACGAACAGCACGCGGCCCGCGGGTTGCAGGCCGGACCCGGCGAACAGCGCGACATCGTCCGCGGTCGGCGCGGCGCGCACGACATTGGCGTTGGTGGTGCCCTGTACGCGCGCCAGATAGTCGGCGATCAGCGCATTGCCTTCGCCGAAGATGCCGACGATCCCCTTCTGCTTCACGTTCCAATAATCGGCGGTCAGCGTGATCCGGCCGATGGCGGAATCGAGGAAGTGCGGCTCCAGCACGACGCCCGCGCTCCACGTCGTTGAGGTTTCGGGCTTCAGGTCCGGGTTGCCGGCGCGCTGTGCACTGATCGCGAAGGACTGGGCGCAGTTGGCGAAGGAGCTGATCGCCCCGGTGCGTAACTGTGCCTCGCAGCGGACATAGTCGACGCGGGTGTTCGAGCGCGTGACGACGCGCGCGTTGATCTGTTCGAGGTTGGGCGCCTTGAACCCTTCCGCGTAGCTGCCGCGCAGGCGGATGCCGCTGACCACGTCCCAGGCGCCTGCGATCTTGGGCTTCGCGACCGATCCGACGTCGCTGTAATGTTCGAAGCGGCCGGCAAGTTGGAATTCGAGGTTGCGGACGAGCGGCACGTGCATCGACGGGCCGATGACTGGCACCGCGAGTTCGGCATAAGCGGCAAAGACCGTGCGGCGGCCGCTGGTGTCGGGCGACGGGCTGGTGCCGACGAGGTCCGAGCCATAGGTGATACCGCTGACGCTGTCGGTGAAGGTCGTCGTGCCGTCGACGCGCGGATCGCGGTCGTCGAGCTGCGTTTCGCGACGGATTTCGGCCCCGAGCGCTAAGCCGAGGTTGCCGCCGGGCAGCGATAGCAGGCGGGCGTTGGATAGCTTGAGGTCTGCCATCGCCAGCGTTGCCTTGCTGAAGCGCGTCGTCTTGATGCGGATCGCCTGAAGTGCCGCGTCGTTGCTGGGCGTCGCATCGCGGCCCGAGGGCGTGGCGAGGTCGCTGCCGCTGAACGGATTGTAGGCGTCCGGCGTCGACAGCCCCAATTGGCGGTGAAGCAAGGTCGCGCTGATCCCGTCCGACGTGTCGCGAACCCGCGCTTCCGAATAGAGCGCGGCGCTTTCCCACTGGAAGCCCAGCCAGTCCCAACGCAACCCGGCCAGCACGCGATACTGGTCGTTTTCGACATGGACCAGGTTCGGGCCGGCATCGGCGACATTGTAGCTCGACAGCGTGACGGCGAGGCCGCCGGCGGGCGCGTTGATGCCGGGCAGCCGGTTGGGGTTGGCCGCGCCGTTCAGCGTCGTCGGGCCGAAGGGATTATAGTAATTGGTCGCGGGGACGATGATCGGCAGCGAACTGAGCGTGCCGGACGACGATTGGATGCTGTCGGTCGTCGCCTTGTAATACCCCGCCTCGCCGAACAGCTCGAGACCCGGCGTCAGCTCGTAATGGCCGTTGGCGAACAGGTTGATCCGCTCGACCGAGGGGATGATGTACGTGTCGTAGGCTGCGCGCGGGTCGAAGCGCAGATTGCGGTCGGCGGCGGCGGTATTGGTGCCGTCGTCGATGCACAGGCCGTTCTTGAGGCCTGTCGTCGCATTGGTCTGGCAGCCGGTGTTGGTGAGCGGCTGGATGTGGAACTGGCCCGATGCGTTGGTCAGTACCGTCGTGCCCTGACGCACCTGGACGTTGCCGACCGTCTGGAACGAGCCCCAGGGCGTGATCGACGAGCGGCCGTCGAGCGCGGTCGCGCCGTCGAAGCGCGTGCCGGCGAACAATGGGCGCTTGTCGTCGGAGGCGGTGTAATCCTGTTCCGAACTGCGCAGCGGGGTGCGGTTGGTGTAATTGGCGAACAGCGTGATATTGCCGCGGCCCTTGCCGATGTCGGTGCCCACCAGCAGGTTGACGGTGCTTTCGGTCTGGCTGGTGCGCTCGGGGTAGCCGACCTGTCCTTCGATCTGGACGCCGGTGAAGTCGGTGCGCAGCACGGTGTTGACGACGCCCGCCACCGCGTCCGAGCCGTAGATGGCGGCGGCGCCGTCGCGCAGCACCTCCAGCCGCTCCAGCCCGAAGACGGGGATGGCATTGGTGTTGTAGGTCAGTACGGGGACGAGATTGTCGTCGGCGCGGCTGGTCGGGTGGTTCACCACGCGGCGGCCGTTGAGCAGAACCAGCGTATTACCGACGCCCAGGTTACGCAGGTTGACCGAACCGACGTCGCCACGCGCCGCATTCGAGCTGTTGGGCAGATACGAACTGTTGAACGTGACGTCGCCCAGCTGCGGGATCGAGCGGAACAGCTCGTCACCGCTGACCGCGGCGGTGGCGGCGATCTGCTGTTCGTCGACGATCGTGACGGGTAATGCGGCGGTATTCTTCGCGCCTTTGATCTGCGATCCGACGACGACGATGTCCGATGCGGGCGCTGCGGCGCCGGGGTCGGCGTTTACCGCCGCTTCGACGGCTGCGTTCGAGGGGGCGAGGCGTTCGTCGCCCACCTGCTGCGGGGCGGGCGCCGCCTGGACGAAGTTGACGGGCGCGAGCGACGCTGTGTCGACCGGCATCACGCGCACCGTCCGCGGTCCGGTGTAGCGCCAGCCGAAGCCACTGCGGGCGAGCAGCATGTTCAGCGCGGCGTCGGGCGTGTAGCGGCCGGCGATCCGCGGCGCCTGGCGATCGGCGACGGCGGGATCGGTGAAGACGAGCTGCAGCCCGGCCTGCCGCGCCACACGCATCAACGCCTCGTCCAGACGACCTGCCGGGACGTCGATCGCAACGATCCGCTGCTCTTTCGCCGCCGCCGCGTTCGGCAGCATCATCGCTGTCGCGCACGCGGACAGCAGCAGTCGATAGGTCCTGGTCATATCGTGTCCCCCCGGATCGGTATTGCAGCTTTTCGCTGCCCCCGATCCTATCGACGCAACGCGGCCACCAATGCGAACCCGATACGCGACATTTTTTTACATTTTTGCGTCATGGGGTTCGCGATCCGCCTGAACCCGCGTCATAGAGGACAGGGGGGACGCACAGACGTGCAGCAGGACGCGAACAACCGGATGGCGCCGGCCAAGGGCGGGGAGGGCGCGACGATCGTGGCCGACTCGCTCGGCGCCTATCGTGCCGCGCTGCGGGCGTTCGTCGCGCGGCGTATCGCCGATCCGCACGAGGCCGAGGATTTGGTGCAGGAAGCGTGTGCGCGGCTGATCGCCACCGCGCAGCAACGTTCGCTCGAAGAGCCGCAGGCCTATCTGTTCCGCATCGCCGCCAATCTGATCGCCGATCGCGGCCGTCGCGGGCTGGTGGTGGTGCCGCTGACCGACGAGATGCATCCATCGATCGCGCCGCGACAGGAAGAACGCCGCCGCGTCGTCGATCTGCAACAGGCGCTGGAGGCGGCGCTCGCCGAACTCAGCCCGCGCGCGCGCACGATCTTCGTGATGCGCCGGTTCGACGAGATGGGGACGGGCGATATCGCCCGCGCACTAGGGATCAGCCCGCGTATGGTGCAGAAGCATCTGACGCATGCGGTCAGCCACCTCTACGCCCGGCTGGGGCATCTGCGCGAGGTGGCGCCGTGAGCGATCGTCACGATCTGGGCCGCCGCCGCGATGCGGTGTTCGATGCGCTGCTCGGCGAGCGGGCCGACGATCTCCACCCCGACGATCGTACCGAGGCCGCCGCCTTCTGGGACTGGCTGGGCGAACAGCCACGCCCGGCGCCGGCGCGCGACGTGCCACGCCGGCCGGCCTGGATCGGGTGGGCGGTCGCCGCGGCGCTGGTCCTGACGGTCGGCGCCAGCACGGAGCCGTGGCTGGCGGATGGCGACACGCATGCGCCGCTGACGCGCTATGTCGCTGGCCGAGCGGAGCGCAAGGTCATCCGTCTGGACGACGGCTCCACCGTGATCCTGGGCGCCCAGAGCGCGCTGACCGTGAGCTTCACGGCCGAAAGGCGTCGCTTGGCGCTGGAGGGGGGCGAGGCACTGTTCCAGGTGGCGCACGACACCAGCCGGCCATTCGTGGTGCAGACGCCGTTCGGCGCGGTAACCGCGGTCGGCACTGCCTTCGACGTGACGATCGGTCGCCGGGCTGCCGATGTCGCGGTGACGGACGGCACGGTCCGCGTCACGGTCGCCGTCGATGCGCGTGACGAGGGCACGCCGGTCGCCAAGCTGGCGCGCAAGGGCGAACGCGTGGCATTCGGGACGATGGAACAGGGCGGTGCGCGCATGGGCTTCATCAGCCAGGCCGAACCGGTCGGCGTCGCCGATGCCGACGCCTGGACACGCGGCCAGCTCGTCTTCCACGGCGAGCCGCTGGAGGAGGTGATCGACGCGGTCAATCGCTATGCCGTCCGTCCCGCCGACGAACTGTCGCTGACCGATCGCAGCGCCGCTCGCACACCGGTCTATGGCATCGTCGACCAGGGCGATCCCGCCGCGATCCGCGATCTGATCGATCGTCCGGAGGCCGTCGCGCCGCGTCGGGACGGAGCGACGGTGCCGCGGTGATGCTCGCTAACGCGGCGCGCCGGTGGAGGCGCGGATCGCGAGCGTCGCGGGGACGATGAGCGGTTCGGTCGAGGGTTCGCGACCCGCCTTGTCGGCGATGACGCGCTCGACGGCGTTGGCAGTGACCTCGGCGATCGGCTGGACGATCGCGGTGAGCGGCGGGTGGACGAAGCGGACGATCGGCGTGTCGTCGAAGCTGACGATCGACAGATCGCCGGGGACGTCGAGGCCGCGCTCGCGCGCCAGTTCCAGCGTCGCGAGCGCCATCTGGTCGCTGCTCGCGACGATCGCGGTTGGCGGCGTCGCGCCATCCAGCAAAAAGGTGGCGGCGGCGTGGCCGGATGCGAAGCCGAAATCGCCCTGCGCCAGCAGGTTGTCGGTCGAAAGCCGCGCATCGGCCATCGCCTGGCGCCAGCCGTCGACACGCCAGCCGCTCAACGCATAATCGTCGGGGCCGGCGATGAAGCCGATCCGTTCGTGGCCGAGGCCGATCAGATGCTCCGTCGCGAGGCGGGCCGCGCCATCCTCGTCCATCGCCACCGCAAAGCCGCTGCCGGGCCGGCGGGACCCAATGCGCGCGAAGCTGATCCCCTGCGCCTCGAGCAGCTGCGTGATCAGCGGGTTTTCCGAATGCGGCGGGGTCAGGATCACGCCATCGGGTTGCAGCGCGGCGATGGCGCCGAGCAGTTCGCGCGCGATATGGTCGCTGTGCGTGTCGATCAGCTCGACCATCAGGCGATAGCCGTGGTCGGCACAGGTCAGCATGCCGCCGAGCAGCATCTGGTCGACCCAGTCGGTGCCTTCGCGATTGCGCCAGCCGGCGATGGTGCGCTCGCGATCGTTGAGCGCGACGATCAGATAGGATCGCGACCCTGCCATGCGTTGCGCCGCGATCGAGGGGACGTAGCCGAGCTTGGCGATCGACGCCTGCACGCGCTCCATCATCTCGGGCCGGACGTTCGGCTCCTTGTTGATGACGCGGCTGACGGTCTGGAGCGACACGCCCGCGTCGGCGGCAACGTGGCGGATCGTCACCGCCTGACGACGGCGGACCATCAGGCGGGCGCCGCGCCGCAATAGCGCGCGACGTAATCGGCGTGGGCGGGCAGGCCGCGCACCGTCGTCGCGACGCCTTTACGCAGGCCGCCGAGGAAACGGGCGAGTTCGTCGTCGGGCAGCTTGGCGGCGATCGGGTGATGGGTCTGCGGCACGATGCCCTGGCCCAGCATCACCTGGATCCAGCTGTTTTCCGCAAACAGCTCGTCGTTGCGGCGGAAGACGCGGCCGGTCTCACGGAACAGGCCGATCTTCTGGGCGAGGCTGTCGGGGATGTCCATCGCGGCGCACTGGCGCCAGAACGGGGAGTCGCGGCGTTCGGTGACCTTGTAATGCAGGATCAGGAAGTCGCGGATCTGATCCATGTCGGTCAGCTGCTGGTCGTTGAATTCGGCGATGTCGTGCGCCGAGATCGCACCGGCCGGCGGTAGCAGGCGGATCAGCCGCAGGATCGCGCGCTGGATCAAGTGGATGCTGGTCGACTCCAGCGGCTCCATGAACCCGCCCGCCAGACCGATCGCGACGCAGTTGCGGTGCCATTGCTTGCGCCGCGCACCGGTGACGAAGCGCAGACGGTTCGGCTCGGTCAGCACCGCACCTTCGACGTTGCCGAGCAGGCGGTCGAGCGCGGCGTCCTGCGACAAATAGCGGCTGCAATAGACGATGCCGTTGCCGACGCGATGCTGCAGCGGAATGCGCCACTGCCAGCCGGCATCATGCGCCATCGCGCGGGTGAAAGGGACGGGCGGGCGCACGCTTTCCGTTTGCACGGCGATCGCCGCGTCGCACGGCAGCCAGTGCGTCCAATCGTTATAGCCGACGTGCAGCGCCTGTTCGATCAGCAGTGCGCGGAAGCCGGTGCAGTCGAGGAACAGGTCGCCCTCCACCCGTACGCCGCTGTCGAGCACCAGCGCGGCGATGTCGCCGCTCTCGCCCTCAAGTTCGACTCGGGCGATCTTCCCTTCGATCCGCGTCGCGCCGTCGCCTTCCGCCATCCGGCGCAGGAAGCGGCCGTACAGTGTCGAATCGAGCTGGTAGGCGTAGCTCATCCGGTCGTCGGGCAGATGCGCGAACCTGCCCTCGCGTGCCGCGACCAGTTCGAGGCAATAGTCGTCGTAGGACTCGGTATGGCCGCGGGCTTGGCCGTCGAGCCAGAAATGCTGGAAGCCGGCCGCCCAATGGTCTTTGCCGGTCAGGCCGAAGGCGTGGAAATAGCTGTCGTCGGGGCCTTTCCAGCCATCGAACTGGATGCCCAGTTTGAACGTCGCCTGCGTCGCCGCCATGAACTCGGCCTCGCTGATGCCGAGCAGCCGGTTGAAGGTGATGAGCGGCGGGATCGTCGATTCCCCCACGCCGACGGTGCCGATCGCGTCGGACTCGACGAGCGTGACGGTCGCGGTGCGGCCGAGCGTGCGAGTGAGGGCGGCGGCCGCCATCCAGCCGGCGGTGCCGCCGCCGGCGATCACGATACGACGCGGGGTGACGGCGCTCATCGGCTCAGCGCCCGCAACAGATAGGCGCGCAGCCGCGCGGCGAGCTCGGGTGTCATCGGGTCGAGCACGCCGCGTCCCCCTTCGGGGATATGCGCCGTCACAGCGTCGTCATTGTCGAAGACGTAATAGTCGAACATGTCGCGCCAATGGGCCTTCTGGTCGGCGGGAAGGTCGCGGATCGCCATCAGCGCGTGGTTGAGCGCCTCTTGTGGCTGGCCCATCCAGCGCGGCGTCTGACGCCACCAATAGTTCACCAGCACGTTGAAATCGTCCAGCCCCTCGACATGGTGCCACCACAGCGCCGGGATGTAGAGCGCGTCGCCCGGCGCCATCTCCACGACTTGGCCATGCGCCATCGCCTCCGCGAAGCGCGGATGGCGGGTGAGATCGGGGTTGTGGAAATCGACCATGCTCACCGCGCGGCCGGCAGGGGTGTTGTCGACGGGCCCGAGATGGAGGTTGCGGAACTGGTCGCGCGGGAACAGCGTGAAGCGCCGGTGTCCGACCGCGACGACCGCAAGATTGTCCGGCACGTCATTGTGTGCGGCGATGCGCGTGCGTGTGCCCATCCAGATGCTGGCGAGCGGTTCGCGCGTCCCCAGATCGATCTGGTTGGCGGCATGCAGCCCATCGAAATATTGGTGCATGTCGATCGAGGCGAGATAGACGGCGGGCGCCTCAGCCTGCCCGGCGAAGGAGGCGATGCGCGCGAAAATCTCGGGCAGTTTCGCATCGAACGTGCGGAAGTTCATCGCCATCGCGGCATCGTAGAACAGGCGCCCGCCGCTGCCCGGCTGGCCGACCGCCACGGTGAAGGGGCGGTCGCGGTGATGGTGCAGCAGATAGTCGCGGGCGGCATCTGCCGATTGCAGCCCGGCACGGACGAGCGGCCAGTCGCTCGCCAGGCCGCGAACGACGAAGGGCGTGTCGGCGGTGCGCAGCCGCGCGTCGAGATCGGCGGCGTCGGCGAGGGTGACTTCGGGCACGGCGGCAAGGCCGGCCAGCGGCCCCGGATCCGCCTCAGCCATGGGAGACGCGGCGGTTGCGGCGCTCGACCAGGTCGCCGAGATGCGCGAGCGAGGCGATCGCCATGTAGATGGGTTCCAGATGGCCGCCGGCGTGCAGGTCGGCGAGCGCTGCGCCATCAAGCGCGGCAAGCCGGTCCTCGTCGATGATGTGGAAGCCGACCAGGCGGTTGCGGGCGCCGTCGTCCAGCGTCACGTCGAGCGTGAAGGGTTCGAGCAGGTCGTAGCGCTGGAGCGCGGCGAAAAAGGCGGGGGCGGCGCGATAGCCCTCGTCGAGCGTACCCAGCTGACCGGCGATGCGATCCAGATAGGGGGTGGGCTGGCCCAATTCGTCGAACAGCCGCGCGCCCTCTCCCGTGGCGCTGATCCGGGGGGAGGAGAGGTCGATGTGGACCTGCCCCGGTCCCTCATGCGTGGCACTGCCGCCGATCAGGAAGGGCTGAATCTCCATCGCCAGCGGACGATAGCGTGCGTCCCAGCGATCGCCGTCGAGGAACAGGTTTTCACCATTTTCGAAGCCGAACATGGCGAGCGCGGTAAAGCGATCGCGCGTGTCGCTGAGCCGGAACAGGATGGGGTAGGTGCCCTGCACCGCGCGAAATTCGGTGGGGACGGTGATGCAGCACATCTGGGCGTCGCCGAGGGCCGCATTCCGCTCGGTACGGATGGCGAGATCGCGGTGCGCCTCCGCGGTCAGGATCGCGTGCTGGCTGGTCATCGAACGCACCACTCTTGGTCAAAATCTGGTCGTAGGCAGGGGTGCCGTCCCTGCACGAAAAAAGCCAGCCTTCTCTGGAGGGAGAAGGCTGGCAGGCCCGTGGGGGACTTAGAAGGTGAAGCGGGCGCCCGCCGAGTAGCGCGCATCCTGCTTGGTCACGAAATTGATGTTGCGGTCCGAGCGAAGGTGGCCGCCGCGATTTTCGCCCAGGATGTTGATCCCTTCGGCAAAGATCGTGACGCGTGGCGTGATCGCATAGCTGATCGTGCCGTCGAGCTGGCCATAGGTGTTGACGTAGACCGGGTTGGTGCCCGCTGCGGCCAAGAACCCCTTGCGCCAATTGTAGGCCGCACGCGCGTTGATGCCGTATTTGTCGAAGAACAGCACGGCATTGGCGCTGTCCGACAGACCCAGCACCGCAAATTGCGCAACGCTCGAGGGCTTGGTGTTGTCGTACTTTTGGTTGCTGTTGACGATCGTGTAGTTGAGGATCGTGCCGAAGCCGGTGTTCCAGAAATTGTGCTGGATCGCGAATTCGAAGCCATCGATCGCGGCGGTCTGGCTGCTGTTGAACGGCGTCGAGACGATGAAATTCACCAGCGGATCGTTCGCCTGCGCGATGATCGTGCCGTTGACCACCGAGCCCGGATAGTTCGTGCCGATGTAATCGCGGATGTTGGCGAAGGTCAGATCCTGGCCGCGCGCAGTCAGAGCTGCGACCGCCGCCTGATAACGGGGGCCGTTGTAGGGCGTGGTGATGCCCGGGATCGTCGTGTTGACCTGGGTCGTGCTGATGTAGTTCGACACGTCCTTGTGGAAGTAGCCGACCGAGATGTAGCTGTCGCGCGTATAATACCATTCCGCCGACAGATCGATGTTCTTCGACTTGTAAGGCACGAGGTTGGGATTGCCGACCGACCCGAAGCCGCCACCGACGCGGAACAGCTGGTCGATCCGGCGACCGCCCTGCAGGCTGCCGTAATCCGCACGCGCGATCGTATGGCTATACGATGCACGCAGCTTGACGTTCTCCAGCGGCTGGAAGTCGAAGTCGACCGAGGGCAGCCAGTTCTCGTAATTGCCCTTGAACGTCGTGAAGCCGCTACCCTGGAACAGCACGTTGAATTCGTTCTGCGAATTCTGCCGTGCGCCGACCGGGGTCGGCACGAGCGCAGACGCGGAAACGTCGGTATGTTCGTACCGCAGCCCGGCGATCAGGTGCGCGGTGCGCGAGAACAGGTCGAACTTGCCGTTGAACTGCGCATAGGCCGACATCGTCTTTTCGTGGACGCGCGAATCGGTGTTGTACGGGATCAGGCACTGGCCGTTGCCACCGCAGATCTTGTACGCCTGGTCGAGCAGCTTGACGACGCTCGGCAGGTCGAAGCTGTAGAACGACTTGATGATGTTCGGGTCGTTCGCGCCGCTGATCCCGGAGAACTTATCGGGAATGCTGGTCAGCTTGAACAGATTGTCGGGCAGCAATGCCGCCGCCGCGGCGCGCTGCGCCGGGCTGTCGCCGCCGGTGCCGCCCCAGGTGTCGTTCTGCAGCACGCTATAGGCCGAGCGCACCTTATTGTCGGTATATTCGGTGCCCCAGTCCAGGCTGTCCATGAAGCCGTGGCCGTGGTCGTAATGGCCGCGCACCATGACCTGGTTGATCTCGTCGCGGAAATAGGAATTGCGGAACGCGTTGCCGGTGGGAACGATATTGGCCGCATTCAGCGGATCGATGCCCGAATACATATTGTACGAGATCACGGGCAGTTCGTGATCGAAGTTCAGCGTCTGGTTCTGGACGCCGAAGACGGCGGTGCCGACCGAGTTGCTGTTGCCGTACGGGCTGTTCGGCTTCGATTCGGCAGTCGAGTGATGCGCATCGAGCGTCATCGTCACGCCACCCGGGGCGTTCCACGTTAGGTTGCCGCCGAGCGACTTGTTCTCGTTGCGCACCGACGTCTGCGACGCCGAATAGGCCAGATCCTTGGTTTCGCCCGCGCCAAAGCGCTCGGTGTAGAAGATCGGGCCGGCGACCGGGCCGTTGGTCCATGCGCTCAGCGTGTCATTGTGGTTGTACCAGATGCCGACGCTATTGTCGCGAATGTCGATCGTGTTGCGCGCGTAGGTGTAATCGATCGTCGCGGTCAGATCGTCGGTCGGGCGGAATTGCAGCACCGCCTGGCCATTGATGCGCTCGCGCCGGCCATTGACGACGTCGTAGCCGCCGTTCTGCGGCACCTGATACACGTCGGTCGCCTTGGGCCGGTTGGTGATGTTGGCGTAGCGCGGATCGCCCGGCATCGCCAGCGACCCCCAGTTGTTCTCGTTCCCCAGATAGCCGTCGCGCCAGCCGATGTTGGCGCTGTTCGAACTGAAGTTGCGGCGCTGGTAGGTGCCGTTGATCAGGATGCCGATACGGTCGTCTGCGAACGTGTCGGAGATAATGCCCGAGATTTCGGGCGTGACGTCCTTGCGGCCGTTCTGCGTGGTGTCGACGACGCCGCGCGCCGCGATCGATCCGCGCAGGCCGGGCTTGTCGAGCGGACGGGGGGTGCGGACGTTGACCGTCGCGCCGATGCCGCCGGTCGGGATGCTGGCGCGACCGGACTTGTAGACCTCCAGCGCTGCCACGCCTTCGGACGCGAGCGTCGCGAAGTCGAACGCGCGCGAACCCGGTGCGCTGTTGCCGTCGCCGATGAACGACGTCGGCATCTGGCGGCCATTGAGTGTGACGAGGTTATAGTCGGCGCCGAAGCCGCGAACGGTGACGAACTGGCCTTCGCCGTTCGAGCGGTCGATCGACACGCCGGTGATGCGCTGCAGCGATTCGGCGAGATTCGTGTCGGGGAACTTGCCCATGTCCTCGGCGCTGATCGCGTCGACGATGCCCTGGGCGTTGCGCTTGATGTTCACTGAATCGCGCAAGCTGGCGCGGATGCCGGTGACGACGATGTCGCCGTCCGCCTGGCCCGCAGTGCCATCGGCCGTGGTCGGCTGCGGATCGGTTTGCGCCGGGCCGGTCTGGCCGACGGTGGCGGCGGCATCCTGCGCCGCGGCGGCAGCCGGCAGCATCAGGGCGGCGGTCGAGACGCCGATAGCGAAGTGCGAAAGCAGGCGAGCATGGACGCTGCGCATGGAAATCCTCCCCAATAGCAAAAGGGCGCGGTTGTCGCCGCGCTTCTTGGGAACGTTCACTCTTGCAAAGGCCCAAGTGTGTCAAGACGTGTCTGTGCGTCACGATCCAAGATTGTGAACGTTCTCTGGACAGGCTGGCACAAATGCAACACAAGCGGCCAAAATCGGATGTTCGGGAGGATGACGGTGACGAAGGCAAGGATGGCCGGCGGGCTGGCGACGATCGCGCTGGTCGCAGCGGGGATGACCGCACAGGCGCAGGCGCAGGCGCAAACGGCAAACGCGGGCACGGTGAGACCGCAAAGCCCGGCGAACGGCGAAGCAGGCGGGCCCTCGTCGGCCCGTGCCCGCGCCGACCGGATCGTCGCGCGAATGACGCAGGCGGAAAAGATCGCACTGGTCCACGGCCTGTTCCCGCCGATGGCAGCGGGCAAGACCTCGAACGAACTCATCCCCTCCGCCGGGCATATCGACGGCATTCCGCGCCTTGGCGTGCCGCTGGTGCGCGAAAGCGATGCGTCGCTCGGGGTCGCCAATCAGGTGGAGCAGCGCAAGGGCGATGTCGCCACCGCGCTGCCCTCCAGTCTCGCCACTGCCGCCAGCTTCGACCCCGCGATCGCGCAGGCGGGCGGTGCGATGATCGGGTCGGAAGCGCGCGACAAGCGCTTCAACGTGCTGCTGGCGGGCGGCGTCAACCTGACACGCGATCCGTGGAATGGCCGCAACTTCGAATATCTGGGTGAGGACCCGCTGCTCGCGGGCACGCTGGGCGGCGCGCATATCGCGGGCGTCCAGTCGAACAACATCGTCTCGACGATCAAGCATTTCGCGCTGAATGCGCAGGAAACCGGCCGCATGGTGGTCGACGCGCGGATCGGCGAGGCGGCGCTGCGCATGAGCGACCTGCTCGCTTTCCAGATCGCGATCGAGAAGGGGCATCCCGGATCGGTCATGTGCGCCTACAACAAGGTCAACGGCGACTGGGCGTGCGAGAACAAGCATCTGCTGACCGACGTGCTGAAGCGCGACTGGGGCTATCCCGGCTGGGTAATGAGTGACTGGGGTGCGGTGCATTCGACCGTGAAGGCGGCCAATGCCGGACTCGACCAGGAATCGGGCCAGGAACTCGACAAGGCCATCTATTTCGGCGCGCCGCTGGCCGAGGCGGTGGCGAAGGGCGCGGTGTCGGAGGCGCGGCTGGACGACATGGTCGCGCGCTATCTGACCGGCCTGATCGAGACGGGGGCGTTCGACAGGGCGGTGCCTGCACGCACCGTGACCCCCGATTATGCGGCCCATGCGCTGGTTGCGCAGCGTACCGCCGAGGCGGGCATCGTGCTGTTGAAGAACCAGGGCGATCTGCTGCCGATCGCGCGCACCGCGAAGCGGATCGTCGTGATCGGCGGCAACGCCGATGTCGGCGTGCTGTCGGGCGGCGGGTCGAGCCAGGTGCGGTCGGTCGGCGGGGCGCCGGTGGAAATCCCGCTGTCGACCGGTGGATCGGCGTCGTTCGCGCGGATCACCTATCACGCCTCCTCGCCGCTCAATGCCCTGCGCAAGGCGCTGCCGGGGGTGACGGTCGATTGGGTCGACGGGCGCAATTTCAATGCGACGCTGGACGCCGCGCGTAAGGCGGATCTCGCCATCGTCTTTGCAACGCAATGGACGACCGAGGCGGACGACGTGCCCGACCTGCATCTGCCCAACCAGCAGGACGCGCTGATCGCCGCGATCGCGGACGCTCAGCCGAAGACGATCGCAGTGATGGAAACGGGTGGCCCGGTGCTGATGCCGTGGATCGCCAAAGTGCCCGCGGTGGTGCAGGCCTGGTATCCGGGGCAGCGTGGCGGCGAGGCGCTGGCCGCGATCCTGACGGGCAAGGTCGCGCCGTCCGGGCGCCTGCCGATCACCTTCCCGGCCGACGCATCGCAGCCGCCGCGCCCGCGGCCGGTGGGCCTCGACCGGATGACCGACCTGCAGGCGGCGGCGGCGGCGAACCCGGCGGCGGCCTCCAGCTATCAACTGCAAAGCTTTCCGGTCGATTATGTCGAGGGTGCCGACGTCGGCTATCGCTGGTACGAGAAGAAGGGGCTGAAACCCCTGTTCCCGTTCGGCCATGGCCTCACCTATACGCGCTTCGCCTACAGCAATCCGGTGGTGACCGGCGGCAAGACGCTGAGCGTGACGTTCACCGTGACCAACGTCGGACGGCGCGAGGGCGTGGACGTGCCGCAGATGTACGTCGCACGCGACGATGGCGCGACGCCGATGCGGCTGGGTGCCTTCACGCGCCTCGCCCTGAAGCCGGGCGAGACGCGGCGCGTGACGCTGACCGCCGAGCCGCGCATCGTCGCCGATTACGACACCGGATTGCCCGGCTGGCGGATCGCAGGCGGCCGCTATCGGGTCGCGCTGGCCCAGGATGCGGCGGATCGCACGATGGTGTCGACCGCGACGCTCGAGCCGCAGACGATGAAGCCATAGGGCACCGTCGCTGACGTGGATTGCCGGGCGGCGCAAAGGAGCGCAGGGGAGGGCGATGGCGTCCCGATTTCCCTTGCGCTCGCCCGGCTTTCTCGGGGCGGTGGCGCTGGCCAATGCCGGTGGCGTCATCGCCTATCTGCCGCTGCTGACGCTGCTGCTGCCACTCAAGGTCGAAGGGCTGAGCGGTGAGGCGCGGATCGGCGTCTTCACCGCGACCGTGTTCGCCGGCGCCATTGCCGCGAGCATATCGAACGTGCTGTTCGGCTGGCTCAGTGATCGGTCGGTGGCGCGCGGCGGCGGGCGACGGGTGTGGATGGCGGGCGGCGTGGCTGCGACCGCGGCGAGCTACGGTGGTCTGATCGTCGCGGCGACGCCGGTCGCGCTGGTCGCGGCCCTCGTCACGTTTCAAATTGCGGTGAATGCGCTGCTTGCGCCGATGATGGCGATCATGGCGGAAGAGGTGCCGGACGCGCAGAAGGGCGTCGCGGGCGGCCTGTTCGCATTGGGCGGACCGCTCGCGTCGATCGTCTCGACCGTGCTGGTCGGGCAGGCGATGCTGACGGAGGCGGCACGGTTCGCGATCCTGCCGGTGGCGGTCGCCGCCTGCATCGCGCCGCTGTTGCTGGCCCGCGCGCGCGTCGCGGTGGCGGATGGCAGCCCGCGTGGGGATGTGCCTGCCTCGCGTCGCGATCTGATCGTCGCAGGCGTGGCGCGCCTGTTCGTCCAGATCGCCGGGGTCGTGACGCAGACCTATCTGCTCTATTATTTCGAGAGCATCGTCCCCGCGGCGGAGCGAGCGGGATTGCCCGCCCGGATCGGGCATCTGCTGACGATCGCGTTCATCGTCCCGTTGCCCGCGGCGTTGATCCTGGGCCGGCTGTCCGACCTGACGCGGCGGCGCAAGCCCGCGATCCTGCTAGCCGCGCTGATCGCGGCGGCGGGGCTCGCCGGTATGGCGCTGGCGCGGGGATGGCCGGCCGGGGCGGCGGCATTCGTCGTCTATACGCTGGGGTCGTCGGTGTTCGTCGCGCTTAACGCGGGCGTCGCGATGCAATTGCTGCCCAATCCACGCCATCGCGGGCGCGACCTGGGCCTGCTCAACCTCGCCAACACCTTGCCCTCTCTGCTGGGGCCGCCGCTCGCCTGGGTCTTTGCGACGCCGCACGATTTCGTCGGTGTGATGCTGGCGCTGGCCGTATTGGCGGTGGGCGGCGGGCTGACGATGCTGTGCGTCCGTACGGAGCGATAGCGGACCGGATGTGACGGCACAGGCGGAAACCGGGATGCCGGTCTCCGCCTGCCGCCTTCGCGCGTTTCAGAAGTCGAAGCGGATGGCAGCGCCGATCGTGCGGCCGTTGATCGAGCGCGCGCGGACCAGGCCGTTGGCCGGGATCGCGGCGTCTTCCGCTTCGGTGATGCCCTTCACGTTGAAGATGTTGTTGGCGTTGACGTTGATGCTGACATTGTCCGCCGGGCGGATCACGATGAAGCCGTTGACCTGCGTATAGGCCGGCATCTTCAACTGGTTGACCGGCTGCGTGTAGCTGGACGTCGTGCCGATGACGTTGGCGCCAACGCTGATCCGGCCGAAATCCACCTGCGGCGTTGCCTGATAGACGAAGGACGCCTGCCGCTGCGGGCGCTTGCCGTTCAGCGTCGCGTCGGTCGCATCGCGCGTGATCTTCGAGTCGGTGTAGGTGCCAGCGGCGGTCAGCGAGAACGGCCCGCGGCGGAAGCGGCCTTCCAGCTCGACGCCGGTCGCTTCGTAATCGCGGCTGGTGAATTGCTGCTGCGAGAGCAGATAGTTCGTCTCCTGCGTCCGCGCGTTGAACACGGTCGCATATAGGCCGATCGGGCCGGAGTTAAACTTCACGCCGCCTTCGGCTTGCTTGACGAAGTCGTACGGCTTGGCACCGTTCACCAGCGCGCCGGTGGTAGTGTTGACCAGCGGGCCGAACAGCAGGCGATCGGCGTTGACGCGGCCGCCGCGGCTGTAGCGGGCGAAGACCGCCAGCGTATCGCTGAGGCGATAGTTCGCACCGGCCGAATAGGACAGATAGTTGTAGTCGTAGTTCACAGGCGCGCGGTTGGCGGGCAGGAACGCCACCGTCTGTTCGGCGGGCGAGATCACGCCGTTGCCGTCCATGTCTTGCGCACGCGTCGTGACCGCGCCCGGCAGATCGCCGCGGATGCCGCCCTTCGCCGAGCCGAAGTCATAGCGGATGCTGGCGTCGACGTTGAGCCGCCCGACCTCGAAACCCAGCTGTGCGAACGGCGCGTTGGTGGTGTAGCGCACGTCATAGCTGCGGCGGCAGCAATTGCCGAAGAAGGACGCCGAATAGAGCGTGCCGCCCGCCGTCTGCGACACGCCGGCCGCGTTGCGGATATCGACCAGCACGGATCGGCCATCGCCCTGCACCGTCTGGAAGAAGGACGTCCACAGCCAATCGGTCTTCACGTCCTGACGCGAATTGTACATGCCCGCCGCGATCGATAGCGCGCCGCCGCCCAGATCGACCTTGCCGTTGATGCGCAGGTCGTTGGTGATGTTGTCGAGGCTGTTGAGCTTCACGTCGAACAGCACGACGCTGGCGAGCAGGCCGTTGCCGCCGAGCGCCGACGGATTGGTGATCCGCTGCCCGGCGAGCGGGCCGCTGGCGTAGAAGAGCTGCGCATTGGCACCGGCAAAGCCGTTGGCGGTCGTCTGCGCGTCACCTACCGCAGCGGGAAAGGGCGAGACGAAATCGCCCGAAATCGCCGAATAGCGGAAGCGTTCGGTGACGTTCCAGCCGTCGGCGATGCGGAACTGCCCTTCGAACCCGACCGACTTCACGTCCGGATGCATGCCGTCGCCGATCTGCCGGCGCACGGGGTTGTTGTTGCCGTCCAGCGTCAGCACCGACTGGATGTAGCGGCTGTGCAGCGTATCCTCGTTGATCGAGAAGCCGGGGACGTTCTGGTAATTGGGATCGCCGTTGCTGCCCTTCACGCGCACCGGATTGGGGAGGAAGGCGATGCTGCGATCGTCGAGATACTTGCCGTACAGGCGGATATAGCCGCCGTCGAATTCGCGGGTGATGTTCGCCTTGATCTGGCCGCCGCGCATCGCGTCATAGCCGACATGGCGCGGGCCGTCGCCGATCCGGTAGAAGCCGCTCATTTCATAGCGCGTATTGGCGTCGATATGGCCGCCATAAGCGAAGTCGGCGCGATATTCGCGATAGTCGAGGCCGCTCGACAGCTGGAACGAGCCGCCGTCCTTCTCGCCCGTCTTCGAGATGAAATTGATGATGCCGCCCGGCGAGTTGCTGGCGAAGGTCGAGGCCGAGCCGCCGCGGACCGATTCGATGCGCGCGAGCGACAGGTCGTTGCGGATGAAGATGTCGGCATTGCCGAAGATGATGTCGCCGAATTCCAGTACCGGCAGGCCGTCTTCCTGCAATTGCAGGAACTTCGAACCACCGGACGCGACGGGCAGGCCGCGAACCGAGATGTTGGCATTGCCTTCGCCACCCGATGCCTCGACGCGAACGCCGGGCAGGTTGCGCAGGATTTCGGCGGTGTTGCGCGGCGGGATCTTCGAGGTGAGATCGGCGTCGAGCGAGCTGACCGAGATCGACGTGTCGAGACGGTTGCGACCCTGGGCGACGCCGGTGACGACGATGTCCTGACCCTGATCGGGCGTAGGCGCGGCATCGGCCTGCGCGGCATCGTTCGCTGCCGTATCGACGGGCGCGGGTGCGACCTGCGCGTGGGCGGTGCCGGCGATCAGCAGCGCGGCAGTGGTCAACAGATAATGGCGAGCCTTCATGCGATCCTCCCTGACACCGACTCTCTTTCGAAGTCTGCGAGGAAAGAAATAGCACCACAGCAATCGATTGCAATGCCGATTTTCAATCGATTGCGATTGTGACGGACGTGTGGCCGATGGGCGACACGGCGGCGCGGCGCCGACGCCCTTGGCGTTGCCCGGCTTGCTCTGCCATGACGGGCCAACGGAGGAGAGGATGACGGCGATGCGACGGGCGATGACGGGATGGCTGGCCGGCGTGGTCTTGATCGCGGCTGCGCCCGCCGCGGGCCTGGCGCAACGCGTCACACGCGTGTCGATTACGCCGCCGCGCCTCACCGCGCTGCCCATGGCGATCCATGGTCGTGCGGCGCGCGATGGGGAGGGAATCATCCGCCAGTGGCCGGGCGGCTATGTGGAAACGGCGGTGCGCGGCGGCGGCGTGCTGTTTCGGGTCGGCGCCGGGGACGTGGCGCTCCATGTCCTCGTCGACGGGCGGGCGGTGGATACCCTCGTCAAGCCCGCGCCGGGGCTCTACCGGATCGGCGGGTTGTCGGACGCGCGTCATGTCGTACGGGTCGAGGTCGCGTCCGAAAGCCAGGCGGCGCCGACCGGCTTCGGCCCTTTCTATGCGGAGCCCGGCACCGTGGCCGTGCCACTGCCCCGCCGTGCGCGGCAGATCGAGTTCGTCGGCGATTCGCACACTGTCGGTTATGGCGTCACATCGCCCACGCGCACCTGCTCGGAGGCGGAGGTGTGGGCGACGACCGATACGTCCCGCGGCTTCGGCGCGATGCTGGCCCGGCGTTATGGGGCGGACTATCAGGTGAACGCGATCTCTGGCCGCGGCGTCGTGCGCAACTATAATGGCTTCGCGGCGCCGAAACTGCCCGAGGCGTATCCGTACGTCCTGTTCGATCGCGCCGTGCAGGCGTCGGAGCCGGAGTGGCACCCGAAGGTGATCGTCGCGGCGCTCGGCACCAACGACTTCAGCACGCCGCTGCATGCCGGCGAGCGTTGGGCGACGCGCGCGGCGCTGCACGCCGATTACGAGGCGACGTATCTGCGCTTCCTGCGGACGCTGCGGGCGCGCGATCCGGATGTGCTGATTGTCCTGTGGGCGACCGACCTCGCCGATGGCGAGATCGCGGCGGAGGAAGGCAAGGTGGTCGCCGCGATGCGCGCGGCGGGGGACCGGCGCATCGTCTTCGTGCCGGTGACGGGCCTCGCCTTCGGGGGTTGCAACGCACACCCCTCGCTCGCCGATCAGCGCATCATCGCCGATCGGATCGGCGCGGCGATCGCTGCCAACATGACCGGCTGGCGTTAGGGGGTAACGGGGCGCGCATTGGCGGTCACCCCAGCGAAGGCGGGATCTTCCGGTGACGGCACGCCGGATGTCCCGCACGTGGCGCCGTCCTGTACGGCTACGGCGCCAGCCGCACCGTCACCACGGGCTGTGGCGTGTCGCGCAACGTCAGCCTCAGCGTTCCGTCCGCCGGGGCCGGCACGGCGATCGAGGCGCCGGTAAATCCGTCCGGCACTGGCACGCTCTGTCCGCCGCTGGCGATGCTGCGGATCAGGAACAGGGCGTCGCCGGTGAGCGTGCAGGACCCGCTCTTCGCGCACTGCCAGGCGGTCAGCGTCGGCAGGCGCACCAGCGTCGCCAGCGGCTGCCACGGACCCCCGACGCCGCTCTGCACCAGCCGGAAGCGCAGCGCCCCGTGCGCCGATGCGCCCAGCGCGGTGGCGGGGACGAGCGAGGCGATTCCCACCTCCGCATCCTGTAGCTGGAGCGGCAGCGTCACCGATCGCGAGGCGTCGCTTGCCGTCACCTCCACCGCATCGCCGGGCGAGAGGCGCGCGTCGCCCCCAACGCGCAGAGAGAAGGTCAGTCGCGCATCCTGCGGCACCAGATCGTCCCCCGTCAGCGCGATCGGCAGGGCGGGGGCGGGGCCAACCCGTTCCACGGATTTCGCGACCAGCGCCGCCTGCGGGCGAGGGGCGCCGATCGTCACCTTCAGCGCGATCTGGCGGCCATCGCGTAGCGTCACCTTCGCCTCGCGCGCCTGTTTCGGCTGGAACGCGCCGACATCGGCCATGTCCGTCACCATCGGCAACCGGTCACCCGTGCCGGAGCGTTCGAGCGCTCCAGGGCGGAAGAGCACGCCCGCCATGTCGAGGCTGGCGACCTGATCCAGCCGCGTGCCGGTCAGCACACCCTGTCGATCGCCGGCGTGCAGGTCGAACCCGGCGATCCGGCTCGATTCAGCGAAGGTCCGCAAGGCCAGTCGTTGCGGCTGGTCCGATCCATAGCCGTACAGCGCCAGCGTCACGGGGCCCGGCGTCGCATCGGCCAGCGGCACCTTCAGCGACAGGCTGTCCGCATCCGATGCCGTCCAGGCGACCGGGCGGGCGGCACCGTCCGCCTGTTCCAGCACGACGCGGGTGACGCAGGGCGCCGCGCCGCCGACCAGCCGTAGCGGGGCCTCGCGCCCGACGATCAGCGTGGCGTCGTCGGCCACCCGCCATGTGCGACCCGCGGTCGCCACCAGTCGGAACGTCGGCCCCTCGAACGGCTGAAAGCCCCACAGGCCGTGGACCGTCGCGTCCGCGCCGGGCCCGAAGGCACCGTCGGTCTTGCCGAGGACGAAGCCGCCGCCGACCGGATCGATCGTCAGCGGCACCGCGCGCGTCTGTCCGTCCGCGCCCTTGACGCGCAGCGACAGGTCGCGGGCATAGCGGGTCGCGAACACCAGGGGCGCCCCCGCGACCGGCAGCAGCAATCCGGGCCGGCTGACGCACAGCGCGCCATCCACCCGCGCCGACAGCGGCGGCAGGATCGGCGCGGCGACGCCGGGCAGCGCAGCGACCAGCACCGATTGCGGCTTGCGGAACGAGGGCACGGTGTTGAGCAGCAGTGCGGTACTCGTGTCGTGCTGCACGCCGAGCGCCGGAATGAACTGGAGCTGCGCCGACTGGAACGCGCCGAACAGCCGCACGACGTCGCGGATCACGCCGATATAGGGGCTGTAATAGCCATAGCCCGCCTGGGGCGTCGAACTGAGCTGCAAGGCGATGTCGGCAGGCGTGCCGGCCAGGGTCTGCGCGATCGAGCTGGTTTGCGCATCGGCGAGTACAGCGGCGTTGCTCGATTGCGTCAGGCAGGCGGCGCGCGCATCGGGCTGGCGCAGCAGGCAGTCGGTATCGAGCTTCACCGCAAGGCTGCGCGCGAGCTGCGGCGAGACGTCGGCCAGCTCTGCCGGATCGCGATGGGTGACGTTGGCGACGAACGTCTCCAGCCGCGCCCGGTCGAGCATCGCCTGGTTCAGTTCCTGCGTCGCGCGGACGAATGCGCCGGGTCGTCCGCGGATCGCCGACGACACGGCATCCAATGCGCCGCCGGTATCGGGGACCAGCAGCACGATCGCCTGCTCCGCGCCCGCAGGGACGGTCGCGTCGATCGTCGCCTTCTTCGCCTTCCACGGTTCGGCATCGAACAGCCAGTCCTTGGGCGGCGGATTGGTCGCGCCACGCAGGAAGGCGAGCACGAGTCGATAGCGTGCGCCCTGTGCCCGCGGCAGATCGACCGCCACGCGAATGCGGTCGCCCACCGCCAGATTCGGCACTTGCGACAGGGGAAGCGTGACGCCGCCGTGCGTGACGCTGACCGTCAGCGACGGGCCTGCCAGATCGAACCCCGTCGATTGTGCCCCAGCGTTGCCGACACCCATCGCGGCGAGCGCACAAGCGGCGAACAGGATGCGGGTCCGGCGAGCAAGGGCGGTAGCGGTCACGGCCTCGCCTCTTAATCCCGCGGCGCACCAAGGCAATCGCCACTGGTCGCATTCGGGCGCCTTGGCCCGGGCAGCGACGGCCTATGCACCGGGACTCCGCTATGGCATCCGTCCGGACCAGAGTGACGAGGGAGGGGCCGCATGGACGACGCCACAGGACGGATTGATCGGCGCGCGCTGCTGCTGGGCGCAGGTGCGGCTGCGATGGTGGCCGGCGCGGCATCCGCGGCGCGCGAGCCGTTGCACACGCCGCCCGGTGGTGGCGAACTGCCGCCGGCCTGGGAAGCGGCGGAGCGGATTCCCTTGTGGGATGGCGCCCCGCCGGGCGGTCCGTTCGTGGCGCGCAAGGATCTGGAGCGGCGGGGCCCCACCTTCGTCACCGGCGTGACGATGCCCGACCTGCACGTCTTCCAGCCTGCCAAGGCGAACGGCCGGGCGCTGCTGGTCATTCCGGGCGGCGCCTACAGCTTCGTGTCGATCCGCAACGAGGGCGTCGGCGTGGCGAACGTGTTCGCCAGGTTGGGCTATACCGTGTTCGTGCTGACCTATCGCCTGCCCGGCGAGGGCTGGACGCCGCGCGCCGACGTGCCGTTGCAGGATGCGCAGCGCGCGATGCGGCTGATCCGGGCGCGGGCGGCGCGGTATGACGTCGATCCCGCCAAGGTGGCGGTGCTGGGCTTTTCGGCGGGCGGGCACCTCGCCGCCTCGCTGCTGACGGGGTATGACGAGCGCGTCTATGCCCCACGCGACGCCGCGGACCGGGGCAGCGCGCGACCGGACGCCGGTGGGCTGCTCTATCCGGTGATCGCCGCCGCGCCGCCGCTCACCCACCCACTGTCCGCGCAACTGCTGCTGGGGTCGAAGCCGGATGCGGCGCTTGTGGCCCGGCGTTCACCCGCCCAGCATGTCACCGCGACGACCCCGCCGACGTTCCTCGCGCATTCGATGGATGACGGCGCCGTGCCGTGGCAGAATAGCGAGCTGTTCCTCACCGCGCTGAAGGCCGCAAAGGTGAAGGCGGAGGCGCACTTCTTCGAAGAGGGCGGCCACGGCTATGGCATCGGCCCCGACAATGCGCCCGCCGGACTGTGGCCGCAGCTGTTCGCGCGCTGGCTCGACCGGACGCTGGGGTAACGACCTCTCGACATCGCCGCGCGCGCAGTCGATGGGGTGGGGATGGAGCAGGATCAGCGTGAGCCGGGCCGCGTCGGCCGATGGCGCCTTGCGGGCTTTGCGGCCGGCGACTTCGCCTTCAACCTTTATTGGCAGAGCGCCATGCTCTACCTGCTGTTCTATTATACCGATGCGCTCGGCATCGGGGTGGAGACGGCGGCGGCGATCTATTTCGCCGCATCGGTGTGGGACGGGATCGTCAGCTTCGCGGTCGGCGCGCTGGTCGATCGGCATGCCGCGCCCGGCCGCTATCGCCTGGCGCTGGTCGGGGGCGCGGTGCCGTTGGGGCTCGCCTTCGTCGCGGCCTATGCGCCGCCGCCGGTGACGGGCGTGGCGGCGACGGTGTTCGTCGTCGTCGGCCATCTGCTGTTCCGGACCGCTTATGCCTGCGTCAACATCCCCTATCTCGCCATGTCGGCGCGGGTGAGCGGGGATGATCGCGACCGCTCGTTCGTCGCGGGGTTGCGCATGCTGGCAGGCACGCTTGCCGCGGTGGTCGTGGCGATCGGTACGGTGCCGCTGGGCGGCGCGCTGATGCACGTGGGGGAGGGGCCGCGCGCCTTCCTGGGCGCGGCCTGGCTGTTCGCCGGGATCGCCAGCCTCGTGCTGGTCGGTGTCGGCTGGACGTTCCGCGATGCGATCGCGGCGCAGGACGGCCCGGTAGGGCCGGTGCCCTCGATCGGCACCTCCCTGCTTCTGGCAGCGCGCAACCGGGCGTTCGTGACGCTGGCGGGGGCGATGATGGCGATGATCGTCGCGACCACAGTGCTCAACAAATCGGTGCTTTATTACTTCAAATATGCGGTCGGCGACGAGGGCGCGGGGCAGCTGGCGCTGGCGTCGATGATGGCGGTGAGCGCGGTGGCGGTGCCGGCGTGGATGGCGGTGGCGCGCGGCATCGGCGTGCGGCGGCTGTGGTTCGTCGCGGTCGGCCTGTGTGCCGTCGGCCTGATCGTCTTCGCGCTGGCCGATGTCACCCGAGCGGGCGCGGCACAGCTGTTCCTGATCGCGATGCAGGCGGCGACCGTCGGCCTGCACTTCGCCTTCTGGGCGATGCTGCCCGATGCGGTCGACCATGGCCAGCGCACCACCGGCGTGCGGGTGGAGGGCACGCTGTTCGGCCTCGCCGCGCTGTTGCAGCGGGTTGCGATCGGCCTGGCGACGGTGGTGATCGGTCAGGCCTTCGGACAGGCGGGCTATGTCGCCAATGTCGCGCAGACACCCGAAGTGCTGGCGACGATGCGGACGACGATCGCGCTGATCCCGTTGGGCTGCTTCGCACTGTCCGCGTTGGTGATGGTGTTTAACCCGATCCGCCCCCGACGGTGATCGCCGGGGGCGGATAGACGGGCTTAGCGCACCAGATCGAACGTCCCATGGACGCCATCGGCCTGGGCTGAGGGCGCGAGCCACACGTCGAACGTGCCCGGCTCCACGGTCGGGCGCAGATCCTTGCCCAGGAATTCCAGCTGCGCACGGGTCAGCGTGAACGTCACCGTCTCGCTCTGGCCGGGCTTCAGCGCAACCTTGCGGAACGCCTTCATCTCGCGCACCGGCCGGGTGATGCTGGCGACGCGGTCGTGGATGTAGAGCTGCACCAGTTCCTCGCACGCGCGCTTGCCGGTGTTGGTCACCGTGGCGGACACGGTGATCTTGCCGTCCCACGCCAGCGATGCGGGCACGGTGAGCGCGTCGTAGCTGACCGCGCCATAGGTCAGGCCGTGGCCGAACGGGTAGAGCGCAGCGTTCGGCGCGGTGCGCCACTGCGCCTTATACGGCTGGCGCGGGCCGGCGGGCGCGGGGCGACCGGTCGCCTTGTGCGCGTAATAATAGGGCTCCTGCCCGCTTTCGTACGGGAAGCTCAGCGGCAGGCGGCCCGACGGCCCGACCTTGCCAAACAGCACGTCGGCGATGGCATTGCCGGTTTCCGAGCCGAGGAACCAGGTGACGAGGATCGCGGGCGCGTCCTTCACCGCCCCTTCCAGCGCCAGGCCGCGGCCGTTCTTCAGCAGCACGACGATCGGCTTGCCGGTCTTCGCAACAGCTTCGGCGAGCGCCATCTGCGGCGCGGGTACGGTGATCGAGGTGCGCGACTGCGCCTCGCCCGACATATTCTCGCTCTCGCCGATCGCGAGCACGACGACATCCGCCGCCTGCGCCGCCGCGACCGCCGCGTCGATGCCGCCGGCGAGCGGTTCCTCGACGTTCGAGCCTTGCGTGACCGTGACGTTAGCGGCACCTGCATTGCGCAGGCCGGTGGCAAGGTCGATCGCCTGCTTGTTGTCGCCATAGACGACCCACGGCCCGTTGAGGTCGTGCTGACCACTGGCGAAGGGGCCGATCAGCGCGATTTTGCGGCCCGTGTCGAGCGGCAGCAGGTCGCCATCGTTCTTCAGCAGCACCATCGATTTCTGCGCCGCCTCGCGCGACAAGGCGATCGCCGCCTTGGTCCGCGACCGGGCCACCTCGCGCTTGCGGTCGATACGGCGGAAGGGATCGTCGAACAGGCCGAGCATCTGCTTCACCGCCAGCACGCGCCGTACTGAGCGGTCGAGCACTTCTTGCGGCACCGCGCCTTCACGCACCAGACTGGGGAGGAATTGTGCGTAATAGTTCGACTGCATGCTCATATCGACGCCCGCCAGGAAGGCGATGCGCGCAGCGTCCTTGCCGTCCTTGGCGAAGCCAGCGGCGATCATCTCTTCGTCGCCGGTGTAATCGGACACGATGATGCCGGGGAACTTCCACTCGTCGCGCAGCACCTGTTTCATCAGCCAGGGGTTGCCGGTCGAGGGGATGCCGTCGATCTCGTTGAATGAGGCCATGCCGCTCATCGCGCCGGCATCGAAGCCGGCCTTGTACGGCGGCAAATAGACTTCGCGCAGCGTCCGCTCGGACAGGTCGACGATATTATAGTCGAGGCCGCTTTCCGCTGCACCATAAGCGGCGAAATGCTTGACGCAGGCCATGACGGCATCGTTCGCATCGAGGCTCTTGCCCTGGAAGCCCTTCACGCGCGCGGCGGCGAACAGATTGCCGAGCAGCACGTCTTCGCCCGCGCCCTCCATCGTACGGCCCCAGCGCTGGTCGCGCGCGATGTCGACCATCGGGAAGAAGGTCCAGTCGATCCCGGCCGCCGCCGCCTCGAACGCTGCCATGCGCGCGGTGCGCATCGCAAGGTCGGGATCGAAACTGGCGGCTTCGGCGACCGGCACGGGGAAGATGGTGCGATGGCCGTGGATGACGTCGGCGGCGAAGATCAGCGGGACCTTGAGGCGCGAATCGCGCATCACCGCGGCTTGCATCCGCCGCGCCATTTCCGCGCCATTGCCGTTGAACACGCCGGTCAGCTTGCCCGCGACCGCGTCGGCGACCTGGCCGTCGAAGCTGGGGCCGTTCGACGGCGGGTTGAGGCCGGTGGCAACGCCACCGCTCCACGCCGCGGCATTGAGCTGCAGCTGACCCGCCTTTTCCTCTAGCGTCATGGCGGCGAGGATCGCCTCGACCCGCGGCGGCAGTGCGACGCCGTCCGCCTGCGCCAGCAGCGCGCGCGCCGGGCTGGCAGCCCATGCGGCGACCGCGCCCGCGCCGAGCAGCGCCGCGCGGCGCGAAATGGTGTGATCCGTCATGTTCCAGCCTCTCCCCTGATCTGCTATCGTCCAGCGTCCGCGCTTGCACGGATGCTTCCGGCTTTTCGCGTTGACCGTTGCCTGTAACCGGTTACACAGGCCGGGCGTGCGGTACAAGACGTGTCGGTTCACGCACGGATGATCGTTCGCGGCCAGCGGACGACAGGGGGAGGACAAGGGTTGAAGTCGGCATCGGCCACGATCCGCGACGTCGCGCAAGTCGCTGAAGTATCGGTCGCTTCTGTCTCACGTGCGCTGAATGGCCATAGTAGCGTCCATCCCGATACGCGCGCCCGCGTGCTCGCGGCGGCAAAGGCGCTGGGCTATGTGCCGCACGCTGGCGCGCGCAGCCTGTCGCTGGCGCGCAGCCATGCGATCGGCGTGGTGCTGCCCGACCTGCACGGCGAGTTCTTTTCCGAAATCGTGCGCGGCATGGATCGCGAGGTCGGTGCACGCGGCTATCATCTGCTGCTGTCCAACATGCACGCCGATGCCGAACTGGCCGCGCAGGCGATGCGGTCGATGCGCGGGCGCGTCGACGGGCTGATCGTCATGGCGCCGCAGCTGGATGCGGAGGGGCTGCGCGAGGCTCTGCCCGGCGGTGTGCCGGCGGTGCTGGTCAATTCGCTCGACGGGGCAGGGCGCGCCGGCTTTCGTATCGCCAATGCCGAAGGGATCGCCACGATGGTCGCGCACCTCGCCGCGACCGGGCGGCGGCGGCTGGTTCATGTCGGCGGCCCCGCGGGAAATATCGACGCGCGCGAACGCTGCGAGGGGTTTCTCACCGCGATGGCGCGCCTTGCGCCCGACGTCGAACCGGTGGTGATCGAAGGCGATTTTCGCGAGGATTCGGGCGCTGCGGCGGTCGCCATGCTGCGCGCGCGGGGCGTCGCGTTCGATGGCATCGTCGCGGCCAACGACATGATGGCGCTGGGCGTGCTCGCGGCGCTGCGCGAACAGGGCCTGTCTGTGCCGGGCGATGTCGCGGTCACCGGCTTCGACGACATTCCGCTCGCGCGGTATCTCGGCCTCACCACCATGCGTGTGCCGCTCGCCGAAATGGGCGCGCGGGCCGTCGCCCGGCTGATCGACGCGCTGGAGGGCGGCACGCTGACCCCCGACACGCAGGTCGTCGCCACCGATCTCGTTATCCGCACCACCACGGAAGCCCTAACGTCATGACCCTGTCTCTCGATCGCCGTGCGCTGCTGCGCCATGCGCCGCTTGCCGCCGCTGCGGGTGCGCTGCCCCGCCATGCGCTGGCCGCCCCGGCCGCAACCCCGCTGCCGGCATGGTTCGGCGACCTCGAACAGCGCACCTTCCGCTATTTCTGGGACCTGGCCAATCGCAAGAACGGGCTGGTGCCCGACCGCTGGCCGACGCCGTCCTTCGCCAGCATCGCCGCGGTCGGCTTCGCACTGACCGCCTATCCGATCGGGGTGGAGCGCGGCTGGATCACGCGTAAGGAGGCGCGCGACCTGACGCTGACCACGCTGCGCTTCTTCGCGACCGCGCCGCAGGGCGATGCGCCGACCGGCATGACCGGGAACAAGGGCTTCTTCTACCACTTCCTCGATATGGAAACCGGGCAGCGCTATCGCGACACCGAGCTGTCCAGCGTCGACACTACGTTGCTGTTCCTCGGCATCCTGTTCGCCGGTGCCTGGTACGATCGGGCCGACCCGGTCGAGGCAGAGATCCGCCGGCTGTCCGAAACGATCACCGATCGGGCCGACTGGCCGTGGTTCACCAATGCGCGCGGTACCGTGTCGATGGGCTGGCATCCCGGTAAGGGCTTCATCGAGCGCGCGTGGGACGGGTATAACGAGGGGATGATGGTCTATGTCGTCGGCCTCGGCAGCCGCGGCAGGTCGCTCGCGGATGGGGCGTGGGACGCCTGGGCGCAGACCTATCCCGCCTTCTGGCGCGGGCAGGGGGACACGCGGCACCTCGCCTTCGCGCCGCTGTTCGGCCATCAGTACAGCCAGATGTGGATCGACTTCCGCGGCATCCGCGACGCGACGATGCGGGCCGCGGGCCTGGACTATTTCGAAAACAGCCGCCGCGCGACTTATGCCAACCGGGCCTATTGCATCGCCAATCCGATGCGCTGGGACGGTTATTCGCGCGACATCTGGGGCCTGACCGCCTGCGACGGCCCCGGCAATTTTCAGTTGCCGTTCAAGGGGCGGACCGCGGAGTTCTTCGGCTATGCCGCCCGAGGCCCGCTCGGCCAGCCCGACGAGCGCGACGACGGCACGATCGCGCCGACCGCGGCGCTCGGTAGCCTCGCCTTCGCGCCCGAGATCGGCGTGCCCGCCGCCAATGCGATGAAGCGCTGGCCGAAGCTGTACGGCCAATACGGCTTCCTCGACAGCTTCAACCCCTCGTTCCGCTATACCGACGTGAAGCTGGAGACGGGGTCGGTCGACCCGAAGAGCGGCTGGGTGGCGCGCGATTACCTGGGCATCGACCAAGGTGCGATTGCCGGCGCGATCGCCAACACGCGCGACGAGGGCGTGTGGCGCGTGATGCGCCGCTCGCCCGCGATCCGCCGCGGCCTGCAGCGGGCGGGGTTCACCGGGGGATGGCTGGGGTGAGCTTGAGGCCGTCATTCCAGCGAAGGCTGGGATCTCCCGCGACGGACCGGCCACCCCTTTGGAGAAAGGCCCCGGCCTGCGCTGGGGCGACGGATAAGCATCAGGACGCAACGCCATGACCGACGCCCATCCCAATCCCCCGCTCAAGACGATCACGATCGTCGGCGGCGGCACCGCCGGCTGGATGACCGCAGCGTTGCTATCGCGGCTGCTGCTCGGCGCCTACACGATCCGTCTGATCGAATCGGAAGAGATCGGCACGATCGGCGTCGGCGAAGCGACGATCCCGGCGATCCGGACCTTCAACGGCCTAGCCGGCATCGACGAATTCGAGATGGTCCGCGCGACGCAGGCGACGTTCAAGCTCGGCATCGAATTCCGCAATTGGGGTGCGCCAGGCGACAGCTATATCCACGGCTTCGGCAAAATCGGGCAGGACCTGTACTGGCTGCACTGCCATCAATTCTGGCTGAAGGAGCGCGCTGGCGGACGGGCGAAGCACCTCGACCATTATGCGCTCAACACGCTTGCGGCGCGGATGAACCGCTTCGCGATGCCCGACCCCAGCAATCCGCAGTCGCCGATCGCCGATATCGATTACGCCTATCATTTCGATGCCTCACTGTTCGCGCGCTTCCTCCGTACCCGCGCGGAAGGCGCGGGCGTGGAGCGGATCGAAGGACGGATCGTCGCGGCCAACCGGCGCGGCAGTGACGGCTTCCTCGACCATGTCGTGCTCGCCGATGGCCGTACGGTGGATGGCGACCTGTTCATCGACTGCTCGGGCATGCGCGGCCTGCTGATCGGCGACGCGATGGGCGTGGGCTATGAAGACTGGAGCGAATGGCTGCTGTGCGACCGTGCCCTTGCGGTGCCCAGCGCGCGCGGGGCGGGGCCGCTGACGCCGTACACACGGGCGACCGCGCACGGGGCGGGCTGGCAATGGCGCATCCCGTTGCAGCATCGCACCGGCAACGGCCACGTCTATGCCAGCCGCTTCGTGTCGGACGAGGCAGCCGCGGCGACGCTGCTCGGGCATCTCGACACGCCCGCGCTTGGTGATCCACGCCCCGTCCGCTTCCGCCCCGGCAAGCGCCACCGCGCGTGGGAGAAGAACGTCGTCGCGCTGGGCCTGGCCGGCGGCTTTCTCGAGCCGCTCGAATCGACCAGCATCCATTTGATCCAGACCGGCATCCTGCGGCTGATCGCACTGTTCCCGGGGCGTGGCTTCAACGCCGCCGACACCGACGAATACAATCGCCAGACCGACTTTGAATATCGCGACGTGCGCGACTTCATCATCGCGCATTACAAGGTGACGAGCCGCGAGGACACGGAGTTCTGGCGCTATCTGAAGCACATGGCCGTTCCCGACAGCCTGACCGAACGGTTGGAGCTGTTCCGCTCCTCGGGCCGGTTCTTCATGCATGCCAAGGCCGAACTGTTCCGCGAAGAAAGCTGGGTGCAGGTGCTGCTGGGGCAGGGGGTGCAGGCGCATCACGATCCGATGGTCGACATGATTCCCGCCGAACAAACCACCGCTTTCCTGAAGGACGTCGAAGAGGTGGTCGCCGATGTCGCCGCCGGCCTGCCGACGCACGAGGCGTTTATCGCGCGCCATTGTCAGGCGCCGAAACTGAGCTGAACGTGCGCGCCCAACATAGAGTGTGACACGCAAGCAACAATCCGGCGGATAATGAACCGATCCTGACCGGCGCGTCAGGCAGACGGTTGTAACCGGTTACGCGGGCGAGTAACCGGTTCCATACGCCCTCCGCGATCCACGGAGCCGTCGCGCGTCGGCGGTCTCCACGGGAGCAAAAACGGGGCGATGGGACCGACGTGGAGGGGTTTGAAATGGCATCCAGGATTCATCGTGCGCGCTTCGGGCGCGGCATTTCGGCAGCGGCCCTCGCCGCGACGCTGGTCATCAGCGCGCCGGCCATGGCGCAGATCAACTCGACGCTGCGCGGCCGCGTGACCGGCGCCCAGGCGGGCGCGACCGTCACCGCGACCGACCTTAACACCGGCCAGCGCATCAGCGGCCGCGTCAATGCCGACGGCAGCTACACGATCGCGGGCCTGCGTCCGGGCACGTATCGCATTGAGGCGACCGGTCTGCCGGCGCAGCAGCTGTCGATCCCGGTCGGTCAGGTCGTGACACTCGACATCGGCGAGGCAGCGCCTGCCGCCGATACCGCCGGCGCCGATGCTGGCACGGGCACCGACATCGTCGTCACCGGCCGCCGCGGGCAGGAAGTCCGCTCGGCGATCGTGTCGACCAACGTGTCGACGCAGCAGATCGACAGCCTGCCGCAGAACGACCGCAACTTCTTGAACTTCGCCGCGCTCGCGCCGGGCGTCGCGATCTCGACCTCGCCGGGTAGCCGCCAGGTGCAGGCCGGTGCGGTCAGTGCCGACAACATCAACGTCTTCATCGACGGCCTCAGCCAGAAGAACGCCGTCAACCACGGCGGCGTCGCCGGCCAGAACTTCAGCCGCGGCAATCCCTTCCCGCAGCTGGCCGTGCAGGAATTCCGCGTCGATACGCAGAACTTCAAGGCGGAATACGAACAGGCCGGCTCCGCGATCATCAGCGCGGTGACGAAGACCGGCGGCACCAGCTTCCACGGCGACATCTTCGGCGAATGGCAGCCCAAGGCGTTTATCGGCATTCCGTATTTCGATCGACCGGGCAAGACCAACAACCGCGAGGGTCGCCCTAAGGCGGATTACGATCGCAAGCAGTATGGCGGCGATCTGGGCGGTCCGATCATCAAGGACGTGCTGCACTTCTACGGCGCGTTCGAGGCGACCGATCAGAAGCTGCCGTCGAATGCAATCAACTTGCTGACGACCCGCAACGTCGACGGCGTCGCGGTGCCGAACGTGCCGCAGGCGATCGCCAGCCAGTTCAACGGCAGTTATCCGCAGAGCTTTAAGCAGCGCCTATATTTCGGCAAGCTGACGCTGTTCGCGAGCGACAAGGACACGATCAACGCGAGCGCGTTCCTGCGCCGCGAGAGCAATCTGGCTGACTTCCAGGGAACATCGGTCCCGTCGCATGGCCGGTTCCTGACCAGCAACAACGACACGTACCAGCTGGAATGGACCCACCGCAGCGAGGGCTTCCTCAACGAGTTCACCGGTGCGTACCAGAAGGTGTTCAACGGCACCCCGCGGGTCAGCACGGGGCCGGAAATCATCTTGTCGCAGGGACCGGCATCCGGTCCGGTGGGCGTCGGTGCGTCGCTCGATACGCAGGCGGAACTGGGCGCCGCCTCGTTCCAACAGTTCGACGATCAGAAGAGCTGGACGATCAAGGATAACGTCACCTTCTTCGGTGAGAAGCACATCGTGAAGGCAGGCGTGCGCCTGTCGTTCAACAAATACGGCCGCTCGGAAGACTTCCGCAGCAACGGCACTTTCTTCTTCGCTGCGCCGTCCTACACCACTTTCGACGCATCGACCCCGATCGCAGGCTCGGTAACGACGGTGCCGGTGCGTCCCGCGACTGCAAACAACACGCAGGTCGGCGTGTTTCTGCAGGACGACTGGTCGCCCGACGAGCATTGGACGATCAATGCCGGCATCCGCTGGGACTATGAAAGCAACGCCAAGAACGAGAATTTTGTAACCCCCGCGCGCATCGCTACCGCGCTGCGGAACTACCAGGGCTGGAAGGCCGCGGGGATCAATCCTGAGGATTACATCTCGACCGGCAACAACCGTAAGCCGTACTGGAAGGCGTTCCAGCCGCGCCTCGGCGTGTCGTACGACGTGTACGGCGATCGCGACACGATCCTGTTCGCTGGTGCCGGCCGCTATTACGATCGTCCGCTGTTCATCACGGCGGGCATCGAAACGGTGAAGGCGATCTACCAGTCGGCACCGACGGTCTATTTCTGCGATGGTGCGGGCCAGCCGACCTGTGCGCAGGCGCGTGCGTCGAACGGTGGTGTGCTGCCGAACAACTATCTCGCGTACAATGCGTCGCTGAAGACGGTCGATGGCCTGCGGTCGGCGGTGACGGCGTCGGGTCTGGGCGGTGACGTCTGGCTGCTCAACAACGACACCAAACTGCCCTATTCGGATCAGTTCAATTTCGGCGTGCGCAAGCGCTTCGGCCAGATCCAGACGGCGGTGACCTTCAGCCACGTCCGCAGCCACAACATCTTCAAGTTCGTACGCGGCAACCGCCTGCCTAACGGCCTGTACACGACGCAGGGCGACCAGTGGATCGAGGACAACTTCCCGCAGTCGGGCCAGCTGCCCGGCTATTCGGGCAAGCTGAACATCGGCTCGAACGACGGCAAGGCCTATTACACTGCGATCTACTTCACTGCGGAAAAGCCGTTCGTGACCGGATCGAACTGGGGCTTTACCTCGACGCTGACGCTGCAGCGCGCACGCTCGAACGTGCCGCAGGAGCTGCAGGGTGACGAGATGTACAACGCACCGCGCTTCGGTGCCTATGGCATGAATTATGTCGCCGGCGTCGAAAAGTGGCGCTTCGTCGGCACCGGCATCGCACGCGGTCCATGGGATACGAAGGTCTCGCTGACCGGCACGTTCAGCTCGGGTCCGTCGTTCGGCAACGTCATCTTCCGGTCCAATCCGCCCGAAAACGCCTGCTGCTACGGCAATTTCGGTGGTGTGTTCTGGCCAGGTGAAGTCGTCGGCTACGGCAGTGTCGACGCGCGCATCTCCAAGACGTTCAACCTGCCCTGGGGCCGCGGGCTGGAGGTCAGCTTCGCTGCGTTCAACCTGTTCGACTCCATCAACCGCAACTATTCGGCATGGGGCGCCGGATCGGGCACCAACCCCATCAAGAAGAATGACGGCGACGGCACCACGGGTGTTCCGCGGTCGTTCCAAGTCGGTGCGAAGTTCAGCTTCTGATCTGCTGGGGGCGGGGGTCGTGACGATCCCCGCGCCTGCTCTCGTGGCCGCGGCATTCATATGACGCCGCGGCTGATCCGGGTCGGGGCTGGCGACAGTCCTGTCGTCGTGGTCGATGATGTCGTCGGCGATGTCGGCGGGATCGTCGAACTGGCCGCGGCGCTGGCGCCGTTTCCGACGGTGGCGGGCAGCTATTACCCCGGCGTGCGGCGGGTGCTGACGCCGGCGGACGGCGCGGCGCATGATTATGCGACCGCACTGCTCCAGACACTGGCGCCCTTCATCGGCGGAGCATTCGACGTTGAGGGCTTCAACTGGATCGAGGGCAGCTTCTCGATGGTCACGGCGGCGCCCGCGACGCTGTCACCGGCGCAGCGCGCCCCGCACTTCGATGCGGTCGATCCGGGCTATCTGGCCGTGCTCCACTATCTGTCCGATACGCCGGGCAGCGGCACGGCCTTTTATCGCCAGCGCAGCACCGGGATCGAGCGGGTCGATGCCGGCAATCGCGATGCCTTCATCGCGGCCGCCCGGCGCGATAGCGCTCTGCTGTCGGGCTATACCAATGCCAGCAACGCCGCGTTCGACCAGATCGGCGCGGTTGCGGCGAAGCGGGACCGCGTCGTCCTCTATCAGGGCTGCCTGCTCCATTCGGGCATCATCCCCGCCGACATGCCGCTGTCCGCCGACCCGCGCGTCGGTCGGCTGACCACCAACCTCTTCGTACAGGCGCACCGATGACCCTGCTGCTCTCGATCATGGCGGCTGCGACGCCGCAGACCTACGCCAATCCGGTCGACATCGATTATCGCTACAATTTCGAACAGGTGAACGAGGGCGTCTCGTACCGCACCGGCGCCGATCCCGTCATCGTGCCGTTCAAGGGCGCCTATTATCTGTTCCTGACGCTCGCCGACGGTTATTGGCGATCGACCGACCTCATTACTTGGCGCTTCATCGCGCCCAGCCGCTGGCCGGCCGAGGGGATCGTCGCGCCCGCCGTCACGTCGGACGGCAAGCGCCTGCTCATCATGCCATCGATGACGACGCAGGGTACGATCTACAGCACCGAAGATCCGGCGAGCGGCAAGATCGATTATTTCGTCCGCCGTATGCCGCCGCTACCCGACGCGGTGAAATCGGGGTTGGAGGATACGATCAAGCCGGGGCAGGTGCCGCCGGGGCCGTGGGATCCGGACTTGTTTCAGGATGACGACAAGCGCTGGTATCTTTATTGGAACTCGTCGAACGTCTTTCCGATCTACGGCGCGCCGGTCAGCTTCGCCGATGGCAAGATGACCTATGGCAAGCCCCGCACATCGTTCATCCTGCTTGATCCCGATCATCATGGCTGGGAACGGTTCGGCCAGGACCACAGCGGCACGTTGCCGAACGGCACGCCGATCAAGCCCTTCATGGAGGGGGCTTGGATGACGAAGGTCGCGGGGCGCTACTATCTGCAATATGGCGCGCCCGGCACCGAATATAACGCCTATGCCACGGGCACCTATGTCGGCACGTCGCCGATGGGGCCGTTCACCTACGCCGCCTACAACCCGGTCGGCTACAAGCCCGGCGGGTTCGTGCAGGGGGCGGGGCACGGCAATACGTTCCAGGATCTGAACGGCAATTGGTGGAATACCGGCACGCCGTGGATCGGCTACAATTGGACGTTCGAGCGGCGGATCGGGATGTGGCCGACGGTGTTCGACGCGGATGGCCAGATGCGCGTGTCGACGCGCTTCGGCGACTTTCCGCAGCGCATGCCGACGAGTCGGTTCACCGATCCGGATTCGCTGTTCACCGGCTGGATGCTGCTGTCCTACCTCAAGCCCGCGACGGCAAGCGCCAGCGTGGCAGGCTTTGCACCGGATCAAGCGACCGACGAGAATCCGCGCACGTTCTGGCTATCGCCCAGCAAGGCGCCGGGCGCGACGCTGACGATCGATCTGGGTGGGCCGAAGACGGTGCGCGCGGTGCAGGTCAACTTTGCCGATTACAAAGCGGGCCGCTTCGGCGATGCGCCGGATATCTGTACCGAGTTTCGGCTGGAACAATCACTCGACGGCCGGACGTGGCGGCCACTCGCCGCGACGGAAGGGCCTCGTCGCGATCGGCCCAACGCCTATATCGAGCTGCCACAGCCGGCGCGCGCCCGCCACGTTCGCTACGTCCACGGTCATATCGGAGGGGCGCACCTCGCGATCAGCGACCTGCGTGTGTTCGGCATGGCCGACGGACCGTTGCCGGGCGCGCCGGACCTGCTGGCGGCGACGCGGGCAGCGGACACGCGGGACGCGACGATCCGCTGGCGCCGGGTGCCGGGCGCCGTCGGCTATAACGTGCGCTGGGGCATTCGACCCGATCGTCTGGCGCTGACCTATCAGGTGTTCGCCGACCGGGTGGCGCGCGGCGACGCGGCAACGCTGCCGCTCCGCGCACTAACCGTCGGCCAGCGTTATTATGTCGCGGTGGAGGCGTTCGACGAGCGCGGCGTGTCGCGGCTCAGTCGCGTGGTGGCGATGTAGCCGCGTCCGCGAGCTGCTCGGTCAATTCCATCCAGTTGCGCGCAGCATCGCGATCGGCGGCGTCGGGAAAGACGATGTCGAGGGCCGGCGCCGCGCCCAGCATGTGCAGCAACGTCCACAGGGCGAACCGCCGTGCGCGATCGGTTTCGAGGCCGAGATCGACCTGCATCCGCTCGATCCCGGCGTCATAGGCCGCGGGCGGCACCGCATCGAGGTCGGCGGTGCCGAAATAGCGGCGCATCTGGTCATCGAGGTCCATCCCGCCCCCTAACGCGGGACGACCCCCGATGCCATCAGCGCAGATTGTCCTTGGCGGGCATCGTATAGGGGACGAAATCGCCCAGCGAGACGAAGCCACGCGGGAATTGCGAGGCACGATCGACCAGGCGGACCACGTCGATGCTGCACAGCTGCGATCCGATGGTGTTGGTGACCAGAATGTCGTCGTCGCGTAGCGAGGGCGCACCCGATCGCGGCTCGTTGAGATAGAGGCGTCCGCCGACGCGATACAGGATCGCCTTGCCGTCGATGATGCGGGTCGAGGTGACGCTGGCGAGGTTGATGCAATTCGTCGGCTTGCCGGCGACGCGCCCGGCAAGCGCGGTCTGCAATTGCTGATCCGGCGTGGGGTTCGGCTTGGCGGCGGAGGCCGCGGCGGTGGTCAGCGCGAGGGCAACGCCGACGAGGAGCAGGGGCTTTTTCATGGTCCGAACCCTATCACGAACAGGCTGAACCGAGCCTGACCGGCGACGAGCGGTGACGGGGGGAGGGCGATGGGCGCCCCAGCGTCGATTGGCGCACACAGGGCGCCCGCTTTCCAGTGGGTCGATATTGGTCTAGGATGAAAAAGATGGTGGCAACGTAATGACCCTAAATTCGGGGCGGTGCGTTACCCCATGTAGAATGAGCTACCACCCGATGGCGGACGTCGATCAGGCCCCAAACCGTGCGACCGGACAGGATTTCCTGACCGGCGGTGGCGCGTGCGGCGCGCTGATCGGGGAGCGTGACTGGTCGGCAACGCCGCTGGGGCCGATCCGCGAATGGCCGCAAAGCCTGCGCACGGCGACGGCACTGCTGCTCCGTTCGCCAGTGCCGATGGTGATGCTGTGGGGCGACGACGGCGTCATGCTGTATAATGACGCCTATTCGGTTTTTGCCGGCGGCCGGCATCCGCAGCTGCTGGGATCGAAGGTGCGCGAGGGCTGGCCGGAGGTCGCCGACTTCAACGACAATGTGATGCGCGTCGGACTGTCTGGCGGCACGCTGCACTATCACGATCAGGAACTGACGCTCTTTCGTCACGGTCTGCCCGAACGCGTGTGGATGGACCTCGATTATTCGCCGGTGCTCGACGAAACCGGCATGCCTGGCGGCGTCATCTGCGTCCTGGCGGAAACGACCGAACGCGTCGCGGCGCAGCGGCGTACCGCGTTTCTGTTGTCGCTGGCCGATGCACTGCGCGGGCTGAACACACGGGAGGCGATCAACACGCTCGCGTCCGAACGGCTGGCCGACTGGCTGGATGCCGATCGCACCTTCTACGCCGAAATCACCGACAGCGGCTGGATGACGGTGCCGAGCGATCATTGCCGCGGCGTGCCGTCTATCGCGGGCCTGCATTCGCTCGAGTCCTTCGGACCGGATTTGCTCAAGGCCTATCGCTCGGGCCAGCCGATCGTTGCCTGCGATATCCCCGGTGACGAGCGGCTGAGCGTCGATGCGCGAGCCGGACTGGCGGAGCGGCGGGTCGCCGCCTTCATCGACGTCGTCATCTTCGACGAGACCGAATATGTCGGTGTGCTCGCCGCGCAGTCGGCGACGCCGCGGGTCTGGACGGCGGCGGAGATCGCGCTGGTCCAGGACGTCGCCGAGCGCGTCAAGACCGCGATCGAGCGTGCCCGCGCCGAAGAGGGGCTGCGCCAGCTCAACGAGACACTGGAGGAACAGGTCGCTGCGCGGGTCGCGGAGCGCGATCAACTGTGGACATTGTCGCAGGATATGCTCGCCCGCGCCGACTATACGGGGATGATGTCGGCGGTCAGCCCGGCGTGGACGCAGGTACTGGGGTGGAGCGAAACGGAGCTGCTCAGCCACAGCTATACCAGCATCATGAACCCCGATGATGTGGCGCACACGACGGCGGCGATCACGGACATGGCGAAAACGCGTCGGCCGACGCGGTTCGAGAACCGGATCGCGACGCGCGACGGCGGTTGGAAGCATATCGAGTGGACTGTTTCGCCGGAAGCGGATGGGGTCAATTTCGTCGCGATCGGCCGCGACCTTAGCGATGCCAAGGCGCGCGAGGCGGATCTGGAAACCGCGCGCGATGCGTTGCGGCAAAGCCAGAAGATGGAGGCGATGGGCAGCCTGACCGGCGGCGTCGCGCATGATTTTAACAACCTGCTGACCCCGATCATCGGTTCGCTGGATCTGTTGGTGCGCAAGGGCGTCGGCACCGCACGCGAACAACGGCTGATCGAGGGCGCGCTGCAATCGGCCGAGCGCGCGAAGACGCTCGTGCAGCGCCTGCTCGCCTTCGCGCGGCGCCAGCCGTTGCAGGTGACCGCCGTCGACGTCGAGCGCGTGGTCGAGAATATGGCCGGCCTGGTGGCGGCGACGCTGGGCCCGATGATCGATGTGCGGGTCGATCTGTCCGATCTGCCGCCCGCTCGTGCCGATCTCAACCAGTTGGAAATGGCGCTGCTCAATCTGGCGGTCAATGCGCGAGACGCCATGCCAGACGGCGGCGAACTCAGGATCAGCGCACGGCGCGAAAGCGTGGCGGCGCTCGACGATCGTGCCCTGCCGCGCGGTCATTACGTGCGACTGAGCGTCAGCGATACCGGCGTCGGTATGGATGCCGACACGCTGCGCCGCGCGATCGAGCCGTTCTTCTCGACCAAGGGCGTCGGCAAGGGCACCGGATTGGGATTGTCCATGGTGCATGGCCTGGCCGCGCAGCTTGGCGGCGGCCTGACGATCGAGAGTGCGCCCGGCATGGGCACGACGATCAGCCTGTGGCTGCCGATCAGTGCGACCGCGGCGCTCGACGACGAGCCGCCGATCGAGGTGGTGCAGGCCGTCAAGCGTCTCGGCATTGCGCTGCTGATCGACGACGAGGATTTGGTGCGGATGAGCACGGCCGATATGCTCGCCGATCTCGGCTATGACGTGGTCGAGGCGGCATCGGCGGAAGAGGGCTTGCGGCTGATCCATAACGGGCTGGAGCCGGCGGTGCTGGTGTCGGACCATCTGATGCCTGGGATGAGTGGCGCCCAGCTGGCGCGCGAAATCCGCCGCTTGCGGCCCGGCCTGCCCGTGCTGATCGTGTCGGGCTATGCAGAGGAAGAGGGGATCGACCCGGACATCCCGCGTCTGACCAAGCCGTTCCGCAATGCCGAGCTTGCCGCCAGCCTGGCGTCGGCACCTGCGTCCGTCATATTGCCTGCCACCGCCGCCTGAACTGCCCGCCATGGCGAAGCGCAAGCGGCTGCTGACTGCCACTCTGTCCGATGGCTATGTGAAGACGATCGGGCCGACCGCTGCGCCCTTCACCCATTATTGGCGGATCGTCGCGGTGACCGAGGCCGGTGGCACCGAGGTGTTTTGGGGCCATAGCAATTCGCTGCGCGAGGCGAACGGCAAGCGCGCCGCCACGGCCGATGCCGCCCGGCAGCGCGGCTGGACCCGCTACGATTTCGAGGTCGTCGAACTCGTCGAAAGCTGACGGTGGCGGATCAGAACCGCATGTCCCAGCCTAGTGTCATCGTCCGCCCGCGCCCGGCGAAATAGGCGAGATTGTCCGTCGGCAGCCGCGTGTCACTGTTATAGTCGATATAGAACCGGTCGAAGATGTTCTGCGCGCTAAGTGTGACGCCGCCGATCGCGGTCTGGTAGCGGACATAGGCGTCGGCGACCGCGTAGCCTGCGAAGTCGTTGCGCGGGTCCGGGTTCGCCTTGCCGTGGAAGGTGCGCGCGAAATACATTTGCGTCTGCACACGTGCGCTGAGCGGCCCGCGTGCGTAATCCGCGGCGACGTTCATCCGGTCGGGCGAGATGTTCGTGCCGTCGAGATCGGTGTCGACGATCCCGTCGGGGTTGGTGCGATCGCTGTCGTAGCGGCCGACGATATGGGCATAGCCCGTCGACAGCCGCAGCCCGTCGATCGGCATACGCGCGGCGATATTGATCTCCAGACCCTGGATCTCGACGCGCTGGCGCTGCACGTCGAAGATGCCGTTGCCCTGGGCGATCAACAGCTGGCCCTTGTCGCTCGACGACCAGAAATAGGTCGCGCTGGCGTCCAGCGGGCCGCGTTTCACCTCGACGCCGAGTTCGCGGTTGTTCGAGATGACGGGGTCGATGGCGCGGAAGCGGGAGAGATCGGTGCCGGGCGTATCGATCGCCCGCGTGATGCGGCCGATATCGGCCATGGTGAAGCCCTCTGCGTAACTGGCATAGGCACGAATGCCGGTGACGGGTTCCAGGATCGCGCCGTAGTTCATCAGCACCTGACTGAACCCAGGTCGCCCGCCCTTGACCGAGACGCCGCCATAGGTCGCCGGATTGCGACCGTCATAGGTAGTCGAAGCGAGCGTGGGGTAATCGGCAATCCGCACCGATACGTTTTCCCAGCGCGCACCCCCGGCGAGGCGGATCAGCCCGTTCCACAGCTTCAGGTTCGCCTGCGCGAAAGGCGCGATGCTGCGGAAGTCGGCCGGCGGCACCCAAATGCGGTTCGTCGCGATCAGGCGTTGCTCGGTCTTGTCCCACAACGTGTCGATGCCCAGCGTTGCGGTCAGTGCGTCGAGACCGGGCACGGCGCGCTCGTAACTGGCGCGCGCGCCCAGCTTGCGGGACCGGTTCTCCGACTGGTCGAACAAGGTGCCGACCGGTGCGAGTTTGGGGTCCTGGAACGTCGCGATCGGCGCGATCTCGCCACCGAACGTGTCATAGGTGCGGTTGACGAACAGCTGCGCGGTCAGGTTGCCGCCCGCGACGTCGCTGTCGGTGTAGGAGAGCGACAGCGCCTCGGCGCGATTGGCGGCGGGCTTTCCGGGAGCGGTGCCGGGGATGGCGCTGGTCGGTACGCCGGTGGCGCGATTGCCGGCGAGGGCGATCGACGTGCCGTCGCCGTCCAGCGTGAAGCGATTGGCGATCAGGTCGAGCCGCCCCGTATCGCGCACCTGCACCCCGAACCGGGCAAAGACATCGGTGGCATCCGACTGCTGCGTTTCGCCCTGCGTCAGGTTGATGCCCACGCGGCGGTCGTGTGCGTCGTAAAAGACGCCGCGCCGTTCGTAGGAGGCGCCGATCGTCGCGTCGAAGATGCCCGTGCGATACTGCACCAGCCCGGCGATCTTGCCGCCGAAGCCGTTGCCCTGGAAGCCGTCCGCCGTCGTGCCCTGCACCAGCGCACGGCCCGACAGGCCGTCGCGGGCGGGCGGGCCGACGGTGACCTGATTGACGATGCCGCCCGTGCCGCCGACGCCTTGCAAGGCGTTGGAGCCGTAGATCAGCTCCACGCGATCGATGAAGAAGCCGTCGATCGTGAAGCCATCGCGGCTGCCGTCGCGCAGCGGCGTCGTCTGCGGGATGCCGTTGATCGCATAGAGCGGTGAGCGGCCGCGCAAAGTCTCGCCCGCGCCCGACAATTTGCCGCGGGTTGGCGAGAAACTGGGGGTGAGGACGGCCACCGCATCGGTGACACTGCCCGAGATCGCGATCTGCTGATCGAGCGCGCGCTTGTCGATGACGTCGATCGTCAGCGGCAAGGCGTTGGGTGGCAACACCGTGCGCGCGGCGGTGACGACGATATCGGCAGCCTTTGCATCGTCCGGATCGACCGACGCGTCTGCCGCCGCTGGCGCCGTGCTTTGCGCCTGCACCGCCAGCGGAATCGCCAGCCATGCGGTGCCCGCCAGTATCGTCGCGCGCATCATGGACGCTCCCCGCATCTCGATCCCTATCGTCATTGACCCTTGAGGATGCGCCCGCTAACGCAACTAAATCGCAATAACAACAGCGGAACGAAAGAGCCGGATGACGCGCAGGATCCTGTTTCAGATCCACTGGTTCCTGGGGATCACTGCGGGCCTGGTGCTGGCGGTCATGGGCGTGACCGGCGCGATGATCAGCTTCTCGCCGGAGATCATCGCGGCGATCAATCCCGGTATCGTCACGGTCACACCGCAGCCCGGACCGCGTCTGTCCGCGCCCGACCTCGTCGCCCGGTTCCAGACGCAACGGCCCGATGCCCGCATCGGCCGGCTGGTGGTGGAGCGCGATCCCACTCGCGCGGCGATGGCAAGCTATACGACGGGACAGTCGAAGACGCGTCACGTCACCTATCTCGATCCCGTGACGGGTCGGGTGCTGGGTACGCCGCGTGGTGAAGCGGTCCTGGATACGGTGGAGAATCTGCACCGCTGGCTCGCACTGCCCGGCGGCGGCAAGGGGATCGGGCGGCAGATCACGGGCTTTTCGGCGCTGGCGCTGATCTTTTTCGCGCTGTCCGGCCTGTATCTGCGCTGGCCGCGCCGTCCGCTCGACTGGCGCAACTGGTTCGTGCTCGACCTCCGGCGCACCGGGCGCAACCTGTATCGCGCGCTGCATGCCGTGGTCGGGGGATGGGTGCTGCTGTTCTACCTGATCAGCGCCAGCACGGGCTTGTGGTGGTCGTACGACTGGTATCGCACCGGCGTGCGGCATCTGCTCGTCGCCGAACAGCCCAAGGGCAAAACGGGTGCGGCTACCGAGGGTAAGGGTAAAGGCAAAGCCGATGCGCCCGTCGACTGGCGCGCCGCCTGGACGGCGTTCGACCGCGCCACCGCGGGCCGATCCTATGCGGCGGTGACGGCGACCGCGCGCGAGGGCAAAATCGAATTCCGCGCGAAGCTGCCCGATGCGCGGCACGATCGCGTGTCGGATGAGGTGACGATCGACGCGCGCACGAACACAGTGACGACCTATACCCCATATGCGCAGCGCAGCTGGGGGCAGGACATCGTCTTCGGCATCTACGAAATCCACCGCGGTGCCTATTTCGGTCTGGCGGGCCGGCTGGCGATGACGCTCGCCAGCCTGACGATGCCGCTGTTCACGATCACCGGCTTCCTGCTCTATCTGGCGCGGCGCCGTCGCAAAGCCGCGCTCGCCGAGGTGATGGCGGACGATTCGCCCATGCTCGTGCCGGACGATGCCCGGACGTTGGTCGCGTATGCGTCGCAGACCGGCACGGCCGAACGGATCGCGCGCTTGACTGCCCAGGCATTGCCCGATGCGGTCGCCTTGCCGCTGTCGGCGCTCGACGAGACGGCGTTGGCGCGCGCCTCGCGCCTCTTCGTAGTCGCCAGCACCTATGGCGAGGGTGAAGCCCCCGACACGGCGCGCGCCTTTGCGCGCCGCCTCACGCAGCCATCTGGCGACCTGTCACACCTCAATTATGCGGTGCTGGCGCTCGGCGATCGCGAATATCCCGATTTCTGCGCCTTTGGTCATCGGATCGATCGCTGGCTGCACGCGGGCGGTGCGACGCGGCTGTTCGATTGTATCGAGATGGACGGTGACGCGGCCGATGCGCAACGCCAGTGGCAGCAGCAGCTTGCCGCCCTCGGCGCGCGAACCGATCAGCCCGACTGGGCACCCGCGCCGATGGGCGACTGGCGGCTGATCGAGCGCCGCCTGCTCAATCCGGGCAGCAGCGGCGGCGCAACTTGGCATGTCGCCCTCGAACCGGTGGACGCGCCGGCCGACTGGGCGGCGGGCGATATCGTGGAAATCCTGCCGCAGCATGATCCGCGGCGGGTCGAAACCGTCCTGCACCGCATGGGCTGGAACGATACGCCCGACCTGCGCGCATGGCTCGCGACCCGGATCCTGCCGGATACCGATGCAGGCGTCCTCGATCCCAAATCGCTGCCGCCGCTCGCGCATCGCGACTATTCGATCGCCTCAATCGCGGCCTCGGGCCGCGTCGAGTTGATCGTGCGGCACTGTCTTGCCGCGGACGGACTGCCGGGGCTGGGATCGGGTTGGCTGACGCAGGGCGCGCCGATCGGGGGCATCGTGCGCGCGCGCGTCCGCAGCAACCCGGCGTTTCACGCGCCGGAGGCGGATGCGACGCCGCTGATCCTGATCGGGAACGGCACAGGCCTCGCCGGATTGCTCGCGCACGCACGCCATCGGCATGCTACCGGGGGCGGCCCGGTGTGGCTGTTCTGGGGCGAACGCCACCCCGCGCAGGACGATTATCATGCCGCGGAGCGTGCCGCGCTGCGTGACACCAATACGCTGACGGCGGAGCATGTCGCATGGTCCCGCCTGGGGAGCGGCCCCCGCTACGTCCAGGATGCGCTGAAGGCGCAGGCCGCGGTCATCGCCCAGGCGGTTTCGGACGGTGCGGCGATCTACGTCTGCGGCAGCCTTCAGGGTATGGCGGGCGACGTCCACAGCGCCTTGGCGTCAATACTCGGCGAAACGTCGCTGGAGATGATGCTGGAAACGGGGCGATACCGGCGGGATATTTATTGATCCGTATCAGGCCGTGCTGCTGACTAAATAAATCCAGCGTGTTCTGCGGCTTGAATACCTCATGTGGCACCCGCGTTATTGGGGTATGACAGCGAGCATTACCTTAAATCGCCATTTTGAGTAGAAAAGCCTTTGCGCGGCGAAATTTTTACTTCGCTGAACCGCCACCGCCCACTCAGTCTTAAATGGACATTAACCGTTAAGTCCTAATTGGCCTAATCAGCCAAGGGGGGCACCAACATGACTAGCATCCCGACTGCGCCATCGTCGTTGACGATGGCGTCGATACACGACTTCGCCCTGACGATCGGGCAGTGCCAGCAGGGAGGGGAAGGTCCGCTGACACTCGACCTGTCACAGGTCGCGGCACCCGATCTCAGCCTTTTGCAGCTTGTCGAAAGCGCTCGTGCGCAGGCGCGTGTCGGTGGCGGCAGCGTCCGCCTGTCGGCGCCGGCCGCCGGTCCGCTCGCGGCCCTGCTCGACCGAGCCGGCTTCATCGACGCGATGACGCCCGACGACCTCGATTTCTGGTTCCACGGAGACCTGCCACAATGAGCGCTTCCATTCTTGCCGTCGACGATTCCGCCAGCCTGCGCATGGCGATCCGCATCGCGCTGACCGGCGCGGGCTATACCGTCACCGAAGCATCCGATGGCGTCGATGGCCTGACGAAGGCCAATGCGACCCGCTTCGACATGATCGTCACCGATCTCAACATGCCCAACATGGATGGGCTGACGATGATCAAGGAAATCCGCAAGAACCCGACGCAGGCGGGTGTGCCGATCATCTTCCTGACCACCGAATCCGACCCGGAGATGAAGAACCAGGCCAAGGCGGCCGGCGCCACCGGATGGCTGGTCAAGCCGTTCGTGCCCGACCAGCTGGTGAAGGTCGCCCGCAAGGTGCTGGGGCAGTGAGCGCCGACGATCCGATCGCAGCCTTTCGCGTGGAGGCGGGCGAACTGCTCGACCAGGTCGAACAGGGGCTGCTCGATCTCACCCACCGGCTGGACGACATGGACCTCGTCAATGCGGTGTTCCGCGGCCTGCACACGCTGAAGGGCTCGGGCGCGATGTTCGGCTTCGACGCGCTCGCCGCCTTCACCCACCATTGCGAAACCGCCTTCGACCGCGTGCGCAAGGGCCAGGTGCCCGCGACGCCCGCGCTGGTCGGGGTGATCCTGTCGGCACAGGACCATATGCGCGGGCTGGTGGAGGGCAATGCCTCCGAAAGCGAAGGCGCCGCGATCCTCGCGTCCCTGCAGGAGGCGGTGGACGCCGCCTCCGGCGGTGCCGCGGCTCCCGCGAAGGATGCCGCCCCGTCGGCGCCCGCTCCGGCAACCGCCGCCGTCGCACAGGCCGCCGGCTGGAACATCCGCTTCCGCCTGCCGCCCGATTCGATGGCGAATGGCACCAACCCGCTGATGCTGCTCGACGAATTGCGCGAGCTTGGCAGCTGCACCGTCGTCGCGCTGACCGATCAGGTGCCGCCGCTGCCGCAGCTGACGCCGACGGACTGCCACATCGGCTGGGACGTCACGCTGGTGGGCGACGTCAGCCGCGACGCGATCGACGATGTCTTCATCTTCGTGATGGACGACATGGAGCTGACGGTCACGCCGATCGCGGCGGAGGCAGAGGCGGAATCGATCGCGACGGAGGATGCGGTGCCAGCAGCGGTGGCCGCCGTCGCCGCGCCGTCCGCCGCGCCGGCCGCGCCGGTCGCCGCCGCTAACGACACGGCCACCGCGCGCACGCCTGCAAAGGCCGATGAAAGCGTCCGCGTTCCCGCCGCACGGCTGGATTCGCTGATGGATCGCGTCGGCGAGCTGGTCATCGCGCAAAGCCGCCTGTCGCAGCTTGCGCATCATGGTCACGACCTCGTGCTCCGCTCAGTTTCCGAAGAGATCGAGCGGCTGGCCGGCGAATTGCGCGACACGATGATGGTGCTGCGCATGGTGCCGGTCGCCAGCCTGTTCGGCCGCTTCCGCCGCCTGATCCACGATCTGGCACGCGATACCGGCAAGAACATCGTGCTGGTCACCGAGGGCGAGGCGACCGAAGTCGACAAGACCGTGATCGAGCGCCTGTTCGATCCGATGGTCCACCTGGTCCGCAACAGCTGTGACCATGGCCTGGAGAATGCCGAGCAGCGTGTCGCCGCTGGCAAGCCGGAGGCGGGCACCGTTCGCCTCGGCGCGCACCAGAGCGGCGGCGAGGTGGTGATCACCATCCGCGACGACGGCCGCGGTATCGATCGCGCCCGCGTCCGCGCCAAGGCGGAGGCGAACGGCCTGATCCAGCCCGATCAGGCGCTGTCCGACCAGGAGCTGTTGCAGCTGATCTTCGCGCCCGGCTTCTCGACCGCGGCGCAGATCACCAACCTGTCGGGCCGCGGCGTCGGCATGGACGTGGTGAAGCGCACGATCGAGGGGCTGCGCGGCACGATCGACATCCAGTCGGTCGACGGTCAGGGATCGACGATCAGCCTTCGCATCCCGCTGACGCTCGCCATCATCGACGGCCTGCTCGTCCGCGTCGGCGCCAGCCGCTACGTCATTCCGCTGACCGCGGTCGAGGAATGCCTGGAGCTGAGCCTCGAGGACGATATGCGCCATCGCGGTCGCAGCCTCATCACGCTGCGTGAAAAGCTGGTGCCGTTCCTGCGCCTGCGCGAACTGTTCGTCAGCGGCACGAAGCCTGATCCCTATCAGAAGATCGTCGTGGTCGCGACGGGGCAGGGCCGCGTCGGGCTGGTCGTCGACCAGATCATCGGCAACCACCAGACCGTCATCAAGCCCATGTCGCCGCTGCATCGCGGCGTATCCACCTTCGCCGGCGCGACGATCCTCGGGGATGGCGAGGTCGCGTTGATCCTCGACATCGCCCAGCTCGTCGCCGCGGGCCAACCACAAGAGGAGAGCCTGCGTGCAGCCGGATGAATCGCGCCGATCCACGGCCATACCATGGACCGCTGACAGCCAGCTCGAAGTGCTGGTGTTCGATCTCGGCGGCCAGAGCTTCGCGCTCTAGGCGGTGCTGGTCCGCGAAATCCTGGACATGATGCCCGAAACCACGGTGCCGGGGGCGCCGCCGCTGGTTGCCCATGTCCTCAACTTCCGTGGGCGGATCATTCCGCTCGCCGACCTGCGTCTCGCCTTCGGCATGCCCGTTACCGGCGCGACGCTCGACAGCCGCATCGTCGTGATCGAACTCGATCTCGATGGGGAGGCGACGTTGATCGGCCTGCGTACCGACAAGGTACACGAGGTCGCGACGTTCCACGCGAACACCAGCGAGGATGCACCCGTCGTGGGCCTGCGCTGGCGCCGGGATCTGGTGCGCGCACTGATCCGGCACGAGGGCGACGACATCGTCGTGCTGCCCGATCTCGAAGCGATTTTCCTGAACCTTGCGCACGGCGACGCCGCGGCGCGCTCCATCCACTGATCCCAACGGGGGGGGAATATTTACATGCGTGCTACGATCAAAATGAAATTGGGGGTCACGTTCGGCGTGGTCGTCACGATGCTGCTGCTCGTCGTCGGCATCGGCATGAGCAAGATGGGCGACATGAACGCCAATATCGCGGGCGTCATCAGCGGCCCGGCTGCCAAGCAGGAGCGCGCGCTGCGCGTGCAGGTGACGGTCAACGAAATCCTGCGCCTCGAAAAGAACATGGCGCTGACCAGCGACAACGCGCTGACCGCGCAGTTCGAACAGGCGATGGACCCTAAGATCACGCTCGAAGACAAGCTGATCGACGACGCGACGGACCAGGCATCGGCCGACACCAAACCGCTGTGGCTGGCCGTCCAAAAGTCTTGGGAAGACTATAAGCCCGTCAACAAGCAGATCCGCGAGTTGGCCAATGCGGACAAGAACGGCGAAGCGGGCATCCTGTCGATCACCAAATCGCGCCCGATCGCGTCGGCCATGTCCGACAACATCGACCGCGTGATTGCGTTCAACAAGCAGGCGATGGACAAGGCCCGCGACGATACGTCGGCCAATTACACGAATGCCCGCAACGTGCTGCTCGGCGTCGCCGCGATGGCCGTGCTGATCGCGGTCGCCGGCGCGCTGTGGATTTCGATGATCGTGTCGGGTGGCCTGAAGCGGATCGGCGTTGCGCTGGACGCGGTGGCGATCGGCGACCTCGACCAGGAGGTCAAGGTCAACACCAACGACGAGATCAAGGATCTGGTCAACACCGTCAACGGCATGACCGCCAGCCTGCGCAAGAGCGCCGACCTCGCCACCGAAATCGCCGGCGGCAACCTGACCGTCGAGCATGAACCGCTGTCGGACAAGGACACGCTGGGCCACGCCCTGAAGTCGATGATCGAGCGTCTGCGCAACGTCGTGGGCGATGCTTCGGCGGCTGCGGATAACGTCGCGGCGGGCAGCCAGCAGCTGTCGGCCTCGTCGGAACAGGTCTCGCAGGGTGCAACCGAACAGGCTGCGGCGGCCGAAGAAGCCTCGGCGTCGATGGAGCAGATGGCGGCCAACATCAAGCAGAACGCCGACAATGCGGCGCAGACCGAAAAGATCGCGCGCCAGTCGTCGAAGGACGCCGAAGCGAGCGGCGTGGCGGTTGACCGTGCGGTGGGCGCGATGCGTACGATCGCAGATAAGATCGGCATCGTGCAGGAAATCGCGCGCCAGACCGATCTGCTCGCCCTCAACGCGGCCGTGGAAGCAGCCCGCGCCGGCGAACATGGCAAGGGCTTTGCGGTGGTCGCATCGGAAGTGCGCAAGCTCGCCGAGCGTAGCCAGACGGCGGCGGCCGAAATCAGCTCGGTCTCGACCGAGACGGTCAAGGCTGCGGCCGACGCGGGCGAGATGCTGGGCAAGCTGGTCCCGGATATCCGCCGCACCGCGGAACTGGTGTCCGAAATCAGTGCCGCCTGCCGCGAACAGGATATCGGGGCGAGCCAGATCAACCAGGCGATCCAGCAGCTCGACCAGGTGACGCAGCAGAATGCCGGTGCCTCCGAGCAGATCTCGTCCACTTCGGAAGAGCTGGCGGCCCAGGCCGAGGAACTGCAGCAGAGCATCGCCTTCTTCCGGGTCGAAGATCGCGCCTCGCCGGTCGCCCGCGCCGCCACCGCGCAGCGCAAGGCCGCCCCGGCCCGCAAGGCGGCGCCGGCCAAGAAGGCGGCACCTGCGGCCCGTCCCAAGGCCAACTCGGTCGCCGATCAGCAGGCTCGCGCCCGCGGCTTCGCCCTCGATCTGACCCATGGCGGGCCGGACAGCGAAGACGCCGACTTCGGTCAGGCTGCGTAAGCCAAAGGGCAATCCGTCCGCCCGCCGTGATCCGCCTCGTTTGCGCGATGTGCGGTCACCGGCAGGCGGCCGGAACCGGTCCGGTCATTCTTCTAGCACGACAATAAAGGGAAATTGCGATGCTGAACAACGCCGCAACTGGAAAATTCCGATCGATCGGAACAAAGGTACTGACTACGCAGGTGGTGTCACTGGTCGCCATCGGATCCATCGTCGGGGGCGGCGGATATTATGGCATGTCGGCGCTGACCGACGCGATGACCAGCATCTACGACGACCGCGTCGTACCGTTGCAGGAATTGAAGGCGGTCTCCGATGCCTATGCGGTGAACATCGTCGACACCACGCACAAGCTGCGCGCCGGCAAGCTCAGCGGTACCGAGGCGCTGTCGAACATCGACCAGGCCAAGCAGCAGATCGCCCAGCAATGGTCGGCCTATCTGAATACCGAACGCGACGCGAACGAGAACATGATCGCCGATGCGGTGAAGACGTCGATGCTGGCGTCCGATCGTGCGGTTCAGGAGCTGCGCGGCATCATCGCGCGTAATGACAGCGCGGCGCTAAACCGGTTCGCGACCGAAGAATTGTATCCCGCGATCGATCCGACGACGTCGAAGATCTCGCAACTATCGGATTTCCAGCTGAAGGCGGCGGCCGATCTGCGTGCGGCGGGCGTGAAACAGTCCGATCTGCTGACGCTGATGATGGTCCTGGTGACGCTGCTGACGATCGGTGTGGCGACGGCGGTGGCGATGGTCGTGACCCGCGCGATCAAGCGCAGCCTGGGCGAGGCAACCGCCCTCGCCGGCGCGGTCGCGGAAGGCGACGTCTCCGCCACGGCCACGATCACCTCGAACGACGAGGTCGGCGAGCTGCTGCAGGCACTCAACAAGATGGTGTCCAACCTCAGCGCGACCGCGACGGTCGCCGAAACCATCGCCAAGGGCGACCTGACGATCGATCACCGTCCGCTGTCCGACAAGGACACGCTGGGGCATGCGATGGTCAGCATGGTGACGAACCTGCGCACGTCCGCGACGCTGGCCGAAACGATCGCGCGCGGCGACCTGTCGGCGGATGCCCAGCCGCTGTCGGACAAGGATACGCTGGGCCTCGCCTTCGCCACGATGGTACAGAACCTGCGCAAGTCGGCGTCGCTCGCGGAAACGATTGCCAAGGGCGACCTGACCGTCGAACATCAGCCGCTGTCGGATAAGGACACGCTGGGCGTCGCCTTGGTCGACATGGTGGAACGTCTGCGCAGCGTCGTCGGCGACGCATCGGCGGCGGCGGACAACGTAGCCAGCGGCAGCCAGCAGCTGTCCGCGTCGTCGGACCAGGTGTCGCAGGGCGCGACCGAACAGGCCGCGGCGGCCGAAGAAGCCTCTGCATCGATGGAGCAGATGGCGGCCAACATCAAACAGAACGCCGACAATGCGGCGCAGACCGAAAAGATCGCGCGCCAGTCCTCGATGGATGCCGAGGCAAGTGGCGTCGCCGTCAATGCCGCAGTCGGCGCGATGCGCACGATCGCCGAAAAGATCGGCATCGTGCAGGAAATCGCCCGCCAGACCGATCTGCTCGCGCTGAACGCGGCGGTCGAGGCGGCTCGCGCCGGCGAACATGGCAAAGGCTTCGCGGTGGTCGCATCGGAAGTGCGCAAGCTCGCCGAGCGCAGCCAGACCGCGGCGGCCGAAATCAGCTCGGTCTCGTCGGAGACGGTGAGCGCCGCCGCCGATGCGGGCGAGATGCTGGGCAAGCTGGTCCCGGATATCCGCCGCACCGCGGAACTGGTGTCGGAAATCAGCGCCGCCTGCCGTGAGCAGGACATTGGGGCGAGCCAGATCAACCAGGCGATCCAGCAGCTCGATCAGGTGACGCAGCAGAATGCCGGCGCATCCGAGCAGATCTCGTCCACCTCGGAAGAGCTGGCGGCCCAGGCCGAGGAACTGCAGCAGAGCATCGCCTTCTTCCGGGTCGAGGATCGCACCTCGCCGATCGCCCGCGCTGCCACCGCGCAGCGCAAGGCCGCCCCGGCCCGCAAGGCGGCGCCGGCCAAGAAAGCGGCGCCCGCGCCGCGCCCCAAGGCCAACTCGGTCGCCGATCAGCAGGCTCGCGCCCGCGGCTTTGCCCTCGACCTGACACAGGGCGGCCCGGACAGCGAAGACATGGAATTTGGAGAGGCAGCATGAGCGATACCAATATGATGCAGGCCGTTACCTTCGGCCTGGGTGACGAGGTGTTCGCAGTATCGGTGACGCTGGTCCGCGAAATCCTCGACTATGCCCCCGCCTTTCGGGTCCCCAATGGACCCGGCTGGCTGCTCGGGCTGACCGACGTGCGCGGGCAGGGTGTGCCGACGGTCGATCTGCGTGCGCGCCTGGGCCTCACGCCCGCGGAGCCGACGCTGTCGACGCGGGTGCTGATCGTCGACGTGCCGCTCGCCGACCGCACCGTGTCGCTGGGCCTGGTGGTCGACCGCGTGCTCGCGGTCACCACCTTCGCCGAAGGGCGGCTGGAGGCGGCGCCCGACATCGGCATGCGCTGGCGCTCCGATTACATTGAGGGCGTCGTGCGCGAACCCGAGGGTTTCGTCGTCGTTATCAACGTCGCCGAGATCTTCTCCGGCGACGACATCGACGCCACCGCGCTCGCCGCCGCGGCCTGACCTAGCGTCTGTCTTTGGGTGGAGCCGCGGTCGCGGCGGCTTCCACCCCCCCCTTTCCCTCACTGACGACACCCCGGACTACCGGTGCCCGTCGATGGAACGACCATCATGGCTTCTGCTGTTCCCGTTCAACCTGGACTTGATCACCTCAGCGCCGACCGGTTCACCCGGCTGGCCGCGCTCATCTACGACGAAACGGGCATCAAGATGCCGCGCACCAAGGCGACGATGCTGGAGGGGCGGCTGCGGCGCCGCGTCCGCGACACGGGAACGGCGTCGCTCAACGACTATTGCGACCTGCTGCTCGCCGATCCGACCGCGAATGGCGAGATCGATCATCTGATCAATGCGGTGACGACCAACAAGACCGATTTCTTTCGTGAACCCGGCCATTTCGACTTTCTGTCGGGCACCGTGCTGCCGACCATGCTGAAGCAGGGCCGGCGCCGGATCCGCACCTGGAGCGCAGCCTGTTCGACGGGGGCGGAGCCCTATACGATGGCGATGGTGATGGATCGCTTCGCCGAGGCGAACCGCATGGAATATGGCATCCTCGCCACCGATATCGATACCGAGGTGCTGGAGACCGCGCGGCGCGGCATCTATCCTGCGGATCAGGTCGATCCCGTGCCGTCGGTGATGCGTCAGCGCTACGTCGCCGCTTCGACCGACCGGCGGGCGGGGAAGGTGCGGATCGCGCCCGAACTGCGGTCCGCGATCGGCTTTGCGCGACTGAACCTGATGGACACGCATTATCCCGTCGGCGAACCGATGGACATCATCTTCTGCCGCAATGTGCTCATCTACTTCGACAAGCCGACGCAGGAGGCGGTGGTCCGTCGCCTGTGCGACTGCCTGCGCCCCGGCGGCTATCTGTTCCTGGGCCATTCGGAATCGATTGCGGGCATGGATCTGCCCGTGAAGACCGTGTCCTACACCGTATTCGAGCGCTGCTGATATGAAACCCGTCCGCGTCCTCATCATCGACGACAGCGCCAGCGTCCGCCAGGCCATGACCGCGATCCTCGGCGAGGATCCCGACATCCAGGTGATCGCCGCCGCCGCCGATCCCTTCGCCGCCGCCCGCTACATCCAAGAAGAGGTTCCCGACGTCATCACGCTGGACGTCGAAATGCCGCGGATGGACGGCGTCACCTTTCTGCGCAAGCTGATGAGCCAGCGCCCGATCCCGGTCGTCATGTGCTCCTCGCTGGTCGAGGAGGGGTCGGAAACCTTGCTGCAGGCTCTGGAAGCCGGGGCGGTCGACGTCATCCTGAAGCCGCGCATGGGCGTTGCCGAGCATCTCACCGAAGCCAAGCTGATGATCCGCGAGACGGTGAAGGGCGCGGCCAAGGCGCGGCTCGGCGCGCGGCGCCAGGCGCGGGCGGCGTCGCCGGCGCAGAAGCTGACGGCCGATGCGGTACTGCCGCCCCCCACCGGCCGCGCGATGAGCCGGACGACGGAGATGGTGGTGTGCATCGGTGCGTCCACGGGGGGCACCGAGGCGCTGCGCGAGGTGCTGGAGGCGCTGCCGGCCAATTCGCCCGGCATCGTCATCGTCCAGCACATGCCCGAAAGCTTTACCCGCGCCTTTGCCAAACGGCTCAACGGTCTGTGTCAGGTCGACGTCAAGGAGGCGGAGGACGGCGACACGGTGATGCGCGGCCACGTGCTGATCGCGCCGGGCGGCCTGCGCCATACGCTGCTCGAACGGCAGGGCGCGCGCTATGTCGTGTCGGTCAAGGAAGGGCCCCTGGTGTCGCGCCACCGCCCGTCGGTCGACGTGCTGTTCCGCTCGGCCGCGCGCAATGCGGGGTCCAATGCGGTCGGCATCATCATGACCGGCATGGGCGACGACGGCGCGCGCGGTTTGCTGGAAATGAAGCAGGCAGGAGCGCGAACTTTCGCTCAGGACGAAGCAACCTCCGTCGTGTTTGGCATGCCCAAGGAAGCCATCGCCCGCAACGCCGCCGACAAGGTCATACCATTGGGCAATATCGCCCGCGAACTGCTCCAGGCGACGGCGCGATGAGCGCGCCCGTCCCGCATTTTCTTCTCGCCCGCAAAGGATAGGCCATGCTGCACACCTCCATCACGGCCGATCACGCCTTGGACCAGAGCGTCGGCGATCTGCAACGAACGCTGGCGCTGATGGCGGCGGGTATGGATGCGCATTTCGTACGCGCTGGGACGACGCTCGCAAGGGCCATAGAAACGATCGATCGGATCATCACCGCGATCGATGGCGTCACCGGCGCGCTTGATGAAAGCGTCGCGGGTATCGCGGTGACCAACCTGAAGGAGGTCGCGGCCGATCTCGCCAACCTGCCGGTGGTGCAGCAGGAGCGCGACACCGACATGGTGCGGGTGAGCGGCGCGGCGCGGATGTTGCGCGATCACATCATGGAGATGCGGCAGGCGCTGCGCGTGCTCCATATTTACGGCCTGAATATCAAGATCGCCGCATCGGGCGAGCCCGCTTTCGTCGGGTTCGTCGACAGCATGGGCCATCGGCTGGCGGCCGGTGAAGAGCATCTGGAAGGCTTCCTCGCCAAGCTGAAGGACCTGAAGGACAGCGTCAGCGCGGTGCAGCAGGCAGGACGCCTGGTCACCAAGGAGGCGCGGCACGTCGTCCCCGCGGTGCCGGAGAATCTGGTGCGTCACGCCACCGCGCTGCACGCGCATCTGGGTACGACCGCCACGATGGCGCAGCAGGTGGCGTCGATCGCCCGCACGGTGCAGGGTCGCGTCGCGACGATGCTGGGCGCGTTGCAGGTCGGCGACAGCACGCGCCAGCGCCTGGAGCATGTCGTGTCCGCGTTGCAGATTCTGGAGGTCGTCGGCCCGTCCATCGATCCCATGGTGCGCATGGAGGTCTGCGCGGTCATCCATCCGATGCTCGCGGCGCAGCTGGAGGCGAGCGCGGTCGATTTCGACCGCGACACGCGCCTGCTGGTCGATGCGCTGCGGGCGCTGAGCCCCGACACGACTGCGCTGCTGGGCCTGATCGACAACGATACGGGCAGCAACGGCCGCCCCTTCCTGGTCGAGATCGACAAGGCGGTGGGCGAGGTCGCATCGATCACCGCGCAGCTGCAGGATGCCGACCGGCGGTCGACCGCGATGCTGGGCATGATCGGCGAGACGGTGTCCGAGCTGACCGGGCGGCTGGCGCTGTTGCAGCGCGTGCAGTTCGACGTGCAGGACATCGCCACCAATACGCGGCTGCTGTGCCGCCGGCACGGCGACCTCGGCAAGGCGGTATCGGTCGTCGCGGGCGAGGTGGACGTCCATGCCCAGTCGCTGGGCAAGGCGATGGGCGGGATCCGCCAGCCGCTCGACGAGCTGGCCGCGGTGAACGCAACGCTGGTCGAAAAGCGCGCGGCGGCGGACGATCGCGATCTGGGCAGCAAGCTGTCCGATGCGCTCGCAGTGATCCGCGAGGGGTGTCAGCGGACCGAGGGCGCGGTGCGCGTCGGCGGCGACGATGCGCGCCAGATCATCGAGATGCTGGCCTCGGTCGGCGATGAAATCGGCGCGGAAATGGCGCTGGGGGGCAAGATGCGGGACGCGGCGCTCGTGCTCGGCGTGATGCCGGCGATGACCGATCCGTCGGACGCGGCGACGGCGATCCTGGCCGACGTGCTGCCGCGCATCGCCGCGCTGTACACGATGGCACAAGAGCGCGAAGTACACGCCGCCTATCTGCCTGCGCACCTCGCGCCAGCGCCGGCCGCTGCGGCCGTCGCGGACGATGACGACGACGACGGATTGTTCTGAGGAGGAGCGCCCCGTGTCCGCGATGGCGGCATGGGGCGCCCGTTATAGAGCGTGGCTATAGAAAAGGGGCCGTCAGGCCCCTGTATCGTGCCAGTCGATCCACGCGCCGTACGCGTGGCAGGTGGCAAGGTGACGGGTCGTTCCGTCGGGCCAGGTCGTCAGGCACAGATGGACCGCGTCGCGCGCCTCGGTCCATTCGAACCCGATGCGCGCCAGCGGGCGATCGGCATCGGCCCGCGCACCCGCCTCGGCAAAGGCATGTTCCACGGCGGCATGGCCGGTGGCGTCCAGATATTGCAGCGCCATCGAATGGACGATCGTGCGGCAGATGCCCGCAGCCTGCGGTGCGGCTAGCATCTCTGGCAGCCACCGGGTGATGTCGCCCGTCTCCACGACGGGCGGGTGCGCGCGCGCGATGCGTAGCGCCTGCGCCAGGCGTTCGGCGCGGTCGGGCTCGTCCGCCCAGATAAAGGCCATCAGCCGCTCGCAGGCAGCGGCATCGGCCACGTCGAGGGGGCTGAGATCGACACCGCGTGCGGACGCCACGGTGATGGGACGGATGACGGGCGCGGCGCCGTGCCACGCGGGCGCGACCCGGACGGATGACGCCGGATCGCCGGCGGCATGGCCGCCCAGATCATAGGCATAGCGATCGAGGTTAAGGTTCAGCCCGGCGCTGGCGCCGAGTTCGCGTAGCTCGCACGGCATGTCGAACCGGCTGCGCAGCGTCATCAACGCCGCCATGATCGCGGCGGTTCGTCCAACTTCGTTGGTCTGCGGCGGCGTGCGCATCCATTCGGCGATATGCGCATCGGCGGAGTGCATCGCCGCGCCGATCACGGAATCGAAATCGCCGTCCAGCCGCCGATACAAATTGCTGAGTGCCGTGTCGTGGCCCGCTCGCGCCAGCGCATGAAGCGCGGCGTTGAACCGCATCGCCAGCGCGTCGGCGGCGACATCGCGCGGCCAGTCGGCGATCAATGCCGCGGTGCGCGGCGCGCGGGAGAGTTGACGCTCTCCCGCTGCGAGCACGGCGGCGACGAACGGCGATCCCATTTCGCGGACGGCCATCGCCTGGCGGGCGAGCGGCCCCGTATCGAAGTCACCGTTCGTGTCGGGGAAAGGCGCCCCGTGCATGGGCCCGGGGCGCACGGCCATTGCGATCAAAACGTGTCCCAGTCGCCATTCGCGACGCGGCGCGGCGCGGGAATGGGGGCCGGACGCGGTGTCGCGGCGGCGGGGCGGGATCGGGCCGGCCGGTAATCGGCAGCCGCAGGGGTGGGGGCCTGACCGTCGATCTCGAAGGTCGCGACCGATGCGGCAAGCTGCTGCGCTTCCGCCACCAGCTGGCGCGCCGCGGCAGAGGTCTGTTCGACCATCGCGGCATTTTCTTGCGTCATCTGGTCCATCTCGCCGATCGCGACGTTGATCTGGCCCAGGCTTTTGGCCTGATGGTCGGACGATTGCGCGATCGAATCGATCGATCCGCTGACCGCACCGACGCTGTCGATGATCCGCGACAATGCCTGTCCGGTTTGGTCGACCAGGTCGACGCCGGCGCGAATGTGGGTGGAGGCGGACGTCACCTTCGTCTTCACCTCGGTCGCGGCGTCGGCCGAGCGCTGGGCGAGTGCACGAACTTCGGAGGCGACGACGGCGAAGCCCTTGCCGGCTTCACCCGCGCGCGCCGCCTCGACGCCGGCATTGAGCGCCAGCAAGTTGGTCTGGAAGGCGATGCCGTCGATCAGGCTGATGATCGCGGCGATTTCGTTGCTGGCCTGTTCGATGCCGTGCATCGCGTCGATCGCCTGACGCACGATCGTGCCGCCGCGTTCGGCCTCCGTACGGGCCTGCGCCATGGCGGAGCTGGCGCCGATCGCCGCGCCCGCGCCGTCGCGGATCGACTTCGTCACCTCGTCGAGGGCTGCGGCCGATTCCTGCAAGGCGGCCGCTTCCTGTTCGGTCCGTTGCGCGAGGTCGAGCGCGGCCTGATTGATCTCGCCCGAATTGTGCTTGATCGACTGCACGCTGCCGCGCACCTCGCCCAGCACCCGCGACAGACTGGCGGTGGCGGTGTTGAAATCGTCCGACAGCAGGCGGAATGCCTGCGGCACGTCGGCGATGCGCACCGTGAGGTCCGCGTCCGACAGGCGATGCAGGCCGCCGCCGATCGCGGTCATCGCCGCCTCGCGGTCGGCATCGTCGGCCACCTTGGCCGCGGCGGTGTCGCGGAACACGGCGACTGCGCGCGCCATGTCGCCCAGTTCGTCGTTGCGGTCCGCCTCGACCACGATGTCATGCCGTCCGCTGGCCAGTTGCGCCATCGCATCGGTCAGCAGCGTGATCGGCCGCGCGATCTGGCGGCTGAGCAGGACGGACAACGTGATCGCAACGCCGATCAGCGCGATGCCGCCGATGGCAAGCGCGATCAATGCGGTCAGGATCGCCTTTTCCTGGCTGGCGGCGGCGGAATCGATGTCCTGCGTTTCTGCGGCCCGCAGATCGCGCAGCGGAAGTGCGATCTTGCTGACCAGCACCGCAGGGCCCGCGTCCCGCACCGCCTGCTGCGCTTCGTCGCGGCGGCCGGCCTTCACCCAGCCGATCAGCCGGTCGCCCCAGTTGCGTCGCCATTTCAGCGTTTCGCGACGGGCGGTGTTGAGCTGGCGCAGCTTGACCGGATCGGTCAGCAGCGTGTCCAGTTCGGCGGCGGTCCCGTCGAACTCCTTGCGCGCTTCCTCGTACGACTTGAGATAGGTGACGTCGCCCGTCACCAGAAAGCCCCGGAACTGGCTGTTCTGGCGCAGGATCGCCGTTTCCAGCGTCAATGCCTTGGCATAGATGTTCTGGGCGACGTTGTTGCGTTCCGTCGACTGCCTGATCAGCATGATCGTGCCGAAGAACACCATCATCACAACCGCTGCGGTCGCGATGATGGTGAGGAACGACAGGCCCAGCTTGCGCGGTATCTTCATAATGTCCACGGGTCCCGGATCAGTGGAAAGGCGATCAGAAGCGCGAGCGCAGCGTCACGCCATAGGTACGCGGTTCGGCGAGGTACGACGAGAAGATCGCATTGCCGGTCGCAAAGTCCGGCGAGCCGAAGGCGGCGACCTGCGACGCGCTGCCCGCACCCTGGAAGGGGGCGGCGAAGGCAACCTGCTGGTAGTTGGTGTTGAGGACGTTCTGTCCCCAGAACTCCACTGCCCAGCGCTGGTCGCGGCCGCGGATGCCGATGCGCGCGTTGACCAAGAAGAAGCCGTCCTGGCGCTTTTCCAGGAACAGGTCGGAGCCGGTGTTATAGTCGCTGGTCAGGCGGCTATCGACGTAGAACAGCGCGTGCATGCCGTTGTCGCCGATCGGCGGCGTCCACGACGCCGAGCTGGTGACGGTGTGGCGTGGTGCGTTCGACATCTGCGCACCGGGCAATAGGAATAGCGCGGCGTTCAGCGCCTCGCCCGCATCGCTGCCGACGAGGTTGTTGCGATATTGCGTGTGCGCATAGGTGTAGCCGAGGTTGAAGGTCAGATCCTCGGTTGGGTAGGCGCCGGCCTCCAGTTCGAAGCCCTGCGTGATGACGCCCGAGCGCACCTTGCCCGTGCAGGCGCCGGTGGTCGAGGAATTGTCACGATCGGCACCGTTCAGGCCGGTGCTGCACGACCCGATATTCTGGACGATATAGTTGGTGCCGTTGAAGGTGTTCAGCTGGAAGTTCTTGAACGCCGAACGGAAGCCCGCGAGGTTCGCGGTGAATTTGGGCGTCGCATATTTGATGCCGATTTCGAACGCCTGCACCGTCTCGGGATCGAAGCGCAGGTTCGATGCGGCTGCCGCGGTCGGCGTGGCGAAGACGGTGGCCGACAGGTCCGACTTGTCGAGGTTGTAGCCGCCCGCCTTGTAGCCGCGCGCGTAGGACGCATACAGCAAGGTGCTGGGCGCAGGCTTCCACGACACGACGCCGGTGCCGGTGAACTGGCCCTCTGCGATCTTGTCCTTGATCGGCACGCCGGTCAGCGCCGACGTCGAATTGCCGGTGCAGGTCAGCGTGATGATGCCGCCGATCAGTGGCTTGAGCGCCGCGGGCACCGCCGCACTGGCCAACAGGGGGCTGAGTGCGGCCTGCTGCGCCGGGCAGACGGTGTTGTTGTTGTTGAAGCTCGCATCCAGGCGCTTGTGCTCGTTGGTGTAGCGCAGGCCGCCGGTGATGCTGAGCGTGTCGGTGATCTTAAAGATGTTGTGCGTGAAGAAGGCGTAGTTGCTGCTCGTCTGGTGATAGACGTCGCGGATGCTGCCGACGTTGTTGACGGTGCTGAGGCGGTCGATGCCGCTGATCACCGCCTGGCCGACCGCGGGGGTCAGCACGGCGCGGCCGGCGGCGCTGAGGCATCCGCTCGCCGTCGGATCGCGAAGCGCGGCGGCCGGGTTCACGGTCGCGACGGCACGGCATGCGGCGAAGGCGCCATATTGTGAGCCGAAGCGCAGGTTGTCGACGACGTCGAGGTCCTCATGCGCGTAATAGCCACCGACCAGCCAGTCGAGCCGGTTGCCGAACAGGCCGCCGCTGAGGCGGGTTTCCTGCGTGAACGTCTTGAACTGGCGATAGGCGTTGCCGTCGTTCGGGCGGTAGACGATGTCGACGTTGCCGTAATCCATGTCGCCCGCGCCGCCCGCCTTATATTCGCGATAGGCGCTGATCGAGATGAGCTGCACGTTGCCCAACGTCCAGCCGATGCGCGCCGATACGCCGCCGTCGGTGGTCACGTTCGAATAGGCCTGGCCCTTGGTCTGGGCGATCTGGCGGTTGTAGGGATTGCCCATGCTGGGCAGCACGCCGCCGAGGCTCTGCAGGATCGAGACAATGCGGTTCTGCGACGCGATCGAGAAGTCGCCCGGCACGCCCGGCGTCGGGTCGAACTTTTCGCGCGTGTCGATATAAACGGCGCCGCAGCACTTTTCGTCGCGATGCGTGTAATCGCCGATCAGGCGGACCGAGAAGTCGGATGACGGCTTCCAGAACAGCTGGCCGCGGACGAAATAGCGGTTGCGGTTGTTGAAGTCGGTGTTGTTGACGACGTCGTGCAGGAAGCCGTCGCGCTTGCCGTAGACGCCGTCGATGCGGAAGGCGAGCTTGTCGGCGATGATCGGGCCGGTCAGCGCGCCGGCGAGGCGGACGGCATCGTAATTACCGTAGCTTGCCTCACCATAGCCGCCGAACTTGAATTCGGGATACTTCGTGTAGATGCTGATCGCACCCGCCGACGAGTTGCGGCCCGACAGCGTACCCTGCGGCCCGCGCAGCACTTCGATACGCTCGACTTCGCCCAGGTCGTTGAGGCCGGAGCCGGTGCGGCTACGATAGACGCCGTCGATGAACACCGCGACCGAGCTTTCGAGGCCGGGGTTGTCGCCGACGGTACCGATGCCGCGCAGGCGCGCGGTCGCATTGGCTTCCGATCCAGTGGACGAGACGATCAGCGACGGCGCCAGCTGCGCCATCTGGCGGATGTCGGTCGCACCCGAATTTTGGAGCGCTGCGGTGCTGTAGGCACTGACGGCGATCGGCACGTTCGACAGGCGCTGCGAGCGGCGCGTGGCGGTAACAACGATATCGGCAGTATTTTTCGATTCGGCTTCGGCGCGGGCCTTTTCGGCTTCGGCTTGCTTACCCGACGGTACCACGCCGCGCAGGCCCTGCGCGCCGGCTGGTGCGACGGCGCCTACGCACGACGCCGCCGCTGCCAAATATACCCACTTCCGCATCGATTATGCCCCTCTTTGATCCATTCCCTTGCCGAAGCCTTGGCCGGAAAGGGGATAAAGAGGCGTTAACCGTGCGGAATTTAACGCGTGATCTTCACGACATGGAGCAGATCAGCCGATATCTTCGACCTGGTCCAGATAGGCGCCATACCCTTCCGCCTCCATCGCATCGCGCGGCACGAAGCGCAGCGAAGCAGAATTGATGCAATAACGCAGGCCGCCGCGATCGCGCGGACCGTCGGGGAAGACATGGCCCAGGTGGCTGTCGCCATGCTTCGAACGCACTTCGGTGCGCACCATGCCGTGGCTACGATCGTGCAGTTCCTCGACATTGGCAGGCTCGATCGGCTTGGTGAAGCTCGGCCAGCCGCAATGCGATTCATACTTGTCGGTCGAAGCGAACAGCGGTTCGCCCGAGACGATATCGACGTAGATGCCCGCGGCCTTGTTGCCGAGATATTCGCCCGTCCCGGGGCGTTCCGTGCCGCTTTCCTGCGTCACATAATATTGTTCGGGCGTCAGCTTCGCGATCGCTTCGTCGGTCTTGCGGTAATCGGCCATGATCGGCTCCTCAGCTAAGCGGCGGCTGTCCGTTGGAGGCCGACAGGCCGCCGTCGACGGGCAGGTTCACACCGGTAATATAGTGCGCATCTTCGCTCGCCAAAAAGGCGATGGCACCGGCGATGTCGGCAGGCTCCGCGCCGCGGCCGATCGGGATGCGCTCTTCGAACTTGGCGATGAGATCGGGCTGTTCCTTCATCCCTTCGGTCAGCGCGGTATAGGTCAGCGATGGGTTGACCGCATTCACGCGCACGCCGGCCTTCGCCTCGTCCATCGCCAATGCGCGGGTGAAGTTGGTGACCGCACCCTTGGCCGCGCAATAGAAGCTGTGGTTCCAGTCGCCGCCAAGACCCGACACCGACGAGATGTTGACGATGCAGCCCTTGGCCGCCCGCAGATGCGTGATCGCGGCGCGGCTCATCTGGACGACGCCATACAGGTCGGTTTCGATCACCTTGGCAAAGGCGCCAAAATCGCCCTCGTCGATCTTGCCGAGATGGTCGACGCCGGCATCGTTGACCAGCACGTCGATGCCGTCGAAGCGGCTGACGGCAAGGTCGATCAGCGCCTCGCAATCGGCCATGCGACTGACGTCGATTTCCAGCGTCTCCACCGCGTCGCCCAACTCCGCGGCAAGGCGTTTGAGGCCCGCCGCGTCCCTGTCGCCGAGCACGAGTTGCGCGCCCTCCGCGGCAAAGCGCCGCGCCGCGCCCTCACCGATGCCCGAGGAGGCACCGGTGATGACGACGACCTTGCCGGCGAACCGATTGCCGCTCACGCGCTCGCGGCCTGCTCGGCGTGGCGACCCTCAGCGACTTCTTCGATCAGCTTCGCGCAGAAAGCGGGAAGGTCGTCGGGATTGCGGCTGGTGACGAGGCCCTTGTCGACGACCACCTCCTGATCGACCCAATTGCCGCCCGCGTTGCGGATGTCGGTCTGCAGGCTGGGGAAGGACGTGAGCGTGCGGCCCTTTACCACGTCCGCCTCGACCAAGGTCCAGGGCGCGTGGCAGATTGCGGCGACGGGCTTGCCGGCTTCGAAGAAGGCGTGGACGAAGGCGACGACCTCCTTCGAGGCGCGCAGCTTGTCTGCGCCGACGCTGCCGCCGGGGATGACGAGGCCGTCGAACTGATCTGCGGACACGTCGCCGATCGCCTTGTCGACGGTGAAGGTCTTGCCGGGGTCGAGATCGTTGTTCACCGTCTGCGCCTCGCCCGTCTCCAGGCTGATGACGACGACCTTGCCGCCGGCCTGCTCAACGGCGGCCTTGGGCTGTGCGAATTCGGGTTCCTCAGTGCCGCGGGGGGCGATGAGGATGGCGATCGTCTTGCCGTCGAGGGTCATGGAATGTCTCCGAAGGTCAGGAAAGTCTTAGGAAAGGGGGCTCCCTCGAACGATCGGTTTTCGCGGCGGTTGCGTGGGGGACGGGATAATCTCGGACGCCCCCGAAACGACTGCGGGGCGCTGCCGCGATCGGCAACGCCCCGTTTGGTTTTACGCGTATTAAGGATCAGGCGAGCGTCAGGCCGACGTCGACGTTGCCGCGGGTCGCGTTCGAATAGGGGCAGATCTGATGCGCGGCATCGACCAGCTGCTGCGCCTGATCGCGCTCCAGGCCAGGCAGGTCGACGAGGAGATCGGCGGTGATGCCAAAACCGCCGGCATCCCGCGGGCCGATACCCACGGTCGCGGTCACGGTGGTGGCATCGGGTACCTTCACCTTCAGCTGCTGGCCGGCGGCCTTCAACGCGCCGATGAAGCAGGCCGAATAGCCGGCAGCGAACAACTGTTCGGGGTTGGTGCCGTCGCCACCTGCGCCACCCAGTTCCTTAGGCGTCGACAATTTGGCTTCGAAGCGGCCGTCCTCGCTGCGGGCATTGCCTTCACGGCCGCCGGTGGCGGTAGCGCGGGTGGCGTATTTGACATCGACCGACATGATGCATGCTCCTTGCTGACTCTATTGTCGCAACAATATATATCGCGATAACGATTTGTCCAGTGGCGTTCCGCAGGGGAGAAAAAGCGTGTACGACCCGTCGATGACCATGCCGCCGTCCCACCCGCTGTCGCTGGACGAGCAACTCTGCTTCTCGCTCTACGGCGCGTCGATCGCGATGACGCGCGTGTACAAGCCGATGCTCGACCGGATCGGCATCACCTATCCGCAATATCTGGTGCTGCACGCCTTGTGGGAGGAGGACGGGCGGACGATCGGCGCGATCGCCGAACGACTGTCGCTTGAGTCGAGCACGATCACGCCACTGGTGAAGCGGCTGGAGGCGAGTGGGCTGGTACGGCGGGCGCGGGATACGAAGGACGAGCGGCAGGTGCGCGTGGTGTTGACCGAGGCGGGGCAGGGGCTGCGCAGCGAGGCGACGTGCCTGGCGGAGGCGGTGTTCGCGAAGACCGGGCTTAGCATCGACGAATTGCGGACACTGACGCAGAACGTCCGGCGGTTGCAGCGGGCGCTTGCGTCAGAACCAGCCGCGGATGCCGAGCGCGAGTGATACGCCGCCGCTGCCCTCGCCATCCGCGCGGGCATAGCGCGCGGTGGCGCCGTAGCGGCGTTCCCAGTTGATCCCGACATAGGGCGCGAATTCGCGGGCGATTTCGTAGCGGAGGCGTAAGCCCGCCTCGACGCTGGACAGGCCGCCACCGACACGGGCGTCGGGTTCGTCCTGTGTGGCAAGGTTCACCTCTACGCGGGGTTGCAGGATCGCGCGCTGGGTCAGGCGCTGATCGTACCATGCCGATCCCCTGGCGCGGACGCCCTTGTCGGAGGCGAACAGCATGGCCTCGACGTCGAACCAATAGGGCGCGAGACCCTCTACGCCGATCGCAGCATGCGTGCGGCCGCCGTTCGGCCCGAGATCCTGCCGGGCACCGGCCAACAGGTTAAAATACGGGCCGATGGCATGGGCGTAGAGCGCCTGCACTTCGGCCTGGTCGATCGATCCGCCGAACGTACCTTCGCCTTCGCTCTTCACCACGACACGGTCGATGTCGCCGCCGAACCAGCCTTCGCCGTCCCAGCGGTAGCCGTCGCCGCCACGGCGGACCTGCACTTCGGCAAGGTTGAACAGGATTTGCGAGAACCGCATGCCGCCATGTTCGGAGCGCATCGTGCGATCGGCGACGGTCATGGCGGCGGGGTCGTAGAACCGATCGGCGGCGCGGGTGGTCGGGGGCGGGGGCGGCGGGGCGTTACCGGCGGGCAGGTCGGTGCCGGTTTTGGTGGAGTTCGACGCTGGCATGGCGTGCATGCCGGGCATCGCATGCATCGGCATGTCTTGCGGCATGTCGTGCGGCATCGCCGCCTCGGGCGCGGCGGATGACGCAGGCGTGCAATGGCCCATTGCCGCATGTTCAGGCGGACAGGTTGGATCAGTCGCGATGGGCGCCGCCGGCGTGGACATCACGTGATCCGAACCGGCGTGCGAGTGGCTTTGCGGCCGTATCGGCAAGCGAGCCGGGGTTTTAGGCTTTGTCTTGGGCTTCGGTTTGGCCTTTGCGGCGGGCTTCGGCGCGGCGGGCATCGTCATGCCGGGCATGCTCATGCCGTCCATATGATGCATCTGCGCCATTGCCGGCGCGGGGAGCAGCGCGAGGATCGCCAGCGTCGCCCTCATGCCGCATCCTCTGCGCGCACCGTGACCACCTGCATCATCCCGGCGTGCATGTGGTAGAGCAGGTGGCAGTGGAACGCCCAGTCACCGATCGCGTCCGCGGTCAGATCGAAGGTGACGGTGCCGCCGGGGGCGACGTTGACGGTGTGCTTGCGGGGCGCGTGGTCGCCATGACCCGTCACCAGTTCGAAGAAATGGCCGTGCAGATGGATCGGATGCGCCATCATCGTGTCGTTGACGAGCGTCACCCGCACGCGCTCGCCGGCGCGGAAGGGGATGGGCGCGGTGACGGCGTTCAGCTTCACCCCGTCGAACGCCCACATATAGCGTTCCATGTTGCCGGTGAGGTGGATGGTGAGTTGGCGCGACGGCGCGCGAACGTCCGGGTTGCGAACGAGCGCGATGAGGTCGCGATAGGTCAGCACGCGATGTCTGACCTGGCCAAGCCCCTGCGGCGGTTCGCCGGTGCGGTCCATCGGCATGGGGGCGATCGTTTGTACGGCGGGGGTCTTCGGCAGACCGGGCGCGTTCGCGAAGTCGCGCATGCTGTGGTGCATCGGCTCGGCAGGGCCTGCAGGTTTGCAATGGCCCATGGCGGCATGTTCGGGTGGGCAGGCGGCGGGCGCGGCGGCGTGGTCCATGCCGCTCATACCGGCCATGCCGTCCATGTGGCTCATGTCGCCCATGCCCATGTCCGCCATGGTGGCGAGCGGACGCGGACGGAGCGCGGGCACCGGCGCGACCATGCCGACCTGCGGTGCGAGTGTGGCACGCGCCATGCCGGAGCGGTCCCACGCCTCGGCGACGAGCGTATAGGCCTGCGCCTCCGGCTCCACGATCACGTCATAGGTTTCGGCGACGGCGATCTGGAATTCGTCGATCGTCACGGGCCGGACGTTGAGGCCATCGGCCTGCACGATCGTCAGCGTCAGGCCCGGAATCCGCACGTTGAAGTTCGTCATCGCCGAAGCGTTGACGATGCGCAGCCGCACCCGCTCGCCGGCCGCGAACAGCGCGGTCCAATTGTCGGATGGGCCATGGCCATTGATCAGATAGGTGTAGGTGCTGCCGGTCACGTCGGACACGTCGGTCGGGTCCATCCGCATCGCGCCCCAGGCGAGACGGTCCTTGAGCGGCTGGTCCTTGCCCGCGAGCAGGCCGGCGAGCGTCTGCTTCTGGTAATTGAAGTATCCGCCCTGCAGCTTCAGGCGGCGGAAGATGGCGTGCGGGTGCAGCGGGCTGTGGTCGGACAGGACGATGACATGTTCGCGGTCGCTCGCGATCGGGTCGGGGCCGGCAGGATCGATGACGATCGGGCCGTAATGCCCCATCTGCTCCTGCAGGCCGGAATGGCTGTGGTACCAATAGGTGCCCGCCTGGCGGATCGGGAAGCGGTAGGTGAAGCGGCTGCACGCCGGAATGCCGGGGAAGCTGATACCGGGCACGCCATCCATCTGGAACGGCAGCAGCAGGCCGTGCCAGTGGATCGAGGTCTCCTCGTCCAGATCGTTGACGACGGTGAGCGTCGCGTCCTGCCCCTCGCGGAAGCGCAACAGCGGTGCCGGCACCGAGCCGTTGATACCGATCGCGTGGGACGGCCTGCCGTCGATCGTCATCATCTGATGCGCGACGTGGAGTGTGACGTCCGGGCCGGTGAGTGTCGGCAGCGGGGCGGCGATACCGGCGGACACGGGCTGCGCCCAGGCGGGGAGCCACGGCACGGCGGCGGCGAGAGGGGCAGCCTGCAACAGATGGCGGCGCGTCAGGGGCAAGAGGGCATCCTTTGGCGGAACGGTCGCCGATATAGCGTCAGGGCCGCCGGTCCGACAGGGTGGCCATGATCGCGCGGCGCCGGTCGGGCGTCATCTGATCCCAAGCGACGATCTCGTCGATCGTGCGGGCGCAGCCGCGGCACAGGCCGTCTGGCTCCATCACGCAGACGCCGACGCACGGCGTATCGATCGCGACCGGGGGCGTCCGCTCGATCACCATGCGCCGCCCCCGCAGGCGCTCAGGGCGCGATCGTGGCGTGGAGGAAGTCCGGGATCGGGCCGTTCCAGCCTTCGTCGGGGCCGTCGTCACGATTGGGGTCGCGACCGGCGTAGCGATCGTCGCGGCGGGGACGACGGCGGTCGTCGTTGCGCGGCTGCGGCGCAGTTGCGGCGGCTGGGACGGCGGCGGGGCGGCGATCGTCGCGGGCCGGGCGTTCCTCGCGAGCCGGGCGAGCGGGCGCCGGGGCCTGTTCGACGGGGGCGCTGTCGTTGGCCTTGCGACCGCCGCGGTCGCGGCGGGGACGGCGGGGTTCCTCGGCGGCCGGGGCTTCGGCGTCGGGCGTGTCGCCGAGGTCGAGGCGCTCGATCGTCTGGCCGGTCAGCTTTTCGATATTCTGGATGTTCTCGGCATCCTCGCTGGTGATCAGCGTGTAGGCGACGCCGGTCGCGCCGCCGCGGCCGGTACGGCCGATGCGGTGGACGTAATCGTCGGGATGCCAGGGCGCGTCGAAATTGAAGACGTGGCTGACGCCCTTGATGTCCAGGCCGCGGGCCGCGACGTCGGACGCCACCAGGATGTTGATCTTGCCCGACTTGAACAGGTCGAGTTCGGCGAGCCGCTGCGGCTGTTCCATGTCGCCATGGATTTCGCCCGACTGGAAGCCGTGCTTCTTCAGGCTCTTGTTGAGCTCGCGCACGGTCGTCTTGCGGTTGGCGAAGATGATCGCGGTGCGCACCTCGTCCTGACGCAGCAGGCGGCGCAGCGCCTCGCGCTTCTTGAACGCGTTGGTCGCCGTCGGGACGAGATATTGCTTGATGTTGAGGTTGGTCGAGGCAGGCCGCGACACCTCGATCGTCTTGGGATTGTCGAGGAACTTGTCCGCGAGCTTCTTGATCGGCGGCGGCATCGTCGCCGAGAAGAGCAGCGTCTGACGCTGCTTGGGCAGCTTGGTGCAGATCTCTTCGATGTCCGGGATGAACCCCATGTCGAGCATGCGGTCCGCCTCGTCGATGACGAGCATCGAGCAGCCGGTGAGCAGGATATTGCCGCGGCCGAACAGGTCCATCAGGCGGCCCGGCGTCGCAATCAGCACGTCGACGCCCTTTTCCAGCGCCTTGATCTGGTCGCCCATCGACACGCCGCCGATCAGCAGGGCCATCGAGAGCTTGTGACCAGCGCCGTACTTCTCGAAATTCTCGGCGACCTGTGCAGCGAGTTCGCGCGTCGGTTCGAGGATGAGGCTGCGCGGCATGCGGGCGCGGCTGCGGCCGTGCGCCAGGATGTCGATCATCGGCAGCACGAAGGCGGCGGTCTTGCCGGTGCCGGTCTGCGCGATGCCGATCAGGTCGCGCATCATGAGGACGCTGGGGATCGCCTGCGCCTGGATCGGCGTGGGTTCGCTATAGCCCGCGTCGGTGACCGCGGTCAGGAGTTCGGGGGAGAGGCCGAGATCGGCGAAGCTCATGCCAAAAGGCTCATGCAAGGGTCCGGAAATAGACGCACACGGGTGCGGCACGCCGAGCGTCGCGCTTGCCGATCTGGGCGCGAAAGTCAAGGAAAGCGTGGGCGGGGCGCTATGACGGCGCGTGTCTAGCCTGCCTGGCGATGCGGGTCCGGCGTCCCCGTATCTTGAGGGGGACGGCGACGAGGACGAACAGCATCAGGCCTACGAAAAGCCAGAGCGGACCGGTCAACCCTTGCAGCCAGGCGATCAGGATGGCGCAGGGGACGGCGATCACCGGCGTGATCTTCGTCAGCCACCACAGCATCGCGCCCCAGCCGGGCCGATCCCGTATGCCTTTGCCGACGCTCAGCAGGATGATCGTTGCCACGAGCTTCGCGCCCAAGGCGAGAGCGACGATCCAGCTCAGCGTTGCGATCAGGGGCGAGGGGCCGAAGAGCATGGGGTCATCATGCGGCGGCGCCTGCGAGGTGACAAGCGGGGCGATTCGGCGGCGCGTCGCGGGGGAAACCGGCGCGGAAGTGGACGAAGTGGACGGTACGTTATGTCTGGAACGCCTTCCTCCCCGATGGCGCGGTTCGCGTGGGGTTCGCCGTGTCAAAGAGCGGGCTGACGATAGGCATAATCGGGGCGTGTAGGACAGGGGAAAATGGTGGGGGGCGTTTCCCCCCACTTTTGCTCGTCATTCCCGCGTAGGCGGGAATCCAGACGCGCTACCGTTGCGGCTCTAGGGGAGAGGTTAGAGATTATGGATTCCCGCCTTCGCCGGAATGACGGGGAGTGCGCCCCGCCCGGTCAGCGGGCGACGAGGGTCTTGAAGCGGGCGATGCCGCAGCTGGCGCCGGAGCGCATGCGCAGGACGTCGCGGTCGGCGCAGACCTTTCCGTCGGCCTTGGGGCGCAGGTAGAAGCCGTTGTAGAAATCCATCGGGCCGCAATCGTCGTCGAGGTGAGCGCGCAGGCGCTTGCCGCCGGCCATCACCAGGTCGACCGCGTCGGGGGCGGAGACCAGTGCGCCGCCGATGTCGGCGACGGCGATGCATTTGGGGCCCTTCTTTTCCTTCCACTGCATCGGCTGTGGCACGGACAGGCGCGGCGCGGCGGCGGGGCTGCGCGCGGGGCCCATGCGCGGCACGCGGATGATGATGCGTTCGTGGACGGTCATCTGCGCGAACTGGACGCCGTTCAGCCGGTCGGGCGACTCGCTGGCGGAGACCAGCACGGGCGCGGTGCCGGCCAGGAGCATGGGTGCGATCAGCGCGGCGGAAAACGCAGGGGTCGGCATGTTCGGTGTCGGCTCCTAGCGGCGATCGTTGAACGGAGGATGAATTTCCCGTCATCGGCGGCGAAGACGGACATGGCCCCACATGGTTGAGCGGCGCGGCGTCCGGGGGTAGCGGACGCGTATGACTCCCGCCCAATCCGCGCTGCTTGCCGATCTCGCCCCGATACTGGGGCCGAAGGGCATCGTGACCGATCCCGCCGACATCGCGCCGTGGACGGTCGACTGGCGGCAGCGGTTTCGCGGCACCGCACCGGCGTTGCTGGCGCCGGCCTCGACCACCGAGGTTGCGGCGGTCGTCGCCGCCGCCGCGCGGCATCGCGTGCCGCTGGTGCCTCAGGGGGGCAACAGTTCGATGGTCGGCGGGGCGACGCCGCCCGCCGACGGATCGGCGCTGATCTTGTCGCTGCGGCGGATGAACCGGATGCGGAGCGTCGATGCGGCGGCGGGGCTCGCCGTCGCCGAGGCGGGGGTGATCCTGTCCGACCTGCACGATGCGGCGCTTGGGCAGGGGCGGCGGTTTCCGCTGACGCTGGGGGCGAAGGGCAATGCGACGGTCGGCGGGCTGGTGTCGACCAATGCGGGCGGCACGCAGGTGCTGCGCTTCGGATCGATGCGCGGGCTGGTGGCGGGCGTCGAGGCGGTGCTGGCGGATGGCAGCGTGCATGATGGCCTCGCGGCGCTGAAGAAGGATAATCGCGGTTACGATCTGACGCAATTGCTGGTCGGGGCGGAGGGGACGCTGGGGATCGTCACCGCGGCGACGCTGCGGCTGGTGCCGCTGCCTGCCACGCGCACGACGGCCTGGGCGGCGACGGGCGATCCGCAGGCGGCGCTGGCGCTGTTACGCCGGTTCCAGGCGGCGACCGAGGCGCTGGAGAGTTTCGAGATCCTGCCCGCCGAATCGCTTACCGCGGTGCTGGCGCATGTGCCGGGCGCGCGGGCGCCGGTGACGGGGGCGCATCGCTGGCATCTGCTGATCGAACAGACCGATGCGTCCGGTGCGGCGCTTACCGAGGCGGTGCTGGCCGACGCGCTGGCGGACGGGCTGATCGCTGACGCGACGATCGCGGCGAGCGACGCGCAGGCGGCGGATTTCTGGCGCATCCGCGAATCGATTTCCGATTCGGAGCGCGCGCTGGGGCCGGCGTCGCAGCACGACATTTCCGTGCCGGTCGAAGGCATGCCGCGCTTCATGATCGAGGCGGCGGCGGCGTGCGAGGCGCGCTTTCCCGGCACGCATGCCAGCGGTTTCGGCCATCTGGGCGACGGCAACATCCACTTCCACGTGCGCGCCGCGCCCGGCACCGATCCGGCGCGTTGGTATGCCGAGGACGTGCCGGTGGTGACGCGTTTCGTCGACGATCTGGTGATCGCGGCGGGGGGATCGATCGCGGCCGAACATGGCATCGGCCAGATGAAGCTGCACGAGCTGGAGCGGCTGTCGTCGCCAGCACGCCTAGCGGCGTTGCGCGGCGTGAAGGCGGGGCTGGACCCGCTCGGCATCCTGAACCCCGGCAAGCTTGTGACGCTTGCGCCGAGGCAGCCGGATCAATAGAGCAACGCGCCAGCGTGCGGCCCACAAGCATTGCGGGTCCGCAAACTATCCACGACGGAGAGAGTTCCCATGGCCAGCGCGCCGCTTCCCCTGTTCTACAACGGCCTGGAGCCGCTCTCGAGCGAGACGCACGCCACCTGGCGCGTCCGCCAGCTGGATGCCGCCCCCTTCCTGGTCGGCCAGCACGCCATTCCGATCACCACCGACGAATTCCCGCTGGTGCAGCGCTTCATGCCGATCGTCTTCTCGATCGGTGACGATGCCATCCCGCTGGCGCTGATGGGCCTGAACGAGGGCGTCAACGTGTTCGTCGGCGACGACGGCAAGCTGACCGAGAACAATCTGTACGTTCCCGCCTATGTCCGTCGCTATCCGTACATGCTGGCGCGCCTGCGCCCGGACAGCGAAGAGCTGTCGCTGTGCTTCGACCCGACGTCGGAAGCGATCGGCGCGTTCGACGAGGGCGATGCGCTGTTCGAAAACGGCCAGCCGAGCCAGGTGACGAAGTCGATCCTCGATTTCTCGGAGCAGTTCGAACAGGCCGGCGCGCGCACGCAGGCGTTCATGAACGAGCTGCGCGAGCTCGACCTGCTGATGGAAGGCGAGGTCACGATCCAGCCGGAGCAGGAGCAGCCGCCGTTCGTCTATCGCGGCTTCCAGATGGTGAACGAGGAAAAGCTGGCTGCGCTGCGCGGTGACCAGCTGCGTAAGATGAGCCAGTCGGGCATGCTGCCGCTGCTGTACGCGCACCTGTTCTCGCTGTCGCTGATGCGCGAGATCTTCGGGCGTCAGGCGCAGCAGGGCAAGATGCCGCAGCCGCAGTTCGCGCCGGTCGGTTAAAGGGCCCTGGCCGTTCCGCCAGCCGGAACCGCCATCATCCAGACGGGCGGGTGTCGCTTCGCGCGACGCCCGCCCGTTTGCGTTGGGGCCGCCCGCTTGACCCGGTCGCCGATCCGGCGGACTGTCGTTCCGACCTCGAAAGGACATGACGGATGACAGGCTGGGCTCGCGACGCACGCTATTCGACCGTGGCGATCGCGTTTCACTGGACGATCGCGGTGCTGATCATCGTCAACCTGATCATCGGTATCGGGCATGACGGCATTCCGGCGCTGCGGGCGCTGATGGGGGCGCACAAGGCGATCGGCATCACCGTGCTGGTGCTGACGCTGGCGCGTGTGGTGTGGCGGATCGCGCATCGTCCTCCGCCGTTGCCCGCGCATATGCCCGGCTGGGAAAAGGGGCTGGCGCATGCGACGCACTGGTCGCTGTACCTGCTGATGCTAGCGCTGCCGCTGACCGGCTGGCTGATGGTGAGCGCGCCGCCGACCACCGGACCGGCGCGGCCGCTGACGTGGTTCGGCCTGTTCGACATTCCGCGCCTGCCGGCCAGCGCGGGCGCCGCCGATCTGGGGCATGACGCGCATGGTGTGCTCGGCTGGGTCATGGTGGCGCTGATCGTGCTGCACGTCGCCGGGGCGCTGCGTCACCATCTGATCCTGCGGGATAATGTACTGGCGCGGATGGCGCCGATGATGCGCCGTTGAGACGAACGTTCATGATGATGCGGTGAAAAAAACGTCACGAAGTGTTGCAGGGGTTGAACCAAATCGCGCCTCGCCTATTTTGTGACTTGTACGGCGCTCGTGTCCCCCCTTTCGCGAGACCGTATGGCACACCTTCGGGTGTGTCTCCTCCCTGAACCTTGGCCACTCCGTGCTTTTAGCACGGGGTGGTTTTTTATGGGCGGGTGTCTTACTCGGCGGCGAGGGCGAAAGGGGACGTGCCGGCGAGGGCTTCGTCCGCGACCGCGGCGAGCAGGCTGCGCACCAGCGCGACGGTGCGGTCGAAGCCGGGGCCGAGGCCGTCCAGCCGGGAGTCGAGGTACAGCGCGCGGTCGATCTCCACCTGCACCGCATGGATGTCGCGCGCCGGCGCGGCGTGGGTCTGCAGGATATGCGCGCCGGCATAGGGCGTGTTGCGCTGCGTCGCGATGCCCATCTGCGCCGCCGCCGCCTCGATCCGCGCGAGGAAGCGCGCGTCGCTGGTTGCGCCGAAGCGATCGCCGAGGACGAGGCGCGCATGCGGGCCGACGGTCGGCATCGAATGGACGTCGATCAGCACCGCGACGCCGAAGCGCGCACGCGCCGCGGCCAGCGTTGCCGCGAGCGTCGCATGATAGGGGCGGTGATCCTCCGCGATGCGGCGCGCGACGTCGGCGCCGGTAAACCGCCCGCGCCATAGGTCGCCCGCACCGCCGGCGCGGCGCGGCACCAGGCCAAGGCCGCTGCGGATCTTCACCGACTGGCTCGATTGCGCCTGCGGGCGGACACCGTCGTCGACGCGCGGGTCGCGCTCATATTCGCTGCGGTTGAGGTCGATCCAGGCGCGTGCGCGGCGCTGCACCAGCATCGTCTCGTTCGTCTGCGCGGCGCGGGCGACGGCATCGACGTGACGATCCTCCAACACCACCAGCGCCGATTCGGGCAGGCGCAGCGCGGCGCGCAGGGCGGGGGGATAGTCGCGACCCGCATGCGGCACCGAGATGACCACGGGACTGGCCGGCACGGCCGGGTTTTCGACGTTGGCAGGGCTTTGCGGCGAGGCGAAGGGTGTGCCGTCTGGCACATTGTGCGCCTGTGCGCCGTCGATCCGGTCGAACGAAGCGTCCATCTGTGGCACGCCTTAGCCCATCCGCGCGTTCGGCGCTCTGGAAATCTTCATATCTGCCGGTCCATACAGGATCGACCGCAACGCTAAGGACCCGAAAAGGCGATGATCCGTATCCTGCTGGCCGAAGACGACCAGGTCATGCGCGAATATCTGACGCGGGCGCTGGAACGCGCGGGCTATGCCGTCGCTGCGGTCGACCGCGGCACTGCGGCGATTCCGCTGCTCGAAACCGAGCCGTTCGACCTGCTGCTGACCGATATCGTGATGCCCGAGATGGACGGCATCGAACTCGCCCGCCGCGCCGCCGAGATGGTGCCGGGCCTGCGCGTGATGTTCATCACCGGCTTTGCCGCGGTGACGCTGAAGGCGGGCCGCGAAATGCCCAATGCGCGCGTCCTGTCCAAGCCGTTCCACCTGCGCGACCTGGTCGCCGAGGTGGACCGCGTGTTCGAAATGGGCAGCGCCAGCGGATTAAATTGACCGCGGCGTGAAATCAGGGCTTGCCAGCCCGAAGCAACCTGCTAATTGGCCCACCTCCGGCGGGCGTGTAGCTCAGTGGTAGAGCACTGTGTTGACATCGCAGGGGTCGCAAGTTCAATCCTTGCCACGCCCACCATCGAAAACCCCGCTAGGCCAATGGCTTAGCGGGGTTTTTGGTTTTCAGGCCGTCGCGCATGCTTCGGTGTTTATTCGGCGACCGTCGCCATCCTCCATCGATCACTCCGCGTGGCGCAGCGTGCGGCGCAGGGCGTCGTGCCAGCCGGCGACGAGTGTGGCGCGGCGATCGGCGGGCATGGCGGGTTCGAAACAGGCGTCGCGGGCCCAGAGGCGTTCGAGTTCGGGCAGGCCCGACCAGATGCCGGTGGCGAGGCCGGCGTGGAAGGCGGCGCCGCGCGCGGTGGTTTCGAGATCGGCGGGGCGTTCGATCGGCACGTCGAGCAGATCGGCGAGGAAGCGGCACAGCCAGTCGTTCGCCGCCATGCCGCCGTCGACGCGGACGCTGGCCGGATGGCCGCCACCGTCGGCGATCATTGCCTGGATGAGATCGAGCGTCTGGTAGCCGACCGCCTCCAGCGCCGCACGAGCGAGATGCGCCTGCGTCGCGCCCAGCGTCAGGCCGAAGATCGCGGCACGCGCCTCTGCATCCCAATGCGGCGCGCCGAGGCCGACGAAGGCGGGGACCATGTAGACCCCGTGATTGTCGGGCACGCGCGTCGCCATGTCGTCGGTATCGCGGGCGTGGGTGATCACGCCGATGCCGTCTCGCAGCCATTTGATCGCCGCGCCCGCGACGAAGATCGAGCCCTCGAGCGCAAAGGTCGTCTGTCCGTTCAGCCGATAGGCGGGGGTGGTGAGCAGGCGCTGTTGCGAGCGGATTGCCTCCGTTCCCGTATTGAGCAGCATGAAGCAGCCGGTGCCATAGGTGGATTTCGTCATGCCGCGGCTGAAGCAGGCCTGGCCGAACAACGCGGCCTGCTGGTCGCCGGCGATCCCCGCGATCGGGATGGGTGCGCCGAACAACTCGGCCGCGGTGGTGCCGAAGACATGCGCATTGTCATGGACCTGCGGCAGGATCGCCATCGGTACGCGGAGCAGGCGGCATAGCTCCGGGTCCCAGTCGCCGGTGCGGATGTTCCAGAGTAGCGTGCGGGCGGCGTTGGTGACGTCGGTTGCGTGCGTCGTGCCGCCGGTGAGGCGCCAGAGCAGGAAGCTGTCGATCGTGCCGAAGGCGAGTTCGCCGCGGTCGGCACGCGCGCGAGCGCCGGGGACGGAATCGAGGATCCAGGCGATCTTGGTCGCCGAAAAATAGGGATCGAGCAGCAGGCCGGTCGCCTCGCGCACGCTCTCCTCCGCGCCGTCGCGGCGAAGCGCGGTGCAGACATCGGCGGTGCGGCGGTCTTGCCAGACGATGGCGCGGTGGATGGGTTCGCCGGTGGCGTGGTCCCAGACCACGACGGTTTCGCGCTGGTTGGTGATGCCGATGCCGGCGATGTCGCGCGCGCCCACGCCGCTGGTCGCGATCGCCTCCCGCGCCGTCGACAGGACGTCGCGCCAGATATCTTCGGGATCGTGTTCGACCCAGCCGGGCTGCGGATAATGTTGCGCGAATTCGGTCTGGGCGACCGCGACGCGGCGCGCCTGCGCATCGAACAGGATCGCGCGCGTCGACGTGGTGCCCTGATCGATCGCGAGAATATGGTTGGCCATGAGGGTCCTCTCCCGTCCGACCCTCAGTGTCGCGGGCCGGCGGGCGGCGTCAATGGCGTGGGCCGATTTTCGGATCGCACCACGGCGGTTGGGCGTTAGGATCGGCGGACGGAGGGCGTGCGTGGCAGAGACGGATTACGACCTGCTGATCGTCGGGGGCGGCATCAACGGCGCCGGCATCGCGCGCGACGCGGCCGGGCGGGGCCTTTCCGTCCTGCTGGTCGAGGCGGACGATCTGGCCGGGCACACGTCGTCGGCGTCGACCAAGCTGATCCATGGCGGCCTGCGCTATCTGGAATATGGCGAATTCCGGCTGGTTCGCGAGGCGCTGATCGAGCGCGAGCGACTGTGGGGCATGGCGCCGCACATCATCTGGCCGCTGCGCTTCGTGCTGCCGCAGACGCATTCGCCGCGGGCGGCTTGGATGGTGCGGCTGGGGCTGTTCCTCTACGACCATCTGGGCGGGCGCAAACGGCTGCCGGCGACCGAGACGGTGGGGCTGGCGACGACGCCCTATGGCGCGGGGCTGCGCGATACGGCGGGTAAGGCGTTCGTCTACTCGGATTGCTGGGTCGAGGACAGCCGGCTGGTCGTGCTGAACGCACGCGATGCGGCGGATCGCGGGGCGACGATCGCGACGCGGACGCGGCTGGTGCAGGCACGGCGCGAAGGCGAGCGCTGGGTCGCGACGATCGCGGATGCCGCGGGCGAGCGCTCGGTGTCGGCCCGGGTGCTGGTCAACGCGGCGGGGCCATGGGTGGACGACGTGCTGGCCCGCGTCGCGGGCGGACATGCCAAAAGTGCGGTGCGGCTGGTGAAGGGCAGCCATATCGTCGTGCCGCGCCTGTATGCCGGCGACCATGCCTTCATGCTGCAGAACCCCGACCGGCGGATCGTGTTCGCCATTCCCTACGAAGGCGACTTCACGCTGATCGGGACGACCGACCAGCCCTGGGAAGGGGCGCCGGCGAAAGCCGCAATCGATGCGGGTGAGACCGCCTATCTGCTCGACACCGCCAACCGCTATTTCGCGCGCGGATTGCGAGAGGACGATATCGTGTGGAGCTATGCCGGGATCCGGCCGCTGCACGACGACCATGCCGGCAATGCCTCTGCGGTGACGCGGGACTATGTGCTCGACCTCGACGCGGCGCCGGGGCGGGCGGCGATGCTGAGCATCTTCGGCGGCAAGATCACGACGTATCGCAAGCTTGCCGAACACGCGCTGGCGGAGCTGGGCGCGGTGCTGCCGGATATGGCGGGGGCGTGGACGGCGGGGGCGGTGCTGCCGGGTGGCGACCTGCCCGGCGGGGATTTCGAGGCGTTCGTCGCGGCGCTGGTGCGGGCGCGGCGAGGTCTGCCGGCGACGCTGCTGCGGCGGCTGGCGCGTGCCTATGGCACCAAGGTGGCGGCGGTGCTCGGCGATGCGCAGGCGATGCGCGATCTGGGCGAGGATTTCGGCGGCGGGCTGACCGCGCGCGAAGTCGACTATCTGGTCGCACAGGAATGGGCGCGGACGGCGGAGGATGTGCTGTTCCGGCGCAGCAAGCTGGGGCTGCATGTGCCGGAGAGTACCGCGGCGCGGGTGGCGGCGTATCTGCGAGAGATCGGCACATAGCCAGTCACGATCGGCAGCGCAGCGTCGTCATGGCGAGCGACGCGCGGCAATGTACGGTGGCCTGATCCGTCATTGCGTCGCCACGGTTCGCAATGACGGATCGGCCGGGGCGGTCGGCGGGTCGAGGCCCCGCACCGCTCAGCGCACGCGGGTGATGATATTCTCGATCCGCTCCTGCTGGCCCGAGCGGGGGCGGGGATTGAGGTTCTGGCTGACGGCGAGGTCGGCGATGGTGGCGAGGTCGCTGCCGGCGATCTGCTCGCCCAAGGCGCCGGTCCAGCCCTTGTACCGCTCCGCCTTGATCGCATCGAGGCGGCCGTCCTCGATCAGCGCGGCGGCGTTGAGCAGGCCCTTCGCCACGACGTCGATCCCGCCGACGTGACCATGGAACAGGTCGGCGGCGTCGATCGACTGGCGGCGGACCTTGGCGTCGAAGTTGAAGCCGCCGGTCGTGAAGCCGCCCGCGCGCAGGATTTCGAGCATCGCGAGCGTCATCTCCTCGACCGAGTTGGGAAATTGATCGGTATCCCAGCCGTTCTGCGGATCGCCGCGATTGGCGTCGATCGATCCGAAGATGCCGAGCGCGCCTGCCGTCGCGATCTCGTGCTCGAACGTGTGGCCCGAGAGGGTCGCGTGGTTCGCCTCGATATTGACGCGGACCTCGCCCTCCAGCCCGTAGCGCTTAAGGAAGCCGTACACCGTCGCGGTGTCGAAATCGTACTGATGCTTGGTCGGCTCGTGCGGCTTGGGTTCGATCAGGATCGTGCCGGTAAAGCCGATCTTGTGCTTGTGATCGACGACGAGGCTGAGGAAGCGGCCGAGATTGTCGAGTTCGCGCTTCATGTCGGTGTTGTGGAGCGTCTCATAGCCCTCGCGACCGCCCCACAGAACGTAGTTGGCGCCGCCGAGGCGGTGCGTCGCCTCGAGCGCGTCGCGCACCTGCATCGCACCCCAGGCGAACACTTCCGGATCCGGATTGGTGGCGCCACCGGCGGCATAGCGCGGATGGCTGAACAGATTGGCGGTCCCCCACAGGAGCTTGCGGCCGGAGGCGGCCTGGAGCTGTTCGAGATGGTCGACGGCGTCCGCGAAATGCGCGCGGTGTTCGGCGACGGTCGTGGCATCGGCCATCACATCGACGTCGTGGAAGCAATAGTATGGCACATCGAGCTTGCTGAAGAAGTCGAAGGCGACCGAGCGCTTGTGCGCCGCCGCGGCGGCATCGTTCGCGCCGCGGTGCCAGGGGCGATCGAAGGTGCCGCCGCCGAAGACGTCGCTGCCCGGCCAGCAGAAGGTGTGCCAGAAGCAGGCGGCGAAGCGGAGGTGCTCCTCCATCGTCTTGCCGAGGACGACGCGGCTCTTGTCGTAATAGCGATAGGCGAGTTCGGTATCGCTGTCCGGCCCTTCGTAGCGGATCGTCGGAATGTCGGCGAAGTAGTCGGCCATGTCAGAGGCTCCTGATGCGGGAATAAGCGTCGCGGAAGGCGGCGTATTTGGGGGCGAGGCGGTCGCGCAGGGCCGCGTCGGGTTCGATGACGTGCGCGGTGCGGGGCGCGACGCAGACGTCGGCGGGCGTGCCGCCATCGACCGCAAGCTGCGCGAGGCGGGCGGCGCCGAGCGCGGGGCCGACCTCGCCACCGTCGAGATAGACGAGGCGCGCGTCGAGCGCCGCGGCGAGCGTTTCGCCCCAGTATCGCGAGCGGGCGCCGCCGCCGATGACGGAGAGCTGCTCGATCGTCGTGCCCGCCTCGCGCAGCACGCGCACGCCATCGGCGAGCGCGAAGGCGACGCCTTCGAGCACGGCTTGCGCCAGGCGTTCGGGACCGGTGTCGTGGTCGAGGCGCAGGAAGGCGCCGCGGACCTGCGCGTCGTTATGCGGCGTGCGCTCGCCCGAGAGATAGGGGAGGAACAGTTCGGGGCCATTGGCGGGGCCAGCGTGCTCGGCGCGGGCGAACAGATCGGCGGCGCCGCTCGCCCCGGTGAGTTTCGCCACCCAGTCGATACAGGCGGCGGCGGAGAGGTGGACCGCCATCTGATGCCACATGGCGGGCACGCAATGGCAGAAGGCGTGGACCGCGCCGGCGACATTGGGGCGGAAATCCTGCGTCGCGACGAAGATGACGCCCGACGTGCCGAGCGAGAGCAGGGCGTCGCCGTCGCGCACCGCGCCGACGCCAGCGGCGCCCGCGGCATTGTCGCCGCCGCCGCCTGCGACCGGCACCGGCGCCATGCCCCACAGGTCGGCGACCGCGGGAAGCAGCGTGCCGGCGGTGTCGCTGCCCTCGACGAGGCGCGGCATCTGGTCGGCCGTCAGGCCGGTGGCGGCGAGCAGCGTCTCGCTCCAACGGCGGGCGGCGACGTCGAGCCACAGCGTGCCGGCGGCGTCGGACATGTCCGACGCTTTCTCGCCGGTCATCAGCAGTCGGACATAGTCCTTGGGGAGCAGCACGGTGGTGATCGCCGCGAACGTCTCCGGCTCGTGGTGGCGGACCCAGGCCAGCTTGGGCGCGGTGAAGCCGGGCATGACGAGGTTGCCGCCGCGCTCCCGGAAGGCGGGCGTCGCGGCGTCGAGCGCTTCGCATTCGGCGAAGGAGCGGCCGTCGTTCCACAGGATGGCGGGGCGAAGCGGCCGGTCGTCGGCGCCGAGTAGCGTCGCGCCGTGCATCTGGCCGGCCAGGCCGATGCCGCGCACCGATCGCCGCACCGCGGGATCGATGGCGAGGACCGCGGCACAGGTCGCCTGCCACCAGGCGACGGGGTCCTGTTGCGACCACAGGGGCTGCGGGCGCTGGACGGTGAGCGGGGCCGTGCCTTGCGCGACGAGCGTGCCGGATGAGTCCACGACGACCGCCTTGACGCCCGACGTGCCGATATCGATGCCGAGGAACATGCCCTCAGTCCTTGAACGGATCGATGGTCTGGATGCTGCCGTCCGGGTTGAAGTGCAGCTGCGTCACCTTGGCGGAGCGCAGGTGGTTTTTCCCCGACGCTTGCGTGTCGTGGTAGAACAGCCACCACTTGCCCTGAAATTCCACGATCGAATGGTGCGTGGTCCAGCCCTGTACGGGCCTCAGGATATGCCCCGCATAGCGGAACGGGCCGTAGGGCGAGGTGCCGGTGGCATAGTTCAGATAATGCGTGTCGCCGGTCGAATAGGTGAAATAGTAGGTGCCGCCCCGCTTGAACATCCAGGCGGCCTCGAAGAAGCGGCGCTCGTGATCGCCGCCGAGCACGGGCTTGCCCCGTTCGTCGAGGATGACGACCGGGCGGGGCGCTTCGGCGAACTGCTTCATGTCCGCACTCATCCTGGCGACGCGCGGGGCGATGGCGGGCTGGTCGTCGCGATGCAGGTCGGTGTCACCGGCCTTCGGATCGTAGCGATTGCCCTGCCAGCGCTGCAGCTGGCCACCCCAGATGCCGCCGAAATACATGTAGCTGGCGCCGTCGCTATCGGTGAAGACGGCGGGGTCGATCGAGAAGCTGCCGCGGATCGGCTGCGGATCGGCGGTGAACGGGCCGGTCGGCGACTTGGACGTGGCGACGCCGATGCGGAACACGCCGGCTTTGTCGCGCGCGGGGAAGTACAGGTAATAGGTGCCGTTCTTATAGGCCGCGTCGGGTGCCCAGGTTTGTTTCGAGGCCCAAGGGATCTGCTTTACGTCGAGGCCGACGGGGTGGACGGTAACCGGGCCGCCGATCCGGTCCATGCTGAGCACGCGATAATCGTGCATCGCATATTGGTTGCCGAGATCGTCGTCAGCGATGCCGGCGTCGACGTCGTGGCTGGGATAGACGTAGAGCCTGCCATTGAAGACGTGCGCGGACGGATCGGCGAAGTAGCGGTCTTTCACCAGGGGTTGCGCGAGGTAGCGCTTGCCGTCGGGGCTGCGCGGTTCGGCGCTTTGCGCGAGGGCGAGGCCGCTCGACAACAAGGCAGCGAGCGCGAGCAGGCGGGTGCTGCGGGCGGGCATCGATATCGTCCTTCCTAAGATCGGCCTTCTGGCGAGGCCTGCAACGTCTGGATAGCGCTACCATACGAAGGTCACAGGTTCGCCGCAAGGGGTGGCCGATAGCGAATTCGGTGATCGGGTGCGGGAATCGATGGCGACGGCGCGACAGGGGAAGGTGCGGTCAGGGGTTGGATATGGGCAATCTTTGCCGTGTTTTGCGTCGGGATGCGGCGTTGCGACGGCGATCTCGGGTCCCAATTGCCAGCGTCGCCACGGCGTGCGGACGGGGCGATAGAAGACCAATTGGGGACAGCGGTACGGTAACGGTCGCAACGTGGCGCTTGCCGTGGACGCGCTTTTGCGTCCATGTCGGTGGGGCTGTTTCTCCTGGGACCCGATCTGCCCGCATGGCTTCCACACCCCCTCCCTCGCGACCCTCCCGCCGATCGGGTTCGGCGCCGACGATCAGCGATGTCGCCAAGCTCGCCGGCGTGTCGCCGATGACCGTCAGCCGCGTCATCAATGCCGAAACCAACGTTCGGCCCGCGACGCGCGACGCGGTGAACGTGGCGATCCAGACGCTGAATTATGCGCCCAATCGCGCGGCGCGCAGCCTGGCGGGGGCGGGGCAGCTGCGGATCGGGCTGCTGTACAACAACCCGTCGGGCGGCTTCCTGTCCGAAATGCTGCTCGGCAGCCTGGATCAGGCTAGCCGTAACGACGTGCAGATCGTGATCGAGAAATGCGAGATCGGCGACGATCACGAGCTGGCGGTCGCACGGCACATGATCAAGGGCGGTATCGACGGCATCGTGCTGCCGCCGCCCTTGTGCGAATCGCCTGCGCTGCTCGATCTGCTGGGCCAGGCGGGCGTGCCGATGGTCGGGCTGGCGACGGCGCGCGCGGGCGAGGGCGGTCTGGCGATCGGGATCGACGATCGCGCCGCGGCGGTGACGATGACGCGGCACCTGATGGACCTGGGCCATCGGCGGATCGGCTTCATCGGCGGCGACCCCAATCTGTCGGCGAGCGGTGAGCGGCTGGCGGGTTATCGCGCTGCGTTGGAAGGGGCGGGGATCGGGATCGAGGACGGACTGGTCGTCGATGGCCTGTACACCTATCGGTCTGGGCTGGATGCGGCGGAGCAGCTGCTCGACCTCGCCGAACCGCCGACGGCGATCTTCTCGTCGAACGACGACATGGCGGCGGCGACCGTGGCGGTGGCGCACCGGCGCGGGCTGGACGTTCCGGGCGACCTGACCGTCTGCGGCTTCGACGACACGGTGCTGTCGACCGCGATCTGGCCCGAGCTGACGACGATCCGCCAGCCGATCGCCGATATGGCGCGCGGCGCGATCGAGGGGCTGGTCGCGCTGCTGCGTCGCCAGCGCGGGGGCGACGATGCTGCACCCGAAGAGCCCACGCGGCTGCTCGACTATACTCTGATCCGCCGCCAGTCGGATGCGCCGCCGCGGCGCCGCCCGCGGGTGATCGAAGGATAGGTCTGCCGACGCGCCCTACGCAGGCCGGCCCCCGGTCGCGCCAAACGGCTTGACCGCCGAAAATGGCGTGATAGCGATATCACATTGCACACGGCCGGCGCACGACCGGCATGAGGAGAGCGATGTGACGGACAGGCGGGGGGCGGGGCATGCCCCGGGAAATCTGGGTGCCGAGCAAGGCGTCAATCACGGCTTCATCGCCGGCATCGTCGCGGTGGCGACGATCGGCGGCTTCATGTTCGGCTATGATTCCGGCGTCATCAACGGGACGCAAAAGGGGCTGGAGGCGGCGTTTTCGCTCGGCCATCTGGGCATCGGCGTCAACGTCGGTGCGATCCTGGTCGGATCGGCGATCGGTGCGTTCGGCGCAGGGCGACTGGCCGATGCGATCGGGCGGCGGCGGGTGATGATGCTGGCCGCGCTGCTGTTTCTGGTGAGCGCGCTGCTCGCCGGGGCGGCGAGCGGCTCGATCGTGTTCATCCTGGCGCGGATCATCGGCGGCCTGGGCGTTGGGGCGGCAAGCGTGATCTCGCCCGTCTATATTTCCGAAGTGACGCCGGCCGCGATCCGCGGGCGGCTGTCAAGCGTGCAGCAGGTGATGATCATCACCGGCCTGACCGGCGCGTTCGTCGCCAATTTCGTGCTTGCTCGTTATGCTGGCGGTTCGACCGCGCCGTTCTGGCTCGACTTTCCGGCGTGGCGCTGGATGTTCTGGCTGCAGGCGATTCCGGCGGCGATCTATCTGGCGGCGCTGACCGTCATTCCGGAAAGCCCGCGCTTCCTCGTCGCCAAGGGTCGCGAGGGCGAGGCGAAGGCCGTGCTGACGCGTCTGTTCGGCGCGGGCGAGGCGGAGCGCAAGGTGGTCGAGATCCGCAATTCGCTCGCCGCCGATCACCACAAGCCGAAACTGTCCGACCTGATCGACAAGACGACGGGCAAGATCCGCCCTATCCTGTGGGCGGGAATCGGGCTGGCGGTGTTCCAGCAGTTCGTCGGCATCAACGTCGTCTTCTATTACGGCGCCGTGCTGTGGGAGGCGGTGGGCTTCACCGAGGACAACGCGCTGCAGATCAACATCCTGTCCGGTGTGCTGTCGATCGCGGCGTGCCTGTTCACGATCGCGACGGTCGACCGGATCGGGCGCAAGCCGCTGCTGCTGGTCGGATCGGCGGGCATGGCGGTGACGCTGGCGACGGTGGCCTGGGCGTTTTCGACCGCGGTCACCGATGCGGCGGGCGCGGTGAGTCTGCCCGGACATAATGGCCTGGTCGCGTTGGTCGCGGCCAATCTGTACGTCATCTTCTTCAACGCGTCGTGGGGGCCGGTGATGTGGGTGATGCTGGGCGAGATGTTCCCCAACCAGATCCGCGGATCGGGCCTTGCCGTGTCGGGCTTTGCGCAGTGGATCGCCAATGCGGCGATCTCGGTCAGCTTCCCGGCGCTCGCCGTGTCGCCGGGGCTGGCGGTCACCTACACCGGCTATGCGCTGTTTGCGGCGATCTCGTTCGTGTTCGTGCAGAAGCTGGTTCACGAAACGCGCGGGCGCGAACTCGAGGACATGCAGGGATAAAAGCGACTGGGCGCTGGCGTTACAGCGCCCAGTCGAGCTGCATCCACAGCTTCTGCGTATCGGTGAACAGCCGGTCGGCGCGATAATCTGCGTAGCGCAGGCTGGCGGTCGTCTTGCCGAGCTTGGCACTGGCAAGCAGATTGAGTTCGTCGCCGTAGCGGCGCGACAGGCGGTCGCTGTCAAACCGGTGGTAGACGGCGGTCAGCGACACCGCCTTCAGCGAGCCGATCTGCTTCCAGCCCCAGCCGGCGCTCGCATAGGCGTCGCGAATGCCGTCGGCGGGGGTGGTGGTGAGCTTGTCGGCCCAGCCCTGGAATTTGAAGATCGCGGACAACGGCGTCTGGAAGCTGGCGTAAGCAGCGCCCGCGCTGGCGCCACGGCCCGCGCCGAGCACCTCATAGCCCCCGCCGACCTTCGGCCCGTTCAGATCAAGCGACAGGTCGGCGAGCCAGTAATCCGCCGCATAGCGATTGGGGTTGCGGTGATAGTCGGACTGGCGCGCATAGCTGAGCTGATAGGCGAGCTTGGCGGCGCCGAGCGGCTGCGCGCCGGCCAGGCGGCCGCCATAGGTCTGGCTGGACAGGCGATAGCCCTGCACCGCCGCTTCGTCCTCATCGACCAGATAGGCAAAGCCCGTGACCTTGCCGATCGGCGAATCCCAGCCGAGGTTGGCGAGGACGGTGTTGCCGCCGACCGCCGTCGGTCGCGCACCGCGCCCTTCGATGCCGTTCACCGTACGCACCGACCAGATGTAGCTGACGTCGGCCTTCAGTCCCGTCACGGGCGTGAGCTCGGTGCGCACGGCGTCGAAGGTCTGGCCGTTGTTGCGGAACGCGGCGGCGCCGACGAAGCGTTCGTCGTCGAGCTGGATCACCTGTCGTCCCGCGGTGATGGCGAGGCCCGGCGCGGCATAGCGCACTTGCGCGCGATAGATGGCGACGCTGTCGGGATCGGCGATCAGTGGGCGTAGCGTGGCGGGGCCATGCAGGCCGTCGAAATAGTCGGGCAGGATGGCGAGGTTCCCCTGCGCCTGGACGAGGCCGGAGAAGCGGCCGATCGCGGCCTGCACGCCGGTGCGCAGCCGCACCGTCACCGCATCGCTATCCTGCGGCAGGCCATCCTGTTCGACATGTTCGTACCGCAGCCGCGCCTCGGCAAGCGGCGTCACCGTCTGCGCCGCGGCAGGCAGCGCCGGCAGGAGGGTGGCGAGGGCGAGAAGGGGGGCTGTGAGGCGCATCAATCGGGTCCGTACGGCATCGGTGTCGCGCAGAGATGCGCTGTCCATTTTCGACCTAATAAGCGTGGAATGGTTAACAGTCTGATGACGTTGCGCTTCGGGTACGGAACGCACGCGTAGCTGAGCCGTATGGGGGGTGGCACTTATGCCATCAGGAGATCGCATGGGCCTTGCTCCGCGCCTGTCCGGGCGGGTGGAAGCCCGGGCGCATCATTCCCCCGCCGCGCGTGTCCTGGATCGGATCGGGCCGTTCTTCGCGATCGGCGAAGTGTCCGGCGGGCCGTTGCTAATCGCATCGCTCATCGCGCTGATCGTCGTCAATTCGCCCTGGGGTGCGGACTATGTCCGGATGTGGGATCGGCCGATCCGGTTGAGCTATGGCGCCTGGGCCTTCGCGCGGCCGGCGGCGGAATGGGTCAACGACCTGCTGATGCCGCTGTTCTTTCTGATCATCGGGACGGAGGTGAAGCGCGAGTTCGTCAAGGGATCGCTCGCGTCGCGCAAGACCGCGCTATTCCCGGTGGCGGGCGCGATCGGCGGGCTGGTGGTGCCGGTGGCGATCTATCTGGCGTTCAACTGGGGCACGCCGACCGCGCATGGCTGGGGCGTGGTGGCGGCGATGGATACCGCGTTCAGCCTGGCGGTCGTCGCGATGTTCACGACGCGGCTGCCCCCTGCCGTGCGTGCGGTGCTGCTGGCGTTCGCGGCGATCGACGATGTGTTCGGGCTGCTGGTGATCGCCTTCGCCTATACCGCGTCGGTGCAGCCGGTGTTCCTGGGGGTGGCGGCCGCGGCGTATCTGGGCATCGTCGGCCTGTTGCGGCTGCGCTGGGTGGCGTCGATCCCCTATGTGCTGCTGGGCGCGCTGGTCTGGATCGGGGTGTTCGGATCGGGCGTGCATCCGACGATCGCGGGCGTGGCGGTCGGCCTGTTGCTGCCGACGCGGTCGCGGCTGAGCCATGGCGACTTCGCCGAGCGCGTCGAGCGGCCATTGGGCGAATTGCGGGCGGCGCAATCCGAACAGGCGCGCGCGGGCGATGCCGCGGAGGCGGACGAGAAAGGCGAGGCGGTCGAGGCGAAGCTGGGGTACATTCACGAAATGGTCGCGGCGACCGACGAGGCGGCGGAGCGGCTGGTGCGCATCCTGACGCCATGGGTGTCCTATATCGTGCTGCCGCTGTTCGCGCTGTCGAACGTGCGCGTCCATCTGTCGTCCGATGCGATTGCGGAGGCGCTGCACGCGCCACTGAGCCTGGGCATCGTCGCCGGCCTGGCGATCGGCAAGCCGCTGGGCTTCATGGCGTCGACATGGATCGCGACGCGCGCCCTGGGCGCGCGCCTGCCCGATGGGGTGACGTGGCGGATGGTGCTGGGGATCGGCGGCGTCGCCGGGATCGGCTTCACGCTGTCGCTGTTCATCACCGAACTCGCCTTCGCCGACGTCGCGCAGACCGAGATGGCGTCGCTGGCCATCCTGTGCGCGTCGCTGGTGTCCGGCCTGTTCGGCTATGCGGTCTTCTGGCTGGCGACGCGCTCAGTCGAGCGCGTACCAGACCGGTGAGGCGGTGAAGAGGTCGGCGGCGGCGCAGGTGGTGCCGTCGGCGAAGCGGATCGTCGCGTCCGGAACCTCGGTGCCGCGGATCAGCGCGGCGACGCGGAGCGTGGCGCCGGCATGGTGGCGGCTGAAGGCGAGGATGCGATCGCTGCCCTCGATCTGCGCCGGACGATAGTCGCCCTCGGCGAACAGCGCGGGCGCGGTGCGGCGCCGGGCGAGCAGGTCGGCGATCAGGCGGAACTTGGCCGGCGCGTGCGCTGTCTCGAGCAGGGCCTGGCGGTGCGCATAATCGACGGGGCGGCGGTTGTCGGGATCGACCAGGCTGAGATCGGCCAGCTCGGTGCCCTGGTACAGGTCTGGCACGCCCGGCACGGTGTAGCGGAGCAGCGTCTGGATCAGCGTGTTGGCGTCTGCAATCGGCGCAATGTCGGCGACGAAGGCGGTGACCTCCGCGACGAAACGCGGGTCGGTGAGGAAGGCGTCGGTGAGGGCGGCGGCTGCGGCTTCATAGCTCTCGTCCGGCGCTTCCCAGGACGAGCGGAGGCGCGCTTCGCGCAGGGCCTTTTGCTGCCATGCCTTGATGCGGTCGGCGAAATCGTGCGTCGCGCTCTCGTTTGGCCAGGCGCCGACGATGGTTTGCAGCAGCATGTAGCGGTCGGCGCCCGAGACGTCGTGGTCCCACGCCCAGGAGAGCTGGTCCCATGCCTCGACCCGGGTGCGCCACGCGTCGGGCATGACGCTGAGCGCGGCGAGGCGGGCGCGGACGTCTTCGCCGCGCTTGTGGTCGTGCGTCGCGGTGGTGAGCATGGCGTGCGGCACGTCGCAGGCGCGCTGCGTCATCAGCTCGTGAAAGGCGTCGACGCCGATGCCGAGAATCGTCGCATCGAAGCCCACGTCGTTGCGCGAGAGCAGGCGGCCGGACCGGTAGAAGGCGGTGTCCTCGACCGATTTCGCGGCGATCGGCGCGGAGAGCTGCTGGAAGCGGCGTACCGCTTCGGCGGCGTCTCCCGATCCTTCACCGGCGAGCCAGGCGAGGATCGCATCGACGACATGCGCCTCACCCGGCGGGATGAGATCGGCGACGCGTTCGCGCACCGCGCCGCGGATCGCGGCGTCGCTCGCGGGGGCGGCATCGCCGGTGCCGTAGGTGCGGTAGACGGGGAAAACCCACAACAGCCGCTCGATCGCGCGGCGCAGCATCGCGGGCGTGACGGCCGCGTCGGTGTTGAGCGCGACGAAGGCGGCGACGCAGGCGTCGAGCTGCCCGGAGAATTGCCAGGCGAGCAGGTCCTGCCGCGCGGCGAATTCCTCAGCTTCGAAATCGAGGTAGCGGTGGCTCATGTCCTGCCACAGTTCCTCGAGCGGCAGCGCGCCGAGCGGGTCGTGGATCAGCGTCGCGACCTGTTCCATGAAGTCGTAGCCGCTGGTGCCATCGACGCCCCAGCCGACGGGCTGGCCTTCGCCGGCGCCGAGGATCTTTTCGATCACGATCCAGGCGTCGGGGCCGAGGCGATCGCGAAGCGTGCGGCAATAGCTGATCGGGTCGGTGAGGCCGTCGACGTGATCGATGCGGACGCCATCGATCAGGCCTTCGTCATACAGGCGGACATAGAGCGCGTGCGTCGCGTCGAACACGGCGGGGTCTTCGATGCGGACGCCGGCGAGGTCGTTGACCGTGAAGAAGCGGCGCCAGTTGAGCAGGTCGTTGGCGGTGCGCCAGCTGGCGAGGCGGTAATGCTGGCGGTCGAGCAGCGCGGGCAGGTCGGCGGTGTTACCCCGGTCTTCGGGGCGGATCGGGAAACGATGTTCGCCATAAGCGACGATCTGGTCGCCCTCGACCGCGATGTCGCCGTTGGCGAGCGCCGTGTCGAGCGTATCACCGAGGACGGGGAGCAGGATCGGGCGGCTCCAGTCGATGTCGAAGACGCGGGCGTGCTCGCTAGCCTGCCCGCGCGCGAGGACGTCGTTCCACCATGCGTTGCCGCCGCCGGCGACGCCCATATGGTTGGGGACGATATCGATGATCAGCCCCATATCGCGCGCCTTGAGCGCGGCGACGAGGCTGCGGAAGGCATCCTCGCCGCCGAGTTCAGGATTGATCGTCGTGGGGTCGATCACGTCATACCCGTGCATCGATCCGGCTGCCGCGGTGGTGATCGGCGAGGCGTAGATATGGCTGATCCCGAGCCGGTCGAGATACGGGACCAGCGCTTCGGCATCGGCGAAGGTAAAGCCCTTGTGGAATTGCAGGCGATAGGTGGCGCGGGGGCTCATGCGGGGCTCTTGTGCGAGAGGATGGCGGTGCGGCGGGCGACCTCGGGCCGGGCGAGCAATGCCTCGGTCGTGTCGGGCATGCGGCGGCGCCAATTGGGGTGTTCGTCGGTCGTGCCGGGCAGGTTGGGCTGTTCCTCGATCCCGACCAAGTCCTCGAGCGGCACGATGGTGAGCGGGCAGGGCGCCTGTGCGGTGAAGGCGAGCGCGGCGTCGATCGCGGGCGCGGCATCGTGGGGCACGGGGCCGCTGGCGACACCGGCCTGCGTGGCGGCGGTCCACAGCGCCTTCTTTTCGCCGATGCGGCGCAGGCGGTCGCTGGGTTCGTCGCTGTCGCTGCGCTTCAGCTTGTGCGCCCAGGTGATGTCGCGCCCGGTCCACCAGCCGGCGAGCGTCGCGGTGTCGTGCGTGCCGGTCATCGCTACGGCGCACGCGTCCCATGCCTTGGCGGGGGTGAAGCTCTTCGCGTCGCGTTCGAAGGGCAGCACGCGCATGCCGTAGATGCCACGCGCGGTCAGCGTGTCGCGGAAGCCGGGCGGCACGGTGCCAAGGTCTTCGCCGATGACGATCGCGTTCGCCCGATGCGATTCGATGGCGAGGATGCGCAGCAGATCGGTGAAGGGCATGGCGAGATAGGCGCCGTCGCCGGGCTTGCCGCCCTCTGGAATGACCCACAGCCGGCACAGTCCGAGCGCGTGGTCAATGCGGATGCCGCCCGCGTGTGCCAGGCCTGCGCGGACAGTGCGGATGAAGGCGTCGAAGCCGGTGCGGCGTAGTGCGAACGGGCAGAGCGCGGTGATGCCCCAATTCTGCCCCTGCGGTCCGAGCGGATCGGGCGGCGCGCCGATCGACAGGCCGGTCAGCAGGTCGCTGCGGCGGCTCCAGGCGTGGCTGCCGCCCGCATCCATCCCGACGGCGAGGTCGGCGATCAGGCCGATCCGCATGCCGGCGTTGCGCGCGGCGGCGTGCGCGTCGGCGAGGCCGGTGTCGGCGCGCCATTGCAGGAAGGCGTAAAAGCGGACGGCGTCGGCATGGTCGCGCGCGAAGGCCTCGACCGCCGGGGCGGCGGGGTCGTGATAGGCGGTGGGCCAATCCTGCCAGCCATGGGCGCCGCTCTCTGCAAAGAAACGGGCGTGCAGCGCGTCGTAAAGGGCGTGCTGCTGCCAGTCGGGGCGGTGGGCGGCGGCGGCGTCGAAGCGGGCGATCTCGTCCGGCGTCGCGCGGTCGAAGGCGTGACGTAGCGCGGCGAGGCGGCGGGGGAGGGCGGTCTGCCAGTCGATCAGCGGCCCGGAGTCCGTGTTATCGTCGGTGGTGCTGGCGAGCAGGGCGTGGTGGAGCAGCCGGCTCGACGGGGCATAGGGGCTGAAGCGCGACGGGTCGGCGGGAAAGAGCGCGTGCGTTGGGCTGATCGCGAGCGCGTCGGCTCCGGCACCGGCAAAGGTGCGTGCTGCTTCGGCGAGGGTGGCGAGATCGCCATAGGGCGCGGGGTGCGATCCGCGGAGGGCCGGGATCTGTACGGCCGGACCCCAGCTGTGGCCGGGCGGCGCGGGCACGCAGCGGCGCGGCGCGACGGCGAGGGTTATGGCACCGCGCGCGGTGTCGAGCCGGTGATAGCCGGGTTCGTTGATCGGTGGGATGGTGCCGTCCGCAGCGACCTGCACGATGCGCTGGGGGCCCTTCTCCAGCGCCAGCGTCGCGGCGCCGGGTGCGGCGGTGGTGACGATCGGCATGCCGACATCGGCGGTGACGAAGGTCGTCTCGCCGTCGGTCGAGCGGTCGAGCCGATCGAGGATGGCGCTGAGCGTATCGTCGGCGACGGTGCGCTGGCGGCCCGTCGCATCCTCCCATTGCACCGCGATGCCGGCAGCCTTGGCGCGGGTGGCGAGATCGCTCATCGCGCGATCCAGGCGGCGAAGCGGTCGCCCTCGGCGTGCAGCAGGTCGCCGTCGCCCGCGGCAAGCGGCGCGGGCGTGTCGGCGAGGTCGAGCGCGATGGTAAGCGTGCTGCCGTCAGCCAAGCGCCAACGGGCTGTGACCGCGGCGTCGCCGGTCGCCTGTGCGCCGATCGCGATCGCACCGGCAAGGTGGGGGACGATATGGGTCATGCGCAGCGCGATCAGGTCGCGGTACAGCGCACGCCATGCGGCGGCGTCGGGCCCGGGATCGGGTCGCGACGCGTCGAAGGTGCTGCGGGCGTTGGGATCGGGGATGCGTTCGCGCGCCTGCGGGTCGGCGAAGGCGTCGAACTTGGCGAATTCCTTGCGCCGGCCCTCGCGCACCGCGTCGGCGAGCTCGTCGTGGAAATCGGTGAAGAACAGGAAGGGCGTCTCGCTGCCGTCGGTGTCGCCCATGAACAGCAAGGGGATTTGCGGGGCGAGCAGCAGCAACGCGGTCGCGGCGCGCAGCCTGGCGGGATCGGTCAGCACCGTCAGCCGCTCGCCGAGCGCGCGATTGCCGATCTGGTCGTGATTCTGAAGGAACGACACGAAGCGTGTCGGCGACAGGTGCGCGCTGGGCGTGCCGCGCGGCTTGCCGTCGTGGTTGGCGGAGCCTTCGCCCTGATAGATGAAGCCTTCCGCCAGGCAGCGAGCGAGGCGCTCGGCCGGGCGATCGGCGAAGTCGGTGTAATAGGCGCTGGTCTCGCCCGTCAGCAGGACGTGGAGCACGTTGTGGAAATCGTCGTTCCACTGCGCGTCATAGCCGCCATGCCGCAACCTAGCGGCGTCGTTGCGCTCGTTTTCGAGGACGAGGTGGATGTGGCGATCCGGGAAACTTTCCCGGATTTCGGCCGCCATCGCGTCGAGGAAGGCGTCGTCGGCGATGGCGTGGACCGCGTCGAAGCGCAGGCCGTCGATGCGATAGTCGCGCAGCCACATCAGCGCATTGTCGACGAAGAAGCGGTGGACGGCGTCTTCGTGCATCGCGACCGCGCCGCCCCAGGGGGTGTGGACCTCAGCATCGAAGAAGCCGGCGGCATATTGGCCGATGTAATTCCCGTCGGGGCCGAAGTGGTTGTAGACGACGTCGAGGAAGACGGAGAGGCCGAAGCCGTGCGCGGCGTCCACCAGCGCCTGCAAATCGGCGGGGGCGCCATAATTTTCGTGCGGCGCATACGGCAGCACGCCGTCATAGCCCCAGCCGCGCGTGCCGCCGAAGGCGCCGACGGGCATCAGTTCGATGGCGGTGATCCCGGTCGCGGCAATAGTCGGAAGCTGGTCGATGACGCCGCGAAAGCCGTCGAGCAGGCCGGGGTGCAGCTCGACGAGCACCGTCTCTTCCCACGGCCGCCCGCGCCAGTCGGTGACGGTCCAGGGATAGGCCGGATCGATGACGAGGCTCCAGCCATGGACGCCGCCCGATTGCGCGCGGGAGGCGGGGTCGGGGACGACCGTGTCGCCGATGCGGAAGCGGTAGCGCGTGCCGGCGGGGGCCTGCGTCGTCGCGACGAACCAGCCGTCCTCCTGCGCCGCCATTGCGAGCGAAGGGGCGCCGGCGATATCGAGATCCACGCCCCCCGCGTCGGGAGCCCATAGCGCGAAGCGGGTCCGCCCGTCGGCGAGCAGCGTCGCGCCCCAGCCCTGTGTCATGCCCGATCCTCGAACGCGCCGGTCCAGGTGAGGAGGACGGCGCCCTGGGGGGCGACCTCATAGGTGTCCTCGATCTCCACCTCGCCCTGATCGGGCTTGGCGCTGTCGATCAGGACGATACGCGTCGCGTGCGGCGGGGGAAGGTGGAAGGTGACGGGATCGGGCGAGCCGTTGAGGAGCAGCGACACCACTTCCAGCTCGCCGGCCGCGTTACGGCTGGCACGGCGCATCATCAGCGCGCGGCCTTCGGGATTCTGCCAGTCGTCGGCGCTGAGCTGCTGTCCGCGCTCGTCCCACCATTCGATGTCGTTGATGCCCTGTCCGGGCGTATCCTGCCCGTAGAGGAAGGTCGGCGCGCGCAGCACGCAGAAGCGGCGGCGCAAGTCGGCGAGGCGGGCGACGTAATCGATCTGCGTCTGCCCCTCTGCGCTTGCGGCGGCCTGCCAGTCGAGCCAGCTGATCGCATTATCCTGACAATAGGCGTTGTTGTTGCCCTGTTGCGTGCGGCCGAACTCGTCGCCCGCGACCAGCATCGGCGTGCCGAGCGAGGCGAGCAGCGTTGTCAGCATCGATCGCTGTACGCGCCCGCGCGCGTCGTTGATCGCGGCATCGTCGGTCGGGCCTTCGTGGCCCCAGTTGCGCGAATGGTTGTTGTCGTGGCCGTCGCGGTTGTCCTCGCCATTCGCTTCGTTGTGGCGCTCTTCGTACATCACCGTGTCGGCGAGCGTGAAGCCGTCGTGCGCCGAGAGCAGGTTGATGCTCGCCCAAGGCCGGCGCGAGCGGCGGTCGAACAGGTCGCCCGATCCCGCCAGACGCGCGGCGAGATCGGCGCGCTGGCCCGCATCGCCCCGCCAGAACTGGCGGACGGTGTCGCGATACTTGTCGTTCCACTCCGCGAAGCCAGGCGGAAAATTACCGAGCTGATAGCCACCCGGACCGACGTCCCACGGCTCCGCCATCAGTTTCAGGCGGCCGAGCACCGGGTCCTGCCGGACGACGTCGAAGAAGGCGGCGCCGGGATCGAAGCCATGCTCCTCGCGCCCCAGCGTCAGGCCGAGATCGAAGCGGAAGCCGTCGATGCCGAAGCTGGTCGCCCAATAGCGCAGACTGTCCGTCACCATCTGGATGACGCGCGCCTTGCTGAGGTTGAGCGTGTTGCCGGTGCCGGTATCGTTGATGCTGTAGCGCGGCTGGTCCTTGACCAGGCGGTAATAGCTGGCGTTGTCGAGCCCGCGCCACGACAGGGTGGGGCCTTTTTCGCTGCCTTCGCAGGTGTGATTGTAGACGACGTCCAGGATCACCTCGATCCCCGCCTTGTGCAGGCGATGGACGGCGCGGCGCAGCTCGTCCTGGCTGTCTGACGACATATACGCCTGTTCCGGCGCGAAGAAGCCGAGCGTGTTATAGCCCCAATAGTTCTTCAGGCCCTTTTCCTGCAGGAAGCGGTCCTGGGTAAAGCTGTGGATGGGCAGCAGTTCGAGCGCGGTGACGCCGATGCGCTTCAGGTGCGCGATGACGGCGGGGTGGCCGAGGCCGGCATAGGTGCCGCGTTCGTTCGGCGGAACCAGCTCCATCAGCTTGGTCAGGCCCTTGACGTGCGCTTCGTAGATGACGGTTTCAGACCAGGGCGTGTTGGGCTTGGTGTCGCGCGACCAGTCCCAATGATCGTCGACGACGACCGCCTTGGGCATGGCGGGCGCGCTGTCGCGCTTGTCGAAGGAGAGGTCCTCCTTCGGGTGGCCGACCTTGTAGCCGTGCAGCGCGTCGGTCCATTTGATCTGGCCGTGCAGCTTGCGGGCATAGGGGTCGAGCAGCAGCTTGTTGGGATTGAAGCGGTGGCCGTTCTCGGGCTCGTAGCGGCCGTGCGCGCGGTAGCCGTAGAGCAGGCCCGGGCCGGCGTCGGGCAGATAGCCGTGCCACACCTCGTCGGTGCATTCGGGCAAAGCGATGCGCTTCAGCTCGCGCTTGCCGGTGGCGTCGAACAGGCACAGCTCGATCGCATCGGCATTTGCGGAATAGACCGCGAAATTGACGCCCAGGCCGTCGAACGTCGCGCCGAGCGGATAGGGCGAGCCGGCGTCGAGCCGGTCGGGCAGGCTGTGCAAGATGAGGACCCCCTTGATGTGTGCCTGCGAGAACGCAGGCGCAGCATGGAAGGTCCTCGTCGATCGCAGCCCGGCCGCACATCCCGCCATGAGGCGGACGTGCGGCCGGCATTCCGAAGACTCACTTGCCGGGCAGCGGGTCGATACCGTCGGTGTGACGCCAAACTTCGAGCGGCTTGCAGGTCTTGGTCGGGATGCGCGTGCCGGTCGGGTAATCGACGACGCAGACGCGCGGGTTGTACCGGCCCTTGGCAGGCTGGGCGGCGGCGTCGCTCTGGCCGGCGGCAGGCGCTGCGGGGGCTGGTGCCGGTGCGGCGGCGGGCGTGGTGATCGACAGGATGGCGGCGGCGAGCGTGGTGGCGAACATGGACTTTCCTCCCAGAGGCGACAGCCCAATCCGGCTGCGACTGTGGTAGTGCATTATGCATGCCAAACACTGGAATGGCGGAAATCTGCGCTTTCTGCCTTTTGGTGAGGTGCGAAACGCGCCGAAAGCTGGTGCATCTTGCCGATGGTCGGCGGCTTTGGCGTGGGAGGTTTAAGCTGCCCACTTTGCGTCATTGCGAGCGCAGCAAAGCAATCCAGGGCGTCCTGGTGCGGCTCTTGATTGCTTCGCTGCGCTCGCAATGACGGATCAACTATCGTCCCGTCTAACGCGCAGGCCGGCTGAGGTAACGTGAACCGGCGAGGCAGAAGCGCCATGGCGTATCCACCGCGCGAGTGATGCCGATGCGCGGGCCGGCGTGCAGGGGCGCTGCGCTGGTGGCGGGGATCAGCGTGAAGGGTGGCGCATCGATCGGAGCGTGATCGAGCCGCGCATCCACGCCGAGTGCCTGGCACAGCCGCCCCGGGCCGGCGCAGAGCAGGCGCGGATCGGCGAGGCCCCGGCGCGCGATCATCGTATCGAGACCGTGCGTGGGTTCGAGCGCGCGGATCAGCACCGCGCTGCCGGGCGCGCACACGATGTTGAAGCACCAGTGGATGCCGTAGCTGCGGTAGACATAGGCACGTCCCGCCGGCCCGAACATCGCGGCATTGCGCGGCGAAGGACCGCGCGCGCTGTGCGAGGCGGGGTCGTCGGCGTCATAGGCCTCCGTCTCGACGATCGTGCCACCGACGCCATCGACCAGCAGGGTCGCGCCGATCAGCGCCCGCGCGACCTGTTCGACGTCACGATCGAAGACGGTGGCAGGCGCCGACATGGCGCGGGTGTCGCGCTCAATCGACCTTGGCGAGCCAGCGCTCCAGATCGTCGCTGCCGCCGATCACCTCTCCGTCGATCTCGATCAACGGCGTGGTCGCGAGGCCGCGCTCCGCCTTGAAGGCATCGACCTCTTCGCGCGTGCGCAGGATATGGTCCTCGACCTCAAACCCTTCGGATTGCAGGATCTCCTTGGCGCGCACGCCGAACGGGCAGATATGGTCGGCAAGCACCATCCGGTGCAACACGGCCTTGCGGGTATCGGTCATGACGGCTCCTGACGCATCTGCGTTGTTCGGGGACATAAAAATGGAGGGCCGGCGACGTTCCGCAAGGGAGCGGATGACGCTGTATTTCGACGGCGGCGCGCGGGGCGATCCGACGCGGATGGAGATCAGCGTAGTTGCCCATGGCCATGCCTATATTCTCGACGACATCGGCGTTGGCGACAATTGCACGGCGGAGTGGCTGGCGCTGCGCTATGCCGCAGCGATCGCCACCGCCGCGGGCGCCCGCGACGTGCTGTTCATCGGCGATGCGCTGACGATCGTCGAACAGGCACTGGGGCGCTGGGCATGCCGCAGCCCGCAACTGCTGCCGCATCGCGACGCCTGGCTACAGGCGCGCAAGGGCTTCGATCGCGTCCATGTCCGCCATGTGCCGCGGTCGAAGAATCTGGCCGGCATCGCGCTCGCGCGGCGTCATCCGCGCTGAGCGTGATGCCGGGCTTGGTTTAGGCCTTCAGGCCCTTTGCCATGTTGAGGTGCGCCGCGACGGTGGGCGCGAGGCCGGTGGCGAAGGTCTTCAGCGCAGGCACGTCGCCGGTCGCGCCATAGGCGGTCAGCATGTCATAGGCCTGCTGGTGCGCCTGCTGCTGCGCCGCGATATATGCGGTGTCGAAGGCGGTGCCGGTCAGGCCTTTCAGCGAGTCGAGCTTCGCCTGCTGATCGGCGTTGAGCGTCGGATCGGGCGTGAGCGCCGGGGTGAGGCCCGAAACGGTCGCCTTCAGCTTATCCGTCGACGCGGTATGGGCGGCGATCATCTGGTTCGCATATTTCTTGATCGCGGCCGACGAGCTGTTGTCGAGCGCGAGCTTCGAGCTGGCGATTTCGAACGCGTCGCTTGCAGCCGCGGTGTTGACGAAGGTCTGGCCGGCGGCGGGACGCGCCGCGGCACCCATGTTGGCGCCGGTCGCACCGGCATTGGCGGCGTCGAAGCCCGCGGTGTCGTTCGCCATCGTGGCGTCCGGGCTGTTGGCGGTATCGGTGCGCGATCCGCAGGCGGACAGCGCCAATGCGAGCGCTGCGGCCGATGCGATCCCCATGAAATTCTTAGACATTGTCCACTCCCTCAATCCGGGGTGGCCAACGTTCGGACGCGGCGCTGCGTTCCGGCGCGGGGAGCATTCGGCGCACATCGACGTTTGAGGGCGCGACGGTCGCTGCTTCGGCGACGCAACGGGAGCATGACGATGAGCATCTTCGGCAGCATCATGAGCAAGGTTTTCGGCCACAAGCCTGCCGCTTCGGCCGCTCCGACCCCGGCACCGGCGCAGGCTGCACCGCAGGCGCCGCAGCCGACCTCTGCGCCGCCGCAGGCCCCTGCCGCCCCCGCCGCGCCGACGCCCGCGGCGCCGGTCGATGTCGGCGCGGTGCTGGCGGAGATGGCGACGATGAAGAATGGCGGAGGCAATTATCAATCGTCGATCGTCGACCTGCTCAAGCTGCTCGACCTTGATTCCAGCCTCGCTGCGCGGCGCGAACTGGGGCAGGAACTGGGCGTCCATGCGGGCGAAGACGGCAGCGCCGAACAGAATATCGCGCTGCACAAGGCGGTGATGGCGAAGCTGGCCGAGAATGGCGGGATCGTGCCGGATTCGCTGCGCAACTGACGGGCTTTCCCGACGTCGGCGTTCGGGTTAGCCCGGACGCCATGACGCTCGCCGCCACGCGCCTCGTTTCCCCCGTGGGTGTTCTGACGCTGGTGGCGAGTGACGCCGGTCTCGTCGCCGTGCTGTGGCCGGAGGAGGATCCCCGGCGGGTGCCGTTGGCGACGACGGTGCAGGGGGACGACCATGCAATACTGCGGGCCGCGGCAGCGCAACTGACGTCCTATTTCGCAGGTGAATGGCGGGTCTTCGACGTGCCGCTTGATCTGCGCGGGACCGACTTTCAAAAGGCGGTGTGGGCGGCGCTGCTGACCATCCCCTATGGCGAGACGCGCAGCTATGGCGCGATCGCGCGAGCGCTGGGCCGGCCGGATGCGTCGCGGGCGGTGGGCGCAGCGAACGGGCGCAATCCGATCTCGATCATCGTGCCCTGCCACCGCGTCGTCGGATCGACGGGCAAGCTGACCGGCTTTGCGGGCGGCATGACGGTGAAGGCGCAATTGCTGGCGCTGGAACGACGCGACGGCGAATTGCCGTTCGGCTGAGGGCGCGGCCGCCCCCGGTTCCGTCAGTCCGCCTCGCGTTCCAGCCTGCGCGCATGCACCTGCGTCTCGCCCGTCCGTGCTGCGGCGATCGCGGCCTGCAGCGCATCGGCACCATAAGGTTTGGCGAGCAGCACCGCGCCCGTGCCCGGCGGCACGCCCGCCGTGTCGCCGGTCGCGAAGACGATGCCGACGCCCGGACGCAGATCGCGCGCGCGGGCCGCGAAGGCCGGGCCGGAGGCGCCGGGCAGATTGACGTCGGTGACCAACACGTCGATCGGTACGGTCTGGAGCGCGGTGGCGGCATCCTCCGCGCTCGCCGCATCGACGACGACATAGCCGCTGGCCTGCAGCATTTCGGCGGTGGTCGCGCGGATCACCTCGTCATCCTCGACCAGCAGGACCGTGACCTGTCCCGCCGCGCCCGCGGCGCTGCGCAGCGGGGCGGGCGCCGTCGTCAGGTCGCGCGCGGCGAGACTGGCGCTGCGCTGACGCTGGTTGGCCAGCACCGTGCGGAACTTCCGGGCCAGCGCCTCGCGCGTGTACGGCTTCGACAGCAGCTCGACGCCGGCGTCGAGGCGACCGCCATGGACGATCGAATTTTCGGTATAGCCACTGGTGAACAGCACCGCGAGCTCGGGCAGCCGCTCCTTCGCCTTGCGGGCTAATTCCGGACTCTTGAGCGTGCCGGGCATCACCACGTCGGTGAACAGCATGTCGATCGGGATGCCGCTTTCGATGACGCTGAGCGCGCTTTGCGCGTCCACCGCCTTCAGCACGCGATAGCCGAGATCGCCCAGCATCTCGACCACGGTGGCGCGCACCTCGTCGTCGTCCTCGACGACCAGCACCGTTTCGGTGCCGCCCTCGATCGCGCCGGTGTTGACGATGACCTCGACGTCCTCACTGTCCATGCTGCGCGGCAGGTACAGTTTGATCGTCGTGCCGTGGCCGGGCTCCGAATAGATCTTCACATGGCCGCCCGACTGTTTGACGAAGCCATAGACCATGGAGAGGCCGAGGCCCGAGCCCTTGCCCTCGGACTTGGTCGAGAAGAAGGGTTCGAAGACCTTGTCGACGATTTCGGGCGGCATGCCGGTGCCCGTGTCGCTGACCGCGAGCATGACGTACTGGCCCGGCTCGACCTCGTCATGGGTGCGGGCATAGGCGTCGTCGAGATGCGCGTTGGACAGTTCGATGGTCAGCTTACCCTGACCGCTCATCGCGTCACGCGCGTTGATCGCGAGGTTGAGCAGCGCGTTCTCGATCTGCGCAGGATCGATGAAGCAATTCCACAGGCCGCCGCCGAACACCGTCTCCACCTCGACGCCCTCGCCGATCGCGCGGCGCAGCATGTCGTCCATGCCCTGGACGAAGCGGGTGACGTTGACGACCTTGGGCTCCAGCGCCTGCCGCCGGCCGAAGGCGAGCAGCTGCGCGGCGAGCTTCGACCCGCGCGACACGCCCGCCATCGCATTGGCGACGCGGCGTTCGGCGCGATCGTTGCCGGCGATATCCTTGGCGAGCAATTGAAGGTTGCCCGACACGACCTGCAGCAAATTGTTGAAATCGTGCGCGACGCCGCCGGTCAGCTTGCCGATCGTCTCCATCTTCTGCGCCTGGGCCAACGCTGCCTCGGCGCGGCGACGCTCGCCGATTTCGGAGATGACGCGCGCTTCGAGATGTTCGTTGAGGTGGCGCAGCTGTTCCTCGGCCCGTTCGCGATGGCGGACCTGGCGTTGCAGATGCTCGGCCTGATCGCGCAGCGACTGTTCGGCGGCGCGCTGTTCGGTGATGTCGGTATGGACGCCGACCCATTCGACGATTTCGCCGTCGGCATCCGTGATCGGCTGCGCGCGGATCAGGCAGTTGCGCCATGCGCCGTCATGGCGGCGGACGCGATGTTCGAACACGAAGACCGACTTGGCGGCGACCGCGGCATTCCAGGCGGCGACGGTCGCTTCGGCATCCTCGGGATGGACGGCATTCGCCCAGCCATAGCCGGCATAGTCTTCGCGCGACTGCCCGGTCAGCGCCGCCCAGCCGGGCTGTTCGCCGGTCATCTGACCATCGCGCGAATTGGTCCACAGGACGCCATGGACCGCCTCCATCGCGCCGCGGAAGCGTTCGTTGCTGCGGCGGACCGCCGCTTCGCGTTGCGCACGCTCTTCGATATCGTTGGCGAGGACGTGGATGCCGAGCACCTCGCCCTTATCGTCGAAGCGCGGCAGATAGCGGATGTCGACGCCGTGGAAGCTGCCGTCGCGGTGCGATAGCCGCCCCTCCGACCGGATCGGCTCGCCTGCCAGCGCACGCTGAATGAGCGGCAGGCGTTCGGCATAGCTTACCTCGCCGATCACTTCGCGCAGGTGACGCCCGACGACATCCTTCGGCGCGCGGCCGAACCAGTCCTGATAGGCATTGTTCGCGAAGCGGTAGGTGAGGTCGCGGTCGATGTAAGAGATCAGCACCGGCAGCGCGTCGGTGATCGAGCGCAGTTCCGCGGCGCTATGCGCGACGGCGGCTTCGGCACCGATACGTGCGGTATTGTCGATCGCGGTACACATCACCCCGCCGACCGTGCCGTCGTCGAGATAGACGGGGGTGTAGAACAGATCGAGGAAAAAGGTCTGCGGTACGCCGTCGCGTAGCAGCGTCATCGGCTGGTCGCGATAGGCGACGACCTCCCCGGTCGCGCCGCGCGCCAGGATCGCGCGGTTCCACTCCCAGATTTCCGGCCAGACGCCTTCGGCGGTGCCGCCGAGCGCCGCCGGATGCTTGTCGCCCGCGATGGCGGTGTAGGCGTCGTTGTAGATCAGGACGTTGGCCGGCCCCCACATCAGCACCTTGGGCACCGGTGAGTTAACGATATTGGCGACCGTCGTGCGTAGTGCGCCCGACCAGTCGGCGACCGGCCCCAGCGGCGTCGCGGACCAGTCATGATCGCGGATCAGCGCACCGCAGCCCCCGCCACCCAGTGGCCATTGGGGGGCGGAATCAAGAGTCTGTTCTGGACGCAACACGGGCATGCTGTTGAAATGGGCCGGGGTTGGGCGTGAGTCAAACCCTTAGGCAGGCCATTTCGTCGGATCGGTATGGACGCGCGGCCTGCCGCTCGCCAAAGCTCACATGCATGACCCAGGATGTTTTGATCGAGATCAATGGCGCGCTCGGGCGCCTGCGGTTGCACCGGCCGCGCGCGCTCCATGCGCTGAACATGGCGATGTGCGAGGCGATGCTCGCGGCGCTGGAGGAGTGGCGCACGGATGCCGGCATCGCGGCGGTGATGATCGACCACGCGCCCTCGGCGGACGGCGATCCCAAGGGCGCGCGCGGCTTCTGCGCGGGCGGCGACATCCGCATGCTCGCCGACAGTGGCGCGGGCGATGGCGCGGCGGCGCGGGCGTTCTTCTATACCGAATATCAGCTCAATCACCGGCTGTTCGCCTATGCCAAGTCGACCGTCGCGTTCATGGATGGCGTGACGATGGGCGGCGGCGTCGGCATTTCGCTGCCGTGCCGCTATCGCGTCGCGACCGAGAACACCAAGTTCGCGATGCCGGAAACGGGGATCGGCCTGTTCCCCGACGTCGGCGGCGGTTGGTATCTATCGCGCCTGCCTGGGCGGATCGGCCAGTTCATCGCGCTGACCGGCCACCGGCTCGACGGGGCGGAGGCGCATGCGCTGGGCCTCGCGACGCATTATCTGCCCGCCAGTGCGCTGCCCGAGGTGAAGGACGCGATCGCCGCCGACCCGCACGGTATCGATGCAATCCTGACCGCGGCGAGCGTCGCGGCCCCGCATGCGGGGCTGGTCGACCATCGGGGAGACATCGACCGGCTGTTCGCCTCCGACACGCTGGAGGAGGTGTTCGCGGCGTTGGAGGCGGATGGGGGCGACTTCGCCGCGCAGCAGCTCGCGATCCTGAATACCAAGTCGCCGCAGTCGATGAAAGTGTCGCTGCGCCTGCTGTACGACGGCAGCCTGATGCAGAGCTTCGCCGACGAAATGGTACAGGAATATGCGGTCGCGACGCATGTCGTGCAGCGCCACGATTTTCTGGAAGGCGTGCGCGCGGTGATCGTCGACAAGGATAATAGTCCGCGCTGGAACCCGGCGACGCCGGAGGCCGTGACCGATCACCTGATCGATCAGATCTTCGCACCTTTGCCGCCCGCCGAGGCGTGGACGCCAAATTAAGGAGAGGCCCGCATGTCCGATTATCAGACCATCCTCGTCGAGCGGCGCGATGCCGTGACGCTCATTACGCTCAACCGGCCGGAGGCGCTGAACGCGCTCAACGCGCAGGTGCTGGCCGATCTGCTGGCGGCGCTTGCGGCCTTCGATGCCGACGCGAGCCAGGGCTGTGCGGTGCTGACCGGTAGCGCCAAGGCGTTCGCGGCGGGCGCGGACATCAAGGAAATGGCGGCGATGGACTTCGCCGCCATGTACGGCACCAACCATTTCGCGGGCTATGAGCGGCTGACGCAGACGCGCAAGCCCGTGATCGCTGCGGTTGCCGGCTATGCGCTGGGCGGCGGCTGCGAGCTTGCCATGATGTGCGACTTCATCCTCGCCGCCGACACCGCCAAGTTCGGCCAGCCGGAAGTGAAACTGGCGGTCAGCCCCGGCATGGGCGGGTCGCAGCGGCTCGCCCGTGCGGTCGGCAAGGCCAAGGCGATGGAAATGTGCCTGACCGGGCGGATGATGGATGCGGCTGAGGCGGAGCGCGCCGGCCTCGTCAGCCGGATCATCCCGGCCGCCGATCTGGTCGAGGAGGCGGTGAAGACCGCCGCGTCGATCGCCGCGATGGCGCCGCTCGCGGTACTGGCGAACAAGGAGATGGTGAACGCCGCGTTCGAAACGCCGCTGGCGCAGGGCATCCAGTTCGAGCGGCGGCTGTTCAACGGACTGTTCGGTACGGCGGACCAGAAGGAGGGCATGGCGGCCTTCGTCGAGAAGCGGCCGGGGAATTGGTCCGGGCGGTAGGCCCGCTCTGCCGGTCCCTATTGGGGACAGGCCGGTTTCCAGTCCGTCATTGCGAGCGGGCCGAAGCAATCCAGAGCCGGACCAAGACGCCCTGGATTGCCACGCTTCGCTCGCAATGACGCATTCGGTGCCTCATTGCGCGTCAGGCCAAGCAGGCGCGAGTGCCACCTCCACCGACACATCGGCGCCGGCGCGCAGCAGCATCGTGATCAGTGACGCGATCGAAATCCTGCGATTGTCGTGATTGAGAATGTTGTTGAGCGTCGAGCGGCCGATGCCGAGCCGCGCGGCCGCCGTCGATTGCGGCACCCCCCACGCCTTCACCTGATCGGACAGGGCAAGCCGCAGGTTTGCCCGGATCGCCTCGACACGGGCGTCACAGGGCGTCGGGGGATCGATCATCGTCATGGGGAAACACGGAAGACCCCGGGTTGCCCCGGAGCCTTCCGTCGCAGCTTAGAACTTGACGTTGACGTTCGCGAAGAACGACCGGCCGACATAATCATAGCCCGAATAGAGCGGGGCGTTGCCGATGGTCGTGAACCCGATGGCGCTGATCCGCGGGGGCTTGGTGTCGAGCAGGTTCCGCACGCCGAAGGTGAACTGGTACTTCTTCTGCACGTTGAACTGCACCGACAGCTGGTGGAGGACGTAGCCGTCCGCCTCCAGGAAGTAATTGTCACGATACTGCTGGACCAGCGCCGGATCGGTGATGCCGGTCAGGTTGTCGAACGCGAAATAGTTATAGGTCTTGTTGTGGTCGCCACCGATCCAGTCGAGCCCGTAGCGGACCGTCATCGGACCGAAGGTGTAGTTGGCGTCGAAGTTGCCGACCCATTCCGGCGAGGTGACGATGCCGTTGGCGTCGGTCAGGAATTCCTCGGGGAACAGGCGGGTCGACTGTTCGGTGTATTTGGTGACGTTCGCGTTGAAGACGAACTTGCCGCCGAACAGGTCGCGGGCGTAGCGACCATTGAACTCGTAACCCTTCACGATGTTTTCTGACAGGTTGACGAAGCTGCTGGTGACGGTGAGCGCCTGATTGGCGTCACGCTGCACGAAGCGGCAGAACCCGGCGTTCGCATCGAAATTGGGGTTGCTGTAGCAGCGCTGCAGGATCGTCGCGCCGGAGAGGTCCGATACGCCATTGTCGACCTTGATGTCGAAATAGTCGAGCGACAGCGAGAGCTGGCCGACCGATTCCGGCAGGCGCGGACGCAGCACCGCACCGACCGTCCAGTTGGTCGAGGTTTCCGCGCTCAAGCCCGCCTCTGCGCCGCCGACGCGGAACGAGGTGATGCTGTTGCGCTGTTCGAAGTCCGCCGGCAGGCCGATCGAGGCGCAGTTGCGCGCGATGATCTGCTGGTTGGGCGACTGCTGCGCGGGCACCGGCAGCGCACTGCACGGGTCCGAGTTGGTCGGCAGGAAGCCGCTGGTCGCGCCCAGGAACTGTTCGGCGAGCGCCGGTGCACGATAGGATGTGCCGTAGCTGCCGCGGAAGCCAAAGCCGCGGAACGGCTCCCATTCCGCCGAGACCTTGTACGTCGTGCCCGAGCCATAGGAGGCATAGTCGGTATAGCGGCCCGAGGCGGTGACGTTCAGGCGATAGGCGAAGGGCAGGTCCTGCAGCAGCGGCAGGTAGATTTCGCCGAACGCTTCCTTGACGTTGTCCTTGCCGACCGTCGGCGTCGCGGCGGTGAGGCCGAACAGATTGCCGTTGATCGAATTGACGTCGGGCTGGTCGTTGATGCTCTGGCGGCGGTGCTCGACGCCCAAAGCCAGCTGCGCATCGCCCCCCGGCAGCTTGAACAGCGGGCCGTCGATGTTGAAGGCATAGGTCGTCTCACGGAACGCCGTCGTGCCGCGGGTATTCGCCAAGATGTAATTGCGGAAGTTCTGCGGCAGCTGGCCGCCGATCACCCCGGCGGTCAGCGCGGGCGCCGCGACGCAATTGGGGTTGGAGGCCGCGCTGACGCAGCTGAACGTGCCGTCGGGGTTAGCGACGACGTTGAGCGAGTTGGCCAGGCGATCGATCAGGAACGACTGACCGGTGTAGACGCCATCGTTCCACGACTTGCCGACATAGGCGTCATAGCGCCAGCCGGGGAAGAAGAAGTCGCCGCGGATGCCGCCCGACGCGCGGACGTAATCGACGGTCTGCGCGTCCTCGGTCAGGCCGAAGCCGATGAAGGCGCGCGCCGCGATGATCTGGCCGCTCGACGTGTTGGTCGGGTTGGCGAAGGCGCCGTTGCGGATGTTCGCCGGGAGCAGCGGGCTGCCCTGGAGATAATCGAGCGACAACTGGCGGTACAGCGGCGACCCCGACTTGCGGCGGGTGCCGAGCAGTTCGCCATAGACCTCTGCATTGCCGAGCGCCTGCAGCTTGTAGGTCGCCGACAAATAGCCCGTGTAGGTTTCGACGCCGGTGACGAGCGGTTCGCGCTGCATCGCCGGATCGAACGTGTCGCGGTCATAGGTGCCGACGCCGAGATAGCCGGGGAACGGCCCGGTGGTGACGCCGGGGGCGGGGACGAAGCGGTTGAAGTTGCCGAGCACGCCGCTGGTGCGGCCGATCGCCTGACGCGTCGGCAGGCCGAGCGTGTTGATCGTAGTGCCGCCATTGTCGATCGTGAAGCAGTTGCGCGGATCGCCGACCGGGAAGGGATCGCCCACGCCGAACGCCGACCCCTGGCCGTCGAGGAACCCGCCGATCGGGCAATTGAAGAACGGCACGTCGCCGCGGGCGAGGGCGTTGCGCTTGCGATACTCGAGCGAGCCGATGATGCCGAGGCGATCGGTCTGCATGCCGAAGCTGGCGCTGGCGCGGCGATCGACGCCGGCCCCGACCGCGGGCACGTTGGTCTGCAGATCGAGCTGCAGGCCGGTCAGCGCCTTGTCGGTGATGATGTTGACGACGCCGGCGACGGCGTCCGAGCCGTAGACCGACGAGGCGCCGGACTTCAGCACTTCGATCCGGTCGATGATGGCGGTCGGCAGCACGTTGAGGTCGGCAGCGACCACCGAGCCGCGCGTGCCGCCCGGCGCCAGGCGGCGGCCGTTGAGCAGGATCAGCGTGCGATTGGGGCCGAGGCCGCGCAGGCCCAGCGTGTTCGCACCGGTGCCGCCGTCGGTGACGAAGCCGCCGTAGGTGTTGTTGATCTGCGACGTGCCCTGCGTGATCGCATTGCTCTGCAACGCGTCGGCGGCGCTAGCGAAGCCCGCCTGCGTGATCTCGTCCTTGCCGATGACGGTGATCGGATCGGAGACGGAGAATTCGTCACGACGGATGCGCGATCCGGTGACGACGATGTCGCCGCCGCTCTGCGTGTTGCTGCCCGCATCGGCGTTGGGCGACTGCGGGTTCTGCTGGTCGGTCGGGACCTGGGTGGGGTCGGGAACCGGGCTGGTTTGGGTATCGGTGGCGGTGGTCTGCGCGAACGCAGGCAAAGCAGTAGCGAGGGCGAGCGGCAGGATCGCCGTCGCCGCATAGAGATGCGACAGTTTCACGAATTAACCCCTTTGGTCCCAGCCCTTTACGGGCCTGCGGGCACCATAAGATCGGTTCGCCGCATCCGGATCAAGCGACAAAATGACAGCATTGTGAACGTTTCTTGGCGTTGTGATATGTATGCAACATTGTCTTATTATGTTGCGCTGGGGAATTGGAAAACGTCGTGAGACCAGTGGTGGGCGCACGAAAGGTCCGTAATGCTGACTAAAGTCGATACCTCTGCCATCAGGCATGACGTTATGAGCTAATCCGAGATCGGCCAAAGTCCCCTATGGCACCCGCTCCGCACTCCGCTATGTCTCGGCGCGAGCGGCGGATGGACCGGTGGAATCGACGTCGCACGGGAGAGGAAGACGTGACCATGGCGTATGAGCATATTCTGGCCGAGCGGCAGGGCGAGGTGCTGGTACTGACGCTCAACCGGCCCGATCGGCTGAATGCGGCGCCGCCGGCGCTGTTCGACGAGCTTCGTGACGCGCTGGCGCGACTGGATGGCGCACGCGCGGTGCTGCTGGCGGGGGCCGGGCGGGCCTTTTGTTCGGGCGCAGACGTCGGCGGCGGCGCGCTGGGCGCCGACAATCCCGGCGAGACGACCTATGCGGCGCTGACCGACCAGTACAACCCGACGATGCTGGCGATCGCCGATTTGGGCGTGCCGGTGGTCAGCGCGGTGCGCGGACCGGCGGCGGGGATCGGGTGCAGCCTCGCGCTTGCAGCGGATTTCTGCGTGGCGAGCGAGACGGCTTATTTCCTGCAGGCGTTCGTCAACATCGGGCTGGTGCCCGATGGTGGCGCGTCCTGGATGCTGCCGCGGCTGATCGGGCGCGCTCGCGCGGCGGAGATGATGCTGCTCGGCGAGCGTGTGCCGGCGGCCAAGGCGCTCGACTGGGGCATGATCCATCGCGTCGTTGCCGACGAGGCACTGGACGCCGAGGCGCTGGCGCTGGCGACGCGGCTGGCGGCGGGGCCGACGGTGGCGCTGGGCCTGATGCGGCGCGCCTTGGGCCAAGCCATGGAGAGCGATTATGCCACGGCGCTGGCCGCCGAAGCAGATGCGCAGCGCACCGCGCGCGGATCGGCGGATTCGACGGAGGGCGGCATGGCGTTCCTGCAAAAGCGCAAGCCGGCGTTTCAGGGTCGTTGATGACGCGGGCGTGACATTTTGCGACACAAAAGCGCTGGACGCGGTGCGGTGTGTTGATCACACAGGACGCATGGTTCGCCTGACCGCTTCCCCGTACGCCGCTCCGGCGCTCGCCGCGCTGGCCCTGGCGGGTTGCACCGTCGGCCCCGATTATCGCGCGAAGACGCCCGCCGAGCTGGGCGTTCCCACCACCTATTCGGTGCCGGCGCCGGCCAGCCCTGAAGACCTGACGCGCTGGTGGTCGAACTTCGACGATCCCGTGCTGGGCCAGTTGGTGGAGCAGGCGCGCGGGGCCAATACCGATATCGCCCAGGCGATCGGGCGGCTGCGGCAGGCGCGCGAGGCGCTGGTGCAGAGCCGCGCGTCGCTGCTGCCGACGCTGTCGGGGTCGGCGGGGTATCAGCGCAACGAGAACCTGCGCGGCGGTGGCCGTTCGTTCACTTTGCCCGACGGCACCGTGGTCGACACGGGCGGGGGCGGCACCAACAGCTTCTCCGCCGGCCTGTCGGCGAGCTATCAGGTCGGCCTGTTCGGTGAAATCCGCCGGACGGTGGAGGCGAGCCGCGCGCAATATGAAGCGAGCGGGTTCGACTATGCGACCGTGCTGCTGAGCGTCGAGAGTGAGGTCGCGCGCAACTACGTGCTGGCGCGCGCCTATCAGGCGCAGCTCGCCAACGCGCGCGCCAGCCTGGCCATCCAGGACGACAATCTGGAGATCGCGGGGTTCCGCGTGCAGGCGGGCCTCGTCTCGTCGGTCGATGTCGAGCAGGCGCGCAGCCAGCGGGCGCAGACCGCGGCGGGCGTGCCGCAGATCGAACAGCAATATGCCGCCGCGGTCGCGCGGCTGGGTGTGCTGACCGGGCAGGCGCCCGGCGCGTTGCGTAGCGCGCTCGCCGCGCCGCGTGCGATCCCGAAGGGGCCGGCGAGCGTCGGGGTGGGCATTCCCGCCGATGCGCTGCGCCGCCGCCCCGACGTGCGCAGTGCCGAACGCACCCTGGCCGCCGCCACCGCGCGGATCGGCGTCGCCAAGGCGCAGCTTTATCCGGCATTGGCGATCACCGGGAACATCAACAGCAACGCGACCAGCCTCACGGGGCTCGGCGACGCGATCACCGGCGGCCTGTTCGCCGGGCTGACGCAGGCGATCTTCAACGGTGGGCGGTTGCGTGCGCAGGTCCGCAGCAACGAAGCGGCGGCCGACACCGCCTTCGCCAATTACAAGGGCGTGGTGCTGCTGGCGCTCGAGGATATCGAAAATGCCATCGTCGCGCTGGATTCGGCGCGGCGGCGCGAGACGCAATTCGCCATCGCCTATGATGCCGCCAACGCCTCGGCGATCCTGAGCCGCAGCCAGTATCGCACCGGGCTTACCGACTTCACGACTCTGAACCAGCAGGAAGCCGCGTTGCTGTCGGCGCAGAACGGCCTGACGCAGGCGCGCTCCGATCAGGCGACCGCGCTGATCGCGCTGTACGACGCGCTGGGCGGCGGCTGGGATCCCAGCGTCGTGCCGCAGGCGCCCGAACGCGGCGCCACCCCCATTCTCGCAACGGAACCCCGCTGATGGCCGACGCACAGCTCGACGATTTCCTCGGCGTGAAGCCGGTGCCGGCGTGGCGCCGTTACGTGAAATGGGCGCTGGTCGCGATCGGCGTGGTGCTGCTCGCGCTGCTGCTGAAGAGCTGTTTCGGCGGCAAGGCGGAGGCAGGCTATGCCACGCAGGGCGTGGAGCGCGGCAATCTGACCGTGACCGTGTCGGCGACGGGCAAGCTCGCGCCCACCAATCAGGTGACGGTCGGCTCGCAGCTGTCGGGCCTCGTCACGAAGGTGGTGGTCGACGTCAACGATCGCGTCCGGGCGGGCCAGCCGCTCGCGCTGATCGACCCGCAGCAGATCGACGACCAGATCCGCCAGCAGCGCGCGCAGATTGCCGCCAACCAGGCGCAGGTGAACCAGGCGCAGGCGACCGTCGCCGAAAGCCGCGCGCAGCTCGCCCGCCTCGAAGAGGTGTACAAGCTGTCGAACGGGCGCGTGCCGTCGGGCACCGAGCTCCAGTCCGGCCGCGCCGATTACCAGCGGGCGATCGCGGCGCTGAAGACCGCGCAGGCGAACGTCAGCGCCTCGCAGGCGTTGCTCGCGCAGAGCCAGACGCAGCGGCAGCGCGCGATCATCCGCTCGCCGGTCAACGGTGTCGTCCTCGCGCGCCAGATCGATCCGGGCGCGACCGTCGCCGCCTCGTTCAACACGCCGACGCTGTTCGTGATCGCCGAAGACCTGTCGCAGATGAAGCTGGAGGTCGCGATCGACGAGGCGGACGTGGGCGAGGTGAAAACCGGGCAGAAGGCGACGTTCACCGTCGATGCCTTCCCGGGCCGCACCTTCCCCGCGACGATCAACCGCGTCGATCTGGGATCGAACCTGACGGTCAATTCGGCAAGCTCTACCGCGACGACGGCGACGACCGCCTCGTCGAACCAGGTGGTGAGCTATGCCGCCGACCTGACGGTCGCCAACCCGTCATTGCAGCTGCGCCCGGGCATGACCGCGACCGCGGATATCGTGACGTCGGACAAGCAGAACGTGCTGCTCGTCCCCAATGCGGCGTTGCGCTTCAAGCCGAGCGACGGCGCATCGGCCGGCGGATCGAGCGGCGGCATCGCCGGATCGCTGACCTTCCGCCCGCGGCGCGACCGGCCGGAGCGGACCGCGACGCTGGGCCGCGGCGCGACGCAGACCGTCTACGTCAAGGGCGCCGACGGCCAGCCGCAGCCGGTTCAGGTGACGACCGGCGACAGCAACGGCACGATGACCGAGGTGCTGAGCGGCGACCTGAAGCCGGGGCAGCAGGTGATCACCGGTCAGCTGGCGGGCAATGGCGACAAGGCCGGCGGATCGCGGCGCGGTGGCGGTGCCGGCGGTGGCCGTCGCGGGGGTGGGGCCGGTGGGCAGTAACTCGCCACACCGTCACCCCAGACTTGTTCCGGGGTCCACCGGGCAGCGGGGGCAGCGCTTGAGCCTCCAGCCATTCCCCTCGCCGCGGAGTGGACCCCGGAACAAGTCCGGGGTGACGGGTAGGGCGTGGCGCTGTTGCGTGCCTCCCTCCGTGGCGGAAAAGCGGGACGTTGCCCATGGCTGATGCGCTCATCTCGCTGCGCAACGTCACCAAGGTCTACGGCACCGGCGCGACGCAGTTTCAGGCGTTGAAGGGCGTCGACCTCGACATCCAGGCGGGCGATTTCGTCGCGGTCATGGGGCCGTCGGGGTCGGGCAAGTCGACGACGATGAACATCCTCGGCTGCCTCGACGTGCCGTCCGGCGGAACCTTCCTGTTCCGCGGCCACCATGTCGAAACGCTGGATCGCGACCAGCGGGCGCTGCTGCGGCGGCGGTATCTCGGCTTCGTATTCCAGGGGTTCAACCTGCTCAGCCGCACCAGCGCGCTGGAGAATGTCGAGCTGCCGTTGCTCTATCGCGGCGAGGACAAGAAGACGCGGCGCGAGCTGGGCATGGCGGCGCTGGAGAAGGTGGGGCTCGACCGCTGGTGGGATCATACGCCCGCGGAGCTGTCGGGCGGCCAGCAGCAGCGCGTCGCCATCGCGCGGGCGATCGTGACGCAGCCCGATGTGCTGCTTGCCGACGAACCGACCGGCAACCTCGACAGCGAACGGTCGGTCGAGATCATGGAATTGCTGACCGACCTCAACCGTACCGCCAACATCACCGTGCTGATGGTGACGCACGAACCCGACATGGCGGCGTTCGCGCGCACGGTCGTCCACTTCAAGGACGGGTTGGTCGAGCGGATCGAGGCGCAGCATCGGCAGGGCGAGGCGGTGGAGGCATAGATGCTAGGCACCACCTTCATCCTCGCGATCCGGTCGATCCGGCGGCATCTGCTGCGCTCGTTCCTGACGATCCTGGGCATCGTGATCGGCGTCGGTGCGGTCGTCACGATGGTGACGCTGGGCAAGGCGACGACGGCTGCGGTGCAGCAGCAGATCAGCGCGCTGGGCAGCAACGTGTTGCAGGTGCGGCCCGGCCAGGGCTTCGGCCGGGGGGGTGGCGGTCCGCCGCCGCCGCCGTTCAAGGTGCCCGACGCGGACGCGGTGGCAACGCAGATCGCCGGCGTCACCGCGGTCGCGCCGCAAACCAACGCCAGCGCCACCGCGATCTACGAAGGCGCGAACTGGTCGACGACGATCAACGGCACGACGCTGGCGTTCAACACGGTGCAGCCGTGGCCGCTTGCCGCCGGACGCTATTGGTCGCCGGCGGAGCAGGAGGCGGGCAAGGCGGTGTGCCTGATCGGCAATACCGTGCGCAAGAACCTGTTCCCCTCCGGCAATGCGGTGGGCACGCGCATCCGGCTGGGCAATGTCAGCTGCGACGTGATCGGGGTGCTGACGACGCGCGGGCAGGGCGGCTTCGGCGATCAGGACGATGTGGTCGTCATGCCGATCAAGACGGTGCAGCGCCGGTTCGTCGGCAATGACGACGTGCGCGTGATGCTGGTCGGCGTCGATCCGGCCTATTCCAGCGCGACCGTGCAGTCGTCGATCACCGCGCTGCTGCGCGAACGCCGCCACCTGACCGGCGCGCGGCCGGACGATTTCAACATCTTCGACACCAAGCAGATATCCGACACGCTGACCGGCACGACGACGCTGCTGACCCGCATCGTCGCGGCGGTGGCGGCGATCAGCCTGGTCGTCGGCGGGATCGGCATCATGAACATCATGCTGGTGTCGGTGACCGAGCGCACGCGCGAGATCGGCATTCGCCTGGCGATCGGCGCGGTCGCGCGCGAGGTGCTGTTGCAATTCCTGGTCGAGGCGGTGGCGCTGTCGTGCCTCGGCGGGATCGTCGGGCTGATCATCGCGCAGGGCGTGATCCTCGCGCTGGTGCCGCTGATGCAGGTGCCCTGGACGTTCGATCCGCAGATCAACCTGATCGCCTTCGGCATATCGGCGGTGATCGGGGTGGTGTTCGGCTATTTCCCGGCGCGGCGCGCGGCGGCGCTGAACCCGATCGATGCGCTGCGGCACGAATAAGGCGCGCAACATAGACAACATGAACACCTTAATGGAAACGATTGGGGGGTATCGTTTCAGTTTTGGTGATGGTGAGGCAGAGCGTTTCGGTGCCTTCGCGGGGTTAGCGCGGCGGCGGCGTGTAGGACAGATGGGGTGGTTTCTCGGTCTGACCTGAGAGGGTTGGGGCGGGCGGCGTCCAACATGGCTTTTGCCGTTGGGGCGGCTGACCGCTTCGCTCGCAATGACGGGCCGGGGGTTAAGGCAGGTTTTTGAGATCGTTCGTCACCCCGGACTTGATCCGGGGTCCAGATTGTCCGCGCGGTTGGAAGAAGCGGGACCCCGGGTCGAGCCCGGGGTGACGGGGAAGCGCGAAGGTGCCTTACGGGCGTCGGAGGCGCGTGTAGGTTTCGGGGGCGCCGACGAGGGCGCGGAGCCGGTCCAGTTCCTCGGGCGTGTCGACGTCGATCAGTTCGGCGGGGGTCGTGACGACGTGCTTGCCGCCGCGGACCATGTCGCGGGCGCCTTGGTCGCCCTCCAATGCCAGCAGGGCGTCGAAGCGGTTGCGGCCGAAGACGGCGGGGGGCTTGGGGCTGATGCCGTCGCTGGAGGCGACGACCGCGTCGGGGCCGTCCGCAGCCTCGAGCAGGTGCCAGATGTGCGTCGCGGTGACGCGCGGCATGTCGGCGAGCGCGACGACCACCGCCTGGGCGCCATGCGCGCGGGCGCAGTCGACGCCGAGCGCGACCGACCGGCCGAGGCCCAGCGCCGGGTCGTCGTTCCGCACGGTCGTATAGCCATGCGCGGCATAATCGCATTGCGCCTTGCCGACGACGGCGACGCGTTCGCGAAACGGCATGTCTTCGAGCGCGACCGCGACGTGCAGGCCGAGCGCACGGCCGAGGAAGGGTTCGTCGAGCTTGCTGCCAAGGTCGCCCATCCGCTGCGACCGCCCCGCGGCGAGCAATATCAATACGCAGTCTTCAGCGGCGATCATGAAAGGCTCCTACCATGGCCGCGGCGATCGACAGCGCGATTTCCGACGGGCCGATCGCGCCGATATCGATACCGACGGGCGCGTCGATCCGGTCGATCTGCGCCGCGCTGAGGCCTTCTGCCGCCAGCCGTTCGCGGCGTGCGGCATGGCTGCGGCGGCTGCCGAGCGCGCCGACATACGGCGCGCCGGTGGCGAGTGCGGCGATCAGCGCGGGATCGTCGATCTTGATGTCGTGGCTGAGCGTGACGACGGCGGTGGCGGGGCCGGGCTTCAGCGCGGCGATCGCCTCGTCGGGCCAGCGGTCGTCCAGCGTCACGCCCGGGAAGCGCTCTTCGGTGAGGAAGCGGGCGCGCGGGTCGATCACGGTCGTGGCGATGCCGAGCGTCGTCGCCAGCGCGGCGAGGCTTTGCGCGATCTGCACCGCGCCGACGATCAGCAGGCGGCGCGGGGGATCGTAGCGGTTGACGAAGACCTCCCCCGTCTCAACAGGCCGCAGGTCGCTGTGGCCGGTGGAAAGGTCGGTGGTGACGGTCAGCGCCTCACCACGGTCGCGCGCGTCGGCGATGCGGTCGAACAATTCGGGGTCGAAACCGGTGGCGGAGACGGGCTGCACCATCACCGCGATCTCGCCGCCGCAGGGCAGGCCGACTTCCCAAGCGGCGGCATCCGCCACGCCGTAACGCTTGAGCTGGAAGGGCGCGCCGGCGATGACGTCAGCGGCGGTCTGCAGGATGTCGCTTTCGACGCAGCCGCCCGACACCGATCCTTCGAACCGGCCGTCGCCATGGACGAGCATGTGGCTGCCCTTGGGGCGCGGGGCGCTGCCCCAGGTGGAGACTACGGTGGCGATGGCGAGCGGTTCGCCTTTCCATTCGCGCGCGGCGGCGAGGACGCTGTCGTTTTCGGCCATATTCTACCTTTCAATCCTCCCCGCTTGGCGGGGAGGGGGACCAGCGCAGCTGGTGGAGGGGGCTTTCCACAGGCGATGGCGTTTGGGGCCACGCCCCTCCACCACCGCTTCGCGGCGGTCCCCCTCCCCGCCGAGCGGGGAGGAGTTAGACTGCCGGCAGCCCCGGCAGCAGGGCGTCGAGCGTGACGGGGAAGTCGCGGATGCGTACGCCACAGGCGTTGTAGATGGCGTTGACCACCGCGGCACCGGCGCCCGAGATGCCGAGCTCGCCGACGCCCTTTGCGCCGGCCGGGTTGGCGCTGTCGTCGATCTCCTCGACGAAATGCACCTCGATCTGTGGCACGTCGGCGTTCACGGCGACGTGATATTCGCCGAAGTCCGGGTTGACGAAATGGCCCGAGCGCGGGTCGACCACCGCCTCTTCGCTGAGCGCATAGGCGATGCCCCAGACCATGCCGCCGATCAGCTGGTTCGCCGCGGTCTTCGCGTTGAGGACGCGGCCGACGTCGAACACGCCGAGCATGCGGCGGACGCGCACCTCGCCGGTGATCGCATTGACCGCGACCTCGACGAAATGGGCGCCGTGGCTCGCCTGGCTGGTGCGCTGGCTTTCCTTGCCGGGGGCGGTCTTGCCGCGCGCGACGATCGGTTCACCGCGCAGCAAATCGGAAAGCGTGACGCTGCGGCCGCCGGCGGTGACGCAGCCGTCCTTGAGCGTCAGGTCTTCGGGCGCGGCGTTCATGCGGCGGGCGAGGTCGCTGAGGATGTCCTCGCACGCGAGCGCCGCGGCGGCGCAGGCGCTGCCCGCGCCGAACGATCCGCCCGAGCCGGCGCTGGGCGGCAGGTCGCTGTCGCCCAGCCGAACCTCGACCGAGGTGACGGGCAGGCCGAGCATCTCGCCGACCGTCTGGGCAAGGATGGTGTAGGTGCCGGTGCCGATGTCGGTCATGTCGCAGGCGACGATCGCGCGGCCATCGGCTTCCAGCCGCACCTCGGCTTCGGCCTTGACGGTGAAGTTGCCGCGCAGTGCCGCGGCCATGCCGTGGCCGATCAGCCATTCGCCCTCGCGCCGTGCGCCGGGTGTGCGGTTGCGTGCGTCCCAGCCGAAGCGGCGGGCACCTTCGTCATAGCAATCGAGCAGGCGGCGGGTGGAGAAGGGCTTGCCGCTGACCGGATCGACGTCGGGTTCGTTGATCCGGCGCAGCTCGACCGGGTCCAGCCCCAGCCGTTCGGCAAGCTCGTCCATCGCGCATTCGACCGCGAAGGTGCCGATCGCCTCGCCCGGCGCGCGCACCGCGCCCGTCGCAGGCAGATCGAGCCGGACGAGGTCGGTGCGGAAGCGGCGGTTTTCGCCGCCGTAAAGGGGCAGCGAGCCGAACGGGATGGGTTCGAGGAAGCGCGCATCGTCGTTCTGCGCGGCGACGCCTTCGTGCGCGAAGGCGGTGATGCGGCCATCCTGCGTGGCGGCGATCCGCACGCGCTGCGTCGTCGCGGAGCGGTGGTGGACGAGATAGGCGGTCTGCGCGCGGGGGAGCGCGACCTTGACCGGGCGGCCGGTCTTCTCCGCGGCGATGGCGGCGAGGATCACCTCCGGCCCGACGCCGGTCTTGCCGCCGAAGCCGCCGCCCACGAAGGGGGCGAGGACGCGGACCTTGTCCGCATCGAGACCAAGCGCTTTTGCGATCGTGGTGCGGGCGGCGCCGATCACCTGGTTGCTGGTGCGCACGGTCAGCGCGCCATCCTGCCACCAGACGGTGCTGGCATGCGGTTCCAGCGCGGCGGGGAAATGGACAGGCGTCGTATAGGCGAGGTCGACCGTCACGGGCGCCTCGGCCAGCGCGGCGTCGAGGTCGCCCTTGTCGATCGCGGGCAGGAAGCCGAGGTCGTGATCCTGCTCGATCGACTGCTCCGCCATCGCGAGGCGGGCGGGGGCCTCTTCGACCGATATGACCACGCGGCTGGCCGCATCGCGGGCGGTCGCCTGATCCTCGGCGACGACGATCGCAACGGGTTGGCCGTAATGGAAGATCGCGTCGGTGCCGCTGTGCGCGGCGCCTTGCGAATTGCTGCCGCCGGTGACCATACGCGGGTCGTCGTGGATGACCGCGACGACACCGGGCAGCGCCTCCGCCGCCGATGCGTCGATCCCCGTCACGCGGCCGCGCGGCACCGGCGCGCCGACGATCGCGGCGTAGAGCGTGCCGTCGGGCGCGTCCTCATAGGCATAGGTCGCGGTGCCGCTCACCTTTGCCGGCCCATCGATCCGGTCGATCGGCGCGCCCAGCACGCCCTGTTGCCCGTGCGCCAGCCCATGCGGGCGATACGCGCGGTCCATCGTCATCTCGTTCATACAGGCTCACGTCCTTGCCCGGAACCGGGTGCGGAGAATGTAAGGCGTTGGGCGGGAGGGGGAAAGGGTGGTGCCTTTATACTTCGTCACCCCGGACTTGATCCGGGGTCCCGCTATTTACCGTACGCCCGAAGAAGAAGCGGGACCCCGGCTCAAGGCCGGGGTGACGGTTGGGGTTTGGGGCGAGGGCATCACACCGCTGGCAACCCCTCCAGCAATTTGTCGAGCGTCACCGGGAAATCGCGGACGCGCACGCCGGTGGCGTTGTAGATCGCGTTGCCGACGGCGCCCGCCGCGCCGCAGATACCGAGTTCGCCCAGCCCCTTGGCGTGGAGCGGGTTCGCCTGGATGTCGCGTTCGTGGAGGAATTCGACCTCCAGCTGCGGCACGTCGGCGTTCACGGGGACGTGATATTCGCCGAGGTCGCGGTTGACGACCTTGCCGTTGCGCGGATCGTGGACGAGCTCTTCGGACAGCGCGCAGCCGATGCCGAAAGTCATGCCGCCGAGGCATTGCGAGCGCGCGGTCTTGGCGTTGAGGATGCGGCCCGCGGTGAACACGCCGAGCATCCGCTTGACGCGCACTTCACCCGTTACCGCATGGACTGCAACCTCGCAGAAATGCGCGCCATAGCTCGCCTGGTTGAACGTCTTTTCCTGATGGCCAGCGCTGATCTCGCCCGTCGCCTCGATGCCGTCGCCGACCAGCTGGCCGAGCGGCACGCTGCGATTGTCGGCGATGACGCGGCCGTCCTTCAGTGTCATTGCGCCCTCATCGACGCCCATCGCCTTGGCGATCTTGGTACGCAGCGCTTCGCAGGCGAGATAGACCGACGAGCCGGCCGACCCGGCGCCCCACGAGCCGCCCGACCCCGCGCCCGGCGGCGCATCGGTATCGCCCAGATGGACGGTGACGTCCTCGATCGGCAGGCCGAGGATCTCGGCGGTGATCTGGCCCAGGATCGTATAGGTGCCGGTGCCGATGTCGGTCATGTCGGTTTCGACATGCGCCTTGCCCTGGCCGTCGATCGAGACCTTGGCGGCGGATTTCATCAGCATGTTCGATCGCGCGGCGGAGGCGACGCCCATGCCGTACAACCATTCGCCGCGCCGGTCGGTGCCGGCGGGCTTGCGGCCCGACCAGCCGAACGCCTCCGCGCCGCGCTCCAGACACGGGATCAGCGAACGCGAGGAATAGGGGATGTTCTTTTCCGGATCCTTCTCGGGCTCGTTGCGGCGGCGAAGTTCGATGGGGTCGATGCCCATTTTCTCCGCCAGTTCGTCGATCGCGCCTTCCAGCGCGATCAGGCCGACCGCTTCGCCCGGCGCGCGCATCGATCCGGCGAGCAGCCAGTCGAGGCGGACGATGTCGTGCGTGATCCGCCGGTTTTCGCCCGCATAGAGGAAATGCGTCGCCATGCCGGTGGGTTCGAAGAAATCCTCGCCCGGCAGATTGCTGACCAAGGTTTCGTGGCCGATCGCGGTGAGCGTACCGTCGGCAGTCGCGCCCAGGCGCATCCGCTGTTCGGTGTTCGAGCGGCGGACGGTGGCGTCGAACACCTGCTGGCGCGCCATCACCGCCTTGACCGGGCGGTTCAGACGCTTTGCCGCGATCGCCGCCGCGACGCTTTCCGGCGCGATGCCGAGCTTCGACCCGAAGCCGCCGCCGACATAGGCCGCGACGATCCGCACCTTGTCCGCCGATACGCCCAGCGCCTTGGCGAGCTGCTGCTTGTCGGATGAGGGCATCTGATAGGCGCCGTATAGCGTCAGCGCGCCGTCTTCCCATACCGCGAGGCTGGCATGCGGTTCCATCGCGGCGGAGTTCTGCGAGGGCGTGGTATAGGTGACGTCGACCGTGAACGCGGCGTCGGCCATGGCCTTGTCGATGTCGCCCTGATCGTGGTGGGGCGGGATCTGTTGCGGCTTGGGCTCTTCCGCCTCACTCTTGTGCGCCTCGAAATCGTAGCGGCCCTCACCGGGTTCATACGCGACCTTCACCTGCAAGGCCGCGTCGCGCGCGGTTTCGTAGCTTTCGGCGATGACGATCGCGATGATCTCGCCGTGATAGGCGACATCCTCCACGCCCTGCGTCGGGGCGGTCGTCTCACCGCCCTGCTGCGGGTTGCGGATGAAGCTGGCGTAATCGGTGATGACGTCGATGACGCCGGGCAGCGCCTTGGCGCGGCTCGCATCGAGCGACGTGATCTTGCCGGCGCCCACCGTCGCGCGGACGAGATAGCCGTAGGCGACGTTATCGAGCGCATATTCCGCGGCATAGGTCGCCTTGCCCGACACCTTCTTCGGGCCGTCGATACGGTCGATGGGCTTGCCGATCACATCCTGCGCCGACGTGTCGAGCAGGCTGTCGGGATGCGCCGCATTCATGGTGAGCGCGTTGGTGTCGCCCTTGCCGAAACCGAACATGCCTTATTCTCCCGTCAGATCGCGAAGCGTGGCGACGAGCACCCGGCGCGTCAGCGGGATCTTGAAGTCGTTCGAGCCATAGCCCTTGGCCTCCGCCAGCAGCGCGTCGGCCGCGGCGTTGAACGCGGCGTCGGACGGCGCCTGGCCGACCAGCGCGGCCTCCACCGCGGGGTTGCGCCACGGCATCGGGCCGAGGCCACCGAAGGCGAGCGATGCGGCGGCGATCTTGCCGTCCTGCACCTCGACGACGCCGGCGATCGACACGATCGCAAAGGCATAGGAGGCGCGGTCGCGAACCTTGCGATACACCTGCTTGCCGGCGGGCGGTGCGGGCAATTCGATGTGGGTGATCAGTTCACCCGTCTCCAGCACCGTCTCGATGTTCGGCGTGTCGCCGGGCAGGCGGTAGAAATCGTGGATCGAGATGCGGCGCTTGTCGCCGTCGGGGCGCTGCGTGATGATCGTGGCATCGAGCGCGCGCATCGCCACCGCCATGTCGCTGGGGTGCGTCGCAATGCACTGCTCCGACGTGCCGAGCACGGCCAGGATGCGGTTGAACCCGCCGATCGCCGAACAGCCGGTGCCGGGCTCGCGCTTGTTGCAGGGCATGGCGGTGTCGTAGAAATAATAGCAGCGGGTGCGCTGGAGCAGATTGCCGCCGGTCGAGGCCTTGTTGCGCAGCTGGCCGGAGGCGCCGGCGAGCAGGGCGCGGCTCAGCACCTCGTATTTCGCGATGACGCGGGGGTCGGCGGCGAGGTCGGAATTGGGGACGAGCGCGCCGATCGTCAGGCCGCCATCCTCGCGATCCTCGATCTCGCCCAAGGGCAGCCGGCTGATATCGACGAGCTTTTCGGGGGTTTCGATCTGCAGCTTCATCAGGTCGAGCAGATTGGTGCCGCCCGCGATGAACTTGGTGCCCGAGCTGTGCGCGTCGCGCACCGCGGCATCGGCGCTGTCCGCCTTGGCATAAGTGAAGGTCTTCATGCCTCTGCCTCCGCCTTGGCGCTGCTATGGCGCAGGGCGATATCGACCGTGCCGTTCGCTTCCGCCACCTCGCGGATCGCATCGACGATGTTGGGATAGGCGGCGCAGCGGCACAGATTGCCGCTCATCCGTTCGGAAATCTCGCCATCGTCGAAGCGGGGCGCGTCGAGGTCGCCGGTGACGTGGCTGGGCCAGCCCTTCTTCACCTCGTCCATCATGCCGACCGCCGAACAGATCTGGCCCGGCGTGCAATAGCCGCACTGATAACCGTCGTGGCGCACGAAGGCGGCCTGGAGCGGGTGAAGGTCGTCGGGCGTGCCCAGCCCCTCGATCGTCACGATCTCGTCGTCCTGATGCATCACTGCGAGGCTGAGGCAGCTGTTGATGCGGCGGCCGTTGACCAGCATCGTGCAGGCACCGCACTGGCCGTGGTCGCAGCCCTTCTTGCTGCCCGTCAGCCCCAGATGCTCACGACACAGGTCGAGCAGCGAGGTGCGGATATCGGGGTCCGCCTGATAGGACTGCCCGTTGATCGTGAAGTGCATGGAAACCCTCGCGGTTCGGGGGTGTCGCACCCCTGTCAGATTAGGGCCGTAACGCTCCGGGTCATGATGGTTTCCGCTTTGCGAATCGCTCTCACCGGGATGCTGCTGGCATCCGTTCCCGCAACCGGGCAGGATCGTCCCATGACGCATGCTCCCCTGTCGCCTCCCATCGTGATCGCGCACCGTGGTGCGAGCGGGTCGCGGCCCGAACATACGCTGGGATCGTACGAGCTGGCGATCGAGCAGGGCGCCGATTTCATCGAGCCCGATCTGGTGCCGACCAAGGACAATGTGCTCGTCGCGCGTCATGAAAATGCGATCGGCGGCACCACCGACGTCGCGCAGCATCCCGAATTCGCCGACCGCAAGACGACCAAGACGATCGACGGCCAGACGATGACCGACTGGTTCACCGAGGATTTCACGCTCGCCGAGCTGAAGACGCTGCGCGCAAAGGAGCGCCTGCCGCAGCTGCGCCCGGGCAATGCCGCCTATGACGGCCAGTATCAGGTGCCGACGCTGGCCGAGATCATCGACCTCGCCAAGCGCCGGTCGAAGGAGCTGGGGCGCACGATCGGCATCTATCCCGAAACCAAGCACCCGACCTATTTCGCAAGCATCGGCCATCCGACCGACGTCCTGCTCGTCGAACAATTGCGCAAGGCAGGGTGGCATGATGCCAGCGCCCCGGTGTTCATCCAGTCGTTCGAGGTCAAGAATCTCCAGCGCATCCACGCGATGACCGGCATCCGCCTGATCCAGCTCGTCGCGGGCGAGGGCGCGCCGGCGGATGGCGCCGCGCCGTCCTATGCCGCGATGCTGACGCCCGCGGGGCTGAAGCAGATCGCAACCTATGCCTTCGGCATCGGGCCCGACAAGGCGCAGCTGTGGACGGACAAGACGGCGACCACACCCTCCACCCTCGTCTCCGATGCGCATGCCGCGGGCGTGCGCGTCCACCCGTGGACGTACCGCGCCGAAAACACCTTCCTGCCGCCGCGCTTCCGCCGGGGCACGGACAAGGCTGCGCATGGCGATATCGCAGGCGAGATCAAAGCCGGGCTGGCGCAGGGGATCGACGGATTCTTCACGGATTATCCGCTAATTGGCGTACAGACCCTTCGGTCGGCCAAGGATCATCCGTAAATGCGTATCGCCCCTGTTTTCTGTGTTGTCCTGATACCCCTCGCGCTTGCCACCACCGGCTGCGTCAGCACCGCCGCCACGATCGTGAAGGCGCCGTTCAAGGTCGCCGGCAAGGCGGTCGACTGGACGACGACCAGCCAGGAAGAGGCAGACCGCAATTACGGGCGCAAGATGCGCAAGCAGGAAGCGAAAGAGGGGCGCGAGCGCCGCAAGGCCGCGGAGCAATGCCGCAAGCATCCCGACGATCAGGACGCGTGCCGCTATTCCGGGTATCGCGCGGGGTATTGAAGGGGGGCGGCGGCTGGCGTGGCGCCGTCTTCAATTGCGCTCCTTCCGTCATCCCGGCGAACGCCGGGATCCATGGTTGCGGTAGTTGCCGTTGGTGTTCGCCGCCGTCTGCCGCCCGCGTCCATGGATCCCGGCGTTCGCCGGGATGACGAAATGGTGAGGCCGTAACCACACTCCCGTCATTCCCGCGAAGGCGGGAATCCAGAACCTCTGACGGTTGCGATAGAGCCGCACGGTCAGCCAGTCTGGATTCCCGCCTCCGCGGGAATGACGGAGGGAGGGTTGGCGGGATGCCAGCGCCCAAGGGACGCCGGGGGCGCCTCTGCGGGAATGACGAAGGGGGGTGGCGGATTGCCGAGGGGCAAAGGTGCGTCGGGCAAGCCTTCGCCGGAACGACCGCAGGCCAGCGACACCCCGCGCGCGCTCACCGATCCTGCGCGACGGCGTCCTTTGCCAGCGCCGCTGCCACGGCGATCAGCACTTCGGGGTGGATATGCACGCCCAGGTGGCCGCTGTTCACCTGCACCGCGTCCGCGCTGGGGTCGTGGCAGATGAAGCCGTTGACGAAGCCGTCGTGCGGACTCCAGATCGCGGTGCAGGGCACCGGCAGCGGCGCGGCGATCGCTTCGCTGCGGGCGATCACGGCGGGGTCGTCGACACGCTCGCCCGTCGCCCATTCGAACGCGCGCCAGACGTTGGTGGCGCGGCCCCAGCCAGCATAGGGCGAGCTGACCGTCACCACGCGCCGCACCAGATCCGGTCGGCGATGCGCGACCAGCCGCGCCATGATGCCGCCGAGGCTGACGCCGACCAGCGTCACCGGCCCGTCCTCCGCCTCCAATGCCTCGACCCGCGCGATCAGCCGCTCGGCCTCCGCGCCGACGCTTTTGACGCCCAGGTTCCGGCCCAGCCCCCAGCCTTCGGCGCGATAGCCAAGCCCTTCGAGGAAGCGCCGCAGCACCAGGCTGGAGCCGTCGGCGTCGAACAGCCCGGGCAGGATCATCACCGTGCCACCCGCACCCGGCGGCACCGCGGCCAGCGCGGCGGCATGCCGCCAGCGCGTCGCGAGCATCCAGGCGACGCGCGGCACCTCGCTCGCCGCGAGCGCCTTGGGCGGGGGCGGGGGCGCGTCGAAGCGCGCGCCGAAACGGGCATGCGGCGGCGGATCGCTGCGCCAGCGGGCGAGGCCGGTCTGCAGCCGGCTCAGAACCATGACAGCACCGTGATCGGGAAGGGCGTCCAGCGGCCGACCCGCACGCCCGCGTTCGCCAGCGTCGCGCCGACCCAGGCGTTGCAGGTGTGCCGGGCGCTGTAATGGCCGGTGCCGGCATAGAAGACGTCGTTCGCGCCATAGCCGCGAAAGCTGCGGCGGACCGGCGCGGCGCTGGCGCGAATGCCGGCCGCGAGCCGGCGATATTCCTCGGGCCGCAGCGTCACGACGCGAATACCGTCGCCGGGCGCAGGCGCGGGGACGTGCTCGACGTGGAGCAGCGTCGCGTCGCTGCCGATCGCGGCGTGCAGGATCGTTGCCAGCCGCACGTCCGCCCAGGTCGGCGTATCGAGAAAGAAGGTCCGTTCGCCCCAGCCGATCGCGATATGGTCATAACGGGCATAACGCGGATCGGCGAGGTCGGCTCCCGGTGCCCAATCGCGCCAGTCGATTCCGGCTGCGACCTTGGGCAGCACCAGGGCGACGTGCACGCCATTCGATTCGAGATAGACGCGTACGCCGTCCGTCGGCGGGCGCCAGGCGGCGTTGACGGGAATGGCGCCCCCGATCATCCCCGCCGCCGCATAGCCGCCGCCGATCATCGCCAGCACCGCCAGCGCCATGAGCAATCCCCGACCGATCCGACGTATCACGCCATATAGTATCATCCGAAACCTTATGTTACGCCATGCCATGGCCACAGACACGCACGCGCTCGCTTCGCCCCCCACCGATGCCGCCGCAGACTGGACGATCCCCCAGAACTGGCAGCATTACACGGCGGAGGAGCATGCGACCTGGGATACGCTGTTCGCGCGCCAATCCCAACTGCTTCCCGGCCGCGCATCGGACGCCTATCTGCGCGGGCTCGACGTGCTGAAGCTGTCGAAACCCGGCATCCCGGATTTTGAGGAACTGTCCGAACGGCTTATGAAGCTGACGGGGTGGCAAGTGGTGGCGGTGCCGGGGCTGGTGCCGGACGATGTTTTTTTCGATCACATGGCGAATCGCCGCTTCGTCGCCGGCAATTTCATCCGCCGGCCGGACCAGCTCGACTATCTGCAGGAACCCGACGTCTTCCACGATGTGTTCGGCCATGTGCCGATGCTCGCCGATCCGGTGTTCGCCGATTATCTGGAGGCATACGGCCGCGGCGGGCAGCGCGCGATGCAGCACGATGCGCTGAAATATCTGGGGCGGCTGTACTGGTATACGGTGGAATTCGGGCTGATCCAGGAGCCCGAGGGGCTGCGCATCTATGGCTCGGGCATCGTGTCGAGCTATGCCGAAAGCCGCTTCGCGCTCGACGATCCCAGCCCCAATCGCATCGGGTTCGATATCGCGCGCGTGATGCGGACGGAATATCGGATCGACGATTTCCAGCAGAATTACTTCGTCATTCCGAGCTTCGACGAACTGCTGCGGGTGACGGTCGAGACGGACTTTGCGCCCTTGTATGACGAACTGAAGGCGCAGGAGGACATTCCGGTCGCGGCGATCGTGGAGGGGGATGAGGTGCTGACGCACGGCACGCAGGCCTATGCGCGGGGGAAGGCGGGCTGAGCCGACGAGGGCGTCATTTCCGCGGAGGCGGGAGTCCAGACGCACAGGCCGTTGAAAGGGCCGTGAGGTTGGAGGGTATGGATCCCCGCCATACCCGTCACCCCGGACGTGATCCGGGGTCCCGCTCTTGGCCGGCCGGGAGAGCAGCGGGATCCCGGCTCAAGGCCGGGATGACGAGGCGAGGATGAGATGCCGGCGTGAGGATTACAGGTCCAGCGCCCAGCCGTCGCGGCCCTTGGGGTCGAAGGGTGCGGTCGGCACGTAGCGGTCCGCGCCCGCGGTGAGGCGCAGGACGGTCCAGTCGCCGCGGCGGTCGATCGCGTCGAGCGTGCAGCCGCAGGCGGTGTAGGCCGCGACGACGGTCTCGCGCTGCGTTTCCAGCAGGCCCGCCAGCACGATCGTCGCGTGCGGCGCAGCGATCGCGGCGAGCTCGGGCGCCATCGACACCAGCGGGCCGGCGAGGATGTTGGCGATCACCAGATCATAGGGCGCGGTCGCGTCGATATCGGGGTGGCGCGCGCCGTCGGCGACGAACAGCGTCACCGCGTCCGCCGCGATGCCGTTCAGCGCGGCATTGTCGCGTGTCACGTCGACCGCGACGGGATCGATGTCGGTCGCAACGACCAGCGCATCGGGCCACAGTTCGACCGCGGCGAAGGCGAGCAGGCCGGTGCCGGTGCCGACGTCGATCGCGCGGGTGAAGGTCTTGCCCGCCACCGCTAGGCCGTCGAGCATGGCGAGGCAGCCGCTGGTCGTGCCGTGATGGCCGGTGCCAAAGGCCTGCCCCGCATCGATCAGGAAGGCGCGGCCACCCGCAGGCGCCGCGACGGGATGCGCGCTGGTATGAACGACGAAGCGGCCTTCGCGGATCGGCTCCAGCCCCGCCTGGCTCATCGCGATCCAGTCCTCGTCGCCCAGCTGCGTCACGACGGGATCGTGGGCGCTCGCGCTCGGCACCAGGGCGTGGATCGTCGCGAGCATCGCCGCATCGGGCTCATGCTCGACATAGGCGTCGAGTCGCCAGCGTTCGACGTCGTCCTCCACCTCTTCGGTGGTCATCAGCACCGCGTCGATCGCGAGATCGGATGCGCTGTCGATCGCCTCCGCTTCGGCGCGGGTGCAGGGCAGGGTGATCCGCCAGCTATCACCGGACATACGACGCTCCATTGATGTCAAGCACCGCGCCGGTCATCGAGGCGGGCGCTTCGAGGGCGCAGAAGCGGGCGAGCGTCGCCACTTCGTCCGGATCGGCGACGCGGCCCAGCGGAATGTCGGCGAGCAGCTTGTCGCCGCCGCGGCTGGCGAGGTAATCGTCCGCCATGCCGGTCATGGTGAAGCCGGGGCAGATGGCGAAGGCGAGGATGCCGTCTTTCGCATAGGCACGCGCGATCGTCTTGGTCATCGCGACCATGCCGGCCTTGGCCGCGGCATAATGCCAGTGGGCGGGGCTGTCGCCGCGATAGGCGGCGCGGCTGGCGATGTTGACGATGCGGCCCCCGACCTTGCGGTCCTGCCAGTGGAGCACGGCGAGGCGGCAGAGTTCGGCAGCCGCGGTCAAGTTGATGCGCTGCGTCCGTTCCCAGTCGGCGACCCAGTCGTCGGCCGCGCGGTCGAGCGGATTGGCTTCGAACACGCCGGCATTGTTGATCAGCACGTCGATCGTGCCGCCGGCCCGGGCGAGCGCCGCATCCCACAGCGCGCGGGGGGCGGCGGGGTCGGCGAAATCGGCGGCGATATCTGCCCCGCTGGCAGTGGTGGTCGCCTGGCCGATGACGGCATGGCCGCCATCGCGGAGCGTCGCGAGGATGCTGGCGCCGATGCCGCGGCTCGATCCGGTTACGATTATGGTCATGGCCGCGGCCCTAACCGGCGGTGGCCGGGCGGGCAACTACCCGCGGCAGGTGCGGAAACCCGCGTCAGGCCACGCTGGCGGAGAAGCTTTCGGCGGAGCGTTGCAGTTGCGCCAGCCGATCGCCGACCTCGCTGAAGCCGGCGCCCAGGCACACGATCTCGCCGACGACGGCATGCGTGTCGTCGCGGATCGTGTCGACCGTCGCCGCCATCGTGTCGGCGGCGAGCGCGCCTTCGTCGATCGCGGCGGTGATGGTGTCGACCGTGCGCGCCTGTTCCTCCATCGCGCTGCGGATGCGCAGCGCCGAATTGCGCGCCGCATCCACCGTCTGGCGGATGCTGATGTTGGTTTCGACGGTGGAGCGCGTCGCCGCCTGAATCGCGGCGATCTTAGCGGCGATGTCGTCGGTCGCGCGCGCGGTCTGGTTGGCGAGGCTCTTCACCTCCTGCGCAACGACGGCGAAGCCGCGGCCGGCGTCGCCTGCGCGCGCCGCCTCGATCGTCGCGTTCAGCGCGAGCAGGTTGGTCTGTCCCGCGATGTCGCGGATCAGGCCCAGGATCGATTCGATCGATTTCGCGTGATCGGACAGCGTCTCGCTGGCGCGCACCGCATCGACGGCATGTTCGCTGGCGCGCGTCGCGATGCCGGCGGCGGCCTCCACCTCGGTGCGGGCGCTTTCGATCGCATGCGTCAGGCCCGCGGCTGTATGCGCGGCGCTGCGCATCGCGAGCGCGGTTTCCTCGGCATCGCTGGCGACGCTGCTCGCCTTTTCCATGACGGTCCGCGTCGAGGTGGAGGCGGCGTCGGCCTGCACGCGGATGCGCGCGCCCAGCGCCACCGCACCCTCGATCGACACGGCGATGCTTTCGCGGAAGGCGGCGGAGCGTTCCTGGCGCTCGCTACGCGCCTGATCCTCGTGAACCTTGGCGAGATAGCCCGACATCAGATCGGCCTCGACCAGCGAAATGCGTTGCACCGCGTCGCACATGCGCAACAGGCGCTGCGTATCGCCCGTACAATAGCCTTCGAGGATACGTACCGTGTGGCTGTGCGAGTGGGCGAGCGCCGCCTGCAGACTGGGCAAAGGGACGTTCGATCGCAGGCACTGGTCGGCGTGGCGGTGCGCGATCTTCACCCAGGCCTCGTCGAACGGATTGCCGTATTTCAGGTGGGCATATTCGATGCTTTCGCGCATCCGGCGCTCCAGCCGATCACCGTGGAACAGGTGGCGGACGGGCTGCGTCGCGGGCAGCGAGAGATACTGGTCCCAGAAGCAGCGCGCGATGTCGCGATAATCCGCCTCCGACAGCAAGGCGCAAATGTCGCGCGACGTGTCGGCGAGCGTGCCGTCCCAGTCATATTCGCCCAGATGGTCGATGATGCGCCGTGGCATGATGCGGTCAGCCCCGCAGCGAACGGGGCGACGGGATGGCACGATCCATCAGGCGGCGACCTTGGCGACGAAATCGCCCGCGCTGCTCTTCAGCGACTGCAATCGCCCGTCGAGCATGTCGAAGCCGCGGCCGACGCCGTCGATCTCGGCCGCGACGGTTTCAGTGTCCATGCGGATCGTGGCGATCGTGCTCGCCATCGAATCGGCGGCGAGCGCGGTTTCGTCGACCGCGGCGGTAATCGCGGTGACGGTCTGCGCCTGCGCCTCCATCGCGAAGCGGATGCGGTCGGCCGATTCCTGCACCTCGGTCACCGTCGTGCGGATGCTGGCATTGGTTTCGACGGTGGATTTCGTCGCCGATTGGATCGAGGCGATCTTGGCGGCGATATCGTCGGTCGCGCGCGCGGTCTGGTTGGCGAGGCTCTTCACCTCCTGCGCGACGACGGCGAAGCCACGGCCGGCGTCACCAGCGCGCGCCGCCTCGATCGTCGCGTTCAGCGCGAGCAGGTTGGTCTGCCCGGCGATGTCGCGGATCAGGCCCAAAATCGATTCAATCGATTTGGCGTGGTCGGACAGCGTTTCCGACATGCCGACCGCGTCGGTCGCCTGGCGCGAGGCGCGGCTGGCGATCTCGGCGGCGGCCTCCACCTCGGTGCGGGCGTCCTCGATCGCGCGGATCAGGCCCGCGGCTGTCTGTGCCGCCTCGCGCATCGCGACGGCGGATTGTTCGGCGGCGGCGGCGACCTCGCTGGTCTTGCCCAGCATGCCGCGTGCGGAGCCCGAGCTGCGCTCGGCCTGGGCGCGCAACGTGCGGCCTTCGACGGTCGCGGTCTCGACGGCATCGGCGATGCCTTCGCGAAAGTCGCCCGCCAGCCGCTCGCGCGCCGCATGCGCACTATAGGCGGCAAAGCCGGCGAACAGCGCGACGGTCAACTCGGTTTCCATGCCGAACAGGCGCATCAGCGCGTCGACCAGCTCGGTGCGGTGCAACGTGTCTTCGGGCAGGCGCCGCTTGAGCGCCTTCAGGACGGCGCGGTCGCTGGCGCAGGACATGGCGAGCAATTCCATCGTCTCGACGCCGGCGGCATAGGCCGCGGCGACCGAGCGTTCGAGCGATTCGACCCAAGCCGTTCCCTCCAGATAGCAGAAACGGTTGCGCAGATAGGCGATGCCCGCCGTGCGGCGCCGGTCGCCCTCCATCGGCGTCCAGGTCGGTGCGCCGGGGTTGGCGGCGCGCCAATGGTCCCAATAGGCATCGACGATCTCGCCCGCGTCGGGTTCGATGATCGTCCACAATTCGCGGGCCTGCTCAGCCAGCGTCTCGTCGCCTCCGTCGAACGCCTTGATGCGACTCGCCAGGTCGATGCTGGCGGCGATGCTGGCCGGGGGCGGCAGGGCGATGTCGGGCAAAGCTGAAGTCTCCGGCGAACGAGCGACGTGCCCGGTGACCGGGCCTCTCGACCGTCGTGCCTACCGCCCAAGTGGTTAATGCTCCGTTAGGAGCGGATGCTATGGGTTGCATCGGCGAACGCGTGGCCTAATAGGCACTGCAATCGATCTTGCCCGAGGACCGTTCATGGCATCCCGCACTCCGGCGCGCCCGCGCAGCCCGCATCTCTTCTCGGGCTTTATGAAGCTCCACTACAGCTGGGGGCCGCATATGCTGGTCTCCATCCTCCATCGCGCCACGGGTTCGGGGATGGCGACGGTCGGTACGGTGCTGCTGGTGTGGTGGCTGGCCGCGATCGCGGGCGGGGCGGAAAGCTACGCGACGTTCCGTGACGTCTTCACCCATGACAGCGGCGCGCTCAATCCGCTCGGCTGGGTGATCGGGGTCGGCATGACCTGGGCATTCTTCACGCACGCGCTGAACGGCATCCGCCACCTGGTGATGGACGCGGGCGCGGCGTTCGAACTGAAGCGCAACAAGATGTTCAGTCTGGCGGTCATGGTCGGCGGCGTGGTGCTGACCGCGGCCTTCTGGCTCTACCTGGGGATGAAGTAATGGGTTCGGGCACCAGCATCGGCCGCGTCCGCGGCCTCGGCAGCGCCAAGGAAGGCGCGCATCACTGGTGGCGCCAGCGCGTCACCGCGGGTTCCAACCTGTTCCTGACGCTCTGGTTCGTCTTCTCGCTGCTGCGGCTGCCGGGCTATGATTATGCCAGCGTCCACGACTGGCTGCGCAACAGCTGGGTCGCGGTGCCGATGGTGCTGCTGATCGTGTCGGTCTTCTATCACTTCCGCCTCGGGCTGCAGGTGGTGATCGAGGATTACCAGCACGAACAGAAGCGCGTCGCCGCCATCCTGGCGCTGAACTTCTTCACGGTCGCGACCGCCGCGATCGCCATCTTCGCGATCCTTAAGGTCGCCTTCGGAGCTGCGGCATGAACGCGCCTGCCTATAAGATCATCGACCACACCTATGACGCCGTCGTCGTCGGCGCGGGCGGCTCGGGGCTTCGCGCCGTCATGGAATGCGCGCAGAACGGCCTGAAGACCGCCTGCATCACCAAGGTGTTCCCGACGCGGTCGCACACCGTTGCCGCGCAAGGCGGCATCGCCGCGAGCCTGGGCAACATGGGCCCGGATCACTGGACCTGGCACATGTACGACACCGTCAAAGGGTCGGACTGGCTGGGTGACCAGGACGCGATCGAATATATGGTCCGCGAGGCACCGGCGGCGGTGTACGAGCTGGAACATGCCGGCATGCCCTTCAGCCGCACGGACGAAGGCCGCATCTATCAGCGCCCGTTCGGCGGCATGATGCAGAACATGGGCGAAGGCCCGCCCGCGCAGCGCACCTGCGCCGCGGCGGACCGTACGGGGCATGCGATGCTCCATACGCTCTACCAGCAGTCGCTGCGCTATGACGCCGACTTCTACGTCGAATATTTCGCGCTCGACCTGATCATGGAAAACGGCGTGTGCCGTGGCGTGATCGCGCTCTGCATGGAAGACGGCAGCATCCACCGCTTCCGCAGCCACAACACCGTGCTGGCGACGGGCGGCTATGGCCGCTGCTATTTCTCGGCGACCTCGGCGCACACCTGCACCGGCGACGGCGGCGGCATGGTGCTGCGCGCCGGCCTGCCGTTGCAGGACATGGAGTTCGTGCAGTTCCACCCGACCGGCATCTACGGCGCCGGCGTGCTCATCACCGAGGGTGCGCGCGGCGAAGGCGGCTATCTCACCAATTCCGAGGGCGAGCGCTTCATGGAGCGCTACGCCCCCTCCGCGAAGGACCTGGCGTCGCGCGACGTCGTGTCGCGGTCGATGGCGATGGAAATGCGTGAAGGTCGCGGCGTCGGCAAGAACGGCGACCACATCTTCCTGCACCTCGACCATATCGATCCCAAGGTGCTGCACGAGCGCCTGCCGGGCATCACCGAGACGGGCAAGATCTTCGCCGGCGTCGACCTGACGCGCCAGCCGCTCCCCGTCACGCCGACCGTCCATTACAACATGGGCGGCATCCCGACGAACTTCCACGGCGAGGTCGTCAACCTGGTCGACGGCAATCCGGACACGGTCGTCCCCGGCCTGTTCGCGGTCGGCGAGGCGGCATGCGTGTCGGTCCATGGCGCGAACCGCCTCGGCTCGAACTCGCTGATCGACCTCGTCGTGTTCGGCCGCGCGACCGGCAAGCGTATCGCCGACATCTGCAAGCCCAACACGACGCACAATCCGCTGCCCAAGGGATCGGAAGAGCTGTCGCTGACGCGTCTCGACAAATTCCGCACCGCCGCCGGCTCGACGCCGACCGCTGAGATTCGCGGGCGGATGCAGCGCACGATGCAGAAGCATTGCGCGGTGTTCCGCGACAACGCGCTGCTCAGCGAAGGCCAGGCGCTGATGAAGGACATCTACGCCTCGATGCAGGACGTGCAGGTCAACGACCGCAGCCTGATCTGGAACACCGATCTGATCGAGACGCTGGAGCTCGACAATCTGGTGGCGCAGGCGCTGGTGACGATCGATTCGGCGGCCAACCGCAAGGAATCGCGCGGCGCCCATGTGAACGAGGATCACCCGGATCGCGACGATGCGAACTGGATGAAGCACACGATCACCACCTTCACCGGCTGGGGCGGCGTCGGCGGCGCCACCGCGATCGATTATCGCCCGGTGCACGATTATACGCTCACCGACGACGTCGAATACATCAAGCCGAAGAAGCGGGTGTATTGATCTGTGGGGCGTGGGCACGACGGCCGTCGTATCCGCGCCCCTTCATGTCATCCCCGCGAAGGCGGGGATCCATAACCTCTGACGCTGGCGATTGAGCCGCACGGTTAGCCAGTCTGGATTCCCGCCTCCGCGGGAATGACGGGCTTGCAGGGCAGGCGGCTTACGCTGCCCCCTTCCACTCACACCCCCATGACCAGCGGCGCATGCCGGTCGACGAGCACCGCGCTTGCCGCGTTGAGCCCGACCAGCTCCACGACGGTCCCATGGCTGCGCATCTTGGCGACGACGTCGTCCAGCGCGGCGACGGCCGTCACGTCCCACAAATGCGCGTGCGTCAGGTCGATCCGGACCCGCGCCGCCGTGTCGCGCAGGTCGAACCGGTCGGCGAACATCTCCGCGCTGGCGAAGAACACCTGCCCCGACACGGTGTAGACACGCGTGTCGGTGCCGACGTCATAGGTCGCATCGACGCGCATCATCCGCATCACCTTGAACGCGAAGAACACGCCGCTCAGCAATACGCCGACCGCGACGCCAGCGGACAGGTCGTGCGTCGCCACCGTGACCGCGACGGTCGCAAGCATGACGACGCCCGACACCTTGGGATGGCGGGCGAGGTCGCGCAGCGATCCCCAGGAGAAGGTGCTGATCGACACCATCACCATGATCGCGACGAGCGCCGCGACGGGCACCTGCGCGACCCAGGGGCGCAGCGGCACCATCACGACGAGCAGGAACACGCCCGCCACCAGAGTCGACAGCCGCCCGCGCCCGCCATAGCGGACGTTGCCGACCGTCTGCCCGATCATGCCGCAGCCGGCGATGCCGCCAAACAGCCCCGCAGCGACATTGGCGAGGCCGAGGCCGGTCGCCTCGCGCGCCTTGTCGCTACCGCTCTCGGTCAGATCGTCGACGACGCGCGCGGTCATCAGCGATTCGAGCAGGCCGACCGCGGCCATCGCCAGCGCATAGGGCGCGACGATGGCGAGCGTGCGCCACTCCATCGGGACGGCGGGCAGCGCGAAGGCCGGGAGGGCGTCGGGCAGGCGCCCGAGGTCGGCGATCGTGCGCAGCGGCATCGGAAACGCGACGCTGACCGCGGTCAGCACGACGATGCAGATCAGCGGCGACGGAATGACGGTCGTCACGCGGGGTGCGAGGTAGATGATCGCGAGGCCGAGCCCGATCATCGCATAGGTGTGCCAGTCGACGCCGAGCAGCTGCGGCACCTGCGCCGAAAAGATCAGGATCGCGAGCGCGTTGACGAAGCCGGTACGCACCGATTGCGACACGAAACGCATCAGCACGTCGAGCCGCAGCAGCCCGAACGCGACCTGCATCACGCCGGCTAGGACGGTGGCGGCGAGCAGATAGGGCAGGCCATGCGCCGTCACCAGCGCGGCGGCGACCAGCGCGACCGAGCCAGCCGCGCCCGAGATCATCGCCGGACGTCCGCCGAAGATCGCAATGACGATGCCGATGACGAAGGAGGCGAACAGGCCAACCTGCGGGTCGATACCCGCGACGAACGAAAAGGCGATGACCTCTGGGATCAACGCGAAGGTGCCGACCATGCCGGCAAGAATATCCCGGCGCGCGGCGGCGGGGCCGCTGTACCATTCGGCGCGGTAGCGGGCGAAATCGAAAGTCATGTAACGAGGGTCCGTATCGACCGCGCGAGGTGAGGCATCACCGGTAAAGGCAATGGTGTGAAGTGGCGCGGTATACGTTGTCCGGCGGATCGGCGGCCGGAATAGCCACCCGGAATTGCACCGGGTCCATGCGAATGCGGCGCGGTTAGCGCGAAGCGCGCCGCGATGCAAATCCGGGCGGTGGTGGGGAGGTTCGCCGCGGCCGCCCCGTCCTCACCGTCACCCCGGACTCGTTCCGGGGTCCACTCTGCGGCGAGGGGGGAGGCCGGAGGCGCGAACGCTTCCCCGCGGCTCAGTGGACCCCGGAACGAGTCCGGGGTGACGGGGTGTCTTGGGCGAGGGGAGTGAGTCGCGGCCAAGGCGTGTTGGACGCCGGTCGCATTCCATTCCGTCCAACCTTTTGTCCGCTCAACGGAAATCCCGTCGTCAGACCCACCCCCTGTCCTATTCTTCAAAACCATGATCCCCCCGCACCGTCACAGCAGGGGAGCGCATCATGACCATCCACGCCCTTATCGACCGGTGGATTGCCCGCGAGGGCGGCTATGTCGATCATCCCGCCGATCGGGGCGGCGCGACCAATTGGGGGATCACCACCGCGGTCGCCCGCGCCAATGGCTGGCAGGGGGCGATCCGCGACCTGCCACGGGCGCGCGCCGCCGAGATCTACGAGCGCGTTTATTGGCGGGGGCCGGGCTTCGACCGGATCGCAACGCGGGCGCCGATGCTGGCGGCGGAGCTGTTCGACACCGGCGTCAACATGGGCACCGCGACCGCGATCGGCTTCCTCCAGCGTGCGCTCAATGCGCTCAACCGCGGGCAGGCCGATTATCCCGACCTCGCCGCCGACGGGGCGGTGGGTATGCGGACGCTGGCAGCGCTCGATGCCTTTCTCGCGCGGCGTGGCAAGGCGGGGGAGGCGGTGCTGGTCAAGGCGATCGATGCCTTGCAGGGCGAACGCTATGTCGCGCTTGCCGAGCGCCGCCCCGCCAACGAAGCCTTCCTGTACGGCTGGCTTGCGGGCCGGGTCTCGTGACGCCGCGTCGGCCCGCTGCGGAGGACCCGTGGGTGCGGCGCGCGCGCCCCGCCTTCCTCTACGTGATGTATGCGCTGATCCTCTGGACCATTCCGATGAGCCTGATCGCCGCGATCCGGCCCGATGTCGCCATCGCCATGGCGCGGGGGGCGGGCGCGTACCTCAACGCCATCCCCGAGCCGCTCTACGCGCTCTTCGGAACGGGCTACCTCGGTTACACGGCCGCGCGGGCGTGGGGGAAGGCGAAGGGGGTGGAAAGGTAACCCGCGGGAAGACGCGAAGACGCTAAGAAGAAGGGGTTCACGCGGAGACGCGGAGGTGTTGCTCTCGACGCGAAGCGTCTCTCAGCGTCACGAGCCCGTTATGTGCAAGACCGCTGGCGCGGCGAGCCTTCTTCTTCTCCGCGCCTCCGCGTCTCCGCGTGAATCCCTTCTTCGCGGCTTCGCGTGAACGGCCCCTTTGCACCCACCCGCCGCGCACCTACATCGCGCGCCATGAGCGGGAACGATCCACACGCCATGCCGGTCTGGCACGGCACCACCATTTTGTCCGTCCGTCGCAATGGCAAGGTCGTCGTTATCGGCGACGGTCAGGTCTCGATGGGCCAGACGGTCATGAAGCCCAATGCGAAGAAGGTCCGCCGCCTCGGCAGCGAGGGGCAGGTGATCGGCGGCTTCGCCGGCGCGACCGCCGACGCCTTCACATTGTTCGAACGGCTGGAGGCGAAGCTGGAGCGTCACCAGGGCCAGTTGATGCGCGCCGCGGTCGAGCTGGCGAAGGACTGGCGCACCGACAAATACCTCCGCAACCTGGAAGCGATGATGATCGTCGCGGACGAGGATGTGACGCTGATCCTGACCGGCAACGGCGACGTGCTGGAGCCCGAAAACGGCGTCGCGGCGATCGGATCGGGCGGCAATTACGCGCTCGCCGCCGCGCGCGCGCTGGTCGACTACGAGCAGGACGCCGAGACGATCTGCCGCAAGGCGATGGCGATCGCCGCGGAGGTGTGCGTTTACACCAACGATCGCACGACGATCGAAATGCTCGAGAGTGCGAGCTGAAAAACACGCGCGTCCGTGTGACTTTTGTGACCTTTCAAATCGCCCGATCCGGGCGAACAGGCAGATAATGAACGAAAATCTCACCCCCAAGGCGATCGTCGCCGCGCTTGACGCCCATATCATCGGCCAGGCCGACGCCAAGCGCGCGGTCGCGGTTGCGATGCGCAACCGCTGGCGCCGCCAGCAGCTCTCGCCCGACCTGCGCGACGAGGTAACGCCCAAGAACATTTTGATGATCGGCCCCACCGGCTGCGGGAAGACCGAGATCAGCCGTCGCCTGGCGAAGCTGGCCGATGCGCCCTTCGTGAAGGTGGAAGCGACGAAGTTCACCGAGGTCGGCTATGTCGGCCGCGACGTCGAACAGATTGCGCGCGATCTGGTCGAGGAGGCGATCCGGCTGGAGAAGGAGCGCCGCCGCCTCGCGGTGAAGGACAAGGCCGAGGATGCCGCGATGAAGCGGCTGCTCGACGCGCTGGTGGGCAAGGACAGCAGTCAGGCGACGCGCGAGAGCTTCAAGCAGCGCTTCGCCGACGGCCATCTCGACCAGACCGAGATCGAGATCGAGCTGGAACAGGCACCGTCGATGCCGTTCGAGGTGCCCGGCGGCGCACCACAGATGATCAACCTGACCGAGATGATGAAGTCGTTCGGCGGCGGCCAGCAATTGAAGCGCCGCAAGCTGACGGTGCGCGCGGCATGGGACAAATTGGTCGAGGAAGAGGCCGACAAGCGTCTCGACCAGGACGAGGTGAGCCGCACCGCGCTGGCCGACGCCGAGGCGAACGGGATCGTCTTCCTCGACGAGATCGACAAGATCGCGGTCAGCGACGTGCGCGGCGGTTCGGTCAGCCGTGAAGGCGTGCAGCGCGATTTGCTGCCGCTGATCGAGGGCACGACGGTGGCGACCAAATACGGGCCGATGAAGACGGACCATATCCTGTTCATCGCCAGCGGCGCCTTCCATGTCGCCAAGCCCAGCGACCTTCTGCCCGAATTGCAGGGCCGCCTGCCGATCCGCGTCGAGCTGAAGGGCCTGACCGAGGCGGACTTCATCGCGATCCTGTCCGACACCAAGGCGTCGCTGCCCGCGCAATACAAGGCGCTGATTGCGACCGAGGGCGTCGACGTCACCTTCACCGATGACGGCATCGCCGCCATCGCGCGCATCGCCGCCGAGGTGAACGGGCAGGTCGAGAATATCGGCGCGCGCCGCTTGCAGACGGTGATGGAGAAGCTGCTGGAAGAGGTGAGCTTCGATGCCGAGGACCGCAGCGAGCCGGTGACGGTGGACGCGGCCTATGTGGAGAAGCAGCTGGCGGGGATTGCGCGGAACACGGACTTGAGCCGGTTCGTGTTGTAGGCGGGACGTCGTCTCTCCGTCTCTCCGTCACCCCGGCCTTGAGCCGGGGTCCCGCTTCTGCCTTGCCAAAAGCGGGGTAAAGCGGAACCCCGGGTCACGCCCCGGGGTGACGACGTGGGGGGGACAGGCGCATCCCGCACCCCGCGATCCGCCCGGAATGGGAGCAGGTGAAACCATCCCCCCGGATGGTTTCAACCGGGCCGTTGGCCCGGCAACCTGCTCACCCCTCCCGCGCCAGCGCCTTCAGCCGGTAGAGCGTATCCAGCGCCTCGCGGGGCGTCAGTGCGTCGACGTCGAGCGCCTCGACCTCCGCGCGGATCGCGTCGCACGTCTCTTCCTCCACCTGCGCGGCGGCGGCGAACAGCGGCAGATCGTCCAGCCCCGCGGCGAGGCCGCCGGTCTTGGCGCGGCCCGCCTCCAGCTTGGCGAGCACCGCCTTCGCCCGCGCCACCGTCGCCGGCGGCATGCCCGCCAGCCGCGCGACGGCGAGGCCGTAGCTGCGATCCGCCGGCCCCGTGGCCAGTTCGTGGAGGAGCACCAGCTCGCCCTTCCACTCGCGCGCGCGGACGTGATGCAGCGTCAGTGCGTCGCAGCGTTCCGCAAGGCGGGTCAGCTCGTGATAGTGCGTCGCGAACAGGCAGCGACAGCGATTGTCCTCGTGGATCGCCTCCACCACCGCCCAGGCGATCGCGAGACCGTCATAGGTGCTGGTGCCACGCCCGACCTCGTCGAGGATGACGAAGCTCTGCGGCGTGGCCTGCGCCAGGATCGCCGCAGTTTCGACCATTTCGACCATGAAGGTCGACCGGCCGCGGGCGAGATTGTCCGACGCGCCGACGCGGCTGAACAACCGGTCGACGAGGCCGAGCGTCGCGCTGGTCGCGGGCACGAAGCTGCCCGCCTGCGCCAGCACGGCGATCAGGGCGTTCTGGCGGAGGAAGGTCGACTTGCCGCCCATGTTGGGACCCGTCACCAGCCACAGGCGGGAGTCGGGCGACAGCGTACAGTCGTTGGCGACGAAGCGCTCGCCGGCCTTGGCGACCGCGGCCTCGACCACCGGATGCCGCCCACCGACGACGTCGAAACAGGGATGGTCGGCGATCGTCGCGCGCGCCCAGCCGCCTTCGGCCGCGCGCTCGGCAAGGCCGGCGGCGACGTCGATCCGGGCGAGCGCATCGGCGGTCGCGGCGATCGCCTCGCGCTGCGCCAGTGCCGCGGCGGTCAGCTCTTCCAGATGCGCCGCTTCGGCAGCGAGCGCATGCGCGCCGGCCTGCGACACCTTGGCCGCGACCTCGTGCAGCGCGGGCGTGTTGAAGCGTACGACGCCGGCCAGCGTCTGGCGATGGGTAAAGCCGCTGTCGGGTTGCATCAGCGCGTCGGCGGAGCGGGCCGGCACCTCGACGTGATAGCCGAGCACATTGTTGTGGCGGACCTTCAGCGTCGCGATGCCGGTCGCGGCCTTCATGTCCGCCTCCAGCGCCGCGATCGCGCGGCGTCCGCCGGCGCCGGTATCGCGCAGCGCATCCAGCGCATCGTCATAGCCCGCCGCGATATAGCCACCGTCGCTCGCCTCGATTGGCGGAGAGGGGACGAGCGCGCGGCGGAGCAGGTCGATCAGCGCGCCATGGCCGCGCAGCGCAGGCGCGATCCGGCGCAGCAGCGCCAGCGGCGCGTCGATCTGGCCCAGCCGTTCGCCGAGGTGCCACGCGCCGTCCAGCCCGTCGCGCAGCTGCCCCAGGTCGCGCGGCGAACCGCGCCCCGCCGCCAGCCGCCCGATGGCGCGCCCGATATCGGGCAGCGCCCGCAGCGCTGACCGCACCTGCTCGCGCTGCCCGGCCTGGTCGTGGAAGTGCTGTACCAGGTCCAGTCGCTCGTCGATCGCTCGGGCGTCCATCAGCGGTGCGCCGAGATCGCCCGCCAGCGCCCGGGCGCCCGCGCCCGTCACCGTCCGGTCGATGCAGTCGAGCAGGCTGCCCTTGCGCTGGCCGTTGGTGGTGCAGGTCAGCTCCAGGCTTTCGCGCGTCGCGGCGTCGATCGCCATCGTCTCCGCGGCACGGCTGAGCTGCGGTGGGCGGAGGAAGGGCAGGGCGCCCTTCGCGGTATGCTCCAGATAGGCGACGAGGCCGCCTGCCGCGGCCAGGCCTGCGCGCGAAAAGCTGCCGAAGCCGTCGAGCGTCGCCACGCCGAATAGCGCTTTCAGCCGTGCCTCTGCGCCCCCGCTGTCGAAGCCGCCGCGCGGCCGCAGGCTGGTCGCCGCCTCTGCATGGTCGCTGGCTTCGGAGGCCACCACCTCGGCCGCGCCCAGTCGCGCCAGTTCCGCACCCAGTGCGTCGGCCGAACAGTCGATCACCACGAACCGCCCGGTCGATACGTCCGCCGCCGCCAGTGCCACCGCGCCGGCCGCCTCGCCGATCGCGACGCACCAATTGTCGCTGCGCGCGTCGAGCAGCGCTTCCTCGGTCAGCGTGCCGGCGGTGACGACCCGCACGATCGCGCGATTGACCAGTGCCTTGCTGCCGCGGGCCTTGCGCGCGGCTTCCGGGCTTTCGGTCTGTTCGGCGATGGCGACGCGGTGGCCCGCCTTGATGAGGCGCTGGAGATAGGCGGTCGCGGCATGGACCGGCACGCCGCACATCGGCACCTTCTCGCCATCATGCTCGCCGCGGGCGGTGAGGGCGATATCGAGCACCTGGCTCGCCACCCGGGCATCGTCGAAGAACAATTCGAAGAAGTCGCCCATGCGGTAGAACAGCAGGCAATCCTCCGCCTCCTCCTTCAGGCCGAGGTATTGCGCCATCATCGGGGTGGGGGGAGAAGTCATACGGTTCAGTCTATGTTTCGGGCGCCGTGGTGGACGGAGAGGATGGTCACGTCCTCGCCCTCGACGGCATAGGTGATGATGTGCGGCGGTGCCGTCGTCAGCTGGCGGCGACCATCCTCCTTAGGCCGTCCGCGATGCGGAAAGAAGATCAGACTGTCGCCGAGGTCCGACAGGCGGGTCCGCGTTCGTAAGGCGGCATCGGGATCGAACTGTTGGATGTAGACGGTTATGGCATTGAGGTCGGCCAGGGCCTGTCGGCTCCAGACGACCCTAGCCATTCTGGGCGGCAAGCCATTCCTCAAAGGGTACGTGACCAGGTTCGCCCCATGTGCGAAGCCACTGGCGCACCACGATGTGATCGACGCCGTCGCCTGCCTCATAGCCTTGCTTGGCGCGCGCGAAGTCCGCGGCTGTCGGCAGGGGGATCGTCGGCGTAGAGAATCCGGCCTCGTGCTTCATGCCGCAATCATACCTGCTCCGCCTTTGGGTTGAAAGCCTGTGCCGGAACGGCCAAGAGCCGTAGCGTCCTTCCCCGGCAGCGAGGTCCCCATGTCCGACACAGCGTCCGTCCAATTTTCCGAGCGCGAGGCGCTGCTGTTCCATTCGGAGGGGCGCCCGGGCAAGATCGAGATCATCGCATCCAAGCCGATGGCGACGCAGCGCGACCTCGCGCTCGCCTATTCGCCCGGCGTCGCGGTGCCGGTGCAGGCGATCGCCGACGATCCCGCCACCGCCTACGATTATACCGCCAAGGGCAACCTCGTCGCCGTCATCTCGAACGGCACCGCGATCCTCGGCATGGGCAACCTGGGTGCGCTGGCGTCCAAGCCGGTGATGGAAGGCAAGGCGGTGCTGTTCAAGCGCTTCGCCGACGTCGACTCGATCGACATCGAGTTGAAGACTGAGGACGTCGACCGGATCATCGACGCGATCGAGCTGATGGAGCCGAGCTTCGGCGGCATCAATCTGGAAGACATCAAGGCGCCCGAATGCTTCATCATCGAGCAGACGTTGCGCGAGCGGATGAACATCCCGGTCTTCCATGACGACCAGCATGGCACCGCGATCATCTGTGCCGCGGGCCTGATCAACGCCTGCCTGCTGACGGGGCGGCGGCTGGACGAGGTGAAGGTCGTCGTCAACGGCGCCGGCGCCGCGGCGATCGCCTGCACCGAGCTGATGAAGGCGATGGGCGTGCGCCACGACAACGTCATCATGTGCGACCGCGAAGGCGTGATCTATCAGGGGCGCGAGGACATCAACCAGTGGCAGTCGGCGCATGCCGCCGCCACCGACCGGCGCACGCTGACCGAGGCATTGGATGGTGCCGACGTCTTCCTGGGCCTGTCCGCCGCGGGCGCGCTGAAGCCCGAGATGGTGAAGGATATGGCGAAGGCGCCGATCATCTTCGCGATGGCCAATCCCGAACCGGAGATCCGCCCCGAACTCGCCAAGGCGGCGCGCCCCGATGCGATCATCGCCACCGGCCGGTCGGACTATCCGAACCAGGTCAACAACGTCATCGGCTTCCCCTTCATCTTCCGCGGCGCGCTCGACGTGCGCGCGACCGGCATCAACGATGCGATGAAGATCGCTGCGGCCAATGCCATCGCCGAACTCGCGCGCGAACGCGTGCCGGAAGAGGTGGCGATGGCCTATGGCGTGCAGCACAGCTTCGGCCCCGAATATATCATCCCCGCGCCGTTCGATCCGCGGCTGATGGAGCTGGTGCCCTCCGCCGTCGCCAAGGCAGCGATGGATTCGGGCGTCGCCACCAAGCCGATCCTCGACATGGAGGGTTATCGCCAGCAACTGCGCGCCCGCCTCAACCCGACGACGTCGGTGCTCAGCCTCGCCTATGAAGGCGCGCGTGCACGGCCGAAGCGCGTGCTGTTCGCGGAGGGCGAGGAGGAAGTGGTGCTGCGCGCCGCCATCGCCTTCAAGGAAGGTGGCTATGGTACGCCGGTGCTGGTCGGCCGCGACGACGTCTACGATCGCCTGAAGGCCTTGGGCGTCTCGAACCCGCAGGAATATGAGGTCCACAACAGCCGCCATTCGCCGCTGGTCCCGAAGATGGTCGACTTCGTGTACAACCGCCTGCAACGCCGCGGCTATCTGCGCCGCGATGTCGAGCGGATGATCAACCAGGACCGCAACGTCTTCGGGTCTGCCTTGCTCCAGCTGGGCGAGGCGGATGCGATGATCACCGGCATCACCCGCACCTGGGCGGAATCGATGCGCCAGGTGAAGCGCGTGATCGATCCGGAGGCGGGGCGAACCCCCTTCGGCATCCACGTGCTCGTCGGGCAGAGCCACACGGTCTTCATCGCCGATACGACGGTGAACGAACGGCCGACGGGCGAACAGCTCGCCGACTTCGCCGAACAGACCGCACAGGTCGCGCGCCGCATGGGCCACGAACCGCGCGTCGCGATGCTGAGCTATTCGACCTTCGGCAACCCCAAGGGCGCGTGGGTCGACAACATCCGCGACGCGGTGTCCGAACTCGACACGCGCAATGTCGGCTTCGAATATGAAGGCGAGATGCCGCCCGACGTCGCGCTGAACCCCAAGCAGCTGGCGAACTATCCCTTCGCGCGCCTGTCGGGCCCCGCCAACATCCTGATCATGCCGGGCCTGCAGTCGGCCCATATCGCCGCCAAGCTGCTGCGCGAACTGGGCGGCGACAGCGTGATCGGCCCGATGCTGATCGGCATGGAAAAGCCGGTGCAGATCGCGCCGATGACCTCGACTGCGAGCGAGCTGGTGACGCTGGCGGTGCTGGCGGCGGGCGGCATCGCACGCTGACCGGGCAGGGACCGGCGGCGCGGAAAAGCGTCTTGCCGCCGGTCCCGGCCTGCGTATGATCCGCTTCGGAACCAGTTCCGGGGGGGATGTATGAAGAGGATGATGGTGGCTGCGAGCCTGCTCGCGGCGTGCGGCACGACGCATATGGCCTATGCGCAGGCGACGCTGCCGATGACCTATGGCGGCACCAAGCCGCCCGCCGTGGCGCAGACGCCGGCCGCCGATCCACGCGATACGCCCGAAGAGATCGCCAAGGATGCGGCGCGCGACCTGAAGGACAGCCATTTCTACAATCGGCCCGGTGCAACGCGCGCGCAATATGATGCGGCCTGGCAGCGCTGTCGCCTGATCGCACGCGGGTCGCGGACGCCGTCGGGGTCGATTCCCTATTATTACAACCCGGCGCTGATGTCGCCGATCGCCGCGGGGATCGGCGGCGGGCTGGGCGGCCTGATCGCCGGTGCGATCGCCGAGGGGCAGCAGCGCCGCGCCAACCGCCGCAATTGCCTGCTGATCGACGGCTGGCGGGTGGTCGAGGTGTCGAAGGAGAATGCCGCGCGGGTCGGTGCGATGACCGACGCGGAGCGCGACGCCTATTTCAACGGCATCGTCGGCGCGCAGACCGTCGACGGCACGATCATCGAACGCACGACCTTTACGCAGCCCGACGATCTGGTTGCGCGCGTCGATGCGCCGCTGAGCGCGCCTGGTGCGCTGTTCCTGGGCAAGAAGGTGGATGCTGCCGCGCCCTTCGTCCTGGCGCCCGGCGAGGCGGCAGTGGTCGTCGCCTTTCGCCGCCCGAACGCGGCGAGCGCGGGCCGGTCCGGCTTCGTGCAGCTGACGCGGTATGACACGAAGGGGCGGGACCTCGTCTATCGCCCCAAGGATTGGAAGAAGACGGGCGACAAGACCGTCTACGATCTCGCCGTCGGCAGTGCCGATCGCAAGGCGCCCTATGAGGTGCAGGTGCTGCGCGTGACGCCGGGCGACTATGTCATTGCCTCGACCGCGGTCATCACCAAGATGGCGACGACGACCAACTGCTTCGGCGCGCCGACCTTCCATGTCGAGGCGGGCGATGTGGCCTATCTGGGCGACTTCATCCCGGTCGTCGACAGCAAGTCGGCGCTCGGCGTGTCGACCTCTGGCATCGCCTATGTCCGCCATGCCGATGACGCGCAGAAGGCGCTGGCCGGATCGCAGCCGGCCTTGGCCGCGGCGATGAAGCCGGCGACCTTCCGCAACAAGGCGACCTATGCCTGTTCGGCGATCACCATGGATCGCTGGGACCTGCCCGGTGTCGAGGCGCTGCCCGATGCGCCGCCCCCTGCTGAAATGGCAGCGGTCGCCGTGGCGGGGTGAGGCGGGCCGGCGAGCCGGGAGGGGCCTCGCCCGCTCCCGGCCCGCCAGGCCGCATCGTTATGCGTCGATGCTGGTGCCCAACGCGGCGTGGACCAGGCCACCATCGACCGTGATCGTCTCGCCGATCACATAATCGCCTGCGCGCGATGCGAGGTAGATGGCGGTGCCGGCCATATCCTCATCGGTGCCGATGCGGCCGGCGGGAATGCCTTGCGCGACGTCTTCGCCATGGTCGCGGGCGGCCTTGTTCATGTCGCTGGCGAAGGCGCCCGGCGCGATCGAGGTGACGTTGACGTGGTCGCGCACCAACCGCGCGGCCATGCGCTTCGTCAGGTAGATCAGTGCCGATTTGGAGGCGTGGTAGCTGTACGTCTCCCACGGGTTGAGGCGCTGGCCGTCGATCGAGGTGATGTTGATGACCTTGGCCGGGCGGCCCGCCGTGCCGGCGGCCTTGAGCAGACCATGCAGCGCCTGCGTCAGGAAGAAGGGCGATTTGACGTTGAGGTCCATCACCTTGTCCCAGCCGCTTTCCGGGAACTCCTCGAACGGCACGCCCCAGGCGGCGCCCGCGTTGTTGACGAGGATGTCGAGCTTGTCCTCATGCGCGGCGAGTTGCTCGGCGAGCGCCTTGCAGCCGGCGACGGTGCTGACGTCGCACGGCAGGGGGATGCAATTGGGGCCGAGTTCGGCAGCGGTATCGTCGCAGGCCGGCGCCTTGCGGCTGGAGATATAGACCTTCGCGCCCTGGGCGATGAAGCCGGCGGCGATCATCTTGCCGATGCCGCGGCTGCCGCCGGTGACGAGCGCGACCTTGCCGTCGAGGCGGAAGAGGTTGGTGGTGTCCATGGATGCTCCCCTAAAGATTGTGGAGTAGGCGTGATCGGTGTTCCGTCCCCGCCGTCATTCCCGCGAAGGCGGGAATCCAGACTGGGTGACGGCGCGTTTCTATCGACGGACCTGCGGGTCTGGATCCCCGCCTGCGCGGGGATGACGCATGGGGTGAGTGGCAGTCGTCATCCGCCCCGCTTCATCGTTTCGCGCGCGATGATGACCTGCTGGATCTGGCTGGTGCCTTCGTAGATGCGGAACAGGCGGACGTCGCGGTACAGGCGTTCGATGCCGTAATCGGCGATATAGCCGGCGCCGCCATAGACCTGCACCGCCTTGTCGGCGACGCGTCCCACCATCTCGCTGGCGAAATATTTGGCCGCCGCGCTTTCCAGCACGACGTCCTCGCCGCCGTCCTTCTTCGCGGCCGTTTCCAGCACCATCGCACGGGCGACGAGCGCCTCGGTCTTCATGTCGGCGATCATGCCCTGGATCAGCTGGTGTTCTGCGATCGCCTTGCCGAACTGCTGGCGACCGGTGGCATAAGCGACGCTGTCGGCGATCAGCCGTTCGGCGACGCCGACGCAGACCGCGCTGATGTGCAGCCGGCCGCGATCCAGCACGCGCATCGCGATCTTGAAGCCTTCGCCCTCCGCGCCCAGACGATTGGCGACGGGCACCGGCACGTCGTCGAAATGCACGTCGGCGACCTTCGCGCCTTTTTGCCCCATCTTCTTTTCGGGTTCGCCGATGGTGATGCCGGGCAGGTCCTTGGGCACCAGAAAGGCGGAGACGCCGCGCGCGCCCTTCTCGTCGCCGGTGCGTGCCATCACGGTGAACAGCTGCGCCTTGTCGGCATTGGTGATGTAGCGCTTGGTGCCCGACAGGCGGTAGACGTCGCCATCTCGGACGGCCCGCGTCTTCACGCTACCGGAATCGCTGCCGACATCGGGTTCGGTCAGCGCGAAGCTGGTGACGATCTCTCCGCTCGCAATGCGCGGCAGCCATTCGGCCTTCTGCTCGGGCGTGCCCGCCATCACCAGCCCCTGGCTGCCGATCCCGACATTGGTGCCGAAGGTCGATCGGAAGGCCGGCGTCGTCCGCCCCATCTCGATCGCGACGCGGCATTCCTCGACCATGTCGAGGCCCAGGCCGCCATAGTCCTCGGCGATCGACAGGCCGAACAGGCCCATCTCCTTCATCTCCGCGACGACCGCGTCGGGGATGGCGTCGGCGGCCTCCACATCGGCCTCGAGGGGGCGCAGTCGTTCGCCGACGAAGCGACGGACGGTGTCGATCAGCGCGTCGAAGGTTTCGGGGTCGAGGGCCATGCCGTATCCACTGCGATGCCCAGATGCGGGCGGGTTGCTACCTGATTATCCTATGATCTGGACGATGCGGCTGCAAACCCGAAATTCGAAAGCGTGATTGACCGCCCCCGGTGCGCGACTATGATCCCCGACAAAACAGGAGCTTGCATGCGACCGGCGGCAGAAGCGAAAGCAGGGGCGGCGGCCGTACCGGCGGCACGGCGCCTGGGAAGCGGTGCGATGGGTAGCTACGCCTTCGGCGCGGTGGCCTATGGCGTGAAGGATGCGGGCTTCGGCACGTTCCTGCTGCTCTTCTACAACCAGGCCGTCGGCCTGCCCTCCGCCACCGTCGGCCTTGTCGTGATGGTCGCCTTGCTGATCGACGCCTTCGTCGACCCCGCCGTAGGATTCCTGTCCGATCGTACGCGCACGCGCTGGGGACGGCGCCACCCGTGGATGTACGGCTCCGCGCTGCCGATCATGGTCGGCTGGGTGCTGCTGTGGAACCCGCCGAGCGGTTGGGGGCAGGGCGCGACGCTCGGCTGGCTGTTCGCCTGTGCCGTCCTCGTCCGCACCGCGGTCAGCGCCTATGAGGTTCCCTCGGTCGCGCTGACGCCCGAACTGTCGTCGGATTATGACGAGCGGACGCGGATCATGGCGTGGCGCTATCTGTTCGGCTGGGCGGGCGGGCTCACCATGCTGGTATCCGCCTATCTCTATTTCCTCGCGCCGACGCCGGAGCATGCCAACGGGCTGCTCAACCGGCAGGGCTATATCGGCTATTCAATCCTGGGTGCCCTGCTGATGGGGGCGGCGATCGTGACCTCGGCGGCGGGTACGCATAAGGAGATCCCCAATCTGCCCAACCCGCCGATCGAGCGGCAGACGTTCCGCGAGAATCTGCGCGAACTGGCGGACACGGTGAAGAACCGCGCCTTCGCGATCCTGATGCTGGCGGGGCTGTGCGCCTATACGGTGCAGGGCATCAGCTATGCGATGTCGACCTATCTCTACACCTATGTGTGGGGGTTCCAGGGCGTCGTGTTCGTCTATGCGACGGTCGCGCTGTTCGGCGGTGTGCTGGTCGCCTTCGTCGCCGCGCCGCGGATCGGCAAGCGCATGAGCAAGCCGCGGGCGGCGGCGGGCGCGGTGGCGATCGGCGCGACGCTCAACGTCGCGCCGTACGCGCTGCGCCTGCTCCACGTGCTGCCGGATGTGGGGGAGCCCGCGCTGCTGCCGGTCCTGCTCGTCTTCTTCGCTGCCGCGACCGCGTGCAACGTCAGCGCCTTCATTCTGGGCGCGTCGATGATGGCGGACGTCGTCGAGGATTCGGAGCTGCGCACCGGTCGCCGCTCGGAAGGCGTGTTCTTCGCCGGATCCTTCTTCGTCCAGAAATGCACGTCGGGCATCGGCATCTTCCTGGCGGGCGTGATCCTAGCGATCGCCGGCTTCCCCGAAAAGGCGGTGCCAGGCACCGTGCCGGTCGACACGATCGATCGGCTGACGCTGACCTTCGGCGTCACCTATCTGCTGATCGCCGGCTGCGCGGCGTTCGTCTTCACCCGTTTTCCGTTCGGTCGTGCCGAGCATGAGGCGCGGCTGGCGCGACTTGGGGCAGCAAAACTGGCTGATTCCTGAGCATTTCGCCGTTCAGCGTGGCGACAGGATCGCGATTCACCGCTCATCCCATCGCTTCGTCGGCGCGCAAACACCGTTGGGCGCTTATGGTTCCCGCGCCTGTTGGCGAAAGCCGACCCCCTGTGTAGCGACATCCTCGACGAACGGGTTTTGACCGGGGGGTCAGCAAATGACTTTGAAGGCGTTGGCAGCGCGTTTTGCGCTGGTGGTATCGTGCGGCCTGATGATGGCCACCCCGGCCATGGCGCAGTTCTGGCAGTGCGCGCCGTATGCCCGCGAAATCTCGGGCATCGACATCCACGGCAACGCCAACACCTGGTGGAGCCAGGCCGCCGGCAAGTACGAACGCGGCCATGCGCCGAAGGTCGGTGCGGTCCTCGCCTTCCAGTCCACCCGCCGCATGCGCGTCGGCCATGTCGCGATGGTGTCGCGGGTGGTCAGCGACCGCGAAGTGCTGCTCACCCACGCCAATTGGTCGCGCCCCGGCGCGATCGAGCGCAACGTCCGCGCGATCGACGTCTCGGCGGCCGGCGACTGGAGCGAAGTAAAGGTGTGGTACGGCCCGACCGGCGGCCTCGGCACCTCGAGCTATCCCACCAACGGCTTCATCTATTCGGGCCACGCCCCGGCGCTGGATGACGAGCCCGCCGCGCCGACGGTCGACATGGACACCAGCATCATCGCCACCGCCGCCGCCGTGCCGGTGGTTCCGGTCGCCGCGAAGTAGTCTAGGCCTACGACGGACCTGACCGTTACAGCGACCGTCTTCCCGGCGAAGCCCGGGCCAGAAGCGCCTGACCCGGGCGTATCCAATCATCCGTCATCCCAGCGAAGGCTGGGATCTCCCGATGACAGCCCGCGACAGAACCGCGAAAGATCCCAGCCTTCGCTGGGATGACGTAATGTCCTCGTCCTCCTAACCCACGAAGCAGGGACGGCAGGCCGCCCTCACCCCGCCCGGAACGTCATCGCCACGCCGTTCATGCAATAGCGCTTGCCGGTCGGCTTCGGCCCGTCGTCGAACACATGTCCCAGATGCCCGCCGCAGCGGCTGCAATGCACCTCGACGCGCTCCATCATCAGCGATCGATCGCTGCGCGTGCCGACCGCACCCTTCAGCGGCGCATAAAAGCTAGGCCAGCCGGTGCCGCTTTCGAACTTGGTCTTCGACGAGAACACCGGCTGTGCGCAGCCCTTGCACGCGAAGGTGCCGGCGCGATGTTCGTCGTTCAGCGGGCTGGAATAGGGCCGCTCGGTGCCCTCGTGCCGCAGCACGGTCCACGCCGCATCGCCCAGTTTCTTGCGCCAGGCCGCATCGCTCATTTCCACCGGATAGCGTTCCGCGGCGGCGGCGGGTGCGTTGCGGCACCCCCACAGAACGGCGCCGACGGCACCGGTGGCGGCGAGGGAGAGAAGCGAGCGGCGGCTGGGCTGATCGGTCATGATCGTGATGTAAGGCGGGATGCGGCCGGTTTCACCCCCACTCATGCTATTGATCCAGGTGGGAACTTCGCGATCGATTCGCGCGCTTGGCATGGCCGAAAGGTATTTCCATGTCCTTCCAGCAGCTCGACCCGCCGCTTCCCGTCCATGTCCTCGACAAGGGGGCCGGCTACGCCTTTGCCGTCATCGATTACGGGCAGGAGCACAACCTCATCTGGGTCACCGCGATCAACGACACCGGCGAAATCTGGTGTGCGCCCAACCCGCGCGTGCGGATGCAGGCGAACTGGACGATGGGCCGCAAGAAGCCGGCTGCGGTCGCCAAGGCGGAAGCGGGCGACTGTTCGGGCGTGGCGCCGGTGAGCGTCGAGGTGGTGAAGCCGAACTGAGGGACGGCCCTGCGCATCCCTCCTTTGTCATTGCGAGCGAAGCGCGGCAATCCAGGGCGTCTTGGTGCGACTCTGGATTGCCGCGCTACGCTCGCAATGACGAAATTCCGGACGGGACGCTCAATACCGGCTGATTTCCACCGGCAACTGCCGGTAGCCATGCACGAAGCAGGCAGCGACGCGCGTCGGTTCGCCGACGACGTTCACCCGCATCCGCCGCTTCGCCATTTCCTCCATCAGGATGCCGATCTGCAACTCGGCCAGCCGCGCGCCCACGCAGCGGTGGATGCCATGGCCGAAGGCGAGGTGGCGCCGCGCATTGGGCCGGTCGACCACGATCTTGTCGGCATCCGCGCCGAACACGCTCTCATCGCGGTTGGCCGATAGATACCACAGCGCCAGCTTGTCGCCTTCGCGGATCGTCTGCCCCATCAGCTCGGTATCGCGCGTCGCGGTGCGGCGCATGTGCGCGAGCGGCGTCTGCCAGCGGATGATCTCCTGCGTCGTGTTGGGGATCAGCGACGGGTCCGCCTCCAGCTTCGCCCGCTCGTCGGGAAAGCGATCGAGGCCGTAAGCGAGCGCGGTCATCGAGTTGCGCGTCGTGTCGTTGCCACCGACGATCAGCAGGATCAGGTTTCCAATAAATTCGAAATGATCCATGTGGCTCATCGCGTCCGAATGGATCATCATGCTGATCAGGTCAGGCGTCTGCGGCTGGCCGACCTTGGCATTCCACAGATTTTGGAAGTAGGCGCCGCATTCGTACATGTAGCCCAGGCGCTGCTTGCGCAGTTCCTCGTTCTTCACCAGTTCGATATCGCCCGCCCAGTCGGACCAGAAGGTGAGCTTGCGCCGGTCCTCCCACGGGAAGTCGAACAGGATGGCGAGCATCTGCGTCGTCAGTTCGATCGAGACGGTATCGACCCAGTCGAACCGCGTGTTCCACGGCAGGCTGTCGAGGATCTCGGCCGTGCGGCGGCGGATGTCGTCGCTCATCCGCACCATTTCGGATGGCGTGAAGGCGGGCGCCACCGTCCGCCGCTGCCCGGTATGCACCGGCCGATCGCGCGCGATGAACATCGGCATGCGCACGTCGCTTTCGGGGATGAAATCGGCGAGCGTGATGCCGCCGACTTCGGACGAATAGATGTCGGGCAGCGACTCGACCTCGACGATCGGCTTGTAGGTCGAAACGGACCAATAGGGGCCGTAGTCGCTATGCTCGCAACGATAGACCGGCGCCTCGCTGCGCAACTGCGCGAAGGGCGCCTGCCAGGTGTCGTCGCGGTACAGCTCCGCGCGGCTGACATCGAACGGATCGACGGCATGTGCCGCCGCCTGCATCAGGGTCGCCATCATCTCTCTCCCGTCTTTTGACGACAGGAGATACCTGACTGACACTTATGTCAATTGGCTTTCGCGCGCCGCCAGAACGGCCGGGCGCTGCCCGACTGCAATACGCCGCGCCGGAACAGCCGCGCGCCGAGCGTGATGAAGATCGTCACCCACAACAGCTGCCACGCGATCGCCGCCAGATGCGGCCAGATCGTCGGCGAGGTCGCCGCGCGGCCGGCCATCGCGAAGGGCGACGACAGCGGAAACAGCTCCGCCACGGTCGCGATCCAGCCGGTGGGGTTGGCGGTGCCGGCCAGCGCCAGCGCGAGCATGCCCATCTGCAAGACCGAAATCGGCAGCGCGAGCATCTGGATCTCGCGCGGGGTCGAGGCTTGCGCGCCGACGACCAGGAAGGCGGAGCCGAGCAGCAGATACGCCATGGTGAAATAGGTGACGAACAGCGCGACGAACACCGGCGTGCCGACCGCGGTCTGGATTGCCAGCGCGCGCGCGACGTCGGCGGGTAGGAACGAGCCCAATTTGGCGATGATCGTCCCCCAGAAGCCGACGAACAGCAACGCGACACCGAACATGCCCAGCAATTTGCCGAGGAACACGCTTTCCAGCGGCACCGCGGCGGCGAGCACCTCGATCACCTTGTTGTTGCGCTCTTCGGCCATCGTGCCGACGACCTGGCTGGCGAGGAACAGATTCAACAGGAACACGCCGAACACCGCGAACGAGGCGGACTGGCGGCGGTTGCCCGCCGATCCGCTCTGCCGCTCCAGCGGCGTCTTGGTCGCGACGACACGCGGCACGACGCTGCCCAGCTTGTCGGCGGTCAGCGTTTCCTGCGCCAGCACGCCCAGATAATCGGCAGCGCGCTTGCCGCGCGGGCCGTACAGGATCTGCGGCCGGTCGAGCGGGCCGTACAGCACCGCGCTTGCCTCATAATCCTTGCTTTCGAAGGCGGCGCGCGCCTGCGCTGCGGCGTCGCCCGACGGCGTCAGCGTGGCGAGGGCGGGGGGCGCCTCTTCGTCGCGGCGGAAGACGTCGCGCAGGCGGTCGTCCGCGTCGGTCATCACGCGCGCCTGATCGGGCGAGAGGATCGCGACCATCCGCGTCTTGTCGGCGCGGCCGTCGGCGACGCTCGCCGCACCCATGCCGCCGATCGCGCCGAACGATCCCATGATGACCGGCGCGAACAGGAACAGCAGGAAGATCGGCGTGAAGACGGTCGCGATGAAGTCGCGGCGTGCGATGGTGAGCGCCTGGCGCAGCGTGCGGGCAAGGTTGGTCATGCGGCGGCTCCCCCATTCGGCTGATCGGCGCCCGGCTGGTTGGCGGCATCGCGGCCGACGATGCGGACGAAGGCGTCGTGCAGACTGGGCCGCTCGATCGACAGGCCGCCGATGCCGTATCCGCGCGCGATCAGCGTGCCGAGCAGTCCCTCGATCCCCTCGCCGGGCAGCTGGAAGCGCCAGCCGTCTCCGTCGCGCATCGCATCGTGCGGTAACACCTCGGCGATGGCGGCGTCGGAATGCGTCGGCAGGTAGCGGACCTGGCTGGGCAACGTACCGCGTGCCGCGTCCACCGTGCCTTCGAAGCGGCGTTTGCCGCCGGCGATGATCGCCAGCCGGTCGCACACGCGCTCGGCATGCGCCATGATATGGGTCGAGAATAGCACCGTCGCGCCGCGGTCGCGCTCGGCGAGGATCAACGATTCGAGCTTTTCCTGATTGACCGGATCCAAGCCGCTGAACGGTTCGTCGAGCACCAGCAGATCGGGGCGATGCACCACCGATCCCAGCAGCTGGACGAGCTGCGCCATGCCCTTCGACAGTTTCTTGATCTTCTCGTCGATCGCATGGCCCAGCCCTGCGGCCTCCATCATCTCGGCGGCACGTGCGCGGCCGGTGCGGCGGTCGAGCCCGCGCAGCGCGCCCATGAAGGCGATGGCGTCGCGCGCCTTCATCGACGGATACAGGCCGCGCTCTTCGGGCAGATAGCCGACGCGGTCGCTCGCCTCGCGCGGGGCGGCATGGCCCAGGATCGATCGGCGCCCCTCGTCGGGTTCGATAATGCCGAGCAGGGTGCGCAGCGTCGTCGTCTTGCCCGCGCCGTTGGGGCCGAGCACGCCGTAGATCGCGCCGCGCGGCACCGACAGATCGACGCCATCGACGACGCGCCGTTCGCCGAAGCGCTTGACCAGATGTTCGGCAAAAACCGCCGGTTCGCTTGATCCCACCATCCGCCCCCATTCGCTCGACCCGAATGGGTGAGTGTGTCGTCGTGACGTCTGTGGTAGCGGGCGCGCGTGGCGAAAGACAAGCCTTCCCCGACCCCTATCGAAGCGCGGATCAAGGCCGAGGCGGCGGCGCTCGGCTTCGTCGCCTGCGGGATCGCGCACGCCGACGCTGCGCCCCGGAGTGGCGAGCGGTTGCGGCAATGGCTCGACGAGGGGCGCCACGGCGGCATGATCTGGATGGAGGAGCGCAGTGCCCAGCGTGCCGCACCGACCGCCTTGTGGAGCGACGTGCGCAGCGTCATCGCGCTCGGCATGAGCTATGCGCCCGCGGTCGATCCGCTGGCGCTGGCGGGCGAGGGGGAGGTCGGGCGCATCTCCGTCTATGCGCAGGGCGGCGATTATCACGATGTCGTCAAACGCGCGCTGAAGGCGCTGGGCCGCTGGCTGGCGCGCGAGGCCGGGTGCGACCTCAAGGTGTTCGTCGATACCGCGCCGGTGATGGAAAAGCCGTTGAGCGAAGCCGCCGGCCTCGGCTGGCAGGGCAAGCACACCAATCTCGTCAGCCGGGATCACGGCAGCTGGCTGTTCCTCGGCGCGATCTACACGACGCTCGACCTCGCGCCCGACACGCCGGGGCGCGACAGCTGCGGATCGTGCGATGCGTGCCAGCGGGCTTGCCCGACCGACGCCTTCCCAGCGCCCTATCGCCTGGATGCGCGTCGCTGCATCTCCTACCTCACCATCGAACATGCCGGGCCGATCCCGGAGGAGTTTCGGACGGGCATCGGCAACCGCATCTACGGCTGCGACGATTGCCTTGCGGTGTGCCCCTGGAACAAGTTCGCCGCGAGCGCCGCCGCGAACATGGCGTTCCACCCGCGCGCCGAACTGACCGCGCCCGCGCTCGCCGACCTGCTCGCGCTCGACGATGCAGACTTTCGGCAGGTGTTTTCCGGGTCGCCGATCAAGCGCATCGGCCGGGGCCGCATGGTCCGCAACGCCGCCATCGCCGCGGGCAATAGCGGGTCGCCGGCGCTGATCCCCGCGCTCGACCGCTTGCTCGGCGACGACGACCCGGTGGTGGCGGAGGCGGCGGCCTGGGCCCGCGAGCGGCTTGACCCGACGGGGAGCGACGGCTAACCGCGCCGCCAGCATCAAGAGTCGAACGACGTTCGACGCCAACCTGCTCCCCGAGCAAGGTGGCGCCCCCGGCAACGGGGGGATGTGGCCGGACCGGCAACCAAACGGGACCTTACGCCACATCGTCGTTCGGCTTGTTGGTGCGATACCGCAAGCACAAGGACGACGCCCCGTGACCGCCCAGCCCCAGCAATTCGCCAGCGACAATTATGCGGGCGCCTGCCCCGAGGCGATCCAGGCGATGCTCGCCGCCAATGCAGGGTCCGCGGTCGCCTATGGCGATGACGACTGGACGCAGGCGGCGGCAGACCGTCTGCGCACGCTGTTCGCGAAAGATGCCGAGGTGTTTTTCGTGTTCAACGGCACCGCGGCCAATTCGCTGGCGCTCGCGTCGCTGTGCCAATCGTATCACAGCGTCATCTGTTCGTCGGCGGCGCATGTCGAAACCGACGAATGCGGCGCGCCGGAATTCTTCTCGAACGGGTCGAAGCTGCTGCTCGCGCCGTCCGCCGACGGCAAGCTGACGCCGGAGGCGATCCGCGGCCTCGCGACCAGCCGGTCGGACATCCATTTTCCCAAGCCGCGCGTCGTCACGATCACCCAGCCGACCGAGACGGGGCAGGTCTATTCGATTGCCGAGGTGCAGGCGATTTCCGCGGTGTGCCGCGAACTGGGACTGAAGCTGCACATGGACGGTGCGCGGTTTGCGCATGCCTGCGCGGCGCTCGGCTGCACGCCCGCAGCGATCACCTGGGAAGCGGGCGTCGACGTGCTGTGCTTCGGCGGCACCAAGAACGGCCTGGCGATTGGCGAGGCGGTGATCTTCTTCGACCGCAGCCTGGCCGAGGATTTCGACTATCGCTGCAAGCAAGCGGGTCAGCTCGCGTCGAAGATGCGCTTCCTGTCAGCCCCGTGGATCGGGCTGATCGAGAGTGGCGCATGGCTGCGCAATGCCGAACATGGCAATGCCGCGGCGCGGCGGTTGGCGGATCAGGTGTCGGGGCTGCCCAGTATCGACCTGCTGTTTCCGGTGCAGGCCAATTCGGTGTTCCTGATCGCGCCCGAACCGGTGCTCGATACGCTGCGGCAGCGCGGCTGGCGCTTCTACACCTTCATCGGAGGCGGCGCGCGCTTTATGTTCGCCTGGGATGCGGATCCGGTGCGGGTCGACGCATTGGCGACGGATATTCGCAAGGCCGTGGGCGCGACGTTGGAACTAGCGGCCTAGGGGCAGGCACCCGCCGTCAGTCCAGTTTCTAACCACCGTCACCCCAGCCCAGGCCGGGGTCTCTCCGTGAGGGAACGCACCGTTCGCCAACGGGCAGATCCCAGCTTTCGCTGGGATGACGTATCCCCAGGTCACCCCAATCGCCGCCCGAAGGCCCCACCCGGCGGCCGCCGCGGCACGAGCGGGTTCGCCTCGCGCTCCAGCAGCGCCAGCGTTTCGAAGAACAGCGGGCGCAGGCGCACGACATGCTCCAGCGCCTCTTCGCAGGTTTCGTGGCGCTCGACGCAGTCGCGCGCGAATTCCTCGATCGTCTCGGCCAGCATCGCCAGCGGCTCGGCACCGAACTGACGCGCCTCACCCTTCAGCGTGTGCGCCGGGATGACCATCGCGGCGGCGGTCTGCGCCCGCATCGCCTGCTCGATCGCCGACACCGATTTCACGCCGTCTTCGCGGAAATAGCCCAATATGCGCACGAAGCCGGCGCCCAGTTCGGCGCGCGCCTGGGCGAACGCCGCCCAATCCACCAACGTGCTGCCTTCGAACGACACGGCCTTCTCCCCTCAGGATCGGACCGACCATATTGAGCAGCGGTAAACAGCAGGTTGCCGAAGCGGCCGATTAGGGCGGACTCTAATCTTTGTTGTCGAAGGGATTCTTTGGCGCGCGGAAGGTCAGTCGAACAGGAACTGCCCCAAATCCCAGGTCCTTACGCATAGAATTGACCAGATAGCGTTCATAGCTCGCCGGCAATTGATCGACGCGCGTACCAAAGATCACGAAGCTCGGCGGTCGCGTCTTGATTTGCGTGACGTAGCGCATCTTGATCCGCTTGCCGCCGGGGGCGGGCGGGGGATTCGCCTCAACCGCGCGTTCGAACCAGCGGTTGAGCTCGCCGGTGCCGACGCGCTGCGACCAGGCTTCGCGCGTTTCGAAACACGCCTGGATCAGCTGGTCGATGCCCTTGCCGGTCGCCGCCGACACGGTCATCACCGTGACGCCCTTCACCTGGGACAGACCGTCCTCCAGCGCACGCTTGACCCCGTTGAACAGCGACGAGGCATTTTCGGCGACGTCCCATTTGTTCAGCGCAATCACGAGCGCCCGGCCTTCCGACAGCACCTTGTCGGCGATGCGCAGATCCTGCGCCTCCAGCCCCAATGTCGCATCGAGCAGCAGCACGACCACCTCGGCGAAATCCACCGCGTGCAGCGCATCGGCGACCGACAGCTTTTCCAGCTTGTCCTGCACCTTGGCGCGCTTGCGCATACCGGCGGTGTCGATCAGCCGCACCGCGCGGGGAATGTTGTCGCGATCGTACCAGGTCCAGTCGACCGCGATCGAATCGCGGGTGATGCCGGCTTCCGGCCCGGTGATCATCCGATCTTCGCCCAGCATCTTGTTGATCAGCGTCGATTTGCCCGCGTTGGGGCGGCCGACGATGGCGAGCTTCAGCGGTGCGTCGGGGGAATCGTCGTCCTCTTCCTCCGGCATAGCCTCGATCGCGGCTTCCAGATGGGGGAGCAGCGCCTCGAACAGGTCGCCCATGCCCTCGCCATGTTCGGCGGACAACTGCACCGGATCGCCGAAGCCCAGCGCGAGGGATTCGAGGATGCCCTGCTCGCCGGCCTTCCCCTCCGCCTTGTTGGCGGCGAGCACGACGGGTGTGGACGACGAGCGCAGCCAGCGCGCGATCTCTTCGTCGAGCGGCACCACGCCGGCGCGCGCGTCGACCAGGAACAGCGCCACGTCGGCCTGGCCGATCGCCGCTTCGGTCTGCAGGCGCATGCGGCCGGGCAGCGTCTGGGCGTCGTGATCCTCGTAGCCGGCGGTATCGACGACGCGGAAGTCCATCCCGATCAGCGTCGCATCGCCTTCGCGCCGGTCGCGCGTCACGCCCGGCCGATCGTCGACCAGCGCGAGTTTCTTGCCGACGAGGCGGTTGAACAGCGTCGACTTGCCGACATTGGGACGGCCGACGATCGCGACGATAGGAAGACGGGACATGCCGGTGCTTTAGGGGAGGCGGGTGCAAACACCAAGTCCCGGGGGAAACGCCTATCGCCCGGCGCCGTCCGCCTCCAGCCGGTCGGCGCGCTCGCGATCCTTCTGCGCGCCCCTGGCATCGCCGCGCGCTGCCCGAATATCGCTGCGCAGACGATAGGCTTGGGCGGAGCGATCGAGGCGGATCGCGCGGTCCATATCCTTTTCCGCCCGCGCCAAGTCGCCGCGCTGCCGATAGGCGAGCGCGCGGTTCAGGTAGGCGCTCGCCAGGTCGGGGCGGAGCGCGATGGCGCGGTCCAGCGCGCCGATCGCGGCGGTGGAATCGCCAGCCTCCAGCGCGGCGAGACCGGCGCGCAATGCCGTATCCGCGGGGTCGGCGGCAATGCTGGAGGCGCGTTCCGTGTAGCGACCGACGCCGGTGCGGCGTGCGACGCGCGATCCCGTAACCACGACGTCCTGCGCCTGAGCCGGAGCGGACATCGGTGCCGCGGGCGCGGGGGGCGGGGGCGGCGGTGGAGGCGGCGTAGGTTCCACCACGGCTTCCGGCACCGGCGCGGGCGCGAACGCGGACACGGGTGCGGGCGCGGATACCGGCGCGGGCACAGGAGGCGGCGGCGGAACGGCCTCTTCCTGCCTCTCCGTCGGGCGGCGTACCGGTGCGGCGGGGGTGGGCGTCGGTTCGACCTTCACGGCGGATGTTGGGCCCGCCGTCGTCCGGTCCGCCACGATCCGTTCCGGCCGTGCGTCGCCTTTGGGCTGCTGGCGCGCGACCTCGCTCGGCACGTCGCGATGATCGAGCGCCATCGGGATGCCCACCAATGCGACGAGCGCGATCGAGGCGAGCGCCCCCACCGGCCCCGGCCGCAAGCGCCAGCCGGCACGTGCGGGCGGTTGGCGCCTGGGCGAAGTCGGCGCCTCCACCCCATCGAACCGTGCCATCGCCGCATCGCGCGCCGCCCGCCGCGCGGCGGGACGGGGCGGCGGCGGATCGGGCAGCTGGCGGGCGAGATCGTCGTCCATCGCGGCTCAACCGGCCGGGCAGGGGGAAAGGACGCACGCCATCCCCCCGGCTATAGCGGCATCGACGCAGCCACCGGAAGCGCCAATGCCGCCCGCCATCGCTCAGCGCACCAGCGGCGGCATCGCCTGCGCGGCGTGCGCCTTGGCGACGAGGTCGATGAATTCGGCGCGATAGCCGAACGGATCGGGCCCCTTCGCACCGGCTGCGATGCGCGCGACGTCGCCATAACCGAACCGCCCCTCATAGGTGCCGCCGCGCAGCAGCTCGGCGAACCCTGCCACCGCCGTGGCGAAGCGCGCATCGCGCGGCGCATCGGCGAAGCGCGCGGCGTGAGCCAGCGGGATCGGCCGCGCGATCAACCGGCTGGTCGACGCCTTGGGCAGTTTGTAGCGGATCTTGACGAAGCCCAGCTCCGCCGCGCGCGCCTTCGCCGCGCCGGTCTTGGCGGGCTTGGGGTAGCGCAGCGGATCGACCGTGCGGGGGCCGCCGACCGGCACCACTTCGTACAGCGCCGTCACCGTCCTCCCGGCGCCGACATCGCCGGCGTCGATCTTGTCGTTGTTGAAGTCCTCGCGCGCGAGCAGCCGGTTTTCGTATCCGATCAGGCGATATTCTGCGACCGCGGCGGGATTGAACTCCACCTGCACCTTCACGTCCTTGGCGATCGGGAAGAGCGACGAACTGGCTTCCGCCACCAGCGTCTTGCGCGCTTCGTTCAGCGTGTCGATGTAGGCGGCGACGCCATTGCCGTTCTGCGCCAGCGTCTGCATCAGCGCATCGTTGTAATTGCCCATGCCGAAGCCGAGCACGGAGAGATACACGCCCTTGGCCCGCTCCGCCTCGATATAGGTTTTCAGCTGGTCCTGATCGGTGATGCCGACGTTGAAGTCGCCGTCGGTCGCCAGGATGACGCGGTTGACGCCCTTGGGATCGAAGTCGCGTTCGGCGAGCGCATAGGCCTGGCGGATTCCCTCGGCACCCGCGGTGCTGCCGCCCGCTTCCAACCGGTCAAGCGCGGCAAGAATGCGGGTCCGGTCGCTCGCCGGCGTCGGCTCCAGAACGGTGCCGGCCTGACCCGCATAGGCAACGATCGCCACGCGGTCGTTCTCGCCCAGGCTATCGAGCAGCAGTTCCAGCGACTGCTTCACTAGCGGCAGCTTGTTGGGCTCCATCATCGATCCCGACGTATCGACCAGGAAGACGAGGTTGGCGCGCGGCCGGGTGGTGCGGGTGAGTTCGTAGCCGCGCACGCCGACGCGGACGATCAGCCGCCCCGGCGCCCAGGGGCTGGGAAAGACCGACAGATCGGTGCTGAACGGCTCCGCCGCGCTCTTCGCGGGCGCATAGTCATAGGGGAAATAGTTCACCAGCTCCTCGGTCCGCACCGCGTCGCGCGGCGGCAGCATGCCGCGGTTGAGCGACGCACGCACGAACGCATAGGAGGCGGTGTCGACGTCGAGCGAGAAAGTGGAGACGGGCGCCTCGGCGACGCGCTGGAACGGGTTCTGCTTGATCGGCGTGAAGCGGTCGCGGCCGGTCATCGAAAAGGGCGGTGCGTGCGGTGGCAATGGCATGCCGATGCGTTGCGCCGACATCATCATGACCGGTGCAGGCACAGGAGGCGGCGGCGGCGGGGGCGGCGGTGCCGGCTCATTGGGGGCGATGACGCGCGACCCCGTCACCGTGACGTCGTTTGCCGCCTGCTGCGCGACAGGAACCGGCGTCTCTGTGCCAGTTCGCTTCGCGGTGTCGGCACAGCCGCCGACGAGCAGCGCGGGCATGCCAAGTGCGGCAAGCAGGGCGGGGCGGCGGGTGAAGCGGGCACGGGTCATGGCAGTCTCCTCGAAGAACCGGCGGCACATCGTCCGCCTGTTCCTTCGACGCGGCAGCCCGCATGATCCTTGGGAACGCCCGTGCATTTTTTTACGCGCCCCCGCCCAGCCGCTTGCGCGCCTCGTGCAGGCGCCACGACACCGTCGCTTCGGCGATGCCCAGGATCGCGGCGGCTTCGGCATGGGTCAGCTGCTGCCCCGCGACCAGCACCACCGCGTCGCGATAGGCGGCGGGCAGCTTCATCACCGCGCTCTTCACCCACATCGCATCGTGCAGATCGGCATGACCCGCGCCGCGCCCGATCCCGGCGATCACCGCCAGCCGTTCGGTCAGCCCGCGAAACGCGCGGCCGCGGCGGCGCGCATCGCGGCAGGCGTTGAAGACGATGCCGCACAGCCAGGTCGAAAACCGTGCCTCACCGCGGAAGCTGCCGATCCGCCGGACGAGCGCGCAGCAGACATCCTGCGCAATATCCTCCGCATCGCTGCGTGATCCGGTTAACTGCCAGGCGAGCGCGTGAATCCGGTCGTAATGCCGATCGATCAGCGTCCCGAACGCATCGCGATCCCCCGCTATTGCCGCAGCGACGAGATCGGCATCTGGATCGCCATGGGAGCTTGGCGCTGGCGCGGGGGCCGACGATGCACCGTCCGATCGCGCCTGCCCATCAAGACCGTCCCCCGCCATGCCCGCTGTCTGCCCGATCGCAGCGCATGCACGCCATGGCTGGCGTGCATGCGCGTCAACCCGCCGTCATCCCAGCGAAGGCTGGGATCTTACGGCGGCAGAGCGCGCCAGAAGCCGCGAGAGACCCCAGCCTGCGCTGGGGTGACGGGGATGAATGCGCGCTCGGGTTGGCCCGCCCCTAGTCGCTGCGCAATCCGCGGCGCAGCGCGGTCAGGTCGATGCCATGCCGCTGCACCTTGTAGTAGAAGGTCTTTCGCGGCAGCCCCAGCCGGTCCATCGCGATGCTGGCGTCGCCCCCCGCCGCGCGGATCGCCTCCACCATCGCTTCGCGTTCGAACGCGGCAACGCGGTCGGGCAGCGTCGCGGAGGACACGGCGGGGGTGCCATCGCCCGGTTCGAGGTCGAGCACGACGCGATCGGCGAAATGCGCCAGTTCGCGCACGTTGCCCGGCCAGTGATGCTCCGCCAGCCGCTCGCGCGCCATCGCGGTCAGCGGCGGCACCGGCATGCGCAACCGCGCGGCGGATGCGTCGACGAGATGCGCGAACAGCAGGGGGATGTCCTCGCGCCGTTCGCGCAGCGGCGGCAGCCGCAGGCGCACCGCGGCCAGGCGGTAGAAGAGTTCGGGGCTGATCGCCGCCGGGCCGTGTTCGCCCGCTTCGCCGCCCGCCGCGATGATGCGCAGATCGATCGGCGCCGGCGCCCGCGCGCCCGTCCGCACCGCGCGCTCCTCGATCAGCGGCACCAGCCGTGCCTGGAGACGCGGCGAGGCGCGGTCGATATCGTCGAGGAACAGCGTCCCCCGGCTCGACGCCATGACGCCCGTGTCGCCTGGGCCGAACAGCTCGCCGTCAATCAGCTCTTCGGGGATCGCGGCGCAGGCGACGGGGACGAAGCGGTGCCGCCCGCGGCGCCCGGCCCGGTGGATCAGCCGCGCGAGCAATTCCTTGCCCGTCCCCGTCTCACCCTCGATGAACAGGTCGATGTCGGCATTGGCCAGCACCGGCACCATTTCGCGCAGTCGCCGAATCGCCGGGCTGCGGCCGACCAGTGCCGCCGCGACGCCGCCGCCATCCGCTTCCTCCGCCGCGGCGCGCAATCGCCGGTTCTCCAGCGTCAGCGCGCGTGCCGTCGCGGCGCGGCTGACGGCAGCGACCAGCGCATCGGGGTCGCACGGCTTGCTCAGGAAATCCCACGCGCCCGCCTTCAGCGCGCCGACCGCGGTCGCCACATCGGCATGGCCGGTCACCAGGATCACCGGCAGCGCCGGATCGCGCGCGTGCAGCGTCGCGAACAGCTCCAGCCCGGACATGATCGGCATGCGGATATCGCTGACCACCACGCCCGGATAGTCGGCGCCCAGCGCGTCGAGTGCGGGCGGCGCGGCGGCGAAGCTGTCGACGGTGAACCCGGCCAGCGACAGCCATTGCGCGGTCGCGGCGCGCAGATCGTCGTCGTCGTCGACCAGCGCGATGCGGGGCGTGATCTCGCTCATGCGCGCCGCATCGCGATGGCGAAGGCGGCGCCTTGCGCGCTCGGCACCAGCCGCAGCGATCCGCCGAGGTCGTGCATGATATCCTGGGCGATCGTCAGCCCAAGCCCCAGCCCGGTCGGGCGGCTGGTGGCGAAGGGGGTGAACAGCCGTTCGGCGATGTCCGGCGCGATGCCGGGGCCGGTGTCGGCGATCGTCAGCACCACATATTCGCCCTCCTGATCGTCCAGCGAGATGGTGATCGCGGGTGTGGGCTGGCCATCCAGCGCCTCGACCGCATTCTGCAGGATGTTGACCACCACCTGTTCCAGCCGCACGCGGCCGGCGACCACCATCAGGCCGGGCGGCAAGCTGGGCCAGCGCACCGCGACGCGCGACAGCCGCTCCTTCAGGATCAGCCGCGCGCCGTCGAGCACCTCGGCGAGCGCCACGGGGCCGATCGCCCCCGATCCCTTGCGGGAAAAGCCGCGCAGCTCCGCCGTCACCGCGCCGATCCGCTCGGTCAGCCGTGCGATGGCGTGCAGGTTGCCGCGCACCTCCTCCAGCGCGCCGCGATCCAGCAGCGCCTCGCCCGCGGCCGCATAGGTGCGGATCGCCGCGACCGGCTGTGCGGTTTCGTGCGCGACGCTGGCGGTGATCTGGCCCAGTGCCGCGAGGCGGTTCGCCTGGCGCAGCCCCTCGCGCAGGTCGTCAGCGCGTGCCTCCGCCGCGGCACGTTCGGCGATCTCGCGGCTGAGGTCCGCGGTGCGTTCCGCCACTGCCGCCTCCAGCGCCTCGGTCCGTTCGGCGCGGCGGCGGGCGCGCTCGCGCAAGGCCCAGCCCATCGCGACGAGCGCCAGCATCCCCAGCGCCGCCGCACCGGCGGCATTGCGCATCGCCGCGGTGATCGCGCCGCGCGTCGGCATGGCCAGCGTCACCCGCCAGCCGGCGGCATCCGCCGGGCTGGTCGCCATCATCAGCGTCTCGCCGTTCGCGCCGTCGGTCAGCCGGCCGTCGGCATCGCGCCAGGGGCGGGGGCGCAGCGCCGCGACGCCGAAGTCGGCGCGGGCCGCGGCGACGGCGGCGGGGGCCAGCGGGCGCGTTTCGGCAAAGCGCCACGATCCGCGACTGGTGACCAGGATGACGCCCTGCGGCCCCGTCGCAAAGGTGATGCCGCCGGCCTGCCGCCATTCGCGTTCGACCCGGTCGAGCTCCAGCTTCACCACCACGACGCCGCCATCGCGGGTGCGCCTGGACAGGTACAGGCCCGGCCGGTGGCTGACGGTGCCGAGCGCGAATTGCTCCGCCTGACCGGTGCGCGCGGCCTGCGCATAATAGCGGCGGAAGCGATAATTGTTGCCGACGAAACTGTCGGGCATGCGCCAGTTGCTCGCCGCCAGCGTGTTGCCGTCGCGGTCGATCACATAGATCACTGCCGCGCCGGTGCTGGAGGCCAGCCCCTCCAGCTTTCGGTTCAGCACCGCCGCCATGCCGGGCGTGCCGGCCAGCGTGCCCACCACGTCGCGATCGTCCGACAGCGCCTCGGGCAGCAGGCGGAACCGGGCTATCTCGCTGGTCAGCAGCGATTGGCGCAGGCGGACGTCGGCGGTCAGCGAGGCTTCGAACCGCGCCCGCGCGTTGCGTTCGGCGACCATGCCGATCGCCAGGGCCGCCAGCACGCTGGCCGCCAGCGCGGCGAGCACCCATCCGATCCGGCGCACGACTTTCGAATCCTGCATGCCGGCATCGTACGCCGGTGACGGCGTGTGTGCAATTTTCGGCACTGCATGGTGCGGCGAAGGCGAATAGTGACACGTCGCCCAATGGACGAGTTGCGTTAAGTCACTAAAATAGCAAGATTAAATAAAATGCAGCGCCTCGTTTCGGTCCGCGTGGCGCGTCCGGCAACACTGGCCCCAATCACACCGCGATGCACGCGGGCCAATCGAGAGGAGCCGCATCCATGACGATCTACCCGGCCACCAGCGGAACCCCGCACGCGGTTCCGCCCGCGGCACGCCCCTGGTACGCCCATCTTTATGTCCAGGTGCTCGCCGCGATCGTCGCGGGCGTGCTGCTCGGCCATTTCGCGCCGGCTACCGGCGAAGCGCTCAAGCCGCTGGGCGATGCCTTCATCAAGCTCGTCAAGATGGTGATCGCGCCGGTCATCTTCCTCACCATCGTCACCGGTATCGCCGGCATGCGCGATCTCGCCTCGGTCGGCCGCGTGGCGGGCAAGGCCTTCATCTATTTCCTGTTCTTCTCCACGCTGGCGCTGATCATCGGCATGATCGTCGCCAATGTCGTCCAGCCGGGCGCGGGGCTCAACATCGATCCCGCGACGCTCGATACCAGCAAGATCGCCGATTATGCCGAAAAGGCGCATGAAACGACGCTGATCGGCTTCCTGATGAGCATCATCCCCGACACGTTCCTGTCGTCGATGACGGAAGGCAACATCCTGCAGGTGCTGCTCGTTTCGATCCTGTTCGGCGTGGCGCTGGCGCTGGTCGGCGATCGCGGCGCGCGCGTGCTCGACCTGCTCGAGGACGTGTCGATCGCCTTCTTCAAGCTGGTCGGCATCGTCATGAAGGTCGCGCCGATCGGTGCGTTCGGTGCGATGGCCTTCACCGTCGGCAAATATGGGATCGTGGCGCTGAAGGGCCTCGCCTGGCTGGTCGGCAGCTTCTACTTCACCTCCATCCTCTTCGTCGTCGTCGTGCTCGGCATCGTCGCGAAGCTCGCCGGTTTCTCGATCTTCACGCTGATCCGCTATTTGAAGGCGGAATTGCTGCTGGTGCTCGGCACATCGTCGTCGGAAAGCGCGCTGCCGGCGCTGATCGAAAAGATGGAGCGCGCGGGCTGCCCCAAGTCGATCGTCGGCCTGGTCGTTCCAACCGGCTATTCGTTCAACCTCGACGGCACCAACATCTACATGACGCTGGCGGCGCTGTTCATCGCCCAGGCGTGCAACGTCGACCTGACGATCGGCCAGCAATTGCTGCTGCTGGGCGTCGCCATGTTCTCGTCGAAGGGCGCGGCGGGCGTCACCGGGGCCGGGTTCATCACGCTGGCGGCGACGCTGTCGATCGTCCCCTCGGTGCCGGTCGCCGGCATGGCGCTGATCCTGGGCATCGACCGCTTCATGTCGGAATGCCGCAGCCTGACCAATTTCATCGGTAACGCCGTCGCCACGGTCGTGGTCGCGCGGTGGGAGGGTAAGTTCGACCAGCAGCAGTTCGATCTGGCGGTGGCCGGTCGTCTGCCCCGGGTCGAGGATCTGCCCGCGGGTGCCGTCGCGGCCGAATGACCGCACCAGACGGCGGCGCCGGTGCCGCGCCGCCGTCCCACCACCGAATGAAAGATCGATCCATGTCGAACATCGCGCGCCAAATGGTCGCCACCGCCACGCTCGCCCTTCTCGCCGCCACCCCGGCGCTGGCCGAGACCCCCGCTACCGCCGCCGCCACCCCCGCGACTGCTTCCGCGACCGCCGCCGCCCCGGCCGGACAGGCGCTGCCGCCGAAGGAACAGGGCAATCAGGTGCCGGCCTCTCCCGTCTCCGAAGCCTATCCCGCCGAAGCGATCGGCGATGGCGTCACCAGCGGCGGCTACAACCAGTCGCGCTGGGTCGAGGACTGGCGCCGCTATCGCGATCCCAAGAAGCGCGACGATTTTCTCGACCGGCTGAAGTTCATCCCGCTCGACGGCAAGGGCGACATCTATCTGACGCTGTCGGGCGAATTGCGCTTCCGAGTCAACGAAACGACCAACCCCAATCTGCGCGCGGGCGAGGCGCAGCGGCAGGACATCACGCGCATCGTCGGCGGCGCCGATCTGCATCTAGGCAGCCACGTCCGCCTGTTCGGCGAACTGGCGCATGGCGGCCTCGCCGGCCAGAATCTCGGCACGATCACCCCGCAGATGCGCAACGATCTGGTCGTCCAGCAATCCTTCGTCGACCTCACTGGCACGATCGCCCAGGCCGACGTCGGCATCCGCTACGGTCGCCAGACCTTCGCCGACGGCCCGAACCTGATGGTCGTGCCGCGTGACAACAACACCATCTTCACCGTCTATAACGGCACCCGCGCCTGGGCGCGCGCGAAGCAGGTGCGCGTCGACCTGTTCGATTTCCATACGACCCAGCTGGGCGTCGGTGGCACCGGCGACGACATCAGCGATCGCGGCCGCCGCTTTTCGGGCATTTCGGGCGGGATCGTCCTGCCCAAGACGCTGTTCGGCGGCTCGAAACTGTACCTCGACCCGTTCTTCTGGCGCCTGCGCAATGATGCCGCCACCTGGGGCCGTACCACGACGCGCGAGGAACGCTTCTTCTATGGCCTGCACACGCTGGGGGACATCGGCCCGGTCAACCTCGACTGGACGGTCAATTATCAGGGCGGCAATTATGACGGCCGGCCGATCAGCGCCTGGCTGCTGCTATTCGCCCAGAACTATCGCCTGGGCAAGGATCGCAGCGCACCGCGTGTCGGCTTCCACGCCGATTACGCGTCGGGCGGTGGCGCCTATACCGGCGGCACGCTGCGCAATGCGCTCGCGCCCTTCGGCAACAACATCTATTACAGCTACCAGCTATACGCGACGCCGACCAATTTGATCGCGCTCGCGCCGACCTTCACCTTCAGCCCGCTGAAGACCGTGCGCCTGTCGGCCGAATATCAGCTCAGCTGGCGCGATACGGTCCGCGATGCGGTGTATCGTGCGAACGGCACCGCCTTCGCCGGCACGCAGAACGTCCCCGGCCGCAAGATCGCCGACACCGCCCGCCTACAGGCGGTCTGGACGATCTCGCCCCGCGTCAGCGTCACCGGCCGCTACGAACATCTGATGGCAGGCCCGGCGCTGAAGAACGCCGGCTACAGCAGTTCGGATTTCCTCGCCGGCTGGCTCAGCCTGCGCTTCTGACCGGGCGGGGGCCCATACGACAATAGGCCACGTCCCGCAGGGAACGTGGCCTATTGTCGTCTCAAACGAGATACACGCCGCCGCTCATCGTCGGCTGAACGAACCACCTGAACAAGCAAGTGGCGGAGACGGAGGGATTCGAACCCTCGGTACGGTTTCCCGTACGACGCTTTAGCAAAGCGTTGGTTTCAGCCACTCACCCACGTCTCCGAGCTGCGGCGTCGGGCGGCTATAGCGAGGGTCTTTCGGGGGATCAACGGGGTTGAGGCCCGCATTCGATCGTAATTTCGGCGCCGCCCGCCGTTCGTTCATTGCCGGGCAAGCGCGGGGGTGGTTAACGAGAGGCGGCGCCGTGTGGCGCGGCGAGGGGGAATGGTGATGCGGGTGATCGGTTTCGCGCTGGCGGCGAGTGCGCTGGTGGCAGCAAGTGCGCCCGCGCAGGTGACGACGATCGATCCCAATCGCGCGATCGACGGCGATCTCGCCAGGCAGGGCCGCACGACCAGCGCGACGCCGTCGCGGACGACCGCACCGCGGCCGACGCCCACGCCGACCCCGTCGGTCGAACAGGATTGGGCGGCGCAGCCCGCGACATCGACGGGCGCACCCGGCGCCGGTTTCACCCAGGCCCCCGCACCCGCCTATGCCGGCCAGACGACCGAGGCGCAGCAGCAGGCGCAGGCCGATGCCACGCTGAAGGCCGCCTCCACCTATCAGCGCGAAGATTTGCTCGCCGCGGGCGAGGGCGTGTTCGGCAAGGGCGCGGCCGGCCTCGCCGGCATGCTGGAAAAGGTGCTGAAGGAACAGGGCGAGCCCAACGCCTATATCGCGGGCCGCGAAGCCGCGGGCGCGTTCGTGCTGGGCGTGCGCTATGGCTCTGGCATCATGAGCCACAAGGTGGAGGGGCAGCAGCCCGTCTATTGGACCGGTCCGTCGGTGGGGTTTGACGTCGGCGGTGACGCCAACAAGGTGTTCGTCCTCGTCTACAACCTCTACGACACCGAAGAGCTGTTCCGCCGCTTCCCGGCGGTGGAGGGGCGCCTGTATCTGGTCGGCGGGTTCGCCGCGACCTATCTGCGCCGCGGCAACATCGTGCTGATCCCGATCCGCCTGGGCGTCGGTTACCGCGCCGGCGTCAACGTCGGCTATATGAAGATCACGCACAAGGCGAAGTGGCTGCCGTTCTGATCGGTCGGGCAAGCCCTGCACGGACGTCGGAGCGACGCGCCACCCGTAACCTCCGAGCCCCATCCGTCATTGCTTCGCTGCGCTCGCAATGACGAGAGGGACCCGGCGTAGCCCTTTGCGGTGAGGCTCAGGCGAGGAGCGTCGCGATCCGCTCCATCCGTTCGCCAGGGTCGGCGATCCGTTCGGCCAGGATCAGCCGGCCGTTCTTCGCCTCCAGCCCGTCGACGTGCGCGGCGATGTCGCTGTCTGCCCGCGGCGTCAGCGCCACAGCGGCGGGGCCGGCATCGATCCGCGCCACGCCGTGCGCGCGGGCAAGCTCGCGCACCCGCGCCAGCGCGATCAGCCGCGCGGCCGCGTCGGGCACATCGCCGAATCGGTCGCGCAATTCCTCCTCGAACGCCTCGACATCTTCCACGTCGCGCAGCCGCGCGAGGCGGGCGTAGAGCGACAGCCGCAAATCCTCGTCCGGGATCCAGTCCGCCGGCAACCGCCCCTCGATGCCCAGATGCAGTTCGGGCGTCCAGCGCTCCACCGTCTCGCCACGCGCCGTGCGCAGCGCGCCTTCCAGCAACTGCTGGTACAGTTCGACGCCGATCAGCCGCATATGCCCGGCCTGCGTTTCGCCGAGCAGATCGCCCGCGCCGCGCATGTCGAGATCACGCCCGCTGATTGCAAAGCCCGCGCCCAGCCGGTCGAACGCCTCCAGCGTCCGCAGGCGCTTCAACGTGCGCGGCGCGATGTCATGCTCGCCATCGGTGAACAGCAGCACCTGACCTCGCCGATGCCCCCGCCCGACGCGCCCGCGCAGCTGGTGCAGCTGGGCAAGGCCGAAGCGGTCGGCATGGACGATCGCCATCGTATTGGCACGCGGCACGTCCAGCCCGGCCTCGATGATGTTGGTCGCCAGCAAGACGTCCCCGTCGCCGCGGCCGAAGCGCACCATCGCCTCGTCGATCTCGGCAGCGGGCATCTTGCCATGCGCCTGCAACAGCTCGAGTTCGGGCACCAGCTTGGCCAGCTGGTCCGCGAGCGGCGCCATGTCGGCGATGCGCGGCACGACCACGAAGCTCTGCCCGCCCCGCGCGCGTTCGCGCAGCAGCGCCGCGCGCAGCGTTTCGGGCGCGAAGGCGGAGACGGCGGTGCGGATCGGCTGGCGGCGTGCCGGCGGCGTCGCGATCACCGACAGCTGACGCAGGCCGACGAGCGCCGCTTGCAACGTGCGCGGGATCGGTGTCGCCGACAGCGTCAGCACATGGCCCGCGGACAGCGCCTGCAGCTTCGCCTTGTCCGCCGCGCCGAAGCGCTGCTCTTCATCGACGATCACCAGCGCCAGATCGTGATAGGCGACGCCCTTGCCCGTGACGGCGCCCGTGCCGATCACGATATGGATGCTGCCGTCCTTCAACCCCGCCTTCACCCGGCGGGCCTCGGCGGCGGTGGACAGGCGCGACAGGCCGGCGACGACGATATCCGTGCCGGCGAAACGCTGCGTAAAGCTGTCGAGATGCTGGCGGGCGAGCACCGTCGTCGGCGCGGCGAGCGCCACCTGCTTGCCCGACAGCGCGGCGATGGCGGCGGCGCGCAACGCGACCTCGGTCTTGCCGAAGCCGACATCGCCGATCACCAGCCGGTCCATCGGGCGTCCGGAGGACAGGTCGCTGCGCACCGCCTCGATCGCAAGCAACTGGTCCGGCGTTTCGGAAAAGGGGAAGCCCGCGGCGAAGCGTTCATAGGCGGCGGGATCGGGATCGAGCACCGGCGCCGTCCGCTCGCCGCGTTCGGCGGCGAGTGTGGTCAGCCCGCGCGCGGTTTCAGCGATCGCGGCGTCGATCCCGACGCGCCGCTCGTGCCAGCTCTTGCCGTCGAGCGTGTCGAGCTTCACCGCATCGTCCTCGGCCCCATAGCGCCACAGCCGGTCGGCGTCGGCCACAGGCACCAGGCGCACCGCGTCGCGCGCATAGACCAGCTTGATCGCATCGCCGCCGGTCTCCCCGTCCTCCGCCAGCGTCTCCAGTCCCGCGACGGTGCCGATGCCGTGATCCTCATGGATCACCGTATCGCCGACGCGAACCTCGGTCGTCTGCAACAGGTCCGGGTCGACGCGCCGCACCGCGCCGTCGTCGCGATCCGCGCGGCTGCCGATCAGGTCGGCGGCGGCGACGGCCAGCACGCCCTTCGTCGCAAACCCGCGATCGGCGGGGGCGGCGAGCGTGAGCAGCGATCCGGCGGGTGCCTTCGCCACGGCGGTCCAGTCGTCCAGCGCCGTCGCGCTAGCGTCCACCGCCTTTTCGATCCGCTTGGTCAGGAAGCGCAGGTCGCGCGCGCTGCCGAGCAGCAGCACACGCCGGCCCTCGGCCACCGCCGCCTTGGCGATCTTCGCAAAAGCCCGCATCGGTCCACGCTGTTCGACGAAGCGCGGCGGGGGATCGCCCGCACGGGCCAGCGTCTTGACGGTGCGCGCCGCGAGCGTCTTATCCCACGCCGCCTCGTCCACCACTTCGCGCGCCGCCCGGCGGGCACCCCGCGCGGCGGCATCCGCGCTCAGCAGCAGCAGGCGGCGGCGGCGGTCGTCCGCGGCGGGCGACACGACGATCGTCGCATCGGGCAGATGATCGATCAGCGTGCAGCGTTCCTGGCCCAGCGGCGGTTCGGCGACGCGGCCCAGCTCGCGCTGCTCGACCTCGCCCGTGCTGCGCTGGTCGGCGGGGTCGTAGGACCGGATCGCGACGACATGGCCATCGCCGACCTCGATACGCAGCGGCGCGTCGGCGTCCGCGGGAAACACGTCGAGCACCGCGCCACGCAGCGCCAGCTCGCCCGGTTCGTCGACCCGCTCGTCGGCGATATAGCCAAGCTCGGTCAGCGTCTCCGCCAGCGTCGCCAGATCGCATGCGCTGCCGGCCGCGACGCGCGGCGGTTCGGCATCGAAGGCGGCGGGGGCAGGGCAGGCGCGGGCGAGCGCTTCGCCCGTCGTGATCAACGCGATCCGTGGCCGCCGGCGCTTGGCGAGCGTGCAGCGGACGGTGCGCAGCGCCGATACGCGCTGCCCGACGTTGGCGGGGGAGGCGGGCGCCTCGTCGCCAGGCAGCGCGTCGGTGCCGGGACAGACCACGACCGTCGCCGCGGGCATCATCGCGGCGAGCGCCCGGGCCAGCGCCGCCGCGCGCACCTCGTCCGTCTCCGCGGCCAGCACGTCGCCCTTGCGCAGCAGGCCGGCGAGCCCCGCCGCGGTTTCGGCAATGCCCAGCCGTCCGTGGGGCCGGTCGTCGCCGGGGGCGAGGGTCGCGATCTCCGCGGCGGACAGCGTACGCATGAACTGGGGCATCCTGTTGAAGGATAACCGGAAACACCCGCCCGGCCGTCGCCGTTCCGCGCTCAGGCAAAAGAAGATCGCCCGCATCGTCGCGGATCGCCCTGCGCAGATGATCGTTGGCAGCGCGCCCGCGTCGCGGCATCAGACCCGCAGACACCTGCCCTCCATTTCGTGAGAGACGCCATGACCCAGACCGCCCTCATCACCGGCGCCACCGCCGGCATCGGTGCCGCTGCCGCCCAGGAATTCGTTGCCGCCGGCTGGCGCGTCATCGCCACCGGCCGCCGCGCCGATCGGCTGGCGGCGCTGAAGGCGGAACTGGGCGATTCGGTCCATACGCTCGCCTTCGACATTGCCGATGACGCCGCCACCGCCGCCGCGCTCGACAGCCTGCCCGCCGACTGGCGCGACATCGACCTGCTCATCAACAACGCCGGCCTCGCGCTCGGTACGAAGCCTGCGCAGGAGGCGAGGCTCGACGACTGGCGCACGATGATCGCGACCAACGTCTCGGCGCTCGTCGCGCTGACGCACCGGCTGCTGCCCGGCCTGATCGAACGCCAGGGCGCGATCATCAATCTGTCGTCGGTCGCCGCGACCTATCCCTACACCGGCGGCAACGTCTACGGCGGCACCAAGGCGTTCGTGGAGCAATTCTCGCTCGGCCTGCGCTCCGATCTGCACGGCACCGGCGTGCGCGTCACCTCGATCGAGCCGGGCATGGTCGAAACGGAATTCACGGTCGTGCGCACCGGCGGCGATCAGGGCGCGTCCGACACGCTCTACAAGGGCGCCGACCCGATGACTGCGGAGGATATCGCCGCGACGATGCTCTGGGTCGCGACGCTGCCGCCGCACCTCAACATCAACCGGCTGGAACTGATGCCGGTCAGCCAGTCCTTCGCCGGCTTCCAGGTCGCGCGGAAGGGGTAGGGGGCGGACCAGCACGATCCGCAACCGTCACCCCAGCGCAGGCTGGGGTCTTTCGCGGCTGGCAAGGCGCCCTGTCACAGCGAGATCCCAGCCTTCGCTGGGATGACGGCGTGTGCAATCCGGATCCGCGCTCAGTCCCGTCCCGCGCACGGATCGCGCAAGTGCTGCGACAGGAAGGCGATCAGCGCCTCGACCCGCGCGGGGCGCAGGGCGCTGGGCGGCGTCACGATGTGCAGTCCGATCGGCGCGGGCGCCCAGTCCGCCAGCAGCGGCACCAGGGCGCCGCTCGCCAGATGCGGCCCGACGATGAAGCCCGGCAGTCGCGCGATCCCCAGGCCGGCCAGCAATGCCGGCACCAGCGCCTCGCCGCTATTGGCGATCAGCGGCCCCTGCGGCCGGATCGCCACGTCGCTGCCGTCGGCATGCTGGAAATGCCACGGGCCGGTGACGTTCGAATAGCCGAGCAGCCGATGCGCCGACAGCTCCGCGGGATGCGCCGGCGTGCCATGCTCCGCCAGATAGGCAGGCGACGCGACCAGATGCGCCGCGATATCGCCCAGCCGCCGCGCGCGCAGGCTGCTGTCTGCCAGCTCGCCGATGCGCAGCGCCACGTCGAACCCTTCAGCGACGATATCCACCCGCGCGTCCGAACAATGCAGGTCGATCTCGACGCCTGGATGCTCTTTCAGGAACGTCGCGAGCAGCGGCGCGACGTTGCTGATGCCGAAGCTCATCGGCGCCGCCAGCCGGACGCGCCCGGTCGGCACGCTCGCCGCGTCGCGCGCCGCTTCCTCGGCGGCCCGCGCCTCGCCCAGGATGCGCGCGGCATGGTCCGCGAGCGGCCGCCCCGCTTCGGTCAGCGCCAGCCGGCGCGACGTGCGGTGGAACAGCGACTGGCCGATATGCGCCTCCAGCCGGCTGATCGCCTTGGACACGGTCGCCTTGCTCAGCCCGACCGCGTCTGCCGCGCCGCTGAACGATCGATGCTCCACTACCGCGGCGAAGATCGCCCAGGCTTCCAGATCCGGCAGTCGCATCGATCCCCCCACAGGTTGCAGCCGCCAGCCTTACCCAAAGGAACCGCGTGAGGAAACGATCGGTTTCCAGCGTTTCCGTTTACGCGCAGATGGCCGCACGCCATCTTGCTGTCCACGACATATGGAGACGTTCGCGATGACCAAGGTTCTGGTGCTCTATTATTCCTCCTACGGCCATATCGAGCAGATGGCCGACGCCGTCGCCGAGGGCGCGCGCGAGGGTGGGGCAGAGGTCGCCATCCGCCGGGTCGCCGAAACCGCGCCGGAAGAGGTCATCAAGGCCGCGCATTTCAAGACCGACACCGCGCACCCGCTGATCGAAGGCCCCGATGCGCTCGCCGAATACGACGCGATCATCGTCGGCGCGCCGACCCGCTACGGCCGGATGCCCAGCCAGATGGCGGCCTTCTGGGACACGACGGGTGGCCTGTGGGCGAAGGGCGCGCTGATCGGCAAGGTCGGTGGCGCCTTCACCTCGACTGCTAGCCAGCACGGCGGGCAGGAAACGACGCTCTTCTCGCTCATCACCAACCTGCTGCACCACGGCCTGTCGATCGTCGGCCTCGACTACGGCTTCCAGGGCCAGATGGGCGTCGATGAAGTCCGCGGTGGCTCGCCCTACGGCGCCACCACCATTGCCGGCGGCGACGGCTCGCGCCAGCCGCACGCCGAAGAACTCGCCGGCGCCCGCTACCAGGGCAAGCGCATCGCCGAGATGGCTGCGAAGCTGAAGGCGTAACGACGGCCACGCCGTCACCCCGGACGTGTTCCGGGGTCCACTGATCCGCAAGGGGAAGGCTGGAGCGTCTGGCCATCCCCATGCCACACGGTAGACCCCGGAACGCGTCCGGGGTGACGGGATATTCGGAGCACGCGTCACGCCCCACGCCATGATGACGCCCGCCCGCCACCGCGCTACCACCCGCGCATGACCCAAGCCCCCACGCAACCCCCACGCCCCCGTCTCGCCTACCACCACACGCCGGGCACCGGCCCGACCATCGTCTTCCTCCCCGGCTATGCCTCCGACATGACCGGCACCAAGGCGCTGGCCCTGGAGGCCTGGGCGGGCCGCACCGGGCGTGCCTTCCTGCGTTTCGATTACGGCGGCTGCGGCGCCAGCGAAGGCGACTTCGCCGACCAGACGCTCGCCGGCTGGCGCGACGATACGCTGGCGATGATCGACCAGATCGTCACCGGGCCGGTGGTGCTGGTGGGATCGTCGATGGGCGGCTGGCTGATGCTGCTCGCCGCCAAGGCACGGCCCGAACGCGTGCTCGGCCTCGTCGGCATCGCGCCCGCGCCCGATTTTACCGACTGGGGTTTCTCCCTCGACGAAAAAATGACGATCCTGCAAGCGGGCAAGCTGGAACGCGCCAACCCCTATGGCCCCGAACCGACGCTCTACACCCGCGCCTTCTTCCAGTCGGGCGAAGCCAACCGCTTGATGTTCGGCACCATTCCCTTCGACGGTCCGGTGCGGCTGGTGCAGGGGCAGGCGGACCCCGACGTGCCGTGGCACCGCAGCGTCCGGCTCGGCGAGATGATCCGTTCAGCCGATGTGCAGACGTGGCTGGTCAAGGACGGCGACCACCGCCTGTCGCGCGACACCGACGTCGCGCTGATCGTCCGCGCGGTCGAGGATGTGCTGAGCCGCTTATGATCCTGTTGTTCGCCGCCGCCTTACAAGCCGCCACCGCTGCCCCTGCCGACCCGAGGGAGGCGCGCTTCGACCGCTGCGTCGCGCTCGCCCGCACCGATCCCGCCGCCGCCCGTGCCGAAGCGGTCCGCTGGGGCGCCAGCGGCGGCGCCTGGTTCGCGCGGCAATGCGCCGGCCTCGCCTACACGCAGGAAGGCAATTTCCCCGCCGCAGCCGTTGAGTTCGAAGCGGCGGCCAAGGCCGCGGAAACCGCGCACGACAGGCGCGCCGCCAATTACCGCGCGCAGGCGGGCAACGCCTGGCTCGCGGCCGGTGACGTGCCCAAGGCGCGGTCCAACCTCGACACCGCGCTGATCGCGGGGACGCTGGAGGGGCTGGCGCTCGGCGAAGCGCAGCTCGACCACGCCCGCGTTCTGGTCGCGGCCGGCGAGCCCGAGGGCGCGCGCCGCGATATCGACATGGCGTTGAAGACCGCGGGCGACGATCCGCTGGCCTGGCTGCTGTCGGCGACGCTGGCGCGGCGCGACGGCGACGTGATCCGCGCCAGGAAGGACATTGCCGAGGCGCTGAAACGCTCCGCCGACGACGCGTCTGTGCAACTCGAGGCGGGCAATATCGCCGCGCTCGCCCGCGATGAGGCCGGCGCCCGTGCCGCCTGGGCCGAAGCCGCACGCCTCGCCCCCAACGCGCCCGCCGGGAAGGAAGCCCGCGCCGCACTCGCCCAGTTTGGCGACGCCCCCGCGGCCAAGGCGGCCCCGGCAGGACGCTGACGCCCGACACGCCTTCCACCGTCACCCCGGACTTGTTCCGGGGTCCACCGGGCGGCGAGGGGACGGTTTAGCCTCTTGCCTTCCCCCTCGCAGCGAAGTGGACCCCGGAACAAGTCCGGGGTGACGGATCGATTGTGGCGCGCGCCCCCCTCGACGGCACCCGCGGCGCCCCTTACGCGTTGGGGCACGATCGTTTCCCAAGTCCAAGGGCAAGGCATGCATTACCTCCACACGATGATCCGCGTCAGCGATCCCGACGCGACGATCGCCTTCTTCAACGTGCTCGGCCTCCACGAAGTCCGCCGCATCGACAGTGAGCAGGGCCGCTTCACGCTGATCTTCCTCGCGACGCCCGAAGACGCCAAGCTCGGCGAACGCCGCGCCGAGGTGGAGCTGACCTATAATTGGCCTGCCGAGGACGGCAGCGCACCCGAAACCTACACCGGCGGCCGCAACTTCGGTCACCTCGCCTATCGCGTCGACAATATCTACGACAGCTGCCAGGCGCTGATGGACCACGGCGTTACGATCAACCGCCCGCCGCGCGACGGCAACATGGCGTTCGTGAAGACGCCCGACGGCATCTCGATCGAGCTGTTGCAGGCGGGCGATCCGCTGCCGTCGGCCGAACCTTGGGCGTCGATGCCCAACACCGGCAGCTGGTGACGCCATGACGCTGGAGATCGTCCGCGTTCCTGTGCTCAGCGACAATTACGCCTGGCTGATCCATGACGATGTCAGCGGCGAAACGGTCGCGGTCGATCCCGGCGAGGCGGCGCCGGTGCAGGCCGCCGCCGCGCAGCGCGGCTGGCGGATCGATCAGGTGTGGACGACGCACTGGCACCCCGATCACGTCGGCGGCAATGATGCGTTGCGGGCGACGGGCGCCCGCATCACCGGTCCGCTGCGAGAAGCCGCCAAGATCCCGACGCTCGACGCGACGGTGGACGAAGGCGACGTGGTGCACATCGGCGGATCGGTCGCACAGGTGCTGCACGTCCCCGGCCACACCGCCGGCCATATCGCCTTCCACCTGGCCGACGATCAGGCCATCTTCACCGGCGACACATTGTTCGCGCTCGGCTGCGGCCGGTTGTTCGAGGGCACGCCGGCAGAGATGTTCGCCAACATGCAGCGCTATGCTGACCTGCCCGACGCGACGAGCGTCTATTGCGGCCACGAATATACCCAGAGCAACGGCCGCTTCGCGCTCAGCGTCGAGCCGGACAATGCGGCGCTCGTCGCCCGGATGCGCGACGTCGATGCGGCGCGCGCGGCGGGCGAGGCGACCGTGCCGACCACCATCGGCCTGGAGCGCGCGACCAACCCGTTCCTGCGTGCGAGGGACGCAGAGGAATTTGCCAAGCTACGGGCCGGCAAGGACAATTTCAAAGGCTGAGACGTTTAACCCGGCGACAGGAGCGACATATGCCGATCAGGACACCCCTTGCGATGGCGACGCTGGTGCTGGCGGCGGCCTGTGCCCAGACGCCGCAGCAACGCCTTGCCGCCGAACAGGACAGCGCCGCCGCGGCCAGCGGCTTGCAGAAGGAACTCGCCGGCCTCACCCCCGGTCAGCCGATGGCGTGCATGCCGCGCTTCAACAATACGCAGGTCAAGGCGTTCGGCCCGACGTTGGTCTATTCGGTCAGCCGCACGCTGAAATATCGCACCGATACGTCGGGCGGCTGCGAGCGTGTCGCACGCGGCGATATCCTCGTCACGCAAAGCCCGATGAGCCAGGCCTGTCAGGGCGATATCGCGACCACCGTCGACCAGGGATCGCGGATGATGTCGGGCAGCTGCTCGCTCGGCCCATTCGTCCGCTACGAGCGGCCGGCGCGATGAAAGTGCTGGCGCTGCTCGCCCTCGCGCTGCCGCTGACGGCGGCACGGTCGGACCCGCTCGCCGATCGGGTGGCGGGGACGCCGGCCGACTGCATCTCGCTGTCGAGCACCAATGGTCCGGAGATCGTCGATGCGCACACCATCCTCTATCGGCAGGGCGCGGGCCGCACGGTGTGGAAGACGGGGCCGGTCGGTGCCTGCCCGTCGCTCGCGCCGCTCAACACGCTGATTGTCGACGTGTGGGGCGGGCAACTCTGCCGCAACGACCGCTTCCGCGTGCTGACGCCGGGCACGTCGATCCCCTCGGCCTATTGCCGCTTCACCCGCTTCACGCCCTACACCTTGCCGGACAAGCGCTGACGCCTGCCTGATCTACCAGCGGTCGTCACCTCAGGATCTAGCCGCAGCCGTCACCCCAGCGCAGGCTGGGGTTTTTCGCGGCTCATCCAGCGCGTCCCAACCGGAAGATCCCAGCCTTCGCTGGGATGACGGCGGGATCGAGTCATAGCGACGCTGGCACCGTCGCTGCGATCACCCTATCTTGCCGGCATGCTGCGTCCCTTCCATCTCGCCTTTCCCGTCCACGATCTCACCGCCGCGCGCGCCTTCTATGGCGGCACCTTGGGCTGTGCGGAGGGGCGATCGAGCGACGCCTGGATCGATTTCGACCTGTTCGGCCATCAGATCGTCGCGCACCTCGATCCCGCGGCGCGCGGAGTCCGCGTCGAAAATGCCGTCGATGGCCACGACGTGCCGGTCCCGCATTTCGGCGTGGTGCTGACGATGCCGGACTGGGAAGCCCTGCGCGATCGCCTCGTCGCGGCGGGCACGCGCTTCGGCATCGCTCCCCATGTCCGCTTCGTGGGCCAGCCGGGCGAGCAGGCGACGATGTTCTTCTACGACCCCTCGGGCAACGCGCTGGAGTTCAAGGCGTTTGCCGACGACGCGATGCTGTTCGCCACCACGAAGGACCCCGCATGACCGCGCCAATCGAGATCAACATTCCCCACCAACTCGGCAAGCAGGGCGTCCGCGACCGGCTGGACGGCGGCATCGGCAAGATCGGCCGGCTGATCCCCGGCGGCGCGCAGGTCGATCACCGCTGGGACGGCGACACGATGCACTTCACCGTCGCGGCGATGGGCCAGCAGATCGGCTGCCGCGCCACCGTGTCGGACAGCAACGTCCACGCGATCGTCGATCTGCCCGGCTTCCTCGGCCTGTTCGCGGGCAAGATCCGCGACGTCATTCAGCAGGAAGCGCCAAAGCTGCTGAAATAGCAAAATCCTCCCCGCACCGCGGGCAGGGGGACCGTTCGTGCAGCGAATGATGGAGGGGGCCATCCGCGAGCATAGCGCTTGGGGATGCCCCCTTCCGCCGCCGCCCTAAAGTCCTCCCCCGCCAGGGGGAGGTGGCGCAGCGAAGCCCTGACGGAGGGGGAGGTCAGCGGCACGCTTCGTTCGCTTCCCGCTCCACTATTCGGCTGACGCCGAACGGTCACCCACATCGGCGGGGGGAGGATCACCCCATGTGCCGCTTGTCGAGCTTCCGCGCCAACGTCCGTCGGTGCATCCCCAGCCGGCGCGCGGCTTCCGAAATGTTGAAGTCCACATCGGCCAGCGTCTGGTGGATATGCTCCCATTCCAGCGTCTTGATCGACGTCGGTGGGGCAGGGGCGATGGTCGCGTCGGCATCGCCCTCGACGCGCGCGAACGCCGCCTCGATATCGTCGGTATTGGCGGGCTTGGTCAGGTAATTGGTCGCGCCCAGCTTGATCGCCTCCACCGCGGTCGCGATGCTGGCAAAGCCGGTCAGCACGACGATCTTGATCCCCGGATCGAGCGCATGCAACGCCGCGACGCAGGCAAGGCCCGACGCGCCACCCAGCCGCAGGTCGACCACGGCATGGTCGGGCTTGAACGCCGTCGCCGTCGACTCCAGCGTGTCCGGCCCGTCGATCATCGCGACCGCATAGCCGCGCCGCTCGAACGACCGGCCCAGCGTGCGCGCGAAATTGGCATCGTCCTCGACGATCAGCAGGCGGCGGGGGTCGCTCATCCGCGCGCCTCCAGCGCCAGGCTGGCGATCGGCAGCCGCAGCACCGTCTCGGCGCCGCCCTCAGCCCGGTTGCGCGCCTGCAAGGTGCCTCCCAGCGTTCGCAACACGTTGGTCGCGAGGAACAGGCCCAGCCCCGCGCCGCGCCGCGCCTTGCTGGTGTTGTACGGCCGCCCCAGGCTGTCCAGCACCTGCGACGGGAAGCCGCTGCCGTCATCCTGCACCGTCAGCACCAGCATCGCCTCCTCCATCTGCGCCGTCAGCGCGATCCGCTCCGCGCCTGCCTCGACCGCATTGTCCAGCAGGTTGGTCAGCGCCTGCCCCAGCGCGCGATCGGCCACGATCGGCGTGTCGTCGGACAACGCATCGTGGAAGGCGACGGTGCCCGGCCAGGCGTCGATCAGCTGGCGCAGGAACCGGCGCACCGTCGTACGTTCGGGGGCGACGCCGGTTACCTCGCCCGCCGCGAACAGGATCCCCGACACGATCGTCTTGCAGCGCATCACCTCGGCCTGCATCTCCGCGACTTCCGCCGCGAGGCGCGGGTCGTGCGTGACGGCCGGATCGGCCTTCCAGTCGCCCAGCAGCACCGCAATCGACGCGAGCGGCGTACCCAGCTCATGCGCCGCGCCGCTGGCCAGCAGGCCCATGCGCACGATCTGATCCTCTTCGGCGGCACGACGGCTGAGGTCGGCGAGATAAGCATCGCGCTCGCGCAGGTTGGCCGCGATCCGCGTCACGAACAGCACCAGCAGCACCGCGGCGAGCACGAAATTGCACCACAGTGCCAGCACATAGACCGGCGACAGATGCGTCGCGAACCACGGCGGCAACGCCAGCGGCGGGCTGACCGCGGCGACCATCGCAAAGGCGACGGCGGTGAAGCCAACCAGCGCCCAGCTCGACCAGGTATGCAGCAGCACCGCGCCCATCACCACCTGCAACAGGTACAGCGACACGAACGGATTGTTCGCGCCGCCCGACAGGTACAGCTGCACCGACAGCGCGAAGACGTCGCACACCAACGTGCCGAACAGCTGGAAATTGGTGACCGGCCAATGCGGATGCCCCAGCCACGTCATGACGTTCAGCATCACGAGCCCGGCCAGCACCACGAACATCTGCGCGATCGGCAGCGTGATGCCGAAGCCGTAATAGACCGTCAGGATCGTCGCGAGCTGCCCACCCACCGCCATCCAGCGCAACAGCACCAGCTGCCGCATGTTGCGCGCCGCGGCATCGTCAGGCGCGGGCGGCGGCAGGCGGACGGCGTGGCTCATAACCCCCGTGGTAGCGCGCGCCGCCCCGCACGTCATCCCGGCGCAGGGGAATGATCCGGAACGCACACCCCACCCAATCCGTCACCCCGGACTTGATCCGGGGTCCCGCTGTTGGCGACCGTCGGAGAAGCGGGACCCCGGCTCAAGGCCGGGGTGACGATGGGGCAGGAGGTGACGTTGTGGGCGGGGTGACGATGGGGCCGTGGGCGTTTTACGCACCTCGCGGCAGAACGGATCGCTCACGTCTGTTCGAGGTCTTCGCCCACCCACCGCGTCACCCCGGACGTGTTCCGGGGTCCACTCTGCGGCGAGGGGGATGGCCGGAACCTCCAACTGCCCGCTCGCCCCAAAAAAATCCGAAGCAACGGAGCCAATCAGCAACCGCCCCTCAGAACCGCCAGTCGATCGTATCCGTCTCGCCCGTGCAGATCCCGCGCAGCGCCGCCCAATCGCGCGCGTTCAGCGCCGGCGTATACACCGCCCCCTTCGCCACGCTCGCCCGGAAGCGCTTCGCCCGGTCCGCCGACACCGGATGGCTGGCGATGTAGGCGAACATCCGTTCCGTGCTGCCCGCGCCCTTGCCCAGCCGGTCGAAGAAGCGCGCGGTCGGCACCGGCGACAGCTTGGCGTCGCGCAGCATGTCGATCGCCCGGCCGTCGGCGCGCGCCTCCGCATCGCGCGAATAGGCGGTGGCGAGCAGCGCATTGGTATAGCCGCCGACATGCCCCTCCATCCCGCCGAGCAGGACGGACAGGCCCATCTGCCGCAGCAGCGATTCCATCACGTCGCGCCCGCGGACGTGGCCGATCTCATGCGCGATCACGCCCGCGACCTCGTCGGGTGACTGCGCCGCCTGGATCAGCCCGTCGAACACCACGATCCGCCCGCCGGGCAGCGTCACCGCATTGACCATCGGCAGCTTGACGACATGCACCTCCAGCGTGCGATCGTCGGGGTCGACGCGCTGCACCAGCGTCGCCAGCGCGGCGCGTCCGGCGGGATCGGAACAGCCCTTGCGGCCGAAATCGCCCATCATCACGTCGCCCAGCCGCTGTTCGGCCGACGCGGGGATCATCCGCGCAAGCAGGGCAGGGGTGCGCAGGACGATGACCACGACGATGGCCGCCAGCACCGCAAAGACGCCGACCGCACGCCACAGACCCAGCCGATCGACCCAGCGGCCGTAGCGATGCGCGCCCGGCAGTGCCGCGGCGAGATCGGCCGGCACCGCGCCGTCGAAGGTGATCCGCCAGCCGGGGTGCCCCTTGCGCCCGAAGTTCGCCTGCCCGGCGTCGCCGTCGCCCGGCGTCAGCTCGGCGAACGCCACCCGCTCGCCGGTATGCCCGTCGTCCGCCAGCGTGAAGCCGTCGCCCTCGGCGATCAGCTCCACCCGGCGGCGCAGCGCGGTGACGCCGTCGTAATGCCAGACGTCTGCGCGCACGGGGTCAGAACGCGCCGACATCGAAGGCGTCGAGCAGCCCTTCGCCCTGGCCCGGTTCGCGTGTGCGCGACTGGGTCAGCGTATCGATCTCCACCTCGCCATAGGCCGCGAGGTGACGGATGAAGAACGCCCAGTTGCGATACGGCACGAAGATATAGCCGACACCGAAGGTAATCACCGTCAGCCCCAGGTTGCCGAGGTACAGCTTCACCCAGTCCATCGTCGACGCCTCGAACCCGAACTCCAGCTTGCCCAGCGATGTCGCGCCGATCGCCTCGCGGAAGAAGGCGGCATAGAAGGCCATGGCAACGAGGCCCAGCACGCCGAAGAACAGGATGTAGAAGAGGACGCCCGCCAGCGCGATCGTCACGATCATCCCGCTCGTCGGCGGCGCATCGGATTTCAGCGCGGCCGCGACCCCGGCAAAGATCGCGATCAGGATACCGACGACGAAAGACAGGGCGATCGGCACAACGTAGAACAGCAGGAACCGCTTGAACACCGGCTGCCAGCGCGCATGGCTGCGGAAGGGCAGCGAGCCAAAGCTCATCGCATTCCATCGCTGGTTCCACAATTTGGCCATCGCCCAGGGCGTCATCAGATAGATGGTCAGGAACGACAGCAGCGTCCGCCAGAAATAGCTCCAGCCATATACGACGCCCTGGTCGTCGCTGCCGCCGCGGATGCCATGCCACAAGGTCCGGCTGAGGCGGTAGCGCAGCGCCCGGAACCGCGCGACGCCGAACAGATACAGGATCGCGAGATAGAGCAGGCCCACCATCAGCCCCGCCGCACCCTGATGCCCGCGCATCATCACGCCCTGCAGGACGAGGTTGATGACGCCGAACGGCACGACGAACAGGACGAAGGCGAGCAGATAGCCGACGAACAGCTCCAGCCCCGTGCCCGTCCATTCCAGCCGGTCGTCGATGAACTGCGTCCGGCTCCACAGATACCGCCGCGTCCGCGTCCGCGCCCAAAAGACGTAGACGCCCAGCGTGACGATCGTCAGCAGCAGGTTGGTGAAGGCGATCGGCGCATAATCCTGCCACCGCCCGGTAAAGCGGAACGCCCGCGCCGCTGCCTGTTCGTCACTCATGTCCGTCCCCCTCGCCCGGCAGTGGAGCCGAGCGCTGGGGGCGGGTCAACGACAATCTGGGTCAAGGACCGGGCAATTCCCCACCGACGCGCCGCCCCACACGGCCTAAGCCCCTCGCCACGCTCACCTTCGTTGCCCGGATTGTGAGCCGGCGTTTTTGACCACCGAAGCAAGACCTCGGCTACGGTCCGGGGTGACGGAAGCAATCGCGTCCGTCCTCACGCCAACCTGCCGCCGGCGCGCCGCCCCTAATGGCAAGCGCTAAAGGTCCGCCCCAAACCCCCACGTCCGTCACCCCGGACCTGATCCGGGGTCCCGCTTCCTCGCGCCGAGAGCAGAAGCGGGATCCCGGCTCAAGGCCGGGATGACGGGTGTGTGGGCGTCACCTGACCGCAGCCCCACCCATCCGGCCCACCGTCTGAACGGCACGCGAAGGCCAGCGCCCCAAACCCCCACGTCCGTCACCCCGGACTTGATCCGGGGTCCCGCTTCTCCACCACGGCCGCCTACATCGAAACCGAACCGACACGAGCGCCGGCATCACCCCGCAAACCCCCCGATCGCCGCCTGAAACGCCGCGGGCTGATCAAGCATCACGAAATGCGCCGCATCGCCGATCCCCACGAACCGCACGTTCGGCGCTCCGGCATAGGCCGTGGTGTACAGCGCCTTCGCCTGCGCCTCGCTCGGCCCCGACGCGGCCCAGGGATAGACGAGTGTGATCGGCGTCGCGATCTGCGGCATCGCGGGGCGCAGATCGGTGGTCATGTCCTCGTACATCGCCTGTGCCGACACGCGCGGATCGGCGGCCTTCGCCCAGGCGGCGACCTTGGCGCGCGATTCGGGCTTCAGCGCCAGCCGGTCGGCGATGGCGGTCGCGGCGACGGCATCGGCGGGCTTGCCATAGCTTGCCGCCTGCATGTCGCGCATCGCCTTCGCGCGCGGTTCGATCATCGCGACGGTCGCGGTTGGCGCAAACAGCGTGCCGATAAAGGGCAGCGAATCGACGATCATCAGCTTGCCCGCATCGCCCGGATGCGTCTTGGCCAGCATCAGCGCGGCGAGCCCGCCCATCGAATGGCCGACCACCGCGGCGCCGGCGATCTTCTCCTTGGCGATCAGCGCGTGCACGTCCGCGACCACGCCGTCCAGCACCCCCGGCGACAGGTTGGCGCCCGGCGCATCTGCAGCGAAGCCGTTGACCTGCACCACATAGACGCGGTGGGTCTTCGCAAGGCCCGGCACCACGCCGTCCCATACGGCGCGCGGGGAAGACAGGCCGGGGATCAGGATCACCGGACTACCCTTGCCGGTCGCCACCACCGAGATATGCGCCATCCGAACCTCGGCGGCAGCGGGGGCGGCGGCAGGCGCGGCGGCATGGCTCGGCGCCGGCTGCAGGACGACGCCCAGCGTCAGGGCGGAGGCGGCAAGGCGCAAACCGAGAAACCGGATCATATTACTTCTCCTTGGACGGACTGACAAAGACGTCTTCGATGGCAAGCTCGAACAGCTCGGCGATGCGGAAGGCGAGGGGGAGCGAGGGATCGTAGCGTCCCGTCTCGATCGCATTGACGCTCTGCCGGCTGACCTCTAGCTGTTCGGCAAGATGCTGCTGGCTCCAGCCGCGCGCCGCCCGCAGCGCGCGCAGGTGGTTGTTCATGCGCCGTCCCCGGCCAAGCGGTCGCGCAGCCCCATCGCGCACTGCCACAGGCCGAAACAGCCGCACCATACGGGGAAGGTCAGGAAGGTCGGGAAGTGTCCGACGGCTCCGCCATTTTCCAGGAACCCCCAGATGGACGTGATGACCAGCATGATGCCGAGGCCACCCAGCATCGCCGTAGCCAGCCGTGTACGGATGAACTCGTCACGCTCCTCGATCAGATAGGCACCCATCACCAGGATCGCCGCAACGATCGGCAGCGCCGGCGCTACGGACAGAAGCGCGAGCATTGCCCCCTGCGGCTTCTGATCACGGATCATGGCCGTGCAGGCAAACAGCACCAGCACGTACATCGTCATCGCTGGGAAAAAACGGCGCAGGTAGCGGCGCTGCGCCGGGTTCAGCTTTTCGCCGCGTCGAATCGAGAACATCACAGCCTCCTCCGTATGTGAAGGAAGCTTTACATGGAAAGTTAGCTTTACGTCAAGCGCGCTTTACATCAGATGACGAATTCCACCGATCGGCGCTGCGCCTCGTCGGCACGCTTGGCGACGATTTCGGCATGGAGTGCGCTGATCGTGCGGCTGCCGGTGGTGGTGAACAGGAACGGGAAGACGCCATGCGCCAGCGCGCCGAGCCCGCCGGCGATCATGCGCAGGCCGAACCGGGTCGCGACGCCCAGATGCTGCGTATAGCTTTCGCCGACCGAGGCGGGGTGCGCGGTAAACGGGTTCATGGATCACCTCCTGACCCGCAGCAGGCTACCCCTTCGCGCGCAGGCTTTCCAGCATATCGGCGGCGAGCAGGCTCAGCGTGTCGTCCCTCGCGCCCATTACGACGATTCGGTCGCCCGGCCGCGCCTCGGCGACGAGCAGCGCGGCGGCCTCCGCCCGGTCCGCGACATGGCGCGCGTCGCGGCCGGCGGCGGTCAGGTCCGCGACGATGTCGGCGCTCGTCACCTCGCGGGTCACGGTGCCGCCGTGATAGACCGGATCGGGCAGGACGAGGATGTCGTCGGGGCGCAGCCGCTGCGTCAGACTCTCGACCAGCTCGCGCCGCATCACCTTCAGCGGGCCATAGCCGTGGGGCTGGAACAGGATGCGCAGGCGCCCGGGAAAGGCGTGCAGCGTATCGAGCGTCGCGGCGATCTTGTCGGGGTTGTGCCCGAAATCGTCGATCACCGCGACCCCGCCCGCGTCGCCGACAAAGTCGAACCGGCGGCGCAGGCCGGTAAAGCCGCCGATCGCCTCGGCCGCCTGCTCCAGCGGAATGCCGGCCGCAACGACAGCGGCAACCGCAGCGAGCGCATTGGCGACATTGTGCCGGCCCGGCACGGCAAGTCGGACACGCAGCCGCACCTCGCCCGCGCCGGAGGGTGAGGGCAGGCGCGCTACCAGCTCAAACGCGATCGCGAACGGCTCCGGCACGAGGTTCTCGGCCCACAGATCCGCCTCCGCCTCCACGGCAACCCGCACGACATTCGCCATGCCGTCGACCAGCGCCGCCGTCTCCGCATCCCCCACATTGGCGACGACCACCTCGGCCTTGCCCGCAAAGTCGGCGAACAGCCGCCGCAACTCGTCCAGCCCCTTGTGATCCAGGCTGACGTTGTTCAGCACCGCAATCCGCGGCACGTAGCGCGCAATCGACCCGTCGCTCTCGTCTACCTCGCTGACGAAGGCATCGCCCCCCTCCCTTCTATTGGCCCCCACCAGCGCGCTTGCGAACGGCGCATCTGGCGCCGCGAAATTCTTCATCACCGCGCCGTTCATCACCGTGGGGTAGCGCCCCGCCGCATGCAGGATCCAGCCGATCATGCCCGTCACGGTCGACTTGCCGCTCGTCCCCGCGATGCCGATCGGCAGGTCGCTCGCGTTGAACAAGGTGCTCAGCAGCTCGGCGCGGCTCATCCGGGCGCAGCCCAACCGCGTCGCGGCGACGATATCCGCCACCGTGTCCTCGACCGCAGCAGAGGCGACGACGGTCTGCTCCGCCGACACGATGCCACTGCCGTCCTGCGGGTGCAGCCGGATGCCCCGCGCGATCAGGCTGTCGAACTTGGCGGGGACGCGCCCCTGGTCCAGCCCGCGGTCCGATCCTTCGACGATCGCGCCGCGTCCGGCCAGGATCGTCGCCAGCGGCAGCATGCCCGATCCGCCGATGCCGACCAGAAAGAAGCGCTTGCCCTGTACTGTCTCGGAAATGTTGCCGTTCGCCATCGGCCCGCGCTATCGCCGGGCATCGGCAGGCACAAGGCTCTGTCGGCGAGCGGGGATACGCGCATGCGGATTGGAGTGGTGGCGCCGGCGAGCATCGGCAACAAGGATGCCGAGGCGCCGTTCATCGCCTTCACCGCCTTGGCCTATCCCGAGGTCGACCTGATCGTTCACCCGCAATGCTGGGAGACGGACGGCCATTTCGCCGGCAGCGACCGCCGCCGCGCCGACGCCTTCCTGGAATTCGCCAACGATCCCGGCTTCGACGCGATCTGGTTCCTGCGCGGCGGCTATGGCTCGAACCGCATCCTGCCGCTGGTGATGCCGCAGCTGGCGCCGGCGGCGCGCCACAAGACGTATCTCGGCTATTCGGACATGGGCTTCCTGCTCGGCGCGCTCTATGCCCGGCGGATCGGCCGGCCCGTCCATGGCCCGATGGCGAGCGATATCCGCCGCACGCACGGCGACCAGACGATCGCGCGGTCCCTCGGCTGGCTGGCGCGCGGCGACCGGCAGGGGCTGGAGCCGGGACTCGACGGTCGCCCGGCGGCGGCGTTCAACCTGTCTATCCTCGGCGCGCTGATCGGCACGCCCTATCTGCCCGACCTCACCGACCACGTCCTCATCATCGAGGAAGTGTCGGAACCCATGTACAATATCGACCGGCTGCTGTTCCACATGGGCCATGCGACGCAGCTGAAGGGTATCGCCGGCGTCCGCCTCGGCAGCGTCACCGCGGTGACCCCGAACGAGCCGCAATGGAACGAGGACATCGAATATATGGTCCGCCGCTGGTGCGGCGACCTCGGCGTGCCGTATTTGGGGAGGGCAGACGTCGGCCACACCCAGACCAACCGCGTGGTGCCGTTCGGGATCGTTTGAGGCGCAAATCCTCCCCGGCACGGAGCATCGGGTTGAGCATGCCCCGCATGCTCAAGGATCGTCCGGGGGACGATCCGACCCGATGCTGGGGACCATGCGCAGCATGGTGGAGGGGGTCTTCCGCAAGCGCTCCGCCCGAGGACACCCCCCTCCGTCAAGCCTGCGGCGCGCCACCTCCCCGTGCCGGGGAGGATTTGGGACGCCCCACACGCACCCCACACTCTACGTCACCCGGTATTCGTCATCCCCGCGAAGGCGGGGATCCATATTCTCCAACGTCAGCGAAAGAGCCGCACCGTTCGCCAATCTGGATTCCCGCCTGCGCGGGAATGACGGAAGGTGCGGGCGGCAAATGCGTCGATCCGCCCTGTCCTACACGCCCCATTTATGCCTAAGCTCCCCCCCCGATGGCCCACGTCGCGCCTCCGCCCATTACACAGGCACCGCCGCGATGGGACAGTACGGGTGGCCCTTCCGACCATAACGTATCGTCCACTTCGCCCACTTCCAGCGCCCCGAACGGCCGCCGCGCCCCCGAATCGCCCCCGCGACTCGCCTTGCGTCCTTCGCTCCCCCGCGTGCATAAGCCGCGCTCTCAATACCCAAGGAAGCCTTGAACCCATGTCTGTCATGTTCCGTATCACGCTGCCCGACGGTTCCGTCCGCGAGGTTGCGCCGGGGACTACCCCCGCGGACGTGGCCGCCGCGATCGGTCCGGGCCTCGCCAAGGCGGCGCTTGCCGCGCGCATCGACGGGCAGGTGCGCGATCTCAACCGCCCCTTCGACGGCGATACGCAACTCGCGCTGGTGACCGCGAAGGACGAAGCCGACGCGCTCGAACTCGTCCGTCACGATCTCGCGCACGTGATGGCCGAGGCGGTGCAGCACCTGTTCCCCGGCACGCAGATCACCTTCGGTCCCGCGACCGACGACGGTTTCTATTACGACTTCGCGCCCAAGGATCGCCCCTTCACCGAGGACGATCTGCCCGCGATCGAGGCGGAGATGCGCCGCATCATCGCGAAGAACGAACCGTTCACCCGCGAAGTGTGGAGCCGCGAACAGCTCATCGACACCTGGACCCGCCAGGGCGAGACCTTCAAGGCCGAATGGGCCGCCGAACTGCCCGAGAACGAGGAACTGACGATCTATCGTCAGGGCGAATGGCTCGACATGTGCCGCGGGCCCCATATGGTTTCGACCGGCAAGCTCGACCCCAACGCCTTCAAGCTGACCCGCGTGTCGGGCGCCTATTGGCGCGGCGACCAGAAGAACGCGATGCTCAGCCGCATCTACGGCACCGGCTGGCTCAACAAGAAGCAGCTCGACCAGCACCTGTTCATGCTGGAGGAAGCCGCCAAGCGCGACCATCGCAAGATCGGCGCGGAGATGGACCTGTTCCACCTCCAGTCCGAAGCGCAGGGCTCGGTGTTCTGGCACCCCAAGGGCTTCGTCCTGTGGCGGCAGATGGAAGCGTACATGCGCCGCCGCCTCGACGCCGCAGACTATGCCGAGGTCAAGACGCCGCAGCTGATGGACGCGCGCCAGTGGGAACAGTCTGGCCACTGGGGCAAGTATCGCGAGAATATGTTCGTGGTGCCGGACGAGATTCCGAACACCGAGGACGAGGGCGCAATCCTGTCGGGCGATGCCGACCTGATGGCGCTGAAGCCGATGAATTGCCCCGCGCACGTCCTGATCTTCAAACAGGGGATCAAATCGTACCGCGACCTCCCCATCCGCATGGCCGAATTCGGCTGCTGCCACCGCAACGAGCCGCACGGCGCGCTGCACGGCATCATGCGCGTCCGCCAGTTCACGCAGGACGATGCGCATATCTTCGTTTGCGAGGATCAGCTGGTCGAGGAGGTCCGCAAGTTCTGCGAGCTGCTCCACTCGGTCTACCTGGACCTTGGCTTCACCGATTATGCGGTGAAGCTTGCGCTGCGCCCCGAAAAGCGCTTCGGCTCCGATGAGATGTGGGATCAGTCCGAACAGGAACTGCGCGACGCGGTGCAGGCCTCGAACCTGCCGGACGACATCAAGGCGAAGTTCGAGGAACTGCCGGGCGAGGGCGCCTTCTACGCGCCCAAGCTCGAATTCCACCTGACCGACGCGATCGGCCGCACGTGGCAGGTCGGCACGATCCAGTCCGACCGTGTGCTCCCCGATCGGCTGGACGCGAGCTACGTCGGCGAAGACGGCAACCGCCATCGCCCGATCATGCTTCATCGCGCGATCCTCGGCACGTTCGAACGCTTCATCGGCATTCTGATCGAGCACCATGCCGGCCGCTTCCCGCTCTGGCTGTCGCCGGTGCAGGCGGTGGTTGCTACGATCGTCTCGGATGCGGACGGCTATGCCGAAGAGGTGGCGGCGACACTGCGCAAGGCGGGCCTCCGCGTCGAAATCGACCTGCGTAACGAGAAGATCAACTACAAGGTCCGCGAACACTCCGTCGCCAAGGTCCCGGTCCTGCTCGTCGTCGGCAAGCGCGAAGCCGAAGAAGGCAAGGTCGCCATCCGCCGCCTCGGCAGCCAGGCGCAGCAGATCGTGACCGTCGACGAAGCGCTCGCTATGCTCCGCGACGAGGCGACCCCGCCCGACCTGCGCGGCTGAAGGAGACGAAATGACGATTCTCCAAGACATCAAATCGGGTGCGATCCCCGCCCATCTGACCGTCGATCAGGTCTATGAACTGACGGCGGCCGGTGTCTTCGCGGAGAACGAGAATTTTGAGCTGATCGACGGGGAGATCGTGCCGATGGCGGCGGCGAAGGCGGACTGGCACGAGATGATGAAGTCTCGGCTCAATCGGGGTCTGGTTCGGGCGCTGCCGGACGACCTGCGGCTGTTCGTCGAGCCATCCGTCACCCTATCGCCCGTCAGGCTGCTCGAGCCTGATCTCGTCGTCTGGAAAAAGGGCGGGTTGCCCCGTCAGGTCCGCGGCCCCGACCTGATGCTCGTCATCGAAGTCGCGGACAGCTCGCTCGGCTATGACCTTCGGGTCAAGGCGTCTCTGTACGCCGAGCATGGCGTCCGGGACTATTGGGTGGTGGATGCCGTGCGCCAGACGGTCCGTACCCATCGCGCGCCGGTCAACGGCCGATACGCCGATGTCGAGGAATATGAAGCGGACCAGCCCGTCGTGGCATTGCTGGCTGGCGTGACGATTCGTCTCGCGGACCTCGACTAGCCTTCAAATCGGCGCGATTATCGCCTATATACCTCTGTAAACCACCACAGGAGCAATACCCATACGTCCTCCCATGATGCGCCGGCCGAACCAGGCGCCGCCGATGAACGGTCCTCGTTTCAACGAATGGATCCAGAGCCCCAAGGTCCGCGTCATCGACCATGAGGGTGAGAATCTTGGCGTGATGTACACGCGCGAGGCGATGGCGCAGGCGCAGGAAGTCGGCCTGGATCTGGTCGAGGTGTCGCCGAACGCCGATCCGCCCGTCGCCAAGTTCCTCGACGTCGGCAAGTTCAAGTACGAGGCGCAGAAGAAGGCGAACCTCGCTCGCAAGTCGCAGAAGACGCAGGAGATCAAGGAGATCAAGATGCGTCCGAACATCGACGACCACGATTACGACACCAAGATGAAGAAGGTCGCGGAGTTCATCGAGGACGGCGACAAGGTGAAGGTCACCATGCGCTTCCGCGGTCGCGAACTCAGCCACGGCCAGCTCGGCATGAACGTGCTGCAGCGCGTCGCGGAACAGGTGCAGGAAATCGCCAAGGTCGAAGCCTATCCGCGTATGGAAGGCCGTCAGATGCTCATGGTGCTCGCGCCAAAGTAAGCATTCGGCCGGATCGGCGCTTTCCGTAGCGTCATTTGAAATATGCCTTTTTTGAACACCGGGTCCGGCAACGGGCCCGGTGTTGCGCATGGGAGACACTTTATTCGAAAAGCATGACGCCACTATGAAAATGGTGGACGCTCACGCCTGTGCGACCCTAGCCTCAAAAGAAAACCCGATATTCGAAAACAATCGAAATCGATCTGGAGAGGAAGCCCATGCGCCTTACCGCGTACCTGCTGTCGGCAGCGACGATCGCCATCGCCACGCCCGCGATGGCCCAGAACAACAGCCCCGAACCCTCGAGCGCGGCGACGCAGACGACGACGCCCACCGCCGCCGGTTCGGTGACGCAGGACGACCAGATGGGGGCGGACATCGTCGTCACCGCGCAGGGCCGCGCCCAGGCGCTGGCCGACGTGCCGGTCGCGATCTCGGCCGTCTCCGCCGAAACGCTGCAGAATTCGGGCGCCAGCGACATCCGCCAGCTCAATCAGCTCGCGCCCTCGCTGCTGGTGTCGTCGACCGGCTCGGAAGCCAACGGCTCGGCGCGTATTCGTGGTATCGGTACGGTCGGCGACAACCCCGGCCTCGAAAGCTCGGTCGCGGTGTTCATCGACGGCGTCTACCGTTCGCGCTCCGGCATCGGCCTCACCGAACTCGGCGAGATCGACCGGGTCGAGGTGCTCCGCGGCCCGCAGGGCACGCTCGGTGGCCGCAACTCGTCCGCAGGCCTGATCAGCATCGTCAGCAAGGCGCCGTCCTTCTCGGGCTTCAGCGGCGGCGCGGAAGCGACCTACGGCAACTACAATTTCTACCGCTTCGCCGGGAACCTCAACCTGCCCCTGAGCGAGACGATCGCGGCCCGGGTCGACGGCGTCTACGTCAAGCGCGACGGCTTCTACCGCGATTACACCAACAACACCGACGTCAATGATCGCAATCGCTATTTCGTCCGCGGCCAGCTGCTGTTCGAACCGAGCAGCGACGTGAAGTTCCGCCTGATCGGCGACTATACGCATCGCGACGAAAAGTGCTGTGCGGCGACCTATGTCGATCGTTCGGTCAACGAAGCCGTCGGCAACCTCAACGATCCGGTCGCCTCGGTGAACGCGGGCCTCGCCGCGGGCAGCAACGGCAACAACATCGTCAACGTCATCCGCGACCTCGGCCAGCCGCTGAACTACGTCAATGCCGCCGGCTACAGCCGCGACGTGTCGGTCAGCCCCGGCCGCAGCTTTGCCGGCATCACCAAGGATTGGGGCGTGTCCGGCCAGCTCGACTGGAATATCGGCGGCACCAAGCTGACGTCGATCACCGCCTATCGCGACTATGATGCGAGCCAGGGATCGGACACCGATTACAGCCGCGTCGACATCCTGTATCGCGCCGCCAACGGCAATTCGGCGCGCCGCTTCCGTACCTTCACGCAGGAAATCCGCCTGAACGGCTCGCTGTTCAACGACAAGCTCGACTGGCTGGTCGGCGGCTTCTTCGCCAACGAAGACCTGCGCGTTCTCGATAACCTGCGCTTCGGCAGCCAGTACGGCCGCTTCGCGACCTGCCGCCTGGTGTCGGGCAGCGCGCTCGCGCAATTCTATGCGCCGGGCAATGCAGGCTGCCTGAGCGCGACGGGCCGTGCGGTCCTCAGCGGCGTGGTGCCGGGCGTCGCCTCGCCCTTCGGCGCGGCGGGTCCGACCATCGTTGGCGCGATCGATACGCTGGATGCGATCAACGACAAGGGCGCATCGCGCGACGTCTACAACCAGAACAGCCGCAACTGGGCGCTGTTCACGCACAACATCTTCCACGTCACCAGCACGGTCGATCTGACGCTGGGTCTGCGCTACACCAACGAACGCAAGCGCTTCGACGCCAGCTTCACCAACGACAACGTCGGCTGCGTCGCCAACCAGCGCGCGTTGCTGCCGTTCCTGTCGAACGCTGGCCTCGCCGCCACCGCGGGCGGCATCATCGGCCTGTCGTGCCAGGGCAATTCGACCGCAGAGCTGAACGGCGTGTCGATCAACAGCGTCCGCAAGGAAGATCAGTTCACTGGCACCGCGATCTTGTCGTGGAAGCCGATCGACGACCTGCTCGTCTACGGCAGCTATTCGCGCGGCTATAAGGCGGGTGGCTTCAACCTCGACCGGTCCGCGCTAAAGTCGCCGATCCTGCCCTTCTCCGCATCAGGCGGTGCGCAGGCGCTGGCGAACTCGCTGCAGTTCGCGCCGGAAACGGTCAACGCCTACGAAGTCGGCGCGAAATACGCGACCGGGCCGTTCACGCTGACGGCGGCGGCGTTCCTGCAGGACTTCAAGAACTTCCAGCTCAACACGTTCAACGGCACCGTCTTCCTCGTCCAGAACATCAACGGCTGCTCGTCGAACCTCAACGGCGGCGATCGCGACCAGAGCAAGTTCGCCGCGGCCGGCAATTACAATGCCGCGGCGACGACCACCGGCGCCTGCCCGTCGGGCGACGTGGGCTGGGGCGTCCGGTCGAAGGGTGTCGAGCTGGAGGCCTCGCTGGTCCCGGCGCGCGACTTCCGCGTCACCTTGGGCCTGACGCTGACCGACACCAGCTATCGTGACCAGCTGGTCGGCACCGATGCCGGCGCACCGCTCGACCAGGCGCTGCGCAAGCTGCCGGGCAACCGCATGTCCAACTCGGCGGACGTGGTCACGACCGCATCGGCGGCCTGGACCCCGCAGCTCGGCAATGGCTATTCGGCGCTGTTCTACGTCGATACGCGCATGACCAGCGACTATAATACCGGGTCCGATCTGTTCCCGCAGAAGGTGCAGGACGGCTATGCGATCGTGAACGCCCGCATCGGCCTGCGCACGCCGGACGAAAAGTTCAGCTTGGAATTCTGGGCGCAGAACCTGACCAACGTGAATTACGCGCAGGTCGCGTTCAACTCGCCGTTCCAGGAAGGCGCTGCGACCGCGGCGTTCCAGGATCCGCAATATCCGGGCGGCCGTCAGCTGTTCTCGCAATATCTTGCCGAACCGCGCACATATGGTGCGACGATCCGCGCGCGCTTCTGATCCCAAGCCAGGCAACGACCCCTGGGCCGGCCGCAGCAATGCGCGCCGGCCCTTTTTTATGTGGCACGGCTGACCCGGCGGATGGCTCGGTGCGTCGCAAGCGTTTTGACGGGGGGCAGGGAACCGGCACCCGCTATCGCCGATTGGGGCGATGAAGGGGACGATCGCTGATCTTTGAATCGATGCTGGTCAAATTCGCGCTGATCGGCCTGCTCGGCATCGGCGCGCAGTGGATCGCGTGGCGGACGGGTAAGCCCGCCATCGCGCTGATGCTGATCGCGGGCGTGCTGGCGGGCCCGGTGACGGGCCTGATCGATCCGCAACGCGACTTCGGCGCGCTGCAACAGCCGATCATCAAGCTCGCCGTGGCGGTGATCCTGTTCGAAGGCGGCCTCAGCCTCAATTTCCGCGACCTTCGCCACGCCGGCCCAGCCGTGCTGCGGCTGGTGGTGATCGGCGTGCCGGTCGGGCTGGTGCTCGGCACCGGCGCGGCGTTCTTCGGCGCGGGGCTGCCGCTCGGCATATCGGCGCTGTTCGGCGGCATCCTCGTCGTCACCGGCCCCACCGTCATCGGGCCGATGCTGCGATCCCTGCGCGTCCCGGCACGGGTCCGCGACACGCTGAAGTGGGAAGGCATCGTCAACGATCCGATCGGCGCGCTGCTCGCCGTCGCCATCTATGCCTATATCACCTATATCGGTCCGGATCGCAGCGCGATCGCGATCGGGCTCGACGTCGCCGCAGCGACGCTGCTCGCGGGCGCGATCGGCGTCGGCCTGGGCTTTGGCCTCACCACCGCCTTTCGCCGCGCCTATATTCCGGAATATCTCAAGGCCCCCACCGTCCTCGTCGCGGTGATCGCCGGCTTCGTCGCGGCGGACCTGATCAAGCACGAAACCGGCCTCATTACCGTCACGCTGATGGGCGTCGTCATGGGCAATCGCCAGACGCAGTCGACCGCCGCGCTCAAGCATTTCAAGGAAGACCTCGCCGTCCTCCTCATCTCGGGTGTGTTCGTCATCCTGTCCGCGACGCTGCAATGGGAGGTGGTGGAGCGCTTCCAGGCGCGTTTCCTGATCTTCCTGTTCCTGCTGCTGTTCGTCGTGCGGCCGGTCACCGTGCTCGCCAGCCTCGCCTTTTCACGCATGCCGTGGCGCGAGCGGTTGTTCGTCGCGTGGATCGCGCCGCGCGGCGTCGTCGCCATCGCGGTCACCAGCCTGTTCGCGCTGCGGCTGGAGGATTTCGGCATGAAGGATGCCGACGCGCTGGTGCCCCTGGTGTTCGGCGTCGTCGTCGCGACGATCTTCGCGCACGGCTTTTCGGCGGGCTGGGTCGCGCGGCGGCTGGGGATCGACAAGGGGAAGGGCGAGGGCGTGCTGCTGGTCGGCGCCAACGCCTTTACCACAGCGCTGGGCGGTGCCTTGCAGAAGATGGGGCTGACGGTGATGATCGCCGACACCGCCAAATTCGCGCTCCGCGCCGCGCGCAAACAGTCGCTCGACGTCCATCAGGGCGACATTTTGGACGAGGTGACGCAGGACACGCTCGACATGCAGCAGTTCCAGCACGTCATCGCCGCGACCGACAACGATTCCTACAACAGCCTCGTTTGCGCAGACCTCGGCCCCGAAGTCGGGCAGGACAAGCTGACTCAGACCGGCGTCGACGAAACACGCCTCAGCCGCCGGCGCGCGCGCATGTTGCTGGAAGGCGGCGAGACGGTGGACGAATTGCAGGTGCGCGTGGCCGCCGGCTGGGCGTTCGGCCGGACGCGGATCACCAGCGTCTTCCCCTATGAGGCCTATCGCGCACGCTTGGCTCCTGAGGCGGAGCCGGTCGCGGTGATGAAGCCCGATCGCCGCCTGCTGCTCTTCTCGACGACGCAGCGGCCGGTAGTCGAGCCGGGCGACACGATGCTCACCTTCTCCCCGCCCGAACCGGTGTGACCGAACCCCTCGTCATCATCGCGCAATTCCGACCAATCCACCGTCACCCCGGACTTGATCCGGGGTCCCGCTTATTCTGCTGCGGGAAACAGCGGGGCCCCGGATCAAGTCCGGGGTGACGAGACGATGGGCTAGGGCATCGAATCTAAGCCGTCACGTCCTCCGTCTCACCCGCAGCGGCGGTGCGCAGGCGGCGTTCCAGCGTCTTCAGTCGCGCGGGCTGGGTGATGCGGTCGCCGGTCAGGTCAGTGACGTAGAAGGTGTCGACCGCCCGCTCGCCATAAGTCGCGACATGCGCCGAATGCAGCGTCACCTTCGACTGGAACAGCGCATGCGCCAGCTGATTGAGCAGCGCCGGCCGGTCGCGGGCGTTGACCTCGATGACGGTGAAGCGGTTCGACGCATGATTGTCGATCAGCACGTTCGGCACGATCTCGAACGCATCCGCCCGCGTCCGCGCCGCGGGCTTCGCGACCAACCGGTCGGCGAGCTTGCCGCGATTGGCCAGCGCATCCTCGATCGCCATCGTCAGCCGCGTCAGCTGGCTGGCGTCGTCGAACGGGCGACCGAACGGGTCCTGCACCAGGAAATTGTCGATCGCCATGCCGTCGCGCGTCGTATGAATGCGCGCATCGATGATGTTGCCGCCCGCGACATGGATCGCGCCGGCGATGCGATAGAACAGCCCCGGATGGTCGGCGGCATAGATCGTCACCAATGTCGCGCCGCGCGTCGCATAGACCTGCGCATCGATGGAAAGCTGGGCGTCCCCGGCGGCAGCGATGAACCGCGCGTTATGGGCCAGCACGTCGTCCGGCTCGGCGATCCAATAGGCTTCGGGAAAGCGACGGACGAAGGCGGCGAAGCGCGCATCGTCCCACCCCAGCGTCGCCTGCAGCGTCTCCTGCCGCGTCGCGATCCGCTCGGCGCGGCCGCGCTGCTTGTGGCCCAGGCGCAGCACCTCTTCGGCCGCCTCGAACAGGTCGGCGAGCAGCTGGCGCTTCCAGCCGTTCCACGTGCCCGGCCCCACCGCGCGGATGTCGACGATGGTGAGGACCAGCAGCAGGCGCAGGCGTTCGGGGCTCTGCACCACCTCGCAGAAATCGAGGATCGTCTTGAAGTCGCTCAGGTCGCGCTTGAACGCGGTCGCCGACATCAGCAGGTGCCAGCGCACCAGCCACGCCACCGTCTCCGTCTCGGCGGGTGACAGGCCGAAGCGCGGGCATAGCCGCTCGGCCACCTCTGCGCCCAGGATCGAATGGTCGCCGCCGCGCCCTTTGGCAATGTCGTGCAGCAGCACCGCGACATAGAGGACGCGGCGCGAGATGATGTGCTTGATGATCGCGGAGGACAGCGGATGGTCCTCCTTCAGCTCGCCCTTGTCGATCCGGCTCAGCAGGCCGATCGCGCGGATCGTATGCTCGTCCACCGTATAATGGTGGTACATATCGAACTGCATCTGCGCGACGACGCGGCCGAAATCGGGCACGAAGCGGCCGAAGACGCCAGCCTCGTTCATCCAGCGCAGCACTAGTTCGGGATCGCGCGGCGACGTCAGCACGTCGAGAAAGAAGGCATTGGCGCGCGCATCGCGGCGGTGCCCGTCGATCAGCTTGGCATCGCGCTTGGCGGCCCGCATCGCGAGCGGGTGGATCTCGACGCCGTGCAGGTCGGCGAGCTGGAAGATCTCGATCAGCCGCACCGGGTCTTCGGCGAAGAAGTCGTCGCGGGGCAGCGCGAGGCGTCCGCGATCGAGGACGAAGCCGTGCAGCTTGCCCGGCCGGCGCCGGATCGTCGGCAGGCCGAACCGGCGCCCGCGCGCCGCGAACCGCTCGTCCAGATGCGCCAGGAACACGCCGGTCAGGTCGCCGACCGTGCGGGCCTGCAGGAAGTAATATTGCATGAACCGCTCGACCGCGGGTTTGCCCGGCCGGTCGGAAAAGCGCATCCGCGCCGCCACTTCGCGCTGGACGTCGAAGGTCAGGCGATCCTCCGCGCGGCGGGTGATGCTGTGCAGGTGGCAGCGGACGGCCTGCAGGAAATTGTCGGCGCGGTGGAAGAGCTTATACTCCTCCGGCGTCAGCAGGCCGACGCCGACAAGGTCCGCGCCCCGCTGCACGTCGTAGATATATTTGCCGATCCAGAACAGCGCGTGCAGATCGCGCAGGCCGCCCTTGCCCTCCTTGACGTTGGGTTCGACGACGTAGCGTGTGTCGCCCATCTTGCGGTGACGCGCATCGCGTTCGGCCAGCTTGTCCGCGATGAACTCGCGTTCGGTCCCGTGCTGCACCTCCGCCTTGAAGCGCCGCGCCGCCTCGTCATAGAGCGGCTGGTCGCCGATGACGTAGCGCGCCTCCAGCAACGCAGTGCGGATCGTCACGTCGGCCTTGGCCTGGCGCACCATCTCGTCGAGCGAGCGGCTGGAATGGCCGATCTTCAGCCCCAGGTCCCACAAGGCGTACAGCATCGATTCGATGACCTGCTCGGCCCAGGGGGTCTGCTTGCCCGGCGTCAGGAAGCCGATGTCGACGTCGGAATAGGGCGCCATCTCGGCGCGGCCATAGCCGCCGACCGCGATCAGCGTCATCCGCTCGCCCGCAGTGGGATTGGCGAGCGGGTGGAGGCGCTGCGTCGCCAGATCGTAGAGCAGGCGCAGCAGCTGGTCGGTCAGATACGCCTGCGCGTTCGATGCTTCGAGCCCGCGCGAGGGATGGGCGGCGAGCCGGCGCTGGATTTCGGCGCGACCGTCGGCCAGCGCGCCCTTCAGCAATTGGGTCGCCTGCGCGCGCAACGGCGCATCGGCGGCATCGATCGTCGCGATCCGCTCGGCAAGTGCACGCCGATCGATGATCGCGCGACGATTGGGAATGTGATCGAAACGGCCCTGCATGGCGGCGTCATAGCGGAGACAGGGTTAACGCGACATGGGCATGGCGGGGTGGGCGCGGTCGCCAGGCTTGGGCGCCTCGCGTTGGCGATATCCACATTTTTCGCTGTCCTACACGACCCGATTATGCCTACCCTCCCATCGCTCTTTGATACCGTGAAGCCGGCTTTTGCGCGTGCCGATGGACGGGAGGGCATTCCGACGATAACGTACCGTCCACTTCGTCCACTTCCGCGATGCGGAATGCCCCCCGATGGACCGGATACGATCCGCGAATCGGTGACTGATCCGCGCGCACGACAGACCCACGCACCCCGTCACCCCGGACTCGTTCCGGGGTCTACTCCGCGGCGAAGGGGGGTGGTTCGAGCCTCCGGCCACCCCCTGGCGGCCCGGTGGACCCCGGAACGAGTCCGGGGTGACGGGGTGAAAGGCCTGGGACAAGGCAATGGCCGTGCAGTAAAGGCGCCGCGTATGATCGCCGCTGTGTCCCGCCGCCCCGCGCTAACCGCCCTCCTGCTCGGCGCCGTCGCCGCCACCGGCTTCGCGCCGTTGCAATTGTGGCCGCTAACGCTCCTCGGCCTCGCCGGCCTCGCCGCGCTGGTGCGGGCCGCGCGCACCGGCCGCCGCGCTGCGTGGATCGGCTGGTGCTGGGGCGTCGGGCATTTCACGATCAATAACAATTGGTTTCAGCACGCCTTCGACTTCCAAGACAAGATGCCGCCGGTGCTCGGCTATTTCGCGGCGGTCGGGCTGGCGCTGTATCTGGCGGTGTTCCCGATGCTGGCGTCGCTGGTCGGCTGGCGGTTCCGGGGTCGTGACGGCGTGGACGCGGCCTTCGCCTTGGTCTTTGCCGCCGCGTGGATCGGCAGCGAATATCTGCGCGCCACGCTGTTCACCGGTTACGCCTGGGACCCGATCGGTGTGATCTGGCTGCCCGTGATCGGCATCGCGCGGCTGTCGGCATGGATCGGCACCTATGCGCTGTCGGGCGTGACCGTCCTGTTCGCCGTGGCGCTGCTGATGGCGGTGCGGCGGTACTGGCGGCTGGCGACGGGCATTGCGGTGGTGCTGGCCGTCGCCGCACTGTCCGCGCTCTGGACCCATGCCCCGTCCGCGGCGGCGAATGCGCCTGTGCTGCGCGTCGTCCAGCCCAACATCGGCAACGACGTGCGCGGCGAGAATGCGGGCGAATATGCGCTGGCGACGTTGCTGCGCGGTACGCGTCATCCCGCGGGTGCGCCCCGGCTGGTGCTGTGGCCCGAAGGGCTGCTGCGCGATCTGCTGGAAAGCGGCTATCCCTATTGGATCTATGGCGATCGGCCGTCGTCGTGGACGCGCCGCCGGATCGCCGCCGCGCTGCGACCGGGCGACATCCTGATGACCAGCGCCGACACCTTGTCCTTCGACGCGCGCGGCGAGGTGTCCGGCGCCGCGAACTCCGTGCTCGCGATCGATTCCGTCGGCCGCATCGTCGGCCGGTACGACAAGGCGCATCTGGTCCCCTACGGCGAATATCTGCCGATGCCGTGGCTGCTGCGCCCGCTCGGCCTTGCGCGCCTCGTGCCCGGCGACATGGACTTCACGCCGGGTCCCGGCCCGCGCACGCTGAGCCTGCCCGGCTTCGGCACGATCGGCGTACAGGTCTGTTACGAAACGATTTTCTCGGGCGAGCTGATCGAGCCGGGCCACCGCCCGCGGATGGTGTTCAATCCGTCGAACGATGCGTGGTTCGGCAGCTGGGGATCGCCGCAGTTCCTGGCACAAACCCGCATGCGCGCGATCGAAGAGGGGCTGCCGATCGTCCGCGCGACGCCCACCGGAATCAGCGCGGTGATCGCCGCGGATGGCCTGCTCGTCGCGACGATCCCGCATGAGCGGGCAGGGGTGATGGAGGTGCGGATGCCGCCTGCGCTGCCGCCCACGCTGTTCAGCCGGCTGGGCAATTGGGCGGCACTGATCGTCGCGCTCGCCTTCCTGGTGGCGGCAATTGCCAACCGCCGTCGAGCGCGGTAAGAGCGGCATATAAAGGTATCTTTATATCGTTATGAGGCAATGATGCGCGGCAATTACATCTTCACGTCGGAATCGGTTTCGGAAGGTCATCCGGACAAGGTCGCGGACCAGATCAGCGACACGATCGTCGACCTGTTCCTGTCGAAGGACCCGGAAGCGCGCATCGCTTGCGAAACGCTGACCACGACCAATCTCGTCGTGCTGGCCGGCGAAATCCGCTGCAAGGGCGTGTACGAAAACGGCGCCTGGGCCGATGGCGCGCTCGCCGAGATCGAGGCGGCGGTTCGCGCGACGGTGAAGCGCATCGGCTACGAACAGTCGGGCTTTCACTGGAACGAGTTCACGTTCGAAAACAACCTGCACGGCCAGTCTGCGGAAATCGCGATGGGCGTGGACGAAGGCTCGAACAAGGACGAGGGCGCGGGCGACCAGGGCATCATGTTCGGTTATGCGACCGACGAGACGCCGGGCCTGATGCCGGCGACGCTCTATTACAGCCACAAGATCCTCGAAACGATGGCGGCCGACCGCCATTCGGGCACGGCGCCGTTCCTGGAGCCCGACGCCAAGAGCCAGGTCACGCTGCAGTATGAAAACGGCGTGCCGGTCCGCGCGACTGCGCTCGTCGTCTCGACGCAGCACAAGGCGGGCTATTGTCTGCAGGGTCAGAACGCCGATCCGGCGAAGTATGAGGAACTGCGCGCCTATGTCACCGGCGTGCTGACCAGCGTGTTGCCGGACGGTTTCGTCACCGACGAGACCAAGGTCTACATCAACCCGACCGGCGCGTTCGAGATCGGCGGTCCGGATGGTGACGCGGGCCTGACCGGTCGCAAGATCATCGTCGACACCTACGGCGGTGCCGCGCCGCATGGCGGCGGTGCGTTTAGCGGCAAGGATCCGACCAAGGTCGACCGCTCGGCCGCCTATGTCGCGCGTTACCTCGCCAAGAACGTCGTCGCGGCGGGCCTCGCCAAGCGCTGCACGATCCAGCTGTCGTACGCGATCGGCATCGCCGAGCCGCTGTCGGTCTATGTCGACACCCACGGCACCGGCACGGTCGCCGAGGACAAGCTGGAGGCGGTGCTGCCGCAGCTGGTGCGCCTGACGCCCAAGGGCATCCGCCAGCACCTGAAGCTGAACGCGCCGATCTACGTCAAGTCGGCCGCTTACGGGCACTTCGGCCGCGAACCGGAAGGCGATCTGTTCACCTGGGAAAAGACCGATCTGGTCGACGCGCTGAAGGCCGCCGTCGCCTGACGATCACGCACCCTACGGTTGCATGATAGCGCCCTTCCCCGTCTCGCGATGGGGGAGGGCGTTGCGGTTTGGGCCTCGAGACGCCCTTGCGTCAGCGATAGGGATTGTTGAGGTCGGCGATCCAGCCGGCGCGGGGTTTGACGCCGACCCCGCGTGGCTTGCGTGCCTCGTCGAGGTCGATCAACTCATTGAAGCTGAGCCCGGCAAGTCGGTCGCTGACCCACCGCACCGTCGCTACCAGATCGGGCATCGAGCCCATGTGCAGCATCACCGTCGCACCGGTGCTGAGGTCGTTATCGTGTTCGATGCAGGCGCCATGCCGCGACAGGTTGCGGACACGGCGTTCGCGCGATCGACCATCGGCGGTCATCACGATGGCGCGGACGATGACGCTGTTGCGCTTTTCGCGCGTGGGTTCTGGTAGCGTTTCCATGGCGTGTGCGGATCGATGTGACAGGGATTAGTCACCGGTTTGTAAATGACCCATTGTGGGGGAGATATGCGCCGAAAACGGGCTATTTCGGCGCTATTTCGCGGTCCGGCACGAGGTGCTTCAACGCCGTGTCGATGGCGGCTTCCGCAACCCACCCCACCACGCCCGCGACGATCGCCTCAGACAAGGGGGAAGGCGTTTCCGCGGTGCCTGCCGCGCCCTTAACGTGGTGCGTTCGCTGCCGCATCGCCGTGCGGACGGCGCTGGCGACGACATGCACCGCGAGCATCCGTGCGCCGCCACGGATCAGGTCAGGCCGGCGAGTAACCAGCCCGGCGGCGATCGTGCCGACCGATGCTGCGACCAACTGGGGCTGCTGCGCGACATCGCCCAGGAACGCCGGCAGGCGCCGTGTCGTGTCGTTGGCCGGTACGATAGCGTGGCTCACCGATTGTCTCCCTGTGGCATCTCGCCACGAACCTGTGCGTGGGCGAGCAATGCGAAGATGCCGGCGCCGCCGAACAGATTGCCAAGCACGGCCGGCGCGATCAATCCGCCCAGCGTCTGCCATGCCCCAGTCTGACCGGCGAACCATAACAGAAATGCCTCCGCCGAGCCGACGATCGAATGGCTGAAGCTGCCGATCGCCAGAACATAGGTGAAGATGCCGATGACCGTTACGCTCTGTTCACGCGCATTGGGCAGCGCCCAGGCGAGGACTGCGATCAGGAATCCGGCCGGTACCGCATTGATGAAGGTGCGCCCCGGAGACAGCTCGGTGATCCCCTGCGAGATGGCGAGTGCGGCATCGTGGATTGCCGAACTGCCCATGGCGCCGCTGGCGATCGCGAAGGCGGCGATGGCGGTGCCGCACAGATTGGCAGCGAGCACGATGCCCCACAGGCGCAGCGTCCGCCCCAGCGCCCAGCGCGACGGCCGCGTGACGAGCGGGAGCATCGCGGTGATCGTGCTCTCAGTAAACAGCTGCATCCGGCCAAGGATGACGACGATGAACCCGACCGGATAGCCCAGTCCGACGACCAATTCGCGCCAGGGCATGGCGGGCAAAGCCGCGTGCAATGCAGCCTCGGCGAGCAGCGACACACTGATTGCGATGCCAGCGGCAAGACCCGACCAAAACAGCGATCGCACCGGGCGGCGTAGCTCTTGCTCGCCGTCTTCGCGCACCGTGCGATGCAGATCCTTGGCGTCGGCGGCCTTCAGATCGTCGTTGGATGAAGCGGGAGGGGCTGCCATTGCGGGCGTGGAACGGTCGATCGCGGCGCTTGGGTCCCGCCGCTGGGCGCAATTGGGGCGTTTCCCTCATGCATCAATCTGTTCTAGGGCGCGGCGCCATGAACGATCCCGCCACCATCCGCCGCCTGTACGGCCGCCGTCAGGGCCATAAATTGCGCGTCGGTCAGGCCGCCCTGGTCGAGGAGACGCTCGACGCGCTCAGCGTTCCCGAGACGGGCCCGATCGAGGGCAAGGCGCTTTTCGGCGACGACCGGCCGCTGGAACTGGAGATCGGCTTCGGCGCGGGCGAGCATCTGGCGGGACAGGCGGCGATGCGCCCGGAAACGGGCTTCATCGGCTGCGAACCGTTCCTGAACGGCGTGGTCGGCGCGCTGGGTCATATCCGCGATGGTGGCCTAACCAATGTGCGGCTGCACATGGGCGATGCGCTCGACGTGGTGGAGCGGCTGCCCGACGCCAGCCTGTCGCGCGTCTATCTGCTTCACCCCGATCCGTGGCGCAAAGCGCGCCATGCCAAGCGCCGCATGGTCAACCATGGCCCGCTCGACGCCATCGCCGCCAAGCTGAAGCCAGGCGCCGAATTCCGGCTGGGCACCGACGATCCGACCTATTGCCGCTGGGCGATGATGGTGATGGACCAGCGCCGCGACTTCGAATGGCAGGCGCGCGAGCCCGCCGACTTCCTGGTCCGTCCCGACGACTGGCCCGAGACCCGCTACGAACGCAAGGCGCGTCGGCAGGGCCACGAGGTGTGGTACTTCCGCTACATCCGACGGTAGGCGTCAGCGGCGGCGCTTCGTTTTTCCCTTTTGGGGCGGGGCGACCCAGGTCGGCACGGTGACGTAGACCACCGGCGTCACGTGGGCGATCGTCCTGACCGGGTCGACTGCGGGGTCGGCGGGAAACTGGTCGCGTGCGCGGGCGAAGAGGAAGCGGGCACGGGCTGCGCCCGGCGCGGTCGCGCTGGTGCCGACCCAGCGCCAATGCCACGGTTCCCACTTCACGTTCTGACGATTGCCGCCTGGGAAAGACAGCTCGAACCCGAAGCGCGGCGCATTGGCGAGCAGCCAACGCGCGGCCGAGGTCGCTGCCATGCATGCTTCGGCATCGGGGCAGCCGTTCGCCGGGCGAACCGCGAAATCGAGTGCATAGCCCGTCGCATGTTCGCTATGCCCCGGTGGAGCGACCGAAATCGCACGCTTGGCATCGGCATTGGCGGCGCTGTCGGGATGTTCGCGGCAGAAGACCGATGCCTGGCGCAGGATCGAGCGATGGCAGGACAGGCCGCGCAGCGTGCCCATCACCGCGGGATCGCCCTTTGCCGCCGCAAGCAGGCGTTCGAGATCGGGGATGACGTCGCGCCGCAACAGGCAGCCGTGCAGCCCAAAGCCGCGTGGCGCCTCGACCAAATCGTCCGGCGGCGCGTCGCCATAAGCGAGGTGCCCGTAGACGCGACCATCGTTCGCCATCGCCGCTGCGGCACCGGCGCAGACCTGCGCGCTGGCAGGCGATGCCAGGGATAGCAAAGCGAGAAGGGCGGGAAAGCGCATCGCGGCTGCCTCTGGCGCGAAGACCGATGGAGTGGCAAGGCGTTTCGCATGCATGGCGACCGCGTATTGTTCATCGACGGCGAGGCCCTGGTCATCGACAAGCCCGCCGGGCTGCCGGTGGACAAGCCCCGTGACGGCTCCCTCAGTCTCGAGAACCACCTCGATTCATTGAAGTTCGGCTTCCAGCGCTGGCCGCAGGCGGTGCACCGGTTGGACCGTGACACCAGCGGCTGTCTGCTGCTGTCGCGCAATCCAAAAGCGCATGCGCGTTTGCAGCAGGCGTTCGAGCGCGGCGAGGTCGAGAAGCGCTATCTCGCCATTCTGGCGGGTGTGCCGCGCGAATCGGCGGGCGAGATCGATCTGGCGCTCGCCAAGGTCAGCACGCGTGAGACGGGCTGGCGCATGGTCGCCGATCCGACTGGCAAGGCCGCGCATACTGCGTGGCGGACGCTCGCGGTGCGGGACGGGCGCGCCTTGGTCGAATTTCGGCCGACGACGGGGCGTACGCACCAGATCCGCGTCCACGCGGCAAGCGGTCTGGGTCTGCCGGTGGTCGGCGATCCCGTCTACGGCGCGGGCGAGACGGGCGGCATGATGCTGCACGCCGCGGCTCTGACCGTGCCGCGTGCGAACAAGGAGCCGGTACGCGCCGAGGCGCCGCTGCCCGAGCGATTCGGCGCCTGGCCCGACCTCGCCGAGGCCTGACGATGCGCCCGTGCCGCTGATCCACGTCACCCGCGCCATCGCGATCGACGAGCGCGAGATCGAGGAGAGCTTCACTCGCGCGTCCGGTCCCGGCGGCCAACACGTCAACACCACCGACAGCGCGGTGATGCTGCGCTTCGACGTGTGGGGATCGCCCAACCTGCCCGATCTGGTGAAGCAGCGGCTGACCGTCCTCGCCGGATCGCGGCTCAGCAAGGACGGCGTGCTGACGCTGCGCGGCGACGGATCGCGGTCGCAGGAGCTGAACCGGCGCGAGGTGCGCGAACGGCTCGTCGCGCTCATCCAGGAGGCGACGATCGTCCCCAAGAAGCGCCGTCCGACCAAGCCTAGCCGATCGGCCAAGGCGAAGCGCGTCGACGAGAAGAAGGGCCGCAGCACGGTGAAGGCCAATCGCGGTCGCGTGCGGCTGGATTGATGCGGCCGCCTTGCCTACATCGCGCGCCATGTACCAGTTCGATATCTCCGGCGGCTCGAAGGCCGATCTGTACCATGACCTGCTGGGAGCGCTCGACGCGCTGACCGCGGACGAACCCGACGCCATCGCCAATATGGCCAATGCCGCCGCCTTGGTGTGGCAGTATCTGCCGGACCTCAACTGGGCGGGCTTCTATCGGATGGTGGACGGTGAGCTGGTGCTGGGGCCGTTCCAGGGCAAGGCGGCGTGCATCCGGATCCCGTTGGGCAAGGGCGTATGCGGCACCGCTGCGGCGACGCTTGAGACGCAGCTGGTCGAGGACGTCCATGCCTTTCCCGGCCATATCGCCTGCGACGCGGCAAGCCGTTCCGAACTGGTCGTGCCGATCGTCCACGAGGGGCGGCTGATCGGCGTGCTCGACCTCGACAGCCCTGAGCCTGCCCGCTTCGATCCGGACGATGCGGCGGGGTGCGAGGCGCTGTGTGCGCGGCTGGCCGCGCGGATCGCCTGAACCGATTCGGGACAGGGCAGCGCACAGGGCAGGGAACCCGCGCTCTGGCGACTCCGTTTGGCGCGTGATACGCCGCAAGGTGAATAACGTGTTAATATCCGGGGCGAAGGCATGCGCCTCGGTAACAGGGAGACGACGATGCGCAGCGTGCTGATCGCGACCGCTATTCTTGCGCTGACCGCTACCGGTGCGGGCGCGCAGGATCGCGTGGTGATGCAGGGCCCGGGGGCGAACTTCCCGGCACCGCGCGCCGGCATGGCACCGGCACCGGCGATCCAGGGACGCGGCGCGTGGCAGCCGGCCCCATGGCAGCGCGGCGGCTATCCGGGACAGCCCGGACCGGCGTCCGTGGTGCGCCCCGTCCCATCTCAGCCGCAGCCGCAGTGGAACGGCCCGGCGGGTCAGCCGCCGCGGGTACAGCTTGGCCGGTCGCGCTGGGGGAGCAAGGTGGATGGTCGCTGGTGGGGCGGGGTCAACGCGCCCGGTGGCTGGCGGGCCTATCGCCGCCCCTATCGGGGTTATGCGCTGCCCAGCTACTGGGTGTCGCCCCGCTTCTACATCACCGACTGGCAGACCTATGGCCTGACGCAGCCGACGGCGGGCTATAATTGGGTCCGTTATTATGACGATGCCGTGCTCGTCGACGGGCGCGGCGCGGTCTACGATACGCGGCCCGGCATCAATTGGGATGCCTATGACAGCGACTATTATGCCAGCGACGACCGCGTCTATGCGGACACTGGTTACGATCCGCGTGGCTATGAGCACCGCGACAATGGCGTCGGTGGCGCCGTGGCGGGCGCCGTCGTCGGTGGTGTCGCGGGCAATCTGATCGCCGGGCGTGGCAATCGGCTGGGTGGGACGCTGATCGGCGCGGGCGTAGGAGCTGCAGCGGGCTATGCGATCGACAAGGCGGAGGATCGCGGACGCCGCCATCGCGGCGACGATCGCAGCTATGCGATCCCGGTCGCGCCGGATTATCCGCCGCCCCCGCCGCCGCAGGCCTATGCGCCGCCGCCTCCGCCGCCGCCCGCTTATGCCCCGCCCCCACCCCCGCCGGTCGGTTATGTCGACAACGGCCGCGCATGGCGCTCGGCTGATGGTGTCACCACGGTGACGACCAGCGCAGGCGGTTCGGGTTATTACCAGGGCGGCTATTATTACCCCGGCGCGACGACCACGACGGTCGTGGTGCAGACCGCGCCCGTAGTCACGACGACTACGACGACGGAAACCTATGAAGACGCGGTGACCTACACCCGCCGTGCGAAGGTGGTGCGGCGTCCGATAGCGGCGCATACGAAGACCAAACGCGTCTGGCGCCCGGCGCCGACCTGCGCCTGCCAATAAGCGAAGCGAAGCACGGCGCGATGCGGCGATCCGCGTCGCGCCGGCGTTCTTCTGAGGGGTTACCCGATTCCCAGATCCGCCGGTCCGAATGCGGCGGGCAGCAGTTCCGACAAACGGTAGGTTGCGATCGCGTCACCCTCGGCAGCGCCGCAGTGAACGAGCAGGTCGCGGCCGCCGAGCTGTGCGGCTTCATTGAGGACCTGGCGGCAGCGGCCGCAGGGACTGACGGGGGCGGTCCCCGTCGCGCGGCCGTCGGCGTCCATGGCGCCGCCGATCACGCCCACCGCGACGACCTCGCGCAAACGCCCGGCGGCACTCGCCGTGGCAATGGCCACCGTCTCCGCGCAGAGCGACAGGCCATAGCTCGCATTCTCGACATTGGCGCCGGTGACGAGGCTGCCGTCGGTCATCAGCAGCGCCGCGCCGACCGCAAAGCGCGAATACGGCGCATGGGCGCGGGTGGCCGCCTCGCGCGCAGCACTGATCAGATCGGCGGGGGTGGTTTCGGTCATGGTGCGACTACGTCCCAATTCACGGGGGCTTCGATGCCGTCGATGCGGCGCATATCGCTCGCCCGCCACATCTGCCACGGGCGGGCGGGATAGGTGGGGGCGAAAAAGGTGCGCATCGCCCAGATCGGGCGCTCGATCGCAGCGGTGAGTTGATAGGTCGATTCGACGGGTTTGCTGACCCGCAGCATCACCGGCTTGGCGGTGTGCGTCTCGACCATATGGATGAACGTCTTGAGGTCGGCGATCAGCGCGTCGCGATCCGGTCGCGCGGTGCAATCGCCGCTGAAACTGACATCGACTGCCACGGGCAACGCGTCGGCGGTGCGGGGCACGAAGGCGTTGACCGCATTCGCCTGTTCCTTCGCTGGCTGGCAGAGCGAATAGAGATGGATCGCGCCGCGACGCAGCCCGGCATCGGGCAACGCCGCCCAATTCGCCTCGAACCCCGGATCGCGGCGATCGGCGCCGGAGGTGGCGACCAGATAGGCGAAGTCGGCGCCGCGCGCGCGCACCGTGCCCCACTCGATCGGTCCGGGGCGCTCGTCCAGATCGATGCCCTGCAACGGATATTGGCTCATCTTGGGATGCCAGGCCGTCGCATAGCTCCACCCGCCGATACCGATCGCACCGGCGACGACCATCGCGCCCACCGCTTTCAGCATGCCGTACGCCATCAGCCGCGCAGGTGCAGGACGGAGATCAGCGTGAACAGGCGGCGTGCGGTGTCGAAGTCGACGTCGATTTTACCCTCCAGCCGTTCGCGCAGCAGCGTGGCGGCGTCATTGTGAATGGCGCGGCGGGCCATGTCGACCGTCTCGATCTGCTGCGGCGTCGATGCCCGGATCGCCTGATAATAGCTGTCGCAGATCGCGAAATAGTCCTTGATCGCGCGCCGGAAGCGGCCGAGCGCCAGCACCAGCGTCTCCAGATGCGTATCGTCGGCGCGATGGATGTGAATCCCGAGGCGGCCCTCCGCCGATTCGATTTTGATCTTGTAGGGGCCGGCATAGCCGTCCGCGTGCTGGCGTTGGGGGGCGAAGTGATTGCCTTCCAACAGGTCGAAGATCGCGATCCGCCGCTCCTGCTCGACATCGGCCGAGCGCCAGCCGATGCTGTGCTCGTCCAGGGTGATGTCGATGATCCGCGGGTCGGCCATACGGTCCGATAGTCGGGTTGAGGCGATCCGACAAATCGTGTCGTCGCGCGAAATTTCGGGTAAGAGCGTCTCTTATGGCGACTCTAGCATTTCCGACCCCGGCGGCCCCCGCCGAACCCCTGCAGCTGCCCCGCAACGTCGAAGCCGAAGCCGCAATGCTGGGCGCGATGATGATCGACAACCGTCTGGCCGATGACCTGATCGACCGGCTGGAGCCTGCGCACTTCTACGAGCCCGTCCACGGTCGCATCTTCGCCGCGATCAAGACCTTGCGCGTTAACGACATGCTGGCGACCCCCGTCACGCTGCGCCCGATGTTCGAGGCGGACGAGGGGATGAAGGAGCTGGGTGGCCCGTCCTATCTCGCCAGCCTGACCGGATCGGGCGCGGGCCTGATCGGCGCGCGCCAGTTTGCGACGCAGATCTACGACCTGGCGATGCTCCGCGCGCTGGTGCAGGTCGGCCGGACGCTGGTGGAACGCGCGATGGATACGTCCGAGGAGGTCAATCCGCGCGCCCAGATCGAGCTGGCCGAGGAAGAGCTGTACAAGGTCGCGGGCGACGGCGGCGCGGAGAATGCGACCAAGACCTTCGCGCAGGCGACGACGGCTGCGGTCAAGATGGCCGAGCGTGCGCTGAACAGCGGCGGCAACCTGTCGGGCGTCACCACGGGCCTCGATTCGGTCAACGCCAAGATCGGCGGCATGCACCATTCCGACCTTATGATCCTTGCCGGCCGTCCCGGCATGGGCAAGACCTCGCTCGCCACCAACATCGCGTTCAACGCGGCGCGGCGCTGGATGCGCGACATGGAGGATGGCATTCCGCCGAGCGAATCGGTGGGCGCGAAGGTCGTGTTCTTCAGCCTGGAAATGAGCGCCGACCAGCTGGCGACGCGTATTCTTGCAGAGCAGTCGCAGATCAGTTCCGAATCGCTCCGCATGGGCAAGATCAGCAAGGCCGAGTTCGGCCAGCTCGCCGCCGCCGCGGCGGAGCTCGAAAAGCTGCCGTTGTTCATCGACGATACCGGCGGCCTGTCGATCAGCGCGCTGCACACCCGCGTGCGGCGCCTGCAACGGCGTCACAACAATCAGATCGGCCTGGTCGTCGTCGACTATCTCCAGCTGCTGACCAGCGGTGGTAAGGGCGGCAAGGAAAACCGCGTGCAGGAAATCTCCGAAATTTCGCGCGGGTTGAAGACGCTGGCCAAAGACATGAACGTACCCGTGCTGGCGCTGTCGCAGCTGAGCCGCGCGGTCGAAAGCCGCGAGGACAAGCGCCCGATGCTGTCCGACCTTCGCGAATCGGGATCGATCGAGCAGGACGCCGACATGGTCTGGTTCGTGTTCCGCGAGGATTATTACACCGCGCAGCGCGAACCCAAGCGCCCGATGGAGGGCGATGAGGCCAAGGTGTTCGAGGATCACGCGAAATGGGCGAGCGACATGGAGCGCGTCTATGGCCTGGCCGAGATGATCGTCGCCAAGCAGCGTCACGGTGCGACCGGCAAGGTGGTGCTGAAGTTCGATCCGACGATCACGAAGTTCAGCGATTACGCGGGGTATTGAGTCCGCTCCCCCATTCCTATCGTCACCCCGGAACCAGTTCGGGGGTGACGATAGGGGTGGGGCGGGCGGTTCGCCGATCGGGCCGGCAAAATAAACCATGCCCAAGCCATGGCCACGCGCATCGCGTTCAGCCTAGAGCGAGGTAGCCGGTGCGACAGCGCCGGTGACGCATACGCCGTAGGGACACGACATGAGACGAACGAGCGCGGCGGCTGCCATGGCGGCCACCATCCTGTCTGCAATGCCCGCGGCGGCGCAGGTGGCGCCCCCGACCGTACAGCCCACGATCCAGCAGGTGCCGGTGCCCGCCAGTGCCGCGGCGCCGGTGGTGCTGCCGCAGATCAGCGAAGCGCAGGCCGCGCAGCTGGCGGCGTTGCTGCCCGCCGACACGATCGCCCAGGGGCTCAGCCTGAACCCGCGTCCCGAGGACCCGGCGGCGCGCGAACAGTTGGTGCGCGATGCGCTGGACCATGCGCGCGCGGTGCATTCGGGGCGGCTTGCCGAAGAGGATTTCCAGCGCGACTGGGGCCTGCGACCGCCCGCCTACGACCCGCTGCCGGGGTTCGCCGAAGCCGTGCGGACCGACCGGATCGCGGCGTGGATCGCGTCGCTGCCGCCGCCCTATGCGGGTTATGACGGGCTGAAGGCAGGCTTGGTCCGCTATCGCGCCATCGCCGCGGCGGGCGGCTGGCCGACGCTGGCGGCGGGGCCGGACCTGACGGTGGGCGCCAGCGGTGCGCGCGTGCTCGCGCTGCGCCAGCGTTTGGCCGTCGAGGACAAGGATGTCGCGACCAGCGGCAACACCTTCGACGCGGCGTTGCTGGAGGCGGTGCGCCGGGCGCAGCGCCGCTATGGCCTCAATCCCACCGGCACCGTCGCTGGGCAGACGCTGGCGGCGCTCAACGTGCCTGCGATCGCCCGCGCGCGGCAGATCATGGCCAATATGGAGCGCTGGCGCTGGCTGCCGCAGGAGCTGCCCAAGGATCGCGTTCAGGTGAATATCGCCGCTGCGGTGATGACCGTGTTCGATGGCGACGCACCCGTGCTGTCGATGCGTGCGGTGACGGGGCGGCCGGGCGACGAGACGCCGATGCTGTCGTCGATGATCCACAGCGTGGTCATCAATCCGCCGTGGAACGTGCCGACGTCGATCGCGACCAAGGAGCTGTGGCCGAAGGAAAAGAAGAGCCCCGGTTATCTGAAGCGCAACGGTTTCAAGGTGATCGATGGCACGCGGTTGCAGCAGCAGGCGGGCGACCAGAGCGCGCTGGGCCGATTCAAGTTCGACTTCGACAATAATTTCTCGGTCTATCTGCACGACACGCCGTCGCGCGCGAAGTTCGCGAGCTTCAGCCGGCTTGCCAGCCATGGCTGCGTGCGGCTGGAAAAGCCGGAACAGCTGGCCGACCTGCTGCTGAAGGGCGATCCGACCTGGACGCCCGAGGCGATCGCGGCGCAGGTCCAGAAGGGCGAGACGGTCCGCGCGCGGTTGCCCAAGCCGGTGGCGGTGTACCTGCTCTATTGGACCGCCTTTGCCAGCGGTAACGGGCAGATGAACTTCCGGGACGATCCCTATGGCTGGGATGCGGCACTCGCCGCGAAGATCGAGGCACGATCCGCGCGGGCCGTTCTGGCCAGCCGCTGACGAGGAACGACGCAGATGACACGACGCACGATTCGGATGACGACGCTGCTGGCGGCGGCGGGGCTGCTGGCGCTGGCTGCCTGCTCGCGCCCCGAGCCCGAACAGCCGGGTGGGGAAGACAATGTGGTCGAGACGATGCCGACCGCGGATTCGACGCCGGAGGTGCTGCCCTCCGCTGAGCCGGTGGCCACGCCGACGCCGATCGCCAATGTCGCGGACGTGCCGCCAGAAAAGCCGGTCGCTCCCGATGCGCAGATGATCGACGATGCCGACGCGACGGGCATGACCGCGCGCGTCTCGCGCGATGAGGCGCCGGCCGTCGCGGGCAACGACGCGGCACCGCAGTAAGCGACGGTCGCGTCATGACGCGGATGCCGAACCGGCGCGCGCTTCATCGCTGGGGCGTGGCGCTGGCCCTGACGGGGCTCGTCGGCGGCAGCGTGCCGGCGCTGGCGGCGCCGCGTCCGGTGTCCGAGATCGTGATGGACGCGCGCGACGGTAGTATCCTGTATGCCGAAAATGCTGGGATCGTCCGGCGGCCGGCATCGCTGACCAAGATGATGACGCTGTTGCTGACGTTCGATGCGATCGACGACGGCAAGCTCGATCCGAGCGGGTCGATCCGCATCTCCCGCTATGCCGCGAGCCAGCGCCCGTCGCGCGTCGGGTTCAAGCCGGGCGCGCGAATGGGAGTGGAGGAGGCGATTCGCGCGGTCGCGGTGCTCTCCGCCAACGATGTCGCGGTGGCGCTGGCCGAGGCGGTGGGCGGCACCGAGGATCGGTTCGCGCGGATGATGACCGAACGCGCACGGGCGCTGGGCATGACGGACACGTCCTTCACCAACGCGACCGGCTTGCCCGGCGCGAACCTCAGCACCGCGGAGGATATGGCGAAACTGTCGCTGGCGCTGCTACGCGAACATCCCAAACGCTATGCGGTGTTTTCGACGCGCTCGTTCAGCTGGGCCGGGCGGCGCGTGCAGAATCACAACCATCTGCTCGGCGCGTTCGAAGGCGCGGACGGGATCAAGACCGGCTATACCGCCGAGGCCGGATTTGCGCTGGCCGCGTCAGCGAAGCGCGCCGGTCGACGGCTGATCGCGGTGGTGATCGGCGAACGATCGATCCAGGCGCGCGACCGACGGGTCGAGCGGTTGCTCGACCAAGGGTTTGCGGAGATCGCCGAAGCGCGCAAGGGCGGCGCGAAGGGCTGACCGCCGGCCGTCCGGTCAGCGCCGGACGGCACGCCCCCCGAAGGTCGGCACGCTCTCGCTGCCGTCCGCCGCCAGTGCCGACACCGCGAAGAAGGTGTCGTCGACCGGCACCTGTGCGATCGTCGTCTGATCCCCCTGCACGTCGCGGGCGGTGCTCCAATCCTGCGTGTCGTTCGCGCGCCAGCGGACACGATAGCCCGCGGCGCCCGGCACCGGCGTCCAGCTGACCTTCGTGTCGCGCGACAGGTCGCCCGACAGCGTCACGGTCGCCGGAGCGGCGGGGGCGGCGGCGAGGCGGGCGATCGTCGCGGCGTTAATCGCGGTCACCTTGGCGAGATAGGCGAAGTCCATCCGGTCGATCGTGTCGCCATAGGTCACGCCGCCTTCGGTGCGCAGGTCCTGATGCTGCGCGTCCCAATTCTCCGCGCCGACCGAGAAGCGGACGGCGGGATAGCCGCGCTTCAGGAACGGTTCGTGGTCGCCACCGCGGCCGAAGCGATCGGGGCGGCGGTCGATCACCACGTCGAGGCCGCCGGGGATGCGGCGGGCGATGCCGTCGATCACCTTGGCGAGCGCGCGGCTGGGGCCGTCGTCCTCGCCGCCGTCGCCGCGGCGGCGCATCTGGCCGGGCAGGTCTTCGACCGCGCGAATGCCTTCGGAAAAGACGCGGACGCGGCCGGCATCCTTCACGCCGCCCTGGCCGATCGAATTGCCGACGATATCGTTGTTGAGCATCGCGCTGACCTGCCACCCACGCTGCTGCGCGGTGTCGGCAAGCAGTTCGGCGCCCCACAGCCCCTGTTCCTCGGCGGAAAAGGCGACATAGACGATCGTTGCATCAAACTGCCGCTTCGACAGCAGGCGTGCGGTTTCCAACACCAGCGCGACGCCCGAGGCATCGTCGTTGGCGCCGGGCGCATCGTGCGTCGCGTCCATGACGTCGGTGACGCGGCTGTCGATATGGCCGCCGACGATGATGACGCGATTGGGATCGCGGCCGGGCTGGATGCCCAGCACATCCTCGACCACGACGCCATTGGGTGCGCGCGGGCCGGTGAAGCGGCGACTGATCCGCTCGACCCGGATGCAGCCGCCGCACGTCTTGCCGATCGCGGTGAGCTGCGCCGCCATCCAGTTGCGCGCGGCACCAATGCCGCGCTTGGGGTCGGTGGTGGACGACAGCGTGTGGCGCGTGCCGAAGCCGACCAGCGCGGTCACGTCGCCGCGCAGGCGGGTGGTGCTGGGCATCGGCGGTGCGGTGGGCGTGGCAGCCGCAGCGGCTGCGGCGAGGAGCGGCGCGAGGATCATGGCCAACGGTGTGGACCGCCGCGCGGGCCGGCTCAAGAGGGAAGGCGCGGATTTATCCGGCACACCAGCGGCTTGGCCGGTGCGTTGCCCGAATCGTCAGTGGCGCAGATGCGAGGGTACGTCGCCGCGCTGGCTGATCATGTCGATCACGCTGCTCAGATGCGCCGCGGCAATGCCTTCGCCCAGTTCGTCGAGCGTCTGCAGCGCCTGGGTCAAGAGCGCCAGCGTGTCGATGTATCGCACCACGGGTATCATCCTGGTCTCCAAGTTGTCCTATGTTATGCTAATCGAAAGTAAAATTCCATTGTTTTTTATTGAGTTCAGCTGAGACGATCGATCGCTTCGCGGGTCAGCGAGCCGGGGATGATCATGACCGGGACGGGCAGGGCGCCCGCGTCGGTGCCGGTGAAATGCGTGACGAGCTTGCCTGGCGCACCGCCCGCGGCAGCCCCCAGCACCAGCGCGGCGATATCGGGATTGGCGGCGATGATCTCGCGGATGATCCGGGGGCCATCGCCCTGGCGCACGGTGATCGCCGGCTTCAGTCCGGATTCGGCGACCAGCGTGCCCGCGGCCGCAGTGACGAGTCCTTCGGCGTGTTGCAGCGCCTCTTCCTCGATCGTCGCCTGCACGCCGCCGAAGGCGATGAACTCCTGCGGCGGAATCAGCGTCAGGATTTCGACGCCGCCTCCGGTCTTCACGGCGCGGCGCGCGGCAAAGCGCAGCGCGATCTCCGCCTCCGGGCTATCGTCGATCACGACCAGGTAGATCCGCATGGCTGCTCCCCTTTTCCGTTACGTGCCGCGTGGATGAAGCGCGTGCAAGGGTTGACCCCCCGGCTTTGCGGCGCGAAGGAGCAATCCGCTCCCCAGGCAAGAGGACCTGCATGTCGATCGAGATCAAGATGCCCGCGCTGTCGCCGACGATGGAGGAGGGTACGCTGGCCAAATGGCTCGTCAAGGAAGGCGACACCGTGAAGAGCGGTGACATCATGGCCGAGATCGAGACCGACAAGGCGACCATGGAGTTCGAGGCGGTCGACGAAGGCACGATCGCCAAGATCCTGATCGCCGAAGGCACCGACGGCGTGAAGGTCGGCGCGGTGATCGCGATCCTGGCCGAGGAGGGCGAAGACGCCGCCTCCGTATCCGCCCCGACGAAGAGCGAGACGCCCCAGCCCGCCGCGAAGGAATCGGAAGCCAAGCCGAACCCGGCGGACCCCAACAAGACCGGCAGCGAGGCGAAGCCCGTCGAGCGCACCGTCACGCAGGCCGAGGACCATGGCCGTCCCGCCGATGCCGGCGCGTCTGATAAGGGTGGCCGCGTCAAGGCGAGCCCGCTCGCGCGCCGTATCGCGGCGGACAAGGGCGTCGACCTGTCCGGCCTGACCGGTTCGGGTCCGAACGGCCGCATCGTCAAGGCGGACGTCGAGGGCGCCAAGCCCGGCGCCGCGCCGGCCGCCGCGAAGGCCGAGGCTGCGCCCGCGGCCGCCGCTGCTGCTCCGGCCCCTGCCGCCAAGCCCGCCGCGGTGCCGGATATCCCGCACGAAGCGACCAAGCTCAGCAACATGCGCAAGACGATCGCGCGCCGCCTGACCGAATCGAAGCAGACGGTGCCGCACATCTACCTGACGGTGGATATCCAGCTCGATGCGCTGCTGAAGCTGCGCGGCGAACTGAATGCGAGCCTGGAAAGCCGCGGCGTCAAGCTGTCGGTCAACGACATGCTGGTGAAGGCGCTCGGCGTCGCGCTGATCGCGGTGCCCAAGTGCAACGTCATGTTCACGCCCGACCAGCTGATCAGCTTCAAGCGCGCCGACGTGTCGGTCGCGGTGTCGACGCCGTCGGGCCTGATCACGCCGATCGTCGTCGGTGCGGACACCAAGAGCCTGTCGGCGATCTCCACGGAAGTGAAGGACCTCGCCGCGCGCGCCAAGGAAAACAAGCTGAAGCCTGAGGAATTCCAGGGCGGCACCGCGTCGATCAGCAACATGGGCATGTTCGGCATCAAGCAGTTCGAAGCGGTCATCAACCCGCCGCAGGGCATGATCATGGCGATCGGTGCAGGCGAGAAGCGCCCGTATATCGTCAACGGCGAACTGGCGGTCGCGACCGTCATGTCGGCGACCGGCAGCTTCGATCACCGCGCGATCGACGGGGCCGATGGCGCCGAGCTGATGAAGGTGTTCAAGGAGCTGGTCGAGCGTCCGCTCGGCATGCTCGCCTGATCGGGGGACGCCTGCGATGATGCGTCTGGCTTTCCTGTCCCGCCTGCCGATCTCGCGCGCGGCGATGGAGGTGATCTCCATCGCGGCGGGCCTGATCGCGGCGGTGGCGATGACCTGGGCTGCCGCCTGGTCCTATCCGCTGGGCCGTGAGGTGATCTGGTGGTGCGGGGCCGCCGCGATGGTCGCGACGGTGCTGATGGGCATCGGCCCGCTGCGCCGGGCCCGCGCTGCCGATCGGGTAAGCGCATGAGCGGCCTGCCGGACGGATCGCCGACGATCCGCGTCACCGCCATGCCCGCTGACGCCAATCCCTATGGCGACATCTTCGGTGGCTGGCTGATGGGACAGATGGACTTGGCCGCGGGTTCGGTTGCCTCGCGCCATGCCGGCGGCCGGGCGGTGACGATCGCCTGCGACGCGATGAAGTTCCACGCGCCGGTGCTCGTCGGCGACGAGGTGTCGGTCTATGCCAGCCTCGTCGCGGTCGGCAACACGTCGATGACGATCGAGGTCGAGGCATGGCGCCGCGCCCGCCACGCCAACGAGGCGTGCAAGGTGACGCAGGCGCGCTTCGTCTTCGTCGCCACCGATACCAACCGCCAGCCCCGGCGCGTCGCGCCGTTGCCGGCCTGATATTCTGACCTTTTCTCTCCCCAAACTCCTTTCCCCAGGGAACGACCATGGCTGACACCTACGATCTCATCGTCCTCGGCTCCGGCCCCGGCGGCTATGTCTCGGCGATCCGTGCCAGCCAGCTCGGCATGAAGGTCGCGATCGTCGAGCGTGAACGCCTCGGCGGCATCTGCCTCAACTGGGGCTGCATCCCGACCAAGGCGCTGCTGCGCACGTCGGAGGTCTATCACTATATGACCCACGCCGACGCCTATGGCCTGAGGGCGGACAATGTCGGCTTCGACCTTGCGAAGATCGTCGATCGCAGCCGCAAGGTCGCCGGGCAGCTTAATGCCGGCGTCAAGGGCCTGATGAAGAAGAACAAGGTCACGGTGGTTGAGGGCTTCGGCACGCTAACTGGGAAGGGCAAGCTGTCGGTCAAGCAGGGCGACAAGACCGTCGAGCTGGAAGCCAAGCACATCATGGTCGCCACCGGCGCCCGCGCGCGCGACCTGCCGTTCGCCAAGGCCGACGGCAAGCGCATCTGGACCTATCGCCATGCGATGGTGCCCGAAGTGATGCCGACCAAGCTGCTGGTCATCGGGTCGGGCGCGATCGGCGTCGAGTTCGCCAGCTTCTACAACGACATGGGCGCCGACGTGACGATCGTCGAGATGCTCGATCGCATCCTGCCGGTCGAGGATGCCGAAGTCAGCGAATTCATGACCAAGGCGCTGACCAAGCAGGGGATCAAGATCCTCACCAAGTCGGGCCTCGAAAAGCTGGAGCCGGGTGCGAATGGTGTCACCGCCGCGATCAAGGGCGCGGACGGCAAGGTGACGAGCACCGAATTCAGCCACGCGATCGTTGCGATCGGCATCGTGCCAAACACCGAGAATATCGGGCTGGAAGCGCTGGGCGTCCAGACGGAGCGCGGCCACATCAAGGTCGACGGCTATGGCCGCACGAATGTCGAAGGCATTTACGCCATCGGCGACGTCACCGGCGCACCCTGGCTGGCGCATAAGGCGAGCCACGAAGGCATCGTCTGCGTCGAGAAGATCGCGGGCCAGAAGCCGCATCCGTTCGAGACGTGGAACATCCCCGGCTGCACCTACAGCCGCCCGCAGGTCGCCAGCGTCGGCCTGACCGAGGCGAAGGCCAAGGACGCGGGCCATGACGTGAAGGTCGGCAAATTCCCCTTCATCGGCAACGGCAAGGCGATCGCGCTGGGCGAGGCGGAAGGCTTCATCAAGACGGTGTTCGACGCCAAGACCGGCGAGCTGCTGGGTGCGCACATGGTCGGCGCGGAAGTGACTGAGTTGATTCAGGGCTATGTCATCGCGCGTCAGCTGGAAACGACCGAGCACGAGCTGATGGAAACGGTGTTCGCGCACCCGACGCTGAGCGAAATGATGCATGAAAGCACGCTCAGCGCCTACGGCCGCGCGCTGCACTTCTAGGATCACGGAATCAGGGTTGTTCGTCATTGCGAGCGGAGCGAAGCAATCCAGAGCCGGACCGGGACGCCCTGGATTGCTTCGCTCCGCTCGCAATGACGGTCTGGTCCGCAAGACTGGCCACCAAAGAGCGGGGCGGCGATGACCCGGGCGTCTGATCCGCATACCGACCGCGTCACCGCCGCGCGCGTCGCGCTCGCCGTGGCGATCCTGTTCGGCGGCAGCCTCGCGCTATTCTGGCCGGGATACGTATCGTACGACAGCCTCGCGCAATATCGGCAGGCGCTTAGCGGCCAATATGACGACTGGCATCCGCCGGCGATGGCGCATCTGTGGGCCGTGTTCGGCGCCCATGGTCCCGCACCGATGCTGGTGCTTCAGATGCTATGCTATTGGGCTGGTTTCGGCGCACTGGCGGTGACGCTGACCGCGCAGGGGCGGCGGCTGGCGGCGCTCGCAATCCTGGGGCTGGCGTGCTGGCCGGCGCTGCTCGGCTGGCAGGCGGTGGTGCTGAAGGATCTGCAGATGCTCGCGGCGTTGCTGGCGGCGGTCGGGCTGATCGCGACGTGGCGGCTGCGCGGCGCGCGCGTGCCTGCCGCGGCATGGGCGGCGGCGGGGTGCCTTGCGGCCTATGCGATGCTGGTCCGCGCCAATGCGGTATTCGCCGTCTTGCCTTTGGCGGCGATGGCGGCGATTCCGCTGCGCCGGCTGAGCTGGCGGCTGGCGGCGATCGCTGTGGCCGTGCCGCTGGTGCTGGCGGCGGCCGGGCCGATCAACCATCGGCTGCTTGGCGCGGGCGCAAGCGGGGTGGAACGGACGCAGGCGATGTACGACCTGTCCGGCATTGCGATCGGGACCGACGACACGGATACCGGCCTGACGCGGTCCGAGATTGCGACGATGCGGGCCAAGGCCTGCGTGCGTCCGTTCTTCTGGGACCCGCTGGGCGACGGCGGGCGATGCGGGGCGGAGACGGCCGGGCTGCGCGCAGCATCGGTCGGGGCACTGTACGGGAGTCTGGCGCGGGCCGTGTTGCATCATCCCATCGCCTATGCCGCGCATCGGCTTGCCCATCTGAATGCGACCGATCGCTGGCTGGTGCCGCTGCGTTGGTATGGCGCGGCACCGCCCGTGGCGAACGAGCCCAACCCCTATGATTTCCACGCGCCGGGCAAAGCGGCGGGACGCTGGCAGCAGCTCGCCAGCCTACTCGTCGAAACGCCATTCGGCTGGCCGGTGCTATGGGCGGTGCTCGCCGTCACTGGGCTCGCGGCGACGTGGCGGGCGGAGGATGCGGCGGGCGGAATCGCGGCCGCGCTGTTCGCCTCGGCGGTCGGGCAGGAGGCGAGCTTCGCCGTGATCAGCATCGCATCGGACCTGCGCTATCATCTGTGGGCGATGACTGCGACGGGGATAGGCTGGGTGGTGCTGGGCCGATTGCCACGGGGCCGCTGGGCGTGGGCGGCCGTGATCGTCGTGCTGGTCGGCGGCATCGCGGCGCGCCTCTGGCTGCCGCAGGCGGCGCAGACCTATAGCGGGATGCTCGGCTGATCGCGTGCAACTGCGGCAGCGGGCGATCGTTGGCGGCGCGCAAGGAGAGCGATGCGATGGCCGACGATCACGAACAGATCTACAAGGATTTCAAGGACGCGGTGAACATGGCGCCCGCCGAACTCGAACACTTCCTCGACACCGAAGAGAGCAAGCGTGTCGGCTGGAAGGGCGAGGACGGCGAGGGATCAGGTGAGAGCGTCGGCCACAAATCGGGCAAGCGGATCGTGGAAATCAAGCGCAAGGCGAAGGCGGACCTGACCGACGACGATTATGCGCATATGAAGAAGGTCGTCGGATACGTCCGCCGCCATCTGGCGCAGGGCGGCCCCGACAAGGACAAGGCGCACAGCGACTGGCGCTATTCCCTGATGAATTGGGGGCACGACCCCGAGAAATAGGGTCAGGCGGCGGCCGACGCGTTCCAGCTACGCGCGACCAGCGCGCGGGCGTCTTCCACGCTGAGCGGGCGGCTGAAGAAGAAGCCCTGCACCTTGGTGCAGCCGAGTTGCTGCACCAGCCGGTGCTCTTCCTCGGTCTCGACGCCTTCCGCCGTGGTCGCCATGCCCAGGCTCTGGGCGAGGGCGACGACGGCGCGGATGATCGCTACCGCTTCCTTCACGCCGCTGGACGCGCCCTGGACGAAGCTGCGATCGATCTTGATCGACGAGAAGCGCGTGCGCGACAGATAGCCCAGGCTGGAATAGCCGGTGCCGAAATCGTCCAGGCTCAGCCGGATGCCGAGCGACAGCAGCTGTTCCAGAACCTTGGTCGTGCCGAGCCCTTCGTGCAGGAACACGCTTTCGGTGACCTCCAGCTCCAGCCGTTCGGGGGGCAGGCGCGAATTGGCGAGGGCGGAGGCGACGACGGCGACGAACTGCGGGTTTTGCAGCTGGTCCGGCGACACGTTGACCGCGATGCGGACGGTGGACGGCCATTGCGCGGCTTCGGCGCAGGCGGTCCGGACGACCCATTCGCCGATCGGCCCGATCAGGCGCGATTCCTCGGCAAGCGGGACGAACTTCTCGGGCGAGATCAGTCCCAGCTCGGGGTGGCGCCAGCGCAGTAGCGCTTCGAAGCCGGTCAGCCGGCCGTTCCCCGCATCGACCACGGGCTGGTATTGCAGGTGGAGCTCGTTGCGTTCCACCGCCTGACGCAGCGCCATTTCGAGCACGCGGCGCTCTTCCGCCTGAACGTGCAGTTCGGGTTCGTAGGCGTGGTAGACGCCGCGGCCCGCGTCCTTGGCGCGATATAGGGCAAGGTCGGCGGAGCGGATCAGCATTTCGGCCGTCCGCCCGTCGCGCGGACCGATCGCGAGGCCCACCGATGCGCCGATGTAGAGCGTGTGCGCGTCGATTTCATAGGGTTGCGACAGCGTGTCGATGATGCGGCGGGCAAGCGCCTCGACCGCGTCGATCCGCGTCGCGTCGCGCACGACGACGGCGAATTCGTCACCGCCCAGCCGCCCGCAGACGGTCGAGGCGTCCATCAACTGCGCGAGCCGCGCCGAGACGCGGGCGAGCAGACGGTCGCCGATCGGATGGCCGAGAGTATCGTTGACCGCCTTGAACCGGTCGAGGTCGATCATCATGAAGCTGCAGCGCTGGCCGTTGCGCTCCGCCTCCGCCATTGCCTGCGCCAGCGTTTCGTTGATCATCAGCCGGTTGGGCAGGCCGGTCAGCGTGTCGAAACGCGCCATCCGGGCGATGCGATCGGCGCTCATACATTGTTCGGTGACATCGGAGCCGACGCCGCGGAAACCGCAGAAGCTGCCCTTTTCGTCGAACCGCGGGCTGGCCGACACCTGCCACCAGCGCTGCTCGCCATTCACTTCGACCGGGATGCGCAGATCGCGAAAGCTTTCGCGCGCCTTCATCTTGGCAGCGAGTTCGCGCAGCGCGTCGGAGAAGTGGCCCGTGTCCCATGCCGGGCCGGCGAGAACGCGCAGGAACGACTGGCCGTTGATCGCGATCGGGTCGAGGCCGCAGGCATAAGCGAAGCGCGGCGAGGCCTTCACGATCTGCTTGCCCGCGTTGGTTTCCCACAGCCAGTCGGCGGCGGTTTCTTCGAATTCGCGCAGCAGCAGGCTGACGGTGTCGTTCCGTTCGGCGAGCGCGATCTGGACCGCGCGGATCACGACCAGCGCGCGCGCGCGGTTGAGGCAGATGACGATCAGCATGACGGTGAACAGGGCCGCCGCCGCAGCGCCGGTCGGGCTGCCGTCCAACGCGATGCGCAGCGACACGGCGGCGCCCAATCCGCCCAGAAAGGCGATCGTCGCCAATGCCAGCGGCGCCATCGCCATCGCGCCCGCGGTCATCAGCAGCGCCAGGATCATCCAGAGCGCGTAGGTGCCGTGCGAGCCGGGTTCGACGCGAAAGGCGAAGACGGGAACCGCCCAGACGACGGCAAGCGCCACCCCTTCCCACAGCGTCACGCGGACGTCGCGGGCGCTGGCATAGCCGCCGTCGCGATGATGGGTGCTGAGGCGGCGGACGGCTACGGCCACCGACACGATCCCGACGAGCGCAGCCCAGCCGATGAGATACGGTAAAGGCTCGCTGCCCGCGAACAGCGGGACGACCAGGGCTGCGCCGATCAGATTCGCCGCAAGCAGGAACAGCGCCAGATGGCGGCCCGCATCGAGCTGTTTGGATCGGATCCGCGCCCATTGCGCGGCATCGATGCCGTCGGTCAGACCGAGCAACTGGGCGAATCCGATCGCTTCGGAATCAACGGTTTGAGGCGGCGCGACTGTCACGCCACAGGTGTTAAAAGGTCGAAGTTTACGGATCGTTAGGGCGGCGCCGGTTCGTCGCCGCCCCGTCGATCAAATTTATGCGGCGATCGGATAGGGCTTGATGTCGCCGCTGAGGTACAGGTTGCGTGCCTTCGCCCGGCTGAGCTTGCCCGAGCTGGTGCGCGGCAGCGTGCGCGGCGGGATGAGCTCGATCACGCAGTTCATGCCGGTGACCGACCGGACGCGCTCGCGGATTTCGTCGCGCAGGCGCAGGCGCTCGGCATCGTCGCTGCTGCGGCACTGGACGAGAACGGCGGGGGTCTCCTCGCCGCCGGGCGTCGTGATCGCGAAGGCGGCGATGTCGCCTGACTTGAAGCCGGGCAGCTGCTCGACCGCCCATTCGATGTCCTGCGGCCAGTGGTTCTTGCCGTTGACGATGATCATGTCCTTGGCCCGGCCGACGATATAGATATAGCCGTCCGACATATAGGCCATGTCGCCGGTATCGAGCCAACCGTCGACCATGCAGGCGTCGGTCGCCTCCTGATCGCGGAAATAGCCGACCATGACGCTGGGGCCCTTGCACCACAATTTGCCGATCGCGCCGTCGGGCAGCGGCGTGCCGTCCTCTTCGCGGATCTCGACCGTCATGTCGCGCACCGGTTTGCCGCAATTGACTATGGCGCGGAAGCGCTGCGGGCGCGGGCCGTCGTTGGCGGCGAGCGAATCGCCGCCGCCCGACAGCTGCGTTTCCTCGACCAGCTCGACGCGGATGCCTTCGCCCGGCGGCATCAGCGACACGGCCAGCGTCGCCTCGGCCAGGCCGTAGCTGGGCAGGAAGGCGCTCGCCTTGAAGCCCGCATCGGCGAAGGCGTCGACGAACGCCTGCATCACGTCGGGGCGGATCATGTCGGCGCCATTGCCGGCGACGCGCCAGCGCGACAGGTCGAATCGTTCGGCTGCCTTGGTCTGCGACGACATGCGGCGCGCGCAAATGTCGTAACCGAAGGTCGGCGAATAGGACAAAGCGGTGCCGTCGTGGCGCGAGATCATGTCCAGCCAGGCGAGCGGGCGGCGCGCGAAATCCTCGGTCTTCAGATAGTCGGTCGATACCTGGTTTGCGATCGGCGACAGGAAGCAGCCGACTAGGCCCATGTCGTGGTACCAGGGCAGCCAGCTGATGCAGCGGTCGGTGCCATCGATCTGCATGCCGTGGCTATGCGCGGCGAGATTGTTCAGCAGCGCATGGTGCGTGATCGCGACGCCGTGCGGGAAGCGCGTCGAGCCGCTGGAATATTGCAGATAGGCGATCTGCTCGCCATGCGCCTGCGGCAGCGCGGCTTCCGGTGCCTCGCGAGTCACGAATTCGGACCAGTCGATGCCGTCCGTGCCCGCCAGCCGCGCGGCCTCTGCCGCCATCGCGCTGAGTTCGGGCGGAAAGATCAGCATCTTGGGGTCGCAGCTCGCCAGCTGGAAGCGCAGCTGCTCGATATACGAATCGCGGCCGCCGAAGCTGGTCGGCAGCGGCAGCGGCACCGGCCAGGCGCCGGCATAGATGGTGCCGAAGAACAAGGCGGCGAATTCCGGTCCGGTTTCGGCGACCAGCGCGATCCGATCTTCGGGCTGCACGCCCGCAGCGATCAGGCGATAGGCGGCGTCGATCGCATCGCTGCGCAGCTCGGCGAAGGGATAGGGGCGCGCCAGCGTGCCGCGCGCGTCGTGGAAATTCAGCCCGCGCACGCCGGTGGCGGCATAGTCCAGCGCCTCGCCCAGGGTGGCGAAATCGGCGAAGCGGCGCGGCAGCGCGTCGAGCGTCGGGGTAGGGGCCGGTCGGGGAGTCGGCGAAGCCGCAGACTGATCGGTCATCGAAATTCCTGTTCACGCGCCGCTATCACGCGGCTGTCATATCCTGGCGCTTTAACGCGCGATCAACGTTCTCATTCCGTTGCCACTGTGGCAACAACATGGCCGTGCCCGCCGAACGTCGCCCTCCGCGCCCTCTGGACGCCGCCGCGCTCGACCGGCTGGCGTTGCGCTACGTCGAACGGTTTGCGACGACGCAGGGCAAACTGGCAGATTATCTGCGGCGCAAGGTGCGCGAAAGGGGCTGGGAAGGCGAGCCAGCCGATCCGGCGGCGATCGCCCAGCGGATGGCGGCGCTGGGCTATGTCGACGACCGGCTCTACGCCGAAAGCAAGGCGGCATCGCTCGCACGGCGCGGGCTGGGTGCGCGGCGGGTAGGTGCGGCGCTGCGCCAGGCGCATGTCGCGGACGTGGCGGAGGATCTGGCGCCCGACATCGCCGCGCGGGCGCTGACCGCCGCGCTCACCTTTGCGCGGCGACGGCGCGTCGGACCGTTCGGGCCGGAGGTGGCGGATCGCGCGATCCGCGACCGGCAGCTGGCCGCGATGCTACGCGCCGGCCATCCGCTCGACCTGTCCCGACGGATCCTGGCTGCGCGCGACCTGTCCGATCTGGGGCTAGAATCGGAAGATGAGGCTGCGGTTCAAGCCTTTTTCTTGCTCTGAGCGGTCCAAAAACCCGCGAAGGCTTCGTTTCATAATTGCGGCTGCGACGAACCGTGCTAGCGTGTCGGCGACAGGGGTGCAGTAATGCGTGGCGAGCCGCAACGGGAGTGCGACGAGCGAGACGACGGGCAGATGCCCGGCGACCGTGAGCGCGCGTTCGGGCGACAAACGGAATCCGGGGATACGATCGATGCCGACGCGCCGGATGCGACGGCCCGCGCGGCCGTCGCAGACGAAGGCCCCATCGCGATCGGCGGCGTCGTCAAATGGTTCGACGCGACGCGCGGCTTCGGCTTTGCGGTGGCGGACGATCCTGCATTCGGCGACGTGCTGATCCATTTTTCGGTGTTGCAGCCGCATGGCCGGCGCAGCCTGCCCGAAGGGGCGCGGGTGGAGACGCTGTCGGTGCAGCGCGGCCGCGGCTATCAGGCGCGCGAAGTGATCGGCATCGACCTGACGCATGCCGTCGAGGATGCGCCCCGGCCGCCGCGCAATCCCGATCGCGTCGATCCGCTCAGCCTGATCGATGCAGCCGGCGCCTTCGAAGGCGCGGTGGTGAAATGGTTCAACCGGCTGAAGGGCTATGGTTTCCTGGTCCGCGATGCGGATGGGGCGGATGTGTTCGTCCATATGGAAACGCTGCGTCGTGCCGGGCTGGCGGTGGTCGAGCCCGGCCAGCGGTTGCGCGCGCGGATCGTCGCGGGCAACAAGGGGCCTCTGGCGGTAAGCGTCGAAGAGGATTGAGACGATGATCGGAACGAAGGCGCTGGTGGCGATCGTCGCGGCGCTGGGGCTGGGCGCGGCCGGGGTCGCGGTGCAGACCGGTGTCTTCTCGCGCGATACGCCGACGAAGGATGCGGCCAAGACGCTGTTGCCGATCACGATCGCCAGTGCCAACGGCACGCACAGCTTCACGGTGGAACGCGCGGTCACGCCCGCCGAGCAGGAACGCGGGCTGATGTACCGCACCGACCTGAAGCCCGATGGCGGCATGCTGTTCTGGCCCTATCCGCCCGAGGGCGGCGGTCCGCGTCAGGCAAGCTTCTGGATGAAGAATACGCCGACGCCGCTCGACATCCTGTTCATCCGCGCCGACGGCACGATCGCGACGATCGCCGAAAATACCGTGCCCTTCTCGGAAACGCCGGTCCTGTCGCGCGAGCCGGTGGCGGCGGTGCTGGAACTGGTCGGCGGCCGCACGGCGGACCTGGGCATCGCCGAAGGCGACAAGGTGACCTGGGCGAAGTGAAGCCGGGCAGCGGGCGCGCCTCCGCGCGCGGGCGGCCCGACCGCCAGCGTTCTTCGCGCGGATTCTCGCCACGGCCGTCATCCCCATCGCGATCCCCTGTTGAAGGCCGCAGCGGACACGGGTAAGCGCTGAGCCACTATGGGCATCAACCTCAATCCCTTCACCTGGTGGACCGGCGCGTCGTGGGGCACGATGCTCTATGGTCTGCGCGGCATGGCGCAGATAGGCACCGACCAGCTCGGCAACGTCTATTATGAAGGCGGCAAGGACGGCAGCGGCCGCAAGCGGCGCTGGGTGATCTATGAGGGTGCGAACGATGCCAGCCGGGTGCCGCCCGAATGGTTCAGCTGGCTGCACCATCACATCGATGACGTGCCCGATCGCGCGCTGCCGCCGGTGCGTGCGTGGCAGAAGCCGCCGATCCCCAACATGACCGGCACGCCGCTCGCCTATCGCCCCTCGGGCTCGTTGGAGAAGGGCGGCAAGCGTGCCGCCGCGACCGGCGATTACGAGGCGTGGACGCCCGAAGGGTGAGCCCACGGATCGGCCGCTGGCTGGCCGCCGGCGTCCTGCTGGTCACGGTTATAGTGGCCAGCGTCTTCGGCTATCGCGCCTGGCATGGCAGTAACGGTCCGGCGAACCGCACGGTCGCGACGCAGGATCTGCCCGCCGATCCCGCCAAGGGCGACGGGATCGAGACGATCGCCGCCTCCGACACGACGCTGCCGACCGGGGGCACGCCGATGGCCGAACGGGTCGCCGTCGTTGGGCTGCTCAACAAGCGCAACGGCGTCAGCCGCGACCTGACTTTGAAGCCGGGGCAGGCGGTGCGCGTCGGCGATGCGATCGTGCGCCTGCGCGCCTGCGAAAAGACCGCGTCCTGGGAGCAGGATCAGCTGACCGGCGCCTTCGTCCAGCTCGACGTGCGCGGCACCGACCGGCACTGGCGCCGCGCCTTTTCCGGCTGGCTGTTCAAGGAACGGCCGGCGCTCAACGTCGTCCAGCACCCCGTCTATGACGTGTGGACCAAGAGCTGCACGATGTCCTGGCCGGAAACCGGCCCCGACACGGTGTCGGCGGCGACTGGAGGCGCGGCACGCTCGAGTGCGAAGAAATCGGGCGAGGCGGACGCCGATGCAAACGGGGGGGACGATGCCGCGCCCGCCGACGAGCCGGTCGCCCCGTCGAGTGCGCCGGCCAGCAACGCGCAATAATCGCTCCGGTCGATCTCCACCGCGCCCAATGAGGCGAGGTGGGGCGTCTGGAACTGGCAGTCGAGCAAGGTGAAACCGCCGGCCTTCAGTCGCGCGACGAGCCAGGCGAGCGCCACCTTCGATGCATCGGTCCGGCGGCTGACCATCGATTCGCCGAAGAAGGCCCGGCCCAGCGCCAGGCCGTACAGGCCACCGACCAGATCGTCGCCGTCCCAGCATTCGATCGAATGCGCATAGCCCATGCGGTGCAGCGTCACGAACACCTGTTCGATGCCACTGTTGATCCAGGTTTCGGGGCGGTCGTCGGCGGTTTCGGCGCACAGCTGGATCATTCGTTCGAAGGCGGTGTCGGTGGTGACGCGAAAGCGGCCGCGCGCGATCGTCTTGCGCAGCGACGCGGAGAGGTGGAAGCCGTCGATCGGCAGGATCGCGCGGGTCCGCGGTTCGACCCAATAGACGCTGTCGGCGTCGCGGTGATCCGCCATCGGGAAGACGCCCATCGCATAGGCGCCGAGCACGAGTTTCGGGTCGAGCGTCTCCATCGCCGGTCAAGGTGGCGGTGGCGAGGGGGTATGGCAAGGTGGCGCGGCCCGGATCGGACCAGCACCAGCGGTGGGTGCGTTTAGACTCGCCGTGTCCGCGCCCCGCTTACGATCAGCGCGCCACCCGCTTTTCGATCGCCCGCCACAGGCTGGCGAAGGCGGTCGCCGCGGCGCTGCGCGGCGCATAGGTGGCGACGGGCGCGCGGTGATCCGCCATCGCCTCGACCGCGCTCGCCATCGGGATCGCCGGCCAGTCGGGCTGCGCGGCGAGCGCGGCGGCGTGCAGGCGGCGGCGGCGGTCGACCATCATATGGACGGGCAGCACCGGCACCTTGCCGCCGAGATGGCGCACCACTTCTTCTGCGGCGCGCTGCGCGAGGGCGGAGGGGATGATCGGCATGACGATCAGGTCTGCGGCACGGATCACCTGTTCGCTGGTTTCGGTGAGCCCCGGCGGACAGTCGAGCAGGACGTGGTCGTAACTGCCAAGGTCGGCGACGAGCTTGTCGAGCCGCCGCTTCTTGCCGAGATCGTGCAGCAATACGTCGAGGTCGCGCAGCGACGCGTCGGCGGGGATCAGGTCGAGCTGCGCGATGTCGGTCGGGCGGGCGTGGCGCGCGACCTTGGTGTCCTTGGTGAACAACGCGCGCGCCTGATCGCCGGCGGGATCGCGGCCCAGCACCCAGCTGCTCGCCGTCTGCGGGTCGAGGTCCCACAAGGCGGTGCGGCGCTTCGACAGGGTGGCGGCGCAATAGGCCAGGTTGACGGCCAGCGTGGTTTTGCCGACGCCGCCCTTCGAACTGTAAATCGCGATCGTTGCCATGGGGCGGGATCGTACCGTTATGGACCCGATCGGGCAATGCGCCATGCGCACCATGAGGAAAGCTGGGGGCTGGCCCGAGCAAAGGTGCTTTTTCGGGCACGATGCCGCCCGATACAGGCCTGAGGCAAGGCGCGGCGGCATCGGCTGGCGATGCGCTGCGTCACCATCCGGATCGGGAGTTCGATATGCTGCGCCGTGCCGTCCTAGGGTCTGCGATCCTGCTTGCTGCGTCCGTTGCGTCGTCGACGGCTGGGCGGGCATCCGGGCCGGCGCGCAGGACCGTGCCGATCGTTTCGCGGCCCGGCGTGTGGCAGGCGCCGGCGGGTGGGCGGCAGGAGCCGTTGTGGGCTGCCGCCGTCCCGCACGCCAAGCCGGACAGCGGCGATGCACCGGAGGTAACCGGCAACGGGTCCGCGATCGTCGGCGGGCGGATGTGGCATTGGGCGGGATCGATCACGCGGCCGACGATGACGGTGTTCCGGCCGCAGGGGCACAACACGGGCACGGCTATGCTGGTGCTGCCGGGCGGCGGCTTTACCGTCGTGGCGATGGACCTGGAGGGCACGGAAATCTGCGACTGGGCGGTGCGGCAGGGGATCACCTGCGCGGTGCTGAAATACCGGGTGCCGCAAGCGTGGCCAGTGGTGAACGGGCAGCAGCAGCGACCCAAGGTGCTGTTGGGGCTGGAGGATGCGCAGCGCGCGATGGGGCTGCTGCGCCAGCGCGCTGCCAGCTATGGCATCGATCCGCATCGCATCGGCGTCATCGGCTTTTCGGCCGGCGCCTATCTGGCCGCGGCGATGAGCAATACCGAGGCGCGGACCTATCCCATCGCCGATGCCGCCGATCGTCAATCGCCGCGCCCGGACTTCGCGGTGATCGCCTATACCGCGCGGATGCTCGATGACAGCAAGGGCCGCAACAGCCTGGAATTGCGGCCGTGGGTGACGATCAGCCCAAAGGCGCCGCCGACCTTCATCCTCCACGCGATGAACGATTCCACCGACCCGATCCGCCAGCCGATGGCCTATGCCCTGGCGCTGAGCGACGCGGGCGTGCCGGTCGACATGCGCCTGTATGCCAGGGGCGGCCACGCCTTCGGCCTGCGCCCGTCCGCCGACCCGGTGACGCGCGAATGGCCGGGGGCGCTAAAGCAGTGGCTGCGCGACATCGGGATGCTGTGACCGGTCCGGTTGCGCATCGACCCTAAAACCGGTTCGCCAGCGTCACGCGCAGGTTTCGCGGCGCTCCGGGGACGGTCCACACGGTCGCGTACGAACTGGCGATATAATAGGTGTCGAACAGGTTATCGACGTCCGCCCGCACGCTGAGCCGCGGCGTGACGGCATAGCTCAGCGTCGCGCGCGCGATCGTATAGGCGGGCAGGCGATAGCTGGTGCCGAACGGATCGCCGGCGCGCGTGCCGACGTAAGTGATCCCGCCGCCTATGCCCAGGCGGCCGACCGTTTTCAGCGCGAACAGGCTGCCCGCATGGCGCGGCACGTTCGACAGCGGCTTGCCGATCAGCGTGCGGTCCTGGTCGTTGCGGATCGTCGCGTCGACATAGGTATAGGCAGCGGTGACGTAGAGATCGTCGGGGCGGACATAGGTGAGTTCCGCCTCCGCGCCACGCGACCGCTGGCGGCCGATCTGGCTCTTGACGAACGGATCGACCGAATTGGGATTGAGGACGTTGCGCTTTTCCATGTCGAACACGGCGGCGGTACCGGTCAGGCGGCGCTGGAACAGGCTGACCTTGACCCCCGCCTCGGTCGAATGGCTGCGTTCGGCATCGAAGGTCGCCGTGCCATCGGACGGATTGAGCCGCAGCGAATCGCCCCGGCTGGCGTAGAGCGATACGCCCTCTCGGACTTGCCACGACACGGCCGCGCGCGGCGTGACGCCGGCATCGCGCGTGTCGAGTTCGCGGACGGTCAGCCGGTTGAAGACGTCTTCGCGAAAGCTGTTCCACCGCGCGCCGAGCAGCAGCGTCAGGGGGCCGCGGCGGATCACGTCCTGCGCATAGAGGCTCTCGCTGCGAAACGACGCGGTGCGGCTGAGCGAGGCGGGCGGGGTCGGCAGCGGTTGGCCGTAGACGGGGGCGAACAGATCGATGAGCAGGATCGGTCGCGTCGTCGTGCCGCGTGCGCGATCGAGCCGGAAGTCGAGCGCATGCCGCACGCGATCGACGCCGATGCGCAGATCGTGCTCCAGCCCTAGCAGGCGAAGCCGCCCGGTCACTTCGGCGCGCAACGACAGATCGTTCCATGCAAAGTCATGATAGCGGCGGTCGCGGCCGGCGGTGCGCCCGTCGCTCTGCACACCGCGTGCGCCGAAATCGACCATCGTGCCGAAGCCGCGCAGCGACCCGTCGCGCTGGCTGCCGCCCAGCTCCAGGCCGATGCCCGATCCCAGATCGGCGAACAGGCTTGCCTGTTGCCATAGGATACGCTGCGTGATGCGGCCGTCCGCCGGCTCGCCGAGGAAGGTGGTGCGATCCATCGCGCGGGCGTTGCCGGCGATGCCGACCACGCCGCGATCGAGCACCGACCGGTTGCGCATATATTCGGCCTGATAGAACAGGCGCAGCCCCGGTGCAGGCGTCCAGGCGATCGAGGGCGCGATCAGGCGGCGCGATCCGCCGACATGGTCGCGGAAGCTGTCATGGTCTTCCGCAACGCCGATCAGGCGGACGGACAGGCCATCGGCGATCGGGCCGCCGACGTCGCCCGTCACGCGACGCTGGTCCCAGCTGCCGACCATCGCGCTGGCGGCCGCATGCGCGTGATCGAGCGGCGCCTTGGTGACGATGTTGATCGATCCGCCCGGCTCGCCGCGGCCGGACAAAGCGGCGCTCGCGCCCTTCATGACTTCGACGCGTTCGATTGTCGCGCTGTCGACCGGCGGATTATAGCCCAGGTTGCTGCCGAAGCGGTTGATCAGGATATCCGGGCCGGTGTTCTCGTCGCCCGCAAAGCCGCGGATCGCATATTTGTCCCACAGGCCGCCGAAATCGTTCTGGCGGGTGACGCCGCCCGCATAATCCAGCGCATCCTGCAGTCGCGTGGCGTTGAGCGGCGTCAGGTCGTCTTCGTCCAGCACGCGCACCGATTGCGGATAGCGGAGCAGCGGCGTGTGGCTGCCGATGATGCTGGCGCTGGCCGACCGCGCGGTGACGACGATGTCGGCGTTGCCCTCGGGCGAGGGCGTGTCGCTGTCGGTGGTCTGCGCCACCGCCGGCGCCGCAAGCCCGAAGGCGATGGCAAGAACGGACACGGCGACGCGCCGGTCGGGTGCAAAGGTCACGCAGCAAATTCCTGAGATCGGCCGGGATGGCCCCGGTTTCGACGGTCAGCTAATGAAGTTGCGGATCGTTCGCAATAGCAATGTGGGAAGGGCGGCCTTACGCCGCGCATAAGAAAAGGGCCGGCGGATCGCTCCGCCGGCCCTTGTGGAAAGTCGGTCAGTCGTGGGTTACGACTTGCAGGTCTGCGAGGCCTTGCCCGGCTGCGACACGGTGATGTTCGACGCATTGCCGGTCAGCTTCCAGCCGCCCTCGGCGGTCAGCGGTTCACCGGCCTTTTCGGCGGTCAGGCGGGCCGGCGTGCCGGTCTGCGACGTCTTGACGAGGGCGAGCTTGTCGCCGTCGAACAGCGTCACGTACAGCAGGCTGTTGTCCTTGCAGCGGAAGGTCTTTTCCGCCTTGATCGCGGGCGGCAGTTCCACCGGCGCGCGGTTGGCGAGCTGGTTGGCCATCGGATCCGGATTCGAATCCAGCACGTCCGGCTGCGCGGGCTTGGAGTTGCAGGCGGCCAGCGCGAGGAGCGCGGCGGTGGCGGCGAACAGGGGGAGGCTCTTCATAGCGAGGGCACGCTTTGCGCATGCGAAGGGGGAGCGTCAAGGCGATCCGTCGGATTTGGTCGTTCGGTTGATCGTGCGGCTTTGCGCTTCCCAAGTGCAGCTTTGCTTGTCGCAGGCCCGGCCACGCGCCATCTAGCGGGCATGCATACGACCCCAGACACGCTTGCCCTGATCGGCAACACGCCCCTCGTCCGGCTGAAGGGGCCGAGCGAGGCGAGCGGCTGCGACATCTTCGGCAAATGCGAATTCGCCAATCCGGGCGCCAGCGTGAAGGATCGCGCGGCGCTGGGCATCGTCGAGGATGCGGAGGCGCGCGGCGTGCTGCACCCCGGCGGCACGATCGTCGAAGGCACGGCGGGCAATACCGGCATCGGGCTGGCGCTGGTCGCCAATGCCAAGGGCTATCGCACGATCATCGTGATGCCCGAGACGCAGAGCCGCGAGAAGATGGACACGCTGCGCGCGCTGGGCGCCGAGCTGGTGCTGGTGCCGGCGGCGCCCTATTCCAGCCCCTGCCACTTCGTCCACACCAGCCGCCGCATCGCCGAGGAACGCGACAATGCGATCTGGGCGAACCAGTTCGACAATGTCGCAAACCGCCGCGCGCATATCGTCGGCACGGCGGAGGAGATCTGGCAGCAGATGGACGGGCGGATCGACGGCTTCACCTGCGCAGCGGGCACCGGCGGTACGATCGCGGGCGTCGGCCTGGGGCTGAAGGCGAAGGACGAGCGCGTCTGCATCGCGCTGAGCGACCCGCACGGCGCGGCGCTATACGACTATTACGCGCACGGCGAGTTGCGCAGCGAGGGATCGTCGGTCGCCGAAGGGATCGGGCAGGGGCGGATCACCGCCAATCTGGAGGGCGCGCCGATCGACACGCAGTTCCGCATCTCCGACCAGGAGGGCTATCACTGGGTTCGCCGCCTGCTCGACGAGGAGGGGCTGTGCCTGGGCTTGTCGTCTGGCATTAACGTCGCAGGCGCGGTGCGGCTGGCGGAGCAACTGGGGCCGGGCAAGCGGATCGCGACGATCCTGTGCGACACGGGCTTCCGCTATCTCTCGACGCTGCACGACCCGGCATGGCGGGCGGAGAAGGGGCTGGGTTGAGAAGGGAGTTTCCCCCTCTTCGTCATTCCCGCACAGGCGGGAATCCATAACCGCTATCGCTGGCGATAGAGCCGTGACGTCAGCGCGTCCGGATTTCCGCCTGCGCGGGGATGACGGTGGGGTGGGGGGCTGTCTGTCGCCCCCGACTCGCCGCCCAATCGACAAGGGCCCGACAAAGCGGTACAGCCGCGCGACAAGATGAGAGCCGTGCGAGACACTCACCAGACGATGCAACGGATCAAGGTCGGCGTGATCGGCCTTGTCGCCGTCGTCATGCTCATCGCGATCGCCACCGCGATTCTGGGGTCGGCGACGCGCGAAAAGCCGATCGCCACCGCCGGATCCGCCCAGGCCGACGTCGTCGCGAACATCGCCATGACCAATGCGGGCGCCGCGGCGGCGGCCGATGCCTCGGGCGAACCGCTGGCCGAACTCGGCGTCGCGCCGGCCACCGGCAACGCACAAGCCGCACGATGATCCTTTTTAGGGGAAAACCGGGGACGGCGTCCCGCGCCGGCGGAATCGCGCGCCCGCACGCGTGGTTAGCGCCTGTGGCATCCATGCCACCATGGGGGTGTTTCCCGCCCGGTTAGCCGCCTTCTGGGGGCTTTTCCCCGCTCATCCCCAAAAATCCCGTTGCATCCCCGGTTGGCTGTTGGTAGCGACAGTTAACAACGGGGCAGGCATCATCGTTTGCGTTTGGGCGCAAATGCATGGGAGGCGGTGAAAATCCGACTTTCCAGACGATGAGCCGTGCGCGTCAGGGTGCGAGACGGGCGTGTTGGAAAGGGGCGACTATCAGGGAAGTGGACTCGCTCTTGTCGATGACAAGGGTCGCGTCGCCATCCCCAATGCGCTCCGCCACACGCTGGCCGCCAATGCCCCGCGCGCTGACGGCAAGGACGGCGGCACCGTCATCGTCGCCGCGCACGAGGATCAGCCCTGCCTGATCGCCTATGATCCCGCCTATATCGCCGAGCTGAAGCGCGAATTGAACGAGCGCGTCGCCCTGTCGCGCGGCGCGGACGGCAAGATCGACCACAATATCAAGCGCGGCGGCGCGAACGGCGAGGCGGTGCCCTTCGATGGCTCCGGCCGGTTCATCATGCCCGGCTTTCCGCGCTTCTACGCCAATATCGGCGCGCACGCCTTCTTCTGGGGCACGCTCGACTATATCGAAATCTGGGACCCCAAGACCCTGCTCTCGACGCCGGGCATCGCGCCGCAGATGGTCGCCGCCTGTCGCTATTACTGCCAGGACAAGGGGGTGTCGCTTGACTGACGCGCCCCACATCCCCGTGCTGCTCGACGAAGTGGTCGCCGCACTCGCCCCCGCCCCGGGCGAGGTGATGGTCGATGCCACCTTCGGCGCGGGCGGCTACACGCGGGCGATTCTGCAGACCGGCGCCACCGTCATCGCCTTCGATCGCGATCCCGACGCGATTCGGGACGGGCGGGCGGCCGGTATCGAGGGGCTGACGCTGGTCCACAGCGACTTTTCCGCGATGGAAGCGGCGATCGATGCGCCCGTCGATGGCCTGACGATGGATATCGGCGTGTCGTCGATGCAGCTCGATCAGGCGGAGCGCGGCTTTTCGTTCCAATCCGACGGCCCGCTCGACATGCGGATGGCGCAGGATGGCCCCAGCGCGGCGGACTTCCTGAACACCGCCGACGAGGACGCCATCGCCGACGTGCTGTACCATTATGGCGACGAGCCCAAGTCGCGCCGGGTCGCGCGCGCGATCGTCGCGGCGCGGCCCCTGACCCGCACGGGCGAACTGGCCGCGGTGGTGCGCAAGGCGCTGGGCCACCGGCCGCACGACAAGAAGGATCCGGCGACGCGGACCTTCCAGGCGATCCGTATCCATGTGAACCGGGAGTTGGGCGAGCTGGCCGACGGCCTCGCCGCCGCCGAGCGGCTGCTCAAGCCCGGCGGGCGGCTGGCGGTGGTGACGTTCCACAGCCTGGAGGATCGCATGGTCAAGCGCTTCCTGCGCGAACGCTCCGGCAACACGCCCGGCGGTTCGCGGCATTTGCCGCAGGCGGGGGCGACGCGGGCGCCCAGCTTCGAGCGCGTCGGCCGCGGCATCCGTGCCGGCGAGGCGGAACTCGCGCGCAACCCGCGCGCACGATCGGCAACTATGCGGACCGCCATCCGGACGGCCGCCCCTGCATGGAATGAAGAGGTGACGGCATGACGGCGGCGTATCGGTTGAAGGGGATCGGATGGTTCGGTGGCTGTGTCGCCATCGTCCTCGGTTTCTACCTGGTCTCGCTGCAGGTCGCGACCGAGCGCAAGAAGCTGGAGAGCATGGATCGCAAGATCGATGCCGCGCAGCGCGATATCCGCGCGCTGGAGACGGAGTTCGAAACGCGCGCCAACCTTGCCCAGCTCGAAAAGTGGAACGGCGAGACGCTGTCGCTCGCCGCGCCGACCGCGGGCCAGTTCGTGACTGACGAAGCCGCGCTCGCCAGCCTCGACGTCAATCAGGTGGGCGTGCCCACCGACGGCAAGTCCGGGATGCAGATGGCGTCGCTGGTCGTCCCGTCGCAGCCGGGCGTCAGCGTCGCCGCGCCCGCCGCGACGCCCGCGCCAGCGGTGGTACAGGTCGCCGCCGCGATGCCCAAGGCGCAGCGCGCGGTGATCAAGGTCGCCGCCATCGAAAAGAGTGCGCCGATGCTGGCGAAGCTGAATGAGGCGGCCCGCGCCAAGGCGGCGGTGGCGAAGGTGCGGCCTGAGGCGGTCGCGATGCTCGACAAAAAGCTGCTGTCCGACAGCACGCTGGGCGATATCCTCAGCAGCGCGCGCGCCGAGGCCCGCAAACGTTGACCGTCATCGTCGCCCGTCCAGCCCAGGCCCAGCATCGCAGCGCCGGCCAGCGTCACGCGCTGGTCGCGACGTCGCATATGCGGCTGATGATGCTGATGATGCTGTTCGCGGCGGCGGTGGTGCTGATTATCGGCCGGCTGGCGATGCTCGGCATCCTGTCGGGCGGCGAGGCGGCGGCGCGGACGGCAGCACTGGCGGCGCGCGGCGATATCGTCGATCGCAACGGCGCGCCGCTCGCCCGGACGATCGATGCGTGGACGATCGCGGTCCATCCGCAAAAGATCATCGGCGACAAGATGGAGATCGCCGCCCGGCTCGCGGCGCTGATGCCCGATCGCGGCGACCAGGCGTGGTTCTATCATCAGCTTACCCGCAACATCAGCTTCGTCTATCTGCAGCGCCGCGCCAGCCCGGCGCTGGTTGAGCAGGTGAATGCGATCGGCGAGCCGGCGCTGGTCTTCGCGCGCGAAACGCAGCGCCTGTACCCGCAGTCGACGATGGCGGCGCATGCGCTGGGCTTCCTGTCGACCGATGGCCACGGCATGAGCGGCATGGAGCGCGTGCTCGACGAACGGCTGCTCGATCCGGCGCAGGCGGGCAAGCCGGTCGCGCTGGCGATCGACGCGCGCGTGCAGGCGGCGATGGAGAGCGAGCTCGGTCGCGCGATGGGCACCTTCTCCGCACGCGGGGCCGGCGGCATCGTGATGGACGTGCATACGGGCGAAGTGCTCGCGATGGTCTCGCTGCCCACGTTCAACCCCAATCGCGTCGGCATGGCGGGCAGCGAAGAGCTGCGCAACCTGACGACGCAGAGCGTGTTCGAGCTGGGATCGACCTTCAAGCCGATCACCGTCGCAACCGCGATCGATACCGGCACGATCACGATGAACCGCAAGTTCGACGCGACGCATCCGCTGAAGGTCGGCGGCTTCACCATTCACGACGAACGCGGCGATCCGCAGCGCTGGCTGTCGATGCCCGAAACGCTGATCTATTCGTCCAACATCGCCACCGCGCGCATCGCCGACGAGGTGGGCCCGCAGAAGATGCAGACGATGTTCCGCAAGCTGGGCTTCGACACCCGGCCCGACATCGAGTTGCGCGAAAAGGGCCGGCCGCTGTGGCCGCATTACTGGGCGCGCACGACGACGATGACGACGGCTTATGGTCACGGCATCGCGGTGACGCCGCTGCACCTCGCCAGCGCCTATGCGGCGTTGGTCAATGGCGGCATCTGGCGTCCGGCGACGCTGATGAAGATTGCGCCGGGGCAGGCGCCCGCCGGCCGCCGCGTCATCAGCGAGGCGACCAGCTACAAGATGCGGCAGATGCTGCGGCTGATCGTGCTGCGCGGCACGGGCCGCAAGGGCGAGGCCCCCGGCTATCGCGTCGGCGGCAAGACCGGCACCGCCGAGGCGGCGGTCGCGGGCGGCTACGACCATTCGCGCAACGTCGCGACCTTTGCCGCGGCTTTCCCGATGGATGCGCCGAAATACGTCGTGCTCGCGATGCTCGATTCGCCGCAGGGCACGAAGGAGACGGGCGGCTGGAAGACCGCGGCCTGGAACGCCGCGCCCGTCGTTGGCCGGACGATCTCGCGCGTTGGTTCGATGCTGGGCGTGGTGCCCGATGCCCAGCACGACATCGACGTCGCTGACATGATGCCGCTGATCTGGCAGGAGACGCCGCCGAAGCAGGCGAACGGCAATTGACGAGCCGATTATTGAGGAGCGCGACATGAAGCTGGGGACGCTCACCGGCGGGAGTGAAGAGGCGGTGGTCACCGGCTTTGCGATCGACCATCGCAAGGTCGCGCCGGGCACCGTCTTCGGCGCGTTTCAGGGCGCGCGGGTGAATGGCGAGGATTATATCGCCGATGCGGTGCGATCGGGTGCGATCGCCGTCGTGACGCGGCCGGGGGTGCCGGTCGAGGGGGCGGTGGCGATTGCGTCCGACAGCCCGCGCGAACGCTTCGCGCAGCTCGCCGCGCAATTCTTCGCGCCGTTTCCCGACGTCGCGGTTGCCGTGACCGGCACCAACGGCAAGACCTCCACCGTCGAAATGACGCGGCAATTGTGGCGGATGGCGGGCGAGCATGCCGCCTCGATCGGGACGCTGGGCGTCACCACCGCCGACGAACGCGTGACGACTGGGCTGACGACGCCGGACGTCGTCACCTTCCTGTCCAACGTCGCCGGGCTGGCGCGCGAGGGTGTGACGCATGTCGCCTTCGAGGCATCGAGCCATGGCCTGACGCAATATCGCACCGAGGGGCTACGCGTCGCCGCGGCGGCCTTCACCAACCTCAGCCGCGATCACCTCGACTATCATGGCGACATGGGCGCCTATCTCACCGCCAAGCTGCGGCTGTTTTCCGAAGTGCTCAGTCCCGATGGCGCCGCGGTCGTCTGGGCGGACGACGTCGAATCGGCGCGGGTGATCGACCTTGCCCAAGCGCGCGGCAACCGGCTGGTGACGGTCGGCGAGCGCGGCAGCACGCTGCGCCTGGTCGAGCGCGATCCGACCTTGCTGGGGCAGGGGCTCGTAATCGAGGCGGAGGGTACGACGCATCGCGTCACGCTGCCGCTGATCGGCGGCTATCAGGCGGCGAATGCGCTCGTCGCGGCGGGGCTGGTCATCGCGACCGGCGGGGACGTGACGCAGGCGATCGCCAATCTCGCCCGCCTGCAACCCGTACGCGGGCGGCTGGAGCGTGCGGCGATCGCGCGCGGTGGCGCGCCCGTCTACGTCGACTATGCGCACACTCCCGACGCGCTGGAGGCAGCGATCGCCGCGCTGAAGCCGCATGCCGGCGGCCGGCTGATCGTCGTCTTCGGTGCGGGCGGCGACCGCGACGCGGGCAAGCGCGAGACGATGGGGCAGGTCGCGCAGATGCAGGCCGACCTCGCGATCGTCACCGACGACAATCCCCGCACCGAGGATGCCGCCGCGATCCGCGCCGCGATCCTGAAGGGCGCACCCGACGCCCGCGAGATCGGCGACCGCCGCGACGCGATCGCCACCGCGATCCGCGAAGCCGGCCCGCAGGACATCGTGCTCATCGCTGGCAAGGGCCATGAACAGGGCCAGATCGTCGGCGACCTGGTGCTGCCGTTCGACGACGTCAGCGTGGCACGGGAGTATGCGGCGTGAGGGGCGCTAAAGTCCTCCCCGGCACGGGGAGGGGGACCATGCGCAGCATGGTGGAGGGGGGTCTCCACACGATGCAGCGTTTGGGGACAGCCCCCTCCACCACGCCGCTTCGCGTCGCGGTCCCCCTCCCCGTGCCGGGGAGGATCTGATGCTCTGGACCGCTGCCGAAATCGCCGCCGCCACGTCCGGCACCGCTGCGACCGACTTCGCCGTCACCGGCGTCGCGTTCGACAGTCGTGAGGTCGGCCCGGGCGACCTGTTCATCGCACTCACCGGCGACAGCACCGACGGCCACCGCTTCCTCGATCAGGCGTTCGCGCAAGGGGCCGCTGGCGCGATCGTGTCTGCCGACACGCCCCACCCGCACGTTCGTGTCGCCGATACCTTCGCCGCATTGAACGATCTCGGTCGCGCTGCCCGCGCCCGCATGGGCGGCACGGTGATCGGCGTCACCGGCTCGGTGGGGAAGACCAGCGCCAAGGAAGCGCTGTTCGCCGCGCTCGACCGGTCGCTGCCCGGCGCAGTGCATCGCTCGGTCAAGAGCTACAACAACCACACCGGCGTGCCGCTCAGCCTCGCGCGCATGCCGCGCGACACCCAAATCGGCGTGTTCGAAATGGGCATGAACCACGCGGGCGAGCTGTCGCAGCTCACGCGCCTGGTCCGTCCGCACATCGCGATCGTCACCGCCATCGCCCCCGCCCACACCGAATTCTTCCCGGACGAAAGCGCCATCGCCGACGCCAAGGGCGAGATCTTCCAGGGCCTCGAGGCCCCCGATGGATCGCCGGGCGGCACCGCGATCATCCCCTATGACAGCCCGCACCGCGACCGGCTGATGGCGGCGGCCGCCCCTTATGCCGCGCGCACCGTCACCTTCGGTCTGACCAAGGGCGCCGACGTCCATGCGGTCGAGGCGATGCGGCTGCCCTCGGGCGGCTCGTTCGTCACCGCGAAGGTCGGCGCACGCGAGCTGTCGTTCACGCTGTCGCAGCCGGGCATGCACTGGGTGTCGAACGCGCTGGCCGTGCTGGCAGCCGTCGATGCCGCCGGCGCCGACCTTGCCCGTGCCGGCCTTGCGCTTGCCGAAATGGGCGGCCTTGCCGGGCGGGGCCTGCGGCGCACCACGCGTGTCGGCGAGGGCGAGATGCTGGTCATCGACGAAAGCTACAACGCCAACCCCGCCTCGATGCGCGCGACGCTGGCGGTGCTGGCCGAGGAGCCGGGCCGGCACGTCGCGGTGCTGGGCGAGATGCGCGAGCTGGGCGACGATTCCGCCGCCTATCACGCAGCCCTCGCCGAACCGATCCTGGCCGCGCGCGTCGAAACGGCGCTGCTCGTCGGCGAAGCGATGGCGCCGCTGGCCGAGGCCCTTGAGGGACGCGTCGACATCATGCATGTGCCGGATGCTGCGACGGCGCTGGACCGGCTGAAGAACCTGGTCCGGGCAGGAGACGCGGTACTCGTCAAAGGGTCTAATGGTGTCGGCCTGTCGCGCCTGGTCGCGGGCCTAGAGTCAGGTATTGCGATCGAGGATCGCATGGGGGGCGGAACGTAAATGCTGTACTGGATCGCCGAGCACCTGGGCTTCACCGGGCTGCTGAACCTTATCCGCTACCAGTCCTTCCGGACCGGGGCGGCGGTGGCGACCGCGCTCTTCATCGGCCTGATTATCGGGCCGCGCTTCATCGGCTGGCTGCGCGTGCGCCAGGGCAAGGGGCAACCGATCCGCGCCGACGGCCCGCAGACGCACCTCGCCAAGCGGGGCACGCCGACGATGGGCGGGCTGATGATCCTGACCAGCATGGCGCTCGCGATCCTGATCTGGATGGATCTCAGCAACCCCTATGTCTGGGCGTGCCTGTTCGTGACGCTCGGCTTCGGTGCGATCGGTTTCCTCGACGATTACGACAAGGTGCGCAAAGCCAGCACCGCCGGCGTGTCGGGCAAGACCCGGCTGCTGCTCGAATTCGCCATCGCCGGCATCGCGTCGTGGATCATCATGCAGCAGAACGGCCCGCACCTGTACCTGCCGTTCACCGATCGCCTGTACCTCGACCTTGGTTATTTCTTCCCGCTGTTCGCCGCGTTCACCATCGTCGCCTTCGGCAATGCGGTGAACCTGACCGACGGGCTTGACGGTCTCGCGACGATGCCGGTCATCATCGCGTCCGTCGCGTTCATGCTGATCGTCTATCTGGCGGGTAACGTGAAGTTCGCGACCTATCTCGGCATCCCGCACGTCCCGGGCGCGGGCGAACTCGCGATCTTTTGCGGCGCGGTGGTAGGCGCCGGACTCGCCTTCCTGTGGTTCAACGCACCGCCCGCTGCGGTATTCATGGGCGATACCGGCAGCCTTGCGCTGGGCGGCGCACTCGGCACGATCGCGGTCGTCGCGCACCATGAGATCGTGCTGGGCATCATCGGCGGCCTGTTCGTCGTGGAGGCGCTGTCGGTCATCATCCAGGTCTTCTTCTACAAGCGCACCGGCAAGCGCGTGTTCCGCATGGCGCCGATCCACCACCATTTCGAACAATTGGGCTGGAGCGAACCGACCGTCGTCATCCGCTTCTGGATCATCAGCCTGGTGCTGGCGCTCGCCGGCCTGTCGACGCTGAAGCTACGGTGAGGACGATGCCGGCCGCCCCAAACACACCGTCACCCCAGACTCGTTCCGGGGTCCACCGTCCCGCACGGGGTCGATTTGCGCCTCTAGCCGCGCCGCTCGCCGCAGAATGGACCCCGGACCAAGTCCGGGATGACGCGTCGTTGTCGGCAGCTGCGGCATGATCCTCTCCACCGCCTGGAAAGGCCAACGCTACGCCGTCCTCGGCCTCGCCCGCTCCGGCATGGCGACCGTCTGTGCGCTCGCCGCAGCCGGTGCGTACGTCGTCGCCTGGGATAGCGACCCCGCCGCCCGCGAGCGCGCGCAAGCGATCGACGGCGTCATCGTCCACGACCCCGCCACGCTCGACCTCACCGGCGCCGCCGGGCTGGTCGTGTCGCCCGGCGTGCCGCTCAACACCCATCCGCTGGTCGCGCAGGCGCGCGCGGCGGGCGTGCCGGTGATCGGCGATATCGAACTGTTCGCCCAGGCGCGTGAGGAACTGCCGCCGCACAAGGTCGTCGGCATCACCGGCACCAACGGCAAGTCGACCACGACTGCACTCGTCCACCACATCCTCAAGACCGCCGGCGTGCGCACGCTGATGGGCGGCAACATCGGCCTGCCGATCCTCGAGCAGGCGCCGTTGCCGGAGGGCGGCGTCTATGTGCTCGAACTGTCGAGCTACCAGATCGACCTGACGCAGACGCTCGATTGCGACGTCGCGGTGCTGCTCAACATCACACCCGATCACCTCGACCGCTATGACGGGTTCGAGAGCTATGTGGCAAGCAAAGCTCGATTGATCGAGATGAGCAGTAACAGAGAGGACTGGGGCCGGATCGTCGTCGTTGATGATCCCGTCGCAGCGAGGGTCGCCGCCAACATCGACAGCGTGCTTGAAGTAGGGCAAACGTGGTTGAAGAACCGCGACCCGAGTTTCGTCAGCCCGCAAGCTCATTGGCCTGCACTTCAAGGTCCGCACAATGCTTCGAACGCCGCGGCGGCGATTCAGGCCTGTCGATGCCTTGGCGTTGATTGGGAATCGATCAACCAAGGGCTGCGAACGTACAGCAGTCTCCCTCACCGCATGGAGCGCGTCGCTGAACGCAACGGCGTCGCGTTCATCGACGACAGCAAGGCAACCAACCCCGAAAGCACCGCGCCCGCGCTCGGCGCGTTCGAGCGCATCCACTGGATCGTCGGCGGCAAGCGCAAGGGCGACGACCTCGACGCCTGCGCGCCGTTCCTCAGCCACGTCGTCGCGGCCTATACGATCGGCGAGGCGGCCGAGCTGTTCGCCGACATCCTGACGCCAAAACTCCCCTACGTCGAACGCAGCGGCGACCTCGCCACCGCCGTCCGCGCCGCCGCCGCTGCGGCAAAGCCCGGAGAGGTCGTGCTGTTGTCGCCGGCCTGTGCTAGTTTCGACCAGTTCCGCGATTACGAGGCGCGGGGTGCTGCGTTCCGCGCGGCTGTCGAGGCTTTAGCATGACGGGCGCCAGCATGACCGAGGGGGAACGCGACAGCCTGATCGCCAAGGTGAAGCGCAGCGGCGGTCGCGGTGACCGTTCGCCGCTCGGCACCTGGTTCTGGGACATCGACCGGATGCTCCTGCTGCTCACCTTGTTCCTGATCGCGATCGGGCTGGTGGCGGTGGCGGCGGCGAGCCCCGCCACCGCGGTCCGCTATTCGGGCGAGCATCACAAATTCACCGCGCTCTATTATTTCTGGCGTCAGCTGATCTGGGTCGGCATCTCGCTGCCCGTGCTGTTCGGCGTGTCGATGCTGCCGGTGCCGCTCGCACGCCGGCTGGCGCTCATCGGGGCGGCAGTGCTGATCGTCTGCCTCGCGCTCACGCCCTTCGTCGGCAACAGCATCAACGGCGCGCGGCGCTGGATCGGCTATGGCTTCGCCTCGTTCCAGCCGTCCGAATTCCTGAAGCCGCTCTTCATCGTGACGGTCGCCTGGCTACTGTCTCTCAAGGCGAAGGATCCGACGCTGCCGACCGTGCTGATCACCGGCGCGATGACCGGGCTGATCGCGCTGCTGCTGATGCTGCAGCCCGACTTCGGGCAGACGGTGATCTTCTGCACCGTGTGGATGGCGCTGCTGATGATCGCCGGCACGCCGATGCGCGTGCTGGGCGGGATCATCGCGATGGTGCCGGTCGGCCTCGTGTGCGCCTATATGTTCTACAGCACGGCTCGCAACCGCATCGACGCCTTCCTGTTCCCGAGCGTGGAAGGCGAGGGCGCGAGCGATCACTTCCAGACCAACGCCGCACACGCGACGATCACCAGCGGCGGCTGGACCGGCACCGGCCCTGGCGGCGGCACGGTGAAGTTCGGCCTGCCCGAAGCGCATACCGACTATATCTATTCGGTGATCGGCGAGGAATTCGGCCTGATCGCCTGCGCGATCATCGCGCTCGTTTTCCTCGCGATCGTCGTGCGCGTCTTCGTCAAGCTGCTGGACGAGCAGGACGAATTCAAGCTGCTCGCTGCCAGCGGCCTCGCGGTGCAGTTCGGCGCGCAGGCGCTGGTGTCGATGGCGGTCAACACCGGCCTTGCCCCGTCCAAGGGTATGACGCTGCCGTTCATCAGCTATGGCGGGTCGTCGATGATCGCGCTGTCGATCGGCATGGGGTTGCTGCTCGCCTTCACCCGGCGCAATCCATTCCTGACGCGCAGCCCGTATGTGGTGAGATGGGGTTCGAATTGAGCAAGCATTACGTCCTGGCAGCCGGTGGCACGGGCGGTCACATGGTCCCCGCCGCGGCATTGGCGGAGGAACTGACCCGGCGCGGCCATCGCGTGGCGCTGGTCAGCGATGCGCGGGGCGTGCGCTTCCCAGGCCTGTTCGAGAACGTCCAGACGCACGTCCTCCCCGCCGGTCGCTTCCAGGTGAAGAAGCCGCAGGGCTGGGCGAGCGCGGTGCGCGAGATGCTGCGCGGCCGGGCGATGGCGCGCGAGCTGTACCGCACCTTCAAGCCCGCCGCCGTGATCGGCTTCGGCGGCTATCCCGCCTTCCCCGCACTGCTCGCGGCGTTTGCGGAGAAGATCCCGACCGCCGTCCACGAACAGAATGCCGTGCTCGGCCGCGTCAACCGCGTGGTCGCGGGTAAGGTCGATGCGATCGCGACCTCGTACAAGACGACCGAACGCCTCGCCGCCAAGCACGAGAACAAGGTCCACCTCGTCGGCAATCCGGTCCGCGACGCGGTGCTCGCCTTGCGTGCGAAACCCTATCCGCTCCTGGAAGAGGACGGCATCTTCCGCGTCCTCGTCACCGGCGGCAGCCAGGGCGCTAGCATCCTCAGCCAGGTGGTGCCCGATGGCCTCGCCATGCTGCCCGTCACCTTCCGCCGCCGCCTGCAGGTGACGCATCAGGCGCGGATCGAGGATATCGACGCGGTGCGCGCGCAATATGCCGAGCATCAGATCCCGGCCGAACTCGCCACCTATCTGCCCGACATGCCTGAGCAATTGGCATGGGCGCACCTCGTGATCGCGCGCGCCGGCGCGTCGACCATCGCGGAGCTGACCGCGGCGGGCCGCCCGGCGATTCTCGTGCCGCTGCCCGGCGCGACCGACGACCACCAGACCGCGAACGCGCGCGAGATCACGCGGGCGGGCGGCGCGCGCACCATCCCGCAGCCCGAATTCACCGCCGTGGAGCTTGCCAAGCAGATGCAGAAACTGGGCCTCGACCCCGCGGCGCTGGAAAATGCCGCCGCCCGCGCGAAGAGCGTCGGCCGCCCGACCGCGGTCAGCGACCTCGCCGATCTGGTCGAAAGCCTCGACGCCCCGCTGTCGCGGCTCCCTGTCGGCGTGCCGACCAAGCCCAAGGCGGTGACGGCATGATGGGCAAGATGGCATTCCTCCCCAAGCTTGCTTGGGGAGTGGGACCAGCGAAGCTGGTGGAGGGGTGCGGCGGTGCAACCGCCGCTTGCAGCGGCGGCCCCTCCACCACCGCTGCGCGGTGGTCCCCCTCCCCATCTTCGATGGGGAGGACCTTCGCATGATCCGCGGCGTCGCAACGGATATTGGTCCGATCCACTTCGTCGGCATCGGCGGCATCGGCATGTCCGGGATCGCCGAGGTGATGAAGAACCTCGGCTATACCGTGCAGGGGTCGGACGTCGCCGAAGGCTATGTGGTGCAGGGCCTGCGCGACAAAGGCATCGCAGTCACGATCGGCCACGCCGCCGAGAACGTGGCGGACGCTGCCGTCGTCGTCACCTCGACGGCGATCACGCGCACCAACCCGGAGGTCGAGGCGGCGCTGGAACGGCGCATCCCCGTCGTCCGCCGCGCTGAAATGCTCGCCGAGCTGATGCGCCTCAAATCCACCGTCGCGGTGGCCGGCACGCACGGCAAGACGACGACGACCAGCATGGTCGCTGCCTTGCTCGACGCGGGCGGGGTGGACCCGACCGTCATCAACGGCGGCATCATCAACAGTTACGGCAGCAACGCGCGCCTCGGCGCCAGCGACTGGATGGTGGTCGAGGCCGACGAGAGCGACGGCAGCTTCCTGCGCCTCGACGGCACGATCGCGGTCGTCACCAACATCGATCCCGAACACCTCGACCATTATGGCAGTTTTGACGGTGTGAAGGACGCGTTCGTCGAATTCGTCGAGAACGTGCCCTTCTACGGCGCAGCCTTGCTCTGCCTCGACCACCCGGAGGTGCAGAACATCCTGCCGCGCGTCCGCGACCGGCGCGTTGTCACCTACGGCTTCTCCGCACAGGCCGACGTACGCGGCATCAACGTCACACCGGTGCCGGGCGGCAACCGCTTCGAATGCATCGTGCGCGAGCGGGATGGCACCAGCCGCTCGATCGAGAATATCGAGCTGCCGATGCCCGGCCGCCACAATGTCCAGAACGCGCTCGCCGCGATCGGCGTGGCGCTGGAACTCGGCATTCCCGACGAGACGATCCAGCGCGGCTTCAGCGCGTTCGGTGGCGTCAAGCGGCGCTTCACGCATGTCGGCGAAGTGGCGATGGAGGACGGCAACGTCACGATCATCGACGATTACGGCCACCACCCGGTCGAAATCCGCGCCGTGCTCGCCGCCGCACGCGAAGGCGCGGAAGGCCGCGTGATCGCCGTCGTCCAGCCGCACCGCTATTCGCGCCTCGGCAGCCTGATGGAAGAGTTCCAGACCGCGTTCAACGACGCCGACCGCGTGCTCGTGACCCCGGTCTATGCCGCGGGCGAGGCGCCGGTCGAGGGCGTCGACGCGCAGGCCTTGGTCGAGGGATTGAAGCGCCGCGGCCACCGCTCCGCCGCGACCGTCGCCGATGCCGATGCGCTGGCCGACGAACTCGCCGCGACGATCCAGCCCAACGACATGGTCGTCTGCCTGGGCGCGGGCGACATCACCAAATGGGCGGCGGGCCTCGCCGCCGCGATCGGAGCACGGCGATGACCGACTGGTTCGATGCGGGCCTGAAGCTCCAGAAGCAGGTGCTCGATGCCCAGCGCCAGGCGTTGGAGGCCGGCGGCAACGCGGTCGATGCCGGCGCCGCGATGGTCGAGGCGCAGGAGGCGACGCGCAAGGCGGCCGAAGCGAATCTCGCCGCCTTCCAGGCGTGGACGCGGCTCTGGGGCGTCGGGCCTTGGTGAACCCCGCAAATACAATCCTCCCCGGCACGGGGAGGGGGACCAGCGAAGCTGGTGGAGGGGGCGTGCCACAAGCGGTATCGCCCGAAGCCCCCCTCCACCATCAGCCTCCGGCTGATGGTCCCCCTCCCCGTGCCGGGGAGGATTTGGTCGTTAAGGGACGCCTCACGCCCAACGCCGCGCTGGCGCCGCTTGTCTGGTTCAAGGCGGGGGGGCATGCCGAATGGCTGTTCGAACCCAAGGACGCGGACGACCTGTCCGCGTTCCTCGCTGCGCTCGATCCGGCGGTGCCGGTGATGGCGCTGGGGCTGGGATCGAACCTGATCGTGCGCGACGGCGGCGTGCCGGGCGTGGTGGTGCGGCTCGGCAAGGCGTTCGCGCAAGTTCAGCGTTTCGACGACGTGACCCTGCGCTGCGGCGGCGGGGCGAGCGGGATCCTCGTGTCCTCGACCGCCCGCGATGCGGGCATCGGCGGGGTCGAATTCCTGCGCTCGATCCCCGGTACGGTCGGCGGCTTCGTGCGAATGAACGGCGGCGCCTACGGCCGTGAGGTCAAGGACGTGTTGGTAGAAGCGGACGTCGTGCTGCGCTCCGGCGAACGCGTGACGCTGACCCTCGCGGACCTCGGCTACACCTATCGCCACAGCGCGCTCCCAGAGGGCGCGGTCGTCGTCTCCGCGACCTTCCGCGGCATGCCTGCCGAACCGGCGGTCGTCCAAGCGGAAATGGACCGCATCGCTGAGGCACGCGAAGCGTCGCAGCCGCTTCGGTCGAAAACCGGGGGATCGACGTTCAAGAACCCCGACGGGCACAAGGCCTGGGCGCTGGTCGACGCCGCCGGCTGCCGGGGCTTGCGGCGTGGTGACGCTCAGGTATCTGAGAAACATTGTAATTTCCTGCTCAACCTCGGCTCGGCCAGCAGCGCCGATATCGAGGGTTTGGGCGAAGAGGTACGGGACAAGGTGAAGGCGCAGTCGGGCGTGACGTTGGAATGGGAAATTCAGCGCGTGGGAGTGACGGCGTGAACGCCACCATCGTCATCCCCGCGAAGGCGGGGATCCATAACCTCTGCCGTTTCGGTGGCGCCGACAGGTCAGCCAGTCTGGATTCCCGCCTGCGCGGGAATGACGGAGGTATCTGTGGCTGACGACACGCGTCCAACCTCCCTCCACATCGCGGTCCTCATGGGCGGCTGGTCCGCCGAACGCCCCGTGTCGCTCATGTCGGGCAACGGTTGCGCCGATGCGCTCGAAGCCAATGGCCACCGCGTCACCCGCATCGATATGGGCCGGAACGTCGCGGCGCGCCTTGCCGAGGCGCAGCCCGATCTCGTCTTCAACGCGCTGCACGGCTCGCCGGGCGAGGATGGCAGCGTGCAGGGCATGCTCGACCTGATGGGCATCCCCTATACCCATTCGGGCCTCGCCACCTCGGTCATCGCGATCGACAAGGTGCTGACCAAGCAGGTGCTCGTCCCCGCCGGCATTCCCATGCCGGGCGGTCGCATCGTCAAGTCCGCCGACATTCACGAACGCGATCCGCTGCAGCGCCCCTACGTCCTCAAACCGATCAACGAAGGCTCTTCGGTCGGCGTCGCGATCGTCACTGAAGATGGTAATTACGGCAACCCGATCGGCCGCGACGTGACCGGCCCGTGGCAGGAGTTCGACGAGTTGCTCGCCGAACCCTATGTCCGCGGCCGCGAGCTGACGACCGCCGTGCTGGGCGAACGCGCACTCGGCGTCACCGAATTGAAGCCCAAGAACGGCTGGTACGATTTCGACGCCAAATACACCGATGGCTTGACCGAACACGTCTGCCCCGCGGACATTCCCGACGAGATCGCCGACGCCTGCAAGCGGCTGGCGTTGGAGGCCCACCGTCTGTTGGGCTGCAAGGGCGCCAGCCGCTCCGACTTCCGCTGGGATGACGAGCGCGGCGTCGACGGCCTGTTCCTGCTCGAGGTGAACACGCAGCCCGGCATGACGCCCTTGAGCCTCGTTCCCGAACAGGCACGCCACATCGGCATGAGCTACGAAGCGTTGGTGCAGGCGATCGTCGATGAGGCGCTCGCCGACTTTAAGGCTTTCGCGGGATGAGCCGCACGATCAAGCGCGGCCCGCCGCCCAAGCGCCCCGCTGCCCGGCGCAAACAGCCCGTCCGCAAGGTCGGGCTGTTCGAGCGTGCGATTGCCGCGTTGCCGGTCAGCGAGGAGACGATCCGCAAGGCGGCGACCTGGACGATCACCGGCGGCGGCATCGCCGTGGCGCTCGCCGCGCTGACGTGGATCGGCATCCCCGGCATGATCGGCACTGCCATCGCCGAAGGGGCGGGGCAGGCGGGCTTCCGCGTCGAGCAGATCGAGGTGACCGGCCTCAAGCGCATGGACCGGATGAGCGTCTATGCCGTCGCGCTCGACCAGCAGAGCCGCGCGATGCCGCTCGTCGATCTGGAGGCGGTGCGCCAGAAGCTGCTGCGCTACGGCTGGATCGCCGACGCGCACGTCTCGCGCCGGCTGCCCGATACGTTGCTGATCGACATCGTCGAGCGCAGCCCGGCGGCGGTGTGGCAGGACAATGGCCAGCTGACGCTGATCGACAAGGACGGCGTGCTGCTGGAACCGGTGAAGCCGGAGGCGATCCCCGACCTGCCGCTGGTGATCGGCCCCGGCGCGGACCGGCAGGAGGCGGGCTATCAGGCACTGCTCGCCGCGGCACCGGCGCTGAAGCCCCGTGTCAAGGCCGCGACCTGGATCGGCAACCGCCGCTGGGACCTGACCTTCGACAGCGGCGAAACGCTGGCCCTGCCCGAAGACGGCGCACCGGCGGCATTGCTGAAATTCGCCGAGCTCGACGGCGCGCGGCCCCTTTTGGGGCGCGGCTGGATGCGGTTCGACATGCGCGATCCGAGCAAGCTCGTCGCGCGCAAGCCCGGCGCCAGCATGGCGCATGACGTGCCCGATCCCAGCGAGATCGCGGCACCGTCGGGGACACAGACCGATACCGGTGCGGGAAACACCGGCGATCGACACGCGGCAGACGCGCACACGGGGGCCGAGGGATAATGGCGAAAGTAGCACCGGAAGGACTCATCACCGCGCTCGACATCGGCTCGTCCAAGGTGTCGGCGATGATCGCGCAAAAGGGCGACGGCGGCGAATTGATCGTGCTCGGCACCGGCCAGCGCGAAAGCCGCGGCGTCAAGCGCGGCTATATCGCGGACATGGGCGCGACCGAGGCCGCGGTGCGCGAGGCGGTGGAGCAGGCCGAACGCATCGCCGGCATCAACATCGAAAACGTCTGGGTCGGCTTCTCTGCCGGCGGCCTCGTCAGCGACGTCGCCGAGGTCGAATTCGAACTGGGCGGCCATCGCGTCGAACAGCAGGATATCGATGCTTTGCTCGCGGCGGGGCGCAATTCGATCGACCCGCAGGGGCGGATGGTGCTGCATGCGCAACCCGCGCTCTACACGCTCGACGGGCTGACCGGCGTCAAGAAGCCGTTGGGGCTGCATGCCGATCGCCTCGGCGTCCATATCCACGTCGTTGCTGCGGACGGGTCGCCGGTGCGCAACCTCGACCTGTGCGTCCGCTCGGCGCATCTGGAGGTGAAGTCGATCATCGCCGCACCGGTCGCGACCGGCCTGGCCTGCCTGTCCGACGAGGAGCGCGAGCTGGGCGTCGCTTTGGTCGAGATGGGGGCGGGGATCACCAACGTCTCGCTGTTCGCGGGCGGCATGCTGGTCGGCTTGTGCTCGATCCCGATGGGCGGGCAGGACATTACCGACGATATCGCCAGCGCCTTCGGCACCCGCCGCGCGCAGGCCGAGCGGATGAAATGCTTCCACGGTTCGGCCAACGCTAGCCCACGCGACAATCACGAGATGATCCCCGTGATGCCGATCGCCGCCGAGGACGACGTGCATGGCGGCATGCAGATCACCAAGGCGCAGCTAATCGGCGTCGTCCGCCAGCGGCTGGAGCATCAGATGGACGAGATCCGCAAGTCGCTCGCGCAGCTCAAGTTCGAAGGGCCCGTGGGGCGGCAGGTCGTGCTGACCGGCGGCGGCGCGGAGCTGAAGGGCATCGCCGATTACGCGCAGCAGGCGCTCGGCCGCTCGGTGCGCATCGGCCGGCCACGCGGGCTGACCGCGCTGCCGGAGGCGCATGGCGGGCCGGCGTTCGCGACGCTGGCGGGCCTTGCGTTCTACGCGGCGTCCGATCCGATCGACCTGCGCGGGGTGGCTCCCCAGCAAACCACCGTTCATCGCCAGCGTGGCATGGGCATGGTCCGCAAGCTGATTCAGGCTGCGCGGGCAAATTATTAAGCGCTGATGACCTTTCGCGCTGTTTTCCTATGGAAGAGCGTGAATCGTTGAGGCAAAAGGTTAATCAGGGTCCCGGCGCGCAATTCCGGACAGGGGCGGAGAAAGTTTAGGCCATGAGCATCGAATTCATCACTCCCGAGGTCGACGAACTGACCCCTCGTATCGCCGTGATCGGCGTGGGCGGCGCGGGTGGCAACGCCATCGCCAACATGATGCGGGCCGACGTGCAGGGCGTCGACTTCCTGGTCGCGAACACCGACGCGCAGGCGCTGAAGTCGTCGATCGCGCCGCAGCGCATCCAGCTGGGTGCGAAGATCACGCAAGGGTTGGGCGCCGGCTCGCGGCCGGAAATCGGCCGTGCCGCCGCGGAAGAGACGATCGACGATCTCGCCAAGCGGCTTGAGGGCGCGCACATGTGCTTCATCGCCGCCGGCATGGGCGGCGGCACCGGCACCGGTGCGGCGCCCGTCATCGCCAAGGCTGCGCGCGACATGGGCATCCTGACCGTCGGCGTCGTCACCAAGCCGTTCAGCTTCGAAGGCAACCGTCGCGCCAAGAGCGCCGATGGCGGCATCGAGGAACTGCAGAAGTATGTCGATACGCTGATCGTCATCCCCAACCAGAACCTCTTCCTGATCGCCAACGCGAACACGACCTTCAAGGAAGCGTTCGAGATGGCGGACGAGGTGCTGCAGCAGGGCGTGCGCGGCATCACCGACCTGATGGTCATGCCCGGCCTCATCAACCTCGACTTCGCCGACGTGCGGTCGGTGATGCAGGAAATGGGCAAGGCGATGATGGGCACCGGCGAAGCGTCGGGCGACAATCGTGCGCTCGAAGCCGCGCAGAAGGCGATCGCCAACCCGCTGCTCGACGGCGTGTCGATGCAGGGCGCGAAGGGTGTCATCATCTCGATCACCGGTGGCGACGACATGCGCCTGCTCGAAGTCGACGAAGCCGCGAACCACATCCGCGATCTGGTCGATCCCGATGCGAACATCATCTGGGGCTCGGCGTTCAACCCGGAACTCGAAGGCCGCATCCGCGTGTCGGTCGTCGCGACCGGCATCGATTCGGACGCCAAGCCCGGCCTCGCCGCGCCTGCGGCCGAACCGACCAAGTCGTTCAGCTTCGGCATGGGCCGCAAGACCGACGACAGCACCTCCTTCCGTCCCAGCGCTGCGGCGCCGACCCCGGTGAGCGCGCCGGAGCCCGCGCCGGCTCCGGCCGCCGCGCCGTCGCCGTCGGTGTCGTTCACCGCGCCGCCGGCCGCTCAGCCCGCGCTGCAGCCTGCGCCGCTCGATCTGCAGCCGACGCAGGCGGTGCAGCCCTCGGCGCCTGCCGCCGCCGATGACGAACTGGTGCTGGGTGCCGAAACCATGGTCCCGCCGACGCCCAAGACCTATGGCGAAGAGCCTGCCGCGCCGGCGCAGGCCCCCGCCGGCCGCCGCTCGTGGATCGCGCCTGGTAGCGACGCCGCCCCCGCCGACGCCGCACCGCAGCCGCGCGTGAAGCTGGGCGGCACGCTGTTCGAACGCATGTCGAACGCCGCCCGCGGCCCGGCGCGTGACGACAGCGAAGGCGACTCCAAGGAACCGCTCGACCTGCCGCGCTTCCTGCACCGCCAGAACAACCAGTAACCGGAACGGGGCGACCGCTCGCCCCATCCAACCCGTCACCCCGGGCCAAGTCCGGGGTGACGTGGTGCTTGGGGCAAGCCGTGCGGGTGCCCGACCTGCCGGTTCGCAACGCCTCCGACCCGCTCCATCGATCCCGCCACGCTGCCAGCGGGCGAGAGCAAGGGCGTCGTTCGGACTGCCCGCCTTTAACCGGTAACCGTATGGCGGAGGCGGTTCGCCTCACTCCCTCCGTCACCCCGGACTTGTTCCGGGGTCCACCGGTCCGCGGGGGCAACACGGGAGCCTCCAGCCTCCCCCTCGCCACACAGTGGACCCCAGACCAAGTCCAGGGAACGGCGTTTTTGCGGAAATGCCGCTGCCCCCGATCGGCGGTGCGTGGGTCCCAGGCAACGCCGGTCCCAAGCGTGCCCCTCCACCGCGCCCCATTCCGAACCACCCAACCCGCATTCGTCGCCGGTGCGTCTCGCTTCACCGCGTGGCCGGGCGCCGGGACATTGCCGGTTCAGCCGGTTCCGGCTTTAGCGTGATGGTATCTCATGCGTGTCATCGTCCCCGCTTTGTTGGCGTCCGCGGCCCTGCTGCTGGCATCCGTCCCGGCCGCATCTCCGGCGCAGGAGGTCGTGCAGCCACTGCCCGGGACCACCGACGCGGATCGGCTCGCCGAACAGATGCGGGCGCTCGCCGCCAATCCCCGCGATCTGAATGCGCTGGTCGCGGCGGCGGACCTGTCGCTGTCGCTGGGCGACCTCAGCGGCGCGGCGTCGCTCTATGCACGCGCCGAAAAGGTGTCGCCGAACGATCCCCGCATCAAGGCGGGCGAGGGCGCGATCCTCGTCCGCTCGGAACGGCCCGGCGAGGCGTTGCGCTATTTTTCGCAGGCCGAGGCGGCGGGCTATGACGTGCGCCGTTATGCCGGCGATCGCGGCCTCGCCTACGACCTCATCGGCCAGTCGGAACGGGCGCAGCGCGACTATCGCCTGGCGTTGCAAGCCGGCGCGAATGACGAGGTCATTCAGCGTTACGCCCTCTCGCTCGGCATCGTCGGCCAGCGCGACGCGGCGTTGCAGCTGCTCGATCCCCTGGTCCGCAAGCAGGATCGCAGCGCGTGGCGGACGCGCGCCTTCGTGCTGGCGATGACCGGCGACCAGCCCGGCGCGGAAAAAATCGTCACCACCATGCTGCCGCAGGGCATGGCGCAGGGGCTGCTGCCCTTCTTCCAGCGCCTGCCGGCTCTGTCGCCTGCGGATCGCGCCTTTGCTGTCCATTTCGGTGAGGTCCACGCCTCGCCCGAACGGATCGCCGACGCCCGCCTCGCGCCCGTCCTGCCACAGCTGGCCCCCGAACGGCCGCCGGTGGCGCTGGCGGCGGTACAGACGCCGACGCGTCCCACCGGTCGGGATACGCGCCGCGGCCGGGCGACGCGCGAGACGAAGCAGCCGACGGTCGCGCTTGCTGCCAACTTACCATCCGCCGCCACTCCCGCCGGCGCTCCGTCCTATCAGGCGGTCACCGCGGCCCTCGCGCGCGTCCAGCCGGTGCCCGCCGCCGCAAACCCCGCGCCCGTCGCGCAGGCGAGCACGACCGCGATGGTGCAGCCCTTGCCGTCGCGCGCGTCCACCGCGCCAGTGGCGACCCCGACCCCAACCACCGCCTCCGCCGCCAATGTCGCGATCGCCAGCGCGATCACGCGGCCGGTGGTCACGCCCGCCCCCGCGACGGCGAACCCGGTGGTCGCCACCGCCACGCCGCAACAGCCCGTCGTCACGGCGGCAGCGGCGGCACCGACGCCCGTGACGGCCAATCCGGCGATCGCGACCGCAACGCCCACCCGGCCAGCCGCCGTCAGCACGACAGTGGCGTCCACGCCAGCGACCGCGGTCGTGCAGCCGCTCCCCGCGACCCGCCCGGCCGAGGTCGCCAGCGCGACACCCATCGTGTCGGTGCCGCCCGCGAAGCCCGACGGCGATTCGGTGCTCGCGCGCATCGTCGCCAGCCTGTCGATCCCGGCCTCCGAACTCGGCGTGACCGAGCCGGTCCGCGCCGCCCCGGCGCCCGCCACCGCCGACGACACCGCCGCGCGCGTGCTCGCCGAGGCGAAGGCCAAGGAGGAACGCGACGCCGCCGCCGAAAAGGCGCTCGCGCTGAAGGCCGCCGCCGACAAGCGCGCCGCCGATCGGAAGGCGCTGGCCGACAAGAAGGCGCTCGCCGCCAAGAAGCTCGCCGACGAAAAGGCCGCCGTTGCCAAGAAGGAAGCGGCCGAAAAGAAACTCGCCGAAGCCAAGGAAGCCGCCGAGGAAAAGAAGCTCGCCCGCGCCAATCCGTCGCGCATCTGGGTGCAGGTGGCAGGCGGCGCCAACGAGGACGATCTGCCAAAGGCCTGGGCGGCGGCCAAGGCCAAGTCGCCCGCGCTCGCCGGCAAGAGCGGATGGAAGACGCCGCTGCGCGCCACCAACCGCGTGCTGACCGGCCCGTTCAAGACCGATGCGGAGGCGCGCAGCTTCGTCAACCAGCTGACCAAGCAGGGGATCGGCGCCTTTACCTTCACCAGCGACGCGGGACAGGTGGTGGAGCGGCTGTCGGCGAAGTAAGGCCGGCGGCATGACCGCCATTGCCCCCTGGGCTTCCCACCCCGCCGCCAGCCGTGGCCGCCTCCATCCCGAAGGGGAGGGGACGGCGCGCGGGCCCCGCGACGATTTCCAGCGCGACCGCGACCGCATCATCCATTCGATCAGTTTCCGCCGCCTGCGCCACAAGACGCAGGTGTTCATGGCGCCCGACGGCGACCATTTTCGCGTCCGCCTGACGCACAGCCTGGAAGTCGCGCAGATCGGCCGCACGATCGCGCGCGTGCTGGGCCTCAACGAGGATTTGACCGAGGCGCTGTGCCTCGCGCACGACATCGGCCACCCGCCCTTCGGCCATGCGGGGGAGGATGCGCTGAAATCGGCATTGGCGGACGCCGGCGGCTTCGACCACAACGGCCACACGTTGCGCACGCTGACGCATATCGAGCGGCCCTATCCTCGCTTCGACGGCCTCAACCTGACGTGGGAGATGCTGGAGGGGCTGGCCAAGCACAATGGCCCGGTCCGCCATCCCGGCTGGGCGTTACGCGAGGCAGACGATGCCTTCCCGCTCGACCTGACCAGCCACGCCAGCCTGGAGGCGCAGATCGCGGCGATCGCCGACGATATCGCTTACGACAACCACGACATCGACGACGGCCTGCGCGCCGGGCTGCTGACGCTCGACCAGCTGCTCGCCGTGCCGATCGTCGCGCGCGGCTGGGATGCGGCGCGTGCGCGCTTTCCCGATATCGCACCCCGGCGGCTGGCGCATGAGCTGGTGCGTAGCCAGATCGGCACGATGGTCAACGACCTGATCGAGGAAACGCGCCGGCGCATCGCCGCCTCCGGAGTCGCCACCGTCGATGACGTTCGGGCGGCGGGGCAGGCGCTGTGCGGCTTCTCGCCCGCGATGCGTGAGGAGGAGCGCGACCTCAAGCGCTTCATGTACGCCAACCTCTACCACCACCCGCGCCAGCTCGCCGCGGCGGATGCCGCGCATGGCATCGTCCGCGGCCTGTTCGCCGCCTATCGCGACGATCCCGCGACGATGAGCCCCGAATGGGCCGCCGACGTGCCGACCGAAGAGCCCGCGCGCAGCCGCCACATCGCCGACTTCATCGCCGGCATGACCGACCGCTACGCCATCGCGCGCTACCGCGAACTCGTCGGCGACATCGACCTGCCCGAGGGGTTCTGAAGCGCGGCCCATTACCCCATCCGTCATTGCGAGCGCAGCGAAGCAATCCAGGGCGTCTTGGTCCGACTCTGGATTGCTTCGCTACGCTCGCAATGACGACCTCATTTAGACCCGTCATCCCAGCAAAGGCTGGGATCTCCCGGCGATAGCGCGCGGCAGACGTCGCAAGAGACCCCAGCCTGCGCTGGGGTGACGGTCGCGCGCGTAACGCGGCTCCTCCCAAACCGGCATACTTCTGCGACAAACCCGGATTATGCCCGCTCGCACGTGTTGGAGTGAGTCGTGATGTCGGACGCTGCCGTAGCGATGAACCGGTTCGGGCTGGGGGCCACGCGGGGGCAGGAGCCGCCCCGCAATCCCAAACGCTGGCTGCTCGACCAGATCGACGCCTATCAGCCCGCCACACCCGTGCTGGCCACCGCCCCGACCAGCGCCGCGGTGTCGGAGGATATCGCCGCCTATCAGGCCGAACAGCGGGCGATCCGTCAGGCCGCAATGGCCAAACAGGGCGCCCCTGCCGCCGCGGCGGTGGTGACGCTGCCGCCCGCTCCGGCGATGACGCCGATGACGTCCAACATGGCGGCCACCGTCATGGCACCCCCATCGCCCGCACAGGAAAAACGTAGCGCGCAGCAAGTGGCGCGGCAGGACGCCCGGCGACTCGCGCAAGACGATTACACCAACCTCGTCGGCCTGCGCACGGCCTCGGCGCTCACCACGCCGACGCCCTTCGCCGAACGGCTGGTGCATTTCTGGTCGAACCATTTCGCCACCTCGGCCGACAAGCTTGAACTGATCGGCCTCGCCGGCACGTTGGAGAATGAGGCGATCCGCCCGCACGTGATGGGCCGTTTCGCCGATATGCTGTTCGCGGTGGAGCGGCATCCGGCGATGCTGATCTATCTCGACCAGGCGGTGTCGATCGGCCCCGACAGCCCGCTCGGTATGCGCGCCAAGGGGCGCCGCCGTTCGGGCCTCAACGAAAATCTCGCGCGCGAAATCATGGAGCTGCACACGCTCGGCGTGCGCACCGGCTATACCCAGGCGGACGTCACCGAATTCGCCCGCGCGATGACCGGCTGGACGGTCGGCGGGATCGGTGGCGGGCCGGCGGCGCGCTTCGTCGCGGATCGGCCGGTGGGCAGCTTCGCCTTCGTGCCCCAGGTGCATCAACCGGGCATTCGGACGATCATGGGCAAGGCTTACGGGCAGGACGGCGAGGCGCAGGCGTCGGCAGTGTTGACGGACCTCTCGGTGCATCCCGCGACCGCGCACCATATCGCGACCAAGCTCGCCCGCCATTTTGCCGGCGACAACCCGCCCCCCGCAATGGTCGCACGGCTGGAGAAGGCGTTCCTCTCTTCGCGTGGCGATCTGCCCACCGTCTATCGCGCACTGATCGCCTCGCCCGAAGCCTGGTCCGCGGCGCCCGCCAAGTTCAAGACGCCATGGGAATGGAGCGTGTCGAGTTATCGCGCGCTCGGGGTCACGGAGGTGCCGGCCAAAGCGATGCAGGGCCTGCTCGACCAATTGGGCCAGCCAATGTGGAAGCCGGGCCAGCCGATCGGTTACGACGATACCGCGGCCAGCTGGGCGGCCCCCGATGCGGTGCTGCGCCGGGTCGAAGCGGCACAGCGTTTCGCCTCCAAGGCGCCGCCCTCGCTCGACGCGCGCACGCTCGCACCGCAGCTGTTCCCCGCCGCGCTGTCTCCCATGACCACCCGGGCGCTGTCGCGCGCCGAAAGTCCCGCGCAGGCGCTCGCGCTGCTGCTCGTCTCGCCCGAAATGATGCGGAGGTAATCCCATGGACCGTCGTGCCTTTCTCGCCCGTAGCGGCCTCGGCCTGCTCGGCACCTTCGCCCCCCGCATCGCCTTCGCCAAGGCGGCGACCGCCAAGCGCTTCGTCTTCATCATCCAGCGCGGCGCCGCCGATGGTTTGGGGACGATCGGCGCAATCGGCGATCCCGCCTTCGTCGGCGCGCGCGGCGATCTCGCCGCCGATGTCGCCAATGGCACCAAGCTCGATGCGATGTTCGCGCTCCACCCCGCGATGACGACCGCGGCGGCATTGTATGGCAAGGGGCAGGCGCTGTTCGCGCACGCCGTCGCCTCGCCCTACCGCGACCGCTCGCATTTCGATGGGCAGAACGTGCTGGAGACGGGCGGCACCGGCGCCTACCAGCTGAAGGACGGCTGGATGAACCGGCTGCTCGGCATCGTGCCGACCGACGATGCCAAGGCGATCGCCGTAGCCGCCACCGTGCCAATGGCGTTGCGGGGCGCGCGCGAAGTGGCCAGCTACGCGCCCTCGTCGCTGCCCGATGCGTCGGGCGACCTGATGGCGCGGGTGACGCAGCTCTATCGCGGCGACGACCAGCTCCACCGTCTGTGGGGCGAGGCGATGCAGACGCGCGAGCTGACCGACGATCTGGCCAAGGACAATGGCCGCAACGCCGCCGCGACCGGCGCGCTCGCCGCCCGGCTGCTCGCCCCCACCAATGGCGCGCGGATCGCGACGATCGAAACTGGCGGCTGGGACACGCATGCCGGCCAGCGCGGCCGGCTGGCGCAGCAGCTCAAGGGCCTCGATGCCATGCTCGCCGCGCTCCAGACCGGACTCGGGCCGGTGTGGGATGACACGTTGGTGCTCGTCGCCACCGAATTCGGCCGCACCGTCGCAGTCAACGGCACCGGCGGCACCGATCACGGCACCGGCACCGCGACAATGCTGTTCGGCGGCGCGGTAAAGGGCGGCCGCGTGCTCGCCGACTGGCCGGGCCTCGCCACCGCCAACCTGTACGAAGCGCGCGACCTGAAACCGACCACGCAGCTCGACGCGCTGATCGGCGGCGCGGTAGCGGATCACTTCGCCGTCGACCCCTCCCGCGCGATGACCGCGCTCTTCCCAGCGAGCCAGCGCACCGCGGCGATCGGCGGCCTGCTGCGGGCGTAATCGGCGTGTTGGACGGGGTGCGGCGTAACTAGCTGCGTAGCAAGGCGAATCGAGCGGCTCTGTCCTACAGGGCGGCAATGTGCTCCATTGCCCTCACACCGTCACCCCAGCGCAGGCTGGGGTCTCATGCGGCTCCTGCCGTACGTTACAACAGGAAGATCCCAGCCTGCGCCGGGATGACGTCTGGTGGAAGGCACCGCTCTTTCTCATCGGCACAAAACCGGAAACGGTAACCCCGGATCGTTTCGCTCAAGGTGTTCATGTTGTCTATGTTCGGGCGATTTGAACCCACCCCCGTCTTGCGGTAGAGCGCGGCGCTTTCGCCGAACGGACGCTCATGACGCTTTACACCCGCTTTGCCGCGCATGTCGCCGCGGCCCTCGATACCCTGGTCGCCGCAGGCACGCTGCCTGCCGATCTCGACCGCCGCAACGTAACGGTCGAGCCGCCGCGCGACGTGACGCATGGCGACCTCGCCACCAACGCCGCGATGGTGCTTGCCAAACCCGCGAAGACCAACCCGCGTGCGCTCGCAGAAGCGCTGGCGACCGAGCTCGGCAAGCTGGACGAAGTGGCGGAAGCGACCGTTGCCGGCCCCGGCTTCATCAACCTGCGCCTCACCGACGCCGCATGGCGTGACGAGCTGACCCAGATCGCGGCGGCGGGCGACGATTACGGCCGCTCGACCAGCGGCAAGGGCGTGCGCGTCAACGTCGAATATGTCTCGGCCAACCCGACCGGCCCGATGCACATGGGCCATTGCCGCGGCGCGGTGGTCGGCGATGCGCTCGCCAGCCTGCTCGAATTCGCCGGGCATGAGGTGATCCGCGAATATTACGTCAACGACGCTGGCGGCCAGGTCGACGTGCTCGCCCGCTCGGCGCACCTGCGCTACCGCGAGGCGCTGGGCGAAGACGTCGGCGCAATCCCCGAAGGCCTCTATCCGGGCGACTATCTCGTGCCCGTCGGCAAGGCGCTCGCCGAGGAATATGGCGACCGCTACGCGTCGGCGCCGGAGAGCGAATGGCTCGCGCTGTTCCGCACCCGCGCGGTCGCGGCGATGCTCGTCATGATCAAGGACGATCTCGCCCTGCTCGGCATCCACCACGACCTGTTCTCGTCGGAGGCGGAATTGCAGGCGGCCGGCAAGCCCGAAGCCGCCGAGGCATGGCTGCGCGAGCACGATCTGGTCTACGACGGCGTGCTCGAAGCCCCCAAGGGCGAAACGCCTGAGGATTGGGAGCCGGTCGAACTGCCGCTGTTCCGCTCGACGCAATTCGGCGACGATCAGGACCGCCCGATCAAGAAGTCGAACGGCCAGTGGACCTATTTCGGCGCCGACCTCGCCTATCACTTCCAGAAGAGCCAGTCGGCTGACCAGCTCATCGACATCTGGGGCGCCGACCATGCCGGCACCGTCAAGCGCATCCAGGCCGCCGTAGCCGCGCTGACCGGCGGCAAGACGCGCTTCGACGTCAAGCTCGTCCAGATGGTGCGGCTGCTGCGCGGCGGCGAGCCGGTGAAGATGTCGAAGCGCGCGGGTAATTTCGTGACGCTCGCCGATGTCGTGCGCGAAGTCGGCAAGGACGTCGTCCGCTTCACCATGCTGACCCGGCGCTCGGACGCGCAGATGGACTTCGACTTCGCAAAGGTGGTCGAGGCGTCGAAGGACAATCCGGTCTTCTACGTCCAATATGCCCACGCCCGCGTCGCCTCGCTCCACCGCCGGGCCGAAGAAGCAGGGATCGCGGCCGAGGGTGCCGACCTGTCCCGGCTTGATACGGGAGAGCTGGCGCTGGTGAAGCTGGCGGCGCAATTCCCGCGTATCGTGGAAACCGCGGCGACGGCGCGCGAGCCGCACAGAATTGCCTTTTATCTGTATGACTTAGCTGCCGAATTCCATGCTCTGTGGAACGTCGGCAACGACCGTCCGGAGCGGCGTTTCCTGGTGGTCGAGGATCATGATGCCACGCGTGCGCGTCTCGCCTTGGCGAGCGCCATCGCACAGATTATTCGTAATGGCCTCAGCATCATGGGTGTTGTCGCGGTTTCGGAGATGAAGTGATGACGGACGGTCTGGACCTGCGCGACGAGGAGCGGCTGCCCTGGCTCGAAACCGTTGAGCCGGACGAGGAGCGCGGCGCGCCGATCGGCAAGGTGCTGGCGCTGGTCGTGCTGGGCCTGGCCGTTCTCGCCGCGATCATCTTCGGCATCTACAAGCTGCAAAACCGCGCCACCCCCGACGGCGATCTGATCGCCGCGCAGGAAGGCGACTATAAGGTCAAGCCCGACGATCCCGGCGGCCTGAAGGTGAAGGGCGAAGGCAATGCCGCCATTGCGACCAGCGCCGGCAAGGCAGGCAATGGCTCGATCGACCTGAGCGCGGTGCCCGAAAAGCCCATCGACGGCCATCGCGTCACGCCGAACGCCAAGCCCAGCGGCACGGGCGGCGCCAATGCGGTGGCGCAGGTGCCGGCCTCGGGCGGTCGCCTCGTCGCCGCGCAGCCGGTCAGCGCGCAGCGGGGCGCTGCGGCGGGCCCGGCGGCCAGCGGCTCGGTAGTCCAGCTCGGCGCCTATCCCAGCGAGGCGGCGGCGAACACGGCCTGGACCGGCTTTTCCAAGCGGTTCAGCTATCTCGCGCCGCTCGGCAAATCGGTCCAGTCGGTCGCGATCGGTGGCCGCACGCTGTACCGCCTGCGTGTGAATGCGGGCAGCGCCAATCAGGCGGCGGACATCTGCGGCCGCCTGCGCGTCGCCGGCGAAAGCTGCTTCGTCGCGAGCTGAGGAGGTTATGCGGTGGCGCGGCGCTCGCATATTGGCGGCGTCCGCGCTAACCGGTCCGGCATGAAGCCCGTCATCTTCGGCATCGCCGGCCTAGAGCTCTCCCCCGACGAACGCGCCTTTTTCGCTGAGGCGGAGCCCGCCGGCTACATTCTGTTCAAGCGTAACACCGCCACCCGCGAACAGGTGCGCGCGTTGACCGATTCGCTGCGGGCGCTGTCGGGCAACGATCGCCTGCCGATTCTGATCGATCAGGAAGGCGGCCGTGTCGCGCGGATGGGGCCGCCCAAATGGCCGGCATTCCCCGCCGGGCCGGCTTTCGCCACGCTATATGACACCGCGCCCATATCGGCGATCCAGGCGATGCGTGCCAACGGACAGGCGCTGGGCCTGATGCTGGCAGAGGTCGGCATCACCGTCGATTGCGCGCCGATCCTCGACATCGCGCAGCCCGATACGACCGAGGCGATCAGCTGCCGGACCTATGGCGCCGAGCCGATGCAGGTCGCCGCCTTGGGCCGTGCGATGCTGGAGGGGCTGGCAGCTGGCGGTGTCGTCGGCGTCGTGAAGCATATGCCCGGCCATGGCCGCGCGGTCGTCGACAGCCACCATCTCCTCCCCACCGTCCGCGCATCGGCAGAGGCGCTGGAGGCGGACCTCGAACCGTTCCGCACGCTGCGCCATGCACCGATGGGCATGACCTCGCACATCGTGTTCGAGGCCTGGGATGCCGAGCGCCCGGCGACGCTCTCCCCGACCATCGTCAACGACGTGATCCGCGGCATGATCGGTTTCGACGGACTGCTCATGACCGACGACATCGATATGAAGGCGTTGTCGGGCACCGCAGGCGAAAAGGCGGCAGGCGCGATCGCGGCGGGATGTGACCTCGTCCTCGACTGCTGGGCGCGGATGGACGAGATGGTCGAGATCGCCGGGCGGCTGGGCTCGATCAGCGACGCGGCACGCGCGCGGCTGGACACGGCGATGGCGAGCGTCGGCGCGCCCGAGGGCGACCTCGACGAGTTGATCGCACGCCGCGACGCCTTCCTCGCGCTGGCGTGACGGCCGATCGGTGGCGCAACCCGAACAGCTGACGCTCGATCTCGAGGGCTGGGAAGGGCCGCTCGACCTGCTGTTGACGCTGGCACGATCACAGAAGGTTGATCTGCGCAGCATTTCGATCCTGGCGCTGGTCGAGCAATATCTGCGCTACATCCACCAACGACAGTCTGTGCAGCTGGAAGTCGCGGCGGATTACCTCGTGATGGCGGCATGGCTGGCGTATCTGAAATCCGCGCTGCTCCTGCCGCGCCAGGCGGAGGACGAAGCGGACCCCGAGGAACTGGCGCTGCGGCTGCAACTACGTCTCGAGCGGTTGCAGGCGATGCGCGAGGCGGGTGCACGACTGATGGCGCGTGATCGGCTGGGCCGTGACGTTTTCGCGCGCGCCGCGCCGGAGGGGCTGCGCACGATCCGCCATGCGCAATGGCAGGCGGACATCTACGACCTGATCGCCGCCTACGGGCGGGTCAGCGCGCGAACCCGGCCCGTGATGCACGTCGTCGCCGATCGCGAGGTGATGACGCTGGAGGCGGCGCTGGAGCGCGTGGCGCGCCTTGTCGGCGAGCGTCTCGACTGGTCGATGCTCGAAAGCTTCCTGCCGGAAGGATCGGGGCGGTTGCGCAAGTCGGCGCTCGCCTCGTCATTCCTGGCCGCGCTGGAGCTCGCCAAGCAGGGGCGCGTCGAACTGCGTCAGCAGTCCGCGTTCGCACCGCTCTACGTTCGGGCGCTGACATGACGCCACCGGACGATGGCGTGCGGGCTGTCGAGGCGTTGCTGTTCGCCGCAGCCGAACCGCTGGGAATCGATACCATCCGCGCGCATGTCGGCGGCATCGACGTGCGCGCGGCATTGGCCCGGCTCGAGCAGGATTATGCGGGGCGGGGCATCGTGCTCGTCCACCGCGGTGGACGCTGGCATTTCCAGACCGCGCCCGATCTGGCGCACCTGCTCCGCCGCGATCGCGACGAGGTGCGCCGTCTCAGCCGCGCTGCGACCGAGACGCTGGCGATCATCGCTTATCACGAGCCCGTCACCCGCGCCGAGATCGAGGCGATCCGTGGCGTACAGACCGCGAAGGGCACGCTCGACGTGCTGATGGAGGCGGGGTGGGTGCGTCCCGCGGGTCGACGCGAGGTGCCGGGGCGACCGCTGATGTTCGCGACGACGCCCGGTTTCCTGGCGCATTTCGGGCTGTCCAGCCGACGCGATCTGCCCGGCATCGACGACCTGCGCGCCGTCGGTCTGCTCGACCCCGTCGATCTTGCACTAGAGCAAGCTTTGGAGGTGGCAAAGGACGATGAGAGCGACTAGATAGTTGGGCATTCTAGGAGATATGCCATGGGCAGCTTCAGCCCGATCCATCTGCTCGTCCTCGCCGTCGTCGCGATCCTGCTGCTCGGTGGCGGGCGGTTTTCGAACCTGATGGGCGACGTCGCCAAGGGCGTGAAGAACTTCAAGAAGGGCATGGCCGAAGACGACGACGCGGCCGGCAAGCCTGCTGCACGTATCGAGGCGCAGAAGACCGCCGACCCTGCGTTCGATCGCGACGGTAACCGCATCCGCGACGAACAGCGTTGATCCGCGTCGCCCGATAGTATCCGGCGTCCATGTTCAACATCGATTCGAGCGAGTTCCTGCTGGTCGCGATCGTGGCGCTTGTCGTGATCGGGCCGAAGGACCTGCCAAAGGCGATGCGCGTCGTCGGCTATTGGGTCGGCAAGGCGCGCGGCGTCTCACGCCAATTCCGGCAGGGCTTCGACAATATGGTCCGTGAGGCGGAACTGGCCGAGATGGAAAAGCGCTGGGCGGCCGAAAATGCGCGGATCATGGCGGAGCACCCGATGACCTCCGATGCGGAGTCCGAGGCCGCTGCGGGTGTTTCGCCCGCGCCGACGCCTGCCGGGCAGCATGAGGTCCAGCATAACGAGGCAGAGCCGGTCATGGTGGAAAAGCCCGTGGTTGTCCCGGCCCCCGATCATAAGCCTGCACCGCAGTCCGACGTTACGCCGTCATGAGCGATGTGGAAGACGAGATCGACGCCAGCCGCGCGCCCCTGCTCGATCACCTGATCGAACTGCGCCGTCGCCTGCTCTATTGCATCGTCGCGGTCGTGCTGGCCTTCGGCGTCAGCTATTTCTTTGCCGAAAATATCTTCGCCTTCCTCGTCCAGCCGCTGTTGGCCGTGGGGCAAAAGACGTTGATCTACACGCAGATCTTCGAAGCGTTCTTCGTGAAGGTGAAGGTCGCCTTCTTCGCGGCGATGATGATCGCCTTTCCGGTGATCGCCAACCAGCTGTGGCAGTTCGTCGCGCCGGGCCTGTACCGTAAGGAAAAGCGCGCGCTGCTGCCGTTCCTGCTCGCGACACCGGTTCTGTTCATCGCCGGCGCGGCGCTCGCTTATTATATGGCGATCCCGATGGCGCTGCATTTCCTGCTGGGATTTCAGGGGAATATCGGCGGCGTGCAGCAGGAGGCGTTGCCGGGCATCGGCAACTACCTGTCGTTCGTGATGCAGTTCCTGTTCGCCTTCGGTCTTGCCTTCCTGCTGCCCGTGCTGCTGATGCTGTTAGAGCGCGCGGGCATTGTGACGCGTAAGCAACTGATCGGCGCACGGCGCTATGCCATCGTCGCGGCGACGGCGATCGCGGCGGTGCTGACGCCGCCCGACCTGATGAGCCAGGTGCTGCTCGCGGTGCCCCTGATCCTGCTCTACGAGCTTGCCATCATCGGCATCTGGTTCACCGAGCGCCGTCGCAGCAAGGACACCGGCACCGACATCGTCGAGGCATAAGAAAGGGGCCTCCGCTCATAAAGGAGCGAAGGCCCTGCGTAGCCGGGTGAGGCTGAGCCCGAAGACTTACTTGGACTTGTCTGCCGTCTTGGCGACCGTCTGGCCGGCCGAGCTGACGTCCTTGCCGACGCCTTCCACCGTGTTGCACGCGCTGACCATGAGCGCGCCCGCGACGACGGCGAAACCGAGAACCTTGCGCATAAAACCTCCTGAACGTGATAGCCCAAGAACAATGATCGGTCAGGCCATTCGTTCCGGCTCCGCAACTGAGCGGGCAAGGACACGAAGGTTTTGAGGCTGGAAATGAGTAAGGCCCGAAAGCATCACCGGGGGGGGAGGGTGGATGCTTCCGGGCCTATGTCGTGGATCGCGAGAGCGGGGGGCATAAGGTCGCGATCCGCAGTGCATAACACGGCCAACGGACCCCGGTTCCACGTCCGTCGGCGAATTTTTACGAATCTTTATCGTCTATAAGCCGTTAATCGCGTCCCATCACGGCGATCGCGATTTCATAAGCGCCGGTCATCGGATCGTGGTGCAGGGGCGCGCGCAGCTGCCGCGACAGGCCCTCGATCACCCGGCCGTAGCGGGTCGATAGCAAGGTCTCCAGCCGTTCGCTTTCCACGAACGCGCGCGAAACGACACGCAGTTTTGCCTTCTTGTCGTCCTCGCCAGGCTTGACCGCGACCCGGACCTGGGCGGCGGCATCGCAATTCATCGCTAATTCGATCGTCTCGGTGACGAGGAAGGCGACCGCGACGGCAACGTCCTGGTTGACGAGGTAGGGATCGACATCCAGCACGATCGACAGGCTGGTAGCCCCTTCAGGTGCGGTCGCACGGATGTTGGAGGCGAGCTCGCCGATCACCGATCGCAGGTTCAGTCCACGATTGTCCTCCATCTCGGCGAAATGGTTGCGGTGGACGACGGCGAGCGCATCGACGCGGCGCTGGATCGAGGCGTAGGCTGCGGTCGCATCGAGGCTGGGCGCGCCGCGGGCATGGAAATTGATCAGGCTGGAAATGACCTGAAGGTTGTTCTTCACGCGATGATGGACTTCACGCGTCAGCTTGGTCTGGCGCACCACCGCCTCCGCCAGACCAGCTTCGTGCAGCGCCACCGTGCGGCTGATCGCGCGGAAAGTGTCGCCCAGTTCGCGAATCTCCTGCGCGGGCAGGGGGCCGAGCTTGCCCGGATCGATGACCTCACCGGGCGTGTAGGCAGCGACGCTTGCGCGGAGCACGCGTAGCGGCCGGATCAGCAGGCGGTCGACGATGAACCACGACAGGCCTGCCGCAGCGGCCCACATCAGCAGTGGCAGCATCAGCGCCACGAGGAAGGACGAGGTAATCGGTGCGCTGCGAATGCTGGTGCGCAGCGCGAGGCCGCCAAGGCCCAAATCGGTCTGCACCGTCTCGACCCGATCGAACGCGCCCAGATCGGGAATACGCGAAAGCGTCAGTGTTTCGTCGTCATGCACCAGCGCGCTTGCAAGCGGCATCGCCTGTGTGCCGGGGGCCGCGAGCTGCGTCAGGAAGGCTTTGGGGAAGAATACGCGTGCCGAGGGGCCATGGCGCAAGCCCGGCAGTGACAGGATCAGGCCGCGATCGGGTACGATCGCTGCGCCGACCGGCGTGCTGGTATCGATCGCGACATTGGCGTCGAACGGTTCGCCGCACAGCAATCGGCCATTGCGATCGACGATCGAGAAGCGTGTGCCGATCGTCGATTGCTGCGCAAATACGCCCTGCGCACGGGCGCAGCTGGGCGCGTCACCGGCGTCGGCCTGCAACGCGGTGACGGCGACGCGCAATGCAGTCATGTCGCCGACAAGCTCGATGGCGATACTGCGCGCGCTTTCATTGGCGGCAATGCGCAGCCGCGCGCGCGCTTCAGCGTCCGCGGTCCGGCCGGTCTGCAACGTGGCGCCGATCGCAATCAGGGCGAGCAGCAGCAGTGCGACGCTGAGCGTGATGAAGAGCTTGGCGCCGGTTGGCAGGCGCGACAGCATGGACATGGGGGCCATCGCCGTACGGCGCGGTAAAGAGGCTGCGTCGGGTGGGGAGGCCATGCCCCCTGCTAGGCGAGCTTGTTCAGCAGGTCGAGCATTTCGTCCGGCACCTGTTCCTCTATCGTCTTTTGATAGGCCGAGCGCAGGGCCGCGCCCATGTCGCGATCCTTGCTCTGAACCTTGGCAGGAGACTTCTTGGAAGACGCCTTCTTGTCCTTGTTGCCGGGCAAATCCAACATGTCCCCCTGGTGACCCGGCTGAACCCGGGCAGTCGACGCTACACGAACGGACCCGCTTTGCAGGTGCAGTTTGGCCGTTCAAGTGGCGATGAAACCAAAGTCGCGTTCGTTGGTTCCATTGCAGCGCGAAAATTCCGCAGGTCCGAGGGGGCGGGTGGGTTCTTCGACAAACACCGTTGTAAAGGTACGGGCGCCCGCTCAGATGGGGTGCCCGTTCAGTATCTCAGGGAGTGAACACGACCCATGTCGCTTGGACAGCAACTCGCACCGCACCTTCCTTTCCTGCGGCGCTACGGCCGGGCCCTGACCGGCAGTCAGAATCAAGGCGACAAATACGTCCGTGCGACGCTGGAGGCGATCGTTGCGGCGCCGGACCAGTTTCCGCGCGACGTCGATCCGCGGCTCGGCCTGTATCGCATGTTTCAGGGCATCTGGGCGTCGGCCAATGCCGATGGCGAAGCGCAGACCTCGCAGAGCGATGCCGAGGGCACCGAAGCTGTGGCGCGTGCGCGCCTCGCTCGCATGACGCCGCTATCGCGGCAGGCGCTGTTGCTGACTGCGATGGAAGGCTTCTCGCCCGAGGATGCTGCCTATCTGATCGAGGTCGACACCAGCGAGGTCGAGAGTCTGGTCGCCGAGGCGCTGGCCGAAATCGAGAAGCAGACGCGCGCGCGCGTGCTGATCATCGAGGATGAGCCGATCATCGCGATGGATATCGAGACGATCGTTCGCGATCTGGGCCATGAGGTGACGGGCGTCGCCGTCACGCGCGACGAAGCGGTCGCGCTGGCCATGGAGGATCGTCCCGGTCTGGTGCTGGCGGATATCCAGCTGGCCGACGACAGTTCGGGCATTGATGCGGTGAAGGACATCCTCGCCGAATTCGAAGTGCCGGTGATCTTCATCACGGCCTTCCCCGAACGCTTGCTGACCGGCGAGCGGCCCGAGCCGACGTTCCTCATCACCAAGCCGTTCCAGCGGTCGACGGTAAAGGCGGCGATCAGTCAGGCGCTGTTCTTTGATGAAGCGACGGTGCCGGCGGCGGTGGCCTGACGGCGTAGCGGGCGTGGTTGGGCTCTGTCCCACCCGCCCGTGATCCATTGGCGAAAAGTTACGGACCCAAAACGGGTTTCGGGGGTTTGATGATCATGGCTGATCCAAACGAACCAGTGCATGTCACCGCAACTGAAGCCCGTGCGGGCGCGACTCCGGGAGTTGCCCGCTACGTGCTCGGCGTTTCGCTGGTGCTCGTCATCGCCATATTTGCCTTTCTGATCTTGCGCTGACCGCAAGGCTTTTCGGCCGCACGACTGGTATTTGCCGGAAGAGACACCTATTTTCGCCAGACAGGCGGCGATGTTGTCCCCGGCTTCGAACGGATTTGCATGACCCAGCCCGCTACGCGCGACGACCAGTATGACGATGACGACGACGCGGTGGTCGAGCCGGTCGAACACGTTGCGCTGTCGGATCCCGAATTCAAAAAGCAGCTTGCGCAGGTCATCCCGCATTTGCGTGCCTTCGGCCGCTCGTTGTCGGGCAGCCGCGATCTCGCCGACGATCTGGTGCAGGAAACGCTGCTGAAAGCATGGGCGGCGCGTCAGCGCTTCCAGGCCGGCACCAACATGCGTGCCTGGACCTTCATCATTCTGCGCAACCTGTATTTGTCGCAGATGCGTCGTGCGCGCTTCAAGGGCGAGTGGGACGATCTGGTTGCGGATCGCATTCTGGCGGCGCCGGCAAGCCAGGATCGCCACGTCGAACTGGGCGACATGCAGCGTGCGTTGCTGCACCTGCCGCAGCCGCAGCGCGAGGCGTTGATCCTCGTCGGTGCCGGTGGCTTCGCCTATGAAGAAGCTGCTGAAATCTGCCAGGTTGCGGTCGGCACGATCAAAAGCCGCGTCGCGCGCGGGCGCGTGGCGCTGGAAACGATCCTCAATGATGGGACCCTGCCGTCGCGCCGCGAGCATGAGCAGGACGTCAACAAGACGGCGCTCGATACGATCATGGGGGAAGTCGACGATCTGAGCCGCGGGCGCTGAGGCAGCCCGCTGCTGTCGCGCGGATCAGTGCGTCGCGCGATCGATCCGCTTCAGCAGCATTGCAAAGTCTTCGGGCAGGTCCGAGCAGCCGAAAGTGCCGCGCAAGCTGTGGCCGAGTGCGTCGGTCGAGCGCGGGCGCCGGACGACATAGTCGCCCTGACGGCTTTTCTCGACGGGTTGCGCATCGGCGTTCATAATCGTTCCAACGGCCGGATACGCGAATTGTTGCGTGAGAATGACATCGGTCGTTCGCGAAGGATGTGACGCGATGCCCTCCGGTTTAGACCCCGATTTTACCGATGCCATCCAGCGTGCGCGGTCACATGCGCCTTTCCTATCGCTGCTGCTCGATCGAGAGCCGGTGCTGGCGGAGCGGCTGGCGGCGGGGCAGATCGACCTGGGCTTCACCAGCGCCGAGGCGGACATGCCGGTCGCACGACAGTTGCGCTTGGACCGGAGAGCCTTGGCGCTATCGGTGGCGATTGGCGATCTCGCCGGGGCGCTCGATCTTGCCGCGGTAACGCACGCCTTGACGGATTTCGCCGACGCAGCGCTCGATCGCGCGATCCGTGCGGCGATTGCGGAGCGAACGCCGGGGGAGGAGCCGCACGGCTTCGTCGCTATTGCGCTGGGCAAGCAGGGCAGTCGCGAACTCAATTATTCGTCCGACATCGATCCGATCCTGCTGTTCGATCCCAAAACGCTCCCGCACCGGGCACGTGAGGAACCGGAAGAGGCGGCCGTGCGGATCGCCAAGCGCGTCGTCGAACTGCTGCAGGCGCGTGATGGCGATGGCTATGTGCTGCGGGTCGACCTGCGATTGCGCCCATCCCCCGAAGCGACACCGATCGCGCTGCCGGTCGAGGGGGCGATCGGCTATTACGAAAGTCAGGCGCTGGCATGGGAACGGGCGGCGTTCATCCGGGCTCGGGTAGCGGCTGGCGATAAGGCGCTAGGCAGCTATTTTCTCGATGCGATCCGACCGTTCGTGTGGCGGCGCGGGTTGGACTTCGGCGCGATCGGCGAAATTCGCGACCTGTCGCGGCGCATCCGCGACCATTATGCGAGCGGTCAGCGCTTCGGCCCCGGCTATGACCTGAAACGGGGGCGGGGCGGTATCCGCGAGGCGGAGTTCTTCGCGCAGATCCATCAGCTGATCCATGGCGGGCGTGACCCTGCTATGCGGGCACCGGCGACGCGCGATGCCTTGGCGGCACTCGCCGCAGCCGGGTGGATTGGCGCGGACGAGGCTGCGGCGCTTACCCGATCCTACACCTTGCTGCGCACGATCGAGCATCGTGTTCAGATGGTGGACGATCGGCAGACGCACACGCTGCCGACCGGCGAGGCGCTGGATGGGGTGGCGCGGCTTCATGGGCTGGCGGACGGCGCCGATTTGGTCGAGCTGTTGCGCGAACCGGTGGCGACTGCCGGGCGGATCTATGATGCGCTCGACGATGGGCAGGCGGCGGGTTTGCCGCACGAGCCACAGGCGCTGGCCGACTGGCTCGAAGCCGCGGGGTTCGCGGCAGATGGCGAGGGGGCGAGCAAGGCTGCGGCACGGATCGCAGGGTGGCGGGCAGGGCGCTATCCCGCGCTGCGCAGCCCGGCGGCGCGCGCGGCGCTGGAGGCGGTGCTCCCTGTGTTGATGCCAGCGCTGGCCGGAGCGCCGGACCCCGCCGCGGCGCTGCTGCGGCTCGATGTCCTGTTCGAGCGGCTGTCGAGCGCGATCAATATCCTGCGCTTGCTGGAGGCGCGGCCGGGGCTGGCGACCTTGCTCGCGACGATCCTCAGCCATGCTGCGCCGCTCGCCGACGCACTGGCGACACGGCCCGAACTGATCGACTGGTTGATCGACGCGAGCGCATTCGAACCCCTGGGCAGCGTTGACGAACTGGCCACCGAATTGGGGGCGGGGGACGAGGGCGATTATCAGGCGCTGCTCGATACCGTTCGGCGGTTGGTCGGCGAGAAGCGCTTTGCGGTGGGGGCACAGATCGTCGCAGGGGCGGCGGACCCGCTCGATGCGGCGGGCGGCTATGCGCGACTGGCGGAGGCGGCGATCGAGGTCCTCGCGGCGGGGACGGTCGCCGAATTCGCCCGGGCGCATGGCCGGGTGCCGGACAGCGAGTTGGTGATCCTCGCCTTCGGTCGCACGGGCGGTGGCGCGCTGACCCACGCTAGCGATCTCGATCTCGTCTATCTGTTCACGGGCGACTTCGCGGCGGAATCGGATGGCGCGAAGCCGCTGGGCGCGACGCTCTATTACAACCGGCTGGCGCAGCGGATCACGGCCGCGCTGTCGGTGCCGACCGCGGCGGGGCCGCTCTATCCGGTGGATACCCGCTTGCGGCCGTCGGGAACGCAAGGGCCCCTGGTGGTGTCGGTCGAGTCCTTCGCGCGCTATCAGCGGGAGGATGCCTGGACGTGGGAGCATATGGCGCTGACGCGGGCGCGGCCGGTGTTCGGCTCGCCCGCGGCCCGTGTTGCCGTCACCGGGGTGATCGCCGAGGTGCTCGAGGGGGTGCGACCCGAGCGAGACCTGCCCGCAGAGGCGGCAACGATGCGCGCCGACATGGCGCGGCACAAGCCGCCCGCCGGGCCTCTCGACGCCAAGCTGCTGTCGGGAGGGCTCGTCGATCTGGAATTCACCGTGCATCTGGCGCAGCTGCTGCATCGGAGCGGCTTCGATCCCGATCTGCGCGTGGCCATTCCGGCACTGACCGCAGCGCGGGTGTTGCCCGATGGGCTGTTGACCGCACACGATCTGCTGACGCGGCTGCTCGTGACGCTGCGGCTGGTCGCACCCGATGCGCAGGAGCCGCCGCCCGCGACGCAGGCGCTGATCGCGCGGGCGTTGCGGCTGCCCGACTGGCCGGCGGTGCTTGCTGCCTTTACGGCGACGCGGCAGGAGGTGGAGGCCGCATGGCGCGGCATGACAGGAGGATGCGATGGATGACGGCGCGCCGATGCCGGCGGTGAGCGTGACGACCCCCGATGGCCAGACGATCCGGCTGACCGAGCTGCCGCTGCCGGCCGTCGTCTATTTCTACCCCAAGGACGACACCAGCGGCTGCACTCGCGAGGCGCAGGATTTCTCCGCGCTCGCCGAGGACTTTGCCGCTGCGGGTGCGAGCGTGATGGGGGTCAGCAAGGATTCGCCGGCCGCGCACACCAAATTCATCGCCAAGCATGGCCTGACCGTAAGCCTGGGCAGCGACGAGGATGGCAGCGTCTGCGGCGCGTTCGGCGTGTGGGGCGAAAAGAAGCTCTACGGCAAGACGTATATAGGGATCGAGCGCGCGACCTTCCTGTTCGGCGCGGACGGCACGCTGGTGCGCGCTTGGCGCAAGGTGAAGGTGCCGGGCCACGCTGCCGCCGTACTGGAGGCGGTGCGCGCGCTCTGACGGCAGGTGGGCGGCACCATCGGTGCCTTAGCGGGTTCCTGTTCGCGTCGCTTGCGCCTACAGGGAAGCCATCGTGACCCGTCAGACCTTGTCCACCGCGCCGGCCGTCGCCGGCGCCCCGTCCACGACCGTTGCCCCGGAACCGGCGGGCGCCCCGATCGGCTTCGTCGAGTTCGTCGCGCTGGTGGCGGCGCTGATGTCGCTGGCGGCGCTCGGTATCGACTCGATGCTCCCCGCGCTGCCCGCGATGGGCCGGTCGTTGGGCGTGGCGACGGAGAACCAGCGCCAGTTCATCATCACCGCCTTCATCCTGGGCTTCGGCATCGCGCAACTGGCGCATGGGCCGCTGGCGGATCGCTATGGGCGGCGGGCGGTGCTGTTGTGGGCGATCGGGGGCTATGTGGTCGCCAACATCGCCTGCGCGGTGTCGGCGAGCTTCACGCTGCTGCTCGCCGCGCGGGTGTTCGGGGGCGCGATGGTCGCAGCGACCCGGGTGGCGACGGTGGCGATCGTGCGCGACTGCTATCACGGCCGGCCGATGGCGCGGGTGATGTCGATCGCGTTCATGGTGTTCATGGTCGTGCCGGTGATGGCGCCCGCGTTCGGCCAGACAGTGCTGCTGTTCGCCAATTGGCGTGGCATCTTCTGGGTGGTCGCGGGCCTCAGCCTCGGCATCTGGACCTGGTTCTTTATCCGCATGCCTGAAACGCTGCGCCCCGAAGCCCGCCAGCCGATGTCGGTGGCGCGCATCTGGGCGGGGTGGAAGCAGACGCTCGGCGACCGCTTGTCGTTGGGGTATACGCTGGCGTCGACGTCGCTGATGGGGGCGCTGTACGGCTACCTCAACTCGGTGCAGCAGATCATGTTCGATACGTTCGACCGGCCCAAGCTGCTCGCCGTGATGTTCGCCGTGACCGCGACGCTGATGGCGGGGGCGAACCTGACCAATGCGCGGCTGGTGATGCGGCTGGGCACGCGCCTGATCAGCCACAGCGCGGTCACGATGCTGGTGGTGTTGAGCGCGATCCACCTCGCCATCGCGCTTGCCGGATATGAGACGCTGGTCGGTTTCGTCGTGTTGCAGGCGCTAACCATGGGCTGTTTCGGCCTCGCCACGTCCAACTTCTCGTCGATGGCGATGGAGAATATGGGCGGGATCGCCGGCACCGCCTCCAGCGTGCAGGGGTTCACCAGCATCACCGTCGGCGCCGTGGTGGGCGTCGTCATCGGGCAGGCATTCAACGGCACCACCGCGCCGCTGGCCGCGGGGTTCCTGATCTGCGGCCTGATGTCGCTGCTGGTCGTCGCGATCACCGAGCGGTTCCGCCTGTTCCGCCCCGCCTGACGGAACCCGCCCCCCACCCCCGCCGTTCGACCCGGGTAATCCAGGAGAGATACGATGGGCGGACATCAGGTGCAGAGCCACGGGTCGGGCGACGACGGCTATGACGAGGAAGGCTATGACGAGAGCCAGCGCGCCGAGATCCTGGAGGCGACGCGCAATGGCCCCAGCGACGGCCTGGTCCTGACCGATCTGAACCCCGACCTAGGCGACGACGATGTCGAGGACGAATCGATCGACGAGATCGACATGGATTCCGAGGAGGTCGGCGAGACCGACGCCAGCGTGACCATGGACGAAGCCGACATGGACGAGGATGACGCCCAGGACGATTTCGACGCCGACGCGACCGACGACGACACGCTGGACGACGCCGACGACGCCGCTCTGCGGCCCTGATTTCCAGTAGTTCCCCCATACGCTGACGGCGCTGCCTTCCGGTCGGAAGGTGGCGCCTTAGCCACGTCCGGCCCCGATCCTTTCGCACCTGCGTTAGTAGATTTGCCGGCGCCTTGGTATTTCCGTCACACCCGAATTGCGGCGCTGCTGGGGCATCTGCCTTGGAATTGCGCGATTTCGTTCATCGGCTGGACAGGAACTGTGGCAAGTTTGTCACGTTTCCCGACCGATCCGGTAAAAGCCGTCCCGCGCTGCAACAAAGCCGTAATCTCCGTGTTTGGAGGGGCCTGGGCAGCGAGCGGACACGGTCCCCGCCGCCCGAGTTGAGGCAATAAAGGTATTCACATCATGCGTAAGCTCGCCCTCGCGGCCGCCGTTGCGGCAGCGTCTTTTGCCGTCCCCGCCTTCGCGCAGGACATGTCGACCACCGCGACGACCGACGCGACCGCGCCGGCCCCCGTCGACGCGCAGGCCGACACCGCGCCCAAGGCTCCGGACGGCACGCGCGCTTTCGGTATCGAGCCCTATGTCGCCGTGATGGGCGGCTGGGAGCAGTTCGATCGTCAGACCGTCGCCGGCATCCCCGCGCAGCCCAAGGGCTATAACCTGGACGGCGCGCTGGTCGAAGGCATCGTCGGCTTCAACGTGCCGCTGGGCCCCGTGTTCGTCGGCGCCGAGGGCGCGGTCGCCAAGGGCGTGTCGGGTGACATCGACTGGCAGTATGGCGCGTACGGCCGCTTCGGCTTCCGCGCTGGCGACAGCGGCCTGTTCTACGGCAAGGTCGGCTACCGCTGGAACAACTTCAACAACTTCGCACCGGGCGTGCAGGGCGACCTGAAGCGTGACTATCACGCGACCGTGTACGGCATCGGCACCGAAGTCGGCCCGAAGGACATCGGCCTGGGCGGTCTGACCGGCAATTCGGGCCTGCGCCTGCGTCTCGAAGTGTCGACGTTCGACAACGCGCACAGCTTCCGTCCGATGGGCGGCGTGGTCGCGCACTTCTAAGCGCGTAACGCACCCGGCAACGGGTGACGGCTAGCGAGGGGGCGGATCTGCTGCGGGCAGGTCCGCCCCCTTTGCATTGGGGCGGGGCGCCGGCGTTCCTATATCCGGGGCATGACCGGACGCGTGAAGCGCAAGGCGGGGCTGGCCGCCGCCGAGGCCCTGGCCGCCCGCACCGCGGCGCCCGCGCATTGCGCGCTGTGCGAGCGGCCGCTGGGCGCAAAGGTGGAGTGGCACCATCTGGTCCCCAAATCCGAAGGCGGCCGCGTGACCGCGCCGGTCCATCCGATCTGCCATCGCACCATCCATGCGACCCTGCCCAACGCGCAGCTGGCCCGGGACTATGCCGAGCCCGCGGTGCTGCGCGCGCATCCCGACATCGCGCGGTTCCTGGCGTGGATCGCCGACAAGCCCGCCGACTTCCACGTGCCGGTGCGGCGGCGCCGCTGAGCCGCGGACGGTTCGAAAAGTCACAAAAGTCACGCCGACGCACGTGGTTTCACGGTTCATGTTCGGGCGGCGGGTGCGGGCGGTAATCGTCGATGTCGATCAGGTCCGCCTCGACATCGGTATCGGTGATCGCCTCCATCGCCGGCCCGAAGCCCATCGCGCGCACGGCGAGATGATGCGCGCGCAGGTTCGCCGCATCGCGCGAATCGAACAACCCCGGGTTGAGGTGCCGCAGCAGGAACATCAGCATCCGGTCCGACGGCCGGCAGATTTCGGCGGCGATGCGGCCTTCGCGCCAGACGACCTGCGGCGTGCCGCTGATCGCGCGCTCCATCGCGACGCTGAGCAATCGGCCGCTGGCCCGCATCATCGCGGCATCCCACGCCTTCGCGAAGGCCGCGCCCTGCGGATGGTTACGCAGGCGATAGGCGGAGCGCGGTGTGATGTCCGCCATTTCCGCCGCTTCGGTGACGCGGCCGGTGTTGGCCAGCGTGTTGAGGAAGATGCGCTGGCGTTCCGCGGTCCAGCCGTCGTGACGACGGCGCAGCTCGACGGTCAGGCGATCCTCGACGATCTCGCGCGGCGCGCGCGGCGGGGGTTTGCGCTTGGGCCGGCGATAGGACGGCGGGTCGAAGGCGGCGTCGTCCGAATGCGAGCGCGGGATGGGGCCGGAATCGTCGTCGGGGAAGGATGACATACACGATGCTCCTGTTCGAGGAGCCGATCCAGCTACGCGCGATCGGGCGTGTAGGACAGGGGGCGTCGTGAGACGCAGGAAAAGCCGCCATCGATCAGCGGCTTGGCCGGGCGGCGGGAGCGGTGCGATCCAACAGGCGATGCCGGATCGCCGCGGTGCAGCCCCGGTGAGCGCGATCAGGGGGCGAGCAGGTTGGCGACGGCGGCGACGTCGGCGGCATTGGCGCCCGTGGCGGTCGCATCGGTGGCGGCGCCGTTGCCGGCGGGCGCCGATCCGGCGACGTCATAGGCGAACCACAGAATACCGCCCGCCCAGAGCAGCGCCGCCCAGCGGCTGCGGAAGAGGCGGGGGTTGGGGAGCATCGCGGCAGTCTGGCCCGGCCGGCCTTGCCGGACGGTTGCGGGGGAGGGTTAATCGCCGGCCCTTGACGACGGGCATGCATCGTGATGTTCTACCATCACATCGATAAGGAGACGTCAGGATGCCACGCAAGCGTGCCTTCTCCGCCCCGGCCGGCCCCGCCTTCGACGCGCCGCTGTCCGACCTTAACATCACGCCGCTGATCGACGTGATGCTGGTGTTGCTGGTAATGATGATCCTGACGTTGCCGACCGTGCTGCACAAAGTGCCGATCGACCTGCCGCAGGGCAAGGCGCCGCCGTCCGAGACGGTGACGCACCCGCTGGTGCTGGCGCGCGACGGCACGGTGACGCTGGATGGCGCGGCGCTGAGCGACGCCGGCATGCCCGCGCGGTTCAAGGCCCTGGACGCCGACCCGAAGGCGCTGCTGGTGATGCGCACCGACCCGGAGGCGCGCTACGCCCGGTTCGACGCGGTGCTGGCGGAGGTGAAGCGCGCCGGGATTACGCGGCTGGGGTTCGCGGGGAATGAGGCGATGGTGGAGTGAGGTTGTAGCTAGTTAAGCTTAGAATTAGGCAAAACGCTGGCATTGATCGATCGCAGATTTATCTCATCTAGCAAAGGCAATGGGGCTGCTAGATCACTTAGCCGGTCTATAAAAGCCCGGCGATCAACCGCGCTAGCCCAATTTATGAGTTCGGCGCCCTGATGAGCCGCTGTTTCTAGCGAGGGCATGGCAAACATTTCGCTTCGAGAATTTGCCGAGTAGATAATCCGTCCCTTAACGTTATCTCTTCCGAAGGAAACGCGCGCAGCCTCAAGGACCAATGACGATACAGCTATATCCTGAATTACACGTCTTATCGGACTCGTTTCCGCAAAGGCATCAACGGTCTTTATCAGGTGTAGATGGCCGTTCTTTAGTGCAAAATCCGCTGATAGACCTTCCTCAACGCGCCAATTCTCAACGACTCGGTGCGAGGTGATGTCCTCACCATCCCGGGCTAAAATGCGCCGGTGACGCATTTCATTCTTGAAAGAGGAGAACAGTCTTGAGCTGCTCGCCTTTTTTTGGCGAACAGCGGGCTCTGGCTCAACAAGCTTGTTGATGAGATGCCCTAGATATACCTCATATGCCTCTGTCGAAGCTGCCTCAAACTGCCCGATAGAGCCGAATTTCAAACCTGTAAGATTTGCAATTCTGTTTAGCCGATCGGCGGAACTGTCGGCGACATTTCTCAAGCTTGTGTCAATCTCAGGAATCGCATCAAGAGCTTCCCTGAGTGAGGCCGTGGTCATGGCGCGTGAAATAGCTTTGATCTTATCAAGGTTCCGTCCAGGCCGGACGTCAATCTGATCGCCGATCACTACGACCCCAATGTTTAGCTTTTCCTCGCGCAATGCGCGGGTCGCCAGCTGAACAACGGCGAATTCATGCCAACGCGCCATTTGTCAGCCCTGACCGCAGGCTGGATAGGCGATGTAAAAAGCCGGAAGAACCCCAAGCCTCATCAAGGTGATCCCTCAAATCCGAACGCAACCAACCGCCGGGGACGCTTGCGACGATCCGACGAAACGCATCGGGTGCGAAGCCCTCTATGCGGCCAAGCATGTCAAGGGCTCCCTCAGCGAAGCCCCCGTGAATCGCTTTGACCGCCCTAATTAGCTCGACTGTCTTCGAGCCTGCAATGGGAAACCACTGCGTTGTGATCGCGCTCAGATCGGCATCCGCGAAATCAATAGCGCAAAGTCTTCTGTAGTTTTGGTCGTCGCTCAATCGAAAGYTGCCAAGGTGGCGGTCCGAATTATAAAGAAACATATCCAGTGCGAGGACGCCAGATAAATACAGCCCTCGGTTTAGTGATGTTCCGCCATACCTCTCCCGATCCGGGCTTCTAAGGAAGATTGGCAGAATAATGGAGGATGCCGTGGAAGAGACGTCCGGTGAGCCAAAATATGACTCGCCGCCATATTCAACTTCTCGCCATCCGGCTGTTCTTACGCCCAGAGATTCTGCAAGCTGGGTGGCGATCCATTCTGTTGCTCGTATTTGTCTGTCATGACTATCGGTTTTGCACCAGACAGGCGACCGATTTTCATCGAAAACGTAGAAACATTGATCTTTGCCGTTGATTGGTGGGAACACCGCTGTCGGCTTGAGTGGTAGCAAGCCGAGTTGCCCGCCGGCCGGTGGCACTTGCCACGGCGCGGGCGGATTGTCCAAATCCACTCGGCTTGTCCGTCTCATCAGTCCGTTAGGTCCTTCTTCCGTACTTAGCCACGTTACTCTGCCGCGACCCCAGCGCGCGAGAACATGTCACCGCCATCGAGCAGCCCCAGGTCCTCGTTCGCCGGCTTGACCGCCTTGGCCTTCTGGCGCTTGTCGAAGCTGTCCCAGACGTCGTTCCACTGGCCCTTGGTCGCGGCCTTCGAATATTCGGTCGCGCGGGTTTCGAAGAAGTTGGCGTGCTCGACGCCGTTGAGCAGCGGGGCGAGCCAGGGGAGGGGGTGTTCGTCGATCATGTAGATCGGCTTCAGGCCGAGCTGGCCCAGGCGCCAGTCCGCGATGTAGCGGATGTACTTCTTGATCTCCTTGGGCGTCATGCCGTTGACCGGGCCCATTTCGAACGCGAGGTCGATGAAATTGTCCTCGAGCCGGATCGTGGTCTGGCAGACGTCGGCGATATCGTCCTTCACCGCCTTGGTCAGGCACTGGCGTTCGGCGACGAAGGTGTGGAACATCTTGATGATGCCCTCGCAGTGCAGGGACTCGTCGCGCACCGACCAGCTGACGATCTGGCCCATGCCCTTCATCTTGTTGAAGCGCGGGAAGTTCATCAGCATCGCGAAGCTGGCGAACAGCTGCACGCCTTCGGTGAAGCCGCCGAACATGGCGAGCGTGCGGGCGATGTCCTCGTCGCTGTCGACGCCGAAGTTCTGCATGTAATCATGCTTTTCCTTCATCTCGGCATATTCGAGGAAGGCGCCATATTCGCTCTCGGGCATGCCGATCGTGTCGAGCAGGTGGCTGTAGGCGGCGATGTGGACCGTCTCCATGTTGCTGAACGCGGTCAGCATCATCTTGATCTCGGTCGGCTTGAACACGCGGCCGTACTTTTCGTGGTAGCAATCCTGCACCTCGACGTCGGCCTGGGTGAAGAAGCGGAAGATCTGCGTCAGCAGGTTGCGCTCGTGATCGGTCAGCTTCTGCGCCCAGTCGCGGCAATCCTCGCCCAGCGGCACCTCTTCGGGGAGCCAGTGGAGCTGCTGCTGACGCTTCCAGAATTCGAACGCCCAGGGGTATTCGAACGGCTTGTACTGCTTGGAGGCTTGGAGGAGGGACATGGGGTTACTCCGGGATAAGCTTGGAAGAATAACAGGCCAGGGTCATCGCGCCGACGAGAATCGCGACGATGCCGAGGCCGCGGATCGTGCGGGGTACGGTGATGGGGATCACGCCGTGGCCGACGAATCGGTTCGGGTGGCGGGCCCAGCGATAGCCGAGAACGATCAGCCATGCACCGAAGGCGATGCGGATCCACGGTTCGATCGCGTCGGTCATGGCTGCGCGCTCCACTGCCACATCGCATAGGCCGAAAACCCGAGGACGATGCCGCCGGCGACCATCATGATGCCGGCCATGCGATAGACGTAGACGCGCGCCGGCCCCTGCGGGCGGCGGAGCTGGAGCAGCAGCCACAGGCCGGCGAGGCCGAACACCGCGGCGACGGCGAACATGATGAGGCTCTCGCGCGGCATCAGTGCTGCGCCTCCGATGCATCCATTTGGAACACGGGTCGTTTCACCGCCGAACCCAAGCCAGGAGACGCATCATGCACGATCACAGCAACATCAAGGAACACATGAAGGTCGTCGGCGCGGACGGCGTCCACGTCGGCACCGTCGACCATGTCGAGGGCGAGCGCATCAAGCTCACCAAGAACGACAGCCCCAGCACCGAAGACGGGCAGGGCGCCAAGCACCATTACCTGCCGGCCGGCCTGGTTGCGGAGATCGAAGGCGACACGGTGCGCCTGTCGGCCACCGCGCAGAACGCCCAGGACATGTTCGAAGAGGCGTGAGCCATGATGCCCTCTCCCCTTGTGGGAGAGGGAGGGGCCCGCAGCCGTAGGCTGTGGGAGGGTGAGGGGGCTGTCCATTACGGGCAGCCCTTTTGCTTGGCCGCGACTGCACGGGCGATTGTCGACACGACGCCGTCGATGGCTTCCATCACATCGGCATTGGCGAAGCGGATCACGTCATAGCCTTCGTTCTGGAGGAAAATGGTTCGGGCGGCGTCGCGTTCGACTTTGGCGGCGTGGTCGTCGCCGCCGACTTCGATGATCAGTCGGTGACCATGCGAGCAGAAATCAGCGTGATAGGGACCGAGGGGAACCTGTCGGCGGAATTTCGCCTCGGGCAGCGCCTCGCGTAAAGCATGCCAGAGACGGCGTTCGGGTTCGCCCATCGCCGTGCGCAAGCTGCGCGATCGGTTGACCGCGAGTGCGGGCAGCTGCTGGCGCTTGGTCAGGCCTTCCGCATTCCCCCTCACCCTTCCCACGGCCTGCGGCCGCGGGCCCCTTCCCTCTCCCACAAGGGGAGAGGGAGGTTCACCTGTTCCCTCTCCCCTTGTGGGAGGGAGCGCCGCAGGCGCGGAAGGGCGAGGGGGGTGTGGCATGCCGTGACCTTCCCGTCAGGCGATCAGCGGACTCCCGTCCTCACTGGCACGCCAGGCACTCGTCATAGTCCGTCGTCTCGCCGATCTCGAACTTCGGCGCGGCGATGGTGTTGTCCGCTTCCACGCCGCCCGATCCGGCGAAGCCCGCGCGCTGCACGCTCTTCGAGCGCAGGTAATAGAGCGACTTGATGCCCAGCTCCCAGGCGCGGAAGTGGAGCATCAGGAGGTCCCACTTCTCGACGTCGGCCGGGATGAACAGGTTCAGCGACTGCGCCTGGTCGATATAGGGCGTGCGGTCACCGGCAAGTTCGAGCAGCCAGCGCTGGTCGATTTCGAAGCTGGTCTTGTAGCAGTCCTTCTCTTCCACCGACAGGAAGTCGAGGTGCTGGACCGAGCCGCCATGTTCGAGGATCGAATTCCACACCGCGTCGCTGTTCTTGGATTTCTCCTTCAGCAGCTTTTCCAGATACGGGTTCTTGACCGAGAAGCTGCCCGACAGCGTCTTGTGCGTGTAGATGTTCGCCGGGATCGGCTCGATGCACGCGCTGGTGCCGCCGCAGATGATGCTGATCGACGCGGTCGGCGCGATCGCCATCTTGCAGCTGAACCGCTCCATCACGCCGACGTCGGCGGCGTCGGGGCAGGGCCCACGCTCGGCGGCGAGCGTCATCGACGCCTGGTTCACCTGCGCGCTGATGTGCTTGAAGATGCGCAGGTTCCAGCTCTTCGCCATCGCGCCTTCGAACGGCAGTCCGCGCGCCTGGAGGAAGGAGTGGAAGCCCATGACGCCGAGGCCGACCGAGCGTTCGCGCGCGGCGCTATAGGCGGCGCGTTCCATGCCCGGTTCGTGGCGGTCGATATAGTCCTGCAGCACGTTGTCGAGGAAGCGCATCACGTCTTCGATGAAGACCTTGTCGTCCTTCCACTCGTCCCACGTTTCGAGGTTGAGCGACGACAGGCAGCACACCGCGGTGCGATCGTTGCCGAGATGGTCGCGGCCCGTCGGCAGCGTGATTTCGGAGCACAGGTTCGACGTCGAGACCTTCAGGCCCAGGTCGCGGTGATGCTTGGGCATCGCCTTGTTCACGTGATCGGCGAAGACGATGTAGGGCTCACCGGTCTGCAGGCGGGTTTCGACGAGCTTCTGGAACAGCGAGCGCGCGTCGAGCGTCGCGCGGACGGTGCCGTCCTTGGGGCTGAGCAGGTTCCATTCGCGGCCGTCGCGTACCGCTTCCATGAAGGCGTCGGTCAGCAGCACGCCGTGGTGCAGGTTCAGCGCCTTGCGGTTGAAGTCGCCGCTGGGTTTGCGGATTTCGAGGAATTCCTCGATTTCCGGGTGGCTGACGTCGAGGTAGCAGGCGGCCGAACCGCGGCGCAGCGACCCTTGCGAAATCGCGAGCGTCAGGCTGTCCATCACACGGACGAAGGGGATGATGCCGCTGGTCTTGCCGTTGAGACCGACGGGTTCGCCGATGCCGCGCACGCTGCCCCAATAGGTGCCGATGCCGCCGCCGCGCGATGCGAGCCAGACGTTCTCGTTCCAGGTGTCGACGATACCGTTCAGGCTGTCGGGCACCGAATTGAGGTAGCAGCTGATCGGCAGGCCGCGGCCGGTGCCGCCGTTCGACAGCACCGGCGTCGCGGGCATGAACCACAAGCGGCTGATATAATCGTACAGGCGCTGCGCGTGCGCGGCATCGTCGGCATAGGCTGATGCGACGCGGACGAAGAGGTCCTGATAGCTTTCGCCCGGCAGCAGGTAGCGATCGTTCAGCGTTTCCTTGCCGAAATCGGTCAGCAGCGCGTCGCGGCTGTGATCGACCTCGACGGGATAGGGGCGGGCGTGGATCGCCTTGCTGCCGCCATTCGCGTCTGCGGCGGCGGGTGCCTCGGCGGCGACGGTGGCGTCGATCGTATCGGTCATGGCCTCACCCTGCGTGTCCCTGAAATCCATCGATTACCGTCCCTTGTTCCATACATGTTCGACTCGGGGCGACATGCGCAGCATATCACCCGGGCGCCCCGATGGTGAGAACAAAAAGGGGTCGCGGTTCACGGCCGCGTTGTGCCCCATGGCGGATCCAGCAAGGGATGCCGCCATCGATCTCTACCAGCGATTGGGTTCACCCCCGAACGCAACCCCCACAAATTGTGGCAAAGCGTCGCCGCGGGCAAGAGGCTTAATGAAGCGGCAGCCGTGCGGTTCCGGTGCGAACGGGGCGCGGCGGGCCGGCCGAGGGGCCGCGACGCGTGGACTTCCGCGGCTTCCGTAAAGTGCAAGCGGCGAGTGGTGGCATGAAAATTTTTTTAGCGACCGAAGAGGCCATTCCGGACGTGATTCAACCCGTGTCGTCCCGCCCGCCGAACATGAACGAAAGTTTCGTTGCGGCGGCCCGGGATACCGTCGATGCCGCGGCCGTGCGTCGTCGTTCGCCCCTCGTCCTCGTCCTGTCTGTCGTGACGCTCGCCGGCTGTGCGCAGCGGCCGATGGCGGGGGGCGATATGCTGCGCCTGCTGGCCAAGGCGCGTGCGCACCAGACCCCGGCGCAGCAGCGTGCGGCGATGGTCGCCGACATCCGCGCCGACATTCGCAGCAACGATCCGGCGGCGGACACGCCGGCCCTGGCACGCGCGCTGGCGGCGATCGGGACGATCCCGCGCGAGGAGTTCGTCGAGGCCCAGGGGCGCGCCGCGGCCTATGTCGACCTGCCGCAGGCGATCGGCCACGGCCAGACGATTTCCGATCCCTATGTCGTCGCGGTGATGACCGCGGCGCTGGATCTGCCCGCGGACCGCAGCGCCCATGTGCTCGATATCGGCACGGGATCGGGCTATCAGGCGGTGGTGCTCGCGGCCGTCGCGGCGCGCGTCGCCTCGGTCGAGATCGTCGCGCCGCTCGCCCGCACGGCGGCCGCGCGCCTGCGCCGCATGGGCTATGCGACCGTCACCGTCCGGGCCGGCGATGGCTTCCTCGGCTGGCCCGAGCAGGCGCCCTTCGACGGGATCGTCGTCGCCGCCAGCGCGACCGCGGTGCCGCAACCGCTGATCGACCAGCTGAAGGTCGGCGGCCGCATCGTGATGCCGATCGGCGCGTCCGACACCAGCACGCAATTGCTGCGCATGACCAAGCGCGCCGACGGTACGCTCGACCGTTGCCGGCTGGGTCCGGCGCTGTTCGTGCCCTTCACCGGCGGCCGCGTCCCCCCGTTCGCGCCCCGCGCGCTGACCGACCGGACGATCCCGCTGTGTTTCCGCGCGCCGATCGTGGGGGTGGTTTGAGGGGGGGCGTCTTCCGTTTGGGCTGACTCCCGCTCTTACACACATGACGGTTGCGCCCCTACCGCCTCAAGCCGTTCGCGCGGTAGAAGGTGGTTAGCGCCGTGGTCGACGCGATCTGTATCTTGGGCAGGGTGATGCCGTCGAACATGTCGCGGTAGCGGGTCCGGTTGGCCCTGGTGGCGATGGCGATGTGGTGGATCATGTCCCATTTCACGCTATCGCGACCGCCTTCCAGCCCGCCGCGACGGTCGCGCTCGAACCAGCAGCGTCGGATGTACCGATACAGGCTGGTGGTCGTCGGGACGTCGAGCAGGATGACGCCGGTCGCTCGGTGCATGCGTTGCGGCAGCAGTCGGGAGTAATTGCCGTCCATCACCCAGCGGTCGCCAGCGATCGCGGCATCATGCAGCGCCGCGAACTCGGCTGGCGGTCGTGGCACCCAGTCGGTGTGCGGGAGATGGTGGAGTTGGTCGAGGTGGACCACCTCCAACCCCTTGGCGTTCCCGATGGCCTTCGCGAGCGTCGACTTGCCGCTGTTCGATGGTCCCATGATGCAGATGCATGTGCCCAGCTCGTTCAGCGTCATGGCGCGGGATACCTCCTCGCGGGATGCAATATGTCCGCGGGTGGGGCTTCACAACGGATGGTGGCTTGGGATCGAAATTTAGCGCCCCGTGCCATCGATGCTGCCCGACATGGCATCATGTGCCCGCACGGCGGCGGCGATGCGCTGGTCGATACAGGCGAGCAGGGCGGTGCTGGTCCGCGGCCTCTGCGCGACGCAGGTGCGGGCGGCGGGGCAGGCCAGTGCGTCGATGAGGGCGTCGCCGCTGGAGACGGTGATGCGGCAGGCCTTCAGCACGCCACCGTCGAGGTCGAGCGACAGCCGGAGGCGCGATATTTGGCGGCCGGTGACCTCTATGTCGGCTTGCGATGGCGCGGCGGGCGGGGTGGCGAGCTGGGCGAGGAGGAAGGCGAGCAGCACCGGTGCGCCCGTGTCAGCGGCGGCCCTTCAGCGCGCGCATCGCGCGGACCGAGCTGTCGACGGCAGGTGTCGCGACCGGCGCCGGGGCGGGCAGCGGGCTGTTCCAGGGGCGCTCGCGGAACCACTTGGTGATGATGTACTTGGTGCCGGCGATGACCGGCTTGCCCTGATGGACGGTATAGGGGTTGGGCTTGCCTTCGGCGTCGATGTTGTTCCAGCACAGCATGGTGCCCATTTCGGGCACGAAGTCGTGGTCGAGATGGTGGAAATAGGTCTCGCCGCCCGCCTCGGGCTCATTGAGGTAGATCATCGCGGTCCAGGTGCGCTGGCCGCAGCGCCGTAGGTGCGAAGTCTCTTCGGGATCGGTCGATTTGAAGTAATCGGCGTGGCTGCGAAATTCCTGGCCGACGGCATAGCGCTGGCCCTGCACGCTTTCGCCGAACTGCGGACCGACGCCGAGGAACAGCGAGATGCGCAGGTCGAGCAGCTGGATGAGCGGTTCGTTGACGTCGAACGCGCAGGTTTCGCTGGTGCGCATCTGCGACACGCCATCGGCGACGCGCGACCGCTGGCGGTTGGCATCGATCATCGTGCACATCAGCGCGCATTCGTCGGCGTTGAGGAAGCCGCGCGCCATGACGAGATCGATGTAGGGATTGTGCAGTTCGACCCCGCCCGCGAAGCGCATGGCGTGGATGGCGGCTTCGTCGAGACCGAGCGTGGTGATGTCGATCGGCGCGTGCATGCTCATCGAGGGCGATTCCTGCCACCCGGGCGGCGGAATGCCGGCGGGTGCGGACCGGGTTAGCGGGTGATGGTAAACGCGCGTTTAACGCCGGGGTGGCGTGAGGGTGGGCGGTGACGTCAGGTCAGCCATGGCGCAGGCGGCTCATGGGGGCGTTGAGCCGGTCGAGGTCGATGCGTTCGTTGAAGGCGATACCGGCGCGGCCGTCGTGCGCCCAGGCGATGCGCGCGGCGACCATCTGGTCCTCGGCTACTTCGAGCATCACGTCGACGCCCACCGCCTCGCCATCGATGTTGATGCCGTCGATCAGCGCGCCGCTGCTCGACATGTTGCGGATGCGCACGTCGCCCTGCTTGCGGCCGATTTCGATCCGGGCGGAGCGCAGCATGCGCGTGCGGGGCGCGCGGCTGATGCGGTGGCCGACGGGGTGGGCGGGCGCGGCTTCGCCGAGCTGCGCCATGACGTCGGCGGCGGGCACGCCGCGGCCGTACACATAGCCCTGGATGTGGCTGCAGCCGAGGTGGCGGACCAGATCGATCTCGTCCTGGATCTCGACGCCCTCCGCGGTCGTCTCCATGCCCAGCGTTTCGGCGAGCGACACGATCGCGCGGATGATCGCGGCGTTGCGGTTGCCCGGCGCGGCGGCACCGCGCACGAAGCTCTGGTCGATCTTGATCTTGTCGAACGGCGCGGTGCGCAGATAGCCGAGACTGGAATAGCCGGTACCGAAATCATCCAGGGCCAGTCGGACGCCGATCGCCTTCAGCGCCTTGAACATGGCATCGGTCGATCCCGATCCGGCGAGGAAGACGCCTTCGGTGATCTCCAGCTCCAGGCGGCGCGCGGGCAGGCCGCTATGCGCGAGCGCGGATGTGACGATCGCGGGGAAGGCGGGATTGGCGAACTGGATCGGCGAGACATTGACCGCGACGCGGACGTCCCCGGGCCACCGCGCGGCATCGGCGCAGGCGGTGCGCAACACCCATTCGCCCAGCGGCTCGATCAGCCCGCATTCCTCGGCAACCGGGATGAAGTCGGCCGGCGAGATCGGCCCGCGCACCGGATGGTGCCAGCGGATCAGCGCTTCATAGCCGACGATCTTCGCATCCTTCGTCGACACGACCGGCTGATAGTGGAGGACGAAGCCCCCCTCGGTCAGCGCCAGGCGCATGTCGTCCTCGAGTGCCTTGCGGCTCTTCGCGCCGGCCAGCATGTCGTCGGAATAGAAACGGTGGACGCCGCGCCCGTCCGCCTTGGCGGCGTAAAGCGCGAGGTCGGCGTTGCGGATCAGCGCTTCGGCGTCCTTCCCGTCCTGCGGCGCGATCGCGATGCCGATCGAACAGCCGATCGTCACCGACGTGGCGGCGACGAAATAGGGCTGCGACAGGCCGGCGATCAGCTCGCGCGAAAGAAGGGCGAGCGCGTCGCGACGGTCGTTGCCGGGTAGCAGGACCTGGAATTCGTCGCCGCCGAGGCGCCCGACGAGCCCGGCATCGCCGACGATCCGTTGCAGGCGCTGCGCGACCTGTTTCAGCAGCTCGTCGCCCGCCTGATGACCCAGCGTGTCGTTCACCGCCTTGAACCGGTCGAGGTCCATCAGGAACAGCGCGGCGGGGCTGTGCGTGATCGCCTGCTGCTGCAGCGTCTTGTCGAGGCTGTGGCGCATGCGCTGGCGGTTGGCGAGGCCGGTCAGGCTGTCGAACAGGGCAAGGCGCGTGATCTCGGCATCCGAACGACGCTTTTCGGTGAGGTCGCTGCCCGAGCCGATGAAGCCGCCGAAGCGGCCGAGATCGTCGATCATCGGCCGGCCGGACATCGACCACCAGCGTTCGGCGACTTCGGGCGCGTCGCCGGCGCCGCAGATCATGTAATCGGCGAAGGCGGTACGCGATGACAGATGGAAGGCGAGCGTGCGCTCCGTACCGATCGCGGCGCCGTCCATGCGGAAGACGTCGGTGAGGAACTGGCCGATCGGATGCGGCTGGCCGTTCTGGACCAGATCGTCGGCGACCTTGCGCGACAGATAGGTCAGCCGGCCCTGCCGGTCGCTTTCCCAGAACCAGCCGGTGCCGTGATCTTCGAATTCGGCGATCATCTTGAGCGCGAGGCGGCCGTTGCCGCTGTCGATCATGTGATCATAGGCGGTGCGCGCATCGAGCCGGGCGAGGCGGACGATCACGAAGCCGAAGGCGGTGACGAAGGGCAGCGCGACGAGCGTGGCGAGGACATGCCCCGCCGCGGCCGGCATCAACGAAAAGCCGACCGCGAGCGACAGCGTGGCGATGCGGATCGGCTGAAGCGCGAGCGCGACGAGCGCGATGCTCGCCGCGATGCTGACCCAGCAGACGATGGCGAACGACCCGTGCGGCAGATCGGCGGCGAGTACCGCCATCGCACCCCCGACCGCGAGCGCGGCGACCGCGGTGATGCGCACGCGCTGAAACACCGGCCAGCGATCGCTATGCTGCCCGATCGAGGTGAACCACAGGACGCTCGCGCTCGCGATCAGCAGCAGCAGGGCGATGACGAAGGGCAGGGAGAGGCCCGTCGCATGGGCCCCCACGCCGAGCAGCACGCCCATCGCGGCGAGCGATGCACAGGCCAGCGGCCACAGCGTCGCGACCATGCCGAGACGCTGCCCGAGCGACACGACGACATAGTCCGGGCTGTCGTAGCGCACGCCCAGAATCGTCATCGCCGACGCGTCCGGCCCCCGCATATCAAGAGGTTGAGGTCGGGTCATGCGATTCATGGCACCGGAATACCCCCGCGATCCTTGATAAATCCCTGCAAAGGGGACCGAAACGGCCGCATCGCAGCGATGCTTGGCGGGGGCGCAGCCGGGGCGTAAAGGCTGCTTCCCGAAGGAGCTTTCGCCTGTGACCAGCCTGCCCGTGACCATCCGCGCCGCCGACCTGATCGACAGCGTCGCCGACGCCCTGCAATTCATCAGTTACTATCACCCGATGGATTACATCCGCGCCCTGGGCGACGCCTATGAGGCCGAACAGAGCCCGGCCGCCAAGGACGCGATCGCGCAGATCCTGACCAACAGCCGCATGTGCGCGGAGGGGCATCGCCCGATCTGCCAGGACACCGGCATCGTCAACGTCTTCGTCAAATGGGGCATGGACTGCCGCCTCGACGACAACAGCCGCTCGATGCAGGAGGTTGTCGACGAGGGCGTGCGCCGGGCGTACCTGCACCCCGAGAACAAGTTGCGCGCCTCCGTTCTCGCCGACCCGGCGTTCACGCGCCGCAACACCCGCGACAACACGCCGTGCGTGCTGCATGTCGAGATGGTGCCGGGCGCAACCGTCTCGGTCGATGTCGCGGCCAAGGGCGGCGGCAGCGAAAACAAGTCGAAGTTCAAGATGATGAACCCCAGCGATTCGATCGTCGACTGGGTGATCGAGATGCTGCCGCAGATGGGCGCGGGCTGGTGCCCGCCGGGGATGCTGGGCATCGGCATCGGCGGCACCGCGGAACATTGCGTGCTGCTCGCCAAGCAGGCGCTGATGGAGCCGATCGACATGGGACCGCTGAAGGCGCGCGGGCCGAAGACCGATATCGAGGCGTTGCGCATCGAGATTTTCGACAAGGTCAACGCGCTGGGCATCGGCGCGCAGGGGCTGGGCGGCCTGTCGACGATCCTCGACGTCAAGATCAAGGACGCGCCCTGCCATGCGGCGGGCAAGCCGGTCGCGATGATCCCGAACTGTGCTGCGACCCGCCACGCGCATTTCACGCTGAACGGCAGCGGCCCGGCCTATCTGGAAGCGCCGAAGCTCAGCGAGTGGCCCGACGTCAACTGGACGCCTGACAAGGCGGCGATCCGCGTCGACCTCGACACGTTGACGCCCGACGTGGTGCAGTCGTGGAAGCAGGGCGACCGGCTGCTGCTGAACGGCAAGATGCTGACCGGCCGCGACGCCGCGCACAAGCGCATCGCCGACATGTTGGCGCAGGGCGAGGAGCTGCCGGTCGAGTTCAAGGGCCGCGTGATCTATTACGTCGGTCCGGTCGATCCGGTCGGCGAGGAAGTGGTCGGCCCCGCCGGCCCCACCACCGCGACGCGCATGGACAAGTTCACGCGCATGATGCTCGACCAGGGGCTGCTGGCGATGGTCGGCAAGGCCGAGCGCGGCCCCGCCGCGACGGACGCGATCCGCGAGGCGAAGAGCGCCTATCTGATGGCGGTCGGCGGCGCGGCCTATCTGGTGGCGCGCGCGATCAAGGGCAGCAAGGTCGTCGGGTTCGAGGACCTGGGGATGGAAGCGATCTACGAATTCGAGGTCAGCGACTTCCCCGTCACCGTTGCGGTGGATAGCGAGGGCAACAACGTCCACACGCTGGCGCCGTTGGTGTGGCGCGAGAAGATCGCGAAGGAAGGGCTGTTGCAGCCGGCGTGATGCCGGTCTCCATGTCCGTCATCCCAGCGCAGGCTGGGATCTCCCGGTGAGGGCGCGCGACAAGAGCCGGGAGAGGCCCCAGCCTGCGCTGGGGCGACGCGGGGGGGCTTCGGGCCGAGGGGTAAGGCGTTTCACCCCGCCTGATCGTCGTCCTGCTGCCAGCGGACCGCCCAGCTCGCCTGGGCGGCGGGGGTGGCGTTGATGATGGTCAAGAGCAGGAACAGCGTCTGTGCCGCGCCCTGCATCAGCGCCGCCTTCGGCCAGTCGAAGGCGATGCCGGCCATCAGCAGGAACAGCGCGAGCATCGTGGTGATCGCGAAGACAGCGAAGGTCCACAGATAGGCGCGGGCACGGACCGCGCGGTCCCATTCGTCGGTCTTTTCGGTGCCGCCATAGGGTTTGAGCGGGCCGACGATCTTGACGAACGTGCCGAGCGCGAAGCCCAGCATCTCGATGCCATAGCCGGCAAGCGCGAGCGGCGTTTGCATGCCGCGGGTGAGTGACAGCGCGATGCCGGCGAAGGCCAGGGCGAGCGCGATCGTGGCTGGCCAGCGCAACGGGCGGCGGCGGGGCGGGTGCTGCGACAGCGCTGGAATGCCGGTCCAGCCGACGAGCGCGTCGAGGCGCTGGAGATTTGTCTTGTCGGTCACAGCGGCTCGTCCTCCGGGTCGGGCATCGGCACCATGAATTCGGCGAAGAGAATGGGGAGCGTCAGCATCGTCATCACCGTGGCGTAACCGATGGCCCCCCACTGGCTGCTCGTGACCGGCATCGGCCAGCCGAGGCGGCTGGCGACCATCAGCCAGAGGAACAGCGCGCTGACGGCAAGGATATCGATCAGATAGGCGCGGCGCATCGCGTCGGACAGCGCAGCCCGTTCGAACTCATCATAGGTCGCGAAGCCGCGGGGGCTGAGCCAAGCCTCCCGCGTGAACGGCGATCCAATCGAACTGACGAACAGCAGCATGCTGAACGGCATGACGTTGGGCACGATGCCGCCATGGTCGCCCGTGCCCAGCATGGCGAAGACGGGGATCGCCAGCACCGAGGCGAGGCCCGCGGCCAGTCCCCAGCGCACCGCATAGCGGCGCGGGCGACGCTGCATCTCGTTCGCGGACCATTTGCGGATGTCGTAGCCGTCGCGGTAGCTCATGCGGCGTCCTCGGGATCGGGGAAGGGGATTGCCCATTCGGCGAACAGGGCGGGCAGGTTGGTGGCGGTGGCGGCAAGCGCGAGGCCCCACACGGCCCAATCGCCCCAGCGGTGCGGCATCGGCCAGCCGTATGCGGTCGCGGTGGCGCACCAGCCGAGCGCGCCGGCACCGAGCGCCGTGACGACCCAATAGGCACGCTGCGTCGCGCGCATCAGGGCGCCGCGTTCGAATTCGTCGTAATCGCCCCACTTATTCTTTGCGAAAGGGGAACGACCGGCGCCCACGTTCATCGCGGTCGTAATCACGAACCAGCCTAAGGGCACGCCGTGATCGTCCGGCAACCACATTTGCCCGACGGCAAGCGCAACGCTGACGATGACGGCAACGAGCAGCCACCAGCGCAACTTGCGGCTGCGATAGGGACGTCCGCCCCCGAACTCCGGCGGCATCTCGCCGGGTGCATAGCGGCCGGTCCAGCGGCGGCTGTCATAGCCCATCAGGCGTCTCCGGCCCGGCGCAGCGCGTCGGTGAGCGAGGGGAAGGGGGCGAGCGAGAAGATCAGCTCGACCGGCACGTCGAAATAGGCGGCGATCTTCAGGCCCAGTTCCAGGCTGGGGTTGTAATCGCCGCGTTCGAGATAGCCGATCGTCTGCGGGTTGACGCCGACCGCCTCCGCCAGCTCGCGTCGCGACACGTTGCGGTCGTTCCGGAACAGGGCGATGCGATTGTGCATGCGTCCATTCTGCATGATCTGTTGTGTTTACACAACGATTCGTTTTGGCTTCGCGAGGAGACGTGGCAGCCTCCCGTATTTACCCGCCAGAAACCGAGACGGCTTAGTATTTGATTCGACGCCAAATCTGTGGGGGATGGCCATGTTGAGCAGGAGGACGTTGTCCGCCGAACATGATGAGCTGCGCGAGCTGGCCGCAGCGCTGCTGGCTTGCGTGGCAGCGCCGCATTTCGATCCGTCGCGTTTGGGAAAGGCGCGGTGGCTGCTGACCCGCAAGCTGCTGGCACACCTCGCGAAGGAGGATGCGTTGCTCTATCCCCGGCTGCGCGCGGGCCGTGACCCGCGGGCGGCGGAGGTCGCGACGCGCTTCGCGGCGGAGATGGGGTCGCTCGCGGGTCGCTACCGCGCCTATATCGCGGCGTGGCCCGCGGAGCGGATCGCGGACGACTGGATTGCCTTCGGTGCCGCCACGCGGCAGATCCTGCAGCAGCTGCTGCGTCGGATCGAGGGGGAAGAGACAATGCTCTACACGCTGATCGAGGAGACCCCGTCGCGCCGGACCGCAGCGTGACGGCGCCGACGATCCGCGCAGCGCTGGCCGACGACGTGGCGGGCGTCGTCGCGATGCTCGCGCCCGTGATCGCGCTGGGCGAGGCCTATGCCCTACCGCGCGACATGACCCCGGCGGCCATCGCGGACCATTGGTTCGCGGCGGCGCATCACGTGTTCGTGGCCGAGCGCGATGGCGTGCTGCTGGGCAGTTATTACATACAGGCCAATCAGGCGGGCGGCGGCGCGCATGTCGCCAACGCGGGCTATGTCACGGCCGAGGCGGCGCGCGGGCAGGGCGTCGCGCGGACGATGGCGGAGCATTCGTTCGATGCGGCGCAGGCTGCGGGGTTTCGCGCGATGCAATTCAATTTCGTGCTCGCCAGCAACACGGTCGCGGCGAACCTGTGGCAGGCGCTGGGCTTTGCGATCGTCGGGCGGGTGCCTGCGGCGTTCGACCATCCGCGGCTGGGCCCGGTTGATGCGCTGGTGATGCACCGCTTCCTGTAGCCCTAGAATGAGAAGAGGGTGCCGGGCGCCTCCCGGCGACCCGACACCCCCCAAACATGGTCAGCGGCCGGAGAGCTCCAGCCCGGGAGACCATGAGGCCTCTTCAACCCATGACGACATCGTTGATTGGGGGAGGATACCCCCCGGTGTCGCCGTATCGGGTCTTAGAAGCCAGTCCCCCGAACGAACTGAACCGACCCCACTGCTGAACCATGAGACATCGGATCACCTCCTTTCGCTTGTGATAGCCATGTGCCGGGGACCCCCGCCACACCGTCAATGTGCGCATCACCGCAGCCACTTGCAAGACTTGTAATGCAACGCGTTTTGCACGAGCATCGTGCCCCTTGGCCCTTGGGCTAGCGCCGGCAATCCTCGGTAACGCGCTCGATCTCGGCCCAGGCGGGCAGGACCAACGTGCCGCTGCCGGGCTGCTCCACCACAAACCGCCCGCGGCTAAAGCCCATCGCGTCGAGCAGGCTGTCGTTAGGCGCGAGCGTGGTCGCGACGTAGAGCGGCGTCCCGCCGGTCGGGCGCATCGCCAGCGCGCGCGTGGTGCTGGTGGTGCGGATCGTCAGCGGCGCGAGCACGCTGCCGGCGCGCGACAGGAAGATCTGGCGGCTCGACAGGTCGCAACGCAGCGTCACCAACGCATCGCTACCCGCCACCCCGAACAGGGCCAGGCTGCCGCGCGCATCGCGGCGATAGGTCCAGGTGCCCGGCGTCAGCGGCCAGTCACGCCAGTCGCTGCCGCGCGCCGTGGCGACCGGGGCAGGCTGCGGGCGAACGGGCACGGGCGTCGGCGTGGCCGGCGGCGCGATCGGCTGGGGCACGCAGGCGCCGAGCGCGGCGAGCAGGGCGAGGGCAAGACCGGGGGCAGGATTGAAGGCGAAACGGCGCATGGGCGGGGCTTATGGGCGAAGCGGCAGGCGCGCTCAAGGCGCGTGAACATGGAACCGGCGCGGCCACAAGGCGGTTCACCCGGCACGAAACAGGAGCTTTTCGATGTCCACCGACACGCAGACCGCCACCACCCAGCTGCTCGCGCAGGCCAATATCGCCCATTCGCTGAAGGTCGAAAGCCGCGACGGGGATCAGGTGGGCGCGGTCTATGCGTTGATGGTCCACAAGGGATCAGGCCGCACGACGCACGCGGTGCTGAGCCTTGGCGGGTTCCTGGGGATGGGCAAGAGCTTCTACCCGGTCCCCTTCGGCCTGCTGCAGTTCGACCCGGTGCGTGACCTGTACGTCATCACCATCGACCGCCGCATCCTGGAAGGCGGCCCGAGCTGGGCGAACAACGCCCCCGTGTTCGACCAGGCCTATGCCGATCGCGTCGCGAGCTATTACGGCGTCGGCAGCGAGAATCTCGCTGCGGGGTGAGTGGGATGCGGGCGCTCAGCCCGCATCCACCCGGAAAATGTCGCCACCGGCATCGACGATATAGAGGGTGCCACTGGCATCGGCGCTGATCGCCGTGGGTTCGCTCAGCGTCCCCACGTCCGGCGCGAAATCGGCCCGCCGTCGTTCGATGGTGCTGGCGGTGATGAGCGTGCCGCCCAGCTTCGCCGCACTCGTCGCGAAAATGGCGCCGCTGCGATCGGCAAAGACATATTGGCCCGACAGGCTGGCAATGGCGCCGCGATAGACGATCCCCCCGACGATGCCGGTGCCCATGCCGGGTCCCGTCCCGAAGCGATATTCCAGTGCGGGATCGACCAGGCCGGCCGGCGCGCCACTGCGCACGGTGACCGTACCTTCCTTATAGGGCCAGCCGAAATTGCTGCCGGCGGTAGGGTCGATCAGGTCGACCTCATGCCGGCTGTCGCCGCCGCGATCGGCGAGCAGCAAGCGGCCATCCAGCAACGTGGTGCCACTCGGATAGCGGAGGCCGCTGGCGATGCGGCGGACGAGGAAATATTGCGGACTGGCCCCGGCAAAGGGATCGGGGTTGCGCTCGACGGCATACAGTTTGCCGAACACCGACGTCCCGGACTGGCTGCCCAAGGCGGGATCGGTGGCGCCGATCGCATCGCTGGTGGCGATATAGAGCTTGCCGTCCGCAGCGAGCTGGGCGGTGCCCGTGGCGCTCGCGCCAGCGGGCATGGCCGCAACCAACACCGTCTCGGACGTCAGTGCCGGCGAGCCGAAGATGCCGGACCGCTGGCCGACCGCTGCGATCAACGCCCCGTTGCTCGCGGTGTACAGCACGACGAACTGCCCCGACTTCGCATAGTCCGCCATAGGCGCGATCGCGGCGAGGCCGCCTTCGCCGGCGGTCGAGACGTTGACCGTCAGATAGCGTGTCTTGGTGCCGCTGGTGGGATCGAACAGGAAGATGCGCCCGCCGCGTTCGGGCACGAAGACGCGCGTGTCGCCAGGAATGGAGACGAACCCGACCGGGCGATCGAAGCCGCTCCCGATGCGGCGGACGACGACGCCTTCGCGGTCGTTGGTCACCGTCACGCGAAGATCGAGCGTCGTTGTGGCCTGACCGTCGCTGGCGGTGATCTGAACGAGATAGACATTGTCCTCATCGCTATCGGTCGGCAAATCGTAATTCGGTGCGGTCGCGAAGCGCAGGCGATCGCCGTCCAAGACGAAGCGTGCGGCATCGCTGCCGCCGCTGATCGAATAGGTGATCGCATTGTTATCAGGATCGGTGGCTGCCGCCTGATAGAAAGACCCGGCGAAATTTTCGGTGACGCTGGCGGTCGTCACCGAAGTGAACGCCGGCGGACGATTGGCGACCGGTGTAGTCCCGCCCCCGCCATTTCCGCCGCCGCATGCCGCCAACCCCAGGGTGGCGCCGACCGTTGATAGTCGCAGAAGTAATTTCAAAGACTTCTTGCCGGCATCACCGGCCGCATCACGATCCGTCACGCAAACACTCCCCCCTAAGTCTTTCGACCTTAGGGGGGGAGTACGCTGCCGTCCTAGAAAATTCGAAAAGAAACTCGGCCGAGGGCCGCGGCGGCAAAATTACCGCCCTCGGCGACCTCCCATGCGCATTTTCTGTTCCTTGCCGTATCGCGTTTTGCGCGTTCCGGGTTTGCCTTCGTTCGAGCGGCCCATGATCGGGGCCTTTTGCTCGTGCACGGGCAGGCCCAGCTCTTCGTTTTCGAGCTGGCGGATCTCGTCGCGCAGGCGGCCGGCGGTTTCGAATTCGAGGTCGGCGGCGGCCTTGCGCATCTGCCGTTCGAGGTCTTCGATATAGGCGCGCAGATTGTGGCCGACCATGTGCGGGCGGTCTTCGTCGATGGGGACGGTGACCTGATCGCCCTGGCTGACGTGCGCGATGATGTCGCCGATGTTGCGGCGGATCGTCGTCGGCGTGATGCCGTGTTCGGCGTTATACGCCTCCTGCTTTTCGCGACGGCGCTGCGTTTCGTTCATCGCCCGCTCCATCGAGCCGGTGATGCGGTCGGCGTACAGGATCACGCGGCCGTCGACGTTGCGCGCGGCGCGGCCGATGGTCTGGATCAGCGAGGTTTCGGAGCGGAGGAAGCCTTCCTTGTCGGCGTCGAGGATCGCGACCAGCCCGCATTCGGGAATGTCGAGACCTTCGCGCAGCAGGTTGATGCCGATGAGCACGTCATAGACGCCCAGGCGCAGGTCGCGGATCAGTTCGATACGTTCCAGCGTCTCGACGTCCGAGTGCATGTAGCGGACCTTGATTCCCGCCTCATGCATGTACTCGGTCAAGTCTTCGGACATGCGCTTGGTGAGCGTCGTCACCAGCGTGCGATAGCCTTTGGCGGTGGTCGCCTTGCACTCCTGGATCAGGTCCTGCACCTGTTCCTCGACCGGGCGGATTTCCACGGGCGGGTCGATCAGGCCGGTGGGGCGGATGACCTGCTCGGCGAAGACGCCGCCGGTCTGCTCCATCTCCCAATTGCCGGGCGTTGCCGAGACGCTGACCGTCTGCGGGCGCATCGCGTCCCATTCGTTGAAGCGCAACGGCCGGTTATCGATACACGAGGGCAGGCGGAAGCCATATTCGGCGAGCGTGATCTTACGACGGTGGTCGCCGCGCGCCATCGCGCCGATCTGCGGCACGGTCTGGTGGCTTTCGTCGACGAACAGGACGGCGTTTTCGGGAAGATATTCGAACAGAGTGGGGGGCGGTTCGCCGGGCAGGCGGCCGGTGAGGAAGCGGCTGTAATTCTCGATGCCGGCGCAGCTGCCGGTCGCGGCGATCATTTCGAGGTCGAAGTTGGTGCGCTGTTCGAGGCGCTGCGCTTCGAGCAGTTTTCCTTCCGCGATCAGTTCCTTCAGTCGTTCGGACAGCTCGTGCTTGATCGCCTCACCCGCCTGCTTGAGCGTCGGCCCGGGGGTGACATAGTGGCTGTTGGCGTAGACGCGCACGCTGTTGAGCGACGCGACCTTCTTGCCGGTCAGCGGGTCGAATTCGGTGATCTCTTCGATGTCATCGCCGAAGAAGCTGATCCGCCACGCGCTGTCTTCATAGTGCGACGGGAAGATTTCGAGCGTGTCGCCCTTCACGCGGAAATTGCCACGCTGGAAGGCGGCGTCGTTGCGCTTGTATTGTAACGCGACGAGCTTGCGCACGATCTCGCGCTGGTCGACGGTCGTGCCCTTTTTCAGGTCGAAGATCATCGCCGAATAGGTTTCGACCGAGCCGATGCCGTAGAGGCACGAGACCGAGGCGACGATGATGACGTCGTCGCGTTCGAGCAGCGAGCGCGTCGCCGAATGGCGCATGCGATCGATCGATTCGTTGGTCGACGACTCTTTCTCGATATAGGTGTCCGACCGCGGCACGTACGCCTCGGGCTGATAATAATCGTAATAGCTGACGAAATATTCGACGGCGTTTTCAGGGAAGAAACTCTTGAACTCGCCGTAGAGCTGCGCCGCCAGGATCTTGTTGGGGGCGAGGATCAGCGCGGGGCGCTGCAATTCCTCGATCACCTTGGCCATCGTGAAGGTCTTGCCCGAGCCGGTGACGCCGAGCAGCACCTGGTCCTTCTCGCCAGCGCGCGCGGTCGCGGTCAGCTCGGCGATCGCGGTCGGCTGATCGCCCGACGGCTGGTATTCGCTGACCAGCTTGAACGGGCGGCCGCCCTCCACCTTGTCGGGGCGCGCCGGGCGGTGGGGGATGAAGCTCTGGCCGGTTTCCGGCTCGTCGAGGGTGGTGCGAATCTGGATGACCATATCGGGAACGGATATGGGGTGGGGGGCAAGGCTCGGCAATGTCCGGATGGGGTCCCGACAAGCTTTGCTTCGGTTGACCGTGGGGCGCGTGCTTCATATTGCGAACCCTTCTCGAACAACCCGAAGTCCTGCCCGCGATGACTGATACCCGCACGCCGAAGACGATCCCCGAAACCAAGGCGTTCGCCAACGTCAAGGTACTGTGGGTGCGCCACTGGAACGATCGGCTGTTCAGCTTCGCGGTCGAGCGCCCAGCGAGCTTCCGCTTCCGCTCGGGCGAGTTCGTGATGATCGGCCTGCCCGGTGACGGCGAGGGCGCCAAGCCGATCATGCGCGCCTATTCGATCGCCAGCCCGCATTATGCGGAGGAACTGGAGTTCCTGTCGATCAAGGTCGAGGACGGGCCGCTGACGTCGAAGCTGCAGCTGATCGAGGCGGGCGACGAAGTGTATATGGGCAAGAAGCCGACCGGCACGCTCGTCACCGATGCGCTGATCGGCGGCAAGCGGCTGTTCTTCTTCTCGACCGGCACCGGCCTTGCGCCGTTCCTCAGCCTGGCGCGCGATCCCGACGTGTACAGCATGTTCGACCAGGTGATCCTAGTCCATTCGGTGCGGCAGGTCAGCGATCTGGCCTATCACGACGAATTGCAGGCGCGCCTCGCCGACGATCCGCTGGTGTCGGAGGAAGCGGCGACGCAGTTCCACTATATCCCGACGGTGACGCGCGAGCCGTTCCGCACGACGGGCCGCATCGGCGACCTTATCGAAAGCGCGGCGCTGTTCGGCGACCCCGTGCAGGGCGCGAAGAAGCTCGATCCGGAGACCGACCGCATCATGCTGTGCGGGTCGATGGCGATGATCCGCGAGACCGCGGCGATGCTGGACGGCATCGGCTTCGAGGAAGGGTCGAACGCCAAGGCCGGGACGTATGTGATCGAGCGGGCGTTCGTCGACTGATCCCCGGCGCCCTGCCGGCACGCGCCGGCGGGGCGTGGATCGTTCGTGTCCGATCCATCCGCCCTGACCGGCCGTCATCCTAGTAAGGCCGGGATATCCGGGTCAGGGCGCCCGACGCGAGCCGCGAAAGACCCCAGCCTGCGCTGGGGTGACGGTTTCGGGTTCGGGTTGACGTTTTCGGGCCCGGGTGAAGTCTTCTAGCCGAGCGATAACCGTTCAGCCGCCTTGGAGCAGCTTGCCGATCGTCATCGCCTGTTCGGCACCGGTCTTCGGCACGATTTCGCCCTGGCGGTCGGCGATCGCATCCCACGCATCGGCGACGCCTTCGGGCGACAGCGCCTCGCCGGTCAGCAGCGTACCGGGCGTCAGCGTGACATAGGATGCCTGGAAGACGCCGGCGCCGGCGCCCAGGATCACGTTGCTCGGCGCATTCTCGCTGACGAGATACAGCGCGCCCGGCGCGACCTTTTCGGGGGCGAAGGCTTCGAAGGCGGCGGCGGGGAACAGATCCTCGGTCATGCGCGTGCCGGCGGTCGGGGCGATCGTGTTGACGCGGATGTCGTTCTTCGCGCCCTCGATCCCCAGCGTCTTGGCGAGGCCGGCGAGGCCCAGCTTGGCGGCGCCATAATTGGCCTGGCCGAAATTGCCGAACAGGCCGCTGGACGACGAGGTCATCAGTACGCGGCCGTAATTCTGTTCGCGGAACGTCTCCCAACACGCCTTGGTGGCGAAGGCCGAGCCGAGCAGGTGGACGCGAACCACGAATTCGAAATCGGCCGGCTCCATCTTCGCGAAGGTCTTGTCGCGTAGGACGCCGGCGTTGTTGATGAGGACGTGGACGCCGCCCCAGGCCTCTTTGGCGCGGGCGACCATCTCGACCATCTGATCATATTCGGCGACGTTGCCGCCGTTCGACATCGCCTCGCCGCCCGCGGCGCGGATTTCCTCGACCACGGCGAGCGCCGCATCGGAATGGCCCGTGCCGTCACGGGCACCGCCGAGATCGTTGACGACGACCTTGGCACCGCGCTTGGCGAGTTCGAGGGCGTAATGGCGACCGAGGCCGCCGCCGGCTCCGGTGACGATGGCGACGCGACCGTCGAAGCGGATCGGACTGGACATGGAAAAGGCGCTCCTTCCACGATGGGATGAAGCGCCTTCCATACCGGACCTTCGAACGGGCGCAACAGAGGATGTCGCACCCGCCGATGGTCAGCCCTGCTTAGCGACGCGCGCGGCGCTTCGCCTTGTGCGGGGCCTGGCTCGCCTGCATGCAGCCGTCATACTGGCCCTTCTTGCAGATCGGGTAGCTTTCCTTCGCCGGGGGCGGCGGGAAGGCCTGATCCGGGGTCGGCGCCGGACGGAAGACCGGAGGCAGCGTCGAACCCGGCGTACCGCCGGTCACGGCCGGGCCGGTCGGGGCATAGCCGCCGGCGGGCGAGCCGGTGGTCTCGGCGGGCGGCATGCTCGCCTGCGGTGCCGGGGCGGCGGGCGGCGGCGGCGGGGTCTGCGCGTCGGCGGGCGCCGCGGCGGGATCGGCCGGGGCCGGGGTCATCGTCTGATCGGCCGGCGCCGGGGCCGGCGTGGTCTGCGCCATCACCGGCGCTGCGATCATCGCCGTGGCGGCGAGCAGAATGAGCTTCATCGCGGGAATCTCCTTTGAAACCTCATGCGCCGACAGGTGTCAGCACCGAGGCCCAACGTCTTATCCCACGCTTTTCTCCTTCGTTTCGCCGCCGATTCGATCTTTTGATGTTAAGTACCTGAATCGAGGGAATAACCCGCGGAGCGTACGGTCCGGATCAGATCGGGCCGGTCGCCGATGTTGATCGCCTTGCGCAGACGGCGGATGTGGACGTCGACCGTCCGGCTCTCGATATCGCTGTCATGGCCCCATACCGCGTCGAGCAGGCGCTCGCGGCTGAACACCCAGCCCGGATGTTCCAGGAAGTGCTTGAGCAGGCGAAATTCGGTGGGGCCCAGCGGCACGACCTCGCCGCCGCGGCGGACCTTATGGCCGACCGTGTCCATCTCGATATCGTCATAGGTCAGCGCTTCGCCGGCGAGCGCCGGGCGGACGCGGCGCAGCACCGCGCTGACGCGGGCGACGAGTTCGCGGGGCGAAAAGGGCTTGGTGACATAATCGTCGGCGCCGGTTTCGAGGCCGCGGATGCGGTCCTCTTCCTCGCCGCGCGCGGTCAGCATGATGATCGGCACGTTCTGCGTTTCGGTCATGCGGCGCAGGCGGCGGCAGACCTCGATCCCGCTGAGGCCTTCGACCATCCAGTCGAGCAGCACGATATCGGGCGTCTTTTCCTTGGCGAGCAGCAACGCTTCCTCGCCATCGGGCGTATGGGCGACGTCGAAATCTTCACGCTTGAAATGATAGATGAGCAATTCGGCGAGAGCGGCATCGTCCTCGACGAGCAGCATGGATGCGCGTGCCATCAGAATGTGTCCTCATGCGTAGCGCCGTCGCGGTCGCGATCGGCCATCTGGGTTCCGGTTGCGGCGAAATAGACCATCTCGGCGACGTTGGTGGCGTGATCGCCGACGCGCTCCAGGTTCTTGGCGACGAACAGCAGGTGGGCGACCTGGCTGATCGTGCGCGGGTTCTCGACCATGTAGGTAACGAGCGTGCGGAAGATGCTGTCGTAGAAATCGTCGAGCGCGGCGTCGCTTTCGACGACGCGGATCGCGGCTTCCGGGTCGCGCGCGGCGAAGGCGTCGAGCGCGGCGCGGACCATGTCGCTCGCCATGCGCGCCATCGAGGGGAGCAGCGACAAGGGTTCGATACGGTGGCTGCCGCCATCGGCATCGATCATCGGTACGCGCTTGGCGATATTCTTGGCGTAATCGCCGATACGTTCGACGACTGCGGCGATCTTGAGCGCCGCCACTACCTCGCGCAGGTCAACGGCCATGGGGGCGCGCAGCGCGATGATGCGCACCGCGAGCCGCTCTACCTCCGCCTCGATCGCGTCGATCGCCTTGTCATCGGCGCGAACGCGCGCGGCGAGTGCGGGATCGGGGCGGGCGAGCGCCTGCATCGCCTGCGCGATCGCATCCTCCGCAAGCCCGCCCATCTGCGAGATCATGCCCCGCAGTTGGCCGATATCGGCGTCGAATGCCTTGACCGTGTGATCGACCATCAGCCGTACCTGCCCGTAATATAGTCGCGGGTCCGTTCCTCCCGCGGGTTGGTGAAGATGTCGCTGGTCGCGCCGCATTCGACCAACTGGCCGAGGTGGAAGAAGGCGGTGCGCTGGGATACGCGCGCGGCCTGCTGCATGTTGTGCGTGACGATGACGATGGCGTAGCGGCCGCGCAGTTCGTGGATCAGTTCCTCGATCCGTGCGGTGGCGATGGGATCCAGTGCGCTGCACGGTTCGTCCATCAGGATGACTTCGGGTTCGACGGCGATGGCGCGGGCGATGCACAGCCGCTGCTGCTGGCCGCCCGACAGCGCGGTGCCGCTGTCGGACAGGCGGTCCTTCACCTCGTCCCACAAACCGGCGCGCAACAGCGATTCCTCGACCAAGTCGTCCAGGTCGGCGCGCGCAGTCGCCAGGCCATGGATGCGCGGACCATAAGCGACGTTTTCGTAGATCGATTTGGGGAAGGGGTTCGGCTTCTGGAACACCATGCCGACGCGTGCGCGCAGCTGCACGACGTCCATGTCGGGGGCGTAGATATCCTCGCCGTCGAGCAGGATCTGGCCCGTCACGCGGGCGCTCGCGACCGTGTCGTTCATCCGGTTGAGCGTGCGCAGGAAGGTGGACTTGCCGCAGCCCGACGGGCCGATGAAGGCGACGATATTGTCCGAATCGACGTCGATCGAGACATGGTCGATCGCCTGCGTATCGCCATAGCGGACGCTGACGTCTCGGGCGGAAATCTTGGGGGTCACCAGCGGGTCTCGAAACGGTTGCGGAGGTAGATGGCGAGGCCGTTCATCGCGAGCAGGAAGACGAGCAGGACGATGATCGCCGCGCTGGTCTTTTCGACGAAGCCGCGGTCGACCTCATCCGACCAGAGGAAGATCTGCACGGGCAGGACGGTGGCGGGATCGGTCAGGCGTGAGGGCGGCGCCGCGATGAAGGCGCGCATGCCGATCATCAGCAGCGGTGCGGTCTCTCCCAGCGCGCGGGCCATGCCGATGATCGTGCCGGTCAGGATGCCGGGTAGCGCGAGTGGCAGGACATGGTCGAACACCACCTGCACCGGCGAGGCGCCGATCGCGAGCGCGGCGTCGCGGATCGATGGCGGCACCGCCTTGATGGCATTGCGGCCGGCGATGACGATGACCGGCATGGTCATGAGCGCGAGCGTCAGCCCGCCGACCAAGGGCGCTGAGCGCGGCAGGTGGAAGGTGTTCAGGAACACCGCGAGGCCGAGCAGGCCGAAGATGATCGAGGGCACGGCGGCAAGGTTGTTGATCGATACCTCTATGAGGTCGGTCCAGCGGTTCCGCGGCGCATATTCTTCCAGGTACAGCGCCGACAGCACGCCGATCGGGAAGGCGAGGCCCAGCGTCACCGCCATGGTGAGTAGTGACCCCTTCAGCGCGCCCCAGATGCCGACGCGCACCGGATCGGTCGCATCGGCGCCGGCGAGGAAGCGCATGTCCCACCCTTCGGACAGCACGCCGCGCGCCTGCAGACGGGCGACGACCGCCTCGGCTTGGGCCGTGCCGTCGTGCTTGGCGGCGACGTCGATGTCGGTCGAGGTGGGCAGGGCGAAGGTGGTGCGCGAGCCGAGCAGCGCGGGGTCGCGCTTGATCGCGTCGCGCACGGTGAGCCAGGCGGCGTCTGAGATCAGTTCGGGCCCGCGCGGACCATAAGCGCGGATCGCGGCGGCATCGACCGCCTGCTCGAGTCCCGCATCCGCGAGGGCGCGATTGGCGCCGCGCCCCTTCAGCTGCGCCGGGACGATCGGCAGGCGCGCGGCGGCGAGGTCGATCGGCAGCGCGATGCGGGTTTCGCGAAAGCCGCTCGCGCCCTGCCAGATCATCGTCGCGAGTAGGAAGGCGAGGAACCCCGCCGACAGCCAGACCGCGGCAAGGCCGAGCCGGCGGAAGCGACGTTCCGCGGCATAGCGACGCTGCGTCCGCCGCTTCACCGCGGCGGGATCGCGGAGGGGGCGGGGATCAGTCATAGGCCTCCCGATACCGCTTCACGACGGTCAGCGCGACGACGTTGAGCGCCAGCGTGATGACGAACAGGGTGAGGCCGAGCGCGAAGGCGGCGAGCGTCTTGGCGCTGTCGAACTCCGCTTCGCCGGTCAGCAGGTCGACGATCTGCTTGGTGACCGTGGTGGTGCTGGCGAAGGGATTGGCGGTGAGCGTCGCGACGCCGCTCGCCGCCATGACGACGATCATCGTCTCGCCGATCGCCCTCGACACCGCGAGCAGGATGCCGCCGACGACGCCGGGCAGGGCCGCGGGCAGGATCACCTTGCGGATCGTTTCCGACTGGGTCGCGCCCATCGCCAGGCTGCCGTCGCGCATCGCGGCGGGGACGGCGGCGATCGAATCGTCGGCCATCGACGAGACGAAGGGGATGATCATGATCCCCATCACCACGCCCGCCGCCAGCGCGCTTTCCGACGAGGCGTTCGCGATGCCGAGCGCGAGGCCCAGCTGGCGGACCGCAGGCGCGACGGTGAGTGCGGCGAAATAGCCGTAGACGACGGTGGGGACGCCCGCGAGCATCTCCAGCACCGGCTTCATCCAGCGGCGCGTCGCGGCATGCGCATATTGGGTGAGATAGATCGCGCTCATCAGGCCGAAGGGGACGGCGACGGCCATCGCGATCACCGCGCCGATGAAGAATGTGCCCCAGAACAGCGGCACCGCGCCCAGGCTGGCGCCGGGATCGTCGGGCAGGATGACCTGTGGGCTCCAATGCGTGCCGAACAGGAATTGGCCGATCGGCACGATGCCGAAGAAGCGCCCCGATTCGTACAGCAGCGACGCGACGATGCCGACCGTGGTCAGGATCGCGAGCAGCGACGCGCAGAGCAGCAGCAGCATGACGACGCGCTCCACCTGCGTGCGCGCGGCGAAATCGGGGCGGACGCGGGTGAAGGCGAGCGCGCCGCCGCCGATCGCGAGGCACAAGGCCAGCGCGGTGGCGATCCAGTCGTAACGCGCCTGCGCCGCGGCATACGCAGGCGCGAGGCGGACCGAGAGCGCGTGGAACGGCACATGGCTGCGCCCGCTCGCCAGCGCGCGCGCTTCGGACAGGATCGAGGCGCGTTCGAAGCCCGGCGGGGGCAGCGTCGCCGCGGCGGGCGTCGCGATCACCGCATCGGTGACGAGCGCGGGCGAGGTGAGGCTCCACGCCGCCAGGAACAGGAGCGGCGGCACCAATGCGGCGAGCGCGACGAAATAGCCGTAATGGACGGGCAAAGCCGTGAAGCGCGCGACCCCCGGCTTGCGGAACGTCGCCGCCCGCATGCGCGCCGCGAGCCAGCCGATCAGCGCGAGGCCGAAGACGACGATGACGAGGGCGAGGCCGCTCATGCGGCGGTTCGCGGAGAGTATGGGGCGCTGGTCACACACCCATCGTCACCCCGGACTTGGTCCGGGGTCCACTCTGCGGCGAGGGGACGGGCCAGAGGCGCAAGCGCTGCCTCCGCGTCCCGGTGGACCCCGAAACTCGTCCAGGGTGACGGATTGAAGCGGGCGACCGTCACGACGGCAAATCCGCGGGGTTCAGCGGCGTCTCGTTCGCGATCACCGCCGCCGACGCCGCCCGCACCGGCGCGGGCGCGGCGATCAGGCCGCGGCGGACGAGCGGCCCACCCGGACCCCAGGCCGCGGCGTACAGGCGCAGGAAGGTGTCGAGGCCGGGGATGGCGCGCAGATGCCCCTTCTTGACGTAGAGGTACAGCGGGCGCGACCCCGGATAGCGGCCGTCGGCGATCGCGTCATAGGTCGGCAGCACGCCGTTGATCGCGACGCCGTTCACTGTATCCGCATTGTGTTCGAGATAGCTGTAGCCGAACACGCCGATCGCATCGGGGTTGGCGCTGAGCTTCTGAACGATCAGATTGTCGTTCTCGCCCGCGTCGACATAGGCGCCGTCCTCGCGGATACGCGTACACAGCGCGCGATGTGCGTCGGGGTCGGTGCGGGCGAGCAGGCGCGCCTGCGGGTCGATCGCGTCGCAGCCGCGCGTCAGGATCAGTTCGGCGAGCGCATCGCGCGTGCCGCTGGTCGCGGGCGGGCCATAGACCTGGATCGGGGTCGCGGGCAGCGCCGGGTTCACGTCGCGCCACGTCTTCGCGCGATTGGGCTTGCCGAACGGCGTCGCGGCGAGCGCGCGATACAAATCGGCGGGGGTCAGGCGCATGCCGGGCCCGTTCTTCGCCTCGGCAAAGGCGATGCCGTCGATGCCGATCTGGATTTCGAGCACCGGCCCGACGCCGTGCGCCTCGCAGGCGGCATATTCGCTGCGCTTCATCCGGCGCGAGGCATCCTCGATATCCGGATGTCCCGCACCGATGCCGGCGCAGAACAATTTCATGCCCGCGCCCGTGCCGGTCGATTCGATCACCGGCGATCGCGCATCGGGGTTGTCCGCGACGAAGGCCTCGGCCACCGCCGTCGTGAAGGGATAGACGGTGGACGAGCCGACGACGGCGATCTGATCGCGCGCGCCGCTGCCGCCGCCATTCGCCTGATCCTTGCACCCTGCCAGGCAGAGCGCCAGCGTCAGCAGAGAGCCGGCCAGCAAACGGCCGGAAGGAAGACAGCGCATCGGATCCCCGCGGGCGACTCGCGCGTCGCCCCGACCCGCCTGTGTGACGGTTTTGTTGCCCTTTGATGACAGGGGCGGCGGGTGGGGTGGTGGTGTGGGTCGTAAGGGCACTTTTAATGTGCAGGCGGCTGCCGCACCTCCTCCGTCACCCCGGACTTGATCCGGGGTCCACTCTGCGGCGAGGGAGACGGCAGGAGGCTCGCACGCTGCCCCGCGGCCCGGTGGACCCCGGAACGAGTCCGGGGTGACGGGGGTGTGGGGGGACGCGTCGCGTGATTCGGTAGCGGCGGGTCGTGTCAGGCCTTTGCCGTCGCTGTCGCCGCTGTCGTCGCTACCGCCGTCTCCGCCTCCGCCGCGGGCAGCGCAATCGTCACCGTGGTGCCGATGCCGACGCGGCTGGCGATATCCAGGCGGCCGCGGTGGCGTTCGACGATGTGTTTGACGATCGCCAGGCCCAGCCCCGTGCCGCCGACGCTGCGGCTGCGGCCGGCATCGACGCGGTAGAAGCGTTCGGTGAGGCGCGGGATATGCTGCGGCGCGATGCCCTCGCCCTCATCGCGGACGACGAGCTGAACCAGCTTCGAGCGGTTGAGACTCAAGGACACGCGCACCGGCGTGTTCGCGCGGCCATATTTCATCGCATTGCCGATGACGTTGTGGAACAGCTGCGACAGCTGCGCTTCGTCGCCGGTGACCGCGGGCAGACCGGGATCGATCGTGACCGAGACGTCGGCGGCGCGCGGGCCGCGCGCGGCGGCGATCTCGGCGGCGACGTCTTCCAGCAATTCGCCAAGGTCCAGCCGTTCGCCGGGCAGGCGGTATTTCTCCGCCTCGATGCGGGACAGCGAAATAAGGTCCTCTACCAACCGCTGCATGCGCCGGGCCTCGTCGAACATCACCTTCAGGAACCGCGCGCGCAAGGCGGGGTCTTCGCCGGCCTCTTCGTTCAGCGTTTCGATGAACCCGAGGATCGAGGCGAGCGGGGTGCGCAGTTCGTGGCTGGCGTTGGCGACGAAATCGACCCGCATCTTTTCGGCGGCATAATTGCCGCTCTGGTCGACCAGATGGACGATGCGCATGCCGTCGGTGGTTTCGCCGGTGCGCATCTCCCAGCGCTGGTCGGGCGCGCCGACCCCGACCAATTCAACCGGGCGGCCGGGCAGCGTGCCGTTCGGACCCAGGCGATCAGCGGCGGCGGGATGGCGGATGGCCACGCGCACGTCCTCGCCGACGATATGCTTGCCCAATACGGAACGGGCCGACGCGTTCGCGCAGGTGACGATGCCGCGGCGGACGAGCAAGACGGGTTCGGCGATGACGTCGAGGACTTCGCCCAGCAATGTATCGGCGTCGGGCCCCCGTGCGCGGGCCGCCGCCTGCCCCTGGTCGCCGCGGCCCATGGCGGCGAGCGCGGCGGCCATGGCCCCGACCACCGTCACCGCCGCGCCGTCGATGCTGCCGCCGACCACATAAACGCCCACGCCCGTGCCGAGCGCGATGACGAGCGCGCCGCTGAGCCGCCGGGCGAATCGGGTTAGCATGGCGCCCTCGCTAGCCGAGGAAGACCGCTTGCGGGAGGGGGATCGCGACGCAATTTGCGGGCCGTGCGGTACCGGCGTCGCGGCAGGCCGTCCCGCCACGGTACGCGCGCCATACTTGCCAGTGGCTTACGAATATGAAAGGCACGCTTGCGATAACAGGGGTGTCATGAGCGACGAAACGCCGATCGACGGTGCGGACCAGACCGCCGGACAGCCTGCCGCTGCGCCGGTGACGGAGGGCGTGTCGACGCGCCGCCGGGTGCTGATGCTGGGCGCGGTGACCGCGGGGGCGGTCGTCTCGATCCGCCCGGCGCTGGCGCAGAGCGCGGCGTCGGTGATGACCTGCGAAATCCCTGTCCCGGACCTGGGCCGTGCGGGCCAGTATATCGACCAATATGGCAATGTCGTGCCGGCGGGCACCAAGGGTGCGTTCGCGCCGCCGGGGCGCCCGTTCAAGGGCGACGAGGTGAAGCGCGCGCTGGCCGGCGGGCAGCTGCCGGGCACGACCTACGACAGCAGCCGCGCCTATATGGCCTATATCCGGCGGCTGCAGCGCGGGCAGGGCGGCTTTACCTGTTTCGCCTCGTTGCAGATGCCGCGCTGACCCGATGCGCTATCGCGCCGCGGCGCCCGACACGCTGCTGAGCCGCGAGCTGGATATGCTGGTCGCGGTATTCCATCGATCGTCGGGGATCACGCATCTGCTTGCCAGCCCGGCGCCCGAAATCCTGCAGGCACTGGCCGCGAAACCGCTCGACCGGGACGGGCTGCTCGCCCGGCTGGGTGAGGCGTTCGAGCTGGGAGACGGCGGTGCCGACGCGCTGGCCGCGCGGCTCGACGAACTGGTTGCGGCCGGGCTGGTCGAGGCCCTGCCCGTCGCAGCGGGGTCGGTCGCCGCGGCATGAAGCACGTCTTTGGCGTTCGCATCGGCCCGATCGGCTTTCGCATCGGCAGCGACTGGCGCGCGCCGATCGCGGCGCTGGAAGAGCTGTATCGTTATTACCCCTCCCCGAACCTGCCCGACTTCACCGTCAGGCTGGAGGCGACGCGGCCGTGGCGGCGCTGGGCGCGGCCGTCGGTGCGGATCGGCGGCGATTATATGCTGCCCGAAGCCGCGCCGCTGCCGCTGGCGCAGGGGCTGCTCGCCGCCGAGATGGCGATGAACCTGCAATTGGCGCTGGGGTGTCGGCGCTATCTGCTGATCCATGCCTCGTGCGTCGAGCGCGACGGGCGGGCGCTGCTGATGACCGGCGAATCGGGAGCGGGCAAATCGACGCTGGCGACGTTGCTCGCCGCGCGCGGCTGGCGCTTCATGGGCGATGAATTCGCGCTCATTGATCCGGAAACGGGGCTGGTCCATGCCTTTCCGCGTCTGATCAGCCTGAAGAACGACGGCATCGCCGCGGCGATGGCAGCCTGGCCGCAGGCGCGGATGGGGCCACTGCTGGCGGCCACGCCGAAGGGTGACATCCGCCACATGGTGCCCGATGCGCTGAGCGTCGGCGCGATGGACGAGCCCGCACAGCCGGCGCTGCTGCTGTTTCCGCGGCACGGCTTCGCGACAGAGACGCGGGCCGTCGCCGCATCGGAGGCGTTCGTACGGCTGACGCAGGCGTCGACCAATTACGTCATGCTCGGCGAGACCGGGTTCGACGCACTGACCCGGCTTGTGTGCGACACGCCCGCCATGGCGATCGACTATCCCGATGGCGCCGCGGCGGTCGAGCAGGTGGAGGCGTTGTGGCGGACGCTCTGATCCTCGCCCGCGCGCTCGCCGATCCGACCAGTCTGGCGCTCGACACCGATTGGGCGGGCCTCGTCACCATGGCGCGCGCGGAGCAATTGCTGGGCACGCTCGCGTGGCGGCTGCACGGCCTGCCGTTGCCAGAGGACGTCGCGCTGCTGCTGAGCGATGCGCGCGCTGCGGCCGAAAATGCGCGGCGGACGGCCTTGTGGGAGGCGGAGATGGCGCGGCGGGCGCTGGCGCCGCTCGGCGTGCCGGTCGTGCTGCTGAAGGGGACGGCCTTCGTCGCGGCGGGCTTGTCGGCGGGGCAGGGGCGGTCGATCGGCGACCTCGATATCCTGGTGCCGCGCGAGGCGCTGGATGCCGTCGAGGCGGCGCTGATCGCGGCGGGCTGGGAATGGGTGAAGCCCGATCCGTACGACGACGCTTATTATCGGCGCTGGATGCACGAATTGCCGCCGCTGATCCATGCCGAGCGCGACCGGATGATCGACGTGCATCATACGATCCTGCCGCTGACCGCGCGGGTGCGGCCCGACGTGGCAACGCTGATCGCGGATGCGGTGCCGCTGGGCAACGGGCTGTCGGTGCTGTCGCCGGCGGCGATGATCGTCCATGCGGCGGCGCATCTGCTCGCCGACGGCGATCTGGCGGGCGGCCTGCGCAACCTGTGGGATATCCATTGCCTGTATGGCGAGGCGGCGGAGGGGGATGCGGGTTTCGGCCTGACGCTGGTCGAGGAGGCCGGGCGCCATGGCCTGCACGATGCGGTGGTGCGCGCGCTGCGGCTGTCGCAGCAACTGTTCGGCACGCAGGTGCGCGCTTACGAGAGTTCGGGCCGTATCCGCCTGGCGCCGCGGTGGAGCGACCGCCTGTTCCGCCGCCGCCTGCTGGCCCGGGACGACTGGGGGCGACCGATCCGTCCGGTGACGCGGCTGGCGTTCTACGTCCGCTCGCACTGGCTGCGCATGCCGCCGGCGATGCTGGCGCGGCATCTGTGGATCAAGTGGCGTAGGGGCGCGCGAGCTTAGCCCCACCCACGCCGTCACCCCGGACCTGTGCCGGGTGACGAAGAATAGGGGGCTAACGCGTCGCCAGCCGCTCCAGCGTCGGGATCAATTCGTCATAGCCGTCGATGATCGCGTCCGCGCCCAGCTCCTCGACCGGCTGCATCAGGAAGCCGAACGAGCACGCCACCGTCGGCAGGCCCGCCGCATGGCCCGCCTGCACGTCGAAGATCGAATCGCCGACGAATGCCGCCGTCCCCCCGCCGCAGCGGGCCAGCATTTCGTAGATCGGCTTGGGGCTGGGCTTGCCGTTGCCCGGGCCCATCGTGTCGCCGCCGATGATGCATGCGAAGCGCCGCGTCAGGTCGAGCGCGTCGATCACCTTGCGCGCGAGCGATTCCAGTTTGTTGGTGACGACGGCGATCCGCACGCCGCGCGCCGCCAACAGGTCGAGCGTGTCGAGCGTGCCGGGATAGGGCCGCGTCAATACCGCGATGTTCGCTTCATAATGGTCGAGCAGCCGCCGATGCAGCACGTCGAGTGTCACATCGTCGCAGCCACCGGTCGCGGCAAGCCCCTGCGCCAGCATATGCCGCGCGCCGCCACCGATCATCGGCTTCACCTGCTCGACGGTCAGCAGCGGTCGGTCGATCGACGCCAGTGCGTGATTGACCGCGGCAGTCAGATCGCCGCTCGTGTCGAGCAACGTGCCGTCCAGGTCGAACCCGACGATGTCGAATACTGGATCGTGCGATGAAATTCCCGTCATAACCCGCGCCGGTGACGTCTCCCTATGGAAATGGCAAGTCTTCCGTGGCAGGCGACGTCGCCATGACCAGTCCTCTCGCCGTCATCATCCTTGCCGCGGGCAAGGGTACGCGCATGAAGTCCGATCTGCACAAGGTGCTGCACCCGATCGCCGGGCGGCCGATGCTGATCCATCTGATCGACAGTCTGAACCAGGCCGGCGCGACGCATCGTGTCGTCGTGGTCGGCGCGAGCGGCGAGCAGGTCGAAGCGGCGGTCGCCGCCACGGGGGTCGAGATCGCGTGGCAGCGCGAGCAGCTGGGTACCGCGCATGCGGCATTGCAGGCGAAGGACGCGCTCAGCGATTTCGACGGGGTCGCAATCGTCTGCTTCGGCGACACGCCCTTGCTGGCAACCGAGACGGTGGCGCGGCTCGCCGCGCGGCTGCAGGCGGAGGATGCGCCGACGATCGCGGTGCTCGGCTTCCGCCCGGCCGATGCGCGTGCCTATGGCCGGATCATTGCGGATGCGGACGGCACGATCGCCAAGATGGTCGAGTTCAAGGACGCTTCGCCCGAAGAGCGCGCGGTCGACCTGTGCAATTCGGGCGTCACCGCGGTGCGCACGCGCGATCTGTGGCGGTTGCTGGAAGCGGTTGGCAATGACAATGCCGCGGGCGAATATTATTTGCCCGATATCGTCACGCTCGCCGTGGCCGAAGGCGGTCGCGCGGTGGTGATCGAAACCGGCGAGGACGAGGTCGCCGGCGTCAACAGCCGCGCCGAGCTCGCCGCGGTCGAAGCGGGCTGGCAGGCCGCGCGCCGCAATCAGGCGATGGCCGACGGCGCGACGCTGATCGCGCCGGATACGGTGTGGTTCAGCCATGACACGCAGATCGGCCGCGACGTCGTGATCGAGCCCAACGTGGTCTTCGGCCCCGGCGTCTCCATCGCCGACGGCGCGACGATCCGCGCGTTCAGCCACCTCGAGGGCGCCAAGGTCGGCGCCAAGGCCGATGTTGGCCCCTATGCCCGCCTGCGCCCGGGCGCGGACCTTGCCGAAAAGGCGAAGGTCGGCAATTTCGTCGAGGTAAAGAAGGCGAAGATCGGCAAGGGCGCCAAGGTCAACCACCTGTCCTATATCGGCGATGCCGATGTGGGGGCGAACGCCAATATCGGTGCCGGTACGATCACCTGCAATTACGATGGCTTCTTCAAGTATAAGACGCAGATCGGCGCGGATGCCTTCATCGGTTCGAACTCGGCGCTGGTCGCGCCGGTATCGGTCGGTGACGGCGCGATCGTCGCGGCCGGATCGGTGCTGACCAAGGATGTCGAGGCTGGCGCGCTCGCGCTCGTCCGGCCGCCGCAGATTGCCAAACCCGGCTGGGCCACCCAATTCCGCGCGATGATGCGCGCCAAGAAGGAAGCGAAGTAAATGTGCGGAATCGTTGGAATCGTCGGCGCTGAGGATGTCGCCGACCGTCTGCTCGATGGTTTGAAGCGGCTGGAATATCGCGGCTACGATTCGGCGGGTATCGCCACCGATCACGACGGGCAGATCGAGCGGCGCCGCGCCAGCGGCAAGCTGGTCAACCTCGCCAAGGAACTCGCCGCCGCGCCGCTGCCCGGCACGACCGGCATCGCCCACACCCGCTGGGCGACGCACGGCGGCCCGACCACCAACAACGCCCACCCGCATGCGACCGACGAGGTCGCGGTGGTCCACAATGGCATCATCGAGAACTTCAAGGCACTGCGCGACGAACTGATCGCGCGCGGCCGCGTGTTCACCAGCGAGACCGATACCGAAGTCGTCGCGCATCTGGTGAGCGAGAAGGTGGAAGCCGGCCTCGACCCCGTCGGCGCGGTGCGCGAGGTGCTGCCGCGCCTGCACGGCGCGTTCGCGCTCGCCATCTTGTTCCGCAAGCATCCCGACATGCTGATCGGCGCGCGCCTCGGCTCGCCGCTGGTCGTGGGCTATGGCGAGGGCGAAACCTATCTCGGGTCGGACGCGCTGGCGCTCGCCCCGCTGACGCAGCGCATCGCCTATCTGGACGAGGGCGACTGGGTCGTGTGCACGACCGAGGGCGCGCAGGTCTATGACCGCGACAACCATCCCGTCGAGCGGCCGATCACCATCTCGGGCGTCACCGGCGAACTCATCAGCAAGGGCAATCACCGCCATTACATGCTGAAGGAGATCTACGAACAACCGATCGTCGTCGCCCAGACGCTGCGCTCGTATCTGCAGCGGATGGAGGATCGCGTGACGCTGCCGATCCCCGACTTCGACCTCGCGGGCATCAAACGTGTGACGATCGTCGCCTGCGGCACCAGCTTCTACGCCGGCATGGTGGCCAAATATTGGTTCGAACAGTTCGCGCGCGTGCCCGTCGACTTGGATGTCGCGTCGGAGTTCCGGTACCGCGCGCCGGTGATGGAGCCGGGCGGCCTGATGATCGTCATCAGCCAGTCGGGCGAGACGGCGGACACGCTCGCCGCGCTGCGCCACGCCAAGTCGGAAGGGCAGACGATCGCCGCGGTGGTCAACGTGCCGACCAGCAGCATGGCGCGCGAGGCGGACCTGCTGCTGCCGACGCACGCGGGGCCGGAGATCGGCGTCGCATCGACTAAGGCGTTTACCTGCCAGCTCGCAGTGCTCGCCGCACTCGCCGCGAACCTTGCCCGCGCCAAGGGCAAGTTCAAGGACGGTGAGGAGCGCGAGATCGTCAAGCATCTCGCCGAGACGCCGGCGGCGCTCAACGCCGCGCTCGCCTATGACGAATCGATTCAGGAAATGGCGGGCGTCGTCGCCGCAGCGCGCGACGTGCTGTATCTGGGGCGCGGCACCGATTATCCGCTGGCGCTGGAGGGCGCGCTGAAGCTGAAGGAGATCAGCTACATCCACGCCGAAGGCTACGCCGCAGGCGAGATGAAGCACGGGCCGATCGCGCTGATCGACGAAAACGTCCCCGTCATCGTCATCGCGCCGTCGGGTCCGCTGTTCGAAAAGACCGTCAGCAACATGCAGGAAGTGCAGGCGCGCGGCGGTAAGGTCGTGCTGATCAGCGACTATGACGGCATCCAGGCGGCGGGCGAGAATTGCGTCGCGACGATCACGATGCCCAAGGTCCATCCGCTCATTGCCCCGCTGGTCTATGCGGTGCCGGTCCAGCTGCTCGCCTATCACGTCGCGGTGGCGAAGGGCACCGACGTCGACCAGCCGCGCAACCTCGCCAAATCGGTGACGGTGGAATAAGCGCGGGGCCCGCGCGATCGTTGCGCTGTTTCTATGGGATGGGATGACAGAATGGACCGTGTGCCCCCGTTGGTTGCCGGCATCGAATTGGGGGGCACGAAGATCGTCTGCATCCTCGCGCGTGGACCGGACGATATTCAGGACCGCGTGCAGATCCCGACGACCCGGCCCGACGAGGCGCTGGCGGCGGTTGAGGCCGTGCTGGACGGCTGGGGTGGGTTCGAGGCGCTGGGCATCGCGAGCTTCGGGCCCATTTCGATCGACCGGCATGCCGCCGATTACGGTCATGTCACCTCGACGCCCAAGCCGCATTGGGCGGGCACCGACGTTGCGGGCCGTCTGTCCGCACGGTATCAAGTGCCGACCGGCTTCCACACCGATGTGGTCGGCGCGGCGCTGGCCGAGGCGCGCTGGGGCGCGGCGAAGGGCCTGCCCGATATCGCCTATGTCACCGTCGGCACGGGCATCGGCGTCGGACTGATTGCGGGCGGCAAGCCGGTCGACGGCCTGACCCATAGCGAATTCGGCCATATCCGGCCGCAGCGCATGCCGGGCGACGATTGGATGGGCATCTGCCCGTTCCACGGCAGCTGCCTGGAGGGCCTGGCCGCCGGCCCCGCGATCGGCGCTCGCGCTGGTTGCAAGGGGGAAGACATTCCCGCGGACCATCCGGTGTGGGAACCCGTTGCGCATGTCCTGGGCCAATTGTGCCACACGCTGGTGATGACCGGCGTGCCGCGGCGGATCGTGATGGGCGGCGGCGTGATGGTCGGTAACGATCATCTGTTCCCGCGCGTCCGCGACGCGATGGTGCAGAGCCTCGCCGGCTATATCGCGCTGACCGAGATCGCCGAACCCGCGTTCATCGTGCCGCCCGCACTGGGGGGCAACGCCGGGCCGCTCGGCGCGATCGTGCTCGGCGAACAGGCGCTGGCCGAGCGCATGGGCGCGGACGCGTTGGCGGGGGCGTTTACGACGCCTTAACCGCATCTGCTTACTCCCTCGTCAACCATAAGAGGGAAGTTGCTGCCGATGACCGCCGCCGTTTCGAAGCGCCTGCTGATCGTCGATGACGAGCCAGCTATGCACGACAGCTATGCCCGCTGCTTTGCGGTGCAGCGCGGTGCTGCGGAGAATGCGCTCGACGCGATGGCGGCGGAGCTGTTCGGCGACGACGCGCCGGCGGCGGATACGGCGGCGGACGACAGCTTCGACCTGACGCATTGCCATCAGGGCCTCGATGCGGTCGCGGCGGTGGAGGCGGCGCTGGCGGCGGGGACGCCCTATGCGGTCGCGTTCATCGACGTGCGTATGCCGCCGGGCATCGACGGCCGCGAAACCGCACGCCGCATCCGCGCGCTCGATCCCGAAATCAACCTGTGCATCGTCACCGGCTTCTCCGACTTTTCGCCGATCGAGATCAGCAAGGTCGCAGGACCGGCCGACAAGATCTTCTACATCGCCAAGCCGTTCGAAGTGGCGGAGATCGTCCAGACCGCGACCGCGCTGGCGCATCGCTGGCAGGTCGATCGCGAGCTCGCCGTCGCCCGGGCGCAGCTCGCTGCGCAGATCGTCCAGCTGGAAGAGCAGAGTGCCGAGCTTGCCGCGAACGAAAGCCGCGCGATCCACATGGCGACTCACGATTCGCTGACCGATGCGCCCAACCGTCTCGCCTTCCTGCGCGCGCTGGGTGATCGCGCCAAGCGGCCGGGCCTTTTCGCGACCGCGATGTTCGATCTCGACCGGTTCAAGATCGTCAACGACACGTTGGGACACCTCGCCGGCGACGCGCTGATCCGTGAAGTGTGCAGCATCCTCCATGCCCAGGCGCCCGAGGGGGCGATCGTTGCGCGTCTGGGTGGCGACGAATTCGGCGTGCTGTTCGATGCGCCGGGTGACGAGGCGGCGGTCATGGCCTGCGACCGCATCGTCGCGGCCTGTGCCGGCACGCATCAGGTATTCGGCAATTCGGTGCAGAGCGGCGCCTCCGCCGGCCTCGTCGTGGTCGAGGGCGCGGGTATGTGCGATCCCATCGACGCGCTCCGCCGCGCCGACCTCGCGCTCAACGATGCCAAGCGCGCCGGCCGCGGCGTGACCCGCCTGTTCGATGAAAGCATGGACGAAGGCATCCGCTTCCGCCGCCGCATCGAGCATGGCCTGGGCCAGGCGATCGAGCGCAACGAACTGAGCCTCGTCTATCAGCCGATCGTGGCGCGCAACCAGCTGGAGGTGACAGGCTTCGAGGCGCTGGTCCGCTGGAACACGCAGGAATATGGGCCGATCAGCCCGGCGACCTTCATCCCGATCGCCGAGGAATCGAACGTCATCCACGAACTGGGCGACTGGATCCTCGACACCGCGCTCGGAATGGTGACGCGTTTCCCCGGCCAATATGTCTCGGTCAACTTCTCGCCCCGCCAGTTCCGCCGCCACAATTTCGTCGGCCACATCATGGAAGCGGTGCAGCGCGCCGGGGTGACGCCGAACCGCGTGCAGATCGAGATCACCGAGACCGCGATCTTCGACGATGCCGAACGCGCCGCCGAAACGCTCTACAAGCTGCGCCAGATGGGATTCCGCATCGCTCTGGACGATTTCGGCACCGGCTATTCCTCGCTCTACAATATTCGGAAATTCGCGCTCGACAGCCTCAAGATCGATCGCAGCTTCATCGACGGCATGGGCCGCGAGCGCGAGAGTGCTGCGATCGTCCATTCGATCATCCACCTGGGTCGTGCGTTAGGGCTGGAAGTGATCGCCGAGGGCGTCGAGACGGAGGCGCAGGTGCAGGCGCTGCGGCTCGCGGGGGCCAGCCATTTGCAGGGCTATTTCTTCTCGCGGCCGGTCGCGCCCGATGCGGCGCTGGCGTTGGCTGAGCAGCGGTTCCTCAACCAGGACCTGGTCGAAGCCGGAGCCGCCACGGGCACGCACGGATGATCCCGGCGCTACGGACCCGGTGGCCTTTCGGGCGCCGGCGGCCGATCGGCCCCGCATCGCTCGGTGCCAAGCTGGTGCTGATCCTGACCGCGGTCGGCGTCGCTGGCGCGTTGGGGATCACCCTGCTGCTCGCCAGCGTCATCACGCCGAGCTTCTCGGCGCTGGAAGCCAAGGCGATCGCCGGCCATGTCGAGCGGACGCAGGCGGCGCTGGGCGAATATGCGGCCAAGGTCGAAAACGCGGTCCGCGACTATGGCGACTGGACGCAGAGCTACGATTACATGGCGACGCCGGCGGGATCGCCTGCGGCGGCGACGTTCGAACGCGACAGCTTCTCGCCGCTGGCGATGACCAATCTCGGCGTGCAGGGCATGGCCTATGTGACGCCAGAGGGAACGCTGCGCATCGCGCGCTGGCTCGATTCCGCCAGCGGACGTGAGCGGGCGCGGTTGCGCGCGGCGCTGGTGCAACTCGCGACGCATGCCGATCTCGCCAAGGTGATCGCACGGAACAACTCCGGGCATTTCTATGCGCGGCTGGGGCCAGTGGTCGCGGCGATCGGTGTGGCGCAGGTGCGGCGATCCGACGGCACCGGAACGCCGCGCGGCTATGTGCTGATGGCGCGGCAGGTGACGTCGCGCCAGCTGTCCGATTTGATCCGGCTCGATGCGCGCATCGACCGGTCCGGGCTGGGCGATGCGCCGATGGTCACGCCGGGCAAGCGCACGATGGCGATCGCCGTGCCGATCGCGGGCGTCGATGGCCATGCCGTCGCCGCGGCACGATTCCATGTCGTGCGCGACGTGTCGCTGCTGGGGCGGCGGATGCTGCTGCTCGCCATCGCCGGATCGACATTGCTGCTGCTGATCGTGCTGCTCGTCCTGCGCCGCGTCATCGCGCGGCTGGTGCTGGCACCGCTGCTGCGCGTCGAGCGACATATGCAGCGGGTACGCGCGTCGGGTTCGATGGCACTGTTCAAGGACGACGGGCGCCGCGACGAGTTCGGCTCGTTGGGCCGTAGCCTCAACGCGATGCTGTCGCAGCTGAAAGACCTGCGCGAGCAGATCGAGGTGCAGAGCTTCGCGCTGGGGCGCAGCGAGAGCGCAGTCGCGGTGATGCACAACGTGCGTAACGCGCTCAATCCGATCAGCACGATCCTGAGCCAAGGCATCGCCCAGGCGCCCCCGATCGACCGCGCGACGCTGGAACGGGCGATCACCGAACTCGCGCGTGACGATCTGCCGGCGGAGCGCCGTGCCAAGCTGGCCGCCTTCGTACAGGCCGCCTTCGCCGCCAAGCTGGCGAGCCGCGAGGCGATGCGCCGCGAGCTGGAGGTGGGGCGCGAGGCGATGGCGCACGTGCTGGAGATCATCGGCCAGCAGCAGAAGCAGGCGCATGAACGCCCCAGCCTGGAACGCTGCGACCTCAGCGAGATCGTCGCACGCAACGCGGCCATCGCACGCTATTCGGACAGCGCGTCGATCGCGTTCAGCTTCCCGGCGGAGGCGCATCTGGCCTTGGCGAACCGCGTGATCCTAAGCCAGGTGATCGGCAACCTGCTGGGCAATGCCGCCGAATCGATCGCGGCGACCGGACGGCAGAGCGGGTCGATCGGCGTGACGATCGACGAGGAGGACGATCAGGTCGTTGTGCGCATTCGCGACGATGGCGAGGGCTTCGACGCGGCGACGGGTGCGACGCTGTTCCAGCGCGGCTTTTCGACCCGCGCCCACAAATCGGGCGGGCTCGGCCTGCATTGGTGCGCTAATTCGATGACCGCGATGGAGGGCAGCCTGCGCCTCGAAAGCGAGGGCAAGGGACTGGGCGCGACGGCGGTGCTGACGCTGCGCGCGGCGGAACGGGACGAGATCGCGCAGGCGGCGTGATCGCGTCCCGTGGTAACCGGCGGGATCAGAAGTCGAAGCGGACCCGGCCGATGAGCCTGTCGCCGGCATGCCCCGCATCGGCGAACGGCCCGAACGCACCGGCGCGCGTGACGTCCGTCCCGACATAGTCGACGCCCAGCGTCAGGCGATCGCGGCGATATTCGACGCCAAGCCGCCAATCGGTATAGTCGCCGCCGGGGCGCAACCGTTGCGCGCGGACCGGGTCGGTGACCGTCCCCGATGAATGGCCAAGGCCGGCGATCGCGGTCAGCGGCGTGCCGGGGAGCCCCGCGCTCGCATTGGCATAGAGGTACAGATTGCTGCCCCCGATCGCGCGCTGTTCGGGCGCCCAGATCGCACCCGCGGTTAGATCGGCGGGGCCGTAGGTGTAGCTCGCCGATCCGCCGAGTTCGGCATAATCCATATTCCCACGGGCGCCGCCGAACACGTGTGCGGTGCCCTGTGCGCGCAGCCGCACCGCCCCGACGTCCCACCCGCTGCCGAGCGTCAGGTCGGCGACCGCATTTGCACCCCCGTGCCGGTCCGATCCGCGCAGCGCCGCGACGCGCGCGGTGAGATCGAGGCCGTAACCGCTCACCGTGGCATCCCCCGCGATCGAGGCACGGCCCTCGCTCCAGCTGATGCCTCGGCGATTCTCGTCCGTGGTCGCCTCGACACCGGCGCTGGTCGCGAGTTGCGCGACGGCGGGCGTTGCCGCCAACAATGCGCCGGCGGCGAGGCCGGCTTTCGCAATGATGTCGATCATCCGGCGGCAACGCTACCGTGCAGACGATCGAGCTCGGCTCGCAATACGTCATGATCCTCGCGGGTGACCGCCTGGATGTGGCGATCCAGATCGATGGACTGCGCGGCGACGTCACGCGCCATGGCGTCGCGCTGGCCGGCGCACCAGCCGGGACGATGGCCGGATAGCGACCGATCGCTGACAAAGCTGCGCTGGGTGATTGCGCCAGTCGCGGTGGTCGCGTGACGCTCGACCGCGATCCGGGCGGTCCAATGGCAGCGCAGGCTGGAGGCGCGGCCGGCGGGCGCGACGGCGCCGATCTGGCGATGATCGACCACCAACGCGCCGCGATACCGGGCGGTGACGGGGCCGCTGTGATGATCGAGCTGCACGCTGTGATCGATCGTCACCGCCGGCGCGGCATCACGCGCCATGGCTGGTGCGGCCAAGCTCAGCGTCAGGGCAAGCACGGGAAGGTGAGGGGGCATCATGGGTCTCCTGCGGCGGTCCCGACCTTGTGGTCGGTGACCGTGATGCAGGCACAATGGCCGAACGCGTGCCGGGTTGCCACCATCGGGCCTTGGCCGGTCAGCGGGAAACACAAAAAAACCGGAGCCTAAGCCCCGGTTTTCCCGTGTATTTCTGCAAGATTGCCGGGGTCTTGCGCCGGCACGTCTTACTTGCTGCGTTCGACCTGTTCGAAGTCCAGCTCGACCGGGGTCGCGCGGCCGAAGATCGACACCGACACCTTGACCTTCGCCTTGTCGAAATCGAGTTCCTCGACGACGCCGTTGAAGCTCGCGAACGGACCCTCGAGCACCTTGACCGCATCGCCGATCTCGTAATCGACCTTGATCTTGGTCTTGGGCGCGGCGGCCGCTTCTTCCTTGCTGTTGAGCATGCGCGCGGCTTCCGCCTCGCTGATCGCCTGCGGCTTGCCCATGCTGCCAAGGAAGCCGGTGACCTTGGGCGTGTTCTTGACGAGGTGATAGACGTCGTCGTTCATGTTCAGCTTGGCGAGGACATAGCCCGGCATGAACTTGCGCTCGACCGCGATCTTCTTGCCGCGACGGGCTTCCGTCACCGTCTCGGTCGGCACTTCGATCTGCTCGACCAGCTGCTCCAGGCCGAGGCGCGTCGCCTCTGCCATGATCGCGTCGCGAACCTTGCCCTCGAAGCCCGAATAGGCGTGAATGATGTACCAGCGCGCCATTGCCTGAACCTTTACTTCGCGAGCTTGAGCAGCGCCTGGACGACCGCGTTGAAGAACGTGTCGACGCCCAGGAAGAACAGCGCGAGGATGGTCGTCATGATGACCACCATGACACCCGTCATGATCGTCTCGCGCCGGGTCGGCCAGACCACCTTCTTGGTTTCGGCCTGGACCTGGCGGATGAATTCGATGGGGGTCGTCTTTGCCACTGTTTTTCTCAGAAACCCGCTGGAATCACGAAAATCCGTACCGCCGGGGCATGAGCCTTCCGCCGCTTTCCCGTGATGGGAAACCGGCGCTGCCCGTCCTCAGCTGTCGGATGGCCTGCGCAAATAGCCGTACGGGGCGCCGAACGCAAGGGCGCCCCGCCTTCGTCGCGCGATCAATGGCCGTAGCGTTTGATCCCGCGCCGCCGCAGCTTGTCTCGCTTGCGCTTGCGCAGCTTCAGGATGAGCACCGGCGTGCCGATCAGAAGCAGAGCCGCGATGATCGCAATGACGAGGGTATGGCGGGTCGCTTCATCCATGATGCGGGCGCGTGTAGGGACGCCCGACGGCGGCGTAAACAACCTTCGTCAACATTTATGACAGATCATTCATCTGCCAGACTTATTTTTGGAAGAATTCGTCGCGATGCGCGCGTTCGCCAACGCATGGCGAACTGGCAGGAGTGCACGGACTCGAACCGTGGGCCCTCGGTTTTGGAGACCGATGCTCTACCAACTGAGCTACACTCCTGCAGCCGGGGGCGGCCTCTAACGCCGTCTGGGCGAAACCGCAAGCGGCTCGTGTGACGAAAGAAGCTGCGCGTGCCGAATGCGTCAGGCGGCGAGGCGGATGGGACGCCGCACCACGATATTGTCGTTCGCCGCCTGGCGCCGGACGGGGGGGCGCAAGGGTAGGGCAATGATCATCACCACGAAGCCCAGGACACCCGGCGGCAGGGGCAAGAGCATGGCCATCACGACGATGCCGAGGCGGGCTTCGGCGAACAAGGCTGCCGGACGCGTGACCGTGCCGCGTGCCGCCAGCCACGCGCTCGCGCCGACGCCGATGGCGGCGACCAGGGCCAGGCTTGCCGGCCATGCCGCCGGGAACATGGCTAGATTCGGCAGCTGAGCGGCCGGCGTGGCCCACGGCAATTGGGTGGCGACCAGCAGTCCGGTAATGGCGGCCACGGGCAGGTGTCGCAGCGCGCCGCGGCCGATCGCGAGGCCCAGGCATAGCGGCGCCAGGAGCAGTCCCGCCGGTGACAAAGCGACGCCCAGCGCCGCGGCGATCGCCATGTCGCGATGGCGGCGTTCGTGCGCGGCGAACAGCGCGGCGGTGATAGCGAGCAACGCAAGGGTGTCGCCCCAGCCGGTATCAGGCAACAGACCCGCCAACACCGCCGCGCTCGCAAGCGCCGCGACCGGCATGGGGGGAGGGGCAGGTCGGAACGGCGGCATGAGCCTGTCCTGCACCCGGACCGGTTGCTGCGCGGTTAAGGCGCCATGCGCCTGTAGGGTAACGTGGCCGGACCGCCCCGGATTGACCGCGGACCCGACTCTGCGTATAGGCCCGCCCGTTCCATCGGAGCGATCCGGTGGGCAAGCTTGAACATTGCTGGATGCAAAAGTTGTGGGGCCGGGGTGGCGTTTCGCCGTCCGCGTCCCTTTTTGTATTCCGAAGTGCTGTGATGGCTCCAGCAAAGTAACCCATATACGAGGTGAAGGCTTCATGCCGACGATCAACCAGCTGGTCCGCAAGGGCCGCGACCCGCAGAAGGCCAAGTCCAAGGTCCCTGCGATGGAGCAGAACCCGCAGAAGCGCGGCGTCTGCACCCGCGTCTACACGACGACCCCGAAGAAGCCGAACTCGGCGCTTCGCAAGGTGGCCAAGGTCCGTCTGACCAACAGCCGCGAAGTCATTTCGTACATCCCGGGCGAAGGCCACAACCTGCAGGAGCACTCGGTGGTCCTCATCCGCGGCGGCCGTGTGCGCGATCTTCCCGGCGTGCGTTACCACGTCCTGCGCGGCGTGCTCGACACGCAGGGCGTCAAGGATCGCCGTCAGTCCCGCTCCAAGTACGGCGCCAAGCGTCCGAAGTAAGCCGGTCGGCCTCCCGAGAGGCTCGTCCAGAAGGCTGAAGTTTGAAAGGTTTTTGAAATGGCACGTCGTCGTCGTCCCGAAAAGCGGGTCATCCTGCCTGATCCCAAGTTCGGGGATGAGGTTCTGTCGAAGTTCATGAATTCGGTGATGCTGGACGGCAAGAAGTCCGTCGCCGAGCTCATCGTCTACGGTGCTCTGGAAACCGTCGAGCAGCGCGCGAAGCGCGAGCCGATCGGTGTGTTCCACGACGCGCTGAACAACATCAAGCCAGGCATCGAAGTGCGTTCGCGCCGCGTCGGTGGTGCGACCTATCAGGTCCCCGTCGAGGTTCGTCCGGAGCGCGCCCAGGCGCTCGCGATCCGCTGGCTCATCGCCGCGGCGCGTGCCCGCAGCGAGAACACCATGTCGGCCCGCCTCTCCGGCGAGCTGATGGACGCTGCGAACAACCGCGGTAACGCGGTGAAGAAGCGCGAAGACACGCACCGCATGGCGGAAGCGAACCGGGCGTTCTCGCACTACCGCTGGTAAGGCTTGGAAGCGCACCGCTTTTAAACTATATCATGGGGAGCCGGCGAAAGCTGCGCTCCCCATATCTCTAAGGAAATCACGATCATGGCCCGCAGCCATCCGCTCGAGCGCTATCGCAATATCGGCATCATGGCGCACATCGACGCCGGCAAGACGACCACGACCGAGCGCATCCTCTATTACACCGGCAAGTCCTACAAGATCGGCGAAGTGCACGAAGGCACCGCGACGATGGACTGGATGGAGCAGGAGCAGGAGCGCGGGATCACGATCACGTCGGCCGCCACCACCTGCAAGTGGAAGGCCGAAGAGGGTCAGGGCCCCGAGCACCTGATCAACATCATCGATACGCCGGGCCACGTCGACTTCACCATCGAAGTCGAGCGTTCGCTGCGCGTCCTCGACGGCGCGGTCGCCTGCTTCGACGGCGTTGCCGGCGTTGAGCCGCAGTCGGAAACCGTGTGGCGTCAGGCCGATAAGTATGGCGTGCCGCGCATGTGCTTCGTCAACAAGCTCGACCGCACCGGCGCCGACTTCTATTTCTGCGTCAACTCGATCATCGAGCGTCTGGGCGCGAAGCCTGCGGTCCTGTATCTGCCGATCGGCGTCGAGGGCGGCTTCAAGGGCCTCGTTGACCTGGTCGAGAACCGCGCGATCATCTGGCTCGAAGAGTCGCTGGGCGCGAAGTTCGAATATCAGGACATCCCGGCCGACATGGTCGAGAAGGCGGCGAAGTATCGCAGCGACCTGATCGAACTCGCCGTCGAGCAGGACGACGAGGCGATGGAAGCGTACCTCGAGGGCAACGAGCCTGACACGAAGACGCTGAAGGCGCTGATCCGCAAGGGCACGCTGTCGATGGCGTTTGTGCCGGTCGTCTGCGGCTCGGCGTTCAAGAACAAGGGCGTGCAGCCCCTGCTCGACGCGGTCGTCGACTATCTGCCGAGCCCGCTCGACGTGCCGGCGATCAACGGCGTGAAGCTCGACGGCGAAACGCCGGACGAGCGCCCGTCGTCGGACGAAGCGCCGTTCTCGGCGCTGGCGTTCAAGATCATGAACGATCCGTTCGTCGGCTCGCTCACCTTCGCGCGCATCTATTCGGGCGTCCTGGTCAAGGGCGGCTACCTGAACTCGGTGAAGGACAAGAAGGAAAAGATCGGCCGCATGCTCCTCATGCACGCGAACTCGCGTGAGGACATCGAAGAGGCGCGTGCGGGCGATATCGTCGCGCTGGCGGGTCTCAAGGAAACGACGACGGGCGACACGCTCTGCGATCCGGCGCACCCGATCATCCTGGAGCGCATGGAATTCCCCGAGCCGGTCATCGAGCTGTCGGTGGAGCCGAAGACCAAGGCCGACCAGGAAAAGATGGGCATCGCGCTCAACCGCCTGGCTGCCGAGGATCCCTCGTTCCGCGTGTCGACCGATCACGAATCGGGCCAGACGATCATCAAGGGGATGGGCGAGCTCCACCTTGAGATTCTCGTCGATCGCATGAAGCGCGAGTTCAAGGTCGAGGCAAACGTCGGTGCGCCGCAGGTGGCGTATCGCGAATACCTCAAGAAGGCCGTCGACATCGACTACACCCACAAGAAGCAGTCGGGCGGCACCGGCCAGTTCGGTCGCGTGAAGGTGAAGCTGACGCCGGGCGAGCGCGGCGCGGGCATCGTCTTCAAGGACGAGATCAAGGGCGGTAACATTCCGCGCGAATATATCCCTGCGATCGAAAAGGGCTTCCGCGAGACGGCGGCGACGGGTTCGCTGGTCGGCTTCCCGATCATCGACTTCGACATCACGCTGTATGACGGCGCCTACCACGACGTCGACTCGTCGGCGCTGGCGTTCGAAATCACCGCGCGCGGTGCGATGCGTGAAGGCGCCCAGAAGGCGGGCATCACGCTGCTCGAGCCGGTCATGAAGGTCGAGGTCGTCACCCCCGAGGATTACCTCGGCGACGTCATCGGCGACATGAACTCGCGTCGTGGCCAGATCCAGGGCACCGACACGCGCGGCAACGCGCAGGCGGTGACCGCGATGGTCCCGCTGGCGAACATGTTCGGCTACGTGAACTCGCTGCGCTCGTTCACGCAGGGCCGCGCCAGCTACTCGATGCAGTTCTCGCACTATGACGAAGTGCCGCAGAACGTCGCGGACGAGGTGAAGGCGAAGATGGCCTGAGGCGCGCGGGGCTAAGGCAACTTGGCCCCGAGTAGCCGAAAGGCCGGCCGGCGGGTCGCCACGGCGACCCGTTCGACGGCACGGAATTTACTTCCGCGTCGGGCTCTGAGGTCAGGGCTGGCATTACCCACAAACACCCGCTAAAGGGCCGCGTTCGCGTAGCCCCCCGGCGGCACCGAATTCGAATCAGAAGGTAGGAAAATGGCTAAGGCAAAATTCGAGCGGAACAAGCCGCACCTCAACATCGGCACCATCGGTCACGTCGACCATGGCAAGACCTCGCTGACCGCAGCGATCACGAAGGTGCTGGCCGACCAGGGTCTGTCGGAAAAGGTCGATTTCGAAAACATCGACAAGGCTCCGGAAGAGCGCGCTCGCGGCATCACCATCTCGACCGCGCACGTCGAGTATGAGACGGCCAACCGTCACTACGCGCACGTCGACTGCCCGGGTCACGCCGACTACGTGAAGAACATGATCACCGGTGCCGCCCAGATGGACGGCGCGATCCTGGTCGTGTCCTCGACCGACGGCCCGATGCCGCAGACCCGCGAGCACATCCTGCTCGCCCGTCAGGTCGGCGTGCCGGCGATGGTCGTGTTCATGAACAAGGTCGACCTGGTCGACGACGAGGAAATCCTCGAGCTGGTCGAGCTGGAAATCCGCGAGCTGCTCAGCTCGTACGAATTCCCGGGCGACGACATCCCCGTCATCAAGGGTTCGGCGACCTGCGCCCTGTCGGGTTCGAACGACAAGTTCGGCAAGGAAGCCGTCCTCGAGCTGATGCAGGCCGTTGACGACTACATCCCGCAGCCGGAGCGTCCGCTCGACAAGCCGTTCATGATGCCGATCGAAGACGTGTTCTCGATCTCGGGTCGCGGCACCGTCGTCACCGGCCGTGTCGAAACCGGCATCATCAAGGTTGGTGAAGAAGTCGAAATCGTCGGCATCCACCCGGAAGTCCGCAAGACCACCGTCACCGGCGTCGAAATGTTCCGCAAGCTGCTCGACCAGGGCCAGGCGGGCGACAACGTCGGCGCGCTGATCCGTGGCGTCGCTCGTGACGAAGTCGAGCGTGGCCAGGTGCTCTGCAAGCCGGGTTCGATCAAGCCGCACACCGACTTCAAGTCGGAAGTGTACGTGCTGTCGAAGGAAGAAGGCGGCCGTCACACCCCGTTCTTCGCGAACTATCGTCCGCAGTTCTACTTCCGTACCACGGACGTGACCGGCACCGTCGAGCTGCCCGAGGGCACCGAGATGGTCATGCCTGGCGACAACATCGCCCTCGGCATCAAGCTGATCGCGCCGATCGCTATGGACGTCGGCCAGCGCTTCACCATCCGTGAGGGCGGTCGTACCGTCGGCGCGGGCGTCGTGAGCCAGATCGACAAGTAAGAACCAGACGGGGCGGGGGTCTTCCCCGCGCCGACCGGAACAACAGCAGCCCGGCTCTCCTAAAAAAGGAGAGTCGGGCTGTTGCCTTTTTATGAGGGCCGCCGTATTGGGCCGCCCTTCAGTTTTATTGAGTTTCGGCTCTTTCTCGTCGTCCCGCTGTTCAGTGGGATCTCATCCCGCCGGTCCAGCACCTGCGGCACGAGTCCTCCGCATCACCGCGGTGGAGACGGCCGGGGTCGTGCTCCTCGCATCGGTAGGGATCATGGACAGCAACATCCGTATTCGCCTCAAGGCGTTCGACCATCGCGTTCTCGACCAGGCGACCGGCGATATCGCCGACACCGCGCGTCGCACCGGCGCGCTCATCCGCGGCCCGATTCCGCTGCCGACCCGCATCGAGAAGTTCACCGTCAACCGCGGCCCGCACATCGACAAGAAGTCGCGCGAGCAGTTCGAAGTGCGCACCTACAAGCGCATGCTCGACATCGTGCAGCCGACCCCGCAGACGGTCGATGCGCTGATGAAGCTCGACCTCGCGGCTGGCGTTGACGTCGAGATCAAGCTGGCGTAATGGCCCGCATCCCCGCGGTCGACGTGAGTCCCGCGGGTTTGCTGTTTTCCGCGGTTCGCGGATGACGGCCGGTTGGGAACCCGCCTGGCGGGCCCCTGACAGACACGAGATACCGCCGGCTCCACGGAGCCGGGCCAGCGTCTCCCGTCACGTCCCCGGTAACGGGGGCATCCAGCCCGGGACGGGGCCGACGCAGTTACACACGGGTTGGATGATCCTTCGCAAGAAGGGTCGCACGCACGTTCGGGAATGGTCCCGGCGTGCCTCTGTAAAAGGAGTGCAGGATCATGCGTACCGGCGTGATCGCGAAGAAAATGGGGATGACCCGCCTGTTTCAGGACGACGGCCGCCACGTGCCCGTCACCGTCCTGCAGCTCGAAGGCGTTCAGGTCGTCGCCCGTCGCGAAATGGATCGTGATGGCTACACCGCCGTCCAGCTCGGTGCTGGCGTCGCCAAGGCCAAGAATGTCGCCAAGCCGCAGCGCGGCCACTTCGGCAAGGCTGAAGTCGAGCCCAAGGCGGTCGTCTGCGAGTTCCGCGTGACCGAGGACAACCTCCTCGACGTCGGCGCCGAACTGTCGGCCGACCACTTCGTTGCCGGCCAGCTGGTCGACATCCAGGGTCGTACCCAGGGTAAGGGCTTTGCCGGCGCCATGAAGCGCTGGAACTTCGGCGGTCTGCGCGCGACGCACGGCGTCTCGGTCAGCCACCGTTCGCACGGTTCGACGGGTAACCGTCAGGATCCGGGCCGCGTTTTCAAGAACAAGAAGATGGCCGGGCACATGGGCGACAAGAACCGCACCCAGCAGAACCTGGAAGTCGTCGGCACCGACGTCGAGCGCGGCCTGATCTTCGTGAAGGGCTCGGTGCCCGGTTCGAAGGGCGGCTGGCTGTTCGTCAAGGACGCCGTCAAGGTGAAGGCGCACGCCGACACCCCGTATCCCGCCAGCCTGAAGCAGGCTGCCAACAGCAACACCGCCGCCGACACGCCCGCTGAGACGAGCGCGCCGGAAGCGACCGACGGCCAGGAGGGCTGAACGTGAAGGTCAAGGTTCAATCCTTCGCCGGCACCGCTGCGGCGGACGTCGAGCTCAACGACGAGGTCTTCGGCCTCGATCCGCGCGCCGACATCCTGCACCGCGTCGTGACCTGGCAGCTGGAAAAGCGTCGCGAGACGGCACGTGGCACGCGTGAGCGCGCCGATGTCGCCCGTTCGGGCAAGAAGCTCGGTCGCCAGAAGGGCGGCGGTGTGGCGCGTCACGGCGATCGCCGCGCTCCGGTGTTCGTTGGCGGTGGTAAGGCGCACGGCGCCCGCGTCCGCGACTTCAATCCGTCGCTGAACAAGAAGATTCGTGCGCTCGGCCTCAAGATGGCTCTGTCGAGCCATGCGAAGGCCGGCTCGCTGATCGTCATGGACAGCCTGGCGGTGGAGAACGGCAAGACGAAGACGCTGGTCGGCGATCTCGCCAAGGTCGGCTTCGGCAAGACCGCGCTGGTGATCGACGGCGACGCCGTCGAGACGAGCTTCGCGCTGGCCGCCGGCAACCTGCACGGCATCAACGTCCTGCCGTCGGCCGGTGCCAACGTCTATGACATCCTGAAGGCTGACACGCTGGTGCTGACCCGCGCGGCGGTCGAAAAGCTGGAGGCTCGCTTCAATGGCTAAGCAGCAGAAGGCCGTCGACAACCGTCATTATGACGTGATCGTCGCGCCGCACATCACCGAAAAGGCGACGTTGCTCTCCGAGCATAACGCCGTCGTCTTCAAGGTCGCAGGCGATGCGACCAAGCCGCAGATCAAGGCTGCCGTCGAAGCGCTCTTCGACGTCACCGTGACCGGCGTGAACACGATCGTCCAGAAGGGCAAGACCAAGAAGTGGAAGGGCGCTCCGTACCAACGCTCCGACATGAAGAAGGCCATTGTCACCCTGAAGGATGGTCAGTCCATCGACGTGACGACGGGGATCTAAGGGTCATGGCACTCAAGCATTACAACCCGACGACGCCCGCGCAGCGCGGCCTCGTCCTCGTCGACAAGTCCTCCCTGTGGAAGGGCAAGCCGGTCAAGGCGCTTACCGAAGGCAAGCGCAAGAGCGGCGGTCGCAACAACAAGGGCCATGTGACGTCGCGCGGCATCGCCGGCGGTCACAAGCAGAAGTACCGCTATGTCGACTTCAAGCGTCGCAAGTGGGACGTCGAAGGCACCGTCGAGCGGCTCGAGTATGACCCGAACCGCACCGCGTTCATCGCGCTGGTGAAGTATGCCGACGAAGAGCTGGCCTACATCATCGCGCCGCAGCGTCTGGCGCCGGGCGACAAGATCATTGCCGCCAAGAAGACGGACACCAAGCCGGGCAACGCGATGGAGATCGGTCAGGTCCCCGTCGGCACCATCGTCCACAACGTGGAGATGAAGCCGGGCAAGGGCGGTCAGATCGCCCGTTCGGCCGGCACGTACGTGCAGGTCGTCGGTCGTGACCGCGGCATGGTCATCGTGCGTCTCAACTCGGGCGAGCAGCGCTACATCCGTGGCGAGTGCATGGCGACGGTCGGTGCGGTGTCGAACCCGGACAACCAGAACCAGAACCTGGGCAAGGCCGGTCGTTCGCGCTGGATGGGCAAGCGTCCGCTGACCCGCGGTGTCGCGAAGAACCCGGTCGATCACCCGCACGGCGGTGGTGAAGGCCGGACCTCGGGCGGCCGTCACCCGGTTACGCCTTGGGGCAAGCCGACGAAGGGTGCGCGCACCCGTCATAACAAGTCGACCGACAAGATGATCATCCGGTCGCGTCATTCGACCAAGAGGAAGGGCTAAACCATGGCTCGTTCAGTCTGGAAGGGCCCGTTCGTCGAACTGAGCCTTCTGAAGAAGGCGGAAACCGCGCAGGATGCCGGTGGCCGCGCGCCGATCAAGACCTGGTCGCGTCGTTCCACCATCCTGCCGTCGTTCGTCGGCCTCACGTTCAACGTCTACAACGGCCGCAAGTTCGTGCCGGTGTCGGTCAATGAAGACATGGTCGGCATGAAGCTGGGTGAGTTCGCGCCGACGCGCTACTTCCCGGGTCACGCCGCTGACAAGAAGGGCAAGCGCTGATGAGCAAGCCTGCATCCCCCCGTAAGGTCGGCGACAAGGAAGCCTTGTCGGTCGGCACCCAGATCCGTGGTTCGGCGCAGAAGCTGAACCTGGTCGCTGGCCTCATCCGCGGCAAGAAGGCCGGCGATGCGATGAACATCCTCTCCTTCTCGACGAAGGCGATGGCGGTCGACGCGCGCAAGGTCCTGGCTTCGGCCATCGCCAATGCCGAAAACAACCACAACCTCGACGTCGACGCGCTCGTCGTCGCCGAGGCGTCGGTCGGCAAGTCGATCACCATGAAGCGCTTCGCGACCCGCGGCCGTGGCAAGTCCACCCGCATCCTGAAGCCGTTCAGCCGTCTGCGCATCGTCGTGCGCGAGCAGGAAGAAGCATAATGGGTCACAAGAGCAACCCGATCGGCATGCGGCTCCAGATCAACCGGACCTGGGACAGCCGCTGGTTCGCCGAGGGCCATGACTATGGCCAGCTGCTGCTGGAGGATCTGAAGATCCGCCAGTACATCGTGAAGACGCTGCCGCAGGCGGCGATCTCGAAGGTGGTGATCGAGCGTCCGGCCAAGCTGTGCCGCATCTCGATCTTCGCTGCCCGTCCCGGTGTGATCATCGGCAAGAAGGGCTCGGACATCGAAAAGCTGCGCAAGACGCTCGGCGCGATGACCAAGTCGGACGTGTCGCTGAACATCGTCGAAATCCGCAAGCCGGAAATCGACGCGCGCCTCGTCGCGCAGGGCATCGCCGACCAGCTCGAGCGTCGTATCGCCTTCCGCCGCGCCATGAAGCGTGCGGTGCAGTCGGCGATGCGCCTGGGTGCCGACGGCATCAAGGTGATGTGCGGCGGTCGTCTTGGCGGCGCCGAGATCGCCCGTACCGAGAGCTATCGCGAAGGTCGCGTTCCGCTGCACACGCTGCGCGCGAACATCGACTATGCCGAGGCCGAAGCCCACACGTCCTATGGCGTGTGCGGCGTGAAGGTCTGGGTCTTCAAGGGCGAGATCCTCGGCCATGACCCGATGGCGACCGACCGGCTGATGATGGAGGCTCAGACCTCCGGCGTCCGTCCGGCTCGTGACGACCGTCGTTAAGGACTGACACACCATGTTGCAGCCAAAGCGCACCAAATTCCGCAAGGCCTTCAAGGGCCGCATCCATGGCGATGCAAAGGGCGGCACCAGCCTGAACTTCGGGTCGTACGGCCTGAAGGCGATGGAGCCGGACCGGATCACCGCCCGTCAGATCGAAGCGGCCCGCCGCGCGATCACGCGTCACATCCGCCGTCAGGGCCGGTTGTGGATCCGCGTGTTCCCGGACGTGCCGGTCTCGTCGAAGCCTGCCGAAGTCCGCATGGGCTCGGGTAAGGGTTCGCCGGAATTCTGGGCCGCCCGCGTCAAGCCGGGCCGGATCCTGTTCGAGCTGGACGGCGTCGAGGGCAAGATCGCCGCGGAGGCGTTCGAGCGCGCCGCGATGAAGCTCCCGATCAAGACCAAGGTCGTTGCCCGCCTGGGCGACACCTCGCACCTCGGAGGCGAGTAAGATGGCCAAGACCGATTTCGTCAGCCAGAGCGACGATCAGCTCGCCGAGAACCTCGGCCAGCTGAAGCGCGAGCAGTTCAACCTCCGCTTCCAGGCGGCGACGAACCAGCTCGAAAAGTCGAGCCGCGTGCGCGAAGTCCGTCGCGACATCGCGCGGATCAAGACCCTGCAGTCGCAGCGCACCCGCGCCGCGGCCGCCAAGTAAGGAATTAGCACATGCCGAAGCGCGTGCTGACCGGACTGATCGTCTCCGACAAGGGCGACAAGACGGTGGTTGTGAACGTCGAGCGTAAGGTGAAGCACCCGCTCTACGGCAAGATCATCCGCCGTTCGAAGAAGTACCACGCCCATGACGAGGCGAATGAGTACAAGCAGGGCGAGACCGTGCGCATCGAAGAGACTGCGCCGATCTCGAAGCTGAAGACCTGGAAGGTGATCGATCGGGTGAACACCCATGCGACGCCGGAACGGGTCGACGTCGACGCATAAGTCACGCCGCCGGCCGTCGTGCCGGCGGATGGCAAGGGCAGGGCTTGCGTCCTGCCAGCGGAGCGGTTACAGGGCCGCTCCCCCGGTGCAGTCCGCTGCGCCGGGGTCATTATTTTAGGCGGGGTTGGGTCGGTATCCACCCCATTGACGAGAAGGAAATGGATCAATGATCCAGATGCAATCCAATCTCGACGTCGCTGACAACAGCGGCGCGAAGCGGGTGCAGTGCATCAAGGTGCTGGGTGGCTCGAAGCGCCGCACGGCATCGGTCGGCGACATCATCGTCGTGTCGATCAAGGAAGCGCAGCCCCGCGGCAAGGTGAAGAAGGGTGACGTGCATCGCGCAGTCATCGTTCGCACTGCCAAGGACATTCATCGTGCTGATGGCTCGACCATCCGCTTCGACGGCAACGCTGCCGTCCTGGTCAACAAGAACGAGGAGCCGATCGGCACCCGTATCTTTGGCCCGGTCGTGCGCGAGCTGCGCGGCAAGAAGCACATGAAGATCATCTCTCTGGCGCCGGAGGTGCTGTAATGGCCGCCGCGAAGATCAAGAAGGGCGATCGCGTCATCGTCCTGTCCGGCAAGGACAAGGGCAAGACCGGCACCGTGACCGTCGCTATGCCGAAGGACGGCAAGGTCGTGGTTGAGGGCGTCAACGTCGCGACCCGTCACCGCAAGCCGACCCAGGCGAACCCGCAGGGTGGCCTGGAGCGCACCGAAGCGCCGATGCACATCTCGAAGGTCGCGCACGTGACCGCCGACGGCAAGCCCACCCGCGTCCGTTTCGAGACGCAGGACGGCAAGAAGGTCCGCGTGGCCGTGAAGTCCGGGGAGAAGATCGATGGCTGATGCCTACAAGCCCCGGATGAAGGGCATTTACGAAGACACGATCATCAAGGCGATGGTCGAGAAGTTCGGCTACAAGAACGTCAACGAGATCCCCCGGATCGAGAAGATCGTGCTGAACATGGGCGTTGGCGAAGCGACCCAGGACAAGAAGCGCGTCGATCAGGCCGCGTCGGAAATGGAACTGATCGCGGGCCAGAAGCCGGTGATCACGAAGGCCAAGAAGTCGATCGCGCAGTTCAAGCTGCGTGAAGGCATGCCGATCGGCGTCAAGGTGACGCTGCGTCGCGAGCGCATGTACGAATTCCTGGATCGTTTCATCACGATCGCGCTGCCCCGCGTGCGCGACTTCCGTGGTCTGAACCCCAAGTCCTTCGACGGTCGCGGCAACTATGCCTGCGGCATCAAGGAACAGATCATTTTCCCCGAGATCAACTATGACCGCATCGACAAGGTGCGCGGCATGGACGTGATCGTCACCACCACCGCGAAGACGGACGACGAGGCGCGCGAGCTGCTCCGCCTGTTCGGCTTCCCGTTCCCTCAGCCCGAGGCTGAGCAGCAGAAGCAGGCCGCGTGAGCGGTCTGGCTTCCCTGAAGTAAGGAAGAGAGCTTAAGTCCATGGCGAAACTGAGTTCGATCAACAAGAACGAGCGTCGCAAGAAGCTGGTAAAGCAATATGCTCCCAAGCTTGCGAAGCTGAAGGCCCAGGCAAACGACAAGAGCCTGGACGAGAACGAGCGTCTGATCGCTCGCCTCAAGATGGCGGAACTGCCGCGCAACGCGAACCCGACCCGTATCCGCAACCGCTGCGAGATCACCGGTCGTCCGCGTGCGTATTATCGCAAGTTCCGTCTTGCTCGCGTGATGCTGCGTGATCTGGCCAACAAGGGCATGATCCCCGGCCTGACCAAGTCGAGCTGGTAAGGATTTATCATGGCAGTGACCGATCCCCTGGGTGATTTGCTCACCCGCATCCGCAACGGCCAGCGCGCGAAGAAGGACAGCGTCCTTTCGCCCGCGTCGAAGCTGCGTCTGCGCGTCCTCGACGTGCTGCAGCGCGAAGGCTATATCCGTGGCTACAGCGACGAACAGATGGGCCCGGCCGCCGGCGTCCGCATCGAGCTGAAGTATTTCGAAGGCCAGCCGGCGATCAAGCACGTCGCGCGCGTCTCGAAGCCCGGCCGCCGCGTCTATTCCGGCTCGCAGGAACTTCCGCGCGTCCGCAACGGCCTCGGCATCACCATCGTCTCGACGCCGCGTGGCGTTCTCTCGGACGCGGAAGCGCGTGAGCAGAACGTCGGTGGCGAAGTGCTCGCGGAGGTGTTCTGATGAGCCGCATCGGTAAGAAGCCGGTCACCGTACCGGCCGGCGTGACCCCGACGATCGACAACGGCATCATCAGCGTGAAGGGCCCCAAGGGCACCCTCACGATGCCGCTGCGCGACGAGATCAGCTACACGCTTCAGGACGGCGGCATTTCGGTGCAGCCGGCCAATGACACCAAGCGCGCCCGCGCCTTCTGGGGTATGCAGCGCACGATGGTGCAGAACCTGGTGACGGGCGTCACCGACGGTTTCACCAAGAAGCTGCTCATCACCGGCGTCGGCTATCGCGCCGCGGCCCAGGGTCGTACCCTGAAGCTGCAGCTCGGCTACAGCCACGACGTCAACATCGACGTGCCGGAAGGCATCGAGGTGAAGACGCCGGACGCCACCACCGTCGAGATCAGCGGTGCGGACAAGCAGAAGGTGGGCCAGCTGGCCGCCGAGATCCGCCGCTGGCGCAAGCCGGAGCCGTACAAGGGCAAGGGCATCAAGTACGACGGCGAGTTCATCTTCCGCAAGGAAGGGAAGAAGAAGTAATGACCAAGGGTCTTTCTCTGTTCGCGAAGCGCCGTCGGCGCAATCGTACCGCGCTGAAGGCGCGTGCCGGCACCCGTCCGCGGCTGTCGGTCCATCGCTCGGGCAAGCACATCTATGCCCAGGTCATCGACGACGTCGCCGGCAAGACCGTCGCGTCGGCCTCGACGCTGGAAAAGGACGTGCGTGGCACCTCGGGCGCCAACATTGCGGCAGCGACCGCAGTCGGCACCCGCGTGGCGGAAGCGGCGAAGGCAGCGGGCGTGACGCAGGTCGTGTTCGATCGCGGCGGCTTCCTGTTCCACGGCCGTGTCAAGGCGCTGGCGGAAGCCGCGCGTGAAGCCGGATTGGAGTTCTGACGATGGCTGACGAAAACAACGTGCAGCCCGCAGCGGCTGAAGGCGCGCCCCAGGAGGCGCAGCAGGGCCAGGGCGGCTTCGGCGGTCCGGGCGGTGGTCGCGGTCCGCGTGGCGGCCGTGGCGGCGGTCGCGGTCCCGGTGGTCCGGGCGGCAATCGCGGTGGCCGTGACGGTGGCCGTGGCGGTCGTCGAGACGACCGTCGTGGTGGCCAGGACGATGGCGGCGAAGAACTGATCGAGAAGCTGGTTCACATCAACCGCGTCTCGAAGACGGTGAAGGGCGGTAAGCGCTTCGGCTTCGCAGCGCTGGTCGTCGTGGGCGACGGCAAGGGCCGCGTCGGCTTCGGTCATGGCAAGGCACGCGAAGTGCCGGAAGCCATTTCGAAGGCGACCGCGTCGGCGAAGAAGGCGATGGTTCGCGTTCCGCTGAAGGACGGCCGCACGCTGCATCATGACGGCAATGGCCACTTCGGTGCCGGTCGCGTGACGCTGCGCTCGGCGCCGCAGGGCACCGGTATCATCGCCGGCGGTCCGATGCGCGCGATCTTCGAATCGCTCGGCGTCGCTGACGTCGTGACCAAGTCGGTCGGCACGTCGAACCCCTACAACATGATCCGCGCCACGTTCGAAGCGCTGGGTGAGCAGACTTCGCCGAAGTCGGTCGCGCAGCGTCGTGGCAAGAAGATCGCCGACCTGCTCGGCCGCGGTGGTTCGCAGACCGCCGAGGCGGACGCAGCGGCCGTCACGGAGTAACGCGACATGGCGACGATCAAGATCAAGCAGACCGGTTCGCCGATCCGCCGCACGAAGGATCAGCGCGCGACGCTGATCGGCCTTGGCCTCAACAAGATGCACAAGGTCTCGGAGCTGGAAGACAGCCCCGAAGTGCGCGGCATGATCCGCAAGGTCCAGCATATGGTCGAAGTGCAGGGCTGAGCCCCTCGCGTTTCGATGGACATGAAGAAGGGGTCGGTTCGCCGGCCCCTTTTTTTGCTTGTCTGGGGTGGGCCGCGCGGTGCGGATCGCCACCCTTTTTCGTGCTCGATTTCTAATAGGCCATGGCATCGTGTCATCGCACGCAGGCGGCCTAGCGTCGTTAGCTGCAGCGGTCATTCCCACATAGACAGCACTCGGTGGCTGCCGGCGCTGCTTTACGGGCCGGAAGGCTGTCCCGCCTGGAGCCACGCCGTCGCGAGGATGATTGGCGTGCGCTAAGAGCTGCCTGCCGCCCTGCACCCGGCGTGTGGTACAGCGCACTCGATACTATGGGCAAAGGGTAGCGATCTGTGCCACCTAGTCCCATGATCCCCGCACGACGTTTGCGCGACCGGCCGCGATGACCGCCAAGCCGCAGCCCCCCGCGCTGAGCCCCCGCGTCCGCGCGCTGCTCGATGCCGCGCGCGCGTGCGCAGCGCTGTACGTCGTCGCGCACCATGTCGCCAAAGGCTACGGATTCCCCGGACTGACCGGGCAGCTGCTGCGCTTCGGGCAGGAAGCGGTGATCGTCTTTTTCCTGCTGAGCGGTTTCGTGATCTTCGCGAACGAACGTGTCCGGGCCCTGTCGCCGCGAGGCTATGCGTGGCGACGGGTGCGGCGCATCTATCCACCGCTGATCGTGGCGCTGCTTGTCTCGACGCTCGTCTATTGGGACAATGGCACGCTCGCGCGACATTTCGACGCGGGACGGCTGATCGGCACCTTGCTGTCGGTGCAGGACGTGTCGACGCTCAAACCCGGAGTGTGGTCCGATCCGTATCTGGGCAACGATCCGCTGTGGTCGCTGTCGTATGAGATCGCCTTCTACATCTTTTTCCCTCCGACGCTGGCGCTATGGACCAAGCGGCCGGCGCTGACGACGCATGCGGTGGGCGCGATTGGCTGCGGGGCTTATGCGCTGTTCGCGATAGTGCCGAACCACCTGGCGTTGGTGATCGCTTATTATCCTTTGTGGTGGGCGGGCGCGATGGCCGCACAGGCCTATCTCGATGGGGAGCGGACCGTCCGGGCGATCGCGGTGCCGCTGGCATGGCTGGTCGCGCTGTGCGGCGTCGCGCTAGTGGTGGCGCTGGTGCAGCCGCGATACGGGATCGGCCTGTATCCGATCTTACCGCTGCGGCATTTCGCGGTGGCCGCCGTCGTGGTCGCGGTGATGTTCGGTCCGGTCGGTCGGCTGATGGCGCGCGCCAGTGCGTGGTCGCCTGCGCTCTGGTCCGGGGTCGCGAGCATCTCTTATGGCCTTTATGTCCTGCACATGCCGCTGCTGGTCGATTGGCAGCGCGCCAAGGGGGCAGGGGGCTTCGCGCTGGCGGCAGTGCTGCTCGTGGTGCTCGCGTGGGCCGTGGAGCGCTGGTTGCCCCGCCTGCTGCCGCGGGCGCCGTCGCGCTGAAAGCACGTGACAAGCGGAGGCGATGCCGCTATGCGCGCCGGCTTCCAATCCATCAGCGCGTAACAAGCGAAAGCGAGTGCATATCATGAAGCTCAACGAACTCCGCGACAACCAGGGCGCCCGCAAGTCCAAGATCCGCGTCGGTCGCGGTATCGGCTCGGGTAAGGGCAAGACCGGCGGCCGCGGCGTCAAGGGTCAGAAGAGCCGCGAGGGCGTCAGCATCGCCGGCTTCGAGGGCGGTCAGATGCCGCTCCACATGCGTCTGCCGAAGCGCGGCTTCAACAACATCTTCGCCAAGGACTATGCCACGGTGAACACCGGCGCGATCCAGAAGGCGATCGATTTGGGCAAGCTGTCGGCCGAGGGCAAGATCGATCAGGCGGCGCTGAAGGCGGCCGGTCTGGTGCGTGGCGGCAAGGACGGCGTGCGCGTTCTGGGCAAGGGCGACCTGACCGCCAAGCTGTCGTTCCACGTCGCAGGCGTTTCGGCCGGTGCGCGTGAGATGATCGAAAAGGCCGGTGGCTCGCTCGACATCCCGACGGTCGTCCCGGCGTCGGAGAAGGCCGCCGCCAAGAAGGGCGTCGCCTACAAGGCGCGCCAGGAAAAGAAGGCGTCGTTCAAGGCGTAAGCCGCTCTCCTCTCATCCTCCGTCATGCCGGGCCTGGCCCGGCATCCGTCGGCCCGCTGGCAATTGTGCGGCGGGCGAATGGGTCCCGGAGCAACGGCCGGGTGGACGAAGGGATGAGAAACGAGGTGCGTCGCGATTAGACAAGGCGCGCGTAGCGCCTATATGAGCGGCGGGGGCGGACAAACGCTTACCCGCCGTTTTCGTTTCAGGACACCGACACGCATGGCATCCGCAGCCGACCAGATGGCGCAAAGCATCAGCCTCGCGAAATTCGCGCAGGCGACCGACCTCAAGAAGCGGCTGTGGTTCACGATCGGCGCGCTGATCGTTTTCCGTCTGCTGTCCTATGTGCCGCTGCCGGGGATCGACCCGACCGCCTTGGGCCTGCTGAGCCAGCGCACCACGGGCGGTGTGCTCGATTTCTTCAACACCTTCTCGGGCGGCTCGCTGAGCCGCATGTCGCTGATCGCGCTGGGCGTGATGCCGTACATCACGGCGTCGATCGTCGTGCAGCTGTCGACGTCGCTGTCGCCGCAGCTCGCCGCGATCAAGAAGGAAGGCGAATCGGGCCGTAAGAAGCTCAACCAGTACACCCGCTATGGCACGGTCGCGCTGACTGCGATCCAGGGCTATTTCATCGCCGTCGGCCTCGAGGCGCTGTCCGCCACCAATGGCGTTCAGGCGGTGATCGAGCCGGGCATGACGTTCCGCATCGCGGCGGTCATCAGCCTGATCGGCGGTACGATGTTCCTGATGTGGCTGGGTGAGCAGATCACCAGCCGCGGCATCGGCAACGGCGTGTCGCTCATCATCATGGCGGGCATCGTCGCCCACCTGCCGACCACGCTGGTCAACCTGCTGGAAGGCGGCCGTTCGGGCTCGATCGATGCAGTGCGCCTAATCGGCATCATCGTCGCGGTCGTCGCGTTGATCCTGTTCATCTGCTTCATGGAGCGCGCCCAGCGCCGCATCCTGATCCAATATCCGAAGCGCCAGACGCAGCGTGGCATGCAGGCGGATCGCAGCCACCTGCCGCTGAAGATCAACACCGCGGGCGTGATCCCGCCGATCTTCGCCTCGTCGCTGCTGCTGATGCCGCTCACCATCTCACAGTTCGCCGGCCAGCGCGTCGCGGGCCAGTCGAAGTGGGGCGATTTCATCATCGGCCTCAACCAGTATCTGGCGCACGGCCAGCCGGTGTACATGGCGCTCTATGCCGCCGGCATCATCTTCTTCTCGTTCTTTTACACCGCCGTCGTCTTCAATCCGGAAGAGACCGCGGACAATCTGAAGCGCTATGGCGGGTTCATCCCCGGCATCCGCCCAGGCAAGAACACCGAGACCTATTTCGACTATGTGCTGACGCGCATCACGGTGATCGGCGCGGCCTATCTGGTCATCATCTGCCTGCTGCCGGAATATCTGGTCTCGGCACTGTCGATCCCCTTCTATCTGGGCGGCACCAGCCTGTTGATCGTCGTCAACGTGACGATGGACACGGTGACGCAGATCCAGAGCCACTTGCTGGCGCATCAGTATGGCGATCTGATCAAGAAGGCGAAGCTGAAGGGCGGGCGCCTGCGTTAACGCCGCGACGACGATTGCACCGACGACAAGGGGACACGCGTGAACATCATCCTTCTTGGGCCGCCGGGGGCGGGCAAGGGCACCCAGGCGCAGCGGCTGATGGCCTCGCGCAGCATGGTGCAGCTGTCGACCGGCGACATGCTGCGCGCTGCGGTGAAAGCGGGCTCGCCCGTCGGGCTGCAGGCGAAGGCGGTGATGGATGCGGGCGAGCTGGTGTCCGACGACATCGTGTCGGCGCTGATCGGCGAGCGACTGGACCAGGGCGTCGGCGGGGGCGCGATCTTCGACGGCTATCCGCGCACCGCCGCGCAGGCCGCTTCGCTCGATGAATTGCTCGAAGCACGCGGCATGACGCTCGATCATGTCATCGAGCTGGAGGTCGACGAGGCTGCGCTGATCGAGCGCGTCGAGGGCCGCTACACCTGCGCGAAGTGCGGCGAGGGGTATCACGACCGGTTCAAGTTGCCCAAGGTCGCCGGAGTGTGCGACGTGTGCGGCTCGACCGAGTTCAAGCGCCGGCCGGACGACAATGCCGAGACCGTGCGCACCCGCATGAACGAATATCGCGCCAAGACCGCGCCGATCCTGCCGATCTACCAAGCCCGCGGCTTGGTGCAGCGGGTCAACGGTATGGCCGACATCGAGCATGTCGCGAACGAGATCGCGACGATCCTCGACGGCGAATGAGCGGTTTGACGTTGGAATAAGGGAAGGGCGGTCCGATGGGGCCGCCCTTTTTCGTTTGGGCGACTATCATCACCACGTAACCGTCATTCCCGCGAAGGCGGGAATCCATAACCTCTGAACTTTCGGCTTTTGCGAGGACCGGCGCGTCTGGATTCCCGCCTGCGCGGGAATGACGGGGTGGGCGGCGCGAGGCGCTCACCCCAACCGATCCGACCCCCGATACCCACTCGAATGACGCTTTTGTCATCTCGCGGTCATCGCCCCTCCACCTCGCATCCCCTACACCGAACGCATGGTCGCCACGCGGCCGAACGGTTCGACGAGATCGGCGCCCGACACTCCCGGGGGTGCCGTGGCGGCCGGCGGAGGGCTTGCTTTCCGCCGGCCGTTCCCGTTTGAAGACAGACGGTTGCAGACAGGCGAAAGGAGCGCGCATGACCCGCAAGATCCTGGTGGTCGAAGACGATGCGTCGACCTCGGCCTATCTCGCCAAGGGCCTGTCCGAAGCCGGTTACGCGGTCGAAGCCGCGCATGACGGGCGTGACGGCCTGTTCCTTGCCAGCGAGGGGATTTTCGACCTCATCATCGCCGACCGCATGCTGCCGGGCCTCGACGGCCTCGCCATGGTCAGCGCGATTCGCGCGGCGGGGCTCGATACGCCGGTGCTGATCCTCTCGGCGCTGGGTGCGGTGGACGACCGCGTCGACGGCCTGAAGGCGGGCGCGGACGATTACCTCTGCAAGCCCTTCTCGTTCGCCGAACTGTCGGCCCGGATCGAAGCGCTCGTCCGCCGGTCGGACCGTGCCGGGGCAGAGCCGACCAAGACGCGCCTGTCGGTCGGCGACCTGGAGATCGACCTGCTCTCCCGCGCTGTCACCCGCGCCGGCCGGTCGATCCCGCTCGGCGCACGCGAGTTCAACCTGCTGGAGTTCCTCGCACGGCACGCGGGGCAGGTGGTGACGCGCACGATGATGCTGGAAAAGATCTGGAACTACCATTTCGATCCCGGCAGCAACGTGGTCGATGTCCATATCGGTCGCCTCCGCCGCAAGCTGGAGGAAGGCTTCCCGACCCCGATCCTCCACACCGTGCGCGGCGCGGGCTACCGTCTGGCGGCTGACCCCGCCTGATTTCGGCCGATAGCGGCTGCCCTGGGCAAGGGTCCGTCCCGGACTGTCCGCTGAACGCCGGATGCGATAGGGCGAGCCATGCGCCTGTCCGTCACCGCCCGTATCGCCCTGCTGTCGATCCTGTTGACGCTGGTCGCCAATATCGTGCTGCTCGGATTCGTCTGGAAACAGACCGATGCGGTGGTCGTCGACACCGTACGCCGCGACACGATCGAACATGCCGAGGCGATGCGCGCGCTCTACCGCATCGGCGGGTTGCCGCCGGTGGTGGCGGCGACCGCCCAGGCCCATGCAGGCGACGACAGTTCCTTCTTCCTTGCGGTGCTGGACCATAAAGGGCGGACGGTGGCGGGCACGCTGCCCCCCGGCCTGTCGCCGGCCCTACTGCCTACGGCCTTCCGGATCGGCGATGCCGCTTTGCCAGCCGCGCGTGACGGCATCGGTTATGTACTACGTCCGATCGGTGACCATTGGCTGTTCGCCGGCCGGCGACTCGACGTGGTGGATACCGAACGTCGCGCGATCGAGGATGCGCTGGTGATCGCAGTGCTGCTGTCGCTGCTGCTCGGGGTGGTCGCGGCGCTGATCCTCGCGCGCTACGTCAGCCGGCGACTCACCCGCATCGCCGCGGTGGTAGAGGCGGTGAGTGAAGGCGACCTGTCGCGGCGCGTTCCGCTGACGCCGGCTCACCGCGATGCCTTCGACCGCCTGGCCGACCGGTTGAACCAGATGCTGTCGAAACTCGAACGGCTGATGGTCGAGCTCCGCGTCGTCACCGACAGCCTCGCGCATGACCTGCGCTCACCACTGGCGCGGCTGCGCACCAAGACGGAGCAGGCGGTGCTGATCGCCGATCCGCAGGCGCGCGAGACGGCGCTGGGCGGGCTGCTCGTCGAAACAGACCTCGTGATGCGCATGTTGACGATGGTGATCGAGATCAGCCGCTCCGAATCGGTGTCGCGCGACCGCTTCACCGAAGCGGCGCCTGCCGAACTGGTGCGCGAGATCGCCGATCTCTACGAACCGGTCGCGGAGGATGCGGGGCTGGTCTTCACCGTCGCGGTCGACGACTCCGCGCCCGTGATGCGCGTCCATCGCGAATTGCTGAGCCAGGCGATCGGCAACCTCATCGACAATGCGTTGAAACATGCCGGCGAGGGCGGCGCGCTGACGCTGCGGTTGGAACGGCATGCGACGGAGATCGCGATCCAGGTCGAGGATCGCGGGGCGGGGATCGCCGAGGCGGATCGCGAACAGGCGCTGAAGCGCTTCGGACGCCTGGATGCGGCGCGTACCACACCGGGGGCGGGCCTGGGCATGGCGCTCATCGAGGCGGTCGCTCGCTTGCACGACGGGCGTTTCGAACTTGCCGACAATGCCCCGGGGCTGATCGCGCGGATCGTGCTGCCGGTGACGCGGAACTGACCACGCGCGGGATCCGCCCACTCGTCGCGTTTTCCCCACCGTCGATGGTTAACCACTTGTCAGGGCGCGGGGCTTAGTGTGTCGGGCAGGACGCGGCCGGGGGGCTGCATGTGGGGCTTTTGCGCCGGAGACGGCAAAAAGGAGCGTTATGCTGGGGGCCATCGTATTCACCTATGGCATGCTGATGAGCTTCGTGTTCCAGGGCGCGGCCCGGAACGCCAAGCTGAAGCGGCCCAATCCGCCGATGCTGCAATATATCGGCTATTTGCTGGTCGGCCTGTCCGCCGGCTTGTCGGGTATGCTGCTGCTGATGGCATTCACCGCGAAGGCACCGTTCCCGCTGGTGTGAGGGGCGTGCCGTGCGGGGCACCCTGGCCCTGTTCGATCCTGCGCGCTTAGATCGGGACGGCGAGCACGCGGCTTAGCCCGTGGCTCCAATTCGCCCGTGCGTCATCGTCCCACCGCGCTGGAGATGACGGGATTTGCTCCCGGCCCGGCGCGTACGCCTTATGCGGCGTGGCGCGCCAGCAATGCCGCATCGATTCGCGCCACCAATTCGCTCAGCGACGGCGCGACCCATGGCGCTGTGACCGGGGCCGGCGCGCGCACCTGGCGGACGAGGCGGGCATAAGCGTGTTGCGACAGGGCCATGACATCTTCCTCGGGCTGACCCGAGGAACGATGCCGCCAACATGCTCACCAAAAGGTTAACGGCTGGCCTTGGCGTCGCAAAGCGGTACAGCGATCGGCATGACTGCGCTCAATCTGTTCGGCCTGTTCGCCATCCTGTTCATGCTGCTGTGCTATCTCATGGAAGAGCGGTCGCCGTGGTGGACGCTGGGTTTCGCCTTCGGCTGCCTGCTCAGCTCGGCTTACGGGTTTCTGCAGGGTGCTTGGCCATTCGGGGCAGTGGAATTGCTCTGGACTGCGATCGCCATCCGCCGCTGGTGGGTGGGGCTGAGGAAGGTGCGGGCGAATGCGGAACCGCTCGCTTGACAGGGCGTTTGCGCGCGCCTACCTGCCTGTCCTTCCGAAACACCGGTCCCGGCGGCGTCTGATGGCGCGCGTCGCGTACATGCGTACAGGGCAGGTGTTGCTCGGAAGATGCGACGAGATGGGGTTTGTGCGGCCATGCCAAACCCTGTGGAGCTAGGAGAAACGTTTCATGGCACGTATCGCGGGTGTCAATATCCCGACCAACAAGCGCGTGGTGATCGCGCTGACGTACATTCACGGCATTGGCCCGGCCAAGGCCAAGGAAATCACGGAAAAGCTGAACATCGCCGCCGAGCGTCGCGTTCAGGACCTGACCGATCAGGAAGTGCTGCAGATCCGCGAGACGATCGACGCCGATCACACCGTGGAAGGTGACCTTCGTCGCGAAACCGCGATGAACATCAAGCGCCTGATGGATCTCGCCTGCTATCGCGGTCTGCGTCACCGCAAGGGCCTGCCGGTCCGTGGTCAGCGCACGCACACCAATGCGCGCACCCGCAAGGGCAAGGCGAAGCCGATCGCAGGTAAGAAGAAGTAAGCGCTCGCGCGCTTTCTTCTCCGCCGGAAGCTGGTCGGCAACGATCGCCCGGCGTTTCAGCTAGTTAAGGTCAGGACATAATCCATGGCACGTGAACCGCAGCGTCTTCGCCGTCGCGAACGCAAGAACATCACCGCCGGCGTCGCGCATGTGAACGCCAGCTTCAACAACACCATGATCACCATCACCGACGCGCAGGGCAACGCCATTTCGTGGTCGTCCGCCGGCATGATGGGCTTCAAGGGCAGCCGCAAGTCGACCCCGTACGCCGCTCAGGTGGCCGCGGAAGACGCCGGCAAGAAGGCCGCCGAGCACGGCGTCCGCACCCTTGAGGTCGAGGTGAAGGGTCCGGGTTCGGGCCGCGAATCGGCGCTGCGCGCGCTGCAGGCGGTCGGTTTCCAGATCACCTCGATCCGCGACGTCACTTCGATCCCGCACAACGGTGTGCGTCCGTCGAAGCGTCGCCGCGTCTGATTACCCACGCGCCGGCTGACGAGCCGGCGCGTCTTTCTCCCGGCTGGAGCTGCCCCCGTTCCGGCCCAAATTAGGGGACACCTGTGTCTGTCAATGCAAAGAACTGGCAGGAACTGAAGAAGCCCAACGGCCTTGAGAAGAAGGGCGGCGATGGCAAGCGCAAGGCGACCTTCGTGGCCGAGCCGCTGGAGCGTGGCTTCGGCCTGACGCTCGGCAACGCGCTGCGCCGCGTGCTGCTCTCGTCGCTGCAGGGCGCCGCCGTCACCTCGATCAAGATCGAGAACGTGCTGCATGAGTTCAGCAGCCTGGCGGGCGTGCGCGAGGACGTCACGGACATCGTCCTCAACGTCAAGCAGATCGCGCTCAAGATGCAGGGCGAAGGCCCGAAGCGTCTCCAGCTGTCCGCCACCGGCCCGGCCGAGGTGAAGGCCGGCGACATCGCCGTGTCGGGCGATATCGAGGTGATGAACCCCGATCTGGTGATCTGCCATCTCGACGAAGGCGCGACGCTCAACATGGAGCTGACCGCTGACATCGGTAAGGGCTATGTGCCCGCGACCGCCAACCGTCCGGCCGATGCGCCGATCGGCCTGATCCCGGTCGACGCGCTGTATTCGCCGGTGCGCCAGGTGTCGTACAAGGTCGACCCGACCCGCGTCGGTCAGGACCTCGATTACGACAAGCTGACGCTGACGATCGAGACCGATGGCACGGTGACCCCGGAAGACGCGGTGGCCTATGCCGGCCGCATCCTTCAGGACCAGCTGGCGCTGTTCGTCCACTTCGACGATTCGGCGATCACGCGCTCGTCGGCGCCGATCGGCCAGGCGGCCGCTCCGGCAGCCGGTGGCGAGACGGCGGGCGACACGCAGCAGATCAACCGTTACCTCCTCAAGAAGGTCGACGAGTTGGAGCTGTCGGTGCGTTCGGCGAACTGCCTGAAGAACGACAACATCATCTACATCGGCGATCTGGTCGGCAAGACCGAAGCCGAGATGCTGCGTACCCCGAACTTCGGCCGCAAGTCCTTGAACGAAATCAAGGAAGTGCTCTCGTCGATGGGCCTCCGCCTGGGCATGGAAATCCCTGGCTGGCCGCCCGAGAACATCGAAGAGATGGCCAAGAAGCTCGAGCAGGAGATTATGGGGTAATCGCAGGCAGATAGCCTCGGCTATCTGCCGTCTCGGCGACTACCTCGGCCGACGGGCGGGGAAGCGGCACAGCCGCGACACTGTCCCGTTCGACGTGACTGGTGCGGCTTTGCCGCACCGCCATCCGGCCCGAAAGAACACGCTCCTCGGCGTGACTTTTGTGACTTTCCAAAAGGGGCGAACGGCGGTCCCCTGATATCAAACCGCCAGCCTTGGGGTTCCGTGACACGGCCCCCTGACAAACGAAGGAAATACCCATGCGTCATCGCGTCGGCGGCCGTAAGCTGCAGCGTACCTCGGCCCATCGTACGGCCCTGTTCCGCAACATGTCGGCCGCGCTCATCAAGCATGAGCAGATCACCACCACCGTCGCCAAGGCGAAGGAACTGCGTCCCTACGTCGAAAAGCTGGTGACGCTGGCGAAGAAGGGTGGCCTGTCCAACCGCCGTCTGGCGCACGCCCGCCTGCTCGACGATGCGCAGCTGGTGAAGCTGTTCGACGTTCTCGCGTCGCGCTACGCCGACCGCAACGGCGGCTACACCCGCATCATCAAGGCCGGCATCCGCGCGTCGGACGCTTCGCCGATGGCGATCATCGAATTCGTCGACCGCGACGTTTCGGCCAAGGGTCAGGATTCGGGCCCGGTCATGTCGGACGAGGATTTCGACGAGGCGGCGTAAGAGCCAGCGGAGCTGGATCGAGGCTCAAGCCTCGTCCGGCCGGCGTCGCTACAGGCGACGTCCGACGACTCGGCTTTGCCGAGTCGTGCTTCGAAACGGCAAAAGGCCGCGCCAGCGATGGTGCGGCCTTTTTCGCGTCTGGCCCCGCCGCGGCAGAGCCGCATCGTCGGACGGGTGCTTCGCCCCGCCGGCCGGGCTTGGCCTGATCGGCCTGCGCCGCTAAGGGCTGCGCCCATGCAGCACAGCGACAGCATTCTCATCGTCGATTTCGGCAGCCAGGTCACGCAGCTCATCGCCCGCCGGGTGCGAGAGGCGGGGGTCTATTCCGAGATCGCGCCCTTCCAGTCTGCCGACGAGGCATTCGACCGGATCAAGCCCGCCGGCATCATCCTGTCCGGTGGTCCGGCTTCGGTCACCGCCAAGAACAGCCCCCGCGTGCCGCAGCGCTTTTTTGACGCCGGTCTGCCGATCCTCGGGATCTGTTATGGTCAGCAGGTGATGACCGCGCAGCTGGGCGGCAATGTCGTTGTCTCCGGAGACGGTGGCGAGTTCGGCAAGGCCTTCGTCGATGTGCAGACCAGCTGCGGCCTGTTCGACGGCCTGTGGGCAGAGGGCGAGCGCCATCAGGTGTGGATGAGTCACGGCGACAAGGTCGACGCGCTCGCCCCCGGCTTCACCCCCGTCGCCGTATCGGAAGGCGCGCCCTTCGCGATCGTCGCCGATGAGGCACGCCGCTTCTACGGCGTGCAGTTCCACCCGGAGGTCGTTCACACGCCGGACGGCGGCAAGCTGATCGCCAACTTCGCCCGCCACGTCTGCGGCCTGACGGGCGACTGGACGATGGCCGAGTTCCGCGACGCCAAGATCGCCGACATCCGCGCCCAGGTCGGCAGCGGCAAGGTGATCTGCGGTCTGTCGGGCGGCGTCGATTCGGCGGTCGCCGCGCTGCTCATCCATGAGGCGATCGGCGACCAGCTCACCTGCGTGTTCGTCGATGGCGGCATCCTGCGCGCCGGGGAGGCCGAGCAGGTCGTCGGCCTGTTCCGCGGTCATTACAACATCCCGCTGGTCCATGTGCAGGCGCAAACGCTGTTCATGAACGGCCTCGCCGGCGTCACCGACCCGGAAGCGAAGCGCAAGTTCATCGGCAAGACCTTCATCGACGTCTTCGAGGCGGAAGCGAAGAAGATCGGCGGGGCGGAGTTCCTGGCGCAGGGCACGCTCTATCCCGACGTCATCGAGAGCGTCAGCTTTACCGGCGGCCCGTCGGTGACGATCAAGAGCCACCACAATGTCGGCGGTCTGCCCGAGCGGATGAACATGAAGCTCGTCGAGCCGCTGCGCGAACTGTTCAAGGACGAGGTGCGTGCGCTGGGTCGTGAGTTGGGGCTGCCCGAAATCTTCGTCGGCCGCCACCCGTTCCCCGGACCCGGCCTCGCGATCCGTATCCCCGGCGAAGTCACGCAGGAACGCTGCGACATCCTCCGCAAGGCGGATGCCATCTATCTCGAAGAGATCCGCAACGCCGGGCTATATGATGCGATCTGGCAGGCGTTCGCAGTGCTGCTGCCGGTCCGCTCGGTCGGCGTGATGGGCGACGGGCGTACCTATGACAGCGTGCTGGCGTTGCGCGCGGTCACCTCGGTCGATGGCATGACTGCGGAGGCGTTCCAGTTCCCCGGCGACTTCCTGCCGCGGGTCGCGACCCGGATCATCAACGAGGTGAAGGGCGTCAACCGCGTCGTCTACGACTATACCAGCAAGCCCCCCGGCACGATCGAGTGGGAGTGACCGGGACTCGCGATCCTGCGGGGCAGGATCGCGGCCCGGTCACTCGGCGGCGACTAGCCGCCGCAGCGCTGGCCACGCAGGAACCGTTCGACCTGAGCCTGTCGAGGGGCAGATGAGCCTCACCCTGCTTCGACAAGCTCAGCATGACCGGCGTGTTGGGCGGTGAGGCACGCGGTAGAGAAGGGGCCTACGCCACGTCCACCAGCACCAGTTCGCTGTCCTCCAGCGCGGTCACCCGGAGCACGTCTTCGTCGGCGATCGCCGCGCCGTCGCGGGCGTTGACCCTCACGCCATCGATCTCGACCGCACCCGTGGCCGGAACGAGATAGCCGCGCCGATCCTTCCCCAGCGAATACTCCGCGCTTTCGCCCGCCTTCAGCGTCGCTGCGACCACCCGGCCGTCGGTGCGGATGCGCAGCGCATCGCCGTCGTCCTCGTAACCGCTTGCGAGCACGACGAACTGCCCCGCGCGCTCGCCCTTGGGGAAGGGGCGGGCGCCCCAGCTGGGCTTTTCGCCGCGGCTGGTCGGCTGGATCCAGATCTGGAAGATCTTGGTCGTGACATCCTCGCGATTGTATTCGGCATGCGCGATGCCGGTACCGGCGCTCATCACCTGGACGTCGCCTGCCTCGGTCCGGCCGAGGTTGCCCAGATTGTCCTGATGCGTGATCGCACCTTCGCGGACGTAGGTGATGATTTCCATGTCGCGATGGGGGTGCGGCGGAAATCCGGATTGCGGCGCAATCGTATCGTCGTTCCAGACGCGCAGGTTGCCCCAGCTCTCGCGCTTGGGGTCGTAGTAATTGGCGAAGCTGAAGTGATGCTTGGCGTCGAGCCAGCCGTGGTTGGCACCGCCGAGCGACGCGAAGGGGCGAAGGTCGATCATGATACGTCTCCCAATGAGGGGCGGCGGATCGCCGGCGGCCCTCGTTGATCCGCAATATGGCGCGGGTGGGCGGGACGATGAAGGGCGGCAAACGGCAACGATCCGTTCGCAAAATGACGTGCGTTGACGCGGACGCCGACACGCGAGAGGAGGGGGCATGACCAAGCCCCCCATCGGCCGCGACACGCGGCTGTGCATGTCGCTGTCGGCACGTCCCGGCAATTTCGGCTCGCGCTTCCATAACCGGCTGTACGAGCTGACGGGGCTGGACTTCGTCTACAAATCCTTCTCGACCACCGACCTGCCCGCGGCGGTGGGCGGCATTCGGGCGCTGAACATCCGCGGCAGCGCGATCTCGATGCCGTTCAAGGAGGCGGCGATTGCGCTGCTCGACGGCCTCGCGCCCTCCGCCGCGGCGATCGACAGCGTCAACACGATCGTCAACGACGATGGCGTGCTGACCGGCCACAACACGGATTACGGCGCGGTGGTGGATCTGCTGCGCGACGTCTCCCCTGCAACGCGATTCGTGCTGCGCGGATCGGGCGGCATGGCCAAGGCGGTGGCCGCCGCACTGCGCGACAGCGGCTTTGCGGACGGCACGATCGTCGCGCGCAACCGGGCGGCGGGCGAACCGCTCGCGACACTGTACGGCTATCGCTGGGCGCCGGAACTGACGGAGGGCGCGGCGCTGCTGATCAACGTGACGCCGCTCGGTATGACGGGCGCGGATGCCGACGCGCTCGCCTTTCCGGCCGAGATGATTGCGGACTCCACGATCGCCTTCGACGTCGTGCAATACCCGCCGGAAACCCCTTTCCTTCGCGCCGCGCGCGAGGCGGGCAAGCGCTGCATCACCGGTACCGAGGTGGCGACGTTACAGGCCTTGCAGCAGTTCATCCTGTACACGGGTGTGACGCCGACCGATGTGCAGGTCGCCGAGGCCACCGCGTTCGCGCGCGGCTGAGCCGAGGTGGCGAGACGCCGAGCCATATTCATCGATGTTTGAAAAATGGCGCGCCCGGAACGATTCGAACGTCCGACCCTCAGATTCGTAGTCTGATGCTCTATCCAGCTGAGCTACGGGCGCTTGGCCATGGCAGGAGCCACGGCGGGTATTCGGGCCGCGGGTGGGACCCGCAGCGGATAAATGGTCGGGAAGAGAGGATTCGAACCTCCGGCCCCTGCCTCCCGAAGACAGTGCTCTACCAGGCTGAGCTACTCCCCGACGGAGTACGTCCGGACCGTTTTAGGCGACCCGACCGTGCTTGGAGGCGCGCCTATAGCCACGCCCGAAACGGGATGCAAGCGCCCGATGCACTCTCTTGCGAAATCATGCGTGTCCGCCGTAGCAGGTGGGGCGTGAACATGATCGAAGCCCTTGCTGCGGCGCTGGTAATCCTGAACGTGGCGCTCGTCGCAGGTCGCAGCCTGTGGAACTATCCGGTCGCGCTGGTGGCGGTGGCGATCTACGCAAGCGTGTTCTTCGAGGCGCGCCTGTACAGCGACGCGCTGCTGCAGGGCTTTTTCTTCGCGGCGAATCTGTACGGCTGGGCGAACTGGTCGCGCAGTCGGCAGGTGTCGGGCGAGGTGGTGGTCGACACGCTCGATTCTCGCGGGCGGACACGCTGGTTGGGGAGCAGTATCGCCGCGTGGGTGATCTGGAGCGCCTTGATGCATCGCTACACCGATGCCTCTTACCCTTGGTGGGACGGCGCGATCGCCATCGGGTCGGTGGCAGCACAGCTATTGCAGGCGCGCCGCCGCATCGAAAGCTGGTGGGTATGGATCGCGGTCGATGTCGCGAGCGTGCCGCTCTACGCCGCCAAGGGGCTGTGGTTTACCGCCGGCGTGTACGGGGTACTGCTGACGCTGGCGGTATACGGCTTCGTCGATTGGCAGCGCGCGGCGACGCGACGCCAACTAGCGGTGGCGGCATGACGCCCCGAACGATCTGCCTGCACGGTCCGGAAAGCACCGGTAAGTCGGCGATGATCCCGCGTCTCGTTCAGCATTTCGGCGGCGTGCCGCATGTCGCCGAATTCGGGCGGACCTATTGCGAGGCGTTCGGCACCGATCTGACGATGGCCGATCTGGTCGAGATCGCGAAGGGGCATGACGGCAAGACTCGCGGCGCCTTGTTGGAACGCAGCTATCCCGTCATCCTAGACACCGATCCGTTGATGACGGCAGTGTGGGCGGATATGATGTTCGGCCGCCGCGATCCATGGTTCGCGACCTGGACCAATACGGCGGACATCTACCTGCTGTTCGATATCGATTTGTCTTGGGTGGACGATGGGACGCGGATGTTCGGCAGCCTTGCGGAGCGCCAGCGTTTCTTCAACCTCAGCCGCCGGATCCTGGAGGAACGCGGCGTGCGCTGGGCACTGGTGAGCGGGCAGGGCTCGACGCGTTACATCAACGCACTGCACGCGATCGAGGCGCTTAGCCGCGACTAGCGCAACGCCGTCCTCCCCTGCTAGGGGCGGCGCATGACGACCCCGCTTTCGCAGATCCGTAACTTTTCGATCATCGCCCATATCGACCACGGCAAGTCGACGCTTGCCGACCGCCTGATCCAGCGCACCGGCGGCCTGACCGACCGCGAGATGTCGAGCCAGGTGCTCGACAACATGGACATCGAGAAGGAACGCGGCATCACGATCAAGGCGCAGACCGTGCGCCTGTCGTATCCCGCGAAGGACGGCGTCACCTATACGCTGAACCTGATGGACACGCCGGGCCACGTCGACTTCGCTTATGAAGTTTCCCGCAGCCTGGCAGCGTGCGAGGGCGCGCTGCTCGTGGTCGACGCGGCGCAGGGCGTCGAGGCGCAGACGCTCGCCAACGTCTATCAGTCGATCGAGCATGATCATGAGATCGTGCCCGTCATCAACAAGATCGACCTGCCCGCCGCCGAACCCGAGAAGGTGCGCAAGGAGATCGAAGACGTCATCGGCCTCGATGCGTCCGAAGCGGTGCTGGCGAGTGCGAAGTCGGGGATCGGCATCGACGACATCCTCGATGCGATCGTCACCAAGATCCCGCCGCCCAAGGGCGATGCCACCGCGCCGTTGAAGGCGATGCTGGTCGATTCGTGGTATGATCCGTATCTCGGCGTCGTCATCCTGGTTCGCGTGATCGATGGCACGCTGAAGAAGGGGCAGCAGGTCGCCTTCATGCAGGCGGGCACGACACACCTCGTCGACCGCGTCGGTTGTTTCCGGCCGAAGATCGAGCAGCTGACCGACCTGGGGCCGGGCGAGATCGGCTTCATCACCGCGCAGATCAAGGACGTCGCCCAGGCGCGCGTCGGCGACACGCTGACCGACGCCAAGAAGCCTGCGGCCGAACCGCTGCCGGGGTTCAAGGAAGTGCAACCGGTGGTGTTCTGCGGCCTGTTCCCGGTCGACGCCAACGACTTCGAGAAGCTGCGCGAATCGATCAGCAAGTTACGGCTGAACGATGCGAGCTTCAGCTTCGAAATGGAGACGAGTGCGGCGTTGGGCTTCGGCTTCCGCTGCGGGTTCCTGGGCCTGCTGCATCTGGAGATCATCCAGGAGCGGCTGACGCGCGAATACGACCTCGACCTGATCACCACCGCGCCGTCGGTGGTCTATCAGATCGACCTGACGCACGGTGGCGGGCAGATCGATCTGCACAACCCCGCCGACATGCCCGATCCCAACAAGATCGAGTCGATCAGCGAACCGTGGATCGAGGCAACGATCTACGTTCCCGACGAATATCTGGGCAGCATCCTGAAGCTGTGTCAGGACCGCCGCGGCATCCAGAAGAACCTGACCTATGTCTCGGGCCGCGCCCAGGCGACATACGAATTGCCGCTCAACGAAGTGGTGTTCGACTTCTACGATCGCCTGAAGTCGCTGTCGAAGGGCTATGCGAGCTTCGACTATCACCAGATCGGCTATCGCGAGGGCGACCTCGTCAAGATGAGCATTCTGGTGAACGAGGAGCCGGTCGACGCGCTGTCAATGATCGTCCACCGCGGCACCGCCGAAGTGCGCGGGCGCGGCATGGTCGAACGGCTGAAGGAGTTGATCCCGCGGCACATGTTCAAGATCCCGATCCAGGCGGCGATCGGCGGTAAGGTGATTGCGCGTGAGACGATCAGCGCGATGCGCAAGGACGTGACCGCCAAATGCTATGGCGGCGACGCGACGCGTAAGCGCAAGCTGCTCGACAAGCAGAAGAAGGGTAAGGCCCGGATGCGCGAATATGGCTCGGTGAGCATTCCGCAGGAGGCGTTCATTGCGGCGCTGCGGATGGGGGATGAGGGCTGAGCGCCCGAAGCTAAGCGCAGCTGCTTAGACGAGGATCACCGCCAGCCCGGCCGACGATCGCGCGACCTTGTCGTCGCACGTGTCGATGGACGACGCGGCTTCGCCGCGGCGTGGCTTTGTTTCGATGTGCCTTTTTCTTCGTCACTCCGGACTTGTTCCGGAGTCCACTCTGCGGCGAGGCTTGCGCTTTGAGCCTCCGGACGTCCCCTGGCCGCCTGGTGGACCCCGGAACGAGTCCGGGGTGACGGGGGGATGGGCAAGTGTTTCGACCTCACCAGCCGGCGCCGCGGCGCAGGCGCGTCGTCGATCGACACGGGCGACGGTAAACTCGCCCGGCCGTCGGCCGGGCTGGCGCTGGTCCTCAACTAAGCCGCGCTTAGCCTTCGGCGCGCAGCCTTACATATAATTCTGGGGATCCGGGCTCGGCAGTTTGCATGCGCGGGTTTTGCCGCGTTCGCATGCGTCGACCTGTGCGCGCCAGTCGGCCATCGCCATCGCATAGGCGCGCTCGCGGTCCGCCTGCAGCGCGGCGTTTGCGACGATCGTCTTGCGACGGGCGCGCATCGCGGCGCGATAGGCGGCGACGTCGGCCTGATAGCGCGCGTCGTTGGCAGCATTGACCGCAGTCACGGCATGACCATCCATGCGCGCTTGCGCCGCGACGTCGCGGTTGGCAGCGGCGACGCCCGGCGCGCTTTCGGCGGCTATGGCGTTGCTACGCGGGGTGTTGCTGTCGTGGCCAGGATCATAGGGCAGCGGCGTGCTGGGCTGATCGGCGGGATTGGTGCTCTGGGTCTGAGCGATGACCGGCGCGGCGATCACCAGGGCGGCACCGATAAGTAGCGTACGAAACATGGAGAATGCTCCTTGTTGGACTGTCCGCGATAATCGGTGAACGACAGGTCCGGTTCCGAACCCCGTATCGGCGTCAGCGTTGCAGCTTGGCCAGCATCGTGTCGAGGGCCTGCAGAAAGCGGCTGCGATCGGCAGCGGCGAAGGGCTTGGGGCCGCCCAATTGCTCGCCGCCCGCGCGCAGGTCCGCCATGATCGCCCGCGTCGCGATCGCGCTACCGATCGAAGCGGTCGTGAAGGGCTTGCCGGTGGGCGCCAGTACCGTCGCGGCTGCCTTCAGACAGCGATCGGCCAGCAAAATGTCCGCAGTGATCACCAGCGCTGCGGCATCGGCCCGGCCCGCGATCCAGTCATCGGCGGCGTCGAAGCCGTCGCTCACCACGACGCGTGTGATGAGCGGATGCTGCGGGATACGGAAGGGCGCGTTGCTGACCAGCGTCACGGGCACCTCCCGGCGCCACGCGACCTTGTAGATTTCGTCCTTCACCGGGCAGGCGTCCGCATCGACGAGGATGCGGACGCCTGTTGCCGGATCGGACGTCATCGACTGCGCGCCTTAACCGCGGGGGCCCTTGCGATACGGCTTGGCCTGATGCCGTGCGGGTGCGCCGCCGGTACGCGGGCGACCGGCGTTGTCACGCGGCGCGCGCGGTCCGCGCGGACCACCGCCCTGACCGCCCTCGGCGCGCGGATTGCCGGCGAAGGGGACGATCTGCAGGCTGCCTTCGTCGCTTTCCGGGTTGGCAGTCCGCTGTACGCTGGCGAGCACCCGGTCGGCGACGGTGCGCGGCACTTCGAACAACGTGTCGTTCGGGTTGATGCGGATCGCGCCGATTTCCGACTTGGTGATGTGGCCGCGGCGGCAGATCAGCGGCAGCAGCCAGCGCGGGTCGGCGTTCTGGCGGCGGCCGATGTCCATGCGGAACCACACGGTATCCTCAAACCCGGGGCGGGGGCCCTGCTGACGCTCGCTCTGCTGCGGAGCGGCCGAATCGAGCAGATCTTCCGCCTGCGGCATCGCGGCCCGGTGCGCATGGACGAGCGCGGCGGCGATATCCTCGGGCGACTTCTCTGCGATCAGACGCTGCGCCAGTTCGCGATCCTCGTCGTCATATTCGATCGGTTCGAGCAACGTCGCGATCAGGCGCTCTCGATCCTGTTTGCGGATGTCGTCGGCGCTGGGGGCGGGGATCCAGTCGCAGGCGATTTTCGCCTGCTTGAGCATCATGTCGACGCGGCGGCGGCGCGGATAGGGGACGATGAGCACCGCGGTGCCCTTCTTGCCGGCGCGCCCCGTGCGGCCCGAGCGGTGCTGAAGCGTTTCGGCATCGCGTGGCATTTCGACGTGGATCACGAGCGTCAGGCTGGGCAGATCGATGCCGCGCGCAGCGACGTCGGTCGCGACGCAGACGCGGGCGCGGCGGTCACGCAGCGCCTGCAATGCCTGGTTGCGCTCGTTCTGGCTGTGCTCGCCCGACAGCGCGACCGCCGCGAAGCCGCGCTCGACCAGGCTGGCGTGCAGGTGGCGGACATTGTCGCGGGTGGCGCAGAACAGGATCGCCGTTTCCGCCTCATGGAAGCGGAGCAGGTTGATGACGGCATGTTCGATATCGGCGGGGGCAACGGTGACCGCCTGATATTGGATGTCGCCGTGACCGCGCGTCTCGCCGACGGTCGAAATCCGCAACGCGTCATTCTGGTAGCGCTTGGCGAGCGCGACGATCGGCTTGGGCATCGTTGCCGAGAACATCAGCGTCCGGCGTTCGGACGGCGACGAATCGAGGATCTGCTCCAGGTCTTCGCGGAAGCCCATGTCGAGCATCTCGTCCGCCTCGTCGAGGACGGCGACGCGCAGCGCCGACAGGTCGAGCGCGCCGCGTTCGAGGTGATCGCGCAGGCGGCCCGGCGTGCCGACGACGATATGCGCGCCGTGGCTGAGCGAGCGACGCTCCTTGCTGGCGTCCATGCCGCCGACGCAGGTCGCGATGCGCGCATGCGCTTCCTTATAGAGCCACATCAGCTCGCGGCTGACCTGCAGCGCCAATTCACGCGTCGGCGCGATGATGAGCGCGAGCGGCAGGCCGGGCGGCGGCAGCGTGCCATCGACAAGCAACTCGCCCGCCATGGCGAGGCCGAAGGCGACCGTCTTGCCCGAACCGGTCTGGGCGGAGACGACGAGGTCGCGGCCGGCGGCTTCGGGTTCGATCACCGCGGCCTGAACGGCGGTGGGCGCTTCATAGCCACGGGCGACGAGCGCTTCAGCGAGAAGCGGGGGCAGGGAGGAAAAGGGCATGGGAAACCTAAATAAAAGCGGGCCCCGAAGCCCATGCCGACAGGGCAGGGCTGGAGCGCAGCAGGACAACAAAATCGCGATGGAAATCGCGGGCCAATGCGGGCGGCAATACGGGTAATGTGGCGCTTATCGCGTGCGCATCATGGCCGTGGCCGTAACCCCAAGAGACCCTGCCTGCGCGCCAAATCCGCGAAGCCGAGGCCGAGCGAGGCCGCGCGGGCTCCCTACGCCGAAACGCGCCGATGCGCAACTCGCGCGATATTGCCACGTCGTTCCGACGCGGTCGGGGCAACATTCCGTAACATTTATTAGTCCGATGCGGGATCAAAGCCCGGCGCCTGCCGTTGGGCGGCGACGGATTGGAACGGGGCCGCCGCGGCGCCGACCATCGCGGTGAGGACGACTGCATGGCGACACTGGCTCCCCCGGCCCCACGGCACGCACCCAAAGATCGCGGAGGACCGCATGGCGCCGGGCGTACGCTGGATGCGCTGAACTTTTTCCTGGCGGATGTGCGCGATGGGCTGGGCCCGTATCTCGCCATCTATCTGCTGGCGGTGCGCGGGCCGGCGCATGGCTGGAACGAGGCGACGGTCGGCATGGTGCTGACGATCGCAGGCATCGTCGGGCTGGTATCGCAGACGCCGGCGGGCGGCCTGATTGATCGTAGTCGCAACAAGCCCGCTATTGTCATCGTCGCGGCATTGCTGGTCACACTGACCAGCGTATCGCTGCCGTTCGTCCACGGTTTCGCGATGGTCACCGCGACCCAGTCGCTCGCGGCGGTGGCGGGGGCGGTGTTCGCCCCGGCTATCAGCGCGATCACGCTGGGCCTGTTCGGCCCCAAGCTGTTTTCGAAGCGCGTCGGGCGGAACGAGGCGTTCAATCATGCCGGCAATGCCGTATCCGCCGCGCTGGCCGGAGCGCTGGCATGGAAATTTGGCCCGGTCGTCGTCTTCTGGCTGATGGGCGCGCTGACGGTGGCGAGCGTCGCCGCCGCGCTGCGGATCCGCAACGGCGATATCGACAATGCGGTGGCGCGCGGCCTCGATTGCGAACCGGACGAGAGTTGCGACCAGCCCGGCGGCTGGCGCGTGCTGGTCGAAAACCGGCCGTTGCTGCTGTTCGCTGCCATCGCGTTCCTGTTCCACCTCGCCAATGCGGCGATGCTGACGTCGGTCAGCCAGCTGCTCGCCAAGACGGTGGGCAAGGATTCGGCGACTTCGCTGACCGCCGCCTGTATCGTCGCGGCGCAATTGGTGATGGTGCCGGTCGCAGTCATCGTCGGCCGCAACGTCGATGCCTGGGGGCGCAAGCCGCTGTTCCTCGTGGCGTTCGGCGTGCTGGCCGCGCGCGGTGCGCTGTATACGCTGTCGAACGATGCATGGTGGCTGGTCGGGGTGCAGGCGCTCGACGGGGTCGGGGCCGGCATCTTCGGCGCGCTATTCCCGGTGGTGATCGCCGATCTGACCAAGGGTTCGGGCCGCTTCAACGTCGCGCAGGGTGCGGTCGCGACGGCGCAGGGTCTGGGCGCCGCACTCAGCGCGACGCTGGCGGGGACGATCATCGTCGGCGCAGGCTATGCCGTAAGCTTCCTGACATTGGCAGCGATAGCGGCAGTCGGCCTCGCTCTCTATGCAATGGCGATGCCCGAGACGAAGCCGAAGCATCCCGCGCCGAAAGCGAAAGGGCACGGCGCATGATCGCGACGGTTGCCATCTGCGCCGGCGCCACGGCAGGCGTGATCGCGCGTCCGTTCCGCTGGCCGGAGGCGATCTGGGCGGTCGGCGGCGCGCTGCTGCTGCTCGTCACCGGGCTGATCGCGCCCGCGGCGGCGTGGGGCGCGGTGCTGAAGGGCAGCGACGTCTATCTGTTCCTGATCGGCATGATGCTGCTGTCCGAGGCGGCGCGTGAGCAGGGCGTATTCGACTGGGTTGCCAATCTTGCGGCGGCGCGCGCGAACGGATCGGCGACGCGGCTGTTCACGCTGGTGTTCCTGACCGGGGTGGTCGTGACGACCTTCCTGTCGAATGACGCGACCGCAGTGGTACTGACCCCGGCGGTCTATGCCGTAGCGCGACAGGCGGATGTGAAGCCGCTACCGCTGCTGTTCGCCTGCGCACTGGTCGCCAATGCGGCGAGTTTCGTGCTGCCGATCTCCAATCCCGCCAATCTGGTGCTCTACGCCAGTGACCTGCCGCGGCTGGGCGCGTGGCTGGGCGCGTTCGCGCTGCCGTCGGTGTTGGCTTTGGTCGCGACCTATGCGGGTCTGCGCTTCCTGTTCCGCGACGCGCTGAGCGGTACGGCGGCGCAAGGCGAAGGTGTGAGTCTGTCGACCGGTGGTCGGCTGGCGCTGATCGGGATCGGTGCGACGGCGACCTTGCTGACGATCGCTTCGGCGGTCGGCTGGGATCTGGGCTGGCCGACCTTCGGTGCGGGCCTCGCCACCGCGATCGCGGTGCAGGCGCGGGCCGGCGAGACACCGCTGCCGCTGCTGCGGCGCGTGTCCTGGTCGGTATTGCTGCTGGTCGCCGGGCTGTTCGTGATGGTCGAGGCGCTGGCGGAAACGGGGCTGATCCAGTGGCTCGCCACGCAATTAATGCACGGTGCGGCGAGCGACCTGCGCGCGACTGCGGCGGCGGCGGGCGGTCTGCTCGCGGTCGGCAGCAATGCGATCAACAATTTGCCCGCCGGTCTGATCGCCGCGCAGACGATCGCGGCGGCGCATCCGCCGAAGCTGATTGTGGATGCGCTGCTGATCGGCGTGGACCTCGGCCCGAACCTGTCGATCACCGGCAGTCTTGCGACGATCCTGTGGCTGATCGCTATTCGTCGCGAAGGTGAGGACGTCAGCTTCTTGCAATTCCTGCGTGTTGGTGTGGTGACCACGGTTCCCGCGCTCATTCTGGCGATCGGCGTGCGGGTGTTGCTCGGTTGACGTGATTCGTCCGCGTCGGATCAGCCGTCGTCCTATTGCGTGCTGGAATATCTAGTCAGGGCAGGCGCCAGAGTTCGCCGAAGACCCCAGCCTCCGCTGGGGTGACGTTTGTGGGGAAGGGGCAAATTCTAGAGCGCTTGCGCCGCGGCCCAACCGCTCGCCCACGCCCATTGGAAATTGTAGCCGCCGAGCCACCCGGTCACGTCCACCGCTTCGCCGATCGCATGAAGGCCCGGCACCCGGCGCGCCTCGAGCGTCTGGGACGATAGATCGGCGGTGCTGATGCCGCCGACGGTGACTTCCGCCTTGGCAAAGCCTTCGCTGCCATTGGGCGCGAAACGCCAGTCGGCAAGGCGCCGTGCTGCCTCGTCCAGGCGCCGGTCCGGCGTGTTGGCGAGTTCCGTGCTCACGCCGATTCGCTCGGCCAGTGCCTCGGCGAGCCGGTCGGGCAGATGCGCGGCCAGCGCGCGGCGCAATGTGGTGCGCGGCTGCTGACGCTTCGCCTCGATCAGCCAGCCGGGCGCGGCATCGGGCACGAAATCGATGCCGATCGATTCGCGGGGGCGCCAATAGCTCGACACCTGCAGGATGGCGGGGCCTGACAGGCCGCGATGGGTGAACAGCGCGGCCTCGCGGAACCGCGCCTTGCCCGCGCTGGCGACGACCTCCGATGCGACGCCGGATAGCGTGGCGAACAGCGCCTCTTCGCCGCCCAGCGTCAGTGGCACCAGCGCGGGCCGGGGCTCGACCACCTTCAACCCGAATCGGCGGGCGAGATCATAGGCGAATCCGGTCGCGCCCAATTTGGGGATGGAGGGGCCGCCGGTGGCGATCACCAGCTTCGGCGCGGTCACGGTGCGGCGGGGCAGGGCGACGCGATAGGCGTGACCATCGTGATCGACCGCGCCGATCGGCGACGACAGGGCATAGTCCACGCCGCCCGCGGCGCATTCGTCGCGCAGCATGGCGACGATCTGCTTCGCCGGCCCGTCGCAGAACAATTGGCCCAGCGTCTTTTCGTGCCAGGCGATCCCATAGCGATCGACGAGGGCGACGAAGTCCGCCGCCGTGTAGCGGCCCATCGCCGATTTGGCGAAATGGGGGTTGGCGGACAGATAGCGGTCGGGCGCCGTGTGGATATTGGTGAAGTTGCAGCGCCCGCCGCCTGAGATCAGGATCTTGGCGCCGACCGCATCATTATGGTCGACGAGCAATATGCGGCGGCCGCGTTGTCCGGCGACCGCGGCGCACATCAGACCAGCAGCACCGGCGCCGAGGACGATCGCATCATAGGTATCGGGGGTCGTCATGCGGCGCCGGTAGCCGCTGGATGCGGCCTCGGCTAGCACGGCGCGCGTAAGGAGAGAGCGATGCGACTGAGATCCCTGCTGTTCGTACCCGGCGACCGACCGGAGCGATTCGCCAAGGCGGCAGCCAGCGGCGCGGATGCGATCATCCTCGACCTCGAGGATTCGGTCGCGCTCTCGGCAAAGGCGGCGGCGCGCGAGGCGGTGGCGCGCTATCTGGCGGAGCCGGCGGATGTGATCCGGTTCGTCCGCGTCAATCCGTTGGGGAGCGGGGACCTCGATGCTGATCTTGCCGCGGCCCGCGGCGCGGATGGCGTGATGCTGCCCAAAGCGGAGGGGGCAAAAGACATTGCGGCGCTGGTTGCGCGGATGGGCGATGCGGTCGTGCCGATCCTGCCGGTGGCGACCGAGACGCCGCGCGCGGTCTTTGCGCTCGGCGGCTATGACGTGGTGGCAGAGCAGCTTGCCGGCCTCACCTGGGGTGCGGAGGATCTGCCCGCCGCGATCGGCGCCAGTGCGGCGCGCGAATCGGATGGACGCTATACGCCGCCCTATGAGTTGGTCCGCACGCTCGCCTTGATGGGCGCCCATGCGGCGGGGGTGGCCGCGATCGAGACCGTCTACCCTGCGATTCGCGATTCGGAGGGACTCGCCGCTTATGCCGCCCGTGGTTCGCGCGACGGCTTTACAGGTATGATGGCGATCCATCCGGGTCAGGTCGCGACGATCAATGCCGCCTTCACGCCGGGGGACGAGGCGCTGGCCGACGCGCGCGCGGTGGTGGCGGCCTTTGCCGCTGCGCCGGGGGCGGGGGCGCTCCAGCTCGACGGGCGCATGATCGATGCCCCACATCTCAAACAGGCGCAGGCATTGCTGGCTCGGGCCGGCGAGGGGCGCGACGCTCAGGAAATGTGACAGTCAGGCGGCGGCCCGGGAAACCGGCCGCCGCTGGTGCGTTGAGACGCGGCGAACCTCGAAACCGAGGATCGGGAGTGGATCGACGCGTGGAGGGCCCCAGCAGGCCGTCTCAGCGACTTTTTCGGGTGTCCGCAAAAAATCTGCAATTTTTGTGTTGACGGCCCAGGCGCCCCCGCCTAGATGGGTGTCACCGCAGCGGTGGCCGACACGGTCACCGAGGCAGTCACAAAAAACCTGGCGCGCTGACCGCCCCGAGAAAAAGGGGTAAGGTAGCTGTGCCGGTTTTTTTGTCGGCTCTTTGACATTGTAGGTAAGATGAAGGGACATGTGGGCGGCGGCTCGTGTGTTTCGGGTCCTCAAGGCCCGGGATGCACGTTAAGCAATAAGCCGTTCCATGTCCTAGTTACATATCCACAGTATATGTGATGTGCAGGAACGGCTCCTTGAGATGAGGCTGCCTGACGCCGGTTATTCCGCTGGCGCTGGGTGGTAACATAAACTTGAGAGTTTGATCATGGCTCAGAACGAACGCTGGCGGCATGCCTAACACATGCAAGTCGAACGAGTGCCTTCGGGTGCTAGTGGCGCACGGGTGCGTAACGCGTGGGAATCTGCCCTTTGGTTCGGAATAACAGTTGGAAACGACTGCTAATACC
>QDFQ01000001.1 GCA_003075315.1 Arthrobacter sp. TPD3018 | reverse complement strand
GAGCCGTCGAACCCCTCACGCAGCAACAGGTCGTGAATACGCGTGAGGCGCAGCTTCTCGCGCCGCGGCCGTGCCTCATCTTCCTCCAGCAACGCATCCAGTCGCGCCTGAAACGGCCCCAGCTTGGGCAGCGGCTGCACCTCCCGCCGGTAGCCCATGTCCGCCTCGGGCGCCCGGATCGCCTTGCGCACCACCTTGCGCGACAGGTGCAGGTCTCGCGCTATCGCCTTGATGGCCTTCCCCGACGCGTGCTCGCGCCGGATCCTCAACACCGTCTCCAATACCAGCATCCCGATCTCGCCGCCTGACACACCGCCAAGCGAACAGCCTAGACCACCGGGATGAGGGGTCCTTTTTCGACGCCGATCACCCCGCTACCGGGGTCCCTTTTCCACGCCGATCCACATGCCGAACAGGAAAGGAAGGTGCTCAGTATGCCGCTCCCTGCGGCGCATGACTGGGCCACACTCTTCGAGAGAGACGTCGACTTCAACGCGATTGCGCTTAATCCCATTCGCCGTCTGAGCAGTGCACAGCTTAACATTCGCGATCTGTTCGCGGAGAGGCTCGCATGCGATCCCAGCGCCGTCGACGGAAACACAGTTCGTGCTTGGCTTTTCCTGCTCCTGGGTCGCCAGCTTGAGCCCGACGAGCACGATCGCTTTTTCGGACGAGCCTATTTCGACGGTGTCACGTTACCGCTCGCTTCGCTCACACCCAACATGGTGCGCGTGCTGCGATGGGTCGGGGACGACTGAGCCGGTAGTTCGGGACTCGATGGCCTGTCGAGGCGAGCGACGCGCTTCCGCTTGGACTCTTGACCGTCGCACATGGTCGTCGCACAACGTGACGGCCATGTGGCTAAACCCGCAGGAAAGCTCGATTTTTACCGCGCCAGAAAAGTGGTCGGGGAGACAGGATTCGAACCTGCGACATCCTGCTCCCAAAGCAGGCGCGCTACCGGACTGCGCCACTCCCCGACGTGGAATGCGCCTAGGCGGTGGATGCCGTGGACGCAAGCATTTGGTGGGCCCGGCAGGACTCGAACCCGCAACCTAGCCGTTATGAGCGGCCAGCTCTAACCATTGAGCTACAGGCCCCGCCATGATGCTGGGCCGAGCGCTAGCCCAGCTTGGCGGGAAGCGAAAGATGGGAACCGCGTGATCCCACCAGAAACGGCAATAGAAAAGGGGCGCTTCCCGCATGGGAAACGCCCCTTTCGATCGTGCAACAGCAGATCGGCGCGTCGAGCGAATGCCCGACGCAGCGCGATTACATGTTGTCCGCCTTGGCTTCAGCGGCGTCACGGACGTTGTCCGCAGCGGCGTTGATGTTGTCGGCCTTGTTCTCGAGAACCGCTTCGGCAGTCGCGTTCGAGGTGTTGTCGGCCATGGCGTCCAGGTTGTCGGCCTGCATTTCCATGTTGTCCGCCAGCATGTCCGCGTTGTTCTCAACGGCGGCGGCTTCAGGCGACTTCGAGCAGGCAGCGACGGACATCAGGCCGGCGGCAGCGAGAACGAAAGCGATCTTCTTCATTCGAATGCTCCCAAGCAAAGCAAAAATCGCGGCCGGCCCGATCGCCGTCGCGAGGCAGCCCAAATACCGCACGACTCCCCGCGGTCAATCATGAAATTCATCGAAATGAAAGCAAATGGGCCTTCTCCGCGGGTTAGGACGGGCCGCGACGGCGGATCAGCGACGCGGCGTGACGGCCCCGATCTCCTCTGGCGCGTTGGCGACGACGCCCAGCATCGTCGTCCAGGCGGCGACGTTCTGGCGCAGCTGCACCGGGTCGATCCGCTCCAGCGTGTCGTCGGGCGTGTGATGCGTATCGAAATAGCGCGTGCCGTCCTGGTTGAGGTCGACCGCCGCGACGCCCAGCGCCAGCGTCGGGCCGACATCGGTGCCGTCGCCGCCCACGCCGGCCCCACGCGCGATGCCGAGCGGCGCGAGCGCGCTCTGCAAGCGGTCCGCCACCGGCTTCGCACTGTCGGGCAGGTTCACCTCGAACCGCCAGACGCGGTCGGCGCCGAAGTCGCTCTCGCTGGCGATGGCGTGGCGCTCCTGGCCGTGGACGCGGGCGTATTCCTTGCCGCCGTAGCCGCCCGGCTCTTCGGCACCGAACCAGACGACGCGGATCGTGCGGCGGGGCCGCGGACCGTCGAGCAGGCGCTTGGCCGCCGCAGTGGTGATCGCAACGCCGCTGGCATCGTCGATCGCACCGGTGCCGAGGTCCCAGCTGTCGAGATGCCCGCCCACCAGCACGACGCCGGCCTTCGGATCGCTGCCCGGTACTTCGGCGATGACGTTGCCCGATGTGCCGGTGCCGGCGAAGCGCGGGGTGAGCGTCAGCTTCAGCGTGATCGGCTTGCCGCGGGCGGCGATCCGCTCGATCTGATCGCCGTCGGACACGGAGAGCGCCGCAGCGGGGATGGGGGCGGTGCCGGCGGGGAAGTTTGTGCCGCCGGTGTGCGGGTTGCGATGGGGATCGGTGCCGATCGATTTGATCACGATCGCGGCGGCGCCCATTTTCGCCGCCAGCGCCGGCCCGACGAAGCGCGCCGGGCCATAGGCGCCATAGCTCGACCCGTCCTGCGTCGGGTCCATCGCATTGCCGACGTAGACGATCTTGCCGCGCACGCTGTCGGGCGCGGCATTGGCGAGTTCGCCATAAGTCTTGAACACGACGAGCGGCGCGGTGAGGCCGCTCGCCGGCGTCGCACCCGAATTGCCCAGCGCCACCGGCTTCAGGTGTTGTGGGAAGGGGGCGAGAACTTCGGCCGTTTCGACCCCGCGCAGCCACACGGGCATCTGATATTCTTCGACATGCACGTTCTTGAAGCCGAGCGACTTGAGCTTCGCGACCGCCCAGGTGCGGGCCCGCGCTTCGGCATCGGTTGCGGCCAGCCGCTGGCCGACCTCGGTCGTCAGCCCCTCGACGATGTCATACGCCAGCGTGTCGGTCAGCGCCGCATCGCGCAGCGCAGCGACCTTGGGATCGACGGGGGCGGGGACGGGCGGGGCGGTCCGCTGCGCGAGCGCGAGGCCGGGCAGGGCCGTGGTCGCGGCGAGGGAGAGCAGGGCGAGGGCGACGCGCGTCATATTCGGTAAATCCCCTTGTCGTTTTTATGGTCTGGTTCACGCGTGCCCGAAGCGGCGTCGGCATACAAGCGGGTCAGCAAATGGTGGCGTCGACGCGGCCTTGGCGGCTGGCATTTGCACGCGCGCCGGCCAATCGCTACATGGCGGAGCAAATCTCCCAACCCTTTCCAGCCTTCAGGAGCCGTCGGCACATGGCCGTCCAGTATACCTACGTCATGAAGGGTCTGACCAAGACCTTCCCGGGCGCCAACAAGCCCGTGCTCAACAACATCCACCTGCAGTTCATCCCGGGCGCGAAGATCGCGATCATCGGCCCGAACGGCGCCGGCAAGTCGACCCTGATGAAGGTGATGGCCGGCATGGACACCGACTTCAGCGGCGAGGCCTGGGCGGCCGAGGGCGTGCGCGTCGGCTATCTGGCGCAGGAACCGCAGCTCGATCCGACCAAGGACGTCATGGGCAACGTCAAGGACGGCGTGCGCCCGGTCGCGGACTTGGTCGATCGCTTCAACGCCATTTCGGCCGAAATGGGCGATCCGAAGGACGACACCGACTTCGACGCGCTGATGGAAGAGATGGGCGAGCTGCAGGGCAAGATCGACGCGGTCGACGGCTGGACGCTCGACAACCAGCTCGAAGTCGCCATGGAGGCGCTACGCTGCCCGCCGGGCGACGCCGATGTCACCAAGCTGTCGGGCGGTGAAAAGCGCCGCGTCGCGCTCTGCAAGCTGCTGCTCGAAAAGCCCGATATCCTGCTGCTCGACGAACCGACCAACCACCTCGATGCCGAAAGCGTGTCGTGGCTGGAAAACTACCTCAAGGAATATACCGGCAACGTCATCCTCGTGACGCACGACCGCTACTTCCTCGACAACGTCGTCAACTGGGTGCTCGAGCTCGATCGCGGCCGTTACTACACGTACGAGTCGAACTACTCCGGCTATCTGGAAAAGAAGGCCAAGCGCCTCGAACAGGAAGAGCGCGAAGAGGCCGGCAAGCAGAAGGCGATCGCCGACGAGCTCGCCTGGATGCGTCAGACCCCCAAGGCGCGTCAGACCAAGTCCAAGGCACGTATCCGCGCGTTCGACGAGCTGATGGCGAAGCAGGAGAATCGCGTCGCCGGCAAGGCGCAGATCCTCATCCAGCTACCCGAGCGTCTCGGCGGCAAGGTGATCGAGGCCAAGGGCCTGACCAAGTCGTATGGCGACAAGCTGCTGTTCGAGAACCTCGACTTCACGCTGCCGCCGGGCGGCATCGTCGGCGTGATCGGCCCGAACGGCGCCGGCAAGTCGACGCTGTTCAAGCTCATCACCGGTCAGGAACAGCCTGACGCGGGCGAGATCAGCGTCGGATCGACGGTCAAGCTCGGCTATGTCGACCAGAGCCGCGACGATCTCGATCCCAACAAGAATGTCTGGCAGGAAATCTCCGACGAGCTGGAGGTCTTCCGCTTCGGCAAGCAGGAGCTGGGCACGCGCGCCTATGTGGGCGCGTTCAACTTCCGCGGTCCCGACCAGCAGAAGAAGGTCGGCCAGCTGTCGGGCGGTGAGCGCAACCGCGTCCACATGGCCAAGATGCTGAAGGAGGGCGGCAACGTCCTGCTGCTCGACGAACCGACCAACGACCTCGACGTCGAGACGCTGCGCGCGCTCGAAGAGGCGCTGGAGACGTTCGCGGGCTGCGCCGTGGTGATCAGCCACGATCGCTTCTTCCTCGATCGCCTGTGCACGCACATCCTCGCGTTCGAGGGCGATAGCCACGTCGAATGGTTCGAGGGCAATTACGAATCGTACGAAGAGGACAAGCGCCGCCGCATGGGCGATGCAGCCGATCGTCCGACGCGCCTCGCCTACAAGAAGCTGACGCGCTGATGCCGGCTCGCCAGCCGCCGGGGGATACCCTTGGCGGCTGGCTGTTGGCGAACGGTCTCGACGCGCCGGACGGGCCGGGCGGCATCGCCGATGTCGCGCGGGTCCGCGCGCTGCTGGTGGGGGCGGCGCGTGAGGGCCGGGCGCTGACCTACAGCGAAATTCTGGGCGCGCTGGGCCACCGCTTCACCCGGCCGAAGATGCGCGCGCTGTGCGCCACGCTCGACCGGATCGACACGTATGGCGTGGCGGCAGGCGAACCGGGCCTGGCGGTGCTGGTCGTCCGCCAGTCGGACGGCTTGCCGGGGCAGGGCTGGTGGATCGGCACCGCGGCGGAGGCAGGGTATACGGGTGAATGGGTGGGGCCTGACGCGTTGACGTTTGTGGAGGAACGGCAGGCAGAGGCGTTCCGATACTGGCGTATACGATAGACGATTACAGCCCGTCGGTGTCGACAGACAGCCCGGGCATCGAAGCGGCTTCGATCCGCACGCCAAATGCGATTGTGCGCCGGTTCAGAAAGCCTTCGTTCGTCGGCGTCCACATCTGATGGATTGTCGCTCCGTTCACGTCAGCAACCCAATATTCCGCGACACCATGGCGAGCGTAGATCGCAGCTTTCTTCTGTAGATCGGATTGCAGGGTCGCATCGGCGACCTCGACGATCAGGCCGACGGAGTCTGCCGGAATCAATCCATCGCCGTCGGGCTCCGTCGTCAGCGTCAGGTCCGGCTCCGGGACATCGTGCTGACCGAGTGCGACGCTGATTTCCACCGCTACGGAAAACGGTGACGAGATTGCGGCGAGGGCATCCGACAGCGCGTGATACAACGCCATCTTAACCCGGCCATGCCGACGGTGCTGTGCGTTCACGTAGACGATCTCTCCGTCGAGCAATTCGGTTTTGCCGTAAGGGGCGAATGCTCCCGAATCGTCCAGCAGCCGATAGTCCGCACTCCGCAAGCGAACGGGCAAAGGGGAGATGGTAAGCGGCAACATCTCGGTCATGACGCGCAATTACCACAGGCTAATCGGACAATCCAATGGACCGCGCGGTTCACCGCACCCGCTTGACGAACACCCCGTCGGGCCGGCGCTCCGACTGGAAGTTCGGCACCGCCTGGATCAGGTCCGACAGGCGCTGGTAGCCGTAATTGCGGGTGTCGAAGCTCGACCGGTTGCCGGCGAGCTGCCCCATGGCGGACAGGCTGACATAGCCCTTTTCGTCCCGCTTCACCGATTGATAGGCGTCGATGAGCAGCGCGATCAACTCGGGATCGATCGGCTTCTTGACGCGCGGCGTGCCGGCAATTGATGGGGGCAGCGAATCACCAATCGGGACGTCGACATTCGTCGGCTTGAGCGTCGCTGCGGTCGCGCCGGCCGAGGCTTCCGCCTTGGCATCGCTTACAAGCGCACCGACGTCGATGAAACGGGTACAGGCCTGTTTGAACGCCTCGGGCGTCTTGGCATTGCCGAAGCCGTAAACGGGGATGCCGTCTTGCCGGATGCGCATGGCGAGCGGCATGAAGTCGCTGTCCGACGACATGATGCCGAACCCGCCGATCCGGCCGCGGAACAGCAGGTCCATGGCGTCGATCGTCATCTTCATGTCGGTGGCGTTCTTGCCCTTGGTCAGGTCGAACTGCTGCTGCGGCTCGATGCCGTGCTTCACCGTCATGTCGCGCCAACCCTTCAATGCGGGCTTCGACCAATTGCCGTAGACGCGGCGGATGTTCACCGTGCCAAGCTCGGCGAGCACGGTCAGCACGGGATCGATCGCATGCCACGAGGCATTGTCGGCGTCGATCAGCAGGGCGATGTTACGTGTCGGCTCTTCCATGCGGACCAGCCTTGCGGGGCAGGGCGGCGGGGTCAACCGCTATTGCGGATCCCGACCGCGGAACTACGCTGGCCCGTTCGTCCGAAGCCTGTCGAAGGACGCGCGCTCCTTCGCAAAGGCGCGCTCTTCGACAGATTCGGACTGGCCGTCGCTGGGTGTCGGACGGTCGAGGCGTGTAGATCGTGCCTACCGGTTCGGCCCGCGATCGGCGGGCCGCGCCTGACCGTGGTCGATGTCGTCCTGCTTGGTCACGCGATCATGGCCATCGGGATCGTCGATCGCTCGTGTCAGGTCGTCCTGGCTGCCGACGTCTTGGGCCAGCGCGCCGCCAGCCGATCCGGCGTCGGCCTCGCCCGCGGGGATCATGCCCTCGATCAGGTCGCGATCGTCGGTCTCGCGCGCGGTGTCGGTCCGGGGATTGTCTGCCATGTCTGCTCTCCTGTGATGGCGTCAACGGGAGAGCAGCGGCCAGCGTTCCTCACTCTGCCGGGTAAGTAACGGCAATCACCTCATATTCCTTTTCGCCAGCGGGCAGCACTACGCGGCGCAGGTCGCCCACCGTCGCGCCGCGCAGCGCCCGCGCGATGGGCGCGTTCCAGCCGACGCGGCCGGCACCCGCCTCCGCTTCGTCGTCGCCCACCAGGGTCAACACACGCTGATTGTCGTCCTCGTCGGCGATCGTCACGGTCGCGCCGAACCATGCACGGCTGCGGTCTTCGGCGCGGGCCGGGTCGATCACCTTGGCCGCCTTCATCCGCTTGGCCAGCCAGCCCAGCCGCCGGTCGATCTCGCGCAGCCGCTTGCGTCCATAGATATAATCGCCGTTCTCCGAGCGATCGCCATTGCCCGCCGCCCAGGCGATCGTCTCGACCAACGCCGGCCGCTCGGTCGCGAACAACCGATCATACTCGCCGCGCAGCGCCGCATAGCCCGCGGGCGTGATGTAATTGGGGCGCTGTTCCATGCCGCTCAGCCTGGCCGTCCCTTGCCCAGATACCAGCTGAGGTTGGCGGGCCCTCTGGACTTGGCGTGCGCCGGGCTCATGAGGTCGTAGACGACGGCATTTTCCAGCACGCGCTGCACGTAATTGCGAGTCTCCTGATACGGGATCGCCTCGATCCAATCGACCATGTCGACCGCGCCCGAGCGCGGGTCGCCATTCGCGCGCAGCCATTTGTTCACGTTGCCGCCGCCCGCGTTATAGGCCGCGATGGCGAGCGGATAGCTGCCGTAATTGGCGAAGACGCGCTGGAAATAGCTCGATCCCAGCATGATCGACATATTGGGGTCGGTGGTCAGCGATGCCTGATTGTAGGCGAGGCCGATCTTCCCCGATTGCTCGCGCGCGGTCGCCGGCATCAGCTGCATCAGGCCGCGCGCACCGGCATGGCTGACCGCAGCGCGATCGAACTGGCTTTCCTGGCGGGAGATGGCGTGGATCAGCGTCCAATTGTCCTCATAACCCGCGGGAACGCTTACCGTCGGAAAACCGGTCGCGGAATAATCGCTCAAGCCGTTCTGCATCGCGCTCCGCCCGACCATCACGCCCAGATCCGGCCGGCCGATCTGCCGCGACAAATCGGCAGCGAGCACGTGATCGGTGTCGGTCGTCGCATCCGCGGCGATCTGACGGACGAAGGCGGTCTGGTCCTGATATTGGCCGATCATGCCGAGGAAACGCGCGGCGCGCACCGTCTCGCGATCCGCGAACGCCTGCCGCACCGCTGGCGCCACGGCGAGCGCGGGGACGACGGGCGGCGCCGTCAGCGGCCGCCCGGTGCGTTCCAGCGCCAGTTGCCCGTAGAATTGGTCGCGATAGCCCGCCGCCCGCGCGTAATAGCCCGCCGCCTCGGCCGACTTGCCCGCCGCTTCCGCGGCACGGCCTGCCCAATAGAAGCCTTTCGCCCGCGTCTGCGGCGACTGGCTGCCCCGGCCGTAGCGCTCGAACATCACCATCGCATCCGCCGGCCGCGACAGCTGCTTCAGCGCGACCTGCCCGGCAAGCCAGGCAAGGCTCGTATAGTCGTCCCGCTCGCCATAGGGCTTGGTCGATACATCGGTGCCCGCCGGATAGGCGTCGTCGATCTGCCGCGCGATGTCATAGGCGAGCTGATATTGGTTGTCGGCGCTGGCGGCGCGGGCGTTGGTCAGCAGCACCTCATACCATTTTTCGACATTGCCCGGCCGGCTCGCGAGCGCACGCGGCCGGGCCAGCCACGCCCGTGCCGTGGGGGAGACACCCGCGCCGCGCAAATAGCTCGCCCGGTCGGCGATATAGCCCGGATCGCTGGCGAACTGGTCCTGCGTCGTCATCGCCAGATTCGCGGCGTTGGCCGCATTGCTGCGGAAGGCGAGCCGCGCCTCGAACACCGGACGCTTCGCGGGGCTCGTGAAGCCGATCTGCCGCGCAGCGACGCCGGTCGCATTCTGCCATAACAACGCGTCCATCCGCGCATCCTGATCGTCGTGCGTCAACGCGCTGCCGAAGCCGGATAGCACCGCCGCTTCGTCGTCCGCCGACAACACGCCCTTGCGCCACGCGGCGCGGGCAGCGGTCTGCGCTTCCGCCGTTCGGCCGAGCGACTGCAGGGCGCGCGCCTGCGCGACGAGGCCGGTGGCGGTCAGCGGCGGGAAACGGGTGAAGAAGGCGACGACGCTTGTCGGGCTGGCGGTCGCCGCCTTGCGCTCGGCGGCGCGGCGGTTCGCGGCCTCGTTCGGCCAGCCCGGATGCGCCATTAGGAAGCCGGCATAGCTGTCGAAGGGAAAGGCGTCCGTTTGCCCGATCGACTTCCACTGTGCGAGCGCGGCGGCGATCGCCCCGTCCGCCGGGGTCTGTGGTGCCTGCGGCGACATGTTCGCCATCTGCGTCCGATAGCGTTCGAGCGCGTCGGGCACCGAGGCTGGCGGGGCGGTCTGCCCGCCTTGTTGCGGCGCGGCGGAGACACCGGCCAAAGTAGCGAGGAGCAAGCTGATGGGCAGGGTGGCAGAGTGCATGTGGACATCATAGGGCCTGCACCCGTATCTGTCCTGAACGAAACGCTGCATCGGACGCAGCAGGAGCGCAAATTACCTCATGTTTTCAGGTTCGATTCCCGCCCTCGTCACGCCGTTCACCGACGACGGCCAGTTCGATGAGGCCGCCTATCGCGCGCTGGTCGACTGGCAGATCGCCGAGGGCTCGTCGGCGCTCGTGCCCTGCGGCACCACGGGTGAGGCGGCAACGCTGACCGCCGAGGAGCATTTCCATATCGTCGGCGTCTGCGTCGACCAGACCGCGGGCCGCGTGCCGGTGATCGCAGGCGCCGGATCGAACGACACGGTGGTCGCCGCCGCCAATATTGCCCGTGCGAAACAGGCGGGCGCGGATGCCGCGCTGATGGTCCCGCCATATTACAATCGGCCGAGCCAGGAGGGCATCTATCAGCATTTCGCCAGGCTGGCGGAGACGGCGGACCTGCCGATCGTCCTCTACAATGTCCCCGGCCGCACCGTCACCGACATCCAGCCCGCCACGATGGCCCGCATCGTCACGGCCCTCCCCAAGATCTTCGTCGCGGTGAAGGACGCCAGCGGCGCGATCGCCCGCGTGTCGGCGCATCGGGAAGGCTGCGGTCCAGACTTCGTCCAGCTGTCCGGCAATGACGACATGGCGCTCGCCTTCAACGCGATGGGGGGTAGGGGCTGCATCAGCGTCTCCGCCAACGTCGCGCCCCGCCTGTGCGCCGAGTTTCAGGCCGCGTGCCAGTCGGGCGATTATGCCAAGGCGCTGGCGTTGCAGGACCGCCTGTGGCCGCTCCACGATGCGCTGTTCACCGATGCTTCGCCCGGGCCGGTGAAATACGCGATGACCCGCGTCCGTACCGACTTTCCCAAGGGGTTGCGCCTGCCGATGACCTGGCCGTCGGAAGCGTCGCGCTCGGCAGTGGATGCGGCGCTGGCACATGCGGGGCTGATTTAACGATCGCTCTCCAGCATGATCCATGACGCTACGGGCGAGCCGTCGCGCGATGCTGGAGTGAAACGCAACGACGTGAGCTGACGCCGGAGCACTTGGTCAGCGCCGACGACCTCGCGGTTGGTGAAGACGATACGATCGACCTTGCCAGAAGCGTCGATCCGAATGCAGGCATTGAACGTCTGCGGGTCTAAGGTGCTGGGTTGTGGAGTATCGATGAGAGTCGGGAGTTGGTCCACTGTCGGTTGACCTGGGCACGGTCCTCGCACGTCGGGCCTGTACGGCGCATCCGACAGGACCACCGGCTGCACCTCGGCCTCTACCGGCAAAACGATGACATGGGGCCGCAATGCGAAGGTGGGCGGCGCTATGGGATCGATCATAATCAAGCCCCTTCCGCAGTCGTAGCAGATCATAAATCCACCCGGCACAGCCAAGCTCGCAAGCATCAGCCCCAATACGCCATTGGATATCGATGTTCCGGCTACGGCGCGCCAGTCGAGCATGATGTGACGCTATTGCATCGGGGTTGACCGCGCAATCGTTTCGCCGCCCGCTTCCCTTGGCCCGGCACACTCCCTACATCGCGACCAATGTCGCGTCCCAAGCCCGCCACCTTCGACAAGAAGAAGATCGTCGCCGAGAACCGCAAGGCGCGGTTCGAATACAGCATCGATACCGTCTACGAGGCGGGGATCGCGCTCACCGGCACCGAAGTGAAATCCTTGCGCTTCGGCGAGGGCAGCATCGGCGAAAGCTATGCCGAGGTGCGCGACGGACAGGTCTGGCTGGTCAACGCCAACGTCCCGGAATTCAGCCACGGCAACCGCTTCAATCACGAAGCCAAGCGACCGCGTAAATTGCTGCTTCACGAACGCGAGATAAACAAGCTCCACGGCGCCGTCGCGCGCGAGGGCATGACCCTCGTGCCGCTCAGCGTCTATTTCAACGGGCGCGGCCGCGCCAAGGTGGAACTGGCGCTCGCCAAGGGGCGCAAGGATCACGACAAGCGTGCCGCGATCAAGGAGCGGGAATGGAAGCGGGAAGCCGGACGTATCATGCGCGATCGCGGCTGAACCCGGCGGGGCGCCCCGGCATGATGCACAAGACGTTCGGCTGGTTGCGCGCCAATATGCCGACGCGCGAATCGATGGAATCGAACCGGCTGCTGCGCCCGGTCGCGCATCGCGTGATGGAGCCGGGCCTGTGGCGCTTCAACCGCCGCTCGGTGCCGCGCGGCGTCGCTCTCGGCATGGTGGCAGGATTTCTGTTCCCGGTCGCACAGATCGCCATCGCCGCATTGTTCGCGCTGCCGTTCCGCGCCAACGTGCCCGTCGCCGCCCTGACGACCTTCATCACCAACCCCTTCACCACGCCGTTCCTGTGGTTCCTCGCCTATAAGATCGGCAGCTGGATCCTGCACAGCGACGCGCCCGCCATCGCGCAGCCCGCGGCGGAGGCGACCGGATGGCTGCAGACGATCACCGGCGCCTTCCACTGGCTATGGGCGCAGGGGCCCGCCTTCGGCCTCGGGCTGATCGTCCTGACCAGCCTGTGCGCGGTCGTCGGCTATGCCGCGACGGCGCTCGGCTGGCGTCTGTGGATCGCGCGGAAATGGCGGCATCGGCATGCGCATAGTCACAGCGGAAACCATGTTTGACGAGGCGTTTTAACTGGTTACAACACTGCCCATCGTGAGTCTGCCAATCCCGGCTTTGCTCACCAGGGACCTTCGATGCGCAAACCGGTTATCGCCGCTCTCCTGCTCGCCTCCGCTGCATCCGGCGTAGTCTACGCCCAAAGCACACGCCCCACCGCCGCCACCACGCCCGCCGCCGCCGGCAAGCCGCAGCTCGGCAGCTTCGGCGTCGACCTGACCGCGATGGACAAGAGCGTCGCGCCCGGCGACGATTTCTACAATTACGTCAACGGCGCCTGGATGGCGCGCACTGAGATCCCCGCCGACCGGTCGAGCTGGGGTGGCTTCGCGATCCTGCGCAACCTGTCCGACGAGCGCACCCGCAAGGTGATCGAGGATGCCGCGGCCAACCCCGGCAGCGACCCCGTCACCGCCAAGATCGGCGACACCTATGCCAGCTTCATGGACGCCGCCGCTATCGAAAAGGCGGGCGCCACGCCGCTCAAGCCCTATCTCGCCAAGATCGCGGCGATCAATTCGCAGACCGACCTCGCCCGCGCCTTCGGTGACGCGACCCGCCACGGCATCGACGTGCCGATCGGCGCCGGCGTGCAGCAGGACCTGAAGGACAACACCGTCTACGCCGTCTACGTCGGTCAGGGCGGCCTGGGCCTGCCGGACAAGGACTATTACCTCAAGGACGATCCCAAGTTCGCCGAGGCGCGCACCAAGTACGTCACCTATATCGCCGACATGATGCGCATGGCGGGCCAGCCCGACCCGCAGGGCGCGGCGCAGCGCATCTACGACCTCGAAAAGAAGATTGCCGAGGTTCACTGGGATCGCGCCGAACTGCGTCAGGTGGAAAAGGGCTACAACCCGATGCCCGTCGCGCAACTCGCCACTACCATGCCCGGCTTCGACTGGAAGGCGATGCTCGACGCGCAGGGGCTCGCCAACCAGAGCCGCGTGATCGTCGGCCAGCCGTCGGCGCAGGCCGGCACCGCCAAGATCGTCGCGGCCACGCCGCTGCCGGTGTGGAAGGAATATCTGGCGTTCCACACGATCTCGAACGCCGCGCCGTTGCTGTCGTCGAACTTCGTCAACACGCAATTCGCCTTCTACGGCACGACGCTGAACGGCACGCCGCAGCTGAAAGACCGCTGGAAGCGGGGCGTCGACCTCGTCAACGGCAGCCTGGGTGAAGCGGTCGGCCAGGTCTACGTCCAGAAGTACTTCCCGCCCGAATCGAAGGCCAAGGCCGACGCGTTGGTCCGTAATCTCATTTCGGCGATGGACACGCGCCTCAACAATCTCACCTGGATGGCGCCCGAGACCAAGCTGAAGGCGCGCGCCAAGCTCGCCGCGTTCACGCCGAAGATCGGCTACCCGGATAAGTTCCGCGATTACACGTCGCTGAGGGTCGTGAAGGGTGACGTGCTCGGCAACGCCGACCGCGTGGCGGAATTCGAATACAACCGTCAGCTCAACAAGATCGGCAAGCCGGTCGACCGCAGCGAATGGTTCATGACGCCCCAGACGGTGAACGCCTACGCTAACCCGCTGATGAACGAGGTCGTCTTCCCGGCCGCGATTCTCCAGCCGCCGTTCTTCGACCCCAACGCTGATCCGGCGGTGAACTATGGCGCGATCGGCGCGGTGATCGGCCACGAGCTGAGCCACCACTTCGACGACCAGGGCCGCAAGTTCGACCCCAAGGGCAATTTCTCGGACTGGTGGACGCCGCAGGACGTCGCGCGCTTCAACGCGCTGACGGACAAAGTCGTCGCGCAATATGCGGCGTACGAGCCCATCCCCGGCACGCACGTGAACGGCAAGCTGACGCTGGGCGAGAACATGGCCGACCTCGCCGGCATCAACGTCGCCTATGACGCCTACAAGCTGTCGCTCAAGGGCAAGAAAGCGCCCGTCATCGACGGCTATACCGGCGACCAGCGCTTCTTCATGGGCTTCGGCCAGGTGTGGCAGACCAAGGCACGCGAGGCCTCGATCAAGAACCAGCTGACCACCGACCCGCACACGCCGGGCCAGTGGCGCGCCTATGTCGTCCGCAACCTCGACGCCTGGTATCCGGCGTTTGCGGTGAAGCCGGGCCAGAAATTCTATCTGGCCCCCGCCGATCGCATCAAGATCTGGTGATCCTGCCGCCGCCGCCCGCGACCATCCGCGGGCGGCGGTTTTGTTTTTTCCGTTATTCGTCATTGCGAGCGAAGCGAGGCAATGCAGGGCGTCCCGATCCAGCTCTGGATTGCGTCGCTCCGCTCGCAATGACACATAAAAGAACAGACCGACCCATCGGGGAGAGACCATGAAGACCTATCTCATCGCCGGCCTGCTCGGCGCCTCGGCGCTTGCCGGCGCCGTCTATGCGCAGCAGGCGCCTACCGCCGCCGCAGCGGGCAAGCCGCAGATCGGCGCTTTCGGCTTCGACGAAGCGGGCATGGATCGCAGCATCGCGCCGGGCGACGATTTCTACAATTACGCCAACGGCACCTGGGCGAAGACGACCGCGATCCCGGCCGACAAGTCGAGCTTCGGCGCGTTCGACACGCTCGCCGATCTGTCGCGCGATCGCACTAGGGGCATTCTGGAGGCCGCGGCCAAGCAGCCCGGCTCCAAGATCGGCACGGCGTACGCGACCTATCTCGACACCGGCGCGATCGAGGCGAAGGGCCTTGCGCCGATCAAGCCGTGGCTCGACACGATCAAGCGCTCGACCAAGGCGAATTACGCCTCGCTGCTCGCGCAGGCGGACCGCAACGGCGTGTCGATTCCGTTCGGCAGCGGTGTCGGCCAGGACGACAAGGCGCCCGAAACCTATGTCGTCGAGATGCGCCAGTCGGGCCTCGGCCTGCCCGACCGCGACTATTACCTGCTGGAGAAGAACGCCAAGGAGAAGGCCGCCTATGAGGCGCACCTGACCAAGGTGCTCACGCTCGCCGGCGAACCCAATGCCGCCGCGCGTGCCAAGGCGATCGTCGATTTCGAGACGCAGATCGCGCAGGTTAGCTGGAGCCGCGTCGACAGCCGCGACGCCAACAAGACCTATAACAAGATGACGGTCGCGCAGCTGGTGCAGAGTGCGCCGGGCTTCGACTTCGTCACCTATCTGAAGGGCGTCGGCACGCCCGTCGATTCGCTGATCGTGTCGCAGCCGAGCGCCGTGACCGGCATCGCCAAGCTGATTGGCGCCGCGCCGATCGGCGTGTTGCAGGATCAATTGCTGGTCCGCAGCCTCGACGGGTTTGCGGGCGTACTACCCAAGGCGTTCGACGACGAACAATTCGCCTTCTACGGCACCACGCTGTCGGGCACGCCGCAGCAGGAAGATCGCTGGAAGCGCGCGGTGGGCTTCACCAGCGGCGCGCTGTCGGACGAGGTCAGCAAGCTCTACGTCGCGCAATATTTTCCGCCCGAAACCAAGGCGTCGGCCGACCAGCTGGTCAAGAACGTCATCGCCGCGATGGGCAAGCGCATCGACAAGCTCGAATGGATGGCGCCCGAGACGAAGGTGAAGGCGCACGCCAAGCTCGCCGCGTTCACGCCGAAGATCGGCTATCCCAGCCAGTGGCGCGATTACGGCAACCTGAAGATCGTCAAGGGCGACGCCTTCGGCAACGCCCTGCGCGCGCGCCAATGGGGTCACGAATACAATATCAGCCACCTCGGCAAGCCGCTGCAGCGCTGGGAATGGGGCATGACCCCGATGACGGTGAACGCTTATGCCAATTTTGGCATGGTCGAAATCGTCTTCCCCGCCGCGATCCTGCAGCCGCCGTTCTTCGATCCGAAGGCGGACCCTGCGGTCAATTATGGCGGTATCGGTGCGGTGATCGGCCACGAGCTGAGCCATCACTTCGACGACCAGGGATCGAAGTACGACGCGCACGGCCAGCTGACCGACTGGTGGATGCCGGAGGACGTCACGCGCTTCAAGGCGCTAACCCAGCGGCTGGTCGACCAGTATAATGCCTACGAACCGCTGCCCGGCATGCACGTCAACGGCGCGCTGACCTTGGGTGAGAACACCGCCGACCTCGCTGGCCTCTCGGTCGCCTATGACGCGTACAAGGCGTCGCTGGGCGGGCGCGAGGCGCCGGTAATCGACGGTCTGACCGGCGACCAGCGCTTCTACCTCGGCTGGGCGCAGGTGTGGCGTCGCAACTATCGCGAGGCGAACCTGAAGCAGCGCCTGATGACCGACCCGCACAGCCCGTCGCAGCAGCGCGCCTGGGTCGTCCGCAACCTCGATCCCTGGTACGGCGCCTACAAGCCCGCACCTGGTGGCAAGCTGGTTCTGACGCCGGATCAGCGCGTCCGCATCTGGTAAAGGATACGCCCCCCTCCGATGATGACGGGGGGGGCTAAGGCACCAACCCAAGCCCGTCATTGCGAGCGAAGCGCGGCAATCCAGAGCCGGACCAGGACGCCCCGGATTGCTTCGCTGCGCTCGCAATGACGGTACGGTTCGCCCCGATTGCTGCAACGACATCGCCCGCGCGATAGCCCACTACACCAATCGCTTGACGCGCCCCGCCCGATCCCGCGATGACGGGCGGGCATGGCCTCGCTCCCCCTTTCGACACATCTCAACCCCACCCGTGCCGCTGCGCTCGTCGCCGGCGTCGCGACGGTGGCGGCCGCGGCGCTCGTGCTGTGGCTGGTCGGCAGCATCGTCGCCGCCGCGGGATTCCTCGCCACGGGGATCGTGGCCGCAGGCGCGGTGATCGCGTGGCGGATGCTGGCGCCGTCCAAGGCATCCCCCTCGCCGACGATCGACTGGGCCTTCACCCGCGCAGTCGCGCAGGCGAGCACCGATGCCGTGGCGATCACGGATCGCGCCGGCCGCCTCGTCTGCGCCAACGACGCCTATGAGGCTCTGTTCGAAGGTTTCCCCACACCGCCCGGCCTGCCGCTGGCGGGAGAGGGCGTCGCCGAACTCGGCAACGCCGGCCGCATCGCCTGGCGCGACGGTCATGGCGAGGTGCGGGGCCTGCGTGCCGGACCGCACCGGCTGACCGCGCAGATCGCCCGCGCCGGCGACGAGGGCGACATGCTCGTCTGGCGCTTCGCCATCGTCCGGCAGCACGATGCCGCGGCGTCCACCGAAGCGCTGGTCACCGGGGCGATGGGCGAGCGGCTCGGCACGTCCGGCGTCATGGCGGCGCTGCTGGGCAGCGACGGCCGCGTCCGTGCCGCCAACCGCCTGCTCGCCCGGCGCGCCATCGCCGCCGACACGGGTCTGGAGGGGCGCGACTTCGCCCGCCTGCTCATCACCGACAGCCGCGGCCTCGTCCGCTTCGAGCGCGAGGGGCTGGACGGCACGCCGTTGCGCGTGGTGGAGATCCCCTTCACCGACGTTCCCGACGCACCGACGCTGATTGCGCTGCTCGATGACGTGGACACCGCGCCGGCGATTGGTGCCAGCGCCTCCGAACATGTCCGCAGCCTCGTCAGCCTGATGCCCTTCGGCATGGCGCTGGTCGATCGGGAAGGCCGCTTCCTTCAGATGAACGACGCCTTCGTTCGCGCGGCCGGCGTCGATCCCGCCGCGGCGCCCCTCTATCCGGGCGATCTGGTGGTGCGCGAGGACAAGGCGGCGGTCGCCGATGCGATCCGCCGCTTCGCCAGCGGCGCGACGCATTCGTCGGACATGGCGGTGCGGCTGAAAGACCATCCCGACGAACCGGTCGCGCTCACGATCGCCGGCGCCCGCGGCCTGGGCGACGCGGCCGTATTGCTCAGCCTCAAGGACAATAGCGAGGAAAGCCGCCTGAAGCGCGAGGTGGCACAGGCGACCAAGATGCAGGCCGTGGGTCAGCTTGCCGGCGGCGTCGCGCACGACTTCAACAACATCCTCACCGCAATTATAGGCCATTGCGATCTGATGATGATGCGCCATTCGCCGGGCGACAGCGATTACGACGACATCCAGCAGATCCGCACCAATTCGAACCGCGCCGCCAGCCTGACGCGCCAGCTGCTCGCGTTCAGCCGCCAGCAGACGCTCCGCCCGCAGACGCTGCAACTGCCCGATGTGGTGGCGGAGGTGTCCAACCTTTTGAAGCGGCTGATGGGCGAGCAGATCCGCCTCGACGTCAGCCATGGTCGCAACCTGGGCGCCGTGCGTGCCGATCCGGGGCAGCTCGAACAGGTCGTCGTCAATCTCGCGGTCAATGCGCGCGACGCGATGCTGGCGCACAATCCGCGCGGTGGCGGCACGCTCACCATCCAGACGCGCAGCGTCACCGCGGCCGACGTGCGGGCGATGGGCACCGACATCCTGCCGGTCGCCGATTACACCGCGCTGATCGTCAGCGACACCGGCGGCGGCATCCCGCCCGAGGTCTTGCCGAAGATTTTCGAACCCTTCTTTACCACCAAGGAGGTGGGCAAGGGCACAGGGCTCGGCCTGTCCACCGTCTATGGCATCGTCAAACAGTCGGGCGGCTGGATCTTCGCCGATACCAAGCCGGGGCAGGGGGCGACCTTCAGCATCTATCTGCCCGTCCACGCGGCGGGCACCGCGACCCGCGCGCCTGCGCCGCGGGCGCCCGCCAAACCGGTCGAGGTCTGGGGCACTGGCACTATCTTGCTCGTCGAGGACGAGGATATGGTCCGCGCCGTCGCCGAACGCGCGCTGACGCGGCAGGGCTATACGGTGATGACCGCCGAGAATGGCGAGGCGGCGCTGGAACTGCTCGATCGCAACGGCCGGCCAGACCTGCTCATCAGCGACGTGGTGATGCCGACGATGGATGGCCCGACGATGGTCCGCCACGCGCGCGACCGCTACCCCGACCTGCCGATCATCTTCATGTCGGGCTATGCCGAGGAGCAGTTGCGCAAGTCGATCGACCTCGACAACGTCGCCTTCCTGCCCAAGCCCTTCAGCGTGCAGCAATTGGCGGAAGCCGCGCGCGACGTCCTCACGACGCGGTAGCACACCGTTACAAACGAGTGGTTGTCAGCGTGTAACAACCACGGGTAAGGGCTGAGCATGTCTGCGCTCACCCAAATCCTCATCGTCGAGGACGAACCGCTCATCGCGATGATGCTCGAGGATTTCCTCGAGGTGCTCGACAAGACGCCGGTCGGCACCGTCGATACGGTGGCCGGCGCCTTGGCGCGGGTGGAGGACGGCGGCATCGACGCCGCGATCCTCGACGTCAACCTGCGCGGCGGTGAGAAGAGCACTCCCGTCGCCGAAGCGCTCGCCGCGCGCGACATTCCGTTCGTATTCGCGACCGGCGGCAGCGACGACAGCGTCGACAGCCGCTTCCGCGATCGCCCGGTGCTCCAGAAGCCCTTCACGATGGACGGCGTCGCCAAGGCTCTCGCCGCGCTGTAACGCGCTTCGTCCGGCATGACGCATTTGTCACCGGAACGATTGACCACCCCGTCGCATTGGTAGCGTCGATTCCGGACGTAACAATGGGGCAAGGTGCATGGTAGACAATCCGATCGCGGTGGTGACGGGCGGCGAGTCCGGTATCGGGGCGGCGTGCGTCGCCGCCCTCGCGGCTGCGGGCGCGCTCGTCGTCTTCACCTATTTCCGCGATGCGGACGCCGCAGCCAAGGTCGCCCAGGCCGCAGGCGCTGATCGCGTCCACGCGATCCAGTGCGACGTATCCAGCGAAGACGCGGTCGAGGCGCTGTTCGCCGACACCGAACGCCGCTTCGGCACCGCGACATGGCTGGTCAATTCCGCCGGCCTCAACATGAGCGGCACCAAATTGGTCGACATGCCGCTCGACCATTTCGACCGCGTCATACGCTCCGACCTCTACGGCCCCTTCCTGACCTGCCGCCGCTTCGTGCGTGCGGCCGAAAAGGCCGGGCAGGGCGGCCGGATCGTCAACATCTCGTCGATTCACGAACGCGCGCCGCGGCCGGGCGGCGTCGACTACGATGCGGCGAAGGGCGGCCTGGCACAGCTTACGGCCACGCTCGCACTCGAACTCGCACCCGCGAAGATCGCGGTCAACGGTGTCGCGCCCGGCATGATCCTGACGCCGATGAACGAACATGCGATGGAGGACGCATCCTATCGCCAGTCGCTGGAAGCCAATATCCCCTGGGGCCGCGCCGGCAAGCCCGAGGAGGTCGCGACGCTCGTCGCCTTCCTGCTCTCGCCCGCCGCGGACTACATCACCGGGACGACCGTAACGATCGACGGCGCGCTCAGCCTGGTCATTGCGCAGGGGGCCTGACCGATGCCGACCTATGCCGTCGAAGCGCTCGACGACGTTACCATCGCAACCGGCTCGCCGCTCGACGGCATGGACCTGATGAGCCCTTTCGTCTGGCGCGAGGACGGGCGCTATCGCATGCTGGTGCGCGGCGTTCCCAACCCGCTCGGGCCAAACGACCCGACCGGGCTCATTGCCAGTGCCTGGAGCGATGACGGCCTGACCTTCACGCTGGATGATCAGATCGCCATCGCTCCGGGCAGCGATCCGACAGACCCGGATGCCGGGGGCTGCGAAGACCCGACCGTGCTCAGGACGGACGACGGCACCTACGTCGTCTATTACACCGGAGTCGATGCCAAGCGCAGCCAAGGCGTGATGATCGCCGCGACCGGTCCGTCGCTCGACCAGCTGACCAAACGCCGCGTCGTCCTCGCCGCACCCGAGGGCGAGGGCAATATCAAGGAAGCGACCTTCGCCCCGACGCCGCACGACGGTTGGCGATTGTTCTACGAATATGCCGCGGCAGAGGAAAAGGGCGTCGGCGCCTCGCGCGTCGGCATCGCGCGCGCGGATCGGCTCGGCGATCTCTGGACGTCGCTCGACGATCCGTTTCCGATACGGCCGAAATCGTGGGACAATTGGCACCTGTCCACCGGCCCGATCTGCCAGCTGCCCGGTGCCGATCCGGTGATGTTCTACAATGGCGCAACGCTGGATGCGCGCTGGCGGATCGGCTGGATCAGTTTCACACCTGATTTCGCCACGGTCACCGGCCGCGGCATCGAACCGCTGATCCTGCCGCCGCCGCCCGAAGATCGCGCCAAGACCGATATCGCCTTCGCCGCGTCAACAATTGTCGAGAACGGTATGATATCGCTGTATTTCTCGATCGAGGACCGCATTCTCCGCCGCGCGCGCGTGCGATATTACGCGTAACAAGCTTGCGCAGATGGGGCCTTTCGCGACATAGGGCGTCGCCATGACCCAGTTCGACAAAACCCGCCTGCCTAGCCGCCACGTCTCCGTCGGTCCCGAACGTGCGCCCCACCGCAGCTATTATTATGCGATGGGCCTCACCGAACAGGATATCGCCAAGCCCTTCGTCGCGCTGGCGAGCGCCGGCAACAATTCGGCGCCCTGCAACACCACGCTCAACGCACAGGCCGATGCCGCGCAGGCGGGTGTGATCCAGGGCGGTGGCATGCCGCGCCGGTTCAACACGATCACCGTCACCGACGGCATCGCGATGGGCCATCAGGGTATGAAGGCCAGCCTCGTCAGCCGCGAGGTCATCGCCGATTCGGTTGAGGTGTCGGTCCGCGGCCATTGCTATGACGCGCTGGTCGGCTTCGCCGGCTGCGACAAGTCGTTGCCCGGCATGATGATGGCGATGCTGCGCCTCAATATCCCGTCGATCTTCGTTTATGGCGGATCGATCCTGCCCGGCCGGTTCCACGACCGCGACGTTACCGTCGTCGACGTGTTCGAGGTCGTCGGCAAATATGCCGCTGGGGCCTGCCCGCTGTCCGAGGTGCATGAGCTGGAAAAGGTCGCCTGCCCAGGGCACGGCGCATGCGGCGGTCAGTTCACCGCCAATACCATGGCCTGCGTCGGTGAAGCGATCGGTTTATCCTTGCCAAACAGCAACATGGTGCCGGCTCCTTACACCACGCGCGAACAGATCGCCGTCGCGGCCGGTGCGCAGGTGATGGAGCTGGTCGCGCGCAACCTGCGCCCGCGCGACATCTGCACGCGTGAGGCGTTCATCAACGCCGCCCGCGTCGTTGCCGCGACCGGCGGTTCGACCAACGCCGCGCTTCACCTCCCGGCGATGGCGAACGAAGCCGGCATCGATTTCGACCTGTTCGACGTCGCTGATGCTTTCAAGACAACGCCTTACATCGCAGACCTCAAGCCGGGTGGTCAGTATGTCGCCAAGGATATGCATGAGGCCGGTGGCGTCTACATGCTGATGAAGACGATGCTCGCCGGCGGCTTCCTCGACGGCAATTGCATGACCGTCACCGGCAAGACGCTCGGCGAGAACATCGATCAGGTGACGTGGAACCCCGACCAGAAGGTCATCTACGACATCGCTACGCCGATCACGCCGACCGGCGGAGTCGTGGGCCTGCGCGGCAGCCTCGCCCCCAATGGCGCGATCGTGAAGGTCGCGGGCATGCACCGCCTGCAATTCGAAGGCCCGGCGCGGTGCTTCGATTGCGAGGAAGATGCCTTTGCTGCCGTCGAGGCGCGAGCGATCAATGAGGGCGAGGTCATCGTCATTCGCTACGAAGGGCCGAAGGGCGGTCCGGGCATGCGCGAAATGCTGTCGACCACCGCGGCGCTCTACGGCCTCGGCATGGGCGAAAAGGTCGCGCTGATCACCGATGGTCGTTTCTCAGGCGGCACGCGGGGCTTCTGCATCGGCCATGTCGGGCCCGAGGCGGCAGAGGGCGGCCCGATCGCCTTGGTAGAGGACGGCGACACGATCCGCATCGACGCCGAAGCCGGGACCATCGATCTGCTGGTCGACGACGCCACGCTCGCCGCCCGCCGCGCCGCCTGGACGCCGCGGGTGAACGATTACGGCGCGGGCGCATTGTGGCGCTATGCCCAGAACGTCGGTCCCGCCTTCCAGGGCGCGGTCACCCACCCCGGCGCAAAGGCCGAACGCCACGTCTATGCGGACATCTGATCGCCCGCTGGCGGCGGGCAGGGTGGTGGCGGGAACGGCACTGCTTTTGCTCGCCGCCTGCGGTGATCGTGGTGCCAACACGGCGAATACCCAGGCGCTGACCAACGCGCAAAGTGTTCAGCGTTGCACTGCCGACGACGCAGACCTGATCCTCTGTGCCCACGGCAACGATGCGTTCCAGCGGACCTGTGCGGTGGAACGCACGCAGGGGGATCGCGGGCTGATCCTTACCGTTCGCCACGACGACGGCGGTTTTCACCGCTTGCTCGTCACGCAGGATGGCCACGGTGTCATCGCGGCCGACGGGGCGGAGGCGGCGCGCGTCTCGATCATCGATCCACAATCGATCGAGGTGGCGATCGGCAGCGATCGCTACCGCCTGCCTGCGACGATCGCGTCGATACAATGATCCCTCCCGAAGGCCAGCCGATCCTGACCGCAGCACAGATGCGCGCCGCGGAAGACGCCGCCGTCGCGTCGGGCACGTCCGTCGAGACGCTGATGCAACGCGCGGGCGAGGGCATAGCCGCTGCCGTGCGCCGACTGACCGCAGGCGCCGACGTGCTCGTCGTCTGCGGGCCCGGCAATAACGGTGGTGATGGCTATGTCGCCGCCTCGGTGCTGCATCGCCTCGACCTGACCGTACGAGTCGCTGCGGACGAGGACCCTCGCACACCGGCCGCCCGCGCCGCGGTCCGGCACTGGCAAGGCGACGTCGAGCCGCTGAGCACGGCACGGCCTGCGCCGGTCCTGATCGACTGCATGTTCGGCACGGGGCTGTCGCGACCGCTGCCCGCCGCCACCGACGTATCGCTCGCCCGCCTCGCCCATGCAGCGCAGGTCGTGATTGCCGCCGATCTGCCCAGCGGCGTCGATGCCGACACCGGCGCCGTACCCGATTGGGTCGCGGCGCATCCCGCGACGCTCACCCTTGCGCTCGGCGCCCTCAAGCCGGCACATGTCCTCGAACCGGCCGCCAGCGCCTGCGGCACGGTCCGCCTGGTCGGCCTGGGTCTCGGCGAGCGACCCATCGACTGCGTCGTCGCAACGGCACCACATCTGCCGCAGCCCGGACCCGCATCGCACAAATATACGCGCGGCATGGTCGCCGTAGTCGTCGGCGCGATGGAAGGCGCCGCGCGGCTGGCCGGGATTGCCGCCCTGCGCAGCGGCGCGGGTTATGTCGCGCTCTATGGCGACAGCGGTCGCGGCGGACCCGACGCCCTGGTTCACCGCCCCTATGATACCGAAGTGCTGAAGGATCCGCGGATCGGTGCCATTCTGATCGGTCCGGGGCTGGGCCGGGACGACGACGCACGGCAGCGCCTTCAACGGCTGATCGCCGCCGACGATCACGCGCTGGTCATCGACGGGGATGCGCTGCACCTGCTCGATCCGGACACGCTCGCTAGTCGGCGCCACCCCGTCATTCTGACCCCGCATGCCGGCGAGTTCAAAGCGCTGTTCGGCGATGGCGCCGGCTCGCTGCTCGATCGCGCCCGCGCAGCGGCGAAGCGCACCGGTGCCGTCGTCGTCCTGAAGGGCCCGACGACCATCATCGTCGCGCCCGCCCGCACGATCGTTCATCCACGCGGCAACCCTTGGCTGTCGACCGCCGGCACCGGCGACGTGCTCGCCGGCGCGATCGCGGCGCAGCTTGCCCATGCCGGCACTAATCCGCTCGCGGCAGCGAGTGCCGGCGTCTGGCTTCACGCCCAGGCGGCCCGCCGGCTCGGGGCCAGCTTCATCGCCGACGACTTGGCAAATGCGCTGACGCCCGTCAGGGCGAGTGCATGACCGATCCCGATACGATTCTGCCCCCCGATACGATTGTCCGCGTCGCCGCTCGTGGCGATGGCGTCACCGCCAACGGTCGCCATGCCGCCTTTGCGGCGCCCGGCGATCTGCTCGGCCCCGACGGCACGCTGACCTACGGCTCACATCACCAAACGCCGCCGTGCCGCCATTTCCCCGAATGCGGCGGCTGCCAGCTCCAGCATCTCGACGACGAGTCCTACGCCGCCTTTGTCACCGATCGCGTCGCCAGCGCACTGGAGGCACAGGGACTGACTGCGCCGTTGCGCGCGCCGCTCGTCTCACCGCCGCAAACCCGCCGCCGCGCGACGCTGCACGTCGAAAGCAAGGGCGGCCGCATCCTCCTGGGCTTTTCTGCCGAGAAAAGCCACGCCATCGTCGATGTGCGCGAATGCCACATCCTCGCGCCGCAGCTGTTCGCGGTGGTCGCGCCGCTCCGCGCCTTGCTTCAGAAGCTCGGTTTTAAGCGCCGGGGCGACGTCCACCTGACGCTGTCCGATCAGGGGCCCGACATCCTCGTGACCAACCTGTCGGCAGACGGTCTTGCCCCTGCGGAGACGATCACCGCCTTTTGCGAGCGGCACGGCATCGCCCGCTTCACGCTCGACAGCGGCGACGGGTTCGAAACGCGCTGGGAGCCGCAGCCGGTGACCATCACGCTTGGCGGGCACCCCGTGCCGCTGCCGCCCGCGTCCTTCCTGCAGGCAACGCAGGAAGGCGAGGATGCGCTCGTCGCTGCGATGCGCGAGGCGACCGCGGGGGCGGGCACGATCGCCGACCTGTTCGCTGGCCTCGGCACCTTCGCGCTCGCCCTGCCGGCACGCGTGTACGCTGCCGAGGGCGCGCGCGATGCGATCATGGCGCTGAAGGCCGGCGCAGCGCATGGCGGCCGCCCGATCTTTATCGAACATCGCGACCTGTTCCGCCGCCCGCTTACCGTCGCCGAGCTCGGTCGTTTCGACGCGATCGTTATCGATCCGCCGCGCGCCGGTGCTCGCGATCAGGCAGAGGCGCTCGCCGCCTCCCAGACCAAGGTCATCGGCTATGTCTCGTGCAATCCCAGCAGCTTCGCCCGTGATGCGAAGATGTTGGTCGAGGGCGGCTGGCGGATCGACTGGATTCAGCCCGTCGGCCAGTTCCGCTGGTCCACCCACGTCGAACTCGCCGCGCGATTCGTGCGGTAGCGAGCGCGAGGGACGGGGGGCGACCCATCAACCCGGACCACGTCACCCCAGCGAAGGCTGAGGTCTACCTCGGCTCCTGTCCCGCTTTCTCACCAGCAGATCCCAGCCTGCGCTGGGATGACGGTCGGTCCTGTGGCGCCCGTGCGTCAATACACCGCCGTCATGAAGAACAACCCGTCGGGCGGCGCATTGAGCCCCAGCCGCGCACGATCCTTCGCCGCAAGCGCGTCGGCCACATCCGCCACCGACCACCGCCCCATGCCGACCAGCGCCAGGCAACCGACCATCGATCGCACCTGATGGTGCAGAAACGACCGCGCCGCCGCCCGCACCGCGATCCGTTCGCCGTCGCGCGTCACGTCCAGTACGTCCAGCGTCCGCACCGGACTGTCTGCCTGGCAATGCGCTGACCGAAACGTCGTGAAGTCATGCCGCCCGACGAGCATGGCCGCCGCCGCTGCCATCGCCTCGGCGTCCAGCATCTGCGGCACCTGCCACGCCAGCCCCGCCTCCCACGTCAGCGGCGCGCGCCGGTTGACGATGCGATATTCATACGCCCGCCCGACGCACGAAAAGCGCGCGTGCCAGTCGTCCGCCACCTCGACGCAGTCGAGCACCGCGACCGGTGCCGGCCGCACCCGCGCGTTGAGCGCCTCCATCAACCGGAACGGCGCGATCGTCTTGGCGATATCGACATGCGCGCGCATGCCCAGCCCATGTACGCCCGCATCGGTCCGCCCCGCGGCATGTACCGCGGTCGTCTCGCCGGTGACGGCGAACACCGCGTCTTCCAGCGCCTGTTGCACGCTCGGCCCATGCTTCTGCCGCTGCCAGCCCATGAACGGCCGCCCGTCATATTCGATCGTCAGCGCGAACCGCGTCAAAGCTGCGTCCCCGATCGCACCGGGAAGCCGCGCAGCATCTCCTCCGCGCTCGTCACGCCGCGCCCGGCGCGCTGCACCAGCGTCGGGCGGATCGCGCCGTCGCCACACGCGATCGTCAGCGCCGCATCCACGGTCGTCCCCTCGCCGCCGGGGAAGGAGAAGGGCAGCACGTCGGCGCTGAGCAGCTTCACCCGCTCGCCCGCAATCTCCACCCAAGCGCCCGGCGCCGGGTTCATCGCGCGGATCAGCCGCTCGACCTCGACCGCGCTCTGGGTGAAATCGATCCGCGCCTCCGCCTTGTCGATCTTGCGCGCATAGGTGACGCCGTCCTCCGGCTGCGGCACCGATGGATGTCCATCCAGATCGTCCAGCACCTCTACCATCAGCCGCCCGCCCAGCGCCGCCAGCGCATCGGTCAGTTCGCCCGCCGTCTGCCGCTCGATCGCGATGCGCCCCTCGAGTCGTACGGGGCCAGTATCGAGGCCCACCTCCATCTGCATGATCCCGACCCCGGTTTCGGTGTCGCCGGCCAGGATCGCGCGCTGCACCGGTGCTGCCCCGCGCCAGCGCGGCAACAGCGAACCATGGACGTTGAGGCAGCCATGCCTTGGCGCATCGAGGATCGCCTGCGGTAATAGCAGCCCATAAGCCGCCACCACCGCCACGTCCGCGTCCAGCGCCGCGAACGCCGCCTGCGCCTCGGCACCTTTCAGGCTCACCGGATCGTAGACCGGTATGCCCGCCATCTCGGCGCGCTGCTGGACCGGCGACTTGACCAACTCCCGCCCGCGCCGACCGCCGGGACGCGCCGGTTGCGTATAGACTGCGACGACCTGATGCCCCGGCGCCGCCAGCACCGCATCCAGCACCTCGCGCGCGAAGGCCGGGGTTCCCATGAAGATGATCCGCATGGGGGCCTTCAACGCGCTGGCGGGGCAGGGCGCAACCCCCTATCTGTTCCCCATGGCATCCCCCGAAATCGAGGCGCTGACCCAGGCGCTCGCGCGCCTTCCCGGCCTCGGCCCCCGATCCGCCCGTCGCGCGGTGCTGCACCTGCTGAAGAAACGCGAGGCCGCGCTCGGCCCGTTGCGCGCCGCGCTGGAGGCGGTGGACGAGCGGCTGGAGACGTGCGGCATCTGCGGCAATGTCGATACCGCCAACCCCTGCGCGATCTGTGCCGATCCGCGCCGCGATCAGCGGTCGCTGTGCGTCGTCGAAGAGGTGGCCGACCTTTGGGCGCTCGAACGTTCGCGCCTGTTCCCCGGCCGCTTTCACGTGCTCGGCGGCCGGCTCTCGGCGCTCGAGGGCGTCCGCCCCGAAGACCTCGCCATCGATGCGCTCGTCGCTAGGATCGAGGCGGGCGGCATCGACGAGGTCGTTCTCGCGATGAACGCGACGCTGGAGGGCCAGACCACCGCCCATTATCTCGCCGACCGAATCGAGCGCTTCCCTGTCCGCGTCACGCAACTTGCGCACGGCCTGCCAGTCGGCGGCGAACTCGACTATCTCGACGAGGGCACGCTGGCGCAGGCGCTGCGCGCAAGACGGCCGGTCGCCTGATCGCTGGTCACCCCAATCTTGACGCCAAACGCACCGCGACTTAGCTCGACCCGATGGCAGTTCTTCCCATCGTCGAAATCCCCGATCCGCGCCTGCGCCTGATCTCCAAGCCCGTCGAATCAATCACCGATGACACGCGCACCTTCGTGCAGGACATGATCGACACGATGTACGATGCGCACGGCATCGGCCTCGCCGCGATCCAGGTCGGCGTCGACCAGCGCATTCTCGTCATCGACCTGCAGGAGGAGAAGGATGAGGACGACAAGCCGATCAAGGCGCCGAAGGCCTATATCAACCCCGAAGTCCTGTCGGTCAGCGACGAGACGAGCACCTATAACGAAGGCTGCCTGTCGATCCCCGAACAATACGCCGACGTCCAGCGGCCCGCATCGTGCCGCGTCCGCTGGCAGGACGAAACCGGCGCCGCCCATGAGGAAGAGCTGACCGGCCTGCTCGCCACCTGCATGCAGCATGAGATCGACCATCTCAACGGCGTGCTCTTCATCGACCATATCAGCCGCTTGAAGCGCGACATGGTGCTCAAGAAGCTGGCGAAGGCGCGCCGCTGATCGAAACCAGCCGGCGCGAGCGTCACGCCGGCTGCATCACCGCCAGCACATGCCCGTCCGGATCGGCGACGTGAAAGCGCCGGCCGCCCGGAAAGGCGAAGATCGGCACGGTCACGCGCCCGCCCGCCGCCTCGACTGCGGCGAGGGCTGCCTCTAGATCGTCCACCTCGATCACCGGCAGCGGCGCCGCGACGCGATCCGGCGCTGCGTCCAGTCCGACATCGGTGTCGCCGCTTGTCGTCGCGGCATAGTCCGGGCCGTGATCGGTGAACGTCCAGCCGAAGGCATCGGAATAGAATGCCTTGGCCCGCGCGCGATCCCTCACAGGCAGCTCGAGATAGTTTAGTCGGGCCATCGTATCCTCCCATTTCGTTCTTGATACGTTCTACGCGCGCGCCTAGCCTTTGGCAATGGTCGGTCCCATGCCCCGACGCGCTGTCCGCGGCGCGACGCTGAACAGCGAAAGCCGCCGCTTCAACCTGCCACAGGTGGAGGCGGACGGCGACTGGCTCGACGCGCGAGGCGATATCGACGGCGAATCGCCTCCATTGCGGACCAGCGTCACGATCGAACAGCCCCGCACGATCATCAGCCGCAACGCCTCGCCCGACGTAGGCTTCGACCGCTCGATCAACCCCTATCGCGGCTGCGAACATGGCTGCATCTATTGCTTTGCCCGGCCGACACATGCCTTTCACGATTTGTCGCCCGGCCTCGATTTCGAAAGCCGGCTGTTCGCCAAGCCACAGGCGGCGGAGCTGCTTCGCGCCGAACTGGGCAAGCCCGGCTATGCCGTCGCGCCGATCGCGCTGGGCACGAACACCGATCCCTACCAGCCGATCGAGAGCGATTGGCGAATCACTCGCAGTGTGCTGGAGGTGCTGCACGAGACGCGGCATCCGCTGACCATCACCACCAAATCGGACCGCGTCGTCCGCGATATCGACCTGCTGGCGCCGATGGCCGCCGAGGGACTGGCGGCGGTCGCGCTGTCGATCACCTCGCTCGATCCGCGCATCGCCATGACGATCGAACCCCGCGCGCCGCATCCCGAACGGCGGCTGAAGGCGGTGCGGGCGCTCGCCGATGCGGGCGTGCCGGTCTATGTCTCTATCGCGCCCGTGATCCCGGCGATCACCGATCACGAGATCGAACATCTGGTCGAGCGTGCGGCAGGGGCGGGGGCGCGCGCTTGTTTCTTCATCCCCGTCCGCTTGCCGCACGAGGTCGCGCCGCTGTTCCGCGCCTGGCTCGACACCCACTTCCCCGATCGTGCCGGCAAAGTGATGGCGACGATCCAGAGCTTGCGCGGCGGCCGCGACAACGATCCCGGTTTTTTCACGCGCATGCAGGGGGCGGGACCGTGGGCCGAGCTGATGCGCACCCGGTTCGCCATCGCCTGCCGCAAGCACGGCCTCGCCAACCGCGGCGTGACCCTCCGCACCGACCTGTTCCGCCCGCCGGCCGGTCCGCAGGGCGAGCTGTTCTGAGGGGGCGTACGCCTAACCTACCTCCGTCACCCCAGACCTGACGGCGTCCCGCTTTTACGCCGACCGCGGTGAATAACGAAGCGGGCCTCCGGCCCACGGCCAAGACAACAGAAACAGCCGTGGCGAAACGCATCGCCCCCACCTCCGTTAGGCGCCCGCTAACCATGACGGGCGCATCGGGACTATCATGACCTCGCGCCGCATCTGGCTGATCCTCGCGCTCGTCGCGCTGGCGCTTCGGCTGCCCGATATCGGCAATCCGCTCGTCGATCTCGACGAACAGATGTACCTGCTCGTCGGCCAGCGGATGTGGGACGGCGCGATCCCCTATGTCGACATCTGGGATCGCAAGCCGATAGGTCTGTTCCTGATCTACGCCGTCAGTGCCGCGCTGCCGATCGACCCGATCGTCGCCTACCATCTCGTCGCGCTGGCCGCGGCGGTGGCGACGGCGGGATGCATCGCGATGCTCGTGCGCACCTTTGCCGGGCCGAAAGCCGCGCTCGCCGCCGCCATCCTGTATCTCGTCTGGCTGTCGCTGATCGGCGGGCGCGGCGGGCAGTCGCCGGTGTTCTACGACCTGCCGATGGTGCTTGCCGCATGGCTGAACTGGCAGACGCTGGCGGGTCGGCGCCGCGGCGGGATCGCGGCGATGCTGCTGGTCGGCGTCGCGCTCCAGATCAAGCCGACCGTGGTGTTCGAGGGTGCGTTCTTCGGTGCGACGTTGCTGGTGGCGTCATGGCGGCGCCATCGTAGTTACGCGCGCGTCGCTGGGGACGCTGCGGTCTACGCGGTCGCCGCCTTGCTGCCGACCTTGATCGCGGCAGGCGCCTATGCCGCCATGGGGCAGGGCGGCGCCTGGTGGTTCGCCAATGTCCAGTCGATCTTCCTGCGGCACCTGACGCCCGGCGACCCGATCGCGACGCGGCTGATCGGCGCCGTCATCGTGCTGCTGGTGCCGTTCGGCCTCGCGCTACGCGGTCTCGCGATGCAGCGCGGGCAGAACCGCTGGTTCCTCGCCGGCTGGCTCTCGAGCGCGATCATCGGCTGCCTGCTCGTCCCGCCCTATTTCAACCATTACGCCCTGCCGCTGCTCGTACCCCTCGCGGTCACGGCCGGTATCGCGCTCGATCGCCCGGCGCTGCGCTGGCTGGTGGGGCTGACCGGCGCGGTGATCCTGGGGATGAGTGGCTATCCCCATTGGGGCGAGACCGCGACGATCCGTCGCCAGCTCGCATCGCTCGCCACCGCCTTCGGGCAGGATCGCGATCGCGGCTGCCCCTTCGTCTTCGATGCGCCGCCCGCGCTCTACACCGCAGCGCACGCCTGCCTCCCGACCCGTTATCCGTTCCCGCCGCATTTGGTCGAGCCGAGCGAGGCGGGCGCCATCGGCGTCGATCCACGTCGCGAGCTCGCGCGGATTCTCGCCGCGAGACCCCCGGCAATCGCCGTCGGCCGATCCGATACGATGGTCCACGCGACGCTGGTCACAGACTACCGCCCGGTCGCACAGGCACTGGGTGTCACCATCTATCGCCGCGCCGATCTGTTGCGCGCGACGGATAGGTCGAGCGCGTCCGTGCGTTCTTCCAGCCCGCACTGATGCGGCCGGCAGGAGCGCAGCATGACCGATCCCGATACACCCGAACCCACCGAACGCCCTGACGGCGAAGTGCCGGATACCAGCGTCCCCGACGAATCGGGTGCCGGCTACGGCAATCACGGCGACGCGGACGATTGATCGCCGACACGAAAAAGGCCCGGATGCGCGACGCATCCGGGCCTTTTCTTTCTTCGATAAACGAAGGGCTTACGCCCAGTTCGCCATCTTCTGCTCGAGGTTCGAACGCACCGCCTCGAAGAACTGCTCGGTCGTCATCCAGGGCTGATCCGGGCCGATCAGGATGGCGAGATCCTTGGTCATCTGGCCGTTCTCGACGCACTCGATGCAGACGCGCTCCAGCGTCTCGGCGAAGCGGACCACGTCGGGCGTGTTGTCGAACTTGCCGCGATACTTGAGGCCACCGGTCCAGGCGAAGATCGACGCGATCGGGTTGGTCGACGTCGCCTTGCCCTGCTGGTGCTGGCGATAGTGGCGCGTGACGGTGCCGTGCGCCGCTTCCGCTTCCACGGTCTTACCGTCCGGCGTCAGCAGCACGGAGGTCATCAGACCCAGCGAGCCGAAGCCCTGCGCGACCTGATCCGACTGGACGTCGCCGTCATAGTTCTTGCAGGCCCACACGAACTCGCCGTTCCACTTCAGCGCCGATGCGACCATGTCGTCGATCAGGCGGTGTTCGTAGACGATGCCCGCTTCTTTGAACTTGTCCTTGAACTCGGCCTCGAACACCTCGGCGAACAGGTCCTTGAAGCGGCCGTCATAGGCCTTCAGGATCGTGTTCTTGGTGCTCAGGTACACCGGCCACTTCAGGTTCAGGCCGTAATGCATCGACGCACGGGCGAAATCGCGGATCGAATCGTCCAGATTGTACATGCCCATCGCGACGCCCGACGACGGGAACTGGAAGACTTCCTCGTCGATCACGGTGCCGTCTTCGCCTTCGAAAACGAGGCGCAGCTTGCCCGGGCCCGGAACGCGGAAATCGGTCGCCTTATACTGGTCACCGAACGCGTGACGACCGACGACGATCGGGTGCGTCCAGCCCGGGATCAGGCGGGGGACGTTCTTGATCACGATCGGCTCGCGGAACACCACGCCGCCCAGGATGTTGCGGATCGTGCCGTTCGGCGACTTCCACATCTTCTTCAGGCCGAATTCCTCGACGCGCGCCTCGTCCGGCGTGATCGTCGCGCACTTCACTGCGACGCCATACTTCTGCGTCGCCTTGGCGGCGTCGACCGTCACCTTGTCCTCGGTGGCGTCGCGGTGCTCGACGCCGAGGTCGTAATAATCGAGCTGGATGTCGAGATACGGCTTGATGAGGCGTTCGCGGATCCATTCCCAGATGATGCGCGTCATTTCGTCGCCGTCGATCTCCACGACGGGCGTCTTCACCTGAATCTTGGCCATATGCTCTTCCTGCAAGGGGAGTTTGCGTGTGCGTCTAGGCACAAGCGCCACGCGGATCAACCACCGGCGCACCCTTCCGGCCCGAGAGCGTTGTGTTGCAGGAACGTCACGGTTACACCTGCGCGTTATGTCATCGCTTGAAAAGCCTCCCCACACGCCGCTGCCGACGACGACCGTCAAGTGGCGCTTTCCCTCGGTTCACCCCGAAGGGCACAAATACGCCGCCATCGCTTTGGGCATCACGTTGCTCGGCACGGTGCTCACCAAGGTGCTGTTCTGGCCGTTGCTCGCGGTCGTGGTCTGGGTGCTCACCTTCTTCCGCGACCCCGTGCGCACGACGCCGACGGGCGAGGGGCTGATCATCGCGCCCGCCGATGGCCTCGTCACCATGATCCAGAAGGTGCCGGTGCCGCGCGAGCTGGTCGGCGACCTTGGCGATACGCCGCTCACCCGCGTGTCGATCTTCATGTCGGTGTTCGACGTCCACATTAACCGCACGCCGATCGCCGGCACGATCCGCCAGGTCGTCTATATCAGCGGCAAGTTCCTCAACGCCGATCTCGACAAGGCATCGGACGAAAACGAACGCCAGCATATCGTCGTCGAAGGCCGCGACGGACGCCGCATCGGCTTCACCCAGATCGCCGGTCTCGTCGCGCGCCGCATCGTACCCTTCGTCAAGCCGGGCGACATGGTTGCGACCGGCCAGCGTATCGGCCTGATCCGGTTCGGCAGCCGGGTCGACGTCTTCCTGCCCGACGACATCATCCCGCAGGTGACGCTCGGTCAGCGCTCGATCGCCGGTGAGACCGTCATCGGCCGCGTTGGCGGCGTGCCCGTCACCGGCATCGCCCAATAATGGACGATTCGTCGGAGCAGCGCCCCCCGCTGTCGCAAGGTCGGTTCGCCGGCCGCCGCCTGCCTCGCCGCCCGCGGGGCTTGCCGCTGCGCGCGGTGGCACCCAATGCGGTCACCGCTCTTGCGCTGTGTTCGGGCCTCAGCGGCGTTCGCTTCGCAATCGGTGGCGAATGGCAGAGCGCGGTCGCGATGATCATGATCGCCGGAGTGCTCGACGGTCTCGATGGTCGCATCGCGCGCATGCTTCACGGCGAAAGCCGCTTCGGCGCCGAGCTCGATTCGCTGTCCGATGCCATTTCCTTCGGTGTGGCGCCGGCGCTGATCCTCTATCTCTGGTCGCTTGCCGCGCTGCCCCGCATCGGCTGGATCAGCGCTTTGGTGCTGGCGGTGTTCTGCGCGCTGCGCCTCGCCCGCTTCAATGCGAAGATCGATGAAACCGATCAACCGCACAAATCGGCGGGGTTCCTCACGGGTGTCCCGGCGCCCGCCGGGGCGGGCCTCGCCATGCTGCCGATGTATTTCTGGTTCTGGACCGACGAGCCGATCTTCACGTCACCCTGGCTTGTCGCCCTCTGGGTAGCCTTCGTCGCCCTGTTGATGGTGTCGAGCGTAGCGACCTTCTCGTGGACCTCGCTACGCCTTCGCCGCACCGTGCGGTTCGAGGCAATCGCAGCGGTGGTCTTCCTGGGTGCCGCTCTCGTATCGGCACCGTGGCACACGCTCAGCGTGATCTGCCTCGGCTACCTGCTGATGATCCCGTTCAGTATCGCCAGCTACGCCCGGGTCAGGCGGCTGCGCGCAGCCGGCGAACGGCCGCGGGCACCGGAGCCGACGCCCAGCGCCTGACGGCGATGCGGCGCTCGGCATGGGCGAGCTGCGACAGCGGCGCGAACGCCGGTTCGACATGGCCGGAGGCGAGGCGGGCGATGCGACGCCATTGCGGAGCGACGGTGGCGATCATCACCCCGGCCGCCGCCAGAAACGCGCCTACGAACACCAGACCGGACAGCACTGCAACCATCGAACCAACTCCCTCGCAGGGTTGCGAGCACCCTGTGGATAACTCGCTAAACCCATGTTTTATCGGTGAGTTCCCATAAGCATCTGATTTTCGCCCATTTCGGCCCCTTATTGATCTCCATTAAGGGGCGCTTTGGGCCTGGGTCACCGTATGAACCCTGTATGTTCCATCTACGTTCCATGTGTCAAGCGGATGTTCCAGCTTGCACCTGCGTGCGGCTTTCGCTAAGGGCGCGCTCCTCAACCCCGCATGGGAAGCATCATAGCCCGGTGCGCGTGGCCGAAAGGCCGCCGTCATCCGCTTCCCAGAGGCTTTAACCGGAAGGAATTATCCTATGGCGGCACCCGTCGTCACCATGCAGCAGCTGATCGAGACCGGCGCGCACTTCGGCCACCAGACCCACCGCTGGAACCCGAAGATGAAGCCCTACATCTTTGGCGACCGTAACGGCGTCCACATTCTCGACCTGTCGCAGACCGTTCCCCTCTTCGCCCGCGCGCTCGAGTTCATCTCGTCGTCGGTCGCCAGCGGCGGCAAGGTGCTGTTCGTCGGCACGAAGCGCCAGGCGCAGGACGCCGTTGCCGACGCGGCGCGCCGTTCGGGCCAGCATTTCGTCAACCACCGCTGGCTGGGCGGTATGCTCACCAACTGGAAGACGATCAGCAACTCGATCAAGCGTCTGAAGGCGCTCGAAGAGCAGCTGTCGGGCGACACGCATGGCCTGACCAAGAAGGAAGTGCTGCAGCTCACTCGTGAGCGCGACAAGCTCGAACTGTCGCTCGGCGGCATCCGCGACATGGGCGGCATCCCCGACGTGATGTTCGTGATCGACGCGAACAAGGAAGAGCTGGCGATCAAGGAAGCCAACACGCTCGGCATCCCCGTCGTCGCGATCCTCGATTCGAACGTCTCGCCGGACGGCATCGCCTTCCCGGTTCCTGCGAACGACGACGCGAGCCGCGCGATCCGCCTGTACTGCGAAGCCGTGGCGATCGCCGCGACCCGCGGTAACCAGGAGCAGCAGTCGCGCCGCGGCGTTGACCTGGGTGCGCAGGATGTCGCCCCCGTCGAGGAAGCGCTGACTGTCGAACCGGCCGCCCCGGAAGCCGGCGCGGCGGCGGAGGCCGAGCGTCAGATCGACGCGTAAGCACCGTCACGATGCTTTCATGCGGGCGGGGCAGGGCGTGCGCTCTACCCCGCCCGCAAACACATTCAGACTATAGAGGATATGCACATGGCTGATATCACCGCAGCGATGGTCAAGGACCTGCGCGAGAAGAGCGGCGCGGGCATGATGGACTGCAAGAAGGCGCTGAACGAGACCGCCGGCGACATGGACGCCGCGCTGGACTGGCTGCGCACCAAGGGCCTCGCCGCCGCGCAGAAGAAGTCGAGCCGCACCGCGGCCGAGGGCCTCGTCGCCGTGGCGACCAGCGGCACCAAGGGTGCGGCGGTCGAAGTGAACTCGGAAACCGACTTCGTCGCGAAGAACGACCAGTTCCAGCAGTTCGTCCGTGAAGTCGCGCAGATCGCGCTGGCGACCGGCGGCGACGTCGACGCGCTGAAGGGCGAATCGATGCCCTCGGGCAAGTCGGTCGAGGAAGTGCTGACCAACAACATCGCGACGATCGGCGAAAATCAGTCGCTGCGCCGCGCCAAGCGCCTCGAAGTGTCGAAGGGCGCCGTCGTCAGCTACGTCCACAACCAGGCCTCGCCGGGCCTCGGCAAGATCGGCGTGCTCGTCGCGCTCGAATCGGACGCCAATGAAGAGGCGCTGCAGGCGCTCGGCAAGCAGCTGGCGATGCACATCGCCGCCGCCTTCCCGAAGGCGCTGAACGAGAACGACCTCGACGAGGGCGAGATCGAGCGTGAACGCGCGATTGCGACCGAAAAGGCGGCCGAATCGGGCAAGCCGGCCGACATCATCGCCAAGATGGTCGAAGGCTCGATCGCCAAGTTCCGCAAGGAGCACGCGCTGGTCAGCCAGCTGTTCGTGATGGACGGCAAGACCAAGATCAGCGACGTCGTCGCCAAGGCGGGCAAGGACGCCGGCGCCGAGATCAAGCTGGTCGACTATGTCCGCTTCCAGCTCGGTGAAGGCATCGAGAAGGAAGAAAGCGATTTCGCCGCCGAAGTCGCCGCAGCTTCGGGCGTCGCGCAGAAGGGCTGATCCAGCCTGTCGCCCGCCTTTCGGGGCGGGCGAGCGTTACAAAAAGGGGGCATCGCGTGACGTACGCGATGCCCCCTTTTTCGTGCGCCGTACCCAGGCGTTCAGTGCGCCGACCACCCCAGGGTCAGCCGCAATCCCAGCACCAGCGCATTGCCGATCGTCCGGTCCGCCGCCGGGTTGATGACATATTGGATATCGGGTTGCAGCGAGACGCCCTTGACCAACGTATCGGTATAGGTCGCCTCGATGATCGTTTCCGCCCGGCCCAGCGGGGGCAGTTCCGGTGGATTGGCGCTGCGATAGCTGTTCGACAGCACCCCGCTGCCCGCCCCGATCGGAAAGGCGCTGTCGGGCCGCGATGCGAAGGGCTGTTTCAGCAGCAGGCCGCTTTGCCACCCACCGCGAAACGGCGTCGTCTTCCCCTCGGACAGCCCCAGCCGCAGAAATCCTTCGAGCTGGCGGGGCGCGTCGGCCTTGCCCGCGAGCAGGCGCTCGGCGATCAGATAGACGCCGCGCGACGCGTGGAAACCGGGCCCTTGCGAGATTTCCGGCGGGATGATCGTCGGCTGGGTGCGCGTATAGGTCCATGCGCCGATCGCAACGCGGCCGCTGCCCGTCCAGCCCGCTTCGCCGATCACCAGCGCGCCGTCTCGGCCGGTGAAGTCGATGCCATTCTCGTCGCCGATCGTGCCGGCGCGCGCATTGACCATGGCGAGCGCGCCATAGGTCTTGCCGCTTTCGACCCGCAGCCGGGCGGCGAGCGCCGTCGAGGGGAAGATCGCCGGGCCGTTGACCCCCGTCGCCGCCAGTTCCGATCCGACGCCGAACATCGGCGAGATCAGCAGTCCCGCGCCATCGTTCTGGTAGAATTCGCTGTTGACGTCGTACAGGCCGGCCCGCAGCGACCAGCCTGGGGCCAGCGCCTGTTCGACCCAGGCTTCGTACAGCTTGAAGCGCCCCTGCGACACTTCGATATTGTTGATGCCCTGGATCGATCCGGCGAGATCGTTGGGCTTGCCCCCCATATTGTTGAGCAGCGCGGCATGCGCCTTGCCGCCATGCCACCCGATCAGCGCGTCGAGATCGGCCTCGGCGATCACGTCGATATTGTCGAGATAACGCACGCCGCGCTCGACGCCGCCCGATGCCACGCCGGCGAGATCGGCTGTGTATTCGGCCGACAGGCTCCATGCGCTCGACGCCTCCTGGGCAATCGCCGGGTCGATACACCCAACGCTCATCGCGATGATACCGGCGCCCAACCGCATCGCGCGGCAAATGGCAAAGATCCTGTCCATGTCTACTCCCTGTTATGACTGGTTACGGGAGCAGTGCTGGCGATGGCGTTTCTCTTATTGGTCAATATGGACTTAATTTGACTTGGTGACGGCCCATCAGCATTTCGGTAGGCGCCCGCCGGAGAAGCCCGTCAGCGCGGTTAACCCAACTTTATCCGTTTTCGACATAATGACAGGAACATTACGCGGAACGGGAGATTTCAGGGGTGCGATCAATCAACACGATGATGATGGCGGCGATTGCCGCGATCATCGCTCTCGTCCTGGCTTCGGCCGGGGTGAGCCTGTGGGCCAACGGTCAGCAATCCGCTGCACGCGCTCGCGTCAGCGCTGCCTCCCGCCTGCTGCGCAATCACATGACCGCCGACATGATGCACGATGCGGTCCGTGGCGACGTCCTGTCGATCCTGCGCGCGATCCGCGTCGGCGATCTCAGCCTCACGGACAATCGCAAGGCGCTGGAGCAGGATGTGGCGACGCTGCGCAAGGCGCTGGCGGCCGATCGCGCCTATACCGCAGCGCCGGAAGTCGTCGCCGCGGCGACGCAGATCCAGCCGCAGGTCGATGCCTATATCGCCAGCGCCCGCGCCGTCGCGGCGACGGCCGCCGTCGATCAGGATCGCGCGTCGACGATGCTGCCGGCGTTCCTGCGCACCTTCCACGACCTGGAATCGGGCATGGAAACGGTGTCGAATCGTCTGGAGGCTCATCTGACCGCGGTGGACGCGGACGCAGACCGGATCGCCAGCTTCGCATCCCTGTCGATGATCGCCACGGCCCTCGCGCTGCTGGCCCTTGTCGGCACGATCGGCGTGCTATGCCGGCGCTATGTCGTCGCCCCGCTTCTCCAGCTGGTCAGTGTTCTGAACCGGATGACGTCCGGCGATCTGGCGGTGGCCGTGCCCGCCACCGGTCGCGGCGACGAGCTGGGGCAGCTTGCCGGCGCGACGACGGCGCTGCGCGATCAGCTGGTCGCCGCCGAACAGGCCAAGGCCGCGCAAACGACGTTGATCGTCGACAGCTTCGGCCAGGCACTGTCGCGTCTGGCGGAGGGTGACCTGGTCTCGCGCGTCGATGCCGATCTCACCGGCCCGTTCGCGCGCATCAAGGACGATTTCAACGCCGCCGTATCCGCCCTGCAAACGACGCTCGCCGCCATGTCCGAATCGGCGTCGAGCATCAACAGCGGCGCCGGCGACATCCGTCAGGCCTCCGACGATCTGTCGCAGCGCACCGAACAGCAGGCGGCGAGCCTCGAGGAAACCGCCGCGGCGATGGACGAGATCACCAGCACCGTTCGCTCCACCGCGGAACGCGCCGGCAGCGCCAATGCCGCGGTTCGCAGCGCCCGCGACGAAGCGCAGCATTCGGGCGCCGTCGTGCGCAACGCCGTGGAAGCGATGGGCGGGATCGAGCGCACGTCGGGCGAAATCTCCGAAATCATCAGCGTCATCGACGGCATCGCCTTCCAGACGAACCTGCTGGCGCTGAACGCCGGTGTCGAGGCGGCGCGCGCAGGCGATGCCGGCAAGGGCTTCGCCGTTGTCGCATCGGAAGTGCGGGCGCTGGCACAACGGTCGGCAGAGGCGGCCAAGGACGTCAAGACGCGGATCACCGCCTCGTCGCAACAGGTGGACGAGGGCGTGCGGCTGGTCGGCGAAACCGGCCAGGCGTTGCAGCGGATCATCGACCGGATCGCCGAGATCGACGGCCTGGTCGCCGATATCGCGCGCTCGGCCGAACAGCAGGCGACCGGCCTGCAGCAGGTCAACACCGCGGTCAGCGAGATGGACGGCGTGACGCAGCAGAATGCCGCGATGGTCGAGGAAGCGACCGCCGCCGCGCGTAGCCTTGCCGCCGAAGCGGAGGCGATGGCGCGCCAGATCACCCGCTTCCGCACCGGCAGCGGCAGCGCGTCCATGGCATCCCCCGTCGCGCAGTTGCAGGAACGGGCGGCCGTGGCCGGGCGCCAGATCGCCGCGGCCGGCAAGCGGCGCGCGACGGGCAATCTCGCCGTCGTCGAATCGTCGGACGACTGGTCGGAATTCTGACCGGAGCGGGCAGGGGCGGCACGTCGACACGCCGCCCCTGCCGCCATCGGCCCGCCCCTGCCGCCATCGGCCCGCCCCTGCCGCCATCGGCCCGCCCCTGCCGCCATCGGCCCGCCGTTGCCCCGGCACGGCCGATCTGCTTAACCTCGCGCGCATGAAGACCCTCTTTGCCGCGAGCCTGCTCGCCACCGCCGCTGCCATCGCCGCGCCCGCCGCCGCCCGCCAGCTCACCATCGATGACGTCACCACGCTCAGCCGGGTCGGCGCGCCGACCGCGTCGGCGGACGGCAAGTGGCTGGTCTGGGCCCAGCGCGAAACCGATCTCGCCGCCAATCGTGGCCGCTACGACCTCTGGCGCCTCGACCTGACGCGCAAGGGCGCCAAGCCCGAACCCCTGGTCGCCGAGGCGGAGGTCAACGAAAACGCACCGCAGATCGTCGGCTCGACTGTTTACTTCCAGTCGAACAAGGGTGGCGAGGATGCGATCTGGGCGGTGCCCGTCACCGGCGGCACGCCGCGCAAGCTCACCAGCTTCCAGCGCGGCTTCGGCGGCTTCAAGGTCGCGCCGACCGGCGACCGCATCCTCGTCTGGGCCGATCGCAAGCCCAACGCGCCCAGCCTCGCCCCCGCCATGGTGAAGAAGGACCCGCTGGCCGGCGAAGGCCGCGTCTACGACAAGATGTTCGTGCGCCATTGGGATACATGGGCGGACGGCACGCAGTCGCAGCTCTTCGTCCTGCCGCTGACCGCCGCGGGCGCGCCGGGTGACGGCGTCGCGATCGAACACGGCCTCGACGGCGATGCCCCCTCGCGTCCCTTCGGCGGTGGCGAAGAGGTGTCGTGGAGCGCCGACGGCAAGACCGTCTATTTCGCGCTGCGCATCGCCGGCACCACCGAACCGCTGTCGACCAACCTCGACATCTGGTCCGCGCCCGCCGACGGATCGGCCGCGCCAGTGAACCTCACTGCGGCCAATCAGGCGACCGACAATCTGCCCACCGTCTCGCCCGACGGCCGCAGCCTCGCCTGGTTCGCGATGAAGCGTCCGGGCTTCGAAGCCGACCGCCAGGTGCTGATGCTCCGCGACCTCGCCACCGGTCAGGTGCGGGCGCTGACCGAGGGCTGGGACCGGTCGGTCGGCTCGATCGCCTGGTCGCCCGATTCGAAGCGCATCTACGTGACGGCGCAGGACACGCAGGAAAACCCGCTGTTCAGCGTGGATCCCGCGACCGGCAAGGTCACACGCCTGACGCAGCAGGGCCATGTATCCGCGGTCGTTCCGACGCCCAAGGGCGCCGTGGTCGCGATCAACAGCCTGACCGCGCCCGACGATTTCTATGCCGTCGCCGCAACCGGCAAGGGCAAGCCCGCCCGCCTCACCGCGGTAAACGCCACCAAGCTCGCCGGCATCGATATGCCGACCGTCAGTCGCTTCAGCTTCACCGGTGCGAACAACGACACCGTCTGGGGCTATGCGGTGAAGCCGTACGGCAGCACCGGCAAGGTGCCCGTCGCCTTCATGGTCCACGGCGGCCCGCAGGGATCGAGCGACAACAGCTGGTCCTATCGCTGGAATCCGGCGGTCTTCGCTGGCGCCGGCTACGGCCTCGTCGCGGTCGATTTCCATGGCAGCACCGGCTACGGCCAGGCCTTCACCGATTCGATCAGCAACAATTGGGGCGGCTGGCCGCTCGACGATCTGAAGGCGGGGCTGGCCGCGGCGACGACCAAGTTCGGCTGGCTCGACGGGACCAACGCCTGCGCGCTCGGCGCCTCCTACGGCGGTTATATGATGAACTGGATCGAGGGCAATTGGCCCGATCGCTTCAAGTGCATCGTCCAGCACGACGGCGTCTTCGACGCGCGCGCCATGGCATACGAGACCGACGAACTGTGGTTCGACGAATGGGAACATGGCGGCAAGACCTATTTCCAGGATCCGGCCGCATTCGAAAAGTGGAACCCCGTCAACTACGTCGCGCAGTGGAAGACGCCGCAGCTGGTCATTACCGGCGAAAAGGACTTCCGCATTCCCTATACGCAGGGCCTCGCCGCCTTCACCGCGCTCCAGCGCCGCGGCATCCCTTCGCGCCTGCTGGTCAACCCGAACGAGAACCATTGGGTGCTGAAGCCCGCCAATTCCCGCCAATGGTATCGCGAGGTCTTGGGCTGGATGGACAAGTGGACCGGCAAGGCGCCGCGCTGACGCCCCATCTGTACGAACCGGGGAGGCTTGGATAAGGCCTCCCCATCATGACAGACCTTCCCAAGACCTTCGACCCCGCCGCCATCGAACAGCGCTGGTATGCGCATTGGGAGGCGAATGGCCTGTTCCGGCCCGACCGACCGAACGCCGAGCCGTGGACGATCGTCAATCCGCCGCCCAACGTCACCGGCAGCCTGCACATCGGCCACGCGCTCGATAACACGCTGCAGGATATCCTGACGCGGCATGCGCGCCTGAAGGGCAAGGATGCCTTGTGGGTCGTCGGCACCGACCATGCCGGCATCGCGACGCAGATGGTGGTCGAGCGCCAGATGAACGCCGCCGGCCAGAAGCGCACCGACCTTAGCCGCGACGACTTCATCGCCAAGGTGTGGGAGTGGAAGGCGGAGAGCGGTGGCCAGATCACCCAGCAGCTCCGCCGCCTGGGCTGTTCGATGGACTGGGCCAACGAACGCTTCACGATGGACGACGGCTTTTCGAAGGCCGTGCTCAAGGTCTTCGTCGAGCTGCACCGCCAGGGCCTGCTCTACCGCGACAAGCGCCTCGTCAACTGGGACCCGGGCCTCGGCACCGCGATCAGCGACCTTGAGGTCGAGACGCGCGAGATCAAAGGCAGCTTCTGGCGCCTGCGCTACCCGCTCGCCAACGGATCGGGCTTCATCGAGGTCGCGACGACGCGGCCCGAAACGATGCTCGCGGATATGGCGGTCGCGGTGCATCCCGACGACGCGCGCTATACCGCGCTGGTCGGCAAGCAGGTGCGCCTGCCGATCACCGGCCGCCTGATCCCGATCGTCGCCGACGAACACGCCGACCCCGAACTCGGCTCCGGCGCGGTGAAGATCACGCCGGGCCACGACTTCAACGACTTCGAAGTCGGCCGCCGCGCCGGGATCGAGGCGCGCGACATGCTCAACATGCTCGATGCCAAGGCGCAGATCGTGCAGACCGCGGACGGCCTGATCCCCGCCGACCTGCTCGGCCTGTCGACCGCCGACGCACGCAAGGCGATCGTCGCCCGCCTGAAGGACGACGGCGTCCTCATCCCGCATCTCGACAAGGACGGCGCCGAGCATGATGCCGAACCGCGTACGATCCAGACGCCGTTCGGCGATCGCTCCGGCGTGGTCATCGAACCCTGGCTGACCGACCAATGGTATGTCGACGCCAAGACGCTCGCGCAGCCGGCGATCGAGGCGGTGCGCAGCGAGGCGATCAAGATCGTCCCCAAGACCTGGGAGAAGACCTTCTTCAACTGGATGGAGAACATCCAGCCGTGGTGCGTCAGCCGCCAGCTGTGGTGGGGCCACCAGATCCCGGCGTGGTTCGCCGACGACGGCCGCGTGTTCGTCGCCGAAACCGAGGCCGAGGCGCAGGCCGAAGCGGGCGAGGGCGTGGCGCTCACCCGCGACCCCGACGTCCTCGACACGTGGTTCTCCTCTGCGCTCTGGCCGTTCGCGACGCTCGGCTGGCCCGACAACACCGACCCCACGCTCGGCGGCCGCTATCCCAATGACGTGCTGATTTCCGGCTTCGACATCCTGTTCTTCTGGGACGCGCGGATGATGATGCAGGGCATGCACTTCCTGAAGGACGTGCCCTTCAAGACGCTCTACCTCCACGGCCTCGTCCGTGCGGCGGACGGCGCCAAGATGTCGAAGTCAAAGGGCAATACCGTCGATCCGCTCGGCCTGATCGACACCTACGGCGCCGACGCGCTGCGCTTCTTCATGGCGGCGATGGAAAGCCAGGGCCGCGACATCAAGATGGATGAGAAGCGGGTCGAGGGCTATCGCAACTTCGCGACCAAGCTGTGGAACGCCGCGCGCTTCTGCCAGGCGAACGGCATCGGCGCGAGCGCGACGATCGAGGCACCGGCGGCGACGCTGCCCGTCAACGCCTGGATCATCGGCGAAACGATCCAGACCGTCCAGGCGATCGACCTCGCCCTCGCCGACCTGCGCTTCGATGCGGCGGCGAACGCCATCTACCAGTTCGTCTGGAGCCGCTTTTGCGACTGGTATCTCGAACTCATCAAGCCGCAGGTCGTCGACGGCGTCCGCGGCGAGATCGATCCGGAATCCAAGGCGGTCGCCGCCTGGGTGCTCGACCAGATCCTGATCCTGCTCCACCCGTTCATGCCCTTCATCACCGAAGAGCTGTGGCATGCCAACCCACGTGACCACGACCTGATCGTGGCGCAATGGCCGCTGACCGACGCCCGCAGCCTCGATCCGGCGGCGGAGGCGGAGGTCGCATGGCTGATCCGCCTCGTCGGCGAAATCCGCACCGCGCGCACCGAACTCAACGTGCCGCCGGGTGCGAAGCTGGTGCTCCACACCGCCGACGCCGATGCCGCCTTGCGTGATCGACTGGCACGCAACGGTGCAACGCTCGGCCGTCTCGCCCGGATCGAGGATATCAGCTTCGACGCACCCGCCGCGGGCAGCGTGCTTCAGATCGTGGTCGATGGAACCACCTTCATGCTGCCGGTCGAGGGCGTCATCGACCTTGACGCCGAACGCGCCCGCCTGACCAAGGGCATCGCCGCCGCGGAAAAGGAGCGCGACGCCCTCGCCGGCCGCCTCGGCAACGCCAGCTTCGTCGAACGCGCCAAGCCCGAAGCGGTGGAAAAGGCCCGCGCCGACCACGCCGAAAAGGCAGCAGAAGCGGAACGCCTGGCGGCCGCCCTTGCGCGGCTAGGCTAAGCGAAGGCCGCACCACTCGTTCCACCCACCCCGTCACCCCGGACGTGTTCCGGGGTCCACTCTGCGGCGAGGGGGACGGCTAAAGCCTCTACCGTCCCCCCGCGGCCCAGTGGACCCCGGAACACGTCCGGGGTGACGGGTGGTTTGTCGCGCCTGGCTCGCGTCCCGCCAAGCAAATCAGCGCACCGGAGCGACGATCGTCCTGCCCAAACCGCACCATGAACTCACCGACCGATCGGCCATATCGCTAAGGGAGGGGCACACCGACCCCCACCCACTCCGTCACCCCGGACTTGATCCGGGGTCCATCTATCCACCAAAAAACCGCGCGCGCATGGCCTCCGACCAGCCACGCGAGCCCCGAGGTCGCTCTAGGCTTGGCCTCGCCCCACACCCCGCCGTCATTCCCGCGAAGGCGGGCATCCATAACCACGACGGTTTCGATTAGAACCGAGAGGCCAGCCAGTCTGGATCCCCGCCTCCGCGGGGATGACGGGGGAGAAACCGGCGCTTGCCAACCGTCGGAGATGACGAAGGTCATGCGGAACTTCGAACACGCAGCGAATGACGCAGCAGGCGCGGGAACCTGCAAATCGCCAAGTGACGACGAATAGCCCGCGCCTAAAGGCGATACCGAAATCACGCCCCTGGCTTGCCTTTCCCCGACACCTCGAACACGTCAGCGCCAACCCCGCCGGTCCACAAACAAAGGCAACCCGAATGGCGAAACCACAGCGTGACCTTACCACCGGTCCGATCGGCCGCACGCTGCTGCTCTTTGCCCTCCCGACCCTCGGCTCCAGCGTGCTGCAATCGGTCAACGGATCGATCAACGCGATCTGGATCGGCCGGCTGCTCGGCGAGCGCGCACTGGCGGCGACGACCAACGCCAGCCTCGTCATGTTCCTGCTGATCTCCGCCGTCTTCGGCTTCGGCATGGCCGCGACGATCCTGATCGGCCAGGCGATGGGCCGGCGCGATATCGATGGCGTACGGCGCGTCTTCGGCACCGCGGCCGGCCTGTTCGGGTTGCTCTCCGTCGTCGTCGTGGTGGCGGGCTGGTTCGCGACGCCCGCGATCCTCACCGCGCTGCGCACGCCTGCCGACGCTTATGGCCTCGCGCTCGATTATCTCCGCGTCATCTTCGTCTCGATGCCGACGGGCTTCCTGTCGGTCCTGCTGTCGATGGCGTTGCGCGGGGCAGGGGATTCAGTGACGCCGCTCAAGTTCATGGCGTTGGGGTCGCTGATCGACGTCACGCTCAACCCCGTGCTGATCCGCGGCCTCGGGGGCGCGCCCGAACTCGGCATCGCCGGGTCGGCGCTCGCGACCTGCATCGCCAACACCGTCTCGTTCCTCGCGCTGCTTGCCTATGTCTACCGGCAGGATCTCGTCGTCCGGCTGCGCGGGGCCGAATGGCGCTATCTGATCCCCGATCCCGCGCTGCTGCGCCCGATCGTGACCAAGGGCGTGCCGATGGGCCTCCAGATGCTGGTCGTGACCGCGTCCGCACTGGCGATGATCGGCCTGATCAACAGTTACGGCACCACCACCACCGCCGCCTATGGCGCGGCGAACCAGCTGTGGACCTACATCCAGATGCCCGCGATGGCGGTGGGCGCCGCGGTCAGCGCCATGGCGGCGCAGAACATCGGGGCAGGGCGGTGGGACCGGGTGGCGCGGGTCACGCGCGCCGGCGTGCTCATCAATCTCGCGATGACCGCTGCGCTGATCGGAGCGGTGGCGCTTGCCGATCGGACCGCGCTCGGCCTGTTCCTCGGCAGCGACGCGACGTCGATCGACCTGGCCGCGCATATCAACATCGTCGGCTCGGTCAGCTTTCTGTTCTTCGGCGTGTCGATGGTGCTCGCCTCGACCGTGCGCGCGAACGGCGCCGTCGTCGGGCCGCTGGTGATCCTGGCGGTTGCGCTGTTCCCGGTGCGGCTGGGCATCGCTTATGCCCTGCAACCGATGCTCCACGCCGACGCGATCTGGTGGAGCTTTCCTGCCGGCACGCTCGCCTCGATGGCGATGACGATCGCTTATTACCGCTATGGCAACTGGCGAAAGGGCCGCCTGATGCCCGCCGCGCATTGCGAGGAACAGGCAAAGGCGGAGGTCGAACCCGCCGCCCGGCAGATGCCGCTGGGCTGACGGGTTCGCTCGTGACGGCGCTTAGCCGCCGGCCTTGGCGGGCACGCCGGTCACGTCCGCGCTGCCGTCGTCCCCGATCGTGATCAGCCACGCGCCGCCATCGGTGCAGCGGACCGCCCAGACCGGCTTGCCGTTATTGTCCTTCTGCCGTAGCGTGTCGGCGATGCCCTGGCAGGATTGTTTCGCGTCGTCGATCGCGCGGTACAGCACGCCGTTCAGCTGGCGCGGCGGCAGCGCCAGCACCTTGGCGATATAGCCGCTGCCCTGCGACGTGGCGGTGGTGTTCGCCGCGGCGGTCTCGTTCGATCCGCCCTGCGTCCCGCACCCTGCCAGCGCCATGCCCAAAACCAAGACCGGCCATCCACGCATCATGATCGTCCCTTGCTTGTCCGCCGCGTTCGTAGCGCGGTCGACCGATAAACGCGATCGATACGCATCCGTTCCGGACTTATCGTCGCGGTTGAACCGTATCGCCGACGGCGGCACACGCACAGGATGAACTGGCAGATATCGGTCGAGCGCCACGGCGCAGAGGAACAGCCCGTCGTCGTCATCGACGGCTTCGCCGATGCCGCGCGCTTCCGCGACGACGCCGCCTTCCTGTCGTTCGCGCCGATCGGCCCGCATTATCCCGGCATCCGCGCGGTGGTCGCACGGCCCATGCTGCGCGATCCCCTGGCGCGTCTGGCGCCCGTGGTCGCGGAGGTGTTCGGCCCGGGCGCGCTGGAGGTGGTCGACGCGTTCTACTCGATCGTCACTACGCCGCCATCGGCACTCACACCGATCCAGCGCCTGCCGCATTTCGACGAAGTCTCGCCGCGCCGCCTCGCGCTGCTCCATTATCTCTCGCCCGACGAATCGAGCGGCACCGCTTTCTATCGGCATCGCAGCACCGGCTTCGAATCGATCGATGCCGCACGGCTGCCCGCCTATCGCACCGCGCTCGACGCCGATCTCGCGGCCCATGGCCTGCCCGATGCCGCCTATATCGCCGGCGACACACCGGTGTTCGAGCGGGTCGCACTGCATCAGGGGCGCTTCAACCGTGCGATCCTCTATCGCTCCAACACATTGCATTGCGCGCATCTGCCCGACACGCTGTCGTTCGATCCCGACCCGGAAACCGGCCGGCTGACGGTCAATACCTTCCTGGAATTGCGCGACTAATCCGCTGTTGCGGAAAAGACACGGCAGCTGCGGGGCGCAGTGCATGCGCCCGTGAATACGTATGTGGCCAACTTGGCACCTAATCCTCTCGCGTTCACAAGCCCGCAACACAGTCAGCCGATCGTCCGCGATGGTAGCGGGCGGGGGCATGGCATTCGTCAGGGGGAGGATTTTCGTGTCCCACATCGATTCCAATTTTTCGCGTCGTGCGCTGATCGCGCTGCGCTCCAGCACCGTGGCCATCGGCAGCGTGCTGCTCGTCACCGGCGGCACCGCCTTCGCGCAGGAAGCGCCCAACCCGCAGTCGCCGACCGCTAACCCGCCCGCCGCCGCGACGGTGCAGGCACCGGCCCCCGCCGCCGATCCGACGCCGAACCAGGCCGCCGCCGTCCAGCAGACCGCCGCCAACGCCGCGGCCGATGACGGCGACATCGTCGTCACCGGCATCCGCGCCAGCCTTGCCAACTCCGCCAAGATCAAGCGCGATTCGACGCTGATCGTCGATAGCGTCTCGGCCGAAGACGTCGGCAAGCTGCCCGACGTGTCGATCGCCGACAGCTTGGCGCGCCTGCCCGGCGTCACCGCGCAGCGCCTCGAAGGCCGCGACCAGCGCCTGTCGATCCGCGGCCTCGGCCCCGATTTCTCGACCACCTTGCTCAACGGCCGTGAACAGGTAACCGTCGGCGACAACCGCGGCGTCGAATACGATCAGTATCCGTCGGAATTCTTCCGCAACGTCAACGTCTACAAGTCGGCGAACGCCACGCTGATCGCCGCCGGCATCTCGGGCACCGTCGACCTGCGCATGCTGCGTCCACTCGACCAGTCGCAGCGCGTCTTCGCGATCAACGCGCGCGGCCAGATGAACGGCATCGACAATCTGAACCCGGATTCGTCGCGCTACGGCTATCGTGCCTCGGCGACGTACATCGACAAGTTCGCCGACAACACGCTCGGCATCGCGATCGGCGTGTCGGCGACGCAGACGCCCTCGCAGGACGAACGCTACAACGCCTGGGGCTATTCGGGCAGCGGCACCGCGGCCGACCCGTATGTGCTGGGCGGCGCCAAGCCCTATGTCCAGTCGAACGAGCTGCGCCGCTATGGCGCGGTCGCGACGATCGAATGGGCCCCGTCGGAGAATTTCCACTCGACCTTCGACGCGCTCTATTCGCACTTCACTGAAGAACAGCGCCTGCGCGGCATCGAATTCCCGCTCGGCTTTTCGGATCCCGTCAAGAGCGGCATCACGACGAACAACGGCTTCGCCACCGCGACGACGTTCAGCAACGTCTTCGCCGTGCAGCGCAACGACTATAACAAGCGCACCGCAGAGAATCTGTCGCTCGGCTGGAACAACGATTTCAAGATCGCCGACAATCTGCACTTCAACGTCGATGCCAGCTGGAGCCGGGCGGACCGCACCGACTTCCTGCTCGAAACCAACACCGGCACCGGCTTTGCGAAGAGCGGCGTCGCCGATCGCGTGACCGTGACGCAGAATGCGAACGGCACCTACAAGATCGTGCCGACGCTGGATTACACCAACACCAGCATCTTCAAGCTGACCGACCCGCAGGGCTGGGGCAACAACGGCACGCAGCCGGTCGTCCAGTCGGGCTTCCTCAACCAGCCGAAGTTCCGCGACGACCTGAAGTCGCTGCGCGCCGCGCTGAAGGGCGATATCGACGGCAGCATCATCAAGAGCTGGGAAGTCGGCGGCAACTACAGCCGTCGTGAAAAGACCAGTGCCTACACCTCCTACTTCCTCTGCCCGACCGGCGGCGGCACCAACTGCACCGTCGCCAGCGGCACCCCGCTGACCGCGCCGCTGCCCACCGCCGCGCTGCTCGGCACCAACATCCCGCTGACCTATCTCGGTATCCCTGCGATGCTGACCTGGGACCCGCTGTACGTCTACAACAACGCGCTCAACAAGGCGTTCGACGGCCGTCCCTCGGCGCTGGTCCGCGACAACGTCGTGACCGAGAACGTGTGGACCGGCTACGCCCAGGCGAACATCGACGGCGAACTCGGCGGCAAGTCGGTGAAGGGTGCGCTCGGCGTGCAGGTCATCCGCAGCGAACAGCGCGGCACCGGCCAGATCGCCAGCGTCAACAACGGCATCGTGACGATCGCCCCAGCCGACCAGAAGTCGACCTACACCAACGTCCTGCCCTCGGCGACCTTCTCGGTCGAGCTGATCGACAGCGGCTATGTCAAGCTGGGTGCGTCGCAGACGATGATCCGTCCGCGCCTCGACCAGGAGCGCGTGACGCAGGATGTGTCGATCAACTTCGCCAACATTCAGGCGAACAACACCAACCCCGCACTGAATCCGGTGTTCACGTCGAGCGGTGGCAACGTCGCGCTGCGGCCCTACCAGTCGACCAACATCGACATCTCGCTGGAAAAGTATTTTGACGGCGGCGGCTATGTCGCACTGTCGGGCTACTTCAAGCACCTCACCGACTTCGTCGATCCGAACAATGCCTACGCCTATGACTTCTCGGGCCTGCTCGGCGGCCTGACGGCGGCGCAGCAGCAGATCATCACGCGCAACAACCTGCAGATCGGCAACGTGTCGGCACCTGCCAACACCGGTCGCGGCGAAGTGCTGGGTGTCGAAGCCACGCTGTCGCTGCCGTTCAAGACGCTGACCAGCGCGCTCGACGGCTTCGGCATGTTCGTGACCGGCAACTATACCGACTCGCGCATTGTCTACGCCAACAACCCGATGCCGATCACGCTGCCGGGCCTGTCGGACGTGGTCGCCAGCGGCACGCTGTATTTCGAAAAGTACGGCTTCCAGGCGCGCGTCAACTATCGCTACCGGTCGGACTTCCTCGCCGAAGTCGCGGGCCTCTCGGCCTCGCCGACTTATCGCACGGCAAAGTCGGAAGGCATCCTCGACGCGCAGGTCGGCTACGAATTCCAGGAGGGCTTCCTCAAGGGCTTCTCGATCCTCGCCCAGGCGAAGAACCTGACCGATCGTCCGTTCATCACCTATCAGAACAACGACGTCCGTCAGGTGATCGACTATCAGCGCTACGGCCGCGATTACTACATCGGCATCACTTACAAGTTCTGATCTGACGGAGTCCTTCTATCCGTCATTGCGAGCGAAGCGCGGCAATCCAGAGCCGAACCAGGACGCCCTGGATTGCTTCGCTCCGCTCGCAATGACGAACTGAGGTCGGCGTCGCGTCACTGAACCCAATCACCAGTTCCTTCCCCGGAACCCCTCGGGCTGTCGTCATGTGACGGCAGCCCGTTTTCTTGATAGGCCAACAGCATGGCGGACACTCCTCTCACCACGCCCATCACCACGCCCATCACCACGATCGTCATCGCCGGTGGCGGCACCGCGGGCTGGATGGCCGCCGCGGCCTTCGGCGGCCTGCTCGAAAGCGGGTACCGCATCCGGCTGGTCGAATCCGAAGAGATCGGCACCGTCGGCGTTGGCGAGGCGACGATCCCGCAGATCCGCCTGTTCAACCAAGCGCTGGGCCTCGACGAGGACGCGTTCCTCCGCGCCACCGGTGGCACGTTCAAGCTCGGCATTGCCTTCGACGGCTGGCGCGAACCCGGCCACAGCTACATGCACGCCTTTGGCGACGTCGGGCGCGACGTCGGGCTGATCGCCTTTCAGCATTATTGGCTGCGCGCCCGCACCCTTGGCCTTGCCAAGCCATTGGACGCCTATGCGCTCAACGAGGTCGCCGCCCGCGCCGGCCGTATGCACCGCGGCAGCCCCATCACCGCGCAGACGCTGCCGACGATGCCCTACGCCTTTCACTTCGATGCCGGGCTATACGCTGCGTACCTCCGCCGCTTCGCCGTCAACCGCGGTGTCGAGCGTACCGAAGGCAAGATCGACCGCGTCGAACGGAACGGCGACACCGGCGATATCGCGGCGCTGGTCCTCGCCTCGGGCGAGCGGATTGCGGGCGACCTGTTCCTCGACTGCACCGGCTTTCGCGGCCTGTTGATCGAGGGCGCACTCGAAACGGGCTATGACGACTGGACGCACTGGCTGCCCTGCGACCGAGCGGTCGCGGTGCCCAGCGCCAACGTCGGCGCGCCGCTGCCCTACACGCGAGCCATCGCGCGCGAGGCGGGGTGGCAATGGCGCATCCCGCTTCAGCACCGCACCGGCAACGGCTATGTCTATTGCAGCCGCCATCTGTCCGACGATGCCGCCACCGCGGCGCTGCTGGCAAATATCGAGGGCGAGGCGCAGGCCGACCCTCGCCACCTTCGCTTCGTCACCGGCCGCCGCAAGCGCGCCTGGAACCGCAACGTCGTCGCGCTGGGCCTCGCCAGCGGCTTCCTCGAACCGCTCGAATCGACCAGCATCCACATGATCCAGTCCGCCATCGCCCGGCTGGTGAAGCTGCTCCCGTCCTTCCCGATCGCCGATGCCTTGCGCGACGAATACAACCGCCAGACTGATTTCGAGATCGAGCGCATCCGCGACTTCCTGATCCTCCATTATTGGGCGAACGGTCGCGCCGAACCCTTCTGGCAGGAACGTCGCGAGGCCGACCTGCCCGACACGCTCCGCGCCAAGATCGCGCTTTGGCAACAGGCCGGCACGATCACCCGCGAGCACGAGGAATTGTTCACCGAAGACGGCTGGCTGCAGGTGCTGGCGGGGCAGGGGGTGAAGGCGGCCGCCTACCACCCGCTCGCCGACCAGATCGGCACGGACGACCTCGGCGAATATATGGAAACGCTCGAACTGCTCTACCGCCGCGAGGCACAAGCCATGCCCACCCACGCAGACCTCATCGCCCGCCACTGCGCCGCGCGGCCCTGAACCTCTCCCCGTCATCCCGGCCTTGAGCCGGGATCCCGTTTCTTCTTGTGTGCGGGCCGAAAATAGCGGGACCCCGGATCAAGTCCGGGGTGACGACCCGGGGTGTCGCCGTGGCCGGTATGAGATCGATACGGCAGCAAGGTTTTGTGGAGACGCACCACAGTGCGACATCCCCGTCATCCCGGCCTTGAGCCGGGATCCCGCTTCTACCTCTGTACGGGCCGAAACTAGCGGGACCCCGGATCAAGTCCGGGGTGACGAACCAGGGGTGTCTCCGCCCCTATAGGATCGGAGTCGCCGCAAGCCCCTGAGGGCGGACGGGAAAACGCCTACCCCTGTCCTACACCCACCAACGATGGCACACCCCGCGACGCCGTCACCGGCCCCGCTCTGTCTTATCCCCGATCACCCCAAATCGGAAACGATACCCCCGGATCGTTTCGCCCAAGGTGTTCATGTTGTCTATCTTCAGGCCGACGCCCGCACGATCAACCGGGGTTGCAACAACGCCGTATCGGTCGGCTGGTCCGCGATCCGGCGCAGCAGCGTGTCGACCAGCACCTCGCCCGCCTTGCGATAATCCTGTGCGATCGTGGTGAGCGGCGGCTGCGTCGTCGCTGCGGCGGGAATGTCGTCGAAGCCGATGATCGCCACATCCTCCGGCACGCGCCGCCCGGCCTCGGTCAGCGCGCGCACCGCGCCCAGCGCGATCAAGTCGGATGCGGCAAACAGCGCATCGAACGGCAGGTCGCGCGCCAGCAGCCGCTTCGTCGCGTCATAGCCCGATTGCTCGACTGACAGAGCATCGGCGTGCAGGCCCGGATGCACGGGTAGGCCAGCCTCGCGCAGCGCCGCGCACAGCCCGCGATAGCGGTCGCGGAACTCGGGATAATGATCGTCGGCATCGCCGATGAAGCCGATCCGCGTCGCCCCCCGCGCGATCAGATGCGCGCCCGCCATCCGGCCGCCGGCGATATTGTCGCAGCCGATCGTCACCCCGATCGGATGCGCGTCGACCGATCCCCAGCGCACGAAATGCGTGCCCTGCGCCACCAGCGCCTCCAGCCGGGCCTTGTACAGCTCGTAATCGCCATACCCCAGCAGGATGATCCCATCCGCCTTGCGGCTGTCCTCGTAATCGGTGTGCCAGTCGGCGGAGAGCTGCTGGAACGAGGTGAGCAGGTCATACCCCCGCGCCGCGCAGGTGCGCAGGATCGATCCCAGCATGGAAAGGAAGAAGGGGTTGATGAAGCTGCCGTCGTCCAGCGGATCCTCGAAGAAGAGCAGGGCCAGCGTCATGCTCTGCCCCCGCCGCAGCGACGATGCGTTCTTGTCGACCTTGTAGTTTAGCTGCCGCGCGATCGCCTCGATCCGCATCCGCGTCGCGCTGCTGACCGTGCGGTCGCCACGCAGCGCCCGGCTGACCGTCGGTTGCGATACACCGGCGAGCGCGGCGATGTCGAACGAGGTCGGCGGCTTGTCGCCTGCGCCCGTTCCCCGTCCTCTGCTCTTTACGGCCATGCGGGACTGTAGCCAAAGCCGGGCGGTAGGGATAGCGGCGTTGAATACGTATGCCCTATGCTTGGCTTGGAGGCGCGCGGTCCGCACAAGGCGGGCCGGATGCGGCCGGCGACGGATCGGCTGCGCGTGACTTGGGGGATGCATGCTGAAGCTGGCCACACGAACCGCGACCGCGCTCGCCTTGCTGCTCGCCGCGTCCGCCGCGCCCGCCCAGACGGCGGCGACCGATTACCGCGCGCGCCTGCCGCAGGACGAAGTGATTTACTTCCTGCTCCCCGACCGGTTCGAAAACGCCGATCCCACCAACGATCGCGGCGGCCTGAAGGGCGACCGCACCGCCACCGGCTTCGATCCCACCGCCAAGGGCTTCTACCACGGCGGCGACCTCAAGGGGCTGACCAAGCGCCTCGATTACATCCAGTCGCTCGGCGCCACGGCCTTGTGGGTCGGCCCGATCTTCAAGAACAAGCCCGTGCAGGGCGGCCCCGGCCAACAGTCGGCCGGCTATCACGGCTATTGGATCACCGACTTCACGCAGGTCGATCCGCACCTCGGCAGCAATCAGGATTTCGCCGACCTCGTCGCCGCCGCCCACAAACGGGGGCTGAAGGTCTATATGGACATCATCATCAACCATACGGCTGACGTGATCCAGTATCGCGAATGCGTCGGCCAGCGCGAATGCCCCTACCGCAGCCGCGCCGATTATCCCTACCAGCGTCGCGGCGGCGTGACGGGGAAGGCGATCAATCCGGGCTTCGTCGGCGACCACGACCGCAGCGCCGAGAACTTCGCGAAGCTTACCGACCCGACCTATGCCTACACGCCCTTCGTGCCCGCGAAGGAAAAGGACGTGAAGGTCCCGGCGTGGCTCAACGACGTCACGCTTTACCACAACCGCGGTGACACGACCTATCGCAACGAAAGTTCGACGATGGGCGACTTCGTCGGCCTCGACGATCTGATGACCGAAAACCCGCGCGTCCTCAGCGGCATGATCGACATCTTCGGCGGCTGGATCGACCGCTACGGCATCGACGGCTTCCGCATCGATACCGCCCGCCACGTCAATCCGGAATTCTGGGCCGCCTTCGTCCCCGCGATGGAAGCGCGCGCCAAGGCGAAGGGCATCCCCAACTTCCACATCTTCGGCGAAGTCTCCGACCACGACGTCCGCCCCGCCGTGCTCGCCCAGCACACGGTCGTCGACAAGCTGCCCGCCGTCCTCGACTTCTCGTTCCGCCAGGCGGTGGTGGAAACGGTCGCCGGCACGCGGGGCACCGACGCGTTCGAGGCCTTGTTCGACGGCGACGCGCTCTACGCCAAGGGCTATGACACCGCGATCCAGCTGCCGACCTTCACCGGCAACCATGACGACGGCCGCTTTTCGACCTTCGTGCGCAAGGCCTTCCCGAACGCGACCGACGCGGAGGTACTGCAACGCGTGATGCTGTCGAATGCCATGCTGCTGACGCTGCGCGGCGTGCCGACCATCTATTCGGGCGACGAACAGGGCTTCGTCAGCGACGGCAACGACCAGGACGCGCGCGAGGACATGTTCGCGAGCAAGGTGGCCAGCTACAACGACAACCGCCTGCTCGGCACCACCAAGACGACCGCGACGGAGAGCTTCGGCCAGGACAATCCGCTGTTCCGGCAGACCGCGATGCTCGCGAAGCTGCGCACTGCCACCCCGGCGCTGACCCGCGGCCGCCAGCTGCTGCGCGCCCGAGAGGATACGCCCGGCCTGCTCGCCATCTCGCACTTCGACCCGACGAGCGGGGCGGAGGTGCTGCTGGCCTTCAACACGTCCACCACGCCACTGACCCGTCAGGTCGAGATCGGCGTCGGCGCCACCGCCGCCAACACGCTCGCCGGCACCGGCTGTGGTGCGGTCGCAGCGCCCGGCAGCCTGACTGTCACGCTGCCGCCGCTCGGCTATGCGACCTGCGCGCTGACCCCAGCACGATGAGCCATATGCAACCTCCCCAGGACCGCCCCCAAGACCGTGCCTGGTGGCACGGCGCCACCATCTATCAGATCTACCCGCGCAGCTTCGCCGATTCGAATGGCGACGGCATCGGCGATCTGCCCGGCATCACCGCGCACCTCGACCATGTCGCGAGCCTCGGCGTCGAGGCGATCTGGCTGTCGCCCTTCTTCCGGTCGCCGATGGCCGATTTCGGCTATGACGTGTCCGATTATTGCGACGTCGATCCGATCTTCGGCACGCTTGCCGATTTCGACGCGCTGGTCGCCCGTGCCCATGCTCTGGGAGTGAAGGTCATCATCGATCAGGTCTGGGCGCACACCAGCGACCGGCACCCCTGGTTCGAGGAAAGCCGTGCCAGCCGCGACAATCCGCGTGCGGACTGGTACGTCTGGCACGATCCCAAGCCCGACGGCTCGCCCCCGAATAACTGGCAGTCGGTGTTCGGCGGCCCGGCGTGGACGTGGGACGCGCGCCGCCGCCAATATTACATGCACAACTTCCTGAAGGAGCAACCGCAGGTCAACGGCCACCATCCGGCGGTGCAGCAGGCGTTCCTCGACGTCGCCCGCTTCTGGCTGGAGCGCGGCATCGACGGCTTCCGCATCGATGCGATCAACTTCATGATGTTCGATCCCGGCTTCCGCGACAATCCGCCCGCGCCGCTGGACGACGGCATTCCGCGCACCCGCCCGTTCGATTACCAGCTCCACACCTTCAACCAGAGCCACGACGCGATCCCCGGCTTCCTCGAACGCATCCGCGCGCTGTTCGACAGCTACGACGCACGCTTCACCGTGGCCGAGGTCGGCGGCGCCGACAGCGACCGCGAGATGAAGTTGTTCACCGCCGAAGGCCGCCGCCTGCACAGCGCCTATGGCTTCGATTTCCTCTACGCCCCCGGCCTGACGCCAGCGGTCGTGGCAGAGGCGGTGGAAAAATGGCCCGAGCAGGACGGCGTCGGCTGGCCGAGCTGGGCGTTCGAGAACCACGACGCCCCCCGCGCCATCTCACGCTGGGTCGCGGCCGAGCAGGCGCGAGCCTTCGCGCGAATGAAGATGCTGCTGCTGGCGTCACTACGCGGCAATATCTTCCTCTATTACGGCGAGGAACTCGGCCTGACCCAGGTCGACGTGCCGTTCGAGGATCTGCAAGATCCCGAAGCCATCGCCAACTGGCCGCGCACCCTGTCGCGCGACGGCGCGCGCACGCCGATGCCGTGGGCGGCCGATGCCCCCAATCTCGGCTTCTCGACCGCCAAGCCGTGGCTGCCGATCGGCGCCGATCATGGCGCGCTCGCGGTCGATCGGCAGGAGCGTGACCCGCACGCGCTGCTCCACTGGACCCGCGACGTGCTTGCCTTGCGCAAGGCGCATCCCGCGCTGCTGACTGGCGACATCCGCATCGTCCAGGCGAGCGAAGCGATGCTCGCAATCGAACGGCGCGCTGCGGACGAGACGATGCTGTGCGTCTTCAACCTGTCGTCCGAGCCGCAGCGCTGGGCGCCGGCCCAGCCCGATCACTGGCAGACCGTCGCGGAGACCGCGACGCAGGGCTGGTATTTCGACGGATATGGCGCATTGATCGCCAAAAGAACGGGAGAGGCATGATGAGGCATTTCACGATCGGCGCCGCGATGGCGCTGGCGCTCGTGGCAACCGCGGGGTTCGCGCAGACCGACCCGAATGCCGTTGCGCAGATCCCGACCTCCACGTTCAAGCCCGTCGCCACCGCCACATCGCCCGACGGCAGCATCGCGCTTACCATCGCCTTCGATAACGATGGCCGCCCCACCTATGCGGTCACCCGCAAGGGCAAGGCGATCCTCAACCCCAGCCGCCTGGGGGTAATGTTCACCGACGCGCCCAAGATCGAGCGCAACGTCGAACTGATCGGCCAGTCCAAGGCGAGCGGCGACAGCAGCTGGACGCAGCCCTTCGGCGAATGGCGGACGATCCGCGACCGCCACAACGAACTCACCCTCCGCTTCCGCGAGAAGACGGGTTTGAAGCGTGAGATGGACGTCACCTTCCGCCTGTTCGATGACGGCTTGGGCTTCCGCTACAGCTTCCCCGACCAGCCGAACCTGCACAACGCCAATATCTCGGACGAGCTGACCGAATTCGCCTTCGCGCAGAACGGCACCGCGTGGTGGAAGCCCGCGTACCTGTGGAACCGCGAGGAATATCTCTACAACAAGACGCCGCTCGACGCGGTTGGCACCGCGCAGACGGTAATGACGGTAAAGCTCGCCGACGGCACGCATGCCGCGCTGCACGAAGCGGCGCTGGTTGACTATGCCGCGATGAACCTCGCACGCAGCGAAGGAAACACCTTCAAGGCCTCGCTCACCCCCGGCGCCGGTGCGCCCAAAGTCACGCGTGCCGCCCCCTTCGCCTCGCCGTGGCGGACGATCATCCTGTCGGACGACGCGCCCGGCCTCTACATGAGCCACCTCGAGCTGAACCTCAACGAGCCTAACAAGCTCGGCGACGTCAGCTGGCTGAAGCCCGCCAAGTTCGTCGGCGTGTGGTGGAAGATGATCAAGGGCGAATGGACCTGGGCGACCGGCCCCCAGCATGGCGCAACCACCGCCAACGTCAAAAAGTACATCGACTTCGCCGCCGCGAATAAGATTCCCGGCGTACTGGTCGAGGGCTGGAACGTCGGTTGGGACGGCGACTGGTTCGGCAACGGTAACGATATGCAATTCGACCAACCGACGCCCGATTTCGACGCCGCGGAACTGGCCCGCTACGCCAAGGCGAAGGGCGTTCACCTCGTCGGCCATAACGAGACGGGCGGATCGGCGAGCCATTACGACGCGCAACTCGACCGCGCCTTCGCCTATGCCCGCGATCACGGCATCCCCGTGGTGAAGACCGGTTACGTCACCGACGCCGCGCAGATCGAACGCGTCGATGCCGACGGCACCAAGAAGCGCGAATGGCATGAGGGGCAGTGGATGGTGAACCACTATCTGCGTGTCGTGCAGACCGCCGCCAAATATAAGGTCGGGATCGACAGTCACGAACCCGTCAAGGATACCGGCCTGCGCCGCACCTACCCCAATTGGCTGGCGCGCGAGGGCGGTCGCGGCATGGAATATAACGCCTGGCCGGGCAAGAATCCGCCCAACCACGAAGCCAATATGTTTTTCACCCAGTGGCTCGGCGGGCCGATGGACTTCACGCCGGGCATGCTGAGCCTGGAAGGGCAGGGCGGCAGCGCGTTGATGTCGACCGCGGCGAAGCAGTTGGCGCTCTACGTCGTCATCTATTCGCCGGTGCAGATGGCGGCGGATACGCCGGAAAACTACGCCAAGCACATGGATGCCTTCCAGTTCATCCGCGACGTGCCGGTCGATTGGTCGGACACGCGCGTGCTGAACGGCGAGGTCGGCGATTACGTCACCGTGGCGCGCAAGGATCGCGCGAGCGACGATTGGTATCTCGGCAGCATCACCAACGACAGCGGCCGGACGCTGAACGTCAGCCTCGACTTCCTCGATCCGGGCCGCAATTATACCGCCGAAATCTACCGCGACGGCACGGGCGCGGACTATCGCACCGACGCCCGCCACGCGATCGCGATCGAAAAGCGGCAGGTGAAGAAGGGCGACACGATGACGCTCGCGCTCGCCCCCGGCGGCGGCGAGGCGATCCGGTTCGTCGCCAGCGGCAAGGCCCGCCGGAAGTAAGTGAGCGCGAATTCGCTCCACGTCCCACGTCACCCCGGACTTGATCCGGGGTCCCGCTTCTTACTTTGCGGCGCGGGAGCAGCGGGACCCCGGCTCAAGGCCGGGGTGACGGGGTATGTGGGGCCGGCCGTCCCGTGCTCTGCGAACGCATGACCCCACCGCCCCCCTCAATCGCCATCCTCGGCGGTGGCACCGCCGGCTGGATGGCGGCGTGCCTGATGGCGAAGGCGTGGCCGCAGGCCCGCATAACCGTCATCGAATCCCCTGACATCGGCATCGTCGGCGTCGGCGAAGGATCGACCCCGCAGCTCAAATCGCTCTTCGACACGCTCGGCATCGCCGAGTCCGACTGGATGCCGGCCGCCGACGCGACCTACAAGGCGGGCATCGCCTTCCACGGCTGGGCCGACGACACGCCCGCTTATTTCCACCCCTTCGCCGGCCAAATCGACCTTCACACCCAAGGCGCCTTCTTCGCCAGCACCCGCGCACGCCGGCACGGCGCCGACGTCCCGGCGCACCCCGATCGCTTCTTCCTCAACGCAAGGCTGGCCGAGGCGGGCCGCGCCCCGATCGCGCCGGGAAACTTCCCGTTCCGCATCGGCTACGGCTATCATTTCGACGCGCACAAGGTCGGGCATGTCCTGCGCGCGGCGGCGTTGGCCCGCGGCGTCGTTCATCTGCCGCGCCGTGTGCGTGACGTCGTGGTCGACGCGACCGGTCAGGTCGCTACGCTGACGCTGGACGAAGGGGATGCCATCCACGCCGACCTGTTCGTCGATGCCAGCGGTTTCGCCAGCGTCATCGCACAACAGGCGCTCGGCGTACCCTTCCGTTCCTTCGCCGACACCCTGTTCGCCGACCGCGCTGTGGTGATGCCCACCCCCCGGAAGGACGCGCTACCGGTCCAGACTAAGGCGACCGCGCTCTCCGCCGGCTGGGCTTGGGACATTCCGCTGACCAGCCGCACCGGCAACGGCTACGTCTACGCCTCGCGCTACCTGTCGCCCGACGCAGGCGAGACGGAGCTGCGCCGCCACCTCGGCCTGCTCGATACCGACGTCGCCGCCCGCCATCTCAGCATGAAGGTCGGCCGCGTCGAGACCAGCTGGACCGCCAATTGCCTCGCGATCGGCCTCGCTCAGGGCTTCATCGAACCGCTGGAAGCGACGGCGCTCCACATCGTGCAGGCAACGATCGAAGGCTTCATCGGCGCCTATCAAGCCGGTAGCCGCGACGCCTTCAACGCCTCGATCGCGCGCCGCTACGACGGTATTCGCGACTATATCGTCGCCCATTACCGCCTCAACCGCCGCAGCGGGCCCTTCTGGCGCGACGTCGCCGCCAACGACGATCTGTCCGACGACCTGAAGGCGATCATGACCGCCTGGTTCACCGGCGGCGACGTCGCGGCAGTGGTCGAGGGGCGGGGCCTCGCCGGCTATTACGCGCCCATGTCGTGGGAAGTGCTGCTCGCCGGCTACGGCACCTTCCCCGACGCGACGCGGCTACGCACGGCACCTCCCGTCGCCGACCTCGCCGCAATCGATAGCTTGCTGAGCGGCTGCCTGCTCAACTTCCCAGATCATCAGGCCGCGCTAGACGGCCACCGGAGGATGCCATGACCCCCACTGCCACTCGCCCACGCCAAAGCTGGGCGGGCCTCTGGAATATCTCGTTCGGCTTCTTCGGCATCCAGATCGGCTTCGCGCTGCAGAACGCCAATATGAGCCGCATCTTCCAGTCGCTCGGCACCAGCCTCGACGATCTGCCTGCGCTCTGGGTGGCGGCGCCGCTGACCGGCCTGCTGGTGCAGCCGGTGATCGGCCACCTCAGCGATCGGACATGGCTCGGCCGGCTGGGGCGGCGGCGGCCGTATTTCCTTGCGGGCGCGATCCTGGCGGCGATCGCGCTGCTGCTGATGCCGGAAAGCCCGGGGCTGCTGATGGCGGCAATGCTGCTGTGGCTGCTCGACGCCTCGCTCAACGTCTCGATGGAGCCGTTCCGCGCCTTTGTCGGCGACATGCTCGATAAGGATCAGCATGCCGCGGGCTATGCGGTGCAGACCGCCTTCATCGGCGCGGGCGCGGTGTTCGGGTCGATCTTTCCCTGGCTGCTCGAACATCTCGGCGTGTCCAACCAGGCAGCTGGCGGCGGCATTCCCGATACCGTGCGCTATGCCTTCTGGTTCGGCGGCGCGGCGCTGTTCCTCGCCGTGCTGTGGACCGTGCTGACGACGCGCGAATACACACCCGACGAGATGGCGGCGTTCGACGGGTCTGCGGTGGAGGACCATGGCCACACGCTCCGTATCCTCGCCGCGCGTCGGTACGGCACCAGCGTCGCCTGGATCGTCGCGGGTGCGATCGTGATCGTCGCGGTTGCTGGGATGCGGCTGGAGAAAGAGGTGTACCTGCTCGGCGCGCTGCTCGCTGGCTATGGCGTCGCCAGCATCGTCGCGATCGCGCGCGCGCGGGCGGGGCATGCGGCAGGCATGCTGGGCCATATCGTCGGCGATTTCGGCGGCATGCCGGTGCTGATGAAGCGGCTCGCGGTCGCGCAATTCTTCAGCTGGTCGGCGCTGTTCATCATGTGGATCAACACCACGCCGATCGTCGCCGGCGCCTTCTACGGCGCACCCGATGCGAAGAGCCCGCTGTATCAGGAGGGCGCGAACTGGGTCGACGTGCTGTTCGCGACCTACAATGGCATCGCCGCGGTCGCCGCGCTTACGCTGCTGCCCGTTTTGGCCAAGCGGATCGGGCAGGCAAAGACCCACATCATCGGGCTGCTGTGCGGCGCAGCGGGGTTCGCCAGTTTCTTCGTCATCACCGATCCCAAATGGCTGCTCGCCAGCGAAATCGGTATCGGCATCGCCTGGGCGTCGATCCTCGCCATGCCCTATGCGATCCTCGCCTCCAGCCTGCCGCAGCGCAAGCTCGGCATCTACATGGGCCTGTTCAACGTCTTCGTCGTCGTGCCGCAGCTGCTCGTCGCGACGGTGATGGGGTCGATCACCAAGCATTTCTTCCCGACCGCGCCGATCTGGACGCTGGCGTTCGCGGCGGCTGCGCTATTGCTCGCGGCGATCGCGATGACGCGGGTGGAGGCGGCGCGCGTCCCCGGCTAGAGCGGCGCGGTACGCGAACGGGGGACGAGACGATGCCGACGACTTTGGTAACCGGCGTGGCGGGGTTCATCGGCATGAGTACCGCCGATGCGCTGATGGCGCGCGGCACGCGGGTAATCGGCGTCGATTCGATCAACGATTACTACGACCCAGCCCTCAAGCGCGCGCGCCTCGCCCGCCTGACCGAACGCTACGGCGACCTGTTCACCTTCCTTCACGTCGACTTCGCCGATGCCACGGCGCTGCGATCGGCGCTCGCCCCGCATACCTTCGACCGCATCGTCCATCTCGGCGCCCAGCCCGGCGTGCGCTATTCGATCGAGCATCCCGAGGCCTATGGCCAGTCGAACCTGGTCGGCCATCTCAACCTGCTGGAGGTCGCGCGCCATCGCGGTGTCGCGCACATGGTCTATGCCTCATCCTCGTCGGTCTATGGCGGCAACACTGCCGTGCCGTTCCGCGTCGAGGATCGCGTCGACCGGCCCGTCTCGCTGTATGCCGCCACCAAGCGCGCGAACGAGGTGATGAGCGAGAGCTACGCACATCTCTATCGCCTGCCGCTCACCGGCCTGCGGTTCTTCACCGTCTATGGCCCATGGGGGCGGCCGGACATGATGATGTGGATATTCACCCGCGCGATGTTCGCGGGCGAGCCGATCCCGGTGTTCAACGACGGCAAGATGGAACGCGACTTCACCTTTATCGCCGACATCGTTGCCGGCGTAATCGCCGCGCACGACAATCCGCCGCCTGACGACGGCGGAGAGAAAGCCGGCGGCAGTGTCGCGCCGCACCGCCTGTACAACATCGGCAACAACCGGTCGGAGCCGTTGGGCCGCGTGATCGAGGTGCTGGAGCAGGCGACGGGCCGCCAGGCGATCCGCCGCAACCTGCCGATGCAGCCCGGCGATGTCGTCCGCACTGCGGCGGATATCGACGCGATTGCGGGCGACCTCGGCTACCGGCCTACGACGTCGATCGATGTCGGCGTGCCGGCGTTCGTCGACTGGTATCGCGCCTACCACCGCCTGTAGGCGGGCCCTCTCAGCCGGCCGCCTTCGCCTCCGCACGATAGCGGTGCAGCAGGGGTTCGGTGTAACCGCTCGGCTGCGCGACGCCCTCGAACACCAGCGCGCGCGCCGCTTGCCAGGCGAGGCTTTCCGGATGCGCGCTCATTGGCCGGTACACGGGATCGTCGGCATTTTGCGCATCGACCTTCGCCGCCATGCGCGTGAAGGCGGCATCGACCTCAGCCGGCGTCGCGACGCCATGCAGCAGCCAGTTCGCCATATGCTGCGATGAGATGCGCAGCGTCGCGCGATCTTCCATCAGCCCGATGTCGTGAATGTCGGGCACCTTGGAACAGCCGATGCCCTGATCGACCCAACGCACGACATAGCCCAATATGCCCTGCGCGTTGTTGTCGAGTTCGGCCCGCACCTCGTCCGGCGTCCAGTTCCGCCCCGCCTCGGCGACCGGGATGGTCAGCAGATCGCCGAGCGGCGCGACCGGCTCGGCGGCGCGCTCGCGTTGGCGGGCGAAGACGTCGACGCGATGATAGTGCGTCGCATGCAGCGTCGCCGCGGTGGGCGAGGGGACCCAGGCGGTGTTCGCGCCGGTCTGCGGGTGGCCGATTTTCTGGTCGAGCATGTCCGCCATCCGGTCCGGCGCCGCCCACATGCCCTTGCCGATCTGCGCCTTACCCGACAGGCCGCAGGCAAGCCCGATCTGCACGTTGCGATTTTCGTAGGCGGCGATCCAGCGGCTCGCCTTCATCTCGCCCTTCGGGATCATCGGACCGGCGTGCATCGATGTGTGCATCTCGTCGCCAGTACGGTCGAGGAAGCCGGTGTTGATGAACACCAGCCGGTGGCGGACGGCGTGGATGCACGCGGCCAGGTTCGCGCTGGTCCGCCGCTCCTCGTCCATCAGCCCGACCTTGATCGTGTGGCGATCGAGGCCCAGCAGGTCTTCAACCGCGTCGAACAGCGCGTTGGTCAGGGCCGCTTCTTCTGGCCCATGCATCTTGGGCTTGACGATGTAGATCGATCCGGCGCGGCTGTTGCGACGCTGCCCCCGCACGTCATGCAACCCGATCAGGCTGGTGACGATCGCGTCGAGGATGCCTTCGGGCGCCTCGCTGCCGTCGGGCAGGCGCACGGCCGGCGTCGTCATCAGATGGCCGACGTTGCGGACGAACAGCAGGCTGCGGCCGGGCAAAGTGATCGTGCCGCCGTCGGGTGCTGCATAGGTGCGATCTTCGGCCAGCGTCCGGCTCACCGTCCGTCCGCCCTTGTCAAAGCTCGCCGTCAGGTCGCCCCGCATCAGCCCCAGCCAATTGGCATAGCCAGCAACCTTGTCCTCGGCATCGACCGCCGCAACCGAGTCCTCGAGGTCGCAGATCGTCGTCAGAGCGGATTCGAGGACGACGTCGGCGATACCCGCGGGATCGTCGCGACCGATCGGGTGGCTGCGGTCGACGACGACTTCGATATGCAGGCCGTTATGCCGGAAGAGCAGCGAATCACCAGCACTGCCCACCCATTGCGCGGGGTCGGCGAGGGCTGGCGTGCCGCCGGTCCAATCCGCCCAGCGGCCATCCGCCAGCGGCACCGCCTCGTCCAGAAACGCCTTCGCCCAGGCAATAACCTGGCTCCCCCGCGCCGAGTCATAGCCGCCGGACGCGGCCGCGCCGGGCAGCGCATCGGTGCCGTACAGCGCATCGTACAGACTCCCCCAGCGCGCATTTGCGGCATTCAGCAGGAAGCGGGCGTTGAGGATCGGGACGACCAGCTGCGGCCCCGCCCGTTCGGCGATTTCCGGATCGACATTGGCGGGGTCGACCGCAAAGGGCTCCGGCTCAGGTAGGAGATAGCCGATCTCGCGCAGGAACGCCTCGTAGGCGGCGGACTCGAATGCATGGTCGCGATGCCACGCGTCGATCTTTGCCTGCATCCGGTCGCGTGTTGCCAGCAGCGCGCGGTTCTCCGGCGTGAACCGTTCGAAAATCGCCGCCACCCCCGACCAGAAAGCGTCGGGCGCGATGCCGGTGTCCGGCAATGCCTCGCGTTCGAGGAAGTCGGCAAGTTCGGGGGCGATGCCAAGGCCGGCGCGCGCGATCATGGGGTCATCCTTCGCAGTGGTCTTGCCGGACATCCTAGACCGACCGCAATCCGTTCGGTAGCAGCAAAGATGTTGAAGCACTTTATCTTCAGAGGAATGAATGGCCTTCGACCCCGATTATGCGCTGTTCGTTGCCGTAGCCGACGCCGGCAGCCTTTCCGCCACAGCACGGGCGCTACGCTTGTCGCCCGCGATGGTCTCCAAGCGCCTTCAAAAGCTCGAACAGCGGCTCGGCGTCACGCTGGTCCATCGTACCACCCGACGGCTGGCGCTAACGACGGCGGGCGAGCGGTTCCGCACCGATCTCGGCGACATTCTCGGCGCGCTCGACGCGGCGGAGGCGCGGGTGACTGGCGCCCGCACCGCGCCGGCAGGACCGCTTCATGTCTCGGCCCCGACCTCGTTCGGGCGGCTGCATGTCGCGCCTCACCTCGGCCGGTTCGTGGCGGCCTGCCCGGCGGTTGAGCTGCGCTTCGATCTCGACGACGGCTTCGTCGACCTGTTCGGGGCGCGGGTCGATTGCGCGATCCGGATCGCAGCAGAGGTGCCCGCGAACGTCGTGGCGCACCGGCTCGCCACCAGCCGCCGCATCCTCTGCGCGGCGCCGTCCTACCTAGCTGGCAGCGGCACGCCGCAAAAGGTGGACGACCTGTCTGCGCATCGCCTGTTGGCAGCCGATGGGCAGATGCCGTGGCGTCTCGTGTCCGGTGGACGCACGACGCTCGTCACCGAACCCAGCCACGTCCGTACCAACTCCAGCGAAATGGTCCGCGAACTCGCATTGGGCGGCGTCGGCATCGCGCTTCGCTCATTATGGGATGTAGGCGATGCGCTCGCCTCGGGACAGCTCGTTCGCGTGCTGCCCGAATGGGAAGGGTCGGCCGACGTCGGCATCTACGCGGTCCACCTGCGCAGCCCCGCGGTCCCGGCCGCCGTCACCGCCTTTATCGGTTTCCTGCGCGATACGATCGACCCCGCCGCCTGGACCTGACGCTCAGCGCAGGGTCTTCGCAGCCGTCAGCGCACGATCGCGTGCCTCGCGATGGCCGATGATCTTGGGCGGATAGCCTTTCGGCCGGGCGTCATGCGCGTCGGGGTCGTGAATCGCGGTATCGGAGAGGTCCGCCAGCTCGGGCACCCATCGGCGGATGTAATCGGCCGCGTCGAATTTCTCCGACTGGCTGAGCGGCGCCATGATCCGCCCGAACATGTTGGCGTCGACGCCAGTCCCCGCGATCCACTGCCAATTGACCGCATTGTTCCCGTAATCGGCGTCGACCAGACAGTCCCAATACCAGCGTTCGCCGTCGCGCCAGTCGATCAACAGGTGTTTGACGAGGAAGCTCGCCGCGATCATCCGTACACGATTGTGGATCCAGCCACTGGTCCACAGCTGACGCATGCCCGCATCGACGATCGGATAGCCGGTGCGCCCCTGCTGCCAGGCCTTCAAGTCGCGCTTTGCGTCTGCGCCTGTCCGCCACGGCATCGCATCATATTGCCGACGTCCGTTGACCGTGCCGTAATCGGGCATGGCGAGCAGCACGCCAGCTGTAAAATCGCGCCATGCGATCTCGCGCAGATACGGCATCGTGTCCGCCTTGCCCCGCAGCGCATGGTAGAGCGTCCGCGGCGAAACCTCACCATGATGCAGGTGCGGCGACAGGCGCGACGTGCCCTCTTCCGATGGCAGGTTGCGGCGCCGGTCATAGTCGCCGACGTCCGCTGGCCATTGCTTTACCTTGGCCAGCGCCTCGCCTTCGCCGGGCACCCAATCCTCGCCGAATCCGCCCGACCAGTCCGGCTTCGACGGCAGCAGAGCCCAGTCCGTCAAGGTATCGCTCTTCGGCCAATGGTCCGGCGCCGCAATCGTGCGCGGCATCGGCACGGGTTCCGGGGGCGGCAGATGCTCCTGCAATGCCTTCCAGAACGACGAAAAGACTTTGAATGGCGTGCCCGCCCCCGTGGTCACATCCTCGACGCGCGCCAGGCGATCGCCATCGTGCAGGATCAGCTGGTCGCCCAGCGCCGCCTCGGCCTCGCGCCACCATGGCTCGTAATGCCGCGTGGCGTGGATTGCGTCCGCGCCGGTCTCCTCGCACAGTTGGCGCAACACGCTCACCGCATCGCCGCGTCGCAGGATCAGCCGGCTGTGCTTCGCCTCCAGGCTCTTGCCCAATGCAGCAAGGCTGTGATGCAGCCACCACCGTTGCGCCCCGCCGATCCGCCATTCGCCCGGTGCATCGTCGTCCAGAATGTAGACCGGAATGACCGGCCCCGCATGGGCAGCGGCGGCGAGAGCGGGCTGGTCGTGCAGGCGTAGGTCCTGCCGCAGCCATAACAGGGTAGGGGCGTTCATCGATCGCTCCAATCGGCGGAACATAGGTTAAGTTCCTACCTGGGCTTGCCGGGAACGACGGCCGCCCGCAAAAGTCCTGCGTGATGCTCCGTCCGCTTCTCCTCGCCGTACTGCTGGCGCTCGCCGCCTGCTCGCCCTCCGCGCCGAGCCCCGCACCGCCGCGCCTGCCGGTGCCGATCCGCGATAGCGCAACGCTGACGCTGATCCGCGGGCAGGCGCTGGAGCAATTGGTCCGCGGCAGCGTGCAGACCCGCCCCGGCACCGGCGGTCGCCCTGGCCCGACCGAGCGCTTTGCCGCGACCGGCGACGCCTATACGCTCGCCTACGATCGTCCCGACACGAGCGGCCGCTACCGCATCACGCCCGATCGTGTCTGCCTGCGCTTCGTAGACGAGCGCAGCATCTTCTGCCGCTTCTACCTTCGCGATGCCAAGGGCGGCATCGTGATGGCGGAGGACGACCGCGACTATCCGCTCCACACGGCGCCGGTGACGATCACGCGGGCGCCATGACCTCGATCGCCCCCGCTGCGACCCGCGCGGTGATGGGCGTATGCGCCAGCACCTCGCCATCGATCGAAATCGGCAGGGACGGTCGCGTATCCACCTTCAGCGCGGTGCCGCTGAAGCTTACCGTATCCTGGTGCCGCGCCTTCAGCCCTAGGAAGCTCGCCGCCCAGTTCTTGACCAGCGTCCGCTTGTAACGCCCCGTCACCGCTTGCACGACGATGCGGCCCGATTGTACCGACGCCTCGTCCACCAGCCACGTGCCGCCATGATAGGGCCCGTTGCTGATCCTAACCTCGACCACGCGCAGCCGGTGCGTCTCTACGCCGTCGTCGATCGTCAGCATGAATGGCTTGAAGCGGACGAACTGCCACGCCGCCCAGCCGAGATAGCCGATCCGCCCCAGCACCTTCTTCAGGCCGTGCGGCACCGTCTCGGCGATCTGCGGGCTGATCCCCATCGCGGCGCAATTGGCGAAATAATCGTCGTCGATCATGCCGAGGTCGATCCGCTTGGGCACTCCCGTACGGATCACCTCGATCGCGCCCTCGACATCGATCGGCAGGCCCAGCGTCCGCGCGAAGCTGTTCGCCGTGCCGAGCGGCAGCACCGCTAGCGTCACGCCCTTGCCGACCAGCAGGTCGACGAGGCCGCTGACTGTCCCATCACCCCCGCCCAGGATCACCAAGTCGGGTTTCTTCGCCAATGCGCGCTCGACCGTCGCTTCCAGGTCATCGGGATTTTCGACGGCATGGGCGTCGACCGGAAAGTCCAGCCCATCCATCGCCGCACAGGCCCGCTGGAAAAGCTTCTGCCCTTTCCGCGACTTGGCATTGACGATCATCGCGGCGGATCGGAATTGCACCATGTCGCAAGATTCCCCAGAACTTCCATGCGGATAAGGATTACGCCTGCGTAACGCTTGCGACTACGCCTGCGATCCCGCAAAGCCGAATCCATGTCAGCATCCTATCCCGCGCTTCGCCTTCGTCGCACCCGTGCGAGCGACTGGAGCCGCCGGCTCCATGCCGAAACCGTCCTGACGCCCGCGGATCTGATCTGGCCGCTGTTCGTGGTCGAGGGGCAGGGGGTGGAGCAGCCGATTGCCAGCCTGCCCGGCGTGTCGCGCTGGTCGGTCGACGGCATCGTCGCGCGCGCGAAAGAGGCGAGGGACCTCGGCATCCCGTGCGTCGCGCTCTTCCCCTACACGCCCGCGCACCTCAAGACCGAGGACGGGCGCGAGGCACTCAATCCCGACAATCTGATGTGCCAGGCCACCCGCGCGATCAAGGATGCCGTGCCCGAGGTCGGTGTGCTGACCGACGTCGCGCTCGATCCCTATACCAGCCACGGCCATGACGGGCTGGTCGATGCGGCGGGCTATGTCGTCAACGATACGACCGCCGACCTGCTGGTGCAGCAAGCGGTCAACCAGATGCGCGCCGGTGCCGACATCATCGCGCCGTCGGACATGATGGACGGCCGCATCGGCATGATCCGCGCGGCTTTGGAGGGCGAGGGCGCCCATAACGTCCAGATCATGAGCTATGCCGCCAAGTACGCCAGCGGCTTCTACGGCCCGTTCCGCGACGCGGTCGGCAGCCGCGGCCTGTTGAAGGGCGACAAGAAGACCTATCAGATGGATCATGCCAACGCCGAGGAAGCGTTGCGCGAAGTCGCGTTGGATCTCGCCGAGGGCGCCGACACGGTGATGGTGAAGCCGGGCCTGCCCTATCTCGACATCATCGTCCGCGTGAAACAGCGGTTCGAGGTGCCGGTGTTCGCCTATCAGGTGTCGGGCGAATATGCGATGATCGAGGCGTCGGTGGCCGCCGGCGCGGGCGATCGCGACGCGCTGGTGCTGGAAACGCTGATGGCCTTCAAGCGCGCCGGCTGCTCGGGCGTCCTGACCTACCATGCGGCACACGCCGCGCGGCTGCTCGGCGCGTGATCGAGACCGAACGGCTGATCCTCCGGCCGTGGCGCGAAGAGGATCGTGCGCTGTTTCATCGGCTCGGCAACGATCCCGATACGATGCGCTATCTCGGGCCGTTGCGCACCCGTGAGGAGGACGATCAGGCCTTTGATCGTCAGCAAACGTTCTTTGTGACCGGCGGAACCTGCGGCTGGCTGGTCGAGCGCCGCGCCGACCGCCAGCCGATCGGCATGTGCGGCACGAAGCCGGCGCGTCCGGGCTTGCCGATCGCGGGCGAGATGGAGATCGGCTGGCGGTTCGAACCCGATTATCGTGGTCAGGGCTATGCGCTGGAAGCCGCGCAGGCGAGCCTGAGCTATGTCTGGAAGACGACCAGCGCTCCTCACGTCGTTGCGATCACTGTGCAAGACAATATCCCGAGCCGCCGCCTGATGGAGCGGCTTGGAATGCGCCACGTCGTGGCGGCGGATTTTGACCATCCCTTCCTCCCGGAAGACAGCCCGCTGCGCCGGCACGTTCTCTATCGGATCGACCGCCCCGCGTGAGCGACAGTGAAAGCACTGCCATCGGCCATGCCGGCCGCCTGCTGTTCGTCGCGACGATCCTGACGGGATCGTTTCTGCTGTTCCTCGTCCAGCCGATGGTGGCTCGCATGGCGTTGCCGCGCCTGGGTGGGGCGCCGGCGGTGTGGAATTCGGCGATGCTCGTCTACCAGACGCTGCTGCTCGCCGGCTATGCCTATGCCCATGCCCTTGGGCGCATCCGGCCGATGGCGCAGGCGGCGGTGCATCTCGGCGTGCTGCTCGTCGCCGGTGCGTGGCTGCCGATCGGGCTGGCGCTGGGGGCGGGGCCTGCCAGCGTGTCGCTGGCGGTCTGGGTGCCGTGGCTGCTCGGTGCATCGATCGGGCCGTTGTTCTTCGCCGTTTCGGCTCAGGCGCCGCTGGTGCAACGCTGGTTCAGCATGGCGAGCCGGGGGGGCGATCCCTATGGGCTTTATGCCGCCTCGAACCTCGGCAGCTTCGCCGGCCTGATCGCTTATCCGCTCGTCGTCGAGCCGCTGCTGACGCTGCACACGCAAAGCCTCGTCTGGAGCGCGGGCTACGTCCTCCTGATCGCACTCGTCGTCGGCTGTGCCTGGCATCTGCCGCGTGGGGTGGGCAAAGCCGCGGCGCGCCCGACCAGCGCGCCCGCGACCCGGCGCCGCATCGCGCATTGGATCGCACTTGCGCTGGTGCCCTCAGGGCTGATGCTCGCGACCTCGACCTATATTACCACCGACATCGTCGCGATGCCGCTGCTCTGGGTGCTGCCGCTCGGCCTGTATCTGCTCAGCTTTTCCGTCGCCTTCGCCACCGACCGGTTCCTCGCCGATCTGCTGACGCGGATTGCGCCCATCACCATCTTGCTGTTCGGCGGCGTGATGGTCGGCGGTTTCAATGAATCGCCGTTGGTCAATCTCGCCATCGCGCTGACCTTGCTGTTCATGGCCTCGGTTGCGCTGCACACGCAGCTGTATCGCTCGCGTCCCGCGCCCGATCGTCTCACCGGATTCTACCTCGCCATGGCGGTGGGCGGCGCATTGGGCGGCGTGTTTGCGGCGCTGATCGCGCCGGTCGTCTTCGACTGGACGTACGAGTATCCGATCCTGATCTTCGCCGCCGGGCTGCTGGTGCCGCAATTGTACCTGACGCGCGCGATCCGGTCGATGTGGACCACGCCGCGGCGGCGTCTCTTGGCCTATGCGGTCGTCACCGTCCTGCTCGCGGCGTTGGCGGGCCTGACCTTCCGCGGCCCCGGCGATCTATTCGGCGATGGCCATCAGGGCCTGACCTTCATCGTCATCGCGTTGATCGGCGTGATCGCGATCGGTGCACGTCCGGCCTATGCGCTTACCCTCGCCGTCGCACTGGTGATCTTCGGCGGCTGGCGTGCGGTCGAGCTGTCGCTGGAACAGGGCGCGCGCACCCGCAGCTATTTTGGCGTCTATACCGTCCGCGACCGACCCGGCGTGCGCGAGCTCGACCATGGCACGACCGTCCATGGCATCCAGTTCATCGGCAACCCGATCCTCGAACGCTTGCCGACCAGTTATTACGCGCCGCCCTCCGGCATCGGCCGCGCTATGAGCGCGCTCGATCCGCTATACGGACCGCGCGCGCGCGTCGGTGTCGTCGGGCTCGGGACGGGCACGCTCGCTTGCTATGCGCAGCCCGGCCAGCGCTGGCGTTTCTATGAGATCGATCCCGTCGTCGTGCATATCGCGCGAGACACCGGCCAATTCACCTATTTGCGCAACTGCCTGCCGAATCCCACGATCCGTATCGGCGACGCGCGTCTCAGCCTCGAGGAGGACGCGCCCGACAGCCTCGATCTGCTGGCGCTCGACGCCTTTTCCTCGGACGCGATCCCGGCGCATCTGATGACGCGCGAAGCCTTCCGGGCTTATGCCCGCGTGCTCCAGCCCCGGGGGCTGCTGCTCGTCCACATCTCGAACCGATTCCTCGATCTCGAACCCGTCGTTGCGGCCTTGGCAAGGGACGGCGGCTGGCATGCAGCGAAGCTGTTTTACCAGCCGCCGCGCTACACCGCGATCGCTTCCGCCAGCCAGTGGATCGCGCTGTCTCGCGACCCCCTGACGCTAGCCGCTCTCGCCAAACGGGGCGGCCAGTGGCAACCGCTGACGCGGCGCGCCGGCCTCACTCCGTGGACCGACGATTATTCGACGATCCTGCCGCTGCTGAAATGGGGGCCTTAGGCGGCGGGAAGCGACGCCTGGATGCGGTCGATCGCCGCGGCCTGCTTGGCGGCCTCCGCCGCAATGCGCTCCCGGACCGTGCCAAGCGCGGGATAGGCTGGCTCCAGCTTTGCCGCGCGATCGGCCGCGATCACGTCGATATCGCTCAACAGAGACGACGTCTGCGCCCGCCAGTCGTCGAGCTGCGCGAGCGCCGTCTGCGCATCGAGCCACGCATCGCTGCCGACGGCCTTGCCCTTCGCCTTCGCCGCGGCGGCATCGGCCTTGGCGGCGTCGGCGGCGAACCCCTTGCTCATGCGGTCCAGCTTTACGCCGAACTCCCCGATCTTGGCATCCAGCGCCGGATCGGGCTTGGCCTCGACCACCGGCACCTCGGGCTCGGCGAAGCCAAGCTTCTCCACCGCACGCGGCGCCAGCGAGGGATAGCGGGTCGTGTCGCGCGAACAGGCCGACAGCGTGGCGAGGGCAATAGCGAGCGACAGAGCGACTTTCATGGGGGTCGGCTGTAGGGTGTGCAAGAAAATGGCGCAACGCACTTGCGCGTTTCGAAGCGTCTGCTATCAGCGCGCCTCCAATGCGCGCCCGTAGCTCAGCTGGATAGAGCATCAGACTACGAATCTGAGGGTCGGACGTTCGAATCGTTCCGGGCGCGCCAGGATTTCCCCCGCTCACATCATTGATGTGGCGGGGGTTATCGTTTGTGGCGCAGCGAAACGCGCTTTAGGGCGGCCGCATGATCCGCCGTATCCTCAGCTTCGTCGAACCGTTCATCCTCATGCTTCTCGGCACCGTCGTGCTGGCGAGCGTGCTGCCCGCGCGCGGCGAATGGGCGCGCGTGGCGGGGATCGTGGCGGATGCGGGGATCGTGCTGCTGTTCTTCCTGCACGGCGCCAAGCTGTCGCGCGAGGCGATCTGGCAGGGCGCGCGCAACTGGCGGCTGCATCTCGCCGTCCTCGCGACGACCTTTGCAGTGTTTCCGCTATTGGGGCTGGCGTTCGGGCGCTTGCCCGGCCTCGCCGCACCGGTCGCGGCGGGTATGGTGTTCCTGACGCTGCTGCCCTCGACCGTGCAATCCTCGATCGCCTTTACCGCCATCGCGCGCGGCAATGTCGCGGCGGCGGTGTGCAGCGCGTCCTTTTCAAACCTGATCGGCATCGTGCTGACGCCCGCGCTGGTCGCGCTGACGATGAGCGGCGTCGGCGGACAGGCGGGGATCAGCCTCGCCGCGGTCGAATCGATCGTGCTGCAACTGCTGGTCCCGTTCGTGGCCGGGCATCTGCTGCGCCCGTGGATCGGCGGCTTCATCGGGCGGCATAAGGGGCTGGTCGGCATCGTCGACCGCGGGTCGATCCTGCTCGTCGTCTACACCGCCTTTGGTGCTGCGGTGGTCGAGGGGCTGTGGCACCGCGTCTCCGCGGCCGATCTCGCGCTGATCGCCGCCGCCTGCGTCGCGCTGCTCGCGATCGTGCTGGTCCTCACCTGGCTCGCCGGCCGTGCGCTCGGCTTCACGCGCGAAGACCAGATCGTGCTGCTGTTCTGCGGTTCGAAGAAGAGCCTCGCGTCGGGCGTACCGATGGCGGGTGTGCTGTTTCCGGCGGCGCAGGTCGGCGCGGTGCTACTGCCGGTGATGCTGTTCCACCAGATCCAGTTGATCGCCTGCGCGATCATCGCCCGCCGCTACGCCAATGCCGCAAGCCTCGCCGAGGCCGAAGCCGTCTCAGCGTAGCGCGGCCACCGCCGCCAGCACCTGATCGGCAAGTTCGGGCCGACAGATCAGCAAATCGGGCAGCAGCGGGTTCTCGCAATTATAGACCAAGGGGCTGCCGTCGATGCGCGAGGCATGGAGCCCGGCCGCCAGCGCCACCGCGGCCGGCGCGCAATTGTCCCACTCATACTGTCCGCCGTCGTGCAGATAGATGTCGGCGCGTCCATCGACCACCGCCATCGCCTTGACGCCCGCCGACCCCATCCCGACCCGCGTCGTCGCCAGCGCCACGCCGACGCGCTCCACCATATCGGTCGCTCGCGTCCGGCTCACCACCATCCGCGGCGGCGCGCCGCAGACGATCTGGCGCGAGCACGCCTCGGCAGTCGTATAGACGCGCCCCGTCGCCGGCACCGCGACTGCGCCCACCGCCGGACGGCCACCGATCGCAAGGCCGATATGCACCGCCCAATCGTCCAGCCCCTCGGCATAATCACGCGTGCCATCGAGGGGGTCGACTATCCACACCCGCTCCGCCGCGCACCGCGCCCGATCGTCGAGTGATTCTTCGGACAGGATGAAATCGTCCGGACGCGCCGCGCGCAGCCGGTCGAGGATCAGCGTATTTGCCTCTGCGTCGCCGGCATCGCCCAGTGCCTTGCCCTGCGCACCCCCGCGCGCGCGGATCGCGAGCAGCAGCGCCCCCGCCTCCTCCGCGACGCTGCGGGCCAGTTCGACGTCCGACAGGACAGGCAAGGTCACAATTCGAAGCTCCACACGCCCAGCACATGCTCGACGATCCGTTCGGCGGCATCCTCGGCGCTCTCGCGCGTCGTGTCGATACGAATATCCGGGGCATCCGGCGCTTCGTAAGGGCTCGAAATGCCGGTGAAGTGCGCGATCTCGCCGCGCCGTGCCTTGGCGTACAGGCCCTTCACGTCTCGCGCCTCCGCCTGAGCCAGCGGCGTGTCGACGAAGATTTCGACGAACTCGCCCGGCGGCAGCATCCCGCGCACCATCTGCCGCTCGGCGCGGAATGGGGAGATGAAGGCGGTGAGCACGATCAGTCCCGCATCGGTCATCAGCTTGGCGACCTCACCGACGCGGCGGATATTCTCGATCCGGTCGGCATCGCTGAAGCCCAGGTCGCGGTTGAGGCCATGCCGCACATTGTCGCCATCGAGCAGGAAACTGTGGCGCCCCAGCGCGTGCAGTTTCTTCTCGACCAGATTGGCGATCGTCGACTTGCCCGATCCCGACAGGCCGGTGAACCAGAGCAATCGTGGCGACTGCCCCTTCTGCCACGCATGCGCCTCACGCGTGATATCGACCGACTGCCAATGCACGTTCTGCGACCGGCGCAGCGCATGGTGGATCAGCCCGGCCGCGACCGTCGCATTGGTCTCGCGATCGATCAGGATGAAGCCACCGAGCGCCGCGCTCCGCGCATAGGGCTCGAACACGATGCCCTCGTCGGTGAACACCTCGGCGACGCCGATGTCGTTGAGCTCGAGCGTCTTCGCGGACAGATGGGCCTGCGTGTTGACGTCGACGACATATCCCGGCGCCTGAACGCTCGCGCCCACCGTCCGCGGGCCGATCTTCAGCCAATAGCCGCGGCCCGGCACCAGCGCCGTATCGGACAGCCAGACGATCGTCGCCTCGAACTGGTTGGCCGCTTCGGGCGGTGCGTCGGCGGCGGCGATCACGTCGCCGCGCGAGCAATCCACCTCGTCGGCCAGCACCAGAGTCACCGCTTCGCCCGCCTGTGCCGTCTGACGGTCGCCATCGAAGGTCACGATCCGTGCGACCTGCGTCGTCTTGCCCGAGGGCACGATCCGCACCGCATCGCCCACCGCGAGGCGACCGCCGGCGATCGTCCCGGCAAAGCCACGGAAATCGAGGTCCGGCCGGTTCACCCATTGTACCGGCAGCCGGAACGGGCCCGCCGCGACGCGATCGGTGTCGACCGGGATCGCCTCCAAATGCGGCAGCAGCGCCGGGCCGCTATACCACGGCATGGCATCCGACCGGGTCGTGATATTGGCGCCGGTCAGGCCGGACAAAGGAATGGCGGTGAACGCCTCGATCCCGATCCCGCGAGCGAATTCGGCATAGTCGGCAACGATCGCGTCGAACGTCGCCTGATCATGGCCGACCAGATCCATCTTGTTCACCGCCAGCACGATCTGGCGGATGCCGATCAGGTGCGCGAGGAACGAATGCCGCCGCGTCTGAGTCAGCACGCCCTTGCGCGCGTCGATCAGGATCACCGCGCAATCGGCGGTCGACGCGCCCGTCACCATGTTGCGCGTATATTGTTCGTGGCCCGGCGTATCGGCGACGATGAACTTGCGTTTTTCGGTCGCGAAGAAGCGGTAGGCGACGTCGATCGTAATGCCCTGCTCGCGCTCGGCGGCAAGCCCGTCGACCAGCAGTGCGAAGTCGATATTCTGCCCCTGCGTGCCGACGCGCTTGCTGTCCGCTTCCAGCTGGCTCAACTGATCTTCGAAGATCGTCTTCGAATCGTACAACAGCCGCCCGATCAGCGTCGACTTGCCGTCATCCACCGACCCGCAGGTGATGAAGCGCAGCATCGACTTGGTCTGATGCGTGTCGAGATAGGCATGGATATCCGCCGCGATCAGCGCATCCGGTGTGTAAGCGGTCATGCCCGATCCTCCCCGGCACGGGGAGGGGGACCGCCGGGCAAAGCCCGATGGTGGAGGGGGCGGACCGCAAGCAAAACCGTAAGGGGAAGCCCCCCTCCGTCAGTGTTGCGCACTGTCACCTCCCCTTGGCGGGGCAGGAATGTCGTGACGGCAGCCATCAGAAATACCCCTCGCGCTTCTTCTTCTCCATGCTCGCGGCCTGATCGTGATCGATGGCGCGGCCCTGGCGTTCGCTGGTGGTGGTCAGCAGCATTTCCTGGATCACCTGCGGCAGCGTCGCCGCCTCGCTTTCCACGGCGCCGGTCAACGGATAGCAGCCGAGTGTGCGAAACCGGATCGAGCGTTCGACCGGCACTTCGCCGGGCGCCAGGCGAAAGCGATCGTCGTCCACCATCAGCAGCATGCCGTCGCGCTCCACCGTCGGACGCGGCGCGGCGAAATAGAGCGGTACGATCTCGATCCTCTCGCGCAGGATATATTGCCAGATATCCAGCTCGGTCCAGTTGGACAGCGGAAACACGCGGATGCTCTCGCCGCGATGGATGCGGGCATTGTACAGGTTCCACAGCTCGGGCCGCTGCGCCTTGGGATCCCAGCCCTGGCTCGCCGAGCGGAAAGAAAAGATGCGCTCTTTCGCACGCGATTTTTCCTCGTCGCGCCGCGCCCCGCCGAAAGCGACGTCATAGCCGCCCGCCTTCAGCGCCTGCTTCAGCCCTTCGGTCTTCCACAGATCGGTATGCCGGCTGCCATGGTCGAAAGGGTTGATCCCCGCGGCCTCCGCCTCCGGGTTCTTGTGGACGATCAGCTCCATCCCCGCATCCGCCGCCGCCTTGTCACGCAGCGCATACATGGCGCGGAACTTCCACGTCGTATCGACATGCAGCAGCGGGAAGGGTGGTCGCGCCGGAAAGAACGCCTTTTTGGCCAGATGCAGCATCACCGCCGAATCCTTGCCGACCGAATACAGCATCACCGGCCGCTCCGCCTCGGCGACGACCTCGCGCATGATGTGAATGCTCTCGGCTTCCAGCCGCTGTAAATGGGTAAGCCCGCTCATGGAGCTTCCAGATAAGCCTCCGTTCGCGCGATGCGACCAACTTATCCTTGGGGCGCCCCTATTCCGGCTGGCCCCACTCTTCGCGTCGCCGCTCGACCGAATCGATCAGCACGCCGCCGACCATGAACACCGCGATCGGGCAGCAGCAGAACAGCATCCACCCCTGCCAGCCGGGATATTGCTGCAGGTAATGCATGCCGCGCTCCACCGCCCCCATGGCGAGGCCATAGATGATGACGAACGCCTCGAACTTGGTCTTGATGGTGAAGAGGCGTCTGATGCGGGTCCACATAGCAAAAGGTTAAGCAAGCCGCGCGCCAATGGCGGATTTCCGCACTTCGCGACTTAACGCTTGTGGTTAACAGTAAAGTAACCCGACAGGTTCAGCGCATCCAACAGCTGTTTGTGTGCGGCTTCGACGTCTCGAACCAGCGCCGCATCGCCCAGCGCTGCCGGATCGATCGCCTCCGGCCACCAACGCCGCACCACCGCTTCGATGGCGTCGAGCTTCGCCGCATCGACCAGGAAACGCGGATCGACCGTCTCCGGGTCAGCGACCACCCGCAACCGCAGGCATGCCGGCCCGCCGCCGTTTGCCATCGACTGCGTGACGTCGACCGTCTCGACCCGGCGGATCGGCCCGTTGCCGGCCTGATGCCGCTCCAGCCAGTCCCAGACGGCAGCATTGGCCCGCGCTTCCATCGGCACGACCAGCGTCGGCCCGTCAGCCGTCGTGACGAGCTGGGCGTTGAACAGGTAGGAGGCGATGGCATCGGCCAGGCTCACCTCGCTGGCCGGCACCTCGACGATCTCCACCTCGGGCAGCAGGCGGCGCAGGTCGGCGTAGAAGCCGTCCTTGTCGGCAAAGGCCAGCTCGTGCGCGAAGAGCACGCGTTCGTTGGCGACCGCGACGACGTCGTTGTGGAATGCGCCCGCCGCCACCGCCTCCGCCGATTGCTGCACGAACAGCGTGCGTTCCGGCGACAGCCCATGCGCGCGCGCGATCGCCTCGCTCGCCGTCGGATGCTGGCGCGCGGGGAAGGGGCCGCCGGGCAGCGTATAGACGAACACCTCGACGCCTGGCGCGTCATAACGCGCGCACAGCCGCATATGATTGGCCGCGCCCTCGTCGCCAAACGGTGCGGGGATGGGCCCATGCACCGCAAAGGCGTCGTGCGCAAAGGCGGTGCGCAACTGCGCCAGCGTTTCGGGCCATTCGTGGCTGCGATGCGGCATCGTCATCAGATTGGCGACCGACAGATGGCAGCGGCCGTCCGCCGTATCCGGCGCAGGCGAGACGGTCGCGGCATTGGCCGCCCACATCGCCGATGCCGACATCGCCTGCGCCTGCAACAGGGCAGGGGCGCCCGCATAGTCGGTCGACAGGCTCGCCAGCCAGCGATGGTCCGGCCGACGATGCGGCAGCAGCACACCCTGCGTCAGCCCCAGCGCCAGATTGCGCCGCATCTTGTCGAGGCCCTGCAAGGCCGCCGCGCGCGGCTGCGACGCCTGTCCGGCATGCGCCGTCGCGGCGAGGTTGCCCGCCGACAGACCGGCATAATTGTGGCTCGGCCCGACGATCCCGTCGAAGTTGATTTCGGTCAGCATGCTTACCACCGCGATGCGAACAGGACGCGATCGTCGGGCTGCACGCCCAGCACCTTGGCGCAGTCGGACGACAGCACCACGCCGTCGCCGACCATGCGGACATGCCCGGACGCGCACCGGAAGTCCTGCAGCCGCCCAGTGGCGACCAACGCCTCGTCCCCGCCATCGTCGTCGATCGCGATCACCGGGCAGTCGCGCGCGCTCTCGATCGTGCGCACCCGGTCGGTCCGCGCCGTCATCGTCGGTCCGCCATCGAAGATATCGATGTAGTTTTCATAGTGAAAACCCTCATTCTCCAGCATCCGCATCGCCGCCCGCCCGCTCGGATGCGGCAGGCCGATCACCGCGCGTGCCGCTTCGGATAGCATCGCGGTATAGATCGGATGCTTGGGCATCAGGTCGGCAATAAACTGGTGGCCGTGCGTCGCATTGAATTGGTCGGCGTCCTGAAAATTCATGCCGAAGAAGCGCCCCGCCAGACCGTCCCAGAACGGTGATCCACCCGCTTCGTCGATGATCCCGCGCAATTCGGCGAGGATCCGATCGGCGAAGCGCGCCCGATGCGCGCGGATGAACAGATAGCGGCTGCGCGCGAGCAACAGGCCGAGCCCACCCGCGCGCTCGCCCGGATGCAGGAACAGCCCGCCGACCTCGCACGCGCCCTCCAGATCGGTGGTTAGCGCCAGCATTTCCGCGCGAAACGTGCGCTCCAGTTCCTTGCTGTGCTGCGTCAGCGTACCCAGGCGATAGCTGTAGAAAGGGTGTTTCTGCCCCACCTGCGTGAACAGCTGGCAGGTGCCGCGCACCTCGCCCGTCTCGCCATTCTCCAGCATCAGGACGAACAGCTCGTCCGTGATTGGCCCATCGTCGCGCGCGAAGGCCTCGCCGCTGCGGTCCAGCTTCGTGCGCAACGCCTTGCGGTCGGGCGGCAGGTTGGTGAACCCCCCGCCGGTCAGCTTCGCCATTTCATACAGATGCTGCAGATCGTCGGCGCGCGCGGCCCGAATGCGAAAGGTCATGGCCGTCCCCGCTGCACGATACGACTGATGGTGAGCGCCGACAGCGCCGCGCGTTCGGCGAGGCTGTCGACGATCATAAACTCGTCCGCCGAATGGATCGCGCCGCCGCGCACGCCCATCGTGTCGACCACCGGCACGCCGGCCGCCGCAATGTTATTGCCGTCGCACACGCCCCCGGTCGCACGCCAGCCGATGCTGAGGCCCAGATCCGCGCCGGCGTCCGCGACGCAGGCGAACAGGCGTTCGGCGCCGGCATCGATCGGCTTGGGCGGGCGATTGAAGCGGCCATGCACCTCGATCCGCACGTCATGCGCTGCGGCGACGGCGGCGACGCTCTCGTCGATCGCGGCCTGCGCCCGCGCGATCGCATCCGCGGCGGCGGGGCGGAAGTTGACGCGCAGGATGGCGAGGTCGGGCACGACGTTGTTCGGCCCGCCGCCGTCGATCCGCGCCGGATTGACCGACAGGCCCGGCCCGCCCGCCTCCGACAGCCGTACCGCCAGCGCGGCGGCGGCAACGATCGCATTGCGTCCCTCTTCGGGGTTGCGGCCCGCATGCGCGCTCCGCCCGCGGATCACGATGGAAAAATTGCCCGTGCCGCCGCGTGCGCCGGCCAATGTCCCGTCGGGGAGCGCCGGTTCGTAGGTCAGCGCCGCGACCGCCCCCCGCGCCGCCCTCGCGAGCAACCCGGCGGACGAGAGCGACCCCGTCTCCTCGTCCGAATTGATGACGACGTCATAGCCGAAGCCATCGGCGCCCCCGGCCTCCACGGCGGTCAGCGCGGCGAGCATCACCGCGATTCCACCCTTCATATCCGCCGTACCTGGCCCGTTGATCGTGCCGTCGTCGCGGTGGGTCAGCGTCTGGAATGGATGATCGACGGGATAGACCGTATCCATATGCCCGGTGAACAGCATGCGGACCGGCGCCTCGGGCCGGACCCGCAGGTGCAGGTGATGGCCATGCGCCAGCGCGGCGACGGTGCCGTCTGGCGCCACCGCCTCGACCGGCTCCGGTTCGACCATCACGATCTCGCCGGGCAGCACCGCAAAGGCATCGGCAAGCAGTGCGGCCATCTGGCCGACGCCAGTCAGGTTACGCGTACCGCTGTTTACCCCCGCCCAGCGCTCGACCTGCGCCAGCATCGCCGCCTGGTCGATCCGCTCGACCAAGGCGCGTTCGTCGTTCGACATGCCTCTCATCGCAGCGAGGCTAGTCGAATATGGTCTCCGATGAAACCAGGTTCAGAAGGTATAGACCAGCGACGCCCGGCCGATCGTGTCGGTGTTCTTGGACTTCACCGGCGGCTCGCTTTCATATTGCACATTATACGAAAACGCAGCGGACAGAGGCCCGATCAGCTTCGCATTCAGTGCGCTCGTGCCGCTCAGCGTCGAATTGGCGCTCTGCACGTAAGCGGAGGCGTTCTGCGTCACCGACAGGCCGGGCAGCAAGCGCCAGTTGAACGCCAGCGTCCCGCGCGCGGCGATATTGCTCTGCCGGGTCTCGTCGGTGAAATGCGTCTGGCGGAACGCTGGGCCGAGCTCGACGTCGAGCCGCACCTTGGGGCTCTTGATCGCGCTATAGCCCGCCCCGGCCGACGCCGAATAGCGGTTGTAATAGCCCAGGAACCGGTCCGCCTCATATTGCGCGGCGCCATAGGCGTAGAGGCGGTCGTTGATCTTGTAATTGGGTTCGTAGCTCGCGAGGTAATGTTCGCGCGTCGTGATGTTGGCGTTTTCCTGATAATCCGCCTGCACGTGGAACTTGTGGCGCCACTGCAACCCCTCGCGCGTCAGGTCGAGGATCGCCGATCCGCCCTTGCTCTCGGTATTGCCGGTGGTGATGTAACCGCCCAGCTCCGCGCGGCCGCTCCACAGGTCGAACATGCTGGCCTGCCTGATCGTGGTCTGCCGCGCCTGCGCCCGATCGTTGCGCCACTTCTGCGCAATGGCGAGCACCGCGTCGGCGCTCGCCGGGTCGGCCAGCCGCGCATATTTGACCACGACCGAGACGTCGCCGTCGTTGCCGCTTTCGATCGCGGCATCCAGCATCGATCGGATCGCTGCGGGGATCGGCACCTTGGTGTCGTCCGGCTGGCCGCCATCGGCGACCGGCGCATTGGCGATCAGCAGGGGGGCAAGGCACAGCGAAAGGAGCAAGGTAGCGCGCACATCCGGCGCTCTAGCCGTTCGTCGCGCGCCTGACACCCCCCAACGCAGGTCAGCGCGGGTCCGCTGCGGCGAGATGAGGCGCGAACGCGGCGAGCACGTCCTCGTATAGCGCCCGCTTGAACGGCACGATCATCGTCGGCAGGTCGGCAGGGTCGCTCCATCGCCAGGCGCGAAACTCCTGATGCTCGGTCGCGATATCGATGTCGCGGTCCTCGCCCAGGAAGCGGAACAGGAACCAGCGCTGCCGCTGCCCCCGCCACTTGCCCTTCCACACCTTCCCGATCATGTCGGGCGGCAGGTCGTACAAAAAGTCCTGCGGCGCCTCGACGATCAGTTCGACATGATGCGGCGCGACGCCCGTTTCCTCGCCCAGCTCGCGCACCGCGGCGTCATAGGCCTCTTCGCCCGGATCGATCCCGCCCTGCGGCATCTGCCACGCCTCCAGCGTCGTATCGATCCGCTGTCCGACGAAGACCTTGCCTTCGCGGTTCAGCAGCATCACGCCGGCGCAGGGGCGATAGGGCAGGGTGGCGGGATCGGTCATCGTGCGGCCTCCTGTCCCGCGGCCTGCGCGATGACGCGCGCAGCCTCTGCCTCCACGATCACGTCCTTCAGCGCCGCGAGATAGCCGGCGACGTCCCCCTGGCTCGACGGGATCGCCTTGCGCAGCGTGATGAAGCCATGGACGGTCCCCACAGCCTCGCGGAACACTACCGGCACGCCCGCCTGGATCAACGCGGCGGCATAGGCGCGGCCCTGATCGCGGATCGGGTCCAGGCTGGCGGTGACGATCACCGCCGGTGGCAAGCCGTCCAGCCGCCCGAGCAGCGGCGATCCCCGGCTATGCGCGATATCGGCCGCATAGGCATCGACGAACCACAGCATCGTGTCGCGCGTCAGCAGATAGCCGTCGGCGAACTGATCGAACGACGGATAGGGCTGCGACGAATCGGCCGCCGGATAGATCGGCGCCTGGACGATCACCGGCACCGCCGCCGGCCGGTCGCGCAAGTCCATCGCTGCGACGATCGTCAACGTGCCGCCCGCGCTGTCGCCGCACAGGATCAGGCCGGTAACGCTCCGTCCCAGCTCCGTCGGGCTTTCCGCCACCCAACGCGCTGCCGCCTCGCAATCGTCGGGCGCGGCGGGCCAGCGATGTTCGGGGGCCAGCCGATACTCGACCGAGACGACCGGCACGTCGAGCACGCGCGCCATCTCGGCGCAGAAGCCCGCATGCGTGTCGATATTGCCGATCACGAAGCCGCCACCGTGATAGAAGACCAGCGCCGGCCCCGGCTGACGCGTGTCGCGTGCGTCGAACAAACGGGCGGCGATGGTGCCGCCGGGCCCGGGGATCGACAGGTCGCGGATCACCGCCAGCTCGCCCACCGGCAGATCGGCGACGTCCTTCATCGCCGTGAACACCTGCCGAGCCGCCTCGGGCGTCATCTGATGCGTGCGCGGCCCCGGCATTGCGTTCAGATAATCCAGGAATCCGCGCACGTCCGGCCGGACGTAGGGAGTGGGGGCGGCGGTCGCTTCGGTCATTCGGCTCTCTCCGGCGGAGCACTGCTTGGGGCGGCGCTCGATCGCTCCTACCTAGGCAGCGTGATCGCCGTCGTCCATCATCCCGCCTATGTCGCGCCCGCTCCGGCGCGCTCCACGTACCGCTGGAACAAGAACGGGCTGATCCGAGACTTGCTGCGCGAGGCGGGTGACCGCGTGACGTGGCACGAACCCGAAGCGATGCCGCGCCACTGGCTGGAGGCGGTCCACGATCCCGATTACGTCGCGGAGGTGCTGGAAGCACGCGTCCCTGCGCCCAAGACCCGCCGCATCGGCTTTCCGATCACCCCTGCGGTCGCGGCCCGTGCCGCGGCGGTGCCCGGCGGCACGTGGCTCGCCGCGCAGCTCGCGCTTCGCCACGGCTTTGCTGCCAATACCGCGGGCGGCAGCCATCATGCGCTGGCGGATACCGGCGCCGGCTATTGCGTGTTCAACGACCTCGCGCTCGCCGCCGTGCGGCTGATCGAGGAGGGAACGGTCGATCGCCTCGTCGTGGTCGATTGCGACGTGCATCAAGGCGACGGCACCGCCGCCTTGCTCGCCGGGCGGCCGGGAATCGCCACCTATTCGATCCATGCGGAGAAGAACTTCCCCGCCCGAAAGGCGCGCTCGACGCTCGACGTGCCGCTCGCCGATGGCGTGGATGACGCCGGCTATCTCGCGACGCTGGAGGCGACGCTCGCGCCCTTCCTTGCCGAGCACCGGCCGCAGCTGATCCTGTATCAGGCGGGCGTCGATCCCTTCGTCGGCGATCGCCTCGGACGCTTGTCGCTCAGCCTCGACGGCCTCGTGGCCCGCGAGCGCCTGATCGCCCGGCTCGCGGGCGGCGTGCCTCTCGCGAGCACGGTCGGCGGCGGCTATGGCGACGACGCGCTGGAGATCGCCCGCCGCCACGTCACGGCGATCCTCACGCTGGGTGAGGCGATGGCTCGCGAAGCCGCGATTTCCTGACCCCCTTTCCACTGCGGCCAAGCTGCGGCATGAGCGCGCCCGACATGCCCGGGGACACATTTCAGCAACGCCTTTTCGCGCCCGCGTTTCACCGCTTCCTCGACCGGATCGACACCGGGCTGGTGCGCGGCGGCATCGAGGCGCGGCTGCCCGATGGCACCCACCGTTTGCTTGGCGGGCGCAAGCCGGGGCCGGTGCCGCTCGTCACCATTCACCGCTGGCGCGCGCTCGTACGCCTCGCCACCGGCGGTTCGGTGGGCTGGTATGAAGCCTGGGCGGACGGCGACTGGTCCAGTCCCGATCCGGTGCCGCTGTTCGACCTGTTCATGCGCAACCGCGTGCCGCTGGCCAATGTCGCGCGCGCCGGTGGTATTCCGAAGCTGCTGCTGCGCGGCTGGCACGCGCTGCGCCGTAACAACCGCAAGGGGTCGCGCCGCAACATCGCCGACCATTACGACCTCGGCAACGACTTCTACCAGGAATGGCTCGACCCAAGCCTCACCTATTCCAGCGGCATCTACGGTTCGGGCGCTACGCTCGAGCAGGCCCAGCGCCGCAAGCTCACGGCGATTCTCGACCGGACCGGCACAACGCCCGGCGACACCATTCTGGAAATCGGCTGCGGCTGGGGATCGTTTGCCGCCACGGCCTCGGCGGCGGGCCGCAGCGTCCATGGCCTCACCCTCTCGACCGAGCAGAAGGCGGAGGTCGATGCACGCGCGCTTCCCGGCGTCACTGTTTCCCTCACCGACTATCGCGACGTCACCGGCACCTATGATGCGGTCGCCAGTATCGAGATGGTCGAAGCGGTGGGCCAGGCCTATTGGCCCGCCTATTGCGACACTCTCGCCCGTGTTCTGAAGCCCGGCGGCCGCGCCGCGATCCAATATATCAGCATCGCCGACGACGTGTTCGAACGCTACGCCTCCAGCGTCGACTTCATCCAGCGCTATGTCTTCCCCGGCGGCATGCTGCTGTCCGAAAGCCGCTTTCGCGCCTTATGCGAAGCGCGCGGCCTCGCCTGGACCGATCACCACGCCTTCGGTCTCGATTACGCGCAGACGCTGCGTCACTGGCGTGAACGGTTCGACAATGCCGACAAGGCAGGGCGCTTGCCCGAACGGCTCGATGCCCGCTTCCGCGACCTATGGCGCTATTACCTGATGTATTGCGAAGGCGGCTTCCGCGGCGGCGGCATCGACGTCGCCCAGGTTACGCTGGTGAAGCGCGGCTGAGCGACGGCCGGCGCGGGACGATCCCGCGCCGGCCCGGCCTCAGGCGTCTTCCACCTCGCGCGCCACGGGTGGGTGCAGCCGCAGGCGATGGATGCGCCGCTCGTCCGAATCGAGCACTTCGAACTTCCAGCCCGACGGGTGATCCACGCACTCGCCGACATGCGGCACATGCCCCGCCAGCACCGCCGCAAGGCCGCCGAGCGTGTCGACGTCACTCTCGGCTTCGCCCAGACGCGGGTCGATCAGCTCGGCTGCGTCTTCCAGCTCGGCGCGGGCATCCGCTTCCCACGCGCCGCCGTCGATCGGCACGAGCAGCGCGCTCGGCGCCTCGTCATGCTCGTCCTCGATTTCACCGACGATCTCCTCGATCAAATCCTCGATCGTCACCAGGCCTTCGGTGCCCGAATATTCGTCGAGCACGATCGCGAGGTGGACATGGCGCTGGCGCATGTCCGCGAGCAGGTCGAGCGCGCCGCGGCTCATCGGCACGTACAGCGGCTCGCGGATCAGCCCGGCGATGCTTGTCGGATGTTCGGCCCCGGTCGCCAGGATGTTGAACACATCCTTGATGTGGACCATGCCGATGATCGTATCCAGCTGCCCGCGATAGACCGGCAGGCGGCTGTGCCCCGCTTCGGCGAAGATCTGCACCAGATGCGCGAAGGTGGTGTTTTCCTCGATCGCGATGATGTCCGCACGCGGCACGCCGACATCGCCCGCGTCGCGCTCGCCGAAGTGCAGCAGGTTGCGCACCATCTGCCGTTCCAGCGGCGTCAGGTCGCCCTTGGCGTCGGGGCCGGGATCGTCCTCATGCCGGTCGATCGCCTCTTCCAGCTGGTCGCGGAGCGATTCCTCCTGGCCGCCGCCGAAGATCAGCGTGCGCAGCCCGCGCCAGATACTCGATTCATTGGAGTCGCCGTAACCGGCGCTACTTCGGTCCTCTGCCATGGCAGTCTGTGTCAGTCCTCACGCACGAGATAAGGGTCCGCGATGCCGAGCGTGGCCAGAGCCTGCCGCTCGATCTCCTCCATCGCCTCGGCCTCGTCGTCCCCCATGTGGTCATAGCCTAGCAGATGCAGCGTGCCATGTACCAGCAGGTGCGTGGCATGTTCTTCCACGCTCACGCCCTTTTCGGCGGCCTCGCGTTCGCATACCCCATGCGCAAGGACGATATCGCCGAGCAAGAGTTCGCCATCGTCGCTATTCTGGCTGACCGTGTCGATCAGATCCGGCTGCACCATTGGAAAGGACAGGACATTGGTCGGCTTGTCCTTCTGCCGATACTGACGGTTGAGCGCATGTACCTCGTCGTCGGAGGTCAGGCGGACGCTGATCTCGACGGTTGCGGGCGTGGTGAGCAATTCGCCATGCGGCGTCCGCTCGATCGCCGCGCGCGCGGCACGGACGGCGAGCGCGTCCCAGTCGGTGGCGTCGGGCCAGGGCGCTTCATGGGCGAGTTCGATGTGGATCATTCGAGCATTGCGTCCTTCAGATCGGTTTGAGCGAAATCTTGTCCCTTGAACAGGATGATCGCGTCGTGGCGGCGGGTACAGGCATAGGAAAAGCAATCGCCCATATTGAGCGCGGCGGGATGGACTCCCTTGCCGAAGCGTTGATGCGCGTCGAGCGCCAATTCCGCTTCCTCAGCCGCAATCGGGACGAGCCGCAACTGCGCGTCGCGCACAAAGTCGGCGACCAGTGTTCTCGCTTCGGCGAGGTGGCGAGGTCAACGCCGCGAACACGGACCACGGCGCGGACCGCCTCCCATAACGCAACAGCAGATGTCAGGCGGTCCGTTTCCCAATCCATCCGGCGTGAAAAATGCCACGCTTCCGGCTCGCGCGCGATCGTTGCGACGATCGCGGAGGCATCGACGAACAGTGTCACTCGTCGTTGAGCGAATCGTAGAAGCGCTTGTCGGCTTTCAGGCCGGACGGCAGTGGCAGGGGGTGATCGATCCAGAACCGGCGCAGCCATTCCGGGTGCGGAGAGGTGAGCGCGTGGCGGGCCGCATAATCTTCGATAGCCAGTGCCACGATCTCGTGCATGGCCGTGCCCCTCTCGTCGGCGAGACGCGCAATCGCCCGAACCAGATCCTCATCCTCGATCAGGAAGGGCGCGGACAGAGCCTGTGCCTCGGCACGCGTCAGCGGGGGATTGGGCGCGTTCATCTCGACCGTCTCAGCTGTTCGCCCCCTCATACGCCTCGACGATCCGCCCGACAATCGGATGGCGGACGACGTCCGCGCTGCTGAAGCGCGTCATCGAGATACCCTCCACGCCCTCCAGCCGCATCGTCGCGTCGGCAAGGCCGCTTGCCGCGACGCCGCCGGGCAGATCGGTCTGGTTGGGATCGCCGCAGATCACCATCCGGCTGTTCTGGCCGAAGCGGGTCAGGAACATCTTCATCTGCGCGGGCGTCGTATTCTGCGCCTCGTCGAGGATGACGAAGGCATCGGCCAGCGTGCGACCACGCATGAAGGCGATTGGCGCGATCTCGATCTCGCCGCTCGCGATCCGCCGCTCGACCTGCTCGGCGGGCAAACAGTCGTGCAGCGCATCGTAGAGCGGCCGCAGATACGGATCGACCTTGTCCTTCATATCGCCGGGCAGGAAGCCCAGCTTCTCGCCCGCCTCGACCGCGGGACGCGACAGGATCAGCCGCTGGACGCTGCCGGTAATCAGCTGCGACACCGCCTGCGCGACCGCGATATAGGTCTTGCCCGTCCCCGCCGGCCCGAGCGCGAAAATCATGTCGTGCGTGCTCAGTTCGCGCATGTAATGCGCCTGCGCCGGGGTGCGCGGCACGATCGTCTTCTTCCGCGTGCGGATCATGATCGACGGGATCGCGCTGCGTTCGGTGCTGACGATGCCGTCGAGCGTCGGTTCGGCCGCCATCGCGATCGACGCATCGACCAGGCCGGTGTCGATCTCCTCGCCGCGCTGGATGCGCTGGTACAGATCCTGCAACACGTCGCGGGCCAGCGCGACATTCTCCGCCGCGCCCTCCAGCCCGACGCGGTTGCCGCGCGCGGTGATATAGACGCCCAGCCGGTTTTCGAGCGCCACCAGATTCTGGTCATATTGGCCGAACAGCGTGGCGAGCAGCTGCGGCTTGTCGAACAACACCTCCGCCCGGCTGCGTTCACCGGAGCGGGCGGGGACGGGCTTGCGACTCATGCAATCCTTTCATGCCGAAATGGCATGCACCGAATGTGGGATGCCCGCGCGCGAAAGGGAAGCGGCAAACGTGTGATCTAGGCTGGCGTCCTGACCTACGCGGCCTGCTTCACGCGCACCGCACCCGCCATCGAGACCGGACCGGCGGAAAGCAGGTCGACCGTCACGATGTCGCCGATTGCCGCATCAGTCATCATATGCACCGATTGCAGCCAGGGTGACTTGCCGAGCATCTGGCCGGGCAGCTTGGCCTTGCGCTCGATGAGGACGTCGCACGTCCGGCCGACGCTCGCCTGGTTGAACGCTTGTTGGTCGCGGCCCAGTGCGGCTTGCAGGCGCTGCAGCCGTTCGTCCATCACCTCTGGCGGCACGGCGCCGGCCATGTCGGCGGCGGGGGTGCCGGGGCGGGGGCTGTATTTGAACGAATAGGCCTGCGCGTATCCGACCGCGTCGACGAGGGCGAGCGTCTCGGCGAACTCTGCCTCCGTTTCGCCGGGGAAGCCGACGATGAAGTCGCCGGACAGCGCTATGTCGGGGCGCACGGCGCGCACGCGGTCGAGCAGGCGCAGGTAGCTGTCGCGATCGTGGCTGCGGTTCATCGCCTTCAGCACGCGGTCGCTGCCCGCCTGCACCGGCAGGTGCAGGAACGGCATCAGGCTTTCGACGTCGCCGTGGGCGTCGATCAGGCCCTGCGCCATGTCGTTGGGATGGCTGGTCGTGTAGCGGATACGGGCGAGGCCGGGGATGCGGTCTAGCACGCGGATCAGGTCGTGCAGGCCCCGCCCGTCGTCGTCCCAGGCGTTGACGTTCTGGCCCAGAAGCATGATCTCGCGCGCACCGGCATCGACCAACGCCTTCGCCTCGTCGACGATCGCCGCGAACGGACGGCTCACCTCGGCGCCCCGGGTGTAGGGCACGACGCAATAGGTGCAGAATTTGTCGCAGCCTTCCTGCACCGTCAGGAACGCCGACGGCCCGACGCGGCGCCGCGCGGGCAATGCGCCGAACTTCGACAGCAACGGCATGTCGGTGTCGAGCCCGGGCGCGCCGCTCGCCGCCTGGGCAACGAGGCCCGGCAGGTTGTGATACGCCTGCGGCCCCACCACAACATCGACATTCGCACGGCGGACGATCTCCTCGCCCTCCGCCTGCGCGACGCAGCCGGCGACTGCGATCATCGGCGCGGCCCGCTCGGCGAGGCGCGCGTCCTTGCGCAGCCGGCCGATGTCCGAATAGACCTTCTCGGTCGCCTTTTCGCGGATATGGCAGGTGTTGAGCACGACCAGGTCGGCGTCGGCCGCGTCGGCCGCGGCGGTCATGCCCTCGGCGGTCATCAATTCCGCCATCCGCTCGCCGTCATAGACGTTCATTTGGCAGCCGAACGACTTGACGTGGAAGGTCTGGGGCTTGCGTTTGCTGGTGTCCGCGGGGGTCATGGCCGCGGGCCATACAGGAAGCGGCTCTCCGTCGCTAGCGCGAGGAGCGGCCGGCAGATGATGGTAGCCGTGCTCCCTTTTTTCCTGAGAAGTGCGCTTGGGGGAGAACGTCATGGGACGGGCAATAGGGTATGCAGGCGTCTTCATTGCGGCGGCAGCCGTTGCGGCGTCGCTTGGCGCACAGGTCGCGCCGTCTCGATCGGGAGCGGACGGTCCCGACATCGTCGTCAATGGCGCGACGCCGAAGATGGTGGCGGGCCTGTGGCGCTTCCGGTCGGGGGTGACGCTGACCGATCCCGCACCGGGTGAACCGAGAGTGCCACCGGAACAGGGCCGGGAATGGAATCGCTGCATTGCCGATGGCGACACGCCCGCGATTGTCGACCAGTTGATTGGCGAGCAGGCCGGCATTCGGGCGATCGGGGACAGCGGCATGCTGTGTTCTCCCCTGAAGCTCGTCATCGACCGAACGCACGCGGCGGGAAACCGGCGGTGCAGCGTGATGATGGACGGCGGACCCGCGCTCCAAATCGCGACAGGCCTTCGTGCGACGATCGCGGAGACGCGATTGCAGGCGGACTATGTCGTGGAGTCCGGAAGCTTTCGAAGCCGGGGGCGTATCAAGCGCTGGCAGGTGAACGCAGAGCGGATCGGCGACTGTCCGGGATCGCCGTGGGCCGCCCCCGCACCCGTGCCAAAGCCTGCCTCCTCGGCGATCTCGCCAGAATCGATCGCCCCAGCACGGCAAGCCGAACCTACGATCGTCCGCGAGACCAGCGCCACCCCGGAAACCGCGGGAGCGGTACCCTCCGGCCCCACCACCCCGACCGCCGAAGCGTCCACCCAGCCGGACGATATCGTCGTTATAGCCCGGCGGTTGCGGCGTCTCCGCCTGCGCTATGGCGTCGATGGCGATCGGGTGCGCTGGTGTCACGCCGATATCTCCAGCGGCGACAAGCGCGTCGATCGGATCGGCTGTGCGATCGTGCGCGCCTGTACGAAATCCGGTGCGAATACCGTCGAGGCGACGCTCGCCTGTTTCCGCCGCCGGGTCGATTCGCTCGAACCCGATCCGCCGCCCGCCTGATGCTTAGGCAGCGCCGATCGCGTCGCGCGCGCGGGCGGCGATCGCCTTGCGACCACCGATGTCGGCCGGGTCGAACGCATCGAGCATATGCAGCGTCACCGGGAACGTACCCCGCCGCCGGAGCACGCGGAGCGCATGGACCTGTCCCGGCTCGTCGCCGACCCACGCAAGTTCGGCGGTCGCCGGCCCGTAATCGACGCGTACCGGCTGCACCCGGCCACCCGGCGGCGGCGGATCGAGTGCGGCGAGCAGGGCCGCCTTGAACGGCAGCAGCGTCGTGCCGTCGCTGGTCGTGCCTTCGGGAAAGATCGTCACCGCCCATCCTTCGGCCAGCGCATCGCGCAACCGCGCAATCTGCGCGGACACCTGCAACCGGTCCTCGCGCGTCACGAAGATCGTGCGGTTCAGCGTACACAGCCAGCCGACGAGCGGTGCCGCGCGCAGCTCCGCCTTGGCGACGAAGGCGCTACCCGTCGCGCCGGCAATGGCGAGGATGTCGATCCAGCTCAGATGGTTGGCCAGGAATACGACGTCACGCTTCAGCGGTCGGCCGATCACGCGCACGCGCGCACCGACGATCCACGCGACGCTGCCCAGGAACAGACGCGGCCAGGGCGAGGGCAGGCGGAACACCCGCCACAGGCCGTGGATGCAGAGCGCAGCAATCAGGGCGATCACCAGCGCCGCCAACCGGGTCGCGAGGCGCAGGTTGGCGATCACGCGCCCGCGCTTACGCCTTGCGATCGAGGCTGACGCCGTACAATTCCATGCGATGGTCGACCAGGCGGAAGCCCAGCTTCTCGGCGATCGCCTTCTGTAGCTGCTCCAGCTCCGGATCGACGAATTCGATGACCTTGCCCGTCTCGACGTCGATCAGGTGATCGTGGTGCGCTTCGGGTGACGGTTCGTAGCGCGCGCGGCCGTCGCCGAAATCGTGGCGATCCAGGATGCCGGCCTCTTCGAACAGGCGCACGGTGCGATAGACGGTGGCGATCGAAATGCCCGGATCGATCAGCGAGGCGCGCTCATACACCTTTTCGACGTCGGGATGGTCTTCGGCTTCCGACAGGACGCGCGCGATGACGCGACGCTGTTCGGTGATGCGCAGGCCCTTCTGGTTGCACAGGGCTTCGAGGTCGATCTTGCGAGGCATGAGCACCGTGTAGAACAGTGCGCTTGTTGCGAAAAGCGAAACCGACTCGCAACAGTGATCGGATGCGGCGATCGGTCGGGTCGGGTTACACCGCCCGCCGGTACGTGTGCGCGTCGAACGCCTCGCCGCCGCGCCCGCGATAATAGCCGCGCCGCTCGCCCACCTTGGCAAAGCCCTGCTCAGTGTACAGCGCCACCGCGGGATTGTTCGCCCGCACCTCCAGATGCAGGTCCGCGATGCCGCTCATCTGCGCCTCGGCGATCACGGCGCGCAGCAGAGCGGTGCCGATACCCCGCCGACGAAAGGCGGGATCGACCGCGAGCAGTAGCAGCTCCGCCTCGTCCATCACGCTGCGCACCATCGCGAAACCGGCGGGCCGGTCGTCGACCAGCGCCAGCGTCAGCCGCACGCCCGGCATCGCGAGCACGCCCAGGCACTGGTTGCGCGTCCACGCCTCGCCATAACGCGGGTCGAAGGCAGCGGTCATCAGCGCGTCAACAGTCGCCACGTCGCGCGGGTCGCCGGTGCGCAGCAGGATCTGGTGCGTCGCCATCAGGCGGCCGGCTCCGGCACGCGGCCGCCAGGCAGCTTGGCATCGGGCGCACGGCCGTAGACCGGACGCGCGGGCAACGTCTTCAACGCCTCGGGCAGCAGCAGCGCGTCGCGCGCATCGGGCAAAGCGGGCTGACCGGCGAGGTCGGGCGCGACCTGTTGCAGCCAGCGCACGCCGTTGCCGATCGGATAGCGTTCGCCCAAAGCGGCGATCGCCGCCTCCGGCTTCAGCGAGGCGAGCGCATCGAGCGGCACCGGTCCGGGCGCGAAGCCCTGCACGAACACCTCGCCGTGCCCGCCTTCCAGCATCGCGGCGATCTGGCCCTCCCGCCCGCCGGCAAAGGCGGCAGCGGCGAGCAGCGACAGGCTGGAATAGCCGGCGACGGTGCTGCCCCAGCCGAGCGCAAGCGCCCGGGCCGCAGCGATGCCCACGCGCAGGCCGGTAAAGCTACCGGGGCCGACGTCGACCAAGATATGCCCGGCACGTCCGCCATCGGGCAAGGCTGCGATCATCGGAAGCAGCTGCTCGGCATGGCCTCGCCCGACCTCGCGATGCTCGGCGGCGATGACCTGCCCGCCCTCGATCAGCGCGATCGAGCAGGCGGCAGTGGCGGTGTCGATGACGAGAGTGCGGGCAGTCATGATGAAGCGCCTGCTTTGCGGCAGCCCGCGCGCCGGGGCAAGATGCGAGTGGCGGTAACCGCAATTCCCCTGTCACCCCAGAGTCATTTCGGGGCCATTTTGCGGCGAGGGGGACGGCGAGACGCTCCGGCTCCCACTTCGCGGGATGGTGCACCCCGGACCAAGTCCGGGGTGACGGCAATATGCGGAAGGGGGCTGGCAAACCCCAATCGGCGACGGCCTTACGCGACCGTGTTGAACTTCTCGAACGCCGGCCGCGGCGAGCGTGGGTGCAGGCTGGCGGGGTCGCCATAGCCCAATGTCGAGATGAAATTGCTGCGGACGCCCGGTTGGTCGGCGAAGAACGCCTTGTCTACCGCACCCTGATCGAAGCCCGACATCGGCCCCGTATCCAGACCCAGCGCCCGCGCCGCCAAAATGAAATACCCGCCCTGCAACGACGAATTGCGGAATGCGGACGCGGTGCGCAGCTCGGTATTCCCGTCAAACCACGCCTTGGCATCGGTATGCGGGAACAACTCGGGCAGATGCTCGTGGAATTCCACGTCCATGCCGATGATGACGGTGACGGGCGCCTTTAGGATCTTGTCGCGATTGCCCTCCGACGCGCAGGCGGCAAGCTTCGCCTTCGCCTCATCGCTGACGCACCAGACGAGCCGCGCGGGCAACTGGTTGGCCGAGGTCGGCCCCCATTTCATCAGGTCCCAGATCGCCCGAAGCTGATCCTCGCCGACGGCACGGTCGGAATAATGATTGTAGCTGCGCGCCTCACGGAACAGTGTGTCGAGCGCGGCATCGGGCAGGGGAGCGGACATCAGACGGCCCTCACTTCGGTGACTTCGGGAACATAATATTTCAGCAGCTGCTCGATGCCGTTCTTCAGCGTCGCGCTCGACGACGGGCAGCCGGCGCACGCGCCCTGCATGCGCAGGTACACCTTGCCCTTGTCGAAGCCGCGATAGACAATGTCGCCGCCGTCGTTCGCCACCGCGGGGCGCACGCGCGTGTCGATCAGTTCGCGGATCTGCGCGACGATCTCGGCATCGGCGGGGTCGTCGGTCGTCACCTCGTCGCTGTCGCCGGCCGGCACGCTGAAGCCCGCGCTGCCCTGGCGGAACAGCGGCATGTTGGCGGCGAAATGGTCGAGCAGGATGGCGAGCACGTCAGGCTTCAGCCCGACCCAGTCGACGCCCGGCGCGGCGGTCACCGACACGAAGTCGCGGCCGAAGAACACGCCCGTTACGTCGCCGAGCGCGAACAGCATCTCGGCGAGCGGGCTCGCCTCCGCCTCTTCGGGCGTCGCAAAATCGCGCGTGCCCGCGTCCATGACGATGCGGCCCGGCAGGAACTTGAGGGTCGCCGGATTGGGTGTGGCTTCGGTCTCGATCAGCATGGGGGCCATGTGGACCGCGTGCGGCTGCGGATCAAGCGCAGCCGCAGAAAGGCTTTGTTTCCCGTCGCGAAGCGGGGCGCCTTAGCCCACCCGCTCGCGATGCCCTGCCGGGAAGCCGGCGATCGCCAGCGCCGCGATCCGCTCCGCCACCACTTCCGGCGGCTTCACCGATTCCGGCGCCTCGCCCGGATAGGCGCGGGCGCGCATCTTGGTCCGCGTCGCGCCGGGATCGAGGATCGCGGTACGGATGCCGCTGATCTCGCTCGTCTCGTCGCCATAGGCGCCGATCAGCGTCTCGAACGCCGCCTTCGACGCGCCATAGGCTCCCCAATATGCGCGGGGGTTGCGTCCGACGCTGGAGGTGACGCCGATCACCTTCGCCGCCGGCGCCTTCCGCAGCATCGCATCGAATGCCTGAATCATCGCCACCTGCGCACTGACGTTCAGCGTCAGCACCTGCGCGAATTCCTTGGGATCGATCGCCGGCACCGCCGCCAGCGTGCCCAGCATGCCGGCGTTGAGCACCAGCACGTCCAGCGCCTGCCAGCGTTCGCCGACCGCGCTCGCCAGCCGGGCAATGCTGTCGGTCTGCGTCATGTCGAGCGGCGCGATCGTCGCCGATCCGCCGGCGTCGAAGATCGTCTCCTCGACCGCCTCCAGATCCTTCGCCGTCCGCGCCGTCAGCACCACATGCGCGCCCGCTGCGGCGAGCGCGATCGCCGTCGCAGCCCCGATGCCGCGGCTGGCGCCGGTGACGAGCGCTAGCTGGTTTTCCAGTGCTTTGGCCATCAGTTCACGCGCTCTTCGAGCATCGCGAACTGGTCGACGTCGGCGACATCGTCATGGTCGGTCAGCGTCGTCGGATAGTCGCCGGTGAAGCAGGCATCGCAATATTTCGGCAGGCGCGACGCGCGCTGTTCCTCGCCCAGCGCCTTATACAGGCCATCGATCGACACGAACGCCAGGCTGTCCGCATGGATGAAGTCGGTCATGCCGCCGACGTCATGCTTCGCCGCGAGCAGCTTCGCGCGCTCCGGCGTGTCGACGCCATAGAAGCAGCTGTGCCGCGTCGGCGGCGACGCGATGCGCATATGCACCTCGGCCGCGCCCGCATCCCGCATCATCTGCACGATCTTCAGGCTGGTCGTGCCGCGGACGATCGAATCGTCGATCAGCACGATCCGCTTGCCCTTGATCAGCGCGCGATTGGCATTGTGCTTCAGCTTCACGCCCAGATGGCGCACCTTGTCGCCCGGCTGGATGAAGGTGCGGCCGACATAATGAGACCGGATAATGCCCAGCTCGAACGGAATGCCCGATTCCTGCGCATAGCCGATCGCGGCGGGCACGCCCGAATCGGGCACCGGGATGACGAGGTCGGCCTCGACCGGCGCCTCGATCGCCAGCTGCGCACCGATCGCCTTGCGCACCGAATAGACCGACTGGTCACCCGCGATCGAATCGGGGCGGCTGAAATACACCCATTCGAAGATGCACGGCCGCGGCGCGACCTCTGCGAAGGGCTTGATCGAGCGGATCTCTTTGCCCTGCACGATCACCAGTTCGCCCGGCTCGACCTGCCGTTCGAAGGTCGCACCGCACACGTCGAGCGCCACGGTTTCGGATGCGAAGATCACCGCGCCGTCCAGGCGCCCCATCACCAGCGGCCGGATCCCCAGCGGATCGCGGCAGGCGATCATGCCTTCGGGCGTCATCACGACCAGGCTGTAGGCGCCCTCGACCTGCTTCAGCGCGTCGATGAAGCGGTCGAGCAGCGTGCGGTAGTTCGAGGTCGCGACGAGGTGGATGATCGTTTCGGTATCGCTGGTCGACTGGAAGATCGATCCGCGCCGCACCAATTCGCGGCGCAGCTTCATCGCGTTGGAAATATTGCCGTTGTGGGCGACTGCAAAGCCGCCGGTCGACAGATCGGCGTACAGCGGCTGGACGTTGCGCAGCGCCGTCTCGCCCGTCGTCGAATAGCGGACGTGGCCGACCGCGGTGGTGCCGGGCAGCGCGCGGATCACGTCGTCGCGGTCGAAATTGCCCGCGACATGGCCCATCGCGCGATGCGTGTGGAACAGCGTGCCGTCGAAGCTGCTGATCCCGGCGGCTTCCTGTCCGCGATGCTGCAAGGCGTGCAGCCCCAGCGCGACCAGCGCGGCGGCACTATCGCTGCCGGACACGCCGAACACGCCGCATTCCTCGCGCAGCGTATCGCCATCGTCCGAAGTGATGTCGAAGGGATTGGTGGTCAGCATAAGGGCAGGGGCTCGGGCTATCGGGCGGGTGGCCATATAGGAGCGCATTCCGGCTTTGTCGCGTATTTGTCATCCGCGAACGAACCGTTTCGCGGGTGGGCCGTTGGATGGGCTTCCGAGGAGGAGGCATCCCCATGGCAAAAGACCACGGCGCACAGATCAAGGACGACGGGCTGTACGAAGAGCTCCGCAAACAGGGCAATTCCAAGGAAAAGGCCGCGCGCATCGCCAATGCCAAGGCGAACGGATCGCTCGACCACAAGGCGACGCACCTCGAGGACCGCACTAAGGCCGACCTGATGAAGGAGGCGCGCGAGATCGGCATCGAAGGCCGATCGAAGATGGACAAGCCCGCGCTGATCAAGGCGATCCGCGGGCATAAGTGAGGGAGCGGGCCGTCCCGCCGTCCCGCCGTCCCCCGTCATTCTCGCTTGCGCGGGAACGACGGCTTGGCTGATTTAACGTCTCGCAGCAGCCGCGGAAGCCTCATTCGTTGCTTCCCCGCTTCCCCCGTCACCCCGGACTGGTTCCGGGGTCCACTCCGCGGCAGGGGGGGCGGCAAGAGGCTCCAGCCGCCCCCCCCTGCGGCCCAGTGGACCCCGGAACCAGTCCGGGGTGACGGTGTGTTTGGGGATGCCTATCTCGCCCCAGCGTTGTCACCCTTGCGCCGTACGCCGCCCAGATCCTCCGGCCCCTTCGCCGCCGGAACAGGCGTAGGCACCGCCGTCGCCGCAGCCACCGGCACCGCGCTCAGCAACACCTGCTGCTTCATACACTGCCGCCGGTCCGCCCGCTTCACCAGCGCACAGTTCCACAGCGGCTTCTCGATCCCCGCATCCCGATCGCGCCAGTAACTGAACGCCATCGCGGCGACCTGTTCCGTCGTCAGCGGCAGCGCGACCGGCGTCGCCGCAGCCTCGGTCCAGCCCGAAAAGCGGCAGGTCTTGCGCTCGCCGCAGGCCTTCATCGCCACCGCGGGATACAGGTCCGGCGTCACGCCCTTGGGCAGCGTCGCGAGGATCGTTTCGTTCGTCCCGTCTGCCGCCGGCGCCGTCGCTGCGACCGTCGCCGCCGCAACATCGTCGCCCAGCATCCCCAGCGCCTCCGCCGCATCGAGGAGCGCGGTATCCGCTTCGGCCAGCGCCGCGCCGGTCTTGTGCGCATCGGACACGGGGGCAAGCTGGGCGATCACCGGCTCCGCCGAACTCACCTGCCGGTTGAACGCGGGCGGCGTGCCCCACCAGCCCGTCCAGCGGAAGAACAGATGGCTGTGGACCGCGACCACCTTGTCCAGGCTCGCCTGCCAATAGGGGACGACCCAGTCGGTATGGTAATGCGTCGCATAGCCCACCGGTCGATAGACCGCGCCCGACAAGGCCGCGTCCGCCACGGCGCGGGCACGCCGCCACTGGTCCGCGGTCGGGGTCCAGCGACTGAGCGCATGGTCGCAGGCAAAGCTGAACTGGCAGCCGGTGCTACGTTCCTGCCCTTCGAAGATCACGCCGCAGATCGTCTTGGGGAAGGCGGGGTGGCGCAGCCGGTTGAGCACGACTTGTGCAACCGCGCGCTCGCCCTCGGCATCGTCGCCTGCCTCGTACACCACGCCCGCCGCCATACAGTCGAGCGCCCGCGCCCGATCCTCTGCGGCCCCGGCAAAGCGGAACGGCCGCGCAGCCGGATTGGGCAGGGTGGAGAAAGGGATAGCGTCGTTGTACGCCTTGGCATCTTCCGCCGACAGGTCGACGAACGCGACCGGCTCGACGTCCGGTACTTCCGCGGCGGGTACGACGCGCCGCGGGGGAAGCTTTACCGCCTTCGGCTGCTTCGGGATCACCGGGGGATGAATCACGACCAGTGCCGGCACGGCGATCGCCGCCAGCGCGGTGACGGCTAGCACGGGGCGCAGCCAAAGGGGGTAGGGGGCCGCACCGCCCTGATTCGCCAAAGTCATTATGGGGGGTGTGTGCCACCCCGCCCCGCGCCCGTCATCCCCGCGCAGGCGGGAGTCCAGATGCGCTGCCGTCGCGGATCGCGCCGCGAGGCCAGCCAGTCTGGACTCCCGCCTGCGCGGGAATGACGATGAGGGGGCAGGGGCCGGCCTTACTGCTCCGGCAGGAAGTCCGGCACCGACAGATAGCGCTCGCCCGTGTCGTAGTTGAACCCGAGCACGCGCACATTGTCGGGGAGGTCCGGCAGCTTCTGCAGGATCGCCGCCAGCGTCGCGCCAGACGAAATCCCGACCAGGATCCCCTCTTCGCGTGCCGAGCGCCGCGCCATGTCCTTGGCGACGGCCGCATCCACCTCGATCACCCCGTCGAGCGCCTGCGTGTGGAGGTTGCGCGGGATGAAGCCCGCGCCGATGCCCTGGATCGGGTGCGGCCCGGGCTGACCACCCGCGATCACCGGCGATGCCGCCGGCTCGACCGCGAAGACCTTCAGATTCGGCCATTCCTTCTTCAGCGTCTCGGCGACGCCCGTGATATGGCCGCCGGTGCCGACGCCGGTGATGATCACATCGATCGGCGAATCGCGAAAGTCGTTCAGGATTTCCTGCGCCGTCGTACGCACATGCACATCGACGTTCGCACCGTTTTCGAACTGCTGCGGCATCCACGCACCCGGCGTCGCATGCACCAGCTCGATCGCGCGCTCGATCGCGCCCTTCATGCCCTTTTCGCGCGGGGTGAGGTCGAACGTCGCGCCATAGGCCAGCATTAGCCGCCGCCGCTCCAGCGACATCGATTCGGGCATGACCAGCACCAGCTTATAGCCCTTGACCGCCGCGACCATCGCCAGGCCAACGCCGGTATTACCACTGGTCGGTTCGATGATCGTGCCGCCGGGCTTCAAGTCGCCGTTCGCCTCCGCGGCCTCGACCATCGCCAGCGCAATGCGGTCCTTGATCGATCCGCCGGGGTTCGACCGTTCCGATTTGATCCAGACCTCCGAATCGGGGAACAGCTTGGCGACGCGGATGTGCGGCGTGTTGCCGATCGTTTCCAGGATGGTGTTGGCCTTCATGGCTTGGCTTCTCCGTGGCTAGGTTCGGTTTGCAGGATCTCTGGCGGGTCAAAGGTTCGCGCGGCGCCGAGTTCCGGGAACAGCCGCGCCCACAGCAAGGTAACGCCGATCGCGCCCAGCCCGCCGAACACCACGGCGCCCACCGGGCCGAGTAGCGAGGCCATCACCCCGCTCTCGAATTCGCCCAGTTCGTTGGACGCCGAGATGGTGAGCTGCGACACCGCGCTCACCCGCCCGCGCATCGCATCGGGGGTGTGCAACTGGATCAGCGACTGGCGGACGTACACCGACACCATGTCCGCGCCGCCCGCGACGATCAGCGCGACGAGGCTCAGCAGGAAGGCGGGATGGACGAACACCGGCAAGCCGCCCAGCTGAACCGTCCGCGTCGTCAGGCCGAGCGCGCCGGTGACATGGCTCGCGATGCCGAAGGTCAGGATGGAGAGGCCGAAGACGACGACCGCCACGAGCATCTTCACGCCGACATTGGTGCTCATCGGCTTGAACGAGAACCATATCGCGGTCGCCGCCGCGCCGATGCCCATGCCCGCGGCCAGCACGCCCAGCCCCTGCGACCCGACGTGCAGGATATCCCGCGCATAGACGGGCAGCAGCGAGGTCGCGCCGGCGAGCAGCACCGCGAACAGATCGAGGGTGATTGCCGCCTGCACCAGCCGGTTGCGGCGGACATAGCGGAACCCCTCGGCGATTCGCGCCAGCGGCCGATGGTCGGCCTGCGCGGGCGGCTGCGGCACCGGGCCGATCAGGAACATGAAGGTCAGCGCGACCGCGAACAGCACGGTGGCGACGCCGTACGCCACCTCGGGGTGGATCGCGTACAGCAGCCCGCCGACGCTCGGCCCGGCGATCGTGCCCACCTGCCACGCGATCGAGCTGACGGCGATCGCGGTCGGCAGGCTCTCGCGCGGCACCAGATTGGGCGCGAGCGCCGAATAGGCCGGCCCCGAAAAGGCGCGCGCAACGCCGAACGCCACCGCCGCGGCGAACAGCGCGATCAGGCTGAGGTGCCCCGACCAGGTCAGGAACCACAGCATCCCCGCCGTCGCGACCAGCAGCGCCGTCGTGCTGCGCACGATCCAGCGTCGGTCCACGCTGTCGGCGACCAAGCCCGTGACCGGGGTCAGTAGAAACAGCGGCACGAATTGCGCAAAGCCGATCATGCCCAGCATGAACGCCGCCTGCCGCACGTCCATCGTCACGCGCGCCAGATTGTAGACCTGCCAGCCGATCACGATCGACATCGCGGATACGGCGATCGTCCCGCTGAACCGCGACAGCCAATAGGCGCGGAAGTTGGCGATGCGGAACGGGTGGACGGGGCGCGTACTCATGTACCCCCAGCTTTGGCCTGCCCCGCGGGCAAGGGCAACATAGTTGCGCTTTCCCCGTCCAACATCGTCATTCCCGCGAAGGCGGGAATCCAGAACCTCTGACGGCGCGGCCCTTGCGACGACCTGCGCGTCTAGATTCCCGCCTTCGCGGGAATGACGGGGTGGAAGGGCGCACGGCGAGAAACGCTACGTCACAGCCATCTTACCCCAGGGAATTGATGTTCCCCGCGAACCCGGCCTATAGGCTCGGTCACATCCCCAGGACCGTTGAGGTAATACGTGGCCAAATCGCCTGCTCCTCCCGCCGTACCGCTCAGCAATCGCGAGCGTCCCGCCGATCCCAAGCCGTTCGAGGCGACGAAGGAGCAACTGCTCGACTTCTACAAGCAGATGCTGCTGATCCGCCGGTTCGAGGAAAAGGCGGGCCAGCTCTATGGCTTGGGCTTCATCGGCGGCTTCTGCCACCTCTATATCGGTCAGGAAGCGGTCGCGGTCGGCCTGCAGTCGGCGCTGGACGGCGACAAGGATTCGGTGATCACCGGATATCGCGACCACGGCCACATGCTCGCCTACGGCATCGACCCCAAGGTCATCATGGCCGAACTGACAGGCCGTGCCGCCGGCATCAGCCGCGGCAAGGGCGGGTCGATGCACATGTTCTCGACCGAACATAAGTTTTACGGCGGCCACGGCATCGTCGGCGCGCAGGTGTCGCTCGGCACCGGTCTCGCCTTCGGCCATAAGTACAGCAACGATGGCGGCGTCTGCCTCGCCTACTTCGGTGACGGCGCGGCGAACCAGGGCCAGGTGTACGAAAGCTTCAACATGGCGGAGCTGTGGAAGCTCCCGATCATCTTCGTGATCGAGAACAACCAATACGCCATGGGCACCAGCGTCAACCGCGCCTCGTCGGAAGACCAGCTGTACCGCCGCGGCGAAAGCTTCCGCATCCCCGGCATCCAGGTCGACGGCATGGACGTGCTCGCCTGCCGCGGTGCCGCCGAGGAAGCGCTCGCCTGGGTGCGCGCCGGCAAGGGTCCGGTCATCCTCGAGATGAAGACCTATCGCTACCGCGGCCACTCGATGTCCGACCCCGCCAAGTACCGCAGCCGCGAGGAAGTGCAGGGCGTCCGCGACAAGTCCGACCCCATCGACCACGTCAAGAAGCTGCTTGAAGGCCACGGTGTGACCGAGGCCGATCTCAAGACGCTCGAACAGGATATCCGCAAGATCGTGAACGAAGCCGCCGATTTCGCCGAAAGCACGCCCGAGCCCGAAGCGGCCGAGCTGTATACCGACGTGCTGGTGGAGACGTACTGAGATGGCGATCGAGATTAAGATGCCGGCGCTGTCGCCGACGATGGAAGAGGGCACGCTCGCCAAGTGGCTCGTCAAGGAAGGCGACACGGTGAAGTCCGGCGACATCATGGCCGAGATCGAAACCGACAAGGCGACGATGGAATTCGAAGCCGTCGACGAAGGCACGATCGGCAAGATCGTTGTCGCCGAAGGCACCGACAATGTGAAGGTCGGCGAAGTCATCGCCGTGCTGCTCGAAGACGGCGAGAGCGCCGATTCGGTCGCCACGACCAAGGACGACAGCCCCAAGGCCGACGCCAAGGCGGATGAAGCCAAGCCGGCGGACAAGGTCGAAGACTCCGCGCACCCCGCGCAGGAAAAGGTCGAGACCGGCACGCGTCAGATGTTCGAAGCGGCCGAGAACGAAGGCAAGCAGGACCCGGCGATCCCTGAAGGCACCGAGATGGTGAAGACCACCGTCCGCGAAGCGCTGCGCGACGCGATGGCCGAGGAAATGCGCCGCGACGAGCGCGTTTTCGTGATGGGCGAGGAAGTCGCCCAGTATCAGGGCGCGTACAAGGTCACGCAGGGCCTGCTCGACGAATTCGGCGACAAGCGCGTCATCGATACGCCGATCACCGAATATGGCTTCGCCGGCGTCGGCACCGGTGCGGCGATGGGCGGTCTGCGTCCGATCATCGAATTCATGACGTTCAACTTCGCCATGCAGGCGATCGACCACATCATTAATTCGGCCGCCAAGACCAACTATATGTCCGGCGGCCAGATGCGCTGCCCGATCGTGTTCCGCGGCCCCAACGGCGCGGCGAGCCGCGTCGGCGCGCAGCATAGTCAGAACTACGGTCCGTGGTATGCATCCGTCCCCGGCCTGATCGTCATCGCGCCTTATGACGCGGCCGACGCCAAGGGCCTGCTGAAGGCCGCGATCCGCAGCGAAGACCCCGTCGTCTTCCTCGAAAACGAGCTGATGTACGGCCGCTCGTTCGACGTGCCCAAGCTCGACGATCACGTTCTGCCGATCGGCAAGGCGCGGATCATGCGCGAAGGCAAGCACGTCACGCTGGTCAGCTATTCGATCGGCGTCGGCCTCGCGCTCGAAGCTGCCGAGACGCTGGCGAAGGACGGCGTCGAGGCGGAGGTCATCGATCTGCGCACGCTGCGTCCGCTCGACACCAAGACGGTGCTGAAGAGCCTCGCCAAGACCAACCGCCTCGTCGTCGTCGAGGAAGGCTGGCCGACCTGCTCGATTGCCAGCGAGATCGCCGCAGTGGTGATGGAACAGGGCTTCGACGACCTCGACGCGCCGGTGCTGCGCGTCACCAACGAGGACGTGCCGCTGCCCTATGCCGCGAACCTCGAGAAGAAGGCGCTGATCGACGCCGCGAAGATCGTCGCGACCGTCAAGAAGATCGTCTGACCATGACGGGAAGGGGGCGGCGCTGCCGTCCCCTTCGACCGTTTACGCCGCGAACAGGTTGCAGGTGGACGGCGTCGCCGAATTGAGCGGATTGTAGATTTGCCGGAAGTCGCGGTTGTTGCGCACGACCATCGACGCGACATAGTGCATGCGGAATGGCTTCGCGAGCCACGCGCTGACCAGCGGCTGATACTGGTAATTCACCTCGACGAAGATGACGCCCGTATCGGCGGGTGCGCTGACCATGCGGCCAGGATCGCCTATGCCGTTCGGCGCCGCCGTGCCGGCATCGGCCGACGTCGCGGTCGAACCGGCGGTCGCCGACGTCGTGCCATAGCTCGACTCATAGCCCGCGCCCCGCTTCATCCCCATGCACCGCTGCCAGTGAATGCGCTGGACGCGGGCGCTGTCGTAGCTCTGCTGGACATATTCCAGGCTGGAGATCGTGATCCGGCCATACGTGCCGAGCTGAAGCGGCGCACCCTGCAACCGTGCCGCCTGCAGCACGTCGTTTATGTCGCCGTCGCGCATCTGTTCGATGTTGTTCGAACCGATCTGCCCCATGCGCGATGCATTGTCGGCAAGGGCCAGCGCGATCTGACTGATCCGCATATGCGTCAGCGCCTGATTGCCCATCTCCGCGCCATACAGGCCGAGCGCCAGCACGACCGGCCCGGCAAAGGCGAATTCGATCATTGCGACGCCGCGGCGGTTGCGCGCCAGCCGCCGCCACAGGGTTTGGGGCGGGGGGATCAATTGCATAGACGGTTCACCGTCGGCGCCGCCTGCGTGGCATAGGGCTGGTTCTTTAACAGCGTTTCTGCGGTCACCGTCTGATAGGGCGATGCCCCGATCAGCGGTGCGACCGGAAAGATGCGGGGATAGGTGATGCGCATGCGATACAGCGTCACGTCGTTCGCGCCGCCCTGGCCCGCCGTGCCCGGTTCCGCATCCCAGCTGCCGTTGCCGTTGATGTCGCGATAGCATTCGCCCGGATCGCGCTGGTTGTTGCCGTTGGTATCCTCGAACGGCTCGGGACCGACCGCGCTGAACGTCGCGTAGCTGAGCCGCGTCGAACAATAGGTGCCGGGGGCCGGCGTGGTGGCGCAGGACGCGGTCGGCATCTTCATGACGCCCGTCATCATCTGCAACACGCGGCCGTCGATCGAGGCGGTCTGCTGCGCGCCGCCCTGGATCGCCGAATCGCGCGCCGCCTTCTGGATCGCGCCGTACAGCAGCTGTTTGACGTACATCTGATACAGCATGTCGCCGAGGCCCATCATCATCAGCGCCATCACCGGAAAGATGATCGCGAACTCGACCAACGTGACGCCGCGCCGGTCGCGGCCCAGCCGCGACAGCAGACCGCGGCCAATCCTCATTTCGACACCCGCAGCAGCGCCACCTGATTGGCGATCCGACGGAAGGCCGCATCCAGCGACGCATTGTCGCTGGCGTAGAAGGCCTGGCCGGGCGAGGCGCATTGCGTCAGCTGCGGCGTCAGCGTCTGGCCGAAACCGATGACGAAGACGGTGATGTTGCGCGCCTTGGCCGCGGTGCATTCGGCGAGGAAGCGGGCATTGTGATAGGGGATCAGGCCGTTGGCATCCGTACCGGTGCTCGCGACCCGGCCGTCATAGGCCTGCAGCCCGTACATGCCGTAGATCATCGGGTTGGGCGCCATGTCGCCGTCGGTCATGAACACGATGTACCGATTGGGCGCCTGACGCCCCGGCCAGGCGGCGGTATCGGTCGCGAACAGGCCGGTCGGCGACAGCAGCCGCGTGCCCCAGATCATGCCCGTGTCGTGATAGGTGCCGCCCTGCGCCTTGAAATCGACCGCGTTGACGTAATCGGACACGTCGCTGCGGGTCATCACGCCCAGCCGGCGCACGGGCTTGCCGCACGACACATAGGCCGCCCGCAGGTTCGCGGGGTAGGCCAGCGACGTCCAGGTCGCCGTGGCGCTGGTCGTCGTGGTCGACACGTCGCCGTACACGAAGGGCGAGGTCGGCGAATAGGGCCGCGCGGTGTTGCCGGCATTGGGGTTGGAGGTCGAGCCACGATAATAGACGACCTCTGGCCACATCGGCCGCCAGCGCGTCGCATCGCTGGTGGCGACGGCGTCGGGATCCAGGTCGGGCGGCAGGTTGCTCTGGTCGAAGCTCAGCGCGCCATAGGTCGTATTGCGCTCCTCCAGACACCCCTGCCATTTGGCCGTCTGCCCGGTGACCTTGCTGGGATCGGGCACCGCATTGCCCAGCTTGAACTGGCTGACGTCGTACGACACCGGCTGATATTGCCAGATCGGCATCTTGGGATCGGTGGTGACGGTGCAGGTGCCGCCGGAATAACTGGACCAGCTGGACGTGACATATTCCGCAGTGCCGTCGGCGCGGAACACGTAGGTCGCGACCGATCCGTCGGGGTTCAGCACGTTCTGCGGCGAACGTCCCGTCGCGCGGTTGTTGCAGTTCCTCTGCGACACATTGTAGCTGGTGCTCGACGTATCGTCGCCATTGTTGGTTTCGCCGACGATTCGCCGCGACTGATAGGTCCAGCTGTCGACGATCGCGCTCGATGGCAGCGCGAAGCCGGCATTCACCGTCGACGTATAGGTGACGAAGCCATAGCGGACGTGCGTCGACGTATCCGCATTCGCCGCCATCGTGTCGTAGAAGCTGAGCACCGCCGACCGCAGGCCGGAAATCTTGGATCCATCCGCCTCGACGGCATAATAGCCCGTGGTGCCATCGGGCCGGGTATAGCTGCCGGTCTGCGACGTGCAGCTATTGGCGGGCGTGCATGCCATCGAGCCCGTGGTATCCAGCACGAACATCACGTCCGAATCGGCGACGTCGTAGCGTGCCTCGCACGTCACGGTCATCGTCCGGGCGGACATGCCGAACATCTTCATGATCGTCGTCGGCACCCGGACGGAGGCGGTGCCGGCGACCTGATTGTCGCTCGTCTTGGTCGGCGTGAAGGGGACGGTCGCGCTGGTATAGGCGGGGGTGCCCATGATCCCGCTGGGGAAATTGTTCGCGAAGAACGTCTTCGCCGTGGCCGCCGCCGCCGGGTCCAGCGTGGTGCTGCTGCTGTCGGTCATCGCCTTGCGACCGGCGAGGGCACCCGCGTCGCACGCCTGCTGCAACCGTACCTTCACCAGATACATGCGCCCGAAATCGACCGCAGACCCGGTGAGCGCGGACATCGGGATCAGGAAGGCGGCGAGCATCGCGAGCGTGTTGCCGCCCTTCGCGCGGGCGAAACGCGACAGGAACGATAACTGGCCGTGGTTGTCCGTCTGATGCCGATCGATCGTCACGCCGCCCAGGTCCCGTCCATAATCGATCGGAATTTTAGGCAGTTAAAGTTGACGAATGCGTAAACGCCGCGCCCGCTCCGGCACTATCGGCCGAGGTGAGGGCGCGCGCACAGGACTTGCAAGTCGCGATGCGGACGGGCAGCGATCCGCTATCATGACCGATCCCTCCGCCGCCCCGCCGCCCGATCGCGAACTGATGCTCGCCGCCGCCCCGCAGGCGGCGCGGGATGCGCTGCGCACATTGTTCAAGCTCGACGATCGGCTCGCGGGGATCGTCCGGACGACGCGCGAACCGATGGTCGGCCAGATGCGGCTCGTGTGGTGGCACGATGCGCTGGAGCGGCTCGATACGACGCCGCCCCCGGCCGAACCCCTGCTCCAGGACGTCGCGCGCCTGCTCCTGCCGCTGGGCGTGGGCGGGGCGGCGCTTGCGGCGATGACCGACGGATGGGAAGAACTGGTCGTCACCGATCCCCTAAACGGCGAGGCGCTCGCCCGTCATGCCGATTCGCGTGGGGGCACGCTGTTCACGCTGGCGGGACGATTACTCGGCGCCGAGCCGGCGGTGCTGCGGATCGCAGGGCAGGGCTGGGCCTATGCCGATCTCGCCCGCCATCTCACCGCCGCCGCGCTGGCCGATCGTGCGTCGGCCGAAGCGCGGGCGGCGCTTTCCCAAGCCTTCACCGCGACATGGCCGGCGCCCGCGCGTGCCGTCGGCCTTCTCGCGCTGCTCGCCAGGCTCGATCTGGAGGGCGGCACGCCGCTCGCCAAGGCGTGGCGCGTCGCGCGCTTCCGCTTCACCGGGCGATAGCGGCGGTTGCCTGCGCCGCTTCGCATGATAGCCTTCCGCCGCAATCGGGAGGGCGGGCGATGTGGCGATATCTGGCGGGTGGCGGTGCGCTGGCGGCGGCGGTCGGGGCAGGGGTACTGATCGCCGGGCATCGCGGTCAGTCCGACCTGCTGCCGGCGCAACCGCTCGTTCAGCAGGCCGCAGCGCAGACCACCTTTGACGCCGAAGACGCGCCCGTCCCGGAAGCCGCACCCGCCACGCGGGAACAGAAACGCTTCAACCGCTACGACAAGGATCGCGACGGCCGCATCACGCGCGACGAATATCTCGCCGCCCGCCGCAAGGCCTTCGCCAAGCTCGACACCAACGGCGACGGCCGGCTCAGCTTCGACGAATGGGCGATTAAGGCGACGACCAAATTCGCCACCGCCGACAAGGACACCTCCGGAGCGATGAATGCGGCCGAATTCGCCACCACCGCCGTCAAGCGGAAGGCACCGTCTCGCGTGAAATGTCCGCCGCCGCAACAGGCTCCGGCGGAAGAGAGCTGAGCCACGGCTCAAACGCGGCGCGCGCCCGGTCGGTGTACATCCGCTTGCGATCCGCCTTCTTGGTGCGGCCGGGGATCGGCGGCATCAGCCCGAAATTGACGTTCATCGGCTGATACGTCTCCGCTTCCGCGCCGCCCGTGATATGCCCCAGCAGCGCGCCGAGCGCGGTCGTCACCGGCGGCGGCGCCAGCATCTCGCCCCGCAGTTCCGCCGCGGCGAACCGTCCGGCGAGCAGGCCGATCGCCGCGCTCTCGATATAGCCCTCGCACCCCGTGATCTGCCCCGCGAAGCGCAGGTTCGGGCGGTTCTTCAGCCGCAGCGTCTCATCCAGCAATTCGGGCGAGCGGATGAACGTGTTGCGGTGCAAGCCCCCCAGCCGCGCGAACTCGGCATTCTGCAAGCCCGGAATCGTACGGAACAGCCGCACCTGCTCGGCATGCTTCAGCTTGGTCTGGAAACCGACGATATTCCACAGCGTACCCTGCCGATTGTCCTGGCGCAGCTGCACCACCGCATAGGGCCAGCGCCCGGTGCGCGGATTGTCGAGGCCCACCGGCTTCATCGGCCCATAGCGCAGCGTATCGACCCCGCGCTCCGCCATCACCTCGATCGGCATACAGCCATCGAAATAGGGCGTGTCCTTCTCCCATTCCTTGAATTCGGTCTTCTCGCCGGCCAGGAGTGCGGCGTGGAAGGCGAGATACTGCTCCTTGTCCATCGGGCAGTTGATGTAGTCCGCCTCGCCCTTGTCCCAGCGCGATGCCTTCCACGCGATGTCCATGTCGATCGTGTCGAAGTGGATGATCGGGGCCAACGCGTCGAAGAACGCGAGCGCCTCGGCCCCCGTCGCCCCGCCGATCTCCGTGGCCAAAGACGCCGCGGTCAGCGGTCCGGTCGCGAGGATCGCCGGCCCCTCTGGCAGGGCATCCACCCGCTCGCGCACCAAAGTGACGTTCGGATGGTTGGCGAGCGCCTGCGTCACGCCGTCCGAATAGCCATCACGATCCACCGCGAGCGCCGACCCCGCCGGCACGCGATGCGCGTCCGCCTGCGCCATGATCAGCGACCCCAGCCGCCGCATCTCCTGATGCAGCAGCCCTACCGCATTCGCCTCGGCATCGTCGGACCGGAAGCTGTTCGAACAGACGAGTTCGGCAAGGCCATCGGTCTGGTGCGCCGGCGTGCGCTCGCCGCTGCCGCGCATCTCGGACAGGCGCACGCGAAACCCTGCCTCGGCCAGCTGCCACGCCGCTTCCGATCCGGCGAGCCCGCCGCCGACGATATGGATGTCATGAGTCATGGGCCAAGCCTCTAGGCCGCAGCGGGCAGGGGAGCAACGCGGCAGGGGGCCCATGCGTTATACCGCCATGACGACCATCTACACGATCGGCTACGAAGCAACGACCATGGCCGACTTCCTCGCCGCGCTCAGCAAGGCCGGCGTCGAGCGCGTCATCGACGTCCGCGCATTGCCGCTATCCCGCCGCCCGGGCTTCTCCAAATCCTCGCTCGCCGCCAGCCTGAAAGAGGTGGGGATCGACTACGTTCACCTGAAGGCCCTCGGCACCCCCAAGCGTGGCCGCGACGCTGCCAAGAAGGGCGACGTCGAAACTCTCACCGCCGTCTACGACGACCAGCTCGCGCTGCCCGAGGCCCAAGCCGCCGCCGCCCGGATGCTGGACCTCGCACAGGAAAAGCCCAGCGCCCTCCTATGCTACGAACGCGAACCGACGCACTGCCATCGCACCCTGCTGCTCGACGCCGTGGGTGAGGGGGTGGAGGTGGTGGATCTCTACGCCTGAGGCGCGGTAGCCTCGCTCAGCCGTTTTACCCGCCGGATGCGCGGTTCGCGGTCGATTTCTGCTTCGGCCTTGATCGACTGGCGCAGTTCGTCGCGCTTTTCGTGGATCGAGGCGATCACCGGGCCCATCGCGACGCCCAGATCGACCAGCACCGCTTCCGATAATTGCAGCGAGCTTTCCAGTGTTTCCGGCACCGCATCGGTCACGCCGGCGCGGTACAGTTCCGCCGCATGCTGCGGATCCCGGGCGCGGGCGATGATCGGCAGCTCTGGCGCCAGCGCGCGCATCCGCCGTGCCAGCCGCACGGTCAGCACCGGATCGTCCATGGTCAGGATGAGCGCGCGGGCCCGGGCGAGGTCGAGCCGGTCGATCAGCTCGGCGCGCGCCACGTCGCCGAACAGCACCGGGTGCCCCGCCCGGCGCGCATCGGCGACATTGTCGATGTCCGCATCCACCGCGAGATAGCGCTGGCCGTGGATCTTCAGCATGTCGGCGACCATCCGCCCGACACGGCCGAAGCCGATCACGACCGTGCCCGGCCCCTCGCCATCGTCGATCGGCCCCGCATCGATCGGCGCGCGATCGATGCCGCGCGACAGCCGCTGGCCGGCCTTGGCGAGGAGCGGCGTGATCGTCAGGCCGATCGCCGTGACGGTCTGCCAGAAAGCGGCGGTCGACGGCAGGATCAGCTGCGCCTGCGCCGCGGTGGCGAGCACGATCAGCGTCGTTTCTGACGGGCTGCCCATCAGCAGCCCCGTTTCCGCGGCGATCCCGCGCCCGGTCTGCGCGACGCGCAGCAGCAGGAAGGTGACGACCGCCTTGACCCCCACCACCGCCACGACCGCGGTGAGCAGCGCGGGCCAATTGTCGAGCACCTCGCGCAGGTTCACGCTCATGCCGACGGTGATCAGGAACACGCCGAGCGCCAGCCCCTTGAAGGGCGCGGTCATCACCTCGACCTCGGTGTGATATTCGGTTTCGGCGATCAGCAGCCCGGCGAGCAGCGCGCCGACGATCGGCGACAGGCCCGCCGCGGTCGTCGCGACGCTGGCGACGATGACGACCAGCAGCGATGCGGCGAGGAACAGCTCCGGGCTCTTCGTCCGCGCCGCCTGCGCGAACAGTCGCGGCAGCACCAGCCGCCCGCCAAGGTACATCACCACCACCGTCGCCGCCCCGCGCAGCGCGACGCCGGCAATGCCGACCCAGCCTTCCTCGCTCGCCGTCGGTGCCATCGCGCCAAGGGCAAAGATGATCGGCACCAGCGCCAGATCCTCAAACAACAGCATCGCGAACGCGCCGCGACCGACCGGGCTCGTCGTCCCCACCAGCGGCAGCACCAGCGCGGTCGACGAAAGCGCCAGCGCCAGGCCCAGCCCCGCCGCGCCCGCCCAGTCCTGGCCCAGCAAGTGCACTGCGATCGCGATCAGCACTGCCGATCCGATCAGCTCCGCCGGCCCGGTGCCGAACACCTGCGCGCGCATCGCCCACAGACGCTTGAACGACAGTTCCAGCCCGATCGAGAACAGCAGCAGGATGATGCCGAATTCCGCGAACGGCTCGATCGAATGCGGGTTGGATATGGTGAGATAATAGAGCCACGGCGCCTGTGTGGTGAGCTGCCCCAGCCCGAACGGCCCGACCAGCATCCCCACCAGAATGAAACCGATGACGGGGCTCACCCGAAACCGCGCAAAGGCGGGAATCACCAGTCCCGCCGCCCCCAGGATCACCAGCGCGTCGCTGAACCCCGCATTATCCAGTCCGATCGCCATAGGGGCGACTGTAGGGACCGGGGGCCATTTGTCAGCCCCTTGATGGTGTTTCTACCATCCGGCAACACATCGTCATTCCCGCACCGCACTCCTCCGTCATTCCCGCGAAGGCGGGAATCCATAACCTCTAACGGCGTCGATAGAGCCGCACCGCCAGCCCGTCTGGATTCCCGCCTCCGCGGGAATGACGGTTGGGGAGAACAGGTGCCCACCACGCCGTCATCCCGGCGGACGCCGGGATCCATGAGGGCGGGCGGCCGATGGTGCGCGCTACCCCGGCGTCATCGTGTTCATGGATACCGGCGTCCGCCGGGATGACGAAGAGGGAGCCCTCACGCCGCCAGCCTGAAGTCCTTGAACTGCTCCCGCAGCGCCGTCTTCAGCAGCTTCCCCGTCGCGGTGTGCGGCAGGCTGTCGACGAACACAACCGCATCCGGCAGCCACCATTTCGCCACCGCGCCCTTCAGATGCTCGACGATCTCGCGCTCGCTCACCTCGCTGCCGGGCTTGCGCACCACGACCAGCAGCGGCCGTTCGTCCCATTTCGGATGCGCGATGCCGATCGCGGCCGCCTCGGCGACGCCGGGACAGCCGACCGCGGCATTTTCCAGCTCGACCGAGCTGATCCACTCGCCGCCCGATTTGATCACGTCCTTCGACCGGTCGGTGATCTGCATCGTGCCGTCCGGATGGAGCACCGCGACGTCACCGGTGTCGAACCAGCCGTCGGCGTCGATCGCATCCGCTTCCGCGCCGTAATAGCGTTTCACCACCCACGGCCCGCGGATGTGCAGCCGCCCGGCGCTGGTGCCGTCGCGCGGCAGATGCTGCCCCTCGTCATCGATTACCGCCAGTTCGACGCCATAGGGGATGCGCCCCTGCTTGGTCAGCACGTCGAGCTTAGCATCCTCCGACCAGTCGTCCCAGTCGGGCGGCGGCGCCGCAGCCGTCGCGACGGGCGAGGTTTCGGTCATGCCCCACAGATGCTTGACGTCGACGCCCATGCCCATCAGCCGCGCGATCATCGCGCGCGGCGCGGCGGACCCGCCGATCGTCGCCATGCGCAGATGGCGCGGGTTCTCGCCGGTCGCGTCCGCATAGGCGAACATCGCCAGCCACACCGTCGGCACGCCCGAGGATATCGTCACGCGCTCCTCGTTCATCAGGCCGCACAGCACCTTGGGATCGTTGACCGCGGAAAAGACCAGCTTGGTCCCCGCCATCGGCGCCGCAAACGGCGTGCCCCAGGCCGCGGCATGGAACAGCGGCACCACCGGCAGCAGCACGTCGGCGGAGGACAGTCCCAGCACCGCGGGCGATGAGGCCAGCATCGCGTGCAGCACGGTCGAGCGATGTTCGTACAGCACGCCCTTGGGGTTGCCCGTCGTGCCGCTGGTATAGCAGAGCATGCACGGGTCGCGCTCCGATCCGGTCGCCCAGACATAATCGTCGTCTTCCGCAGCGATCAGCGCCGCGAAACTGTCCGGCCCATCGCCGTCCATGACCACGTAATGCTCGATCGTCGGCCATTGCCCGCGCAGCCGGTCGACGATCGGCTGGAAAGCGCGGTCGTAGAACAGCACGCGATCTTCGGCATGGTTGGCGATATAGATCAGCTGGTCGTCGAACAGCCGCGGATTGATCGTGTGGATCACGCCGCCCATGCCGATCGTGCCGTACCAGGCGATCAGGTGGTGCGCATGGTTCATCGCCAGCGTCGCGATCCGGTCGCCAGCGCGCATGCCCAGCCGTTCCAGCGCCCGCGCCAGTCGCCGCGAATCGCGCGCGACACCCTGCCAGTCGGTCCGCGTCTGGCTGCCATCCGCCCAATGCGTCACGATCTCCCGCGTGGGATGTTCGCGCGCCGCATGATCCAGCAGCGTCGATACCCTGAGTTCGAAATCCTGCATGCCGCCCAGCATCCGTGGCTCCTCTCAGTCCGGGCGCATCGGTGCGCCTCTTGCCGAAGCGGACCATACCCGAGACAGGAGCGAGGGCAAGATGGCCGATGTGACGAAGAATTGCCGACGGTGGGCCGGGGCGGCCGCTTGCTATCTGCACCTTTCGTCACCCCGGACTTGATCCGGGGTCCCGCTATCACCGCCTGACAAAGCGGGATCCCGGCTCAAGGCCGGGATGACGGGGCATAACCGCCAAGCCGCGATGAAATGAGGCCCAATTCCCGACACGCACGCTACCGCCGCCGCGGGCCGATGAGATACCGAGGCGGCTTATGTCTTACATCATACGGAGAGCAGTTCGCCGTCAGCCAAATGGTGGAGGGGAGGGAGCGACACACTCCCTTACCGAACGCGCCGCTTACCGCCCGTCTGTCACCGTTTTGCCCGGCGGGGTAGGACCGGAAAGACCCTAATTGCCCGACACCGTCGTCGATTGTGGCGACACGCGCCCGTTCACCGCGATCGCCGTCGCGGGCCGGGCGTTCATCCGCACCGCCGCGGCGCCCGGCAGGCCGGGGAAGCGCGGCCACATGCCCTGCGCCAGCGCGGATCGGCTCGCCGACGCCTTGCGGCCGCCCTGCGCCTCATACATCCAGTAATTGCGCAGCACCGTGGTCACATAGCCGCGCGTCTCCCAATAAGGGATGCTCTCGATATAGAGCAGCGGATCGCCGTTATCGTGGACGATCGCATTCCAGTCGCCCACCGGGCGCGGGCCCGCGTTATAGGCGGCGATTACCTTGGGCAGCAGCCCGCCCGTCACGCCCGCCATATCGCGCAGCCGCTCCAGATGGCGCTGGCCGATGTCCATATTGGTCGCCGGCTTGGTCAGCGCGCTCTTGTCGACGGTATAGCCGCTCTCGCGCATATAATCGGTCGCGGCGGCGGGCATGATCTGCATCAGGCCATAGGCGCCGGCAGGGCTGACGACCTTGTTGCGGAAGCCGCTTTCCTCCAGCGTGTGGGCGTAGACCAGCGCCTTGTCGACGCGCCAGCCGCTGGTCGGCGTCCAGTTCGGCGTCGGATAGCGCGCCTCGGCGGCGGCCACGACGCCCTGCGGGCAGTTATGCGCCAGCCACACGGTGGTCGCCGGCAGGCTCAGCGCCTCGGCGACGCGCACCAGGCTGCCGAATTCGGACGGATCGCCGATCCGCGCCTGCTGGCGCACGACGCTGTCGGCAAGATCGGTCTCGCCGATCTCGGTCAGCGCGGCGGCGACGCGGATATTGGGACGCTTGTCGAGCCGCGCCCAATCGGCGGCGACGACCTGCGTCTGCGGCCGGCCCTTATCGCGGATCAGCAGCGCCTGCCGCGCCAGCTGGCCATAGAAGCTTTCGGAGAATTGCGCCGCATTCTGCAGTCGCGGCTGCACCTTGTCGGGCCGTCCGCACACCATGTCGGCGCGCGACGCCCAATAGAGCGCGGCGGCGCGCAGATCGACGTCGGTCGCCCGCGCGGCGACGCCTTCGAAGCCGGTGCCGGCCGCGGCGCAGTCGTTCTGCCGCCACGCCGACAGCGCGCCCGTCCAGCGGCCCTGCACCGCCCAGTCACCCACGCCGTTCGCGGCCTTTGCCGCCATCGCCCGGGTGTTGAGGTCGTCGCCGGTCAGGAAATACATCCAGGCGATCTTTGCCTGCCATTCGGTTTGCGCCTCGGGCGTCAGGCCCGCGGTCGATTCGAGCAGCACCTGCGCCTCGGCGCCCTGGTCGCCCTTGATATAGGGCTGCATCTTCACCGCCAGCTCCGCGGCGATCTCGTCGCTGCGGGTCGTCTTGGCGCGGACGCGGCGCGGCGCGCCATCCTGCCAGATCAGCCGTTGCGCGACGGGCAGGGGCGGCAGCTCGCTCGCGCCGCGCACCTTGGCCAGCCGGGCGAGGTCGGCGGCCTCGGGCAGTTCGGGCGCCTCGTTAAGCAGCGCGACCAGCGGCTCCAGCTCGACCCTGGGCGATCCCTTGGCGGTGTAGAGTTCGGCGCGGGCGATGGCGTGGAGCGGGCCCGGCTTCATCGCGTCGAGGCCCATCTGCGCGTCCTGCCAGCGGCCGTCGCGGATCGCCTGGAAGACGGCGCGATACCCCTCGCGCTGCGTGCTATCCAGCTGGTCGGGGATACGGTCGTTGCGGCTTGCTGCGGTAATCCGGGCGTCGCCGCCTGCGGGGGTGCCGGGTTCGGCGGCCGAAGCGGCCTGCGATACGGTCAGCGCGGCGATCGCGGCCATTCCCAGAGCCGCTATTCCTGGCGCCAGCGTACGGGTCATGCGGACAAATTCCCCATCAGCAATTGCAGGTCCTTCCAGGCCTCCGCCTTCGCCGCCGGCTTCTCGATCAGGAAGCGCGGATGAAAGCTGGCGACCACCCCTGTCTTTCCCCGTCTATGGTTAAACGCGTGTAAAGACCCGCGCGTCCCGGGCATTTCCGCCCCCAAAATCGCACGGCTCGCCGCATTGCCCATCAGCAGCAGCCGTTTCGGCGCCACGAGGCCGATGTGGTGCTTGGCGATATCGGCCAGCTGCGCTTCCACCTCGCGTGGCATCCGGCCGGCCACCGGGCGCTTCGCGCAGACCGAGGCGAGGTGGATCGTCTCGCGCGACAGGCCGATCGCGGCGAGCATGCGGTCGAACAGCCGCCCCGTCTCACCGCTCATCAGGATGCCGGCGGCATCGTCGTCCTTGTCGGGGCAGTCGACCAGCACCATCACCGCGGCATCCGCCGGGCCGGTCGCCGCGATCGAGACGCCACGCCACGACACTTCGGGCACGGCATCGCCGCCACGCCATAAGATGAAGTCGGCCAGTTCGGCGGGCATCGCCGGTGCCAGCTCCACCGGTGCGGCGGGGGAGGGAACCCGCGCAAAGACCGGCGCGGCCATCGGCTGGGTCAGCCAGTCGCGCGGATCCGCGTCGACGAGCGTGTCGACGCCCGCCTCCTGCCACCAGTCGAGCGCGCTCGCGAGGCTCTCATTCCAACTGTGATGCTGATCGGCCCCCACGTTTCTCTCTTTCTGTAGGTTGACGTTTTCGTCAACTTGTCCGATCGCGGTTCAGAGACGAGACGTTGTCGGCCTGCGCCTGACCGCTATCCCCCGGCGCCGACAACCGCAACCGTATCCGGGAGTGGATGACAATGACGCAACGTGAATCGATGCCTTACGACGTGGTGATCGTCGGCGCCGGCCCGGCGGGCCTGTCGGCGGCGATCCGGTTCAAACAGGTGGCGGCCGAAAAGGGCGCGGAACTCAGCGTCTGCGTGCTCGAAAAGGGCTCCGAAGTCGGCGCGCACATCTTGTCGGGGGCGGTGATCGATCCGCGCAGCCTCGACGAACTGCTGCCCGACTGGCGCCAGGACTGCCCGCTCGCCGAAGTGCCGGTGACCGAAAACCTCCACTGGGTGCTGACGGAGAAGAAAAAGACCGTCCTGCCGCATCTGTGGACGCCGCCGTTCCTGCACAACAAGGGCACCTACACCGGCAGCCTCGGCAACCTGTGCCGTTGGCTCGCGGGCAAGGCCGAGGAGCTGGGCGTCGAAATCTTCCCCGGCTTCGCCGCCGCCGAAATCCTGTTCGACGAACAGGGTCGGGTGATGGGCGTCGCGACCGGCGACATGGGCGTCGCGCGCGACGGCACGCACAAAGGCGATTACCAGCCCGGCCTCGAACTCCACGCCAAATATACCTTCTTTGCAGAGGGTTGCCGCGGACACCTCACGAAGGAAGTGATCCGCACCTTCGACCTCGCGAAGGACAGCGATCCGCAGGTCTATGGCCTGGGCGTCAAGGAATTGTGGGACATCGATCCGGAGCTCCACCAGCCCGGCCGCGTCATCCACACGCAGGGCTGGCCCCTGGGCGACGACGCCAACGGCGGCGGCTGGCTGTACCATCAGGCGAACGGCCAGGTCAGCCTCGGCTTCGTCACCTGGCTGAACTATTCCAACCCCTACATCTCGCCGTTCCAGGAGATGCAGAAGTGGAAGACCCACCCCGAAATCGCCGCGATCCTGAAGGGCGCCAAGCGCGTCAGCTACGGCGCGCGTGCGATCAGCGACGGCGGGCTCCAGTCGATTCCGAAGCTCGTCTTCCCCGGCGGCGCGCTGATCGGCGACAGCGCCGGTTTCCTCAACGTGCCGCGTATCAAGGGCACGCACACCGCGATGAAGAGCGGCATGATGGCCGCCGAAGCCGCCGCCGACGCGATCCTGTCGCAGCGTCAGCATGACGAACTGGCCGCTTACCCCGAGGCGTTCGAGCACAGCTGGGTGAAGAAGGAGCTGTCGATCGTCCGCAACGTCGTGCCCTTGGTCAAGAAATTCGGCGATTTCCTGGGGTCGGGTCTTGCCGGCATCACGATGTGGCTCGAACATTTCGGCCTCAAGATGCCCTTCACGATGAAGCATCATCCTGACCACGAGACGCTGTGGCGCAAGGATCTGGTGAAGGCCCCGGTCTACCCGAAGCCCGATGGCGTCCTGACCTTCGACCGCCTCTCGTCGGTGTTCCTGTCGAACACCAACCATGAGGAGGACCAGCCCGTCCATCTGACGCTGAAGGACCCCAACGTCCCCGTCGAATACGATCTGCCGCTCTACGACGAGCCCGCGCAACGCTATTGCCCGGCCGGCGTTTACGAGATCGTCGGGCAGGAGACGGGCGATCCCAAGTTCGTCATCAACGCGCAAAACTGCGTCCACTGCAAGACGTGCGACATCAAGGACCCCACGCAGAACATCAACTGGGTGGTGCCGGAGGGCGGTGGAGGCCCCAATTATCCCAATATGTAAGCGTCTGATCTTCGCATCGGTTCTGAGCATCGCAGGTACCGCGCCCGCTCAGGCCGATGCGGCTCGCCGCGCCGATCCGGTCGCGGACTACATGCAGGCCCGCGTCGCCGATGCGGACGGCGACGTCGCCACCGCCATCGCCGGTTACGCCCGCGCGCTTGCCGTCCGGCCCGGCGATGGTACGGTGGCGTTGCGCGCCTATCGCCAGGCGCTCGCCGCGGGCGACATCCCGCTCGCCACCCGCGCCGCCGCGGTGCTGCGCGACCAGCCCGGCGCGCCTGCCGACCTCGCGCTGCTCCCCCTCGCGCTCGCCGCCGCCCGCGATGACGCGGCAGGCGCCGAGGCCGCGACGCAAACGCTGGCGCGCACACCGCTCGCCGTCATGGTGCCTTCGCTGCGCGCCTGGATCGCCTATGCCGCCGGTCGCGATCCCGCCCCCGCCATAACCAGCGCCGGGAAAGACCCCGTCACCCAGCGCCTCGCCGCCGAAACCGCCGCGCTGCTGCAGATCGCCCGCGGCGACACGGGGCAGGGGCTGAAGACCGTGCAGGCCCTCCGCGAGACCGGTTCGCCCGTCGACCTGCGCCTGTCCGCCGCACAATTGCTGTTCGGCACCGGCCATGCCGACGAGGCGCGCGCGCTGCTCGCCGGCAATGACCCCGCGCTCGCCGCGCTCCGTCAGGGCGCCTCCGCCAAGCCGACGCTCGCCTATGGCGTTTCGCGCCTTCTCGCGCGCGTCGCCGGCGACCTTGTCGACCAGGACGTCGCGCCGCTCTCGATCGCGCTCACCCGCACCGCACTCATCGCATCGCCCGCCAACGATCGCGCCCGCCTGCTGCTCGCCCAGGCGCTCGCGGGGGAGGATGCGACCGATCAGGCGCTCGCGACGCTCGACGCCGTGCCCGCGTCCAGCCCCTTCGCCTCCACCGCCATCGCCGCGCGCATATCGATCCTCGCCCGCGCCGATCGCACCGCCGATGCCCTCGCGCTCGCCCGCCGCGATGCAGAGCGCGGCGACGCCGGCCCCGCCGCATGGCAGCTCTACGCCGATCAGCTCAGCACCGCCGGCACGTATGCCGAAGCCGCCCGCTGGTATCGCCGCATCGCCGAGGCGCAGCCCGCCGCGTGGAACGCCTGGCTGCAATATGGCGGCGCGCTGGAGCAGGCGGGCGACTGGCCCGCCGCTCGCGCCGCGCTGCAAAAGGCGGTGGCGCTCGCCCCCGCCGAGCCGCTCGCGCTCAATTACCTCGGCTATGCGCAGGCCGAACGCCGCGTCGACGTCCCCGCCTCGATCGCGATGCTGGAGCGCGCACACGCCGCCAAGCCCGACGACGCCTCGATCGGCGATTCGCTCGGCTGGGCGCTGTTCGTCAACGGCGACACCACGCGCGCACTGCCGCTGATCGAGCGCGCGGCCGAGGCGGAACCCACCAATGCCGAAATCGCCGAACATCTCGGCGACGTCTATTGGGCGCTGGGCCGCCGTTACGAAGCCCGCTACGCGTGGCGCGCCGCGGCGCTGACCGCCCCGGCCCAGGATGCCGCGGCACTTGCCGCCCGGATTGCACAAGGCCCGCCCGCCCGATGATCGTCGAAGCCGCCCCCGCCAAGATCAACCTCGCGCTCCACGTCCGCCACCGCCGGCCGGACGGCTATCACGAGCTCGAAACGCTGTTCGCCTTCGCGGCCGACGGCGACACGGTGACGGTCGTGCCCGCCGACACTGACAGCTTCGCCATCACCGGCCCGTTCGCCGCGGCACTCGAGACGGCGTCTGGCCCGAACCTCGTGGAAAAAGCCGCCAGCGCCTTCCGCGACACGTTCGGCATCGCCCGGCATCACGCGATCACGCTCGACAAGCATCTCCCCATCGCCTCAGGGATAGGCGGCGGTTCGGCCGACGCCGCCGCGACGCTCCGCGCGCTCGCCCGCTTGCACGCTATCGCGCCGGGAGACCCGCGTCTGTTCGTCCTCGCCGAAACGCTGGGCGCCGATGTGCCCGCCTGCCTCGACGGCCGCACCACCTTGGGCACCGGCAAGGGCGAGGCGTTGGTCCCCATCACCGGCCTCACCGGCACGCCGTTGCTCCTCGTCAACCCCGGCGTCGCGGTCAGCACCGCGGCCGTCTTCGCGCGCTGGGACGGCACCGAACGCGGCGGCATCGCCGGGGAGGGCGACCTTCTCACTCGCGCCATCGCCGGCCGCAACGACCTGCAACCCGCCGCGCTTGCGCTCGCCCCGGTCATCGCCGACGTCCTGTCGCTGCTCGAACAGGCAGAGGGGGTCCGCCTGGCGCGCATGTCCGGCAGCGGCGCCACCTGCTTCGCTCTGTTCGCGGACGAGGGTGCGAGAGACACGGCACGTGACGCAGCCGCGGCCAAGGGCTGGTGGACCCTAGTCACGACCCTGACGTAAAGGCCAAGCCCTCCCGCTCCCCAACCGTCATCCCAGCGCAGGCTGGGATCTTATAGTTTCAGCGCGCCACCAGCGCCGAGAAAGACCCCAGCCCGCGCTGGGGTGACGCCCAAGTCCCCAAAGACAGCCGCTGCACACGCGCAACCCTCCGCGCCCCCAGCGCCTCCGCGCGCAAAGCCTCTTCGCGCCTTCGCGTCTTCGCGCGAACCATATCCCACCAACCCCATGGCCAAAAACAAAAGTTCCCCTCTTGTTCTCATGGAACAAACACCGTACATACAGAACAGACGCGTTGCTCATGCCGCGCGCTTGCTCTAGCGAGGAACCCTCCCGATGGCCGCCAATCTGAAAGTGATCGACACCGGCATGGCAACCGCAAACGCAGACCGTCAAAAGGCGCTCGACGCCGCCCTCGCGCAGATCGACCGCGCCTTTGGCAAGGGCAGCGCGATGAAGCTCGGTCAGAAGGAAACGATGCAGGTCGAGGCGATCTCGACCGGCAGCCTCGGCCTCGACATCGCGCTCGGCGTCGGCGGTCTGCCGCGTGGCCGCGTGATCGAAGTCTATGGCCCTGAATCGTCGGGCAAGACCACGCTCGCGCTGCATGTCATCGCCGAAGCGCAGAAGAATGGCGGCACCGCCGCCTTCGTCGACGCCGAACATGCGCTCGATCCCGTCTATGCCAAGAAGCTGGGCGTCAACATCGACGAACTGATCGTGTCGCAGCCCGATACCGGCGAACAGGCGCTCGAAATCACCGACACGCTCGTTCGCTCGAACGCGATCGACGTGCTGGTGGTCGACTCGGTCGCCGCGCTCGTCCCCCGCGCTGAAATCGAGGGCGAGATGGGCGACAGCCACGTCGGCCTTCAGGCCCGCCTGATGTCGCAGTCGCTGCGCAAGCTCACCGGCTCGATCAGCCGCTCGCGCTGCATGGTGATCTTCATCAACCAGCTGCGCATGAAGATCGGCGTGATGTACGGCAACCCGGAAACCACGACGGGCGGCAACGCGCTGAAGTTCTACGCGAGCGTGCGTCTCGACATCCGCCGCACCGGCGCGATCAAGGATCGCGAGGAAGTCACCGGCAACACCACGCGGGTGAAGGTGGTAAAGAACAAGGTCGCACCGCCGTTCAAGCAGGTCGAATTCGACATCATGTACGGCGAGGGCATTTCGAAGATCGGCGAGATCCTCGACCTCGGCGTGAAGGCGGGCCTCGTCGAAAAGTCGGGCAGCTGGTTCTCCTACGATTCGGTGCGGATCGGGCAGGGGCGTGAGAACGCCAAGAACTACCTGCGCGAAAACCCCGAGATGGCCGACCGCCTCGAAAAGGCGATCCGCCAGCGCACCGAAAAGGTCGCCGAGGAAATGATGGCCGGACCGGAAGCCGACGACGATCTGTGATCGCCGCGCCATCCGATCGGATGCTACGAAGGGGCTCGCCGGCAACGGCGGGCCCCTTTCGCATGGAGGCGTTCCGGACGATGACGTATCTTCCACTTCGTCCACTTCCACGCTCGTTTTGGCGGAAAATGGGTTGGGGGCGTAATCCGTATCGCCCCTCACGCCTTGCCCGCAGCCGGATGAGCGGGGCGGGCGTCGTTCCTGCCCGATCCACACTCACCACGTCACCCCGGACGTGTTCCGGGGTCCACCGTGCGGCACGGGCACCGTTGAAGACTCAAGCCTCGCCCCTGCGGCTGGGTGGACCCCGGAACACGTCCGGGGTGACGCGGAGCAAGGGGCGGACGTGCGCCCACCCCACCAAAACCGGACCCACCCCATGACTACCACCACCGACTGGACCGGCCGCGTCGGCCGCACCTGGGCCGCCGAATGGCAGCGCACCGACCGCTCCTTCGCCAACCTGTCGCCGCATCTCGACGCCGCGATCCGCACCGTCGCCCCCGCCGGCCCCTTCCACGCGATCGATATCGGCTGCGGCGCCGGCGCCACCAGCCTCGCACTCGCCGACGCGCGTCCCGACGCCACCGTCACCGGCCTGGACCTGTCCGCCGACCTGATCCGGACGGCGCGCACCCGCGCCGACGACCGCGGCACCGTCACCTTCCACGCCGGCGACGCCATCGCGATGGCCCCGCAGCTCCCTCCCGCCGACCTCATCGTCTCGCGCCACGGCGTCATGTTCTTCGCCGACCCCATCGCCGCCTTCGCCGCGCTCCGCACCGCGGCCAGCCCAGGTGCCCGCCTCGTCTTCTCCTGCTTCCGCGACCGCCGTGACAATGTCTGGGCATCCGATTTGATCGAGCAGGTCACTGGCGCCCGCCCGCAGCCCGCTGCCGGCTACGCCCCCGGACCCTTCGGGTTTGCCGACCAGGCGGCCACCGCCACGATCCTCGAATCGGCAGGCTGGACGGTCGACAGCGCCACCCGCATCGACTTCGCCTATGTCGCCGGGGCCGGCCCCGATCCGGTCGCCGATGCCGCCGATTTCTTCCACCACATCGGCCCGCTCGCCTCGGCGCTCAAGGACGCCGCCGATCCGTCGCTCGACGACCGGCTCAAATCGGCATTGAAGCGTTATGCAGCCGACGGCATCGTCGCGCTTCCGGCCTCCGCCTGGATCTGGCGCGCGACCGCAACAGGGGAACAGCCATGATCATCGTCCACCATCTCGAAAACAGTCGATCGCAGCGCGTGCTGTGGATGCTCGAGGAGCTGGGCCTGCCGTATCAGGTCAAGCGCTACGAACGGAACAAGAAGACGATGCTCGCGCCGCCCGAGCTGAAGCAGGTCCACCCCTTGGGCAAATCGCCGGTGATCGAGGATACCGACGGCGGCCACGTCATCGCCGAAACGGGCGCGATCGTCGAATATCTGGTCGAGAAGGCCGACGGCCGCCTGGGGGCGCCCGCGCATCGCGACTCGGCGCTCCGCTACCGCTTTTGGCTGCATTATGCCGAAGGCTCGCTGATGCCGCCGCTGTTGCTGAAGCTGGTGCTCAGCCGTGTGCCGCTGATGGGCAAGGCCGCGGTGAAGCGCATTCAGCCGATGATCGACGTCCATCTCGACTATGTCGAATCGGAGCTGAAGCAGCGCCCATGGTTCGCCGGCGACGCGATGACCGCCGCCGACATCATGATGAGCTTCCCGCTGGAAGCCGCGCGCAGCCGCGCCGGCCTCGACGCCTCCCGCCCGGCGACGATCGCCTGGCTGGAAAAGGTCCACGCCCGCCCGGCCTACCAGGCGGCGCTCGCGAAGGGAGGCGCTTACGCCTACGCCTGACCCCGATGCTTAGTGCCTGAAGCTGGTGGCCGGCGGCAACGCCGGCCCCTCGGTCACCGCAGGGTCGATCTCGGCGGGTTCGCGCGGATCGAAGCCGCCCTCCCATTTCGCGACGACCGACGCCGCCACCGCATTGCCGATCACGTTGGTCGCGGTACGCCCCATGTCGAGGAAATGGTCGATGGCTAGGATCAGCAGCAGCCCTGCTTCCGGAATGTCGAACACCGGCAGCACCGCGGCGATCACCACCAGGCTGGCGCGCGGCACCCCGGCGATCCCCTTGGACGAGATCATCAGGAACAGCAGCATCGCCACCTGCGTCCCCAGCGGCATGTCGATGCCATAGGCCTGGGCGATGAACAGCGACGCGAACGTCATGTAGATCATCGACCCGTCGAGGTTGAACGAATAGCCCAGGGGAAGGACGAAACTCGCGATCCGCGGCGGCACCCCGAACTTGTCGAGCGCCTCCAGCATCCGCGGATAGGCCGCTTCCGACGATGCGGTGGTGAAGGCGACCAGCAGCGGTTCGCGGACGTAGCGGATCAGGTCCTTGATCCGCGGCCCGATGACGAGGAACCCGACGCCCAGCAGCACCGCCCACAGGCACAGGAGCGCGAAATAGAAACTGCCCATGAAGAAGGCGAGCTGCCCGATCACCCCCGCACCGCGCTCGGCGAGCGTCGCGGTCACGGCGCAGAACACCGCTACCGGCGCGACGCGCATCACATAGTCGGTGATCCGCAGCATGACGGCGACGAGGCCGTCGACCGCCCGTACCAGCGGGGCACCGCGCTCGCCGACCGCGGTCAGCGCAACGCCGACGAAGATCGAAAAGACGACGATCTGCAGGATCTCGTTGGTCGCCATCGCCTCGATCATCGAAGCGGGGACGATATGCGTGATGAACTTGTCGAGGCTGAATGCCGCGGTGGCCACGCCGGCATCGGTGCCCGCCGGCGGCAGCGCCAAATTGATGCCGACGCCCGGATGGATCGCATTGACCAGCACCAGGCCAAGGCCCAGCGACACCAGGCTCGCGCCGATGAACCAGCCGATCGCCTTCGCGCCGACGCGCCCCAGCGCCGCGGTGTCGCCCATCTGCGCAATGCCGCTGACCAATGTCGCGAAGACGAGCGGCGCGATGATCATCTTGATCAGCCGCAGGAACACCGTCGTGCCGATCGTGAAATAGCCGGCGATCGCCTTCAGCCGCGCCGCGGCCTCCGGCGTGCCGTCGTCCAGCCAGCCGTTCAGAACCAGGCCGGTAACGATGCCGAGCAACAGGCCGATAACAATAAACACAGTCAGCCGCTTGGCCATTCATTCCCTCCCGGATTCGCCGCTAAGGGAAGGGGATTGCGAGCGCCGGGTCAAGCGCCGTATCGTTTCGCGATGCCCTTCACCCCCTCGCGCCGCACGTTTCTCGCCGCGGCCGCCGCTACCCCGCTGCTCTCGTCGGCCATGCTTCGCGCTGCCGAACCCGACCTGTCGGCGCTGCGCGACATCACCACCGGCGCCCAGCCGATCGGTCCCGACGAGCGCGCCCGCCGCCTGGCCCGCGCTCAGGCGCTCATGGCGCAGAACGACATCGGCGCCGTCCTGATCGAGCCGGGATCGTCGATGATCTACTTCACCGGCGTCCGTTGGGGCCGCAGCGAGCGACCCACGCTCGCCATCCTGCCCCGCGAAGGGCAACCGTTGATTGTCACTCCTTTCTTCGAAGAACCCTCCGTGCGTCAGACGCTCGCCGTCCCCGCAGAGGTGCGCGTCTGGCAGGAGGACGGAAACGCGCTCGCCATCGTTGCCGGCTGGCTGAAGGAGCGCGGCCTTACCAACGCACGGATCGGCATCGAGGAAACCGTCCGCAGCTTCATCCCCGCCGACCTCGCCCGCTTCGCACCCACTGCACGGCAAGTCAGCGCCAACCCGATCGTCCGCGGTTGCCGCATGGTGAAGACCCCGGCCGAACTCGCACTGATGCAGACCGCGACGGACGTCACGCTGGCGGCCTATCGCTGGCTCGCGCCTCGCGTCGAAACCGGCATGACCGGCGCGGAGATCGGCGCGCTGATGAACGCCGCAACGCGCAAACTGGGCGGCGACCCCGAATTTGCGCTCGCGCTGATCGGCCCCGCCGCCGCACTGCCCCACGGCAGCCGTGAGATATATCGCGTCACGCCGGGCGAAATCCTGCTGATGGACTGCGGTTGCACCGTGCAGGGCTATCAGTCCGACGTCTCGCGCACCTGGGTGCCGAAGGGGACGCCCGGCGCAGACCACCGCAAGGTCTGGGATCAGGTTGCCCACGGCCAGCAGGTCGCCTTCGCCGCCGCGAAGCTCGGCGCCACCGCGGGCAGCGTCGACGATGCCGTCCGCCGCTATTACACCGGCCTGGGCTATGGCCCCGACTATAAGCTGCCCGGCCTGTCGCACCGCACCGGCCATGGCATCGGCATGGACGGCCACGAACCCGTCAACCTCGTCCGCGGCGAAGCGACGCGCCTCGCACCCGGCATGTGCTTCTCCGACGAACCCGGTCTGTACCTCCCCGGCAAATTCGGCGTCCGCCTGGAAGACTGTTTCCACATGACCACCGACGGCCCCCGCTGGTTCAGCACGCCGCCCGGCTCGATCGATCGGCCGTTCGGATGAAGCGGGCGCTGGCAGAGCACGGTTTCACCCCATGGCCGGGACGGCACGACGCCGTGGCCCTCGCGGAATTGGAGCGACTGTTCGACGCCATGCCTGCCGATCGCTCGGGTTTGCGGATCGCACCCGGAGACGCGGCCCGCTTGAGCGCCTGCCGCGCGATCAGCGACGATGTGCGGCATGTGATCGGTGCCGCGGCGCGGCCGGTTCGAGCGCTGCTGTTCGACAAGCGTGACGCGAGCAATTGGGCGCTCGGCTGGCACCAGGATCGCACGATCGAAGTCGCCGAGCGCGTCGATGTTCCCGGCTATGGGCCATGGACGGTCAAACAGGGGCGGCTGCATGTCGCACCACCGATCGACGTGCTGGAAGTGATGCTGACCGTCCGCCTGCACCTCGATCCCGTTGGGCCTCACAATGCGCCTATCGAAGTCGCTCCGGGATCACACCGGCTGGGGCTTGTCGCGGAAGACTTTATTCCCGACGTCGTTGCCCGATGCGGCACGGCGACGTGCCTCTCACAGGCGGGTAGCGTCTGGTTCTACGCCACGCCGATCCTGCACGCGTCGGCGCGCAGCGCGCCCGGCCTTCGCCGCCGCGTGCTGCAGATGGACTTTGCCGCGACCGATCTGCCTGGCGGCCTGCGCTGGGCCGCCGATCATGCTTGAGGGGAGGGGCGCTCTCGCCTAAGTCACGACGCCTATGATCTCGACCAACGACATTCGCCGCAGCTTCCTCGAATATTTCGCGAGCGCCGGCCACACCATCGTGCCCTCCGCGCCGCTGGTGCCGCAGAACGACCCGACGTTGATGTTCGTCAACGCCGGCATGGTGCCGTTCAAGAATGTGTTCACGGGGTTGGAAACCCGCCCCTACGTCACCGCGACGAGCAGCCAGAAGTCGGTACGCGCCGGCGGCAAGCACAACGACCTCGACAATGTCGGCTACACCGCGCGCCACCACACCTTCTTCGAAATGCTCGGCAACTTCTCGTTCGGCGACTATTTCAAGGAACAGGCGATCCACCACGCATGGACGTTGCTGACGAGCGTCTGGGGCATTCCGGCCGAAAAGCTCACCGCCACCGTCTACCATACCGATGACGAGGCGTACGGCCTCTGGACCAAATACCTGCCCAAAGAGCGGATCATCCGCATCGCCACGAAGGACAATTTCTGGGCGATGGGCGACAGCGGGCCATGTGGTCCGTGCTCGGAAATCTTCTACGATCACGGCGACCATATCTTCGGTGGCCCTCCCGGCAGCCCGGATGAGGACGGCGACCGCTTCGTCGAGATCTGGAACCTCGTGTTCATGCAATATGAGCAGGAGGCCAATGAGATCGTTGGCGAACTGCCGAAGAAGTCGATCGATACCGGCATGGGGCTGGAGCGGATCGCCGCGGTCCTGCAGGGCGTGCACGACAATTACGACACGGACACGTTCAAGGCGCTGATCGCCGCATCGACCTCGCTGACCGGCACCGATGCCGAGGGCGAGCGGCGCGCGTCGCATCGTGTCATTGCCGATCACCTGCGCTCGTCGGGCTTTCTCGTGGCCGACGGCGTTCTGCCGGCAAACGAAGGTCGCGGCTACGTGCTGCGCCGGATCATGCGCCGCGCGATGCGTCATGCGCATCTGCTGGGTGCCAAGGAGCCGCTGATGCACCGGCTGGTGCCGGCGCTCGTCGCAGAAATGGGCGCCGCCTACCCCGAGCTCGTCCGTGCCCAGCCGCTGATCGAGGCGACGTTGCGCCAGGAAGAAACGCAGTTCCGCAAGACGCTCGACAAGGGGCTGAAGCTGCTCGACGAAGCAACCGCGGGCATGGCGCAGGGCGATACGCTCGCCGGCGAAACCGCGTTCAAGCTCTACGACACCTATGGCTTCCCCTACGACCTGACCGAGGACGCACTGCGCACGCAAGGCCTGCACGTCGATCGTGCCGGCTTCGACGCCGCAATGGCAGAACAGAAGCGCGCGGCGCGCGCGGCATGGAAGGGGTCTGGCGCCAAGGCATCGGACGATCTGTGGTTCGACATCGCCGAGGAAACCGGCTCGACCGAGTTCATCGGCTATTCGGCCGATATCGGCGAGGCGGAAGTCGTCGCGCTGGTCAAGGACGGCGCGCGCGTCGACACGGCGAGTGCGGGCGACACCGTCGCGATCATCGTCAACCAGACGCCGTTCTACGGCGAGAGCGGTGGCCAAGTCGGCGACAGCGGCACCATCTCGACCGACGCAGGCCTGCGCGCCACCGTCAGCGAAACCTCGAAGCAGCTCGGCCGCATCTTCGTCCATCATGCGGTGGTCGAGGCCGGGTCGATCACGGTCGGCGATGCGGTGAAGCTCCAGATCGACGTCGCCCGCCGCGCCGCGATCCGTGCCAACCATTCGGCGACGCACCTGCTGCACGAGGCACTGCGCCAGCGGCTCGGCACCCATGTCGCGCAAAAGGGCTCGCTGGTCGCGCCGGAGCGGTTGCGCTTCGACGTGTCGCACCCGGTCGCGATGACGCCGGCCGAACTCGCCGACGCCGAAGCGGCGGTCAACGCGCAGATCCGCGGCAATGGCACCGTCACCACGCGGTTGATGACCCCGGACGAGGCGATCGCCGAAGGCGCGATGGCGCTGTTCGGCGAGAAATATGGCGACGAGGTCCGCGTCGTCTCGATGGGCACGGAGGATGGCGGCAAGACCTACTCGATCGAGCTGTGCGGCGGCACCCATGTCAACGCGCTCGGCGACATTGGCCTGTTCAAGGTGGTGGGCGAGGGCGCGGTGTCGTCGGGTGTTCGCCGCGTCGAGGCGCTGACCGGCGAAGCGGCGCGCGCCTATCTGGTCGGCCGCGACGAACGCCTGCGTGAGGCGGCGGCGACGCTCAAGACCACGCCGGACGAGGTGCCCGCCCGCATCGCCGCGCTGCTCGACGAACGACGCCGGTTGGAGCGCGAACTGGCCGAGGCGAAGAAGGCGCTCGCCATGGGCGGCGGCGCCGGTGGTCCGGCGGGCCCGGAGCAGGTCGGCGGCGTCGCCTTCATCGGCCAGGTGCTCGATGGCTTCGATGCCAAGGGGCTGCGCGGTGCGGTCGACGAGGCCAAGCAGCGGCTCGGCGGATCGGGCGTCGCGGTGATGGTCGCGGTGAACGATGGCCGCGCCTCGATCGCGGTCGGCGTGACCGACGATCTGGTCGGGCGTGTCAGCGCGGTCGACCTGCTGCGCAAGGCGGTGGCGGTGCTCGGCGGGCAGGGCGGCGGCGGTCGTCCCGACATGGCGCAGGGCGGTGGCCCCGATGGTAGCAAGGCCGCCGACGCGGTCGATACCATCCGCACGGCGCTGGCTGAGGCTCCGGTCGCGGCATGAATTCGGGAGGGCGCCGGGCCGTTGTGCCGGCGCCTTCCTAACTCGGATCAATCAGAAAAACCCATATCTCGCCGGGACTTAGGCCGTCTTTGGCCGTTGATCGATCGTACCCTTCAACGATCGAAAGACAGCACGCCATGACAGCCCAGCCGGACCGCCTGCGCGACCTCTTCATCGTCGGCCTGCGCAATGCGCACGCCGTGGAAAAGCAAGCGCTGTCGATCATGACGCCGCAGGTCAGCCGCATCGAACATTATCCCGAAGTCGCCGACCAGCTTCGCCGCCACATCGAGGAAACCAACCAGCAGATCGCCCGGCTCGACGAACTGCTCGAAGGGTTCGACACCAGCGGCTCGCTGCTGAAGGAGGCGGCGCTCAGCCTGTCCGGCACGATGGCGGCGATCGCCCACGTTCCGGCGGGCGACGAGATCCTGAAGAACAGCTTCGCCAATTACGCCTTCGAGCATTTCGAAATCGCGGCGTACAAATCGCTACTGACTCTCGCCGAAGATGGCGGGTTTAGCTCTGCCACGACGTTGCTGTCGCAATCGCTCGGCGAGGAAGAGCGGATGGCGGCGTGGATCGACGACGCTTTGCCGACGATCACCCGCCGCTATGCCACCCTCTACGCCGAAGGCGGCTCGAGCGCCGCTAAGGTATAAGCCGCTCTACGAACTCAGGAACGCAGCGGTTCGCGCCGCTGCGGCTTCCCACGCGACGCCATGGATACTGAGCCAGGCATCGTCATAGTATGTGCAGCCGTACCGCTCGCCCCCGTCGCACAACAAGGTGACGACGCTCCCGGTGCGGCCTGCCGCCGCCATTTCCTCGATCAGCGCCATGCAGGCGATCAGGTTGGTGCCGGTCGATCCGCCGACCCGCCGCCCCAGTCGATCCGACAGCGCGCGCATCGCGCCGATGCTGTCCGCATCCTCGACCGCGATCATCCGATCGATGACGCTCGGCACGAAACTCGGCTCGACACGCGGGCGGCCGATACCTTCGATCCGCGAACCGCATCCTTCGGGCAAGGCGGTCACTGTCGAATCACAAAAATGGCGATGGAAGACCGAATGCACGGGGTCGGCGACGCATAACTCGCTGTCATAGCGGCAATAGCGGATGAAGCGCCCGATCGTCGCCGACGTGCCGCCGGTTCCCGCGCCGCACACCACCCATGACGGCACCGGATGCTCTTCCGCCGCCATCTGCGCGAAGATCGATTCGGCGATGTTGTTGTTGCCACGCCAATCGGTCGCGCGTTCAGCATAGGTGAACTGGTCGATGAAATGCCCGGCAGTTTCCGCAGCGAGCCGGCGCGATGCCTCGTAGATCGCACGCGGATCGTCGACCGTATGGATTTCGCCGCCATGGAATCGGATCGCATCAAGCTTCGGCGCCGCGGTGCTGGCGGGCACCACGGCAATGAACCGCAGCCCCAGCATCCGCGCGAAATAGGCTTCGCTGACCGCGGTCGAGCCCGACGACGCCTCGATCACGCAGGTGTCCGGCCCGATCCACTCGTTGCACAGCGCGTAGAGGAACAACGAGCGCGCCAGCCGGTGCTTCAGGCTACCCGTTGGATGCGAACTTTCATCCTTCAGATAGAGCGTGATACCCGGAAAGCGCGGCAGGTCGACGCGGATCAGATGCGTGTCCGCCGATCGGTTGAAGTCCGCCTCGATCCGCCGCACCGCCTCGGCCAGCCACGTCCGATCCGTACGCGTCCGCATCATTGCAGACCGTGCCGCACCAACATCGCGACCGGATCGGGGTCGCGACCACGGAACGCGCGGAAGCTGTCCGCCGCGGGCCGTGTAGCACCACGCGCCAGTACTTCCTCGCGAAACAGGTCGCCGGTCGTACGGTCGACGAGGCCCGCCTCACGGAATCGGTCGAAGCCGTCGGCGGCCAGCAGCTCTGCCCACAGGTAGCTGTAGTAGCCCGAGGCATAGCCGCCCGCGAAGATGTGGCTGAACGCATGCGGGAAGCGATTCCACGCCGGCGGCCGGATCACCGCCACCTCGTCGCGCACCGCCTCGATCACCTCGATCGGGTCGGACCCCATCGTACCGAGGTGGAGCAGCAGATCGAACAAAGCGAATTCTACCTGGCGGACGATGAACAGCCCCGCCTGGAAATGCCGCGCCTTTACCAACCGATCGAACAGGTCGCGCGGTAGGCGCTCGCCGGTCGCGACATGACCGGACATGTCGGTCAGCACATCGGCGTCCCAGGCGAAATCTTCCATCAGCTGGCTGGGCAGTTCGATCGCGTCCCATTCGAACCCGTTGGTGCCGGCGATGCTCGGCCGGTTCACCCGCGTAAAGAGCAGGTGGAGGACGTGGCCCGTCTCGTGGAGCAAGGTGGTAACGTCGTTATGGCTCAGCAGCGCCGGCGACCCTTCGCTGGCTGGCGGGAAGTTGCACACCAGATAGGCCACCGGATTGGCGATCGTGTTGCCGTCGTGAAGCCGCGGCCGCGCCTCGCTCATCCAGGCGCCACCCCGCTTGCCGGCGCGGGCGTGGAGGTCGAGGTACATGCCGGCCAGCACCGCGCCGCCCTCGTCGATCACGTCGAAATAGCGCGCGTCCGGGTGATAGAGCGACACGTCGTGACGCTCGACCAGCGTGACGCCGAACAGCCGGGTCAGCAGCGCCTGCCATCCCGCTACGACGCGTTCGACGGGGAAATAGGCGCGCACCAATTGCTCGTCGACGGCGTAGCGCGACTGGCGCAGCTTGTTCGAGGCGAAGCCGACGTCCCATGGCTGCAGGTCGGCGATGCCCAGCTCCGCGGCGGCGAACGCCCTCAGCTCGGCCAGATCGCGCTCCGCGGCCGGCTTGGCCCGGCGCGCGAGGTCGCGCAGGAAGGCGAGCACCTCGCCAGCATTGGGCGCCATCTTAGTGGCGAGCGACCATTCGACCGGATCGGCAAAGCCCAACAGCCGGGCGGCCTCATGCCGCAGTTCCAGGATGCGGGCGATGCGCGGCGAGTTATCGAACTTGCCGGCGTCCGGCCCCTGATCCGATGCGCGCGTAGCCGACGCGCGATAGACCCGCGCCCGCAGGTCGCGGTTCGTCGCGAAGGTCAGGATCGCGTTGACGCTGGGTTGTTGCAGCGTGACCAGCCAGCCGTCGAGCCCCTTTGCCTTCGCGGCGGCGGCAAGCATCGTCTTGTCCGCGTCGGACACGCCGTCGAGCAGCGCCGCGTCGGTGACATGCTCGCTCCAGCTTTCGGTCGCATCCAGCACCGCGCTGCCGAACGCGTTGGACAGCGCAGATAGCTCGACCGAGATGTCGCGAAAGTGGTCGCGATCGTCGGCATCCAGCGCCACGCCCGACAGGCGGAAATCACGCACCGCATGCTCCACCGCGACACGATCGGCCACCGGCAAGGCGGCGAAATCGGGCGATGTCGTAAGGCCGACGAGGATATCGTAGAAGTCGCGGTCCTGGCCGACGGCGATGCTGTGCTCGGTCAGCCGGCGCTGCGCTTCGGCATGCGCAGCGCGAATGTCGGGTGTGTCGGCGACGCCGTGCAGGTGCGACACCGCAGACCAGATCGCGTCGATGCGCGTGTTCGCCCGCTCATAGGGGAGCCATACGGACGCGAAATCGGTGGATTTCGCCGCCTTGATCGCGGCGACCGTCGCTTGATGTTCGGCCAGCGCCACGTCGAGCGCGGGCGCGATCATCTCGGGCGTGATCTCGGCGAAACGGGGCAGCGCATCGGTATCGAGCAGCGGATTGGTCGTCGAAGTGTCCATCGCGCCGATAAAGCCGCTCGCGCAACCAATCGCAAATCCGAATTGACGATAGGGCCATCAATCGTGCGAATGACAGGACGGTAGGCCGTTGCTCAGGACACGGGTTTCTCGAACGCCCCCACCGGCAGGCCGGCATCATCGGTGAGATTGGTGATGGCGCTGTCCCCCCATGCGTAGCGCACGCGCGTGACGGGCTTGCCGTCGCCCGACAGCATGACGCCGTCGTTACCGACCGTGCTGCCGGCGGCAAAGCGACACGTCCCCGGCCCAGCGCCACACAGTTCGAAGCCGATTGCCTGCGCGGCGCCCCGTGCGTGGAGCGCACCGGTAACGCCGCTGAACCGCAACGCCACGCCGGTGCCGCTCGCGCGCGCCGTCGCAATGGCCGGCCCGGACGCACCGATCGCGTCCTTGTAGACGATGGCGCGCATCACGTGGGCAAGCCGCTGGCCCACGGCATGCTTCTCGCCGGGGTGGATATCGAGCGGATCGCCGATGTCGTGCGATACCGCAATGCCCGCACGTCCGTCGCGCGCGGCAACCAGTCGTTGCGCATTGCGTACCTCGCCCCAGCCACTTTCGGCCGGCGCGACGGGGACGGCACCATAAGACGATAGCTGCACGACGCCCCATGCCGCCTGCGGGCTGCCCAGCCGCGCGCGCCAGTCGGCAAACAGGGCGGCAAGGCGCCGGTCGTATCCCGGAATACCGGTATCCGATTCACCCTGATACCAGGCGATGCCGGCGACGTGCGTATGCCCCAGCGGAGAGATCATCGCGTTGTACAGCGTGCCCGCGCCGTTGATGTCGTCCCAAGGCACGCGCGGTGCGGCGCCCGTCAACCGTTTGGCGATCGCGTAACGCCAGCCGGAGCCCAGCGGAATGCTGCTGCCATCGGCAAAGGTGATCCGCATTGCCACGGCCGGGCCGGTCATCCCGCCGAGCGCATAGACGTCGTCGTCATTGACGGTGATGACGTTGCGTCCCGCGGTCAGCGTTCCGGCGGGAAGCGCGTAAACCCGCATCTGCGACGCCAGGCTGCTGCCACCAACCCCTTTGCCGTTGACCCAGGTCCGATCCGCATCGTCGATTGCGCCCAGCGTCAACGTCGCCGGTCCTCGTGCCTGCTGCGCCGAGACATCGATGTCGCGGCTATACCAGAGCATGCCGTTATACTCGGCCAGTTCGGGCACGCCCCAATGTTCAAAATTGGTCATCGACGGCACCGGTCGCCAGTCGAGCCGCGCCCCTGGCTGCCAAGGCTCGTGACCAGCGGCGTCGGCCGATCCCTTCCGCCACCACTCCTCCCACGCGGTCATCGCGTGCGCGTTGGCTCCGGCGGGATCGCGCGCGTACAGCGTCAGCAGGTCTGCAGCATCCGCCATGCCGGCACGGCGAAGGGCGGCATCGCTCATCCACGCGCTGATCCGCGACCCGCCCCAGCTGGAATGGATCGCGCCGATCGGGACGTCGGCGGTGCGGCGCAGCGCCTGCACCATGTAATAGCAGGCGGCCGAAAAGCCGAGGACGCTCTCGGGCGTCGCCGCGACCCAGCGGGGCTGGTCGGCAAAGCGGGCCAAGGCCGTCGCGGAAGACACTTTCGCTACGGTGAGCAGCCGCAGCCTGTCGTCGGCGGGGGCATGCGCGTCGGCGATCATGTCCTGCGCGCTCGAGACGGTCATCTCCATGTTGCTCTGCCCCGAACAGAGGAACACGTCGCCCACCAACAGGTCGCGCACCACCGCGGCGCCACTCGGCGCGGCGATGGTCAGGTCGTAGGGGCCGCCGGCGGGCAGCGCGGGAAGCTGCGCGGCAAAGCGGCCGGTTTGGTCGGCGCGCGCGGTGACGCTGTGCCCGGCGAGCGTCACCATCACCGTTTCGCCGGGTGCCGCATCGCCCGACACGTCGACGGGTTGATCCCGTTGGATCACACCATGGTCGGTTAGGACGCCATCGAACCGGGGAGCCGCATCGGCCACGGCACTGGTGCCGATCAGCAACAAGGCAAACAGCGGCTTCATGGCAGACCCTCTCGATGATTGGCGCCTGACGACGACGCCTTTCCATTTTTGGTAACGCCATCATCGGAGCTAGGAAAGGCTACAAACGAAAGAGCGATTGGCTGCTTTTCACGCAGCGAATCTTCTGACACACCTTTGTGCTAACGATATCATAAAGGGAGAGGGCGCATGGATCGCCGCGATTTTCTGACGAAGGGCATGTTGGGGGGCGCTGCCGGTTTGGCGGCCAATGGTCTTGCCACAGTCGCGGGTGCAGATCCGATGACACCGCAGGACCTCAGCTTTCCCAAGGATTTCCTGTGGGGCTGCGCCACCGCCTCCTATCAGATCGAAGGCGCGGTGAAGGAGGACGGCCGCGGGCAGACCAATTGGGACGTATTCTCACATACGCCGGGCAAGGTCGCCAATGGCGATACCGGCGATGTCGCCTGCGACAGCTATCACCGGTACAAGGATGACATCGCTCTCCTGAAGGGCCTCGGCGTGAAGGCCTATCGCCTGTCGCTCGCCTGGTCGCGCATCGTTCCCGACGGTCGCGGCAAGCCCAACCAGAAGGGCATCGACTATTACAACCGCGTGATCGACGGCCTGCTGGCGGCGGGCATCCAGCCCAATGTCACCCTGTTCCATTGGGATCTGCCGCAGGCACTGCCCGGCGGTTGGCAGAACCGCGATACGGCAAAGGCCTTCGCCGATTATGCGGGCTTCATGGCGGGCAAGCTGTCCGACCGCGTCCACCGTTTCATGACGGTCAACGAACTGCGCTGCTTTACCGACCTTGGTCATATGGTCGGTATCCACGCGCCGGGTCTGAAGCTGCCCCAGGGGCAGGTCAACCAGGTCCGCCATCATGGCGTGCTGGCGCATGGCCTGGGGGTCCAGGCCATCCGCGCCAACGTGCGGGCCGGCACCGAGGTGGGCCTTGCCGACAACGCCAATATCTTCGTCCCCGTCATCGAGACGCCCGATCATATCGCGGCGGCGAAAAAGGCGCTGCGCGACGACAATGCCATGTTCCTGACCGCGATCATGGAGGGGGCCTATCCGGACAGCTATCTCGCCGCCGCCGGGGCCGACGCGCCCAAGGTGCAGGCAGGCGACATGGCGGCGATCGGCAGTCCGATCGATTTCGTCGCGCTCAACATCTATACGCCGACGTATGTGAAGGCCGATCCGTCGGCCCCGCGCGGTTACACGCCGCTGCCGCATCTGCCCTCGTCACCGCGGATGGCATCGCCCTGGCTGTATGTGGGACCGGAGGTCGCCTATTGGGGCGTGCGTGCGGTCAGCGAATTGTGGAAGCCCAAGGCGATCTACATCAGCGAGAACGGCTGTTCGGCGGACGATCCCGTCAACGCGAGCGGGCTGGTCGATGACTCCGACCGGATCATGTACCTGCGCAACTACCTGGGCCAGTTCCGCCGCGCTGCCGCAGAGGGCTATCCGCTGAAGGGCTATTTCCTGTGGAGCCTGATGGACAATTTCGAATGGGCGGATGGCTATGGCAAGCGCTTCGGCATCCACCACGTCGACTTCGCCACGCAGAAGCGGACGCCGAAGCTGAGCGCTCTGTGGTACAAGGAACTCATCCGCCGCAACGCGTTGGTCTGATGCAAGCGCCGTCCCGTCACGCACAGAGCGTGGCGGGCGGCAGCGGGGCGTCGGCGGGAACGGGGACCCCCTTCGCCGCGGCGGCCGCTTCCAGCGTCGGGCTGGGGCCGGGCAAGCTGAGGTCGGTCGCTGCCGCGTAGAAGGGGTCCGCTTCCGCGCGTTGCAGCGTCGTGAAGGCGAAGCCCATCTCGCGATACTGCGCCAGCAGGCGCGGCATCATCCGCGCATCGAACGCCCCCAGATGCATCAGCAGGACATAGGGAATGTCGCGCCCTAACGCGGCTTGGGATAATGCGCGCGAGCGGAGCGCTTGCGCACGCGCGGCGGCGAGGAAGCTGGTTTCGAGCGTCGCGATGGCGGCGTCGTCCCTCTTCGCCACGCAACGCGCATAAGCGTCGTTCCAGCCGTAATCGCCGAAGCTCATCGTCACCGCGGCAATACGATAGCCTTTCGCCCGCAACCCTGCGCGCACTGCGCCGACCTGCGCTATGTCCTTCCCCTCGCTGAGGAACGGGTAGCGGAACCAGCGCCAGTCGCTCCCCTTGCCGACCGCAGCCAGCGTCGGCTCGTCGCGGGCGACGTCGGCGAGGAAGGCGGGGGCGGTCGTCGTCGCCAGGTTGCCATGGCTCCAGCTGTGGTTGCCGATCGGAAGCCCGGCACGGTGCCATGCCGCGACCACCTGAGGCGCCGTCGCGTCGTTGGCGAAGCCGCCGTTATAGAAGCCGAACGCGGGCGCCCGTTCGGCCTTCAGTGCCGCGATGATGCGCTGCGCGATGCGCAGGCGGTCGTCTCCGATCGGCAACGGTCCATGAGCGGGCAGGTCGTCGAAGGTCAGCGCGATCTGCGGCGACACGGGCTGCGGCCCGACCGCGATCGGGGCGGCGGCGCCAACGATCCGTCGCTCGGTGAGGAACGAAAGGGGGATCGCCTGAGCCATCGCGCGATAGCCGGCTTCATTTGGATGGAGATGGTCACCGGTATCATAAGGGGGCAGCAGCCGGTCCGGATGCGCCGGGTCGCGGACCGCCGCGTCGAAATCGACCACCGCATCGAACGTGCCGGAGGTACGGATGAAGCGATTGATCGCCTGCCGGTCCGCCTCCGTTTCAGGGCCAGCGTGATAATTCGCGTTGCCGACCAGCGGCGTGATCGTGCCCCCGATCAGCCGGATGCCATGCGCGTGAGCCCGCGCTGCGATTTGCCGATATGCAGCGGTGATGGCGGTGACCATCGCGCGATGGGTCACGGCATCGACGGGTCGGTCGCGGGTCAGCGTGCCGAGATCGTTGACCCCTTCCAGCACGATCGCCGCGCGCACATTGGGGCGGGCGATCACGTCCCGATCGAAGCGTGCGAGCAGATTGGGGCCGGCGCCGTCGAGCAGTATGCGATTGCCGCCGATCCCGGCGTTGACCACAGACAGGCCCGCGGTGGCGCGGTTTGCGGACAGGCGGCGTGCCAGTTCGTCGGGCCAGCGTGTGTTCGCATCGTCACGCACGCCGCGGCCATCGGTGATCGAATCGCCGATCGCGACGATCGTCCCCGTCGTACTGCCACCGCTGACCTCCACATCGGCAAGGCTCCACCAGCCGCCGACGGTCTGCGGGTCGATCAGCGATGCCGCAGCGGTCTGGTCGCCGCGCGCAGCAAAGGTCGTCGCGCGCGCGCCGGGGTGGCCGGTCCGTGTCGCGGGCACGTCGGGGAAGGACAGGCTGATCGTCAGATCGTCACCCGCCTTGGTCGCAAGCGGCAAGGGGTCCGAATAGACTTCGGCACCCGCCGGGATGGTGACCGCACGTGTGCCCGAGAAGGTCAGCGGCGTATTGCCGGTGACAATGGCGCTGGCGGGCGCGCCCTTGCCCAGCGCAGCGGCGTCGATCCGGAGCGGCGCGGTGCCGGCGATATTCGACAGCCGTACGCGCACCATCGTGCCGCCGCCCGAAAGATGGACGGTTTGTCGCACCGTCACTGGCCCCAGCGCCGCCAGCTTGTCCGCTTCGGCCTGGGCGGCGACCATCTGCGCCGATCCCCAGGCCGGTACCCAGTGCGATCCCTGCGCCCAACCCGCAGCCGCCATCCCGGCGAGCACCAGCGCGCCGCCCGTCACCATCGTCGCCCGCCGCACCCGGCCCCGCCATGCCGCCTTCATTCGCCCGATCCTCTCTCGCGCGATGCCTAGCGCGGCATCGCCAAATATGTCGCGACCCAGACCAGTGGCGCGTTCCAGTTGATGGCCACTTCATTGTCCGCAAAGGCCCGCGAATCGTCCAGCCAGCACCGCTGCGCAACGCATCGCCCCTTCAGCGACGCCGAGACGGGATCGGCGAAGGAGGTGTTGTTCGCCCCCCCGCTCAACACGCCCGGCGGCGGCCCTGGCAGTCGCGCGTCGAACTGATGCGCCCAGAAACGATGGTGCGGGTGCTGCATCGGCTTCCACCCGAAGCCGGTGACATAGCTCTGGTCGAGCGGATTGCGCCCCAGCACGTAATCGGCGGTATCGACCACCGCATCACGATAGCGCGCCTCACCGGTAAAGCGCGCCGCCAGCGCCAGCACGATGCCGCGGCTCAGGATCGCGCCGTTCGATCCCCAGACATAGTCGGTGGTCGCATAGGGCAGGTGATACCCCGACCGCTCCCGCTCTGCCAGAAACGCGTCGGCGAGCGCCACCAGCTTCGCCCGCGCCGCCTCGCGTTCGGCCACGGGGATGCCCTCGGCGGTCGCCAGCGTGATCGTCCCGAGCGTCCCGACATTGGCCCAGCCCGCTTCGCCCCACAGCGGGGCGGCATGCAGGGGCATGCGACGCAACGCCTCAGCCAGCTCGGGCATCCTGGTCGTCGCGTACAGCTCCGCGGTCGCCCAATAGCGCTCGTCGTCGAGGTGCGTGTCGCCATAGCCTCCGCTGCCCTCGAAATCCTGTGCGGCGTAAATATCCGGGTTGCGCACCGCCGCTTGATAGGCCTTGCCCGCCGCCACCAGGCACCGATGCGCGAAGGCCTTGTCGATCGCCCGCCAGATCCGCGCGCATTGCGCGGCGGTGGCCGCCAGGTTCAGCGTCGCAGCGGTGCTTGGTGGATACAGCAACCGCTCCTCGCGATCCTCCGCGGGGATCGTTGGCAGCGGGGTCCAGTTGCGATCGGCGACCTTGTGATGCGCCATGCCACCGGCATCGACGCTGGTCAGGGTCATCGGCCGGCGCGGCTGGGGCCCGACCGGCAGCGCCAGTTGCGTGCCGTCGGGCACCTGCATCGCCAGCAGGAACCGCATCTCCCATCGGCTTTCGTCGAGCAGGTCGTTGATGCCGTTGCCTGCCTCGGGCAGCATCACGCTGCCATCGGCGAACGACGGCGCAGCGGCATTCACCTCGTACAGATTCTGCAACGTCCACAGCGCGATGCCGCCGTTGACCACATACTTGCCGTGATCGCCCGCGTCGTACCAGCCACCCGTCACATCCAGTGTGTAGCGGCAGCCCGGCCAGACCGTTCCTGCGGTGTCGCGCCCGGCAAAACAGGTCGCCACCTCATGCGGATGGCCCGCCGCGCGCGCCCATTGCGGGCCGCCGGCATAGCGCGCGTCGATCGCGATGCCCGCGCGGTTCTGGTAGAAGAAGTTCAGCGCCGCGCGGGCCAGCGGCGCATAGGTGTCGGCCCTGATCGCAAAGGGATGGCTGGTCACGCCATCCACCGTCAGCCGGTACGTGCCGGGCACCCGCACCGCGCTCAGGTCGATCTGATGGACGTGATCGCCTGATGCCGCATCGTCGCCGAACGGCCGGGTCTTGCCCTCCGCCACGACCTTGCCGCTTGCATCGACGACGCGCCACGGCAGCGGCGCCTTGGCATCGTCCGACAGGATCGCCCATTTCGCCGTGTCGGGACGAAAGCCGATCTGGTTGAGGTGCACCGCAGCCGGCGGCGACCCCGCACCCGCCAGCGCCAGCGGCGATAGCAGCGCCAAGGCCTTCCTCATCGCGCCTGCCCCCAATTGGCGAGCGGGGAGGGCGCCACCATCCGTAGAAAATCGCCATGCGTCGGCAGCCGCTCCGCGGTGTCCGCATAGCCGCGCCGCATCGTCTCCATCGCCTCGGCGACCAGAGTTTCGTCCAGCGCGTCCGCAGCCGGCTCCCAGGTCGATGGCACAAGTCCCTGGCCCAGGCACACCGCGACCCAGCTCGGCACGCTGAACAGGTCATATCCCTCGCGGAACAGCCGCCCCTTGCCGCGCCACAGGTCCAGCTTGCGGGTCAGGCTGTCGGGCAGCGGCATCGTGCGGACGCGATCCCAGAACGGCGTGTCGGTTCGCCGAGTCTGGGCATAATGCAGGATGATGAAGTCGCGGATGTCCTCGTACAGACCGTGCAGCTGGCGGTTGAATTCGTCGCGTTCGGCGGGGTCGAAGCGCGTGTCGGGAAACATCGCGACGATCCGCTGAATGCCCGCCTGGACCAGATGGATGCTGGTCGATTCGAGCGGTTCGACAAAGCCGCTCGACAGCCCCAGCGCGATGACGTTGCGGTTCCAGCTCTGCCGCCGGCGTCCCGCCGTGAAGCGCAGCCGGCGGGGATCGCCCAGCGGCTCGCCCTCCAGACTGGCGAGCAGATCGAACTCCGCCGCCTCGTCGGACAGGTCGTCGCTGCAATAGACATAGCCGTTGCCCATCCGGTGCTGCAGCGGGATGCGCCACTGCCAGCCAGCCGCACGGGCGGTGGCGCGGGTGTACGGGTCGGGCTCCCGCGCATTCGGCAGCGCACACGGCACCGCCACCGCCCGGTCGCAGGGCAACCACTGCGCATAGCTTTCGTAGCCCGTATGCAGCGCTTCCTCGATCAGCAGACCGCGAAACCCGGAACAGTCGATGAACAGGTCGCCCGCCACCTGCCGCCCGTCGGCGAGCGTCAGCGCTTCGACATAGCCATCCTGGCCCCGCAATCGGACGTCGGCGATCCGCCCCTCGATCCGCGTCACCCCGCCGCGCTCGGCGTAACTACGCAAATAGCGCGCATAGAGCGAGGCATCGAAATGATAGGCGTAGAACAGCTCGCGCACCGGCGAGCGTGCATCTTCGCGCGCCCGGCCGAACCGTCCGCGCGCCGCCGCCTGCGCGCTCATCGACCAGGCGGTGATGTCCGGAATCGCCCGGCGGCTGCGCTCACGCAGCCATAGCTGGTGAAAGGATATGCCCTGCAGGTCCTGACCGAAGGTGCCGAACGGATGGATGTAGCGATCGCCGATCGCGCCCCAGTCGCGAAACTCGATGCCCAGCTTGAACGTGCCTGCCGTCGCCGAGAGGAATTCGTTTTCGTCGATCCCCAGCATCCGGTTGAAATTCAGCAGCGGCGGGATGGTCGCTTCGCCGACGCCGACCGTCCCGATCTCCTCCGATTCGATCAGCGTGACGCGCGTATAGCCGGTGTTGAGCAGGCGCGAGAAAGCGGCGGCGGCCATCCAGCCCGCGGTGCCGCCGCCGACGATGACGATATTGTGGATGGCGTGGTCGGGGACGGGCAGGGTCATCGGGCTAGGCGCCTCGCTTGCGCCGCGAGCCAGGCGGCATGGGTGGGGGCATGCGGCAGCGCCGCCGCGATGGCATCGGTGACGCCGAGCATCGCCGCATGCGCGTCGGACAGCGGGATGGCTTCAGCTAGCGGATCGATCCGCCGTGGGCGTATCCCCTGACCGATCAGCACCGCCGCCCAGCCGTCGCGCGTGAAGGTTTCCTCTTCGTAGAAGGGTAGGCGACCGCGCTCTTCGAACTGGAGCATGGTATGCGCCAGGCTGTCCGGCGGCGGCACCCTGGCGACCGCACGCCACATCGGTTCCGGCCGAGCGGTCGCGCGGTAATGCAGCGCGAGCATGTCGCGCACGCGTTCCGCCTCCGCCAGCGTCTGCCGATTGAAATCTGCCGCTTCCACCGGCGCCATGTCCCGGTCGGGCAGCATTGCGATCAGGCGATCGATTGCGCTCAGCGCCAGGTGCAGGTTGCACCATTCCAGCGGATCGATCGCCGTCGCGGCGTCGCCGATCGCGACGCAATTGGCACGCCAGGGCTCCCGGCGCGTCCCCGGTCGGATTGTCATGGGCGCAACGCCGGCCGATCCCAGCAATCCCGCCGCATCGTCATCGGCCAGCCGGTCGGCGGCATAGACGATACCGCGCTGCGTGCCGCCGTCCCACGACCAGCCCGTCGCATGCGCGGTGACGGGCGTCAGCAGCGGCGGTTCGGCCGTTGGCCCATCGGCCAGCATCACCCGATCGCACGGCAGCCACGCGCTCCAGTCGTCACGCGCACTGTCGATCGTATCGCGCAGCCGTGCCTCGGGCCCGGTCGCATCGACGTACAGGTCCGCTGCCAGCCTTCCCCCACCGACGAGGGCCACCGCCGCGATCCCGCCACGATCGTGCCTCTCAATGTCAGCGATCTCTCCCACCACCACGTCCACGCCGACGTGCGCGGCAAAGGCCCGGATCATCCGCGTGTAGCGCGGCAGGTCCAGCGTTAGCCCAGGCTGATGCCGGGCGAAGATCGTCCCCGGCGTCGGCGGTGCGTATCGCCCGGCCCGACCGAGCGCCGCGGCCGGTGCGAACGCATCGAACCGCGGCACCGCCCCCTCCTGCGCGGCCCGCAGCCAGTGGAGGTGAAATGCCGTCGCGCCGAATGCCTGACCATAATGATCATAGGCATGGACATAGTCCGCGTCATCGCGTCCCCACCCGACGAAACGGGTGCCCAGCCGATAGCCCGCACCGGTCCGCACCACGGCATCCTCGTCACCGATGCCCAGATCGGCATGAAAGCCGGCAAGCGAGGGCAGGGTACAGGCGATCCGATCCGCCAGGGCATTCGGCGACCGCGCCCCGTCAAGCAGCGTCACCGTCAGAAACGGCGCGCGCCGCTTCAGGGCGGCGGCGGCCAGCCAGCCCACGATCCCGCCGCCCGCCACCAGAATGCTTCGAATGGCGCGATCCTGCGTCACGCCGCCTCCGCCATCGGGCAATAGCCGTCGATGAAGGCGCGATGCCCCGGCCGTCGCGCCACGTCTGCGGCAATCTGTTCGGCAAGGCTGCCGATGCCACGCCGCAGGTCACCCTCGGGCGAAACGTCGGCGCGCGGGTCCCAGCCCGCCGGGACGATGCCCTGGCCCATGTAGACCGCGATCCACGACGCATCCAGGAATACGCCCTCGCGATATTTCACCACCCGCCCGCGTCGGCGCCACAGCTCCAGCTTTTCCGACAAGGTGTCGGGGATCGGCATCGTCCGCACATAGTCCCAGAACGGCGAATCGCTCCGCGTCGTCGCGTGATAGTGCAGGATCAGAAAGTCGCGAATCCGGTCATATTCCAGGTCGATCACGCGGTTGAATTCGTCGCGATCGGCAGCGCTGGTGCGCCCGTCCGGGAATAGCTCGACCAGCAACGTGATCGCCTGCTGCACCAGATAGATGCTGGTCGATTCGAGTGGCTCCAAAAACCCGCTCGCCAGCCCGATCCCGACGCAATTGTGCGACCAGCTGTGCCGCCGCCGCCCCGCCTTGAAGCGCAGCGGCCGCGGGTCGGCGAGCGCTTCGCCCTCCACCACGCCGCGCAGCGCCGCGGCGGCGGCATCGTCGCTCAGGAACGCGCTGGCATAGACATAGCCGTTGCCGGTCCGGTGTTGCAGCGGGATGCGCCAGCGCCACCCCGCGGGCATCGCGATCGCGCTGGTATAGGGCGTCACCGCCGTCTCGGTCCGGCACGGCATCGCCACCGCCCGATCGGCGGGCAGCCAGCGCGACCAGTCCTCGAACGGCTCGCCCAACGCCTCGCCCAGCAGCAGCGATCGGAAGCCGGAGCAGTCGACGAACAGGTCGCCCTCAATCCGCGTTCCATCGGCCAGCGTCACCGCGACGATATCGCCGCTCTTGCCGTCGCGCGCGACGTCGACGACGATCCCCTCGCTGCGCCGTGCGCCCATCTCTTCGGCGAGGCCGCGCAGATAGGGCGCGAACAGCAGCGCGTCGAATTGATAGGCATAGCCGAACGTCCCCGCGAGCGACCGCCGGTCCGTCTCCGGCATTGCGAACCGCCCCTCGCGCGCCAGCGCACAGGCATAGGATAGCCGGTCGAGCGGCGGCAATTTGGCGCCCTCGCACAGCAGCCGGGCATAATAATGATGGAAATCGACCGCGCCCGAACCGGTGCCGAACGTACCGAACGGGTGGATGTAGCTGTCGCCGATCGCGCCCCAGTCGCGAAACTCGATGCCGAGTTTGAAGGTCGCGCGCGTCCGCGCCATGAACTCCGCTTCGGGGATGCCGAGCCGTTCGTTGAAGGCGCGGATATGGGGCAGGGTGGCCTCGCCGACGCCGACGACACCGATCGCCTCCGACTCGATCAGGTGAACCTCGGCGCGGTGCGGCAGCAGTCGCGCGATCGCCGCCGCGGTCATCCAGCCCGCGGTCCCGCCGCCTACGATGACCACGCGGGTCGTCTGTCGCCGTTCCCCAGCCATCCTCATCCCTCCCGGACACCCCTATGGTGGCGCTCCCACTCGAGCAGTGCCCTCTTTGATCGACGTCCTACAGCAGTTCCGATCAGGCGCCAATGTTGCTTGAAAATCACACTGGAGACATAAAATGTAATGGCACCGGACCGGGCGTTACCGCAACCATTGCAGTTCAACCGCCGCTCTGCTCAGACAAATAGAACATGAGACCCGCGGATTCGAAACCGTGCGGCTCATTGGGGAGGATCATCATGCGCCCAACCGCGCCATCGCATTCGACTGCCACATCGCTCGTCCGCCTTCTGCGCGGCGCCTCCGTCGGCGCCCTCTGCATCGCCAGCGTGACCGGCGTCGCCCATGCGCAATCGGTCGAGCAAACCGAACAAACCTCCCCGACCGCGGCGAAGGCCGGCACCGGCACGGCGGGCACCGCGTCGGCCACGACGCCTGCCGCGAGCGCCCAAGTCGATCCTGCCGCGACGTCGCAGGCGAGCGATACGTCGGGATCGCCCGACGACATTGTCGTCACCGGCATCCGCCAGAGCCTCGCCAATGCGCAGAATATCAAGCGCAATTCGGACACCGTCGTCGACGCCATCACCGCGACCGATATCGGGGCGCTGCCCGATCGGTCGGTCACGGAAGCGCTGCAGCGCGTGCCGGGTGTGTCGATCAGCCGATTCGCTGCCGCCAACGATCCCGACCACTTCTCGGTCGAAGGATCGGGCGTCGTCGTACGCGGTCTCAATTTCGTCCGGTCCGAGTTCAACGGCCGCGACGCTTTTGCGGCGGGTATCGGCGGCCAGTCGCTCAATTTCTCTGACGTTCCTGCCGAGCTTCTTGGCTCGGTCGAGGTCTACAAGAACGTCACCGCCGCCGCGATCGAGGGCGGTCTGGCGGGTACGGTCAACCTCAACACCCGCAAACCCTTCGACAATCGCGGCTTCCACATGGGCGTCGATGCGGAAGGCAATTACGGCGACTTCCGCAAGAAGTGGACGCCGACGGGCTCGATCCTCATCAGCGACACCTTCGAAACCGGGATCGGCACGTTCGGCATCCTGGGCGATCTGTCCTATTCGCGCATCCGCAGCCGCGCCGATGGCGTGCAGATCACCAACTTCCAGACGCGCGATAACACGCAGGTGCCGTTCCAGAACGGAAACGGCGTGCTCGTCTGCCGCAACCCATTGCCGAGCAACAGCAACACGACGACGCTGCCGCCTGCCGGGTCGGCATGCGGTACGGCATCGACGGCCGGGGCAGATGGTTTCGCCGATCTGCTGCCCAAGGCCTATGCGCCGCTCGGCGGCCAGTACCGGACGCAGGAATTCGACCGTAAGCGCGACGGCATCGCTCTCGCCGCGCAGTTCGAAACGCGCGACAAGTCCTTCCTGCTGACCGCGCAATATCTGCGCTCGCACACCACCAACACGACGGATGAGCACACGTTCGAAGCGGCGCCTGATCTGTCGGAATACAGCACCTTCCCGGTCGGCTGCGTGCAGAACAACGACGGCCCGCTGTACAATGGCAACGGCACGGTGCGGGCGGAATGCCCGGTCGGCCAGTTCAAGAATTACGTCTACGATTCGAACGGACTGTTCCAGAGCGGCTACATCACGTCCCCGGGCACGGGCTATCGCACCAGCCGTAGCGGCGCGCCGGCCACCACCTTCCTGCCGACCGGCGGCGCGCAGCTTCAGCTTGCGCGCGGGCAGACCTACGATCGCAATCTCGTCAACGACTACGGCCTTAACGCCGAAATCCATCCGGCCGAGCGCTGGTCGATCAACCTCGACGCAGACTATACGCGGTCGGAACACAACAACTACAGCCTCAGCATCTTCGGCGCGACCTTCGCCGATCAGGAGCTGGATCTGACCGGCAAGCTGCCCAGCGTCATCTCGCACAAGCCGAACACGCTGTCGGCGAGCTGGGCGCAGCCTGCAAACACGATCCTCGCTGGCGAAACCGACGCTCAGTATTTTGCTGATCCGCGCGCACAATATTGGCGTGCGGCAATGGACCACAGCGAAGACAGCGTCGGTCAGGAATATCAGTTCAAGGCGGACGTCACCTATGACTTCGCCGACGACAGCTTCTTCAACAAGGCTCGTTTCGGCGCACGCTATGCCGATCGCGACCAGAATGTGAAGTATTCGACCTATAACTGGGGCATGCTCAGCGAAATCTGGGCGGGCGATTATCCTGTCACGCTGGACCAATACGGCGGCAACCAGGCGCAATATTACACCTTCCCCAACTTCTTCCGCGGAGCCACCAACTCGCCGCCGGGCGCCTATTTCTACAATGGCGACATGATCAACGGCTACGGCACGGCGGTGAACTTCCTGAAGCAGGTGGAAGCCGTGTCGCGCAATCAGAACGGCAATACGCAGCAGCAGTGGATGCCGCTCGCCGAGCGTCCGGGCGTCGTGGCCGGCACATCCTATCTGCCCAGCGAAATCCAGCGCGTGCATCAGCGCGATACCGCGGCCTATGCGATGATCTCGTTCAAGTCGCGCAGCGGTCTCGACTTCAGCGGCAACGCCGGCGTCCGCTATGTCCGCACCGGTCTCGATTCGTTCGGGACGACCACGGTGCCCAACCAGGCGACGCTGAACATTTCCAACCCGTATAGCTCGCGTTGCGCCATCGCGGCTCCCCCTGCTGGCGCGCCTCCGGGTGCAACGCCCAGCACGCCTGGCGGCGTCTGCAACCTCGGGCCGACGGGCTATGCGTTGCTGCAGCAGTTCGCCGGGGTGAACTCGGTCAACCTCTACAACCAGGCGAAGAACAGCTACACCTATTGGCTGCCGAGCGTGAACCTGAAGTTCGGCATCACGCAGAACCTGATCGCGCGTCTCGCCGGATCGAAGGTGCTGACGCGGCCGGATTCGGCGCTGATCCGCAATTTTCAGCAGATCACGATCGACGGCAACGGCAACTTCCTCAGCACGGTCGGCAATCCGTATCTGAAGCCGGCAACCGCATGGCAGTTCGACGCGACGGCGGAATGGTACTTTTCGAAGGTCGGATCGCTGACCGTGGATGCCTTCTACAAGGACGTGTCCAACTTCTTCTACCAGTCGGTGGTCAGCCTGCCGCTGCAGAACAATGGCGTCACCTTCCCGCTGCTGACGCGTGGGCCGGCGAACTATAACGGTCACGGCAAGATCAAGGGTGTCGAGGTCGCCTATCAGCAGACGTTCAGCTTCCTGCCCGGCTTCCTCAACGGCTTCGGCTTCACCGGCAATTATTCGTATATCGAAAGCTCGGGCCTGCCGAACTCGTTCCTCAACGGCGGTGCGCCGGTGACGAACGTGGCCGCGCAGACGGTGCGTGGCAGCCTGCCGTTGGAGGGCCTGTCGAAGCACAACGTCAACGCGACGCTCTTCTACGAAAAGGGGCCGATCTCGCTGCGTGCCGCTTACAACTGGCGGTCGAAGTACCTGCTGACCGCCGCGGACGTGATCTTCCCCTATACGTCGATCTTCCAGGACGCCTCGGGTCAGCTCGACGCTTCCGCGTTCCTGAACGTGACGAAGGCGATCAAGATCGGCGTCCAGGGCGTGAACCTGACCAACACCGTTACCAAGACGCTGCAGGCGTATACGGGCGATCCCGCCCAGCTCGCCCCGCGCTCCTACTTCATGAACGACCGCCGCTTCTCGTTCATCCTGCGCGGCAACTTCTGACGAAAAAGGCGGCGGGATATCCCGCCGCCTCCACCTTGTCGGGCCGGTTCCTCGTGATCGAGGAGCCGGCCCTTTTTCGTATCCGTCAGTTGTGCGGCAGCTTCGACCGATCGAATCCGGCACCCAGGTCGAGCAGGAACGCCGGCCCCACCTCGATCACCTGCTTCGATCCGGCCAGCTGTACGCCGATCCGCGCCTTGCCCGCGGCAAACGCCTGGTTCGACACGCCCGACACGAAATAGCGCTTCCACCCCGCGCCGACGTTCACCGTCTCGCCGGTGACCTGCGGGTAGGGGGCGTCGGCGCCGCCGACGTTGACCGGGATTGGTACGGTCGCACCGTCCTTGGCCTCGGGCGCGCGCAGGTAGACCATCACGAGCAGCGTATCGCCGGCCGCGATCGGCTTGATCGTCGGATAGGTCGCGCCGACGTCCCACACGTTTGCGCCCGCCTTGCTCACCTGTACCCGAACGGCGGCCCCACCGGGCACGTCCGCCGCCGGCACCTGCTTGGCGGTCTGGCCGGGACCATAGAGGCTCCACCCGATACCGGGCTGGTTGATCGCCTTGTCGAAGATGCTCCCCTGCGCCGGCGCTGCCTGTTGCCCCGCCGCCACGGCGCTCAGCGGCACCGTGGCGAGCGCGAGTGCGATCATGGCCTTCATCATCGTCTCCCCTCATTGCCGGCCGGCTCCATGCCGGTCCGGAAACAGTTCAGCGCGGACGCGCCGTGGCAAAGGCCTCCGCAATGGCAGTCCGCATCGGCTTGGGCCGCAGCGCCGCATCATAGGGCGTCGGGCGCCGCGCGGCATGATCGGTGCGGGGCTCGAAGCCCGGAATCCAGCTGTGCGCATCGCTGAGGCCCCACACCAGCACGTCGCGCAGCTGCGGATAGGCGAGCGTCACGTCCAGATAGCCGCGGGTGAAGTCCGCCACCGCGCGATCCCGCACCGCAATGTCCGCAGGCAGATTGTTATCGCGCACGTCGAGCTCGGTGATCAGCAACGCATAGCCCATCCCCGTCACCGCATCGAGGAACCGACGCCACTCGCCCTGCAACCGCCCGACATCGGCGCTGGCGTCTGCGCTCTGGGTGATGAGATGCGATTGCACGCCCAGCGCGTCCACCGGTACGCCGCGTCGCCGGAACCCCTCGAGCAGCCGCAGCACGCCCGCGCGATGCGCCTCGTTGTGCGGTTCCCAGCTCATATAATCGTTGTAGACCAGCTGCGCGCCCGGCGCCGCCGCGCGTGCGGTGTGGAAGGCGAGGTCCAGCGTCGGTTCCGCGCCGCCGATCGCCTTGGACAGCGCGGTTTCGTACAGGTGGCCGTCCGCCGGATCGACCGCCTCGTTGACCACGTCATAGCTGCGGATCTTGCTGCCATACCGGCCGAGCACGGTGCGGATATGCGTCGTCAGCAGCCGTTCGCCCTCGGCGCGGGGCCGGTTGCCGAAATCGTAGGCGTTCAGCCACTTCGGCTGCCATTTCGGCTGATGCCACAGCAGATTGTGCCCGCGCACCGCCAGGCCGTTGCGCTCTGCCCAGCCGACGATCGTGTCGAAGGGCGCGAAATCGAACACGTCGGGCGCCGGGCGCAGCCGCTGCCACTTCATCTCGTTTTCGGCGACGACCAGCCCGCATTGCTGGGCGATCAGCCGCGCATAGGCTGGGTCGCGGACCGGCAGGCCCGGCGGGGAGCCCGGCTGCCATGGGATCGCCGATCCGAAGCGCAGCCCCTTGCGCGCGGCGATCGCCTCCAGACTGTCGGCAGGGTGCGCGGCCCATGCGGCCGGCGCCGCCATGCCGGCGACGGCGAGCGCCGCACCCCCCAGGATTTCGCGTCGCGACGGCGGTGCCATGATAGCCTCTCCAACTTTCGTTATCGCTATCATTGGCCTCGCCGACGCCGCCGTCAAGGACGCAGCGCCGCTACCGCCCGATCACCATGACCAACGGGTCCAGCGCCTGCCCGGTGGGCAGCCGTCCCTCTACGGACAGCCGGCCGCTGGTGTCGTTCCACACCAATGTCGCGCTGCGTCCGCCCCCCGTGCGCCAGGCGTTGGTCGTCCCGTCATCGTCGTACAGCGTGAAGCGCGCATCACGCCCCGGATAGACGCGGACCTTGGCCAGCCCCTGCTCGCGTGCGGTACTTTGCACCTGGTCCCCGATCGGCAGGATCGATCCGGCGCGCACGAAGACCGGGATGCGCTCGATCGGCGCAGCCGCGTCGATCCACTGGCCACCGGCGTAGCGCTTGTCCGTCCACAAATCGTACCAGTCCGTCCCGGCGGGCAGATAGACGCGGCGGCTGGTCACGCCCTGTTCGGTGACGGGCGCGACGAGGAGGGCGGGGCCGAACATATATTCGTCGCCCAGCGTCTTGGCCGTCGCATCCTTGGGGAAATCCATGAACAGCGCCCGCATGAACGGTGCGCCGGTCAGGCTGGTCTGGCGTCCCAACGCATAGATATAGGGCAGCAGCTCATACCGCAGCCGCAGCGAGGCGGCGAGCACCGGTTCGGCCGCCGTGCCATAGTCCCAGATCGCCGTCGCCGGTCGCTGGCCATGGATGCGAAGCGTCGGCGTGAACACGTTATACTGGAACCAGCGCACGAACAGTTCGGGATAGTCCCGATACGACGGCGCCATGGCGGTCGCGCCCGCCGGATCGAGGAGCACGGGGCGCTGGGCCGCCGGGCCGTTGGGCCACTGCCACCCGCCCGTATCACTCGACCAATAGGCGATGCCGCTCGCCGTCATGCCCAGCCCCGCCGGCACCTGCCGCCGCAACGCCTCCCACGTCGAGCGCACGTCCGACGACCAGAACAGACAGCCGTTCGCCTGCGTCCCCAGATATGCCGCCCGGCATAGGATCAAATTGCGCATATCCGGTCGGTCGCGTGCCGAGCCTTCCGCGACGCTCAGCGTATGCAGCAGCGGAAAGACGTTGTGATAGCGATCGCCCGTCCCGATCGCGTAGTGGAAGCCGTCCGGCACCAGATCGGGCTCGGTCTCGTCCAGCCAGGCGAAGTCGAAGCCCGCGCTGAAGATATCGTCGCGGATCTTGCCCCAATACCAGGCGCGCGCGTCCGGGTTGGTGCTGTCGATCAGCGCCCCCGCCCGGTCCGACCGGATCGGCAGTCCGTCCACCGGCTTGCCGTCCGCGTCGTGCAGCAGCCAGCCCTTGGCGGCGAGCGTGTCGAACCAGCGGCTTTCCTTCTCGAACCGCGGCCAGATGCTGACGATGCTGCGGACGCCCTGCGACTTCAGATGGGCGTTCATCGCAACCGGGTCGGGAAAGGCCGTCCGGTCGATGTCCAGCTGCCCCATCCGGGTCCAGTAGAACCAGTCGAGTACGATGATGTCGAGCGGATAGCGGCGCTGCCAATAGCCGTCCGCCACCGCGGTCAGCTCCGCCTGCGTCTCGTAACGCGCCTTGCTCTGGATCAGGCCGAATGCCGCTTTGGGCGGCAGTGGGGTCGAGCCGGTCAGCCTGGCGTAGCCCGCATACAGATCGTCGCTGGTCCGCCCCGCGATGACGAAGAACGACACGCGCTCGCCGACGTTGGATTGCAGATGCGTCTGGCTGTGCAGCCCCGGCGAGACCGTCGTCGCCGACGGATTGTCCCACAGGATCGCATAGCCTTTGTCCGTCACCATGAACGGCACGCATACCGCTTCGCCGGCGGGGCGATCGTAATCGTGGCGGCAGTCGATTGTCCGCCCGCGCAGATCGAGCACGCCGTCCTGATACTGGCCGAGGCCGTAATAATGCGTGTCGGGCGTGTCGGCGAAGGTCGCGCCGACACGGAACGTATGCTCGCCGGTCACGTCGTGCGGCGCCATCTCCCACCCGGTCATCGCCGTCAGCGGCGTGCCGTCGGCGCGGTCGAAGCGGATCGACACCGGCGGCAGAGACGGGACGAAATAGCGTTCCATCTGGCTTGGCGGCTTGGGCCAGGGTTGCGCCGCCACGGTGACGCGCAGGTTGCTTGAGGCGAAGACGTCACTGCCGTCGCTACCACGCTGCCGGGCCCAGCCCGCATCGTCGCTTTTGCCGGAAATGCCATATCCCGGCAGGCCTTCGGCTTGGGCCCGATCCGTCGCGATCGTCACGCGCACGATCCCCGGTCCGTAGGGCTCGATCGACACCAGCGCCCCATTGCGCTCGACGGTCGCCAGCCGCTGTGCATAGGCGGGCGCACTGCCGGCCAGCAGCGCGGCAATCAGGGCGAGGCGCTTCATCGGCCCGCTCCCCGTCCACCCAGCGCCCGGCGAATCGCCGCCTCCGCCACGGGCCGCATCGCCGCATAGCCCGCCGCCGTCGGATGCACGCCGTCGCTCGCCAGCCCCGGCTTCATCGCGCCCCGTCCGTCGTCCAGCACGGGATGATAATCGACATAGGTGAACCCCTCGCGCTGGGCGTAATCCCGGATCCACGCATTCAGCGCTGCGATCTGCGGCACCGGCTGCTTGTCCTTCGCCCAGGGGAAGGCGCCCGCCGGCGGTACGGAGGCGAGGATCACGCGGATGCCATGCGCCCGCGCCAGTTCCGCCATGCTCGCGATATGCCCTTCCACCGTCTCGATCGTCGCCGCTCCGGTATTGCCGGCGATGTCGTTGGTGCCGATCATGATGTGGACGGCCTGCGGGTGCAGATCGATTACGTCCTGGCGAAAGCGGACCAGCAGCTGCGGCGTCGTCTGCCCGCCGATGCCGCGATCGATTACGCCGTTGGTGAAAAAGGCGGGATCGAAATTGATCCAATTGTCCGTGATCGAATCCCCGGCGAACACGACCCGCGGGCGTTCCGTCAGCGCGGCATTGGCGGCACGATAGCGGCATAGCTGCCCGAAATCGCGGGTCAGATTGTGCAGCTGCTGCTCGGTCCAGCTAACCTTGGGATGGGCAGGGCAGGGATCGGCGACGATCCCGGTCGGGTCGCTTGTAAAGGGATCGCCGGCGGCGCTGACCTGTGCCGCGGCGGGCACCGCGCCCGACACCAGCACTGCGGCGCCCATGACACCCAGCCAACCACTGCCCACGACATTCTCCCCTGCTTCTTGTGAGCGCTATCGTAGCCGCCCGGTCGCGCGTGTCCAACCTCTCAGCCGGTCGGATTGAAAAAGGGGCTGTCCTACACGCTTCGTTCGATCTATGTTCCCGGCATAGGCCAAGGGATCGTCACGGAAAACACCCTCTTCGGCGTGACTTTTGTGACCTTTCGAAGGGACGTTCGTGGATCAGTTGCTTGTCGTTGCCATTCTAGCGCTTGCCGCCAGCCTGCTGATTGGTTGGCTGCTGGCGGCCCGTCGCAGCGGCCGGCTCGCCGCCGATCTGGCGGTCGCGCAGAGCAAGGTCGCCGACGCTGAGCTCGTCGCCCGGACGCGCGACGCGGTGGAGCGCGAACGCAACGACGCGATGCGCGAACTCGCCGGCCTGCGCGCGCAGGTCGACGATCGCATCGCCACTGCGGATTCGCTGCGCACCGAACTCCTCGCCGTTCGCAGCGACCGCGATGCGGCGCGCGCCGATCTCGCCGCCGCGGGTGCGCAGGTCGAGGCGGCCGAGGTTCGCCTGATCGATCTCCGCGCGCAGATCGACCAGAGCCTCGCCGCTGCCGACCTGCTCCGCCGCGAACTCGCCACGATCCGCGCCGATCGCGATGCCGCCCGCGCCGATCTCGCCGCGATGCAGGCGCAGAGCGAGGCGTTCGAAGCCCGCCTCGCCGACATGCGCGAGGCGAAGGAGATGATGGCGACGCAGTTCAACGATCTCGCCAACAAGGCGTTGACCGACGCGCAAAAGGCGTTCCTCGACCGCGCCGAAGCACGCTTCCGCCAGTCCGAAGAGCTCGCCGGCAGCAACCTCAAGTCGCTGCTCCAGCCGGTCAACGACCGCCTGGCGCGCTATGAAGAGGGTGTCGCCAAGGTCGAAGCCGAGCGCCGCGACGCCTTTGGTGACCTCAAGGGCCAGATCGAGCAGATGCGCCTCGGCCAGGAGCGCGTTTCGGGCGAAGCTGCCAAGCTCGTCAACGCGCTGCGCAACGCGCCCAAGGCACGCGGCCGCTGGGGCGAACAGCAGCTGCGCAACGTGCTCGAAACCTGTGGGCTCGCCGAGCACACTGATTTCGCGATGGAGGTCAGTGTCGCGGACGGGGAGGGCGGCCGCCTGCGCCCCGATGCGATCGTTCGCGTGCCCGGCGGCAAGTCGCTCATCATCGACGCCAAGGTTTCGCTCAACGCCTATCAGGACGCGTTCGGTGCGGTCGACGAGAACGAACGCCATATCGGCCTCACAGCCCATGCCGCATCCATGCGTGCGCATATCAACGGCCTCAGCGCCAAGGCCTATTGGTCGCAATTCGACGACACACCCGAATATGTCGTGATGTTCGTCCCCGGCGAACACTTCCTCTCCGCCGCGCTGGAGCATGACGCGGGGCTGTGGGACTATGCCTTCGACAAGAAGGTCCTGCTCGCCACCCCCACGAACCTCATCGCCATCGCCCGCACCGTCGCGGCGGTGTGGCGTCAGGAAAAGCTTGCCAGCGAAGCCCGCGCGATCGGCGCGCTGGGCAAGGAGTTGTACGACCGTCTCGCCAAGGCCGGCGAAGACCTCCGCAAGGTCGGCAGCGGCCTCACTACGGCGGTGAACAATTACAACAGCTTCGTGTCCAGCTTTGAGAGCCGGGCGCTGGTGTCGGCACGTAAACTTCGCGAATACAACATCGAACCCGGGGCACGCGAGATCGGCGTTGCGGAACCGGTCGAAGCTCTGGCGCGCTATGGGGACGACGTGCTGCGCCTCCCCGACGCGGCCGAATGAGCGAGGCCGCGATGAAGGGCATGCACCCCGGCGATATCGTAATGGATCAGGACGGTCGCATCGCCGGCATGGTCGCAGGCGATGTCGTCATTCGTCCGGGCTGCGACGTCCGCATCAGCGGCATGGTCGCTGGCGACGTCTATGTCGAAGAGGGTGCCCGCGCTCGGATTACCGGCATGGTATCCGGCAGGGTCTTCAACGATGGCGGCGCGGTGCGCATCAGTGGCATGATCGGCGGATAGATGGCTTGCTGTGCCCTGCGGCCCCTTTTTGGGTAGCATGGGTGCGGAAACCGAAACGATCAGCCTCGATCGTTTCCACCAAGGTGTTCATGTTGTCTATGTTGCCGGCAAATGTGGCGACTACTGGCTCTGCTGGGCCAGAACCTCATAGGCCATCACCGCCGTCGCTACTGCGGCGTTCAGGCTGTCCGCCTTGCCCAGCATCGGAATCTTGACCAGCAGGTCGCACGCCCCGGCATAGTCCGCCGGCATCCCCTGCGCCTCATTGCCCGTTAGCAGGAACGTCGGCGCGGCATAGCTCGCACCGCGATAGTCGTGGGTGGTGTCGAGGCTCAGCCCCACCAGCTGCCCAGGCCCCTCGCGCAGCCAGCCGAGGAAGTCCTCCCAACCGCTCCGCACGACGGGTACGGTGAACAACGCCCCCATGCTGGCGCGCACGGCTTCGACCGAGAAAGGATCGACACATTCGCCGATCAGGATCAGTCCGCCGGCCCCCACCGCATCGGCAGTGCGCAGGATCGTGCCAAGATTGCCCGGATCGCGCAGCCGCTCGGCGACCAGCCAGATGCCGGCACTGTTGCGGTCGAGATCTGCAAGCGTTCGATCGAATTCGTCAAAGACGCCGACGACCGCCTGCGGGTTATCCTTGCCCGACAGTTTGGACAGGATGTCGGGCGTCGTCTGGATCGACTCGCCGCCCGCCATCTCGACGTCGATCGACAGGGCATGGACCAGCGGATGGTCGGCATTCGCCGCGGCGTAGAACAGGATGCGGGGCAGGCGGCCCGTCTCGCGCGCTTCGGTCAGGATGCGCAATCCTTCCGCCATAAACTGCCGCGCGCCGCGACGATGCTTCTTGTCGCGCAGCTCGCGGGCATATTTGACCAGCGGGTTGGAAAAGGCGGTAATCTCTCGGGGCATCGTGCGTCGTGCCTTCGCGCCAGCCAAGGGCTGGCGCAAGGCCAAAACGACGCACACGGCCGGCGCTGCTCCGCCGCGGCGCGTTCAAGTCAAACCACCGACCCGTACGGGTCGGCGCGCTCAGTCTTCGCCGAACTTCGCCTCGACCAGCTCGCACAAGGCGCTCACCGCCGCCTCGGCTCCATCGCCGGCCGCGCTGATCGTGATCGAATCGCCCTTGGCGGCGCCCAGCATCATCAGCCCCATGATCGACGTGCCGGTGACGGCGCCGTCGTCCTTGCGCACCTGCACCTCGACCGGCTGGCTGGAGGCGAGGGTCACGAACTTGGCGCTGGCGCGCGCGTGCAGGCCGCGCTTGTTGGTGATCAGGACGGTCCGCTCGATCCCGGCGCTCATGCCGCCGCCTCGCCCAGCACCTCGGATGCGACCGAGATATATTTGCGTCCCGCCTCGCGCGCCGCAGCCACCGCTTCGACAACTTTCATCGATTTGCGCGCAGACCCCAGCCGGATCAGCATCGGCAAGTTCATACCCGCAATCACCTCAACATGCCCGCGCGTCATCAGCGAGATGGCGAGGTTGGACGGCGTTCCCCCAAACAAATCGGTCAACACGATGACGCCGCGCCCCGTATCGACGGCGGCGATCGCCGCGGCGATGTCCGCGCGGCGCTCTTCCATGTCGTCGTCGGGGCCGATCGAGATGGTGGCGATCCGCTCCTGCGGCCCCACGACATGCACCATGGCGGTCACGAACTCTTCGGCGAGCCGTCCGTGCGTCACCAGAACCAGGCCAATCATATCGGTTACGTTACTCATTTGCTGGCCGGCGGCCCCTCGAGCGAGTCCTGCGGTGCGGCCCCCAGGTCGCGATGCGTGATGGTGGGCGAAAAACCCGCGTCGCGCAACCGTCGAGCGAGATGTTCCGCCACATGGACCGATCGGTGCCGGCCGCCGGTGCAGCCGATCGCGACGCTGACATAGGCTTTCCCCTCAGCGCGATAGCGCGGAATCAGCAGTTCGAGCAGGCTGCCGATCTGCTCCATCGCGGCGGGATAGGCGGGGTCTGCGGCGACATAAGCGGAAACGTCGGCGTCTAGGCCGGTACCCGGTCGCAGCACGGGGTCCCAGTGCGGATTGCGCAGGAAGCGCATGTCGAACACCAGATCGGCATTGCGCGGGATGCCGCGGGCGAAACCGAACGACTGGATCGACAGCACCGGCGCGTCGCTGCCCGACACGGCGAAGGTCGACCGTACCTTTTGCGCGAGCATGTTCGCGCTGAGGTCGGTCGTATCGATCAGTCGATTCGCCCATTCGCGCAGCGGCGCCAGCAGCTCGCGCTCGCGGGCAATACCGTCGCTCGCCGGCCGATCCGGTGCCAGCGGATGGCGCCGCCGCGTCTCCGAATAGCGTCGCTCGAGTTCCGCGCCGGCACAATCGAGGAACAGCATGCCGACGTCGAGCCCATGGCCTTCGCGTAGCGCGCGGATGCGCTCGATAATCCGCTTCGGGTCGAAGTCTCGCGTGCGCGCACCGATGCCCAACGCCAGCGGCTGCGTGCCATCCGCAGCACCCTGCGCCAGCGGCGCTTCCAGCAGTCGATCGAGCAGGGCAAGCGGCAGATTGTCGACCACCTCCCAGCCCAAGTCTTCCAGCGTCTTCAACACGGTCGACTTGCCCGCACCCGACAGGCCGGTGACGAGCAGAATGTCCTTGGTCATCAATACGTCCCTGCAAAGCGGGCGGAGAGGAGAGGGCGTGTCACGCAGGCGTCGCCCCGGGTTGGCGGACCGCCCATTCGATCTTTAGCGGGGTCGAGGCGTGATACGCGTCGAAGGCAAGCTCGCGTACGGCGATCCCTGCGAGCAGCCGCTCTCGCCGCTCAGGCATGCGCTGCGCCTCACCGCCCAGATGCACGATCAATGCGACCGGCAGGTCATCCACCTGTGGCATGCTGACGATGCCGAGGCCCCGCACCTCGATCCGGCCACGGATCGTATCCGGCGCCCGCGCGCGCAGCGTGGCTCCCTGCCGCACCACCAGCGTGCGATCGTCGCTGACCAGCACCGCCCCGCGGTCGATCAATCGTAGTGCCAGATCCGACTTGCCGGTGCCCGACACGCCTTGGATCAGCACGACATGCCCGTCGATCGCGACGCTGGTCGCGTGCAGCATTTCCGACGAAAGGATGGTCATGATGCTCAGTCCGCCGCAGATGGCGCGCCTGCGATCGGCAGACGCACGACGAAGCGCGCGCCTGCCAGCCGGTCTTCGCGCGATTCGACGATGATGCTGCCCTGATGCGCCTCCACGATGGTTCGCGCAATGGCGAGGCCCAGGCCGCTATGCTGGCCGAACGCCTCGCTCTCAGGCCGGATCGACTGGAAGCGCCGGAAGATCGCCTCGCGCGCTTCTTCGGGTACGCCCGGGCCTTCGTCTTCAACCCGCACGACGATGTCTTCGTCGCTACGCGCCGCGGCAATGGCGACGAGGCCGCCGTCCGGGGAGAAGGATAACGCATTCTCGATCAGGTTTTCGAACACCCGCTCCAACCGCGCGCCCTCGCCGAGCACGACCAATGGCTGGCCATCATCGTCGACCCGCAGTCGGATGCCGCGCTCCACCACGCGCTCGATGCGCTGGGCGACGAGCGCGCGGATCATCGCGGCGACGTCGATAGGTTCGAAATGCGCGCGGCTGAGCTGCGCATCGAGGCGCGATGCTTCCGAAATGTCGGTGATCAGCCGATCGAGCCGATGCACGTCGTCGCGCACGATACCGAGCAGGCGGGCTTGCAACTCGGGGTCCTTCACGCGTCCCAGCCCCTCGACGGCCGACCGCAGCGAGGCGAGGGGGTTCTTCATCTCATGCGTCACGTCGGCGGCAAACGCCTCCGTCGCATCGATCCGCGCCCGGAGCGCAAGGCTCATGTCGGACAGAGCGCGAGCAAGGCTGCCGATCTCGTCGCGGCGCGAGGGCAGACGCGGCACCACGACCTCGCGGGCACGCCCCAGCCGCACCCGCACCGCCGCCCGCGCCAACCGTCGCAGCGGCCGGACGATGGTGCGCGCCAGAAACAGCGACAGCAGCACCGAAACGAGCGTCACGACGAGCAGCACGATGCTCAGCCGGAACCGTTCGATCCGCACCGTCTGCGTGATGTCGCGCGCATTGATCGTACTCATGACCACGCGGTTGCCGGGCAGGGGCGCCGCGACGGTGATGACGGGGGTACGATCCGGCGCCCGCCAGATGCTGCCCGACACCTTGCTCTGCGCTGCGGCGATGGATACGTCCGGCCATTCTCGTCCGTCCCCGCGCTCACGATACAAGGGCGGGCGGACCGCGCCGACGATCGTATCGATGGCCGCGTCGAGGAAGCGGGCAACGCTCTGGTTCCAAGCCTGCTTGTCCGGATCGAGCAGCACGGCGTTGCGGACGCCGAGGTCGCGACTGTCGGCGATCGTCCGCCCGCCACCGTCGAAGATACGCAGCCGAGCGCCGGTGTCCCGCGCCAGGCGAGTGATCAGGTCGTCTCGCTGCTCCGGCCCCACCATCGCCAGCGATTCGGCGATCAGCCGCCCTTCGCGAACATATTGTGCCACCCGCGCATCGAGCAGCCGGCTGCGGTACGAATCGAGGTAGAAGAACCCGCCCGCCAGCAGCAGCAACGCGAAGATGTTGACCGCCAGGATGCGGCGGGTGAGCGAGATCTGGCCCGACCAGCGAAGCGCGAGGTCGCTCGCCTCGCGTCGCCGGTCGCTGCCGCCGCCTTCACTCTTCGGAGAAGCGGTAGCCGGCGCCATATAGCGTCTCGATGGCGTCGAATTCGGGATCGACCTGTCGGAACTTGCGCCGCAGCCGCTTGATGTGGCTGTCGATCGTCCGGTCGTCGACGTAGATGTCGTCCTGATAGGCGGCATCCATCAGCTGGTTGCGCGTCTTGACGATCCCCGGGCGCTGCGCGAGCGTTTCGAGGATCAGGAATTCGGTGACGGTCAGCGTGACCGGCGCATCGTCCCAGGTCGTGCGATGCCGCGCCGGATCCATCGACAGGCGCCCGCGGACGAGCGGGGCCGCCGCAGTCGTTTCGCCCTCCTCAGCGGGGCTCGCCACCGCCTCGGTCCGGCGCAGGATCGCACGGATGCGGGCGATCAGCAGGCGCTGACTGAAGGGCTTGGCGATATAATCGTCTGCGCCCATCGCCAGGCCCAGTGCTTCGTCCAGCTCGTCGTCCTTGCTGGTCAGGAAAATGACCGGGATCTGGCTTTTCTCGCGCAGTCGCCGAAGCAGTTCGAGGCCATCCATCCGCGGCATCTTGATATCGAAGATGGCAAGGTCAGGTGGGTTGTCGGTCAGCGCCTTCAACGCCGTCTCTCCATCCGAATAGACGCGGGTTAGGAACCCCTCCGTCTGGAGAGCGATGGAGACGGACGTCAGGATATTGCGGTCGTCGTCGACCAGCGCGATCGTCGCGGTCATGCTCGGGGGCGCCTTCGATCCATGCAATGTGGCCTAGGGCAAAGCGCGCCGCGGCTCAACACCTGCCCCTACGTCAAGTGTTTGACGTGTTAAACGCCGTGTCCTATATGATGGGATATCAGCGGCGTGCGCACAGCCCCTCCCCAGGATGTGCAAGCCGTGACGAGTGATGGGAGGATGATTGTGAACGAGCGCATTCCGCACGCGGGTCTTGCCGCACAGGGTATCGAAACGCGGGCCGACCTGCACTGGAATCTGGTGACGGCGCGACTGGTCGAAGCCGCCGTCGCGCGGGGTGAGGGCAAGCTCAGCGCCGATGGACCATTGGTCGTCGAAACCGGCGCGCATACCGGCCGGTCCGCGCAGGACAAGTTCATCGTTCGCGATGCCGAAACCGACGGCACCGTCTGGTGGGGCAAGTCGAACAAGGCAATGGCGCCGGAGCATTTCGCCGCGCTGAAGGCGGACTTCCTGACCGCCCTGGGCAGCAAGGAACATCTGTTTGTCCAGGATCTGTACGGCGGATCGCAGCCCGAAAACCGCGTGCGCGTGCGCGTCATCAACGAACTCGCCTGGCACAATCTGTTCATCCGCACGATGCTGGTCCGCCCCGAAGAGCGTGAGCTGCGCGACTTCCAGCCCGAATATACGATCATCGACCTGCCGACCTTCCGCGCCGACCCGGCGCGTCACGGCACGCGCAGCGAGACGGTGATCGCAGTCAACTTCACCGAAAAGCTGATCCTGATCGGCGGTACGCGCTACGCGGGTGAGATGAAGAAGAGCGTGTTCGGCCTGCTCAACTATCTGTTGCCGACGACCGGCGTGATGCCGATGCATTGCTCGGCGAATATGGGCGCGGATGGTTCGACCGCGGTGTTCTTCGGCCTGTCGGGTACCGGCAAGACGACGCTGAGCGCTGATGCCAGCCGCACGCTGATCGGCGACGACGAACATGGCTGGTCGGACACGGCGGTCTTCAATTTCGAAGGCGGCTGTTATGCCAAGATGATCCGCCTGTCGGCCGATGCCGAGCCGGAAATCTTCGCGACCACCAAGCGCTTCGGCACGGTGCTGGAAAACGTCGTGATGGACCCCGTCACGCGTCAGCTCGATCTCGACGACAACAGCCTCGCCGAAAACAGCCGCGGCGCCTATCCGATCGACTTCATCCCCAACGCCTCCAAAGAGAATATGGGGGGCGTGCCGAAGAATATCGTGATGCTGACGGCGGACGCCTATGGCGTGCTGCCGCCGATCGCAAAGCTGACGCCCGATCAGGCGATGTATCACTTCCTGTCGGGCTATACCGCCCGCGTGGCGGGGACCGAGATCGGCGTGACCGAACCCGACGCAACCTTCTCGACCTGCTTCGGCGCGCCGTTCATGCCGCGGCATCCGTCGGTGTATGGCAATCTGCTCAAGGAACGCATCGCCAAGGGCGGTGTCGACTGCTGGCTGGTCAACACCGGCTGGACCGGAGGTAAATATGGCGTCGGTAATCGCATGCCAATCAAGGCGACGCGGGCGCTGCTCAACGCCGCGCTCGACGGCAGCCTGAAGGACGCGGAGTTCCGCACCGATCCCAATTTCGGTTTCCAGGTGCCGGTCGCAGTGCCGGGCGTCGATGCCGCAATCCTCGACCCGCGCAGCACCTGGGCGGACAAGGACGCCTATGACGCGACCGCCGCGCGTCTGGTCGACCTGTTCGTCGAAAATTTCGCGCAATTCGCCGACCACGTCGATGAAGGCGTCCGTCAGTCCGCGCCGCAGGTGAAGGCTACCGAAGCCGCCTGACGAGAACCGGCGCCGCGAGTCTGGAGGGGCTCGCGGCGCTGTCACGCGATCATCGCAGGACTTTCCCCGGCGCGTCACAATCCGCGCGCATGGCGCCGCTCGACGGACAGCCGAGGGGTGGGCAGATGACGGGTAACACGCAGAAGGCCGTGGCCGCAGCGATGCAGCGGCACGGCCATCTTTCCAAACAGGGCCTGCTGGAGCGCGCCTTCACTTGGGCGTTTCGCGGCCTCGTCTATGCGCAGATCTGGGAAGACCCGGTCGTTGACATGGAGGCGCTGGCGATCACGCCAGACTGCCACGTCGTCACCATCGCATCGGGCGGCTGCAACGCGCTATCGTACCTGACCGCCAATCCGGCGGCGATCACCGCCGTCGACCTCAACACCGCGCATATCGCGCTCGGCACGCTGAAGCTGGCGGCGGCCCGGCACCTGCCGGATCACGCGAGCTTCCTGCGGTTCTTCGGCCACGCCGCCAGCCGCGACAATCTCGACGCCTATCAGCGCTATATCCGGCCGCACATCGATGAGCCGACGCGCCGCTATTGGGAAGGCCGCGACCTGATCGGCCGACGCCGCATCGGCGGCTTCGCGCACGGCGTTCACAAACGCGGCCTGCTGGGCCGGTTTATCGGTGCGGCGCATCTGCTTGCCAAGCTCAATGGTGTCGATCCACGCCTGCTGCTCGACGCGCGATCGATCGAGGAACAGCGTGCGATCTTCGATCACAAATTCGCGCCCGTCTTCGACCGGCGCTTCGTCAAGTGGCTGACCGATCAGCCGGCCTCGCTGTTCGGCCTTGGCATTCCCCCCGCGCAGTTCGATGCGCTGGCCGGCGAGGAGCGTATGGCCGGCGTCCTGCGCCAGCGCCTGGAAAAGCTCGCCTGTGGGTTCGACCTCAAGGACAATTATTTCGCCTGGCAGGCTTTCGGCCGTCGGTATGGCGAAGGCCCCGCTGCGCCGCTGCCGCCCTATCTGCAAGCCGAGCATTACGACGCCATCGTCGACCGCGTCGGCCGTATCACGCTCGCCCACGCCAATCTGACCGAGCATCTCGCGACCCTGCCCGACGCCTCGCGTGACCGCTACATTCTGCTCGACGCGCAGGACTGGATGACGGACGAGCAATTGTCCGCGCTGTGGACGCAGATCACCCGAACGGCGCGCCCCGGCGCCCGCATTCTGTTCCGCACCGCCGGCGAGGCGGATATCATCCCCGGCCGCATCCCCGATGCCGTCCTGTCGCGCTGGTCATATCAGGCCGAGGCATCGAAAGCCTTCACCGCGCAAGATCGATCGGCGATCTATGGTGGCGTCCATCTCTACATCCTGCAGGACGCGTAAGGTGGATCACGCCGCGCGGATGGACCGCATCTACGCAGGCCAGCGCCACATTTATGATCTGACCCGCAAATATTATCTGTTCGGGCGCGATCGGATGATCGATCGCCTGGACCTTCAGCCGGGCGCGACCGTGCTGGAGGTTGGCTGCGGAACGGGACGCAATCTGATCCGGGCGGCGCGGGCGTGGCCGGACGCGCGCTTCTATGGCCTCGATATCTCGGCCGCGATGCTCACGACGGCGCGTGCCAAGGTTGCGGCGGCAGGTCTGTCCGGTCGGATCACGCTGGCGCAGGCCCATGCCGCAGACTTCGATCCCGTCGCGCTGTTCGGCCTCGCGCGCTTCGACCGGGTCCTATTCAGCTATACGCTGTCGATGATCCCGCCATGGCGCGCCGCACTGCAGCAAGGGCTGGCGGTAACGGCAGCGAACGGGCGCCTTGCGGTGATGGACTTCGGCACGCAGGTCGGCTGGCCCGCCTGGTGGCGCACGGCGTTCCTTGCCTGGCTGCGCCACTTCGACGTGACGCCGCGCGCTGATCTGGCAGAAGAGGTTACGCGCCTTGCGACACAAGCCAACCGACAGGCCGATGCCAGGCCGCTATGGGGTGGTTACGCTTGCGAGGCGACGATCGCCTGAGCCATCGTCAGCGGCGTTCGACCAGACCTGTCGCGGGTAGGGGGCCTTCGCCGAGCTGGAAGAAGCGCTCGACGATATCGCGCGCCAGTCGCGCGGGCCGCAGCGTTTCCGCATCGAGGCAGCACCAGCTCGATTTCACCTCGGCGACCACCTCTTCACCACGGCGGATGACGGTGTCGTAGAAGGCGCGTGCGCCCTGTACCTTTTCCAGCAATACCGTCGCGATCACGTCGTCGCCGAGGAACGTCGGCTTGCGATAGGTGATTTCATGCTTCAGCGCGACCCACAGGTGAGCGGCGACCGCATCGGCGGGCGCGAGCTTCTGCCAATGGCTGACGACGGCGTCCTGCACCCACTTCAGATAGCTTGCGTTGTTGACGTGCCCCATGAAGTCGATGTCGGCCGGATCGATCGGAACCGGAAACTGATGCGGAATGCTCTGCGTCACGCGTGTAGATATAGCAGTTCGCGCGTGATCCGACAGGGCCGATCGGGATGGATGCGACGAATGGCGCGGAGAACGTCGATCAGTCGCCCGCCTGTTCGACGGTAACCATGCCGCCGTCGACCGCAACGATGCGGACACGCTCCCCCACCGCAGCATGTGCTCCTCTCGCAGGCCAGCTGCCATCGCCGATTCGCACCCGGCCGCCGGCCTCGCCGATCGCGACGTCGACCAGTACGACTTCGCCGATCATACGCGCCGCCCGATCGTTCAGCTTGGGGTCGCTGCTCGACACGGGGAAGTCGCGATACCAGCGCCGTCCGACTAGCACCGCGATGACGCTCCAGACGGCGAAGGCGGCGATCTGCGCGGGCAGCGGCAGATCCGGCACCACCAGCACGACCGCGCCCACGACCGCCGCGGCTGCCGCCAGAAAGATCGCGAACACGCCAGGGATCAGCAGTTCCGCAATGCCGAGCGCCAGCGCGGCGATCAGCCACGCACCGCCGGCCCCGCCGATCGTGTCGAGCGTCACGCCTGCGGCAACTCGAACGGCCCGCGCTTTGGTTCGGGCTTGGCCGGGGCGGCGGCAGGGGCCTTCGCCAGCGCATCCTTTGCCAGCTCGCCGATGCCGCCCAGCGTGCCGATCAGCTGCGTCGCTTCCACCGGGAACAGGATCGTTTTGGCATTAGGGCTGGTGGCAAACTTGCCGACTGCCTCGACATATTTCTGCGCGACGAAATAGTTGATCGCCTGCGTCCCGCCCTGCTCGATCGCCTCCGACACGACGCGCGTGGCTTTCGCCTCCGCCTCCGCCGCGCGTTCGCGCGCTTCGGAATCACGATAGGCCGACTCGCGTCGTCCCTCCGCCTCTAGGATCCGCGCCTGCTTCTGGCCTTCCGCCCGCAGGATCTCCGATGCGCGTGTGCCCTCGGCCTCTAGGATATTGGCGCGCTTCTCGCGTTCGGCCTTCATCTGCCGGCCCATGGCAGCGACGATATCGGCCGGCGGGCGGATGTCCTTGATCTCGACGCGGGTGATCTTGACCCCCCAGGGTACCGTGGCATGATCGACGACCGACAGCAGCCGCGCGTTGATCTCGTCTCGCTTCGACAGCGTTTCGTCCAGGTCCATCGATCCCATCACGGTACGCAGGTTGGTCGTCGTCAGCTGCAGCAGCGCTGTGTACAGATTCGAAACCTCGTAGGCCGCCTTGGCTGCGTCGAGCACCTGAAAGAAGACGACGCCATCGGTCGAGATGATTGCATTGTCCTTGGTGATGATCTCCTGGCCCGGAATGTCGATCACCTGCTCCATCATGTTCATCTTCCGACCGACCCGGTAGAAGAAGGCGGGGTAGAAGTTGAAGCCCGGGCTCGCCGTGGTCGTGTAACGGCCGAAATGTTCGATCGTATATTGATAGCCTTGGCGGACGATCTTGATGCTCGTCATCAGGTAGAAGAGCACTAGGACGAGGGCGAAGGCTGCGATCGTGATGGCCATCGGTGTCGTATCCCCTTGCCGCGCGAATCTGCCCCGCGCTGTCCTGCGACGATAGCACAGTCCGCCAGCCATGCACGGCCCTCTAGCGCTTCTGCTGCACTGCGGTTACATGGCCCGCCACTTACTCCCCTCCCGCGAGGACATGGCACCTTGGATATCCGGCTCGGTCTCACCTTCGACGACGTATTGCTCGTACCAGGCGAGTCGGACATTCTGCCGAGCACCGCGGATACGCGCACGCAGCTGACGCGCGGCATCGCGCTTAACATCCCGATTCTTTCTTCAGCCATGGATACCGTGACCGAGGCCGACATGGCGATCGTCATGGCGCAGTTGGGCGGGATCGGCGTGCTCCACCGCAATCTGTCGATCGAGGAACAGGTGGCCGCAGTGCGGCAGGTCAAGCGCTTCGAATCGGGAATGGTCGTCAACCCGATCACCATCGCGCCCACCGCGACGCTCGCCGAAGCGCAGGCGCTGATGGCGCATCACCGGATCAGCGGCATCCCGGTCGTCGAGCGCGATGGCAAGCTCGTCGGCATCCTGACCAACCGCGACGTGCGCTTTGCGGGCAACCCGAAACAGCCCGTCGCCGAATTGATGACGCATGAGAACCTCGCCACGGTCACCACCGACGTCGGGCAGGAAGAGGCGCGCCGGCTGCTCCATCAGCGCCGGATCGAGAAACTGCTGGTCGTCGACGATGCCTATCGCTGCGTCGGTCTGATCACGGTGAAGGACATCGAAAAGGCGGTTACCTATCCATCGGCGACGAAGGATGCCGCCGGTCGCCTCCGCGTCGCCTCCGCGACGACGGTCGGCGACAAGGGCTTCGAGCGGACCGAGGCGCTGGTCGACGCCGAATGCGACCTGATCGTCATCGACACCGCGCACGGCCACAACCGCGACGTAGCGCGCGCGGTCGAGCGGGTGAAGAAGCTGAGCAACTCGGTGCAGGTCGTCGCCGGCAACGTCGCGACCGGCGAAGCGACGCGCGCGCTGATCGATGCGGGGGCGGACGGGATCAAGGTCGGCATCGGGCCCGGCTCGATCTGCACGACGCGCGTCGTCGCCGGTGTCGGCGTGCCGCAGCTCACCGCCGTCATGGATTGCGCCGAGGCGGCCGCGAAGGCGGGCGTGCCGGTGATCGCGGACGGCGGCCTGCGCACCTCCGGCGATTTGGCAAAGGCGCTCGCCGCGGGCGCCTCGACCTGCATGGTCGGCTCGTTGCTTGCGGGCACCGAGGAAGCACCGGGCGAGACCTTCCTCTACCAGGGCCGCGCCTACAAATCGTATCGCGGCATGGGATCGGTCGGCGCGATGGGCCGCGGCTCGGCCGATCGCTATTTTCAGGGCGACATCAAGGATCAGATGAAGCTGGTGCCAGAGGGCATCGAGGGACAGGTCGCGTATAAGGGGCCGGCGAAGGACGTGATCCACCAGCTGGTCGGCGGCATCAAGGCGGCCATGGGCTATACCGGATCGGCGACGATCCCTGACCTCCAGACGCGTGCGCAGTTCGTCCAGATCACCGGCGCGGGCCTGAAGGAAAGCCACGTCCACGACGTGACGATCACGCGCGAAGCGCCCAATTATCCGACCCGCTAAGTGACGCCCGCCGCCCGCACCCAGGCCGCGATCGAATTGCTCGATGCGGTGATCGACGCCGCGCGCAGCGGCGGCGCGGCGGCAGACACGTTGATCGCGCGCTATTTCGCGACGCGCCGCTACGCCGGATCGAAGGACCGGCGGGCGGTGCGTGACCTCGTCTATGCCGCAATCCGGCGAGCAGGGGACGTACCGGCATCCGGCCGCGCCGCCATGCTGTCGGTGGCGGCGAGCGACGCCACGGTCGCCGCGACGTTTGATGGCTCCGCCCACGGACCGGCACCGATCGCCGCGGACGAACAGATGGCGGCCAGCGGTGTCATGCCGTCTTGGCTTGCGGCAGCCTTGTCGGCGTCCGGCGTCTCGCCCGATCAACAGGCTGCCCTCATCGACCGAGCGCCGTTGGACGTGCGCGTCAATCGCCTGCTGGCCGACCCGGCGTCGATAGCTCAGGCATTGAGTGGCGAACCGATCCCCGGCGTGCCCGATGCGCTCCGCCTGCCAACCGGCACCAACGTCGACGGCTATGCCGGGCAGATCGAGGTACAGGATGCCGGCAGCCAGATCGTGAGCCTCGCCGCTCGTGCTCAGCCCGGCGAGCGCATCGTCGACCTGTGCGCCGGTGGGGGGGGCAAGACGCTGGCGCTCGCTGCAGCGATGCGTAACGAGGGGCATATCCTCGCCACCGATATCGACCGGGCGCGACTGTCCCGTCTGATGCCACGTGCCGAAAAGGCCGGCGTGACGATCGTCGAAACGCGCCTGCTCGATCCGAAGCGCGAGGCGGCAGCGCTGACCGATTGGGCAGGCACGGCCGACACCGTGCTGATCGACGCGCCCTGTTCGGGCACGGGTACGTGGCGCCGCAACCCCGAGGCGCGGTGGCGGCTCACCGCCGACCGGCTCGCCCGTTTCGCCGAGCAGCAGCGTCATGTGCTGGAGGTCGGGGCAGGGCTTGTCCGACCGGGCGGGGCGTTGGTGTACGTCGTCTGCTCTTTGCTTGACGCCGAAGGGGCAGGGCAGGTCGAGACCTTCCTCGCGCATCATTCTGACTGGCGCGCGGAACCGCACGACCTACCCGCGGGGAGCCCAAGCGGTGCCGGCCTGCGGCTCGATCCGGCAAGCCATGGCACCGACGGATTTTTTGTCGCGCGGCTGATCCGCGCCTGCTAGTCCTCGGGGCGTGCCCCCCGTGGAGACCTTCATGCGCGTTACGTCCGTCGCCTTTGCCGCTGCGCTGACCCTCGTCTGCGTCTCCACCTCGCTTAGCGGCCAACGTCCCGACGACCAGATCGACGCGCGGTCGCTGCAATTGCTCAGCGAAGGACGCTCCGCCAAAGCCGCGGGCAACCTCGACCAGGCGACGGACCTGCTCGAAACCGCCCTCGCGGTCGATCCCCGCAACCGTCAGGCGTTCATCACGCTGGCGCAGGTCGCGGAAACGCGTGGTCTGCCCGGCAAGGCGATCCGCCTGTATCGCGAGGCGCTGACGCTCGAGCCCAACGATGTCGCCGCCTTGCGCGGGCAGGGCGAAGCGCTGGTGATGAAGGGCGCCGTGGCGGTGGCGAAGGGCAACCTCGCCAAGATCCGCACGCTGTGCAAGGGCGCCTGCCCGGAGGCCAACGAACTCGCCGCGGTGATCGCCAAGGGTCCACCGGTAACGACGGCACAGAACGACGCGAAGCCGGCGACCGCCAAGCCTTAAGCGCCGGCACCGACCTCGCGGGCAATGGCAACGAACTCCGCGACGCTCACCGTTTCCGCCCGCCGGGTAGCGTCCAAGCCGAGCCGCTCGAGCGCGGCGAGCGCGCCCGGCACGCCCTTCAGGCTCTGTCTCAACATCTTACGCCGCTGGCCGAAGGCCGCCGCCGTTACCCGTTCCAGCACGCGCACGTCGACGCCGTCAGGCGCTTCGCCCGGCACGATGTGGACGACGGCCGACATCACCTTCGGCGGCGGCGTGAAGGCGGAGCGATGCACCGGCATCGCGATCCGCGCAGTCGAGCGCCACTGGCTCAGCACCGCGAGCCTGCCATAGGCATCGTCCCCGGCGTCAGCGACGATCCGGTCCGCCACCTCCTTCTGGAACATCAGCGTGCATGATTGCCACCACGGCTGCCAGTCGCTGGTCAGCCAGCCGACGAGCAGCGCGGTGCCGACATTATAGGGCAGGTTCGAGACGATGTGCGGCCGCCCCGCGAACAACGTCGGCGTGTCGACCTCCAGTGCGTCGCCTTCGATGACGCGCAGCTTGCCCGGATAGGCTTCACCGAGTTCAGCGAGCGCGGGAATACAGCGTCGATCGCGCTCGATTGCGGTCACCTGCGCCCCCGTCGCCAGCAGTGCCCGCGTCAGGCCGCCGGGACCAGGCCCGACTTCCAGCACCTCGGCACCGGCCAACGAGCCCGGCACCGCCGCAATGCGGGCGAGCAACTGCCCGTCAAACAGGAAATTCTGCCCCAGCGCCTTACTGGCGCTCAAACCGTACCGGGCGATGACGTCGCGCAAAGGGGGGAGGGCCGGCGCAGGCGCACCGGTTGCTGGCGCATCGCTCATGCCCGAGCGCGCCGGTCCGCCGCCTGTCCCGCCATCGCGATCGCCGCGATCATCGCGCCGGGATGCGCCCGGTCGCTGCCCGCCAGATTGAACGCGGTGCCATGATCGGGCGAGGTTCGCACGATCGGCAGACCCAACGTCATGTTGACGCCTTCGTCGAAATGGAGCGTCTTGATCGGCACCAGCGCCTGATCGTGGTAGCAGCACAGGGCCGCATCATAGTGTTTGCGCGCGCGGGCATGGAACAGCGTGTCCGCCGCGAACGGCCCGGTGGCGTCGATGCCCTCGGCGCGGAGCTGCGCGATTGCAGGCTCCAGAATGTCGATCTCCTCGCGCCCGATCGTCCCGCTCTCGCCTGCGTGCGGATTAACGCCGGCAAAAGCCAGGCGTGGTGCCGCAATGCCAAAGTCGCGCCGCAGGGCAGTCGCGGTCGTACGCGCCTTCGTCACGAGCAGATCGATGGACAACAGCGACGGCACTGCAGCCAGCGGCACATGGGCGGTCAGCGGCACGACGCGCAGCGACGGCCCCGCCAACATCATTACCGCATCCTCGGCCGCGACGCCGCAGCGTTCGGCGACGAATTCCGTCTGCCCCGGCTGATTAAAGCCGATGCCGTAGAGTTGCGCCTTGGACACCGGTCCGGTGACCAACGCCCTCGCCGCGCCACGTTGGGCGAGAGCGATCGCGCATTCCAACGCGCTCAGCGCGGCCCGCGCGCCGGGAATCGTGGCCGTGCCCGGTACCACGTCTCCAGCGGGCTCAGTCGCCAGGACCGGAAGCGCACGATCGAACACGACGGGCGCTGCGGCGATGTCGTCGATCACCTCGATCGGGCCATCCCACACACGCGCGACGGCACCGGCATCGCCGACCATCGCAAAGGGCGGCAGGCTGCGCAGCGTGCGCACCACCCAGCTCTTGGCGATGATCTCCGGACCGACCCCCGCGGGGTCGCCCATCGCGATCGCCAGCGCCGCCCCGCTCGTCATATCAGCGATACTCGATGACCGCGTCACGACGCAGGTCGCGCAGCTTGCTCTGCGCGCGCAAGTTGACGCGCTGCTGCTCCAGCTGACCCTGGATCTGTGCGGCACCCGGCACCACCGAGGCCTGCGGATCGTCACGACCGCACAGCACCAGCGCGCGCACGCCTTCGGTCGGCGAACCGAACGGTGGGGTCGCCTGGCCGACCTGCATCTTCAGCAGGATTTCCTGCAGCGGCGCGGGCAGGTCGCGGATGCGGATCGAATCGTTGTCGACCACTTCGGCACCGATGCCGGCGGCAATCTTCTCGACCGTGCCGCAGCCTTGGATCGACTGGACCGTCTTGGCAAAGGTCGCGGCGCGCGCCGAGGCCTGCGCTTGCGTCGTACCCGCCGGGAAGGCGACGGTCAGCTGCTTCAGGCTCAGCTTCGCATCGCGGGGATCGGCCGCACCGATCGTCCGCTTGTCGGTGAGGTACAGGATCGAGAAGCCGCCCGGCGTCTCGATCGGACCTGCGATCTGACCGACCTGCATCTGCTGCGTCGCCTCGGCGAGAGGCTGCGGCAGTGTGACGAGGCGGATCCAGCCGAGATCGCCACCCACACCGCGCGTCGAGGCTTCGGAATAGTTGCGCGCGAAGAGTTCGAAGGGCTGCTGCGCCTTCTGGATTTCGCCGATGATCTGCTTGGCCTTGGCGAACACCTGCGCGCGATTCGCGTCATTGGCGCTCAGGTAGATTTCCTTGAGGTTATATTCCTCGGTGCCGCGCGATGCTTCGATCCGCTTCTGGATCGCCGAGACCTCTTCGTCGCCGACGTTGACGAACGGCTCGATCTTGCGGCGCAGGTAACGGCTCCACGCCAGTTCGCCCTCGATGGCGCGGCGCAGCGAGCGTTCCGACGATCCCGCCTTGCGCAACGCGACGCGCAGCTGCGGCACGGTCATGTTGAACCGCTTCGCAAGGCCCGCCTCGCTTTGGTCGAGCTCGGCCTGCGTCACGGTGATTTCGGCGCTCTTCGCCTCCTGGATTTCCAGCGTCTCGTCGATCAGCTGGCGCAGGATCTGGAGCTTGAACTCGTCGATCTGGTCGGGCGGAGGCGTGCGGCCGCCATTGTTGAAGACGGTGAGCGCCAGGCGCTGGTCGACGTCGGTGCCGGTGATGACCGTGTCGTTGACGATCGCGGTCGGCTTGCGGACGTTGGGGTCGAGCTTGCCGAAAATCTGAAGGTTTGCGGGGATGTTCAGGTTCGTGTCGGGCACCTGCTGGTCGGCGACCGTCTGCGCGATTGCGCCGGTGCTGAAAGCGGCCAGCGCGGTCCAGCCGAGCAGGCGCACGGCCTTGCCGCGGAGATTGCGTCGAATGTTGTGCGTCACGTCGTTCCGTTACCCCAAAAAGCGCGGGCGCGCCGCAGCACGGCCTTGCGGCCCGTCTTGCCCCGTCGCAGCTGAACTTCGGCTTAGCGACCGAGGTTGGTCAATGCCAGCGTCAACAGGAAGCTGTTGCCCGAGCGCGCGTCGCCCGTATCCTGATAATCGCGGCGCCACGTCGCCCCCAGCCGGATGCAATCGTCCTCATATTGCACGCCGATACGATGGCGGATCGGATCGAATCCGTCGGACAGCGACAACGGGTCTTCGTTGCGGTCGGTCAAATCGATGACGGTCGATCCGAACGCCGACCAGAAGCGTGCGAACTGGACGCGGCCGGCAAGGCGCAATTCTTCGCGGTCCTGCAAATCCTCGATTTCGGGGAAGATATTGCGGTTGAGCCGCAGATAGCCCGCCATGACATAGGTGGAGCGCGACCCGATCGTCGCATCCACCTCGTTGCGGCGCACGGCCAGCCCGTCCTTGTCGAGGCGGTAACGATGCGTGATCGATACGAAATCGCGGATGCGGAGCGTCGTGCGGCCGACGATGTCGGAAAAGCGATCCGACAGACCCGTACCACTCGGCAGGATGGTCGGCCGTTCCGACAGGCGATAGCTCTGGCCGATCACCGCATCCAGCGTCGCGCCGGGCAGCGCGACTGACCATTCCGCGCCGTACGTCGCCCGGCTGCTGTCCTCGAACCGATCATACCCGGCGAAGCGGTTGAGCGCGAACAGGTTCGAATCCTCGAGGTCGACGGCCCGCGCATCCTCGTTGGGGACGGCAAGGTTCGCAATCCGCGGCGCACCGACGATCTGCACCCGCGGCGTCAGGCGCTGCGTCCCGCCCAGGAAGCTGCCGACGAACGGCCACTTGACATCCACCGCCACTGCGCCGATCGCGCGGGTCTGGAACCCATCCAGTCCGCGATAGCTCGCGACGCTGGTCAGCTGCGTATCCTGCGTGTTGTACGCGTCGAGCCGGGCATAGCCGGTCAGGGTCACTTCCTGACCCCAATTGGTCAGGCGGCGAAGGTCCCATTGGCCCGCGACGAACGCGCGTTGCGTATCCTGCCCGGCGGTGCGGGTAAGGGCGAGCGTGTTGGCCTGCAGCTGCAAGCGCCCACCGGCAAGGTCCATCCGCTTGCGAAAATCGAGTTCGGGCAGCGCGATCGGCTGCGTCCCCTGCGGATCGTTGACGCGCATCGACTGCACGTACCAGCCGGTCAGCGCGAAATAGGTATTGGGGTCGATCCGCTCCAGCGACGCTGTCGTGCGCAGCCGGTCATCGCGTGAGATATTGTAGCGGCGCAGGAAGGTGCGGTCGCTCGCCAGGCGCACCGAACCGCTGATGCTCCAATAGGGGGACAGCTGATAGCGGGCGACGCCATCGATATAGCCGCGCAAGGCGCGCTCGGTATCGGTCGGGGTAATCGTCACCAGATCGTCGCTGCGCCGGCTTTCGGTGCCATAGGCCGTGATGCGGAAGGCGCCGTTGGTGCCCAGCGCCTCATATTGCGCCTCCATCATCGGCAAGACGGCCGAGAAGACGTGCGGCGTCAGCGTCAGGCCCTTGTGTGGCGCCAGCCGGAAATAATAAGGCGCCACCAGTTCGAGTCCGTTGACGCGATCGAGCTGGAAATCGGGCGCGAGCAGGCCACTTTCTGCCCCGCCGCCGATCGGCAGTGAGAAGGCGGGCAGGGGAAGCGCTGGCAGGCCGAACAGATGAAACTGGCCGCCACCGAAATACACGCGTTCGCGATCCCGACGGTAGGTGATGCGGATCGCCGTGATCTTCCACGACGGTTCCTTGGGGCAGCCCTGCGGATTGGTCACCGTACAGGGCGTATAGGCCGCCTTGTCGAGCTGGAGCGTGCCGTCGGCGTAGCGCTGCCCGCGCTCGGCCGCCATGCGCCCGCCCTGCTCCAGCACGACGAGCATATTCTCGACGACGCCGTCCTTCATCGAATCGGTCAGCTCGATCGAATCGCCGTAGGCGACGTCGCCTTCGGGGTTGGTGACCGCAATATTGCCCGTGGCGACGACGCGCCCCGTCTTGCGGTTCCACACGACCTTGTCGGCGCGCAGGCGATCGCCCTGCCGGAACATGCGGACGTCGGTCAGTGCGGTGACGATGTCGGTGTTCGTATCGTATTCCAGGCTGCCGGCACTGAACTGCACCTGCTCGGCATCATTGGGCTTGGCCCCGGGCGCAGACAGAGCCGGATCGCTGGAGGATGGCGGCGCGACGGGACGGCTTTGCAGATCCTGCGCATGCGCCGATCCGGCGATCAGGGTCGCGGCGAGCGCACAGCCGGCCAGTAGGTCGAAACGCAACACGATGATCCCGGCACCCTTTTTCGTACATGGCGGCCTCGCCCTGATCGACGCCGCACGTCTGCCGCCTATCGCACCCCTGATGCGCACCTGCAATCGTTGTGCTTCACCGTCCGCGATCCTAGATCGGGCATCTGTCACAGTCGTTGCCGGAAAGTCGAAAGATGCAGATCGCCTTCACCTCCACTGCGCCCAGCGCGCCCGCCATTCTGGCGCTTCCGATCGACAAGGATGCTGCCGGTCGCGCGCAATGGGGCGGATTGGGCGAAGGCCATCAGGCTGTCGCCGATGCCGCGGCCAAGGCAGCGCGGTTCGACGGTGAGGCAGGTGCCATCGTCGAGCTGTTCGTCGCTGACGACGGTAAGGCCTCACAGCTGCTCCTGGTCGGCGTAGGGTCCGGCGACGAAGCCGGCTGGAGCAAGGCCGGCGGCGCGCTGGTCGCACGGTTGCTCACGTCGGGCGCGACCGAGTTGGTCGTCGACCTTGGTGGCGTGGACGCCACCCCGCAGGCCGCGGCGCGCTTCGCCGCCGCCGCCGCGCAGCGCGCGTGGCGCTACGATCACTATCGCACCAAGCTCACCGACAAGCAGAAGGTCAGCTTGACCACGCTGACGATCGCCGGGGCACCCGACGGCACCGATGCCGCATGGGCCGCGCAGGACGCCGTGACGCAGGGTCTCGAACTTACCCGGAACCTCGTCGCCGCGCCCCCCAACATTCTCTACCCTGAAACCTTCGTCGAGCAGGTTCGCGAATCGGTTGAGGGTCTTGGCCTCGAGATCATTGTCCTCGGCGAGGATGAGATGCGCGAACATGGCATGGGCGCCTTGCTCGGCGTGAGCCAGGGGTCGGTGCGCGATGCGCGCATTCTAGCGCTGAAGTGGAACGGCGCAGGCGAGGGCGATCCCACCCTCGCGCTGGTCGGCAAGGGCGTGACGTTCGACACGGGCGGCATCTCGCTGAAGCCAGGCGCGGGCATGGAAGACATGAAGTGGGACATGGGCGGCGCAGGCGCGGTCGCGGGCACGATGAAGGCGCTCGCCGGCCGCAAGGCGAAGGTCAACGTCGTCGGCGTCATGGGCCTCGTCGAGAATATGCCCGATGGTAACGCGCAGCGCCCCGGTGACGTCGTGACCTCCATGTCGGGTCAGACGATCGAAATCCTCAACACCGATGCCGAAGGGCGGCTGGTACTGTGTGATGCGATCACCTGGACGCAGAAGACGTTCCAGCCGAAGACCATCATCGATCTCGCCACGTTGACCGGCGCGATGATCGTCAGCCTGGGCAACGAATATGGCGGCCTGTTCTCCAACGACGACGGTCTCGCCGACAAGCTGCTCGCCGCCGGCACCGCGACGGGGGACAAGTTGTGGCGTTTCCCGCTGTCGGACACGTACAACAAGCTGATCGATTCCCCGATCGCCGACATGAAGAACGTCGGCCCGCGGGGCGCCGGTTCGATCACCGCGGCGCAGTTCATCCAGCGTTTTGTCGATGAGGGTGTACAGTGGGCGCACCTCGACATCGCGGGCATGGTGTGGAGCGACAAGGCCGCCGCGACCTACGACAAGGGCGCGACGGGTTATGGTGTAAAGCTGCTCGACCGCCTCGTTGCGGAGCATTTCGAAGGATAAGCTGCAGCGATCCGGGGGGTGGAGCCATGCTGGCCGGCAGGCTACACCCCCCGGCATGCAGGTCGACTTCTACCATCTCACCGCGACGCCGCTGGACCGCGCGCTGCCGCAGATCGCAGCGAAGGTGGTGGAAAGCGGCGCGCGCCTGCTGATCGTCACCGCGCGTGACGAGCAACGTGCGGACCTCGACCGCCTGCTATGGACGTATCGTCCCGACGGCTTCCTGCCGCACGCGCAGGCGGGGGCAGGGGATGACAGCGTACAGCCGGTGCTGCTCGCACCTGCGGTTACCCCGACCAACGAGGCCCGCCACGTCGCGCTGGTCGATGGCCAGTGGCGCGATGAGGCGCTGGCCTTCGATCGCGCCTTCCACTTCTTCGAGGACGAGCACATAGGCGCCGCGCGTGAGGCGTGGCGTGCGCTAGGCGGCCGCGACGGCGTGGAGCGGCGCTATTGGAAACAGTCCGAGACCGGCCGCTGGGAACAGGCCGCCTGAACCCGAAGCGGTTGCAAAGCCGCCGCCCCCCGACTAGGGCGACGCCACTTTCAAACCCTTCCCAAATTACAGGAGCCCGTGACCATCATGGCCGCGACCCGTACCTTTTCGATCATCAAGCCCGATGCCACCCGCCGCAACCTGACCGGCGCGGTCACCAAGATGCTGGAGGACGCCGGTCTGCGCGTCGTCGCGTCGAAGCGTATCCACATGACCCGCGAGCAGGCCGAAGGCTTCTACGCCGTTCACAAGGAGCGCCCCTTCTTCAACGACCTCGTCGAGTTCATGATCTCGGGTCCGGTTGTCGTGCAGGTTCTCGAGGGCGAGAACGCGATGCAGCGTAACCGCGACGTCATGGGCGCAACCAACCCGGCGAACGCCGCGGCCGGCACGATCCGCAAGGAACTCGCCGAGTCGATCGAGGCCAACACGGTCCACGGTTCGGATTCGGACGAAAATGCCGAAATCGAGATCGCTTACTTCTTCAAGCCCGAAGAGATCGTCGGCTGATGAACGACTGGCGGCTGCGGCGTGCGTCCGTCGAGGATGCGCCCGCGGCCGCTTTGGTTGCCGGCGCCAGCTTTTTGGCGACGTTCGCCGGCATCCTCGATGGCGCGGACATCGTCGCGCACGTCGCGAAAAACAGCGCGCCGGCGACCTTCGCCGCATGGATCGGCGATCCTGACGGCGTCGTCACCCTCGCCGAACATCCGACTGGTGCTGCCCCGGTCGGCTATAGCGTCCTGACCACGCCTGATCTGCCCGTCGAGACGGACAGCGGCGATATCGAGCTCAGGCGCATTTACACGCTGCCCGGCGCCCAAGGCACCGGCTTGGGCCATGCCCTCATGCACCAGGCAATCACTGACGCTCTAGCGATGGGGCGAACGCGCCTGCTGCTCGGCGTATTGGGCCGCAATGCACGGGCGCGCGCGTTTTACGAACGTCAGGGCTTCGACGTCGTCGGCCAGCGCCAATATCGCGTCGGCAGCGCCCTGTGCGATGACGTGATCTACGCGCGTCCGCTGTAAGCCCCCTCCCGATTCTGTCAGGAGAGGGCTAATTTATCATCAGGCCGGCGCGAACACGCCGTCGTCGTCCATCACGTGCAGCACGCCGTCGGCGATCGCGAAATAGGCGCCGCGCAGTTTCAGCGTGCCCTGGGCCTCGCGCTTCGCAACGAAGGGGAAGGTACGCAAGTTGTTCAGACTGACGCGCACCGCCTCATGCTCCATCTCGCGGGACGCATCGGGCCCGTCGCCATGCTTTGCGATCACCCGCTCGCGCGCGGCATCGAGCATCCCGACCCAGTCGGAGATGAACTTGCCCTCGCCGGCCTTGGCATCCTCGAACCCATGGGTCAGTGCCGCCTTGCAGCCCCCGCACGATGCGTGGCCCATCACGAGCACCTCGGGAACTTCGAGCTGCGTCACCGCAAACTCCAGCGCCGCCGACACGCCGTGATAACCGCCGCCGACCTCATAGGGCGGCACCAGATTGGCGACGTTGCGGACGACGAAGATCTCTCCGGGTGACGTGTCGAAGATTTGCGACGGATCGACGCGGCTGTCCGAACAGGCGATCACCATCACCTTCGGGCTCTGGCCGTCCTTTAGTTCGTCCCAGCGGTCGCGCTGTTCCGACCAGCCGGTGTCGCGAAACCGATGATAGCCACCAATCATGTCGGAAAAGTCGGTCATTGTGCCTCCGTTATGGTCTAGGTCCGGTTCGGCGGGGATAACGCGTTCAGGGCCGACTGGTGCCCGCCGCGGCGCGCCAGCAAAGCAACGTCACAATCGAGCGATGGTTGTTCCATCCGCCCGACATCGCTATCTCGCCCGAATGAACGAGATGACTCCGGTGGCCCGCCCCGAACGCCAGCGCAAGCCCGACTGGATCCGCGTAAAAGCGCCGACCAGCGCCGGCTTCGCCGCGACACGCGAGTTGATGCGGTCCAAGAGCCTGACGACCGTCTGTGAAGAGGCGGCCTGCCCGAATATCGGCGAATGCTGGTCGAAGAAGCACGCGACCGTCATGATCCTCGGCGATACCTGCACGCGCGCCTGCGCCTTCTGCAACGTAAAGACCGGCATGCCGCGCGCGGTCGACCCGATGGAGCCGAACAACGTCGCCGATGCGGCTGCGCAGATGGGCTTGGAACACATCGTCGTCACCTCGGTGGATCGCGACGATCTGCCCGATGGCGGTGCCAAACAGTTCGTGAAGGTGATCGAGGCGATCCGCCGCGCGAACCCCAAGACGACGATCGAAATCCTGACGCCCGATTTCCGCAACAAGCACGAAGCGGCAGTCGAGGCGATCGTCGCCGCACGGCCGGACGTCTACAATCACAATCTCGAAACCGTGCCGCGGCTGTATCCGACGATCCGACCGGGCGCGCGCTATTATGCATCGATCCGGCTGCTGGAGAGCGTCAAGAAGCTCGATCCGTCGATCTTCACCAAGTCGGGCGTCATGCTTGGACTGGGCGAGGAACGGCTCGAGGTGCATCAGGTAATGGACGACATGCGCTCGGCCGATATCGATTTCCTGACCATGGGCCAGTATCTCCAGCCGACGCCCCGCCACGCCAAGGTCGCCGAATTCGTCACGCCCAAGGCGTTCGACAGCTATGCCGCGATCGCACGTGCCAAGGGTTTCTTGCTCGTCGCATCCTCGCCGCTGACCCGCTCCAGCTATCACGCCGGAGACGATTTCGCGAAGATGCGGGCCGCGCGTGAGGCCAAGCTCGCCGTCCATGCCTAAACATTCGGAAACGCGGCATCTGCCGTATTCGCCCGAGCAGATGTTCGACATGGTCGCAGACGTGAAGCGCTATCCGGAATTTCTGCCCTGGGTCAGTGCGATGCGCGTGCGCCAGGACAGCGACACCGCGACGCTCGCCGACATGATCGTCGGCTTCAAGGGTCTGCGCGAGACGTTTACGTCGAAGGTCGAGAAGCAGCGCCCGGGTAGCATCCACGTCGAATATATCGACGGGCCGCTGAAGTACCTTCACAACGATTGGCGCTTCCGGCCGGAGGAGGGCGGCTGCGCGGTCGATTTCAGCGTCGACTTCCAATTCAAAAACCGGATGTTCGAAATGCTGGCGGGGCAGGTCTTCGGCGTCGCGCTCAGAAAGATGATCGGGGCGTTCGAAGATCGCGCCCGCGTCCTTTACGGCAGCAGCAGCTCCAGCGCGACCAGCGCCGCCTGAAGGCGGATCCCGCCGCGTCCCAGGTCGCCGAACTGCTTGCGGTCGGCATGAACGTCGGCGGGGTCGCCGCCCCGTTCCGCGCGGGCGAAGACGACGGTGCCGACGGGCTTCTTCTCCGATCCGCCACCGGGACCTGCGATGCCGGTGATCGCTACCGCGACATCCGCATCGCTATTGGCAAGCGCGCCCTGCGCCATGCTCCAGGCGACGGCGATCGACACCGCGCCAAATGTCTCGAGCACGTCGGAATTGACCTTCAACAGGCGCATCTTGGCTTCGTTCGAATAGGTGACGAAGCCGGCGCCGAAGACGTCGGACGAGCCCGGAATTTCGGTCAGCGCCGCCGCGACGAGGCCGCCGGTGCAGCTTTCGGCTAGCGCCACGGTCCGTCCGGCAGCGCGGTTCGCCTCCACGACCCGCCGTGCGGCATCGATCAGTTCGGCGGGGAGCAGGCTGTCCATCATCGGGCCTCCGGACACAGCGGCAGGTCAGGCACATTGATAGCCTTGCCCTTCGCCTTTTCCGCCTTGAAGTAGCGCAAGGTCGTTACGATCACTCCTGCGGTATTCTGCGGGGGAAGGGGCGCGAGCTGCGTCACGAAGCGATCGATCGTACCGCAATCGGCGGGATTGATCCGGCCGACGAGCAACGGCGCCAGCGCTGCCGTCAACAGCGGGCGGGCGAATTCGGATTGCAGCAGCGAATCGATCATCGGGTCGGACAGTTTGACGATCGCGGCACGGGCGTTGGGCCAAGCCCGATCTGCGGCGGACTGATAACGCGCCAAAAAGTCGCTGTCCGTCTGCCGGATGAGGCTCGTTGCGGGCAATCGCGTCGAACACACGATGCCGGTCTGCTGAATGATATCGGGCAAAGCGACCAGCGTCATCGCCTCCGCCTCGCGCGTGGTGATGCAGCGGCTTTGCGCTTCGGCGGGCGCGGCCGCGAGCATCGCTGCGAGGGCGAGCAGCGCGGTCTTCATCGCGGCAGGCTCACGGTTGCCACCGCCTGCGCGGCGATGCCTTCACCGCGGCCGGTAAAGCCCAGCCGCTCCGTCGTCGTCGCCTTGATGCTGACCCGGTCTTCCGACAGCCCGAGCAGCGTGCCGATCCGCGTGCGCATGGCCTCGCGATGCGGCCCGATCTTGGGGGCCTCGCAGATCAGCGTCAGATCGACGAAGTCGATTCGGCCGCCCTTGTTGGCAATCAATGTGGCGGCATGCTGCAAAAATTGCGCGGAATCGGCCCCCTTCCACTGCGGGTCGCTCGGCGGAAAGTGCGTGCCGATGTCGCCTGCGGCGATGGTGCCCAGCAACGCGTCGGTCAGCGCGTGCAGCCCGACATCGGCATCGCTATGCCCTGACAAACCCTTGTCGTGCGGGATAAGCACGCCGCCCAGCCACAATTCCTCGCCCGCTTCCAGCCGGTGTACGTCGAAGCCTGACGCGCTCCGCGTCTCCCAGGCGATCTTGGCTTCGGCCGCGGCGAAGTCCTGCGGATGCGTCACTTTGTCGAGCATCGCATCGCCCTGCACCAAAGCGACGCTCCCGCCAAGCCGCTGCACCATCTGCGCATCGTCGGTGGCCTCTTCACCGGCCGGCCAGCCCGCATGGGCGTCGCGTAGCGCGGGCAGGCGAAAGCCCTGCGGCGTCTGCACGCGGAACAGTCCGTCGCGCGGGACGACCAAGCTGTCGCGTACCAGTGTGTCTGCAACCGCCAGTCCGGGGATCGCTCCCTCGTGGGTGTCGAGTGCGGCCAATATCCGGTCGATCACCCGCGCCGGTACGAACGGCCGTGCCGCATCATGGACCAGCACCCTGTCGGCCTCGATCACAGCAAGCCCGCGCGCGACCGACTCGCGCCGCGTCGCCCCCCCGACGATCATGCGCACCGGCCCGAGCGCGGCGGCCGCCAGCGGCCCGGCCCCTGCGGCAATCACCACCACCACCTCGTCCACCGCGGGATGGTTGGCAAAGGCGTCATAGGCGTGCGCCAGCAATGCCTTGCCGCCCACGCGGGCATATTGTTTCGGGATGGCTCCGCCGGCGCGCGAACCGCTGCCCGCCGCCACGATCAGCGCGACCGTCCGTTGCTTATGGATCATCGCTGCCGCCTAGCGCAGACCCGCAATGCTTGCCAGAGCGGGCATAGGACGGTAAGGGCTGCCCGTTTTTCAGGCAGATTCATGGCCCATCTCACGCCCATTCAGATCGGTCCCATCCGGATCGAGCAGCCCGTCGTGCTGGCGCCCATGACCGGCGTTACTGACATGCCGTTCCGCACGCTCGTGCGGCGTTACGGCTCCGGTCTCAACGTCACCGAAATGATCGCGAGCCAGGCGGCGATTCGCGAGACGCGGCAGTCGCTCCAGAAGGCGGCATGGCATCTGTCGGAAGAGCCGGTGTCAATGCAACTCGTCGGCTGCACGCCGTACGAAATGGGCGAGGCAGCGAAGCTCGCCGAAGATCGCGGTGCGGCGATCATCGACATCAACATGGGCTGCCCGGTCCGCAAGGTGACCAACGGCGACGCAGGATCGGCGCTGATGCGCGACCTGAAACTCGCCGCTGCCCTGATCGACGCCGTGGTAAAGGCGGTGAAGGCTCCGGTGACGCTAAAGATGCGCATGGGCTGGTGCCACGACAGCCTTAACGCGCCCGAACTGTCGCGGATCGCGCAGGATCTTGGGGTGAAGCTCATCACCGTCCACGGGCGCACCCGCAATCAAATGTACAAGGGATCGGCGGACTGGCGCTTCATCCGTTCGGTCAAGGACGCGATCGACCTGCCGGTGATCGCCAACGGCGACATCTGTACGATCGACGATGCGGTGAATGCCCTTGATCAGTCCGGTGCCGATGGCGTCATGATTGGCCGTGGCGCCTATGGGCGGCCGTGGATACTCGGGCAGGTGATGCACTATTTCGCGACCGGCGAACGGCTTCCCGACCCGTCGCTCGACGAACAATATCGCGTCATCGTCGAGCACTACGATGCCATGCTCGACCATTATGGCGAGATGACCGGCGTCAACATGGCGCGCAAACACATCGGTTGGTACACCAAGGGGCTCACCGGATCGGCCGAGTTCCGCAACGCGGTGAATCAGGAGCCGAGCGCGGCAAGGGTGAAGGCGATGCTCGCCGATTTCTACGCGCCATACCGCGATCAGCCTTCCGCAGCCGTCCGCCAAGCCGCCTGATACGCGCGTGACGGACCGTCCGGGCTTTGCCGAACTGTTCGCGGCGCTGCCTGTCGCCGTGCTCGTGATCGACGGGCAAGACCGTATCCAGCACGGAAATGCGCAGGCAGAGCTACTGCTCAATTTGTCCGAACGGGTCATGCGCGGGCAGTCGCTATCCGCGATCCTGCCACGTCCTCCGGCTGGCGACCGGCAGGGGGGGCACGGCTATGCGGTCTACGACACCGAGATCGCGACGCCGCACGGCCCCAAGATCCGTGTCGACTTTTCCGAGGCGCAGCTCGCCGATTATCCCGGCTGGCGCGTCATCACGCTGCACAGCGTCGCGGGTACGCGCAGCGTCGGCCAGCTTGGCGGACGCGGAGCCAGCGCGCGCGCAGCGAGTGGCGCCGCGGCGATGCTAGCGCATGAGATCAAGAACCCGCTGTCCGGCATCCGTGGCGCCGCGCAGTTGCTCGATGCCGGCGAATTGACCACGCTGATCGTAACCGAGGTCGACCGCATCGCCGCGCTGATCGACCGTATGCAGGATTTCAGCGACACACGCCCGCTGCCGATCCAGTCGGAGAATATCTATCCGCTCATCGGTCACGCCCGCCGGCTGGCGCTCGCCGGTTTTGCCCGCGGCGTGTCGATGGAGGAGCGCTTCGATCCCTCGCTGCCGCATGCCGCGATCAATCGCGATGCCCTGCTCCAGATCTTGATCAACCTGCTCAAGAACGCTGCGGAAGCGACGCGCACCGTCGCCGATCCACGCATCGTCATTACCACCGCCTATCGCCACGGCATGTCGGTGGCGGCGACGCCGGGAGGCCCGCGCGTGCCCTTGCCGATCGAGATCTGCGTGACCGACAATGGCCCCGGCGCCCCCGCAGACATTGCCGAATATCTCTTCGATCCGTTCATCTCTGGCCGGCCGGAGGGGCAGGGGCTTGGCCTCGCGCTGGTCGACAAGCTGATGCGCGACATGGGCGGGATCGTTCAATATGCCCGTGAAGGATTGCCCGAGATGACGACCCTGCGCCTCCTGCTGCCACGGGCCGCCCAGTGAGCCGCGTTCTGGTCGTTGACGACGACGCTGCAATCCGCACCGTCGTCGCCCAGGCGCTGCGCCGCGCCGGACACGACGTTCAGACGGCGGAGACCCTGTCGCAGGCCGATCGTGCGCTGGCGCAGCGGCTGCCGGATGTTCTTATCACCGACGTCGTGCTGCCCGACGGCGATGGCATCGTTCATGTGGCAGAGGTCAATGCCCGCCACCCCGATCTGCCGATCATCATACTGTCGGCGCAGAATACGCTGACGACGGCAGTGCGTGCGAACGAGGTCGGCGCGTACGAGTATCTCCCCAAGCCTTTCGATCTCGACGATCTGACCCGCGCCGTTGCCGGTGCGCTGGTCCGCCACGCGGTGATGCCACCACAAGGGGAGGGGGAGGACCCGGCGCTACCCCTGATTGGCCGCTCGCCGGCGATGCAGGACGTCTACCGGGTCATCGCCCGCGTCGTCGCGACGGACCTTACCGTGCTCATCTCGGGCGAATCGGGCACGGGCAAGGAGCTGGTCGCGCGCGCGATCCACGATCTCGGGCGACGCCGGGGCGCGCCGTTCGTGGCCATCAACATGGCCGCTATCCCGCGCGAACTGATCGAAGCGGAATTGTTCGGCCACGAACGCGGCGCCTTCACCGGCGCGGGCCAGCGCAACGCGGGCCGCTTCGAACAGGCTGCTGGCGGCACGTTGTTCCTCGACGAGATCGGCGACATGCCGATGGACGCGCAGACACGCCTGCTTCGGGTACTGCAGTCGGGTGAGTTCACCACCGTCGGCGGCGCTCGGGCGATGCGGGCCGATGTGCGCGTCGTGGCTGCCACCAATCGCGACCTCACGCAGCAGGTCGCCACCGGCCAATTCCGCGAAGACCTGTTCTATCGCCTCAACGTCGTCCCTATCGTGCTGCCCGCGTTGCGTGACCGGCGACAGGACATTCCGTTGCTCGGCCGCCACTTCCTCGACAGCGCTGCCGCCCAAGGCCTGCCCCGTCGCCAGCTGCAGCCGGAGGCAGAAGCCGCGCTCGCCGCCTATGACTGGCCGGGCAACGTCCGGGAACTCGAAAACCTGATGCGGCGGCTCGCGGTGCTGGCGCGGGACGAGCTGATCGATCCGGCGACGATCCGCGACATGATTGGTGTGCCGGGTGCACAAATGGATTTGCCCGACGCGGGGATCGCCGAGGCCGTGCGCCACCTGATCGAACGGATCGCCCGAGAGCGTCCCGGTGCTTTGGACGATGGCACCTTATACGATCGCGTCATCGGGGAGGTGGAGCGCCCCTTGATCGAGGCGATGCTGGCCCGCCACGGCGGCAACCAGTTACGCGCGGCGCGCGCCCTGGGTCTCAATCGCAATACGCTGCGCAAGCGATTGGATACGCTGGGGATCAGCGCGAGGGGCGACGACTGATCCGTTGTGGCTGACCGCTGCGCTTGATCGCACTGTGGCCCCAAACCACCGCAACCGGCAATTATGTGGTTTCCGTGCAACAATCCGCGTTGTACGGAGGGACGAATGCACGCGGCCCCCACGCCCGATTTGAACGATATGCTACCGGTTCGCCGCCGGCGGATCACGCCCGCGGTCGAAGGGCTGGTACTGGCGCTCGCGTTGGCGATCGCGGTAGCGACCTATTTCGTGCTGACGGGTGGGGCATCCGACACGCGCGTGATTTCACCGCCGTTGGTCGCCTTGCTGCTTGTCGCCAATCTGGTGTCCGGCACGACGTTGATGATGCTCATCGGGCGGCGGATCGCGAGACGGCGCGCAGTGCAGTCCCAGATTGGCGGCAACGGGCAGTTGCATGTACAATTGGTCGCGTTGTTTTCGCTTGTCGCAGCCGTCCCGCTAGTGCTGGTAAATATCTTTGCGTCACTGCTGTTCCAGTACGGCGTCGAGTTTTGGTATTCGGACCGCGCTCGTGGGATGTTGGAGAATTCGACCGCACTTCTGCAGATTAACTATTATCAAGAACTGGATCGTATTGCTGCTGAAGCGAGCGCCATGCGCGTAGACCTTGCGGGTTATTTTCGAGAATATCCAATTAATAGTGAAACGTTTGCGAAGGCGCTCGTCTTTCAGCTGAAGCAGCGCAACATGTCTGAAATGGCGATCTTCGTGAAAGGTGATCCGGTTCCGATTGCCTTCGTCAATCCGTACGAACGGCGGCTGGACCGCGTCGTAACCCCCGGCATGATCAGGAAGATCGATTCCGGTACGCCGAGCGTCGTTATTCAGGCTAAGGATCGGGCCGCGCTGTTGATGCCGTTAAAGTACGGCAAGGGCGCCTATCTTTATGTGGCGCGGGTCTTCGATCCCGGCGTGGTCGAACAGTGGAAGCGCGGCGAGAAGCTCGTCGCCGACTACCGAGACATGCAATCGCGTTCGCGGGCATTGCAGTTGCGGTTCAACTCAGCCCTGCTCGGCATTTCGTTGTTGATCGTGGCCCTTGCGGTGTGGATCGCGCTCGCCATTGCCGACCGTCTCGTTCGCCCCCTGGGCGAGCTTGTAGGCGCGGCGCGGCGCGTCGCGGACGGTGATCTGTCGACGCGCGTACCTGATCCCCGCACCTTGGATGAGGTCGGCACGCTGGCCAATGCGTTCAACCGAATGACCGGGCGGCTGCAGGAGCAGAACCGCGCGCTCGTCACCGCAAACGATCAGCTCGATAACCGGCGTGCGTTGATCGAGGCCGTCATGGCCGGCGTATCGGCGGGCGTGATCGCCTCGGGCGAAGACGGCACGATTCGCATCGCCAACAATTCGGCGTCCGAACTTATCGGCACCGGCATTGACAGCGTCGTCGGGCAACCGCTGGCCCTCATTGCGCCCGAACTCGCCGATCTGGTGGCGAGTGGCCAGCGCGAGGCGATCGTCCAGGTCGTGCGCGGCGGCGAGACGCGGACGCTCGCCGTCCGGATCGCGCGGACCGACGCGGGGCCCATCCTGACCTTCGACGATATCACGCAGCAGTTGCTCGACCAGCGCCGCGCGGCCTGGTCGGACGTCGCGCGCCGCATCGCGCATGAGATCAAGAATCCGCTCACTCCGATCCAGCTCGCCGCCGAGCGCCTGCAACGCCGCTACGGCAGCAAGATCGATCCCGCGGATACCACCTTCGCGCGACTGACCGAAACGATCGTCCGGCAGGTCGGGGACCTGAGGCGGATGGTGGACGAGTTTTCGTCCTTCGCCCGCATGCCGAAGCCGGTGTTCCGCGAGGAATCGCTTGTGGACATCGCCCGCCAGGCGCTGTTCCTGCACGAGGTCGCGCATCCCGCCATCCGCTTTGTGCTCGACCACGACTTTCCCGCCCCGCAACTCGTCTGCGATCGGCACCAGCTCGGTCGCGCCTTCACCAACATCGTCAAGAACGCCGTTGAAGCGGTCGAAAGCAAGGGGGATGGCGGCGGCGCCGTCACCATGGGCATCCGTGAGGATGGCACGACGATCGTCGTCGAGGTCGCGGATACGGGCGTCGGCCTGCCGCCGGATCGCGACCGGATCGTCGAGCCCTATATGACGACCCGCGCCCGCGGCACGGGCCTAGGCCTCGCGATCGTCAAGAAGATCGTCGAGGACCATTTCGGCACCATGACCTTTGCCGACCGTGACGGCGGAGGCACTGTGGTGCGCATGACATTCGATGCCGCTGCGCTCGCGGCGCTCGATCAGGGGGCAGCCCCACCCGAACCGGTGACCGAACATGACGGTGCCGGCCAGCTTGCTGCACTCACACGCAATCGGAATTAGAGATTATGGCGCTCGACATCCTCGTCGTCGACGACGAACACGATATCCGCGAACTGGTCGCCGGCGTTCTTGAGGACGAAGGCTATGACACGCGCTCGGCCGCAGACAGTGACGCCGCGCTGGAGGCGATCGCCACCCGACGCCCGTCGCTCGTGCTGCTCGACGTCTGGCTGCAGGGCTCCCGCCTCGACGGGCTCGAACTGCTCGACGAGATCAAACGGCGAGATCCCTCGATCCCCGTGCTCGTCATTTCGGGCCATGGCAATCTCGACACCGCCGTCGCCGCGATCCGCCGCGGCGCCAGCGACTTCATCGAAAAGCCGTTCGAGGCGGAGCGGCTGCTGCTGCTGGTCGCCCGCGCAACCGAAACCGAACGCCTGCGTCGCGAACTCGCCAGCCTGCGCGTCTCGGCCGGTCGCGAGACGGACCTTACCGGCCGCTCGGGCGCGATCAACGGCGTGCGCGCCACGCTGAAGCGCGTCGCCGCGACCGGCAGCCGCGTGCTCATCATGGGGCCGGCAGGCGTCGGCAAGGAGGTTGCCGCCCGCCTGCTCCACGGCTGGAGCAATCGCGCCGAAGCGCCCTTCGTCATCGTCAGCGCCGCGCGGATGACGCCGGAGCGCGTCGAGGAGGAGCTGTTCGGGGTGGAGGAGGGGGGGGACCTCGTCCGGCCGGGCCTGCTCGAACAGGCGCATGGCGGCACGTTGTTCCTCGACGAAATCGCGGACATGCCGATCGCAACGCAGGCGCGTATCCTGCGCGTGCTGACCGACCAGAGTTTCAGCCGTATCGGCGGCACGCGAACGGTGAAGGTCGACGTCCGCGTCGTGTCCGCCACCTCGCGCGATCTGACGCAGGAGATTGCCGAGGGGCGGTTCCGCGAAGATCTCTATTACCGGCTCAATGTCGTGCCGGTGATGCTGCCGGCCTTGGCCGAGCGCCGTGAGGACATTCCCTCGCTCGTCGAGCATTTCATGGCGCATTACGCCTCCGAACGCCGCGTGCCGACCCCCGAGATCGCACCGGATGCGATGGTCGCGCTGCAAAGCTATGATTGGCCCGGCAACGTCCGCCAGCTGCGCAACGTCGTGGAGCGCACGATCATCCTCGCACCGGGTGATCGCATCGGCCGTATCGACCTTGATCTATTGCCTGCCGAAGTGCTCGGCGATCAGGGCGATCTGGCAGGCGGGAGTGGCGGCGCGATCATGGGCGCGCCGTTACGCGAAGCCCGCGAGACGTTCGAACGCGAATATCTCCGCGTCCAGATCCGCCGCTTCTCGGGAAACATCAGCCGTACCGCCAGCTTCATCGGGATGGAGCGATCGGCACTGCACCGCAAGCTCAAGCTGCTCGGCATTACCGACGTGCGCGAGGATTGACGCCTTTACGGCACGGGCCTTCGTTCATAGATACAGGATCGCTGTCCGGCATGGGCGGCGATCCCGACGCCGGGAAACGGCGCGATAGCGGGCGAACGTCCCGCCAATAACGGAAAAAGGCTCAAATTCATGGCCGAAAAGCAAGGCTCGCTGCAGGATCTGTTCCTGAATTCGCTGCGCCGCTCCAAGACCCCGGTCACCATGTTCCTGGTGAAGGGCGTCAAGCTCCAGGGTATCGTAACCTGGTTCGACAATTTCTCCGTGCTGCTCCGCCGCGATGGCCAGTCCCAGCTGATCTACAAGCACGCCATTTCCACGATCATGCCGTCGGGCCCGATGGACCTGGCCGGGATCATCGAATCCGTGGGAGAAGCGCAGCGCAAGCAGCCGCTTTTGCAGGAGATTTTCCTCAACGCGGTGCGCAAATCCGAAGATTCGGTGACGATGTTCCTGATCAACGGCGTGATGCTGCAGGGTCAGATCGCCGGGTTCGACCTGTTCTGCATGCTGCTCCAGCGTGAAGGCATGGCGCAGCTCGTCTACAAGCACGCGGTATCGACCATTCAACCGTCGCGCGCGCTCAACCTCGCCGATGAGGGCGAGACGGACGAATAAGCGATGAGCACTGGCTTCAACCGTGACCGCGACGAGTTCGCCCGTGGCGGTCGCGCGCTGATCGTCCTGCCCGATCAGGGCGATGCGCATCGCGACGCCGAGGCGCGGCTGGAGGAGACCGCGGGTCTCGCCGCCGCGATCGGCCTCGTCGTCACCGACAAGGTGGCGGTACGCGTCCGCCAGCCCAAGCCTGCGACACTTATCGGCAGCGGTCAGGTGGAGCAGCTGGCCGTGCAGGTGCGGCAGGACGAAGCCGATCTCGTCGTCTTCGACGCCAGCCTGACGCCGGTGCAACAGCGCAACCTCGAGACTGCGCTGGAGGCCAAGGTGATCGACCGCACCGGCCTGATCCTCGAAATCTTCGGCGAACGCGCTGCCACGGCCGAAGGGCGGTTGCAGGTCGAACTCGCCCACCTTGATTATCAGGCCGGCCGGCTGGTCCGCAGCTGGACCCACCTCGAGCGGCAGCGCGGCGGCTTCGGCTTCCTCGGCGGCCCCGGCGAAACGCAGATCGAGGCCGACCGCCGGCTGATCCGCGATCGCATGGCGCGGTTGCGGCGCGAGCTCGAACAGGTGAGCCGCACGCGTGGGCTACATCGCGAACGGCGCCAGCGCGCGCCGTGGCCGGTGATCGCGCTGGTCGGCTATACCAATGCCGGCAAGTCGACGCTGTTCAACCGCCTGACCGGCGCACACGTGATGGCGGAAAACCTGCTGTTCGCGACGCTCGACCCGACGCTCCGCCAGATCTCGCTACCCGGCATCGACAAGGCCATCCTGTCCGACACCGTCGGCTTCGTTTCGGACCTGCCGACGCAGCTGGTCGCGGCGTTCAAGGCGACGTTGGAGGAGGTGGTATCGGCCGACCTCCTGATCCACGTTCGTGACATCGCCCATCCGGACACCGAGGCGCAGCGCTCCGACGTCGAAGCCGTTCTGGCCGAAATCGGCGTGTCCGAAACAACCCCGCGGTTCGAGGCATGGAACAAGCTCGATCTGCTCGACGCGGACCAGCATGAAGACGTGCTGGTGGAGGCGGCGCGCCGCGACGATGTCGTTGCGCTGTCCGCACTGGATGGGGAAGGGGTTGATCGGCTCATCGAGCAGGTCGCGGCGAAGCTGACCGCCGGCCACCGCCGCTATTGGATCACGCTTCCGGCTGGAGACGGTGCGAGCGCCGCGTGGTTGCACGCGCATGGCGAGGTGCTGGGGCAGGAAGAGGAGGGCGCGGGGCTGTCGACCCGCTACGAGGTTCGGCTCGCCGAGCGGGACTACGAGCGCTTCCTTCAGCGTTAATTGAGCGGGTTTAGCGGCGCTTGACCTGCTGCCAGAGCGCTTCCTTGTCATCTAGGCTCAGTGCGGCGAATGCCTCGCCACCTACGGCTTCCATGGCCCGGAAGCGACGCTCGAACTTGGCGTTGCCTGATCGCAAGGCGGCTTCGGGATCGACACCCAGGTGTCGCGCCCAATTGACGACGGCGAACAGTAGATCGCCGATCTCATCCTCACGCTGATCTTCGGAAGCGGTCTTAACTTCCTCGATTTCCTCCATGATCTTGGCAATGGCGCCAGTCTGGTCGGGCCAGTCGAACCCGGTTCGGGCGGCGCGCTTTTGCAGCTTTACGGCCCGCATCAGAGCGGGAAGGCCCGCTGCGACGCCGGCCAGCGCGCTGTCGTCTGGCGCCTTGTCGCGCCGTTCCGCGGCCTTCAATTCCTCCCAACCGGGGCTAACCGATGCCTCGCCGAAAATGTGCGGATGGCGCCGTTCCATTTTGTCGCTGATGGCGGCCGCCACATCGGCAAAGGCGAAGGCGCCGGCTTCCTCTGCAATCCGCGCATGAAAGACGACTTGCAGCAGCAGATCGCCGAGTTCGTCTTTCAGATCGTCAGCATCGTTTCGTGCGATCGCATCAGCGACCTCATAGGCTTCTTCGATCGTATAGGGTGCGATCGTCGCCCAGGTCTGCGCCACGTCCCATTCGCAACCATGCTGCGGATCGCGCAGGCGCGCCATGATCGCCAACAGCCGCTCAACCGCCATACCGGGCTTCCACCGTAAGATTGATAATATACATTATGTAAATTTCTGGTGATGGTGTGGTACGAGGATCAGTGTATTGCCCTCCACCCGCCACGATTTCAGCTTTGACAGGAAGTTCATGCCGAGGACGTCGGTGTCGCCGAACGCAGGCGATACGACCACCGGCAAATCGCGCGCAACGATATCGCCGAGTTTCAGATCTCGCACTGTTGCGCTCCGCGCCTGGATCCGTCCGTTCGCCGTATTGAGCACGATCGGGATCAGACTGTCCCTGACGTCGAGTGACGCCGCCGTCGCAGTTTCTGTCGACAATGCCGTCAGGGTCGCTCCGCTATCGACGAGCATGCGCCGGTTCACACCATCGATCGTCACTTTCGCCCAGAAATGCCCGTCGGCAGACATTCTGATGCGGGTTTCTTCACCGACGACATTCTGGTCGTCCAGTTTCAGCAGTCGCGTAACATATTGCAGATACGGGTCGAACCGCTCGCGCTCGGTAATCACCACCAGCAGCAACCCTGCGATCACCACCCAACTGACCAGCGACAGGGCGACCCGCAATACCGGCACCCGTCGTGCGATCAACGCCGAGATCGGCAGGATGAGCAGCAGCAGATAGATGACCGCCTGGCCGCCCGAGTCGAGGTTCATAGGACGAATTCTAATCCATCGTAGCCGGGTTCGACGCCGGGCGGCAGATCGCGGACCAGCGTGGCGTAATCCATACTCTGGTCCATGTGTATGAAGGCTGACCGTTTTGGCCCGAGCTCTGCGATCCAGTCGAGCACCTCCGGCACGTGCGGATGGGTCGGATGCGGCGCATAGCGGAGCGCATCGACGATCCAGACGTCGAGCCCGGTGTAAAGCGCGCACATCGCCGGAGTCAGTTCGTGAAAGTCGGTAGCATATCCCACCACCGCGCCACCCGCAGAAAATCGTAGACCGGCCGAGGTGATATGGCCATGCGGCTGATCGACCACGTCAATCGTGATCCCACCGATCGTCAGCCTGTCCGGCAACACAGCGCTCTCTACCGTTGGCGGATAGCCCTGACGGCCGGCGAAGACATAGGCAAACCGGTCACGGAGCGCGGCCAGCGTGCTCGTCCTGGCATATCCCGGGACCGGCCGGCGCATAGCATGGAAAATCTGTCGGACGTCGTCGATGCCGTGACAATGATCGGCATGATCGTGCGTCCAGAGGATCGCATCGACCGTCGAGACATCCGCTGCGAGCAATTGCTCGCGCATATCGGGGCCTGTGTCGATCAGGATACGCGTGTCGTCGTGCTCGACGAGCAACGATACGCGCGTACGCCGATTGCGCGGTTCATTGGGATCGCAGGCGCCCCAGTCGTTCCCGATCCGCGGCACGCCAGATGACGTGCCCGAGCCGAGAATGCGGACTTTCATGCGCGCGCCTTGTTGAACAAGGTAAAGAAGTTATCCGCGGTTCGTGCCGCCAACTCTTCAATGGGCTCGCCGCGAAGCTGGGCAAGGAAGGTCGCGGTGTCCGCGACGAATGCAGGTTCACCCTGTTTGCCGCGATGCGGCACCGGCGCCAGAAATGGGGCATCGGTTTCGATCAGCAGCCGTTCGATCGGCAGCCGGGCCGCTGTCTCCTGCAGGTCGCGTGCGTTCTTGAACGTCACGATCCCCGAGATCGAAATGTAGAAACCCAGCTCCAGCGCCGCATCGGCAAAGGCGGCGCTCGCGGTGAAACAGTGGATGACGCCCGTATAGGCCCCCTGCTGCATCTCGTCCCGCAGGATTGCCAGCGTGTCCTCTTCCGCATCGCGGGTGTGAACGATTAGCGGTAGCCCGGTTTCGCGACACGCTCCGATATGGCTACGAAAGCTTGCCTGTTGGCGGGCACGAGCGGAGTGATCGTAGTAATAGTCGAGGCCGGATTCACCGATCCCGACGATGCGCGGGTGCGCCGCCCGGTCGATGAGGCGCGCGATGTCGACGTCGGGATGTTGATCGGCTTCGTGCGGGTGGATGCCGATCGAGGCCCAGACGTCGGGTTCGCGCTCGGCCGTAGCGACCACCGCGTCCCATTCGCTTTCGCGCGTCGAGATGTTCAGCATCGCCCCCACCCCACGCGACCGCGCGCGAGCGAGCACGTCACCCTGCTGCTCGAACACCCCCTTGTAATTCAGGTGGCAGTGGCTGTCGGCGAACATCATGCTTCGGCGGCAGGCAGTTCGAGCCGCGGAAAGACCGGTGACGGGGGCGCGATCGTAAAGCCTGTGGCCTGCTGGCGGGCATACCAGCCATCGTCGTCGATCGCGGCATGGTCACGCTCGGTCGCGCCGAGCTGATCCAGCACCTTCCCCGCCGACTGCGGCACCACCGGCAGGATCGCGATCGCCAGCATCCGGATCGCCCGCACCAGCGTGCCGAGCACCGCGTGCATCCGTTCGGGATCGGTTTTGCGCAGCGTCCAAGGCGCTTGAGCGTCGATATATTGATTGCAAGCGAAGACGCCGCGCATCCACGCCTCGATCCCCTGGCTCAGCATCAGGTCATCGAATGCCGTGCGAAGTCCGGCGCAAGCGACGACCATCTCCTCGATCAGCATCGCATCCGCCGGATCGCTGCGACCGGCCTCCGGCAGCGCGCCATCCAGGTTCTTGGCGATGAACGAGAGTGTGCGCTGTGCCAGATTGCCGAAGCTGTTGGCGAGTTCCGCATTGACCCGGGTCACGATCGCCTCGGCCGAGTAGCTGCCGTCCTGCCCGAAGCTGACTTCGCGCAGCAGAAAATAGCGGACCGCATCGACACCGAACGCATTGGTCAATTCGTCGGGGCTGACGACATTGCCGACCGACTTCGACATCTTCTCGCCCCGATGGAGCACGAAGCCGTGTGCGAACACTTGCTTCGGCAGCGGCAGGTTCGCCGACATCAGGAACGCCGGCCAGTAGACGGCGTGGAAGCGCGTGATGTCCTTGCCGATGAGATGCAGATCCGCGGGCCAGAAGCGTGCCATCGTCTGGGCATCATTGGGGTAGCCCGCACCGGTCAGATAATTGGTCAGCGCATCGACCCACACATACATGATGTGGCCGGGGCTGTCGGGCACCGGCACCCCCCAGTCGAAGCTGGTGCGCGAGACCGACAGGTCCGACAAACCGCCCTCGACGAAGCGCATCACCTCGTTACGGCGCGCCTCGGGCCGGATGAAATCGGGGTTGGCGGTGTATAGGTCGAGCAGCGGCTGCTGATACTTCGACAGGCGGAAGAACCACGTCTCTTCGGCAGTCCATTCCACGGGCGTACCCTGGGGCGACAGCTTGGCGCCCCCTTCCCCCTCGACGAGTTCCTTCTCGTCGTAAAAGGCTTCGTCGCGCACCGAATACCAGCCCTCGTATCGATCGAGGTACAAGTCGCCCGCATCGCGCATCGCCTGCCAAATCGCCTGGCTGGCAGCATAGTGATCGGGTTCGACGGTGCGGATGAACCGGTCGTACGAGATGTCGAGCGTGTCCGCCATGCCGCTGAAATACGACGACATCTCGTCGGCGAACGCGCGCACATTGATGCCGCGCGCGCGCGCAGTCTGCGCCATCTTCAGCCCGTGTTCGTCGGTGCCCGTCTGGAGGCGCACGTCGCGCCCCGCCTGCCGCTGGAAACGCGCGATCGCATCCGCAGCGATCATTTCATAGGCATGGCCGATGTGCGGACGGCCGTTGGGGTAGTGGATTGCGGTGGTGATGTAATAGGGATCGGCCATAGCGCGCTTCCCTAGTCGATCGATCCGGCGAGGTGAAGCGGCGTCAGCGCAGCCGCGCGACGATCGCCGCCATCTCGAACACCGTCGCCTGTGCATCGAGCGACAGGCCCATCGCCGCGCCAGCGAGGTCGCGCGCAGCAGCCTGAGCGTCGAGTGCGGTCTTAAGCCGCATCCCCGCCCGTCCACGGGCTTCGCGCGCGATGATCGCTGGAACCCGATCCAAGAACACTTCGTAACGCGCGGCATTCCCCTTCCCGGCCAACGCCTTGGCAAGCGCCGCCCGGCGCGTGTTCATCGGATCGCCGTCGGTGGCGATCGCCGCGATCGCGGTGTCAAGGCCGGCAACGTCAAGCCCCGCATAACGGATCGCGCGCCCCGGCGAGCCCTCCCCCGCCGCGATCAACGTTCCGATTTCGTCGCCGTCCGCATCTGGCAACGCCTCGTGCAGCGCACGGCGCATGTCGCCTTGGTCAAGCGCGCCGAAGCGCAGGACCCGGCATCGCGATCGAATGGTCGGCAGCAATCGTCCGGGGGCATGGCTCACCAGCAGGAACACCGTCCCCACCGGCGGCTCCTCCAGGTTCTTGAGCAACGCATTGGCGCCGTTGCGCTCGAGATCGTCGGCCGCATCGATGATGACGACGCGGCGTGCGCCCATCGACGGCGTCGTAGCGAACATCGGTTGCAGGCTGCGCACCTGCGCGATGCTGATCGACCGCGCGATATCCTGATCGGGCTTGTCGGCATCCTTGGGCAGACGGCGCAGGATGCGCAGGTCGGGATGCGATCCGGCGTCCACCAGCGCCCGCGTGGGATGATCGTCGGGCACCGTCAGTCCCGGCGCACTGACGCCGCTCGCACTTGCCTCGGCGAGCATGCGCAACGCCGCCATCTCGGCGAAGCGTGCCTTGCCCACGCCTTGCGGCCCGACCAGCAACCAGGCGTGATGCAGCACACCGCTGCGCAGGGCGGCCGCGAAGGTCTCCTGCGCCTCGGCATTACCGAACAACGCGGTCATCGCGATTGTGCGATCAACCGAAGAACGAGGTCAGCCCCGCCCAGGCGCGACCGAAGAAGCCAGCCTGACCGACGTCCTTGTCCGCGACCAGCGGCAGGCGCTGCTCGGGCAGGTCGGGCGACGTCACTACGAGGTCGGCAATATGCTGGCCCTTGGTGATCGGCGCCTTGATCGGACCTTCGTAGACGACCTTGGCGCTCATCTGCGGCACGGCGCCTGCAGGCAACGTGACGGTCAGCTGCCGCGGCGCGACGAGACCGACGTTGCTGGAGCTGCCCATCTGCACTTCGGCCGTGGACACCTGTTTGCCCGCCGCGACGACAGGCTTTGCCTGCCAGGCGCGGAAGCCCCATTCCATGAAGCGCACCGATTCCTCGGCGCGATCCTTCGACGACGTCAGCCCGGCGACGACCATTACCAGACGGCGGCCATTCTGTTCGGCAGAGCCGGTGAAGCCGTAGCCGGCCTCCTCGGTATGGCCGGTCTTCAGGCCGTCGGCGCCGGCGACGCGGCCCAGCAACGGATCACGGTTCGCCTGCGTAATGTCGGCACCGGCGCCCAGAGTCTTGCCCCAGGTGAAGTTCGGCAGCGAGTAGAAGCGCTTGTAGAGATCCGGGAAGTCTTGGATCGTCGCGGTCGCGAGATGGGCGAGGTCGCGTGCGGTGACATAGGTCACGCCATTGTCCGGCCAGCCGTTGGCGGTGCCGAAATGGCTGTTGGACAGGCCCAGACGCTTCGCCTGCGCGTTCATGCGGTCGGTGAAGGTCTGCTCGGTGCCCGAAATGCCCTCGGCCAGCACGACGCAGGCGTCGTTGCCCGACAGCGTGACGATGCCCTTCAACAGGTTTTCGACGCTGACGTTTTCATTGGGCGACAGGAACATGGTCGATCCCGCCTGCGGCCCGTGCCACTTCGCCCAGGTCTCGGGGCGGACGGTGATCATCTGGTCGAGCTTCAGCTCGCCCTTCTTGATCATGTCGAACGCGACATAGACCGTCATCATCTTGGCCATCGACGCGGGCGGCATGCGGCGATCGGCGTCACGCTGGTACAGCACCGCGCCCGACGACAGGTCCTGCATGAAGGCGATCGGTGCGATGCCCTGGAACTGCGGCGCCGCGGCGACGGAGGGCATGGCGAGCGCGACGATGGCGAAGGGAGCGGCGATCAGCGGTTTCATGACGTCGGGTTCGGCTTTCGGCAGGGTAATAGGGGTGGAATGGGTCAGGCATAGCGCCGCAACTGCGCCGCGTCAGCCCTCAACCGCGTCGGCGAGCAGGCCGACGGACAGCGCGTAGAAGTTCGAGCAATTGTAATCGAGGATCACGCGGTAGTTGCTGGTGAGCAGATAGGCGGTGGCGTTGGGACCATCCGGCTCGATCAGCGTCGCCTGCACGCTGTCGGCGGGCCAACCCCTGCCCTGCGGCACCAGGCCCAGCGCGCGCCATTCCGCCATCGTCCGCCACTGGCTGTGCCGTTCGAACACGCGCGGGCAGCGAGGCGATACCATCCGTGTCGTCAGGGCGGCGCGGTCGAACCCGGCGGGGACGCGAACCGCGATGCCCCAGGGCTGACCCGGCCGCCAGCCGGCGTTCTCGAAATAATTGCCGATCGACGCGAGCGTATCGGCCGGGCTAGTCCAGATATCGGCACGGCCATCGCCGTCGCCATCACGGGCGAGACGCAGATAGACCGAAGGGAGGAACTGCGGATTGCCCGTGGCGCCCGCCCAGCTGCCCTTCAACCGCGCGCGCGGGATGCCACGATCGAGGATCTTCAGGCCCGCGATGAATTCGCTCGCGAACAGTTCGCGCCGACGGCCCTCGTACGCGAGCGTCGCGAGGCTGCGGAGCAAATCGAAATTGCCGGTATAGGCGCCGTAATTCGTCTCATGCCCCCAGATCGCGACCATGATCGACTCGGGTACGCCCGTCTCACGCTCGACGCGCGCGAGGCGCGCCCGCTGCGCCTGATAGGTGCTTCGCCCGCGGCCGATCCGCGCGGCGTCGACGTGGCTGATCCGATAGGGCGCGAAGGGTGGTGTCGCGGTGCGACCCGGATTGCCCGGCTGCGCGCGGTCGAGCTCGATCGTCCGTTCGCTCAGCGTTAGGGTCGGAAACACGTCATCGACCGTCCGACGCGTGACACCCTCGGCAAGCGCCTGCGCGCGCAGGGTGCCGAGATAGGACTGGAAGCCCTGCTCGTCCTGCGCCGCGACCGGTCCAGCCGAAGCCACCGCCAGTATCGCCGCCATCAAACCGGCCTTCAGCCCGCGCGTCATCGGATGCCCCCACATGCACTCGCAGGTGCCACAGCCGGCATCCCACGTGAACCTCCTATCGTCGCGGGGCTTGCACGGACAAGCGCGGTGCGCGTATTCGGTCCCCGCGCGGAGGGATGGCCGAGTGGTTTAAGGCAGCGGTCTTGAAAACCGCCGTAGGTGGAAGCCTACCGTGGGTTCGAATCCCACTCCCTCCGCCATTTCAACACCCGAGCGAGCAGTCCGATTCCACCGATTTCCCTACTTGCGCCGCGGCCAGCGTCCTGAGGGTTGCGTAGCGGCAGTGAATGGCATCACGCGGCAGGTAAGCCTCGCAAAAGCCGAATGACCCGGAATCATAGTTCGTCCGTCTCCCTTGCCGCTCCGACTGCTGCCATTCAGTCACCGCAGACTGGCAGCGAACGTAAGCCATTCTGCCGCTGCTACGACCGGACTGTACGGCCAGGCAATAAGCCACCACTGCCCTTCGCCAATTAGCTTGCGCGACTTGCCCGGGCGTCGCCGTATTGTGTCAGCGTCTGGCGGGTGTTGCCCGGCCGAGCGGCCTCTCCGGCGTCGTTGACCAGATGCGCGATCGTGCCCTTGCCGCCGCCCAAAGAGATCGTCGTGACATTCGAGACGCGCACACCCGGCGTATCGGGCACCTCCACCGCGCTTGCGAGCACGATCGACGGATCGGCGGTGAAATTGGCATAGATCCCCATGCCGACCGCCTGATGCTGGCGGACGTGATCCGCAACCTTGTACGCCGCCCACCCGCGCGGCGAATCCGCACGCCAGGCGCGCTGGCTTGGCGGATCATACGGCAGTTCATTCTGGTAGAAGAAGGTGCGGCCATCCTCGCCATTCCATAGTGTCTGCCAGCCCTGGAAATGCTCGACGAACAGACCATAGCAGGTGACATGATCCCCGTTGACGACGAGGCCGTGGGTCGCCCGGCTCTCGTCCCAGCCGACGTGGACGCGGCCGCCGTCGCGATCGCCGTGGTCAGCGCGCCAAATCCAGAGATGGTCGCCAATGACGTGGTGGCTGTTGATTTCCAGACAGGTCCCGGCGTTCCCCACGGCAGCCCCGCCGACCCGGAAGAAGAGATCGGCGAGCACCGTCGGATTGTCACGATGATTGCCGTCCGCGCCGCGCGGCCCGATTTGCACAAGTACCGGCGTCATCTGCGGCCCAGCATCGACGAGCAGTCCGGCGATCGTCACCCCCGGCACGTCGGCGACCGTGATGGCGGCTGATCCACCTTCGGTAAGAAGGGTCGCGAGACCGAGACCAAGGACAACCGTATCGGCCCGCGCCACGCGCAGCGGCTCGCGCAGGCGATACACGCCGGGCGTCAACAGCAGATGGCGCTCGGCCGCGAGCGCGCGGTTGATGGTGGCGATTGGCGTGGTCGGATCGGCAATGAGCACCGTGTCCAGTGGCACATGGCGTCCGGCGGGTGCCTGATCCCAGGATATTCCGCTCGCATCACGGCGGAGCGCCGGGACGAAGATCGTCCACTCGCCCCCCGGCCCGACGCACAGGAACGGCTTCTCGCGCACCAGCGGCACGGTCGCCACCGTCGTATAGGGTGGTGTCGGGAAGCTCGATGCGGGCGCGGCCACGACACCCATAAACATCATGTTCCAGTTCGATCCCTCCCAGCACTGCATGCGGCTGTTGCGGGTGAACCATTGCTGCTGCGAACCGGAGCGGATCGTCCCGTCCACCCGGCAGTCCGCCATGAAGCCGCCGCTCGACCAGCCGCCATCGTCCAGGGCCAGGTCGCCGGTCAGATGGATGCGGCGATAGGGCGCCGCCTGCGACACGGCCCAGCGATCCATACCGTCAGGTGGCCGGACCGCCAGATTTTCGACGCCGCGCCAGAAATTGACCAGCGCCATGCCCTTTGCCCAATCCGCCTCGGCATGGACATGGCCGTTCACGGTGACGTCGCCTGGCATGAGGCCCAAACCCGCGACCTGCGTGAAGAAGCCGACGTTGATATCGAGGCGGTGTTTGCCGGGTTTGAGCAGGATCGCACGGCGCCTGTCGGTGAAATGCGCGCGCTCCTGTTCCTTGAACCAACGGTTGATCACCGCTTGCGCGCCCGGCTCGTCGCCATCGACGATCAGCACATTGGGGCCCAGATCGGGATCGCGGCGTCTGACGACCGGTGCCGCATTCGCAAGCGTGCCGATCCCGATCGTCGCCATGCCTGCGACCAGTTCCCGACGTGTCGTGTCGTTCATCCTGCCCTTCCCTTCATTTCGGTGCCGCATCGACCGTCCTGTCCTCTTAGCCTGGCACAAGGCAAACGAGCGTTACCCACGTGAACGGACAAGTCGGTAAAAGCGCGCTGGCGCGCATATCGTTCACGTTGCGAAAAGCGGGTAGCCCATCACCAGTACAGATCGATGAACGTCTGCATCGGCGAGACCGATCTGCCCGATGAACGCCATCGCGCGCGCCTGTTAGAACCGGGGTTGAGCATGAGAGGTGGGCTGGATGGGCAAGACGGGACGGGCCTACGCCGTTTTGTTGCGTTGCCATGACGGCGATCCGACGACGTATCGGGTTGATGCGATCTACCTTAAGGCCATAAGTCTGATACCCCACGATCATGACCGTGATTGCTGGCGTCTCGTACCCGCCGGAGAGAGTTTACTGCTGGCAGCGTCCTGTCCCCGTCTCAGCCGATGGCCGTGATCACCTCGTTTGCCTCCAAGGCATGTCAGGCTGCTTCCGTCCGACGTGCAGAGATCCGTGATCCAACGGGCGACGGATACACGCGAGCCGCAAACCAAGGTGTAATCAGCAGGTGGGGAATGGCCAGCGCAGCAATGGCCGCGAACAGCGGCCTAACGCCGGACGGATCCCGACTCAGCATTGCGCATCCAATCAGAACGACCGAAATTATAGCTGCGCCGAGGACGGGGCCAATCGCGCGGACGTAAGCGACGATCGAGGGACAGCCGAGCTGCATTTTGCGCTCGATCGTTTGCGGTAGAGCATGAAGGACAAGAAAGCCGACCGAAAAGCCGACAAGCGGCGGGAGGAGCAGAAGCGCCGCCGTTCCAAACAGCAGGCGCGTGTCGCCTCGCTGACTGCCCAGGATCACCAGCGCACCACCGGCAATTGCTCCGCTGACGGCTAAGGAACCGGCCATGATGGACGACACACCCTCCGGCGCACCGGCAGCGAGAAGAATGTTCGACAGCGATGCCACGTGCAGTGTTGCCGGGGTCGCGATCAGGCTCACCCCTCGTGCGACACGTTCAAGAACGCTGCCATGCGGGGCGTCTTCAAGTCCGAAGTGAACAGCTGATACGATCAGAAATATCGGGAGAGCGATGGCGGGATCCGCGACCCACCACGCAAGACAAGCGGCGCCTGCCGCCAGATAGAGCGTCACAAACAACGGACGCCGTGATCGAGGCACGATCGCAAGGTCGCTGGCACCGTGAGCCATCCCGATCACCCCAACGGCGAGAATCGCGAAGCCGAGCTGCACGGCGAGCGATCCGAAGGAGGCAGCGATTGCCGCCCCCGCCAGAGCAACCCAACCGGCGCCCGAAGTGCGAGTCACCGGGATGAATCGCGTGCTTCGTCGTGTTGGGTAAGGGCCTTGTCGAGGTTCGACGCGGCGTAGAAGGCGTAGACGACCTTCGCGACGACATCCATGACGAGAATAGCCCAGACCGAGGCGCTGTCGGTGATAATCTTAAGCCCTTCAGGCCCCACCGCGAACACGATCGGGTACAGGAACCAGACGACGGTCAGGAACGACACGTTCTTTGTGTAGGCGTCACCCAATGCTTTCCCACGGCTCGTCGCGAGGGCTTTGAGCGGCCCCCATAGCAAATACAGGACACCCACGAAGGCGACGCAGGACCAGCCGAACCATACCCACTTGGCCACCGGAACGCCGGCGAGCGACGAGATAAGGCCGGTCACGATCATGAGAACGTCGAGGACTATAATCGACGTGAGATATCCCCCGACCTCACCAGTGCGCCCGCGTTCATGGAAAGCGACCAACACGACACTGGCCAGCAATATCGGAGTCGTGATCGACCAGTCGACGTAGCGCGCGAAATATGTCGCGGATCCGTCTGGCTTGATGAGCGTACCGATACCGAAAGCCATCGCGAGGTACGCCGTCGCTGCAATGAACGGTACACTCGCGTGCAGCAACGTGTGATGACCCGACGGATGGGTCTTCTTGCCGGTCGCATAGATAGCCAATGAGCTGAGCGACATGATCGTGAAGCCGGCCAGGAAAGCTGTCTGATCCATGTGGGAACCCCCATGTGAAGGAGCGACCCCATGCCGACCCGACCGCCTCAACGCCGATTGTATCTTTTTGTGTCCAGACATAACACTTAATTCATGATCGGCCGTCGCGCGCGGGGATTGTGCGTGGTTAAGGGATGTATCGAAGCAGATTCCGCTGCCGGGACAAATATCTCGGGCAGCGTCACCACGACGGGCGGGTCGCATAACACTGCCTCATCGGCACCGACATGCCGCGGGGTGACGGCTGATGGTCATCCAGATGCGCCCCATCAACATACGCGCTATACGCGACCAATGACCGCTCGCCGCCACGCCATCCTCGTTGCTCTGGCATCGCTGACGTCCGCCTGCGCCGCCGCACCCGCGGTCGATGGACCAGTCGGCATCGGTCACACGGCGGTGGTCGGTGGGCCACACGTGCGCCACGATCGGGTGATCGAGGACAGCCGCTGTCCGGTCGGCGTCACATGCGTATGGGCGGGCCGGGTCGTTCTGCAAGCAACCGTCAGCGGTGGTTCCTGGTCGAAGCCAATGGACCTTATTCTCAACGTGCCGGTCGACGTCGCCGATGGCAAGCTGACGCTCGTCTCGGTCACGCCAGCCCGCAAGAAGGGTGAGACGGCGCGCACCACACCATCTCGCTTCGCCTTCAAGTTCGAGGGCGGACTGTAGCGCCGGGAACGGCGCGCTCGCGGCGTCGACGACGCTCGGCGAGGGTCGCAGCACCGCTATTTTGCCGACGCAAGAGCGGCAATTGATACGTCTGGAGCCGTTCGTTCATACGTGCCCGTGATGATCCCCCATCCGGGACTGCTCTCTACGCTCAACTCGCCAAGGCGGCCAACGTCCGGGCGACGGCCGCTTGATCGCGCATTTCCCGCTCGACATTCTGTTCCAGTTCGCTGACCAATGCTTGCGTGGCCTCTCGCGCGTCGGGAAACGCCTCGCCCAGGGCGACCAGCACCTTGAACGTGCGTATCGCCACCTCCTCCTCACCCGAACCCTCGCGGATGATCGGCGCGAAGCCGGCGCGAACCAAGTCCTCCACCGACGGCCGCGGCACATCTACGGGCGGCAGATCACCGTCTAAGACCGCCTCTTTCGCAGGCAATTCGTTCAGGGTCCGCAAGATCGCATTCAGAACCTCTATCGCAGTACCGGGATCGTTTGTGGCAGGAGCAAGCGCCCGTCCCGCAATCTCACCCAATGCGATCAGGCCAAGCCGGGGATCGTGATCAAAATCGCGATGCCGCTCGATCATGAAAGCCTGCGCCAATCTGCGGTCTTGCCCGTCCTCAATGCTTCCGACGACGTGAAGGAGCGGACGCCCCGTGTGTACTAGCGTACCCGGAATGGCCGCCACGTAGATGACCAAGCCAGAGAGCCGGGCTTGTGCTGCGAGACGATCGAAGTCGATATGCGTCACATAGCCGATCGTATCAGACAGGACCGGTCGCGCGCCGCTCGGAACTGGTATCGCCGGTCTCCCCCCACCATGGGGGTTGTCGGCGAAAGCCATCATCGCTGACCGCGCCGCGTCCTCGACCCGGTCGATCACGTCCGACATCCGGCCGAAGGCCGCAAGGTGGCCGATCCAGCGCAGGAGGGTCACGACCACGAGCGCCACGAGGAGAATGGTGGCGATCAACAACAGCACGCGTCCCTGCCCGCCGTACAACCGCGTCTGCAGGCCAATGATGCCGACGATTGCGAAGATGAACGCGCCGAGAAACGTCGAGAGGGCGTTCTGCGACATGCGATCGGAGATGAGCAATTGCGTCGCGCGCGGCGTCGCCAGCTGGGTCGCCGAGGAATAAGCGCTGACCATCGCCGTCAATGAGAAGGTGGTGACGGCGAGCATCGATGAGGCGATGATCTCCAGCACGGTGCCGACCGCATCCTGTCCGATATCGCCAGTGAAATGATACGGCACCGCTCGCGCGACGATCCCGGCAAACGCCGCCACCACCACGCTGGCGGCGCTGATAAGCGCTGCCCGGAACCAGATTTTCCGGGCGACACGTCGTACGAGCCAGCCGATGCGAGCCTTGGAGATCACTTGGTCTTCAGTCCTTTTCACAATCGATAGGACCTAAATCGAACATGATCGTTATGGGTCCGTCACCTGGTCACGGGCGTCGGATCGATCGAAGTATGGAGATTGCGTGAGGGTTAGCGGAGCGACCGGCAGGCATCGGCAGGCGATCCGCCCGGACATGCTGCGCTGAATGGTCCTGTCGTGGCGGACAGTTCGATCGCCTTGGCCGCCTTCCTCGCATTGATCCCGTTGATCGGCCTGATCGCTGATGCCTACGGATTTTTCGTCCCGGCTGAGACGGTCGCACACAATCTGGCGACGTTGACCGCGATCATGCCAGCGGCCGCCCGACCGATCGTGTCTAAGGGCCTGCATAACGCGCTGGCGCCGAGCAGGGCGTCGCTCGCCGCTTTTGTCCTTTCGATCGGCCTCGCGTTGTTCAGTGCGCGTCGCGCCGGACGGTCGCTGCTTCACGGCATCAACCTCGCGTATCGGATCGAACGGGAGCGCAAGGGCGTGCGCCGGCAGCTCGTGTCGACGGCGCTGGTGCTCTGCTGCGCGGCACTCGTGCTGACCGCATTGATATCCCTGCCCGTTCTCGCGTTCCTGCAAAGCTATGTGCCCGATGGTCTGCCCGGAGCGCGTCTTGTCTCTACGGTCACGCTCTTTGGCGCGTTGACGCTGGGGGCCGGCGCCGGGCTGGTCCTGACCTATCGTTACGCTCCGGCGGCGGAGCAGGCGATCCCGTGGCGCCATGCCTTGCCGGGCACGATCGCGGGCGTGACGATGTGGCTCGTCGCGACCACACTGTTCCGGAAGGACGGGGCGCGGCGGACGGAAGGCGGCACGCCCGACGCCGAATCCACCGTTTGCCCCATCGCGGACACGACCTTCACCTCGTCCTGCTGCCCAGGCAGCGGGTCTTCGGGATAGCTGCCGATCGCCAAGCCGAACCCGACGGCGATACCCACCGCGAGGAGCAGCGACAGCAGCGCCGCCCGGCGTGTCATGGCCGACGAATGTTGCTCAGCACCCCCAGCCAGCCCGGCGCGTCCCGCGACAGCTCGCCATCGGCCGCGAACGCTGCGGGTCCGTCTGATGCGTCTTGCAGCTTCCACATGAACCAGGCCGTCGGATAGCCAAGCAGCGGATATACGCCGATGTTGCACAGGCCCGGCAGCTCACCGGCCTTGCATCCGGGGTTGCCCTCAATCTCAGTATGCCCCCCGAACGCGATCAAGCCCATCGCCTTGTCCACCGCGTTGGACGTCGGCGTGTAATAGCCGAGGTTTGTCGGCAGGCTCGATACCACGTCGAGATCCCCGCCGATGTAGAAGATCGATCCGCGCGTCACCTGCGGCAGCGCGCCGAGGTCGATCGTGCAATTCGCGACCACGCACACGGCACGCAGCGGCGTTTCGATCGGCACATAGGTCTTGAACAGGGGATCGTTGCGCGAAAAGAGCAGCGTCGCTGTTGCCGCCCCTTGCGAATGGCCTGCCAAGCCGATCTTGGCGACATCGACCTTGCCGAAAAAGACGCTCTGCGGATCGCGCGACAGGCCGAGCAGATAGTGCGCCGTGTCCCTCACCGTGTCGCCCTGCCCGGTTCCGCCGTCGCGCGATCGGATGACGATGAAACCCCAGCTGGCGAGGTGCCGGAGGAAATAGACGTTCTTGTCCGCCGCCACACTGTCGGCCGTCCCGTTGGCGAAGACGATCACGGGGTGGCGGAAGCCGTCCGCCTGACCCTTCAGCGGGTTGGAGCCGAGGTCGGACGGATACCAGATGTCGCAGACATGGCCTTCGCGGTCGCATGGACCGCTCGAGACGCTGGTCGTGGTCGCCCACGGCCCCTCGGCGGCATAGCGCCGCTCGATCGGCCCCTTCGCCTTATAGGTCGCGGCCGTCGCCGACTGGATCAGCAGCATCGCACTCAACGCACACCATAGCGCCAAACGCATCGTCCCGTCTCCTCGTCAGATGGTCATCCTCTCGCGGCAGTCTCTCGGGACCGCTCGTGTCATGTCGTCAGCCAACCGTGCGTGCCGAGCCAGGTCAGCAGCGCCTGGGTCCAGCCGGAGCTGGTCGTGCCCGACTTGCCGTCAAAGCCGAAGCCGTGGCCGCCATGTTCGTAGACGTGGAGCTCGACCGGCCGCCCGGCACGGCGCCAGCTGTCGGGCAGGCCATATCCCTGCTTGCCGAACAGCTCGTCATCGCTCGCCACGGCGACGAACAGCGGCGGCGCGGCCGGAGCGACGGTGGTCGGCGCCATCGATGGATAGATGGCGGCGAACAGGTCCGGCATCGTGCCCGGTGCCGCCGTCTTCACCAGATCGACGCCCATGATCGCACCTGCTGAAAAGCCCACATAGGCGACGCGTTTGGGGTCGACGCCCCATTGCGCGGCGCGGGCGCGTACCAGCCGCATCGCTGCCTGCGCATCGACGAGCGCCGGCGCCGGCGCGCGAATGTCCGCGCCCCCTTTCGCGCCCGCCACCGCGGCGGCGGCGAAGCGCGCCAGCGCCGCCTGCTTAAACGCGTCCATCGGCGCGGGCGTCGGATCGAGGCGGTATTTGAGGACGAAGGCGGCGATACCGTGATCGGCGAACCAGCGCGCGGGCTTCATCGCCTCCGCCTCCATCGATTCCATCACGAAGCCGCCGCCCGGCGCGATGACGACCGCGGCGCCCGTCGCTTTGCCCTTGGCGGGCAGCACGGGCAGCAGCGTCGCGGTCGACACGTTGCGCACGGTGGGTCGGCCGGTAAGCGTGAACCAGCTTTCCGGCGGCATGCCCGGCACGCCGCCAGTGCCGAGTGGGATAGCCCCCGACTGCGCCGGCGTCGCCATCGATTCGACCGGAATGCCCTGGCCCGAGGCGGACATAGGGGTAGCAAGCGCGATCAGGGCGCCGAGGATACGGATACGCGACATCGGACGATCCTTTGCTGTGAGTGTCAGCGCCATTGGCGCGCCGGCAGGGTAACGGTGACGACCGGGCCAAGATCGGTGGCAGACCGGCCGAGCGCGAAGCCATAGGCACCCGCCGGCATCGTCCAGCGGCCGTTCCTGCTGTCGGCGAGAAGACGCGGGTCGATCGGAATGGTCGCAGTGGCGGCTCCGCCGGGCTGCACCGCCACCTTGGCAAATCCGGTAAGGCGCAGGGTGCGCCCGGCCGGCGTCGAGACCAGATAAAGCTGCGCGACCTCGCTCCCCGCGCGAGCGCCCGTGTTGCGGATCGTGGCAGTCGCGCGCGGACTGGAGCCGCCCATCACCTTCAGCGTGCTATGGTCGAACGTCGTGTAGCTGAGGCCGAACCCGAACGGGAATAGCGGGGTCGTCCCCTTACGCGCGAACCAACGGTAGCCGACATCCGCACCCTCGACGTCGTAATCGATCGGATAGCTCTTGCCTGCTGCCAGCCCGGCAGCGAAATCGCGGTCGATCATGCCGGCATAGGGCAGCGCCGGGCGCGGCAGCTGTTCGAGCGACGCGGGGAACGTCACCGGCAACCGGCCCGATGGGTTCACGTCACCGAACAGCGTTGCCGCGATGGCGTCGCCGCCCTTCGCGCCACCATACCATGCCTCCAGCACCGCGCCCGTCCGGTCGAGCCACGGCATCAGCACCGGGCCGCCGGTTTCGAGCACGACGATCGTCTTGGGATTGGCCGCCGCCACCGCGGTGATCGTCGCATCCTGGCCACCGGGCAACGACAGGTCGGGCACGTCCGCGCCCTCTGCCATCCACTGCGTCGCAAACACGATCGCGACATCGGCGCGCGCGGCGGCCGCCGCCGCCTCCGCCGGGTAGCGGCCGTCGACGAACGTCACCTTCGCGTTGGGGGCCAGCGCCCGGATCGCCGCGAGCGGTGCGGTACCGTGGAACGTCTGGTTGTTGTACTTGGCGAGCGGCCCCTCGCCGCCCATCGGCAGCGACACCGCAGGCCCGCCGACCGGCTGCACCTGCGTCGATCCGCCGCCCGACAGCACGCCGGCATCGGCATAGCCGCCGATCACCACGATCGACGCGACATCCTTCGACAGCGGTAGCAGCGCGTCGCGGTTGCGCAGCAGCACGATCCCCTCGTCCTCGACCGCGCGGGCGACGGCTGCGTTGGCGGCGAAGTCGATCGCCCCCTTCACCGGCGGATGCGCATCCAGCCCGATCGCATAGATCGACCGCAGAATGCGCAGGTTCATATCGGCGACGCGCGCGGCATAGGCCGGATCGCGCGCCGCCGCCGCGGCGAGCGGCGCGCCGAAGAACACCTGTTTGTCGATCTGCGCACCCGATTGCTGGTCGAGGCCCGCCAGCGCATCATCGACCGCGCCGACCGCCCCCCAGTCCGACATCACGAAACCCGGGTAGCGCCAGTCCCGCTTGAGTACGCGGTTCAGCAGATAGTCGCTGCCGCACGCCGGCGCGCCGTTGACGCGGTTGTAGGCGCACATCACCGCACCAGGCCGACCTTGGTCGATCGCGATCTCAAAGGCGAGCAGGTCGCTCACACGGAAGGCATCGTCGGCGATCCTGCCGTCGACCGCATGTCGCCCCGTCTCTTGCGCGTTGAGCGCGAAATGCTTGACCGTCGACAGGACGTGCTGCGACTGGACACCGGCGATCGCCGCGCCACCCAGAAGCCCGGAATGCAGTGGATCCTCGCCAAAATATTCGAACGTCCGCCCGTTGCGCGGATCGCGCATCAGGTTGATGCCACCGCCCAGCAGCACGTTGAAACCCTTGGCCCGCGCCTCGCCCGCGATCATTGCGCCACCGCGGCGGATCAGGTCCGGGTTCCAGGTCGACCCCATCGCCGTCGCCGAAGGCAGCGCGGTCGCGCCGTCTTTGCGCAGCCCGGCGATATACGACACGCCCAGGCTGGCGTCCGTTTCGATCAGCGCCGGAACGTTCAACCGGGGGATGCCGCTGACATAGCCTGCACCCAGCACGGCCTCGGCGGGTATCGTCACGTTCGGGATCAGCGGGATCGCCCACAGACCATGGGTCAGCACCGTCCGTTCGTCCGTTTGCATCCGTCGTTCGGTGTCCGTGGCACGCCTGTCGGCGGACGCTGCCTCGGTCCGCGGTGGCGCCGTTTGCGCTCCGATTGAGCCGGCCGAGCAGAGCAGGACGGCGCAGGCCACAGCGCGTCGGTGCCGAAATGTCATCACATCCTCCCAGATGATGCGTAACTTACATACGCACTTGACAGTATGTTTTGTCGAGGCGATGCTTAAAGTCAAGCGGCGTGGACCGTGGACTGGGTGAGGATACGACGATGCGTGGATTGGCATTGCTGATGGGTACGAGCGTGCTGGCATGGGCCGGCGGCGCGCAGGCGCAAACGACGCCCCCGCCCGAATCCCAGGCCGCCACGCAAGGGGCCGATGCGACCTCGGCAGACGGCGACATCGTGGTGACGGCGCAGCGCCGTACCGAAAACCTGCGGGACGTGCCGATCGCGATCACGGTGGTGAACGGCCAGTCGCTGCGCGAAACCGGCGCGAATCAGCTGGCCGACATCACGCAGCGCGCGCCCAGCCTGAACTTCACCGCCACCCCTGGCGTGCCCAATTTCGCCATCCGCGGTGTCGGCACCAATTCGTTCGATTACGGCATCGAATCCGCGGTCGGCATCGCCGTCGACGACGTCAACATTACGTTGCCCCGCTACGTACCGCTCAACTCGCTGGCGGACGTCGAGCGCGTCGAGGTGCTGCGTGGCCCGCAGGGGCTGCTCTTCGGCAAGAACACCACCGCCGGCCTGATCTCGATCACCACAGCCCGGCCCGAGCTCGGCACCTGGAGCAGCAGCGGCCGGGTGCAGGCCGGCAGCCGCGATCAGGTCCAGTCGCAGGCGGTGGTCAACGTGCCCATCGGCGATACCGCGGCACTCCGCGTCGTCGGCGGCTATCAGTATCAGAAACCGTCGACGCAGCTGGTTGGCCCCGGCCGGCTCGATCCCGTGCGGCGCTGGTTCGGCACGGGCAAATTGCTGTGGAAGCCGACGGATCGCCTCAGCCTGTATGCGATCGTCGACAATCAGAACAACAGCGGGATCGAGGCCTATTCGACGATCCGCCAGTTCGGCGGCAACGATCCGACGCCTATCCCCGCCGCTTTCCGTCCGCTGGCGCCCGCCAATTTCGTGTTCGCGCAGAACACCGCGCTGGGCGTCGTCGCATCCCCCACCAACAACAAGACCGCGATCGGCAGCACCAACGTCGTGCGCGACGAAAAGAGCTTCGGCGCGCAGCTCGCGGTTAACTACGATGCGGGTCCGGTCGCAATTACATCCGTGACCGCCTATCGCAACCTCGAGGCGCGCGCGAACAACGACGTCGACCAGACGCCGGTGCCGTTCTTCGACACCAACATCGCCAACTCGCAATCCTATCAATTGTCCGAAGAGCTGCGCATCGCCAATGCTGAGCGGGGCGCGATCGACTATACCGCCGGTCTCTATTTCTTCCGCCAGCATATCGATGCGCAGATCCTGCAGGCGGGCACGTTCGGCATCTTCCCCGCCAGCACACCGGTCCGCCTGTCCCCCGTCAACGGGCAGTCGAACTTCGATTATACGACCAAAAGCTATGCCGCCTTCGCGCAATTGACCTTCAACCTGACGCCGCAGCTGCGCCTGATTGCTGGTGGCCGCTATACCCGCGACGAGATTGCGTCGACGACCACCGTCACCGCGGTGCAAGGGGTCTGCAACCTCGTCACCTTCCTGCTCAGCGGCGGGCAACGCTGCATCGGAGCGCTCGCCGCACCGATCGTGTCGGGCCGGAAGGCCAATGGTTTCTCGGGGCGCGCGGGGATCGAATATGCGGTGACGCCGACCGCCAACCTCTACGCGACCTACACACGCGGCTATAAGGGGCCGGCGATCAGCTCGGCCGCGGGCGTCGCCTTCGCTGTCGACCCCGAAACGGTCGATGCCTATGAAGTCGGCGCGAAGTTCGACGTTTTCGATCGCAAGCTCAGCCTCAACGTCGCGGGCTTCATCAACAATTTCCGCGATTTCCAGGCGCAGGTGTTCGATCCGTCACTCAACGGCGGCCTCGGCTCGTTCCGCACCGGCAACGCGAGCGCGCTCAAGACCCGCGGCGTCGAGGCAGAGGCAATCCTCCGCCCCGCCCGCGGCATCACGCTCAACGGCGGCGTCACCTACCTCGACGCGACCTACGGCAATTACAACGTCGCCTGTTACTATGGGCAGACCGCGGCGCAGGGCTGTTCGCTCCCCGGGCCAAGCTTCAATGCGGCGGGCACGCCGCTGGTCGGAGCGTCGAAATGGACCACCAGCCTTGCCGCCAGCATCGACCAGCCGATCGGCAACGACCTCAAGGTCTTCGTGACCGCCGACTGGCGCTATCGTAGCCGCTTCTATTACGCGATCAACGATCCCAACACGATCCAGCCGGGTTATTCGGTGGTCAACGGGACGATCGGCATCGGTGACATCGGCGATCATGCCCGCTTTAGCGTGTTCGTGCGCAACCTGTTCGACAAGCGCTATGCCGCCGCGATCTTCCCGGGCAACTTCTCGGTCGGCCAATATGTCCAGACGCTGCCCGACAACGCCTTCCGTCGTATCGGCGGTGCATTCGAGTGGCGCTTTTGATCGATACGGCCTTGTCTCGCGCATCCGGCCGCGCGCATGCTCGCAGCATGTCGAGGGAGCGAGGATGAGCGGGACGAAGGTGCAGCGGCGAACGCAGGAGCAGCGTACAGCCGATACGCGCGCGGCGCTGTTCGAAGCGGCAGTGCGGGCGATCAGCCAGCTGGGCTACACCCGCGCCAGCAACGCGGTCATTGCCGACGAGGCCGGGGTCAGCCGGGGCGCAATCACACATCACTTCGCCTCACGCGCTGCCTTCATCGCCGAGGTGGTGCGCTGGGTCTTCGACGAAGAAGTGCTCGCATATCGCGAATTACAACGCGAACGGCAGATTGGCTCGCGCGTTTCCGACTGGCCGCGCATCTCATGGGACGTGCTGTCGCGTCCTTCGGGCATTGCGGTGCTTGAAATCTTCGTCGCGTCGCGCAGCGATCCCGAGCTCGCCGCGCTCATCAAGCCGGTGCAGACGGCGATCGAGGAACTTGCAGCCAAGGCGTTCCGGGAGCGTCTGGGCACCAACGTCGCCGACAATTCGGCGATTCGCCTCGTGGTCTGGGCAATGCGCGGCATGTCACTGGGCCGCGAGTTCATCGACGATCCGGAAGCGATGATGGAATCGGTCGACCTGCTCGCGTCTCTGCTGGACCGGGCCGCACCGAACGGGACGATAGAGGAACTGTTGAACGGTTCCGCTCAGGCAAAAGACCGCACCTGAGCCCGACGGCACATTTCGCTGCCGGTGCCGATCAATCGGGTCGATTGTCACACTGCATTCAACCTGTAAGCTGCGCCGTCCCACCGACAGTCCGGTGCGTGGGGATCGGAGCGATTTGAAGGGAGAGTAATTACAGTACGCGGGTGTATGTAGACGAGCGCGTGGGCGGCTCGTCCTCTACAAACATTCCTCCGCCAAGGCTCCCCGGCCGAAACCGGGGAGGCGATGGCGATTACTGTGCTGGCTGCGCCGGACCCATCAGCTTCTGCGCGAAATAGGTCATCTGCAGCGCCTGCAGGCGCGCGCCCTGTTCGATGTCGGCATCGCCCGAATGGCCGCCGGCGGTGTCCTCGTAGAACAGATACGGCAGGCCGTATTCCTTTAGGCGCGCGGCGAATTTGCGCGCATGCTGCGGACCGACACGGTCGTCCTTGGTCGTCGTCCAGATATAGGGTTCGGGGTAAGCCACGCCCTTCTTGATGTTCTGGTAAGGCGAGATGGTGCGCAGGAACGCCTTTTCCGCCGGCACGTCGACCGCTCCATATTCATCGACCCACGACTTGCCCGCCTCGATCTGTTCGTAGCGCATCATGTCGAGCAGCGGGACCTGGATGGTCACGGCTTTCCAGAGGTCGGGGTGCTGGTTGAATTCGACACCCATCAGCAGGCCGCCATTAGAACCGCCGTAAATGCCGAGTTTTTGCGGGCTGGTGAGCCGCCTTGCGAACAGGTCCTTCGCGACGCTGGCGAAGTCGTCGTAGATGATCTGGCGCTTGGTCTTGCGGCCGGCATCGTGCCACGCCGGGCCGAACTCGCCGCCGCCGCGGATGTTCGCGAGCACGTAGGAGCCGCCGCGCTCCAGCCACAGCTTGCCGGTGATCGCCGAATAGGCGGGCAGCATCGGCAGCTCGAACCCGCCATAGGCCGTCATGATCGTCGGCGTGCTGCCGTTGAGCGCAATGTCCTTATGGTGGACGATGAAATACGGGACCTTGGTGCCGTCGGTCGAGGTCGCCTCATGCTGCTCGACCACGAGACCCGCCGAATCGAACTTGGGCGGCAACGTCTTGACCGGCTTGCCGACGCTCGCCGTCGCGGCATCGAGCGGCAGCAGCGTCGTCGGCGTGAGGAAGCCGGTGACGGTCATATAGCCGTGGTCGCTGCGATCGTCGGCACTGGCGACGCCGAGCGAGACGTTGTCAGGCAACGCGATCGGCCGCGCGGTCCAACCGGCCTTGCCCGGCGTGTAGATCGCCGCACGCCCGCGGACGTTGTCGTTGTAGATCAGGACGACATGGTCCTTGGTCGTCACGACCTCGTCCACCGATTGGCGTGGATTGGGCGCGAACAGAACCGTCGGCGTCACCCGGCCGCTTTCCACCATGGCGAGCGGGGCTGAGGCGACCGAGCCGGCGGCCACGGCGCCCCAGGGATCGCTGGTCTGGAACAGCACCTGCCCTGCGACCATGCCGGCGGGGAAGGTGCGCGCCGGGATGTCGAGCTTCTTAGTGCCCTGCGGCGTCCAGACATGCGTCTCGCCACCGAAGAAAGTGGTGCGGCGTTCGATCGTGACCAGGCGGTGGCCCTGCCCGTCGGTCAGCACGCCGGCATAGGTGCCGAGCTGATCGGTCGGCGCGCCGCGGAAGATTTCCTTGGCGGCATCCAGCGGCTGGCCGCGTTTCACCATCTTGACGACGAAGGGATAGCTCGACCCGGTCATCGTACCGGCGCCCCAGTCGCGGCTGACGAGCAGCGTATCCTTGTCGAGCCAGCTCGCGCCCTGCTTCGACTTGGGCAACGCAAAGCCGCCCTGGACGAACTGCCCGGTCATCAAATCGAATTCGCGATAGCTGATCGCGTCCTCGCCGCCTTCGGACAGCGCGACGAGACAGAGGCGCTCTTCGGGATGGAGGCAGCTTGCGCCCTTCCACACCCACTTCTTGCCCTCGGCCTTGGACAAGGCGTCGAGGTCGAGCGCGGTGGTCCAATTGGGCTGGGGCGAGGCGTAATCCGCTTCGCTCGTCCAGCGCCAGATACCCTGCGGGTGATCGGCGTCGCGCCAGAAATTATAGATGCGGCCGAACAGCTGGTTCGGCATCGGGATGCGATCCTTGGCGGAGGCGATCGCCAGCGCGTCGGCGTAAAAGCCCTTGTAGCGCGGATCGCTCTGCAACCGGGGCAGCGTGCGGGCGTTTTCGGCCTCGACCCAGGCGAGCGGCTTGGCGCCGTCCTTGTCTTCCAGCCAGATATAGGGATCGGTATCGGTCACGGGCGTGCTCTGCGCGAAGGCGGAGGTCGCGGCAAGCATGGTGGAGGCGATCAGCAGCGTGCGGACGATCATCGGGGTGGAATCTCCCAGGGGTGCTACGGGCAGCGATGAACCGGTTGTGCCGGGCAACGACGCCATGGGCAAGGCGGGTGAGCGCGAAAGCGGCGATGGTCTGCCCCTGCCCCGCCGCTTCGTGGCAATCGGCGCGGTCTCGGCCGGCACCGCGCTGACGATCATCGATGGCGGCATCGCCACGGTCGCGCTGCCGACGATCGCGACGGACCTGCACGTCGGCAGCAGTGCGGTGGTGTCGGTCGTCACCGTCTACCAGCTGATCCTTGCGATGATGATCCTGCCCTTCGCCGGCCTTGGCGACCGGTTCGGGCTGAAGCGGACCTATCAGTTCGGGCAACTGCTGTTCACCGTGGCGACGGTCCTGTGCTTCTTCGCCAAGAGCCTGCCGTTCCTGCTGGTGGTGCGGGCGGCGCAGGCTTTGGGTGCGGCGGCGGCGTTGAGCGTGTCGTCGGCGTTGATCCGGTCGATCTATCCCTCGTCGCAGCTCGGCCGGGGCCTCGGCATCAATTCGGTCGTCGTGTCGAGCTCAGCCGCGCTGGCGCCCACATTGGGCGGGCTGGTGCTCGGGATCGCGCCTTGGCCATGGGTATTCGCGAGCGCTGTGCCCTTCGCGATCATCAGCCTCGTTCTCGGCCGTGCATTGCCGGCGCCGCAGCCGCGCAAGGAACCGTTCGACGTGCTCGGCGCGGTGATGTGTGCCAGCATGATCGGCCTCTGCATTTCCGGCGCGGAGAGTGCGGTGCACGGCGACAGCCCGGTCGTGTCCGCCGCGATCGTCGCGGTGGGCGCCGCGATCGGCTGGGTGTTCATCCGTCGCGAGCGTGGCGAAGCCAAGCCGATCCTGCCGGTCGATCTGCTGGCGAAGCCCGTGATCGCGCTCTCGGCGATCGGGGCCTATACCGCTTTCACCGCTTCGATGACGCTGCTGCTGTCGACGCCGTTCCGCCTGACGCACGGCTATGGCTGGAGCGCCGCAGCGGTAGGCGCGGCGATCGCGCCGTGGCCGCTGACCAACATGATCGTCGCGCCGCTGGCGGGCTGGCTGTCCGACCGCGTGCCCGCGGGGCTGCTCGGCGGCATCGGCATGGCGGTATCGATCGTCGCGCTGACGCTGATCGCGCTGCTGCCGGCGGATGCGACCTATATCGATATCGCGTGGCGGATGGCGCTGTGCGGATCGGGGTTCGGGCTGTTCCTGCCGCCCAATGCGCGCCTGATCATCGGTTCCGCCCCGCGCGAGCGGGCGGCGGCGGCAGGCGGGCTGGTCGGCACGGTGCGACTGGTCGGGCAGACGACCGGGGCAACGTTGGTCGCGGCGCTGCTGGCGATGGGCGTGGGTGCGACGTCGACCCCGCCGTTGGTCGCTGCGGGGCTGGCGCTTGTGGCCGGCCTGTGCAGCCTTGCCCGACTGCGCCCGTCGATCCGCAATCCGCGCAGCGACGAGGCGGAAGATGAGCAGCCGGGCACGCAAGTGTCGCGGTAGGCGATATCCGACCGCATTCCGTCACCCCGGCCGAAGAGCCGGGGGCCCGCTTCACTACCTGATCCGCGCGAGAAGCGGGACCCCGGGTCAAGCCCGGGGTGACGGGAAGGTACGATCACAACACCGCCCGGGCCGCTGCATGTGAGGAATGGCCCGTGGAATGCCTTCCACGCCTTTCGACTGCCGCGCCGGGCTGGCGCTGGTGGTGGCCTGTGCAGCCTCGCTCAACTGCGGCCATCGATCCCCAGTCTGTGGAGCGACGAGGCCGAGGATGAGCGGCTGGGCACGCAGGTGTCGCGGTGGGGCATCCAACCACACTCCGTCACCCCGGGCTTAACCCGGGGTCCAGCTTCTGACGCGCAGCGGGTATAAAAGCGGGACCCCGGGTCAAGCCCGGGGTGACGGGTGAGGCGGTATTAAAACACCGCCCGAGCCGTGTCCTCGCCCATCATCTGCTGGCGGACGAGCGGGATGGCCGGGCCGCCGTAGCTGAGGAACTGATCGTGGAACGCCTTCCACGCCTTGCGCCCGCCGCGGCTGGCGGTCCAGTCGTCGCGGAGCTTGCGGATCAACAGCTTGCCCATCGTGTAATTGAGATACGCGGGGTCGTAAGTGCCACGCGCCGCCTGTTGCCGCGCATTGCCTTCATCCTGATAGCATTGCTCGCGGAACATCTGGAGGCTCTGCGCCTGCGTCATGCCGCGTGCGTGCAGGCCGATGGCGGACAGGAAGCGACAGTCGCGCAGCAGCGCGTTGCTGAGCTGGCCGATGTGCGTTTCGGGCTTGCCGTTGTCGACGCCGGCTTCCCACATCATTTCCTCGGCATAATGCGCCCACCCTTCGGCAAATGCGTAGCCGACGAACAGGCGACCGATTGGCGATTTGGCCCGGTTCGAATGGAGGAACTGGAGGAAGTGGCCCGGCATCACCTCATGGATCGAGGTGAACAGCAGGTCCTTGCGCCCCGGAACGAACGCGTCCTGCGTCTTCTTGTCCCACGCGGGATCGGGCGGTGAGATGTAATAGACCGATGGCACGTTCTTCTCGAACGGCCCTGCGGGATCGATGTACGCCGAATTCTGTCGGTTATAGGGCGGGCTTTCCTCGACCTTCGCCTCTTCGGTGCCGGGGATGGTGACCAGGTCCTTTGCAATCACGAAGGCCCGCAAGGTCGGGATCTGGCGACGCGCCTCGGCGACGGGACCGTCGGGCGCCTTGTCCGCGTTCATCTTGTCGATGCACTGCGGTATCGTCTTGCCCTTGGCATACAGCGCACAGGCGGCGGTGAGCGCGTCCTGATTGCGCTTCAGGTCGGCCCGGCCCGCTGCCTCGAGCTGATCGAGCGAGGCGTCGACGCCCTCGGTCGCGCGGACCATCCGCTGGAAACGATCGGCGCCGAGGGCGAAATCCTGTGTCGCGCTGCCGCGTTGCGAAGCGAGCCACGTGCCGAGGCCGCGCATCGCCTCGCTCGCTGCGGCAGAGGCGGTCTTGAGCTGCTCCTGCAGCGCGGGATCGTTGACGTCGGCGAAGGCCTTGACCGCGTCACCGCTGTAATAATCTGCAAATCCGTTGAAGCCGGCGACGCCATAATCGACGAACGACAGCGGCATCGGCGTCTTCAGGTTCGCGCGGATATTGCCGACCGCCGCCGGCACGCGTTGCAGGAAGGCGATTACCGCCTTCATCCGCGTCGGCGCATCGGCATAGGGCCGCGCGATATAGACGTTGGGGTCGAGGCCGCCGCCGACATAATAGGCCGGGTTGCTGTGCGGCTGGTCGGCGTCGTCGAGCCAGAACAGCTTGCCCTCCGCAACGCGTACGAGATAATCGCGTTCGAACCGTTCCTGGGGGGACAGATCGGCGTCGCCGAATGCCTTGGCGCGATCGATCGTCTGGTGGAGGAATTCGGACTGGCGCTTCAGCCCGGCTGCGCTCCAGTCGGGCAGCTGGCCGTCGAAATCGTGGCGGCCTTCATATACCGCGAACGCGGGATCGATCCGGAACCAGCTTTCGATGAAACCGTCGCGAAAGCGCGCCCAGTTGCTCGGGGTCGCGACGGGTTTCGGCGTGGGCGCAGTGGCAGCCTGATTGGCGGCAGGCGCCGCGCCGCGCGAACAGCCGGCCGATACCGTCGCCGCGATCGCCATTGCCAAAAGGGATGCCGTTACCCTCACCGTCATATCCGTCTCCACTCCGCCGTTCCGGCGCTTGTCCCAGCCGATCCTGACAGGCCGGACCGGATGGCGCCACCCCCTTCCCCGGATTGCAGACATGCGACCCCCTGGCGAACGGTCTGGCCGAAATGTGATCCAGGTTACGGAACGGCCTCATGATCCGCCTCGTTGGGGCAGCGCATTACCCAAGAGGACGATCGCCATGCCCTATATCAAAACCCGTGACGGCACCGACATTTACGTCAAGGACTGGGGCTCCGGCCGTCCGGTGATCCTGATCCATGGCTGGCCGCTGTCGGCGGACAGCTGGGACCCGCAGATGATGGCGCTGGCCGATGCTGGCTTTCGTGCGATCGCTTATGACCGGCGCGGGTTCGGACGGTCCGGCCAGCCGTGGAGCGGTTATGATTATGACACGCTCGCCGACGATCTCGCCGATGTGATGGCCGCGACCGGCGCAGACAGCGAGGCGATGCTGGTCGGCTTCTCGATGGGCGGCGGCGAGATCGCGCGCTACATGAGCCGTCACGGCGGCAAGGGCGTGATCGCCGCCGCGTTGGTCGGATCGGTCGTCCCCTATATGCTGAAGACCGAGGACAATCCCAACGGCGTCGCCGAAGCGGATCTGGCCGAGATCGGCGAGAATATCCAGAAAGATCGGGCGCACTTCTTCCGCAGCACCTTCTTCAAGCAGTTCTTCGGCGTGGGCGTGATCAGCCATCCGGTGAGCGATGCGGTGCTGGATGCGGCGACGGCGACCGCGATGCAGGCGGGGCTGAAGCCGACGCTCGCCTGCGCCGAGGCGTTCGGCCACACCGATTTCCGCCCCGACCTCAGCGCCTTCCGCGTGCCGACGCTGATCATCCACGGCACGTCCGACGTGACGGTGCCGATCGACGCTACCGGCCGCGCGGCGGCGGAGGCGATCGCGGACAGCCAGCTGGTCGAATATGACGGCGCGCCGCACGGCCTGTTCGCCACGCACGGCGACCGGCTGACCAACGATCTGCTCACCTTCCTCGGCCGCTGACGCTACGGCTGGCGCCGGGCGAGATGCATCGGTAAGCAGTGCCGCGGGCGCCCAGGAGGTGCCCGCGGCTTTGAGTTGGGGGAGCGTGATGACCGATCCAGAAATCTATCCGATCACCGGCGATTGGACGAACGCCAGCCTCAACGCCAAGACCTATGCCGAGCTGTACGAAGCGGCGGCGAGCAACCCCGGCGGCTTCTGGCTGGACCAGGCGACCAAGCGCCTCGACTGGACGCGCGCGCCCACGATCGCCGGCGACTGGTCGTTTGCCGAGGCCGATTTTCACATCAAATGGTTCGCCGACGGCAAATTGAACGTCGCTGCCAATTGCATCGATCGGCATCTGGCCGCGCATGGCGACACGGTGGCGATCATCTGGGAACCCGACGTGCCGACCGAAGAGGCGCGGCACATCACCTATCGCGACCTGCATGCCGAGGTCTGCCGCTTCGCCAACGTGTTGAAAAGCCAGGGCGTCGGCAAGGGCGATCGCGTCACCCTGTATATGCCGATGATCCCCGAGGCGGCCTATGCCGCGCTTGCCTGCGCGCGGATCGGCGCGATCCATTCGGTGGTGTTCGGCGGCTTTTCGGCGGACGCGCTGGCGGGCCGGATCGAGGATTGCGGATCGCGCATCGTCATCACCGCCGACGAAGGCCGGCGCGGCGGCAAGCGGATCAAGCTGAAGGCATGTGTCGACGAGGCGGCTGCGCGTGCGCCGACGCTGGAGAAGGTCATCGTCGTCAAGGCGACCGGCGCCGATGTTCCGATGGGCGACCGCGACGTCTGGTATCACGAGGCGGCAGCGTCGGTGGGCACCGATTGCCTTGCAGAGGAGATGGACGCCGAGGACCCGCTCTTCATCCTTTACACCAGCGGTTCGACCGGCAAGCCCAAGGGCGTGATGCACACCTCGGGCGGGTATCTGCTCTGGGCCAGCCTGACCCATGAGATCGCCTTCGATTACAAGCCCGGCCAGATCTTCTGGTGCGCGGCCGATATCGGCTGGGTGACCGGCCACACCTACATCCTCTACGGCCCGCTCGCGAATCGCGCGACGTCGGTGATGTTCGAAGGGCTGCCGACCTGGCCCGACGCCAGCCGCATCTGGCAGGTGGTCGACCGGCACAAGGTCCATACGCTGTTCACCGCCCCCACGGCACTGCGTGCGCTGATGAAGGAGGGCGACGATTTCGTCCGCAAGACCGACCGCAGTTCGCTGAAGGTGCTGGGGTCGGTTGGCGAGCCGATCAATCCGGAGGCATGGCGCTGGTATCACGACGTGGTCGGTGAAGGCCGTGCGCCGATCGTCGATGCCTGGTGGCAGACCGAAACGGGCGGCATCATGATCGCGCCGATCCCCGGTGCGGTGCCGATGAAGCCGGGCTCCGCCTCCAAACCCGTGCCGGGCGTCACGCTGCAACTGGTCGACGATCAGGGCAGCCCGCTAATCGGCGAAGCGCAGGGCAACCTCTGCATCACCGAAAGCTGGCCGGGGCAGATGCGCGGCGTGTGGGGCGATGCCGAACGGTTCTTCCAGACCTATTTCACGACCTACAAGGGCAGCTATTTCACCGGCGACGGCTGCCGCCGCGACGCGGACGGTTATTATTGGATCACCGGCCGCGTCGATGACGTCATCAACGTCAGCGGTCACCGGATGGGCACCGCCGAAGTCGAGAGCGCGCTGGTGCTGCACGAGGCGGTGGCGGAGGCCGCGGTCGTCGGCATGCCGCATGACGTCAAGGGTCAGGGCATCTACGCCTATGTGACGCTGAACGCCGGCCGCGAGGGTTCGGACGATCTGCGCAAGGCGCTGGTCGCCTGGGTGCGGCAGGAGATCGGGCCGATCGCCACGCCCGACAAGCTCCAGTTCGCGCCCGCATTGCCCAAGACGCGATCGGGCAAGATCATGCGCCGCATATTGCGCAAGATCGCCGAGGGTGATGTGTCGAGCTTGGGTGATACGTCGACGCTGGCGGATCCGGCGGTGGTGGACGATCTGGTGGCGAACCGGGTCGGGTAGTTTCACCCCCCCTCCCTGCAAGGGAGGGGGGGTGGGGGTGGGTGGCGTCCAGGTGGTACGGCCGCTCGCGCGCTGCCGGAACCGTATCACCAGGACCGTACCCACCCCCCGCCCCTCCCTTCCAGGGAGGGGAGACACGGGTTGCCCCTCCTGTCCCGCCCCTCTACGCGTCTTCTACAAAGGGAGACGGAAGGATGGGCATCGCTAGCAGGATCGGCTGGATCGTCCTCGCACTGGTCGGGGCGACGGCGTTGGGCGTCGTGGCGACCGCACGCGGTGAGGCGGTGAACGCCGTCTGGATCGTCGTCGCGGCCGTCTCCGTCTATCTGATCGCCTATCGTTTCTACGCGCTGTACCTCGCCAAGATCGTTGGCATCGACCCCGCCCGCCCCACCCCGGCGGTGCGCCATCCCGATGGTCTCGATTTCGTCCCCACCGATCGGCGCGTACTGTTCGGTCATCATTTCGCGGCGATCGCCGGCGCGGGGCCGCTCGTCGGGCCGGTACTGGCGGCGCAGATGGGCTATCTGCCCGGCATGCTGTGGCTGCTTGCCGGCGTCGTGCTGGCGGGGGCGGTGCAGGACTTCATGGTGCTGTTCCTGTCGATGCGACGCGACGGGCGCTCACTCGGCGAGCTGATCCGCATGGAAATGGGCGCGGTGCCGGGCACGATCGCGCTGTTCGGCGCCTTCATGATCATGGTGATCATCCTGGCGGTGCTGGCGTTGATCGTCGTGCGCGCGCTCGCCGGCAGCCCATGGGGCCTGTTCACCGTCGCCGCGACCATCCCCCTTGCACTGCTGATGGGCGTCTATACCCGCTGGATCCGGCCGGGGCGCATCGGCGAGGTGTCGCTGTTGGGGCTCGTCGGCCTGATCCTTGCCATCGTCTACGGCCAAAATGTTGCGGAATCGGCGACGCTGGCGCCGTGGTTCACCTATACGCCCGTGCAGCTGTGCTGGATCCTGATCGGCTATGGCGCCATCGCCGCCCTGCTGCCGGTGTGGCTGCTGCTTGCGCCGCGCGATTACCTGTCGACCTTCCTCAAGATCGGCGCGATCGCTGCCCTTGCGATCGGCATCGTGGTGGTCGCCCCGCCACTGCGCATGCCGGCCCTGACGCAGTTCATCGACGGCAGCGGGCCAGTGTGGTCGGGATCCCTGTTCCCGTTCCTGTTTATCACCATCGCCTGCGGCGCGGTGTCGGGCTTCCACGCGCTGATCGCCAGCGGCACGACGCCCAAGCTGATCGCGAGCGAAGGAGATGCGCGTTTCATCGGCTATGGCGCGATGCTGATGGAAAGCTTCGTCGCGATCATGGCGCTGGTCGCGGCATCGGTGATCGATCCGGGCGTCTATTTCACGATGAACAGCCCCGCCGCGGTCGTCGGCACCGACCCCGCCAGTGCGGCCGCCGCGGTCACCAAGATGGGCTTTGCCGTCAGTGCCGATACGATCGCCGCGACCGCAAAGGACGTTGGCGAGACGACGATCATCAGTCGCGCCGGTGGCGCGCCCACGCTGGCGGTCGGCATGGCACACATCTTCAGCCGACTGATTGGCGGCCGCGAGATGATGGCCTTCTGGTATCATTTCGCGATCCTGTTCGAGGCGCTGTTCATCCTGACCGCTGTCGACGCCGGCACGCGCGCCGGGCGCTTCATGTTGCAGGATCTGATCGGGCTGGCGGTGCCGAGCTTCCGCAATGCGACCTCCATCGTGCCGGGCCTAGTCGGCACAGGTCTGTGTGTCGCGGCTTGGGGGTTCTTCCTCTACCAAGGCGTCACCGATCCGTTGGGCGGCGTGAATACGCTGTGGCCGCTGTTCGGGATTTCGAACCAGATGCTCGCCGCGGTCGCGCTGACGCTGGCGACGGTCGTGCTGTTCCGCATGAAGCGGCAGCGCTACGCCTGGGTTACGATCCTGCCCGCAAGCTGGCTGGTGCTCTGCACCGTTACGGCGAGCCTGATGAAGTTGTTCGCGTCCGATCCCCGCGTCGGCTTCCTCGCGCATGCCAGCCGCTTCGCCGATGCGGCGGCGCGTGGCGAGGTGCTGGCACCGGCGAAGTCGCTGGCCGAGATGCAGCGGATCGTGATGAACGATTGGATCGATGCGGCGCTGTGCGCGCTGTTCCTGGCGGTGGTGGTCTCGATCGTCGCTTACGGCGTTCGTACGTGTCTTGCGGCACGGCGGATCGACGCCCCGTCGGTCAGTGAACTTCCAGCGACCGCGGGAGCGACGGCGTGACGATCGCCCGTACGATCCGGACGCTCCGCGACGCGCTGCACCTATTGGTGGGCATGCCGTCCTACGAAAAATACCGGGCGCATATGGCGGAGGCACATCCGGACCGGCCGATCATGAGCGAAAGCGCGTTCTTTCGCGACCGGCAGCAAGCCCGGTACGGCGGGCGCAACGGCGGCCGTTGCTGCTGACGCGCAGCGACGGTTTCAGCCATGATGCTGTCGGCGGTCAGCCGAGCAGCAGGAACGTCACCGCACAGATCGAAGCCGCCATGCCGCTGGCGCAGCACAGGATTCCAAATCCGCATTGGCACAAGGTCGGTTGATACCGGTCCACAGCACCTCTCCTGTCGATCGCGTCGTTGCGCGACGAACGGAGCGTAACATGGGCCGTATCGGAAGGAAATAGCCCGGATTTGCGAGTCAGGCGGCGGGCGGCTCCTGCGCATCGAGCTTGGCGGACAGTTTCGCGAACAGCATTGAAAGCTGTGCTTGCTCGTCGTCGTCGAGGGCGCCGAACACGCCGCCGATCAGCTCCTGCCGCAGCGGTTCGGTTTCACCCAGCACGCGCCCGCCCGCTTCGGTGATCGAGATTTGCTTGACGCGGCGATCGTGCGGATGCGGCCGGCGTACGACAAGCCCATCCCGCTCCAGCCCGTCGATCGCCTCGGTGACGGTCCGCGGCGCCTGATCGAAGAAATCCGCGATATCCGCTGCGCGGGACGGCCCGCGCCGGTCGAGAAACAGAAGCAGTTTCGTGCGCGCCAACGAAGCGCCCTGCTCCGCCAGACGCTTATTCATCATCCGGTGCATGCGCAGGAACAGGCTGAACAGGTCGGAGGCGAGATTTTCGGTGCAGGCCATAACTGAGGACCCTCATTAAATGGTCTTGCGCTATGCTGCAAGTGCGAGCATGTAGGCGCCTCACGCAGTCTGAAAAGATGAAGAGCATGGCAGACCACGAGCAGACGCAGGACGATCATTCCGATTCGCAGGACGATGCCGAAACGAAGAAGGCGTCGCCGCTGAAGAACCCGCGGGTGCGGATCATCCTGTTGCTGGTCCTTGCCGTCGCGGTGATCGGCGGCGTCCTGTGGTATGCCCGCTACCAGAGCGTCGGCAAGTTCATGCAGGCCACCGACGACGCCTATATCCAGGCGGATGCCGTGACGATTGCGCCCAAGGTATCGGGCTATGTCGACCAGGTCTTCGTCACGGATAATCAGGCGGTTAAGGCCGGGCAGCCGCTGCTGCGGATCGACGCCCGCGACTATCGCGCGCAGGCCGCGCAGGTCGAGGCACAGATCGATGTGGCGCGGGCGAATGCGGAGGGCGTGCGCGCCCAGATCCGCGAACAGCAGGCCGCCATCGCCAAGGCGCAGGCCGACCTCACCGCAGCGCGCAGCGACGCTGCTTTCGCGCATGCCGAAGTGGCTCGGTACCAGCCGCTCGCGGCGTCGGGCGCCGAGACGCGCGAGCGTCTGTCGCAGCTGCAAAATCAGGCGCGCCAGGCCGATTCGCAGGTCGCAGCAGCCCAGGCCGCGCTGACCAGTGCCAATCGCCGCGTGGGCACGTTGCAGGCGCAGGTGCAGCAGGCGCGCGCGCAGGGCGAAGCGAGCCGGGCGCAGCTGACCGCTGCCAACGTCAACGTCGGTGCGACCGTCCTGCGCGCCAGCATCGACGGCCGCGTCGGCGACAAGACGGTGCGCGTCGGTCAGTTCGCGCAGGCCGGCACGCGCCTGATGTCGATCGTGCCGGTCAAGCAGCTATACGTCGAGGCGAACTTCAAGGAAACTCAGCTCGGCCTGATGCGGGTCGGCCAGCCGGTGACGCTGGAGGTCGATGCGCTGCCGGGCGTCGAGATCAAGGGCCACTTGCAGAGCGTATCGCCGGGCACGGGCGCGCAATTCTCGCTGCTGCCGCCGCAGAATGCGACGGGCAATTTCACCAAGATCGTCCAGCGCATCCCGGTCCGCATCGCGATCGATGCCGGCCCCGAAACGCGTGCCCTGCTCGTTCCCGGCATGTCCGCGGACGTGACGGTCGACACGCGCTCGGCCAAGGGTGCGGTGCAGCGCATCCGTGAGGAGCAGGACCAGCATAACAAACGCCGGGCGCAATGAGCAGCGCGGCGCTCCCCGCCGACACGGCGTCGCCGAAGCGGGACGCCGACGCACCGCCCGAACGTGCCGACCTCGGCGCGTGGCTGGCGGTGGCGGCGGGCAGCCTCGGGGCGCTGATGGCGACGCTCGACATCTCGATCGTCAATTCGGCGCTTCCCGTCATCCAGGGCGAGATCGGCGCGAGCGGGACCGAGGGCACGTGGATCGCGACCTCCTACCTCGTCGCCGAAATCATCATCATCCCGCTCGCCGCCTGGCTGGAGCGGGTGCTGGGCCTGCGCACCTTCCTGCTGATCGCCTCGATCCTGTTCACCGGCTTTTCGGTGGTATGCGGCCTGTCGACATCGCTCGGCATGATGATCGTCGGCCGCGCGGGGCAAGGCATCACCGGCGGTGCGTTGATCCCCACCGCGATGACGATCATCGCGACCCGCCTCCCGCGTTCGCAACAGCCGATCGGCACCGCCTTGTTCGGTGTCACCGCCATTCTGGGCCCCGTGCTCGGACCGCTGATCGGCGGCTATCTGACGGAGAACGTCAGCTGGCATTATGCCTTCTTCCTCAACGTACCCGTCGGCGCGGTGCTGCTCACGCTGCTACTCGTCGGTCTGCCGCACCAGAAGGCGCATCTTGAGGAGCTGCTGAAGGCCGACTGGCTCGGTATCGCCGGCCTCGCGCTCGGGCTCGGCGGCCTTACCGTCGTGCTGGAAGAGGGGCAGCGCGAGCAATGGTTCCAGTCCGCGCTCATCATCAAACTGACCGCGCTGACGGTGCTCGGCCTCGTCATGCTGTTTGCGGGCCAGTTCATCGCCAAGAACCCGGTGGTAAAACTGCGCCTGTTGCTTGACCGCCAGTTCGGCAGCGTCGCGACGATGGGCCTGGTGCTCGGCATGGTGCTGTACGGCAGCAGCTATGTGATCCCGCAGTTCCTTGCGGCGATCGCGGACTATAACGCGCTGCAATCGGGCAAGGTCGTGCTGCTGAGCGGCATCCCCAGCCTGCTGATGATGCCGCTGGTGCCGATCATGATCCGGCATCTCGACATCCGGCTGGCGGTGGCATCGGGCCTGTTGCTGATGGCTCTGAGCTGTCACCTCGACACGACGCTGACGGCGGACTCGGTGGGCAGCGCCTTCACCGATTCGCAGCTGCTGCGCGGGGTCGGCACGATCCTGGGCTTCGTGTTCCTGAATCAGGCAGCGATCGCCTCGGTCAAACCATCGGAGGCCGGCGATGCCGCGGGGCTGTTCAGCGCCGCGCGCAACATCGGCGGATCGTTCGCGCTCGCGGGCATCGCGACGTTGCAGGACCAGCGCAGCTATCTGCATGCGCGCCGGATCGACGAGACGCTGAACGCCAACTCGATCGACCTGCAATCCTATCTCGCCGCCACGGGGCGGGCGCTGGGCGATCCCGCTGCGGCGGTCAGGGCGCTCGGCGGCACGATCCAGCGCGAGGCGTTGGTGATGACGTATAACGATCTGTTCTGGCTGCTGTCGGTCGGCATCTGCTGTGTCGTGCCGCTGGTCCTGTTCCTGCGCCCCCTGCCGCAAGGCAAGATGGCGGCGATGCATTGAGGCGATTGATGCGTACTCTCCCCCTTCTCGTCCCGGCGCTGCTGCTTGGCGCCTGCACCGTCGGCCCCAATTACGCCGGCCCGCCGAAGACGCTGGCCGACGCGACCGGCACCGCCGGCTTCAAGCGCGCGGGGCCTGCGACCACCGCCGCGGTACCGGTCGTCGCAGATTGGTGGACCCAGCTGAACGACCCGACGCTGACCGCGCTCGAGCGGCAGGCGCTGGCGGGCAATCCCAACATCGCCGTGGCGGAAGCCCGGCTGCGCCAGGCCCGCGCGGGCTTGCGACTGCAACGCGCCAATCAGGCGCCGAGCGCCAATGCCTCGGCCGTCTACGCGCATGCCCGCATCCCCGGTATCGACCTGACCGGTAAGGGCGATACAGGCGCGAGCGCGGTCGATCTGTACAACCTCGGCTTCGATGCGAGTTGGGAGGTCGATCTGTTCGGCGGTCAGCGCCGACAGGTGGAAGCGGCGCGTGCGCAGGCGCAGGCGGCGGAGGCCAATGTCGCCGATGCGCAGGTCAGCCTGACCGCCGATGTCGCCAATGCCTATGTCGCGCTGCGCGATCGGCAGCAGCGGATCGCGTTGTCACGCCGCTCGGCCGAGATGCAGCAGCGCATGCTCGACCTCACCCGCCAGCGGTTCGATCAGGGTGCCGCCTCGGCGCTCGATGTCGAGCGGCTGACCGGGCAGCTTGAGGCGACCAATGGTCAGATCGTGCCGTTGCAGGCCGAACTCGAGAGCTATCTCAACGCGCTCGCGGTGCTGACGGGACAAGAGCCGGGCGCGCTCGATGCCCAGTTGACGGCGCCCGCACCGGTGCCGCTGCCGCCCGCGTCGGTCGCCATCGGCGATCCCGCCGCGCTGCTGCAACGCCGCCCCGATATCCGCGCTGCCGAACGCCAGCTCGCGCAGCGCACCGCGCAGGTCGGCATCGCCGATGCGGCGCGCTTTCCGCGGCTGAATATTCTGGGGCTGATCGGACTCGGCGGCACGCAGCTGTCCGACATCAGCCCGGACAAGCTGCTCGGCATTGCAGCGCCGATGCTGCAATGGAATTTCCTCGATTTTGGCCGCGGCCGGGCGCGTGTCGATCAGGCCAAGGGCCAGCGCGACGAGGCGGAGGCGCAATATCGCGGCGCGGTGCTGGGGGCGCTGCGCGACGCGGAGGATTCGCTGTCGCGCTTCGGCCGCCGTCGCGAAACGGTGGCGAGCCTGATGCGAAGCAAGGCGAGCGCCGATCGCGCGGCGGGGCTGATGCAGCAGCGGTTCCGGGCGGGTACCGCGACGCTGATCGATACGCTGGACGCGGAGCGCCAGCGCGTCGCCGCAGAGCAGAATTTGTCGGCCGGCCTCGCGGCACTCACCGGCGATTACGTCTCGCTTCAAAAGGCACTGGGCCTCGGCTGGGCGCCGTTGCCGACGGTCGAGGCGACCCAGGCGAAATAGTCGCGGCCCGGGTCAGCCCGACGCGCGCGCCTCCGATCGCCTGACGATGAGCGACACGGCGCTACCCGTGTCGGCGAAGCGGAGGTCGAAGGCGTGCAGGTCCGCAATCGCCTTGACCAGGCTGAGCCCCAGCCCCGCGCCGCCGCCATCGGCGCGCGCGCGATAGAAACGCTGGGTCACGAAGGCGCGATCGGCGGGGGGTATACCCTCGCCATCGTCCGCGACGGAAATGATCGCGCCCTCGCTGAGGGGCCCGACCGAGACGTGGACCGTCCCGCCCGCCGGGCCGAATTTCATCGCATTGTCGATTAGATTGGCGAGCGCTTCCATCAGCAGGCTGGCGTCGCCCTCGACGGGCGGTACCGGCGCGATCGAGCAGCGCAGCGTGAGGCCGCGGTCTTCCGCGGCGGGGCGATACAAGTCGCAGGCATCATCGACCAGGCGCGCCAGGTCGACGGGCGCGAAGCGGCTGCGGCGGGCATGATCCTCCATCTCCCGCAGGCGCAGTAGCGCGCTGACGATGCCGAGCAACGTATCGATTTCGGCAAGCGCCTGATCCGCCACGGCAGCGAACGCCGCGCGATCGGCGGCATCGCGCAACCCCCGATCGATCCTGGCGCGCAGCCTCGTGAGCGGCGTTCGCATCTGATGCGCGATGTCATCGCCGATCCCACGCACGTCCCCCACCAGTTGCTGGAGCCGGTCGAGCATCGTGTTGATATGCGCGCAGAGCAGCCCGAAACTGTCGGGATAGGCCGCCACGGGCAGCCGTTGTTCGAGGTCCCCTGACACGATCTGCTGCGTCAGTCGGCGGACGGTATCCACCTGCCGCGCGGCGCGGCGCCCGGCAACGAAGCCGAAGGCGACGGCGAGCAACACGCCCGGCACCAGCCCCAGCAGCAAGGATTGCCAGATCAGCTGCAACGCCTCCTCGGTATCGTCGAGGTCGATGCCGGTCAGCAATCGCGTGCCATTGGGCATGGGACAGACCATGACGCGCGCTTCGTCGCTCCGCTTGCCGGGCAATTCCGTCGGCGCGAGGTCGGCGACAAAGGATCGGCCCTTCGGCTGCGCCCTCGGAAGCCGCGCGATGTTCCCCGCGATCAGGCGACCGCGCGCGTCGAACAGCCCCAGGAAGCGATCGCGATGGATGTCGCGGGTGAGCTTTTCGCGCAATTCCTCGGGCCGCTCCTCCGCCGGGGTCAGGGCGAAGAAGGCGCAATCCTCGCCCAGCGCATGTTCGATCGCGCGCCGGTGGCTGCCGTTGGCGAGCATCCAGAAGGCGGCGGTCATGACCAGCGACTGGACGACCAGCATCGCCGCCAGCGCCCCGCCCCAGCGCCACGTCGATCGGGTGCGCGGATCAGAGCGGCGCGTCAAGGACATACCCCTGGCCGCGCACGTTGCGAATCATCGGTGTCTCGCCCTCGCCATCGATCTTGCGGCGCAGGCGACCGAGGTGGACATCGACGACATTCGTGTTGGGTTCGAAGCTATAGCCCCAGACGTCGCGCAGCAGCATTGCGCGGGTGACGATCTGGCCGGCCCGGCGCACCATATAGTCGAGCAGCTTGAGTTCGCGCGGCAGCAAGCCGAGCGGGCGTCCGGCCCGCGTCGCGGTGCCGGCCAAGAGGTCCAGCTCCAACGGCCCGGCGATCAGCCGCGTCGCGCGCGTATCGTTGGGCCGGCGTAGCAGCGCCTCGACCCGCGCGACCAGTTCGACCAACGCGAAGGGCTTGGGAAGATAGTCGTCGCCACCTGCGCGCAGGCCGCGCACCCGGTCGTCCAGGCTGCCCAGCGCGCTCAGTACCAGCGCAGGCGTACGCTGGCCGGTCCGTCTGAGGTCGGACAGCAGCTTCAGCCCCTCACCATCGGGCAGCTGGCGATCGAGGATCAGCAGATCGAAAGGCTCGCCGGTCGACAGCGCCCGTGCCGGTTCCAGCGCGGCAACGCGCGTGACGCCATGGCCGCTCGAGGTCAGCTCCAGACCGATCTCGTCGGCCGTGCCGTCGTCGTCTTCGATGAGCAGGATGCGCGCCATGAGCGGTCTGATCGCCTTGCGGTTGGGGTGGGGTCAACTGAATAGCAATTTAGGTTTGACCCGCGTGTGCGGAGCTAACGGCTCATCACCCTCTGGCTGGGGAGACAAGGGCACACTCCGCCAGACGGCGATCGGCCCCGGAAAATAAACCGTGATTTAGTCGACACCTGGCCGCGCCGATGCCTACCAGCCGGGCAACAGGAACCCGGAGTTTGCGATGCGGACCGTTGCGTGCGTCTGTCTGATGGTTGCGGCGTCGCCTGCGGCGGCCCAATCTACCGCCCAGTCTACCGCGCTATCGCTCGATGCGCTCGCGCAGGACGTCGTCACCCACAATCCCGAACGGCAATTCTACCAGCGGCAGATCGAGACGGCGGGCGTCGAGCGCGACGCGGCTGGGCGCTGGGCCGATCCCGAGGCAGTGGTGGAATTCGGTCAGCGCCGCGCGCAGGACGTCACCAGCGGCGCCGTCACCGGCGAAGGGCTGACCTATGCCGTGTCGGTCGTCCAGCCGATCGAGTTCGGCGGGCGTATCGCGCTGCGCCGGGCGATCGCCGACCGCCAGGTGGCGCTGGCACGGATCGGCTTGCAGCAATTCGACGCGACGCTCGCCGCCCGTGCCCGCTCGCTGGGCTACGGCCTGTTCGCCGCGGACGAAAAGGCCGCCGCCGCGCGCGAGGTGGCCGGGCGGATGCGGACACTGGCGAAGGTGATCGTCTCGCGCGATCCTGCCGGGCCGTCGCCGCAGCTGGAGGCTGCATCGTTGGTTGCGAGCGCGATCGGCGCGGAGCGCACCGCCGCGACGGCCGATGCCGAGGCCAATTCGATCCTCTACGAACTCAACCAGCTGCGCGGCGCCCCCTTCGCCGCGCGCATCCGCATCGTCCGCCCGGATATGGCGCTGCCCGCCCTACCCTCCGGACAGGTGCTGGCGAACCGGGCCTCCGAAAACAACTTCGAGCTGAAGGCGCTGCGTGCGCAATTCGAGCAGCAGGGGTTGCGCGTCGATCTCGCGAAGAAGGCGCGAATCCCGATCGTCAGCGTCGGCCCCTATTACGACCGTGCCCGGTCCGACATCCGCGAAACCAATTACGGCGTCCGCCTGTCGACCAGCATTCCGCTGTGGAACCGGCAGGCAGGCGAGGTCGCGGTCGAACAGGGTCGGCAAGCGCAGGCCAATGCGACGCTGGTCAATGCCGAACGCCGGATCGCGCGCGACGTCTTCGATCAGGCGGCGCAATATGCGGCGAAGCGCGAGGCGCTGGCGCAATGGGACGGCGAGACCCCCAAACGCTTCGCACAGGCGGCGGTCGACGCCGATCGCAACTATCGGTTGGGCGCCATCCCGCTGACCACCTACACCCAGATGCAGCAAAGCTATGTCGAGGCGGTCAACGCCATGCTCGATACCCGGCGCGAGGCGCTGGAGGCGCTGCTGCAATTGCGCGCGCTCAACGGCGGGGAACCGCTGGCGCGATGAACCGCTGGCTGCATTATGTCACGTACCACCGGCTTGCGGTGGCGCTTATCACCGTACTTGTCGCCGCGGCAGGCCTGTGGTCATTCGCCAGTCTGCAAATCGATGCGATCCCCGATATCACCGGCGTGCAGGTGCAGATCAACACGCAGGTCCCCGCGCTGGCGCCCGAGGAGATCGAGCGGCTGGTGACGCTGCCGATCGAGCGCGCGATGGGGGGGCAGCCCGGGCTCGACCAGACGCGTTCGCTGACCAAGACCGGGCTCAGCCAGGTCACGTTGCTCTATAAGGACGGCACCGATCAGCTGAAGGCGCGCCAACTCGTCACCGAACGGCTGACCGCGGTACAGAACCAATTGCCCCCCGGCAGCACGCCGCAACTCGCCCCGATCACCACCGGTTTGGGCGAGATCTATTACTACACGCTGGAATGGCGCCGCCCGCCGGCGGGCATGGACGCGCAGCGCCAGTTGATGGAGCTCTACGAGGCACAGGAATATACCGTCCGCCCGATGCTGCGCGCGGTGGCGGGTGTCGCCGACGTCAATTCGAACGGCGGGCTGGAGGAGCAGTTCGTCGTCGCGCCCGATCCCGTGCGGCTGAGGCTGCATGGCGTCACGGCCGGCGAACTTGCCGCGGCGGTGGCGAAGAATGTCGAGAACGCGGGCGGCGGCATCATCCGGCGCGGGCCTGAGCGTTTCACCGTCCGCACCGACGCGCGCGTGCTAAATGCGACGCAAATCGGCGCGATCCCCGTGAAGTTCGCTGCCGGCGTTCTGCCGTTGCAGGTGCGCGACCTCGCCGATGTCGTGATCGGCGCGGCCCCGCGGCAGGGCGCGGCGACGCAGAACGGGCGCGAGACGGTGCTGGGCACGGTGATGATGCTCGTCGGGCAGAACAGCCGCGAAACCGCTTTGGCGGTCGAGGACGCGTTGCCGGGCATCCGCGCCGCGCTGCCCAAGGGCATGGTGATCGATCGCCAGTATAGCCGCGCCGATCTGGTCGACCGCACCATCCATACGGTCGAGAAGAATTTGGGCGAGGGCGCGCTGCTGGTCGCGCTCGTGCTGTTGCTGGTCATGGGCAATTGGCGCGCGGCGCTGATCGTGGCGCTCGTCATCCCGCTCGCCTTCCTCGTCACCGTGTCTGGGATGCATGCGATCGGCGTGTCGGGCAATCTGATGAGCCTCGGCGCGCTCGATTTCGGGTTAATTGTCGACGGCGCGATCGTGGTGGTCGAGAACAGCCTGCGGTTGATGGCCGTCCGCCGCCGCGACAAGGGCGAAGACCTGACCGCGGAGGAACGCCGCGACGTCGTCGCGCATGCGGCGCGCATGGTCGCGCGCCCGACGTTCTTCGGCATCGCGATCATCGCCCTGGTCTATGTCCCGGTGCTGAGCCTCGGCGGAGTGGAGGGCAAGCTGTTCCAGCCCATGGCGCAGGCGGTGATGCTGGCGATCGTCGCAGGGCTGGCGTGGACCTTCACGATCGTCCCCGCTTTGTCGGCATGGCTGCTCCGCGCCCCCGCCGCCGACGCAGAGGAGGATCATCGCAAAGGCTTCGTCGGCGTGGCGGAGCGCGTCTACACACCCGCGCTGAACCGGGCACTCGCGCATCCGGTGCTGCTCGTCATCGGCGCCGTGGCGCTGCTCGCCGCGACCTTCCTCGTCTTCAAGACGCTGGGATCGCAGTTCACCCCGCAGCTCGACGAAGGCGCGATCACCGCCATGGTCTATCGCCCGGTCGGCATGTCGCTGGAAGACAGCCTGGCGATCGAGCAGCGGACCGAGGCCGCGATCCGTCGCGCCTATCCGCAGGTCACGCACACCTTCTCACGCATCGGCACCAGCGAGGTGGCGACCGATCCGATGCCGCCGAACGAGAACGACCTCTACATCTTCTACAGCCCCCAAAAGGGCTGGCCGACCGGCGACGGCATGCCGCGCACGAAGCAGGAGCTGATCGCCGGCATCGAAAAGGTCGCACGCCGCGTCTACGCAGGCCAGAATTTCGAATTCGCCCAGCCGATCGAAATGCGCTTCAACGAGATGCTGGAGGGCGTCCGCGCCGACGTGTCGGTCAAGATCTACGGCGACGATTACGACCGGCTGGAGCAGGCCGCGGCGAAGGCGAAGACCATTCTGGAAAAGCTGCCCGGCACCGAGGGCGTCGAGTTCGAAACGGCCGGCCGCCCCAAGAGCATCGTCGTCGATCTCGATCGCGACGCGCTGATCCGCCTCAATCTCGGCGCCGAGGAGGTGAACAACGCGATCCGCGACGCCCTTGCCGGGGCAGAGGTGGGCTTCATCCCGCATGGCCCCGCGCGCCATGCGATCGTGATCCGCATGCCCGAAAGCCTGCGCGCCGATCCGTCCGCGATCCTCGCACTGCCCCTACGCGTCGGCGAGTACGGCATGGTGCCGTTGTCGCGGGTCGCGCGGCTGCGGCAGACGCGGATCGTCGAGCCGATCCTGCACGACGACACCAACCGCCGGGCGGCGCTGATGGTCAATCTGTCGACCAGTGATCTCGAAGGCTATGTCCAGCGGGCGAAAGCCGCGATCGACGGGCAAGTGAAGCTGCCGCCGGGCTATCGCATCGAGTTCGGCGGCCAGTATCACCAGCTGGAGGCGGCGCAGAAACGCCTGTCGATCGTCGTGCCGGTCGCGCTGATCCTGATCTTCGCGTTGGTCTATGCGGCGCTCGGCAGCGTGCGCGAGGCGGCGATCGTCTACACGGGCATCCCCTTTGCCGTGACGGGCGGCGTCTTGGCGCTGTGGCTGCGCGGCATGCCGTTTTCGATCACCGCGGCGATCGGCTTCATCGCCTTGTCCGGAATCGCGATGCTGAACGGCTTGGTCCTGATCGACCATATCAACGCGCTCCGCGACGGGCGCGAGGGCGATCCGCTGCCGGTCGAGGATGCGGTGCGGCAGGGCGCGCACGATCGGCTGCGGCCGGTGCTGTCGACCGCGCTGGTCGCCTCGGTCGGGTTCGTGCCGATGGCGATCGCGACCGGCGCGGGGGCGGAGGTGCAGCGGCCGCTCGCCACCGTGGTCATCGGCGGGATCATCACTTCGACGATCCTGACGTTGCTGCTGTTACCCAGCCTATATGCCTGGATCGAGCGACGGACGGCGCGGCGCCGTAGCGACGAACAGCCGTCGGCATGATCGCAGCCGGTTGTGGAGCCGGTGGGAATGATACAAAGTCACCGCCGAGTCTCACATCCGAGTTCGGCCATGCCCATCGACGCCCGCCCCTCGCCCGTTTCCCGCCGTCCCACCCGCACCGCCGCGATCGTCGCGAGCGGCCTGCTGCTCGCCTTCGGCGCAGGTGGCAGCACTGCGAAAAGCGACAATCCTGGCTACCTCAGCGCCGGGGAGTTTGACGTCACGCACGTGCTCGAACCGGCGCCGCGCAAGGGCGATCCGCGCTATGACACCGACCGGATCATCTTCCGGGCGACGCGCAAGCTGGTCGGTACGCCGCGGTGGCAGCTCGCGACGAACGATGCCGATACCTCGCGGCCGGCGCTGATGCGCGATTTCAGCTGCGCGGTCGGCGTCACGCTGACACCGGAGACCGCGCCGTTGACGCTTCGCCTGATCTCGCGGGCCGGCGCCGATACGGCGGCGCAGACCAACATCGCCAAGAATTTCTACCGCCGCGCCCGCCCCTATCATCAGGACAAGGGCAAGGTGTGCCAGCCGGTCGCGCAGCTTGCCGACAGTTACGATTATCCGTCAGGGCATACCACCTGGGGGTGGACCTGGGCGCTGATCCTCACCGAACTGGCGCCCGATCGCGCCGGGCCGATCCTCCGGCGCGGCCGGGCCTATGGCGACAGCCGCTTCGTCTGCGGCGCGCATAACGAAAGCGCGGTCGAGGGCGGCATGCTGTCGGCGAGCGCGACGATGGCGCTGGTGCGGACCAAGCCGGCATTCCAGCAGGACTTGGCAGCTGCGCGCGCCGAGATCGACCGGCTGCGCGCCGATCCCGCGACGCCCCGCCCGCAGGGTTGCGCCGCGGAAGAGGCGCTGGTTGCGCAACGCGTGATGCCGAAGCTCGACCGTTGAGGCCCGCACCGCTCCTGCTTGCGCTGGCCGCCACGGCCGCCAGCGCGCAGGACTATCAACCGCGTGAGACGTTCGCGCCGTTCGACATGGCGCAACCGATCAACCGCTATCGCAGCGCGAACGGGCTGCCCGGCCCGGATTATTGGCAGAACCGCGCCGACTATCAGCTGCGCGTGACGCTCGATCCCGTCGCTAAGACGATCGCCGGGACGGCGACGATCACCTATACCAACAGCAGCCCCGATACGCTCGACGTCCTGTGGCTGCAGATCGATCAGAATCTCTACAAGCCCGGCTCGCGCGGCGGCATGGCGCGGGGCGGCGGGGCGGGTGGCCATACCGACGGCATGGCGCTGGATGCGGTCGGCGTTGCGGTCGGAACCGGCAAGGCCGTGTCCGTCGCGCCGCTGGTCAGCGATACGCGGGCGCAGCTGCGGTTGCCGACCGCGCTTGCGCCGCATGCGAAGGCGGTGGTCACGATCCGCTATCATTACACCATCCCGGGGGAATGGGGCGGACGCACCTCCTGGGGGCGATCGCGGGACGGCGAGATTTACGACATCGCGCAATGGTATCCGCGCATGGCGGTGTACGACGACATCCGCGGCTGGGACACGGCGCCGTATCTCGCGCAGGAATTCTACCTCGAATATGGTGACTTCGATTATTGGGTGACGCTGCCGGCATCGATGCTGATGGCGGGGTCCGGCGAATTGATGAACCCGCGCGAGGTCCTGACCCCGACGCAGGCTGCGCGGCTCGATGCGGCGCGGCGCAGCGACATGACGGTGCCGATCCGCAGCGTCGCGGAGATCGGCGACCCGGGGTCACGGCCGCGAAACACCGGTACGTTGACCTGGCATTATCGCATGCAGAATACGCGCGACGTCGCGTTTTCGGCCTCGTCCGCCTTTGCCTGGGATGCGGCGCGTATCCGCCTGCCGGACGGCAAGACCGCGCTCGCCATGTCCTATTACCCCGCCGAAAGCGCCGGCACCGCGCGCTGGGGCCGATCGACGGAATATGTGAAGGATACGGTCGAGCGCTTCTCGGCGCGCTGGTATCCCTATCCTTGGCCGGCCGCGATCAACGTCGCCGGCCCGACGAGCGGCATGGAATATCCCGGCATCGTGTTCGATGCGCCGGAGGATGCCGGCAAGGAATTGTTCTGGGTCACCGCGCATGAGATCGGGCACAACTGGTTTCCGATGATCGTCGGTTTCGACGAACGGCGGCATGCGTGGATGGACGAGGGCTTTAATACGTTCATCGACGTCTACCAATCGGACGATTTCAATCGCGGCGAATATGCGCCCAAGCGCGACAGCGAATATGCCGAAGGCGGCGGCAATCCGGTCGACGAAATCCTCCCCGTCCTGGCCGATCCTACCGCGCCACCCATCCTGTCCCGCGCCGATACGGTGATTGAAAAGTGGCGGCATCCGGTCACCTATTTCAAGTCGGCGCTGGGCCTTGTCCTGCTGCGCGAACAGATATTGGGACCGGACCGCTTCGACCCCGCCTTTCGCCGGTTCATCGCCGCCTGGGCCTATCACCACCCGCAGCCCGCGGACTTCTTCCGCGCGATGGAAAGCGAGGCGGGCGAGGATCTGTCCTATTGGTGGAAGGGCTGGTATGCGCACAATTGGCAGCTCGATCTGGCCGTGGCGGGGATCGAGACGGCGAAGGACGGGACGCCGCTAGTCCGGGTCACGTCGCGCGAGCGATTGATGATGCCCGCGACATTGCGCGTGACCTATGCCAACGGCACGACACGCGATGTACGCCTGCCCGCCGAAACCTGGATCCGGCAGGCATCGACCGCGGTGTCCGTGCCCGCGGGAACGATCGTGAAGGCGGAACTCGACCCCGACCATCAGCTGCCCGACCGCGATCGGTCGAACAACGTCGTGCGACGCTGACGTTCCTGAAGGCCGATGCGGTCGCGCGGGCAGCCTATGACGCTTCGTTATGGGCGGGCGTCATGGTGGAATGGGTTGCGGGCAGCGGCCATGCTATGCGCGCTGTCATGGACGGCAGGACGATCCGAGGCACGGCCAGACCCCGCTTCCACCGCCTCTCGCGTGTCGGGTGGCTGGTAGCAGGGGCGGTATGCCTTGCCGCCTCTTCTGCCAGTGCGGCGGCCGTGGCCGACAGCTGTCCGATCCTCCACGATCAGGCGCCAAGGCCCGACACGCGGTTCGCATCGATCGACGCCGCCGTGCGAGAGGGCGTCGGCACGCTGTACCCCGGCGCAGTGCTGCTGATCGCGTATCATGGCGCGATCGTGCATCGCGTCGCCTTCGGCAATGCGCAGACGCTGACCTCCACGCCGGAGGGCGATCTGCGCCCCCTCTCCCCGCCGCGGCCGATGACGGTCGATACGCCGTTCGACATGGCGTCGATCACCAAGGTGGAGGCGACCACCGCTGCGATCCTTCACCTCGTGGGGCGCGGCCAGCTGTCGCTCGACGATAGGCTGGGCACGCTGCTGCCGGCCTTCCGCAATACCGACAAGGCCGGCATCACCGTGCGCCAGCTGCTGACGCATCGCAGCGGATTGTGGGAATGGCAGCCGACGTGGCTGCATCGGGCATCGTCGGGGAACGCCCTGCCCTATCTCGTGGCGCTACCGCTGCGCTATCCGACGGGCGCGCGCTTCGCCTATTCCGACCTCGGCTTCATGATCCTGGGCGAGGTCGTCGTTAAGGTTTCGGGGATGCCGCTGGATCGCTACGTCCGCGAGCAGATCTACCGGCCGCTCGGCATGACCGACACCGGCTTCCTGCCGGACGCGGGCCAGCGTCGACGGGCTGCGGCGACCTCGCAAGGGGATGGGTACCAGCGCCGGATGGCAGAGACGGGTAAGCCCTATCCGCAGGCCCCCTACCCGCCGGCACAGCCATTTTCAGGCTATCGAAGCCGTGTGCTGGTCGGCGAGGCGAACGACGCGAATGCCGCGCTCGGCTGGGGCGGCGTCGCAGGGCATGCGGGACTGTTCTCGACGGCGACGGACCTTGCGCGCTACGCGCAGGTGCTCAGCAACGGCGGCTGCTACGGCCGCTGGCGCCTGGCGCCGGCCGCGACGGTGTCGACGTTCGAGCAGACGCCGTTCGATCCCGATCAGGCCCTCGGCTTCCACAAGACGCAGCTCGCCGGCATCGCGGCCCCCTTCTTCGGCCATTCCGGCTTTACGGGCACGTGGTTCGCCGTCTCCCCGCAGTTGGGCCTGACCGTCGTCCTGCTCACGAATCGCGTCCATCGTCCCGATGGCGAGCCCCATCCATCGCTCGAGGCGCTGCGCGAAACGGTCTTGCGCGGCGCGGTGGCGGCGTCTGGCCAATGATCCGCGACGGCAGAAAGGTACGGCTATGACAGTGAACCTCGGCGTGATCGAAGGGTTGTTCGGCAAGCCTTGGAGCTGGGCCGATCGCACCACCGTATTGCGAACGCTCGCCCCGGCTGGCTATCGATTCTACCATTACGGCCCCAAGGCCGATCCCTTTCTCCGCCGTCGCTGGCAGGAACCCCACCCGCCCGAACAGTTCGCCGCGCTGGCCGCTTTTGCCGCGGAGTGCCGGGCGCGGGGCGTTCGCTTCGGCGTGGCGCTGACCCCGGTCGGCAGCACGCATCCCTTCGATGACGCATCGCGCGCAGCGCTGCGGCGAAAGCTTGCCCACCTCGACACGCTGGGTCTCGACGACCTCGCCATCCTGTTCGACGATCTGCCCGCCGAACTGCCCGATCTGGCGCGGAGCCAGGCGGATCTCGTCGATTTTTGCGCGAACGCCACCCGTGCGAGCCGCGTGTTCTTCTGCCCCAGTTTCTACTCGGATGACCCGATCCTCGAACGGGCCTGGGGCCGCCGCCCGCCGGCCTATCTGGCCGATCTCGGCCGGTTTCTCGACCGGCGCGTCCAGGTCTATTGGACCGGCGAAGAGGTAATTTCGCGGGAAATCGGCGTCGCGCATCTGAAGCGGGTGCAGGACGAACTGGGCCGCAAAGTCTGCCTGTGGGACAATTATCCGGTCAATGATGGTGTGCGGATGTCGCAATACCTTCACCTGCGCGCCTTTACCGGGCGACCCGCGGCGATCCGGAACCATGTCAGCGGCCATGCGATCAATCCCGCCTCGCAACCGTTGCTGTCCTGCATCCCGGCGCTGACGCTGGCGGCGAACTATCGCGAGGGGGACGGCTATGCCTATGGTCAGGCATTCCTGGCCGCGGCGACGACGGTGCTCGGCCCCGATTTCGCGGCGACGCTGCGCCGTGACATCCTGCCGCTGCAGGACACGGGGCTCGACAATCTGGGGCCGCGCCACGCCGAATTGCGCGCGCGCTACGGTGCCATCGATCATCCGGCAGCACGCGAGATTACCGACTGGCTGGACGGCCGCTTCCGCACGACGCTGGAAGAGGTGCAGACGCAATAGCGGGGGATCGGAATGACGCGTTTTTTCCTGGGCGTGGATGCCGGCGGCAGCCATTGCCGCAGTCGTCTGGTCGATGCGAGCGGTCGGGTATTGGCCGAGGCTCAGGCTGGGCCTGCCAATGCCGGATTGGGGCTGGACGCGCTCCACGCGACGCTGCGCGACGTGACCGACCAAGTGGTTCGGCGGGCGGGTCTCGACGCGGCCGACGTGGCCCAAACCAGCGCGGCGATGGGCGTGGCAGGCATTTCCCGCGCTGGCGTGCGCGCGGCGCTGGAGGGTTTCGCCTTCCCCTTCGCCGCCACGGTCTTCGACAGCGATGCGGTGATCGCAAACCTGGGGGCGCACGGCGGTGCCGATGGCGCGATCCTCATCATCGGCACGGGCAGTATCGCGCTGGTGCGCGTGAACGGCGATACCTTTCGTATCGGCGGCTATGGCTTCCCGATATCGGACGAAGGTAGCGGCGCCGCGCTGGGCCTCAGCGCGATGCGCCATGCAATGCGCGCACTGGACGGCCGAACCCGCGCGACGCCGTTAAGCGCGGCCGTGACCGAACGATTCGGCCACGACACCGCGCGTGCAATCGCATGGATGGATCAGGCGACCCCGCGCGATTATGGCAGCTTCGCACCGCTGGTCATGGCGCATGCAGAGGCGGACGACGTGATCGCGCGGTCGATCGTCGAAGATGCGGCGGGCCATATCGAGCGCTTTATCGAGACGATCTTCGAGCGCGGTGCGACCCGCTGTGCCCTGCTGGGTGGTCTGTCGCAGGCGATGCGACCGTGGTTACGGGCGCGGACCGTCGCGCGGCTCAGCGAGCCGCTGGGGGATGCACTGGACGGCGCGCTGTATCTGGCGGGACTGCCCGTCTGCCCGAAGGAGGGGATGGCATGATCAACCGCCGCAGGGTCCTCGCCGGCGTCGGGAGCGCCGCGCTGGCGCCGGTCGCAGCGCCGGTGGCTCGCGCCATAGCGCTGCCCCCGGCGCCCCCGCTCCTCGCATCGAGCGCGCTGGCCGCATTGCTGGGCTAGGCCCCGTCGCTCAATTCGCGGCGGCAACCGCGACCAGGGCTGCATCGATCGTCGCCGTCGCGCTCGCGTCCCCCGGCATATCGTTGGCATAGGCCGAGAAGATCAGCGTCTGGCCACTTGCTGCCGTGAGATAGCCGGACAAAGCATTGGCTGCGTTGAGCGTCCCGGTCTTGGCAGACAGCCGTCCCGCCAGCGGCGTACCGACGAACCGACGCGTCAGCGTACCATCGGTCGCCGCGATCGGCAGCGTCGCGCGCCACGCCGCGCCCCACGGTTGGGTCATGGCCCAGCTTAGCAAGGCCACCGTCGCGCGCGGCGTCACGCGGTTGTAGTTCGACATGCCCGCCCCGTCCGCAAAGTCGAACGCCGGCGTCGCCACGCCCGCGCGGGCAAGCGTTGCGGCAACCACCGCATGACCATCCGCGACCGACCCGCTGGGCGTCAGCCGGCGGAGCAGCAGTTCGCCATGGAGGTTTTGGCTCATCTTGTTGGTGCGCTGGAGGTCTTCGACCAACGGCGGCGGGGTCAGCCGAGCCAGTACCGGCAGCGGGGTTGCGGCAGCCGTCGGGCCATTATCGCCCTGAGTTGCCGCGGGAGCGGGCGGACGGTGCCGCACGATAATGCGCCCCGTCACCGTCACGCCGGCCGTGCGCAACAGTTGGGCGAAACGCCAGGCGGCGTGATGCGCGGGATCGTCGATCCCGAGGGGGATGACGATCGGGGCATGGTCGGCGGGAATGCTGCCTGAGACGTGCAGGCGATCGCTCCCCGGCATACGCTCGACCGTCAGCGTGCGCGCGCTGCCAGCCGGACCGGTCGTCGCGCTATTGTCGATCTGGAAATAGCCGTCGCCCGTCACCGTGAGGGGCGATCCCGGCGCCGTCGGCACGACAGTGAGTGGCACGGCATTGTCGTCCAGCGTCAATGCCGACACGCCGGTGCCATAGACGCTGTCCATGTTGTTCCAGCTCATGCCCTGCGGCCAGCGTTCGTCCGGGAAGGCGGTATCGTCTCCGACGACATCGCCGACGATCCGCGTGCGCTCCGCCACCGCGGTCGCCAACGTCGACAGGCAATCGACCCGGCAATCCGGCGCGGAGGACAGCCGCGCATCGCCATGCCCCGCCAGGATCACCGTCGGCCGTTCCGCGCCCTCGAGCCGCACCGTCGCGCCGCCGCTTGTATCCGGCGCAGATACGTCGAGCGTCGCAAAGGCGGCAGCGGTGGTGAACAGCTTGGTGTTCGAGGCGGGGATGAAACGCTCGTCGGGCCGGATCGCGACGATCTGACGCCCATCGGGATCGACCACGAGCAGACCAACGCGCGTGCCGGGCGGTGCCTTCGCCAGTCCCTCCGCCACAGCAGGCGGGGGTGGAGGCGGGGTTGGCGACGACAGTGGGGATGCCAGGGCCGCCTGTCCCGCCAGCATCAGGGGTAGCATCAAGGCCGTACCGGTCATCGGCGTTCGATCTCCTCGCTCAATAGGGTCAGGAACTCGGCGGCCAGCGCCGATGGCGGGCGGTCGAGCAGGTGGATCGCATGGACATCGAACGTCACGGAAGGACGCAGCGGGCGCATCGACAGGCCCTGGCTGATCGACGCCGCTGCGGTGAAATTGTCGACGATCGCCACGCCCACCCCCGCCTGCACTAGAGCGGCGGCGATGTAGAAGGTGCGCGCGACGGCTACCTCGTTCAGCGCCAGACCCAGACGGTCGATCTCATCGCCGAGCAGCTTGCCGATCGGGCCACTGCCCTTCATGGAGATGATCGGCTGATCGACCAGTTGCGACAGCTCGATCCGCGGCGGCGCATCCGGCATCGTCTGTTCGCGATACAGCACCACGAGTTCCCCCTCGCCCAGCCAGCTGCGCGACAAGGCGACGCCGCGCGGTGGCTCGCTGGCGATGGCGATGTCGCTTTCGCGCTCGTACAATTTACGCAGCAGGTCGTCGTGGTGGACGGTCTGCAAATCGAAACTGACGTCGGGGTGGCGCGTCAGAAACCGCGCGACCGCATCGGGCAGGACGCCGAGCGCCAGGCTGGGCAGCGCCGAGATGCGCAGCGTCGTACCCGCACCGACACGCAGGTTGCGGCCCGCCTCGCGCAGCGCGCGGACGCGTTCCTGAATGTCGGCGACATCGGCGAACAGGGCATGCGCATCCTCAGTCGGCAGTAGCCGTCCGTTGGAGCGTTGAAACAGCTCGAACCCCAGCAGGCTTTCGGCATGCCGCAGCGTCTTCGATACCGACGGTTGCGACACGTTGAGCGCGCGCGCCGCGGCCGAGACGGAGCCGTTGACGTAGACGGCGTGAAAGATCTCGATGTGGCGCAAGTTCATGGACAACAGCCTAGCGAAGCCGAGGCTATTCGGCCACCGGCCCGCGGAACCGCGCGGCGTCCAACGCCCCTTCGCCGCGCGCGACCAGGGTCGCCACCGTCAGATTGGCGGAGGCCGAGGGGACGGTACGCGTCATGTCGAGCAGGCGGTCGAACGGTAGCACCAGCCCGATCACCAGCGCGGTCTGCTCCGTGCTGACCCCCACCGCCGACAGCATCGCCGCCAGCATGAACAGCGAGGCGGACGGCACGGGTGCGGTGCCGAACGCAGCGAGCGCGCCGGTCAGCAGCATGGTGACGAGCATCGTCGCGTCGGGAACGATGCCCAGCGCCTGCAACGCGAACTGGCCGAGCAGCCCGACATACATGGCGGTGCCGTCCTTGCCGATCGACGCGCCGAGCGGCAGGACGGTGGAGGCGACCGCGCGCGAGACGCCCAGATTGTCCTGCGCGACCCTCAGCGCGACCGGCAGCGTCGCCGACGACGACGCGGTGGAAAAGGCGACGATCAGCGCGTCGACGATTCCCCGGAAAAACCGCGTCACCGGCAGGCGCGCGACGAACCGGATCAGCCCGGCGTGCACTACCAGCATCTGGACGAGCGAGGCGAGCACCACGGCGAGCGCCAGCCAGCCGACATGGACGAACACACCCGCGCCATTGACCGCGACTGCCTGGGCGATCAGCGCCAATACGCCGAACGGGGTCACCTCCATCACCAGCCGGACGATCTGCAGCAGCACCGCCGACAAGCCCTGCAACAGCGCCGCGACCGGCTTGCCCGCCTCACCCGCCAGGATGGTCCCTGTGCCCAGCAACACCGCAACGAAGATGATCGCAAGCATGTCGCCGCGGACCAGCGCCTCGACGATATTGAGCGGTACGATCGAAAGCAGTTGATCGGCCGGCGTCACTGCTGCACCCAGCGGATGCGGCACGACGCCGCCCAGGGACATGGCCGCGCCGGGGCGCAAGATCAGGCCTGCGGCCATGCCGATCGATACCGACACCAGCGTGGTGGCCGCAAACAGGCCTACGGTACGCAGGCCGATCGACCCCAGCCGCCGCGGATCACCCAAAGTGGCGATCCCCGCCGCTATGGTGACCAGCACCACAGGCACCACCAGCATCTTGATCAACCGGACGAACAGATCGCCAATCAGCCGGATCGCGCCCGCCGCCTCGGGCCACAACAGCCCGAGCGCGACGCCCAGGATCAACCCGCCGACCACCCGCTGCCACAACGGAATGGCGAACCAGCCCCGGATCAGGCGCAAGCGGGCGTGCCCCAAAAGCCAGGCACGGGCGCGGACAGGATGCCGTCGCTGTCGCGCGCGCCGCCGCCGCGATCCTGCGCCAGCCACAGCGGGCCGTCGAGATCGACGAAGTCCGCGCCACTGGCGACCAGCATCGCCGGCGCGATCCCCAGCGACGAACACACCATACAGCCCACCATCAGCCCGAACCCCCGTTGCCGCGCCTCACCGGCGAGCGCCAGGGCTTCGGTCAAGCCGCCCGTCTTGTCGAGCTTGACGTTCACATGGCTATAGCGGCCCGCCAGCCGATCGAGATCGTCGCGGGTGTGCAGCGCTTCGTCCGCGCAGATCGGGATGGCGTCGGCGAGTGCCGCCAGCCCCTCGTCGTCATTCGCCGGGACGGGCTGTTCGAGCAGATCAACCCGCTGCGCCCGGAGCAGCGGCAGGTATGCGGCGATATCCTCGACCCGCCAGCTCTCGTTGGGATCGACGATCAGCCGGGGGGCGGGCGCGGCAGCGCGGACCGCCGCGATTTGGGCTGCGGCCTCCTCGCGGTTCACCTTGATCTTCAGCAGTGGCACGTGCGCCACCGTCGTCGCGATGGCGGCCATCGCCTCGGGCGTGTCGATGCCGATCGTGATCGCGGATGGCAGCGCCGAGACGGGCGGCACGCCGGCCAGCGCCGCGACGTCTGTACGGCCAAGCCGTGCCTCCAGGTCCCACAGAGCGCAGTCCACCGCATTGCGCGCGGCACCCGGCGGCATCGCCTGGGCGAGATCCTGCCGTGTTCCGCCGCCTTCGATCAGCGCGCGGACGCCGTCGATCGCGGCGATCGCGCCATCGATCGTTTCGCCATAGCGGGGATACGGGACGCCCTCTCCCCATCCGCGCACGTCGCCCTCCGCGATCGTGACCGTCACCACATCAGCCGCCGTCTTCACGCCGCGGGCGATGCGGAACGGTGCCCTCAGTGGGAAGCGGTCATGGCGAACGGTGAGGGTGCGGCGCATGATGTCTCCAGCAGCAGGTCGATGATCGCCTCCGACCCGAAGCGATAGGGATCGGTGCAGGGCAGGCCCAGCGCATCCTCGGCCTCGCGGCACATCCGGCGCGCGGTCAGTTCGTCGAGCTTCGCCGTATTGAGCGCCACGCCGACGCCGCGCACGTTCGGGCTGGTCAGCCGGGCGACGCGCAGGTTCGCCTCGAGGCATTCGGCAAGGCCCGGCATCGGGCAATGCGGCAGGCCGCGCATATGCGGACGCAGCGGATCGTGGCACAGCACCAGCGCGGCCGGTTGCGCGCCGTGCAGCAGTCCGGTCGAGACGCCGGCGAAGGCCGGGTGGAACAGCGATCCCTGCCCTTCGATCAGGTCCCAGCCATCGTCCTCGCGTGCCGGGGCGAGCGTCTCGATGGCCCCCGCGATGAAATCGGCGACCACGGCGTCGAGCGGTACGCCCTCGCCCGCGATCAGGATGCCGGTCTGGCCGGTCGCGCGGAAATCGGCGGTGACGCCACGGGCGCGCAGAGCGTCGCGCAGGCCGAGCGTCGCATACATCTTGCCGACCGAACAATCCGTGCCCACGGTGAGCAGACGGTTGCCCGCGCGCCGACGACCGTTGCCGACGGGAAGGGCCGCGGGCGAATCGCGCACGTCAAACAATTCGACCCCCGCCGCCTTCGCCGCCTCGACCAGTTCCGGCACGTCGCGCAGCCGCTCGTGCAGACCGCAGGCGACGTTCAGTCCGGCACGGATCGCGGCGAGCGCGTCGCCGATCATCCAGCCGGGAAAGCGCCCGCCGGGATTGGCGATCCCCAGCACCAGCGTGCGGGCGCCCGCGGCACGGGCGGTGTCCGCATTCATCTGCGGCAGGCCGAGCGTGAAGGGGCAATCGCTGTGCCGCCATTCGCCAACGCAATCCTCCCCGCGAAAGGCGGCGAGACCGCGTGAGGTCTTGAGGCCGATCTCGTCATCGGAATGGCCGAGATAGAGCAGATAGGGAGCGGGAATGGTCATGATGCCAGCATGATAGAGGGGGGATCGGCTGTGTTGCCAATCGCGCTCGCGGGGCTGCCTATAACGTTCGGCTATTGGTTGCAGCGCGCGGGGCGGGGGCGGAGCAGAGCCCGTCCGGCAGCGGCGCCGGTCGCCGTGCCATCGGTCAGCGCACGTCGGCCGTTGACGAACAAAGCGACCACGCCGACGCTCGTTTCGCGAGGATGCAGATAGTCGGCGCGGGGCGCATAGCCTTTGGGGTCGAGCACCACGACATCCGCATAATATCCCGGGCGAAGATACCCGCGTTGCGGAATTCGGTACATGTCCGCGGTCGCGCCGGTCGACCGGCGAATGAACTGCCGCAGCGTGATGACCTTCCGGTCGACGACATAGGTGCGATACAGCCGGGGGAAGGTCGCATATTGGCGCGGGTGGCCGTCCGATCCGTCCGACGACGTCACCACCCAGGGCTGCTTCATGATCAGGTCGACATCGCGGTCGACCATGTTGAAGCTGGCGACGTCGGACCCCGCCGGGCCGTCGCCTGCCGCATTGGGCGTACGAAGGATGCGGATCGCCGCGTCGATCGGCGAGAGCTGCCACGTCGTCGCCATCTCGCCGAGCGTCTTGCCGGTCCACGGCTGGCCCTGTGCGGTGAGCAGCAGCGCCCCCGCCCCGCCCCGGCGGCGCAGATTGTCCGCCATCGCCGACTTCAGCCGCACCATCGTCGCCGGATCGTCGAAGCGCGCGAGCAGTCGCTTATAGCCACCATCCATTGCCCAGCCCGGCACCAGCGCGGCATCGACGCTGGAGCCCGAGGCGAGCCACGGATATTGGTCGGCCGTCACGACCTGCCCCGCGCGGCGTGCCGCCTCGATCGTGGCGATCAGCGCGGGCGCCTGCCCCTGCACGGGCACGCCCAGCGCCTTCAGATGCGCGATATGCACCGGCGTGCCGGCGCTCTGCCCGATCCCGATCGCCTCACGCGTCGAGGCGAGCAAGCCGATCGAATAGTTGGATTCGTCGCGCTGGTGCGTGTCGTACATCCCGCCGCGCTTTCCCGATTCGCTGGCGACGGCCGCCACCTCGTCGGTCTTGGCGAAGCTTTGCGGCGGATAGAACAGGCCGGTGGACAGACCATAGGCCCCCTCGCACATCCCCTTGGCGGCAAGGCGCTGTTCCTCCGCGAGTTCGCTCGCGTTGGGCGCGCGGGCATCCTGCCCCAGCACCTGCGTGCGGATCGCGCCGAAGCCGACGAACGGTACGATGTTGGTGCCGATCCCGCTCGCCTCCAACGCGTGCGCATCCTTGGCGACCTCGAACGTGCCATAGCCGTCGACGCCGATGACGACCGTGGAGACACCCTGCGTCAGCCACGGCAGGTTGAGGCGTGCCTTGGGATCGGCCGAGCGGATGTAGCTGTCGGGATGGGTGTGCGCATCGATCAAGCCCGGCGCGACGATCATCCCCCGCGCATCGATCACCTCGCCCGCGGCGGTGCCGCGCGGTCGACCGACATAGACGATGCGGTCGCCGGTCAGCTCGACATCGCCGACGAACGGCGGCGCCTCCGCCCCCGTATAGATCGTGCCGCCGCGGATCACGACATCGGCGCGCGGGTTGCTGGCCGAGGTGGCGATGCACCAGACGAGAGCGGTCAGGGCGAGGCGCTTCATCGAGGGCTCCTTTCGGGTCGAAGGTGGGTGGTGGCGGCGGCAACCGCGTCGACCGCCGCCCGGCTGAAGGGCATGGGCAGCATCCGGCCCGCGATCCACGGGCGAGCCTGATCGTCGCGATGGACCGAGCGTGGATCGTTGGACTGGCCGGGCAGATTGAGCATGACCGATCGATCCCAGTCGCCGACATCGATCACTTGAAGGTAACTCGCGCCGCCGCCGACACGCCAGTCCGGCCCGTTGCCCAGCCAGCGCGCCATCACGGTAAAGCCGTCACCACCGGACCCGCCGACCTCGATCGGCGGAAAGGCAGCGGCAATTGCGGGGATCCGGGCCAGCGGATGCGCGATCCGGACGCGGTGGAGCGTATCCCACCGCCACGCCGCCGGATCGCCGCCCAGCAGCGGGATCGCCTGTGCCCAGCCGTCGGCAAGCGCAGCGTCGATCACTTCGGGCCGGTTGGCGGCGACGCGCAGCAATTCGGGCGGCTCGATCGCGGGAATGAGACTGCGGGCGCGCTCGGGCACCAATGCGGCGATCATCTTCGCGTTCAGGTTGCGCAGTACGATCTCGTACAATGCCGCCGCGCCGCTCGCGCCGTCGATCCGGCCGTCCCAGCGCGCCAGCATCGCGGCTGCGGCAGCGGCCCCGGCCGATGGCGTGCGTGGCAGCATCGCCTGGAACCGCCGGGCGGGCAGCGACAGCGTGTCATGTTGAAGCGCGACACTGTCGGCGACGCCGTGGCGCGTTTCAGCCGACAGCACCTCGGCGATCCGGTCGTAGCGCGCGGGGCTGCGGAACGAAAAGGCCGGGCTGCGGTCTACGGGCCAGCCGGTGGGCAGATTGTCCTGATTGGCCGAGGCGAACCAGCCCGCTGGAGGATCGATGACGCCGGGCAAGGCACGGAAATCGCGCATCCCGGTCCAGTCGTATCGGCCGTCGCCTGGCACCGGCAGCAGGCCATGGCCGCGCTTGCGCTGCGGCCAGAAGCCGATCGCCTGCCAGCCATGATGGCCGCGGACGTCAGCATAATGGAAATTGGTCGGCGACGGATGCAGCTTGAACGCATCGCGCAAGCCGTCCCAGTCGTGCGCGAGGTTGATCGCCACCATGGCGAACGCGCCCGATCCGCCGGGCTGCATCTCGACTGAGGCAAGCGCGGTGGCCCGCGACCGGGCCGGATCGTGGGCGATGACCGGCCCCTGCACGGCGTAGCGCAACCGCACACGGCGAGGCGCGGCGTCCTTGATGGGGATCGCGACGTCGACCGCCGTGAACCGCTTCCATCCGCCATCGTGGCGGTAGCGTTCGGGGTCCGCCGGATCGAGCTCCAGGACGAACAGGTCCTCCTGGTCGATGTGGAAATTGGTGCGGCCGAAGGCGAAGCGGTCGGTGTGGCCCTGCATGATGCCCGCAAGCCCCGGCGCGCCGCCGCCGATCACGTCCAGCCCCGGTGCGGTCAGATGCGCGACGTGGCGCGGCCCGAACCCGCCGATGCCGAGGTGCGGATCGTTCGCCAGAATCGGGCGCCCGGTCGCTGTCCGGCTGCCCGCGACCGTCCAGGCATTGGAGCCGGCATTGGCGGCGTTCAGCAGCTCGTCCGGGTCCTGCGTGTGCGTTTCGCGCCCGAACGGCAACGGCCCCAGGCGCAGCACGCCCAGATCGGCCTCGCTGACCTGGGCGGGGTCGAGGCCCTCCGGCACCTCAAGCGGGATCGCGGGGCGCAGCGGCGCCGCCAATCCGTCGAGATCGAGCAGCCCCAACGCCGCCAGCTGCGCGCGGCGGATCTCGTCGTCGACATTGCCGATGCCTCCGCCCCGCGCGAGCACGAGGTCGCGCACGTCCCAGCGCAGCGGCATGACGCCGAGGATACGGTATTCGAGCGGCAGCAACGACCGGTCGCGCTCCACCTCCGCGATCCGCGCGTTGATGCCGGCGATATAGCCGCGCACGCAATCCAGCACGTCGCGCGGAATGCGGGCCAGTTCGGCGTCGAGATCGCCACGATAGTGGAACAGCCGCGCCGCCGCGTCATGCGCGGCGAAGTCCGCGCCGAACACCTCGGCCATCTGCCCCATCTCGCGGCGATGCGCGAAGTCGATCTGGAACAGGCGGTCCCGCGCGACCACATAGCCTTGCCCGAAAAAGGCATCGGGCTTGGTCGCGGCCCGGATATGGGGAACGCCCCACAGGTCATCGACGATGGTGATGGGCTGCGACAGCCCCGGCACTGTCGCATAGGCGGGTGCGGCGAAACGCCGTGCCGCCGCCCGCCAGGGCGCAAGCGCGCCGAATGCCGTGGCGCCGAGCAGGAAAGTGCGGCGAGAGACCATGGTTTCCCCTTGTCCGGCCGACCCACGATACGGCCGCGCAAGATCGGCGGCGCAACGGTCGGCGGGGCGGTTCGCGACGGAGCATAGGCCGGCGTCGGGGCCGCGCAATGCCACCATAATCGCAGGCTATGCCCCACCCAACGATCGGTGTCGGTCAACCCTTGACCTAGGTTGCATCCCGCCTGCACCATCGCTGTCGCCCGGATCAGCGACAAGACCATGACCGGCCGCAGGGTGATCACGCTCCAGAGATCGTGAATAAGGGGGATTGCAGATGACGGACGGATCATGGCGCGGGTTGATGGCGACCGGGACCGCATTGACGGCCTTGTCGATGGCGCTCGCCGCCCCCGCCTTCGCGCAGACGACGCCGGCGGCGCCTGCCGACGCCACCCCACCCCCACCGCAGACCAACCCAGGCGACATCGCGCCGGACGACATCATGGTCACCGGCACGCGCATCGTCCGCGACGGCTTCAAGTCGCCGACGCCGCTGACCGTGGCGACGCAGGAGGATATCCTCAACACGTCGCCGACGAACAACATCGCCGACTTCGTCAACCAGTTGCCCGCCTTGGTCGGGTCCACCCGCCCCTCGAACTCGCGCCTCGCGATCAGCTCCGGTCTCGCCGGCATCAACGCGCTCAACTTGCGCGGGCTGGGTGAAATCCGCACGCTAGTGCTGCTCGACGGGCGCCGCACGGTGGGGTCGAGCGTCACCGGGCTGGTCGACGTCAACACCTTTCCACAGGCGCTGGTGAAGAGCGTCGAAATCGTCACCGGCGGTGCGTCGGCGGCCTATGGTTCCGACGCGGTCGCCGGCGTCGTCAACTTCGTGCTCGACAAGACGTACAAGGGCATCAAGATCCAGGCGGATAGCGGCGTCACCGAACGCGGCGACGGCGCAAACTATTCGTTCAGTGCTGCGGCGGGCCTCGCCTTCGGCAGCGACGATCGCGGGCATTTGTTGCTCAGCGGCGAATGGGCGCATCGCGACGGCATCTTCCGCGTCGATCGCGACTGGAACGCGCGCGGCGTCGTGCGGATCACCAACCCCAATTACACCAACACCAACGGGCAGGCGCAATTCCTGATCCGCCAGCCGGTGGGCGTCGCCAACACCACGCCTGGCGGCATCATCCTCAATTCCAGCGGCGGCGTCGCCAACCGGCTGCGCGGCATCTATTTCGGCCAGGGCGCGGCGGCGAGCCAGTTCCAATATGGCGCGCTCACCTTCCCCGCGGTGGGCGGCGCGACCGCGCCCTCGCTGACGCAGGGCGGCGACTGGCAGGTCAACGACCAGGGCCGCAACATCGGCCTCGACGCCGACGACGATCGCCGCGGCGCCTTCGGGCGGCTGAGCTACGAAGTCGCCACCGGCGTGACGCTCTTCGCCGAAGCCTCGTACAATTGGCAGAAGACGCTGTTCAACGCGGGGCCGCAGTCGACGACCTCGATCACGCTGACGTCGGCCAATCCGTATTTGCAGAGCGCCCTCGCCAATGCGGTGTCGGCGGGCCTCATCACCGCGGCAGAGCGCGCGGCCGTCACCTCGGTGACGGTCGGCAGCACCGCGGTCGACCTGCCCTATCGCAAGAACAACAGCAGCCGCGACGTGCAGCGCTATGCGATCGGCGCGGAGGGTGAGTTCCAGGCCTTCGGTCACAAGGCATTCTGGAACATCTACGGCCAATATGGCGAGACGAACGCGCACGAGCAGCTGCGCGACATCATGAACACGGCCAACATGGCCAATGCCACCGATGCGGTTGCGGCGCCGGCCGGCAACGCGCTGGGTGTGGCGGCGGGCACCGTCGTGTGCCGCTCGTCGCTGACCGCGCCGACCAACGGCTGCGTGCCGCTGAACCGGCTGGGCATCGGCGTCGCCAACCCGGCCGCCTTCGCCTATGTGCTGGGCGACCCCTATCGCGACCAAAAGCTCAAGCAGACGGTGGCGGGCGTCAATTTGTCGCTGACGCCGTTCGCGACCTGGGCGGGTGACGTCAGCGTCGCGGTGGGCGGCGAGTATCGGCGCGAATCGGTATCGGGTTCGGTGCCGACGCAGTTCCAGACCGGCTGGTCGGTGGGCAACTTCCTGCCCACCTTCGGCAGCTATCACGTCAAGGAAGCCTATCTCGAAACGGTCGTGCCGCTGGGCCTCGGCCTCGAGTTCAACGGCGCGGTGCGCGGCACCGACTATTCGACGTCGGGCTATGTGACGACGTGGAAGCTCGGCGCGACGTGGCAGCCGATCCCCGACATCCGCTTCCGCGCCACCCGCTCGCGCGACATCCGCGCGCCAAACCTTAGTGAATTGTACGCATCGGGCACGTCGCGCACCAACACGCTGACCGATCCGGCGACGGGGCGTACGACCGTCACCTTCCGCGAAACGACGACCGGAAACCCGAACTTGCGCCCGGAAAAGGCGGACTCGGTCTCGATCGGCGTGGTATTGCAGCCGACGTTCCTGCCGGGCTTCTCGGCGTCGGTCGACGGGTTCGACATCAAGCTGAAGGACGCCATCGGCCAGTTCTTCGCGCAGGACATCATCAACCGCTGCTTTGAGGGGCGGACCGAATTCTGCGCCGCCTACGGACCCGATCCGACGGGCGACCGCGAGCTGTTCTTCCGCGCCAGCCCGTTCAACTTCGCCCGCCAGTGGGTCCGCGGCATCGACTTCGACGCGAGCTATCGCCTGCCGCTCGCCAATATCATCCAGCGCGCGCCGGGCACCGTCACGCTGCACGGCTTGGCGACGCGCTACATCCACAACATCACCGACAGCGGCGTGCCGAACGTGATACCGGTCGACACCGTCGGCCAGCTGAGCGGCATCAGCCCGCCCAAGTGGATCTATCGCTTCAACGCCAGCTATGAGACGGACAGCTTCTCGGTCACCGGCACCGCCCGCGGTGTCAGCAGCGGCACCTATGGCAATGCGTATATCGTCTGCGATGGCAATTGCCCGACGGGCCGCCCCGCCGCCACCGTCTCGCAATTCCCGACGATCGACAACAACTCGATCTCCGGCGTCACCTATTTCGACCTCAACCTGACGACCAAGATCGAAACGCACAGCGGCGGACGCGCGGAGCTGTTTCTCAACGTTACCAACCTGTTCGATCGCGATCCTATCCTGTTGCCTGAAACCGGGCTGGCGGCGAACAGCACCTATTCGGATCTGCTCGGCCGCGCCTTCCGCGTCGGCATCCGCTTCCAGACGCGCTAAGCCGGGCGGCGGCGATGACCCATCGTCGCGTAGCCCGCCCGGCGCCCTGCGCCGCCATCGCCCCGCCCGGCGATGCGGCGGCGGGGTCGTGACCAGCGTCGCCGGAATGAACGGTGCGGCGGCACACGGTCCGGTGACGATCGCGGACGACATATGGGGCGTGCCCCATATCCGGGCGGGCTCGATCCCCGACGCCTATTTCGGCCAGGGCTATGTCGTCGCGCGCGATCGACTGTTCCAGATCGACCTGCAACTGCGCCGCGACCTGGGGCGGCTGGCGGAAAGCTTCGGGCCGCGGTTCGTGCCCTATGACCACGCCGCCCGCCTGCTTCTGTACCGCGGCGATGTCGCGGCGGAGCTCGACACTCTGCCGCCGGATGTGGTGGCGTGCGCGCGCGCCTATGTCGATGGAATCAATGCGCGAATTGCAGAACTGGAGGCAGACCCTGCGCTGCTCCCGCCCGAATATGATGCGCTGGGTCTGACGCCGCTCCGCTGGGATATCGCCGATCTGGTGCGTATCCGCAGCGGCGACATGGGCCGGCCCGACGACGAGGTGCGCCGCGCGCGGCTTGCGGCGCGTGGGCTGCTCGACCTCGACCGCCTGATGACGCCGCTCGCCTGGGATTGGCAGCCCGTGGTGCCGGACGGGCTCGACGTGGCGGCGGTGTCCGACGCCGACCTTGGCGTTCTCGCGCTGACTGATGGGCCGTTGCCGTGGGACACGGCGGTGCAGGCACGCTACGATCCCGTCCACGATCGGCTCGACCGCGACGCCCATGGGAGCAATGCGTGGACGATCTCCGCGGACCGCTCCGCGACCGGTCGCCCGATCCTGGCCAACGATCCCCATCTCGGCATCGGCGGCTTTTCGCCACGCCACATCGCGCACCTGACCGCGCCGGGGTTCGACGTGATCGGTGCCGGTAGCCCAGGCATGCCCGGCATCATGCAGGGCCATACCGATCATTATGCGTTCGGGCGGACCAACTCGCATATCGATCAGGAAGATTTGTTCGTCCTGAATTTGCACCCGGACGATCCCGAGACCTATCGCCACGATGGCGCCTGGAAGCGGTTCGAGACGCTGACCGAGCCGATCGGGGTGAAGGACGCGGCGGACGTGACCGTCACGATCCGCCACTGCGTACACGGCCCGGTTCTGTCGCGCGACCCATCGCGCCGACGCGCCACGACGATGGCGTCGGTGTCGCTGCAACCGGACGCCAACATGACCTTTGCGATCATCGCGCTGAACCTCGCGCGGGACTGGGACGGGCTGGCACAGGCCGCCCGCCTGCATGTCGCTCCCACCAATTTGCATTATGCCGATCGTGACGGGAACACCGGCTGGCGGATGCTGGGCCATGTGCCGGTACGCCCGCATCACGACGGGCTGATGCCGGTTCCGGGCGACGGACGGTACGACTGGCAGGGCATCGTCGCGGCGGAGGACATGCCGGCATTGCTGAACCCGCCCGACGGCTGGTTCGCATCGGCCAATCAGCTCAATCTGCCCGCCGATTGGAGCCCCGACAAACGGGTCAGCAGCTTCATCTGGAACGCGCCCTATCGTTACGATCGGATCGGCGAAGCGCTCGGGCAACCGGACCAGCATAGCCTCGCCGACAGCGTCGCGCTGCAACATGACGATCTGTCGCTACCGGCACGTGCGCTCGTGGCGCTATTGCCCGATCGTCTGGACGGGAGTGCGGCCACCGCCGCCGCGATGCTTCGCGACTGGGACTGCCGGCTAAGCGTCGACAGCGCGGCGGCGGCCCTGTTCGAGATGGTCTGGATCGAACTGGGCAGGGCCTTTCTCGCCGCCATCGTGCCGGACGCGGCGCGCGACCTCGTTACCTCCGTCGATCCCCGGCCGATGCTGGCGATGTTGTCCCATCCCGATGCCCGCTTCGGTCCCGCGCCCGAAGCCGCGCGGGATACGCTGCTGGCGACGGCGCTCGCCGGGGGATGGGACACCACTATCGCGGCCTTCGGTCCCGATCCCGATCGCTGGCGCTGGGGAGACGCGCACCGCGTCGACCTGCGCCACCCGCTTTCCGCCCTGCCGCAGGTCGCGGCCGTCAGCCCAGCTATCGAGGGCGGACGATCGGGCGGCGATGCCTTTACGGTGATGGCCCGCGGCTATGTCGCGGCACGCGATTACACCGTGAGCCACGGGGCCAATTTCCTGATCGTCTGTGACGTCGGCGACTGGGACGAATCGCTCGTCTGCGCGCTGCCCGGCCAGTCGATCGACCCACGCTCGCCGCATTATCGCGATAGCTATGCCGCATGGGTCGCGGGCGAACCGCGCCGCCTCGCTTTCAGCCGGCACGCCGTGGATGCGTCCATCCGCCAGATCACGGAGCTTCGACCATGAAAGGCCTCCTCAGGGCAGCGGCCCTCATGTCCGCGCTAAGTGCCATAACAATGGGCCCTACACCCGCCCCGGCAGTCGCGGCCGAGCGTGCCCCGCACCTCGATGCCGCATTTGGGGAGGTGCAATCCTGGGTCGGCAAGGCGTTCCCCGGCGCGGTGGTCGCGGTCGGCGTGCACGGGCGGCTGGTCGCGTTGAAGGCCTTCGGGCGCATCTCCTCGGCACCTGACGCGCCGCCCATGCCGCGCGACGCGATCTTCGACCTCGCGTCCCTCACCAAGGTGGTCGGCACCACGACTGCCGCGGAAATCCTCTACGACCGCGGCCTGCTCGACCTCGACCGTCCCGTCGTCGCGTATCTGCCATCATTCGCCGGCACGCCGGGTCATGAGCAAATCACCGTACGTCACCTGCTCAGCCACAGTTCGGGCCTCTTCACGTCCGACCTGCTATGGCAACACAGCCACAACCGGCAGGAGCTGCTCGCGCTGATCGACCGGATGCCGATGGCCTGGGCGCCGGGCACCCATTATCAGTATCGCGACGAGAATATGATTCTGATGGGCGAGATCATCGAGCGTCTCTCCGGTCAGCCGCTCGACCGCTTCCTGCATGATGCGGTGTTCGTGCCGCTGGGCATGAGAGACACCGGCTTCAATCCGTCAGCCAGCCGGCTGGGTCGGATCCCGCCCACCGAACAGGACGACCTATTCCGTCATCGGCTGGTGCGTGGCGAGGTGCATGACGAGAATGCGTTCGTACTGGGCGGTGTCGCTGGTCATGCGGGGCTGTTTTCCACCGCGCGAGACCTTGCGCGATTGGCGCAGCTCTATCTCGACCATGGCCGTCACAATGGTCGCCTATTCCTGAAGCCCGGCAGCCTTGCCGCCTTCACCACCCGGACGGCCTTTCCGCCGGGAAGCTTCCGCGCCCTAGGATGGGACATGCCCGATCCGGCCGGCAGCTTCGCCGCCCCCCTCGCCTCGCCCGACGCGCTGATCCACACCGGCTTTACGGGAACGTCGATCTATATCGACCGGTCGCGCGACGCCTTCGTCATCCTGCTGACCAATCGCGTCAATCCCACCCGGACCAACAAACAGATCGCCGAGGCCCGGATCGCGATCCACACCGCCATCCTCTCCGCGATCGACGCATCGACGCGGCCGTCAATTGCCCGCCAAGCACACCACCGCTGACCCGCCGCGACGGCACGGTACGACTCGCCGCGCGAGACGCCGTAGGGCGTCGCGTTCAGGCTGATCAATTCGCGAGATGAAATGGTCGGGGCGACAGGATTCGAACCTGCGACCCCCACACCCCCAGTGTGATGCGCTACCAGGCTGCGCTACGCCCCGACCGAGGGACCGTGCGGCGTTCGCTGCCGATCCCAGAGCGCGGGCCTTTAGGCGGGGCGGACCGGCGATGCAAGCGCTGATCGCGCCTACCCGGTCCAATTGCGCCCGCCGGTGCCGTTGCAGCGGCGCAACATTGCGCGATGGCGCGTGCGATGCTAGCGCGCGGCGCTTCCAGTGCGGGGGATTTCCTCCGCCGATCAGCCATGCATGGATCAGATGTTCATCTCCCCAGCCTATGCCCAGACCGCGGGTGGCGCCGCTGAATCCGGCGGCCTTGCCTCGCTGATCAGCTTCGCACCGCTGCTTCTCATTTTCGTCGTCTTCTACTTCCTGATGATTCGCCCGCAGCAGAGCCGCATGAAGGCGTTGCAGGCGGCGATCGCGGGCGTGAAGAAGAACGACAGCGTTGTGACCGCCGGCGGCATCGTCGGCCGCGTGACCAAGGTGGAGGACGCCTTCGTCGAGGTCGAAATCGCTGCCAACACGCGCATCCGCGTCGTCAAGGCGACGCTCGCCGAAGTGACCAGCCCCAATTCGAAGCCGGCGAACGACTGATGCTGGACTTTCCGCGCTGGAAGGTGGTCACGATCTGGACGGTGCTCGCGCTATTGTGCGCGCTCGCCATCCCGACGTTCCTGCCCGAATCGACGACGGCGAACTGGCCGTTCCACCCCCGCGTGAACAAGGGGCTGGACCTCGCCGGCGGTAGCTATCTGATGCTGGAAGCCGATACGCAGGATCTCGCCAACACTCGGATCGAGGCGATGCGCGATCAGATCCAGGGCACGATGCGCAACGGCACGCCCCGGATCGACATCGGCGACATTTCCACGCGGAACAACCAGATCAGCTTCATGCTGCGCGACCCGACGCAGGTCGATGCGGCACGCGAACGGCTGCTCGGCATCACCGGTGGTGGCGCGGGCATGACCGGCCAGCGCGAATGGGACATCCAGGTCGTCGACGGCAGCCGCTTCGTGCTGACCCCGACGCAGGCGGGCCTAAACCAGGCGATCAAGATCGCGATGGAAGACGCCACCGACGTCGTGCGCCGCCGTATCGACGCGCTCGGCACGCGCGAACCGACGATCGTGCGCCAAGGCGACAATCGCATCCTCGTCCAGGTGCCGGGCCTCCAGAATCCGCAGCAGCTGAAAGACCTGCTCGGCAAGACGGCACGCCTCGAATTCAAGCTGGTCGATACCACCGCCAACCCCGTGGATGCGGCCAAGGGCATCGCGCCGATCGGCAGCCAGGTCCTCGCCTATCCCAACAGCCGTGACGGATCACGCTTTGCCGTGGTGAAGCGCCAGGCGGTCATCACCGGCGACATGGTGGCCGACGCCCGCCAGGGCTTCGATCAGCAGACCAACGCCCCCAACGTGCAGATCACGTTCAACGGCGTCGGCGGCAATCGCTTCGCCCGCGTCACCCAGGCGAACGTCGGCAAGCCCTTCGCGGTCGTCGTCGACAATCAGGTCGTCTCGGTCGCCAACATCAACGAACCGATCCTCGGCGGTTCGGCGGTCATCAACGGCGGCTTCACCGTCGAGAGCGCCAACCAGCTCGCGATTGCGCTGCGGTCGGGCAAGCTGTCGATCAACCTGAAGGTGATCGAGGAATCGACCGTCGGTCCCGAACTCGGCGCCGACTCGATCCGCGCCGGCATCCTCGCCTGCTCGGTCGCGGTGGTGCTGGTCATGGCGTTCATGTTCCTGACCTATGGCCGCTTTGGCGCCTATGCGAACCTCGCCGTCGTCATCAACGTGTTCGTCATTCTCGGCGTGTTGGCGCTGCTCAGCGGCACGCTGACGCTGCCCGGCATCGCGGGCTTCGTGCTGACGATCGGCACCGCGGTGGACGCGAACGTGCTGATCAACGAGCGTATCCGCGAGGAACGCCGTCGGGGCCGCACCGTCGTGCAGGCGGTGGAGCTGGGCTATAAGGAGGCCAGCCGCACCATCTTCGAAGCGAACATGACGCACGCCATTTCGGGCATCATTATGTTTGTGCTCGGCTCGGGTCCCGTGAAGGGCTTCGCGGTCGTGCTGCTCATCGGCATCTGCACGTCGGTCTTCACCGCCGTCACGTTCACGCGCATGCTCGTCGCGCAGTGGATTCGGCGCGAGAAGCCCAAGACGATCAACATTTGAGGCGAAAGGATACCTCATGCGCCTCCTGAAAATCGTTCCCGACAATACCAACATCGACTTCGTCCGCCTGCGCGGCTGGGCATTCGGGCTGACGCTCGCGCTCAGCCTGCTCGCGGTCGGGCTCACCGTGGTGAAGGGGCTCAACTTCGGCGTCGACTTCGTCGGCGGCCTGATGATTGAAGAGAAGTTCCCGACGCAGCCCGATCAGACGAAGGTCCGCCAGGTCATCGACGGTCTGGGCGTCGGTGAAGCCGCGCTCCAGCAGGTCGGCGATCCCAAGACGCTGACCATCCGCCTGCCCGTGCAGGAAGGCGCGGACGAAGGCGCGACCAACGCCGTGGTCAAGAAGGTCGAGGCCGCGCTGGGCCAGGCGTTCCCCGGCGCGACGTTCAGCCGCTACTCGACCGTGTCGAGCAAGGTGTCGGGTGAGCTGATCCGCAACGGCGTGCTCGCGGTCGTGCTCGCGATCCTCGGCATCGGCCTGTTCGCGATCGTCCGCTTCGAATGGCAGTTCGGCGTGTCGACCATCGTCGCCATCGTCCACGATCTGCTGATGACGGTCGGGTTCTTCGCGCTGACGCGGTTCGAGTTCGACCTGAACATTATCGCCGCAGTGCTGACGATCATCGGCTATTCGATCAACGACAAGATCGTCATCGACGACCGCATTCGCGAAAACATGCGCCGTTATCGCAAGATGGACATGCGCGAGATCATCAACCTGTCGGTCAACGAAACGCTGCCGCGCACCGTCATGACCTCGGTCACGATCCTGCTCGCGCTGATCGCGATGCTGCTGCTCGGCGGTCACGTGCTGCGCGGCTTCACCGCGGCGATGATCCTCGGCATCGTCGTCGGCACCTATTCGTCGATCTACGTGTCGTCGTCGCTGCTGATCACGCTCGGCCTGCGCGCCGATCCGAATGGCGGCGAACGCACGGCAAAGGGCGGCATCAGCAACGCGGAGCGGGTCGGCCCGCGCGAGGGCTGACGCGGTGCGCATGGACCGTGATGCCGCCGCGGGCGGCCCGATCGTCCGCGGCTTCGTCGGCTCGGGATTCCGGGTCGACGACGAGCGGGTGTTCCGCGCGCTGCTGATGACGGTGGAGACGGCGTCGGAATGGGCGCCGCCCCCGCTCGATCGGCTCGACACGGCGGCGTTGCAGTCGCTGGTCGACGCGGCGCCGGAGTTTATCCTGATCGGCACTGGTGCGCAGCTGACGCGGCCGCCGGTCGCTCTGGTTCGCGCACTGGACGACGCCGGGATTGGCGTCGAGGCGATGGACAGCCGGGCCGCGGCGCGCGCCTGGGGCGTGCTGCGCGGCGAGGGCCGCGTGATCGGCGCAGCGCTCTACCCGCTGGACGCCTGATCCCGCTCGCGCCGGCGGGCGACGAGGCCCGACAGGTGATCGACCAGCGCCGCAGTATTGGCTTGCCACGTGAAACGCTTTACCGTCGCAGAAACCGCGTCGGGCGCAGGTGGAGCGTCGATCAACTCCTGAATGGCGACAGCAAAGGCCTCCGGGGTCCGCGCGACGATCCGTCCGCCGTCCGCTGAGGTCACCACCTCCGCCGCCCCGCCGATGGGCGGAATGACGACAGGGGTGCCGCAGGCGAGCGCCTCGATCCAGGCATTGGCCAGCCCTTCTGAGCTAGACGCCAGCGCCATGACGTCGGCCGCCGCGATCACCGCCGGCAGCGCCTGATGCGGCACGCCGCCCATGATGCGGACGCGGTTGGCGATGCCCAATGACGCGGCAAGCGCGGTGAGGCTCGCCCGCTCCGGCCCCTCGCCGACGATCATCAGCGTGACCTCGGGCAGCGCCGCCACTGCCCGCAGCACGATGTCATGGCCCTTGCGCGTGATCAGCGCCCCCAAGGACAGGACGAGGGGCCCAGTGACGTTTAGCGCGGTCTTGGCAGCTGTACGATCGACGGGGTGGAAGGCGTCCGCGTCGATGCCCGTATGATGCACGCGGATGCGTTCTCCCGGCATGCCGAGCGCGATCATGTCGTCACGCATCGCGCCGCTGACCGCGAGCAACCCGTCCGCCCCGCACCCCGCTGCGCGGACCTGCGCGGCCGTAGGGACCGATCGCCCCCACAGATGGATATCTGCGCCGCGTGCCTTGATCGAGACGGGAACGCCATAGCGCCGTCCGAGCATCACCGCGGCCGGCCCATCGGGGAAGAAGAATGACGCATCGATCACGTCGAACGGAAAGTCGTGCCGTATCGCATCCAGCACCGGCACCAGCGCGCGAGCGAGCATGCGGGCATGCCAGCGACCGGCGGTGCCCGGAATTGCGGTAAAGCGCGGCCGGTACACATCGACGCCCCGCCAAGTCTCTCGCGCCGACAGTGCCAGCCGCTCGCCTTGCCGCAAGCGCGACACCGGCCAGGGCGCGATGCCGACCGGCGCGACGACCCGCACCGCGACGCCGTCCGCTGCTGCCAATCCCTGCGTCTGCCGTTCAACGAACACACCGAAATTCGGCCGGTTCGCATCCGGATACAGGGACGACAGGGTCAGGACGCGCAGCATCGCGCTTCTACCTAACGGTGCCGGGTTAAGGCTTCCCCTACCCGGCCCCCGCCCGCGAATCAGATGCGCTGCGTGCCCGGATAGGCGAACAGCAGGTCGGCGTCGGCGCTGCTCGTGATCGTCTCGCTGCCCGTGACGGTGACGCATTCGCCCGCTTTGAACGCGACGCCGGCGACCTCGCCCGACCCGCGGATCGGCACCAGCCAGCCGGTCTGCCCGTCCTGCAGCGCAACCTGATGATCGCCGCCCGTCCAGCGTTCCAGCACGAACTTCGGCCCTTCGACCAGGATGTCGCGGCCCTCGCCCGTTCCGCCCGGCGAAACGATCGGCTGGTATGGGGTCAGGTGCGATACCGCGACGCCGTCGTCGAGGTGCAATTCCCGATCGCTGCCATAGTCGTACAGGCGATAGGTCGTCTCGCTGTTCTGCTGCACCTCGATCAGCGTCAGGCCGCCGCCGATCGCGTGGATCGTGCCGCTGGGGGCGTAGTAGAAGTCGCCGGCCTTAACCGGCACCCAATCGAGATCGTCCTCGATGCTGCCGTCCTGCGCGTCGGCGCGCAGTTGCTCTGCGGTGATCGGCTGTTTGGGCCCCAGCGCGATCGTCGAATCGGGGCGGCCGGCCAAGATCGTCCAGCATTCGTCCTTTCCGCGCGGCAGGCCGCGGGCATGCGCCTGCTCGTCGTCGGGATGGACCTGCACCGACAATTTGTGATCGGTGAACAGATATTTGATCAGCAGATCGGGTGTGCTGTCACCCGGCTCCTGGAACCAGATTTCGCCGATCGGCTCACCGTCCTTGGGCGCGTCCTCGAAGCCGAACCCCAGGTCATGCCGGCCCCACGGCTTTTCGACGCGGTGGGTGTGGAGCAACGTAGCAGGCATGAGGGTCCTTTCGAGTCCGTAACAGGCGCGCCAACGTGCGACGGAGGGGATTGTTCGCTGGCACGCGCTTACGCTAAGAGCCTTAGCCGATGCGTATCCCACAGTCCAAGGCGCTTGCCGCCGCGATGATCGCCGTCCTCGCGCTTCCGGTCGCCGGTTGCGCCCGTAACAAGGCGAAGTCCGACCTGCCCTATGTCGCCCGCGACGTGGGCACGCTCTATTCCACCGCGAAGACGCGACTGGATCAGGGCCGCTACAAGGAGGCGGCGCTGCTGTTCGACGAGGTCGAGCGCCAGCACCCCTATTCGATCTGGGCGCGCCGCGCGCAGCTGATGAGCGCCTTCAGTTACTATCTGGACCGCGACTACACCGCGAGCATCCAGTCGGCGCAGCGATTCCTGTCGGTCCACCCCGGCAACCGCGACGCCCCCTATGCCTATTATCTGATCGCGCTGAGCTATTACGAACAGATCCGCGACGTCACGCGGGACCAGAAGATCACGCTCCAGGCGCTGAGCGCGCTGGGCGAACTCACCCGCCGCTATCCCAACACCCGCTACGCCTCCGACGCCCGCCTGAAGATCGACCTCGTCAACGATCACCTCGCCGGCAAGGAGATGGAGATCGGGCGGTTTTACGAAACCCGCGGTCAGTGGCTGGGCGCGGCGCTGCGCTTCCGCACCGTGATCGACAAATATCAGACCACGACGCACACGCCCGAAGCGCTGATGCGCCTCGTCGAATGCTATCTGGAACTGGGTCTGCGCGGCGAAGCCGAAAAGGCTGCGGCGGTGCTCGGCACCAACTATCCCGGCAGCGACTGGTACGCGCATGCGTATAAGCTGATGCAGGAGCATCCCTTCACGCCGACCGCGCCGATCCCCGCCGGCCAGCCGATCATCCCGCCCAACACGCCGGGCACCAAGAAGCTCGCCGAACCTGGCGAGGTGGAAGCGGCCAAGCCCAAGGCGGAAGCCCCCACGCCGCCGACGCCGGTCGCTCCGAGCGGCGGTACCGCAGGCGCGCCGGTGCCGGCCACCGAGACGCCGACCAACTGATCGACGCCCCGGCCGTCATCGCGGCGATGAGAACATTTAAGGATCAACATCGCCGCGCGGGCGCGCTATAGCGCGTGCGATGCTGACCGCGCTGTCCATTCGCGATGTGGTGCTGATCGAGGCGCTTGACCTCGAATTCGGGGCCGGGCTCGACGTGCTGACCGGGGAAACCGGGGCGGGCAAGTCGATCCTGCTCGATGCCCTCGGGCTGGCGCTGGGGGGGCGTGGCGAATCGGGGCTGGTCCGCCATGGTGCGGCACAGGCCATCGTCACTGCCACCTTCGATCCGCCCGTCGGCGCACTCGGCGCTCTGCTCGAGGAAAATGGCGTCGAGGTGGAGCCGGGCGAACCCCTGCTCGTCCGCCGCATCGTCAAGGCCGATGGCGGCAGCCGCGCGCTCGTCAACAATCAGCCCGCGGGCGTCGCGCTGTTGCGTGAGATCGCGCCGATGCTGGTCGAAATCCACGGCCAGCACGACGATCGCGGCCTGCTCAATCCACGCGGGCATCGGGCGCTGCTCGATGCGTTCGGGCGCGTCGATCCGGGCGATACCGCGCGCGCCTGGGCAAGCTTGCGAGAGGCGCAGGCAAAGCTCGCTGCGGCGCAGGCCGAGATCGAAACGGCCGCGCGCGATCGCGAATGGCTGGAACATGCGGTGGGGGAACTCAGCGCTCTGGCCGCCGAACCGGGCGAAGAGGAAGCGCTCGCCGACAAGCGCCGCGGCATGCAGCGCGCTGAAAAGATCGCGGACGAATTGGCCGCCATCGACGATTATCTGGAAGGATCGAACGGCGGCCTTGCCCAGTTGCGCCAAGCGGCGCGTGTGCTGGAACGGATCGCCGAGGATCATCCCGCGCTAGGCGAAGCGCTGGCGGCGATCGATCGCGCCGTGATTGAGGCGGCCGCTGCCGAGGAGCAGCTGGTCGAGGCGCGCCGTGCCCTCGCTTTCGACCCACGGGCGCTGGAAGAGGATGAGGCGCGGCTGTTCGAGCTGCGCGGTATGGCGCGCAAGCATCGCGTCCAGCCCGACGATCTCGCCGCGCTGACCGAAGACTTGCGCGGCCGGCTCGAGCGGCTGGAGGCTGGCGAGGACGGGATCGCGCTGCTGGAAGCGACCGTCGCCGCTAGCCGCGCCGATTACGACGCCGCCGCCGATATCCTGTCGCAGCGCCGCCGTGCCGCGGCCGAGCGGCTCGACGCAGCAGTCGCGGGCGAACTCGCGCCGTTGAAGCTCGATGCGGCGCGCTTCCGCACCACCGTGGTATCGGTCGGTGCCGACGGCTGGTCCGCACACGGCAAGGACCGCGTCGAGTTCGAGATCGCGACCAATCCCGGCGCACCCTTCGCCCCGCTCGCCAAGATCGCCAGCGGTGGCGAACTATCGCGCTTCATCCTGGCGCTGAAGGTCGCGCTGGCGGAGGAAGGCGGCGCGGCAACGATGATCTTCGACGAGATCGACCGCGGTGTCGGCGGTGCGGTGGCGAGCGCGATCGGCGAACGCCTCGCGCGGCTCGCCGAACACACGCAGCTACTGGTGGTCACGCATTCGCCCCAGGTGGCAGCACGCGGTGCCGAGCATCTGCTGATCGCCAAGAGCCACGACGGCACCGTCACCCGCACTGGCGTTCGGGTGCTGGACGAGGCCGAACGACGCGAAGAGATCGCGCGGATGTTGTCCGGCGCGACCGTCACCGATGAAGCGCGCGCACAGGCCGACCGTCTATTGGAGACGGCCTGACCCTCCCCTCCCTCATCGCGAGGGGACAACGTCAGATCGCGCCGGTGCCGCCGTTTGCCCCGAACGCGCTGCCGGTCGTGAAGCTGTTCCCCGCCTCGGCCAGCGCAACATACAGCCCTGCCAGTTCCGCGGGTTGTCCCGCGCGGCCCAGTGGCGTATCCTGCCCGAACTCACCCATCTTGCCCGGCAACTGACCGCCCGCCACCTGCAGCGGCGTCCATACGGGACCCGGCGCAACCATGTTCACGCGGATGCCCTTGGGTCCCAGCTGTTTCGCCAGCCCCTTGGTGAAGACCAGGATCGCCGCCTTGGTCGTGGCATAATCCAGCAGCTCTTCGCCCGGGTTGACCGAATTGACCGACCCGGTGTTGATGATCGCCGCACCCCGCGGCATCAGCGGGATCGCCGCCTTGCACAGGTGGAACATCGCATAGACGTTGGTCTTCATCGTCCGGTCGAACTGCTCGGTGCTGATCTCCGCGATCGACGCTTTCGACTGCTGATAGGCGGCATTGTTGACCAGGATGTCGAGGCCGCCCAGCTCGCGGTTGGCGCGCGCGATCAGGTCGCGGCAGAACTTTTCGTCGGTCAGGTCGCCGGGGATCAGCACAACCTTGCGCCCTTCGGCCCGCAGCAGCTTCGCAACGTCCTGCGCATCGGGGTCCTCGGTCGGATAGTAATTGATCGCGACATCGGCGCCCTCGCGCGCGAAGGCGATCACCGCGGCCCGGCCAATGCCGGAATCGCCGCCGGTGACCAGCGCCTTGCGCCCGGCCAGCCGCCCCGATCCGCGATAGCTGCGCTCACCGCTGTCGGGGACCGGCTTCATGTCCCGTTGCAGCGCCGGCCATTTCTGGCGCTGTTCGGGAAACGGTTGGCTGGTATAGCGGGTCTGCGGATCGCTGAGTGCGGGCGCGGCTTGCGCGAAGGCGGGCGCCGCAGCGGCGGCGACGCCCGCCACGGCGGCGCCCTTGAACAGATCGCGGCGATTGGTCTGATCGGTCATGATGCGGCCTTCGATGGCGGATAGATGAAGACGCAATCGCCGGGGGCCGCGGTTGGTTCATCGGTGGCGGAAATTCATTCGCCGGATCAACGATCTACCGTCGTCGATCGCGGGTATTCCACTCCCCGCTTGCCCGACCGCCTTTCTCTCCCCTAGTCGGCAGCCATGACCGACCTGCCGCAGACGCCGCTCGATGCCGCCGCCGAACTGGAGGCGCTGGCCACGCAGATCGCGCACCACAACAGCCTTTACCATACGCATGACGCGCCCGAGATTTCGGACGCCGAGTATGATGCGCTGGTCCGCCGCAATGCCGCGATCGAGACGGCCTTCCCCGACCTGATCCGCGCCGACTCGCCCAACACCCAGGTCGGTGCCGCCCCCGCCGCGCACCTGGCCAAGGTGCCGCACGCCCGGCCTATGACCAGCCTGGACAATGCCTTTACCGACGAAGAGGTCGAGGAATTCGTCGCCCGCGTCCGCCGCTATCTCAAGCTGCCCGAGGACGAGCCGGTCACCCTGACCGCCGAGCCCAAGATCGACGGCCTGTCCTGTTCGCTGCGCTATGTCGACCAGCGGCTGGTCCAGGCACTGACCCGCGGTGACGGCGCGATCGGCGAGGACGTGACCGAGAATGTCCGCACCATCGCCGACATCCCCCAGACCCTGCCCGCCGACGCGCCGAACGTGTTCGAGGTGCGTGGCGAGGTCTATATGAGCAAGGCCGATTTCGCCGCGCTCAACGCCCGGCTGGCGCAGGAAGCGGCCGAAACCGGCAAGGAAGCGCGCCAGTTCGCCAACCCGCGCAACGCCGCCGCCGGATCGTTGCGCCAGAAGAACCCGGCGATCACCGCTGGGCGTCCCTTGCGCTTCCTGGCGCATGGCTGGGGCGAGGCGAGCGACGTGCCGGTCGAGACCCAGTTCGACATGGTCGAGGCATGGCGCCGCTGGGGTTTTCCCATCGCCGACGCCTTTGCCCGCGTGCCCGATGCCGGTGCCGCGCTGGCCATCTATCGCACCATCGAGGCGCAGCGTGCCGACCTGCCCTTCGACATCGACGGCGTCGTCTACAAGGTCGACCGGCTCGACTGGCAGGCCCGGCTCGGCATCGTCGGACGTACGCCGCGCTGGGCGATCGCGCACAAATTCCCGGCCGAGCGCGCCCAGACCACACTGGAGAAAATCGACATCCAGGTCGGCCGCACCGGTGCCCTCACCCCCGTCGCGCGGCTGGAGCCGGTGACGGTCGGCGGCGTCGTCGTGACCAACGCCACGCTGCACAATGCCGACGAGATCGAACGGCTGGGCGTGCGCCCCGGTGACCGCGTGGTCCTGCAACGCGCGGGCGACGTCATCCCGCAGATCGTCGAGAACCTGACCCGCGACGCAGCCCGAGAACCCTTCGTCTTCCCCGACCACTGCCCCGAATGCGGCAGCCTGGCGACTCGCGAGGAGGGCGAAGTCGTCATCCGCTGCACCGGCGGCCTGATCTGCCCGGCGCAGCGCGTGGAACGTCTGATCCATTTCGTCTCGCGGCACGCCTTCGACATTACGGGTCTCGGCCTGGTCCGCGTCGAGGAATTCTTCCGCGATGGCCTGATCGCCTCGCCCGCCGATATCTTCCGTCTGCACCAGCATCGCGAGGCGTTGATCCAGCGCGAGCGCATGTCCGAACTGGTGGTCGACAAGCTGCTCGCCGCGATCGACGCGCGGCGCGACATAGCGCTCGACCGCTTCCTCTTCGCGCTGGGCATCCGCCATGTCGGCGAGATCACCGCGCGCGACCTGGCCCGCCGCTTCGTGTCGATGGCGGGCTTCCGCGCGATGATCGACGCCGCGCTTCAGGTCCGGGCCGACACCGTCCCCGCCCTGGGCGAACCCGACCGCAAGTTCGAGCTGCGCCGCCAGCGCGCGATCGTCGCGGCGATCGACACGCCCCAGATCGGCCCGGAAGTCGCCGACGCCCTGCTCGACTTCTTTGCCGAGGCGCATAACCGCGAGGTCGTCGACGACCTGCTCAGCGAGGTCACGCCCGCCGACGTCGTATGGGAAACCCGCGCCTCGCAGGTCAGCGGCAAGATCGTCGTCTTCACCGGCAAGCTCGAAACGCTGAGTCGCGACGAAGCCAAGGCGCAAGCCGAGGCCTTGGGTGCGCGCGTGTCGGGTTCGGTGTCCGCCAAGACCGACCTGGTGGTGGCAGGGGCCGATGCGGGGTCCAAGCTCAAGAAGGCGACGGACCTCGGCGTGGCGGTGATCACCGAGGCACAATGGGCTGATATCGTTGCCGAAACGGCCGCATGATGGATCAGGGGCGTTGCCTTTTTGCAACGCAGCGGAACGAAGCGACGCGGGTCATCATCGCTGCCCTTTGATTGTCACAAACTCGCAATATTGATCTCACATGGGCCGCGGCAACGGCAAAAAACACGAGCCGCGAATCCAAGAGCACCATGCTCAAAGGGGACAAGATCAGATGCGTATGACTTTCGCTTGCGGCGTTGCCTTCGCCGCGCTCATGCTGCCGGGCGCCGCCTTCGCGCAGTCGACCGGTTCGACCGAAGCCGACACCGTCGGTTCGGGTGACATCGTCGTCACCGGCGCGCGCGAACCCGGCGTCGGCGGCGTGGACATTCCCGCGACCGCGAAGAACAAGCAGGTCCTGAACCAGACGTTCATCTCGCACCAGACCCCTGGTCAGACGATCAACGACATCATCAACCAGCTGCCGGGCGTCAGCTTCCAGAACAACGATCCGTTCGGTTCGGCGGGCGGCACGCTCACCATCCGCGGGTTCGACGGTAGCCGCATCAGCCAGACGTTCGACGGCATCCCGCTGAACGACACCGGCAACTACGCCATCTATTCGAACCAGCAGCTGGACCCCGAGCTGATTGAGCAGGTCAACGTCAACCTCGGCTCGACCGACCCCGACTCGCCCACCGCTTCGGCCTCGGGCTCAACCGTCAACTATCGCACGCTGATCCCCACTGACCAGTTCGGTGCGCGCATGGTCGGCTCGATCGGCGACTACAGCTTCTTCCGCGTGTTCGGCCTGGTCAACACCGGCGTGTTCACCCCCTGGGGCACTAAGGCATGGTTCTCGGGTTCGAGCGCGACCAATGACGTCGTGTTCAACAACTTCGGCAAGATTAACAAGCAGCAGTATAACGCCAAGATCTATCAGCCGATCGGCAGCGGCAAGGACTTCATTTCGGTTTCTGGCCACTATAACCAGAACCGCAACAACTTCTTCGGCTCGGCGCCGCTGCGCAACGACAATAACGTCTACACGACGACGGTCGCGACCGGTGCAAACGCTGCCGCTCCCACGCTGCTCACGGGTGACGTGCGCACCGCGGGAACCGGGTCGACCAACCGCTTCCCGCGCAGCCGCGATGAGTTGCCCTATTCGGTCGGACGCTGTCAGATCGACGTGCCGCAGGCTGGCGGCGTCGACGCACCTGCCACGACCAACGCACCGGGCGCGTCCAACAACGGCTCAATTTGCGGCAGCAGCTTCGACGAACGCTATAATCCGTCGAACACCGCAAACATCCGCATCAACTCGCGCTTCTCGCTCAGCGACAAGTTGACGCTGTTCGTTGACCCGTCGTACCAGTACACCAAGGCGAACGGCGGCGGCACGGTTACGGGCCGCGAGCAGGGCCGCACCGTCGGCGCCAATACGTACTATGGCTTCTTCCAGAGCGTCAGCAATTCGAACGGCTATTATTTCGGTCGTGACCTGAACGGCGACGGTGATACGCTCGACACCGTTACGCTGCTCGCCCCCAGCCAGACGATCACCAACCGTTATGGCGTGATCGCATCGCTGCGGTACGAGTTCTCGGACACGCAGAGCATCCGCGTCGGCTACACGCTGGATTACGGGCGCCACAAGCAGACCGGCGAGCTCGGTTTCCTGCAGGCGAACGGCAAGCCCTTTGACGTCTTCCCCGTCAACGACGGCATCCTGGCGATCAATGGTGGCGTGGTCGAGAAGCGCAACCGTTTCTCGAAGGCGATCCTGAACCAGGGCTTCGCGCAGTACATCGGCAATTTCTTCGACAGCAAGCTGCGCGTCGAAGCGTCGGTGACGGGCAAGTGGTTCAAGCGTGACCTGACCAACTACTGCTTCTCCACGTCGGCCGGCGGCAACGTCGACTGCCTGGCGTCGGCCTCGCAGAACGCAGCCTATGCGGCGGCCAACCCGTACGTCGTCGGCGGCACCACGCCCGCTCCGACGATCACGGGCTTCGCTGCGCCGCAGAATCGCGTCTACAAATATGACCGCATCCTGCCGGCCGGCGGTCTGACCTACGAAGTCACCGACGCGTTCAGCATTTTCGGCAATTATTCGAAGGGTATCCAGGTTCCGGGCACGGACAACCTGTATCAGGCGTTTTATTACCCGCAGAACACCACCCCTGCGAACCCGCGCCCGGAAACGACCGACAACTTCGATGCCGGTATCCGCTACACGACCAGCCGCGTCACCGCGTCGCTTGGGCCGTGGTACACCCGCTTCCAGAACCGTCTGGCGAGCGCCTATGACATCGACACGCAGCAGACGATCTATCGCAACCTGGGTCGCGTCGATAAGTACGGCATCGACGGCAGCATTTCGTACCGTCCGATCCGCGAACTGCTGTTCTACGCCTACGGTTCGTACCTGAAGTCGGAGATCAAGACGAACGTCGAGATCGGCCGCTGCCCGCAGACGTTGACCGCGGCGAACACGACCAACAATTGTACGGTCGCGGGCGCCCCAATCCTGGCGCAGACTGCTGGCAAGCGGGAATCAGGCGCTCCGGTTTACACCTTCGGTGGTCGCGTCCAGGCGACCCTCGGGCCGCTTGAACTCGGCGTTCAGGCGAAGCGGACGGGCCGTCGCTACCTGAACGACCAGAACCTGCCGCAGTTTGCCTGCGCGGGTCCGAACGGGAACCTGAATTTGGTCAACAACGTCTGCCCGACGGTCGACAACGTTCCGGCCACCTACACCGGTCAGCGCGGCATTCAGTACCAGACCTATGGTGCCTATGCTCCCGGTTACACGACGGTCGACTTCGACGCCCGCCTCGCGCTCGATTGGGTCGGCATCGGCGGCAACAACAAGACGTATCTGCAGCTGAACGTCGTCAATGCGTTCAACAAGTTCTACGTCGGCGGCTTCACCGGTGGACAGACGGTGAACGTCAACAACTCGATCCCGTTCGTGCAGATCGGCAGCCCGCGCGCGTTCATCCTGTCGGTGAACACCGCCTTCTGATCGACCTGACCGACACGGTCTGACGGACAGGGCCGTCGCTTCCTTCGGGCAGCGGCGGCCCTTCTGTTTTGCACGGCGGTGCGCACGCGTGTAGAGACGCCGCCTATATGGCGACCCTTCCCGCCCCCACCCGCCCGGCGCTCAACGTGCGCCCCTTCTTCGAGAACAAGAGCCGCGCCTTCTGGACGCTGCAGGCGGTCGGCTGGACCGGCTATCTGCTGCTGCGCGGGGCCTCGACGCTCACCAACCTGTCGCTTGACACGATCATCCCCGTGATCGTCGAAGCGATCGTCGGCTATTGCGTCACGCTGCTGCTCTCGACCTTCTACGGCTACTTCCGGCGCTTGCCGCGGGTCAGCGGGCTGATCCTGACGATCCTCGCCTTCGTGGTCGCGACGATCTTCTCGACCTTCGTCGATGCCTTCACCTGGTCGCTGATCCAGAATGGACAGCCGGGCGTCACGCTGCCGCGCATGGTCGTCGCCTTCTACGTCGCCTTTACCGCGCTGTTCGGCTGGTCGGCGCTGTACTTCGGCATCAATTTCTACCTGATCGTCGAGGATCAGATCGACCAGATGCAGCATCTGGAAAGCCAGGCCTCGTCGGCACAGCTGGCGATGCTGCGCTATCAGCTCAACCCGCACTTCCTGTTTAACACGCTCAATTCGATTTCGACCCTGGTGCTGCTGAAGCAGACCGAGCGGGCCAATGCGATGCTCAGCCGGCTGTCGTCCTTCCTGCGCTACACGCTCGCCAACGAACCGACCGCGCACGTCACCGTATTGCAGGAGGTCGAGACGCTGAAGCTGTACCTCGAGATCGAAAAGATGCGCTTCGAGGATCGCCTGCGCCCGGTATTCGACGTCGATCCGCGCGCCGAACGCGCCCGCCTGCCCTCGCTGCTGCTGCAGCCCTTGGTCGAGAATGCGATCAAATATGCGGTCAGCACGCAGGAGCAGGGCGCCGAAATCTGCATCCGCGCGCGGCTCGCCGGGGATCGCGTGCAGATCGGCGTATCCGACACGGGGCCGGGTTTGCAGGAGGGTCGTGCGATGCCAAGCCTTTCAACCGGCGTGGGTCTCCCCAATATTAGGGAGCGGCTGGTCCAGGCCTATGGCCCGGATCACCGTTTCGAGACGCGTACCGCGCCGGCTGGCGGGTTTTCGGTGGAGATCGAAATTCCCTTCCAGCTCGACGATGTGAGTAGAGAGGCCGCATGACGATCAGAACCATCCTGGTGGACGACGAACCGCTCGCGATCCAGGGATTGGAGCTCCGGCTCCAGGCGCATGAAGACATCGAGATCATCGAAAAGTGCTCGAACGGGCGCGAGGCGATCCGGGCGATCAAGACGCACAAGCCCGATCTCGTCTTCCTCGACATCCAGATGCCCGGGTTCGACGGCTTTTCGGTCGTGCAGGGCCTGATGGAGGTCGAGCCGCCGCTATTCGTATTCGTCACCGCCTATAGCGACCATGCGCTGCGGGCCTTCGAGGCGCAGGCGGTCGATTATCTGATGAAGCCGGTCGAGGAATCGCGGCTGGCCGATACGATCGAACGGGTGCGTCAAAGGCTTAGCGAAAAGCGCGGCGTCGAAGAGGTTGAGAAGCTCAAGGAGGTGCTCGCCGAGCATGCGCCCGAGGCAGCCGCCGACATCGCTGACGCGGGTGACCTGTCCGCTAATCGCTATGAAAAGCTCATCAACATCAAGGATCAGGGCCAGATCTTCCGCGTCGACGTCGACTCGATCGAGCGGATCGATGCGGCGGGCGATTACATGGTGATCTACACCGGCGACCGGAACCTGATCCTGCGCGAGACGATGAAGGATCTTGAAAAGCGGCTCGATCCGCGCCGGTTCCAGCGCGTCCACCGCTCGACGATCGTCAATCTGGACCTGGTCAAACAGGTGAAGCCGCACACAAACGGGGAATGCTTCCTGGTGCTCGATTCGGGCGCCAGTGTGAAGGTCAGCCGCAGCTATCGCGACGTCGTCGCGCGCTTCGTCCACTAACGAAGGCGGGGGCGGTCGATACCGCCCCCGATCGATTTATAACGCGCGGCGGCCGGTGAAAAGCTGGATCAGGCCGACGATGACCGCGATGACCAGCAGGATGTGGATCAGGCCGCCGGCGATGTGGAGCGAGAAGCCCAGCAGCCACAGGATCAGCAGGATTACGGCAATCGTCCACAACATGGTTGGCATCCCTCTCTTCGCCGAGCCCAGCGCCCGGCGTCGGCAACAAAACGTTACGCAGGCGATACCGGTTCCGTTATGGCCGAAGAGTGATGGTTTATGAGGCGCTTATGGTGCGCGGTCAGCGAATGGAGGCGGTCTCCGCCCGCGGCCTGATCCATGCGAGCGCCTCGTCATGGATGCCCGGCGCGGCGACCATCACGCCGAACGCGGTCGGATCGGGCTTGTTATAGCGAAGCGGTCCGCCCAGCGCGTCGCTCACCCCCGCCCCCGCTTCCGCCGCGATCACCGCCGCGGCCGCAATATCCCACTCGTTGCCCCAGCGCAGCGTCGCGACGAGGTCGGCCTCGTCCGCCGCCACCATCGCCATGCGCAGCGCGATCGAGTTGGGCTTGTGGACGATCGTCAGATGGCGGTCGATCTTCGGCAGCGCATCGGTGGGCACGCGCGCACCGGACAAGGCCGATCGCGTACCGGCGTGCAGCGCGACACCGTTGCGCCATGCCCCCTGCCCGCGCGTCGCGGTCCAGCGTTCGCGACGCGCCGGTGCATCGAGCACCCCCAGCACGACCTCGCCGTTGCGCACCAGCGCGACCGAAACCGCCCAGCCCTCGCGTCCGCGGATATAATCACGGGTGCCGTCGATCGGGTCGACCACCCACACCGCCTCACGCGCCAGCCGATCGGTATTGTCGACCGTCTCTTCCGACAGCCAACCGGCGTCGGGCAGCAACCCCTCCAGACGGGCGCGCAACATACGATCGACGTCGAGATCGACCTCGCATACCGGACTGCCCGGAGTCTTTTCCCAGCGGCGGAAATCGGTGCGCCAGCGGGCGAGCGCCATCTGCCCCGCCTCGTGCGCGATCTGGGCGACGGCCGCCGTCAGGTCGAACGCGGGATCAGCCACTCGCGATCGTCATTCCGTCGATCCGCAGCGTGGGCACGTTGATGCCATAGCGGAATTCGAGGTCGCTCGCGGGCGTCAGGTTGAGGAACATGTCCTTCAGATTGCCCGCGACCGTAAATTCGGCGACCGGCCCGGCGATCGCCCCGTCGACGATGCGGAAGCCAGAGGCGCCCCGGCTGTAATCGCCCGTGACGGAGTTCACCCCCTGGCCGATCAGCTCCGTGATGTAGACGCCATCCGCAACGTCGCCGATCAGCGTCTCGACCGGGATCACGCCGGCCTGCATGTACAGGTTGCTGGGCGAAACGCCGGGCGATCCGCCCACGCCGCGGGCGGCATGGCCGGTCGGCTCCAGCCCCAGCTGTCGCGCCGATCCGCTATCGAGCAGCCACGTCTCCAGCATACCGTCCGCAATGATCGCGGTCGGCGAGACCGGCAGCCCTTCTCCGTCGAAGGGGCGCGACCGCAGCCCGTGAGGGCGATGCGGATCGTCGCAGATCGTGACGCCGTCGGCGAACACGCGCGTCCCCAGCGCGTCGAGAAGAAAGCTGGTCCGACGCGCGATCGCCTGGCCGGAGATCGCACCGGTCAGATGGCCGAGCAGCGACGAGCCGACACGCGGGTCGAGCACGACCGGCATCGGACCACTGGCGAGCCGACCGGGGTTGATCCGGGCGATGGCGCGCTCCCCGGCGCGCCGGCCGATCGACTCGGGGGTTTCGAGATGCGCTCGCTTGCGCGCCGCGTGATGCGCATAATCGCGCTGCATACCGCTCGCGACGTCCCCGGCCAGCACGCTTGCGGACAGGCTGTAGGTGGTCGTGGCATAAGCGCCGGCAAAGCCGTGGCTAGTCGCCAAGCCCCAGACGGACCGCGACGCGGCGGCGCCGCCGCCCTCGCTGTTGCTGACGCCCGCGACGCTGCGCGCCGCATCCTCGGCCTGCTCGGCCCAGGCGCGCAAATCGGCAGGCGAAATGTCGCCGCCATCGTCGAGATCGAGCAGAGGCGGTGCCCCGTGCATCAACCGCTCCTGCGGCGCGAGGCCCGCCCAGCGATCCTCCGGCGCCTCGCGTGCCATCGCCACCGCGCGCTCCACCAGTGCACCGAGCGCCTCGGCGGATAGATCGGAGGTCGAGACGCTCGCCGAGCGCTGGCCGACGAAGACCCGCAGCCCCAGTTCTTCGCTTTCCGACCGGCCCAGATCCTCCAATGCGCCAAGCCGCACGCCCACGTCGGTCGCAGCATCCGCCGCAAAGACGGCGTCCGCGGCATCCGCCCCCGCCCGAACGGCGCGGGAAACGATATCGGCGGCGCGATCACGCGCTTGGTCGGGAGTCAGCATCGACCCCAATTAGGGGCGGGGCGGGCGCGATGCTAGGCCCGACGGCGGCTCAGGCCGTCGATCCGACGACCAGACAGGCGAGGAACATCAGCAACCCGGCAAAACGGTTGCTGCGAAAGCGTGCCAGTGCATTGGCGCCATCGTCGGCCACCAACGTCGTCACCTGCCATCCGAGATGCAGCGCGACCGGCAACAGCGCGAACAGCGCGAGCGGATCGGCACGAACCAGCCAGATCGCCCCCGCCCAGCACAGCAACGCCAGCGCGTAGAAGCCGGCCGTCCCCGATCGCACCCGTGCGCCCATCCGCAGCGCGGACGATCGCACGCCGATCAGCGCATCATCCTCGCGATCCTGTAAGGCGTAGATCGTGTCATAGCCGATCACCCAGGCGATGCAGCCCGCGTAGAGCAGCCACAGCGGCGTAGACAGCGCACCCGCCACCTCCGCCCAGCCGACCAGCGCCGCCCAGGAAAACACGAGTCCCAGCCACGCCTGCGGCCACCAGGTGATCCGCTTCATGAAGGGATAGGCCGCCACCGGCGCCAGGCTCGCCATCGCGACGATCTTCGCCAGCGTGCCAAGCTGGAGCAGCACGACCAGTCCGACCAGACAGAGCGCGACCAGCCAGACCCAGGCGAGCCGCACCGACACCAACCCACTCGGGATCGGCCGCGCCCGCGTCCGCGCGACCTGCGCGTCGAGGTCGCGATCGACGATGTCGTTGTACACGCAGCCCGCGCCGCGCATCGCAATGCTACCGGCAAGGAACCACAACAGCAGCGGCCAGCGCGCGATCCCGCCCCCGGCGAGGGCCATCGCCCACGCACCCGGCCAGAACAGCAGCCACCAGCCGATCGGCCGGTCGAGCCGTGCCAGCAGCGCCAGCCCCCGCACGCGGGGCGGCAGGCGACCGACCAGACCGCGATGTTCGCTGTCGGGGACGATATCGGTTGGGGGATGCGCGGCCATGATCCGCCTTTGCCGCGCGATACCGCCCGCGGGCAAGGCCGTTCCCGGGCTTTTGCCTCGCTATCGCCGCGAAGATGCGGCAGATCGTCGGCGATGGACGCCACCCGCCCCTCCCGCCCCCGCCGGCACGACCGATGATCGGCCTGTCGGTCGCGGTTGGCCGCTTCGTCGAGGCGCTGTTCTGGGCGATCCTGCGCGTTGCGGGCGTAGTGACCGTCGTCGTCGTGGCGATTGCGGTGGGCGCGCTGCTCGTCGCGATTGTCGCGCGCAAGATTTGGGCGCGGCAGAAGCGCCTGAAGGCCCAATCCGAGCATCGACCATGACCGCCACGCCCGCCTGGCCGCCCCAATCCACCCCCCGCCTATTCGTCGAGCAGCCCCTCGCGCCCGGTCCGTTGCGCATCGACGGACCCGCGGCGCATTATCTGCTGTCGGTGATGCGGACCGCGCCGGGCGATCCGGTGAAGCTGTTCGACGACGTCACCGGCGAATGGCTGGCGACCGCGGTGCAGGTCGGGCGGCGCGATCTGACCGTCGACGTGTCGACACGTTTGCGTGAGCGCGAGCCGGTGCCCGATCTGTGGCTATGCGCGGCGCCGCTGAAGAAGGGGCGGATCGACTGGCTCGCCGAAAAGGCCTGCGAATTGGGAGTGGACCGGCTGGTCCCCATCGTCACCGCACGCACCATCGTCGACAAGCTGAAGACCGAACGCCTGCGCGCCCACATGATCGAGGCGGCCGAGCAATGCGCCCGCACCGCCTTGCCCGCGGTCGACGAGCCCGTGAAGCTCGCCGCCATGCTGCGCGACTGGCCGGCGGAGCGCACCCTGTTCTTCGCGGACGAAGCGGGCGGCGATCCTGCCGTCGCGGCGATGCGTGCGCATCCCGGCCCGGCCGCCATCCTTATTGGGCCGGAGGGCGGCTTCACCGATGCCGAACGCGCCATGATACGCGAACATTCTCAAGCGATTGGCATCAGCCTGGGGCCGCGTATCCTGCGCGCCGATACGGCTGCGGCCGCGGCGGTCGCATTATGGATGGCGGCTGCGGGCGACTGGTAGCAAAGCTTGCTGGCGTCGCTGTTCATCCCCGCGTAAGGGCGCGCCATGACGACCAAGACCGTTATCGCCGAGGGCTCACCCCTCATCGAGTCGCGCGAGCAGCTGATCGCGAGTTTCGCCCGCGGGGAAAAGCCGCGCGAACGGTGGCGGATCGGCACCGAGCATGAGAAGTTCGTCTACAGCACGACCGATCATCACGCGCCGAGCTGGGGCGAACCCGGCGGCATCCGCGCGCTTCTGACAGAGCTTCAGCAATATGGCTGGCAACCCGTTGAGGAAGGCGGAAACCTTATTGCCCTCACCGGCGCGGACGGCAGCGTCAGTCTGGAACCGGCCGGCCAGTTCGAACTGTCGGGCGCACCGCTCGACAACCTGCATCAGACCTGCGCCGAAACCGGGCGGCACCTCGATCAGGTGAAGGCGGCGGGCGAAAAGCTCGGCATCGGGTTCCTCGGCCTCGGCATGTGGCCCGACAAGACACGCGAACAGCTGCCGATCATGCCCAAGGGGCGCTATGCGATCATGCTGCGCCATATGCCGCGCGTCGGCAGCATGGGCCTCGACATGATGCTGCGCACCTGCACGATCCAGGTGAACCTCGACTATGCGTCGGAAGCCGACATGGCGAAGAAGTTCCGCGTCGGGCTGGCGCTCCAGCCGCTCGCGACCGCCCTGTTTGCCAATTCGCCCTTCACGGATGGCAAGCCGAACGGCTTCCTGTCGTACCGCAGCCATATCTGGTCCGACACCGATCCCGCCCGCACCGGCATGTTGCCCTTCGTGTTCGAAGACGGCTTCGGGTACGAACGCTACGCCGACTATATGCTCGATGTGCCGATGTACTTCGTCTACCGCGACGGTCGCTATATCGATGCCGCCGGCCTGTCGTTCCGCGACTTTCTGAAAGGCGAGCTCAGCGTGCTGCCCGGCGAAAAGCCGACGCTGGACGACTGGAACGACCATCTGTCCACCGCCTTCCCCGAAGTGCGGCTGAAGACGTTCCTCGAAATGCGCGGGGCGGATGGCGGTCCGTGGGGCCGTATCTGCGCCCTGCCCGCTTTCTGGGTCGGCCTGCTCTACGACGATGCGGCGCTCGATGCGGCGTGGGACGTGGTGAAGGACTGGAGCCTCGCCGAACGGCAGGCGCTGCGCGATGCGGTGCCACGGATGGCGCTTGATGCGCCGCTGCCGGGCGGCGGACGGCTGGCCGATATCGCCGGCACCGTGCTCGACATCGCCCACGCCGGCCTCGCCGCGCGCGCGCGTATCAACGGCATCGGCGAAAACGAAACCGGCTTCCTCGATCCGCTCCGCGACGTGGTCCGGAGCGGCAAGGTGCCCGCACAGGTGCTGCTCGATCGCTACAACGGCGCTTGGGCGGGCGACCTTTCCCGCGTGTATGACGAGGCGAGCTTCTAACCAGCCGTCGCCCCAGCCTGCGCTGGGGTGACGAGGGCAGGCGATCGGATCGAACCCTACCGCCCCAATGCGGCCCGCGCGACGCGCTCCAGTTCCGGATCGAGCGGCGGCGGCGTCATGTCCACCGCGGCCTCCAGCCGGTCGGCGACCTCCGTCAGCGCGTGGATGCGCGCCGCTTTCTTGTCGTTGCCGTTGATCACCGTCCAGGGCGCGCCGCCGGTGTCGGTGCGGGCGAACATGTCGTGCATCGCGGCGAGATACTCGTCCCGCTTGGCGCGGTTGCGATAATCCTCCAGCCCCGTCTTCCACCGCTTCCACGGATCGTCCAGCCGCGCCTCCAGCCGTTTGTCCTGTTCCTTTTGCGAAACGTGGACGAACAGCTTCACCAGCGTTGTGCCGCCCTCGGCCAGCTCCGCCTCGAACGCGTTGATCGCGTCATAGCCCGCGCGCCATTCCGCCTCGCTGGCAAAGCCTTCGACCCGCTCGACCAGCACGCGACCATACCAGCTGCGGTCGAAGACGATGATGTTGCCCGGTTTCGGCAGGCGGGTGCGAAAGCGCCACAGGAAATCATGGGCCTTTTCCTCGGCACTCGGTGCGGCGATCGGATAGACCTCGTAATAGCGCGGGTCCCATTCCGCGGTCAGCCGCTGGATGATGCCGCCCTTGCCCGCCGCGTCCCACCCCTCCAGCATAACGACCGCACGGCGGCCATGGACGATATGGGCGACGAGGATCTGCTCCAGCCGCTCCTGCAGCGCGGCGAGGTCGCGCTTGTAATGGCCCTTATAGGCCTGCTTCTTGTCGTAATCGCGCAGGTCGATCATGCGTCGGTCCGTCCTTTCGCTCCTAACCCTCATCAGGAACGTGCACGCTCCAGTCGCCGCGACGACGCAGGACGAACCAGTAATAGGCCGCGGACGCGACGATCTGCGCGCCCGTCATCAGCAGGCCGGGCCGCCCCTCGTGCACGTCCTGCCAGCTCGTCCACACGACATAGGCGAGCGCAATCAGCGTCACGATCGGGGCCATCGGATACAGCGGCATGCGATAGCGCGCATGCGCTGTCGCCCCGGTCCGCCGCCCGACCATCGCGGCGATCGCGATGCCGGCGTAGATCGCGACGAGGCCGGTCCCGCTCAGCACCAGCAACAGCGTCAGCGGCAGAAAGCAACAGGCGACGCCCACCCCGCCGACGATCAGCGTGCCCACCCAGGGTGACCCGAAGCGCGGGTGGATGCGCGTCATCCACAGATCGATCGGCCGCCCCCAACTGCCGTCGCGCGCGGTTCCATAGAAGAAGCGCGAACAGGCCAGGATGCAGGCGATGATCGCGTTGACGATCGCGATGACCACCCCGATCGCGGTCGCATCTGCCACCCAGCCATTGCCGCGCAGCCGCGCGATCAGCCCGAACGGATCGTTGGCGGTCGTCAGCGCATGCAGGTCGGGCGCGCCCATCAATACGGCGATCGTCGGGACGATCTCGAACAGCAACGTCAGGACAAGGCTCGCCAGGATTGCCCGCGCAATCAGGCGCGACGGCTCCTTCATCTCCTCGCCGAAATAGACCGCCGCACCATAACCATTGAGCGCGAAGATCGCGATCGAGGTGGCAAGGCCGATCCCCGCGGCCGATGCGGGCACCATCGCGCCGCCTTCCGGCATCACCGGCGCGGTCAACAGCACGGCGAACGGCCGCACCACGTCCGACCAGCCGAGCGCGATGACGACGAGCAGCGCCAGCACCTCGCCCGCCAAAAACAGCCCGGTGATCCACGCATTTACGCGGATCTGCAGCAGCGCGATCAGCGTCGATGCCGCTACGACCGCGATCGCCACCGGCACCGTCGGCAGACCCGGATAGACGGTGGACAGCACCGCGCTGATCCCCAACGCCGCAGCGGGCGGAAAAAACAGATTGTTGAAGACGTTGACGCCCAGCATCACGAATCCGGACAGCGGCCCCAGCGTCTTTGCGACGGCGACATATTCGCCCCCCGCGACGGGCCAGGCGCTCGACAGCTCGGCATAGACGAAGGCCGTCGCGACGCAGACGATCCCCGCCAGGATCAGCGCCCAGATCGTCCCCGTCCCCGCCACCTGCAACATGCCCGGAATGATGACGAACACCGACGAGGCCGGCGTCGCCACCGACAAGGTCAGGAACAGGACACCCATGACACCGAGACTGCGAACGAGCGGGGCCGGCCGTGCCGGAAGCAACTGATCGTCTAACATGACCCCCCACGTTTAACCCCGGGGGCCTAGTGACATGGTTAACGGAGCGAGGGAAGCGACGGAATTGCGTGCTTGCTGCTCGCATTGGCTTTTGCAGGTGTGGTAGAGCGCTGCATCACCTTCACGAGGACGATGACCCATGCCCTATGAAAGTCCCTGGCAGCAGCAGCGCCGATCGAGCGTGGCGGACGAGATCGACTATGAGATCAAGGGCCAGGAACTGCAATTCCTGGAGATCGAACTCGACCCCGGCGAAAGCGCGGTCGCGGAAGCCGGCGCGATGGTATGGAAGGATGCCAGCATCGCGATGACCACCGTGTTCGGCGACGGCAGCGGCGCGAGCGGCGGCGGCTTCATGGGCAAGCTGCTCGGCGCGGGGAAGCGATTGGTGACGGGCGAGAGCCTCTTCACCACCGTCTTCACGCACGAAGGCTATGGGAAGGCGCGCGTCGCCTTCGCCTCGCCCACCCCCGGCTCGATCGTTCCGCTGCGGCTGTCGGACCTGGGTGGGCAGCTGATCTGCCAGAAGGACGCGTTCCTCGCCGCGGCGAAGGGCGTGCAGCTCGGCATCTATTTCCAGCGGCGGGTCATGACGGGGCTGTTCGGCGGCGAAGGCTTCGTGATGCAGTCGTTGACCGGCGATGGCTGGGTGTTCGTCCAGATGGGCGGCACCGTCGTCGAGCGCGAGCTGGCGCCGGGCGAGGAGCTGCATGTCGATACCGGCTGCCTCGCGGCGATGACGCCGTCGGTGGAATTCGACCTTGTCACGGTCGGCGGTGTGCGCAGCGCGTTGTTCGGCGGCGAAGGCCTGTTCTTCGCCCGGCTGCGCGGACCGGGCAAGGTCTGGATCCAGTCGCTGCCCTTCTCCCGCCTCGCGGGCCGGATGATGGCGGCGGCGAACGGCGGCGGCCAGAACCGCGGTGAGGGATCGGTGTTGGGCGGGCTCGGCGATTGGGTCGGGGGCAACGACTAAGCCGACAATCCTCCCCCTTCGGTCCGTCATTGCGAGCGCAGCGAAGCAATCCAGGGCGTCCTGATCCGGCTCTGGATTGCCGCGCTTCGCTCGCAATGACGAGACAGGAGCCCTGTCGGCTTACCCAGCGCTCGGCGCCACCGCCTTGTCGACGTTGACCGTCGGCTGCGGCGGGGTCGCCTGACGGATCGACAGTTCGCGCAGCTGCTGCTCGGACGCGGGCGACGGCGCCCCCATCAGCAGGTCCTCGGCGCGCTGATTCATCGGGAACAGCGACACCTCGCGCAGGTTCTGCGCGCCGCAGACCAGCATGACGATCCGGTCGACGCCCGCGGCCATGCCACCATGTGGCGGCGCGCCATATTGGAACGCGCGATAGAGGCCACCGAAGCGCTCTTCCACGTCCGCCTTGCTGAGGCCGACCAGCTCGAACGCCTTCACCATCAGTTCCGGCGACTGGTTGCGGATCGAACCCGACGCAATCTCATACCCGTTGCAGACGAGGTCGTATTGATACGCCTTGATCGTCAGCGGGTCTTGGTTCTGCAGCGCCTCCATGCCGCCCTGCGGCATCGAGAACGGGTTGTGCGCGAATTCGACCTTCTTCGCGTCCTCATCGTATTCATAGAAGGGGAAGTCGACGATCCAGCACAGGCGGAACGCGCCCTGCTCGATCAGGCCAAGCTGGTCCGCAACGCGCGTGCGCGCGGCACCGGCGAGCTTCGCCGCGGCGTCCGCCTTGCCCGCCGCGAAGAACAGGCCGTCGTCGGGGCCGAGGCCGAGCGCGGCATAGATCGCCTCCATGCCTTCGGTGCCGTGGTTCTTCGCGATCGGCCCGCCGAACTCGCCGCCCTTGCGGGTGACGTAGCCGAGGCCCGCATGACCCTCGGCACGCGCCCATTCGTTCATCTCGTCGAAGAACTTGCGGCTCTTGTCGGCCGTCTTCGGCGCCGGGATCGCGCGGACCACGCCGCCACCGGCAACGATCTTTTCGAACAGGCCGAAGCCCGAGCTCGTGAAATGGGTCGACACGTCAGTGATGATCAGCGGGTTGCGCAGATCGGGCTTGTCGCTGCCGTACTTCAGCATCGCTTCGTCGTGCGGAATGCGCGGGAACTGGCCGCTCGGCGTCACGCTCTTGCCGTCCGCGAAGGATTCGAAGATGCCGCCGATCACCGGCTCCATCGTCTCCCACACCTCTTCCTGCGTGACGAAGCTCATTTCGAGGTCGAGCTGGTAGAACTCGCCCGGCAGGCGGTCGGCGCGCGGGTCTTCGTCGCGGAAGCAGGGCGCGATCTGGAAATAGCGGTCGAAGCCCGCCACCATCAGCAGCTGCTTATACTGCTGCGGCGCCTGCGGCAACGCGTAGAACTTGCCCGGATGGATGCGGCTCGGCACCAAAAAGTCGCGCGCGCCCTCCGGCGACGAGGCGGTGAGGATCGGCGTCGAATATTCGGTGAAGCCGACGCCTTCCATCCGGCGCCGCATTTCCGAAATCACCTTCGTACGGCGCACGATATTGGCGTGCAGCGTCTCGCGGCGCAGGTCGAGGAAGCGATAGCGCAGGCGGATATCCTCAGGGTATTCCTGCTCGCCGGCGACCGGCATCGGCAGCTCGTCCGCGGCCGACAGCACGGTGGCGCCGCGCGCGAACACCTCGATCTCGCCGGTCGAAAGGTTGGCGTTCACGGTCCCCGCCGAGCGCGCCTTGACGGTGCCGTCGATCGTCACGACCGATTCGACGCGCACCTGCTCTAGAATCGGCAGGGCCGGCGAATCGCTGTCCGCGACGATCTGGGTGATGCCGTAATGATCGCGCAGATCGACGAACAGAACGCCGCCATGGTCGCGCTTGCGATGGACCCAGCCCGACAGGCGGACCGTCTCGCCGACGGCAGACGCGCCGAGCGCGGCGCAGGTGTGAGTGCGATAGGAATGCATGGCGCGCTAACAAGCGCTCTGCGGGAACTTGTCAAGCGCGCCATGCCTTCGGGCGTCAGCGATCAGCGGCCGCCGTGGCTCGCCTCGCCGCCCTTCTTGCCCGCTTCGGACGCCCGCTCGGGGTCGTTGGCGAAGTTGCCGCCGCTCTCGTGCCCGCCCTTCTTCCCGGCTTCCGATGCCTTTTCGCGATCGTTGGCGAAATTGCCGGGATTGTTGTCCTTGCCCCCGCCACCATTGCTGTCAGCCATGATCATTCTCCTTGGGTTACCCCGTCGATGGGGACCCAAAAGACGCCTGCCGATCACCAATGTTTCGTTTGTTTACAGATATTTATTTCTCGCAAACCCATGTTGGAGGGGGCGGATTCTCTATCCCATGTCATTGCAATGGCGGCGTTCGGCGTAGCGTACGACGAGAGGCTTGGCGCGGGCGGCAGCATGATGGTAACTGCCCCGATGCATATCCACCCGTTGATTACCGACAGCGCGACCCTCGCCAATCTCTGCCATCGCCTCGCCCAGGCCGACTTCATCACGGTCGACACCGAGTTCATGCGCGAGAGCACCTATTATCCCGAGCTGTGCCTGATCCAGATCGCCGACGTGAACGAGGCTGCTGCGATCGACCCGATGGCGCCGGGGCTCGACATGACGCCGCTGCTCGATCTGCTGACGAACAACGAGGACGTGCTGAAGGTCGTCCATGCCGGTGGGCAGGATATCGAGATCATCTACAATCTGACCGGCAAGACGCCGCACCCGCTGTTCGACACGCAGGTCGCGGCGATGGCGTTGGGTCAGGGCGAACAGATCGGCTATTCGAACCTCGTCGACAGCTGGCTCGGCATTCAGGTCGACAAGGGCGCGCGCTTCACCGATTGGGCGCGCCGGCCGCTGGATGCGCGCCAGATCGAATATGCGATCGGCGACGTCACGCACCTCGCGCGAATCTTCCCCAAGATGCTGGAACGGCTGCGCAAGACCGGTCGCGGCGTGTGGCTGGACCAGGAGATGGAGCGGCTCGCCGATCCCGCCAATTACGCCAACGACCCCGATCAGGCGTGGAAGCGCGTGCGCATCTCGGGCCGCAAGCCCGACGTGCTCGGCCGGCTGAAGGCGCTGGCCCGCTGGCGCGAGCTGGAGGCGCAGGGCAAGGACCTGCCACGCGGCCGCATCGTCAAGGACGAAACGCTGGGCGACCTTGCCGGTCATCCGCCGCGTCGTCAGGCGGACCTCGCCAAGGTGCGCGGCCTGTCGGCGACCTGGGCCTCGAACGAGATCGGCGGTCGGTTGATGGCGGCGCTGGAGAGCGCAGCGCCGCTGTCGGCGGACGAATTGCCGCCGCGCGACGATCGCAAGCCGGGCCTGGGCAAGGACGGCGCGCTGGTCGCCGATCTGCTGAAGCTGCTGCTGAAGATTCGCGCGCGCGACATCGACGTCGCCTCACGCCTGCTGGCCCGATCCGAGGAACTCGAGGCGCTCGCTGCCGGCATCCGCACCGGCCTGCCGATGTTAGAAGGCTGGCGATTCGACCAATTCGGTCGCGATGCGTTGGATCTTGTCGAAGGTCGACTGGGTTTTGCCGTACAGGATGGCAAGCTCACGATGACGCGGACGGAGGAAGCGGGATGACGACACGGGTCTGGACGCTGGCGGCGCTGCTGCCGATCGGTCTTTCCGGCTGCATGACGATGGCGCCCCCGCCACCGCCCGCCGGTCCGTGCGTCGTGACCGAAGAGGCGCGTATCCGCTACGCCGGCGTCAAGTTCCGCGAGCGTATGCGCGATGCCATCGAATATGAAACCCACTCGCGCATGTCCCGCGTGCTGCGGCCCGGCGATGCCGCGACGATGGATTTCCGGCCCGACCGCCTGAACATCCTGCTCGACGATCTGAACGAGATCAGCGGCCTGAAATGCGGTTGAGCCAATAAACGGCCCATCCCAAAGTCCTCCCCCGCCAGAGGGGAGTGGCATGCCGGTAGACATGACGGAAGGGGAGGCAAGAGCAGCGCTTCGTTAGCAGAAACGCCCCTCGCGTCGCCGCCAGCCGGCCGAGCCCCCCCGTCACCCGCTCCAGTGAACCACCGATTTCCGACCCAGCGCCGCAGCCAACGCGGCATGCCGCCGCTCGACCGTTTCGGCGTACAGAGCGCGATCCGTATCCTTCAGCGCCAGCGTCACCTGCCCGGCATCGATCGACAGCGCGGATCGCTGCAACGGCCCCGCCAGCCCCCCGCTGAACCTCTGCCCCAACCGTATCGCCAGCCCCCAGCGAATCGCACAGGCGATCTGCGTATCCCTCGCCAGGCCGCCGAGCAGCGGGTGGGGGGTCGTGCTGCCGCCCAGGCTGGTATGCAGCGCCTGCGCCAGCATCGCGCGTTCGGAAGCTTCGATCGCCACCCAATTGCCGTGCAGCGCAATCTCGAATCCGCGCTCGTCGCGAAACTCGGGGTTCGCACGCCAGCCCACGTCGGCCAGCAGGCAGGCGGCATGGCGAATCCGCGCGAGATGCGGCGGATCGGCGGCAAACAACGGCGCGATCCAGTCGCTCAGCAGATCGCCATGTTCGGGAAAGCGGCCGAGCAGCCGCCCCTCTTCCCGCGCGGCGACGATCAACGGATCGAGGCTACGGGTCTGGCGGTCGAGCGCGCCATACAACAGCCCCTCTCTCAGGCCGAAGCTGGATGCTACAGCGCTGGAGGATCCCAGTTCGCGCAGCACGATGCCGAGCAAGGCGGTCGCGTCGCCAAGCTGCGACGCCCTCCCTGCGGACATGCCGGGAATTTCGCGCAGCCGCTGCTTCGACATGTGCGCGATACTCCGGCCGAGGCGCGCCACCGTCTCGGGCGCGAGCGCATAGCCGTGGATGATCGGCAGCGGGAAATGCGTCAGGCTCATGTCGAGCCGCGCCAGCGCGCGCCACGATCCGCCGACCATGTACAACGGCAGGCCCCTGCCCCTTCCGTTCCACCCCGCGTCGCGGATCAGCTTCGAGACATGGCGGTCCAGCCCCGGGCGACTGCCCCGCCGCAGCGCCGCGATACGCAGCACGCCGAGCGGGAACGAGATACGATCGGTGACCGTGCCTGCCACCACGCGCACCAGTTCCAGGCTACCGCCGCCAAGATCGCCGACGATCCCGTCCGCATCGGGTATGGCGGACAGGACGCCCAGGCCCGCCGCATTCGCTTCCTGCTCGCCGCTCAGCAACTCGACCTCGAGGCCAAGATCGCGCGCGGCGGCGATGAAGTCACCGCCGTTCGACGCATCGCGCACCGCTGCCGTCGCCACGGTGCGCACCGTGGCCTCCATTTCGCGCGCCACCGCCGCGAATCGCCGCAGCGCGCCGATCGCGAGCGTCATGCTGTCGGCGTCGATCGCTCCCGTCGCGGCAAGGCTGCGACCGAGGCCCGCCATGACCTTTTCATTGAACAGCGTCGCCGGCACGCGCGGGTGCCCTTGGTACACCACCAGCCGAACCGAGTTCGAACCGATGTCGATGATCCCGGTGCGGGGGAAAGCGCGGCTCATAGGCGGGCGAAACCTCTAACCCACACACCCGTCACCCCGGACTCGTTCCGGGGTCCACTCTGCGGCGAGGGGGGCAGCATGAGGCTCGAATACCCTCCTCGGGGCCCGATGGACACCGGAACCAGTCCGGGGTGACGGCGAATGTAGGGCAAGCGCGTAAAATCCATGACGCGACTGTGGCCACTGAAGGGACGAGCAACAACCCTATCGCCGCCGCCGAAGCGCCAAAGTGGGCACCGCATTGCTCTCCGCCAGCGCCGCACCGCGTCCGGACAGCGACGGATTGTTCATGAAATAGCGATGCAGGTTGAATGGCTTGTCGCCCGGCTCGTCGCGCACATAGCGGCCGTCCGCCTCCAGCTCCCAGCTCTGCTCGGTGTCGATCAAGTTGGCGACCATCACCTGGTCGAGCACCTGGTCATGCACCGTCGGATTCTCGATCGGCAGCATATATTCGACGCGCCGGTCGAAGTTGCGCGGCATCCAGTCGGCGGACGAGATGAACACATGCGCATTGTCGTTAGGCAGCGCCGCGCCGTTGCCGAAGCAGAAGATGCGGCTGTGCTCCAGGAAGCGGCCGATGATCGATTTCACGCGGATATTCTCCGACATGCCGGGCACGCCGGGCCGCAGGCAGCAGATGCCGCGGATAATCAGTTCCACCGCGACACCCGCGCCGCTCGCCTCGTACAATTTATCGATGATGATCGGGTCGACCAGGCTGTTCATCTTCGCCCAGACCGCGCCGGGCTTGTTGCTGCGGGCATTGGCGATCTCGACGTCGATCTGCTCCAGCAACGTCTTGCGCAGGTCGCGCGGCGACAGCGCCAGCTTGGTAATATCGGTCGGTTCGACATATCCCGTGACGTAATTGAACATCTGCGCCGCATCCCGCCCCATCCGCGCATCGGCGGTAAAGAAGCTGAGATCGGTGTAGATACGCGCCGTCACCGGGTGGTAATTGCCCGTGCCGAAGTGGCAATAGGTGCGGAACTGCCCGCCCTCGCGCCGGACGACCATGGAAACCTTGGCGTGCGTCTTCCACTCCAGGAAGCCATAGACCACCTGCACGCCCGCACGCTCCAGCGCGCTCGCCCACAAAATATTCTGCTCTTCGTCGAACCGCGCGCGCAGCTCGACCACCGCCGTCACCGACTTGCCGGCCTCCGCCGCAGCGATCAGCGCGTTGATGACGGCAGGCTGCTTGCCGGCGCGGTACAGCGTCTGCTTGATCGCGATGACGTCCGGGTCCGCCGCCGCCTGCTTCAGGAAGGCGAGCACCACGTCGAACGTCTCGTACGGATGGTGGACGATGATGTCCTTGGCCCGGATCGCCGCGAAGCAATCGCCGCCGAATTCGCGGATACGCTCGGGAAAGCGCGGCACGAACGGCAGGAACTTCAGGTCAGGCCGGTCCTCGTCAATCACCATGTCGAGGTCGCCGATGCCGAGCAGATTGCCGCTTTCGGTGACGATCGCATCCGCCCCGCCGAGCTCGTTGCGCAGCACATCGGCGAGCGCATCGGGCATGCCCGTTTCCAGCTCCAGCCGTATTACGCGGCCGCGGCGGCGGCGCTTGATCGCATTGGCGAAGTAGCGGACGAGATCCTCGGCCTCTTCGTCGATCTCGATGTCACTATCGCGCAGTACGCGGAACGCCGCAGCGCCGACCAGCGTGTATCCCGGAAAGAGCACATAGGCGAAGCGCTTCAGCAGCGCCTCGATCGACACATAGCGCGCGACCTCACCGGGCAGCCGAACGAAGCGCGGCGCGCTCGCCGGAATCATCACCAGTTCGCGCACCGGCTCGCCATCCGAATCGCGGACGACGTCGAACATCACCGACAGCCCCTTGTTGGGGATGAACGGGAAGGGATGCGCCGGGTCGAGCGCCTGAGGGGTGAGGATCGGGAAAATCTGCTCGCGGAAATGCTGTTCCAGCCACACCGCCGCTTCGGCATCCACCTCGTCGCGGCGCAACACGTGGACGCCCGCATCGTCCAGCGCGGTACGCAGGTCGCCCCACACCGCCTGCTGGCTCGCCATCAACGAATCGGCCTCCGCGGTGATCGCGGCGAGCTGCTGCGCGGGCGTCAGGCCGTCAGTCGAGCGACGGTCGACGTCCTTCAGCTGCTGCCCCTTGAGGCCGGCCACGCGCACCATGAAGAATTCGTCGAGGTTGGTGCCCGAAATCGACAGGAAACGCAGCCGTTCGAGCAGCGGATGCGATCCATTACACGCCTCTTCCAGCACCCGCCGGTTGAACGCCAGCCACGACAGCTCACGATTGAAATAGCGGTCGTTGACTTCGGGGACGAAGGGATCGTCGTCCGCTGCCGACAGATGCGAGAGATGAGCTGGGCGTGTCATAGTCAGGTCATAGGCAGCAACGGTTGCGGTTGCGTGACGATCCCGGCCGCGGTCAAAACCGTGCGGGCGAGCGGGATCGACAACCGCTTGCGGCTTTCGAGCACCTCCTGATCCAGTGCATCGACGACGCGCTGGACGATGATGTGGCTGCGTTCGATCCGCGTGCTGAGCCAGGTGACGAGGTCCGGCCGCGCATCCAGGCCGCGGCGCTGGAACAGATGGTCGAGCAGCGCCGCGATCAGCTCGTCATCGGGCGGCTGGATCGCCGCATGCGGGCTGGCGGCAAGGCGCGAGCGCAAATCCGGCAGACGCACCGCCCACAGCGGCGGCAGCGCATCGGCGACGATCACCAACGGGCGCCGCTCCGCCTGCGCCTGGTTCCAGGCGTGGAAGATCTGCGCCTCGGGCACATTCTCGGCATCGTCGATGATCGTGCCGTTGCTTTTGGCGGCGAAGATGCGCGCGAGCAGGCTGCGGCCGGACTTGCGGGGACCGGTCAGCACCGCCGCCATCACCGGCCACGTCGCCCAATGTTCGAGCGTGTGCGCGGCACGGGCGTTGGAGGGCGTCACGAGGAAAGCGTCGTCGCGGGGGTCGGCAGGCCACCCCAACGGCAACGCAAGCTGGTTGGTCATCGCCTTAGCCTGCCGGGTTAGTGTCGGCCGGCAGGTTCGGCGGCAGCAATTGCGGCGCACGGCGGATGCGCAGCGTCTGGCCGCTGCCCGTCACCTGCAACCCGCGCGCCTCCAGCGCCGCGCGCAACGCATCGGGATCGCCATCATAGGTGACGCGCATCAGCGATACGCCGCCCAGCGCAAGACTGGTGGTGGAGGCGGAGCGCACGCCGGTAATGCCGCGCACCAGCCCTTCGGTATTCGCCACCGCGCTCGCGCTCGGCGTATCGAATTGCAGCGTGATCGCGATGCCCGCACTCGCGGGCGCGGTGTCGCCGACGATCTCGGCCAGCGTCTCGCCGCTCGCATCCTCGGACGTCGGATCGACGACGGGTTCGGGCTCGGGCGGCGGCGACAGCGTGGGGTCGAGGCCCAGCGCGCCACTGCGCAGCGCCTGCTGGAACAGTCCGTCCATCCGCGTCACGCCGGCGTCGAGCAACTGCGGTAGGCCCGCCGCCGTACCGACGCGCAGCGTGAAGCTGCCGAGCAACTGATTGTCCGGCCCATGCCGCGCTTGGAACACGCCGATGATCGGCCCGCCCGGATAGCTGCGATACAGGCGCACGACCGGGATCAGGATATCGGACGCGCCATATTGGTCGATGATCGTCCGCCACCAGCCGCGGCCCGGCCGCCCGATCTGGCCCGCGTTCAGCAGCAGCGAATCGGCACCCGTGCCCGAAGGGCGGACGTAATCGATCGTGCTGTTGCCGGTGCGGAAGCGCGCCCAGGCTCCTTGCCAGTCGTTCCGCTGTTCGAACACCGTCTCGACGCCGCCCGATATCTGGAGTGGCACCAGCAGCATCGGGCGCGACCGATCGGAATATGCACTGATGCCCAGGATCGACGCGGCCCGGCCGCGGTCGAACAGCACGCCGAGCTTGGCGATATAGCGTGTCGGACCCAGTTGCTCGTTCTCGACGACGATGCCCGACACGATCTGGTCGAGCGCATTGTCCGAAATCAGCGCACCGTCGCCACCCAGCCGGCGCGACAGCTGCACCCACGCCTTGCGCTGCGCCAGCCGCCAGCCGCCCAGGCGCGCGGCGTCCGCCGTCTTCGCCGCGACGTCGACGGCAACGCCGCTCACCTCGAAATCGCCCGAACTGTCGACCGGCGCCACCCCGCGCCCGCCCTCGATCTGCGCAAGCGCACCCGCGCCAAAGAGGAGTGCGGCACCGGCCAGCGACGAGAACAGGGTACGGACACGCATCGTGCCCGCCTTTTGGCGAAGCGCGGGCGGTAAGCCAAGCGAGATGTGATCGGGCGGCGCCGTGGGGGATCGCGCAGAGGGACGGTCGGGGCGTGGCGGTTAGACGGCATCTCCCGAAAACGATCGAATATGAAACGGCGCCGAGCGTTTCGTTGGTCGTTCGTTTGTCGGAAATCGGGGTCCACGCTATCGTGACCGCCGGATCAGATAGAGGCCGGGCGAAGCATGGTTATCGACGCTCTGCGAGGTAATCGGGGGCACGCCGACCAACGGCGGTGTCGCACGTCGAACGAAATCAAGGATGCGGGCCAGTGAGCAACACCGTTGTATCATATGAAGGCAATCTGCGATCGCAAGCTCAGCATGGTGACTCGGGTAGCGTCATCGTCATGGACGCGCCCAAGGAGCTCGGCGGTCTGGAAGAAGGGTTTTCGGCAAGCGATCTCCTCGAGGTATCGCTAGGCGGCTGCATCCTTGGCATCATGGGCATTGCCGCCCGGTCGATGGATATCGACATCCCCGGAGCCACCGCAACCATCGCCAAGGAAATGGCGAACGCGCCTCGCCGCTTCGCGCACCTGTCGGTCGTCGTCAGAATCCCGGGCAACTTCGACGCGCGGCAGCGTCGGAAATTGGAAGCAGCTGCGCACGCCTGTCCGGTTCACAACGCGCTCGGGATCGACGCCCCCATCGTATTTGAATGGGACGACTGATCCGTAGGCTGTCCAAAAACGAACAGCGAGCGAGACGACTAGGGCCGTCCCGTTTACGATCGAATATCGGGAAAGCTGTCATGCGCGCTGTTGGCGACAGGATCGCCCAATCCGTCAGGCGGCATTGTCCAAGTAACCGTAGACGGCTCTGCCCACGCGCGAACCAAGAGCGTCCCGATCCTGTTCGCCGCGTTCTCCGGCGGCGTCCACCATGCCCTTGATAATTGCCAACACGTCCTGCGCAGCCACATCGGGATCGAGTTGCTTTGGGAGATCAGCGCGCACCAGGACCGCCAAAAGGATCAATCTCAGCCGGTCAGTGACGCGCCGGGTATCCTCATCGAACGGCAGTCGCGCCTCTTCCAAATCCAATAGTCTGGCCAGCGCGGGTCGGCGAAGTTGGTGTATCACCGCCGCCACGATTATCCCCTTCAATGCCTCTCGACCGCTCACACCGGCCACCGCCGCCTCGCACTCGGCGATCAGCAGCGATGTTTCGCGCACGATCAAAGCTCCAATGAGCGCCTCCTTGCCGGGGAAGTATTGATAGAGCGAGCCGATGCTGACGCCAGCCCGCTCGGCGACCGCGTTCGTAGTGAACGCGCCGAGTCCATCTCGTTCCAGAATGCGAGCAGCGGCCTCGATGATCGCCCGCACCGTTTCGGCGGAGCGGCCTTGGCGTGGCATTTTCCGAGGGCGCGGGCGCTGAGAAGTCGTCGTCTCTTTCATGGATCGAAAGCGAGTAGCCAGATATGAGGTTAAGCTCGCATTCTATGTCCTGCACATGTTGATGCAAGGATATACGATGACCACTACGCAAACACCCTTCGAACCAGCCGTCACCGTCTTCATGCTGGTCAAGACCTCGCCTGAATGGCTTGGGCTCTCCATCGATCGCCGCTTTGAGCTCTTGGCAGAGCAGTTCACTCCGATCCTCAAAAAGCATGCCGCAAACGTCTCGCTACGCTTTTTCGACGTTGAGTTCTATTCGACCCGCGTCACCGATATCTGGATGTGGGACGCAGCGGACCATCATTCCTACCAGTTATTGGTGGAAGACCTGCGCGAAACGGCCTTCTGGGATCGCTATTTCGATATCGTGGAGATTTTGACCGGCGTTGAAAATGCCTACGCCAAAAATTACGATCGCCCGGTTATTACGGCCTGACCAACGAGGAGGGGGCGTCATCTCCGCCCCCTCCTCGACTTTCCCAAAAACGAGCCCGCCACGAAAATCTGCCCGGACCAGTCGCGTGGACGGACACCCCCGGGGCGCCGTGTTCCCGAAACCTGTTCTCGATCGCAGATTCTCAAAATAGCCCGAACGAGACGGAGAAGCGGGAAAAATCGAGACGAAAGGACTATGCCACTTGGCAGCCCGATCGCGCAGACTGACGAACTTGAGCGGTCACGTCATCTCCCCCCTGTCCTACACGCCGATCACTCCCTACGTCGGCATCATGTGCTCAGCCGGCGCCTACCCCATCCATCGCGACATTGGGGCAGCCGGGATGCGCGTTTCGAACGATACGTGTCGTCCACTTCGTCCACTTCCGCGCGCGAATTTCGGCGATTCCGGCCTGTCTGCCCCACCCGAATCACCTGCCCTTGCACCCGGTGCCGGTTCGGCATTGCCACCGCGCCGGACAGATCGTAGCAGGCTGGCCGGATGAGCACCGAGCCATCCTCCCCCGCCGATCAGTCCTACACCTATGCCGATGCCGGCGTATCGATTGCCGCGGGCAACGCGCTGGTCCGCGCGATCGGGCCGCTGGCCAAGGCGACGCGGCGACCGGGCGCTGACGCCGACCTCGGCGGGTTCGGCGGCATGTTCGATCTGCGCGCGGCGGGCTTCACCGATCCGCTGCTGGTCGCGGCCAACGACGGCGTCGGCACCAAGCTGAAGCTCGCGATCGAATGGGACCGGCATGAAGGTGTCGGCGTGGATCTCGTCGCGATGTGCGCCAACGACCTGATCGTGCAGGGCGCCGAGCCTCTGTTCTTCCTCGACTATTACGCCACCGCCAAGCTCGACAACGGCATCGCCGAACGCGTCGTGGCCTCGATCGCAGAGGGCTGCCGCCAGGCCGGCTGCGCGCTGATCGGTGGCGAAACCGCGGAAATGCCCGGCATGTATGCCGAGGGCGATTACGATCTTGCCGGCTTCTGCGTCGGTGCGGTCGAACGCGATGCCGTGCTGACCGGTCAGACGATCGCAGCCGGCGACGTGATACTCGGCCTCGCCTCGTCGGGCGTGCATTCGAACGGCTTCTCGCTGGTCCGCCGCCTAGCTGCGGATCGTGGCTGGAAGCTCGACCGCCCGGCGCTGTTCGATGCCGACCGGCTGCTGATCGACACGCTGATGGCGCCGACGCGCGTCTATGTCGCGTCGCTGTTGCCGCTACTGCGCGAGCGCCGCATCAAGGGCCTCGCCCACATCACCGGCGGTGGCCTGCTCGAAAACATCCCGCGGGTCCTACCCGAGGGCACGCATGCCGTGGTCGATGCCGATGCGTGGGAGCAGCCGCGCCTGATGGCGTACCTGCAGGCGCAGGGTGCGATCGAGCCGGAGGAAATGGCCCGCACCTTCAATTGCGGCATCGGCATGGCGGTGGTCGTCGCGGCGGACCAGGCGGAATCGGTTGCCGCAGCGCTGACCGCGGCCGGCGAAACCGTCTACACGATCGGCCGCATCGACGCCGGTCCGCGCGGTTGCACGGTGCGCGGCAGCACCGAGACGTGGAGCGCGCGCGCCGACTGGACCGCCACCCACAACCATGGCTGATGGGGCGATGAAGACCGTCGGCATCTTGATTTCGGGCCGCGGGTCGAACATGATGGCGCTGGTCGAATCGGGCGTTCCGGTCGGCCTCGTCGCATCCGACAAGCCCGATGCCGCGGGCCTCGCCTGGGCGCGCGAGCAGGGGCTCAAGACCTTCGCGCTGTCCCCCAAGGGGATCGGCAAGGCGGCCTATGAGGCAGAGGTCGATGCCGCGTTGCGCGAGGCGGGATGCGAGATCGTCGCGCTCGCCGGTTATATGCGGCTGCTGTCGAACGATTTCGTGGCGCGCTGGCGCGATCGCATCGTCAACATCCACCCTTCGCTGCTGCCCAGGTACAAGGGCCTCGATACGCACGCACGCGCGATCGACGCCGGTGATGCGGTGGCGGGCTGTTCGGTGCACGTCGTCACCGAGGAACTGGACGCTGGCGCCCTGCTCGGCCAGGCTGAGGTGCCGATTTTTGCCGACGATACACCCGATACGCTCGCCGCGCGCGTTCTCGTCGCCGAACATCGCCTGTATCCGCAGGTGCTCAAGGAGTTCGCCAGCCGATGACCCCCGAATTGACCCCCGAATTGACCGGCGCCACCACGCCCCTCGACCGTATCCGCGCGATCGCGCTGCTGCTGCCGGAGGCGGAAGAACGCGACGAGGGCGGCCTCCCCGTCTTCGTCGTCGATGACGTCCCCTTCGCGCAGCTGACTGACGATGAAACCGTCTGCGTCCGCACCGCCGATGCCGAGGAACAGGCCGACGCGCTGGAAAGCGATCCCGACGCTTACGAACCGGCCGACGATCTCGGCCCCGAGCCGTGGATCGGCATGACGCTGGGCGGCGACCCGGACTGGACGCTGATCGAGGATCGCATCGCGCACAGCTGGGAATTGGCCGCGCCCGAACGCCTGCTGGAGGCCGGCGGACGATGAGCGGCACCGGCGGAGGCAGCGAAACGCCCGATCAGGCGCAGACGCGCCGCCGCTGGATCACGCTGGCGGAGGTGGTGGCCGTCGCCGGGGTCATTATCGCCGCGCTGACGCTGTACAACAACTGGCAGGAACGCCGCGAGGCTGCCGCCGATAAGGCGGTCGAGGCGGCAAGCGCGACGCGCGACAAGACCCGCTTCGTGCTCCGCGGCACGCCGTCGAAGGACAAGAGCCAGATCGTCCTCGCCAAGACAGAGGCGCATCCGCTCGGCGACGTGCACGTCACCTTCCCCACCGCGCTCGACGTCGGTCCGCAGGATGCCGTCGACCAGACGATCGAGGCGAGCTGGTTCGAAAAGGCGCTGCGCAAGGCGACCGATGGCGGCCCTGACGCGCAGAGTGGCCGGTTGCCCGTGCTGATCCGCTATACCTATTTCACCGACGATCAGCCGACGACGCGGCAGGCGGTCTATGATCTGGTATGGGAAACGCATGGCCGCCCGCTGCGCGGCCGCGTGGTCGAGCTGATCGACCTCCGCCTGCGTGAAACCGGCGGCAATCAGGCGCGCATCGACGCCTTATGGGCGAAGGATCATGCCGCCACCTGAGGCGCATCGACCGTCACCGGTGCAGGCGTGCCGAGCAGCCAGCGGACGAACCGCGGCACCGCCCCGCGCCGCGCCATCCAGCCGCTATAGGCGCGATAGGTTGGGTCGAGGCCAAGATGCCGTTCCTCGGTCTTCGCCCGCCAGTAATAGACGCCGCTCACCACGGCCATCAGCAGCGTCGCACGCATCGCATCGACCAGCGATCCGGTGGTCAGCAGCGGCAGGGTCGACAGCCACCAGAACAGGTTCTTCGACAGATAGGCCGGGTGCCGCGACCAGGCGTAGGGCCCGTGGGTCAGGATGCCGCGATGCGTAAGATTGGAAAATCGCAGGCCGAACGCCACCGTCGCCCAGGCATAGATTGCCGTCAGGGCGACAAGCGCCGCGCCCCACAGCCACAGCAGCACCGAATGCCCGGCGAACCAGCTGCTCCATTCCTGCGTCCCCGGATGATAGTCGAGCGGTCCGCCGGTCTCCATCATGATGAATGGCGGGTAGCAGATCAGCGCCGCGGTCCACGCCGCCGCAAAGGGGTTGGCGCTGCGGATATGCGAATCAAGTGGCCGCAACGTCAGGACATAGCCGACGCTCGCGAAGCTGACGTCGATGACGAACATCAGCGCGATCAACCAGCTCGCCAGCATCACCGGATCGACGAGCCGCGTCAGATCGCTGCGGATAAAGCTGCCGTAGTTGCCCGGCACCACCGCCAGCATAAAGGCAAGGAAGAACGCCTTCACCGCCCAGCTGCGCATATGCCCCCAGATCGCCTCGCGATCGACGCCCGCCTGCCCGGTCAGCCACGCGCCGACATGCCAGCTGCCGTCGCGCGGTTGCTCCAGATAGCGGTCCAGCCACAGGACATAGGGCACCGCCAGCAGCGCAACGATCGGCATGCCCCAGCTGAAGCACCACATGGCAAAGGCGAAATTCCCCTCCCAGTAGAAGCGCCCCATACCGTAAATGATGCCGATCGCCGCCCAGGTCGCGAACAAGCCCGCAAGCTTGGTCAGGCTGATCTCTCGCGTCTTAGCGAACGGCCGAGGGCAACCCCAGTCGATCCCCGTCGTCGCATTGCGATGCACCCTGTCGACGACCAGCGACCACAGGATCATCGGCACCGCGCAGGCGACCAGCGCAACCAGAGCCGCATACGGCCCATCCATCCCGATGTTGCCGGCAAAGACCAGCCACGCGCCCAATCCCGCGAGGCCCGCGAGTCCCACGCCATGGCTGACCGCCGACGGCGGGCGATGATCGGGCAATGGCGCGCAACGTGGCATAGGGTCGACAGACATGACCCGCTTCTACCGTGCGAACGGTAATCAAGCCATGAACCACACTGCCGCTTGCGCCGTACGCAGGGCGACGATAGATAGCCTGCCACGCGACGATCGCCGGGCCCCAGGCCCCGCTGCCAGCGTCATGCGGGTATAGCACAATGGTAGTGCAGCAGCCTTCCAAGCTGAATACACGGGTTCGATTCCCGTTACCCGCTCCATCCCTCCCCATGCGCCGCCCATCATGCCGGTTGCGCCCCGGCATGATGGACGCGAGCGTCTCTCTTTCAGTCCTTCGCCGTCCCCGGCTCGGCCATGGCGCGGTGCCGTTCCGCCAGTACGGCGTTCGGCGTGACGTTGGCGACGGCCGACTGGATCTTGTTTTTCCAGCCGGACACGACCTGTGCCTTGCCGGCCATCAGCGCGTCCCAGCCATCGCGCGCGACGTCGGCCGGGTCGCTCTTCTTCGGATCGCTGCCGACCGACGTGTCCAACATATCGCCGCGGGCGAAAAATTCGGTGTCGACGGGGCCGGGCATCAAGTTGGTAAGCGTGACGCCGTCCGCGTCCTTGATCTCGTTCTGGATCGCTGCGACGAAGCTGTCCACATAGGCCTTGGTGCCATTATAGACGGCTTGGAACGCGCCGGGGATGTATCCGGCGATCGATCCGGTCACCAGCACCTTGCCCGCATTGCGCGCGACCATGTCGGCCAGCACCTTTTGCAGCAGATAACTGGTGCCGACGATGTTGGTGTCGACGACGCGTCGCCAATCCTCGACGCGTTGGTCGAGAAACGCATGGCCCAGCCCGCGGCCGGCATTGGCGCACAGCAAGTCCACCTGCCGGCCCTCAGCGGCCGCGAGCAGTTCATCCACGCCCTGAAGCGTCGACAAATCCGCCTCGACGGAGCGTACCTCGGTGCCGAATTGGCGGAAGTCCTCCGCCGCCGCCTCAATCAGCGGTTCGTCGGCGACGACCAAGATGTCGTACCCGTTTTTCGCCGCCAGCGTGGCGAGTTCGAAGCCGATGCCGGTCGAGGCCCCGGTAATGATCGCAAATGGGTTTGCCATGATGTCGCGTTCCTTATGCGGTGGCCGTCATGCCGGGTTTCAGCACGATCTTGGTCGTCTCGTTCTGCTGGTCTTTGAACATCTTGTAGCCCTTGGGCGCGTCCATCAGCGGCATGCGGTGCGAGATCAGGAATTCAGTGTCGATCTTGCCCTCCATGATCGCATTCAGGAGCGCGGGCATGTAATGCTGAACGTGGGTCTGGCCGGTCTTCAGCGTCAGCCCCTTTTCCATGAACGCGCCGAGCGGAAACTTGTCGACGAAGCCGCCATACACTGCGGGCATCGACACGCGCCCGCCCTTGCGGCAGGCAATAATCGCCTGGCGGATCGAATGCGGCCGATCGGTGCCGAGAAAGGTCGACGCCTTGATCTGATCGATGACGTTGTCGACGAACATCCCGTGCGCCTCCAGGCCCACGGCGTCGATTACCGCATCGGGACCGATCCCGCCGGTCATTTCCATCAGCGCGTCGTACGTCGCGCTATCCTCGAAATTGATCGTCTCCGCGCCGAAGCGCTTGGCGAGTTCGAGGCGGCGGGGGAAATGATCGATCGCGATGATCCGCTCGGCACCCATCAGGAATGCCGACTGGACCGCGAACAGCCCGACCGGGCCACACCCCCACACCGCGACCGTGTCGCCAGGTTCGATCTGTGCATATTCGGCCGCCTGCCAACCGGTCGGCAGGATGTCGCTGAGGAACAGGACCTTGTCGTCCTCCACGCCGTCGGGGATGACGATGGGGCCAACATCGCTGAACGGCACGCGGACGTATTCCGCCTGGCCGCCGGCATAGCCGCCGGTCATGTGGCTGTAGCCGAACAGCGCCGACATCTCGTGGCCGTACAATTCTCGCGCAATGTCCTGGTTGTCGGCGGGCAGGCCGTTCGGACAGGCCGAATATTGATGCTTGCCGCAGTGGAAGCAGCTGCCACACGCAATGGTGAAGGGTACGACGACGCGCTGCCCCTTCTTCAATGTCGATTTCGCGCCGACCTCGACCACCTCGCCCATAAATTCGTGGCCCAGGACGTCGCCCGCCTTCATCGTCGGGATGTAGCCGTCGTACAGGTGAAGGTCCGATCCGCAGATCGCGGTGGAGGTTACCTTGATGATGCAATCGCGCGGGTTGACGATTTCGGGATCGTCGACCGTATCCATGCGGACGTCATGCTTGCCGTGCCATGCGAGCGCTTTCACAGCCCCATCTCCTCGAATTGCTTGAGCGTCATGGCCGGGGTGGCGATCTCGCCCGCCTCCATCAGCTGCTTGAACCGCGCGAGATCGCGTCGCGCCTGGATCGCGGGTTCGCGCTGGAACATCTTTGCGATGACCTTACCGATCACCCCGCCGGGCGGATCATAGGCGATCGTCGCGGTGACCACCGTTCCGCGGGGGCCGGCATCGCGGAACGTGACACGGCCGGAATTGGGCACTTCGGCGCCGGGTTCGGACGTCCAGGCGATCAGTCGGTCCGGCTCTTCCTGAGTGATCCGCGCGTCCCAAGACACCGTGGCCCCCGCCGGTGCCTTCACCGTCCAGTGGGACGTCTTCTCGTCCGTCACCTCGATCGAGATGACGTTCTCCATGAAGCTCGGCAGGTTCGCGAAGTCGCGGAAGTAGGCATACACTTCGGCCACCGGCCGATTGATCGTCACCGCCGATGCGATCGCGGATGAGCCCTTGGCATCGATGAGCGATTCGGTTGCAGCGTGGGTGGCATCGCCATGTTTCGACGTCGTCGGTGGCGCGTCGTCGCCCGGATAGGTCATCCTCAGCTCCCTCGTGAAGAGGGGCACCAACCCTGCCTGTCAGACAGCGTTCCAGTCGTTACGCCCGTAGATTCAACTAGATAAGTCGCTTTTTAACGCATCGAGAGCCGTCGCCTGCATCCAGCGACGGACGATGTACCAATAGATGATGAGGCGTGATCCGGCGGCGGGATCGGCCTTCCCCGTCTGGGGAAGGTGGTGGACAGGGCTGGATTCGAACCAGCGTACGCTTGCACGGGCAGATTTACAGTCTGCTGCCTTTAACCACTCGGCCACCTGTCCAGATGGGAGCTTCGCCGAAGCGAGGCGGCCTATTGGCGTGGGGCGACGCGCCTGTCAACGCCGCTTTGCCCACAAAACTGTGCATAAGCTGCACCAGCTTGCGTGCTCCGCCATCGCGGCCTAGCAGGCCGGCGATGACTTACGCCCCCTTCCCCTCCGTTTGCGGCGGTATGCGCTGATGGCGCGCCGCGGCCATCGCCCGTCGACGGGCACCGCCAATCGCCCCAAATTCTGGGGCCGTCACCCGGTGACGGCGGCGCTCGCCAACCCCAACCGCACCGTGCGCAAGATCTGGGGCACCCGCGAGGCATTGTCGTCGCTGGATCTGCCGCCCGCGATGCCGGTCGTCTATGCCGACGCCGCGGACCTCGGCCGGCTGGTGCCATCGGACGCGCCGCACCAAGGCCTCGTCGCCGAAGTAGAGCCACTTGAAGAGATGTGGCTGGCCGACCTGCTGATGGAGGGCAAGGACGACAATCGCCCGCTGATCGTGCTAGACCAGGTGACCGACCCGCACAACGTCGGCGCGATCCTGCGCTCGGCAGCGGCGTTCGACGCGCTGGGTATCGTGACGCAGGACCGGCACGCGCCGCCCGAAAGCGGCACGGTCGCCCGTTCGGCATCGGGTGCGCTGGAGACGGTGCCGTGGTGCCGCGTCGTCAACCTGGCGCGTGCGCTGGAAGAGATCGCCGAAGCCGGCTTCTGGCGCATCGGCCTGACCGGCCACGCCGATCAGACGCTGGCCGAGGCGATGGGCACGCAGCGCATCTGCATCGTGCTCGGCGCGGAAGGCGAAGGCATGCGCCAGAATACCGAGGCGCATTGCGACGAACTCGCCAAGCTGCCGATCAGCGACAAGGTGGAGAGCCTGAACGTCTCGAATGCCGCGGCGATTGCGCTGTATGCGGTAGCGGCACGCTAAGGCCATTTGAATGCCGTCATCCCCGCCTGCGCGGGAATGACGACTTTGAGATGCAGCGCCCCTCAGTCCTCGCCGGCGATCGTCACCTTCAGGCCGTCGAGCGCATCGGTGAACGGCAGCTGGCACGACAGGCGCGAGGTCGCGTTGCACTCGTCGCTCGAATCGAGAAGGTCGTCCTCATCCGGGCTCATCGCAGGCAGCCGCTCGGCAAAGGCGGGATCGACATGCACGTGGCAGGTCGCGCAGCTGCAGCAGCCCCCGCACAGCGCCAGCAATTCGTCGATGCCGGCGTCGCGGATGACTTCCATCACCGACAAACCGGCCTCGCCGTTGATTTCGCGTTCTTCCCCCTCGCGCGTGACGACGATAAGCTTGGGCATGATAATCTCCCCTAGAGTTGCCGCGGGCCATGCCTCGCCACCGCCCCAGGATCAAGCATGGGCCTGAGCGCCGAGCAAATCCGCGCGAGCATGGACGCCCTTGCCGCCGCCGAACCCGCCTTTGCCGCAGGGCTCGCCCGCGTCGGTTATCCACCACCGCGCCTGCGGGCGCGCGGCTATATCACGCTCCTGCGCACGATCCTCGGCCAGCAGGTCAGCGTTGCGTCGGCCAACGCCGTGTATCGGAAGCTGGAATCGTTGGTCGGCGATCCGGGCGATCCGCATACGATCCTCGCCGCCAGCGACGAGACGCTGCGCGCCGCCGGCCTGTCGCGCCAGAAGGCCGGCTATGCCCGCAGCCTGGCGGAAGAGGTAACGAGCGGTCGGCTGAACCTCGACGCGCTGCCCGACGATGACGAGGAGGCGATCGCGCAACTCGTCCGCGTAAAGGGGATCGGGCGCTGGTCGGCCGAAATCTATTTGCTATTTGCGGAGGGACGCCCCGACATCTGGCCCGCCGGCGATCTGGCCGTGCAGGTCGAGGTCGGGCGCCTGCTGGGTCATGACGCCCGCCCCTCCGAAAAACAGGTCCGCGCGCTTGCGGAGGCTTGGCGGCCGCATCGCGGGGCGCTCGCGATCTTCACCTGGCACCATTATGGCGCCGGACCGGACGTCGACGCCGCGCCGGTGTAAGGGCGCGCCTGCCGGACACGATCGGCCGACTACACAATATTAACCCACATCAGTATAGGGCCGCCGGGCAAGAGGCACGTTGCGTGAGAGCAGTCTGATGACAACAGCAGTCGACATCGCGTCGGCGACCGATCCCCTTTGGCACCGTTTGCTGTCTGGGGAGATCAAGCCGAGCTACCGCTGTCTCGCGCTGCGGATCCTGATGATCCGCTTGACCCACGCGTATCAGGACGGGTCCGCCGAAAAGGCGACGATCATCGACGAATTGCGCAATTTTTTCCGCGACAATGCCCGGTTCGCCGGCCCCGATTACGACACCATCGCAGAGGCGAGCGCGCGATGACCGATAGCCTGCATCAGTCAGTCGCCCCCCGCTCGCTGCACAGCGTCGACGAGGTTGGCGCGATGATCGCTGCCGGCGATGCACTGCTGCTGGCCGGCGAGGAGCACCTGCTCGCCGCGCTGCCCCACGGCCGGTGGATCGGCGGCACCATCCCCTATTTCATGACGCATGAAGATGGCGGCACTTTCGATCGTGAGCGCATCTTCGTGCAACGCCTGCCCGGCATGGCGGACGTTCATGCGCAACACATGCTGCCGGCCGACGCGCTGTCGACGCTGGCGGACGACGGCCCCGACAACGGCTTCACCGTCATCCTGCTGCCGTCGCAGAGCCCGGCGCATCAGGCGTTCGCGCTGCGCAGCGGCGAATGGCCCGGGGTGTTCCGCCGCCCGCTTGTGGGGTGGGTCACGGGAGCCGCGCTCGATCGTCTCGACACCGACAGTCCCAAGGTGTTCGACGGCGCCACCGGGCAGATGTCCGGCACGGACGCCGTGGTCATGCACGTCGCGCTGCCCGGCAGCCATTATGCCGACGTCGATATCGTCAACCTGTTCGAACCCGGTGACGGCCCCGCGCTGACCTTCGGCGATGACGAGGGCGGCGATACCGGTTTCACCGTCGAACACGTTTACGTCGATGGCGTTCGCAAGCGGCTGGTCGATCATATCGCGGACCATGGCATCGACACCCGGCTGCCGCTCGTCGCCGACTATAATGGCGCGATGATCAACGTAGCGACGGCCAGCATCGCGCCAGACACCGGGCACGTCACCTTCTTCGCGCCCGTATTCCCCCATATCACCTATCGCTTCGCCAAGCCGATCGGGGATTATGAGACGCTGTTCGCGCAGCAACTCGGCGAAGGGCAGGACACGCTGGCCTTCGCCTGCAACTGCATCCTCAATTACAATTATGCGGGCCTTGCGGGGAAGCGCACCGGGGAGGTCGCCGGCCCGATGTCGTTCGGTGAGATCGCCTATATGCTGCTGACCCAGACCTTGGTCTACCTGACGATCAAAGCCGTCTGACCCGATCGCCGAGCGGGCGAGCGACGAATTTTTTCGCATCGCGTGCGACACTTGCGGTCGTGACGCGCTTGCCGCACAGACCGCGGGGATGACGCCCCCCGCCACCTCGCCCGCGCCGTCGCTGATCGGCAGCCATCGCAGCGTCTCGGTGCCCACCGGTGGATCGGGCTGGCGGCGGCTGGCGGCGTTCATGGGGCCGGGCTTCCTCGTCGCCGTCGGCTATATGGACCCCGGCAATTGGGCGACCGACATCGCGGGCGGGTCGGCCTTCGGTTATACCCTGCTGTCGGTCATTCTGCTCTCGAACCTGATGGCGATCGTGTTGCAGGCGCTGTCGGCACGACTTGGCGTCGCCTCCGGCCTCGACCTCGCGCAGGCATGCCGGGCCTATTACAGCCGGCCGGTGTCGTTCGCGCTCTGGGCCTTGGCGGAGGTCGCGATCATCGCCTGCGACCTTGCCGAAGTGCTGGGCACGGCAATCGCGCTAAAGCTGCTGTTCGGTATCCCGTTGGTCTGGGGCGTAATCCTGACTGCCCTCGACGTGTTCCTGATCCTTGCGCTGCAACGCTATGGCTTCCGCAAGATCGAAGCGTTTATCATCGCGCTGCTCGTCATCATCGCGGGCTGCTTCGCGTTTGAGCTGTTCCACGCAAAGCCGGACGTCGGCGCGATGCTTGCGGGGCTCATCCCCAGCCCCGGGATCGTCACCGATCCCACCAAATTGTACCTCGCGATCGGCATCCTCGGCGCGACGGTGATGCCGCACAACCTCTACCTCCATTCCTCGATCGTGCAGACGCGCGCCTTCGAGCCCACCGACGCCGGCAAGGCCGAGGCGGCGCGAATGGCGACCATCGACGGCACGATCGCGCTGGGTCTCGCCTTCTTCATCAACGCTGCCATCCTCGTGACCGCGGCGGCGGTCTTCCACACGGCGGGCCGCACCGAAGTCGCCGAGATCGATGAGGCCTATCGCCTGCTCGCCCCTATGATGGGCGTCGGTGCGGCGAGCGTCGTATTCGGCATCGCGCTGCTGGCGTCGGGCCAGAATTCCACCGTCACCGGCACGCTCGCCGGGCAGATCGTGATGGAGGGCTTCCTCCAACTCCGCCTGCCCGTTTGGCTACGCCGCCTCGTCACGCGGCTACTCGCGATCGTGCCGGCGGTGATCGTCGTCGGCGCGAGCGGCGACGGGGGCGCGACCCGGCTGCTGGTGCTGAGCCAGGTGATCCTCAGCTTGCAACTGCCCTTCGCCGTCGTTCCGCTGGTCATGTTTACCGGCCAGTCGCGCGTCATGGGCCGCTTCGTCAGCCCGCGTTGGTTGCGCCTGCTCGCCTGGTTCATCGCCGCGATCATCATCGGGCTCAACCTGACGCTGCTGGTTGGCATGCTGTGATGCCACTTCGGCCATTTAAAGGGTGACTTTCGTCGGCGCCTATCGTTTAGTTACGGCAGCGTATCCCTCTTCTTCCCCGGATCGATCGTGACCGAACCAGCTGCCGCACCGACCCCTGCGCAGACCCATGCGCTCGCCCCCGACCTCGCCAACGAGATCGTCGACACCCTCGTCCATCGCATTGGCAAAGACAGGCAGGCTGCCCGCCCGCACGATTGGCTCGCGGCGACGATCTTCACGCTGCGTAACGAGATCATCGAACGCTGGATGCGCTCCACCAAGGAAGCGCATGCAGCGGGTGCGAAGCGGGTCTATTATCTCAGCCTGGAATTCCTAATCGGTCGGCTGCTGCGCGATGCGCTGTCCAACCTGCGTCACAATGATGAGGTCGCGCAGGCGCTGGCCTCGCTGGGCGTCGACCTTGCGGTGATCGAAGAGATCGAGCCGGACGCGGCACTCGGTAACGGCGGCCTCGGGCGGCTGGCCGCGTGTTTCATGGAAAGCCTCGCGAGCCTCGAACTGCCGGCCTATGGCTATGGCATCCGCTACGTGAACGGCATGTTCCGCCAGCGGCTGGACGACGGCTGGCAGGTCGAGCTGCCCGAAACCTGGCTCGCGCACGGCAACCCGTGGGAATTCGAGCGGCGGGAAAGCGCCTATTTCGTCGGCTTCGGCGGCGAGGTGACGGCGCTGGCCGACGGCCGCAGCCACTGGTCGCCCGCCGAAGCGGTGGAGGCGGTCGCCTTCGACACGCCGATGGTCGGCTGGCGCGGCAAGCGCGTCAACACGCTGCGGCTATGGAACGCCCGTGCGTTCGACCCGATCAAGCTCGACCAGTTCAACGCCGGCGATTTCGAAGGCGCGCTGGCCGGGCAGCTTCGCGCGGAAACGCTGACCCGCGTCCTCTACCCCAACGACAGCACGCCGGCGGGTCAGGAACTGCGGCTTCGGCAGGAATATTTCTTCTCGTCCGCGTCGATCCAGGACATCGTCCGGCGCCACGTCCAATATTTCGGCGACATCCGCACGCTGCCGGACAAGGCGGCAATCCAGCTCAACGACACGCACCCCGCGGTCTCGGTCGCCGAACTGATGCGGCTGCTGAAGGATTTCCACGGCCTGACCTTCGACGAGGCTTGGGAGATCACCCGCAAGACCTTCGGCTACACGAACCACACGTTGCTGCCCGAGGCGCTGGAAAGCTGGCCGCTGCCGCTGTTCGAACGGCTGCTGCCGCGGCACATGCAATTGGTCTATGCGATCAATGCCAAGCTGCTGCGCGAGGCACGCGAAAGCGGTGCCGACGATTACGCGATCGCCGCGATCAGCCTGATCGATGAGGGCGGCGAACGCCGCGTCCGTATGGCGAACCTTGCCTTTGCAGGCAGCCACAGCGTCAATGGCGTTGCAGCGCTACACACCGATCTGATGAAGAAGACGGTCTTCGCCGACCTCCACCGTCTCTATCCCGATCGGATCAACAACAAGACCAACGGCATCACCCCGCGCCGCTGGCTGCAGCAGTGCAATCCCGGGCTGACCGATCTGATCGAAAGTGCGATCGGCGGCGACTTCCGCGACGATGCGCAAGCGCTGACCGCGCTGGCCCCATTCGCCGACGATACAGGCTTCCGCGAACGCTTTGCCGCCGTGAAGCGCGCGAACAAGGTAGCGCTCAGTCAGTACCTACATGACACGATGGAGTTGAAGCTCGATCCCGATGCGATCTTCGACGTGCAGATCAAGCGCATCCACGAGTATAAACGCCAGCTGCTCGGCATCGTCGAGACGGTCGCGCTGTACGATCAGATTCGCAGTCACCCGGAGCGCGACTGGACGCCGCGCGTCAAGCTGTTCGCCGGCAAGGCCGCGTCGAGCTATCACAACGCCAAACTCATCATCAAACTGGCGAACGACGTTGCCAAGCGGATCAACGCCGATCCCGCAGTCGGCGATCTGCTAAAGGTCGCGTTCGTCCCCAATTACAACGTCAGCCTTGCCGAGCGCATCATCCCGGCGGCCGACCTGTCCGAACAGATTTCGACCGCCGGCATGGAGGCATCCGGCACCGGCAACATGAAGTTCGCGCTCAACGGCGCGCTGACGATCGGCACGCTCGACGGCGCGAATATCGAGATCCGCGACCATGTCGGCGCGAACAATATCTTCATTTTCGGCCTCACGGCGGAGGAGGTCGCCGAAAAGCGTGCCAGCGGCTATCGCGGCAATGACGCCATCAGTGCGTCGCGCGAATTGGCGCAGGCGGTGAACGCAATCGCCTCTGGTGTGTTTTCTCCAGACGATCCAAATCGTTACGGGGGACTGATGGACGGCATTCGCGATCACGACTGGTTCATGCTGGCCGCCGACTTCGACGGCTATGCTGCCGCCCAACGGATGGTCGATGCGCGCTGGAGCGATCCCGCGGCATGGGGACGGTCGGCCGTGCTCAATGTCGCCAACATGGGCTGGTTCTCGTCCGACCGCACGATCGGCGAATATGCGCGCGACATCTGGAACGTGATGTGAAGCCGCCGCGTGGCGCCATCGCTGCCCTGCTCGCCGGGCGCCACGACGATCCCTTTTCGCTGCTGGGTGTCTTCGCCGGTCCGAACGGCACGTTCGCGCGCACATTGATCCCCGGCGCGGAAACGGCAGAGGCGTATGACCTGTCGGGCATGTCGCTCGGCGATGTACAGCGTGTCGATGACGCCGGCCTGTTCGAGGGCACAATCGACGGCGATCCGCAGCCGGTGAAGTACAGGGCGCAGGGCTATGGCGCCGAATGGTGGGTGACGGACCCGTACAGCTTCGGCCCCGTGCTTGGCCCCACCGATGATTACCTGATCGCAGAGGGTTCGCATTTCCGCCTCTACGACAAGATGGGCGCGCATCTGATCGAGCATCAGGGTGCGAGCGGCATGCACTTCGCCGTCTGGGCTCCCAACGCGCAGCGCGTCTCGGTCGTCGGCGACTTCAACGATTGGAACGACACCCGCCACGTCATGCGCCGCCGCGCCGACATCGGCGTGTGGGAGATTTTCGTGCCGGATATCGGTGCGGGCCGCAGCTACAAGTTCGCGATCATAGGGCCGGACGGCATACTGCAACCGCTGAAGGCCGACCCCTTCGCCTTCCAGTCGGAATTACGCCCGAAGACCGCGTCGATCACCACTGCGCCCCCCGTGCACGTCTGGGGTGATACGGCGCATCGCGACAGCTGGTCGAGCCTCGACCCGCGACGCGTGCCGATGAGCATCTACGAAGTGCATGCCGGCAGCTGGGATCGCGATGAAAATGGTTGGTATCTCTCCTGGGATGCACTGGCCGACCGGCTGATCCCGTACGTCGTCGATATGGGCTTCACCCACATCGAATTCATGCCGATCAGCGAACACCCCTATGATCCGTCATGGGGTTACCAGACCACCGGACTATATGCGCCCTCCGCGCGCTTCGGCGATCCGGACGGCTTCGCGCGTTTCGTCGATGGTGCGCACCGGGCGGGTATCGGCGTGCTGCTCGATTGGGTGCCGGCGCACTTCCCCGTCGACGTCCACGGTCTCGCGAGGTTCGACGGCACCGCGCTGTACGAACACGAAGACCCGCGTCTCGGCTTTCACCCCGATTGGAATACCGCGATCTACAATTTCGGGCGGCGCGAGGTGCGCAGCTTCCTGATCAACAACGCCTTGTTCTGGACCGAGCGCTATCACGTCGACGGGTTGCGTGTGGATGCCGTCGCCTCAATGCTGTACCGCGACTACAGCCGCAAGGCCGGCGAATGGATCCCGAACGACGAGGGTGGCCGCGAGAATTGGGAGGCCGTACATTTCCTGCGCGACATGAACCGCGCAGTGTACGGCAAGCGTGACGGCGTGTTCACCGTCGCCGAGGAGTCCACAAGTTGGCCGGGCGTCTCCACCCCCGCCTTCGACGAGGGGCCGCGCACGAATCTAGGCTTCGGCTTCAAGTGGAACATGGGCTGGATGCACGACACGCTCCAGTATTTCGCCCGCGAGCCGATCCATCGGCGGCACCACCATGGCGAGATCACCTTCGGCCTGGTCTATGCCTTCGACGAGAATTTCGTGCTGCCGCTGAGCCATGACGAGGTCGTTCACGGCAAGGGGTCGCTGCTCGCCAAGATGGCCGGCGACGACTGGCAGCAGTTCGCGAACCTGCGCGCCTATTACGCCTTCATGTGGGGCTATCCCGGCAAGAAGCTGCTGTTCATGGGCCAGGAGTTCGCGCAGCGGCAGGAGTGGAGCGAAGATCGTGCGCTCGACTGGCATTTACGCTGTTCGTCGTCGCATGAGGGGATTCGCAATCTCGTCCGCGACCTCAACCGCCTGTATCGCGAGACACCCGCGCTGCATGCGCGCGACTGCGAGGGCGAGGGCTTCGAATGGCTGATCGGCGACGATGCCGCCAATTCGGTCTTCGCCTGGCTGCGCAAGGCGCCGGGCGAGAAGCCGGTGGCGGTGATCGCCAACCTGACGCCGGTCGCGCGCGCACCCTATCGCGTGCCGCTGCCGCACGACGGGCGCTGGCGCGAGATCATCAATTCCGACGCGCACCCATATTGGGGCTCCGGCCTCGGCAATATGGGGGGTGTCGATGCGGAGGATGGCGCGGCGTGGGTGACGTTGCCGCCGCTTGCGACGATCATGCTGCAATACGACGGTTGACCGATCCAGGGGCAGGACGGTCGACGTTACAAAGAATAGGAGGATGCCGGTGGTAGACAGACGAGGACAGCCGCTATCGCGCGATGCAATGGCCTATGTGCTGGCGGGCGGACGCGGCAGCCGGCTAATGGAACTGACCGACACGCGCGCCAAGCCTGCGGTCTATTTCGGCGGCAAGAGCCGGATCATCGATTTCGCGCTGTCGAACGCGATCAATTCGGGTATCCGTCGCATCGGCGTCGCGACACAGTATAAGGCGCATTCGCTGATCCGCCACTTGCAGCGCGGCTGGAACTTCCTGCGCCCCGAACGCAACGAGAGCTTCGACATCCTGCCCGCCAGCCAGCGTATCAGCGAGTTCCAATGGTATGAAGGCACCGCCGACGCGGTTTATCAGAACATCGACATCATCGAGGCGTATGACGTCGAGTATATGGTGATCCTGGCCGGCGATCACATCTACAAGATGGATTACGAGGTGATGCTCCAGCAGCATTGCGACAGTGGCGCCGACGTCACCGTCGCGTGTATGGAGGTGCCGCGGCTGGAGGCGGTCGCGTTTGGCGTGATGCACGTCGATGAGACCGACCGGATCATCGACTTCGTCGAAAAGCCCGCCGATCCGCCGTCGATCCCCGGCCAGCCCGACATCGCGCTTGCCAGCCTCGGCATCTACGTTTTCCGCACCAAGTTCCTGATCGAACAGCTGCGCCGCGATGCCGATACGCCCGGTTCGGCGCGCGATTTCGGCAAGGACATCATCCCTTACCTCGTCCAGCACGGCAAGGCGCAGGCGCATCGCTTCTCGGCAAGCTGCGTCCGGACGAGCGAAGAACCCGCCGCCTATTGGCGCGACGTGGGAACGGTCGACGCCTATTGGGAGGCGAATATCGACCTCACCGATGTTATTCCCCAGCTCGACGTCTATGATCACGAATGGCCCATCTGGACCTATTCGGAGATCACGCCGCCCGCCAAGTTCGTCCATGACGAAGAGGGCCGACGCGGGTCGGCGGTATCGAGCTTGGTGTCAGGCAATTGCATCGTGTCAGGCTCGTCGATCCATCGTAGCCTGCTGTCGACCGGCGTGCGCGCGCACAGCTTCTCGGCGCTCGATGAAGCGGTCGTGCTGCCATATTGTCACATCGGCCGGGGCGCCCGCCTGAAGCGCGTGGTGCTTGATCGCGGGGTCGTCATCCCGGACGGGCTCATCGTCGGCGAGGATCCGGAACTCGACAGCCGCCGCTTCCGCCGGACCGACAAGGGCATCTGCCTGATCACCCAACCGATGATCGACCGCTTGGCGCTGTGACCCTATCGGTCCTCTCGGTCGCGTCGGAAGCCTACCCGCTGGTGAAGACCGGCGGGCTGGCGGACGTCGTTGGCGCGCTGCCCGACGCACTTAGCCCACACGGCATCGCGACGACCACGCTGCTGCCCGGCTATCCCGCGCTCGCAAAGGCGGTGAAGGGTGCGACGGTCGTCCACCGCTGGCCCGACCTGCTCGGCGTTGAGGCGCGGCTGCTGGCGTCGCACATCAGCGAGCATCCGCTGCTGGTGCTCGACGCACCCGAATTGTTCGCGCGACCCGGCGGGCTGTATGGCCAGACCGACGACTGGCAGCGGTTCGCGGCGTTCGCCTTCGCGGCCGCCGAAATCGCAGCGGGCGTGATCCCCGGCTATCGCTTCGATCTGCTCCACGCCCATGACTGGCAGGCGGCCATGGCGCCCGCCTATCTCCGCTTCCTCCACGCCGATCGCCGCCCGGCGAGCGTGATGACCGTCCACAACATCGCCTTCCAGGGCCAGTTCGGAGCGGAGGTCTTTGCCGACCTCGGCCTGCCCGCGATGGCCTATGCGATCGACGGCGTCGAATATTATGGCGGCGTCGGCTTTCTAAAGGCGGGCCTCGCCGCCGCCGACGCGATCACCACCGTCAGCCCGACCTATGCGGCCGAAATTCGCGAGGGCCGCTTCGGCATGGGATTGGAAGGCCTGATCGAAGCCCGGCGCGACCGCGTCCATGGCATCGTCAACGGCATCGACCCCGCGGTTTGGAACCCGGAAACCGACACCGCCCTACCCAGCCGCTACACGGCCCGCGCGCTGGGCCGGCGGAAGGCGAACAAGCGTGCGATCGAGGGCGTATTCGGATTGGAAGCGGGGGATGGCCCCCTGTTTACCGTCATCAGCCGCCTGACGTGGCAGAAGGGCATGGACGTCCTGACGCAATGCCTCGACGAAATCGTAGCGCTCGGCGGACGGTTGGCGCTGCTCGGATCGGGCGACGCGCATCTTGAGGCGGCATTCCTCGCCGCCGCCGCGCGGTATCCCGGCCGGGTCGGTGTGCAGATCGGTTATGACGAGCCGCTGTCGCATCTGCTGCAGGGTGGTGCCGACGCCATCCTGATCCCGTCCCGCTTCGAACCCTGCGGGCTGACGCAGTTGTACGGCCTCGCTTATGGGTGCGTGCCGATCGTCGCACGCACTGGCGGCCTCGCCGACACGGTGATTGACGCCAACGAAGCCGCCCTCGCCGCCGGTGTCGCTACCGGGTTCCAGCATGGCGAGGCCGGCTACCACACGCTGGCGCACGCGATCCGCCGCGCGATTGCTGCTTATGCCCGCCCCGATCTATGGTGCGTCCTCCAGCGCAACGGGATGCGCGCCGATTTCTCATGGGGCCAAAGCGGCCGCCGTTACGCCGACCTCTACAAGACCCTGACAGGACACGCATGATCCGCACCTGCCCGACGCAGCCCTACACCGACCAGAAGCCCGGCACCTCGGGCCTCCGCAAAAAGGTGACGGTGTTCCAGCAACCCAATTACGCCGAGAATTTCGTCCAGTCGGTGTTCGACGTCATCGACGGCAAACAGGGCGCGACGCTGGTGATCGGCGGCGACGGCCGCTTCCTCAATCGCGAGGTAATCCAGAAGGCGATCCGCATCGCCGCCGCCAACGGCTTTGGCCGGGCGGTGATCGGCCGCGGCGGCATCCTGTCGACGCCCGCCGCCAGCAATATGATCCGTATCCGCAAGGCGCTGGGCGGCCTCGTTCTGTCGGCGAGCCACAATCCCGGTGGCCCGACCGAGGATTTTGGGATCAAGTACAATATCGCCAATGGCGGCCCCGCGCCCGAAAGCGTGACCGAGGCGCTGTACCAGCGCACCAAGGTCGTCGACCGCTGGCTGACCGTCGACACGGCGGACGTCGACCTCGACACGATCGGCGAAACGCAGGTCGGCAATATGACCGTCGAGATCGTCGATCCGGTCGCCGATTATGCCGCCCTGATGGAGCGACTGTTCGACTTCGATGCGATCCGTGCCGCCGGCCTGACCATGGCATTCGATGCAATGAGCGCCGTCACCGGCCCCTATGCAACCGAAATACTCGAAAACCGCCTGGGTTTCACAAAGGGTACGGTGCGCAACGGCACGCCGCTGGAAGATTTCGGCGGCCACCACCCCGACCCCAATTTGGTCCACGCCCGCGCATTGTACGAGACGATGATGGCGCCCGACTCGCCCGATTTTGGCGCCGCGTCGGACGGTGACGGCGACCGCAACCTCATCATCGGCCGCGGCCGCTTCGTGACGCCGTCCGACAGCCTCGCGATGCTCGCCGCCAATGCGCACCTTGCGCCGGGCTATGCTGCAGGGCTCAAGGGCATCGCCCGATCGATGCCGACGAGCGCCGCCGCCGATCGGGTCGCTGCGGCCAAAGGGCTGCCGATCTTCGAAACGCCTACGGGATGGAAATTCTTCGGCAATCTGCTCGACGCCGGCATGGCGACGATCTGCGGTGAGGAAAGCGCGGGAACCGGGTCCGACCACGTGCGGGAAAAGGACGGCTTGTGGGCGGTGCTGCTGTGGCTCAACATCCTCGCCGTCCGCGGCCAATCGGTTGACGCGATCGCGCGCGATCACTGGGCGACCTACGGCCGCAACTATTACGCGCGCCACGATTATGAGGGCGTGGAGAGCGATCGCGCCGATGCACTGATGGCGGAGCTGCGCGGCAAGCTTGATACGCTTGCCAGCACTGAGGTCGCCGGCCTGCGCGTGTCTGGGGGCGACGACTTCGCCTATACCGACCCGACCGACGGATCGGTCAGCCGGAATCAGGGCGTGCGTATCCTGTTCGATGGCGGCAGCCGCGTCGTCTTCCGCCTATCGGGCACGGGCACCAGCGGTGCGACGTTGCGCGTCTACCTCGAACGCTATGAACCCGCGGACGGTGATCTCGACCGCGCTACCGGCGAGATGCTGGCCGATATCGTCGCCGCGGCGGATGCGATCGCCGGGATCGTCCGCCACACCGGCCGGACCGAGCCCGACGTCATCACGTGAACGTGTCGCTCGGCGCCGAGGTTGTGGACGGCGGCACGCGGTTCGCGGTGCGCAGCGCGACCCCGGTTACGCTTTGCCTGTTCGACGATGCCGGCGAGCGGCGGATACCCATGTCCGGTGCGGACGGCGTCTGGCATGCGGAGGTCGAAGGCGTCGGCGCCGGCACCCGATACGGCTATCGCGCGGCGGCCGATCCGACCAAACTGCTGGTCGATCCCTGTGCGATGCAGCTGGACCGGCCGTTCCGCTACGACCCACGCCTCGGCGAGCCGGGCATCGATACGACCGCGCTGGTGCCGCGCGCCGTCGTCTGCCCGACCCTTAACGCGCGTGTCGCCCCGCCCCTCTTCACACTTGGCGGCTTGATCTACGAACTCAACGTCCGCGGCTTCACCATGCTGCACCCCGACGTGCCGAAGGCGCAGCGGGGCACGATCGCCGCGCTCGCCCATCCCGCTGTCATCGCGCATCTCACGAAGCTGAAGGTCGCCGCGATCGAGCTGATGCCGATCGTCGCATGGATCGACGAACGCCACCTGCCGCCGCTCGGCCTTACCAACAGCTGGGGCTATAATCCGGTCGTACCGATGGCGATCGACCCGCGGCTCGCCCCCGGCGGCGTCGCCGAACTGGTCGAGACGGTCGCCGCCCTCCGCAACGCCGGGATCGGCGTGATCCTCGACCTCGTCTTCAACCACACCGGCGAGAGCGACCGCCTCGGCCCGACGCTGTCGCTGCGCGGCTTCGATGAGGCGCTCTATTACGCGCACGCGCCCGACGGCAGCCTCGTCAACGACACCGGCACAGGCAACACGCTCGATTGCAGCCGACCGGAGGTCCGCGCGCTGATCCTCGAGAGCCTGCGCCATTTCGCACGGTGCGGGGCCGATGGCTTTCGCTTCGATCTCGCGACGATCCTCGCCCGCGGCCCCGGCTTCGATCCCCATGCGCCGATCTTCGCGGAGATCGCCGCCGACCCGCTGCTCGCCAGCCGCGTCATGATCGCCGAGCCGTGGGACATCGGCCCCGGCGGCTATCAACTCGGCCAGTTCCCCAAGCACTGGCTGGAGTGGAACGACCGCTACCGCGACGACGTCCGCCGCTTCTGGCGCGGCGACGGCAGCGCAGGTGACCTGGCCACCCGTATCGCAGGATCAGCGGACTTCTTCGGCCCCGGCGACACGCGCACCGTCAACTTCCTGGCCGCGCACGATGGCTTCACCCTCGCCGATCTCGTCAGCTATGCCGAGCGCCACAATTACGCCAATGGCGAGGACAATCGCGATGGCCATGGCGACAATCTCAGCTGGAACAACGGCGTCGAGGGGCCCAGCGACGATCCCGCCATCCGCCAGCGCCGCGGCGACGATCTGCGTGCGCTACTCGCCACGCTGTTCGCCTCGCGCGGTACGATCATGCTGACGGCCGGCGACGAATTCGGCCGCACGCAGCAGGGCAACAACAACGCCTATGCGCAGGATAATGCGATCGGCTGGGTCGACTGGCAGGATCGTGATCGCGATCTGGAGGATTTCGTCGCCGCCCTTGCCGCCTTTCGCACCGCCAATCCGCTGGACGCTGTCGCCGCCTATGCAGACGCCGACTGGCGCGCGCTCGATGGCGAGGTCATGACGCCGGACCGCTGGCACGACGCGTCCGGTTTCGAACTTCGGCTGGCCGACAGTGACGATCAGATCGCGCTGCGTATCGATCGCCATACCCGCCGCGTCTCGCTGAGCCGTAGAACCATCGTGGAGAGCCGATGATGATCCGCCCGCTGCTGCTTACCCTGTCGACGCTGCTTGTCGCCGCCACGCCGCTGTCGCCCGCACAGCGCTTCGGTGCGCTCTTCCGCGATGTGCAGATGCAGCGCGTCTTCCCCGACTCAAAGACCTTCGCCGACGCCCAACCGCGCCGCAGCGATGCCGCGATCATGGACGGCTATCGTCGGTGCGCCTGCAAAGATCGCGCGGCGCTCGAAGCCTTCGTGCAGGCGAATTTCACGCTGCCGATCACGCCCACCGTACCGCCACCGTCGGCCAAACTGTCGCTCACCGCGCATATCGACGCACTGTGGCCGCAGCTCACCCGCACCTTGCCGAGCGTCGGTGCGGGTTCGTCGGCGCTCCCATTGCCGAAACGCTTCGTCGTCCCCGGCGGCCGGTTTCGCGAGATGTATTATTGGGACAGCTGGTTCACGATGCTGGGCCTGCAAGCCTCAGGCCGGCAAGATCTGGTCGAGGACATGATCGTCGACTTCGGCAGCCTGCTCGACCGCTACGGCCGCATCCCCAACGGCACGCGCACCTATTATCTCAGCCGCTCGCAGCCCCCCTTTTTCTACCTGATCGCCGGCATGTCAAAGCGCGCCGATACGCTGGCGCAGCGCACGCGCTGGCTGCGGGCCGAGCACGACTTCTGGATGCGTGGCGCCGACCGCCTCCGGGCCGGCGAGGGCAGCGCGCGCGTCGTACGCCTGAACGACGGCAGCCTGCTCAACCGCTATTGGGATGACCGCGACGATCCACGCGACGAAAGCTATCGCGAGGACGCACTGCTTGCTCAGGCAAACCCGGGTCGCGATGCGAAGGTGCTGTATCGAGACCTGCGCGCCGGTGCCGAGAGCGGATGGGACTTCAGCTCGCGGTGGCTTGCCGATGGCAAGACGCTGGCGACGATCCGCACGACGCGCGTCGTCCCCGTCGATCTCAACAGCCTGCTCTACGGCCTCGAACGCAGCATCGCGACGAACTGCCGGACGCTGCGCGACGATCCTTGCGCCAGCCGCTACACCAACGCGGCAGACGCACGCGCGGTCGCGATCAACCGCCATCTTTGGAACGGCGCCGGCTATTATGCCGATTACGACTTGGACGCCGGAACCGTCGCCAAAGGTCGCACCGCCGCGATGGCCTTCCCCCTGTTCGTCGGCATCGCGACGCCCGATCGCGCACGAACCACTGCGCAGGCGCTTACCCCGCTGATCGGCGAGGGCGGGCTGCGCACGACGCTGGTCGACACCGGGCAGCAATGGGACGATCCCAACGGCTGGGCTCCCCTGCAATGGGTCGCGATCACGGGGCTCGAACGCTATGGCGAGACCGCCCTCGCCCGCCGGATCGCCGCCCATTGGCTGGCGAGCGTGGCCCGCGAATATGACGCCAGCGGCAAGCTGCTCGAAAAGTACAATGTGGTCCGGCGCCTGCCCGGCGGTGGTGGCGAATATCCGCTTCAGGACGGATTCGGCTGGACCAACGGCGTCACCCGCGCACTGATCGCCAAGGGCTTTACGGCAGCGCAATAGCTGCATAACATCGGTTATGGCCACCGCCGCCCCCGACCGGACACTCCGCGCGACCGACCTTACCCCACGCGATTGGCTGGAGGCGGGGCAGTCGCTGCTCCGCCGGGGCGGGCTGCGGGCACTAAAGCTGCGTCCGCTCGCTGCTGAATTGAACGTTTCGACCGGCAGCTTCTATCACCATTTCACCGACTTCGACGCCTATCAGGGCCGGCTCGCAGACTATTTTGCCGGGGAGCATCTCGCCAGCATTCTCGACACGATCATGAACGCGGAACGGAACCCCGTCGATCGCATCCGCCTGCTCGCCGAGATCGTCCGCCGCCGTGGGCTGTTCCGCCTATCGATCGCGATGCGCGCTTGGGCAGAGAGTGATTCCCGTGCGCAGGCTGCGGTCGAACGCAACGACGCGCAGGTCCTCACCTTCCTGTCGCACTGCCTCGAGGCGAATGGCCTGACGCCGCATCAGGCACGCGTACGCGGCTACGCCCTGATGACGCTGGGCCTCGGCAAGGTCCACGCGCCCGATCTGGATCGGCCCGCGCTGATGGAGGAGCTGATCGCGCTCCTCTGCACACCCACGGATGCGACGGTCGCAACGGCCGCGCAGGAGGAGAGAGCATGGCAGACGAAGGCTTCGACTATATCGTCATAGGGGGCGGCTCGGCCGGCTGTGTCATGGCGGCGCGCTTGTCCGAAGATCCCGCGGTCCGCGTATTACTGATAGAAGCCGGTGGCCACAACCGCGACCTGCTCGTCCGTATGCCGGCTGGGGTCGGCGAGTTGATCAAGGCCAAGAGCAAGCACAATTGGGGCTTCTGGACCGCGCCGGAACCGCATCTCGACAACCGCCGCCTGTGGTGGCCGCGCGGCAAGGGACTGGGCGGCAGCTCGGCGATCAACGGCATGATCTATTCGCGGGGCCATCCGCGCGATTACGATCGCTGGGCGCAATCCGGCCTCGCCGGTTGGGGCTGGGACGACGTCCTCCCCTATTTCCGCAAGCTGGAGGGGCACCATCGCAGCGGGCCCTTGCACGGGACCGAGGGTCCGCTGCGCGTCTCGGCAGGCGAAAGCGATAGTCCCTTCAACGCCGCCTTCATCGCGGCGGGGCGACAGGCCGGCTATCCGATCACCGACGACTTCAACGGCGCGCATCCCGAAGGCTTCGGTCCCTATGACCTGACCATCGCCGACGGGCGGCGCTGGACGGCGGCGGAGGCGTATCTGTTCCCCGCCCTGGCCCGACCGAACCTTACGATCGCGACGGATGCCCGCACCACGTGCATCGACGTGCAGGGCGGCCGAGCGGTGGCGGTCGACTATGTGGTCGGGCGCGAGCCGCACCGGGCGACCGCCTCCGGCGAAATCCTGCTGTGCACTGGCGCGGTTCAGTCGCCGCAACTGCTCCAGCTGTCGGGCATCGGCGATCCCACGCATCTGCGCGGCGTCGGCATCAAAACGGTGCATGAATTGCCCGGTGTCGGGCGCAACCTGCAGGATCATCTCGACGTCATCATGAACTGGCGCAGCCGCGGACTGCGCACGGTGTTCAGCGAAGTAAAGGGCCTGCGACAGCTCGGCGTGGGTCTCCGCTATGCGCTGACCGGCAAGGGCGTCGGGCGCCAGAACTTTCTCGAGGCTGGAGCCTTCATCCCGTCGCGCGAGGGCCTCGACCACCCAGACATCCAGATCCACGCCGTCCTGGCGATCATGCGCGAGCACGGCAAGGTGAAGGCGACCGAAGACGGCTTCTCGCTCCACCTCTGCCAGCTCCGTCCCGAGAGCCGTGGGCGCATCGGTTTGGTGTCGGACGACCCGTTGGCCGATCCGCTGATCGAGGCGAACTACCTCAGCACGCCCGAAGACCGCCGCGTCCTGCGCGAGGCCGTGACGATCGGCCGCGACGTGGCAGCGCAGGCGGCGCTCGATCCCTACCGCGACGCGGAACTGGCGCCCGGGGCGGAGGTACGAGGCGATACCGCGATCGACGCCTGGGTTCGCCGGACGGCTGAGACGATCTACCACCCAATCGGTACCTGCAAGATGGGCGCGGATAGCGACGCCTCGGCGGTAGTCGATGCTCAGCTGCGCGTGCGCGGGATCGCAGGCCTGCGCGTGGTAGATGCGTCGGTGATGCCGAGCCTCGTCAGCGGCAACACCAATGCGCCGACGATCATGATCGCAGAAAAAGCGGCAGAAATGATCCGGGGCGGGGGCGCCAAACGGCTGGCAGCTTGAGCGACCGCCCCACACACCACGTCACCCCGGACGTGTTCCGGCGTCCACTCCGCGGAGAGGGGGGGGGGGGTAGCAGGAGGCTCAAACGCGACCCCCGCGACGCGGTGGACTCTGGAACAAGTCCGGAGTGACGGATCGCAGGGAGCTGTCCTTTCGCGCGTGCCGCCACGCCAGCCATTGTCGGTTCAGCGCCGCCAGATCGGCCCGCCCCTCCACGACGTCGCGCCCCAAGGTCACCGCCCGCGCCAACAGCCCGCCATCGATATACCGATACGCCGGCCGTCCTGCGACCGCATCGTACCACACCCCGCCGACCACCGCGTCGGGCAAAATCCGCTGGAAGCAGTGATCCGCGCGCACCGGCCAGACACACGAACGCGCGAGACCCGGTAGGATCCCGCGCGTCAGCTCCAGCCATTCGGCCTCCAGATCGGCGCGGGAACGCTCTGCTCCCCCGCCGTCCGACATCAGATGTGGATCGGCTTGCCTGTCACCGCCATCGCCGCTTCCTTGATCGCCTCGGAATGCGTGGGGTGGGCGTGGCAGGTGTAGGCGATGTCCTCGCTCGTCGCGCCGAATTCCATCGCCTGCGCCGCCTGCGCGATCATCGTACCGGCAACGCTGGCAATCGCCCAGACGCCGACGACACGGTCGGTTTTGGCGTCGGCGATGATCTTCACGAAGCCGTCCGGCTCGTGATTGGTCTTGGCACGGCTGTTCGCCATCATCGGGAACTTGCCGACCTTGATCTCGCCCTTCGCCTTGGCTGCCTCTTCGGTCAGGCCCACACCGGCGAATTCGGGCATCGTGTAGACGACGCTCGGGATCACGTCATGGTTCACGATGCCGGTCAGGCCGGCGATATTCTCCGCAACCGCAATGCCCTCGTCCTCGGCCTTGTGCGCGAGCATCAGGCCCGGCGCGACGTCGCCGATCGCCCAGATGCCGGGCACGCTGGTCGCGAAGTCGTGATCGATTTCAACCTGTCCGCGGCCGTTGACCGACAGGCCCGCGGCTTCGAGGTTGAGGCCGTCGGTGTTCGGCTTACGACCGATCGCGAGCAGCACCGCGTCCGCGGTGATCGTCTCGGCCGCGCCACCGGCGGCAGGCTCGACGGTCAGGGTCGCGCTCTCGCCCGACACGGTGACGCCCGTCACCTTGGTCGACAGCTTGAACTCCATGCCTTGCTTCTTGAAGATCTTCTGCGCTTCCTTGCGCACATCGCCATCGAAGCCCGGCAGGATCTGGTCGAGATATTCGACCACCGTCACCTTGGCACCCAGGCGGCGCCACACGCTGCCCAGCTCCAGGCCGATCACGCCGCCGCCGATAACGACCATGTGCTCGGGCACTTTCGGCAGCTCGAGCGCGCCGGTGCTGTCGACGACGACCTTCTGGTCGACCGTCACGCCCGGCAGCGGCGTCACCGACGAGCCGGTCGCGATCACGATGTTCTTGGCGCGAACGGTCTGACCGGCGACTTCGACGCTGTCTTTGCCGGTGAAGCGCGCATGGCCCTTCAGCCACGTGACCTTGTTCTTCTTGAACAGATATTCGATGCCGCCCGTCAGCTGCTTCACCGCATCGCGGCGCTGGCCATGCATCGCGTCCAGATCCAGCTCGGGCGTCACCTTGATGCCCATCTTGGCCATCGCACCGTTCGCGGCCGCATCGAAATATTCCGACGCGTGCAGCATCGCTTTCGACGGAATGCAGCCGACGTTGAGGCAGGTTCCGCCCAGCGTCTCGCGCGCCTCGGCGCATGCGGTCTTCAGCCCCAGCTGCGCCGCGCGGATCGCCGCGACATAGCCACCGGGGCCCGCACCGATCACGAGGACGTCATAGTCGTAGTCTGCCATCATTTCCTCCAACCGTCATGCCAGCGGACGCTGGCATCTCATGCGGCAGGAAGCGATGCTCCCCGCGAAAGACTCCGGCCTGCGCCGGGGTGACGTGTCTATATAGATACTTACAGGTCGATCAGGATACGCGTCGGATCCTCGATCGCGTTCTTCAGCGCGACGAGGAAGGTCACCGCCTCGCGACCGTCAATCAGACGGTGGTCGTAGCTGAGCGCCAGATACATCATCGGACGCACCACGACCTGGCCGTTCACCACGACCGGGCGATCCTCGATACGGTGGAGGCCCAGCACCGCCGACTGCGGCGGGTTGATGATCGGGGTCGACATCAGCGAGCCGAACACGCCGCCGTTCGAGATGGTGAAGGTGCCGCCCTTCATCTCGTCCATCTTCAGCGTGCCGTCCTTGGCGCGGCGGCCGAAATCGCCGATCGTCTTTTCGATGCCCGCGACCGACAGGTCCTGCGCATCGCGGATGACCGGAACGACGAGGCCGTTCGGCGCCGAGACGGCGACCGAGATGTCGGCATAGTCGTGATAGACGATCTCATCGCCCTCGATCGAAGCATTGACCGAAGGGATATCCTTCAGCGCCATCGTCGCGGCCTTCACAAAGAAGCCCATGAAGCCCAGGCGGACGCCGTGCTTCTTCTCGAACAGGTCCTTATACTTGGCGCGCGCCTCGATCACCGCGGTCATGTCGACGTCGTTGAACGTCGTCAGCATCGCGGCGGTGTTCTGCGCTTCCTTCAGGCGCTTGGCGATCGTCTGACGCAGGCGCGTCATCTTCACGCGCTCTTCCTTGCGACCACCCGCTGGGGTGGCAGCCGGAGCGGCAGAAGCCGGCACCTGGGCGGTCGCCGCCGGCTTAGCAGCGGCGGCAGCAGCAACGTCTTCCTTAGTGATGCGGCCGTCCTTGCCGGTGCCGGTGATCGACGCGGGGTCGAGGCCGTATTCCAGCACGGCACGACGGACTGATGGCGACAGCGCCGCCGGCGAGTCGCTCGATGCCTCAGGAGCAAGAGCAGGAGCAGGAGCAGGAGCCGCAGCCGGAGCAGGCGCCGCTGGCGTCACTGCCGGAGCCGGCGCAGCGGCAGTCGCTGCGGCCGCACCACCGCCGGCTTCGATCGTCGCGAGCATCGCGCCCACCTGCACGGTATCGCCGACCTGCACCGCGTGCTGACCCATCACGCCAGCGACGGGCGACGGCACTTCCACCGACACCTTATCGGTCTCAAGGCTCGCGATCGGCTCATCGGCCTTCACGGGGTCGCCGGGCTGCTTAAGCCATTCGCCGACGGTGGCTTCGGTGATCGATTCGCCCAGAACGGGAACGGTGACTTCGGTTGCCATCTCTTGCATCCTTCTCCCCGGGGAGGGGGTCTTCAACGGGGAAAGTGGTTAGCTGCTCGGGGACTGGGTCGGCCGGGCGGTGGTGGTGGAACCCTCGCTGCGGGTCCGGCGGATTTCCTCGCGCACGTTATGGCCGAGCGCATCGGCGACCAGCGCGCCTTGCTCGGCGGTGTGCCGCTTCATCAGACCCGTGGCAGGCGAAGCCGCCGCGGCGCGACCGGCGTAGCGGGCGCGCTTCACCGCGCACTGCGCCTGGGCGAGCGATTCCTCGATCAGCGGCTCGACGAAGAACCAGTAACCGTTGTTTTTCGGCTCTTCCTGCGCCCAGACCACGTCCTTGAGGTTCGGCATCCGGGCGATCCGGCGGGCGAGCGCATCGCCCGGGAATGGGTAAAGCTGCTCGATGCGCACGATCTGCGTGCCGGTATCGCCCGCGGCGTTACGTGCCTCGATCAGATCGTAGGCAACCTTGCCCGTGCACAGCACCAGCCGCGTCGTATCGGCATCCGCCGCGCCGTTGGTGTCGGACAGGATGCGCTTGAAGTGGCTGTCGCCCTGGAACTCAGCCGCCGTCGACACCGCCAGCTTGTGGCGGAGTAGCGACTTGGGCGTCATCACGATCAGCGGCTTGCGGAAGTTGCGATGCATCTGCCGGCGCAGCAGGTGGAAGTAATTCGCCGGCGTGGTGCAGTTCGCGACCTGGATGTTGTCCTGCGCGCACAGCTGGAGGAAGCGCTCGGGACGCGCAGAGCTATGCTCGGGCCCCTGCCCTTCGTACCCATGCGGCAGCAGCATCACGAGGCCGTTAGCGCGCAGCCACTTGGCCTCACCGCTGGCGATGAACTGGTCGATCATGATCTGCGCGCCGTTGACGAAATCGCCGAACTGCGCTTCCCACATCACCAGAGTCTTGGGGTCCGCCAGCGCATAGCCGTATTCGAAGCCGAGCACGCCATATTCAGAAAGCGGGCTGTCCAGCACCTCAAACCGGCCATGTTCGACCGTCGTCAGCGGCACATACTTGTGCTCGTCAGTCTGGTCGACCCACACGGCGTGACGCTGACTGAACGTGCCGCGACCCGAATCCTGACCCGACAGGCGGACGCCATAGCCTTCCGACAACAGCGATCCGAACGCCAGCGCTTCGCCCGTCGCCCAGTCGAAATTCTCGCCGGTCTTGAACATCTGACGCTTGGCATCGAGTACGCGGCCCAGCGTCTTGTGGATCTGGATGCCCTCGGGAACCGTCGTCAGCGTCCGGCCAAGCGCGTCGAACAGCTTCAGCTCGATACCCGTCTCGACGTTACGACGCTCGGTGCCGCCGTCGGTCGGCGCCGACAGACCGGTCCAGCGACCGGCGAACCAGTCCGCCTTGTTCGGCTTGTAACTCGCTCCCGCCTCGAACTCGCCTTCCAGCAGCGTCGTGAACTGATGGACCTTCTCGTCCATCCACGCCTGGTCGATCACACCTTCCTGGATCAGCCGCTTGCCGTAGATCTCACTCACACCCGGGTGTGAGCGGATCTTGTTGTACATCAGCGGCTGCGTGAAGCTCGGCTCGTCGCTCTCATTATGACCGAAGCGGCGATAGCACCACATGTCGATCACGATGTCGCGATGGAACTTCTGTCGGAACTCGATCGCCATCTTGGTGGCGAAGGTCACCGCCTCGGGATCATCGCCATTGACGTGGAACACCGGCGCCTGGACGCCCTTGGCCACGTCCGACGGATAGGGCGACGAGCGCGCGAACTGCGGCGAGGTGGTGAAGCCCACCTGGTTGTTGATGATGAAATGGACGCAGCCGCCCGTGTTGTAGCCACGGATACCGGAGAAGCCGAGGCATTCCCAAACGATGCCCTGGCCCGCGAACGCCGCGTCGCCGTGGATCAGCACGGGCAGCGAGGCGCTGTGTTCCTTAAGGTCGTTCGCGATCGTCTGGATCGCGCGCGTCTTGCCGAGCACGACCGGGTCCGCCGCTTCGAGGTGCGACGGGTTGGCGACCAGCGACATGTGCACCTTATGCCCGTCGAACTCGCGATCGGTCGAGGTGCCGAGGTGGTACTTCACGTCACCCGAACCGCCGATTTCGTCGGGCTGCGCCGAACCGCCCGCGAATTCGTGGAAGATCACACGCAACGGCTTCGCCATGACGTTGGCGAGCACGTTCAGCCGGCCGCGATGGGCCATGCCGTACACGATCTCGCGCACGCCGGCCTGACCGCCATATTTGATGACGCTTTCCAGCGCCGGGATCATGCTCTCGCCGCCGTCAAGACCGAAGCGCTTCGTCCCGACATACTTCTTGCCGAGGAACTTTTCCCACTGCTCGGCCTCGATGACCTTGCTCAGGATCGCGCGCTTGCCGTCGACGCTGAACTCGATCGCCTTGTCCTTGCCCTCCATGCGGTCCTGCAGGAAGCGGCGCTCCTCGACATCCACGATGTGCATATATTCGAGGCCGACGTTGCCGCAATAATTGCGGCGCAGCGTATCGACCAGCTCGCGCACGGTCGCCCATTCGAAACCGAGCGTTCCGCCGAGGTAAACCGGACGATCGATGTCGGCGTCGGTGAAGCCGTGATATTCCGTGCGCAGATCCTCCGGCATGTCGCGATGCGACAGGCCGAGCGGATCGAGATTGGCGGCGAGGTGGCCGCGGACCCGATAGGTGCGGATCAGCAGCTGCGCGCGGATCGCATCACCCGCCGCCTTGATGATGTCTTCCTTCGACGGGGCAGCGCCAGCAGCCGGCGCGGGCTTGCCGCCCTTCGCGGGCTTGGGGGCCGGCTCCATCTGCGTCGGGTCCAGACCCGCGGTCAGGTCGTCGGTCGTGGTCAGGGGCCAGCGCTTGTTGGTCCAGCTGGGACCGCCGGTTCCGGCCTCGAGGCCCTCGAAGAAGCTGCGCCAGCCGAGATCGACCGACGATTGGTCGGCCTGATACTTGGCATAGAGCGCTTCGATGAACGCCGGGCTGACGCCCGCCGCGATATCGCCGAAATCCTGACCTTCGTAGCCCATGGTCTTCTTCCTATGCCCTTCTCCCACCGGGAGAAGGAGGGGCCCGCCCGCGTAGCGGGTGGGAGGATGGGGGTGAGTGGGCGCAATGCCCTCACCCTTCCGCCGCCCTGCGGACGGCTCCCTCCCTCTCCCAACGGGAGAGGGAGATATGCCTTAGCCGTTCAGCACTTGCAGCAGGGTCGAACCCAACTCGCTCGGCGAAGCTGCGACCTTGATGCCGGCCGCTTCCATCGCTGCGATCTTGCTCTCGGCATCACCCTTGCCGCCCGACACGATCGCGCCAGCATGGCCCATGCGGCGACCCGGAGGCGCCGTACGGCCCGCGATGAAGCCCGCCATCGGCTTGCTACGGCCACGCTTCGCTTCGTCGATCAGGAACTGCGCCGCCTGCTCTTCCGCGTCGCCACCGATCTCGCCGATCATGATGATCGACTGGGTCTCATCGTCGGCCAGGAACAGCTCGAGCACGTCGATGAAGTTCGTGCCGTTGACGGGGTCGCCACCAATGCCGACCGCGGTCGTCTGGCCCAGACCAGCGTTCGAGGTCTGGAACACCGCTTCATAGGTCAGCGTGCCCGACCGCGACACGACGCCGACCGAACCCTTCTTGAAGATCGAACCCGGCATGATGCCGATCTTGCACTCACCCGGCGTCAGAACGCCCGGGCAGTTCGGACCGATCAGGCGCGACTTGGACCCCGACAGGGCGCGCTTTACCTTCACCATGTCGAGGACCGGAATGCCCTCAGTGATAGTGACGATCAGCGGGATCTCCGCGTCGATCGCTTCCAAGATCGAATCCGCGGCGAAGGGCGGCGGGACGTAGATGACCGATGCGTCCGCGCCGGTCTTCGACTTTGCCTCAGCGACGGTGTTGAACACCGGCAGGCCCAGGTGCTCGCTGCCGCCCTTGCCCGGCGTCACGCCGCCGACCATCTGCGTGCCGTAATCCAGCGCCGCCTTGGTGTGGAAGCTGCCGGTCTCACCGGTCATACCTTGCGTGATGACCTTGGTGTTCTTGTTGACGAGGATGCTCATGAAGGCTCCAGACATGGGAACACCCCCGCCGCAGGCGAGGGGTAGAAAACGCGCGGGCAACATCACGTCGCCCGCGCCGAAAGCGTTTAGTTCAGGCTGCTATCGATACCCTTGCAGGCGACGAGCAGTTCCTTGACCGCGTCGACCGAAACCTGAAGGTTGGCCTTCGCCTCGTCCGACAGCTTGACCTCGACGACCTTCTCGACGCCACCGGCGCCGATCACGACGGGGACGCCGACATAGAGGTTGTCGATGCCATACTCACCCGACAGGTGCGCAGCGGCAGGCAGGATGCGCTTCTGGTCGTAAAGATACGCCTCGGCCATCGCGATGCCGCTGGTGGCGGGCGCGTAATAGGCCGAGCCGGTCTTGAGCAGCGCGACGATCTCACCGCCGCCGCCGCGGGTGCGCTTGATGATTTCGTCGACCTTTTCCTGGGTCGAGAAGCCCATTTCGATCAGGTCGCTGACCGGGATGCCGCTGACCGTCGAATATTCCAGGACCGGGACCATCGTGTCGCCGTGGCCGCCGAGCACGAAGGTGTTCACGTCCTTCACCGACACGCCGAACTCCTCGGCGAGGAAGTGCGAGAAGCGCGCCGAGTCGAGCACGCCCGCCATGCCGACGACCTTGTTCGCAGGCAGACCCGAGAATTCGCGCAGCGCCCAGACCATCGCGTCGAGCGGGTTGGTAATGCAGATCACAAAGGCGCCGGGCGCGTTGGCGGCGATACCCTCGCCGACCGCCTTCATCACCTTCAGGTTGATGCCAAGCAGGTCGTCACGGCTCATGCCGGGCTTGCGCGCGACACCGGCGGTGACGATGATCACATCGGCGCCCGCGATATCGGCGTAGTCGTTGGACCCCTTGATGGTGGCGTCGAAGCCTTCGACCGGGCCGCACTGCGACAGATCAAGTGCCTTGCCTTGGGGAACACCCTCAACAACGTCGAACAGGACGATGTCGCCCAGCCCCTTCAGGGCGGCGAGGTGCGCGAGCGTGCCACCGATGTTACCGGCGCCGATCAGCGCGATCTTCTTGCGAGCCATCCAATCCTTCTCCGTGATGAGGGCATGAATTGGTCATGCCGCATAGGCCCATTGGGGCGAGGGCACAACCGCATAAAGGCGGATTGTTAAGATAATTAGCAATAACAGTTCGCAATAGCATTAAGGCGTTGCTGGCGAGGTTTCCTGAGGAAGATCGCGGCGCGCCTCCGGCCAGCGCAGCCGCATGAACGGTCGCTCCACGTAAGCCGTGATCGCCGCCGCCCCGCCAAGCACCATCGTATATCGCCATGCGGTCAGCCCCAACGGTGCATCGATCAGCAGTTCTGCAATGGCGTCCGCAAGTCGTCCCAGCCTCACGTGCCAGACATAGGCCGGGTAGGAGACGGCGCCGAGCCACATGAGCAGCCGTGCGGGCGCGGCACCGTGTGAAATCCGACGGCCACGCAGCGCGACGATGACGAGCGCGGCTGCGATCCAAGCGACCGTCAAGCCAAGCCCGTAACGAAGCCGCAAATCGGTATGTGTCGCCAGCCACGCAAATCCGATCGCGGCCCCTGCAAGACACAGTCCCCCCTTCGCTTGAAGAGCCAGAAAAACCGTGGGACGGTACCGTTCCATCCAAGCGAGGAGGACGCCTGCCGCCAGGGCATCGACCCGATACGGCGTTTGCCATTGCACCTCGACCGGCAATACGCCCCGATCGAGCGCCGCCAGCCGCAGCAGCAAGCATCCGACTATCGGTACGATCAGCGCCGCCCCCACAAGCTGGGGACCTCCCCGCCACCATACCCAAGGCAGGCCAAAAGCGAGAAGCAGATAGAAGTGCTCCTCGACCGCAAGCGACCAAAGGTGGCTGGGAATATCCACCGCGTAATTTTGGAGGTGGAGCATGACCGGTAGCACCATCCCCCACGCCTCCGCACCGCCAATCACAAGCATGGCGCCAAGATACAGGTAAAGCACGGGCCACAATCGCAGCGCGCGCCGCACGAAAAAGCGCGGGCGCGAAAAGCCTTCGGGGGAGTCGATCTGCTCCAGCACGATCCCGCCGATCAGCAGACCGCTCAAGACGAAGAACAGGTCGACGCCGGCCCAACCGACGTCGACGACCGGTCGGATCAGAAGGTCAATCGCCTCGACACCGGTCGCGACGCGCAGGTGGAAGACCAGCACCATAAGAATCGCCGCGCCGCGGATAACGTCAAGCATGCGGTCGCGGGGCCGGGCCATTGCGACACGCGTAACGGGAGGTCGTTAACATCTCGACCGGCCCGTTTTGTCTTTTCAGCGTCCGTAGTTACTATTGCGGCGCAACTGGCACTTCGCAGTGGAAGGGGCGTTACGCCGCCTCCCCCGCGCTGCCGTGCCCCTGCGCCAGATAGGTCTCAGATCGCATTTCTTCCAGGCGGCTGACGGTGCGTTGGAATTCGAAACGCCCATCGCCTTCGGGGTAGAGTGCATCCGGTTCGGCGTCTGCGGCGGCGAGTAGCTTCACTTTATGTTCGTACAGCGCGTCGATCAGCTGGACGAAGCGCGCCGCCTCGTTCCGATTTTCGGGGCCGAGGCGCGGAATGCCGACGAGGATCACCGTGTGATAGCGGCGGGCGATGGCGAGATAGTCGGCCGCACCCCGCGCCTCGCCGCACAGCTTCTTGAACGAGAAGACGGCGACACCCTTCAGCGTCTTGGGCACGTGAAGCGTACGCCCCTGCACCGCCAGATCCTCCGAGGGGATCGGCTCGGTCACCTCATGGTCGGTGAGGCGGAAAAAGGCCGCGGACAGGTTCGCGGTCGCCTCCGGCCCGTTCGGCACCAGCCAGGTGTTCTGCTGGCCCAGTCGATCGCGGCGATAGTCGATCGGACCGTTCAGCGTCACGACGTCCAGCCGCCCTTCGATCAGCGCGATGAAGGGCAGGAAGTGTTCGCGATTGAGGCCGTTCTTGTAAAGGTCGCCGGGCGCGCGGTTGGAGGTCGTGACCATCGTCACGCCCGCCTCGATCAGCGCAGTGAACAGGCGGCTGAGGATCATCGCGTCGGGCGAGTTGGTGACCATCATCTCGTCAAAGGCGAGCAGCCGCGTTTCCTCGGCAAGCGCCGCGGCGACGGGGGCGATCGGATCGCCGGTTTCCTTGCGCCGTTCGATCGCGATGCGCCCGTGGACCTCGAGCATGAATTCAGAGAAGTGAACCCGTCGCTTTCGCTCGACCGCCACGTTCGCGAAGAACAGGTCCATCAGCATCGATTTGCCGCGTCCGACATCGCCGAACATATAGACCCCGCGCGGGGCCGTGCCGCCGCGGCCAGTAAGGCGGGCGAACAGGCCGGCCTTTTTCGGCGCTTCGAGTTCGGTGGCCAGCGTATCGAGACGGACGGCGGCGGCCCGTTGCTCCGCATCCGGGCGCAATTCGCCTGCAGCGATGAGCGCGTCATAAGCGGCGAGGACTGTGGTCATTCCTGCTCTCTTTCAAATGGTCGTCGCGGCTGCCGCGAACCATTTCGTCGTTCTGGATGCGTTACGGGGTCCACGCTGCGGCGAGATGATCGGCTATACCCTCCAGCCATTCCCGTGTCGCCCGGTGGACGCCGGAACACGTCCGGGGTGACGGTAGCCGAAGCCTGGGCCGTTCAGCGTAAGGACGGCGGCGGCGTGGACTTGCGCAAGGTGCCAGTGAAGCTGGCGATCGTCGGCCAGCCGTCCTGCACGACCAGCCCGCGCAGGAACAGCATCCGGCCGGTCTCGCGGAGCAGCTCGATCCGTGCCTCCAGCGGCTCGCCGATCGCGCTGCCGCCGATGAACTGCGCCGACAGATCGAGCGTCACCGCCCCGCCTGCCTGCAACACGCCCAATCCACGCGCGCCAGCAAACAACGCAATGTCGATGAACCCCAACAGCGCGCCGCCATGGACATGGTCGCGCATGTTCGAATGCTCTCGGCGCGGCGTCGTGCGCACGCGCGCGATACCATCTTCCACCCGGACGTGGAGCGGATCGAATGTCGAATTGAACCGTCCCCCGTCGCGCAGCTGCCAGCGTTTCCAGCCGGGCAGCTCAGGATCGTCGTCGAACGAGAAGACGGGGGGTTCCGGCGCGTCCACGATCCTTACAGGATGCGCTCGGCTTCCATCTTCTTGACCTCGGCGATCGCCTTGGCCGGGTTGAGCCCCTTGGGGCAGGTGTTCGCGCAATTCATGATCGTGTGGCAGCGATACAAGCGGAAGGGATCTTCCAGCTGATCGAGGCGCTCGCCCGTCATTTCGTCACGGCTATCGGCCAGCCAGCGATAGGCCTGGAGCAGGATCGCCGGACCCAGGAACTTGTCGGCGTTCCACCAATAGCTGGGGCACGACGTCGAGCAGCAGGCGCACAGGATGCATTCGTACAGGCCGTCGAGCTTCGCGCGATCCTCCGGCGACTGCAGCCGCTCCTTGCCCGAAGGCGGCGGGCTGACCGTCTGCATCCACGGCTTGATCGAGCTGTACTGCGCGTAGAAGTGCGTGAAGTCGGGGACGAGATCCTTGATCACGTCCATCGACGGCAGCGGAGTGATCTTCACCTCGCCCTTCACGTCCTCGATCGCCGTGGTGCAGGCGAGGCCGTTGCGGCCATCGATGTTCATCGAGCACGATCCGCAAATACCTTCGCGGCACGAGCGACGGAAGGTGAGCGAGCTGTCCTGCTCCGCCTTCATCTTGATCAGCGCGTCGAGCACCATCGGGCCACATTCGTCGAGATTAATCTCGAACGTGTCGTAGCGCGGGTTTTCGCCCGTGTCGGGGTCGTAGCGGTAGACCTTGAACGTCTTGATCCGCTTGGCGTCACCGGTCGCTTTATGGACCTTGCCCTTCGCCTTGACCTTGCTGTTCTTGGGCAGGGTGAACTCGGCCATCGCCGTGACGCTCCTTCGAAATGCTGCGATTGCGGTTATGCCTGTCGGCCCGCGGACGCAACCCCTTTGGCACCGTCAGATGATGTCGAGCACCAGGCCACGGCTCCGTGCCTCTTCCGCCTCGATATACCAGTTGGATGGCGCCTTTTCGCACAGCTCCTCGAACGAGACGGACGATCCGCGCACGATCTCGCGAAACCCTTCCTCCTGAATCTTGATCGACTCTTCGATCTCATGCAGCTTCGCCTTCAGCACGGCGGGCAGCGTGGTCAGCGGACCGGAGAGCTGAACGCTGCTGCTCATCAGCCGCTCGTGCAGCATCAGGCGCGTGCCGCGGGTGAGAAAGCGCTTCTCCACCGGGAAGGCCGCCATGAAGGTGGCGCCCGCCGAATAGACCGCAACCTTCCCCAGAAACAGCGTCTCGCGCCCCGTATAGTCGCGCAGCAGCTGGATATCGTCACCCATGGCACGCCCCATTTCAGGATCGCCGCCCAGCGTGGTCAGCGACACGACGAGCGGCCCATCCACCGGCGCCTCGGCAAGCTGCGTCTTGAAACGGGCGTACATCATGTCGTCGACCGTCCCATGCAGCTGGATATGGGGGTGAGCGAGCAAAGGGTATTTGCTCGCGGCGGTCTGGCGGTCCTGATCGGTCATGTCGGCGCGAACCCGCCGCACATGGCCGGAGTTCCCCGCAGGCGCCGAGGAATACGCCCATCATGACATAATGTTAACGGAACCACGCGGGATCGGCTGGTGTTCATAGGCCCCGTCAGGAGAACACCATCGTGGCCGCCACGCCCAAACCCTTAGCCGACCAGGTGATCGTTCTTACCGGCGCGAGCTCTGGGATCGGCCTCGCCACCGCCAGGATGGCGGCGGAACAGGGTGCACGGGTCGTGTTGGTCGCGCGCGATGACGCGTCGTTGCGCGAGATCGTGCGGACGATCACTGCGGCTGGCGGCACCGCCGATTGCTATGCCGCGGACGTCACCGATGCCGGCGCGGTGCGAGCCGCAGCGGCACATGCCAAGCAGCGCTTCGGGCGGATCGATACCTGGGTGAATGCGGCGGGCAGCGCGATCTACGGCAAGCTTGCCGGATTGCCCCTCGACGAACATCGCGCGCTGTTCGACACGAATTACTTCGGCGTGGTCAACGGCTGTCAGGCGGCGATCCCCTATCTGCGGGACAGCGGCGGAACCCTGATCACGATCGGATCGATCGCTTCCGATCTGCCCAGCCCGATCATGGGCGCCTATGCGGCGAGCAAACATGCGATCAAAGCCTATGTCGAGGCGCTGCGGATCGAACTGGCAGCGGACGACGTGCCGATCACGGTCACGCTGGTGAAGCCGTCGGGGATCGATACCCCGATCGGACAGCATGCGGTGAACCACGAGGCAGGCGAGGCGCAGATCCCACCGCCCGTCTACGCGCCGGAGGTCGTGGCGCGCACGATCCTGTTCTGCGCAACGCATCCGCACCGCGACATTACCGTCGGCGGCGCCGGGCGAGCGCAGGCGCTGTTCGCTGCGCATTTTCCCCGTCTGTTCGAACGTCTCGCGCCGATCGCAGCGAAGAGCTTTGTCGATCCGGCGAAGTCGCAGCCCGCGCCGGCCAATCTGTTCGCCTCGACCGATACCGGCCGGGTGCGGTCCGGCGAGCACCCCGCGGCGCGTCAGACGAGCACGTATACAAACGCAGCGCTGCACCCGGCGATCACCGCGACCGCCGCGATGGCCGCGGCCGGGATCGGCGCCCTGCTCTATCGCCGCCGTCGGCGGCTTACCCCCGATGCGAGGACTGGATGATGGCCGAAGACCGAGTCACGATCGACACGGCGAGCGTGTTCGACAACACCGCCGACCGCCAGATCGAATTTGCCGGCGAGGCGAGCGGTGAACGCTATGCCTTCGCGTTGCGCTATGACGTGTTGGAGGCATTGGCCGGCGATGCGACATTCGACGCAATGCCGCTGTTCCAGCGCCACCGCGCGCGGATCCAGACGCTGGCCGCCGACGCGCTGGCGCGCGATCCCGATCAGGCGCTGGTGGTGATCAGCGAGAATGATCTCGCATGAGCGGCATCGACTGGCGGATGAGCGCGGTGCTGGCGAATGTCCACCGCGGCGGATCGGAACTGGCGGAGGTGACCAGCCTGGAGCAAGCGGTGCGAGCCTGGCTGGCGCTAGACAACGGCTTGCAGAACGAAGCGGTGTTGCGGCCTGAACGCGCCGTGGTGATCGACGGCGAGACGGTTGCCGCCTTGGAAGGACAGGCGATCCGCGCACTGGCGGACCGCTTGCCGTAGATCGAGCCTTCCCCGCGAAAGCGAGTTGGCAACGCTGGGGCGTTGACCGAGGGGACGATACGGCGCCCTCAGTGACTGCGGAAACGCCCCCTCCACCATTGGGCTAGCGCCGAACGGTCCCCCTCCCCCGGCTGCGCCGAGGGAGGAATACACCGTTACGCCGCGCGGAACATCTCGGGCGGCAGCGCCATCACGCTCTCCGCGCCGCCTTCGATCTTGCGACGCAGCGCGCCAGCGTCCGGGCAGATGCGCTCGGCGAAGAAGCGCGCGGTGACCAGCTTGGCGTCGAGGAAGGCCGCATCGCCCTCGCCCGCCGCCTTCTGCTCGGCGGCCGCCTTGGCCATGCGCAGCCACATCAGGCCGGTCGCGACGATGCCCATCAGGTGCATATAGGGCACCGCGCCCGCGCCGACGTTTTCCGGGTTCTTCATGCCATTGGCCATGAACCACATCGTCGCCGCCTGCAGCTCGCCCAACGCCTTCTTCAGCGCTGCCGCGATGCCTGCGGTCGCCTCCACGCCCTCGGCCGCCGCGGTTTCTTCGGTCACGATCTTGAACAGCGCTTGCACCGCGCGACCGCCCTTGGTGGCAAGCTTGCGGCCGACGAGATCCATCGCCTGCACGCCGTTGGTGCCTTCGTAGATCATCGCGATCCGGGCATCGCGGACGTACTGCTCCATGCCCCATTCCTGGATGTAGCCATGACCGCCGTACACCTGCTGCGCGTTGGTGGCGATCTCATAGCCCTTGTCAGTGCCGACGCCCTTGATGACGGGCGTGAGCAGGCCGATCAGGTCGCCCGCCATTTCGCGCTCTTCCTCGGTGCCGGCGTTATGCTCCAGGTCGACCTGGAGCGCTCCCCACAGGCACAGCGCGCGCAGGCCTTCGGTCCAGGCCTTAGCCTCCATCAGCATGCGGCGGACGTCGGGGTGGACGAACAGCGTGTCCGCCTTTTCGCCCGGCTCCTTGGGGCCGGTCAGCGCGCGGCCCTGACGGCGGTCGCCCGCATATTGCACGGCGTTCTGGTAAGCGACTTCGGCGATGGCGAGACCCTGCAGACCGACGCCGAGGCGTGCCGCGTTCATCATGATGAACATCGCGGCAAGGCCCTTCATCTCCTCGCCGACCAGCCAGCCCTTCGCGCCGTCATAGTTCATCACGCAGGTCGAATTGGCGTGGATGCCCATCTTGTGCTCGATCGAGCCGCAGGTGACGGCATTGCGCTCGCCCAGCGAACCGTCGTCGTTCACCAGCACCTTCGGCACCACGAACAGCGAAATGCCCTTCGAGCTGTCCGGCGCGCCCGGCGTCTTGGCCAGGACGAGGTGGATGATGTTGTCGGTCAGGTCGTGCTCGCCGGCCGAGATGAAGATCTTGGTGCCGGTGATCGCGTACGATCCGTCCGCCTGCGGCTCCGCCTTGGTGCGGATCAGGCCCAGGTCGGTGCCGCATTGCGGCTCGGTGAGGTTCATCGTGCCGCCCCACTCGCCCGACACCATCTTGGGGACGTACAACGCCTGCTGCTCGGGGCTGCCCTTGGCGATCAGCGCGGCGATCGCGCCGTGGGTCAGGCCCGGATACATGGCAAACGCCATGTTCGACGAGATCATATATTCCTGGAACGCGATCGACACGACGTGCGGCATGCCCTGCCCGCCATGTTCGGGCAGGTTGCCCAGCGTCGCCCAGCCGCTCTCGACATATTGCTTATAGGCTTCCTTGAAGCCCTTGGGCGTCGTGACGCTGCCGTCCTCGTGGCGGGTGCAGCCTTCCTGATCGCCCGACTGGTTGATCGGGAACAGAACCTCGGCGACAAAACGGCCGCCTTCCTCCAGCACCGCCTCGACGACGTCGGGGGTGGCGGCATCGAAGCCGGGTAGATTGCTGTAGTTCTGCAAGCCGACGACATGCTCCAGCAGGAAGCGGGTGTCGCGGACGGGGGGCGTATACTGGGGCATCCGATTATCCTTGCTGTTCGGTGTTGTGGACGGCCGAAACGACCTCCACGAATTCGGTGAGTTCGGCGATGGCGGCGTCGATGTCCTGCTTCTGCCGTTCGAGCAGCGCGATGCGCGCGCGGCATCGATCGATCGATACCTGCCGCTGCACGCGGCGCCCGTCGCCCAGATCGTACAGGTCGATCATCTCGCGAATTTCGCTAAGGCTGAACCCGACGCGCTTGCCGCGCAGGATCCAGGCGAGACGCGCCCGGTCGCGATGCGAATAGATACGCTGCGTACCGCGTCGCTCAGGGGCGATCAGGCCTTCATCTTCATAGAAGCGCAGCGCCCGCGCGGTGACGCCGAACTCCTCGGACAGATCCGAGATCGTGAAATGGTCGCGGTCGTGGCGATGTTCGATCATCGCATAAGCGGGAGACGAAGCCATGTGCTCCGACTACATCACGTTTACGTCAACGTCAATTGGGTGACGCGGGAACACACAGCAATTTTCCGCCCGGCGTCCGCAGCGTTTCCGCCTCCGCCGTCGATGTACTGAGCCGCTCGACCGTGAGCGCGGCGAGCGACGCCCGTCCGGTACACAGGCTGTCGCAGCTAGCCGGCAGCTCGGCTGGAAAGACGATCCGGTCGCCCTCGAACCGCGCCTCGAAACGGCAGGTGCCGAAGGCAACCCGCACGCGGTCCCCGCTACGCTGCGCAGGGCCCGACGCCGCACACCCCTGCCCCTCACCGTAATCGACGAGCGCTCCCAGCCGCAGCAACCCTTCCGCGCCCGCCACCACACAGACGCGATCGGTGTCCAATGCCCAGGAACCGACCAGATCGGCACGCGTCGGATCGTCGATCAAGCCCGTGCGGATCGCCGCCGCTTCCAATCGCGCACCGGACGTCGCAGCGTCGGAGGACGCCTCCGGTCGCGATCCGCAGCCCGCCAGCAAGGCGACCGCCGCCAGCGCCGGCAACGTCCTCATGCGACGCGGATAAGCCGATCGCCGTCGATCCGCCGGTAGAAGCAACTCGTCGCCCCCGTGTGACACGCAGGGCCGGCCGGATCGGCGATGATCCAGAGCGCATCCTGATCGCAGTCGATCCGCATCTCGACGACGCGCAGGACGTTGCCGGAGGTCTCGCCCTTCTTCCACAGCCGACCGCGGCTGCGCGACCAGAAGGTGGCCTCGCCGCTCGATTGGGTTGCGGCTAGCGCCTCGGCGTTCATATGCGCCACCATCAGCAGCGCACCGTCGCGCGTCGTGACGACCGCGGTGATGAGGCCGGCGGCGTCGTATTTGGGATCGAGGATCGGATCGGTTTCGCGAGGGTCGGACATGCGTTCCTTCTATCGTCCACCCGATGCATTGGCGAGAGCGGGTCGCCCCGGCCACGTCGTCGCCTTGGGCTTCGCCGGAGGTCTAACGGGACGCGGAGGCAGCCGTTAAGCCCCTCGTGAGCCGTAGGCGCGAGACGGCCCGCGGAGCTCACGCGGGGAACGAGGAAATATGCCTTATCCCGCCGCCCGTTGCGCTTCCGGTTCGTGGGCATGCACCCTGGCGAGTGCCTCACCTTCGAGCTTGGCCAATTCGCCTAGTGTCTGGTCGAGCGCGTCACGCTGCTTTTCCAGTTCCTCGATCCGCATCCGGACCCGCTCCGCCAGCGCGCGCATCTGTTCGAGATGCTGGGGGTCCGCATCGTACAGGTCGAGGAATTCGGCGATGTCGGTCAGCGAAAACCCCAGCCGTTTGCCGCGCAGGATCAATTGCATCCGGGCGATCTCGCGCCGGCGATAGACGCGCGTCGTCCCGATGCGGCAAGGCTCGATCAGCCCTTTGTCTTCATAGAAGCGCAGCGTCCTCGGCGTGATGCCGAGCATGTCGGCCACCTCCTGAATACCCTGCAATTCGCCTCTGTCGTCGTTCACCCCTTGCACCCTCACCTGAAGCGAGCCGACGTCTAGCGCGCCGCCTTCGCCATTTCCTCTTCGACCAGCTCCTTTTTGGAAAGCTTGCCGATCAACGTCTTGGGCAGAGTGTCGCGGATTTCCACCTCGCGGGGAAGCTCGATCTTGCTGATCTTGTCGCGCAGGAAGTCGCGCAGGTCGGCGCCCGTCACGCTGCCCGGTTCAGACAGGACGACGAATGCCTTGGGCGCCTGGCCGCGATGCGCATCGGGCACACCGATTACGACGGCTTCGACGACGGCGGGGTGCTCGTATAGGGCCTCTTCGATCACGCGCGGATAGACGTTGTAGCCGCCGCACAGGATCATGTCCTTGATCCGGTCAACGATGAACAGATAGCCGTCATCGTCGAGATAGCCGACGTCGCCCGTGCGCAGCGCACCGTCGGCAAAGGCCGCGTCGGTTTCGGCGGGCTTGTGCCAATACCCCTTCATGACCTGCGGCCCGCGCGCGCAGATCTCGCCCTTCTCACCCTTGGGCATGATCCGTGTCGGGTCTTCGCGGTCGCGAATCTCGATCGTCGTGCCGGGGAAGGGCAGCCCTGCCGAGCCTTCCTTGTTGACGCCGTCAAAGGGGTTGCAGGTGATGATCGGTGAGGCTTCGGAAAGGCCATAGCCCTCGACAAGCTTCGCGCCCGTGTTCGCCTCAAACGCATGGCGCACCTCGATCGGCAGCGGCGCGCCGCCCGAAATGCAGACCTTGATCGCCGACAGGTCGGGGCGCTGCTCCTCGCCCAGGTTGGCGAGCGCATTGTAGATCGTGGGCACCGCCGGGAAATAGGTCGGCCGGGTGCGTTTCAGCGTGGCGAGCAACTGCTTCATTTCAAAGCGCGGCAGCAGGATCATCTCCGCACCGACCAGCGTCGAGAAGGTCAGCACGTTGGTCAGCGCGAAGACGTGGAACAGCGGCAGCACACCGAGCACGCGATCCTGATCGGGCGTCTCGCCGCCGACATGGACGAGCATCGCATCGGTGTTCGCAACGATATTCGCGTGGGAGAGCATCGCCGCCTTGGGCACGCCAGTCGTGCCGCCGGTATATTGGAGCACCGCCACCTCGTCCGGCGCGACCGCAACGGGAGCAGGCGTGGCGCGCTTCGCCATCAGGTCGGCGAAAAACAGATGGCGCGCATCTCGTTGGGCGCGGCCGATCTCCTTACGCTTCACCAGCTTATACGCATATTTCTTGATCGTCGGCAGGGCGTCGGCAATCGGGCAGGTGATGACGTGGCGCATGCCCGCCTCGCCCGCGACCTTCAGCACACGCGCCTGGATTTCGGCGACGTCGGGGGTCGCGATGATCTCCGCGCCCGAGTCGTGGATCAAATGCGCCAGCTCACGCTCGACGTACAGCGGGTTGACGTTGACGACGATGCCGCCGGCCTTGAGCGTCGCGAAGAACAGGATCGGATAATAAGGCGTGTTCGGCAGACAGAGCGCGACGCGCGTGCCCTTCACCACGCCCAGTGCCTGCAACCCCGCCGTGGCACGGTCGACGGCGTTGCCGAGGTCACCCCAGCTGGTGACAGACCCCATGAAGTCGATCGCCGGGCGACCGGGAAAGCGTGCGACGGTATGGTCGAGCAGGTCGCCGAGCAGGCGGGGCCGACTCGGCAGCGGCACGCCCTGCTTGATCGCCAGCGGCGCTGCACCCTGCGCCGTCGTTCCGGCGGTGGCGGTGTCGCTCATTCCCTCATCCTCTCATGCCCATCATCGAGCATATTGTCGGCTCGATCCACTTGACGTAATGGGAAGGTATCGCACCTATACGGCATCACGCAAGTCTGCCCTTGCATCCCGATGCCTGCCAAAGAGAGGATTTCATGACCAACGTCGTCATCGCCGGTTATGCGCGCTCGCCGTTCCACCTCGCCGGCAAGGGCGCCCTCGCCCGCGTCCGTCCCGACGATCTTGCCGCGCAGACGATTCGCGGCCTGATCGAAAAGACCGGCGTCGACGCCGCCGAGATCGAGGATATCATCCTCGGCTGTGCTTTCCCCGAAGGCGAACAGGGTCTTAACGTCGCACGGATGATCGGGTTGCTTGCCGATCTGCCCCTGTCGGTCGGCGGCATGACCGTGAACCGCTTCTGCGGATCGTCGATGAGTGCGATCCATATCGCAATGGGCCAGATCCAGATCGGTGCGGGCGAGGCGTTCATCTGCGCCGGCCTCGAATCGATGAGCCGCGTGCCGATGGGCGGCTACAACCCGCTGCCCAATCCCGTCCTCGCGAAGAAGAATGCCGGCGCGTACATGGGCATGGGCGACACCGCGGAGAACGTCGCGACCAAGTATCAGATCACCCGCGGCGAGCAGGATGCGTTCGCGGTGAAGAGCCAGCAGAAGGCCGCCGCAGCGCGCGCCGATGGGCGGCTCAGCGATGAGATCGTGCCGATCCAGACGAAGGCCGGCACGGTCAGTGAAGACGGCACGATCCGCCCCGACACCACCGTCGAAGCGCTCGGCGGCCTGAAGCCCGCGTTCAGCCAGGATGGCTCGGTCACCGCCGGCACCTCGTCGCCGCTGACGGATGGCGCGAGCGCGGTTCTCGTGACGTCGGAAGAGTTCGCGACCAAGCACGGCCTCAAGATCCTCGCCCGCATCAAGGCGGTCGGCGTGTCGGGCATCGAGCCCGAGACGATGGGTCTGGGTCCGATCAGTGCCTCGCAGAAGGCGCTGGCTCGCGCGGGCGTGTCGGTCGGCGACCTCGACGTCGTCGAGATCAACGAGGCGTTCGCCAGCCAGGCGATCGCCTGCATCCGCGACCTCGGCCTGAAGGATGAGACGATCAACCTCGACGGCGGTGCGATCGCGATCGGCCACCCGCTCGGCGCGACCGGCGCACGCATCGTCGGCAAGGCGGCGGCGCTGCTGGAGCGTGAGGGCGGCAAGTACGCGCTCGCCACCCAGTGCATCGGCGGCGGCCAGGGCATCGCCACGGTGCTGGAGCGCGCATAACATGAGCGAATCCATCAAAAAGGTGTGCGTGATCGGGGCGGGCGTCATGGGCGCCGGCATCGCCGCACAGGTCGCTAACGCCGGCATCCCGGTGCTGCTGCTCGATATCGTCCCCAAGGAGGGTGACGATCGCGACGCGGTGGCCAAGAATGCGGTCGCCAAGATGCTGAAGAGCGAACCCGCGCCCTTCATGTCGAAGGGTGCGGCGAAGCTGGTCGAGACGGGCAATATCGACGACCACCTCAACCGTGTCGCCGAGTGCGACTGGATCGTCGAGGCGATCGTCGAACGGCTCGACATCAAGCAGGCGCTCTACGCCAAGCTCGAGGCGCTCAAGCGCCCCGGCACCGCGGTCAGCTCGAACACGTCGACCATCCCGCTCGGCCATCTGGTCGACGGGCGCTCGGACCAGTTCAAGGCCGACTTCCTGATCACCCATTTCTTCAATCCGCCGCGCTACATGCGGCTGATCGAGATCGTTCGCGGTGACCATACGGACGCCGCGGTGGCCGAGAAGGTCGAGGACTTCGTCGACCGCTTCATGGGCAAGCGGATCGTCCGCGCCAAGGACACGCCGGGCTTCATCGCCAACCGCATCGGCACCTATTGGCTGGCCGTCGCCATCAACGCGGCGATGGACCAGGGGCTGACGGTCGAGGAAGCCGATCAGATCGGCGGCCGGCCGATGGGCGTGCCCAAGACCGGGATCTTCGGCCTCGTCGACCTCGTCGGCGTCGATTTGATGCCGTTGCTGTCGAAGAGCCTGTCGTCCACGCTGCCGCAGGGCGACCCTTATTTCGACACCGTTCGCCCGATGCCGCTGGTCGACAAGATGATCGCGGATGGCTTTACCGGCCGTAAGGGCAAGGGCGGCTTCTACCGTTTCGACAAGGTCACCAAGACCAAGCTGGCGCTCGATCTCGCGACGGGCGAGTATCGCGGTGGCCAGAAGCCCACCCCGCTGCCGCCCAAGGCGGAAAAGGATCTTGGCGCGCTGATCGCGACGCCGGGCAAGGTCGGCGACTATGCCTGGGAAATCCTGGGCAAGACCTTGTCCTATGCGGCGATGCTGGTCGGCGAAGCCGCGGACGACATCGTCGCGATCGATGACGCGATGAAGCTCGGCTACAATTGGAAGTTCGGCCCGTTCGAGCTGCTCGACCGGATCGGTGCCGCCGCCTTCGCGCAGCGCCTGCGCGACGAAGGCCGCAGCGTCCCGGCGATCCTCGAGACCGCCGGCGACCGCAGCTTCTATCGCGTCATCGACGGCAAGCGCCAATTCCTGGGCACGGACGGCGACTATCACGGCGTGGTCCGCGGCGACGGCGTGCTGCTGCTCGAAGACATCAAGCTCCGGTCCGAGCCGCTTCTCAAAAATGGCTCGGCGGCGCTCTGGGATGTCGGCGACGGCGTCGCGGCACTCGAGTTCACCACCAAGATGAACGCGCTCGACGCCGAGATCATGACCCTGATCCAGCAGGCCATCTCGCTGGTGCACGAGCGCTTCAAGGCGCTAGTGATCTACAACGAGGGCTCGAATTTCTCGGCCGGCGCCAACTTGGGCATGGCGATGTTCGCCGTGGCCGCGGGCATGTGGGGCGAGATCGAGAAGCTGATCGCCGGCGGGCAGCAGGCGCTGAAGGCGCTGAAATACGCCCCCTTCCCCGTCGTGGCGGCACCGGCCGGCATGGCGCTGGGCGGCGGTTGCGAGGTCGTGCTCCACGCCGATGCGGTGCAGGCGCATGCCGAAAGCTACATCGGTCTGGTCGAGTGCGGCGTCGGCCTGCTGCCGGGCTGGGGCGGCAACGGTGAGCTGCTCGATCGCCTCGCCAAGGCACCGATGATGCCGCGCGGGCCGATGCCCGCCGTCGCCAAGGCATTCGAGACGATCTCGACCGCGCAGGTGTCGAAGTCGGCGGCGCTCGCGAAGGAGATGATGTTCCTTAAAGCCAGCGACGGCATCACGATGAATCGCGACCGTCTGCTCGCCGACGCCAAGGCCAAGGCGCTCAGCCTCGTCGACCGCTATAAGGCGCCCGAAAAGCCGACCTTCCGCCTGCCGGGCGAAAGCGGCCGTACCGGCATCGCCGGTGTCGTCGACGGTTTCCGCAAGAAGGGGATGGCGACCGAATATGACGAGGTCGTCTCGGGCCGGCTCGCGACGGTTCTGACCGGCGGCGAGGCCGATCTGGTCGATACCGTGCAGGAGGATGATCTGCTGACGCTGGAGCGTGCGGCGTTCATGGAGGCCGTGCGCGATCCGCGGACGCAGGCGCGCGTGCAGCAGATGCTGACCACGGGGAAGCCGCTGCGCAACTGACGATGCCCCGGGCGGGTCCATGGCTTGCGCATGCGAGGCTTGGACCCGCCCGGACGCATGGCGGTCGGCACGATCCGGTGCCATCCGCGCGAAAAGATGCTTGAAGCACCGCGGTTTACGTCATCACCCTTGACACACCGCGCCCCGGGGTTAGGCGAGCATCAGATTGCCGTAAACGGCATCTGGCTCGCCAATAGGTTATTGCCCGGCATCGGGCGGCCTCCGCGGCGCCACAATGCGACCGTACAGATACGGCGCAAGGCTAGAACGGCTTGTTCGATGGGCGCGGCCGTTCGCGTCCATCCGGGAGAGGAGAATTGACCATGTCCCTGATGTTGATTGGCGCGCTGCTGGCCGCCGCCCCTGCGCCCGCACCCACCCCCGACGTCGCGCTGGGCCGGTGGAAGACCGAAACCCGCAACGGCATCGTCGAAATCCAGCGCTGTGGCGCGTCGATCTGCGGCCGGCTGATCTCGTCCGAACTGCTCCGCCAGCAGCCCGATCTGAAGGACGTCAACAATCAGGATCCGGCGCAGCGCGGTCGCCTGCTGAAGGGTCTGCTGTTGATCAGCGGCTTCACCGCGGATGGCGATGCCTGGAGCGGCGGCAAGATCTACAACCCCGACGACGGCAAGACGTACAAGGCGAAGGTGACGCCCGTCGACGCCAACACGCTGAAGGTGCGTGGCTGCGTGTTCGTGCCGCTCTGCAAGACGCAGACCTGGACGCGCGTGCGCTGATCCGACCCGTTTCGACTTACCAGTAAGCTTAAGGAAGACCGCTCATGTCCTTGCGTATCAAAACTTCGTTGCTCGCCACTGCCGTGCTCGGCTCGTTCGGTTTCGCCTCGGTGGCCCACGCCCAGGCCTTCTACCTGCAGGAGCAGTCGGCGCGTGGCGCCGGTCGTGCCTTCTCGGGTGAAGTCGCCGATACCGGCCCGCAGTCGCTGTGGTGGAACCCGGCATCGATCGCAGGGATGGAGCGCGGCGAGGCGGCAATCAACGCGTCGGGCATCCTGCCGCGCGGTCGCGTCGTCAACAACGGCACCGTGGTGTGCCGCCCGGCCGGCGTGTCGTGCGCCAATCCGGCTAACTACCAGCCCGTCGGCGGTGCGCAGGAAGCACGCAACCCGATCGACAAGGGCCTGCTGCCGTCCGGTGCGATCGCGCTGCCGTTCGGTCCGGTCGCGTTCGGCCTCGCGGTGACGTCGCCCTACAGCTTCACCACCGATTACGACAACAACAGCTGGACCCGCTACAGCGCGACCCGCACCAAGCTGATGACGATCGACATCCAGCCGTCGATCGCCGTGGCGCTGACCGACTGGCTGCGCGTCGGCGGCGGTGCGAACGTCGAGCACGTCTACGCCAGCCTGGGCAACGCGCTGCCCAACCTGACCACCACCGCCGACGGCTCGCAGAAGCTGGAAGGCAAGGGCTGGGACATCGGCTGGACCGCGGGCGTCCAGATGCACAACGACTGGGCGACCGTCGGCATCAGCTATAAGTCGCGCATCGAGCACACGCTGACGGGCGACCTCACCGTCGCCGGCCTCGTCGGCCCGCTTGCCGGCCAGAACCGCACGCTGACGGGCGTTCAGGCAAGCTTCTACACGCCCGCGCAGACGATCGTCGGTGCGCGCATCAAGGTGACGCCGGCGCTGACGCTGAACGGCCAGGCCGTGCGCTACAATTGGAGTAAGTTCGACGCGATCCGCCTCGGCGCGCCGCTGAACACCGCGCTGCCCGAGAATTATCGTGACAGCTACAGCCTGGCGGGTGGCGTCGACTATGCCGTCTCGCCCAGCCTGACGGTCCGGGCCGGCGTGCAGCGGGCGCTGACCCCGACGCAGGACGGCCTGCGCGACGCGCGCGTGCCGGATTCGAACCGCTGGAACTATGGCGTCGGCGGCACCTTCCAGGTGACTCCGAAGTTCGGCTTCGATCTGGCTGCAAACTATGTCGATTTCGAAGACACGACGATCGACCGTCAGACCGCGGCCTATGTCGGCACCGCGGCGCAGACCAACGTCCTGACCCGCGGCACTCTGCGCGATGCCCATGCGGTCGTTCTGTCGGCGGGCGCACATATCGGCTTCTGATCCCGCCACTCATCTGCATCAAAACGTTGCGGGTCCGGGTTCCGTTGGAACCTGGACCCGTTTCTTTGCGTACTCCTAACAAGGGTTTGCTTTGCGCTGCGTCGAAACGATAAGGCCTACCCCGTCAGTGGCGTACACCGCGTCGAAAACGTCGGTATGTCAGATGAATCAAGGGGCCTTTGATGAGCGATTACGAACTGTCCATGTCTCGCCGCGGCGTGCTCGCGAGCGGGGCGATCGGTGCGGCGGCGACGGCCATGCCCACTGAGGCGGCAGCGGTGCCGCTCGACGAACGCCCCGCCCCGCCGACGATGCCCGTGACGCTGAAGGTGAACGGACGGACCAGCCAGGTCGCACTCGACACGCGAACCACCTTGCTCGATGCGCTCCGCGAGCACTGGAAGCTGACCGGCACGAAGAAGGGTTGCGACCACGGCCAGTGCGGGGCCTGCACGGTGCTGGTCGACGGGCGACGCATCAACAGCTGCCTCAGCCTCGCGGTCATGCACGATGGCGACGAGATCACGACGATCGAGGGGCTTGGCACGCCTGACAAGCTGCATCCGATGCAGGCCGCGTTCGTCAAGCATGACGGCTATCAGTGCGGCTATTGCACCCCCGGCCAGATCTGCTCGGCGGTCGCGGTGCTCGACGAGATCAAGCGTGGCGTCCCGAGCCATGTGCAGGACGACGTCGCCGGCGCGCCTGCGCTGACGGCGGAGGAAATGCGCGAACGGATGAGCGGCAACATCTGCCGCTGCGGCGCCTATTCGAACATCATCGACGCGATGCGGGATGTCGCGGGAGCCAAAGCATGAAGGCCTTCACCTACGAACGCGCCGACACGCCCGCCGCCGCTGCCCAGGCCGTGGCCGCGCGTCCGGGCGCCAAGTTCATCGCAGGCGGCACCAACCTGCTCGACCTGATGAAGCTGCAGATCGAGGAGCCGGTCCATCTGGTCGACGTCAATCGGTTGAAGCTCGACCGGATCGAGCCGACCGACAATGGCGGCCTGCGCATCGGCGCGCTCGTGCGCAACACCGACCTGGCTGCGGACGCGCGCGTACGCCGCGATTACGGCGTCCTGACCCGCGCGATCGTCGCGGGCGCCAGCGGGCAGCTCCGCAACAAGGCGACCACCGCGGGCAACCTGTTGCAGCGTACCCGTTGCCCCTATTTCTACGACACCAACCAGCCCTGTAATAAGCGTAAGCCCGGATCGGGCTGTGCGGCGATCGGTGGTTACAGCCGGCAGCTCGGCATCATCGGCACGAGCGATGCGTGCATTGCGACCTATCCCGGCGACATGGCGGTGGCGATGCGGCTGCTCGACGCGAGCGTCGAGACGGTGCAGCCGTCGGGCACGACGCGCTTGATCCCGATCGCCGATTTCCATCGCTTGTGGGGCGACACGCCGCATATCGAAACGGCGCTGCAGCCGGGCGAATTGATCACGGCGGTGACGCTACCCAAGCCGCTCGGTGGCACGCACATCTATCACAAGGTGCGCGACCGCGCGTCCTACGCCTATGCGCTGGTCTCGGTCGCCGCGGTGATCCTGCCCGACGGCACCGGTCGCGCCGCGATCGGTGGCATCGCCCCCAAACCGTGGCGCACACCCGAGGCGGATGCCGCCATGCCGCAGGGAGCGAAGGCCGTGGCGAGCCGCCTGCTCGCCGGCGCGCGCCCCACCGCCGACAACGCCTTTAAGGTGCCGCTGGTCGAGCGCACGCTCGCCGGGGTGATGGCCCAAGCCAAGAGCAGGAGCGCCGCGTGAAGTTCGATCAGCCTGCGGGCACCAACCCGATCGACCAGTTGAAGGTAATCGGCAAGCCGACCGATCGTATCGACGGCAAGTACAAGACCACCGGCACGGCGCGATACGCCTATGAGCGTCATGACGTCGCTCCGAACGCCGCTTATGGCTATGTCGTCGGCGCGGGCATCGGCAAGGGCCGGATCAGCAGCATGGACCTGAGCGCCGCCAAGGCCGCGCCGGGCGTGCTGGCGATCGTCACCGCGGACAATGCCGGCCCGCTCGGCAAAGGCGACATGAATACCGCCAAGCTGCTCGGCGGTCCGGCAGTCGATCACTATCATCAGGCGATTGCGTTGGTCGTTGCCGAGACGTTCGAACAGGCACGCGCCGCCGCCGGCCTGATCCGCGTTGATTATGCGCGCGGCAAGGGCCGATTCGACCTCGACAGCGCGCTCAAGACGGCGCCGCTGAAGGGCGACAGCAGCGGCGAAGGCAGCGCCGCGCCGCCCGTCGACCGTGTCGGCGACTTCGACAAGGCGTTCGCCGCGGCCCCCGTGACGCTCGACGCGCGCTACGAGACGCCCGATCAGAGCCATATGATGATGGAACCGCATGCCAGCACCGCGGCATGGAATGGCGACAAGCTGACGCTTTGGACGTCGAACCAGATGATCGCCTGGGGCAAGGGCGATGTCGCGAAGACGCTGGGCATTCCGAAACAGAATGTCCGGCTGATCTCGCCCTATATCGGCGGCGGGTTCGGCGGGAAGCTGTTCGTGCGCGCCGATGCGATCCTCGCGGCGCTGGGTGCGAAGGCGGCGGGGCGGCCGGTGAAGGTCGCGCTGCAACGGCCGCTGATGGCGAACAACACCACGCACCGCCCCGCGACGCGCCAGCGCATCCGGCTGGGCGCGGGCAAGGACGGCAAGCTCGTCGCGATCGCCCACGAAAGCGGTTCGGGCGATCTGCCCGGCGGTGGGCCGGAAACGGCGGTGGCGCAAACCAAGCTGCTGTATGCCGGCGCCAACCGGCTGACGTCGATGCGCCTTGCGGTGCTCGACCTGCCCGAAGGCAATGCGATGCGCGCGCCGGGCGAGGCACCGGGCCTGATGGCGCTCGAGGTCGCGATGGACGAAATGGCGGAAAAGCTGGGCATGGACCCGGTCGCCTTCCGCATCGCGAACGACACGCAGGTCGATCCCGAAAAGCCGGAACGCAAATTCTCGCAGCGGCAACTGGTACAGTGCCTCCAGATGGGCGCCGATCGCTTCGGCTGGAGCCGGCGTCAGGCCAAGCCGCGCGCGGTGCGGGACGGCCGGTGGCTGGTCGGCATGGGCGTCGCGTCGGGCTTCCGCAACAACATCAATATGAAGTCGGGCGCACGCGTCGGCATCGATGCCAAGGGCATGGTCACGGTCGCGACCGACATGACCGATATCGGCACCGGCAGCTATACGATCATCGCGCAGACCGCTGCCGAAATGATGGGCGTGCCGATCGACAAGGTCCGCGTGCTGCTCGGCGACAGCGACTTCCCGGCCGCCGCCGGATCGGGCGGACAATGGGGCGCGAACAGCTCGACCGCGGGCGTCTATGCCGCCTGCGTCAAGCTGCGCGAAGCCGTTGCGCAAAAGCTCGGCTTCAATTCGGCAGACGTCGTCTTCGAGGACGGGAAAGTCCGCTCGGGCAATCGCAGCGTGCCGCTGGGTCAGGCCGCAGGCGACGCAGGACTGTCCGCCGAGGACAGCATCGAATTCGGCGACCTCGCCAAGAAGGTGCAGCAGTCGACCTTCGCCGGGCATTTCGTCGAGGTCGGCGTCGACGCCTATACCGGCGAAATCCGCGTCCGCCGCATGCTGGCGGTGTGCGCGGCGGGGCGAATCCTCAACCCCAAGTCCGCGCGCAGCCAGGTGATCGGCGCGATGACGATGGGCGTGGGGGCGGCGCTGATGGAGGAACTCGCCATCGACAAAAGGTTCGGCTTCTTCGTCAACCACGACCTAGCGAGTTACGAGGTGCCGGTCCACGCCGACATCCCGCACCAGGAGGTGGTGTTCCTGGACGAAACCGATCCGACGACGTCGCCGATGAAGGCGAAGGGAGTCGGCGAACTCGGCCTGTGCGGCGTCGGCGCGGCGATCGCCAATGCGATCTACAACGCGACCGGCGTGCGCGTGCGCGAATATCCGATCACGCTCGACAAGATCATCGGTGGCATGGCGAAGGTGGCGTAAGAACGGTTATCATCGTCATTGCGAGCGCAGCGAAGCAATCCAGGGCGTCGTGATCCGGCTCTGGATTGCTTCGCTGCGCTCGCAAGGACGGCTGGAACGGACGCTTTCCCTGGAACGTAATCCATCCGCCACGAATAAGACGTAATCCCAGCAAGGGATGGAGTCTCTCCGGGTCAAGCGCACCTCGGGAGCTGCGGGAGGCCCCAGCTTTCGCCGGGGCTACGCCTTATACGGAAGAGACAACACGGCCGGCTGCGGCTTACTTCCCCGACTTCAACCACGTCTCCACTGCCGGGCGCAGGCGTTCCGCGGCTGCCTTGCGCACTGCAATGCCCGAGATCACGCGACGCGCCGGCGCACGCGAGGTTTCGGGAAGCGTCTGCGCGAAGCTTTCGATCTTGCCCGGCATCTTGGGGTCGGACGAGCCACCGCCCAGACCGACGATAAAGCCCGACCGGCTGCTTTCCTCGATGAAGCCGTCGACCAGCGTGTGGTTTGCCACCGCCCAGTCGAACGCCATATCCGGGTGGCTGCCAGAGATCGCCCGCAGCAACGCGGCCTTTTGCGGGGCGGTGAACGTGTCGGTCTTGAGCAGGGCCAGCGCACGGCTCGCGACGGCATCGTCCTCCGCCGCGCCCAGCAGCGAGACGTACCGGTTCTTGGCGACCGGATTGGTTTCCGCCTGGGTCAGCGCGAGCAGCGCATCCCAGTCGGCAGGTGTCGCATAAGTGGCGAAGGTCGACAGGACCGGCGCGCGAATGGCGGGCGGGATCGCCGTCGGGTTGGTCTTGAGCTGCGCGACATAGCTACGCGCCTGCGACAGCACCTGGCCGTCGCCCGCCGCGCCGAGGCGATAGACGAGCGATTCGCGCAGGTTCGTCACCAGCGGCGACTCACCCGGCTGCGCCGTCATGCCGATGCGCCGCAGAACGGGGCCGAGGATCGCGACCGTGCGATTGCGCAGCGCCGTCTCCAGCGGCGTGCCCTCATACAGCCCGGCAAGGCTGCCGAGGCGCCCCGACACCAGCTGCCATTCGAGCGGATCGGCGCCCTCGCCTACTTGGCCCATCAGCGCGAAGAAGCGCGACAGGTCCTGATATCCCCCCGCCGCCAGCGCATAATCGTCAGCGAGCGTGCCGAGACGATCCTTCAGCTCCAGCCGCGTATAGTCGCGCACCAGCGCATCGTGCGCCGGCTGATCGTACATCACGCGCGTATAGCTGCCCTTGCCCTGGTTCAGCACGAGCGTGCCGCAGCCCTTGACGCTGACCTTGGTCGATGGGCCGGTGACGATGGTGCGCGTCTCACCGCCGCCGAGGGTGCCGACGACCATCGGCACCTGCCACGTCTGCGGCTTCTTCGATGCTTCATCCAGGCCGAAACGGCCCTGCGCCACCGTCGCCTGCGTCATGCCGCCGACGCATTGCGCGTTCGACAGCGTCACCAGCGGCACGCCGCCCTGCAGCGTGTAGCCGTGCGCGATCTCCGCCACGGGCTGCCCCGCCGCGGCGGACAGTTCCGCCCACAACTGTTCGGTGACGGTGTTGCCGTATTTGTACTTCGCCATGTAGCGGCGGATGCCGTCACGGAACTTGTCCGGACCTAGCGTCGATTCGAGCATGCCGATCACGGCCTGCCCCTTCATGTAGGTGATGCCGTCGAACGCCTCGCCGATCTGGTCGACCGTCTCGATCTTGCGGATGATCGGGTGCGTGGCCGAGGTTGCGTCGATGCTCATCGCCGCCTCGCGGTCGCTCATGACCGCGCCGGCCTCCGCCTTCCAGTCCGGGTTCAGATCGGCGGCGGACTTGTTCTCCATCCATGACGCGAAGCCCTCGTTGAGCCACAGATCGTCCCACCAACGCATGGTGACGAGATCGCCGAACCATTGGTGCGCCATTTCGTGCGCGACGACGGTGAAGATGCGCTGACGGCCACTTTCGGTGGCGCGCTTGGGATCGAACAGCAGTTCGGGTTCGAAGTAGAAGATCGCGCCCCAATTCTCCATCGCGCCGAAAAACTGGCTGGAGCCGGGGCCGGCGATCATGTCCATCTTCGGCAGCGGATAGGGCGTGCCGAAATAGCTGTTGTAATAGCCGAGCAGCCGCTTGGCCTGCGCCAGCGCGTAGTCGCCTTGGTCCGCGACGCCGCGACGCGTCACGACGCCGATCTCGACGTTGCCCGCCTGCACCGTCTTACGATCTAGATCACCCATGCCGAGGTACAGGAGATAGCTCGACATCACCGGCGTTTCGGCAAAGCTGTACAGCTGCGTGCCGTTCGCCTGGCGCGTCACCGACGTCGCCGGCATGTTGGAGATGCCGAGCTGCCCCGCCGGCACCACCGCCTTCAGCTTGAACTTCGCCTTGAATGCCGGCTCGTCCCACATCGGCGCGAAGCGGCGGGCGTCGGGCGCCTCGAACTGGGTGGCGAGCATGCGCGCCTTCGACCCGTCCTGATTGGTATAATCGATCGCGAACAGGCCGGCGGCGGACTGGTTGATCTTGCCGCTCCACGCGAAGCCGACGGTATGGCGGCCAACGGTCGCGGCGGCGGGCAGCGTCAGCACCAGCTGCTGCTTGTCCTTGTCGAGCGCGAAGCGCACGGCCTTGCCGTCGACCGTCGCCGACGTGACGTCCAGATCCGCGGCGTTGAGCGTGATCGTGCGGGTCGCTGCCTTCACGTCGACGGTGACCGTTTCGGTGCCGGTGAAGGTCATCGCCTGCGCATTTGGCGTCACGGCGATATCATACAGGACGGGCACTACATCGGTCGGCAGGCTGCCCGCGGCGAGCGCAGGCGCAGAGACGGTCATCGCGAGAGCGGCGGCGACGGCGAGTTTCATGGACTGGTAACTCCGGATACAATGTTACGTCCCGTCTGACGCCTTTGTCGGCGCGCCGCAAGCGCCGTCGTGCTGGACAGGCGGATAGGTTTCGCTAGACAACCGATCATAAGAAGAGGAGCCGCCCGACCATGACGACGCCCACGCTGTTCGACCGCCTGCGCCTGCCCGTGATCGGTTCGCCGTTGTTCATCATTTCCGGGCCGGAACTCGTGATCGCGCAGTGCAAGGCGGGGATCGTAGGCTCGTTTCCGGCGCTCAACGCCCGGCCGCAGGCGCTGCTGGACGAATGGCTGCACCAGATCACCGAAGAGCTTGCCGCGCATAATCGGGCGCACCCGGATCGGCCCGCCGCGCCGTTCGCGGTCAACCAGATCGTGCACAAATCGAACGACCGGCTGGAAGCGGACCTTGCCACCTGCGCCAAGTGGCAGGTGCCGATCGTCATCACCTCTTTGGGCGCGCGTGAGGACCTCAATACCGCGGTGCATCGCTGGGGCGGCATCACGCTGCACGACGTCATCGACGATCGCTTCGCGCGCAAGGCGATCGAAAAGGGTGCGGACGGACTGATCGCGGTCGCAGCCGGTGCCGGCGGTCATGCCGGGCGCCTGTCCCCATTCGCGATCATCCAGGAAATCCGCCAGTGGTTCGATGGACCGCTGGCCTTGTCAGGGTCGATCGCGACCGGCGGTGCGATCCTGGCAGCGCAGGCGATGGGTGCCGACTTCGCCTATATCGGCTCGCCCTTCATCGCCACGACCGAGGCGAATGCTGCGCCCGACTACAAAGCGTCGATCGTCGCGAGCAAGGCGGCCGACATCGTCTATTCGAACCTGTTCACCGGCGTGCATGGCAATTACCTGCGCAGCTCGATCGAAGCGGCGGGGCTGGACCCCGATCACCTGCCCGAGGGCGACCTCAAGACGATGAATTTCGGCGGCAACAACGGATCGAAGGCGAAGGCCTGGCGCGATATCTGGGGGTCGGGCCAAGGCATCGGCGTGGTCGATGCGGTGGAAAGCGTCGCCGACCGCGTCGACCGCTTCGCACGCGAATATGCGGCAGCAAAGGCGCGGATCGCCGGCTGATCCGGCGCCGCGTTGCGTTCAAAAGGCCAGCGCCAGCCGATCGTGCAGGCGCTGGACCGGGCTGGGTGCGACCTGTTCCACTTGCGCTGCATCCAGCAGACCGACCCGGCGGTGCAGGTTCGCACTCGCCTCCACCAGCACGCGCGCGCGCTGCGGCAACGCAGCGACGAGATCCGCGTCGAACTGCGGCGCGTGGCCGAGCCGCCGGTTCCCATCGAGCGCGTCGCGCGGCTGCATCTCGCCTGCATCGATCGCGCGCTGCGTCAGCAGCCAGGCGATGACGTGCATCAGCCGCGTCGTCACCTTTAACGACTCGCATGAAAAGCCGACGCGGATGAGCGGGTCGAGCGCCTCCCGCTCCAGCCGCCCCGCCTCGTCGAAATAGCTGCGTGCTTCGTCCGCCAGCAGCATCGCCTCCGTATAGAGCGAATCGATCAGGCGGCGATGGATGCGTGATTCGGAACGGCTGCCAGTCATGCGTTCACCGGTGACATAGCGCGCGCCGCCTGCCCAGCCGCCGTTGTGGTCGATCCTGTGCCAAATCGGAAAAGCACAACCGGCGGCTCAGGCGATGATGTCCGGGATCAGCTGGTCTTCGCAAAGGGCGATCTCGTCGCGCAGCCGCAGCTTTCGCTTTTTCAGTCGGGCGAGCTGCAATTGATCGGGCGTCGCGCTGGCGCCGAGCGCGGTGATCGCCGCGTCGAGATCGCGATGTTCGGTGCGCAGCTGTTCCAGGCGGGCGATGATCTGCGCGTCGTCCATGGTAAAACCCCCTGCCACCACCCTGCGGCCCGCTTTGCCCCTAGCGCAGCCGGACGACCAACCCAAGTCGTCGCATCATGCCCCTCGACTAATCGCGTTCAACCATTTTCGGTGACGACTTTTAGGACGTTCGATGGTTTACTCAGTCCCCCAACACGCATGCATCAGGAGGTACACCGAAATGCAGACGACGCATCAACAGGCACTGGAAACCAAGCATGCCGCGCTCGACCGCCGCATCGCCGACGAAGCCCACCGCCCGATGCCCAACTCCGCGATCCTCACCGACCTGAAGCGCCAAAAGTTGAAATTGAAGGAAGAGCTTTCGGGCCTGTAGAGCCTGACGCCATTCAGCCCCTCCCCAAACCGGAGGGGCTTTTTGCAGGGGGCAATGGCCAATTGTGAGCGGCCCCTCGCCAGCGAAACCTAATCTACAGCCGCCCCGATGCGGACCAGAGCCGGATCGATCGGAGATTCGAACGCGATTCCCATCCGTCCCGCGGTACACCAAGCCACCTTGCCCGCGACCGTTCGAAGGCCCGGCATCTCGAGCCGCACCAATGACCCCGGCTCGCGCACCGCGCTACAATCGACCATCACCCCGCCCGGCGACAGGTTGCGCATGCGAACCTCGCGATCGCAGTGATCGCCGTGCAGCCACAGCCGCGCCGTCAGCAACAGGCTTTCGCGGGGTGGCTGGCGCGGCGGAACGACGCCGCCGTCGACAGGCCCGGCATCGTCGGTTGCCATGGAAGACGCGTGGAAGAGGCTGTCCATATCCGGTGCCCTCGTCATGATCGGCCGGGAAACTCCCACCGCATGCCGCCCCGAATCTTACCAGAACGTAAACGCCGGCCCATCGCAGCGCGACGGCCGGCGAACGATCAATCCTCGCGCGAGATCTTTTCGTTGCGCTCGTGGCGTTCCTGCGCCTCCAGCGTCATCGTCGCGATCGGCCGCGCCTCCAGCCGGCCCAGGCTGATCGGCTCGCCCGTCACTTCGCAATAGCCGTATTCGCCCTCGTCGATGCGACGGATGGCGGCGTCGATCTTGGACACCAGCTTGCGCTGGCGATCGCGGGTGCGCAATTCGATCGACCAATCCGTCTCGCTCGACGCGCGGTCGGTCAGATCGGCTTCGCGCAGCGAATCGAGCTGCAGCTGGTTCAGCGTACCGGCCGCGTCCTGCAGGATCGCGTCCTTCCACCGCAGCAGCTTATTACGGAAATAGGTCTGCTGACGAAGATTCATGAACGGCTCATCGGGGCTAGGCCGATAACCATCGTCGCTCCAGTCGCCGGCGTCGTTCGCGGGCAACATGTCGGCACTCCTGTCGTGTACGCGGCTTACGTGCGTTGCCATGCCACTCTCCCTCCGGTCCCTGAAATTGAACCCGGGACCGCCCCCATATTGGTGAGGCGCCTATAATCGCGGCTGAACGGAACCACAAGCGACGCGAGTTGCCGAATCGATCGCAAACACGAACTTTTATTGCGAATGGGACCAGAACGGTTGCAAGTCAGCGACTAAGCTGCGTTACGGTTGATGCGCGATCTCGAAGACCGCCGCTGTTTCACTCTGGTACGTTAACCGCGAATCAGATGGTGCAATGTCGGTGAAGCACTGCGAAAGCAGCGAATTGCTGGTTAACAAACTTGCACTTAACGGTTTGTTTTGCGTTGAATGGCATATGCGGCAATCCGTTGCTGCGACAGGACGATCCGGGCCGCAGGGACCGGCAATGAAAGAGAGACCCGATGTCCGTACGGATGGCTTTGGCGAAATTGTGCGCATGCGCCTGTGGCGGTGCGTTGATCGGCGGTGGCGCCGTACACGTCGCCGAACGTCCCAGCCGCCCCGTCTACACCAAACAGGTCAAGAAGCGGGTGGTCGCCCATCGGCAGGTCGCCGCGGTCCAGCGTAAGGCCGTGCGCCGTCGCGTGGTGACCACGACGACCACCGCGGCCTGCGCACCAGCCGTGGTGACGGTCGCCAGCCAGGCTGCGCCGGTGCCGGTGCCCCTGCCCGCGTCCGAAGGCTTCGTGACCGGCGGCGGTGGCGGTGTGCCGGTGGTCGTCGGCGGCAGCGGCGGCTGGGGTGGCGGCGGCGGTGGCTTCTTCGGGGGCGGCTTCTTTGGCGGCGGATCGTCCGGTTCGTCGGGCAGCATCGTGATTTCGTCGACGTCCAGCGGCGGGTCGAGCTCGACCAGTTCGTCCAGCAGCTCCTCGTCGTCCGGCAACGTGTCCAGCAGCTCGTCGGGTAACGTATCGAGCAGTTCGTCGACCAGCAGCTCCACGGGCGGCGCGAACGTCGTCGTCGACAATCAGAACAACAATAACAACAACAATCAGAACAATAACACCAACCAGAATTACAACGAAAACAACAACAACAACAACAATAATAACAATAACAACCAGAGCCAGAATCAGGGCCAAGGCCAGAACCAAGGTCAGGGACAAAACCAGGGTCAAGGACAGGGGCAAGGCCAGGGCCAAGGACAAGGTCAGGGCCAATATGGTTCGAGCTCGAAGGGCTGGAGCTCCACCGGAGGGCCCCCGCCGCCCCCGCCGCCGCCGGGTTCGACCGGATCGTCGGGCGGCCCGCCCGCGCCGGTGCCCGCCCCGCCGATGGTGCTGCTGTTCGGCGCCGCCGCCGCCGCCCTCGTCGCGCGCAAGCGCTTCGCCAAGTCGCAAGCGGCCTGATCCGGGGATCAATTCCGAAACAAAGAAGGGGCTGCCGAGTGATCGCTCGGCAGCCCCTTCTTTGTTGCGCCGTTCGTCAGGCCGACCGCAGCGCCTGTTCTATATCCGGCACCGGGTGGCCGGTCAGGTCCTTGGCCAGCTCACCCGCAAGCCGATTGCTGACCTCTTTATGATAATGTTTGCGCAGCTCGCCCAGCGTCTTGGGCGGGGCGATGATGATCAGCGATTCGAAATCGTTGGCCAGCGCGCGGCGTTTCAGCATATCGGCGGTCTCGGCGGCGAAGCGATCCTCTTCCTGCTGGTGGAAGTCCGTCTCGCCCATCGTGCCGCCCTGCGTCGAGGAGGCCTGGCCCGCGGCATCGGTCTTCTGGTCGCGATCGGCCGGGTTCACCTTTTCCTCGGCGTGCTCGACCTGCAGATTGGGATAGTCCGCATCGCCCTCGTTGCGGAAGAACAGCGCCTTGCGACCGTCGGCGACGAGCACGAAGGCATTGTGGGGGACCTGCATCGGGGCATCTCCTGATCGTTGCTATCCCCTGCTCAACGCAGGCGAGGCGGGCGGGTTGCCGCGCGGCGCTGCCGGGTTGCCGCTCAGCCCGCGGCGGGGCATAGCCGCGCCATGCACGACATCCGCGCCATCCGGGACGATCCCGCCGCCTTCGACGCCGCCCTCGCCCGCCGGGGCACTGCCCCCCAGTCCGCCGACCTCATCGCGCTGGACAACGCCCGCCGCGCCGCGATCGCCGCCGCCCAGGACGCGCAGACCCGCCGGAACGAGCTGTCGAAAGGCATCGGTCAGGCCAAGGCACAGAAGGACGAGGCGCGCGCACAGGCACTGATGGCCGAGGTCGCGGCGCTGAAAGAGGCGCTGCCCGCTCTCGAAGCCGCCGATGCCGAAGCGGGCCTGGCGCTGGATCGCGCGCTGGCTGCCATTCCCAACCTGCCCGCCGGGGACGTCCCCGACGGCGAGGACGAAGGCGGCAACGTCGAACAGAAGCGCTGGGGAAATCCGCGCGCGGTCGATTTCACGCCGCGCGAACATGCCGACATCGGTCCGGCGCTGGGCATGGACTTCAAGACGGGTGCCGATCTGTCGGGCGCGCGCTTCACGTTCCTGCGCGGGCAAATGGCGCGACTGCACCGGGCGCTCGCGCAGTTCATGCTCGATCACCAGACCGCCGATAACGGCTACATCGAGTGCAACCCGCCCGTGCTGGTCAACGACCCGGCCATGTACGGCACGGACAAGCTGCCCAAGTTCGCGGAGGATTCCTTCCGCACCACTGATGGCCGCTGGCTGATCCCGACCGCCGAGGTCAGCCTGACCGCATCGGTCATGGGCCAGATCCTCGACACGCTCGCCGAACCGATGCGCCTGACCGCGCATACGTTGTGCTTCCGCAGCGAGGCGGGCGCCGCCGGACGCGACACGCGCGGGTTCATCCGCCAGCACCAGTTCGAGAAAGTCGAGCTGGTCAGCATCTGCCGTCCCGAGGACAGCGACGCGGAGCACGAGCGCATGACCCGCTGCGCGGAAAGCGTGCTGGAGGCTCTGGAACTGCCCTATCGGCGCATCCTGCTCTGCGCCGGCGACATGGGCTTCGGCGCGCGCAAGACCTTCGACCTCGAAGTCTGGCTGCCGGGCCAGCAGGCGTGGCGCGAGATTTCGTCTTGCTCCAACACCGGCGATTTCCAGGCGCGGCGGATGAACACGCGCTACCGGGCGGAGGGCGAGAAGGCGCCGCGCTTCGCCCACACGCTCAACGGGTCCGGCCTCGCGGTCGGGCGTACGCTGGTCGCGGTGCTGGAAAACTACCAGCAGGCGGACGGATCGGTCGTCGTGCCGGCGGTGCTGCAACCCTATCTGCGCGGGCTCGACCGGCTCGAACCGCAAGGCTGATCGGATGGCGCGGGGTCGGACCGTCACGGGAGTAGCGCTGGCCGGGCTGATGCTGTCGGCGTGTATTCCGAGCGTCGACGACATCTCGACCGAAGCCCCGCCGCCGCCCCGCCCCACCTATCCCTCGGCCGCTGCTTACCCGCCGCCCGAGCCCGCCCCGCGCTATCCCGAGCAGGACACACCGCAGCCCTTGCGCGAGGAAATGCCCCCTCCCTCGCGCCAGGTGGCCATGCCCGCCACCGCGCGCCCTGCATGGGAGGCGCGGCCTGTCACGCCAGACGCGCAGGTGGTCGCGACACAGAGCTATACCGTCACCCCCGGCGACACGTTGCGCCGCATCGCCGAACGTACCGGCGCCAGTGCGGAGGCGATCGCCCGCGCCAATGGGCTCGAACCGCCCTTTGCAGTGCAAACGGGGCAGACACTCACCATTCCGGGCGGCCGTTATCATCTGGTGCGGCAGGGCGAGACGGGCATCGCCATCGCCCGCGCCTATGGCATCGAATGGTCCCGGATCGTCGCCGCCAATGCGCTGGAGGAACCTTATATCCTGCGGGCCGGCCAGCGGATCCTGATCCCCGGCGATCCCACGCAGGCGCCCAGCCTCGCCGAGCGCGCCGCTGCTTTCCGTCTCGATATCGACGACATCCTGACCGGCGGCGAACCGACGCCCGCCCCCCGTCAGGCGCCGGCACGGCCGGTCGCCAATCCGCGCCGCGTGCTACCGCCGACGGAGGTCGTCGCGGCGCCGGCGCGGCTACAGGGCGGTTTCGTCTGGCCGGTCGACGGTCAGGTCGTCCGCCGCTTCGGCCCCGGCCGGAGTGGCGAGCGCAACGACGGGATCAAGATCGCGGTCCCGGTGGGCACGGCGATCCATGCGAGCGCGGACGGCGTCGTCGCGTATGCCGGCGACGGCATCGCGGCGCTGGGCGGCCTGATCATCATCAAGCACGGCGGCGGCTGGACCAGCGTCTATGGCCACGCGAGCAAGCTGCTCGTCCAACGTGGCCAGAGCGTCAAGCGGGGACAGACGATCGCGCTGTCGGGTGACACCGGCCTTGCCGACCGCCCCGAGGTGCATTTCGAGCTGCGCAAGGGGCGCACGCCCGTCGATCCGCTGAGCCAGCTGTCGGGGCGGTAACGCGCGATTCCGTCGCGCCGAATGGGACAGGGTGACGTGCGGCCTTCGGCTTGCTAACCGCGCGCCATGACCTACCAGTCCGATCTGCTGAACACGCTCGCGACCCGCGGCTACCTCCACCAGCTCACCGACGCGTCCGCGCTCGATGCGCTCGCGGCGAAGCAGGTCGTGCCGGGCTATATCGGCTTCGATCCGACCGCACCGTCGCTGCACGTCGGCAGCCTGGTGCAGATCATGCTGCTGCGCAGGCTGCAACAGACCGGGCACAAGCCCGTCGTGCTGATGGGCGGTGGCACCGGCAAGATCGGCGACCCCAGTTTCAAGGACGAAGCGCGCAAGCTGCTCGCGGAGGACGGGATCCAGGCCAATGTCGCATCGATCAAGCGGATCTTCGAACGCTTCCTCACCTTCGGTGACGGCCCGACCGATGCGATCATGCTCGACAATGCCGAATGGCTCGATGCGCTCGAGTACATCCCCTTTCTGCGCGACGTCGGCCAGCATTTTTCGGTCAACCGGATGCTCAGCTTCGATTCGGTGAAGCTGCGGCTGGACCGCGAACAGTCGCTGTCCTTCCTCGAATTCAACTACATGATCCTGCAAGCCTATGACTTCATGGAGCTGTCGCGCCGCTGCGGCGTGCGGCTGCAAATGGGCGGCAGCGACCAATGGGGCAATATCGTCAACGGGATCGAGCTCGCCCGCCGCATGGACGGCACCGAGGTGTTCGGCGTCACCACCCCGCTGCTGACGACCGCATCGGGCGAGAAGATGGGCAAGACCGTCGCGGGCGCGGTGTGGCTGCATGAGGACCAGCTGCCGCATTTCGATTACTGGCAATTCTGGCGCAACACGGACGATCGCGACGTGGGCCGCTTCCTGCGCCTGTTCACCGACCTGCCGCTGGACGAGATCGCCCGACTGGAGGCGCTGGAAGGCGCGGAGATCAACGAAGCCAAGAAGGTGCTCGCCAACGAAGCGACGGCGATGTGCCGCGGTCGCGCTGCCGCCGAGGATGCGGCGGAGACCGCCCGCCGCACGTTCGAGGAAGGCGCCAGCGGCGCGGCGCTGCCCAGCGTCACGGTCGCAGGCGGATCGATCAACGTCGTCGATGCGCTGATCGCACTCGGCTTCGCCAAGTCGAAGGGCGAAGCGCGCCGCCTGATCGCCGGCGGCGGCGCCCGCATCGGCACCGACAAGGTGAGCGACGAGGCGCTGATGATCGATGTCGGCGAGGAACCTGTCCGTCTGTCCGCGGGCAAGAAGAACCACGGCCTGCTCGTTCGGGAACAGTAATCAAGCGTAAACGGTTACTCTTCTATCGCTTCAGTCCGGAATGGTGACGGCCACGTCCGGGGCGTGAGGAGTATCGGCCATGTCGCAAGCCTTGTCCCACCCGATCGACGGCCGTGCCGAGCCGCGCGACGAGGTGCATCATCGCTGCCGCGCCGTGCTGACCGATCGTCGGACACTGTCGGTGCTCGCGGTGAACCTGTCGCCGCAAGGCGTGATGATCCGCAGCGATGCGGAGGTGAGCGTGGGCGAATGGCTGCGCGTGACGCTTCCCGTGGTCGGCGAGATGCAGGCGGCCGTGCGCTGGGCGCTCGGTGGCCGGATCGGCTGCCAGTTCGAAAAGGCGATTCCGGTGAACCAATATCACGCCGTCCTGGGCGCGATGCAGGGCTAAGGTCCGCGCCTTCACCCCGATCGCAGGAGCGCCACGCCGGCGTCGCGATCGAACAGATACAATGCGATCCGCGCCGCCTGTCCTCGCGGTCCCTCTAGTCCGCCGTCGCGATCGATGAGCAACCGGGCGTCGTCCTGCGCGCAATGCAGCAGGTCGCTGAGCATTTCAGGCAGCGCGAGACGAAACGTGACCTCACCCGACTGACGCGTACCGAGCAGTTCGCCGCCGCCACGCAGGCGCAGATCTTCCTCGGCGATGCGGAAGCCGTCGTTGGTTTCGCGCATCAGCGCGAGCCGCGCGCGCGACGTCTCGCTGAGCGCGCTCCCCCGCAGCAGCAGGCAGCGCGACAGCCCGCCGCCACGCCCGACGCGTCCACGCAGCTGGTGGAGCTGCGCAAGACCGAAGCGGTCGGCATGTTCGATCACGATCAGCGTGGCATTGGGCACGTCGACCCCCACCTCGATCACCGTCGTCGCGACAAGGACGCTCAGGCGGTTGCCCGCGAACGCCTCCATCACCGCGTCCTTTTCGGGCGGCTTCATCCTGCCATGGACGACGCCGATCTTGTCTCCGAAGCGCGCCCGCAGCGATTCGGCGCGCATCTCGGCGGCGGCGAGGTCGCTCTTCTCGCTCTCCTCGACCAAAGGGCAGACCCAATAGGCCTGACCGCCATCGGAAATATGGCGGCCGATCGCGTTGACCACCTCGTCCACTCGATCCTCGGACACGACGCGGGTTTCGATCGGCTCGCGGCCGGGCGGCATTTCGTCCAATCGGCTGACGTCCATCTCGCCGTACTGGGCCAGCGTCAGCGTGCGCGGGATCGGGGTCGCGGTCATCGCCAACAGGTGCGGCGGCGCCTTGCCCTTGGCTTGCAGCATCATACGCTCGGCGACGCCGAACCGGTGCTGTTCGTCGACCACCACCAGCGCGAGGTCGCGATAGCCGACGGCCTCCTGAAAGATCGCATGCGTGCCGACGAGGATGTCGATCTCGCCGCTCGCCAGCGCCATCAGCGTCGCCTCGCGCGCGCGGCCCTTGTCGCGGCCCGTCAGGACGGCGATGGTGACGTCGACGCCGGACAGCAATTTGCGCAGCGTCTCGTAATGCTGGCGCGCGAGGATTTCGGTGGGGGCGAGCATCGCGCCCTGCGCGCCGGCCTCGACCGCGATCAGCAGGCTCATCGCCGCGACCAGCGTCTTGCCCGATCCGACATCGCCTTGCAGGAGGCGCAGCATCGGCGCGGTCTGGGCGAGGTCCCCCTCGATCTCCGCGATGCTGCGCGATTGCGCGCCGGTGGGGCTGTAGGGCAACCGCAGCTGGTCACGCAGGCGATGGTCGCCGACGAGCGCCCTGCCCCGCCGCTTGCGCGTGTCGGCACGGACCAGCGTCATCGCGAGCTGGTTGGCGAAGATCTCGTCATAGGCCAGGCGCTCGCGCGCCATCTTGTCGGCCGGGTCGGCATGGATGCGCGCGAGCGCGTCGCGCCAGTCGGGCCAGCCGCGCTTCGCCTTCAAGCTGGGGTCGATCCATTCGGGCAGGTCAGGCGCCCGCTCGATCGCCTGCGCGGCAAACCCGGCAAGGCGGCGGGATGTCATCCCCTCGGACAGCGGATAGATCGCCTCGCGTTCGCGGAACGGTTCGTCGGGTTCGCCCAGATCCGGGTGGATGATCTGGAGCGTCTCGCCATAGCTTTCGAGCTTGCCCGACACGCGGCGCGGCTCGTTCAGCGGCAGCAGCTTCTTCACCCAGCCCGACGATCCGCCGAAATAGACGAGGCTGACGTAATTGCCCTTCGCATCGGTCGCCTGCACCCGCGTCGGGCCACGCCCGGTGCTGGTGCGATAGTCGCGCGGGGTCAGCGTGATCGCGATGATGCGACCGGCGTCGGCGACGTCCAGCTCCTCGCGCGGCAGGCGATCGATCCAACCGCTCGGCAGGTGAAAGGCGACATCGACCACGCGCTCCAGCCCGAGCCGGTCGAGCGGCTTGGCGAGCGCAGGCCCGACGCCTTTCAGCGCGGTGACCTCGGCGAACAGCGGATTGAGGATGGCGGGACGCATGACTACATGACCCCTCTAGCCTACCCGACCGATGCCGTCAGCATCCGCCGGGCTATTCGTATTGGATGACCTAATGGATCACGCCACCCGGTTGAAGCGCCTGAAATTCCGCGCCTGGCATCGCGGCACGAAAGAGGCGGATCTGATGATCGGCGGCTTCTTCGATACGCATGGCGCGGGGTGGACACCGGAACAGCTCGACTGGTTCGAGGCGCTGCTGGAGGAACAGGACGTCGATATCATGGCCTGGGCTATCGGATCGATGCCCTGCCCGCCGGAATGGGAGGGCGACATGATGACCCAGATGCGTTCGCTGAGCTACGTGCCGGTGGCGGAGTGAGAGCGGGCTGAACTCGCCCGACACCCTTCGTCACCCCGGACTCGTTCCGGGGTCCACTCCGCGGCGAGGGGAGTAGCCTGACCCTCTTGCCTCTCCCTTGCGGCCCGGTGGACCCCGGAACAAGTCCGGGGTGACGGAGTGTTTGGAGCACACGTCCGCCCCTAATTTTACCGTCTTCCAAGGACCATGATGCCCGACCTCAAGACGATCCTGTCCGCCAAGACGCCGCTGACCCTGTCGGGCGTGCCTGCGGGCTTCCAGCCGTCGCTGCTCGCAGACCTCGCGCGCGCGGCGAAGGGCCGTGCGGTCTTCGTCGCGCCGGACGATGCCGCGATGCGCGCAGTCGCGGCGACGGCGCCGTTCTTCGCGCCCGAGTTGGAGGTGATCGTCTTCCCGGCCTGGGACTGCCTGCCCTACGACCGCGCTTCGCCGACGCTGCGGATCATGGCGGAGCGGATTGCGGCGCTCTACCGGTTGCAGCGCCCCGCCAAGGGTCCGCAGCTCGTCCTGACGACCGCGAATGCGGCGACGCAGCGCGTGCTGACGCCGTTCCGTATCCGCCAACTGGTGGCGACGCTGGAGCCGGGCGCGCGGATCGATCGCGACGATCTCGCCAAGCTGCTGCAGGCGAACGGCTATGTCCGCACCGAAACCGTCCACGATCAGGGCGAGTATGCCGTGCGCGGCGGCATCGTCGACCTGTACCCGAGCGGCGAGGATCAAGCGCTGCGCCTCGACTTCTTCGGCGACGAGATCGAAACGGTACGCACCTTCAGCCCCGAAGATCAGCGCACGACTGGCCGGATCGACGGCTTCACGCTGCTGCCCGCGTCCGAGGCGTTGCTCGACGAGGAATCGATCAAGCGCTTCCGCACACGCTATCGTGACAAGTTCGGTGCGACCGCAACGGGCGATCCCTTGTACCAAGCGATCAGCGACGGGCGCCGCCTTGCCGGCATGGAACATTGGCTGCCGCTGTTCGAAGACAAGCTTGCGACGCTGTTCGATCACCTATCCGCCGACGACGTCATCGTGCGCGACTTCGGCGTGCCCGGCGCGGTCGAGGGCCGGATGGAGGCGATCGCCGATTATTACGAAAACCGCCAGCGCGCCGAGGCCGCGCAGCCCGGCAGCTATCGCCCGCTCGCCGCCAAGACCCTGTACCTCGACGCCAAGGAATGGGCGGCGGGGCTGGAGGCGTGCCACGCGCATCTGACCACGCCCTTCCATGAGCCCGAGAGCGCGAGCGTGCTCGACTTCGGCGTCGACGGCGCGCGGGATTTCGCGCCCGAGCGGTCGGGCGGCGCGAACGTCTACGAAGCGGTGGTCAAACACCTCAGCGCGCTGCGCAAGCAGGGCAAGAAGCCGGTACTCGCGAGCTATTCGGTCGGCGCGCGCGAGCGGCTGGGCAATCTGCTGAAGGATCACGGCCTCAACGGCGCCAAGGCGGCGGACAGCTGGCACGAGGCGTTGGGCGTTGCCGATACGTCGAAGAGTGCCGGCGTCGCGCTGGTCGTGCTGCCGCTCGACCACGGCTTCACCGCGCCCGACGTCGCGGTGCTGACCGAGCAGGACATGCTCGGCGACCGCCTCGTCCGTCGGACGAAGCGCAAGAAATCGGCGGATGCTTTCCTAGCGGAACTCGCGACGCTGACGCCGGGCGACCTCGTCGTTCACGCCGATCACGGCATCGGCAAATATTTGGGGCTGACCTCGATCCCCGTCGGCCAGTCACCGCACGATTGCGTCGCGGTGGAATATGCCGGCGGCGACAAATTGTTCGTGCCGGTCGAGAATCTCGAAGTCCTGTCGCGCTACGGCAGTAGCGAAGAGGGCGCGAGCCTCGACCGCCTCGGCGGTGAGGCATGGCAGCGGCGCAAGTCGAAGATGAAGGAGCGTATCCGCGAGATCGCGGGTGAGCTCATCAAGACCGCTGCCGAACGCGCGCTGCACCCCGGCGACGTGCTGGAACCCGATCCCGCCGGCTATCCGAGCTTCGTCGATCGTTTCCCTTATGCCGAGACCGACGACCAGGATCGTGCGATCGAAGATGTGCTGGGCGACCTCAGTGCCGGCCGTCCGATGGACCGGCTGATCGTCGGCGACGTCGGCTTCGGCAAGACCGAGATCGCACTGCGTGCCGCCTTCGTCGCAGCGATGGCGGGCAAGCAGGTCGCGGTCGTCTGCCCGACGACGTTGCTCGCGCGTCAGCATTTCAACAATTTCAGCGCGCGGTTCGAAGGCTTCCCGATGAACATCGGCCGCCTCAGCCGGCTTGTTCCCGCCGCGGAAGCAAAGCGCGTGAAAGAAGGACTGGCGGACGGCAGCATCGACGTCGTCATCGGCACGCACGCGCTGCTCGCCAAGGCCATCGACTTCAAGCGCCTGGGTCTCGTGATCGTCGACGAGGAACAGCGCTTCGGCGTGACGCACAAGGAGCGGCTGAAGGCGCTGCGCGCAGACGTCCACATGCTCACCCTCACCGCGACGCCGATCCCGCGCACGTTGCAGATGGCGATGAGCGGCATTCGCGAACTGTCGGTCATCCAGACGCCGCCGGTCGATCGCCTCGCCGTGCGCACCTATGTCATTCCCTGGGACCCGGTCGTGCTGCGCGAGGCGCTGCTTCGCGAACATTATCGCGGCGGACAGAGCTTCATCGTCACGCCGCGCGTCGCCGACCTGCCCGACCTGGAGGAATACCTGCGCAACGAGGTGCCCGAGGTCCGCTACGTCATCGCGCACGGCCAGATGAGCGCGACCGAGGTCGAAGAGCGGATGAGCGCCTTCTACGACAAGAAGTTCGAGGTGCTCGTCTCGACCACGATCATCGAAAGCGGCATCGACATCGCCTCGGCCAACACGATGATCGTCAACCGCGCCGACCGCTTCGGCCTCGCCCAGCTGTACCAGCTGCGCGGCCGCGTCGGCCGGTCGAAGACCCGCGCCTATGCCTATCTGGTGACGCCGCCCGAGCGGATGATGACCGACACGGCGGAGAAGCGGTTGAAGGTGCTATCCGATCTCGACAGCCTCGGCGCAGGGTTCCAGCTCGCCAGCCACGACCTCGACATTCGCGGCGCCGGCAATCTGTTGGGCGACGAACAATCGGGGCATATCAAGGAGGTTGGCTACGAACTCTACCAATCGATGTTGGAAGAGGCGATCATGGACGCCAAGGCCGGCGGGCTGAAGAGCGACCGTCCGCGCGACTTCTCGCCGCAGATCACGGTCGATGCGCCGATCCTGATCCCCGACGATTACGTGCCCGACCTCGACCTGCGCATGGGCCTGTACCGTCGCCTCAACGAGCTGGAAGACAATCGCGAGATCGAAGCCTTTGCCGCCGAGATGATCGACCGCTTCGGCCCCCTGCCCGACGCGACCGAGAACCTCATCAAGGTCATCGAGATCAAGCTCAACGCGCGCAAGGCCTGCATTGCCAAGATGGACGTGGGGCCGCGCGGCGTACTGGTCGGCTTCCACGACGATACGCCGCCGAACGTGGCGGGGCTGCTCGCCTATGTCGAGCGGCTCAACGGCGTCGCCAAGCTACGCCCCGACAGCAAGCTGGTGCTGCAGCGGGCATGGCCGGACGCCAAATCGCGCCTGCACGGCGCGTTGCAGCTGTCGAAGGGGCTGGCGAAAGCGGCCGGGTGATGGCAGCTTTCTACGGAACGTAGGATCAGCTGCTGTGGTCGGCGATGATCTTCCAGCCGCCGGCCTGCTTCTCGAACAGCAGCGACGTCACGCCCTTGTCGCTGCGACCATCGGGATAGGCCAGGTGCCATTCCGCCCACAGCATGCGGTGGGTCGCATCCACCGCGCGCGAACCGAGGACGCGGAACGATAGCGCGCCGCGCTTGCTCGCATCGGCGCCATAGCTCTTGTCATAGCGCGCCGCGATCGCCGCCTTGCCGCGCACGAGGCCGTTCTTCGTCACGAACACCGCGTCGTCGGCGTAGATCGCGAGGAAGCGGGGCATGTCGCCGGCGCTCCAGCCCGCCGCGCTGTCCGCCAGCGCCGCCTCGATCGCCGCCTGTGCGTCCTGCACCGGTGCCGGGAGTGCCATCGCTGCCACGATCATCAGCATGTCCCGTCTCCCACCATCACTGCGAGTGCCGCGTCATCCAGCGCGGGCGCGAGCAGGAAGCCCTGGTAGAAGGCGCACCCTTCCGCCGCCAACAGCTGCCGCTGGGTGTCGGTCTCGATCCCCTCCGCCACCACCGCGAGGCCCAGCGAGCGCGCCAGCGTCATCACCGCGCGCACCACGCCGCGGTGGCGACGCGTCCGCTCGATGCCCAGCGCCAGCGCCTTGTCGAGCTTGAGGTAATCGAGCGGCAGCGTGGTGAGGTAGGCGAGGCTGGAATAGCCCGTGCCGAAATCGTCGAGCGCGACGCGTAGCCCCGCCGCGCGCAGATCGGTGAGGATCGCCGCCGCACGATCGAGATTGTGGATGGCGCCGCTCTCCGTCACCTCGACCGTCAGGCGGTCGCACGCCACGCCACTGGCGCCGACGCGCCGCAGGAACGAATAGGCGAAACCGGGCCGGCCAAGGTCTCCGGCGGTGATGTTGAGCGCGACGCGGACGTGCGACAGCGCCTCCGGCCACGCGGCGATCCGCGCCAGCACCAGCCCCTGGATATGATCGGACAGGACGAGGCCGAGATCGGCGCGCTCCGCCGCTGCAAACAATACGTCGGCACCGAGCGGGCCCAGCCGCCCATGCCGCCAGCGCGCCAGCGCCTCGACCCCGGTGACCCGCCGCGAATCGATGCGCGCCTGCGGCTGGAACAGGATGTCGATCTCGTCGCGCTCGATCGCAAAGTGCAGGTCGATGGCGAGCGAATCGATCGGCGCCGTGTGCTCGGGGCCGGCGACGCGGATCGTCGGGCCGTCGCTGGCCTTTGCCGACACCAAAGCCTCGGCGGCGCGGTGGAGCAGGCTGGCGGCATCGTCGCCCGGCGCACTCTCCGCCAGGCTCCAGCGACTGCCCAGCACTGCCTGTCGCCCCCCGACCGCAATGGGTCGCGACAAGGCGCCATCCAGCGCGCGGGCGAGGCCGACCAGCGCGCCCTGCTCCGCCACCGCCGCGACGACGATATCGCCGCCGCGCGGCGCGCCGACCACCGCATCGTCTCCCAGCAGCTCGGCGGCCATCGTACGGACCTGCCGATGGGCCTCGGCGATCAGCGCATCGCCCACCGCGCGGCCCCGCGCGGCATTCAGAATATCGAGCCGCGACAGCGCGATCCTGACGATGCCGACTTGCCGCCCGGCTTCGAGCCAGGCCGAAATCGGTTCGCTGACATCTTCCGGATCGGCGCGCAGTCCGAACGCCGGGCCGCGCCGCTCGCCCTGATGGCGGGTCGCGTGCCGCGCCGCAAAGCGCAACGCGAGCTGGATGTCGGCCGGATCGCCCGTCTCGCGCAGGAAATGCGTAGCGCCCGCGGTGTAGAGCTTGTCGAGCGTATCGCCGTCGTCGGTCAGCACCAGCAGCGCCGCGCCAGTCGCGGCGATCAGGCCGCCCAGCGCGCGCACCGCCGCCAGACCGGCCGCCGGCGCCTTTCGCCCATCGACCAGGATCACCGCCGCGCCACTCGCCAGCGCCCGCGCGACCAGTTCGCGCCCGCCGGTGTCGACGACCGGCGCCCAGCCGTCGTCCTGCGCCAGCGCCGCGAGCGCTGCCGCATCATCGTCCTGCGCGACGATGAACAATCGTGTGCTGTCGGTAACGGTCCCCATTCCGGTCCTGCCTAAGCGCCCGGGAGTTAACCGACAATGCTGTGTCACGGTGAAGCGGGCTTAACGGAACGGACTTGTCGGCGGATGGTTGTCCGCCTAGCCCCATGTCATGACCAGCGCCCTTGCCCCCTCCGCCGACCCGCTGGTCGATCCGCAGGGACGGACGATCCGCTATTTGCGCATCTCCGTCACCGATCGGTGCGACCTGCGCTGCCGCTATTGCATGGCGGAGCAGATGACCTTTCTGCCCCGCGCCAAGCTGCTGACCCTCGACGAAATCGCGATCATCGCCGAACGCTTTATCGCGCGCGGCGTGACGAAGATCCGCCTGTCGGGCGGGGAGCCGCTGGTGCGCCGCGACGTAGCCGATCTGGTCCACAGGCTGGGACGGCACGTGGGGGCCGGGCTCGACGAGCTGACGATGACGACCAACGGCACCCGGCTCGCGCAGCACGCCGATGCGCTGGTGGATGCCGGGATCCGGCGGATCAACGTCAGCCTCGACAGCCTCGATCCCGATCGCTTCCGCTACATCACACGTCATGGCGACCTGGCGCAGGTGCTGGACGGCATCGCCGCCGCGAAGCGCGCTGGGCTGGCGGTGAAGATCAACGCCGTCGCACTCGCGGGCCTCAACGAAGACGAAATTCCCGCGATGCTGCAATGGTGTATCGACGAAGGCCATGACCTGTCGCTGATCGAAACGATGCCGCTGGGCGCGGTGGATGAGGATCGCACCGACCGCTTCGTGCCCCTGACCCGCGTGTTCGAGGCGCTGGCGGCGCGTTTCCCGCTGTATCGCGCTACGCACCGCACGGGTGGCCCGGCACGCTATTGGCAGGTCGAGGGCACTGCGACCCGCCTCGGCCTCATCTCGCCACTCACCGCCAATTTTTGCGACGGCTGCAACCGCGTGCGGCTGACGACCGAGGGCAAACTCTATATGTGCCTGGGTCATGACGATCAGGTCGACCTCAAGGTGGCACTGCGCGACGGTGGGATCGACGGCCTGGATGCCGCGATCGATCGCGGTTTGCTGCGCAAGCCTGCCCGTCACGATTTCCGCATCGCCGCTGGCGCTGCACCTGCGGTGGCGCGCCATATGAGCGTGACCGGGGGATGACCGACTATCAGCGGCGGGCGCTGGTCGCCTCGCCCACGGCCCCTGCCCGCGCCGCTGCCGCCGAGCTGGCGGATGCCGCCGACTGGGTCGATCCGGCCGAGGCCGACGTCATCATCGCGCTGGGCGGTGATGGCTTCATGCTCCAGACGCTGCACGGCCTGCTCGACCGGCGCCGGCCGCCCGTGCCCGTCTTTGGGATGAACCTCGGCACGGTCGGCTTCATGATGAACGAGTGGCGCCGCCACGGCATCGACGAGCGGCTGGCGCGCGCCAAGCCGTTCAAGGTGTCCCCCCTCGCCGCCACCGTCACCGGCATCGACGGCCGCGTCCATCAGGCGCCGGCGATCAACGAAGTCTCGCTCCTGCGCGAAACCCGCCAGACCGCGAAGCTGGAGGTGACGGTCAACGAACGCGTCGTGATGCCCGAACTGGCGTGCGACGGCATCCTCGTCGCCACGCCGGCGGGGTCGACCGCGTACAACCTGTCCGCGCAGGGTCCCATCCTGCCCCTTGGGTCGAACATGCTGGCCCTGACGCCGATCAGCCCGTTCCGCCCGCGGCGCTGGCGCGGCGCGATCCTGCCCGACAAGGCGCGCATATCGCTGCGCGTGCTCGATGCCGCCAAGCGCCCGGTATCCGCCGTCGCCGACCAGCGCGAATTCCGCGATGTCGCCGAGGTCAGCGTCGCGATCGACCGTGCGCGCGAGCTGACCCTGTTGTTCGACCCCGAACATGCGCTCGACGACCGCATCACGATGGAGCAATTCATCGCCTGAGGCGCCGATGCCGCACGAAGCTGTGGAAAACTCGCTTTAACGGGTTGCGCCGCAAAAATTCGTGGGTATAGACGCCCTCCACGACGCAGCGTTCCCTGATAGCTCAGCGGTAGAGCTCTCGACTGTTAATCGAGCGGCCGTAGGTTCGAATCCTACTCAGGGAGCCATTTTCCACCACATCGTCAGCGACTTGGGCCGGCCAGCGAAATCGCTTGCGCTGGCTTCGACTCGTCCGCATCATGCCGCCATGCGAGAAGCGATCAACGCTTCCGCTGGAGAGGCTTTGCTATGATCTTTCTGGAAGTGGCGATCGGCGCCATGGCTGCCGCCCTGTTGACCGTCCCCGTGCTGATGGCCGTCACCGCCAAGAAACCCGTCGACAGCGAATAGTTTTCCAACGGATCGGAGCCGGACGGCATTGGACGCGGCGACGCGTGCCGGCCGTCCCGGGCCCGACGATCGCCTTTTCAACCAAACGTGCCGAGCGACCGTCTTTGACGGCGTCCGAAGGCATCAGTAGGCGATCCCGGCAGCCGGCCGCTTGCCACCCGTCCAGAAATCGCATTGCTCTATCAGCGCGCGAAGGTGAACCCGACCACCAGCGCTACCGCGATCAGCGCGATCGTCGCGATGAAGGTCAGCATGCGCGGTACGGCGCGCCGCTGGGGGCCACGGTGCAGTGGGTTTTGGTCGGGCATCGCTTATATCCTTTGGCGCAGTCAGGGTCCGAACGCGGCGGCAGCGCGTTGGCAACGGATCTTAACTGCGAAAAGGAGCCAACATGCATCAGTCGGTCGGCACGCTGACGATCCAGACGCGCCGCAAGGGGCTGGTCGACATCACCGCGCCCGTCCGCGATTGGGTGGCGGCGCAGGGGATCGGCGAAGGCCTGCTCACCCTATTCTGCCGACATACCTCCGCCTCGCTGGTCGTCCAGGAAAATGCCGCACCGGCCGTCCGCCGCGACATGGAGGCCTATTTCGACCGACTCGCTCCCGAAAGCAGTACGTACGAGCACGACGACGAAGGGCCGGACGATATGCCCGCGCACCTGAAAGCCGCACTGACCGGTGTTCAGCTGTCGATACCGATCGCAGACGGCGAACCGATGCTGGGCACGTGGCAGGGCATCTATCTGTTCGAACACCGGCTTGCGCCGCATCGGCGCAGCATTGCCCTGCATGTCATCGGCGCGTGATCGCGACGAAACGTTGCCGGACGGAGCCAAGTCGTTCATCGCTCGTTCGGACGGAAGTGGATATACGCGCGAGGGTTCGCCGCACCCGCGCGCGAATGGAGTATTGGTGTCATGATGCATCTTGGCCGCAAGGCTATGGTCGCGGCGCTCGCCGCCTCCACGTTGATGGTCGCGGGCTGCGCGACCGAAACCACCTATCGCCCCGCCACCGGGCAGGGTCTCAATCGCACCGGCTATAGCGACCGTCAGATCGAACCGGGTCGATTCCTGGTCAATTTCGCCGGGAACAGCGTGACGTCCCGCGACACGGTGGAACGCTATCTGCTGTTCCGCGCCGCGGAACTGACGTTGCAGAACGGCTATGACTATTTCGTCATGGCGAACCGCGACACCGATCTGCAGTCCCGCACCTATACGACGCCGGGCATCGGCGGCGGCTGGGGCTATGGTGGCTTCGGCGGCTATTGGGGTCCGTCGTGGCGTTATTATGGCCGCGGGTTCGGCTGGCGCACGTGGGACCCATGGTTCGGCGGCGGCTTCGGCCCCTGGGGCAACGACTTCGACATCCGTACGATCGATCGCTACGAAGCGAGCGCCGAGATCGTGATGCGCAAGGGCCCGATCCCACGCGACAACCTGCGCGCCTTCGACGCCCGCGCGGTGGTCAACAGCATCGGCCCGAGCGTGGTGCTGCCGAAGTAAGACTGCTTCAGATGTAACGAAAAAGGCCGGCTCACCGCAGGGTGGACCGGCCTTTTTTCATGTGTAGCGGCTGTGGAATTACCGCCGTCACCCCGGACTTGTTCCGGGGTCCACTGGGCCGCGGGGGCAGCGCTGGAGGCTCCAACGCCCCCTTGCCGCACGGTGGGACCCCGGAACGAGTCCGGGGCGACGGACGTGTTTAAAAGCGCCCCAGCCCTTACGCCGTCACCGCGCCGTGGCAGTGCTTGTACTTGCGCCCCGAACCGCACGGACACGGCGCATTGCGGTTCACGCGGCCGTCCCACAGTTCCGGATTGTCGCCCAGCTCGGTCGGCACATCCGGCTGCATCATCTGCATCGGCGGGATCTGTGCGGTGATCCGCCCCATCGTGCCGGCGTCGATGTCGTTCGAATCGTCTTCGCCCGTGAACGGGTCGAAATGCGTGGTGATGAAGTCCGGCAGTTCGGGCAAATCGGTCGGCAGCGGCTGCATCTGGAATTGCGCGTGCGCGATCGTCTTCGTCACGTCCTCGCGGATCGCGTCGAGCATGCGCTGGAACAGGCTGAACGCCTCCTGCTTATACTCGTTGATCGGCGTCTTCTGCGCATAGGCGCGCAGGTGGACGACCTGACGCAGCGCGTCGAGCGTCGCGAGATGCTCCTTCCAGTGATGGTCCAGGTTCTGGAGCAGGATCGACTTTTCGACCTGCGTCCACGTCTCCGGCTCCAGCTCCGCCGACTTGGCGGCGATGGCGGCATCGGCGGCTTCCTGCACACGCTCTTCGACGATCTCGGGATCGATCGCCTCTTCCTTCAGCCAGTCGTCGACCGGCAGGTCGAGGTTGAGCACGTCGACCAAGCCCGCCTTCATGCCGGCGATATCCCATTGCTCGGGATAGCTGTTGGGCGGGCACGCACCGCCGACGATGACGTTGACCGTCTCGGCACGCATGTCGGTAACGACGTCGCCCACCGCGTCGGCATCCATGATGTCGGCGCGCTGTTCGTAGATCACCTTGCGCTGGTCGTTCATCACGTCATCATATTCGACGACCTGTTTGCGGATGTCGTAGTTGCGCGCCTCGACCTTCTTCTGAGCGGTCTCGATCGCCTTCGACAGCCACTTGCTGCCGATCGCCTCGCCGTCCTCGATGTTCGAACGCATCATGCGCGCAAACAGCGTATCCGGCCCGAAGATGCGCAGCAGATCGTCGTCCAGGCTGAGGTAGAAGCGCGACAGGCCTGGATCGCCCTGGCGACCCGAACGGCCGCGCAGCTGGTTGTCGATGCGGCGCGATTCGTGGCGTTCGGTGCCGAGCACGAACAGACCGCCCGCGGCGAGCACTTCCTGCTTCTCGACCTCGATCTCGGCGCGGATGCGCGTCGCCTCGGCCTCGTATTCCGGCGTGCCCTCGACGAGGTCCGGATGCTCGTCGAGCATGCGGAATTCGAGGTTGCCGCCGAGTTTGATGTCGGTGCCGCGGCCCGCCATGTTGGTCGCGATCGTGACGGCGGCCTTCCGGCCCGCCTGAGCGACGATATGCGCCTCCATCTCGTGGTAGCGCGCGTTCAGCACCTTATGCTCGACGCCTTCCTGCACCAGGAATTCGCTGAGCAGTTCGGACTTTTCGATCGACACCGTGCCGACCAGCACCGGCTGACCCAGCGCGGCATGTTCGCGGATCTTCTTGGCGATCGCGCGGAACTTGTCGTTGGTGTCCTTGTAGAATTCGTCTTCCTCGTCGATCCGCTGCACCGGCACGTTGGTGGGGATCGTCACGACGTTCATCTTGTAGATGTCGTAGAATTCGGCCGCCTCGGTCGCCGCGGTGCCGGTCATGCCGGCAAGCTTCGGGTACATGCGGAAATAGTTCTGGAAGGTGATCGAGGCCATCGTCTGGTTCTCGGGCTCGATCGTGACGCCCTCCTTCGCCTCGACCGCCTGGTGCAGGCCGTCCGACCAGCGGCGCCCATCCATCATACGGCCGGTGAATTCGTCGATGATGACGACCTTGCCGTCCTTGACGATATAATCGGTGTCGGCCTTGAACATCATGTTCGCGCGCAGCGACTGATTGAGGTGATGAACGACCTGCGTGTTTTCGAAATCGTATAGGTTCGCGCCCTGCAGCAGGCCGGCAGCTTCCAGCAGACGCTCGGCGCGTTCGGTGCCGTCTTCGGTCAGGATGATCGTCTTCTGCTTTTCATCCTTTTCGTAATCGTCGGGGGTCAGCTGCTTCACGATCGCGTCGACGCTCATGTACAGCTCCGACTTGTCGTCGGTGGGCCCCGAGATGATGAGCGGGGTGCGTGCCTCGTCGATCAGCACCGAATCGACCTCGTCGACGATCGCCATGGCAAAGGCGCGCTGCACCATGCTGCTGCGCTCGTACTTCATGTTGTCGCGCAGATAGTCGAAGCCGAACTCGTTGTTCGTGCCGTAGGTGATGTCGCTATTATAGGCGGCGCGGCGCTGTTCGTCGGTCAGGTTCGGGATGATGACGCCGACCGTCAACCCGAGGAAGCGATAGACCTGGCCCATCCACTCCGCGTCGCGCGCAGCGAGATAGTCGTTGACGGTGATGACGTGGACGCCATCGCCCGGCAGCGCGTTGAGATAGGTGGCCAGCGTCGCGACCAGCGTCTTGCCCTCACCCGTGCGCATCTCGGCGATCTCGCCGCGGTGGAGCACGATGCCACCGATCATCTGCACGTCGAAGTGGCGCATGCCGAGCACGCGCACCGCCGCCTCGCGCACCGTGGCGAAGGCTTCGGGCAACAGATCGTCGAGCTTGGTGCCGTTCGCCAGCTGCTCGCGGAACTTGGCGGTCTGGCCCGACAGTTCCTCGTCGGACAGCGCCTGGAGCTGCGGTTCGAACGCACCGATTTTCTGGACGATACTGCCCAGCGACTTCACGTAACGATCGTTGGAGGACCCGAAAATGGATTTGGCAAGGCCGCCGAACATAGGCTGATTCCTGATGATTTTGCGCGCGCGCACGGACGAAGGGCGCGCAGCGTCGATTGCATGAAAAGATGGGGTCGGCCGTGGCCGAAGCAACGCACGCGCGCGCTATTCGCGCCGGCGGCTCGCAAAAAGAGGCTCGACCGCGGTCAGCGCGAGCACGGTCGTGGTGCCCAGATCGGCCAGAGCGGTTAGCCCCGGCACTCGCTGTTGCGGCCGGCTCGCCGCGCGGGCGGCCCTCACCTCGGCCTGCACGCTCGCTACGATCCCCGCCGCGGCATGCGCCGCCACCGGCGCACGCACCGCAGAGGCACCGCCGGTCAGGGCGGACAGCAGCGCGGAAAGAAGCAGCAGCAGGTTCACGGGGGCAGTCCCTATTGCAGATGCGGTCCGTCGTCCATCCGCATCCGTCCGTCGCATCTATTCGAATGTCGTCGTCGACGACCACCGCCGGTGAAGCACGGCCTTGATCGGCTTGCCGTCACGGACGAACCCCGGTCCCATCCACATGCCCCGCGGCGTCGCCGCGCAGGGATCGCCCCCGGATGGCGGCGGCGCTTCGACGACGCGGCATGATTCGACCCTGCCATCATAACCGACGGTGATGGCGATCTCGATTGAGGAGTCCTGGTTTCGTGCAGTGGCGATATCGATCAGCTGTGCTGGCGTACCCGCGGCCGGCCCATCGTCGGGAATTTTCCAGACCACCCGGCGCGTTGACCGTCGTACCGGCGCATCGGCCGCAATCGGGGGATAGCGGCCGTTCCGGGTAATCGCGCGACATGCCGCGGCGTCCAGGCTCGCATGCCCGCTGCTTTCCAGGACTTCGCAATCACGCACCCGGCCGGCAGATGTAATCGACCAGCGCACGGTAACGGTCCCCTGTTCGTTGTGCCGCAACGCCTCAGGCGGATAGTCGTCGTTGGTAATCCAATCCGCCGGGTTCATGCTGCTCCGGCTCACTGTCCCCGCGTCCACCGTCGACGGACTTGTCCATACCCGGGGCAGGCTTGCCTGATCGAAGGCGCGCCTTACCAGTTCGCCGCCGACGACCATCAAGGCGAGCAACACCAGCACTACCAGTACGAGTACGCCGATCATCAGACCGCGGCGCTCACCCGCCAATCGGGAGCCACCCTCACGCGGTGGGGGGCGCACATCGCCCTTCAGAACCGTCACCCGCGTCGGTTGCGCGTCTTCGTCGATCATGCGTCTTTGCCCTGTCTTGGAAGCAGCCTATGGCACGGCCATGTCCACGTCCATCTCCCCCCTCGCCACGCCCTTCCCAGCCCTGCCCGCCGTCGCCGGCGTGACCCCGCATGTCGCCCGCGCGCGCTACAAGACGTGGGATCGCTGCGACTTGACCTTCGTGACGCTGACCGAGGGCACCAGCGTGGCGGGCGTGTTGACGCAAAGCAAATGCCCCTCGCCCGAAGTCGAATGGTGCCGGCAGGCTCTGCCCCTGGGCCAGGCGCGTGCGCTGGTCGTCAATGCCGGCAACTCCAACGCCTTCACCGGCAATCGCGGTCGCGCGGCGGTGGAGGCGATCGCGGCGCGCACGGCGCAGCATGTCGGTTGCCAGCCGTCGGACGTGTTCGTCGCCTCGACCGGGGTCATCGGTGTGCCGCTGCCGATCGACAAGGCCGAAGCCGGCCTCGACGCCGCCTTCACCGCGACCCCGTGCGATTGGCTCGCGGTGGCGGAGACGATCGGCACGACCGACACCTATCCGAAAGGCGCGATGACGACCGCGATCGTCGATGGGCGGACCGTCACGCTGGTCGGCATCATCAAGGGATCGGGCATGATCGCGCCGGACATGGCGACGATGCTCGGCTTCATCTTCACCGATGCGGCGGTCGCCCCCGGCTTCCTGCAAGGCGCGCTGGCAGCCGCGAACGGCAAGACCTTCTCGTGCATCACGGTCGACGGCGATACGTCGACCAGCGACACGGTCCTTGCCTTCGCCACGGGCGCCGCCGGCAATGCCCCGATCGAGAGCAGCGACAGCGCGGGCGCCGATGCCTTCGCCGCGGCGCTCGCCGATCTGTGCCACCAGCTTGCGATGCTGGTGGTACGTGATGGCGAGGGCGCGACCAAGCTGATCGAGATTGCGGTCGAGGGCGCCGAAAGCGACCGGTCGGCGCACCGCATCGCCATGTCGATCGCCAATTCGCCGCTGGTCAAGACCGCGATCGCGGGCGAGGACGCCAATTGGGGCCGCGTCGTGATGGCGGTGGGCAAGGCCGGCGAACCCGCCGAGCGCGACCGTCTGTCGATCCGCTTCGGCGACACCCAGGTCGCGCAGGCCGGCCTTGCGGTCGAGGGCTATGACGAGGCCCCGGTCGCCGCGCACCTCAAGGGCCAGCATATCGAAATCGGGGTCGACATCGGCCTGGGCGATGGCACCGCCACCGTTTGGACCTGCGACCTGACCCACGGCTACATCTCGATCAATGCCGATTACAGGAGCTGACATGCACCACCCGCACCATGATGCCGTCGCCCAGCTGATGCGGCGCGTCGCGGCCGAGATCGTCCTGCCGCGCTTCCGCAACCTGGCCGCCGACGAGGTGGAGGAAAAGGCCGCGGACGACATGGTGACGATCGCCGACCGGCTGAGCGAGGAAGCGCTCACCACCGGCCTCGTCGCGATCGACGCATCGGCGCGGGTTATCGGCGAAGAAGCAGTGGCAGCGGATGCGACGTTGCTCGACGGCATCGACCGCGGCCGGGTATGGATCGTCGACCCGATCGACGGCACCAACAATTACGCCAGCGGCAAGACGCCGTTCGGCATCATGATTGCGCTCGCCGAAGAGGGTGAGGTGCTGGCGGGCTGGATCCTCGATCCCGTCGCAGACCGGCTGTGCCACACGGTCGCAGGCGGCGGCGCGTTCATCGACGATGTCGCGGTGACCACACGCCCCCGCACGGACGAACGCCCCGTGTTGGGCGTACCGACCTATTTCCTCGACGGTACGGAGCAGGCCGATCTGGCGGCACGGGCGGGTGAGGATTGGACACTCCACCCGATGCCGCGCTGCGCAGCGGAGCAATATCCGCGGCTCGTGCTGGGGGTGGACGATGCAGCCATCTTCCAGCGCTCGCTGCCCTGGGATCACGCTGCCGGCGCGCTGTTCCTCACCGAAGCGGGCGGTGTGGTGCGTCAGCTCAATGGCAGCCCCTACCGCATCGGCGATCCCCGCGACGTGATGATCGCGGCTGCGAGTGACGAGATGTGGGAGCGAGCGATACGCGTGACGGCGGCCGAGGCCTGAGCGCCGCCGGCCGTCACGCAACGCAAAACGGGCGGAGGTTTCCCCCCGCCCGCTTCGATCTTACGCCAGCTCGCCCTCGAGCCAGGCCTTCAGCCGCCCCTTGGGCTCGGCACCGACCTTGGTCGCCGCGGGGGCGCCGCCCTTGAACAGGATCATCGTCGGAATGCCGCGGACGCCATACCGGCCCGGCGCATCGGGATTGTCGTCGATATTCAGCTTGGCGATCGTCACCTTCTCGCCCAGCTCTTCCGACAGCTCTTCGAGGCTCGGCCCGATCATCTTGCACGGGCCGCACCATTCGGCCCAGAAGTCGACGAGCACGGGGCCATCGGCCTTGAGGACGTCGGCGTCGAAGCTGGCGTCGGTGATCTGTTTGGTAGCCATGGGTATCTCCTTTGCTGTCCATCTAGGATGGCGTGCCGCCCGGCTCAACCGTCCGGCCCCTAGCTTTGCTCCGGAATGCGAAAGCGCGGCTTGTGCGCGGCGAGCGTGTCGGCGGGCAGTCCGAACAGGCGCGGCCCGCCGGTATAGAGCAATGCCGCTGCGATCGTGCGGTCCGGAAAGATCACGCGCAGTGCCGCGACATAGGCCGCCATCTGATCGAGGTGGTAGGGCGGGATATCGTCGAGGGTGTCCGGCACCCGGCGCCCGGTCTTGAAATCGACGAGGCGAATCGCGCCCGGGGCGATCAGCAGCCGGTCGACGGTGCCCGACACGACCATGCCGTTGGCGAGCGTCGCGGCGATCGGCGCCTCGGCAAGGCTGTCGGGGCCGAACAGCGGTGCATAGGCGGGATCCTCGATCACCGCGAGCACGCCCGCGACGATCCGCTGCCGCTCGCCAGCGTCCGCGACGCCGCCCGCGGTGGCGAGCCAGCGATCCGCGCAGCCGGCGCGATGCTGCGGCTCGACCGGCGGCAGGCGTTCGAACAATGCGTGGAATAGCCGCCCGCGTTCGGCGGCGGCGCGCATCGCCGGCCCGGGCGGCGGGTCGCTCACCTCATCCTCGCCGAGTGCCGACGGGGTGAGCGGACGCGACGGGCGGCTTTCGGGCGGCGCGGGCACATGCGCCCAATCGGGCAGCACCACCCGTTCGGGCGGGCGTGACAGCGCGCCGCCGCGCGGCTTGACCGGTGGCTGGGGATCGGAGCCCATGAACACCCGTGGCCCCTCGTCCGGCACGCCCAGCTCGGTCAGCGCGCGCGCCGCCGCGGCATACCAGCTCGCGACCGGCGGCTCGCCCTGCGCGCGCGGCCCCAGCGCGCCGCCGATCACCAGCCGTACCTCGGCCCGCGTCGCGGCGACGTAGAACAGCCGCCAATGCTCCTCCAGCTCGCGGCGCTCCACCTCGCCGATCGCCACATCCAGCGGCCCGCCACGCTCGCCCGACCGCGGCCGGAAGATCGGTATCGGCTGCGCCCCCGGCTCCGGCACCCAGCGTACCAGCGCACGCGGGGCGGCGGTGGGATCGACGGTCGCGTCCGCCAGGATCACCAGCGGCGCCTGCAGGCCCTTCGCGCCATGCGCGGTCATCACCCGCACGGCGTCGAGCGGCGCCGACGGATCGCGCACGATCTCGACATCGCCGCGATCGAACCAGTCGAGGAAGCGTTGCAACGACGGCGTTGACGTCGTCTCGAACGCCAGCGCGGCGTTGAGCAGTTCCTCGATCGGATCGCGCGCCTCCGCCCCCAACCGGTGCAGCAGCTTGCGCCGCCCGTCCAGCGGCCCCGACAGGATCTCCTCGAGGAACTGGTAGGGCGTCGCGATATCGGCGCGCGACAGCATTGCGCGCAGCGGCGCCAGGCGCTCCTCCGACAGCGTCTGCGTCAGGTGCCGCCACAGGCTGCCATGCTCTCGCGGCGCGGCATGCATCAATTCGTCCTGCGTCCAGCCGATCAGCGGCGACACGAGCAGCGCGGCGAGCGACAGATCGTCCTCCGGCTGCAGGACGAAGCGTACGGCCGCGAGCAGATCCTGCACCGCCAGCGGCGCGTTCAGCCGCAACCGGTCGACGCCCGCGACCGGCACGCCTTCGGCATACAGGCGCGCGACGATTAGCGAGGCGAGGTCGCCACGCCGCTTGACGAGGATCATCACGTCCTCGGGCCGCAGAGCACGCCCCTTGCTCTCCAGCATCAGGCCGCCGTTCAGCCAGTCGCGCACCGCGCGTGCGATGCGCACCGCCTGTTCGCGGACGGCATCGTCGATCCACGCTTCCTCGTCCGTCTCGCTGCCGCCCGCGATCACCGGCGGCCATAGCTCGACCGTACCCGGGCCGGGCACCTCGCTCGCATGCGCCTGCATCGCGTCGATCGCACCGAGGCCGGGCTCGCCCGCGGCGGCGACGGCGGCATCGACGAACTCCAGGATCGGCCGTGTCGACCGGAACGAGTGGGTCAGCGACAGCCGCTGGAACGGCAGGCCGCGTTCCTCCTCCGGCCAGTCGTCTGCCCCCTCCACCTCCGCCGCGCGGCCGGCGAAATGGCCCTCCGCCCAACGGAAGTTGATCGGGTCCGTGCCCTGAAAGCCGAAGATCGCCTGCTTGAAATCGCCGACGGTAAAGAGCGTGCGGGTCGAAGGCGCATGCACACCGCGCCCGACGAAAAACTCCCCCGCCAGCGCGGTGACGATCCGCCACTGGTTCAGGTTGGTGTCCTGCGCCTCGTCGATCAGCACATGCTCGGTGCCCTGGTCCAGCTTGTAGCGCACCCATTCGCCGATCCCCGGCTGTTCGAGCAGCCGCACCGTCACGCCGATCAAATCGTCGAAATCGACCGCCCCCGTCCGCCGCTTCGCCGCGGCATAGGCGCGCGCATAGTCGCGTCCCACCTCCAGCGCGTCGGCCAGTAAGTCGGCGTACGCCGCGCGCGCGGTGAGCGACAGCAGGTCGAGGCAATGCTGCCCCAGCGCGGCGGCCAGCTCGGCGTAATCGGGTTCGGCATCGACCAGTTTCTTGGACGCCTTGCGCGGTTCGTTCTTCCCCGTCAGCACCACGCCGGCAAGGTCGCCGAGCGTCGCGGCCCGCTCCGCCGGTGCCGCAGCGAGCCAGCGATTAAGCGTTTCGGCATGCCCTACCCCGGTCGCCGCGCCCCAGGCGGTGTTCGCCGCTGCGAGCCGCTTGACCAGATCGGTGTCGATACAGTCACAGCCCTCGGCCAGCGCCTCGCCGATATCCCCCTGCGGCAGGTCGAGCGCGCGACGCAGCCACGGCCCGATCCCGCTCGGCAGCGCCTCCAGCGCGTGCAGCGAGCGGGCGCAGGCGAGCAGGAAGCTCTCCGCCCCGCCCTCGCCCAGCCGCAGCGACAGTGCGCCGATCGTCTCGATCGGCCGTTCGCGGCTCTCGCGCTCGGCATCCGTCAGCAGGGTGGCGAGCGTCTCGCGCGCCAGCACCGCCTCCTCGCGCGCCTCCAGCGGGCGGAAGCCGGGCGTCAGCCCCGCCTCGACCGGGAACGCCGCGAGCAGGCTCTGGCAGAAACCATGGATCGTCTGGATCCGCAGCCCCCCGCCCGGCGCGTCAAGCACGCCCGCAAACAGCGTCCGCGCCCGCGCCTGCAGCTCCGGCGTCCCCTTCTCGCCCAGTGCCTCCAGATCGGCGTACAGCTGCGGCACCGGCATCCGCACCCAGGCGGCGAGCCGGTTGTTGATCCGCTGCGCCATCTCGGCCGCACCCGCCTTGGTAAAGGTCAGGCACAGGATAGCCGACGGATCGGTGCCGCGCAGCAACAGGCGGAACACACGCGCCGCCAGCACCTGAGTCTTGCCGGTGCCGGCCGAGGCCGACAGCCAGACGTGCGCGTGCGGATCGCTCGCCGCCGCCTGCGCGCCCTTCAACCGCGGCAGGGTCGCCAGCTCAGTCCCGGCCATACCATTCGTCCCGGCGCATCAGTTGATCATATTCGGCATAAGGCGCATATTCCGGCACCAGCTTGGCGGTGAACGGCGCGTCCCCGGTCAGCCATTTGCCGGCCGCATCGACGAAGTTGCTGACCGCGATCGTCGTGAATTCGGTCGTGACGATCTTGTCCCGCTTGCCCTCGGCGTCCACCGGCGTCTCGATATAGCCGAACTGATCCTTCTTCTTGCCGAGCGACCAATATTCGAAGCCGCCGGCTTTGCCTTTCACCTCCTGAAAGCCGCCCCGCTCCGCGATCGCGCCGAGCAGCCCGAGTTGCAGGCTATACCCCGCGCGCACCGCAGCAGCGGAGGGCGGCTTGCCGGTCTTGTAGTCGACGATGGCAAGCGTGCCGTCCGCCAGCCGGTCGACGCGATCGTAGCGGCCCGACAGCGTAACGCCCGCGATCGTCACATTGCCCTTCCCCTCCGCGGAGGCAACCGTGCGTCCTTCACCGTCCTGCGCCGTCACGGTGTCGGCGATCCAGCGTACCGCCTCCATCAACCGCGGCCGCCACAGCGCGCGCATCATGGGATGCGTCCGCTCGTCCTCCAGCATCGCGGTGGCGCGCGCCACGAGCGCGTCCGGCGCGCAACCGTCCTGCTTCCACCATTGCTCCAGAATGTCGTGGACGGCGGTGCCGCGCCACGCCGCGCTGGGATCGGCATCGACCGGGTCGAGCGGCATCAGCCCCAGCACCCGGCGCGCGTAAAAGGCATAAGGGTCCGCCTTCAGCCGGTCGATCTCGGTGACGGAGATCGCCTTCGGCCGGAGCGCCGGTCCGGGCATCGGCTCCGGCCGAACGACCGGGCGATGCTCACCAGGATCGTCCAGCGCGAGCGCCCAGCCCTCCAGATCATGCGCCCGCGTGAACCGGTCTCCCGCCATCGCCTGCAACCGCAGCCACAGCCGCGACGCAAGCGCCGGCGACGCCGCATCGCGCCGCGCCCGCGTCACCAGCGCGCGTGGCGCGCCCAGCGCATGGCCGAAATCGTGCGCCGCGACACCGACGCTCCGCTCCAGCCCGGCAAGACCCAGCGCCGCCCGGATGCGCGGCGCCAACCACGGATCGGGCGCCGGCCGGCCCGGCCACACGCCTTCGTTCAGCCCGCCCAGCACCATCAGGTCGGCGGTCTGCAACCGCGCTTCGATCGGGCCATAAATGGCGATGCGCGGATGGCCGACGCCCGACCCCGGCCGCACCGCCACCTCGTCGAGCAGCCCGCGCAGCAGCGGCGGGAAGCCATCGGGCGCGACGCGTGGCGGCCCGACCGCCGCCTCCGCCTCCAACGCGTCGAGGAACTCCGCCGCGGCGCGTCCCGCCGGCCCCGACCACAGATTGTCCCCACACAGAGCCTGCGCCGTCTCACGCAGCATCGCCAGCAGGGCTGACAGCGGCTGCGGGCCCTGGTCGCACACGAGCTCGATCGGTTTCAGCAAGCCGACCGGCTCGGCGAACCACGCCGCTGCCCGCTCCCGCCGGTTGGCCAGCAGATGCCCCATGATCCCATCGAGCCCCGCCGCCGGCCTCGGACCCCGCAACGCGCGATCCAGCGTACGCGTCCCGTCCAGCCATACGCCCCGCAGGGTGCGATCGTTGGGGTCTACCTTGACCAACGGATGCTTGAGCAGCGCCAGCAGCGCCAGTGGCGCGAACCGCTGCGCCGCCGCCTCGGCGAGCGCGAGCAGCAGCGTTCCCGGCGGCAGGATCGACAGCGGCCGGCCCGCCGTATCGTTCGCCTCGATCTGCCACCGCCGCAAATGCGCGCTGACCCGGCGAGCGAGCGCGCGATCCGGCGTCACCAGCGCCGCGGTCTTGCCCGGTTCCTCGATCGCACCGCGCAGCGCCAGCGCGATCGCCTGTGCCTCTTCCGCCGGCGTCGCGAGTTCCACGGCGGCAACCCCGGTCAGGCGCCGGTCCTCCGCCTTCAGATCGGTCCATTTGCCGGTAAAGGCGGCGGGCGCCAAGGCGTTGGCAATCGCGCGCCCGCGCAACGCCCCCGCGTCCGGCCCGGCGCTGCCCGGCCAATGCGCCACTTCGCCGCGGCCGACGCCCATGCGGTCGAGGATCAGCTTCAGATGGAATTGCGGATGCGTCTCGATCGACCGGCGGACGCGCCCCGTCACCGGATCGGGCGCATGCGGCCCCAGCGCATCCCACTCGGCTTCGGGCATCTGAAGGTCGAGCCCGGCAAATACCGTCAGCCCCTGCGGCGCCTCCGCAACACAGCGCAGCAACCGCGCGACCGCGGGCGCCGGATCGGTCACGCCGGCCGCGCAGACGAAGCCCGCCGGCGGCCGCGTCCGCCAGCGCGTCACCAACCGGTCGAGCAGCATCCGCCGCCGCGTCGCCGCGTCGATCCGCCCAGCCATCGCCAGCTCACCCGGCCAGCGTTCCAGCACGATCCGGAACGTCGACAGCGCCCGCTGCCAATGATCGGTCAGCTCGGGCGCCAGGTCGAGGTCGCGCAAACGCTCGGGCTCGACTTCCTCGACCAGCAACTGGTCGAGCGTGTGGCATAGCTCGCCTGCCAGCCGCACTGCCTCCGCGGCGTCGACGGGCACACCCGCCGCGGCACGCTCCTCGAACACCAGTCGCGCCAGGATCATCCGGCGCTGCATCGGCGCGATCGCCGGCGGCGGCGGATCGGCATCGTCTACCGGGTCGAGCGCCGCGCCCACCGCTTCCCCCAGATCGGGACTGCCGAGGGTCACCAGCCGCGGCAGCAGCAGCCCGTTGCCGCTCGCGCGGACGAACGCCGCCGACACCGCACGCGCCGCGCGATTGTTGGGCAGCAGAACCAGGCCGCGGGCCAGCGCCATCGCGTCGCCGCCCGTGCGCTTCATCAGCCCCGCGACCAGCGTGTCGGCGAACGCACGGTGCGCCGGAATGGTGAAGAGTTGCGGGCGCTTGTTATGCTCGACGGTTCCAGCCCGCTCCCCCTCCCGGCCACCCATCAGGATACCGTGTGGGTGGCCGGGAGGGGGAGCGGGCTGGCACCGCCATCAAGACGCGCCTCAGCCATTGGCGATGATCGCCTCCGTCTTGGGGATCGCGGCGGGGGTGCCGACGTCGAACCACAGGCCCTGGTGGACCTGCGCATAGGCCCGGCCCTGTTCGATCGCACGGCTCCAGAACAGGTTGGTCGAAAACGGCCCCTCCGGCCAGTCGCGGATCAGGCGCGGGTGCAGGATCTGGATGCCGGTGTACACGAACGGCGCGGTCGCCCCCGCCTTGCGCCGCCCGACGATACGGCCGTCGGCCGCAACCCGGAAATCGCCCTGCCCCTTGTGATTGTGGGCGCGCGCATAGGGCACGACCAGCAGCAGCGCGTCCATCTTGGCATCGTCCCAGCGATGGCTCAGCAGCTTGATCGCGTCGACCGGCCCGTCGATCCACAGATTGTCGCTGTTGACGACTAGGATCGGGTCGTCGCCCAACTGGTCGCGCGCCTGCACCAGCCCGCCACCCGTCTCCATCAGCTGCGCGCGCTCGTCGCTGATCGCCACCTCGATCCCGTCGAACCGGTTGGTGACATGCGCCTGTAGCGTATCGGCCAGGTAGTGGACGTTGACCACCGCCTTCGCCACGCCCGCGTCGATCAGCCGATCGAAGACGTGATCGATCAGCGGCTTGCCCGCCACCTCGACCAGCGGCTTGGGCCGCGTCGCCGTCAGCGGGCGCATGCGCTTGCCGATACCGGCCGCCATCACCATCGCGGTGTGCGGCACCGCGCCGCCGGGATCGGGCCGGAGCGAACGCTGACGGGTCATACGGACAGCACCTTCGGATCGCCACGCAATTCGGGCGGCACGTTCTCGTCGAACCAGCGCGCGACCGGCGCCAGCGCCGGTTGCGAGAGGTCCCGCTCCAGATAGCTCCACACGCGCGGGCACAGCGCGGCGTAGCGCGGCTTGCCGTCGCGGCGCCACAGCCGGGTGAAGATACCGATGATCTTCGCGTTCCGCTGCGCGCCGAGCACGTGATAGGCGTCCATGAAACCGTCGCCCACGCCCGTCGCCGCGCGATAGCGATCCAGCATCGCGCGCTCGACTTCGGGATCCACGTCGCGCCGCGCATCCTGCAACAGCGATACGAGATCATAGGCGGGGTGGCCCGCCAGCGCGTCCTGAAAGTCGAGCAGGCCGAGCGCCTGTGCCGATCCGACCAGCATCAGATTTTCGGCATGGTAATCGCGCAGCACCGTAACGGGTGCATCGGTCAGCGCATGATCGAACACCGCATCCCAGGCGGCATGATAGCCCGCGACGTCGACATCCAGCCCGACCGCCGGGCCATACCATTCGGGCAGCAGCGCCGCCTCGCGATGCAGCACCGCATGGTCGTATGGCGCGATCTCTGCCGGGGCATGCCCACGCAGCGCGACGAGCAAGTCGATCGCCGCCTCGTACAGCGGCAATGCCGCCGCAGCGTCGGCGTCCGCCGCCTCGCGCAGCCGCGCGTCGCCGAAATCCTCCAGCAGGACGAGGCCCTGGTCGAGGTCGGCAGCATGGATCGCCGGCGCGGCAAAGCCGCGTTCGCGCAGCCATTGCGCGATCGCGATAAAGGGGCGCGGATCCTCGTGCGGCGGCGGCGCATCCATCAGGATTGCGCTGCGATTCTCTTGGGTTACGCGGAAATACCGGCGGAACGACGCATCCCCCGCCACCGGGCTGATCGTGCCCGACCAGCCATGGATCGCGAGGAAAGCGGGCGCACCGGCGGGCGGGGTCATATCGGCCATCGCGGCTTCCATGACGCCGGGACGTCGGCTGTCAAGATTCGTCCGCCGTCCGGTGCTGGCGCCAGGGTCAGCTGCAACGCATGCGGCCAGTATCCCGGCGCCCGCTCCGGCCATTCGACCAGCAGCACTGCGTCCGACAGCGCCTCGTCGAGGCCCAGTTCCTCGAGTTCGTCCGGGTCCTCGATCCGATACAGATCGACGTGCAGCACCGGCAGTCGCACCTCCGGCGGATCATAGGGCTGGACGATCGCGAAGCTGGGACTGGGCGCCTCGCCCGGCAGTCCGAGCGCTGCGAGCAGCCCACGCGCGATGCTGGTCTTGCCCATGCCAAGGTCGCCGTTGAGCGCGATGACGTCGCCGGGTCGGACGACGGCGGCAAGCGACGCGCCGAATGCTTCGGTCGCCGCGGCGTCCGCGAGGTGCAGCGCCGTCACCACCAACACTCCGTCACCCCGGACTCGTTCCGGGGTCCACCGATCCGCGGGGGGACGGCACACGCCTCAAGACACTCCCCTCGCCGGAGAGTGGACCCCGGACCAAGTCCGGGGTGACGGAGGGCAAGTGGCATCCACACGCGCATCATCACCGCCGCGGCAGCTCGACCGTCACCAGCGTCCCCTCGCCCGGCTGCGACACCAGGTCGATCCGCCCGCCGTGCGCCTCGACGAACTGCTTCGCCAGCGGCAGGCCCAGCCCCAGCGCGCGTTCGCCGGTCGGCTGCATGCCGGGCTCGCCGAACCGGTCAAATGCCTTGGCGACACTCTCCGCATCCATGCCGAAGCCATCGTCCGATACAACGATCCGCGCGCCCGTCGCGCTGCCATCGGCGTGGAGCAAAATCCGCCCGCCCTCGGGCGTCGCCGCGGCGGCATGGCGCAACAGGTGCTCGATCACTTCCTTCAGCCGCTTGGGGTCGCCCGTCACCCGCCCCGCCGAGCGCGCGACCTCGACCGCGAAGTCGAGCTTTCGCCGCTTGGCTGCGGGCATGATCGTATCCGCCGCAGCCCGCGCGACCACCGCCAGATCGACGTCGACCCGTTCGATCTCGGCATCGTCGCCCCCCTGCGTCAGGTCGAGCACGTCATCGATCAGCAACCCCAGCCGCTCGACCGATTGCAGGATCGCCTCGACATAGGTGTCCGCATCCTTGCTGAGCTTCCCCGCATAGCCGCCATGCAGCATCTCGGCGAAACCGCTGATCGAGGTGAGCGGCGTACGCAATTCGTAGCTCATATTGGCGACGAACTGCGTCTTCACCCGGTCCGCCGCCTCCAGCGCATTGGCGCGCTCGCGCAACGCCTGTTCGGCGCGCCGGCTGTCGGTGATGTCGAGCATGGTGAGCAGCGCATTGCCGTCGGGCAGCGGCACCGCGGCGAATTCGAAATGCCGCCCGTCGGCGAAGGCGACGCGGCCGCCGCGCTGCTGGCGCTCGACCGTCGCCGATCGCACCAGTTCGGGGATCAGCGCGGCGCGATTGGGCGTCGCGAGCTTGGGCGCCGCAGCCTCGGCAAAGGTATCGACGCGCGGATGACCGGCGAGGAATTCCTCCTCGAACCCCCAGACCGCGCGCATCCGGTTGTTCCACAATTGCAGCTTGCCGTCGCCGGCGAACACCGCCAGCGCCTCGAACAGATTGTCGAACGTCGCGGTCCGCACCCGCAACAACGTGTCGCGCGCGGAGGCGAGCTGCACCTGTTCGGTCCGATCCTCGAAAATCACCAACAAACCACCATCGGGCAGCGGCTGCGCGACCACCCGCAGATGCGTACCCCCAGGCAGATGCCAATTCTCCTCCGCCGCATCCTCGCCCGGCACGAACCAGGCGCGCCGCTCCGCTTTCCACGACGGGAAGTCGCGCACCTCGGGCAAGCGGTTCGCCTCGCGCATCCGTTCCAGCACGCGATCGAATTCGGGCCGGTCGGACAGCCATTCGGTCCGCATCGCAAACATGCGGCGGAACGGCTGGTTGCAGAAGACGAGGCCACGGTCCGCGCCGAATTGCGCAACGCCCGCGGACAGGCGGTCGAGCATCGCACGCTGCGCCTCGGCGAAGCGCTTGGCGCCAGCACGCGACTGTTCCAGATCCTCGACATCGACCGCGAAGCTCGCGACACCGCCCGTCGGCAGCGGCACGTCATGCACTTCCAGGCTGCGGCGCTCGCCATCGATCGTCGCTGGCAGGATTTCGCGCTGCGGCTTGCCGCTGATCCGCGCCGCCTGCGCGCCCGCGCGCGGACCGCCGCGGCCGGAGCCCTCGACCAGTTCCAGTTCCCGCGCGATCACATCGGCAGCATCGGCGCCTTCGACCGCGCGGACATAGGCGCTGTTGACCATGGCAAGCCGCAAGTCCGACCCGCGATACCACATCGGCAGCGGCGCCGCCTCGATCAGGCCAGAGAGCGCGTCGAACGCGGTCGACAGGTCGTCGACCTCGGTCTGCAACCGCCCGATCTCGCTCTCGCTGTCGGTCGCATCCATCGTCCACAGCACGACCGCGCCCGTGGCACCCAGTTCGCCCGGCGCGCGGCTGCCCCGCACGGTGATCGCGCGCCCCGATCCTTGCGGGTGCAGCGCCCGAACGAACGCGCGGCCGGATCGCTGCGCCGCCTTCACCTCATTCGCCAGCGCCGTCGCCTCATCAGCGGGCAGACCTGCGCCATCGGCCGACAGATCCTGCAGGAAGCGGGGCGCGACGGCGAGCCCCAGCCAGTCGACTAGCCGCGGCGGCATTTCGACCCGGCCATCCGCCCGCACCAGCATCGCGAGCGCAGGCGATACGCTACGTAGCGCCTCGGCTTCGCGAACCCGTGCGCTAGCATCGTCGGCCTCGGCCGCCAGCCGCCGGCCGACGAACAGGGCATAGCCCGCACCGCCGACGAGCAGCGCGAGCACCGCGCCGCACACGACCGCCGTCATCACCGAAAGCTGGATCAACGCTCACCCCTCATCACGCCGCTCCAGCGGGCGTGGCGTCCGACGTGTAGAACGGAAAACGGGGCAGCGGCAATGTCATTGATCCGCCGCGCGATCCCATCGGGACCGCGCGGCGCGTATCACACCTTTTCGGGGATCGTATTCTCGTCGGCGATGCCCGCCTGGAACGAGGCGGAGGCGTCCTCGCCGTCCGGCGCGTGCGCCTTGCGACCGGCGTCCTTGTCCTTCGGCGTGCTACCCCGCAGCGTCAGCAGCGCGGCCGCCGCCGCGGCGCCCACGGCCGCAACACCGGCACCGACTGCGGCGACGCCCCATTTACCGCCCAGCAGATCGCCGCTTTTTCCCGTGGCCTTCGTCGCGGGCTTCTTGGACGCCGGCCGCGGCGCCGCGCGCTTGGTCGACCGCGGCTTTACCGCCTTGGCGGCCGATGCGACGGCGCCTTCCGCCTTGGTTACCGCCGTGCGAGCGCGACGCGTCGTCTTGGTGGCCGCATCGCTGATCGCCGTCTCGACCTTCTCGACGGTCGACGGCGCCGCAGCCTTGCGCGGCGCACGCGGCTTCGTTGTGCCGGTTTTCGCGGCGGTGGTACGGGTCGTGCTTGCCTTGCGCGGCGCGCGACGGCGCGGCGTGGCGGCGGGGGTGTCGGTCTTGGGCGTGTCGGTGTCGTCGGCCACGATACGGCTCCCTGATTGATTCGGAGGCGTAACGCACGTGCGGCGGATCGTTTCCCGGCCCGCCGCACGCAGACGTCATTTCAATGGCTTAGCGGAACGGCGGCTCGTCGAAGGCGCGCAGCTTCCGGCTGTGCAGGCGATCCCCCTCCAGCCGCAACTGCTCGCATGCCTCGATACCGATCCGCATATGCTCGCTGATCGCCCGTTCGTAGAAGCGATTGGCCTGGCCCGGCAGCTTCAACTCGCCATGCAGCGGCTTGTCGGACACGCACAGCAGCGTCCCGTACGGCACGCGGAAGCGATAACCCTGCGCCGCGATCGTCGCCGACTCCATGTCGATGCCGACGGCGCGGCTCAGCGAAAAGCGCAGCGCCGACGCCGAATAGCGCAATTCCCAGTTGCGATCGTCGGTGGTCACGATCGTGCCCGTCCGCAGACGCCGCTTCAATTCCTCGCCCGACTGGCCGGAAATGATCTCCGACGCCTTGGCCAGCGCCTGCTGCACCTCGGCGATCGCCGGCACCGGAATTTCGGGCGGCAGCACGTCGTCGAGCACATGGTCGTCGCGCAAATAGGCGTGCGCCAGCACATAGTCGCCGATCCGCTGGCTGGGGCGCAGGCCGCCGCAATGGCCGATCATCAGCCACGCTTCGGGCCGCATCACGGCAAGGTGATCGCAGATCGTCTTCGCGTTCGACGGCCCGACGCCGATGTTCACCAGCGTAATGCCGGTGCGGTCGTCCGCCATCAGGTGATAGGCCGGCATCTGGTGCCGCCGCCACGCGCTGTCGTTGACCAGCTTGTCGACATCGCCGGGCTTGTCGATCACGATATTGCCTGCACCCGACAGAGCCGTGAAGCGCGATCCTTCCCCCAGCTGCGACGCACCCCAGCGAACGAATTCATCGACATAGCGGTGATAGTTCGTGAACAGCACGAAGCGCTGCGTATGTTCGGACGGCGTCCCCATATAGTGACGCAGGCGCGCCAGGCTGAAATCGGTGCGCAGCGCGTCGAACAACGCCAGCGGCCGGCTGCCCCCTTCGGCAATCCACAGACCGTCCGCGATCTCGTCGCCGATATGCGCCAGCTCGGTCGCCGGAAAATGCCGCGCCAGCTCGGTCGCGGACACGGTGTCGAGGCTCAGCGCATGTCCCGGATCGAGCACATAGGGGAACGGGATTTCCTGCCGCCCCGGCACCGCCTCGACCTCGACGTCATAATCCTCGATCAGCAAAGTCAGCTGTTCGGTCAGATAATCCGCGAACAGCGCGGGCTTGGTGACGCTGATCGTATAGTCGCCCGGCGACACCAACCGCCCGAACGATCGCAGCGGCGCTGGCCGGTCGCCGGTCGCGGCATAGCGCAGGCGGATGACGGGATAGGCGAATGAGCCGTCGAGGCGGCTCTGCGGCGACGGCGGCGTGCCATCGGTCAGATAGGTATTAAGGGCCGCTTGCAGGCGGTCGACGGAGGCGCGGTAGAGGCGGTCGAGTTCGGAAACGATCTGAGAGGCTTTGGTCATCCCCGATGGCTACGCAAAGCCCGTGACGGTGGCAAGTCAGGGCGGGGCAGTGACGGGCGCCACGTTGCCGCGACGCCCCTTCCTACCAACGGCCTCAGCGCATCTGCGCGGTAATCTTGGCTATCTCGCGCGCGACCATCGTCTCGACCATCTCGGGCAGATGCGTGTCGAGCCAGCTGCGCAGCATCGGGCGCAGCATTTCACGGACCAGCCCCTCCAGCGTGCCGTCGCTCTCCGGCTCGGGCTTGACCAGCAGCTTGCTCAGCGTTTCGAGCGACCCCAGGCTCGCCGCGGCGGCGCGCTGGGACAAAATGGGTTCGTCCGACATTGCAGGCTCAACGGGTGCGGGCCGCGGAGGTTGCGCCGGCTGCGGCGCAGGCTCGGGCTCCGGTGCATAATGGTGGGGCGCGGGTTGCGCCACGGGCTGAGGAGCGGGCTGCGGCGGCGCGACGGGCTGGGGGGCCGGCTGGGCGACCGGCTGCGGCGCAGCGACCCGCGCCATCTCGCGTTCGGCGCGCGGCTGTTCGGCCCGCGCCGGCTCCATCCGCGAATGCGGCATCGGATCGCTCAGCTCCAGCACCTCTTCCGGTTCCGGCTCGATCGGCTGCGGTGCGGCACGCGCCCGGCGGGCACGCGCCTGCGTGCCCTCGCCTTCTTCGGCGATGATCCGTTTGATCGACGAAAGGATCTCTTCCATCGACGGTTCGGCGCTCATGTCCCCCATTGCCCTCTTGTGTCCCTGCCCCGAGTTCTTACCGCCGTCACTGGCGGTTCGGCGAGGACGCACCTGTGGTTAACGCCGGGCTTCTGTCAACCGGCGTATCGAGCATCGGGTCGAAGTTCCGCGCGACGGTGGCGGTCTGTGCCGGCGTCTGTGCCGTCGAGGTGGCGACCGGCTCCGGCTCGCCGTCGCCCGCGAAGTCGTTGATCCGGTTGCGCACGCGCTTGTAGTTGAGCACCGGATCGTAGAGCGCGCCGCCCTCCAGCCCCAGATCGCGTGCCTCGGCATGGCCCATCGCCGCCAGCAGCGCGAAGCCCGCGACATAGGCATCACGCCGCGCGCTCACCAGCGTCACCTGGCTGTTAAGCAATTCCTGCTCGGCATTGAGGATTTCGAGCACGGTGCGCGTGCCGACGCTGTTCTCGGCGCGCACGCCCTCCAGGCTTAGCTTGTTGGCGTTGACCGCCGTCTCGGACGAGGCGATCACCTGCTGTGAAGATTGCCAGACGGCATAAGCAGATCGCGCCTGCGCGATCACATTGCGCTCGGTCGCCGTCACCGCCTCCAGCGCCTGACTGCGCTGCGCCTCCGCCTGCCGCACCTGTGCGGCGGGACGACCGCCCTGGAAGATCGGCAGCGAGAATTGCAACCCGGCGGTGGCGGCGGTGCCGGAATTGGGCACGCCCTGCGCCACCGATGCCGGCGGCAGCGATCCCAGATAGGTGAAATAGGTCCCGCCCGTCACCGCCGACAGCTTGGGCAGCCGGTTCGCGCGCGCGACGTTGATGTCATAGCGCGTCGCATCGGCCTGACGCCGCGCGGCGATCAGATTCGGGTTGAGGTTCAGGGCCTCGCTCACCGCCTCGTTGGGCGATGCGGGCAGCTTCGGCAGCGCCGGTGGCTGTTCCAGCGAGACGGGCGGGGTACCCACCACCGCGACATAATTCTCGCGGCTGGAGATCAGCTGCGCCTCGGCCTGCTGCAATTGCGCGCGGGCGAGCGCCAGCCGCGCCTCGGACTGGGCGACGTCGGTGCGGGTCAGGTCGCCGACCTGGAAGCGATCCTTGCTCGCCTGCAGGTTCACCTCCAGCACGCGCACATTCTGCTGGTTGAGCGAGGTGATCGCCTCGTCGCGGATGACGTTCATGTACGCCGCAACGACATTGGTGAAGGTCGACGCCTCCACGCCACGCAGCGTCGCCCGCCCCGCGTCGACGCGTGTTTCGGCAGCGCGCACCGCATTCTTCACCGCGCCGCCCTGAAACAACGGTACGGACAGGTTGAGCGCACCGTTGCCGCTGCGCTCGGGATTGAGGAAGTTGTTGTTCGCCTGCAGGATGTTGTCCGTGACGGAACCGGTTGCGGCAACACCCGGCAGCCCGCTCGCCCGTGCGATCGGCACGGTCTCGTCCGTCGCACGCTGTGCCGCGCGCTGCCCGGTCAACGTGGGGTTCGACGCATAGGCCTTGGCGAGCGCATCGCGCAGTGTCTCTGCCTCCGCCGGCATTGCCGACATCGCCAATCCGACCAGCGCCACGCTCCCCAGCAGCAATCCTCGCATCATCCCCCCACTAACTTAATCTAGAATGTAAATGCCTTAGGCTTTGCAAAGCCCGGCAGCACCACGCAATCGCAATCGAGGAACGGCGACAGGCCGAACCCGCCTTCGGTCTTGCGCCCCGTCGCCAGCCGCGTAACGCCGCGATCGACGATGCCGGTGACGACGCGACCACCGGCCGCGACCTGATCGACCAGCGCGTCGGGCAGATGCTCGACCGCACCGTCGACGATCAGCACGTCATATGGCGCACCCGCGGCATGGCCCTGGGCCAGCGCCCCCTCGATCAACGTGACGTTCGGCGTTCCCGCCAGCGCGTCCTTCGCCAGCTCGGCGAGGCCCGCATCCTCTTCGACCGCCACCACCTCGGCGACGATCTGCGCCAGGATCGCGGCGGTATAGCCACCCGCGGCGCCAATCAGCAGCACGCGGTCGCCCTTTTGCAGATAGGCTTCGGTCAACAGCCGGCCGGTGACCATCGGCAGGTTGATCGCCCGGCCGCCGGCAACCGGCAGCGCCGTGTCGCGATAGGCGATGGCGCGCGCCTCGGCGGGCACGAAGGCCTCGCGCGGCAGCGTATTCATCGCGACCAGCACGCGCTGGTCGCTCACCGCATTGGTCCGCAACTGGCTGGCGACCATCGCATGGCGCATCGCCTCCGATTCCGCCGCATTACCCAGACCGTTATCGATGCTGACGTTCATGATGACCCCTCTCGCACAACCGTATTAGCTGCGCAATACACTTCGTGACAGTCCGGCTTGTATCGTGCGCGGTCCGTCGCGCCAAGCGGCGGATGCATGGGACGGGCCGCAATCGTCCGCGGATGGTCAGCGCGGCCGCAAGGCCTTATGGCCGCGCCATGATCCCCGAAACCTATCACAAATTCATCGACTGGATCGGCGACGGCACCGGGCTGCCCGATACCATCCTGCACATTCACGCCGGCATGGCGGTGCTGATGGTCGCCCGGATCGTCACCCGTCGCTCGCTCGGCAGCTTCGTCCCCTGGTCGTTCGTCGCTGCGGCGGAGGCGTTCAACGAGATCATGGACCGGCTGAACTTCGGATCGTGGCGCTGGGCCGACACGACGTCGGACATCGTCAACACGCTGTTCTGGCCGACGGTGATCTGTCTGGGCATCCGCCTGCGCCCGATGCTGCTGGCGCGCGACGCGGCGCGGGTGAAGATGCCGGACGAGGGCTAAGCCCCCGTCCCGGCATCTGCCATTCCACATCTGGAGGCGCGACCGGGAATCGAACCCGGGTGCAAGGATTTGCAGTCCTCTGCGTCACCACTCCGCCATCGCGCCTCGATGCGGGAGGGCGGCTGATGATCGGTTTTCCCCGTTGCGTCAACCGCCGATTGCATCGTTTCCGGCCAACCACCGATCCAGCATCGCCACCAGCGGAACGTCGGCGGGCGGCATCGGCAGATCGCGCATCGCCGCAGGCGTAACCCACGCCAGCTCGGTCGCCTCCAGCGCCTGCGGATCGCCCTGCCAGTCGCGAATCACGTATAGCAGCAGCAACAGGTGTCGCTCGCCCAGCGGCGCGCTGGCGAAGGTCAGCGGAACGCAGGCTTCTTGATCGACGACGATGCCGAGCTCCTCGGACAGTTCGCGAACCAGGGCGGCTTCGGGGCGTTCGCCGGAATCGATCTTGCCGCCGGGAAACTCCCACAGGTCCGCCATCTGCTTGCCCGGCGGACGCCGCTGCAACAGCACGCGCCCCGCGCCATCCAGCAGCGCCGCCGCCACCACCGGCAGCAGGGCGACACCTTTCCCACTGAAATCGTTACGTGTGTCGACCATTTCTTAAGCGCTTCCCCCTATCGCCGACGCCATGACAGCGCGTGCGTTCCTCCGTCGTCTCGTCCGGCGACTGGCTCCGGCCCTGCGCAACGCGCGCGGTGCGACAGCGGTCGAATATGGACTGATTCTCGCCCTCGTCGTGCTGGTCATGATCGTCGCGCTGCGCGGTGTCGCCGGCGTCACCGTGAACATGTGGACCAACGTGTCCGACCAGGTCTCCAAGGCAGGCTGACAATCCGCGGAAATCCGCCGTTTTGAGCAATGCCTTAGCAGGCCGTCTTAAACCTTTGGCAACCTCGCCCCCGTACATCCGTCCTCGCTGCTCCGGATTTCCGGTTCAGCCGGGTGACTGAAGTTCGAACATGGAGACCGGAATGCTAGCGATTCGTAAGTTCATCAAGAACAGCAAGGGCGCCACCGCCATCGAGTACGGCCTGATCGCCGCGCTGATCGCCGTCGCCGCCATTGCTGCGATGAAGGGCCTGGGCACCAAGCTGACCACGACCTTCAACAACGTCTCGTCGAACATGAGCGCCACCTAAGCGCTAAAGTTCGATCGAACGAAACAGGGCGGCGGACCTCACCGGTTCGCCGCCCTTTTTGTATGTGCGGCGCCCAAACGTCATCCCAGCGCAGGCTGGGATCTCCCTATTGGCGCGCGAGCCAAGAGCCGCGATAGACCCCATACCTCGCTGAGGTGACGTGCCTGTGGCGGTTGGATCACCCCCACAAGGCCCCCGCGCTTTGACTAACCCAGCGCGAGCGAAAGGCTGGCGGCCTTTACAGCCGCCCCATCGCCAGAAACTTCTCGCGCCGCTCGCGCCGCAGCGTTGCTGCATCGCGGCCCGACAGCGACGCCAGCGCATCGCGCAGCGCGTCACCCAGCAGGCGGATCGCCTCGGCCGGATCGCGGTGGGCGCCGCCCAGCGGCTCGGGCACGATCGTGTCGATCACGCCGAAGGTCTTGAGGTCCTGCGCGGTCACGCGCATCGCCTCGGCCGCCTCCGCCGCCTTGTCTGCGGTGCGCCACAGGATCGACGCACAGCCTTCGGGGCTGATGACCGAATAGATGGCATGTTCGAACATCAGCACGCGATTGCCCGCGGCGAGCGCAATCGCGCCGCCCGATCCGCCTTCACCGACGATCGCGGCGACCACGGGGACGCCCGCGGCCAGGCACGCCTCGGTCGAGCGCGCGATCGCCTCGGCCTGGCCGCGCTCTTCCGCCTCGATGCCGGGGAAGGCGCCCATCGTGTCGACCAGCGTTACCACCGGCAGGCCGAACCGGTCGGCCATCTCGACCAGCCGGATCGCCTTGCGATAGCCTTCAGGTTTGCCCATGCCGAAATTGTGGCGCAGCCGGGTGGCGGTGTCGGAACCCTTTTCGTGGCCGATCACCATCACCTTCTGTCCGCGGAAGGTCGCGAAGCCGCCCATGATCGCCTGGTCGTCGGCAAAGGCGCGGTCGCCGGCCAGCGGCACGAATTCCTCGAACAGCCCGGCGACATAGTCCTTGAAATGCGGGCGCTCGGGATGCCGTGCGACCTGTGTCTTCTGCCACGGGGTCAGCTTCGCGAAGGTATCGCGTAGTAGCTTGTCCGACTTGCCCTGCAGCCGCACCAGATCGGCAGCGATGTCCACGGTGCCATCCGCCGCGGTCGCCCGCAGTTCGTCGATCCTGCCCTGCAGTTCGGCAATCGGTTTTTCAAATTCGAGGAAGCTCGCCATAGCGCCGCCGGTTACGGGCCACAGCCCGTCGCGTCAACGCGTGGCGCTGTCGCGACGATCCGGGTCGGCCAGCGGATGGCGCGTGTTGACCAGCGCGACGAGGCGGCTGGCGTCGACATGCGTGTAGATTTCGGTCGTCGCGATATCGGCATGGCCCAGCATCGCCTGCAACGCGCGCAAATCCGCACCACCGGCCAGCAGATGCGTCGCAAAGGCATGGCGCAGGACGTGCGGACTGACCCGATCGGGCGGAATGCCCGCCTCCGCCGCCAGCGCCTTCACCAGCTGATACAGGCGCACCCGCGTCAGATGGCCCTTGCCCGACGGGAACAGCCACGCGCGATCCGCCGCGACATGCACCCGCCACGCCGCCACCGCAGCGCGCGCGCGATCGGATATCGGCACCAGCCGCTCGCGCCCGCCCTTGCCCTTCAGGATCAGAAACGGCCGGTCGGGGTGGATGGCATTGCGCGGCAAGCTCACCAGCTCGGTCGCGCGCAGCCCCGATCCGTAGAGCAGCTCGATCAGCGCCGCGAGCCGCAGGTCGGCGCGGGTCGGCATCGCCGCTGCCAGCCGATCGGCGATCACCGCGAACAGCGCATCGACGTCGCCGACACTCAGTACCTTAGGCAACGGTCGCGCTGTTCCCGGCCGGGGCAAGGCCGCTCCCGGATCGTCCGCGCGATGCCCCTCGTCGACCAGAAAGGCATAGAAGCGTCGCAGCGCGGCCGATTTGCGCGCTACACTGCTCTTCGCCAGCGCGTGCCATTCCTCCGCCAGCCGTTGCAACGCCGCCGCATCCGCCTGCACCAGCCCGCCGCCCAACACCTCGGACGCCAGCGACAGGTCGCTGCAATAGGCCGCGATCGTATTCGCCGCGGCCCCGGCTTCGGCAGCCAGCATCTCGAGGAACCGCTCGATCAGCGCGCGGTCGGTGGCCATGATCCCGGCGATCAGGCCCGCGCCAGCGCCTCGGCCGCGATCATCCGCGCCTCGCCCTCCAGCCCGACGGCGCGCAGCGCGCCGACGATGCGATAGAGCATCGCGGGCGGCACGCCGTCCCACCGCGGCGTCTGCATGCCGATCGCGGCGAGCACCACGACCATGCCCTGCTGCCCGTCGGCCGCGGCGCGGTCGATCGCCCGGGTCCACGTGTTCTCGGCACCGATCCGCACGTCCAGCGCCTTGGCCGCCCGCTCGATATCGTCGGCAGACAGCCGCCCGAGCCCGGCCAGCCCGGCGAAGAACAGCCGCTGCTTCAGCGCCGCATCACCGCGCCCGACATAGGAGGACAGCTGACGATAGCTCAATTGCCCCGTCATATCAGGGTCGGCGAGTGCGATCATCGCCCAGGCGTCGCCCCCCTCTTCCACCGCCGGGCGCCAGCGGGTCGCGGTGCGATCGAGACCGGCGGTCAGCATCGACGCGACGACATAGCGCGCATCCTCGACGCCCAGCCGCGCCGGCAGGCGCCCCGCTGCGCGCGCGGTCAGCACCAGCCGTGCATAGGACGGCTCGGTGCCCTTATTGTCGCCGCCCCACAGCCGGCGCATCGCGGCCAGTCGCGTATCGACGTCATTGCCGACATAGGCCGCGCGCAGATCGTTCGCCGCCGCCGCCGCACCGCTCGGCATGTCGTTGGCGGCGTCCACCGCGCCGTAGAGATCGACCAGCGCCGCCGACGACAGCACGCCCTGTCCGGCCGCCGCCTCGGCATAGGGCACACGGTCGCCCAGCGGCACGCTCGGCGACAGCGCATACCAATAGCGCGCCTGCTGCCCGGTTGTCGCGAACAGTGCATCGGGCACGGTCACGCCGGTCGCGATCGCGAGGCCGAAGCGCCACGCGGTCAGCACGTCGACGCCCGCCCATTCGATCGTCACCGCCTGCCCGCCATCGGGGCCTGCGCCGACCACCTTCTGGGCCAGCTGATAATCGATGCCGCTCGCGACGTTACGCCGCTTCGCCGCGGCGAGCAGCGTCTTCGCGCGGCCCGGCTCGGCGGCGAGCGCCGCGCACATCGCCTGCGCCATCGTCCACCCGCGCTCGTGCGTCGCGGCGAGGCCCGCGTCGGCGATCCCGCACAGCTCGCCCGGATCTCCCGTCGCGAGCGCGGTGTTCATCGCGACCTGATACAGTTTCGGCGTGTAATTCGCATTGTCGACGCTCTGCGCCACGGCCCGCGCCGCAACCGATTCGCCCATGCGCAGCAACAGCCACGCACGCTCGGCGGCGAAGTCGGCACCATCGACATGCTCCGGCGTGTCGAGCTGCGCCGCCAGCGTTCGCCGCAGCAGGATCGACAGCCAACGCGACGGCAGCGGCGCGCCGACCCGGCGCATCAGCGCCTCGGCGAACCGCCCGTCCGCGCCGGCGAAGGCATTCGCCTCCAGCCCGCCCTCGCGCACGCCGGCGGGGCCCACCCGGTCGAGCGAACGCCGCGCAAAGGCCGGCATCTCGTATTGCGCCAGCACCGACGGATCGATGGTCGCCACCGGGGTGGGCGTCGCGCTGGCGACCGGCGTCGGCGTATCGCTGGGCAACGGCTGCACCATGCCGGTGCCGCCCGCCGGACCGGACGCCGGCGTGCCACTTGCGGCCGGCACCGGCGCCGTGGACGCGCCCGTGCGCGCCGGCGTCGGCCGCGCGGCGGGCTGCGACGCCGGCTCGCCGAAGCCCGGCGGCAGAATCGATTCGGGACGCTCCTGCCCGATGGCGGAGGTGAACGCCGGCACTGCCGCGACCGCAATCGCCGTCAGTGCCGCACCACGGGCCAGCAGGCGGACGCGCGTCCTAGCTGAGGTTGGCAAGCGTCACGGCCTTCTCGACATGGGTCTGCGGCCGTTCGGAGGCCCGACCGGCGAGCAGGAACAGGCCACCGACGATCACCACGAGAACGACGATGACGGAAAGGACGAAGCGGGACATACCGTACCTTGCAACACGTAAACGCAAACCGGAGCTGTTGCCCCGTCCTGACCCGCTGTATAGCGCCAAGACCGATGTTGCAAAGCGCTGTTCCCCCGTCCGACGATCATGCCCCCGCGAAACCGCCACGCGCGATCGTGCTCGTCGGGCTGATGGGGGTCGGCAAGTCGACGGTGGGGCGTCGCCTCGCCGCCCGCCTGCACCTGCCCTTCGTCGATGCCGATCACGCGATCGAAGAGGCGGCGGGCATGACCGTCTCCGAAATCTTCGAACGCTTCGGCGAGGCGTATTTCCGCGACGGCGAACGCCGCGTCATCGCCCGGCTGATCGACGGCTCGCCCAAGGTCATCGCGACCGGCGGCGGCGCCTTCATCAATCCCAATACGCGTGCGCTGATCCTCGAATCGTCGACCGCGATCTGGCTGCACGCGCATCCCGACGTGCTCGCCGAGCGCGTCGGCCGGCGCGACACCCGCCCGCTGCTGCGCGGCAAGAACCCCCGCGCGGTGCTGGCCGAGCTCGCCGCGATCCGCAACCCGATCTATGCCGAGGCGCATATCCACATCACGAGTAACAAGTCGCCGCACGAAACCACGGTCAATGCGATCCTGAAGGCGATCCGTCAGCCGGGGAAGGCGGCATGAGCGCGCGCGTCACGGTCGAACTGGGCGACCGCAGCTACCCCATATTGATCGAGGACGGCCTGCTTGCGCGCGCTGCCGAGCATCTGGCCCCGCTCGCCCGCGGCCGCACCATGGCGATCGTCACCGACGAACACGTCCTGCCCCATGCCGACACCGTGCGAGACAGTCTCGCCGCGGCTGGTGTCGCCAGCGAGACGATCGTCCTGCCGCCGGGTGAGGGCACCAAGAGCTGGCCGCATCTCAGCCAGCTGTGCGACCGGCTGCTCGGTCTTGGCGTCGAGCGCGGCGACCATGTCGTCGCGATCGGCGGCGGTGTGATCGGCGACCTCGTCGGCTTCGCCTGCGCCATCCTGAAGCGCGGCTGCGGCTTCGTGCAGGTGCCCACCACACTGCTGGCGCAGGTCGACAGCTCCGTCGGCGGCAAGACCGCGATTAACACCGCCGCGGGCAAGAACCTCATCGGCGCCTTCCACCAGCCCGCATTGGTGCTGATCGACCCCACCGTGCTCGACACGCTCCCCTTGCGCGAGGTGCGCGCCGGCTATGCCGAGGTCGTCAAATACGGCCTGATCGACGATCCTGCCTTCTTCGCCTGGTGCGAAGCGAACGGCGCCGCCTTGCTCGCCGGCGATCCGGCCGCGCGTCACTATGCCATCGCCCATGCCGTCGCCGCCAAGGCGCGCATCGTCACCGCAGACGAGCACGAAACCAACGGCACGCGCGCGCTGCTCAACCTCGGCCACACCTTCGGCCATGCGCTGGAGGCGGAAGCCGGCTTCGACGGCAGCCTGATCCATGGCGAGGGCGTCGCCGCCGGCTGCGCGCTCGCCTTCGCCTATTCCGCTGCGCATGGCCTGTGCCCGCCCGACGACGCCGCCCGCGTCGTCGCCCACATGCGCGCCGTCGGCCTGCCCGACGGCCTCGCCGCCGCCGGCATCGGCGCCAGCGGCGCGCGCCTCGTCGACCATATGCGCCACGACAAGAAGATGGCGGCCGGCACCTTGCCCTTCCTACTCGCCCGCGGCATCGGCCAAACCTATCTCGACAAGACCGTCGATCTCGCCGACGTCGCGGCGTTCCTCGACCGGCAGCCGCGCTGATGCCCAACGGCACCGCCAAGCGCGACCTGCCGACCAAGGTCTGCCCCGCCTGCGAGCGCCCCTTCGCGTGGCGCAAGAAGTGGGCGCGCGACTGGGACAACGTCGTCTATTGCTCCGACGCCTGCCGCAAGAAGCGGTAGCAACGCCCCGCTCACGTCCCGTCACCCCGGACTCGTTCCGGGGTCCACCGGGCCGCACGGGGAAGGCAAGAGGCTCGAACCACCCCCCGCCGCAGAGTGGACCCCGGAACCAGTCCGGGGTGACGGCGCGCTTGGGGCAACCGCCACCTCACACCCACCGCCGTAAGCCACTTGTCAGCTTCCCCCTCTACCCTCCCCCGACACACATCTGGGGGGACGGCACATGGCGCGGCACATCACGGCATCGGCGATCGGCGCCACCCTGCTCGCCGCCACCGCCATCGCTCCCGCGCAAGCCGCCACCTGCAAGGCCGGTATTCTTGCGAACCTGCCGATCACCATGCAGGGCTGGCGTCCGATCGTGCAGACCACGATCGACGGCAAGCCCGCCCCCTTCATCCTCGACAGCGGCGCCTCGTACAGCATGATGTCGGCGCCCGTTGCCAAGGCGTTCGGCCTCCATCTCCAGCCTGCACCCGTCGGTCTGCGCATGAAGGGGATCGGCGGCGAATCGGACGTCGATCTCGCAACCGTCCGCCACTTCGGCCTCGCCGGTGCGGATATCCCGCAAGTCCAGTTCCTCGTCGGCGGCACCGACGTCGGCCAGACCGGCCTGCTCGGCCAGAACGTCCTCAGCATCGGCGACGTCGAATATGATCTGCCCGGCGGCGCCGTCCGCCTGTTCCGCGCACAGGGCTGCGGCAAGCTCGCCATGGCCTATTGGACGCAAGGCAAGCCTTTCTTCGAAATCCCCATCGAAGCGCGCCAGAACGCGTTGTCGCACACCGTCGGGACCACCGAACTGAACGGCGCGAAGCTGCGCACCGTCTTCGATACCGGCGCGGCGCAGACGGTGCTGACGCTGAAGGCTGCCGCGCGCGCGGGCGTCCACCCCGGCGATCCGGGAGTCGAGACGTCGGGCTGGGAAACCGGCATCGGCCGCCACGTCACCCAAGGCTGGATCGGCCATTTCGCGCTGCTGAAGATCGGCAACGAGGAATTGCACAACGTCCGCCTGCACTTCGCGGATCTCGGGCCGTCGTTCGACGACGACATGCTGCTCGGCGCCGACTGGTTCGTCTCGCACCGGCTGTACGTGTCGAACGTGCAGCACCGCATCTACTTCACCTATACCGGCGGCCGGCTGTTCGACACGAAATCGCACATCGATGCGGCCAGCCAGATCGCCGCGGTCGGCGGAGTCGATGCCGCCGCGCCCACGACCGCAGAGGGCTATAGCCAGCGCGGTGCGATGCTCCAAACGCAGCACGACCTGTCGGGCGCGATCGATGCCTTCGGCCACGCCGTCGCGCTGGCGCCCAAGGAAGCGCGCTACGTCCGCCAGCGCGCGCTCGCCTATATCGCCGATCGCCGCCCCGTGCTGGCGATGGACGACCTCGGCACGACGCTCGCGCTCGATCCCGCCGACGTCCGCGCCCGGCTGCTGCGCGCCGAACTCAGGATGCGCTCGCGTAACGATGCCGGCGCGATCAGCGACCTCGACGATGCCGCCGGCCGCCTGCCCAAGGAGGACAATCAGCGCCTCTGGATGGGGCAGCTCTATCTCCAGTCGGATGCGTTCGACGCCGCGATCGGCCAATACGACCTGTGGCTCGCCAGCCATCGCGAGGACGCGCGTCGGCCCGAAGCACAGAACGGCCGCTGCTGGGCACGCCTGCTCGCCAACAAGGACATGGACGCCGCCAAGGCCGACTGCACCGCCGCCGTCCGCGCCGTGCCGACGGACGCCAATTACCTCGACGGCCGTGGCCTCGTCGCTTTCCGCCAGGGCGCCTATGACGCCGCCATCACCGATTTCACTGCCGCGCTGGCGATCAATCCCAAGCTGGTCTGGGCGCTCTACGGCCGCGGCCTCGCCGAACGCCACCTCGGCCGCACTGCCGACGGCGATCGCGACCTCGCCGCAGCGCAGGCGCTCAGCAAAACGATCGCGGCACGCGCGAAGCGCTATGGATTCGTTTGAGGTTTTCCCGACGACACAACGCCGTCATCCCAGCGAAGGCTGGGATCTCCCGCCGATAGCGCACGACCTTAGCCACGGGAGGCCCCAGCCTCCGCTGGGGCGACGCTTGCGGCCGGATGCGCCAGACCTCAGGCCCCCCGCAACCCCCAGGCAAACCACAACCACCCGATAATCAGCAGCGTGCCGCCAATCGGCGTCACCGCGCCCAGCCAACGCGGCGCGCCCAACGCCATCAGGTACAGCGTGCCTGCAAAGATCGCCGACCCGGCAACGAACAGCCACGCCGGCCCCCGCGCCTCGAGCCGCAGCGCGACCAGCGCCGCCACCGCATGGATCAGCTGATACTGCCCCCCGGTCTTCAGCCATTCGACCGCCGGACCGCTCGCGCCATGCGCCCCGAACGCCCCGGCAGCGACGGCGATCGCGCCCGACAGCGCGGCAAGCAGGCCAAGGATCATCGCGGGTCATTCCCCCAGGGTTGCTGTTCGGCGACCAGCGCCCGTGCCGCGCGCAGGTCACCCGCCTCGATCTGGATGCGCAGCCGTTCCTTGTCGCGGCTCCGATACATATCCTCCGCCCGATCGATATCGGCTTGCCCGATGCCCAGGTCGCGCATCGCGACGCGCGCCATCTTGATCGCCGATTCGAGCACCTCGCGCACGACGTACACGGCCGAACTCTTCTTCAACCGCACTAGCGCCCGCCGGTCGAATGCGCGGACGTAGATCGCCGCCTGCGGGAACGCCTCGTGAATGCCCTCCAGCATCTCGGCATCGATCTGGTCGCCGTCCATGCAGAACAGGATCAGCTCCGCCTCCGCCGCACCCGCCTGCCGCAGCAGATCGATACGCGTGCCGTCGCCATAATAGACCTTGGCGCCGAACTCACCGGCGATGTCGATCATCTCGATATCAGTGTCGATCAGCGTGACGGGGATGTCCTGTGCCAGCAGCATCTGCCCCACCGTCTGGCCGAACCGACCATAGCCGACGATGATCGCGTTGGCGCCGTCCGCCGTCGGGCCGTCGCGCGGTTCGTCCTTGGCGATCGGCTCCTCGCGGAACCGCTTGGTCGCCGCCATCAGGAACGGCGTCGTCGCCATCGAAAGCGTGATGATCGCGCCGAACAGGCTCGCCGCCTCGGGCGCGATCAGGAAGCCCGACTGCGCCTGCGCGAACAGCACGAAGCCGAACTCGCCGCCCTGGCTCAGCAGCAGCCCCAGCGCCAGCGCGCTGCGCCACGTCATCTTGAAGGCCATGCCGATGCCGGTGATGACCGCCGTCTTGGTGACGATCAGCGCCACCGCCATCGCCGCGACGAAGAACGGCCGCTCGGCGATCGCTTGAAGGTCCAGCAGCATGCCGACCGCCAGGAAGAACAGCCCGAGCAGGATCGATCGGAACGGCTCGACATCCGCCTCCAGCTCATGCCGATACGGACTGTCCGCCAGCATCACGCCGGCGATGAACGCACCCAGCGCGGTCGACAACCCCAGCGCCTCCATCAGCGCCGCGCTGGCGATGACGGTGAACAGCGCCGCGAACACGAACATCTCGCGCTCGCCCAGATTACCGATCAGCCGGAACAGCGGCCGCAGCAGGAACCGCCCCGCCAGGATCAACCCGACCACTGCCGCAACCGTATACAGCGCCAGCAGCCACCCCGGTGGCCCGCCCGCATCGGCCGGGTTGCGGCTCATCGCCGCGACGATCGTGATCAGCGGCACGATCGACAGGTCCTGGAACAGCAGGATCGAAAACGCCCGTTCGCCGAACGGCGTGCGCAACCGCCCCGACGATTGCAGCATCGGCAACACCTGCGCCGTCGATGACAGTGCCAGCGGCAGCCCCAAAGCGAAGGCGGCGGGGATCGAGAAATGCGCGAACGCCCAGATCACCGCCGTGACGGCGAGCCCGCAGGCGACGACCTGCAACAGGCCCAGCCCGAAAATCTCCTGCTTCATCCGCCACAACCGGCTGGGGTTCAGCTCCAGCCCGACGACGAACAGCAGCAAGGTGATGCCGAGCTCGGCGATCCCCATCTTCGATTCGGCATCGCCAACGAGGCTGAGGACATGCGGCCCGACGACCGCCCCTGCGACCAGGAACCCCAGCGTCGCACCCAGGCCCAGTCGCCGAAACAGCAGCACGAACCCCAGGCCGAAGCCCAGCAGGATCATTCCGTCGCGCAGCATCGACACGCCCTCCGCCGCCTCATGCATCGGCCGTCTCCGCGCGCGCCGCGAATGCGGCCTCCGCCGCCGCCTCGAACGCCAGCCGGATGGAGGGGTGCCGCGCGGTATAGTCGAGCGCCGGCGTGAACACGTCGATTCCCGGCCAGTCGGGCGTATCCCCCTCGCGTGCCAGCCATGCGGTCAGCGCATCGCGCGCCGCGGCCAGCTCCTCGGGGGTCCTGCCGACGATGTTCGCCGCCAACAGCGACGACGATGCCTGGCCCAACGCACAGGCACGCACCAGCAGCCCGACCTCTTTCACGCGGCCGTCATCGTCCAGTCCGACGTCCACCGTCACGCGGCTCCCGCAGATCGGCGATCGCTTCTCGGCGGTCGCCTGCGCATGGGTCAGCCGCTCATGGTGCGGGATCGACCCCGCCAGCCGCAGGATTTCGGCATTGTACAAAGGGGCGTTCATCGCGCGTCACTTCCATTGTCACGCCCATTGTCGGGCTGGCTCGCCTCGCGATCCAGCATGGCGCGCGAACCGAACACGGGCAGCCCGCGACGGCGGCGATCGACGAAATCGGCGATCCCCGCGCTCGTCGCATTGAGCAGATTGTAGCATCGCGAATCGGTCATCCACGTCGGCCGCCGCGCCGGTCCGCCGCGCGCGGTATCGACCAGCAGTGCCGCGAGCAGGAAGGCGAGGCTCGCCAGGATCAGACCCTTAAGCGCCCCGAACCCGAAGCCCAACGCCCGGTCGACCGGCCCCAGGATCGACGTGCGCGTCCGCTTGCCGATCGCATTGGCGACCAGCTTGCCGCCCAGATACGTGCCACCCGCGATGATCGCGAACGCCGCCACCGCCGCGCCCGACGGCGTGCCGATCGTCCCCGCCAGCTTGGCCGCGAGTGCGACGTGGAACAGCTTCAGCATCGCGACGATCGCCACCCAGGCGAACATCGACAACACCTCCGCGACGAACCCCCGCCGCGCGCCGAGCAGCGCCGCGCCCCCGACAAGTAGCAGGACGATGATATCGAGTGCGGTAAGACCCATAGCCCTTCGGGAATAAGGACGCCGGACGCCCACGGCTAGTCCTGCATCGGACGAACTGCGATGCGTGACGAAGAAGGTGTCGCCGCTACGCCGCCAGCGCTGCCCCTGACGTTGTATCGCTGCTCCTACCCAACTGCTACGACCCGCATCCGGCACCCCGCGTTTGGCGCGCCGCATTTGGCGCCCAGCGTTTGCCGCCCCCGCGTTTGCCGCCCCGCCTTCCCCCACCCACCGCCGTCATTCCCACGCAGGCGGGAATCCAGACGCGCTATCGGCTGCGATAGAGCCGCAACGTTCGAGGTTATGGATTCCCGCCTGCGCGGGAATGACGACAGTGACGGGAAGAGAGGGGCAACGGCCAAACCACACCAGCCCGCAAGCCCGCCGCAGCCCCCCTCACCCCCGCCCCAACATATGATCCACGAACTGCCCCAGCGTCCGGAACCCCGTCAGCCGCAGCGCGCTTTCGTCCTTGGCCAGTGCGATCGGCACCATCGCGCGTTCGAAGCCGAGCTTCCCCGCCTCCTTCAGCCGCAGCGCGCCATGCGCCACCGGGCGCAGCTCGCCCGACAGCGCAACTTCGCCGAACGCCACCGCGTCGACCGGCACCGGCCGCTCCGACAGCGCCGACACCAACGCCGCCGCGACCGCCATGTCCGCCGCCGGGTCCTGCACGCGATAGCCGCCCGCGATGTTCAGATAGACTTCCGCCGTCGCGAAGCTCAGGCCGCACCGCGCCTCCAGCACCGCCAGGATCATCGCCAGCCGCCCGCTGTCCCAGCCGACCACCGCGCGCCGCGGCGTCGCCCCGCTGGCGAGGCGCACCACCAGCGCCTGGATCTCGACCAGCACCGGCCGCGTCCCCTCCAGCGCCGGGAACACGGTCGTCCCGCTCACCCCCTCGTCACGCTGCGTCAGGAACAGCGCCGACGGGTTGGCGACCTCTGCCAGCCCCTCGCTCTGCATCGAGAACACGCCGATCTCGTCCGTCCCGCCGAAGCGGTTCTTGATCGAGCGCAGGATGCGATACTGATGGCTGCGCTCGCCTTCGAAGCTCAGCACCGTATCGACCATATGTTCCAGCACGCGCGGCCCCGCGATCGATCCGTCCTTGGTAACATGGCCGACCAGCACCAGCGCGGTGCCGCGTTCCTTGGCGAAGCGGATCAGCTCCTGCGCCGACGCGCGTACCTGACTCACCGTGCCCGGCGCGCCCTCGATCAGGTCGCTGTGCATCGTCTGGATCGAATCGATCACCAGCAGCGCCGGCGGCGCGCCGATCGACAGCGTCGTCAGGATATCGCGCACCGATGTCGCCGCGGCGAGCTGCACCGGCGCGCTTCCCAGCCCCAGACGCCGCGCGCGCAGCCGCACCTGATCCGCAGCCTCCTCGCCCGACACATAAGCGACCGACCGGCCGGCAAGCGCGAACTTCGCCGCCGCCTGCAGCAGCAATGTCGACTTGCCGATCCCCGGATCGCCACCGATCAGCGTCGCCGATCCCTCGACGAAGCCGCCGCCCAGCGCCCGGTCCAGCTCTGCGATTCCCGTCGCCATCCGTTCCGGCAGCGCGATCTCGGCATCCAGCCCGACCAGCTGCACCGTCCGCCCGCCGGTGTGCAGATTATGTTTGGCCTGGAACGGCGTCACGACCGCGCCCGCCTCTTCGACCAAGGTGTTCCATTCGGCGCAATCGCCACACTGCCCCGCCCAGCGATGCGACACCGATCCGCACGCCTGGCACACATATCGTTTCTGCGGTTTCGCCATGGCGCAAGGTGTAGCGGAACGAGAACGATAAGGGAACAGATTTCGGGCTAACGGCAGCCCCTCATCCCCCGTCACCCCGGACTGGTTCCAGGGTCCACCGTGCGGCAAGGGATCGTCTGGCGGCTCGGGACTCCCCCGTGCGGACGAGTGGACCCCGGAACCAGTCCGGGGTGACGAAGCGCACGGGGGAACCGCCCCGCAACACTACCACCACCCCCAAGCGACATAGTAACGCCGCAATCGCAACGCTATGGCCGGCGCCATCATGCACCCGTCGGACCTTCGTGTCGCGCTCTTCAGCGGCAATTACAATTACACCCGCGACGGCGCCAACCAGGCGCTGAACCTGCTCGTGCGCCACCTGCTCGACCGCGGCGTGACGGTGCGCGTCTATTCGCCGACGATCGATCCGCCCGCCTTCCCGCCCACCGGAGACCTGGTGTCGGTGCCGGCGATCCCGATGCCCGGCGGCCGCGCCGAATATCGCCTGGGTCGCTATCTGCCCAAGGCGACGCGCGAGGACCTGGAGGCCTTCGCGCCCAATATCGTCCACGTCTCGGCGCCCGAATTCCTGAACCACGGCGCCGTCACCTGGGCGCGCCGCCACGGCGTCCCCTCGGTTGCCTCGTTCCACACGCGCTTCGAAACCTATTTCCGCTATTATCGGATCGGCTTCATCGAACCGATGATCAAGGCGATCATGACCCGCTTCTACAATCGCGTCGACCGCGTTATGCCGCCCAGCCCCAGCATGGGCGAGGCGCTGAAGGACTGGGGCGTCACGACGCCGATCACCATCTGGTCGCGCGGCATCGACCATGACCGCTTCACGCCAGACCGCCGCGATTGCGCCTGGCGTCGCAGCCTCGGCATCGCGGATCACGAGGTCGCGATCGGCTTCCTCGGCCGTCTGGTGAAGGAAAAGGGCCTCGACGTCTTCGCCGAGGTGGTGAAGGAGCTCACCCGCCGCGGCGTGCCGCACAAGGTGCTCGTCGTCGGCAAGGGCCCCGCGGAAGACTGGTTCGCGCAACAGGCCCCGCACGCGATCTTCGCCGGCTTCCAGTCGGGCGACGACCTCGGCCGCGCGGTCGCGTCGATGGACGTCTTCTTCAACCCCTCGATCACCGAAACCTTCGGCAACGTCACCACCGAGGCGATGGCGGCCGGCGTCCCCGTCGTCGCAGCCCGCGCCACCGGCGCGGTCGATCTGGTCGAAGACGGCGTCACCGGCTTCCTCGTCGACCCAAAGGATATTGCGGGCTACGCCAATGCGATCGAACGCATCGTCGCCGACCCCGCGCTAAAGGCGAGCATGGGTGAAGCCGGCCACGCCAAGGCCGCGCAATACCGCTGGGACACGGCGAACCAGGCGGTGCTGGATACGTACCTGGAGCTGCACGACGGACCGCACGCCACTCGCTAGGCTGCGCATACCGCCGCGACGGTTGTCATGTCGTCACGAGCGAACGCGCTGGAGAGGCCCTTACGCCGCCCCCCAGAAACCCGTCACCCCGGACTTGTTCCGGGGTCCACTCCGCGGCGAGGGGAACGGCTGGAGGTTTTATCGCTACCCCTGCGGCCCGGTGGACCCCGGATCAAGTCCGGGGTGACGGATCGCGTGGTGGCGGCGACGAAGCCCCCGCAAAGGCCCTACCAGCGCAGTCACACCGTCCGCGCCCCAAGCCCACACTCGTCATTCCCGCGAAGGCGGGAATCCAGGCGCGCTAACGTCTGCGATGAAGGCGAAACGTCAGAGGTTATGGATTCCCGCCTTCTCAGGAATGACGGAAGGTATGGCGAAGGCTGCTTACCCCTCCCGCCAATCGAACGTCAGCGGCGCCTCACGAAACGCGAACCGGTCGAGGTGGCTCGCCACCACCTCGCGCATCCGGCCCGTGTCCTCGCCCTCCGGCACGGTCAGCACCAGGTCCAGGCTCTCGCCGTCCGCCCGCATCGCCAGCACCGATCCATTGGGAAAGGTGATTGTCCCCTCCTCCTCAGTGAAGGCCACCGTCATCTTATGGCTCCAGTGCTTGGCCAATTGCTGGAGATAGCGGCTCGCCGAATGCGTCGGCACGCGTGCGACCGAGACGCGCATTACAGGCGCTCGATCTTGCGCACGACCGCGTCGATCAGCTCGGCGACCTCGTGGCCGTCCTCTTCGGACAGGTCGCCCGCCTCCAGCCGGTTCTGCAACACTGTGCGCAGGTTGCGCATCGCCCGCCGGATCGGCGCGCGATCGGCCCGCGCGCGATGCTCGCCGACGTCGGTCAGCCGCGCGATCAGCGCCGCGACCAGCTCCGCATTCTCGGCAAGGTGCGCCGCACCCGCTTCGGTGATCGCAAAGCGCTTGCGGGTCGTCTCCGACGCCTGCTCGGCAATCAGCTCCATGTCGGCGAGCATCGTCAGCGCGGGATAGACCATGCCGGGCGACGGCGCATAGGCGCCCCCGGTCAGCTCTTCGACCGCCTTGATGAGTTCGTAGCCGTGGCGCGGTTCGTCCGCGATTAGCTTCAGCAGCACCAGCCGCAATTCGCTGCCGTCGAACATCCGGCGGCTCCGCCCGCCGCCGCCACGCCCTTCGCCGAACACCTCGGCAAAGCGCTGGTCGAGCTTTTCGCCCCACTGCTCCCAGCCGCCGCGCGGCCCGAAGCCATGATCGCGTGCGTGGCGATATCCCCGCCCGTGGCGGTGTTCGTGTCCATGACCAAACATCATGAGTCCTTTCTGTATCTCGATGCACTCAAGATATATCATAGAGGCTGGAGCGCAAGTCTGGTGAAGATATATTTTGATAGTGAGATGCTGACACCTGAGCCCCGTCGACATTCGGCACGCCGACCTAGGCCTCCCCCGCCAGGGGAGGACTTACAACCGCGTGGACCGTCGATTGGTTCAGGCCCGTGTTGGATCCCAGTTGGCGTAACGCATTGATCGAAATGGCCGAACGCCAGGCAGCTGTCCTACGCCGCGCGCGTCATGCTACGCCTGCACCATGCCCCGCGCGCTCGCCCGCCGTCATCCAATGCCACCAGAACGGAAACGATCGGCCTCAATCGTTTCGCGTAAGGTGTTCATGTTGTCTATGTTTCGCAAAATGGCGGATCGGTTTCGCCCAGCCGCGACGGGGGTGACGCCCCACCTTGCACGCCTTATCTGACCGTCATGGCAGACCTGCTCACCGGCCTCGAACCGGAGCCGACCCCCACCCCACCGGCGGCCGACGCCCCGCTCGCCGACCGCCTGCGTCCACAGACGCTCGCCGACGTCGTCGGGCAGGAGCATCTCACCGGTCCCGACGGCGCGATCGGCCGCATGGTCGCCGCCGGCCGCCTGTCGTCGATGATCCTCTGGGGTCCTCCCGGCACCGGCAAGACGACGATCGCGCGCCTGCTCGCCGACGCGGTGGGCCTGCGCTTCCTCGCCATCTCCGCGGTCTTCTCCGGCGTCGCCGACCTCAAGAAGGCGTTCGCCGAGGCGCGCGACCACGCCCGGCTCGGCAAGCGCACCTTGTTGTTCGTGGACGAAATCCACCGCTTCAACCGCGCGCAGCAGGACGGCTTCCTGCCCTATGTCGAGGACGGCACGGTGACGCTGGTCGGCGCGACCACCGAAAACCCCTCGTTCGAACTCAACGCCGCCGTGCTCAGCCGCGCGCAGGTGCTGATCCTCCATCGCCTCGGGCCCGAAGCGCTCGGCAAACTCCTGACCCGCGCCGAGCAATTGGAGGACCGCCCCCTCCCGCTCACGCCCGATGCCCGCGCCGCGATGATCGCGCAGGCCGATGGCGACGGCCGCTTCCTGCTCAACCAGGCCGAAACCCTGTTCTCGGTCGACCTGCCCGAACCGCTCGATCCGGCCGGCCTGTCCGCCTTCCTCCAGCGCCGCGTGCCGGTGTACGACAAGGATCGCGAGGGCCATTACAACCTCATCAGCGCGCTGCACAAATCGATCCGCGGCTCCGATCCTCAGGCCGCGCTCTACTATCTCGCGCGGATGCTGACCGCGGGCGAGGAACCGCTCTACGTCCTCAGGCGCCTCACCCGCGCCGCGGTCGAGGACATCGGCCTCGCCGACCCGCAGGCGCTCGTCCAGTGCATCGCGGCGAAGGACACCTACGACTTCCTCGGCAGCCCCGAAGGCGAACTCGCCATCGCGCAGGCCTGCCTCTACCTCGCCACCGCCCCCAAATCGAACGCCGCCTACAAGGCGCAAAAGGCGGCGTGGCGCAGCGCCAAGGAAACCGGCAGCCTGATGCCCCCCGCCAACATCCTCAACGCCCCCACCAAGCTGATGAAGCAGATCGGCTATGGCGCCAATTACGCCTACGACCACGATGCCGAGGACGGCTTTTCCGGCGCCAATTACTGGCCCGACGAACTACCGCCGCAGACCTTCTACGAACCCACCGGCCGCGGTTTCGAAGCGCGGTTGCAGGAACGCCTCGCGCATTGGGACGGCCTGCGTGCGAAGCGGCGGTGACGCACGCCCTCTGGACTATGGCGCGCGCCTGTCGCATGGGGCGTGCCGCGCCGGGTTAGCTCAGCTGGTAGAGCAGCGGTTTTGTAAACCGAAGGTCGCGGGTTCGATCCCTGCACTCGGCACCATAACGGCACCAAATGCGTGTGCAGGCGTTACGCCTCCGCAATGGTTTCTCGTCCCCTGAAGGTCGCCAGCTACAACATCCACAAGGGGATCGGCCTCGACCGCCGGCGCAACCCCGAACGCGTGCTGGAGGTGCTGCGCGAGGTGGATGCCGACGTCATCGCGCTGCAAGAGGCAGATCGCCGCTTCGGCACCCGCGAATCGGTGCTGCCGCTCCACCTGCTCGACGAACATAGCGACTGGAAGCCAGTGCCGTTCGGCATGCGCGCACTGTCGATGGGCTGGCACGGCAACGTCATCCTCGTCCGCAAATCGGCGGAGATCGTCCACCACACCCCCATCCATCTGCCCGCGCTCGAACCCCGCGGCGCGGTGATGGCGGACGTTGCCACGGCGGCCGGCACGGTCCGCGTCGTCGGCATGCACCTCGATCTGTCTGGCTTGTGGCGCCGGCGGCAGGCCGCGGCGATCTGCGCGCATGTCGACGGATGCACCGAGCGGCGTCCGACCGTGTTGATGGGCGACCTCAACGAATGGACCGCCGCCGCCGGGTGCCTGCGCGACTTCGGCCGCGACTATCGCATGGCGGCGACCGGCCCCAGCTTCCATTCGCGCCGCCCGGTCGGGCGTCTCGACCGGATCATGGTGTCGCGCGACCTCACCGTCACCGATTGCGGTGTCCACGCCAGCGCCGCCGCGCGCAAGACGTCGGACCATCTTCCCATCTGGGCAACGCTGGCCGTGGCACCCTGATGCGCGAAAAGGAGCTCCGCCTCGCGCTCGTCTGTTACGGCGGCATCAGCCTCGCGGTCTACATGCATGGCATCACCAAAGAGGTGTGGCGCATGGTCCGCGCCAGCCGCGCCGCCCATGCCGGTGAACCGCCAGCCGACGGCACGCAGGGCGTCTACCGCGCGCTGATCGAGGAGATGGAGTCGCTTGCCGGCATCCGCTTCCGCGTCCTCGCCGACATCATCGCCGGCGCGTCGGCGGGCGGCATCAACGGCATCTTCCTCGCGCAGGCGATCACCACCGGCCAGAGCCTGGAACCGCTGACCGACCTGTGGCTGACCTCGGCGGACGTCGAGGCGCTGATCGATCCCGAGGCCGCGCCGGCCAGCCGCTTTTCGAAGATGTGGGCGCTGCCGCTCGCCTGGGTCGCTGCCGGGCGCAGCGCCGATTCGGTCGCCGCGCTCGAGGAAGCCACGCGCGACGAGGTCCGCACGAAGCTGTCACACTTCGTCCGCTCGCGCTGGTTCGAACCGCCGTTCGGCGGCGCCACCTTCACGGGGCTGCTGCTCGACGCCTTCGATGCGATGGCGCAGGCCGAAGCGGGCCCACGCCTGCTACCCGACAGCCAGCCGCTCGACCTGTTCGTCACCTGCACCGACTTCACCGGCCACCCCGAACGGCTGAAGCTCAACTCCCCGCCCGAAGTGCTCGAAACCGAACATCGCATCGTGCTCGGCTTTTCGGATCACGGCGCCACCGGCACGATCGGCGCGATGCCCGAACTCGCCTTTGCCGCGCGGGCGACGTCGAGCTTCCCCGGCGCCTTCCCGCCCTTCACCGTCGGGGAGCTGGACAGCGTGCTCGCCGAGCGTGACGTGGCATGGCCGGGTCGCGAGGACTTCCTGCGCCGGTCGCTGCCGCGCCAATATGCCGCGCGACAGGTCGACAAGGCCGTGCTGATCGACGGATCGGTCCTCGCCAACGCGCCCTTCCGCCCCGCGATCGACGCGCTGAAGGAACGCCCCGCCCGTCGCGAGATCGACCGCCGCTTCGTCTACATAGACCCCTCGCCGGGCATCAAGATCCGCCTCGGCACGCCCGGCGAGGCGCCCGGATTCTTCCAGACCATCCTCGGCGCGCTCAGCGACCTGCCCCGCCAGCAGCCGATCCGCGACAATCTCGACGCCATCGCCGCACGCTCGCAACGGATCGACCGGATGCGCGGCATCGTCACCGCCTTGCGTCCGGCGGTGGACGAAGAGATCGAAGCCCTGTTCGGCCACACCTTGTTCCTCGACCGGCCGACGCCCGCGCGCCTCGTCGCCTGGCGCCGCCGCGCACAGACCGCCGCCGCCACGCGCGCCGGCTACAGCTATGCCGCTTATGGCCATCTGAAGCTGAGCGACGTCGTCGCGACGATCACCGCGCTCCTCTATCGCGTCGGCGGCGAGCTGGGGCAGCAGCGCTGGCAACGCATCCGCTCGGCGATCGAGGCGGCCATCGCCGAGCGCGGCTTCGGCGGCACCGCGCCCAGCTTTTCGGGCAAGGAAAGCGCGGCGACGATCGATTTCCTGCGCACCTTCGACATCGGCTTCCGCATCCGGCGCCTCCGGCTGATGGCGCGTCGTCTCGGCGAGATCGATGGCGAGGCGGAGGATGCCAGCGGCACCGCCGCGATGCGAGAGGCGATCTATGCCTCGCTGGCGACCTATCTCGACCGCCAGCGCGCCGACGATCACCTGCACCTGGGCATGCTGGTTCGACAGATGCGCGGGCAGGATGCCGCACCGCTGCTCGATGCGCTTGCCAAGGCGCTCGACCTGACCGCGCTCGACGCGGCGACTGACGAACGATTGGCCGAGGCACTGGCGACGGTCGACAAGACCACCCGCCGCTCGCTGCTGCTCACCTACCTGGGCTTCCCCTATTTCGACACCGCGACGCTGCCGCTGCTCCAGGGCGAGGGGCTGGACGAATTCGACCCGATCAAGGTCGATCGCATCGCCCCGGACGACGCCGTCGCGATCCGGTCCGGCGGCGCGGAGGCGACGCTGAAGGGCATTCAATTCAATAGCTTCGGCGCCTTCTTCAGCCGCGCCTATCGCGAGAACGACTATCTGTGGGGCCGCCTGCACGGCGCCGAACGGATGATCGACATTTGCGTCTCCACGCTGCCCGCCACCGTCCGCATGAAGGCCGGCCGCGTCGCCGCGATCAAGCGCGCCGCCTTCCGCGCGATCCTCGACGAAGAGGAACCGCGCCTCACCGCCATCCCCGCCTTGTTCGCCAGCCTGCGTGTCGAAATCGGATAGGCTGGCCTTCCTCCGCCTCTGCGGCTACCCTCCCGCGCACCTCAGGAGTGTTGCATGCAGTTCCTCAAGATCCTGTTCTGGTTCCTGCTCGCGTTCGTCGCGGCGCTGTTCACCTATGGCAATTGGACGCGGGTCCAGATCAATCTGTGGAGCGGCCTGATCGCCGACGTGAACCTCCCGCTGCTGCTGCTGGTGACGTTCCTGATCGGCTTCGTGCCGACCTACCTGTATCTCGGCACCGTCCGCTGGCGGCTGCGCCAGCGCCTGACGACGTGCGAGCGCATGCTGGCCGACGCCCGCGCGCTGCCGGTCGCGGCGCCGGTCGCAACGCCCGTCACGACCTCCGTCATCGCCGAAGAGCCCGTCGCATGAGCCCGATCTACGTCGCGATCGACACGCCCGACCTCGCCCGCGCCAAGGCGATCGCCACACGCACACGCACCCATGTCGGTGGCATCAAGCTCGGCCTCGAATTCTTCTGCGCCCATGGGCAGCACGGCGTCCACGAGATGGCCAAGCTTGGCCTGCCGATCTTCCTCGACCTCAAGCTCCACGACATCCCCAACACCGTCGCCAAGGCGATTCAGGCTTTGGGGCCGCTCGAACCCGCGATCCTGACCGTCCACGCCAGCGGCGGCCGCGCGATGCTGGAGGATGCCAAGGCGGCAGCCCCGCTCAACACGAAAGTGGTCGCGGTCACGATGCTGACCAGCCTCGACGCCGATGATCTGACCGCTACCGGCATCACCGGCAACGCGCACGATCAGGTGCTGCGCCTCACCGATCTCGCGCACGAAGCCGGCATCGACGGCATCGTCTGTTCGGGCGAAGAGGTGCGCGCGGCCAAGGCGGCCTGGCCCAAGGGCTTCTTCGTGGTCCCCGGCGTCCGCCCGGCCAATGGCAGCGCCGGCGACCAGAAGCGCGTCGTCACCCCCCGCGCTGCGCTCGACGCCGGTGCCTCGATCCTCGTCATCGGCCGCCCCATCACCCAGGCCGAAGACCCCGACGCCGCCGCCCGCGCAATCGGCGCGACGCTGTAGCGACGCGCCTGAGGCCAGCCAGGCCGGCGGCGTCAAAAGCCTCGTCATTGCGAGCGTAGCGAAGCAATCCAGGGCGTCCTGATCCGGCTCTGGATTGCTTCGCTGCGCTCGCAATGACGGAGGGCGGCATCCAAGCCACCCCTTCCGCGCCGCGCGCATCGCGGTATAGCGACTCCATGCCCGTCCTGACCAAAATCTGCGGCCTGACGACCCCCGACACGATGGGCGCAGCCCTCGTCAGCGGCGCGAGCCATGTCGGCTTCGTCTTCTTCGCTCCCTCGCCACGCAACCTAGCATTCGACCGTGCCGCTGGCCTCGCCGCGCAGGTCCCCTCCGCCGTGTCCCGCGTCGGCGTGTTCGTCGACCCCGATGACGCGCTACTCGACGCCGCGATCAACGCCGGCCGGCTCGACGCCCTGCAACTCCACAAGACCACCCCCGCCCGCGTCGCCGCGATCCGCGCGTGCTTCGGTCGCGAAACCTGGGCTGCGGTCGCGGTGAAGACCCGCGCCGACCTCGACGCCGCACGCGACTTCGCCGGCGCTGTCGACCGCATCCTCTACGACGCCAAGACTCCGGACGGCGCCGCGCTGCCAGGCGGCATGGGGCTGCGCTTCGACTGGAGCCTGCTCGACGGCGTCCGTCACCCCTTGCCCTGGGCGCTTTCGGGCGGTCTCGATCCGGCCAACGTGGCCGAGGCGATCCGCCGCACCGGCGCGCCGCTGGTCGACGTATCCTCGGGCGTCGAAAGCGCACCGGGGGTCAAGGATGTGGACAAGATCGCAGCCTTCCTTAAAGCGGCGCAGCTATGAACGCCCCCAACTCCTTCCGCGCGCAGCCTGACGATCGCGGTCACTTCGGGCAGTTCGGCGGCCGCTATGTCGCCGAAACGCTGATGCCGCTGATCCTCGACCTGGAGCGCGAATATCGCGCCGCCAAGGCGGATCCGGCCTTCGCCGCGCAGTTCGACGATCTGATGACGCATTACGTCGGTCGTCCCAGCCCGATGTATCACGCCGAGCGACTGAGCGAAGCGCTGCGCGACGGCGCCGAGCCCGGCATGGGCGCGCAGGTCTGGTTCAAGCGCGACGAGCTCAACCACACCGGCGCGCACAAGATCAACAATTGCATCGGCCAGATCCTGCTCGCGATTCGCATGGGCAAGACGCGGATCATCGCCGAGACCGGTGCCGGCCAGCATGGCGTCGCCACCGCTGCGGTCTGCGCGCGCTTCGGTCTGCCCTGCGTCATCTACATGGGCGCGAAGGACGTCGAGCGGCAGCAGCCCAACGTCTTCCGCATGAAGCTGCTGGGCGCGGAAGTCCGCCCCGTCACCAGCGGCGCCCAGACGCTGTCCGATGCGATGAACGAGGGCCTGCGCGACTGGGTCGCGAACGTCCACGACACCTTCTACATCATCGGCACCGCCGCCGGCCCGCACCCGTACCCGGAACTGGTCCGCGACTTCCAGAGCATCATCGGTCGCGAAGCGCGCGCGCAGCTGCTCGAGCGCACGGGCAAGCTTCCCGACCTGCTCGTCGCCGCGATCGGCGGCGGGTCGAACGCGATCGGCCTGTTCCATCCGTTCCTTGACGACAAGGATGTTGCGATGCTCGGCGTCGAGGCGGCAGGCCATGGCCTTGAGGGCAGCGAGCATGCCGCCAGCCTGGCGGGCGGTTTCCCCGGCGTGCTCCACGGCAACAAGACCTATCTGTTGCAGGACGAGGACGGCCAGATCGCAGAGGGCCATTCGATTTCGGCGGGCCTCGACTATCCGGGCATCGGCCCCGAACACGCATGGCTGCGCGACATCGGCCGCGTCGAATATACCAATGCCACCGACGTGGAGGCGCTCGACGCCTTTCAGCTGCTGTGCCGGACCGAGGGCATCATCCCCGCGCTTGAACCCGCCCACGCCATCGCCGCCGTCGCGAAGCGCGCGAAGACGATGCGCAGCGACCAGATCATCCTCGCCAATCTGTGCGGCCGCGGCGACAAGGACATCTTCACCGTCGCCAACGCGCTGGGGGTGGCGATATGACCGCCGCCCTTCGTCGCCCCAGCGCAGGCTGTGGCCTTGCCGTTGTTAGGCATGACGCCCGCCCCACGGAGATTCAGACCTGCGCCGCAATGACGTTCGGGGGACGCGCGGCATGACCCGTCTTTCCGCTGCCTTCGCCAAAGACCATCCGGCGCTCGTGACCTTCGTCACCGCCGGCGATCCCACGCCGGACGCCACCGGCGCGATCCTCGACGCGCTCGTCGCGGGCGGCGCCGACGTGATCGAGCTCGGCATGCCGTTCACCGACCCGATGGCCGACGGCCCCGCGATCCAGGCGGCGAACATCCGCAGCCTCGCCGCTGGCACGCGCACGGCGGATATCCTGTCGATCGCCGCCGCCTTCCGCGCGCGCCACCCCGACGTGCCGCTGGTGCTGATGGGCTATGCCAACCCAATGCTCCGTCGCGGCGCCGACTGGTTCGCTGACGCCGCTGCGAACGCCGGCGTCGACGGCATCATCTGCGTCGATATTCCACCCGAAGAAGACGATGCACTCGGGCCGGCACTCCGCGCCAAGGGCATCGACCCGATCCGCCTCGCCACGCCGACCACCGATGCGGCGCGCCTGCCGCAGGTGCTCGATGGCGCCAGCGGCTTCCTCTATTACGTCTCCGTCGCCGGCATCACCGGCCTGCAACAGGCGGCACAGGGCTCGATCGACCAGGCCGTCGCGCGCCTCAAGGCCGCAACCGACCTGCCGATCGCAGTCGGCTTCGGCGTCCGCACGCCTGCGCAGGCCGCGGCGATCGGCGCCGTCGCCGATGGCGTCGTCGTCGGCTCCGCGATCGTCGAGATCGTCGCGCAGCACGGCGCCGGTGCGCCCGACGCCGTCCGCACCTATGTTCAATCGCTGAGCGAGGCACTGGCCTCTGCGCGAAAGGTAAATCGATGAGCTGGATTACCAGCGTCCGCAACGCCCTCCCCTTCGGCACGAAGCGCGAAACGTCGGAGGAAAACCTCTGGCACAAGTGCAAGGGCTGCGGGCAGATGATCTTTACCCGCGAGCTGGAGGAAAACCTCTACGTCTGCCCGAAGTGCGATCACCATGAGCGCATCGGGCCGAAGGAGCGGTTCAAGCAAATCCTCGACGAAGGCAGCTGCAGCGAACTGCCGGCACCGCGCGTGCCGGAAGACCCGCTCAGGTTCCGCGATTCCAAGCGCTATACCGATCGCCTGAAGGCGGCCCGCACGTCCGCGCAGGAGCAGGACGCGCTTATCAACGCCCGCGGCTCGATCCTCGGCAACCGCGTCGTAATGGGCGTTCAGGACTTCGGCTTCATGGGCGGATCGATGGGCCTCGCGGTCGGCGAAGCCTTCGTCCGCGGCGTCGAGGCCGCGATCGCCGACAAGGCACCGTACGTCATCTTTACCGCCGCCGGCGGCGCGCGCATGCAGGAAGGCATCCTCAGCCTGATGCAGATGCCGCGCAGCACTGTGGCGATCCAGATGCTGCACGATGCCGGTCTGCCCTATATCGTCGTGCTGACCGATCCCACGACCGGCGGCGTCACCGCCAGCTATGCGATGCTGGGCGACGTGCAGATTTCGGAGCCCAACGCGCTCATCGGTTTTGCTGGCCAGCGCGTGATCGAGAATACGATCCGGGAAAAACTGCCCGAAGGCTTCCAGCGCGCCGAATATCTGCTGGATCACGGCATGCTCGACATGGTCGTCCATCGCAGGAACCTGCGCGAACAGCTCGCGACGGTGATCGGCTATCTGACGGCCATGCGCGCCGCCTGACGCCAGCCAACCGCAGCGGGGCGCCACCGTGCCGGATCACGCCATCTCGACCGATCCTGCCGTGCAGGCACAGCTCGACCGGCTCTGGGCATTGTCGCCCGGGGCCGACGCGCTGGGTCTGGAGCGGATCACGCGATTGCTCGACCGGCTGGGCAACCCGCAGGACGCATTGCCGCCGGTGTTTCACGTCGCCGGCACCAACGGCAAAGGCTCCACCTGCGCGTTCCTTCGCGCCGCGATCGAGGCGGCAGGGCATGACGTCCACGTCTTCTCCAGTCCGCATCTGGTGCGGTTCAACGAACGCATCCGAATCGCGGGTGAGCTGATCGACGACGCATCGCTCGCCGCGTTGCTGGCCGAAGTGCTCGATCATGCGGACGGCATCGGCGCCAGCTTCTTCGAGATCACGACCGCCGCCGCCTTCCTCGCCTTCGCGCGCACCCCCGCGGCCGCGACGATCGTCGAGGTCGGCCTGGGTGGTCGGCTCGATGCCACGAACGTCATCCGCCGCCCCGCCGTCACCGGCATCGCAGCGCTGGGCATGGATCACGAGGCCTTCCTCGGTAACCGCCTAGTCGACATTGCCGGCGAGAAGGCCGGGATCGCCAAGGCCGGCGTGCCGCTCGTCACGATGAACTATTCCGCCGCCTGCACCGCCCGCATCGCCGCGGTCGCCGACGCGGCGGGAGCACCCGTCCTCGCCCGCAACGCGGCGTGGTGGAGCGACACCAGTCGCAATGCCGTCCGCTATCGCGACACCGGCTTCACCCTGGTCAGCACCCGCCCCCGCCTCGTCGGCCCGCACCAGACGCGCAACCTCGCGCTCGCCTTTGCCATGCTGCGTCATCAGGGCGGGATCCATGTTCCCGAAGCCGCGATGCGCGCGGCAGCGGAATGGGCGCGCTGGCCGGCACGTATGCAGCGGCTTGGCCAGGGCCCGCTCCACGCGCGCCTTCCCGACGGCAGCGAATTGTGGCTCGACGGCGCGCATAATCCCTCCGCAGCGCGCCCGGTCGCCCAGAGCCTGAGCCGCATCGCCGATGGCCGCCCCGTCACGCTTGTCCTCGGCATGCTGTCGAACAAGGATGCAGAGGGCGTGCTGCGCTTACTCGCACCGATGGTGTCGCGCGTCGTGGCGGTCCCCGTCCCGAATCACGCCTGCCATGCGCCGGCGGACCTCGCCGCCGTGGCCCAGCGGCTCGGCCTTGCCGCCACCTCCGCCGACAGCCTGGAAACGGCGCTGGATAGACTTGCTTCCGAGCCGCCGCACGTCGTGCTGATCGCGGGTTCGCTCTACCTTGCCGGTGAAGCGCTCGCCCGCAATGACGAGGCACCCGACTGACCGATTAATTGCGATTGACTTGCAATAGCTGATTTAAGAGTGTCGGCGGCGAACGAAGGAGTCGCCGCATGTCAGAAATCACTACGACCATCGCAGCACTGCCGCATGCGCTACCGGCCTGCCCCAATGCGCGAATCGCGCTGTTTGCGCTGCGCCGCATGGGCGCGCACGGGTTGCATGACGCGCGCGCTACGCATGCGCTGTTCACGATGTTCGGCGAGGGCTTCCGCCGCCCGCTGGTGCTGATGCGCGCGCTGATGACGGATCTGGCCACGACCGCCGCGGATACGATCGCGATCGCGCCATGCTGCTGCGCGCGCATGACCGCCGCCGAGCGCGCCTTGCTGACCGTGATCGCGCGCATCGAAACCGCGCCCGACACCGCCCGGCTGCTGATGAGCGACCTGCTCGGCGTGCGCCGCGTCGATCCGGTATTGGCAAGCCTTGCCGCAGTCAGCGCGGCATGGGCCGACGACGGTCGCCCGATCTGCGTCTAGCGCCAGTTCGCCCGTCGCGCCGAGTCCTCCTGCGCACGGTCGAGCGGCTCACCGGCGATCATGCCCATGATCGCCGTCGCCCGGGCCCCGTCGGTCCCTGCCATCCGATAGTCGGTCGCCGGCGCCGATCCGGGCGCAGTGTAGCGCATCTGCCAGTCCGTGCCCGCGCGGCAGGCGATTCCGGACAGCGTGTCCCCCGTGAAGCTGCGGCAATATTGCCCCTTCCGATCGCGGAACGACAAGGCGACCCGCACCGGCCCGGCGTCGCCCGACAATTGATCGTTCAGCGCGACCGCCACCGGCGCCGGCACGCCGCCACCAGGCGAGCCGCCCCGATCCTGCAGGACGAACAGCCCGACCACCAGACTCGCCGCGATCGCGCCGCCCGCCGCCCAGCGCCGCCAGCCCTGGCTGGGCGCCGGCACCGCGTTCGCCGCCCGCCGCGCCCGCACGTCGGCGAGCGAAATCACCTCCGCCGGCGGCCGCGCCAGGGGAGCGAAGGCTGCGGCAAAGCGCGCCTTCATCCGACGGTGGCGGTCGGCCAGCGCGCGCCAATCGGCATCGTTGGCCACCGCGGCCTCGACCCGCGCGGCCTCCGCCCCGGTCAGTTCGCCATCGACCCAGGCGATGATCGCCGCTTCGTCCACCGGATCAGCACCCATCGCTCAACCCTCCACCGCCGCCATCAATGCCTGCCGCCCGCGCACCAGCCGGCTGGTCAGCGTGCCCATCGGCACCTCGAGCACCTCCGCCGCTTCGGCGTAGCTTTTGCCCTCGATCATCACCAGGACCACCGCCTCGCGCTGCTCGTCGGGCAGGCGATCCAAGGCCCGCATCAGATAGGTCAGCTCGACCCGCGCCTCGGCATCGCCCGCCACGCCGACCAGCATCCCCTGTTCCTCGGGCGCATGCACCGCCTCGCGGCGCTGGCGGGATCGCGCCGTATCGATCCACAAATTGCGGACCACGCGATAGGCCCAGGCCTCGAAATGCGTGCCCGGCTGCCACTGGTCGCGGGCCTTCAGCATGCGCTCCGCAGCCGCCTGCACGAGATCGTCGGCATCGGGGCCGCTGCGCGCCAGGCCATGGGCAAAACGCCTCAGCCGCGGCAACAGGCTTGCCAAACGTCGCTCGACTTCGTCCAAAGTGGCCCTGTCCTTCGTCCATGCGGATGAAACGTCACCCAACGGTCGTTTCATCCATGGAGCGAGCCAAAAAAGGAAGACAAAGATGAAGCGATGGGCGCTGATGCTGACGATCGGTCTGGCCAGTCCGGCTGCGGCGCAGCTATTGGGCGGTGGCCTGCCGGCAGGCGGATTGGGGGCACCGCTGGGCGGCGTGACCGACACCGTGCAGCGTGCCGCGGGCAGCATGCTCGGATCACGGCAGCGCGCGTCCGACGCACTATCGCAGGGCGTGGCGTCCGGTCTCGGCGGACCGCTGCTGATGGCCGATGGCGCGTTGCGCGCGCTCAGCCCCCGCGACTTGCTGGCGCTCCGCAAGGAGCGCCTGCGCACGCTGGTCCGCGCAAACCGCGCGACGCTGGACGTGGATGACGACGGCAATCCGGTGCGGCGTGACGTGATCCTCGCGGTGGCGCTCGCCCCCGAAACGCTCGAAAAGGCGAAGGCCGCAGGCTTTACGCTGACCAGCACCGAAACGATCGACGGCCTCGATCTCACCACCACCATACTCGCACCGCCGCGCGGCAAGCCGGTACGCAAGGCGATCGAGACGCTGCGCGCGCTCGATCCGGGTGGCACCTACACGCTCGACGCGATCTACGAACCCGCCCACGCACCGCTGGCGGCTATGGCCGGCGCGCTGGCGGGTGGCGGCGCGGCGACGGGCAGCGCCCCGTTGCGCATGGGCCTGATCGATGGCGGCGTCGGCCACCATCCCGCCTTCGCCGGCGTCGCCATCGAGCAGCGTGGCTTCGCGGGCGAGGCCAAGCCGAGCGGCCACGGCACCGCCGTCGCGTCGTTGATGGTGGGGCGCAGCGGTGCCTTCCATGGCGCGATGCCCGGTGCCGGATTGCTCGTCGCCGACGTCTATGGTGGATCGGCCAGCAACGGCTCGGCGGTCGCCATCGTCCGCGCCATGGCCTGGCTCGCCCAGAATGGCGCGAAGGTCGTCAACATCAGCCTGGTCGGCCCGCCCAACCCGCTGCTCGCAGCGGGCGTCCGCGCGTTGACCGCCAAGGGCATCCGCGTCGTCGCCGCGGTCGGCAACGACGGCCCTGCCGCCCCGCCGCAATATCCCGCGTCCTACCCCGATGTTATCGCCGTCACCGGCGTCGACGCCAAGGGCAAAGCGTTGATGGAGGCCGGCAAGCCGCTCCATCTCGATTACGCGGCACCCGGCGCGGACATGGTCGGCGCGGTGCCCGGCGGCGGGTGGGAGGTGCTGCGCGGCACCAGCTTCGCCGCCCCCCTCGTCGCCGCGACGCTCGCCCGCGTCGGAACGCCCGCCGCCCTTGCCGCAGAGGCCAAGCCCGGCGGCGGCCGCATCGGTCGCGGCATCGTCTGCGACACGTGCCGCACGCCCCCGAAAGCGGTCGGCTTAAAATAATTTTCGCGATGCCGGGATTAAACCGAAAAGGTCCATCGTTGTCCTTTTCGGAAGCCGGGCAGTCCCCCCACCCCGGCTCGGACGAAAGGAGATTTCTCATGACCCCCACCATCCGTTTCGCCCTGATCGCGACGACCATGCTGATGACGGCCCCCGCCTCGGCGCAGCTGCTCGGCGGCGGCGGCGTCGGTGGCGCGCTGGGCGGTGCCGGCAACCTCGGCGGCGCCGTGTCGGGCACGCTGAACGGCGCAGGCCAGCTCGGCTCGACCGTCGGGCAGACCAGCGGCCGCGTGTCGAACACCGTCAACGGTGCGGCACGGGCGCATGGCAGCCGCTCGATCGACACCCGCTCGGGCCGCGCCAGCGCCGATGGCGGCCTGGCCGGTAGCGTTAGCCGCAGCACCGACGGAGCCCTTGGCGCAACCGGCCCGCGGGGCGGCGCGCTCAACGGGGCGCTGCGCCAGAGCGGCTCGGCCAGCGGCAGCGCGAACGGCGGCGTCGACGCCCAGCTGGTCGGCACCGATCAGGTCGCCAACACCGTGCGCGGCGCCCGAGACGGCGCGGCGGCAACGGCCGGTGCCGCACGTGATCGCGCCACAACCACCGCGACGGCAGCGCGCAACCGGGCGACCTCGACCGCCGGCGCGGTGCGCGATCGCGCCGCTGCCACCGCGGCGACCGCCCGCGACCGCACCACGACGGCCGCCAATGCCACCCGCAATCGGGTGAACGAAGGCGCGCTCGCAGCCGGAGGCGCCGCGAACGGCGCGGCCAACGGCACGCGTGGGTCGCTTGCCGGTTCGGGCTCCGCGAATGGCAGCGGCTCCGCGAGCGCGGGCAACCGCTCGGCCTCGGCCAGCGGCAGCGCCTCGGGCAGCGGTAGCCTGAGCGTCAACTGACCCGCAATCCGTCGCGTCGACAGGAAGGGGGCATCGCCGGCAACGGCGGTGCCCCTTTTTCTATGCCGACGTTTTCGCCGTGTGTTTCGAGGCGGATGGGGTTAGGTGCTGCGCAGACGGTCGTTCCATGAACGGCCCGGCATGGCTCTCGTCGAGCGCAAACGCCGGACGGAACACCGCCATCGAACCGGGTGAGGATCACGATCGAAGCGGGTCGGCGCATGCCGCCGCGCCGGGCGAAGGAGCATGAACGAACGACATGCGGTGGAGACGACGTAACCTCGCTTCGATGAGCGCCGATGTCGGCGACGGACTGGCGCCCGCGGTCGAAGCCGTCACCAGCGGCACGGCGCGACCGCCCGCCACCACCCGCAGCTATCGCGTCATCGCGCTGGTCGTCGCCTCTGCGCTCTTCATGCAGCAGCTCGACGGCACCGTCCTGACCGTCGCCTTGCCCACCATGGCCCGCGATCTCGGCACGCCCGCCACCAGCCTCAGCCTCGCGCTCACCAGCTACCTGCTGGCGCTCGCCCTGTTCATCCCGGCGAGCGGCACGCTGGCCGACCGCTTCGGCTCCCGCAGCATCTTCTGCTGGGCGATCGTCGTCTTCCTGCTTGGCTCGATCGCCTGCGCGCAGGCGGGGTCGCTGCCGATGCTGGTCGCCGCCCGCTTCGTCCAGGGGATCGGCGGCGCGATGATGGTGCCGGTCGGCCGCCTCGTCCTCCTACGCAGCGTCGCCAAGGAAGACATGGTTCAGGCCTTGTCCTGGCTGGTCATGCCCGCGCTCGCCGGTCCGATCCTGGGGCCACCGATCGGCGGTTTCATCGTCACCTGGCTCGACTGGCGCTGGATCTTCTACCTTAACATCCCCTTCGGCGTGATGGGGATCATGGGCGCGCTGCTGCTGGTGCCGGAAGTGCGCGGCGATGCGCGCGCCCGCTTCGATCTGGTCGGCTTTATTCTCTCAGGCGTGTCGCTCGGCTGCCTTTTGTTCGGCTTCGAACTGGCGAGCCGCCCCGGCACTGGGTTGGTCGCCCTGATCCTGCTGGTCACGGGCATCGGCACGGGCATCGCCTATTTCCGCCATGCCCGTCACGTCGCCGATCCGATCCTCGACCCCGCGCTGATGCGTGTGCCCACTTTCCGCCTGTCGGTGATCGCCGGATCGCTGACGCGGATCACGCAAGGCGCGCAGCCGTTCCTGCTGCCGCTCATGCTGCAACTCGGCTTCGGCCTCACGGCGGCGAAGACCGGCACGATCACCATGGCCGGCGCGATCGGCGCGCTGGCGATGAAGGCGCTCGCGCCGCGGGTGCTGCGCCGCTGGGGCTTCCGCCGCAGCCTGATCGTGTCTGGCATCGCGAGCAGCCTCGGCTATGCGACCTGCGCGCTGTTCCGCCCCGACTGGCCGACCGCCGCGATCGTGCTGGTCCTGGGCATTTCGGGCTTCTTCACCTCGTTCCAGTTCACCGGCTATAACGCCATCGCCTATGCCGACACCGACAAGGCGCAGATGAGCGCGGCGACCAGCTTCTACGCGACCTTCCAGCAGCTGACGCTCTCGCTCGGGATCTGCACCGCCGCGACCGTGCTGGAGATCGGCACGGTGATCGAGGGCACCCGTCAGCCGACGCTCTTCACCTTCTCGCTCGCCTTCATCGTCGTCGCCACCATCTCGGCTTCGGCGGTTATCTGGAACCGCCGGTTCGCGGCCGACGCCGGTGCCGAGATGAGCGGCCACGCCGGCCGCTAGGCACGCCCGATCGCCGCGGCGGCAAGCCCGCGCACATCCACCCTCGCCTTCAGCCGCGCGGCGAGCAAGGCCGTGCCGCTGACCTTACGCTGCACGAAGAGCGTTTCGACGTGCGGCACGTGCCAAGTGTCGCGATCGGCGATCATCGCCTTCGCCTCCTCTCGCACCACGGGCACGAAGGCGCGGTCTCCGAAGTCGAACGCGCCGGGCCGGTTGAGCGCCGCGTCGATCGCCGCGATAATTCGGTCGACCGCGCCGCGGTGCGCCCGCGCGGCCTCGCCCCCGATGAAGCCGGTCTCCACCGCCACCTCGCGGATCATGTCGCGGTCGCGCGCCAGCCCCGCTTCGATCAACCGGCGATAGGCATCCGCCGTCTCCGCCGGCACCGCTCGTGTCGCCCCGAAATCGAGCAGCACCAATGCGCCGGTATCCGCCTGCCAGCGGTAATTGGCGAAATTGGGGTCCGTCTGCATCACGCCGAATTCGAACAATTCGCGTAGCACCAACGTCACCAGCGCGGTCATCGCAGCATCGCGCGCCTCCTGCGACGCGCCTTCAAGCGTCTCGATCGCCTGCCCCTCGACGAAGCTCATCGCCAGCACGTTGCGCGTCGTCAGCTCCGGCTCCAGCGTCGGCACGACATAGCGCACGTCCCCGTCCAGCCGCGCGGCATAGGCGCGCATCTGCTCGCCCTCGCGCGTATAATCGGCTTCCTCGGCCAGCTGCCGCTTCGCCTCGATGAGCAGCGGCGCGATATCCAGCCCGCGCGGCAGCAGCCCCGATACGCGCAGCAACGTCGCGACATTGTCGACGTCCGAATCGATGCTCTCCGCAACACCGGGATATTGCACCTTGATCGCCAGCCGTCGCCCATCGGGCAGCGTCGCGCGATGCACCTGCCCGATCGAGGCCGCCGCGACCGGCGCCGCTTCGAAATGCCGGAACCGCCGCCGCCAGTCCCGCCCCCATTCGCGCGCCAGCACCTGATCCAGCTGCTGCGGCGGCATGCGATAGCCCTGGTTGCGCAGCCGGGCGAGGATCGCCGACAGTTCGGGCGGCAGTACGTCACCCGCATCCATCGAGATCATCTGGCCCAGCTTCATCGCCGCGCCGCGCAGGTGCGACAGCCGGTCGGCCACCCGTGCCGCATTTGCCGGGGTCAGCACCAGGTCGCCCATCCGCGGCCGTTCGCCCTGCGCCAGCCGCCGCGCGCCTTCGGCCAGCATGCCCCCCGCCACACCGCCGGCAAGCCGCCCGAACCCGCCTAGCCGCGCGAGCCTGCCCGTCGGCACCGCGCGATGCCGTGCCTCGAATCGATCGTCATCCATGCCCGCTCAACGTCGCGGACGCCTGCGAAGGTCCGCCCTATCGTTCGGTCAGGCGCGGCATCAGCTCGACGAAGTTGCAGGGCCGGTGTCGGCTGTCGAGCTGGTCGGCGAGGATGCCGTCCCAGCCATCCTTCACCGCGCCGGTCGATCCCGGCAGCGCGAAGATATAGGTCCCCCGCGCAACGCAGGCACAGGCGCGCGACTGGACGGTGGACGTGCCGATCTTGGCGAAGCTCAGATATCGGAACAGCTCGCCGAAGCCGGGGATCATCTTGGTCGCGACTTGCTCGACCGCCTCCGGCGTCACGTCCCGGCCCGTCACGCCGGTCCCGCCCGTCGTGATGACGCAATCGATCGCCGGATCGTCGACCCACCGCTCCAGCTGCGCGACGATGGCCTCGACATCATCCCGCAGGATGATGCGATCGGCGAGGCAATGCCCCGCCCCCTCCAGTCGCGCGACGAGCGTGTCGCCCGATCGATCCTCGGCAAGCCCCCGCGTATCCGACACGGTGAGCACCGCGATATTGATCGCGCGGAACGGCAGATCGGGATCGATCGGCATCAGCCCACCGCCCGCAGCTGCGAGGCGACCCGGTCGAGCGCCACGTTGCTGATCCCCGGGATCGCCTGGATTGCCTCGACCAGTTCGAGGTCGAGCAGGAAGTCGCGACCCAGCAACACCACCGCCTCGCCGTCGCCTGCCGGAATACGCGCACGCACTTCGCCACGCGCACCCCGGGTTTCGCCCAGCAGGGCCGCCAGCGCCGCAAATGCCTCCGCCGTCGCCACCCGCGCCTCGATCGTGAATCGCGCCATCGACGCAAGCCCCTCGAACGGCTGGATGCGCTTGACCGACACCCGTGGCGTCTCCTCGCCCGGCCGCCGGTCGAGTTCGACGGTGATCAGCCCGCAGCCGCCGCAGCGGGCCGCCTCTTCCAGCTCCGCCGCCACGCCATCGTCAAAACATGTCGCGACGAACTGGCCGCTCGCATCCGACAGCGTCGCCATCATGTAACGCTTGCCGCGTGCCGAGGTCCGCCAGCGTGCATCCTCGACCAGCACCGCCATCGTCGCCCCCGCGCGCGTCCCGTCCTCCGGGATCCGCAACTCGGTCAGCGCGACATATTGCCGCGCGCCGTGCATCTTGGCGAGGTGCGCATGGCGGTCGACGGGATGCGCGGAGAAATAGAAGCCGAAGGCGTCCTTTTCCTGCTCCATCGCCTGCGCCATCGTCCAGCGCAGCCCCTGTGGCAGCCGGATCGTATCGCCGGCAACTTCGTCGCCGCCGAACAGGCCGCCCTGCCCACTCGTCCGCCCGGCATGCGTGGACGCGGCAAGGCCCAGGATCGTCTCGGCCACGGCATGGACCGCGGCACGGTTCGGCTCGATCGCGTCGAAGGCCCCCGCCGCGGCCAGTGTTTCCAGCTGCCGCTTGTTGATCAGCCGAGGGTCGACGCGATTGGCGAGGTCGTCGAGGCTCTTGAACGGTCCCGTCGCGACGCGCTCGACGATCAACTTCTCCATCGCACCTTCGCCGACGGACTTCAGAGCCCCCAGCGCATAGCGGACGGCCAAGCGACGCTCATCCCCCTCGCCGATCTCCTGCACGTCGAACTCGGCATCGCTCTGGTTGATGTCCGGCCCGACGATATCGACGCCCAGGCGCCGCATGTCGTCGACGAAGATGCAGAGCTTGTCGGTCTGCGCCATGTCGTAACACATGGAGGCGGCGAAGAATTCGTGCGGGTGGTGCGCCTTCAGCCACGCGGTCTGGTAGGCGAGCAGCGCGTAGGCCGCAGCATGGCTCTTGTTGAAACCATAGCCCGCGAACTTGTCGATCAAGTCGAACAGCTGGTTCGCGTAATCCGCCTTGATCCCGTTATGCTCGGCACAGCCGGCGACGAAGGTCGCGCGCTGCGCGTCCATCTCCGCCTTGATCTTCTTGCCCATCGCGCGGCGCAACAGGTCGGCGCCACCCAGGCTGTAGCCCGCCAGGATCTGCGCGGCCTGCATCACCTGTTCCTGATAGACGAAGATCCCGTAGGTCTCCTTCAGGATCGGTTCCAGCAGCGGGTGCGGGTAGAGGATCTCCTCCGTCCCCTGCTTGCGCCGCCCGAAGCTCGGGATGTTGTCCATCGGGCCGGGCCGATAAAGCGAAACGAGCGCGATGATGTCGCCGAAATTGGTCGGGCGGACGGCCGACAGCGTGCGACGCATGCCTTCCGATTCCAGCTGGAACACGCCGACCGTGTCGCCCTTCTGGAGCAGCGTGTACGTCGCCTCGTCGTCCCAGGGCAGCGCATCCAGGTCGATCGAAATGCCCCGCTTGTTCAACAGTTGCACCGCCTTCTTCAGAACCGACAGCGTCTTCAGGCCGAGGAAGTCGAACTTCACCAGCCCGGCGCCCTCGACATATTTCATGTCGAACTGCGTCACCGGCATGTCGGACCGCGGATCGCGGTAAAGGGGGACGAGCTGGCTCAGCGGCCGGTCGCCGATTACCACGCCCGCGGCGTGCGTCGACGAGTGGCGCGGCAGGCCCTCCAGCTTGGTCGCAAGGTCGAGCAGGCGGCGGACCTGATTGTCGTTGGCATATTCCTTCGCCAACTCGGGCACGCCGTTCAGTGCGCGCTTCAGGTCCCACGGATCGGTCGGGTGGTTGGGCACCAGCTTCGCGAGGCGATCGACCTGACCATAGCTCATCTGGAGCACGCGGCCGGTATCCTTGAGCACCGCGCGCGCCTTCAGCTTACCGAAGGTGATGATCTGCGCGACCTGATCGCGGCCGTACTTCTCCTGCACGTAGCGAATGACCTCGCCACGCCGGGTTTCACAAAAGTCGATGTCGAAGTCGGGCATCGACACGCGTTCCGGGTTCAGGAAGCGCTCGAACAGCAGGCCGAGCTTCATCGGATCGAGATCGGTGATCGTCAGCGCCCAGGCCACCACCGAGCCAGCGCCCGAACCACGCCCCGGTCCCACCGGAATGTCGTGATCCTTCGCCCATTTGATGAAGTCACCGACGATCAGGAAGTAGCCGGGGAAACCCATCTGGACGATGACGTTCACCTCGAACGCCAGCCGTTCGCGATACACGTCGCGCCAATTGGGATCGTCGGGCTGCGCGCCCAGTTCCTCGATCCGGTCGAGCCGCGCCTCCAGGCCCGCTGCCGCCTGATCGCGCAGCATCGCCGCCTCGCCGTCGCGATCGCCCGCCAGGCTGGGCAGGATCGGCTTGCGATAGGGCGCCATCACGGCACAGCGTTGCGCGACGACCAACGTATTGTCGATCGCCTCGGGCAGATCGGCGAACAGCTGCTTCATCACCTCGGCAGGCTTCAACCACGCATCGGGGCACGAGCGGACGCGATCCTCGCTTTCGACATAGGTCGAATGCGCGATGCACAGCATGGCGTCGTGCGCGTCGAGGAAGCCGCTGTCGGAAAAGCAGCACGGATTGGTCGCGACCAGCGGCAGGTCGCGATCATAGGCAAGGTCGATCAGCGCCTGTTCGGCCGCTTCCTCCACGGCGTCGCCGCGGCGGACGAGTTCGATGTACAGCCGGTCGGGGAACAGCGCCTGCAACCGGTCGCAATAGGCGCGTGCGCGGGCTGGCTGGTCCTCGTGGAACAGGCGCGCCAATCCCCCTTCGGCCCCCGCGGTCAGCGCGATCAGGCCATCGGTGCGCCCCTCCAGCGCGGCGAAATCGACATGCGCCGGCAATTCGATCGGCCGGTCGAGATGCGCCATGCTGACCAGCGCGCACAAATTGTCGTAGCCGGTCGTATCCTGCGCGTAGAGCGCGATCCAGTCGAGCGGCGCGGCGACGCCGTCGGGCATATCCGGCCGCGCGACGGACAGCATCGTGCCGATCACCGGCTGGACGCCGTCCTTCTTCGCGGCGTCCGAAAAGGCCATCGCCGCGTATAGCCCGTTGCGATCGGTCAGGCCGGCAGCGGGAAACTTCTGCGCCTTGGCCTGCTTGGCGATTGCCTTCGGATCGATCGCCCCGTCGAGCATCGTGTAGGATGAAAAAATGCGGAGCGGCACGAAACCCGAATGAGCCATGCGAACCACTTAGCGACTCCGACCTGATTCGAACAGGCGACCAGCCCGGAATGGACGGAACCAGCGGTGGATAACCTCGTTTCGCGCCCATAACGAGGAGATATCGCCATGACCGACACGCGTACCTTCACCGATCCGCTTTCACCCGCCGCTGCCGGTGCCGGCTGGGCCTGGATCCTCGCCTATGGCGTGCTGTCGCTGGTGCTCGGCGTGCTCGCCTTCCTCAATCCCTTCGCCGCCACCTATGCCGCGACCCTGGTGATCGGCGCCTTCTTCATCGCCGCCGGCATCGTCTCGCTCGCGGCGGGTTTCATGGGCAAGCATGAAGGGCGCGGCTATGCGATCGGCTTCGGCCTGCTGTCGCTGATCATCGGCGTGCTGATGGCCTTCGATCCGGTGTCGGGCGCGCTGTCGCTGACGCTGCTGGTCGGCGTCTGGCTCGGCATCCGCGGTGCGCTGGAAATCGGTCTCGGCGCACGCTTTTCGCGCGGACGCGGGCTGATGATCGCGCTCGGCATCGTCAACATCCTGCTCGCCATCTACGTGCTCGCGACGCTGCCCTGGTCGGCGCTGACGCTGCCCGGCTTCATCCTCGGCATCAGCTTCGTGTTCGGCGGCGTGACCTCGATCCTGTCGGCGCTGCACCATAAGAAGGGTGCCAAGCCCTTCGCCGCCCCGGCTCTGTAACGGCTGGCCTCACCCCTCCGTCACCCCGGACTCGTTCCGGGGTCCACTGTGCGGCGAGGGGGGATGGCCGGAGCCTCTTGCCGTTCCCGCGCAGCTCAGTGGACCCCGGAACCAGTCCGGGGTGACGGCAGGAGGAAATGCGAAGCCCCGCCCTACAGCAACGCCTCGATATCCACCGCAAGATCCTCGGGCTTCGTCGTCGGCGCATAGCGCCGCACGACCCGCCCCGATCGATCCACCAGGAACTTGGTGAAGTTCCACTTGATCGCCTTCGACCCCAGCACGCCCGGCGCCGCCGTCTTCAGCCGCTCGAACAATGGATCGGCAGCCGCACCGTTGACGTCGATCTTGGCGAACACCGGAAACGTCACGTCATAGGTCAGCGAACAGAAATTCGCGATCTCCGCCGCGTCGCCCGGCTCCTGCGCCCCGAACTGGTTGCAGGGAAAGGCCAGCACCTCGAACCCCTTGTCGGCGAACCGCCGGTGCAGCGCCTCCAGCCCTTCATACTGCGGCGTGAACCCGCATTTCGACGCGGTGTTGACGATCAGCAGCACCTGCCCCGCCCAGCGGTCCAGCGACAGCGGGTTGCCGTCCGCGCCTCGCACGGTCAGATCGGTGATGCCGCTCATTCGTACCTCGCAAGCAGATAGTCGAGATTCTGGCGCACGCCCGGCCATTCGCGGTCCAGGATCGAATAGACGACGCTGTCGCGCAGTCGCCCGCCGACGATCTGATGCCCGCGCAGCACGCCGTCCCGCTTCGCGCCCAACCGTTCGATCGCGCGCTGGCTGCGGATGTTGAGCGCATCGGTGCGGATCTGCACGCACTGTACGCCCAGCACGTCGAAGGCATGCGTCAACAGCATCCGCTTCGCCTCGGTGTTCACGCCGGTGCGCTGGACCCGCGTCGCATAAAAGGTGCCGCCGACCTCCAGACGCCGATGGCCTTCGTTCATCCGCATGTATCGCGTGGTGCCGACCACAACGCCCGCCGGATCGCAGACTGCGAACACAAGCCCCCGCCCCTGCTCGACCTGCGCGAACGTGGCAGCGAACCAGCGATCCGCGTCCTTCAACTGGGATACGCTCGCGTAGAACACGTCCCACAGGTCATCCGTCGCAGCGACGGCGACCAACGCCTCCTTGTCCTCGGGCACAAGCGGCCGCAGCGTGACGTGACGGCCGACCAATGTCGGGGTGGTCCGCCACGCTTCGCTCACGACAGCACGCCCTCGTGCAGGCGGACGACGCGGTCCATCTTCTGCGCCAGCCGCTCGTTGTGTGTGGCGATCAGCGCCGCCGATCCTTCCCCGCGCACCAACCGCAGGAACTCGGCAAGAACGATGTCCGCGGTATGTTCGTCGAGGTTGCCGGTCGGCTCGTCCGCCAAAACCAGCGCCGGCCGATTGGCGAGCGCCCGCGCTACCGCGACGCGTTGCTGCTCGCCCCCCGACAGCTGGCTCGGCCGGTGCGTCAGGCGATGCCCCAGACCCAGCGCGGTGAGCAACGCGACCGCACGATCATCCGCCGCCTTGCGCGCCGCGCCATGCACCAGCTGCGGCAGCACGACATTCTCGGTCGCGTTGAAGTCGGGCAGCAGATGGTGGAACTGGTACACGAAGCCCAGATGATCGCGGCGCATGACGGTGCGGCCATGCGCGTCGAGCTTCGCCGCCTCGGTACCGGCGATGCGGATCGAACCCTCGAACCCGCCTTCCAGCAAGCCCACCGCCTGCAGCAATGTCGACTTGCCCGATCCAGACGGCCCGACCAGCGCAACAATCTCGCCCGGCGCCACGGTCAGGTCGACCCCCCGCAGGACGTGGATCGTCTCGCCGCCCTGCGTGAAGCTGCGTGTCAGCCGCCCGGTTTCGAGGACGTTATTCATAGCGAAGGACCTGTACCGGATCGGTGCTTGCCGCCTTCCACGCCGGATACAGCGTCGCGAGGAAGCTGAACACCAGCGCCATGATCGCGATCACGACGATTTCGATCGGATCGGGCTTCGACGGCAGTTCGGTGAGATAGCGGATCGAGGGGTCCCACAGGTTCTGCCCCGTCACCATCTGGACAAGATTCACCACCGCCTGGCGATAGAACAGGAAGACGAAGCCCAAGAGCAGCCCCGCGACGGTGCCGAGCGCGCCGATCGTCGTGCCCACCACCATGAAGATGCGCATCAACCCGCCCCGCGTCGCGCCCATCGTCCGCAGGATCGCGATGTCACGCGTCTTCGCGCGCACCAGCATGATCAGGCTCGACAGGATGTTGAACACCGCCACCAGGATGATGATCGACAGCACGGTGAACATCGCCACCCGCTCTACCTCCAGCGCCTGGAACAGCTGCGCATTCATGCTCCGCCAGTCGCTGATCACCGCGCCGGGCGGCAATTTATCGCCCAGTGGCGCCAGGATCTGCCCCACCTTGTCGGCATTCGTCGTTTCGATCTCGACCATGCCGACATTGTCGCCGAGCAGCAGCAGCGTCTGGGCGTCCTCGATCGGCATGAAGACATATTGCTTGTCGTAATCGTACAGCCCGATCTCGAAGATCGCGGCGACCTTGTAGCTGACGATGCGCGGCACGGTGCCGAACGGCGTCGTCTGCCCCTGCGGGCTGAACAGCGATATGTCGCTACCGACGGTGGCGCCCAGCGCCTCGGCAAGCCGGCTGCCGATCGCGATCCGGCCGCTGCCCGGCGTCACGCCGGCAAGCGATCCCATCACCACCTTGTTGCCGATCACCGGCGCGATGTCCTGCATCCGCACGCCGCGAACCAGCACCGCCTCGGCCCGGCCGTTATAGGTCGCCGCCAGCGGCTGTTCGATCATCGGCACCGCGGACGTGATGTTGGGCGTCCGCTTCGCGTCCGCCACCACCTGCCGCCAGTCGACGGGGCGGGTGGGGTCGAATTGGATCACCGCATGGCCGTTCAGGCCGACGATCTTGTCGAACAGCTCGGCGCGAAAGCCGTTCATCACGCTCATCACGATGACGAGCGCCGCGACGCCGAGCATCACCGCGACGAGGCTGATCGAGGCGACGAGGAAGATGAACGCCTCCCCCTTGCCCGGCAGCAGATATCGCCGCGCGATCATCCGTTCATAGGTAGAGAGGATCATGGCGGCGGCTCTAGGCGGTGAGACGGCGACAAGCAACAAATGTTGCGGATTCGACACAGGGGAGCCGCAATCGAAATGGCGGGTGACAATATCCGGTGACAAAGCCCCTGCCCCTGCCTAGCACAGACTCATCTGAGACACAGGCAACGGCCGTGGTTCGGGGAAACAGTGTTCCGGCGACGCAGCGAAAACGCGCGATCGTCCACGACACGACCTAAGGGGGCTGACGGGTTTCTCGTCACGCAGGCGCCCGGATCGGAAACGGTCCGGGCGTTTGCTTGTCCGGACCGCCTCGACGGCGCCGGGCGAAGGGCGGGAGCTTCCAATTCACGCCCCCCGTCCGGCACCCTCCCTTATCGCAGATCAAAGCTGAACGCTTTCCGAACGCGGGGCCGCTCGCACGACGGCGTTGAGTTTAGGCGACACTCCTGAGCACACCCCACTCGCCGCCACCCTCACCGTCATTCCCGCGAAGGCGGGAATCCAGATTGGCGAACGTCCGCGAATCATGCCGCAAGCCTCGCGCATCTGGATTCCCGCCTCCGCGGGAATGACGAAGACCGTATACCGCCGCATCCTCGTCATCCCGGCGCACGTCGGGATCCATGGACAGCGCGCCATCGGCGGTCTTACGCTCAGCTAATTGCAATGCCTCCATGGATCCCGGCGCACACCGGCAGGACCAAGGGTCGCTCAGAACCGCGTCGACAGCGTCACACCATAGGTCCGCGGATCACCCGGCTGCCCCACGATCAACCCCGTGCTGCCCGACTGCGTCGAAAGCAGCTCGAAATACTGCTTGTCGAATACGTTGCGCACCCAGCCGAAGACGTTGATGCCGCCCTCGCGATAGCCGACGCGGACGTTCGACAGCGAATAGCCCTCGATCCAAGTATAGGCCGACGGCGACGGGTTCGATGAGAAGCGCGAGCGGTAATTGCCGTCATAGCCGATATAGGCCTCGCCGCCCTTGCTCCCCACGGGCACGTTATACTCGCCCCCGAGGGAGAACGACCATTTCGAGATACCCGGCAGCCGCTGACCGGAGATATCGCATTGTGCCGGACTGTACGACGGCTGAGTGGAGCTGCCCGCCTGCCCCGCTGGACTCGCCGGGTTCGTGGCACTGGCTGCAGAACCGCCCGACAATTCCGGCGGACAGGGCGCATTGGCGAAGCGGACGTATTTCGCATCGGTGAAGGCACCGTTGACGTACAGGTTCAGCCGGCTGCTCGGCCGAAAGCTCGTATCGAATTCGAACCCGCGCGACCGCACCTGACCCGCATTGGCAAGATACCCGCGGATCACGTTGATCGCATTGTTGTTCACCGTCGCCTGATAGTCGAACACGTCAGTCCAATAGCCGGCGAGGTTCAGCGTCAACCGCCGGTTGAGAAACTGCGTCTTCAACCCGATCTCGTAATTGTTGACCTTCTCGGGCTTCACCGTCTGCGTCGACAGATCGACGCCCGTGCTGGTCGAATTGAGCGGCAGCCCCGACAGATTGATGCCGCCCGATTTGAAGCTGCGGGCATAGGTCGCATAGGCATGGATGTCGGGACTGACGTCATACGACACGGTGATGTCGCCCGACGTATTCCACGCACTGAACCGCGGGCTGTAGCGTTGCGGCGCCAGTGTGTTGATCTGGTTCTGAAAGGTCGTGCGCGCCGCTGCGGTCGGCTGCGATGCCAGCAAAGCGGCAACGTTGTCCGCCGTCGCGGTGAAGGCATATTGCGCGTTGCGGATGCTGACGATCGATTCGTAAAAACCGGATTTCCGATCATAATTGACCCGCAGGCCCGGCTGGATATGCAGCGCATCCGTCAGCGCCCAATTCAGCTTGCCGAACACCGCGAAGCTTGTGTTGTCGAAGTTGATCGTGTTCGTCGACGTCAGGCCGTTGAGCACATTGGGATTGTTCGCGTCGTTGCCCGACAGCAGGAACCGGCTCGCCGCGGATCCCTGCACCTGCGACCCCTGCGTATTGATCGTCTGGTGAAAGAAGAATGCGCCAACCGTGTAGTCCAGCCGGTTGGTGCCATTGGACGCCAGACGCAGCTCCTGCGACACCTGTTTCTGCTGCGATGGGTTCTGCGACACCGTCGTGATCGGCAGTCCGATGAAATCGCGATCGTTCTGCGGCTGCCAGTCCCAATAACGCCACGCGCTGACCGAGGTCAGCGTCGCCGGCCCCAGATCCCAATTGCCGACCAGCGAGACGCCGCCGATCTCCTGCCGCGAATTGATCGGCGCATCCAGGTCGGTCACGCGATCGAACGGATTGGTGCTGGGCGGCCGGTAATTGAACGCCGCGGCGAGCGCCGCATATTGCCGCGCGATCGGCCGCTGCGTTGTGCCGACGCGGGCGTAATATTGCACGCAGCAGAGCGGATTCTGCACATTGTAATCGCCCGACAGCGTGAAATTCAGGCTATCGCTCGCATTCCACAGCAACTGTCCGCGTACGCCATTGTTGTCGAGCCGGTGCAGATTGCGACCCGACGTGACGTCATAGATCGTGCCCTGGCGCTGCGTCGACGATGCGGACAGTCGCAGCGCGACCGTATCCGACAGCGGGCCCGATACCGACGCTTTGGCCTGGACGAATTCGTAATTGCCGGCGGTCAGCTCGATCCGCGCTTCGGGCGTGAAGCTCGGCGGCCGGGTCGTGATATTCAGCGCGCCCGACGTGGTATTCTTGCCGTACAGCGTGCCCTGCGGCCCGCGCAGCACCTCGACGCGCTCGACATCGACGAAGTCGAAGGTCGAAGCGCCGATCCGCCCGATATATACGCCATCGACGTAAAAGCCGACGCCCTGTTCGATCCCGTCGTTCGTCAGGCCGAACGGCGCGCCCAGCCCGCGGATGTTGATCGCCGAGTTGCGCGGGTTGCTTGAATAGAATTGTAGCGAGGGTTGCTGTTGCTGCAGGCGGTTGACGTTGAACGCCCCCGTCTTGTCCAGCTCGGCGCCGCCAATCACCGAAATCGCGATCGGCACCCGCTGCACCGATTCGGCGCGACGGCGCGCGGTGACGACGATGTCGCCGGCACCCGCCGGGGCGGGGGCACCCTGCGCTGCGCTGGCGTCGTCTTGTATGGGCGCGCTTTCCGGCGTCGGCACGGGCTCGGGCGTTGGCTGCGGCACGGTCTGGCCAGCTAGCAGCATGGCAAGCGTCAGCGACATCGAAAGCTCCCTTTTATCGTTGCCGCCAAACTCCCCTAATTCGCTGGGATTACAAAGATGGAGAAGCTTGGGGTCGCGATAGCCGGGCTTCGCGCGCTGAAATCACGCGCGATTTTTCAGGCCCAACCCCTCTTGAAGCCGGTACGGACCTTCCCAAATTCGGGGACGCATGGCGCCATGATGGGCCATGCACCGGCATCGCACCGCTGTGGATGCCGTCGTTCAACTCGCTTCGTTCGGAGGATTTGATATGCGACTCGACCTGACCCCCTATCGCCGCTCGACCATCGGTTTCGACCGTCTGTTCGACATGCTGGAAAGCAACGCGCGCGCCGCGACCGCGGAAAACTACCCCCCCTTCAACCTCGAGCGGATCGCCGACGACCGGTACCGGATCACGCTCGCCGTCGCCGGCTTCAGCCGTGACGAGATCGAGATTACCGCGCAGCAGAACCTGCTGCTCGTCGCCGGCAAGAAGGATGACAAGGCGGCCAACGCCAATTTCCTGCACATCGGCATCGCCAACCGCAGCTTCGAGCGTCGCTTCGAACTCGCCGATTTCGTGTTCGTGGAAGATGCGCGGCTCAACGATGGCCTGCTCGTGATCGATCTGGTCCGCGAGGTGCCGGAAGCGATGAAGCCGAAGAGCATCGCGATCAAGACCGGTGCCCCCCTCGCCGCCGTCGACAATGCGGCGAACGAGGCAAAGGCCGCCTGATCCGCGGTAAGGCGTGACGTGACATGCCGAGGGCGTTCGGGCCGAAAGGTCCGGGCGCTCATTTTTGGGCGAGCCGTACGGCATTCACTACGCCCGGGCCGATGTCCTCGTCGGAGCATTGCCTATTCGAGGCGGGATCGAGCAGCCAACGCGCTCGGCTACCGCTTTGGAAACGTCACGCCACCAGATGCGCGACATGCTACCGAAAACCATTTCGTCATGCCGGACGTGTTTCGGCATCCACTGTCCCGCAATCACCGAAGCCGTCGATGGTGCGGCGCGTTGACTAACGGACAGGTCCGATCCGACGGACGAATGAGGTGCGCGGCGCGGGTCCTGCAAAGTCTGGGATTTCTCCCGCCCTTCGGCCCGTCTTCAAACCTAAAGTCCAAGAGCCTCTCAGGGTAACGGCAAGCCCATAGCGAACGGCTCAATCCAAACGCAGCGCACGCTCGTCAGCACCGCCGAATCCAACTTCACCAACCCCAGAATCAACAAGGGGAGCCGAAGCCCCCCTTGCCTTTAGAATCATGTCGATCGGCGAGCGTCTTGGGAACTCCGCCGGATCGTCAGAAACTCTTAGTTGCTGTCGCCGCTGTCAGCGACGATCACGATGCCGGCAACGACGGCAGCCGCCGCGACCAGGGCAACGATCAGACCGCCACCGGCCAGTTCGTTCTTCTTCGCCGACGCCGAACCGGTGCGGACCGACTTGGCAACCGACAGGCTCGCGGCGGGGTTCGACGGAGCGGCCGCAGCGGGGGCCACGGCGAGAGCGGCTGCAGCGACAGCCATCAGATACTTGGCAACCATGATGGTCCCCTCTTTGGTAGGTTAAGATGCTCCAATGACACATAATTCATCGAATTCAAGATAAAATTGCCGCATCGCCGAAAAGGCCGGGGTCGGTGTTGCAAATGTACCAAGCAATTCGGCACCGCCTACTCAAGTGTTACTGTCTGGTGACGGCGCGCGTTATCCGAACGGGTGATGAAGTCACCCCGTCCTATTTGAATGCGCCCGCGTCTTGCCAAGCAAGCCGCACCGGACGTTTATCACCGCAAATGCTGGGCATACCCAATGTTCGGATTCGCCCATTCCGTCGCAAATCCGTCTGCACGATACCCCCTGCGGCCGATCATACCTGGCCGTCGGCAGCTGCCAACATCTCGTCCAGCGTCGTCGGCCTCACGCCAAGCACATCCAGTTCGGCGAACATCCGATCCCACCAGTGCCAGAACCGATCGAGATCGCGCGCATCGCGCACATAGGGCGTGTGTCCCGGCTCCAGCGAGGGCGAATGGAAGGAGAAGGTGAGCAGCCGCAGGCCCTCGTCTCGCACCGCGATCCGCACCGCAGCCAACGCCTGCTCGATCGGCATGTCCTCAGGCGTCAACGCGATTCGCTGCAACAAGCCGCTTCGTGCCGCGATACCGCGACCGTGCGGCACCCGCCCCAGCATCGGATAGAGCCCGGGGCCGCGGCCACGCAACGCGCCGGTAAACACGCTGGTGAGCGGTACCTCGACCAATGATCCCAGCCAATAGGCATCGCTGCCGATCCGGCTGAAATCCGGCCCGCCATCTGCCGAATAGTCATAACGCGCCCGCATCGAGGTTTCGACGCGATAGCCTCGCTCGAACAATAGCTCCGGCGTATCCGGACCAATACCGTACCGTCCGGCACGATAGGCGAGCGGTGCCGCGCCAAACCCTGTGCCCAGCATATCGGTCAGCACATCCAGCTTCGCCGCCTGCGCGGCCCGCGGCAGGTTGCCCGGATAGCTGTCGCCCGGCGATGGCGCGCCATAAGGCGGCGTGACCCAGGAATGCAGCTGCGCCCCGATCGTCGATCGCCCGTCGGCCACGACATCCCGCAGGATCGCCACCGCTTCGGCGTCGCTCGCCACCGGATGGTCGACAAGGCAGACCAGCCCCACGCCCCGGTCCGCAAAGCGCGCATGCGCCGCCGGCAGCGCACGCATCGCGGTCACCGACCGATGCCGCGCCTCCAGCGGGGCGAACCAGTCGAACTCCTCCTCGACATCGACGAACACGAGGAACCGGGTGCCGAAGCTCTCCGGCCAGCGAATCAGCGTCTCCGATGTGGGCGCGGGCGGCCGGTACGGCGGGATGGTGCCTCGTCGCACGGGTCAGTTGGCCGCCTGCTCCATCCCCTCTTGTACGGCGGCAGGCAGGCGCAGTGTCAACAGATGGTCGCCGAAGATCAACGCGCCGCCCATCTCGCTTGCCAGATTCCGCGCCAGCCGCAGCGCGAAGCCAGCGCCCAACAGCGGCGCGCCCTCCTCGCCGGCGTCGGCGTCGATACTGAGCAAGGCGTCTTCGCCGCCGGTGCCCAGCGCCTGCGGGCGCGCGAAGCACAGCGCCACCTGCCCCGCCGGGGCGGGCGCTTCGGCGATATCGATCCGTTCACCGGCGACGGCAGCGGACGTCAAGGTGGCGAGCAGGCGCGACAGCAGTCGCTCCATCGCCCGATCGTCGGCCAGCGCGGCATGATCGCCCATCGGATGAATGTCGAGCGCGGTCCCGCGCAGGTTCGCCAGCGGTGCCAGATCGGTCGCAATCCGTTCCAGCAGCGGCTCGATCGCGACCGCACGCGGGCGCAGCTCGAGCGCGCGGCCTTCGATCCGGGCCGCTGTATCCAGATCCTCGATCGCTGCGATCAGCCCGTCGGCGTGGCGGCGGATCGTCGCGGCATGGTCGCGATACACGGGCGATACCGGCCCCAGCAGCTGTGCCTCGATCAGCTCGGCAAAGCCCGAAATCGCATTGGTCGGCGTCCGCAGCTCATGCACCAGCTGGCGCAGCGAATCGGACGCGCCGCTGCCCTGTGCAGGCCGACCTGCATCCTCGTCGCTGCGCGGTCGGCGGGCGATGGCGGCATAGCCGGTGAAGCGGCCGGTCGCGGCATCGAACTGCGGTTCGCCCGTCACCCGCCATGCGCCACCCGCATCCGACGATCCGCCGACATCGAGCCGCACATCGGCGAAGCGCTGGCGCTGGCGGAACGCGCCGTTGATGCCGGCATCGATGCGGACCACGCCCTGCGGTGCCCCCACCGCCAGCGACACGCCGATCAGCGGCCCGCGCGTCACGCCGTCCACTGCGCAGATCACGCCGGCACTGTCGGTATCGAACCGGAAGCAGGTGGCGGGCGCTTGCTCTACCGCCTCGGCGGGTGCCGCGAGCGGTTCGCGCTGGCGCTGGAAGGCGTCGATGCGCGCGACGACATCGGCAATCTGAAACCCGCCCGCTGCGATCGGCCGCGGCTCCGGCGGCGCGACGGCGGTCGTCGGCATCGCGACCACGCGGGGAGCGGCGACGATCGGCTCCGCTTCGACAGGCGCAAGGACCGGGGCGCTCACGACCAGCTCAGGCGTCGGCGTATCCACCACCGGCGCTGCCTCGGCCTCGGGCTCCACCTCAGCGGGCGCCACATCCGACGCGACCGGCACCGGTGCGCCATCAGCCGCCGTCGCCGCGTCGGCCAAAACGAAATCGACCGATCCGAAACTCTCGAGTGCCCGCTCCACCGCAGCGGGCAGATCGCGCCGGTGGCGGAGCAACGCGCGCCCCTGCGGCGACAGGCGCGGCAGCAGCACGATCCACGTATCGGCATCCAGCGTCACCGTGCGCAATAACGGCGCCGCGACCGCAAAGGCATCCTCCGCGAACAGCCCGACGAGCGCCGCCGGTGGCGTCGCAAAGGCGAGCGCCCGCGCACTGGCAGACCGCACCGCCAGCGGCACCGCCTGCCGCAGCATGCGCAGCCGCGCCAACCCCGGCTCGTCCGCCGCGATCCGACCGCGCCCCATCAGGTCGACGAGCTGCCGCCACGCCGACTGCGCGCCGAAGCCGCTGTCCATGTCGGCGGAAAGCACCGTCTTGAGGCTGTCGTCGAAGCGCACGCTCACTCCCGGAAGGCGTTACGCCAGCGGGGCGCAACAACGATTCCTTAACGAGCCGGAGTCGCAGGGGAAACAGGTGATTTTCCGACTGTCCGCGGGCCGTCGCAAAGTGGGACAATTGCGTTGCGCCGCAATTTTCTTATGCTTAGAGGAAATCGCCGATATCGTTCGGCGCGTCTTAGGAGTGGCTCACGCAATGTCGTTCGATCGGATCGATCGTCAAATCCTCGCTCATCTGCAACAGGATGGGCGCATGACCAACGTCGAGCTCGCCGAACGCGTCGGCCTCACCGCGCCGCCCTGCCTGCGCCGCGTCCGCGCGCTGGAGGAAGCGGGCGTGATCCGCGGCTATCACGCCGATCTCGATCCGGCCAGCCTCGGCTTCCCGATCACCGTCTTCGCGATGGTGTCGCTGCGCAGCCAGGCGGAGCACGACCTCGCCGCCTTCGAAACGCATGTCGCCGACATTCCCGAAGTGCGCGAATGCCATATGCTCAATGGCGAGATCGACTTCATCCTGAAGATCGTCGCCAGCGATCTCAAGAGCTTCCAGGAAATCCTCACCACCCATCTGACGCCCGCACCCAATGTTGCCAGCGTCAAGACCTCGCTGACGATCCGCACCGCCAAATCGACCTCGGGCATCCCCGTCTCGGTGGATTGAGGCGGCCCGGCCCACCACCCAATAGGCCGCACGTCGACGGTCGACGCCCGATCGTCGAATGACGTCACCCCAGCAAAGGCTGGGGTCTTTTGCGGCCAAATCGTCATCCCGTTACCACAAGGTCCCAGCCTCCGCTGGGATGACGTCGTTTGGGCGACGTTCACCGCCGCCGCCCGCAACGAAAAAAGGGCGGCCCGTCGCCGGACCGCCCCTTCCCATTACATGGTCGCTGCGATCACGCCGCCGGAGCGGGCGCCGAACCGACCTGCGTCCAGGTGTTCCACAGCGCCGCGATGCCCGCGCGGGGCTGGCCCGTCACCGCACCGAACGCCGCCTGCGCGCCGGCCTTGTCGCCCGACTTGGCGAGCGCGATGCCAAGGCGCGTGTTCACCTCGTTCGCATCGACGCCGCCCTTCGACAGCGCCGCACGATACAGTTCGGCGGCCTTGGCGTAGTTGTTCTGGCCCAGATAGGCATCGGCCGTCGCCGAGGCGATCTTGCCGTCCTTCGACGCCAGCGCGGTCTTCTCGCTCGACGCCAGCGAACCGTCGCGCTGGATCGCGGTGTTCGCGGCCGCCAGCTGGCTCTTGGCATAGGCGCTGCTCGCCGGGATCTTGCCCGACGCCAGGCCTTCCTTCAGCACCGCGGCGGCTTCGTAGGGATTGCCGCGGTCGCTGACCATGCGGGCATAATCCTCATAGCTCGACTGATCCGGCATCGCGCCGGCCGAGCGCAGGAGGCGATACAGATCCAGCGTCTGCGCCTTGTCGGGCGTCGCGATGCTGTTCTGTGCGAAGGCATATTGCAGGATCACGTCACGCCACGTCTTCGCATTGGGGAAGGCGGTGGCGTACTTCTGCATCCACGCCAGCGTTTCCGGCGCCATCTTCTTGTTGTTCGCGGTCGCGATCGCGAAGCGATAATAGGATTCCGGCACGGCCTGACCGGCGGCCTTCTGCGCAGTAATATAGCGGTCGAGGTCGGCCAGGCCGCCCGCGACGTCACCCGCCTGCACCTTCACCTTGGCAAGCTGCAGATCGAAATCGGGGCTGTTGAAGCCCGCTTCCTTAGCCTTGGTGAAATATTGCGTTGCGACGGCATATTGGCCGCCGTTGAACGCGAGCTGGCCGCGGCGGAACAGATACTTGCCGCGATCGGCCGCGGGCGTGTTCGCCGCGGCGATCAGCGCGTCGAGCGGCTTGGCCAGCGCGGTTTCGTTCAGCGGCGCGTTGGGGTTCGCCTGCTGCGCCAGCACCAGCTTGGTATTTTCCAGGTCGTAGCGCAGCGCCGCCGCCACATATTTGTCGTCGTCGGTCGTGGCAGCCGCCTCGATCTGCGCGACCAGCGGCTCGGCCGTCGCGACATCCTTCGCCTTCACGGCCTGCTGCGCATTGTAGGCGATCGCCTGCACCGGCTTGCTGAGCTTGAAGCCCGGCGCCTGCTGCTCTTCCTTCTTGGCCATCGCCGGGGCGACGAACGCAAAGCCACTCACACCGGTAGTGAGCACCGCGGCCAGCGCGAGCTTCGAAAGGGTCTTCATGCTAACTCTCTCTCCGACAATTGGGGCATCGCTGCCGCTAACGTACGCGCGGCCTGTAACGGGCCGCCGCAGCGGGTACAAGCGACGCTGGGGACTGATGCCGCAGTGGCTTGAAGCCCGTGAACGGGAATTGAACGGTGGCCGAAGGCGCAGTACCGGACCGGCATGATCGCCGTTCTTTCCCCCGCCAAGACCCTCGATTACGAGACGCCGCTGCCTGAATTGGGTTCCACGCGCCCCCGCTTTGATTCCGAAGCGGCTACGCTCGCTGCCGCCGCCTCGCACCTGACGCAGAAACGCCTGTCGGAACTGATGAAGATCTCGCCCGCGCTGGCGAAGCTCAACGCCGATCGCTTCCGCGATTTTGCCGAGGCGCCCGAGCGGCCGGCGATGTACGCCTTTGCCGGCGACGTCTACACCGGCCTCGACGCGCAGACGCTGGAGCCGGAGGCGGTGACGTTCGCGCAAGACCATCTGCGCCTGCTGTCGGGCCTGTACGGCCTGCTCCGCCCGCTCGACGCGATGCGCCCGTACCGGCTGGAAATGGGCACCCGCTGGGCGCCGCGTAAGCCCAAACTGACCGACTGGTGGGGGGACCGCATCGCCTTGGCGCTGGCCGAGGACGTGACCACTGAAGAGACCGGCGTCGTCCTCAACCTCGCCAGCCAGGAATATTGGGCGGCGGTGTCCGGGCGCCTGCCTGCCGGCATCCGCGTCGTCGCGGTCGATTTCCGCGAGGGCGACCGCTTCGTCAGCTTCCACGCCAAGAAGGCGCGTGGGCTGATGGCGCGCTGGATGATCGAACACCGCATCACCGATATCGACGCGATGCGCGGCTTCGACAGCGACGGCTATGCCTTCGATGCCGCGGCCAGCACCGACGACCAGTGGCGCTTCGTTCGATGAGCGCGAAGGGCACCAGCGCCGTCGTCATCGGCGCCAGCGGCGGTATCGGCGCCGCGCTGGTCGAGGCATTGCGCGACGAGGGGACGTATGACGTCGTCCATGCGCTCTCGCGCTCCGGCAGCGATCCGATCGATATCGAGGACGAAGCCAGCATCGCCGCCGCCGCCGCGCGCATCGCCGCCGGCCCCGCGCCGGTGCTGGTGATCGTCGCCACCGGCCTGCTGCATAGGGGCGAGTGCCTGCCCGAAAAGAGCTATCGCGAGCTCGATCCCGATTGGATCGCCGCCAATCTGCGCGTCAACGCCATCGGCCCCGCGCTGATCGCCAAGCATATCCTGCCGATCATGCCCAAACAGGGCCGCAGCGTCTTCGCGATCCTGTCGGCGCGGATCGGCAGTATCTCCGACAACCGTCTCGGCGGCTGGTACGGCTATCGCATGGCGAAGGCGGCTGCGAACCAGCTCGTCCGCACGCTGAGCATCGAGGACAAGCGCCGCAACGATCGCAGCATCATCGTCGGCCTCCACCCCGGCACGGTCGACACCGCCTTGTCCAAGCCCTTCCAGGCCAACGTCCGCCCCGGCACGCTCTTCACGCCCGATCGCGCCGCCTCTCAGCTGCTCGACGTCATCGACGGCCTGAAGGCGCCCGACACCGGCCGCCTGTTCGACTTCGAAGGCAAGGAAATCGCGCCCTAGCGGGGGAGTCCCCCCACCACCCCACCGTCACGCCGCACGTGATCCGGGGGTCCCGCTCCTTCTTCTACTGCTACGCCCGGCAAAAGCGGGACCCCGGATCAAGTCCGGGGTGACGAGCTAGGCGCGTGTCACGTCCGCGCTGACATGACGAAAACGTCATGATCCGGCCATCCCGTTGTTATTCCACGGGGTGCATCCCCTGCATCACGACGCCATCCCGTTGCGTCCGTGTAAGGTGGAGAGGAACCCCATGAAGACGTCCCTGCCCTTCGTCCTGCTTGCGACCGCCTCGCTCTGCTGCGGATCCGCGGCGATGGCCACCGGCGCGCAAATGCAGGCCAAGACCCAGGCCAAGACGGTCGCCACCAGCAAGACGACCACGACCACCAAGCCCGCGGTCGGCAAGCCCACCGTCGCCACCCGGACGACGACCAAGACCGCCGTCGCCGCCAACGGCCGCATGGTCACTACCAAGACCAGCACCGGCAAGACGATCACCTACAATTGCAGCAAGGCCGGCAACGCCAACAAGGCCGCCTGCAAGAAGTAACACTCCATATGCCCGCGCGCGTACGCGTGTGCGTACGCGCGCGTGACTTTCGGTACGGATGCCCCTAAACCGGGGCCATACATCTGTAACAATCCGAAAGCGTCACACCTTGGCCGACGAGACCACCCTCGCCGAACCCCCCGCCCATCCCGAGGGCATTTCGACGATCTCGATCGTCGACGAGATGAAGTCGAGCTACCTCGACTATGCGATGAGCGTCATCGTCGCGCGCGCGCTGCCCGACGTGCGCGACGGCCTGAAGCCGGTCCACCGCCGCATCCTTTTTTCCGCGCAGGAAAGCGGCTTCTTCTTCAACCGGCCCTACCGCAAATCCGCCCGCATCGTCGGTGACGTGATCGGTAAATATCACCCGCACGGCGACACCGCGATCTATGACGCCTTGGCGCGCATGACGCAGGACTGGTCGATGCGGCTGCCGCTGATCGACGGCCAGGGCAACTTCGGCTCGATGGATCCCGATCCTCCCGCCGCGATGCGCTACACCGAAGCGCGCCTCGCTCGCGCCGCCAATTACCTGATGGAGGATCTCGACAAGGATACCGTCGATTTCCAGCCGAACTACGACGCCAGCGAGCGCGAGCCGCAGGTGCTACCGGCGCGCTTCCCCAATCTGCTCGTCAACGGCGCCGGCGGCATCGCGGTCGGCATGGCGACCAACATCCCGCCGCATAACTTGGGCGAAGTGGTCGATGCCTGCCTCGCCTATATCGACAAGACGATGGCTGGGGAATCGATCAGCATCGACGAGCTGATCGAGATCGTCCCCGGCCCCGATTTCCCGACCGGCGCGATCATCCTCGGCAAGGCGGGCGCGCGCTCGGCCTATCACACCGGCCGCGGCTCGATCATCGTCCGCTCGCGCCACGTCATCGAGGAAGGTCGTGGCGACCGTCGCTCGATCGTCCTCACCGCCATTCCCTTCCAGCAGGGCAAGAACGCGCTCGTCGAGAAGATCGCCGAGGCTGCGAAGGACAAGCGGATTGAAGGCGTCAGCGACATTCGCGACGAATCGAACCGCGAAGGCGTGCGCATCGTCATCGATCTGAAGCGCGACGCGACCCCCGAAGTCGTCCTCAACCAGCTGTGGCGCCACACGCCAGCGCAGGGCAGCTTCCCTGCCAACATGCTCGCGATCCGCGGCGGCCGGCCGGAAACGCTGAACCTCAAGGACATCATCCAGGCGTTCGTCCAGTTCCGCGAACAGGTCATCACCCGCCGCTCGAAGTTCGAGCTGAACAAGGCGCGCGACCGCGCCCATATCCTGCTCGGCCTCGTCATCGCGGTCACCAACCTCGATGAGGTCGTCCGCATCATCCGCGGCTCGTCCAGCCCTGCCGAGGCGCGGGCCGCGCTGCTCGCACGCGAATGGCCGATCGCCGAGATCGCGCCCTACCTCAGCCTCGTCGAAGCAGTGGAAGGCGAGCAGGTCGGCGACGGCTACAAGCTCAGCGATACGCAAGTCCGCGCGATCCTCGACCTGCGTCTCCACCGCCTGACCGCGCTCGGCCGCGACGAGATCGGCGACGAGCTGAAGGGCCTCGCCGAATCGATCGCCGCGCTGCTCGAAATCCTCGGCAACCGCGCCCGCCTGTACGAGGTGATGCGCGAGGAGCTGGTCGACGTCCGCTCGATCTTCGCGACCCCGCGCCGCACCGAGATCGCCGCCGCCGCCGACGGCATCGACGACGAAGACCTGATCGAGCGCGAGGAGATGGTCGTCACCGTCACCGTGCAGGGCTATATCAAGCGCACCCCCCTCGACGCCTTCCGCGCGCAGAAGCGCGGCGGCAAGGGCCGCGCCGGCATGGCGACCAAGGACGAGGATGCGATCACCAACCTGTTCGTGACGAGCACGCACACGCCGGTGCTGTTCTTCTCGACCGCCGGCAAGGTGTATCGCATGAAGGTGTGGCGCCTGCCCGAAGGCGGGCCGGCGACGCGCGGCCGCCCGATGATCAACCTGCTGCCGCTGGCACCGGGCGAGACGATCTCCACCGTCCTGCCGCTGCCCGAGGACGAGGGCCGCTGGGGCGACCTGCACGTCATGTTCGCGACCGCCAACGGCACCGTGCGCCGCAACGCGATGGACGCCTTCGCCAACATCCCCTCGAACGGCAAGCTCGCCATGCGCTTCGACGAGGGCAGCGAGGACCGGCTGATCGGCGTCGCCGTGCTGACCGAAAGCGACGACGTGCTGCTCGCGACCAAAGCGGGCAAGGCGATCCGCTTCGCCGCCACCGACGTGCGTGAATTCCAGAGCCGCACCTCCACCGGCGTCCGCGGCGTCAGCCTGGCCGAGGGCGACGAGGTGATCAGCCTGTCGATCCTGCGCGGCTTCGCGGCGACGACCGAGGAACGCGAGGCGTATCTGAAGGCCGCACCGTGGAAGGAGGGCGAACGCGAGATGTCGCTGAGCGCCGAGCGCATGGCCGAATTCGAGGCGGCGGAGGAGTTCATCCTCACCGTCACGCAAAAGGGCTATGGCAAGCGCACCTCGGCCTTCGAATATCGCCGCACCAACCGCGGTGGCCAGGGCATCACCAATATCGTGTCGGCCGGCCGCAACGGCCCCGTCGTCGCCAGCTTCCCCGCGCATTCGGGCGAGCAGCTGATGCTGGTCACCGATCAGGCGAAGCTCATCCGCATGTCGGTCGGCGACGTCCGCGTCACCGGCCGCAACACGCAGGGCGTGACGCTGTTCAGCGTGGCGAAAGACGAACATGTCGTCTCCGCCGCGCGGATCGACGAGGAGGAAGAGCCCGAGAACGAGGCGGAGGCGATCGTCGCCGATGAAATCGGCGAGGCGCCCGCAGCGTCGACCGACGACGCGCTGATCGTCGACGACGGCACCGGCCCGGCGACGATGGACGAACGCGTCGACGAGAGCGACGATGGCGAGGACGAGGCATGAGCGCCCTCCCCCTCGTCGCCTATAAGGTGCTGACCGCGGAACAGATGGCCGCGTTGGAACGTGACGGCAGCTTCGCCGGCGCCCCGGTCGACTTGGCGGATGGCTACATCCACATGTCGACCGCCGAGCAGCTGACCGAAACCGTCGACAAGCATTTCGCCGGGCAGAGCGATCTGCACGTCGCCGCAGTCGATCTCGGCAGCTTCGGCGCATCGCTGAAATGGGAGGAATCGCGCGGTGGCCAGCTGTTCCCGCATCTGTACGGGCCGCTGCCGCTGGAGGCCGTTCTTGGCTACGGTCCGCTGAAGCGTGCCGAAGACGGGACGGTCCGCTTACCCATAACCAGTTGATCTGAAAGGACTCTCAGCTCACCGCCAAAAACGGGCGGAACCGCATCCGAAATCCCATCGTTACTTTGTCACAACGAGCAACAATGGAGACACTCGATGCGTACCTTGGCCCTGACGATCGGCACCCTGATGCTGATGCCCGCCGCGGCTGTGGCACAACAGGCTCCGGCCGCCGGCGCGAGCGCGCAGGCCGGTGCCAGCGCGACCGCGACCACCCCGACGGTCGGCGCCACGATCTACGACAGCGCGGGCGTCTCGCTCGGCACCGTCGCCAGCGTCACGCCGCAGGCGATCGTCCTCAACACCGGCACCGCACAGGTGCCCGTGCCGCCGGCCTCGATCGGCAAGACCGACAAGGGCTTCGCCATGGCGATGACCAAGGCGCAGCTCGATGCGGCGATCGCCAGCTCGCAGGCGCAGGCCCAGGCCGCGGTGAAGGCGAAGCTGGTCCCCGGCACCGCCGTCACCGGTCTCGGCGGCGCGGCACTCGGTACGATCAAGTCGGCCGACGCCGAATTCGTGACGCTCACCACCGCCAAGGGTGAGGTAAAGTTGCCGATCAACGGCTTCAGCGCCGACGCCAGCGGCAAGGTGATCGTCGGCATCACCGCCGCCCAGCTCGCCGCCGCAACCGCCGCCTCGGCGACCGGCGCCGTCACCAGCAGCGCCGCACCGAAGTAAACATGTGGGGGCGGGTGACCGCCCCATCTGTCCGGCGACAGCGTCCGGCGTCCATTCCCGCAAATCGTCATCCCAGCGAAGGCTGGGATCTTTGGGTTAGACGACGCTGAAAGAGCCGCAGGAAACCCCAGCCTTCGCTGGGGTGACGGATGTGTTCACCAGACAACGAAAAAGGGGCGGCACCTCGCGGTGTCGCCCCTCTTCCTATCCGCAGCACCCGATACCGGGCGCCATCCGGATCAGTAGCGGTAATGATCCGGCTTGAACGGGCCTTCCACCGGCACGCCGATGTAAGCGGCCTGCTTTTCCGACAGCTTCGACAGCTGGACGCCCAGCTTTTCGAGGTGGAGCGCGGCGACCTTCTCGTCGAGGTGCTTCGGCAGAACGTAGACTTCGTTCTTGTAGTTCTCGCCCTTGGTCCACAGCTCGATCTGGGCGAGCGTCTGGTTGGTGAACGAGGCCGACATGACGAACGACGGGTGGCCGGTCGCGCAGCCCAGATTCACCAGGCGGCCCTTGGCCAGCACGATGATCTGCTTGCCGTCCGGGAACTCGACCAGGTCAGTGCCGGGCTTCACTTCGGTCCACTTGTAGTTCGACAGCGCCGCGATCTGGATCTCGCTATCGAAGTGGCCGATGTTGCAGACGATCGACATGGGCTTCATCGCCTTCATGTGATCGGCTGTGATGACGTCGGCGTTGCCGGTCGCGGTGACGAAGATGTCGGCGCGCTTCACGGCCTCATCCATGGTCACGACCTCGAAGCCCTCCATCGCCGCCTGCAGCGCGCAGATCGGGTCGATTTCGGTCACGAGCACGCGCGCGCCGCCATTGCGGAGCGACTGGGCCGAGCCCTTGCCCACGTCGCCAAAACCGGCGACCGCGGCGACCTTGCCCGCCAGCATGACGTCGGTGGCGCGACGGATCGCGTCGACCAGCGATTCCTTGCAGCCATAGAGGTTGTCGAACTTCGACTTGGTGACCGAGTCGTTGACGTTGATGGCGGGGAAAGGCAGCTCGCCCTTCTTCGCGATCTCGTACAGGCGGTGAACGCCGGTGGTCGTCTCTTCCGACACGCCCTTCAGGTTCTTGACGGTCTGGGTCAGATAGCCCGGCTTCTTGGCGATGAACGCCTTCACCGACCGCTGGAACTCGACTTCCTCTTCATTCTCGGGCTCGGCGAAGGTCGCGCCGGCTTCCAGCTTCGCGCCCCACAGCGCGAACATGGTCGCGTCGCCGCCATCGTCCAGGATGATGTTGGCAGTCTGACCCTCGACGTCGCCGTCCCAGGTGAAGATGTCGCCGACATAGTCCCAATATTCGGCAAGGCTCTCGCCCTTCACCGCGAACACCGGCACGCCCGTCGCGGCGATCGCGGCGGCGGCATGGTCCTGCGTCGAGAAGATGTTGCAGGTCGCCCAACGCACATCGGCGCCGAGTGCGGTCAGCGTCTCGATCAGCACGGCGGTCTGGATCGTCATGTGCAGCGAGCCGGTGATGCGCGCGCCCTTGAGCGGCTGAGCAGCGCCGAATTCGTCGCGCAGGGCCATCAGGCCGGGCATCTCGGTCTCGGCGATCTTGATCTCGGCGCGGCCGAAATCAGCGAGGCTGATGTCCTTGATGACGTAATCGGTGTTCGTGCCGTTGGGCGCGAGCGCAGTAGCCACGTGGCATGCTCCTGAAGAGGTTTGGATGGGTTGCCCCTAACCGCTCCGACTCTACAGATCAAATATAAAGATATCTTTATATCTCGTCAGGCCGTGCCCGTCCCCACCACCAGCAGCCGCGGGTCGATCCCCGCCTTGGCGAAGGCGCTGCTCCACCGCTGCGGCGCGGGCGTGTCGAACAGCAGCGCATCGTCGCCCGCGACATGGAACCACCCCGGCTGCGACAGCTCCGCGTCAAGCTGCCCGGCCGACCAGCCCGCATAGCCAAGCGCCGCGATATAGCGTGACGGCCCCGTCCCGTCGGCGATCGCGCGCAGCACGTCGATCGTGCCGGACAGCGCCCAGCGCCCGGCGACCTCGACCGTGTCCTGTCCCGCCCAATCGAGCGAATGCAGCACGAAGCCGCGGCGCGGCTCCACCGGCCCACCGAAATGTACCGGCGCGGGCGGTGCAGCGCCATGCGCGATGTCGAACTGGTCGAGCAGGTCGTGCAGCGTCAGCCCGTCGATCGTCGCGCCGAGCCCCACGCCCAGCGCGCCGTCCGCGTCATGCGCGCACATCGCAATCACCGCATGGTCGAAACTGGGATCGGCCATGCCCGGCATCGCGAGCAGGAACTGGCCGGACAGATAAACGGGACCTTCCATAACCTTGCCACCATAACCGTCCCGCTGGCCGGCGCCATGCTTGAAATCGGCGGCGATGTGGCCGACGGTCCCGCTCGCAACCTTTCTACCCGGAGACCCATGATGACGATCACCGTCGGCGACACCATCCCCAGCGCCACCCTGACCAAGGTCACGCCCGATGGCCCCGATCAGGTCTCCACCGAGGATTTCTTCCGCGGCCGTACCGTCGCGCTCTTCGCGGTGCCCGGCGCCTTCACGCCGACCTGCTCCGCCCGCCACCTGCCCGGCTTCGTTGAGAAGCGCGACGCGCTCGCCGCCAAGGGCGTGGACGAAATCGCCTGCACCTCGGTCAACGACGCCTTCGTCATGGGCGCCTGGGCCAAGTCGCAGGACGCCGAGGGCATCACCATGCTCGCGGACGGCAATGGCGATTTCGCCAAGGCGGTCGGCCTGACGATGGACGGCAGCAAGTTCGGCATGGGCCTGCGCAGCCAGCGCTACACGCTGCTGGTCGAAGACGGCGTCGTGAAGCAACTCCACGTCGAAGCCCCCGGCGAATTCAAGGTCAGCAGCGCCGAACACCTGCTCAACGCTTTGTGATGCGGAGAGGGTGAGGCGAACCCTCACCCCAAACACACCGTCACCCCGGACTCGTTCCGGGGTCCACTCCGCGGCGAGGGGGACGGCCAAAACCTCCCGCCTCACCCCCGCGGCTTGGTCGACCCCGGACAAGGTCCGGGGTGACGAGGCATTCGGAGCAACCGCCCCGAACACCTCCCTCCATCACCAACCCTGCGGCTTGCCCTTGTTCTGCTGGTCCAGCCACGTCTTCAGCGGCGCGAAATATTCCACCAGCGCCTTGCCAGACATCTGTCGCGTGCCGGTCATCACCTGCAGCGCGTCCGGCCACGGCTTCGACTGGCCCATGCTCAGCATCGCATTCAGCTTCTCGCCGACCGCCTTGTTGCCGTAGAACGAGCAGCGATGCAGCGGCCCCTTCCAGCCTGCCTGCTCGCACGCCGCCTTATAGAACTGGAACTGCAGCACCCGCGCCAGGAAATAGCGCGCATAGGGCACCGTGCCCGGAATGTGGTATTTCGCACCCGCGTCGAACTTGGTTTCGTCGCGCGCCACCGGCGGCACGATCCCCTGATATTTCAGGCGCAGCGCGTCCCAGCCCTGCTGATACTGGCCGGGCGCGATCTTGCCCGAAAAGACGTCCCAGCGCCATTTGTCGACCAGCAGGCCGAACGGCAGGAACGCCACCTTGTCCATCGCCTGCCGCAGCAACAGGCCGATATCCTTGTCCGCGGCGGGCACCTGTGTCGGCTGCAACAGCCCGATCTTCACCAGATAATCCGGCGTGATCGACAGCGCGACCGTATCGCCGATCGCCTCGTGGAAGCCGTCATTGGCGCCGTTCTTGTAAAGATACGGCTGGTTCTTGTACGCGCGCTGATAGTAATTGTGGCCCAGCTCATGGTGGATGGTGACGAAATCGTCGCCGTTCACCTTGGTGCACATCTTGATGCGGATATCGTCCATATTGTCGATATCCCATGCCGACGCATGGCAGATCACCTCTCGATCGGCCGGCTTCACGATCTGCGAACGCTGCCAGAACGTCTCGGGCAGCGGCGCGAAGCCCAGCGACGAATAGAAGGCCTCGCCCTGCTTCACCATGCGAACGGGATCATAGCCCTTCGCCTTCAGCAGATCGCCGGTGTCATAACCCAGATCGCCCGCCCCCTTGGGCGCGACAAGATCGTAGATATTGCCCCATTCCTGCGCCCACATATTGCCGAGCAGGTCGCTGCGGATCGGCCCGGTCTTCGCCTGCACCGCATCGCCGTATTTCTCGTTCAGCTTCCAGCGGACATAGGTGTGCAGCGAGAGGTAGAGCGGCTCCACCTCTTTCCAGATCTGGTCGGTCAACGCCTCGAACTGCTGCGGCGTCATGTCATAGCCGGAGCGCCACATCGCCCCGACATCGGCGAAGCCCAGCTCCTTCGCGCCCGCGTTCGAGATTGCGGTCATCCGCGTATAATCGGCCCGCATCGGCGCGCCGACATTGTCGTTCCAGCTGACCCACATCTCCTTCAGCTTGGCGGGATCGCGCGTCGTGCCCATCGCCGCCTCGATGTCCGATCCGTTGATCGGCTTGCCGTCCAGCGTCCCCTTGCCCTTGCCGTAGCGCGACGACATGCGCGTCGTCAGCGTCGCGAGCTCGGTCGCGGCGCCCGGTGTCGTCGGCGCAGGCAGGCCGACGCCGTTCTTCAGCAGATCGAGCTTGCGCTTGGTGTCATAGGACAGGCCGGTCACGCCGTTGAAGCGCGCCGCGCCCTTCGCCCATTGCACCGCTTTCTCGGTCAGCTCCGCGCCCGATTTCGCCGCCAGCGCATCGGTATCGTCGGTGATATAGGTCGCATTGACCCAGGCGACCTGCTGCGCGGGCACCGACAGGTCGGCGGCCTCCTTCTCGACCGCGGCGACATAGGCGTCTGCCTCGGAAGCGGTCGGCTTCGCCGTCGAAGCGGCCTGCCCAGCCGGTGCGGTCTGCGCCGCGACGGGCGCGGCAAACAGCGTCGCGGCCAGCGCGGCGGTGGAAACGAGACGCATGAAAACAATCCCCTACTGACTTCTTGTCGTTGCCGACACGATGCGCGGGGGCGCCCCTTTCGGTCAAGCGCCTGCGGTCAAGCGCTCAGGAAGTCGGCGATCGCCTGGCCCAGCTCCGGCTTGGTGACCGCGCTCATGTGATTGCCGGGAATCTCGCGGAAGATCGCCTGTGGCAGCGCGTCGGCCAGCGCCGCGCCCGATCCATTGTCGTCGTCGTCGATGCCTGCGACGATCAGTGTCGGCACATCGATCGCCTCGACCGCCTCGATCGGCGTATCGACGAACGTCTCGAGCACGTTGAGCAGCGCCACGGGATCGCCCCCGGTCGTCTTCAGGAACGCCTCGGTCATCCACTCGCCCGAACCGCGCTCGAAACTGCCGAGGTTGGTCAGCACGTGGCGGAAATAGCCGCCGCGTCCCGCCGTGCTGACGATCCCGGTCAGCCCCATGCCCGCAATGACCGCGCGGCGCGGCGTCGCCTCGTTGGCGAGCATTCGCATCGTCGTCCGCCCCCCCAGCGAATAACCGCCGAGATCGTAATCGCTCAGCCCCAGATGGTCGATCAGCGCCATCCCGTCGCGCATCAGCGCATCCGCCGGATAGGCGGCACGATCATGTGGCTTGTCCGACGACCCGTGACCACGCAGGTCCGGCATGATGACCCTGAAGCCCTTGGCCGCAATCGCGGCGGCATGGCCGTATTTGATCCAATTGACCTCCGCCGTGGAGAAATAGCCGTGGATCAGGACGACAGGCCGCCCCTCTCCCAGCTCGCGATAGGCGATGCGGGTGCCGTCGAAGCTGGCGAAATACTGCGGATCGGTCGGGGAAGCAGCCAAGAGTCGTGATCCATGATTGTGGGCGTGATCCCACGTGGGTCGTGATCGTCCGCCTGTCCAGCACCGATCGCCAAGCTGCGGCGTTGCCGCGAACCCCGCCCCCATCATCACCCCGGACTTGATCCGGGGTCCCGCTATTCTCCGCGAGCGCCGAAGCGGGACCTCAGATCAAGTCCGGGGTGACGGGACGAGGCCATACCAATTCGGCATTCCGAACACCGATCCACACCCAACGCAAAGCCCATTCCCGAACCTCCGCTGCCAGCTTCCCAACCCCGCAAAAAAAGCATACTCTCCCTTCAAAACAAGCAAGGAGAGCGATGATGGACCTGCATCGGACCGGCACGGGCGACGAAAGCCTCGTGATCCTGCAAAGCCTGTTGTGCCTGTTGCGCGAAAAGAACGTGCTCAGCCGCGCCGATATCGAGGAGCTCACCGAACGCGTCGCGATGCGCGCCGCCCAGGCCGAACGCGATCCCCTGCCCTGCTGCGCCGAAGCCACCCGCGCCGCCGCGACAGAAATGGCCCGCATCGGCCAGTATGTCGGCCAGCATTACGGCGGTAAGCACCGCCGGGCGTGAGGGACGACCTAAACGCCTAACGCCTGGTCGTCTAACGACACGAGCATTTCGGCGAACACGGTATCCCGGCAGTTCGCGATGAGGCGCCGGTCTGCCGTGAGGATTTTCCAGCCGGTCGCCTCGGCGAGCGCGAGATACAGGCAATCATAGACCGGATGGTCCAACGCCAAGGCGATCTCCAGCCCGCGACCCGAAACGGGAATCGTCGAGACGATCGGCAGCCACGCTTCGATCTCAGCGAATGCTGCGGTCGCCTGTAGAGCGCCAATCTCGCCCTGACGGACCTTCTTCCAAAGAGCGTTGCCCAGCTCGCTCAGAAGCAACTCGGGAGCCACCAGATCGCCACCGAGGAACGTCGAAGCGCGATCGGAACCCTCCTCCGCGACCGCCCATTTCAGTGCGACGCTCGTATCGACGATCAAGGTCAATCTCGCGCGCCGTCGCGATCGTCCCGAACCAGCACGTCGCTGGGAGTCTGCGGGACCTGCGGCGTCATGGCACGAATCGCTGCCATACGCTCGCCCAGTGCAGCGCGCGCGTCGCCGCTCAACGGGCGGAAGCGGCGCAACACATCGCGCAACTCAGCCTCAAGCGAACGATCATGCCGCTCCGCCGCTAGGCGATATGCCGCGATTGTTTCGTCGTCGAGATTGCGGATCAGCACCTGTCCCATGGGACAGATGCTATCACTCCGCTATCAGCCGCTCAACCGCCCTTCTGCAGGTGCCGCCGACCCAGCAGCTCCGCGATCTGCACCGCGTTCAGCGCCGCACCCTTGCGAAGGTTATCGCTGACGCACCACAACGCCAGCCCATTCTCCACGGTCGGGTCCTCGCGCACGCGGCTGACATAGGTCGCATCGTCGCCCGCCGCCTCGATGGGCGTCGCGTATCCGCCGTCCTCGTGCTTGTCGATCAGCATGATCCCCGGTGCCTCGCGCAGGATGCGCTTGGCGTCCTCGGCGGAAATCTCGTTCTCGAACTCTATGTTCAGCGCTTCGGAATGGCCGACGAACACGGGCACGCGCACGCAGGTCGCGGTCACCTTGATCTTGGGGTCGAGGATCTTCTTCGTCTCGACCACCATCTTCCACTCTTCCTTGGTCGATCCGTCGTCCAGGAAGCTGTCGATGTGCGGGATCACGTTGAACGCGATCTGCTTGGTGAACTTCTTGGGCTCGGCGGGATCGCCGACGAAGATGTTGCGGCTCTGCTCGAACAGCTCGTCCATGCCGACCTTGCCCGCGCCGGACACCGACTGATAGGTCGCGACGACGACGCGGCGGATCTTGGCGGCGTCATGCAGCGGCTTCAGCGCGACGACCATCTGCGCGGTCGAGCAATTGGGATTGGCGATGATGTTCTTGGCACGATAGCCGTCGATAGCGTCGGCATTCACCTCCGGCACGATCAGCGGCACGTCCGGGTCCATCCGGTACAGCGACGAATTGTCGATCACCGTGCAGCCGGCGGCGGCGAACTTGGGCGCATAGACCTTGGTCGCTTCGCTGCCGATCGCGAACAGCGCCATGTCCCAGCCGGTCGGATCGAAATATTCGATATTCTGGACCTTGAGCATGCGACCGGTGTCACCATACTCGATCTCGTCGCCCTGGCTGCGGCTCGACGCCAGTACCGCGATCTCGTCCGCGGGGAAGTCGCGTTCGGCGAGGATGTTGACCATCTCGCGCCCGACATTGCCCGTCGCGCCCGCGACCACCACCCGATAACCCATCACGTCCTCCAACTCACTGCGCGCCGCCTAATACGGTTGCGCGGAAACGTCCACCGACTTTCCTAATCGTGCGTGCTCAGCTGCCATGTTGCGTGGTCGATCCCATGCACGCGGCCGAGATGCTCGACCAATGCGTCAAGCTCCGCATCCACCACGCCGCTGCCCACCAGCGTCGCGACCAGCGCGACATGCTCGTCGTCGCGCACCTGCGTGTCGAGGTCGGCAACGGGCAGTCCCGCCTCTTCGAGATGCCCGACCAGCACGTCGCCCATCGGTCCCGCCGCGGCGACCGGCACGGTGATCGTCACGCTGTAGGTCGCCTCCACCGTGCCGCCGGCGATCGGGATGCGGTTGATCGCATCGACCAGCGGCCGCAGCGCCGTATTGGCGAACAGCACGACGCCGGTCAGCAACGCGGCCTCGGCGATCATGTCCGACCCGGCGATCGATCCCACCGCCGCCGAACACCACAAGGTCGCCGCGGTGTTGAGCCCGCGGACGTTCATCCCCTCCTTCATGATGACGCCCGCGCCAAGGAAGCCGATCCCCGACACGACATAGGCGATCACCCGGATCGACTCGACGTCCCCACCCAGCCGCTGCCCCAAATCGACGAACGCCGCCGCCCCGATCGCGACGAGCGCGTTGGTGCGCAAACCGGCGGTCCGCTGCCGATACTGCCGCTCCGCCCCAATCGCGGTGCCCAGTATGAAGGCGGCGAGATAGCTGACGACCGTGTCGAGGAACGGCCAGAGGTGAAAGGCGGCGACGAAGTGCATGGGTGACGCTCTAATCGCGGATGGTGACGAACGCACGTCACCACCGGTCCGTCATTGCGAGCGTAGCGAAGCAATCCAGAGCCGGATCAGGACGCCCAGGATTGCCGCGCTTCGCTCGCGATGACGAGCGAGCTTACTTCGCCGGCTTATCCTTCACATTCCGATCGAGGAATTCCAGGATCGTCCCCCACAGATGCTGGCTCACCATCGGCCCGCCCACCCGGTGCGTATAGCCGGGGTAGAACATCATCTCGAACGGCGTCGCCGTTGCCTGCATCTTCGCGGCGACCTTGGTCGAATTGTCGAGGAAGACGTTGTCGTCCGCCATGCCGTGGATCAGCAACAACGGATCCTTGATCTTCGGCGAATCCTCGACCGCCTGCGACGTCGCATAGCTCTTGGGGTCCTTGGCTGGATCGCCCAGATAGCGTTCGGTGTAATGCGTGTCGTACAGCTGCCAGTCGGTCACCGGCGCGCCCGATACCGCGGCCGCATAGACGCCCGGCGTCTTTTCCAGCATCTTCAGCGACATATAGCCGCCGTACGACCAGCCATAGGTCGCGATCTTGTTGCCATCCACGAAGGGCAGCGACTTCAGGTAGTTGGCGCCGGCCAGCTGGTCCTCGACCTCCACCGTGCCCATCGCATGATAGATCTGGTCCTCAAACGCCTTGCCGCGATTGTACGACCCGCGATTGTCGATCTTGAAATAGACCCAACCCTGGCTGACCAGATATTGCGGCAGCGCCCCCTGCCAGCCGCGCGTCACCTGCTGGCCGGTGCCCGGGCCGCCGTAATGTTCAAAGAAGACAGGATACTTTTTACCCGGCACCAGCGGCGGCGTGATCATCTCCCAGTACAGCGTACTGCCGTCCTTGGCCTTGATCGTCCCGAACTTGGTCGGCTGATGACTGGCGAGATACGGGTAATAGGGATGCCCCGGCCGGATCGCATTCTCGTTGATCCATTCCAGCCGCTTGCCGGTCGCATCGGCCAGATAGACCTGCGTCGGCTGCCCCGCATTGGAGCGAGAGATGATGAAGCGGCTCGCCGCGCCGTCCATCGATGCGCTGTTGGTCCACCCCCGCTCGGTCAATCGCGTCAGCGCGTCCGGCCGCGCGATATCGACCGCATAGAGGTGCTGCTCTAGCACATCGTCCTTCGTGCCGGTGAGGTAGATGCGGCCCTTTGCCTCATCCACGCCGACTAGGCCCGTCACGACCCACGGCCCCTTCGTCAACTGCGTCCACTTGCCGTCCGTGCTGCGGCGATACAGGTGCCCGTAGCCATCGCGCTCCGACCGCCAGATCAGGCTGCCGTCCTTCAGCACACGATAATCGTCGCTGAGGTTGATCCAGCTCCGTGCCCCCGATTTCTCGGTGAACAGCACCTTCGCCTTGCCCGTCGCCGGATCGACGCTGAGCATGTCGAGCGTCTTCTGGTCGCGGCTCTCGCGCTGCACCAGCAGGGTCTTGCCATCCGGCGTCCAGTCGACGCGCGCCAGATAGATGTCCGGGTCGCTGCCCAGATCGACCTTCACCTGCCCCGACCCGTCCGGCCGCATCACATACAGGTCGACGAGCACGTTCGGCGTCCCCGCCGCGGGATAGCGCTGTTCGTAGGTCTTGGTCCCCGCCGCGCCGATCGACGCGCGGGTGAAGACGCGCACCGGTGCCTCGTCGAACCGCTCGACCGCCACATAGCGTTCGTCCGGCGACCACCAATAGCCCGTGCGCCGATCCATTTCCTCCTGCGCGACGAATTCCGCCTCGCCGAAATGCACCGTGCCACCGCCACCGGTGGTCAGTGCGCGCGCCTCACCCCCGCTCAGCGGCTGCGCGAACAGGTTCTGGTCGCGCACGAAGCTGACGTAATTGCCCTGGGGCGAGATGATCGGGTTGAGCTCGCCACCCGGCGTCGCGGTCAGCCGGCGCACCTTTCCGTCCAGTGTCGCGAGGTACAAATCGCCATCCAGCGGCACCAGGATCGAGCGGCCATCGGGCGCGAAGTCATAGGCGACGATGCCCTTCGACCCGCCGATGCGCGCGCGTTCGCGCTGCATCTTTTCCGCCTCGGTCAATTCGGCGCCGGTGCCCACCTTCTTGCTGTCGACCAGCATCCGCTCCGCGCCGGTGCGCGTATCGCGCGCCCACAGGTCGGTGCGCTCCTTTTCGTCCGCGCGCGGGCGCAGGAAGGTGAGCAGCGTGCCGTCCGGCGACAGGCGCACGCCGCGCGGCTGCGATCCCGACAGATCGGGGCTGCCGAACACGCGCGCCAGCGTCAGCTTGTCCGCTTGCGGCGCCGCGGCCGTCTGCGCGCCTGCCTCAGCGCCTATCGCCATCGCGCCCACCGATGCCAGCGCCAGCCCCAACCACCATGTCCGCATCACCTACTCCAACTCCAACGTATCGCCGTTCTTAGGGCACGATCCGCCGACGTAAAGCGGGATTGCGGCACGGTTACCGGCGCATCAACCGTGTCTTTACGCGGTTCGGTATAGGTACGGGGGGACAAGGGTGGCGTGCCGCACCGGATCGGCGGGCGGCATCAGTAAATGTCCCGGAGTGATATGTTGAACACCGTACAGACGGCCTGGTCGCCAAGCGCATGGGACATGGTTGCCCGAATGGGGGCCGTCGACGGCAGCGCGACGCATCCGCATTTCGCCCGCCTCGTCACGCCCCGCGCAGCGGCACGCGACGTGTCCGATGCGGTACATGCGCTCTGCGCGGTCCATGGCGTCCACCCCGGCCTCGCCGCCGCCGCGCGCAGCCAGTGCGCCCAGCCCGACGCCTGCGACTGGCTCGATCGGATCGCGGACGCCTTCGCCGTCGAGCGCGCCTATATCGCCCATCTCGCCGCCGCCGCCGGCCCGCTCCCCTCCACCCCCGGACAGGCGGATAGCGAGACCGCGCTCACCACCAGCCGCCACACGCTCGAAACGCTCGGCGCGTCCGAACGCCGTGGCTGCGCGACCGGCGCGGTCGCCGCGCTGGTGCAGGACTGGGGCACGATCCGCCACCTGCTCGATGCCGCCGCGCTCCGCTTCGGCGTGGAGCCCGCCCCGCTCACCTTCCCGCCGCATCTCGAAACGGGCGCCAGCATCGACGCACTCGGCGGCACCCCCGCCACCGAACGCGCCATCGGCTTCGGCGCGCAGCAACTCTTCGCGCAACACCGTGCGATCTGGGACCTGCTAGAGGCGCGCGCCAGCGCACGCGAGGGTTGAGGCGGTTATCGGAGTTCAGCTGCCTTCACAGGCACGACCACAAAGTGGCCTCGGATAAACGACCTTAGCACCGGTTTGAGTGGGCCAGTGCCGCTACCCCCCTCGTACGTCCGGATCGCTGAACGGCCCTTATCGTCCGTCAGGAAGTCGGGCCTTCCGCGACTGGAAAGTTCGACCACCTTGCGAATGCCGCTGTCGCCCACCTTCCATACGCGAACCCGGTAGGTAGAGCCGCCGCCCCATAACGAGAACAGGAGTTCGTCCTGATCTCGGGTAAACAGGCCCATGGGGACGTCATCGATAGGTTCATGGAAATCGACGGGATGGTCGCACGCTGCAACGCATTTGATGCGAATGTCATAGCCAGCCGCCGCGCGGTCTTCGACAACCACCGAAAAGGTCGAACGCTCACCGTGAACCAGCAGCGAGGCGATGGGCGGAGTGATGCTCGCTAACACAGCCGGACTAGCGATCAGCAGATAACGCATGGCCCTGTAATGACCGAGAACTCTTACGTCTGCTACTGGGCATGAGCGGACGAACCGCTCATCATCTTCCTCTTTTGGCCTTCCCCTCCGGGCCTGTCGAACGGTGCCCCGCCCGCCCCCGCTTGCGCTCCGCCCCGCGATCCGGCAACGACGTACCCGATATTCAATATCCGGGATCCGGCCATGAAGCGCTTCGAAGGCACGCAGAATTATGTCGCGACCGACGACCTGAAGGTCGCGGTCAACGCCGCGGTCACGCTGCGCCGTCCGCTGCTGGTGAAGGGCGAACCCGGCACCGGCAAGACGGTGCTGGCGCATGAGATCGCCAAGGCGACCGGCGCCGAACTGATCGAATGGAACGTCAAATCGACCACCAAGGCACAGCAGGGCCTGTACGAATATGACGCCGTCGCCCGCTTGCGCGACGGCCAGCTGGGCGACGAGCGCGTCCACGACATCGCCAATTACATCCGCCGCGGCAAATTGTGGGAGGCCTTCACACGGCCCACGCCGCCCGTCCTGCTGATCGACGAGATCGACAAGGCCGATATCGAATTCCCGAACGACCTGTTGCAAGAACTCGATCGCATGGAATTCCACGTCTACGAGACGAAGGAAACCGTGCGCGCCATCGAACGCCCGATCGTCGTCATCACCAGCAACAACGAAAAGGAGCTGCCCGACGCTTTCCTGCGCCGGTGCTTCTTCCACTATATCAAATTCCCCGATCGCGACACGATGCAGGCGATCGTCGATGTCCACTTCCCCGGCATTCAGAAGATCCTGGTCAGTAAGGCGATGGACATCTTCTACGACGTCCGCGACGTCCCCGGCCTCAAGAAGAAGCCGTCGACCAGCGAACTGCTCGACTGGCTCAAGCTGCTGCTGCACGAAGACATGCCGCTCGACGTCCTCCAGAACCGCGATCCCACCAAGGCGATACCCCCGCTCCACGGCGCGCTGCTCAAGAACGAACAGGACATCATGCTGTTCGAACGGCTCGCCTTCATGGCGAAGCGCCAGGGACGGTAACGCAACGATCTCACCTCACTACTGTCGTCACCCCGGACTTGATCCGGGGTCCCGCTTCCCACCGCGGCATAAGAAGCGGGATCCCGGCTCAAGGCCGGGATGACGGTCAGGTGGACCGTACCGGGTCGATCACTCCCCCGTCATGATCGGGCACGCGAGAGCGCTCGCCATCACGAAGCAACACGCCTCCAAAGTCCTCCCCCGCGCGAGGGGGAAGTGGCATCGCGCAGCGGTGACGGAGGGGGAGTCAACAACGCCCGCACGCCCACAACAAACCGATCCCCCGGAACGAACAGCCGCACCCATAACCAACGGCGGCGATCCTCCACCACCCCTCACCCCCCACCACCGTCATCCCGGACTTGATCCGGGATCCCGCTTCTTCTGCTGCCGCGGTGTAAAGCGGGACCCCGGATCAAGTCCGGGGTGACGGTCGATTATGCCTCCTGCCGCGCCACATACCCCGGAGCCTCCGGCATGCCGGCAGCGAACCACCCAACCTCACAAAAAACCTCACCCACACGGAACCAAATCATCCATTCCGCATCCGCAACGACCGGCAATATTTTGCCGCATTACCGTTTCTTAACCACGAATCCCAACCAAACGGTCACTGCCCCTTCCCTAAACCTAGCCAAATGCAGGGCATTCTTCGCAAATGCGGCATGATCGCCGCGGCAATCGGTGCGGCAATCCAGCTGGCCGCCCCGGCAAACGCATCGGGCGGCAATCTGCTCGACTATGTCGGCCAGTGCGTCCCCTTCGCGCGCGAAGCATCGGGGATCCAAATCTATGGCGACGCTTGGACCTGGTGGTCGAAGGCGGACGGCCATTATGACCGCGGCCACGATCCGCGTGTCGGTTCGGTCATCGTCTTCGCCAAGAGCGGGCGCCTGCCGCTCGGCCATGTCGCCGTCGTCAGCCGCGTCGTCGAACGCCGCGTGCTGATGCTCACCCACGCCAATTGGTCGCGCCTCAACGGTGAACGCGGCCATGCCGAACGCGACGTCACGCTGTACGACGTGTCGCCGGACAACGACTGGAGCGAAGTGAAGGTCTGGTTCCGGGGTTCGGAAGGTCTTGGCAGCAGCATCTATCCGGTAAAGGGCTTCATCTACGGCGGCCGCCCCTCGCCGCAGATCACCACCCGCAACCCCGATTACGTCGGCGCACTGATCGACGCTTACGCCGCGCGCTGATCGCCCGCCGAAACCCGATCTTCGAAAAAGGGGCTGTCCTACACGGCCCAATGCTTCTAGCGTCCGGATCAGGCCATGATTGATCCGCTCGCCCCGTCGCCGCTCGCCGCCCTCCCGGCGCCCCTGCACGGGACCGCGTTCGGGACGATACGTATCCTCCACTTCGTCCACTTCCACGCTCGAAATGGCGGATTTCGGTCATGTTTCTGACCTTCCTCGACGAGCTGCGACTCGCCGGCATTCCGGCCAGCCTGAAGGAGCATCTGGTGCTTCTGGAGGCGCTCGATGCCGAAGTGATCGACCGCACGCCGGAGGATTTCTACTATCTGGCCCGCGCCACCTACGTGAAAGACGAGGGGCTGCTCGACCGCTTCGACCAGGTGTTCGCCAAGGTCTTCCGCGGCATCGCGACGACCTATGGCACGCAAGCCACCGATATCCCCGCCGACTGGCTGAAGGCCGTCGCCGATAAATATCTGACGCCCGAGGAAATGGAGCAGATCAAGTCGCTCGGCTCCTGGGACGAGATCATGGAGACGCTGAAGCAGCGTCTTGCCGAACAGGAAGGCCGTCATCAGGGCGGCAACAAGTGGATCGGCACCGGCGGCACCAGCCCCTACGGCAATTCGGGCTATAATCCGGAAGGCGTGCGGATCGGCGGCGAGAGCAAGCATGGCCGCGCGCTGAAGGTCTGGGACCAGCGCGAATTCAAGAACCTCGACAACACCCGCGAGCTCGGCACGCGCAACATCAAGGTCGCCTTGCGCCGCCTGCGCCGCTTCGCGCGTGAAGGCGCCGCCGACGAACTCGACATTGACGGCACGATCGATGGCACCGCGCGGCAGGGCTGGCTTGATGTGCGGATGCGGCCCGAACGACGCAATGCCGTGAAATTGTTGCTGTTTCTCGACGTCGGCGGGTCGATGGACCCGTGGATCAAGCTCTGCGAGGAACTGTTCAGCGCCGCGACGTCCGAATTCAAGAACCTCGAATTCTTCTACTTCCACAATTGCCCGTACGAAGGCGTGTGGAAGGACAATCGCCGCCGCTTTGCCGAACGCACGCCTTTGTGGGACGTGCTCCATAAATTCGGCCATGACTACAAGCTGGTACTGGTCGGCGATGCGTCGATGAGCCCCTATGAGATCACCCATCCCGGCGGCTCGGTCGAACATTTCAACGAGGAAGCGGGCGCCGTCTGGATGCAGCGGCTGACGACGACCTACCCCGCCGCGGTCTGGCTCAATCCAATGCCGAAGGACCAATGGGGCTACAGCCAGTCGATCCGCATCCTGCGGGAATTGATGGCCGACCGCATGTTCCCGCTCACCCTCGCCGGCCTCGACGACGCGATGCGCGAGCTTACCAGAAAACGCTGATTTACCAGGCGGTTGATACCCCGATCCGCACGTTGCGGGGGCGTAGCGGGGTCGTCTCGTTCCGCCCCGGCAGACCGAACGGATTGCCGAAGGCGAAGCGGTTGGAGGCGGTGTCGGTCAGGTTCTCGACGCCCAGCCCCAGGTCGATCCCCCGCCAGCGCAGTCCGGCGGTCAGGCCGATCGTCAGATACTTGCCCTGGCTCACGTCCAGAAGGTCTCCGGTCCCCAGCACCGACCGCCCGACATAATCGGCGCTCGCCGCGATCCGCGGCGTCACCCGCCCCTCCGGCCAGCGATAGGTGACCCCGCCATGCGCCGCGAATGGCGGCGTCTGCGGCAGGCGTCGGTTGTTGAGCCGCGATTGGTCGGCAATTTCGCCGTAGACGATATTGTGGGTGTACAGCGCCGACCCGTCGATCGTCAGCCGCGTCGTCGGCGTCCAGTCGAACGACGCCTCCACCGTCTGGATCCGGGCATCGCCCAGATTGGTCGTATAGGGCTGGCCGCGCCGGTTGATCAGGTCGGCCTGGATGTTGCTCCACGCCGCGGTCGACCCGCTAATCGCAAAGCTGACGCCCCGCACTCCGCTCCGCAGCCGCCGCAAGCCGATCTCGGCGAAGCGGATCGAATCGGGATCGTAATTCGCGACCCGCCCGATACCCTGCGCCACCGCCAGACCACCGGTGCGAAAGCCCGTCTGATACCGGGCGAACGCCGCCAGCTCCGGTGCGATGCGATAGGATAGCGCGATCGTCGGGTCGAACCGCTGCGTCGATCGCCCCTTGATGTAATTGCCCGGCCGCCGCGTGCTCGACGGTTCGCCATCGACCCGAGCTGTCGTAACGCGCCCCCCCACCGTCACCGACAGATCACGCCACAACCGCGCCGTCACCTCGCCAAATCCGGACGCGGACCGCGTGACGTTGGTGACACCGACGATATCGATCGTCGCACCGCCCAGCCCCACCGATCGCGTCAGGATCGACCGATCGCTCAGCAGGCTCACGCCCGCCAGCCACGACCGCCCACCGTCCAGCGATCGCGACAGTCGCAGTTCCTGCGACACCAGCAGCTTGTCGTTATCGAGGTCGTACCGCGCCGGCCCCCGCGACACCGGCGCCGCAAAGCCCGTCGCATCGAACGTCTCGACCGTCCGGTAATCAGCGATGCCGGTCGCGGACACCAGCCGCAGTCCACTCTCCCAATCCTTTGCGATCGTCACCCGCCCGAACAGCAAGCGCCCGAAGAACGGTTGCGCAATATAATTACCCTGCGCAACGGGCGATCGCCGCACGTCGCCATATTGCCCGTCCGCCGATTCGACCCGCTGCGCCGCCCCGCTCGCATCGATCTGCCAGCCGCTCCCCGGATCGACACGCAGCGCCAGCCGTCCTCCCGTGGTGTCGCTGTGGTTGGCGTCGACCACGCGGCGGCGTGCCGCGTCGATATACCCGCCATCACGCACCTGATAGGCAACCCCACGCAGCGCCGCTTTGCCCGCGACCAGCGGCACGTTCGCCATCAGCGCCACATCGTATCCCGGCGCGCCGCCCTGCGTCAGCGTGGTGCCAGCACTCGCGCTACTGGCTACACCGTCCAGCACCGGTGCACGCGTCGTCAGCCGCAACAGCCCACCGATCGCACCCGCCCCGTAGAGCGTCCCCTGCGGCCCTTCCAGTATCTCGACCGCTTGCATGTCGTACAGGCGCAACGCCGGATCGGGGCCGGAGGCGTTAAGCTGCACGTCGTCCAGATAGACACTCGCGGTCGACTGGGTCGTACCATTGAAGCTGCTGTCCGCGATCCCGCGAATGAACACCTTGTTGCGGCCGAGCCCGAGTTGCGTGCTTTGCAGGATGGGGAGTTGTCCGGCGATCTGGCTGAGGTCGGCCGTCGCACCATTCGCGCGCCGCGGCACGCCGCTTACCAGCGTCAGGCTACCAGGATAGCGGAGCAGCGGCACCCGCTGCTTGCTGGCGGTCACGACGATATCGGCGGGCGCCGGTTCGGGTGGTGGGGGCGCTGCCGGGCGGGCGACAGGCCGTGGCGGTGGCGTCGACACCCCGACGACGATGCGATAGCTGCCGGGGCCGCTCGCCACGGCGCGAAAACCGCTGCCCGTTAGCAGGCGATCGAGCGCCTGCTTTACCGTCAGCGTACCCCGGACCTCCACCGTCCGCACGGTATGCAATCCGCGTTCGGTACTGACGATATCGACCCCCGCCGTCCGCGCGAGCGCGATCACAGCACGGTCGAGCGTCATGGGCGCGATGGCGATGGCGACGCGGCGCTGCGGCGGACTGGCCGGTGCGGTCGTGGGCAGGCTTAGCGAACAGGCGGCAATGAACCAGCCGGCACCCCGTCGGGATCGCCGCTTACCGTTCCGCCAACACCCAATCCGCCCCGTCACGCCGCCAAGTTGCCCCGATCAGATCGGCCAGATGCGGAATGTCGCGATCGGCTTCCCCCGTGAGGTGGATTATGCCGGTGAACGGCCGCGTGGACAAGCCGCTCGCGACCCGCAGGCGGAATCCGTGTAGCCGTCGCAAGCTGGCCGCAACCTCGGCGACCGACGCCGCATCGAAGCTGAGAACGCCCTGGCGCCAGCCACCGACGCTGTCCGCTGCGATCGTGCTGCGTGCGATCCGCCCGGTCGCCCCGTCCCGGGTGAGAGCTTCGCCAGCCCGCAGTGTCACCGCGGCGCCATCCGGCTCGAACATCACCGATCCCTCGCCGACCGCAACCGCCAGATCGCCGCCTTCGCGCGTGACGTCGAAAGTCGTACCCATGTCGCGAATGACTTGATCGCCCGCATGCAGCGTAAACGGATGTGCGGAGTCATGGACGACGTGCAGCGCCACCTCGCCCCGATCCATCGCGATCGTCCGCGGATCGGCAGGGTCGAACCGCAACACCGTGCCGCCGTTCATCGCGATCTGCGTTCCGTCCGCCATACGGATATCGCGCCGTTCGCCATCACGCGTGGCAATCACCTCGCTCATGCCAGCCTGGGGCGACGGTTTGAACAGCACACCCGGCGCCAGCCATAGAGCCAGTGCGGCGGCGATTGCCGCCCCCGCGGTGCCGGCGAGCGGCCAGCGCCGGCGTAACACGCGCTCGTCGTCGTTTGCCGCAACGGGCGTTGCCGGCGTGTCGGGAAAACGCGCTTCGGCGATCAGCGAATCTTGCAACGCGATCGCATCATAGGCGCGCGCATGCTCGGCATCCGCTTCCAGCCAGACCACGAATTGCTCCCATTCGTCGGCCGACATGTCCGCCTGACGAACGTGCCACAGCGTGGCCTGATCGACGATCGCTGCCATGGCCGCGCTCATCGCTCCTGCTCCATGCCGAGCGCGGGCACCGCGCCATTCACCTCGGCGACGCGAATGTGCAGGATGCGATAGGCGCGTTGCAGAAGCTTTTCGACGCCGCTCACGCTGATGCCCAATTCATCCGCGATGGCGCGCTGACTACGCCCTTCGATACGGAACAGACGGAGCGCGCGCCCCATTCGCTCGGGCATCGCATCGATTGCCTGCTCGACGACGCGTAGGGCGTCGCGCGCAACGAGCGCCCGTTCGGGATCGGGCATGTCGTCAGCCGCGGGCTGCGACGCGAGCCATGCGCCGTCGCGCGCGTCGCGCCGAGCGCCGGCGATGCGGCGATCGGTCGCGAGATTGCTGGCGACGCGATATAGGAAAGCGGCAGGCTGAGCGATGGGCGTTGCGCCGAGCTGATCGAGTCGCAGCCACAGATCGTGGAGCGCGTCTTCCGCTTCCTCACGCGAGCCAAGGCGCGCGACGAACAGGCGCAGGAGCATCGCGCGCTGCGCGAGGAAGACGGCACGCAGCCCCCCATCCGCCGTGCTCCCGTCAGCCAATCTGCGCCCAAGCTCCTCATGTCAGGCCGGAAAGGCCAGACCCTCAGCCGCTGCCATGTCGGCAATCGACCAAGTACGCAAGGCATCGGCTTCACGCGGACGCGCTGCCGCGATCGCATCGCCGGGTCGTTTACCCGCTCCGGGATGGCACATCACGAGATGCATGCTCGCCGCCTTGCGTAGAAACCGCGGAAATAATCCGCGATAATCGGTTGAGAAATCGTAATGCCCCGCGAAACTGTCGTTACAGCGCAGGCCGTAACGCGCCGCGTCCCGTTTCAGGCCCCGCGAATGGAAGGCACTGCCGATTGCTTTGCCCGCGAACGGCCGCCGCAGCATCGCGCCGACACGGTCGACGCAGTCGCGCACCCAGGCGTTCGGGGCGCGGAGTGCGGTTTCGAACAACACGATGTCGCGGATACCGGGAAGCGCGTGGGAGTGCTGGTGGCCATCAACGAAATCGGGGGCGCGGCCCATCGCCGCGACGAAGGCGTCGAATTGCGCGGCCACTTCGCCCGCGATTTCGTCGAGCGGGAGCTCGCGGCGCGCCGCTGAACGGGTCAGCGGATCAATCTCTGGCATCACGCCATCGGGCGCGAATTGCGGCATATCGGTCAGCGGGCGCTCACCGGTCAGCGTCAAATGCAACCCGATCTCGACGTGACGCGGCAGGTCGCGCAGCAATGCGGCGTCGGTGGCCCAGCCCGGCATCAGCGTCATGCAGCTGGTCGCGTTGAGCTTCCCCTCGCGCGCCAGGCCGGCGATCGTCTCGCTGACATCGCGCGAAAAGGCGAAATCGTCAGCGCACAGGATGAGACGCGGCACGGATCGGTCCTCCATGGTTCGACGGAACGGGCAAATGCGCAAAGCTGGTGACGGTCTGGAAGGCGCGCTCGCGGATCTGCACGCTCATCAGGCGGCGGCGCTGCAACCGGCGGGCCAGGAAATTGTAGAAGAACCAATCGCCAGCCCAAGGGGCCGCCGCGGCGTAGACGAGCCGTTCGAACAGCGTCCAACGGATCGACGCACGATCACGCTCGCGCGGCGACGGCATGCACCACAGGTCCTTCGAATACAGCATGTCGCCTTGCGACATGGTGCGGTGGATCACCTCGTGATCTTCTAGGATATAACCCCACAGCGCCGCATCGAAGCCGCCGACCGCCCGCAGCGCCGCGACGTCGAAGCACTGGCCCGCGCCGCCCGCATGACATTGACGCGGCAGCATGCGTGCGGCGGTCAGGATCCGGCGCGCTTCGGCGTCGAGCGCGCTCTGGTCCGCACCCGGATCGACGAAATAGGCGCCTGCAACGACGCAGCCGTCCTGCGCCAGCAGCGTCTCCGCTTCGGCCAGATAATGCGGCGGGTAGAGCGTATCGGCATCGCAGGTGGCGACATATCGGGTCCGCACACGCCCCAGGCCCGTACGCAGCGCGCTGACCTTGCCCGGCACAGTTTCGCTGATGATCGTCGCATCCAGGCCATGCGCGGCGATCGCCGCACGCGCGATCGCAACGCTGTCGTCGGTCGAACCGTTGTCGACCAGCAGCAGCTGGAACGGCACCGTCTGCAAAGCCAGGCTCGCGATCGTCTGGCCCAGGAACGCCGCTTCGTTGAAGAACGGGATCAGCACGGTCCACAGCGGCGTCGCGCGCCGTTCCGGGCCGAACATGGCGGCCGACAGCGGTGAACCGCCCGTCTCCATCCGATCCTGATCGACAACAAGGTACATTCCAACGCCCCCCACGAGCCACGCTTCAGCCGGCCATGCGACACGCACGCCCGTTCCTTGCTGACAGGACGACGCCGATCGTTCGGACCCGCACCGGGGCGACGAAATTAATTTCGAGCATGACGCTGCGGCGCGCGCTGCTATGAGCCCGCGCCATGGCCCGCAGCGCATACCCCGCCCCTGAATCATGGCTGCCGTCGACCGGATGGGTAGCGTTCGCGCTGTTGCTGATCTGGGCGATCGCCCTGCGCGCGCATGATTTCGGCAATCCGATCATTCATGTCGACGAGCAATATTATCTGCTCGTCGGCGACCGGATGCTGCACGGTGCCTTGCCCTACGTTGATCTGTGGGACCGCAAGCCCGTCGGCCTGTTCCTGATCTTCGCCGCGATCCGACTGCTGCCCGGCGATGGCATCCTCGCCTACCAACTGGTCGCGACGCTCTTCACCGCCGCCACGGCGTGGCTGGTGGCACGCGGCGGGCGGATGCTGGGCGCGCGACCCATGGCGGCGCTGGTCGCGGGGGCCGCCTATGTCCTGTGGCTGTCACTGCTCAGCGGTCGCGGGGGGCAATCGCCGGTCTTCTACAACCTGTTCACCGCCGGCGCCGCAGTGCTGACGCTGCGCCTGCCTGTGCTCGCCGAGGCCCGTGCGACGCGCGCGATCGTCCTGAACGGTGCCGCCGCCTGCCTGCTCGCCGGCCTTGCGATCCAGACCAAATATACGCCCGTCGTCGAAGGTGCGTTCTTCGGGGCGGCACACCTCTGGTACCTGCACCGCGCGGGCGCCACGCTACGGCTCTGCATCGGCGCGGCGCTGCTGTGGATGCTGCTCGGCATCCTGCCGACGGGGCTGGTCGTCGCCGATTACTGGCGCCGCGGCCCTGAGGTCTTCGCCGCCTTCTGGTTCTCCAATTTCGCCTCCGTCTCGCTGCGCAAGGGCTATCCCGCCGCCAAGATCGCCGCGCGGCTCGCCGGCACAAGCGCGCAGCTGCTTCCCTTCATCGTCTGTACGGTGATCGCCCTTCGCCAGCGCCCGGTTGCGTCCGAACGGTGGATCGCCTTCGGCTGGCTCGCCGCCGCCCTGATCGCGTTCGCGATGATCGGCGCCTTCTTCGATCATTATGCGCTGCCGCTGATGCTGCCGCTCGCCATGATCGCCGCCCCGGTGCTGGATCGCCACCGCGCCGCGCCGGTCGCGCTGATCGGCTATGGCCTGATCCTGTTCGTCGCGCGCGTTCTGCTGCCGCCCACCGACGCCAGCTCCGCTCGCGCGGTCGCACACGTGATGAAGGCCAACGATCGCGGCGGCTGCCCCTATGTCTTCGCCGGCGATTCGGTTCTGTACCTGCTCGCCGACGCCTGCATCCCGACGCGCTACGCCTTCCCGTCGACGCTCGCGTACGACGCCGAGCGCGGCGCGTCCGGGGCCGATGAGGTCGCCGAGCTGAACCGCATCCTCGCCACCCGTCCGCCAGTGATCGTGACGATGGACGAACCGATGGCGCCGTGGAACCCCGCGACCCAAAGCATCATGACCGCCACGCTTGCCCGCGCCTATCGGCAGGTCCTCATCGTCCCCCGCGAAGACGCCCACCTGCTCGTCTATCTCCGCCGCGATCTGCCCCTTCGTCGATAACACCGTGCCGCTGAAGGCTTGGCGGCATCGCTCGCCGCGCGCTATGGCCGCGCGCATGACGCCGATGACGCTGTACAACAGCCTGACCAGAGCCGCGGAGCCGTTCCAGCCCGCCGACCCCGCCAACGTCCGCATCTATTCGTGCGGGCCGACGGTCTATCACTACGCCCATATCGGCAATCTGCGCGCGTACCTTTTTACCGACACGCTCGGCCGGACGCTGACCTGGAAAGGCTATGGCCTCACCCACATCATCAACATCACCGACGTCGGCCATCTGACCAGCGACGCCGATGCCGGCGACGACAAGATGGAGGCCGCGGCAAAGAAGAGCGGCCAGGATATCTGGGCGATCGCAGACCATTACACTCAGGCGTTCAAAGCCAATCTGAAAGACCTCAACGTCCGCGATCCCGCCCGCTTCCCACTGGCGACCGACCATATCGAAGGCATGATCGCGTTCGGACAGGCGATTGCCGACAAGCATTGCTACCGCCTGCCCGACGGCCTCTATTTCGACACTACCACCGTCCCCGATTACGGTCGCCTCGCCGGTACGCGCGACGAGGGCCCGGTTGAAGGCCGGATCGACAGCGTCGAGGGCAAGCGCCACCCGGCCGACTTTGCGATCTGGCGCACCAGCGCGCCGGGCGAAAACCGTCAGATGGAGTGGGACAGCCCTTGGGGCCGCGGCGCGCCGGGCTGGCACCTCGAATGCTCGGTGATGAGCCGGCAGTATCTGGGGGATCACTTCGATATCCACACCGGCGGCATCGATCATCGCGAGATCCACCACCCCAATGAGATCGCGCAGAACCAGGCGATCGGCGGCACCGCCGATACCGGCGCGACGCTCTGGATGCATAACAACTTCCTCGTCGATCGTACGGGAAAGATGTCGAAATCCTCGGGCGAGTTCCTCACCCTCCCCGCGCTCGTCGCCCGCGGCTTCCACCCGCTGGCCTACCGCCTGATGTGCCTGCAAGCGCATTATCGCAGCGAGCTGGAATTCTCATGGGAGAATCTCGCTGCCGCACAGACGCGCCTCAAGCGTCTGATCCAGACCGTCGCCGTCCTCCGCGCCCGCGGCGAGGCAAAGGGCGCTGCTTCCGCTGCGCCGTATGCCGAACGGCTCGACGCCGCACTGTCGGACGACCTCAACACGCCCAAGGCCCTGCCCGTGCTCGACGAACTGCTCGCCGACAAACGCGTCAGTCCCGCCGACCGCCTTGCCGCTCTCGAAGACTTCGACGCGGTACTCGGCCTCGACCTCCTCACTCTGTCCCGCGAAGACCTGCGCGTCCGCCCCGATAGTGCGACGATCGACGAAGCCGACATCGCCGCCGCGCTCGCCGACCGCCGTGAGGCCCGCGCTGCCAAGGACTTCGCCCGCTCCGACGCGCTCCGCGACGAGCTTGCCTCGGCCGGTGTCGAGGTGATGGATGGCGATCCGTTGGGCTGGGACTGGAGGCTGTCGTTGTGAAGGCCGTCCTGCCCGCCATCGCTCGTGGTCTGCTCGAACCGCACCTCCCCGCCGCAGTAGAGCCGCTATGGTTCACGACGCCGGCCGAAGCGGAAACGATGATCGCCGACGCCACGATCGCCTGGGTCGATATGCAGCCGACCCACCTCACCGAACAGGCGATCCGCGCGGCGGGGCCGAAGCTGGCATGGGTCTCGACGCTCTACGCGGGCCTCGACGCCTTCCCGCTCGACCTGCTGCGCGAACGCTGCGTCACCGTCACCAACGGCGCGGGGATCAACGCGGTCGCCGTTGCCGAATATGCGGTGCTCGGTATCCTCGCAGCCGCCAAGCGCTATGATGAGGTCGTTCGCATGGCGGATCGCCGCGAATGGCCGATGGTCTCGCCGGGCCGCATCGAACTGGCCGACACGCGCGCGCTGATCGTCGGCTATGGCACGATCGGCCGCCTGATCGGCGAGCGTCTCGCCGGTTTCGGGGTGGATGTCACCGGCGTCACCCGCTCGGGTCGCGACGGCACGCTTGCCCCCGATCAATGGCAGGCGCAGATCGGCGCATACGACTGGATCGTCCTCGCCGCCCCCTCGACCGATGCGACCCGCACGATGATCGGGGCGGAGCAGCTCGCGGCGATGAAATCCAGCGCATGGCTGATCAACATCGCCCGCGGCGACATGATCGATCAGGACGCGCTGGTTTCGGCACTGGCCGACGGGACGATCGCCGGCGCCTTCCTCGATCCCACCACGCCGGAGCCGCTACCCGCGGATCACCCGCTGTGGAGCGCGCCCAATTGCCTCATCTCGATGCATCTGTCGGGTCGCAGCCAGAACACGATGTTCCAGCGTGCCGCCGCGCTCTTCCTCGAGAACGTGCATGCCTTTGTCGCCGGCAAACCGATGCGCAACGTCGCCGACCTCGACGCGGGTTACTGAAGCGGACGATCCACCTCCGCCGCGAGCGGGGGTGCATAAAAGCCATGGCCTGCCGGCATCGTGGCGATCGCCGCCTCCAGCGTTTTCGCGCGCGCCGACGATGACGGATGCGTCCGGCTGCGGAACAGCCCGCCGTCGACGTCCCCGCCATGGTCGCGCCAGAACCGCACCGCAATCTGCGGATCATATCCCGCATTGCGCAGCAGATAGGCACCCAGCAGATCGGCTTGATCCTCGGTCAGCCGGAACAGCCGCCCGTTCCGCCCGACCTCGGACAGCAGGCCGCGCTTGACCCCCGCCGCGTCCAGCCGTGCGGCGTGGCGCAGAATGTTGTGCGACAGCTCATGCGCGACGACGACCGCCACCTCATCATCAGTGTAGCGTTCGAAGAAGCGCACCCCAATCTGCACGATCCGCCCATCGGCCGACGCGGTCATGCCCGGCCCCAGCAGCACCTCGAATGCGCTCCGGCAGCCCGGCGAAGCGGGGATCGTCACAGTCCGGGTGCGACCCTCACGCATCAGTTCGACCGACAAAGGCCGATCGGCCGGCAGCCCCGCAATCTGCTCCACCGCCGCGTCACGCGCGGCACTGCTCGCATCCTTGCCCGGCGCGCCGCTACCGATCGGCCGGCCATCGACCGACACGATCGAATCACCGGATCGAACCCCCGCCTTGGCTGCCGCAGACCCTGGCACGACCGCCTCGACCGCAATCGGCGTTTCGAATCCGAAGCTCGCCCGCGCCTGGTCGCGCAGTGCCGGATCATATTGTCCCAGACTATGGATCGCCCAGCCCGGCGTCGGCGCCAACGCGCGGCACAACGCGGCATTCGCTGTGGTCAACCGATAGGCGATGGCCGCCATCCGGCCGTCGACCTGCCGCAACGCATCGAACGTCGCCGCGGTATCCGGTTCCGCCGCCACCGCCGGAGCGGCAACCGTTACGGCCACTGCGACGGCTAACGAAATCCCATAGCGCATGCCGACCATCCTTACGCTTACTCGACGCCGCTTCTTACGGCAGCGCGCAAGGCAGCGGAACCGGGCGCCGCATTATTTCAACGCCTTCGCATCGAGCGTGATTGTCTTACCGACCGCTTTGCCCTGTACCTTGCCCTGCGACAGCACGGCCCACACCTGCTTGGGCTGCGGCATAGCGTTGAAAGAGGGGAGGACGGACGTCGATCCGTCGACGTCCGTCAGCGAGACGCTGTAAATGCTCGTTTTCTCGATCTGCCCCATGATCGACGGGAACACACTTATCGAGCGCCCGGCGTCGTACAGAGCCAACGTATAGCCCTGATCGTTTCGCATATCGCGATAGACGCCATATTCGGTGCGTCCGTCACCCTCCCGACACCATAGCGGTGCGTCATCGGGCTTGGCGGCCGTCTTGGCCTTTTCGGTCGCGGCGAGGCTCGGGAGCATCAGGGACATCAGCAGGTCGCCCCCGCCCGTCGCCACCTGCTTCGCCTTTCGGAAGACCAGTGGCGTCGCGCATGGCTTTACCAGCCTTGCCGCCGTGCCGGCCGCTGTCGCCTTGGGCCAGCGCACGCCCGCGATGAACTGTTGCAACTCTGTATCCAGCCGGTCAGCCGTCAGCGTCGTAGCACTCATCCGGATCGCCACGATCCAGCCGTTGAGCGGCATGACGGCCAGCGCCGTACTGCGATAGGCCCCACTCGCATTGGCATAGGTCTGGCGCAGCGCCGATCCTGCCGCCGCACCCGGCAGCGCGAAGGCGACAGGATCGGCGCTCGCGGGCGCCGCGTTGCGGAACTCGGCACGTGTCTCCAGCGCCGTCTGCGACCGATCGAACCACAGGCCGACGTCGGCTATCGCGGGGCGAAAGATATAGACGGTCGCCGTGACGCTCTTGTCCGGCGCCCAATATTGCGCAGCGACATCGAACTCGCCCTGCGTCGCATCGGTCAGCGCCGTGCGGGCCAGCCCTGCATTCTGTGCCATGAGGGCGACGCCCGTCTCGGCATGACGCCAGCCCTTGTCCGCCGGCACCGGTAGATCGCGGGCTGACGCCGTTTCGCCGGCCATCAACGCCGTTCCGAGTAGCACCGCCGCCAGCCGTTTCTGCATCATCGCCCCCTCAATCTGTATCGTCTGCATAGCACGCCAGCCGCCGATCGATACGCCCCCCAAGCGTTCCTTCATTGCGCAAAATCCGATTTGGGCGCATGTGCCGCGGCGTTTACACCCCGAAGGACGACATTATGGCCGCGAACTGGGCCCCCGACAGCTGGACCCGCGCCGAAGCCCGCCAGCTTCCCGACTATCCCGACACCGCGGCGCTGACCCGCGCGACCGACGCGCTTGCTAGCTTTCCCCCGCTCGTGTTCGCCGGCGAAGCGCGCAACCTGACGGCGGAACTCGGCAAGGTCGCGGAGGGCAAGGCCTTCCTGCTGCAGGGCGGCGACTGCGCCGAATCCTTTGCCGAGCATAGCGCGAACAACATCCGCGACACGTTCCGCGTGATCCTGCAGATGGCGGTGGTTCTCACCTTCGCTTCGAAGCTGCCGGTGGTGAAGCTCGGCCGCATGGCAGGCCAGTTCGCCAAGCCGCGCTCCGCGCCGACCGAGGTGATCGACGGCGTCGAGCTGCCCAGCTACCGGGGCGACAACGTCAACGACATCGCCTTCACGCCCGAAAGCCGCATCCCCGATCCGCAGCGGATGATCCGCGCCTATTCGCAGTCGGCCGCGACGCTCAACCTGCTGCGCGCCTTTGCCCAGGGTGGCTACGCCAACCTCCACCAGGTTCATCGCTGGACGCACGACTTCATGGGTCGCAGCCCGTGGAGCCGCAAATATGCGGAAACGGCGGACCGTATCGGTGAAGCGCTCGACTTCATGGCCGCCTGCGGCATCGATCCCGAAACCGTGCCACAGCTGTCGCAGACGCATTTCTATACCAGCCACGAAGCGCTGCTGTTGCCGTTCGAGCAGGCGCTGACCCGCCAGGATTCGCTGACCGGCGACTGGTACGACACGTCGGCGCACTTCCTGTGGATCGGTGACCGCACCCGCTTCGAAAATTCGGCGCACGTCGAATTCCTGCGCGGCATCGGCAACCCGATCGGCGTGAAGTGCGGCCCCAGCCTTGAACCCGACGCGCTGCTCCGCATGCTCGACACGCTGAACCCGGGCCGCGTCCCCGGCCGCATGACGCTCATCACCCGCTACGGCTATGACAAGATCGAGGCGCATCTGCCCAAGCTGGTCCGCGCCGTGACGCGCGAAGGCCACCCTGTCATCTGGTCGTGCGATCCGATGCACGGCAACACGGTGAAGGCCGCGACCGGCTACAAGACCCGCCCCTTCGACCGCATCCTCGCCGAGGTCCGCGGCTTCTTCGACGTCCACCGCGCCGAAGGCACGCATGCGGGCGGCATCCATGCCGAAATGACCGGCCAGAACGTCACCGAATGCACCGGCGGCGCGATCGACGTGACCGAACAGAGCCTCGCGGACCGCTACCACACCCACTGCGACCCGCGCCTCAATGCTGGCCAGAGCCTCGAACTCGCCTTCCTGCTGGCCGAAATGCTGAACGCCGAAATGGCCAAACGCCGCAAGGCCGCCGCCTGATCACAGCAATTCGCGGAAGGGGCGTCAACAAACCCGCTTGACGCCCCCCGCCCCCAAGCCTAGACGCGCCCCTCCACCGCACACGGCCCCTTCGTCTAGCGGTCTAGGACGTCGCCCTCTCACGGCGAAAACACGGGTTCGAGTCCCGTAGGGGTCACCAGCACCCGCCAGAATGGCGGATTCGCGCGGTTTAGGCGGTCTTCATGGACGCTTTACCCATCCTTGTGTACAAAGGATGCGTACAAAGTGATCCGTATGGCCACCCCCTTCAAAGATCCTCGCACCGGCATTTTCTACTTCCGACGAGTCGTCCCCGCTGCACTGCGACCGTTCTTCGATGGCGCGTCGAGCGAGTATAAGCGCACCCTCGAGACCCGCGATCCCGACGAAGCCCGTCAGCGCTACCACCCGCATGCCGTGATCTATGAGCAGAAGCTTGCCGCGGCTCGTCGCGCATTGGCCAGCCAGCAACTCCGCTCGGCACGTGTGATGGTCGACGATTTTCTCGACGGAGAGTCGGACGAGCAACTCCGCGGCGTGGCGCAGAAGCTCGCCGCGCTCGAGCTCGGGGCATTCGAATATGCCAACGGCCTGACTGACCATGCGCCGGGTGCCCGCTACGACTTTGGCGTGCCGCCGGGCCTTGATGATCTGCGTGATCACGCAAGCCGAACCGCCATGCTGAACGCGGTGCCCGACTTCATGCCCCTGCCGTGGTTGGAGACGCTACAGCGGGTTGCCGCCCTCCCCACCCTCGATCCGATCGAGTGGTTGATCGCAGCGGTGGCCTCCGCCAACGCCCTCAGCTTGCCGCTGGCGCCGGAACTCTATGAAGCAATTGGTCGCGCTTACCTCGACAGGCTCTGCGCCGCCTGCGCCCTCAGCATCGATCCCGCACGAAGCCGTATCCTACCACCCTCGGTCCTTGTGACGGGCTCCGGGCCGATCGTCCCCGCGCTCTCCCCACCTTCGAACGAACCACAGCTGCCGACACCGCCAGCCAAGACGGTGCCGACCATCACCCAGGTTTATGAATCCTGGGCTAAGTTCGAGCCGCGCGAGGCCAAACTCGTCGACGAGTGGCGAACCGCCGTGAGTCGCTTCGCCCAGCTTCATGACGACCCGCCCGTCGATCAGATCACGACTTCGATGGTACGTGCCTATCGCCGCACCTGTGCCGGACTTCCAAGCCGGGCAAAGAAAGAGGTTGCCGCCCTGCCCCTGCTGGAACAGGTCGCACTTGCGGAAGCCGAGGGAATGCCCACGCTATCGCCCGCGACTGTTAGCAAGGCTTTGTCGGCCATAAGGGTGACCCTCGAACACGCGGTTGAGGAACTGGAGGTCATCGACGGCAACGTCGCCAAGACCGTGAAGTCCATGCCCAAGAAGTCAGTGGAGGACGCACGCCTCCCCTTCGAGCCGGAGGATATGACCAGGATCTTCACCGCGCCTCTGCCGGAACGCAGCGGGGTGGCGCCCCGAACGCTGTTCTGGATCCTGATGCTCGCCCCATTCACCGGTTGCCGCCTCGACGAACTGGGCAAGCTGCGGCCGGGCAATATCAAGACCTATGATGGCATTCCGTACATTGCCATCGAACCCGATCGTCTGCGCGTCCGCCAGGAGCAAGAGGGCCCGGCCAAGCGGATGAAGACTGCCAGCGCCAAACGGGACATCCCGTTGCATTCGACGCTGCTTGAAGCGGGCTTTCTTGATATGGTGAGCGCGCGCCGGGCGGAAGGTGCGGAATGGCTGTTTCCCGAACTCGAAGCCAATGCCTATGGCAGTCGGACACAGCGCCTGTCGCGCGTGCTGAACGATTTTCTCGATGCAATCGGCCTGTCGGATCCGGAGCTGGTGTTCTACTCGTTTCGCCACACCGGGAAGCGCGCGGTGCGCGGCAAGGTTTTAAAAGAGATCGTCGATTTGCTCTTCGGCCATGCAGATGGATCCGTCAGCACGCTGTATGGGCGCGGCGCCGAAATGACAGTACTCCGCAACGCCGTAGAGACGATTCAATACCCTTCGGTCGATTGGCAACCGGTGATCGCAAAGGGCCGAACAATGACATGAGGACCAGCGCGGCGAGCCAAACTTCACGTCGCTGCTATGATATGTATCCCGCCGTAATGGACAACGAGTAGCGGCGGCTATCGACCACAATGCGCCGTTCGTCGGGTACGCCTCGAGCGGTAGCTTTTCCTAAAAGTGGACGCCCAGCACTTACCCGACCGGTCTTCGCGGAGTGCCGGGTAATGGCCGTTTGCCGATATGCCGCTTTCAACTGCGGGAGGCAAAAGCGGGTGTTTGGAAGGTGTCACAACCGTCCGGTTTTGACACTCGCTTCGGCAGTATCGACAAGCTCGATGTTCCGAAATCCCGCCTGTTTAGCGTCCCCTTCCAGCCTGACGCATTAGCGTAACGACTTTCCGTCGAGAGCCACCCGAGTAGAACAGGTTTAGTCCACTTCTATAGAGTTCCGGAACAAAAAACTCATCGCCATATCTGAAAAGAACGCCATTCTCCTCAAGAACCCTAATATCTTCACCACCGATGAGTTCATACGCTCGATCATATGACCATGGGAGTTCGCGCTGATTTCCAACTAGGGCTTCAATTTTTCGAAATATCCTCTTAAGATCTACGTTCTCTTCCCCAGTCTCAAAAACCCGTTCTTTGCTGCATGGACCAATAGCATCGCGCATCGCGCGCGGACTCAGAAGCCTTTGATCGTGGTAAGCGTCGGTAGGTGTAGAGCGTGACGCCGATTCAGCAATAAACCGAACGAGATCTCTCGCCTTGATACTTCTGTTGAAATCTGAAAGCGATGACATGGTCCATTCGAGAGACCTCGCTTCTCGTGAGGTACTGGGTCCCATTTTCCAACCCCAGAGCTCGATAAGCTCTTGGCTGCGCTGCTCCTCATCAAGCAGCGTCAAGCTTTCTGGAGATACAGTTGACGGTAGGCTATCCGCTTGTTGTGCAACCCATAGGGCTAGTGCTGAAGCTTCAGCCCAGTTCCATCGAAGAGTGAAGGCTGAGTATCGATCGGCAAACTGCTTGAAGTTATTGACAAGCGCATATCGCGCCAGATCCTCTCTTATAAAAATGACACAACCAACGTTCTTTTCTGGGAGCTGGGAAAGCCAATCAGGAACAAGCCTTAAAAGTGCTTCTACCGCCGCCTGCTCATGCTCATTCGTTCGCAATCTTGAGAATAGGGTTTCAATGCCGTCAAAAATACCGACCACTGCATGGCCGGATGTCAGCGCTTGAGTGAACGATTCGAATGCCTCAGGTGTGCCCGGCATGTGCCCAGCACGCCATGCTATCATGTCTAACCAGAACTGCCGCCAAGCCACGGCATTCCCGGCGTCTGAACGTTGCAGCTGCTTCTGAACCGCATCCGTGATTAGCTGATCGTTCAGTGGAATTCCGCCAGTTAACGCCTGCGCCGCTTTGATTGTCACTCCGCGCTCTGCCTCGCGAGCGTCGCTATCCAAGTCTTGGGATGGAGTTACGGGTAGCACTAACGCTTCCGTGGATCGAGTTTGCGTTAGACTTTCCACTCCTAGCTTATGAGAGAAGTTCCCCCACGTCTTTGAGAGAGCTAGGGACATGAAAGTATACGACTTTCCCGATCCCTTTTCACCGATAACCGTAACAGCTGGAGGAGCGCTTTGATGACGTTCGACTAGATTAACCAGCGAAGCTGTTGGATATATGTCGGCCTGTGGCTGACTCTCAGCAAAAATGCTTTTACGTGCGTACTCAGCAAGACGTTCGCGTCGCTGCTGTGCATCGATGGGGCTCCCCCCCTGATCCAAAATAGACGGTGCGGATAGCGGAACGAGCGATCCAAAAATTGCATACATCTGGTCGGGAAGGCTGCTTCGGATCAACGTGCGCTGTGTTTCTCGCAAATCACGAGGCAGTATCGTTACCGCTGGCTCTGCGTCGATGATAGAAGTTGTGATCGCTGCCTCTTGAAAAGGATTTTCAGAGTCGTCGTTAGGTTGATCTGACAACCTTAACTGCTCTAAAAAAAGTCGGATCTCTTCCTCAAATACCGACATGGCGGCCATGGCGCTTTCTTGCCCGCGACCGTCCTCTGTAAATCCTGGCGGAGTCTGATTTATTATAACCGTTGGAAGGCTAGCCTCAAACCGCCCTTCTGAAGCTGCGCGCCATTTGAAGGCCATTTTGCGCATGCGGTCCAGCAGCATGATGGTTCCATCGATGGCCTGACCGTTTAGGGTTGTAACAAGGACGTGCTGAAGTCGCGGATCAAGGAAAAGAGAGGCGACTAGCTCAGAAAGGCCAGCGCGAAGATCGACAATTACTATATCTGCCCCAACTCTTTTGCCAAGACGGGCGACGATAGAGCCAACAAAGAATGCCGACCGCTTTCCAGAAACTGTGAGGGCCTCTGGTGAGACACTAGGAAGGCCCAGATCGCGTGTGCAAGGTAAAACAATGAGACCATCTATCTCCTGATCTGCGAGTCTACTTGCAACCGTCTCAATTGCATCGTTCGCTTCGGCCTCAGAGGATGTGGACGCAATTGCGAGCAGATCAGCAAATGAAATGCGTGGGCTCGGCATTGAATGCCTAAGAAGGCTTGATATTCCGGGGGCCTCAAAATCCGCGTCAATGAAAAGAACTCGGCGATGAACCTTGTTCATCGCGGCCGCCAAGGCGAGAGCGAGCGTAGTTCGCCCCATACCGCCTTTGAACGAATGGAACGTAAGAACTGGTGGACAGTCGCCTAGGCCATCAATCTCAGCAACCTCATAGGGCATGTTATAAACGACTACGGATCCCGACACGAGGGTTGGTCGCAGCCGCAGCCGCTGTCCTGACCTCCAATCTTCGTCGACCCTTTCAAATTCAATCGGAAGGAGACGCGGGGAGACAGAGCTTGTCGCCTCAAGTGCGATCGCAAGCTCGTCCTCCAGAAAGCGCGGGCCAAACGTCTGTCGCAGCCACTCCTTAACCGGCTCCATCCTCGCTTGAGGAAGCAGGGAAAGTACTAATCGCGATGGCAGCGGTTGCGCTCGGAGCACCTCTTGAGGAGCGGAGCGAACGGTCTCATCGTCCCGCAGGCGATCGAGCACGTCGAGATACGTGTAGAACTCTGCCATTTCAAATTCCCTGTGTCGCCATTCGCGTGTCAACCGCCTGCAATATGCTTTCCAGCCATTGTTCTACACTGACTAAATAGGTTTCGGCGATTTTGACACCATAGCGAGCGGCCTCATGTAACTTATATGGTAAGAATGTGACGCCGTTAATGGAGAATGAAGTTGGGGTATTCCCAATATCGACGGGAAGGATGCTAGCGACAAGGCAAAGCTGCTCAATGTTATGTAAATCCACCTGATTCTTAGGTGTTCCTAAGCCTGCCGCAAGTGCATCCCTGAGGTTTTGGGTGCTGGCAAGTGAACCAGACATCATAACCAAATATTTCAACCCACACTCCGCAGCGTAGAATAGCGAAATAAATCGGGCGCGGCGCGGCACGCCCGCGATGCCCAATGCGGAGCGATGCCGCAGGAAGGCCCGCCTGATGTCTACCGGATCGGACGAAACTTGAGCCATGCGCATCCCCCTTCCTACGAAGCCACCTTCATTGGTACACAGTGGAGCCTTAGCAAGCATTTTCGCTATGATTCACGGCATCAAAGGCTTCGGAAGATAGACGTACGGTTTGAATGACAGCAGTGTGCGCCTCCTACGAAGGGCAGCCGAGCTGGCATTGCCCCTCGAACCGGCAAAGTCGCTGACGCCCAGCTTGCGGCAAGGTGTCACAACCGGACGGTTTTGACACGGCATACCAATGCACGGGTCTTTGCAACTCCACTGGTGTCAAAAGCTTGTGTCAGAACGTCGGTTTGCGATCGGGAAGCGTGGGCTTAAATCGCAAATTTGGTGGCGCAGCTGCCAAGCCCGCTAAGAGACAGGTTTTGGCGAGAGCAGCCGTTAGGCACGGTACGCGGGAACGGCAGGCAAGTCCCAACGGCGGCCACCCCGGTGCCAGCTAATATAATGGAACGACGCCGTTGGGCACGACGGTGATAGCCACGTCCTCATACCCTATACGGACGAGGCGGCATATTCGGACACGAAGGTAACAATTTTATTGGCGGGTGCCCGAATTCGCTGGTTCGTCCGTATAGGGTGACAGACCTCGACCCGGATCAGTCAGGCGGCCTGCGCCCACAGCGTGCACTGTGCGTCGTCATACTGAGCGTTCTGCCGCATGACCTGCCGGGTCAGCCAAGCGCTGGCGCGTTGGATACCGTCGCTCAGATCCTGAGCGGGCTTGCCGTCGATGTGCACGATCTCCCGCGGTGCGAGGCGGAAATGGCCACGCACATGGGCCTGCGGCAGGATCAGCCCGCGGTTGCCCGCCTTCGACAGCCACAGGCGGCAGCCGCTCTGGATATGGCAGCGGCCATCGCGCGGCAGGAATAGCGCGATGCCAGTCAGCGCCGGGTTCGGTCCTGTGCGATATTCGAGGTGGAGCAGATCGGCGACGGTCTGGACCGCATGGCGGCCCATCTCGATCTTGTCCTCGATCCCGAGCGGATCGCCGCCGGTGATGACGACACCGGGCTTGAGCTTGCGGTTGCCGAGCAGCAGCTTGACGACGGCGCGGGTGACGGCGGCTTCGTAGGTCGTGGCGGTCATCATTCTATCTCCTTGTTTCATCCCCGCATCGGGGCCGTTCATCGTCTCGTTCATCTCAACCCTGGTTCTCGCTCCGGCAGGCGCGCACGATCTGGGCAGCGGCGCACTCCAGTCCGGCGGCGCGGTCCCACAGGCAGTTCCAGGGCAGCCGGGTGCCGATCTCGACCCCGTGGCGGCCGAGCTTCACCGACAGCCCGCCGCGAGCCGGAACCAGATGCAGGCCCTGGTCGCGGTCGCGATAGAAACTGAGGCCGGTGAGCAGCAGCGGGCCGGTGAGCGAGCGCAGGGCGACGTCGACGCGGACCGGGTCGATCGTCTCCGGGTGGAAACCATGCCTGATCAACATCGTGTCCCGCCTGCGGGTGTTGGCGCAGCGCAGCAGCGCCTGATCGAACAGCGGCTCGGTAACAGGGGTCATCGCGATGATGACGTTATGATCGAGGCATTCGACCGCCCCGGGCAGGCCGGAGTTGCCGAACAGCGGCGCGGGTTCGTCGCAGCCGAAGGCTGCGAGGACAAAGTGCATCAGCGCGACCGAGGCGGTCGGCAAAACATCGTGGATCATGGGGGACATGGAGCCTTAGTGGACTTGCGTGATCCCCGGACCGGCTGGTCCGGATCAGGCCCCTTCGATTTTCATTTCTCGTCAGGGCTTCGCTCGGCTCCGGCCGATCTTCCCTCCCTCACGCGGCAGCGGTCGCGGCCATCGCGAAAGACGGCGTTGCCGATCACGGCATAGCCCCAGCTATCTAGGGCTCGCGCGCTGTCCGAGATGGTCCCGGAGCGATGGATCGCGGCAGCCGGGCAATAGACTTCGGCCATGGCAACATGGATCGGCGGGCCTTCATCAACGGAAACGATAGCCGACGGTCAGGCGCCAGGTGCGCGGCTCGCCGAGCGGGACATAGGTGGTGGCAATCGTCGGCTGATAGTTCTGACGATCGAACAGGTTTCGGACCCCCAGGTTGAAGTCGAGCTTGCCGATCGTCAGGAACCCGTTCAGATCGGTCTGCACCGCCGGGCCGATCCAGTATCTACCGAGCATGTCGATCGCCGCGCTCGACCGGCCATATACGCCTGCACCCAGACCCGCAGTCACGTCATCGGTAATGCGGTGGCGATACGAGGCATAGGCGCTGTATTGGTCGCGCGGTTGCAACACGACGGTGTTTCCCAGCGTCGAATTGCCCGTGGTCAAAATGGAATAGTCGGTGCGCGTGAACGATCCGCTGACCGTCACGCCTTTCAAGGGCTCGCCCGAAACGCTGACGTCGACACCCTGCGCCAATCGTCCGGGAAGGTTGATGTAGTAGATCCGGTTCAGCGGATCGGCGATCTTGAGGTTGCTCTGGCTTAGTCGAAACCACGAAGCATTGAGCAGCAAGCGCTTGTCGAGCAAATCCAGCTTGATTCCTGTTTCGGCGTTGCGCGTCCGCGTGTCGGGCAGGAGGTTCTGGAACCGATCCAGCTGATAGCTGGGGATAAAGCCGTAGGCGAGCGAACCGTAGACCGACAGCGTGTCCGACACCTCTACAACCGCACCATAGCTGGGCGTGACCGCGCCGTTGGATGTGTAACGGTTCACCTTATCAAGTTTGGTGCGACCATCCCGGATGGTTGTCGTGCTGTCGGACGACGTCTTGCGCACGCTGGCAAGCAGCGCGATCTTCCAGAACTTTACGAGGTACTGCCCGTAATAGGATGTCTGTTTGCCGACGATCCGATTGGCGAAGGCATAGTTTGTGGGCAGAAGTGGTAACGTTGGCGCCCTAGTGACGTAATTATAAGGAAACATCGATCCCGAGCTGGCGGAGTCCGCCGACGTGTCGAAGTTCGTCGCCATCGCCCCCGCGATCAGCTTGTGCTCGAACGGCCCAGTCCTGACGGCAATGCGAGCATAGCCGTCGACCGCGTTATTAGCGCTTTGCTGCTTCACGCCACTGCTGCTGATAAGCAGGACGTTCGGTGCCAGAAGGGCGAAGGGCGAATACTGGCTGAGGAGAAGACTGCTGTCCTGATGCTGCCAATGCCCGACGATCGTCAGCCAATTCCCAACCGTCTGTTTCGCCTGAGCATCATAGATCGTGCTGGTGATCTGTGAATATTGGTACTGTCCGCCAACCAGCGGCACGCCAGCAAGGATCGGCACCGGCTGTCTCTTCGTCGTATCGTAGAGCGTGTACGGCACCATGCCGAAGATCTGGTTGCCCGCGGTGACCCCCAGGATGATGTCGGTGCCGTCCTTCTTGTAGCGGATCGTCGGCGCGAACAAATAATCCTCGTTCCCGCGATAGCCGCCGAAATTGCGGTCGGCGGTGGCGGCCGTCGCGATGATGCGCGCGCTGACACTGTCGTCGGCGGAGATCGAGCGGTTCGCATCCACCGTACCACGCACCGCACCGAACGAGCCGACCTCACTCGACACATAGAGCCGCTCATCGGCGCTCGGCTTTTTCGTGACGATGTTGACCGTGCCCCCCAGACTGTCCCCGCCGAGCAGGATAGCGTCCGGTCCCTTCAGAACCTCCAGCCGCTCGACATTGGCGATCGGTTGGGTGCTGCCCGCCGCGAAGGTGCTGCTTGACGGCGTCGGCAGGCCATTGATCGCACCTCCCGTCGACATGCCGCGCACGGTATAGCCGACGCCGCCCTGCACCGTCGCCGCATTGACGGTAACGCCGCCCGCATTGCGCAGCGCGTCGGGGAGGCTTTGCGCCTGCTGCTCGCCCAGAAGCTTGGCGGAGAGGACCTGTACGTTGCGCGGCTGATCGCGCAACGATTCGCCGGTACGGCTCGAGCTGGTCGCACCGCGCACCATGACGCTGGTTTCCGCCTCGTCGCGATGCGCAACCACGAGGATGTCGTTGACGATCAGAATACCGCCATCGGCCTCGCGGCTGACGGCAAGGCGCATTCCGCGGGTCGCTTGCCGGACGGCCGCCATGGCGTCGCGGGCATCGCTCACCGACGCGGCGGTCAGTCCGCGGATGGCATCGGGATCGGCGTCGATCGTTGCGCCCGTCTTTTGCCGAATTTGCGCCAGCGTCTCCGCCAGGGGCATGGCTGGAAGCGAGATACGCCCACCCTGCGCACATGCCGACTGCGGCAAGCCCCACCCGAGTATCGGCACCAAAGCGATGACGGCCACTCGGATTGCCAGTTCTGCACGACCCCGACCCATATATCCCCCTCATCCCGGCGCCGCGACCACGCGTACCGATGCCCCTTCGGACACAAGATCGGACGCGCGCCGCCCTGCGACGCCTCACAGCCATGACTAAAGCCCCGCCAGGCGGCGGAACGGTGGGTCCTCGACGGCCCCTGCCGTCGATGGTTCATTCTGCGGTGTCGAAGGCGGCCGCCGATTGGTACGAAGCGCTGGCTCCGCTGCAGTCCTGTTCCTCGACGGAACGAAATCTGCGCCCACCCCGCACCGTCATCAAATTGTAATTGGTTATGCCCCTATAACGCCGCGTCGATCGGCCGGCCGATCCCGTCGGCCCCGCGCTTCAATTCGGCGACCAGCCAGCGGATCACAGGCTCTTTGTCGCGATAGGGTTGCCACTGGAGGACAAGGCCGGCCGTCATCCGCGGCCACCTCAGGTCGAGGATGGTCACAGGCAAAACCGCCGCCTGATGCTGCGCGAACCAGTTGCTGGTGGTGACGATCAAGTCGGACCCGATCGCCAATGCGGGCAGCATCGAATGAAGTCCCGTGCGTACTACGACGCGCCGCCGCGCGAACGGACTGTCCGCAGCGAAATCGCCGAAGATTGCGCGTTCCATGTCCTCATGCACCGCGGCATGGGGTGCAGCCAGGAAGTCCTCTACATCCACACGGCCGCCAGCAAGCGGATGCGACGCACAGACGAGCGCGACAGGTGCATGGTCGAGCAGCGGCAGGGTGCACAGATCGGGATCGGCCATCGCCTCGGGAACGATCGCGATATCGGCACCGCGATCGAACAGGTGTCGCGCAGAGCCATGGACGAAGGGTATCATCTTCCACCCGATTTCGGGTGCCACAGCGCGCAGTCGCGGCATGATGCGACTAAAAAACATGAGTTCGACGACCTCTGGCGCGGTCACCGTCACCGTCTGACGCGCAGTCGCGGGATCGAACGCCAGCGCGAGATTGAACGTGTCATCCACCTCGCGCAGCAATCGCCCAACGCGTTGGTGTAATGCCGCGCCTAAGGCCGTCAGCTGGCGCCGTTCGCCAAACACGACCAGTTCGTCACCGAAAAGCTCCCGCAGCTGGCGCAGCTTCATGCTCATCGCCGGCTGGCTGATCGCGATCGAGTGCGCCGCCGCAGTCAGCGACGGCTCATGCAGTAGCGCATCAAGCGCATAGAGCAGATTGATGTTCAGGCGCCGCAACCGTCTGCGGCCTTCGATCAGCGTCGATGGTTCGCTCAAATACCCCACCTCACGTTTGCGCCGCGCCCGTATCAGTTATCGCTAATCCACCACCCCAATTATGTCAAATTAATCAGCAAACCGCATCTTGCTAGACTCTTTTAACAAGAAAAAGCACACCAGACCAAAAGTTTCCGCACCAAATACAACGCATACAATTTCTCGAAGTGCACAATATCTACGTGGCAACCTAGCGATTACCTAACCATGCAGCGGCAACGAAGCCTTTATCTTTATGACCACAGCATTACGCACATACAAAAGGACCAGGGCGAGTGCTATTGGAGACATCCCCGCACCCGCCCAATGCAAATTCGGGGTAAGGCCTCAGCTATATCTGCTTGACCACCGGCATGCCTAGCTCGACACGACGGTGCTGCAACCCAGCGGCCGGGTGTCGACCACCATCACGGACAGCGACGACCACGCGCGCGACGAGGCCAGCGTGCAATATTGAAATGCCGTACAGCTCCGCTGGGTGATCAATCCGGGGATGTTTGACATCTGGGTGGGGTCGAATTTCAACGCGCAGATCCATGGTCAGTTTTCATTTGGAGGAGCTCCATGTGTGGGCCGTGGGTTTTTGCTGGACGCGAAGAGATGAGGAACTAACCGCCCGGGGTTCGCCGTCGTCTCCGCCGCGAGGGACATCAGGGCGCATACCGCAGGCTTCGGAGAAGGCAGGCCAACGGCCGGACCAGCGCCCCCCGAACAATAGAGCTAGTTAGCCGGTATGGACGTCGGTCAGGCGCAGCGCCGTCGCTAGCGGGGGTAGGGCAGCCGCGCGCTCGTTCGGGCATTCGGCAGGTCGTCAATATGCATCGGCCGTTAGCGCTCACACGAATGTCATCAATTCTACGTCAAACTTACACAGGCCGCTCTTAACGCCCCCGCCCGACCGGCAAGACGGCCGGGGTGGGGACCAATGTTATGATTACATTTCGCAGCCTTTTGAAGGCATCGGTGGCGTTCATCCTGGTGACCGGCTCGGTCACTGCCCAGGCGCAAAAGAGCGCCGCGGCTGACCCTGCGCAAGACGCCGCGCAATCGAGCGCACAGGCGTTTGATACGGCCGCCGACGGCCAGGACATCGTCGTCAACGGCACCTATGCGCGCAGCCTGGCGGCGGGCATCGAGACCAAGCGCCGCGCCGCTTACGGCGTCGACTCGATCAGCTCGACCGATATCGGCAAGTTCCCGACCCAGAACGTCGCCGAGGCGCTTCAGCTCGTCCCTGGTGTGGCGATCACCCGCCCGCGCGGTGAAGGCCTGTATGTCAGTGTCCGTGGCCTGGGCCCGCAGTTCCAGAACACGCTGATGAACGGCCGCACCATCGCGCTGAACGACCTGATCGAGAATGGCGGCGCGGCCGGTCGTCAGTTCCGCTTTGAGATGCTGCCCGCCGAATTCACCTCCAGCATCGACGTGGTGAAGACCCCGACCGCCGACATGAGCGAGGGCGCGCTGGGCGGCAATATCGACGTCAAGACCTTCCACCCGCTGGAGGTCGGCAACAAGACGACCGTCAATATGCGCGGCACCTATACCAGCCAGACCAAGCAGGTCCGCCCCAACGTCACCGTGCTGACCAGCGCGAAGAACAGCGACGGCACCTTCGGCATCCTGGCGGGCGCGCAATATTGGGGCAAGACGGTCCGTAACGACCGCTTCATGAATTTCGGGTGGCTGACCGACCGCTATACCGATGCGTCGCGCGGCGGCGCGCCTGCGGGTCTCTATTCGCCGACCCGCACCCGCCCCACCGTCGAGACCGAGGACCGCAAGCGCATCTCGGGCATCGTCTCGGCCCAGTGGCAGCCGACCGCGGAGCTGCAGACGACGCTGGACATGGTCGCGACCCGGCTAGACGTCGCCTATGACGAGTTCGGCCTCGACATCTATCCGGACGACAACAACGTCTCGATCGGTGGCGTGAAGCAGCTGCCCACCATTCTTCAGCCCGGCTATACCGTCGTCGGCGACACGATCACCAAGGCAACGATCGCCAACGCCCGCTTCATGGCGTCGCGCGAATACAGCCTCAATCGCCATGACCTGATCACCGTCGGGCTGAAGCAGACCTGGAACCCGGATCGCTGGCATGTCGCCGCCAATGTCAACTGGTCGGCCGCGCACAGCTATCACCCCGACTACCGCACCGGCACCGTGCGCAGCCGTGCCTATTTCATCGCGCCGCTGACCTATGACGCCAGCGGCGGCTATCAGAACATGCCGACCTTCACCACGCCGGTCGACGTCACCAACCCGGCCAATTACAAGCTGTACCAGTTCAACATCGCGCCCAAGGACAGCAAGGACTGGGATTTCTATTCGCGTCTCGACGTCGGCCATGATTTCGACGGTTTCCTGTCAAAGCTGCAGGCGGGCGGCGAATATCACTGGCGCAAGCGCGACTATTTCCGTCGCGACTATCTGATCGACACCGCGACCAACCAGCCGCTGACCAATCTGGGCGCGGGTGCCTATCAGCAGCTGCCCTATGACGACTTCCTGTCGGGCGTGTCGGGCAATGCCTTCCGCAACTGGCTGGTGCCGGTGACGGCGGCTTATGTCGGCAACTTCTTCACCCCGGCGATCCAGGGTCAGCCGATCACCAATGGCGATCGCCGCTCATCCTTCGTCGTGACCGAGAAGATCGCCGCCGCCTATGTCCGCGCCGATTACCAGTTCGATGCAGGGTCGGTGCCGGTCAGCGGCAATGTCGGCGTGCGTTACGTCCACACCGATCAGGTCGCCAGCGGTACGCTGACCAGCGGCAACACCGCCACCCCGGTCAGCTATCCCAAGACGTTCAACAACGTCTTGCCCAGCTTCAACCTGCGCGCCGACCTGACCCCCAAGCTGGTCGGTCGCCTCGCCGCCAGCCGGGTGCTGACCCGCCCCAACGTCACCGACACCGCACCGCGCATCACCGTGTCGACCGACGCGCCGACCGCCAGCGGCGGCAACCCGCAGCTGGTGCCCTTCCTCGCCACCCAGTTCGACGGGTCGCTGGAATGGTATTTCGCACCGTCGGGCATGTTGTCGGGTGCGGTCTTCTACAAGGCGATGGACGATTACATCACCCAGTCGAATACCGAGATCAACATTCCGGGTCGCGGCACCGTCCGCCTCTCCAGCTCGGTCAATGGCGGCAATGCCAAGGTGTATGGCGCGGAGGCGGCCTATAGCCAGGTCTTCACCTTCCTGCCCGAACCGTTCGACGGCTTCGGCGTTCAGGGGTCCTATACCCATACGGAAGTGAAGGCCGACTACACGGCGGGTTCGCGCAACATCAAGGACCAGCTGATCGGCCTGTCGAAGAACAGCTTCAACCTGGTCGGCTTCTACGACAAGGGCCCGCTGTCGGCGCGTCTGTCCTATGTCTGGCGCGACAAATATCTGTCGAGCACGGGCAGCACGGTGCAGGCACCGACCTATGTCGCGGCCTTCGGCTCGCTCGACGGCCAGCTGTCGGTGCGCGCCGCCGACAACCTGACGCTCAGCCTGGAGGGCATCAACATCGCGGGCGCGCATCAGGACACCTATAACGACAGCAAGATGCGCTTCGGCGAGATCAACTATTATGGCCGGACGATCCTGTTCGGCGTGCGGGCGGAGTTCTGATGAAGGCTTTCCTCACCCTGGCGGCGGTCCTTGCGACCGCCGCCGCCCCGGCGCCGCGGGCGGCCCTTCGGATGAACGACATCCAGGTGGTCGGCTCGCACAACAGCTACAAAAAGCGGATCGCGCCCGCCGTCTTCGCCGCGCTGGAACAGCGTGATCCCAAGCTCGCCGCCGCACTGGACTACGATCATCTGACCTTGGCGCAGCAGCTCGACCGGGGCGTGCGCCAGCTGGAGATCGACATCTTCGCCGACCCCGAAGGCGGACGCTTCGCGCATCCCAAGGGCGAGGCGATCGCGAAGGCGGCAGGTGAGCAGACCGGCTTCGACGAAGCGGCGATGATGAAGCCGGGCTTCAAGGTCTTCCATATCCCGGAAGTCGATTATCGCTCCTGCGGCACCTTCAAGCAGTGCATCGGCCAGATCGACGCCTGGTCGCGCGCGCATCCGCGTCACCTGCCGATCATGGTGACGATCAACGCCGCCGACCGGCCGATCAACAAGCCGGGCGTCACCGATCCGCTGCCGTTGACCGCACCGTTGCTCGATGCACTGGACGGCGAGATTCGCGACGTGCTGACGCCGAACCGGATGATCACGCCCGACGACGTTCGCGGGAATGCAAAGACCCTGCGCGAGGCGGTGACCACCAAGGGCTGGCCGACGCTGGAGAGCGCTCGCGGGAAAATCTACTTCGTGCTGGATACGCCTTCGGACGTGTCCGATATCTACCGCGCCGGGCATCCTTCGTTGAAGGGCCGCCCGATCTTCGGCTGGTACGACACCGACCAGCCCGAGGCCTCGGTCGAGATCGTCGGCGATCCGCGTACCGACGGGGCGAAGATCCGTGAATGGGTGAAGCAGGGCTTCATCGTCCGCACGCGCAGCGACGCCGACACCAAGGAAGCGCGCGACAACGATCACACGCGCCAGCAGGCCGCGATCGACAGCGGCGCACAGGCGGTGTCGACCGATTACTATCCCGGCGCGCCGACGCGGGCGTGGAACAAGGGCTTCACCGTGACCCTGCCGGGCGGCGTGATGGAACGATGCAACCCGGTGACGCAGCCTGCGGGCTGCAAGCTGCCGAAGTGAGAGGGTTGCCGCGCAACGGGGGAAGATACTCGACATGATAGTCCGTGCGCTCGCACTGGCGGTGGCGACCAGTCTGGTCGCCGGTCCTTGCTCGGCGCGGCCCCGCTACACGGTGGACCGGGCCGTGATGCTGATCCGCCACGGCATCCGCGCGCCCTTGGAGGGTGAAGCCGCGGCGGCTCCCCTCGCCCGCGCTCCGTTTCCGCAATGGGACACGGCGGCCAGCCATCTGACCCCGCATGGCGCCGCAGCGCTGCGCATCCTCGCGCAGTTCGAACGGGGTCGGTTGCTCCGGCAAGGCTTGCTGCCGACCGGGCGCTGCCCCGCCCCGAATGCCCTGACGATCTGGACGAACAGCCTATCGCGGACGATCGCCAGCGGCCATGCCCTGGCCGAGGGCCTGGCGCCGGGTTGCCCGATTGCCGTCGAGCATCGCGCCGAGGGCGATACGGACCCGTTGTTCAACGCGCTGGAAGCCCGCGCCGTCCCCTTCGACGCTACCCAAGCAGCCGCCAGCATCAACGCCGAGTTGCAGGATGGGACCGCTCTGATGCGCGGCACCGCCGCGGGGTTCGCCGCGATGGAGCGCGTGCTCGGCTGTGCGTCGTCGAACCCACCCTGCACATTCGCGGCAATGCCCAACCGGATCACGCCGTCCGCCGATGGCAAGGGCATCAGCCTGAAGGGCGCGATCGATATGACCTCCGGCACCGCGCAGGTTTTCCTGCTGCAATATGCGGAAGGCTTTCCGATGCAGCGGGTCGGCTGGGGCCGCGCGTCGGCCAAGGACATTCAGGCGATGTCGCTCCTGCATGCCCGCCTCTTCGACGTCTTCGCCCGCTCGGCCTATATGGCGCCGCGTGTCGGCGGGTTGATTGCGCGAGCGATCGCTGCGGACCTGACACAGCCCAAGGCACCTGCGGTCCACGTCTATGTCGGCCACGACAATACGATCGCGGCCGTCACCGCGATCCTTGGCGTTCACTTTCAAATCCCGGGCTACGGCGTCGACGACCCGCCTATCGGCGGCGGCCTCCTGTTCGAGCGCCTGACTGACCGTCGCACGCACAAACATGTTATCCGGCTATCGTATATTGCGCAGCCCCCTTCCGCGGCACGACATCTCAGCACAGCTGGACGGCACGGTCAGATCGTCTTGCGGCATCTCCCCATCGGACGATGCAGCACGCTTTGCTCGCTGCCGACATTTCAGCGGGTCATTGATAGCGCGACAAACCTGCTGAGGTAATCTCGCCGAAGCTTTCTACTTGTCCCTGCAAACCGGCATGAAGAAGACAGCTTCGAGCACAACGCTGCATTCCGCCTTCCCCTCCCTGTGCTAGGCAGCATCGCCTCAAATGGCGCGCACCCGGCAGCGCCAGGGGCAGAGCGCACCGGAGCGGTTGACAGGGCCAGATCATCATGGCTGATTGCGATCATGGGGACCGCGATCTCCCCACGAGGCGTCAGCCGGAGAATCGCGTCCGCCTCTTCATGACGGACGCCCCATGCCTGCGCCCCACGCCATCACCCCTGAAAAGCTATCGGGCTTAGTCGGCACTGCCGGCTGCCCGCGCATCATCGACCTGCGGCCGTCGCCCGCCTCGCCACCATCGTCCCGGCGCCGACACCGACATCGTGCCGGCGTCGATCCATCCCTACCGCATGCTGGGCCGGCTCGGGCACCAGACGCCGCCGTTCGCCGCCGAACCGGCCGCGACGAAGATGGCTGCCGACGTTGATTGATCGCCAACACACGGACTTTGTTTCCGACTAAAATCTGTGGCGACGCCGCCGAACCATGACATTTGTCACTACGTGGCGCCCGTCACCCGTCGCACAGGAAGAGCATGTTCGACGAGGTTGACCCATGCTTCTGACTGCTCTCGCACTTGCCGCCGCTTTGCCGTCCGCCGCCCCTACGACGGCGGCGGCACCCGTGATGGCCGCCCCACGCCAGATCCGAGACGGCGCCATGATCGCCGATCTCTACCGGCCTGCACGGACTGGCCCCGCGCCTGCAATCCTGCTGCTTGGCGGGTCGGAGGGCGGCCTTGGCAAAGCTGCCGCTGCACAGGCAGCGGCGCTGGCGGCCCGTGGTTATGTCGTGCTCCAGCTTTCGTATTTCGGCAGCCCCGGCCAGCCTGCCGCACTGAAGTCCGTTCCGATCGAAACCTTCACCCGCGCGCTCGATTGGCTGAAGACGCAGCCTGGGGTCGCGGGTGATCGCGTCGGCATCGTCGGTACGTCCAAAGGCGCCGAAGCAGCCTTGCTTGTCGCCTCGCGCCGACGCGATCTTAAGATCGCGGTGCTCGGCGTTCCCTCCAGCGTCGTCTGGCCGGGGATCGACCGGGAGGGCCTCGTCACCGAATCGTCGTGGACCGAGGGCGGTAAACCGGTGCCCTTCACGCCCTATGGATGGACAGGGGAATGGCGCGGCATCCACGCGCTCTATGCGGACGCGCTAGCCGATCCTGCCAAAGCGGCGACCGGCACCATCCCAATCGAGCGCTCGCAGGCCGCCATCGTCATGGTCTGTGGCGAAGCGGACGGTCTGTGGCCGTCCTGTTCGATGGCACGGGCCGTCGAAACCCGGTTGCATGCCGCGAAATACGCACATCCCGTCACGGTACTCGCCTATCCCGACGCGGGTCATGCCGCCTTCGGCCCGCCCCCCGAGGTTGGCACCCAAGCGGCCGACCGGGCCGTTCCGCTCGGCGGCACGGTAGCCGGCAACCGCGCCGCGCGCGCGGATGGCTGGCCGAAGGTACTTGCGGCCCTCGATACCGCGCTGATGCCGGAGCGCCGGCGATGAGCCGCGATCTGGCCGATGTCGCGCGGCTGACGCGCGTGTCCAAACGGCTTGGCGGACGCAACGTCCTCGCCGGCCTTGATCTCGGCATCCGTGCCGGAGAGGTGACCGCGCTGCTCGGCCCGAACGGCGCAGGCAAGACGACCTCTGTCTCTCTGCTGACCGGCCGCATCGCACAGGATGCGGGCACGGCGACGGTCTTCGGGCTCGACCCACGCCGGCCCGCTGCGCGTCGCCGCCTGGGCGTGATGCTGCAAAGCGCCGGCCTGCCCGACGTGCTGACGATCGCCGAGGTCCTGACGCTGCAATCGGGCTATTATCCCGACCCGCGGCCGCTGACCGAAACGCTGGCGCTCGCAGGGCTGGACGACCTTGCGGACCGCCGCTGCGCTGCCCTGTCTGGGGGGCAGGCCCGCCGCGTGCATTATGCGCTGGCGATCTGCGGCCGGCCCGATCTCCTCGTCCTCGACGAACCCACCGCCGCGATGGACCGGGCTTCCGCCCGCGTATTGTGGGGTACGGTCCGCGACGTGGCGGACCACGGAACGGCCGTGCTTCTGACCAGTCACGACCTTGCGGAGGCCGATGCGCTCGCCGACCGGATCGTGGTGATGGACGCGGGTACGATCGTCGCCGACGACACGCCCGCGGCGCTACGCGCCCGCGCTGGGGGATCGGTGATCCGCTGCCGCAGCCAACTGACCCCGGACCGCGTCGCGTCGGCCCCGGCGGTCAGGGACGCCGGCATGGACGGCGCGGACCTGCGCATCGTCTCCGCCGATGCTGCCGCCACGGTGCGCGCGCTCCTCGATACCGATATTACGCTGACCGATCTGCGCGTCGCCGATGCAACGTTGGAGGACGCAATTGCCGCCCTGCTCTCAACTCAGCCGGAAAGGATCGCTGCATGACCGCGCTCGTCGCAACCCCGAACGGCGTGTGGCTTCGAGAAGCGATCGCCGAACTCAAGCGCACGTCGCGCCTGCCCCAGTTCCTCGTTCCGACCGTGCTGACCCCCGCCGCCTTCTACGGCCTGTTCACGCTCGCCGTGGCCAAGTCGCCCTCCCCCGAATATGCGCTCGCGACGCTGGCGGGCTATGGCGTGTTCGCAGCGACGGGGCCCGCGCTGTTCGGCTTCGGTGCCGGCGTCGCGATTGAGCGGGAACAGGGTCTGATCGAGTTGAAGCGCGTCTCGCCGATGCCCGCCGGCGCCTATGTCGCGGCAAAGCTGATCGCTGCCGTCGCGACCACCGCGCTGGCGCTGGTGCTGATCGATGCGCTGGCGATCGTCGCAGGTGTCCGCTTGTCGGCGGCAACGTGGATCGCGCTAACGCTGCTCCATCTCGGCTCGGCTATCCCGTTTGCGCTAATTGGTTTCGGCATGGGTATGCGGATGAGCGGCAAGGGCGCGGTGGCGGTGGCCAACGCCTTGTTCCTCGGCGGATCGGTACTGGGCGGCCTGTGGATTCCGACCACCATGCTACCCAGCTGGATGCGGACGCTGGGCCAGATCACGCCGTCCTACCATCTCGGCCAGCTTGCGAGAGCGATCGTCGGGGTCGATACGCTAGGCGCACCCGCCGGGCATATAATGGCCGTAACCGCGATGACGGCAGCAGGGGTCGCTTGGGCCTGGAGCGGATGGCGGCGGACCCCGGCTTGACCGAACACACGGGCCCCCTCGACAGTGGCGCGATGCGCACGACGACACAGCGATGGTGGGACGGACCTTGGCCGTGGCTCGTTTATCTCGTCTTCCTGCCCCTCCCCTGGCTGTGGAGATGGCCGGACGCGACAACGCTGATAACCTCGGCGCTGGCGGTAATGACGTTCCTGCCGCTCTACGTTGCAGCGCATCGCTGGCAGGGCCTGAAGCTTGTTGGCGCCTGTGCCGCAATCACCGCGATCGGCATAGCCCTCGCCGCCCTACCGGTTGGTTGGACCGTCTTCCCGATCTACGCCGCGTCGGCGATGGGGCACGCCCGTCCGCGATCCGTGGCAATCCTCGGCATCGCCGCGATCGCGGTGGTGACGATGGTGACCGGTCTCGCGCTGAGCCAGCCGACCTTATGGTGGCTGCCCGGCGCGCTGCTCGTCGCCATGACCGGCGGCGCGACGATCTCGCGCGAAGCCTTTTACGACCGGACGCAGGCGTTGCTCGCGACGCAAGAGGAGGTCCGCCGCCTTGCCGGCACCGCCGAACGCGAACGGATAGCGCGCGATCTACACGATGTCGTCGGCCGTACGCTGACGCTCGTCGCGCTCAAGGCCGATCTGGCCGCCCGACTGCTCGATCGTGACAGAGATGCGACGCGGAAGGAGGTGGAAGCCATCGCTGCCGCCGCGCGCGCCGGCCTCGCCGATGTCCGCGCGGCGCTGGCGGGGCAAGCCGGTGGCGGCTTGGCGCAGGAAGCGTCCGCCTCGATCGCCGCCTTGCGGACCGCAGGCGTGCAGCCGACGCTGACCGGCGACGCCGCCAACGTCCCTGCCAACGCGGGTGCTGTGTTGGCGATGACGCTGCGCGAGGCCGTCACCAATGTTATCCGCCATGCTGGCGCCCGGCATTGCATGATCCATATCATCGCCGACCCCGGTTACGCCCGCTTGGTAGTCGAGGACGATGGCGTCGGCCTGTCCGGTCGCGAGGGCAACGGGTTGACCGGCATGCGACAGCGATTGGTCGCCGCGGGCGGTGCCTTGCATCTCGCCCCTGCCCAATCCGGCACCCGTCTGGAAGCGAGCGTGCCGGCATGACCCCCATCCGTATCGTCATCGCCGAGGATCAGGCGCTCGTGCTCGGCGCCATTGCCGCATTGTTGTCGCTGGAGCCGGACTTCGCGATCGTCGGCCGCGCGTCGGACGGCGATACCGCGTTCGCGATGGTGCGGGATCTCGCGCCAGACATATTGCTGACGGACATCGAGATGCCCGGTCAAACCGGCCTCGACCTTGCCAGGCGACTGGCCGACGAGCGGTCGCCAACCGCCGTCGTGATCGTGACGACCTTCGCTCGGCCGGGCTATCTCGCCCGCGCGCGCAGCGCCGGGGTGCGCGGCTATCTGCTGAAGGATGCACCGGTCGACGACCTGGCGGCTGCGATCCGCACCGTCGCGGCCGGCGGTCGCGCGATACCCGCCGATCTTGCGACAGCGGCCGGAGAGATCGGCCGCGATCCGCTCACCGATCGCGAGCGCGATACGTTGCGTCTTGCCGAAGAGGGACTGTCGAACAAGGACATCGCCGATCGGCTCGGTTTGTCGCCAGGCACCGTGCGCAATTACCTGTCCGACGCGGCAGGGAAACTCGGCGCGGCGAACCGCATCGAGGCGGGCCGCACGGCGCGGCGGAACGGGTGGCTGTGACCCAGCGGCAGACGTCGCGAGGCATCCGTTGCGTCCCGTAGGCTGCCATTCGCGCGGATGAGCGAACCGCTGACGTGGTGTTTCGCATCGGTGCGCTCGAAGGATTACCCACTCTACGTCGTCGAAACGCCGCGGCGTATGACGCGCCGCGGCGCCGCGTATCAGATGTCGACGGACAAGGTCAGCTGGACGGTGCGGGGGCTGAGCGGCCGGAACAGGCCGTCGCCGGTAAGCGCGGGCGAAATGTAGGACAGCACATCCTTGTCGAACAGATTGTCGACGTTGACGCGGATGCGCGCGTTACGCACCGGACCAATCGAAAAGCCGTCACCGATGTCGGCATAGGCCGAAAAGACGGTGAAGCCCGGCAGCGATGAGCCCGGCGTATTCTCGAAGGTCGATTGGCGACGGCTGGTATATTTACCGGTGATATTAGCGACGAACCACGGCGCCGGTTCGACCGTTAGCCCCCCGGATACGACCCATTTCGCACTGTCGGGCAGATATTTGCCCGCGATCAGATAGGTGCGCGCCGCCCCGACGATATTGTCCTGGAATTGTGCGTGATTGTAGGTGACGTTGGCGTTGACGTAGGCCGCGCCGTGCAGGAACGCCGGCTTGTAATTGGCGAGCAGTTCCGCGCCGTACGCCTTCACGCTGCCGACATTCTGGTAAAAGGTTTCGGTGACGTTGGTCGTGCCCGGCAGGATCGAGGCGATCGACTGAATCCGGTTGTCGAACTTGGTGTAATAGCCGGTCAGCGACGCGAAGAATTCCGGCCGCGTCGTCCGTAGGCCAACCTCGATATTCTTCGACCGTTCCGGCGCGGGTGCGCCGACCACGGCCGGCGAGTTGGCGTAGGCGACGGAGAAGATGTCATCCATCCCCTTGGGCAACGCCATATTTTCCGCATAGGATGCAAACAGCTGCGTGCGGGGATCGGCGAAGCGGTACAGGATGCCGACGGTCGGCAGGAAGAAGTCGCGATAATGCGCGCGATTGTACTTCGGCCCCCATCCGACGACGTTCACACCGGCAACCGTCCGCGCATAATCGGCGAAGTCGCGATACCCGCGCTGCTGATAGTCGAGGTCGAGCGCCTTGATGCCGAGATCGACGCTGAACGCGGGCGTCAGCTCGATACGGTCGCGGACGAACAGCTGCGTCGTCGCGCGTTTCGACCGGTAATCGCGACGGCCATAGACCAGCTCGTTGTAATTGGGGGCGCTGGCGGGCGAACCGTCGATCGTGTTCTGACGCCGCTGGTAGCGGCGATAACGGTCGTCCTCCGCCCAGATGCCGACGTCGATCGCATGGATCCCGATCGCCGCATGCAGGCTTTGCAGAATGCCCTGGCGATAGCCACCGAGGCTCGACACGCCGAACTGCGTACCCCGCGGTGCAGTCAGCGCGAGGCCCGACACCAGCCGCTGGCGATTATAGAAGGTCAGCGTGTTGGCATAGCTGTCGGGCGAACTGCCCCAGCCGTCCTTGTCCTCGTAATAGATCGTCGTTTCCGCCTGGACGCCATCGGCGATGCCGAAGTGGAACGTGCCGGCGTAGAGCTTGTCCTTGCGGACGTTGATCGCCTGTCCGTAATAATAGGTGTAATTGGGGTTCGAATAGGGCACGCCCGCCACCGTCGGCGTGTAGACCGGCAACGGATCGCCGTAATAGCCGCGATAGCGACCGACATGACCGGCCAGATCGGACGTCGCGCTATTATATTCGGCGCGCGACAGCGTCGGCGAATCATAGTCGAAGAAGTCGTTCGAGACGAACTTGAAGCGCGCCCAGCTGCTGTCCGTAATGTCGACCACCGCCATCGCTTCCCAATGTTCGCGGTCGACGGTGCCTTCGCCGCGCCACAGGTCGGTATTGAGCTTGGTGCGGCTGACATAGGCTTTCAGTGGCCCCACCTTGCCGGTGCTGACCCGCACGAAGGTGCGCTTCATATCGAAATCGCCGAAGCTCTGCGAAATGAAGGTGCCAAGCTCGTTCTGCGGCACGATCGAGCGATAGGACACGACCGGGCCGAGCGACGAATAGGTCGGCATCGTCACACCGCCCGCGCCGGGCGACGCCTCGACCACCCCCAGATTTTCGTTATCGACATAGCGGAATACCGGACTGCCGCCGAAGGCATCGCTGCGCCCCATCGGGACGCCATCGACGACGAAGCCGATCTGGTCGAGGTTGAAGGCACGCGTCTGCACGCTGTTGCCGAATTCGTACAGGCCGAGCGCGCCATCGGTCTGCACGTTGAAACCCGGCAGCGATTCCAGCATCTTGAGCCCCGAGATGCCCGATGGCGCGGACAACAAGGCGTCGCGCGTCACCGCGACGGTGCTCGTGATCTTGTCCTCGCCCACCGCCTCGCTCGCCTGGCTGATGCGGCGGCCGCTGACGACAATATCCTGGCCCTCACCTGTCGCGGCGTCGCTCGCCTGCGGGCTTGCTTCCGCGGCTTCGGCGGCGATCGCCTGCGCCGCGGCGGCCTGTCCTGTCAGCAACATCGCCACTGTGCTAAGGACAAGGCCCATCGCCGTACCGGCGGGGGGCGAGACACGGAAACGGGACATGCGCAATCTCCTGATCTGGTCGGCGCGCCGACGGGACATTGCTATCCAGATCATCCCCCCCGGGACGTATGGGCGGCCGGCTGTTGCGGTCCGCCCTCACGCTGTCATCCGCTCATCGCGGGTCCGTCCGCGCCGCGATCAGGCGGCGCAAAGGATCATGAGGTGACGGGGATCGCCGGGCGCACCCCCGGCTCCGCCGCGGCCTGCGCCGCGTCGAGCACGCGCAACGCATTGCCACCCCACACTTTGGCGACGTCGGCCGCGCTGTAGCCGCGCGCGAGCAGCGCGGCGGTAATTTTCGGAAAGGCGGTGATGTCGTCGAATCCCTCGACCCCGCCGCCGCCGTCGAAATCGCCGCTGATCCCGACATGGTCGATCCCCGCCACCTGGATCGCATGGAGCAGGTGCTTCATCACGTCGTCGAACGTGGCGCGCGGAACCGGCCAGCGCGCGTCGATCGCCTTGCGCGCTGCCAGATAGGCCTTGCGGTCCGCCTCGGTCGTCGTTGCACGGGGTGGCTGCTTCGCCGCCAGCGCGGCGAGCGCCGCCTCGCGTGCCGGGATCTTGGGCTGTGCGATCATATAGCCGTCATAGGCGTTGATCTGCACCACCCCGCCCTTGGCCGCGAGCGCGCGGAGATCGGCGTCGGACACGTTGCGCGGATGGTCGAAGATCGCGCGCATGCCCGAATGCGACAGGATGATCGGCGCCTTCGACTGGGCGATCGTCTGGCGCAGCACGTCGTCAGAGGCGTGGCTGCAGTCGATCAGGATGCCGAACCGATTGGCCTCCGCCACGAACGCCTTGCCCTTGGCGCTCAGGCCGTTCCATTCGGGTTTGTCGGTGGCGCTGTCCGCAAGGTCGTTGGTCTTGAAGTGGACCGGGCTCATCATCGTGACGCCCAGCCGCTGGAAGGTGCGCACCAGCGACAGGTCGCCTTCGAACGGATAGCCGTTTTCCATGCTGATGAAGACGAACCGCTTCTTCGCGGCGACCGTGGCGCGCGCCTCTGCCGACGTCGTCACCAGTCGGAAGGCGTCGGGGTGGCGGGCGACCATCTCACGGATCTGCACCGCGCGCACCAACGCGGCGTCCCGAGCGTCGCGATCCGCCTCCGGCGTACGTGGGCCCTGCGCTGTGAAGATCGCGAAGAAGCCACCGTCGATCCCGCCTTCGACCATGCGCGGATAATCGACCTGGTCGCCGCTGTCCGCTCGGCTGTGGCGGTCCATGATGCTCCAGCCGGTGCGGCCGAGGTTGGCAGGCGTATCGAAATGCGTGTCTAGCACGATCGCCGCATCATGCACCCGCCGCACCTCAGGCGGGACGGCGGGAGTGGTCCGGGACGTCTGGGCCGCGAGCGGCACTGCCGCCAACACGGTCAGCAGCGCCCCGCACGTCAAAGCGGATACGGATGTCATCCTCGTCAGCCCCCACCTCATCATTCACTGATCCCTAAGACGGTCGTCGCGACACAATCTGCCATCGCCGATGTCATTTTTATTTCATGATGGCTGGACAACCGCCGCGGGGGCTGATGGTATCCGGGTGAGAGCATGAGTTCGGGGAGGATCGCCTTCGCTACGTTCGGGGGGTTCCGGGGTGGGTTCATTCAGCGACACCGAGTCGGTCAGGGCCAGGCTCGACTGGTACAAACAGGCCATCCTGCCGCATGAGGGGGCGCTGCGCTCGCGTTTGCGGCGCGTGTTGCCCGACGGCGCCGATGTCGATGACGTCGCCGCGGAGGCAATGAGCCGGGCCTATGCGACCGGCGATATCGACCGCGTGCAATCGGGGCGGGCCTATCTGTATCAGATCGCCCGCAATCTGGTGGTGGACGCCGCGCGGCGCGCCAAGATCGTGTCGTTCGAGGTGATCGCCGATCTCGACACGATCGGCATAGACGATCGCGCCGAGGCTGGGCTGGAGGCGCGCGACGCACTGCGGCACCTGCAGGCGATCCTCGACACCCTGCCCCCGCAATGCCGGCGCGCCTTCGTCCTGCGGCGCGTGTACGATTGGCCGACGCACGCGATAGCAGAGGAGATGGGTTTGTCCGTTTCCACGGTAGACAAGCATCTCGCACGCGCCGTGGCCAAGATCACGCAGGCGATCGGCGCGTACGGGGGCGGCGAGTACGAGGGTTGTGGCTTTGGATGGTCCCTGCACACGCGCAACGAAGCGACGGGCGATCGAGGCGGAGGCCGCGCGGCTGTTCCTCGCCGCGCACGCCAGCGGTGCTGAAGCCGACTGGGACGCCGCCTATAGCTGGATCGCGGAGGACCCGGCGCACGGCTGTGCCTTTGCCCGAGTAGAGGCAGGCTGGGATCTTGCCGCCGGATTGCGGGACGCGGCGCGATGCGACGAAGACGTGCTCCCCGCCATGGTGCCGAACGAGCCAACCCGTCGGGCGGCGGTAGTGCCAGGTCTTCGCCGGTTCACGATGGGCGCGATCGCCGCAGGCGCGATCGGCGTGGCCGTCACCGTCTGGCTAGGACACGGTGGCGACCGGCCACCATGTCGACAGACGCCCGTCACGACGCCCCTGTTCGCGCAGGCCAAGCCCGCCTCTCGGGTCTGATTCGCGAGATATCCGCGGCCTGAGCCCCGTCTTTCCGCGGTCGGATCGCGGTCCGCGACGCCATTGCGCGAGGCGCCGCTGCCACCGCACCGCGCTCGTCCCATACCGGTGCTGGGACCACCGTAAAACTACGATGATTTACCGGTTGGAAACCACGCGGGCGCCCCAATTCGCAAGACGAACTGGAGACATCCCATGCACGACCCGGCAGCCAATGCGAAGCGCGTACAATTCTACGGTCTCGATGCGAAGGATTATGCGAACTTCCCACGTATCCTGTCTGTCGTGTCGAAAAGCGCACCCAAGGCGCTAGACCTGTTCTACAAGAAGATCGCGGCAACACCGGAGGTGTCCGGCTTCTTCACGTCGAAGAGCGTCATGGATCACGCGCGCGACAAGCAGCTCGATCATTGGTCCCAGCTGTTCTCGCGAGAACTGGGCGCCGGCTATTTCGAAAAGGCGGAACAGATCGGCAGCGTCCATGCCCGGATCGGTTTGGCGCCGACATGGTATATCGGCGGATACGCCATGGTGCTGGAGCAGGTGATCCATGCGACCATCGCGTCTTCGCCGATCGGCCGGCTCGCCGGCAAACGCCTGGGCCGCGTGATCGGCACGTTGGTGAAATGCGCGCTGCTCGACATGGACATCGCACTGTCGAGCTATTTCCGCGCCGAGGAAGGCCAGAGGCTCGCCGTCATCGCGCAAGTCGGCGAGGCGCTGGAGGGGTTGGCCAAGGGGGACTTCACCGCATCGCTGCACGATCTGCCCGAAGCGTTCCGCAAGGTGGAGCAGGACTTCGAATTCATGCGCAGCCAGATCAGCGAAACGCTGGTCCAGGTCGCCGATACCGCAAAGAGCATCAACACCGGATCGGTGGAGATCAGCTCGGCCTCCGACGATCTGTCCGAACGGACCGAACAGCAGGCCGCGTCGCTGGAGCAAACGGCAGCCGCGATGGATCAACTGACCGGCGGCGTCCGCGAAACAGCCGAAGGCGCTGCGCACGTCAACCGATCGGTCAGCGAAGCGCATGCCGACGCGACGCAAGGTGGTGCGGTCGTCAAGGAAGCGGTGGGCGCGATGGACGACATCCAGCGTTCGGCCGCCGAGATCGCGCAGATCATCAACGTCATCGACGGCATCGCCTTCCAGACCAACCTTTTGGCCCTGAACGCAGGGGTCGAGGCGGCACGCGCGGGCGATGCGGGCAAGGGCTTCGCCGTCGTGGCGAGCGAAGTGCGCGCGCTTGCACAGCGATCCGCGGACGCCGCCAAACACATCAAGGACCTAATCGGCGAAAGCTCGAAGCAGGTCGCCCGCGGCGTCGCGCTCGTCGGCCAATCGGGCGAGGCGCTCGACCGGATCGTCGGCAAGGTGGCCGAGATCGCCACGCTTGCGGCCAACATCTCGCAACTCGCGCAGGTGCAGTCGAACAGCCTGCAGCAGGTGAATATCGCGATCGGCGAGATGGATGCGACGACGCAGCAGAATGCGGCCATGGTCGAGGAGTCGACCGCCGCCGCGCGCAGCCTCGCCAGCGAGGCGGACCAGCTCACCGGCCTCGTCGCGCGCTTCACGTTGGACGACGCCATGGCACCCCCCGCACGGCCTGCGGTCGCCAAGCCCGCGCCGGTGGTTGCGGTCAAGCCGCAGGTGCGGGCGGTGCGTCGGGCCAGCCGCGGCAATCTCGCGCTCGCCGTCACGCACGCAGACGAGGACTGGACCCAATTCTGAAGGGTGACCGCGCCATGACGCAGCAACTCATCACCTTCGAAATCGCCGACAAGCGGCTCGGCGTCGACATCATGGCCATCCGCGAAATTCGCGCCTGGACCCCACCGACGCCGATCCCTCATGCGCCCTCGTTCGTGCGCGGGATCGTCAATCTGCGCGGCACCGTGCTGCCGGTCGTCGATCTCAGCGACCGGCTGGGGTGGGACGCGATCGCCCCCTCGCCCCGCCACGTCATCATCGTGATCCAGATCGGCGAGCATATGCACGGCCTCGTCGTCGATTCGGTCAACGACATCGTCACGATCGAACCATCGGCGATGCAGCCGCCGCCAGACCTGGGCGGCGGCGCCTCCGCCCGACGTCTTGCAGGGCTGATTTCGGTCGAAGATCGGATGGTGATGGTCCTCGATTTGCGGTGCATGGCGATCGACAGTGACGCCATGCTCGCCGACGCGGCGTGATCTCCGCCGCTACCACAAGGCCGTAGGTATCCCGAGCACAGGCCTAGCTTCGCCCAAGTGGTGGCGCGGTTTCACCAGCCACCACGCTCACCCGGACGGTCGGCGATGCGGCACCTGTTGATCATCGAAGATGATGACGACCTGCGGACCGAGCTGATCGAATTGATCGAGGCACTCGGCGCCCGTGCCAGCGGCGCGCGATCTGGCGAAGAGGCGCTGACAGCGCTCGACACGGCGTCGTGTTCGGTAGATGTTATCCTTTGTGATCTACGACTTAAGGCCGAAAGTGGCCTAGACGTCTTGCGCATGTTGCGCCATCGTCGATCCACCAGCACGACGGAGCCGACGATGTACTTGATGACCGGCCATCTTGATCTCACCGCCGCGGCGCTATCCGACATCGCAACGACGACGAGCGGCCTGTTCACCAAACCCCTGCGGACCGCCACGCTGCGTGCGCTCGTGGCGGGCCAAACCGGCGGCACCGGCAACGCCTGATGGCCGCCGGCCTATCGGTCCCGACGCTGGCGGCACGGTGGCGTGCGGTGCCCTTCGTGCCGCTGGCGCTGCTCGGCCTGGTGATCGTCCTGTCGGGGCATCGTCTGGTGGCGGCCCCGGGGTTCGAGTTGATCCTCGCGCCCTTCGCCTATCTGCCCGCATGGCGGTGGTATGGTTTACGCGTCGCGATCGCGGTCGCCGTCGCGACCACGCTGCCAACCTTGGCGTGGTTCGGCCAGCCCGTGCTGATCGCCGCGGCACTCGGCCATATCGTCGTGGTCGATCGGTTTTGCCGCGGGGATCGCAGCCTGTCGACGGTGACCGTCCTCGATAGTGCCGCGGTCGGCAGCGTGGCGGTCGGCTTGCTGCTGCACAACCCATGGGGCACGGGAGCGGAGGCCGCGCTGATCGCGTTCCTGCGCACCGTGCTGTTCACCATCGCGGCCGCCGCGATCACCGATGCGGTCGTGCTGTTCATCACCCGCGATCCGGCGACGGGCGGCCTGATGCGCCGACCATTGGTGTCGCTCACCGGAGCGCTCGACGCGCTGGTGTCGCTGGCGATCGCCGGCGCGGCCATGCTATTCCTGCTGGGCGAGATGCGGTCGGTGCCGGCGCGGGTGCTTCGATTTGCCGAACAGGCACGGGCATCCGCTGCGGTCGTACCGGCGGCGGACGCTCCGACTGGCCGGGTCCGATCGCTGCCAATGCCCGGCAGTCGCGATGCCCTCCGCCTGATCCATGTGCCGCACGCCGATACGGTGTCCGCGGCGGCGCGGCTTGGCTGCCACCGGATCGATGACGGCACCGCCAGTGCGATCGAGCGGCAGACGATCGGCTATTGGTTGACCACCTGCGTCGCGCAGCGCGCGCCCGACGGGCATATCGCGATCGTGTCGCCCCGCCCGTTCGTGCGGGCGACGATGGTCGGCGTGTTCATGGGGTTGATCCCGCTGCTGGCATATCTGCTGCTCGCGGAACTGGGGCTCGTCGCCTTCCGCCACGCGATCCGCCGGTCGGTGGCGGTATGGGAGGACGCGCTGGCGCATTTCGACCGCCATGCTCCGATCCCGCCCGTCGATGTCCCGTTCAGCGAAACGCACACGCTGTTGGACCGCTTCGCCACCATCAACAACGCCTTGCTGGCGAGCGACCACGAACGCCAACGCCTGGCCCGCGCGGTGGACGAATTGCGGACCACCATGGGGTTCAAGGTGTTCAGCGACGTGCGCTACGATGCGGCAGACGGGATCCTGCGCTTCGTCAAGATCGATCCACAGCATGGCCGGCGCGAGATGAGCCTGCCTGTGCATCCGGCCGACCGCCCTACGCTGGAAAACCTCGACGCACACGACGACGTGATGGCGGAATTTCGCGTCGGCTCCGGCGCGGAGGCCGAATGGCACCTGCTGCTGGCGCATGACCACGACCCGGCGTTTGAGCGGTGGCGGTTCGGCTGCGTCGTGCGGCTGCGCACTGCCAAGGCGTTCCAGACCGAGATGCGACACCATGCCCGCCTGATGGAGCTCGGCGGCATGGCATCGGCGCTGAGCCACGAGCTGCGGCAACCGCTGTTCACCATCGCGCTCGCCGCGGAGAATGGACGGCTCTCCCTCACTCAGTCGGACGAGGCGTCGCAACGTGCCGTGCAGAAGTTCGATCGGATCATCGAACAGGTGGAACGCGCGACCGCCATCGTCGAGCGGACGTCAGGCTATGCACGGCTGGAACGCGGCGGCAGCGAGCCGATCAGCATCGTCGACGCGATCCAGAATGCGGCGCGGTTCATGCGCCCCGTGCTGTCCGAACGCGACATCGCGCTGCGGATCACCGCGCCGGCGTCGCTCCCCATCCTGGAACTGCCGCGCGTCGGGATCGAACAGATCGTCGTCAACGCTCTGCAAAATGCCGCCGATTCGATCGATACCGCTCGTGCCACGGGCGCCGCCGGCCCCGCCCGTATCGCGATCGACCTCGCCCACCGCGACAGGATGGTCGAAGTCGTCATCGATGATACCGGCACCGGGCTGGCGGACGCGGTGGCCGGGACGGCGTTCGACGCCTTTTCCACGACCAAGCCGATCGGCAAGGGCACGGGCCTGGGGCTGTTCGTCTGCCGCCAAATCATGGACGAGGTGGGCGGATCGATCGCCCTTGCCAACAAGCCCGACGGACGCGGTGCGATGCTGACCCTCAGCTTTCCGATCGATGCGAGGAGGTAGCGCCGCCATGACCGGTCCCGCCCCCGACACCCCCGCCGCCTACGCCTATGTCGTGGACGATGACGCGGCCTTGCGCGCCGAGCTGGCGGAAACGCTGTCGGCTGCCGGGCTTCAGGTACGCACCTTTCCCGATGGCCGCGCCTTCCTGCACGAACAGGCGACGCTGCCCGAGGGCTGCCTGGTGCTCGACGTCCATATGCCCGGATTGAGCGGCCGCGAGGTGCAGGACGAGTTGCGGCGCACCGGCAGCCATCATCAGATCGTGATGCTGACCGGAGCGGCGACGGTGCCGCTAGCCGTCGAGGCGCTGCACGCAGGCGCGGCCGACTTCATCGAAAAGCCGATGCGCCCCGCTACGTTGCGCCAGGCCGTGATGCGCGCGCTGGAACGGTTGCGGCAGAACCAGCGCGCACGCGGCCGGGTCGCCACCGCGCAGCACTGTCTGGAACGCCTGTCCGATCGCGAGCGCGATGTGCTGGCGGGGCTGGTGCTGGGATTGGCTAACAAGATCATCGCCTACCGGCTGGGCCTGTCGACCCGCACGGTCGAGACCTATCGCGCGCATCTGATGGACAAGCTGGAGGTGTCCAGCCTGTCGGACGCCGTGCGCCTGGCGCTAGAGGCGGGGCTGGAGCCCAAGGGCGCGATCGTGCGCGCCGATGGGCCGGGCTGAGACGAGGATCAGGCCGCGATCGGATAGTCGCGCGTGAACGCGGCGGCATGCTGTTCGCTCAGCGCCGGAGCGATAAGGAATCCCTGAATGCTGTCGCAGCGCAGCCCGCGCAGCAACGTTTCCTGCTCGCTCGCCTCCACGCCTTCTGCCACGACGCGCAGCCCCAGCCGATGCGCGAGGTCGATCACGCTTTCCACGATGACGCGATCTTTGCCCCCGGCACAGATTGATTCGATGAAGCTGCGGTCGATCTTCACATGGTCGATCGGCAGCTGCCTCAGATGGGTCAGCGAGGCGAAGCCCGTACCGAAATCGTCGAACGCGATATGCACGCCACGATCGTGCAGGCGATCGATCGACGGCCAGACCGTTCGCGCGCCGCGATCGAGCAACATGCCCTCGGTGATCTCCACGCACAGTTGGTCGCCGCGGATGCGCCCCGTATCGATCGCATGGATGATGTGATCGACGAACTTCGACGATCGAAAATCCCCCAGCGTCGCGTTGATCGCAATCGACTGGAACGGCACGCCCTGCGCGTTCCACCGGTCGATCTGGCTGAGCACCTCGGTCAGCACAAATGCGCCAATATCGGCGGCCGTCCGTTCGTCGTCGAATACGTTGGCGAACACGGCCGGCGTCATCACCGACCCGTCCCGCACCTTCCAGCGCAACAGCGCCTCGAACGCCATCGGGCGGGCGGCCTGAAGGTCGACGATCGGCTGGTATTGCACGAACAATTCGTTCTCCGCCAAGGCGCGCTGGATGGCGGAGCGAATGTCGGCACGCCATTCCGCCTCGCGCCGGTAGCGCCCCTCGAACACCCGGGCGCAGCCACGACCGGACTGTTTGGCCGCATACAACGCCATGTCCGCGCATTTCAGCAGGTCGCGATGGTCGACACCGTCTTCCGGAAAGACCGCAGCGCCGATGCTCGCCTGGATCCGCCAGCCAAAGGCATTGGCCTCCGTATGGTCGCCCACCACGCCCACCAGGGCCGCGAGCTTCTCGTTCAACCGGGCGAGGTCGCCATCGAAGGTCAGGATCAGCGCAAATTCGTCGCCGCCCAGGCGGCCGATGACCTCGTCCGCTCCGATCGCCGACTGCAAAGCGCGCGCAACGCAGGTCAACAGGCGATCCCCGGCGTCGTGGCCCGCGCTGTCGTTGACGTCCTTGAAATGATCGAGGTCGAGGATGGCGGTGGCAAAGGGCTCGCACCGGTCGGTAGCCGCCGCCAGCAAGTCCATGAAGTTTCGGCGGTTGGGCAGATCGGTGAGCGGATCGATGTTCGCGAGCCGCCAGAGTCGCTGCTCGGCTTCCTTCTGCGGCGTGACGTCGAACCGGATCGCGGTATAGCCGGACCCGTCGTGGTGCGGCACGATCGTCGTATCGACCCAATAGAGCTTCCCGCTCTTGGCGCGATTGCAGATGACGTCATGCCAGACCTCGCCGCCGGAAATGGTGCGGTATAGGTGGCGGAAGAAATCGCGATCGTGGACGCCCGAATGGACGATGCGATGCGTCGACCCGATCAGCTCTGCTTCCGAATAGCCGCTCAGTTCGCAGAACCTGTGGTTGACCGACGTGATCCGGCCGGCACGATCGGTGACGGCGACGATTGCCGCTGCATCGAGCGCCTCGCGCTGAAACGTGGCGAGGTTGGTCAGCTCGGTCAGCCGCCCTTCCTGCGTTCGCGCCCGATGCTCCAGCGAGGCGATCTCGCGATCGAGCTCCAATGCGACCTGACCGAGCACGTCGGCTGCGCCGCCTTCCGTCCGATGAATTGGGTTGTAGATCGACATGCTGCCATCCCGATGATGTGACGACACAGGACTTCGGCCGACGCGGTTACCGAAACCTAAATTTGCGTAGTTTTACGGTAGTTGCGTCCCGCAACCCGCGGGGCGGCGCCGGTCCGTGATAACCTCGCGAGCGGCGATCCATGGCACGCTCACGCGCGCTTCGTCCGTCCGATCGACAGGCGGGGGCGGATCGTCTTAAGGTCGGCTCTCCACCGCGACAGGGGGCCGACCTGCACTTTTTCGATACGCGCCGCACGCTGCTTCGCACCGCGATGCTGGCACCGATGGGGGTCTGGAGCGCGGCGCAGGCACGTCCCATCGGTGCGCCGTCGGGCGACGGCATCGGCCGCGGCATTTCGCTCGACCTCGCGCGACGTCGGGCAAAGCAGATTTCCAGCGTCCGCTACGATCTGTCGCTCGATCTGACCGCAAAGGACACGGCGACGGGCTCGGCCGTCATCCGCTTCGATCGCGTGGGCAACAGCGGCGATCTGACCCTCGATTTTCGTGGGCCGATGCTTGCCGACCTGACGGTCAACGGCCGCCCGCTGTCCAATGTCGAGCGGATCGACGGCCACCTCGTCCTGCCGGCTGCGCTGCTGAAGACGGGCGCCAACGTCGTCTCGGCACGCTTCGCGACACCGATCGCGGCTTCGGGCGCGTCGATCATCCGCTATCATGACGACAAGGACGGCCAGACCTATCTCTACACCCTGCTCGTCCCCTCCGACGCCAATCTGCTGTTCCCCTGCTTCGACCAGCCCGACCTGAAAGCGCGTTTCCACTGGACGCTGACCGCACCGGGCGGTTGGACGGTGATCGCCAACGGCCCGCTCGACGCGCAACAGCCGGTGACCGGCGGCACGCGCTGGCGCTTCGCTGAAACCGAGCCGATCTCCACCTATCTTGCCGCCTTCGCCGCGGGACCCTGGACGCACTGGACGTCCGCTCCGGCAGGGGAGCGGCCCATCACCCTGTACGCGCGCGCCTCGCGTCGCGCCGAGGTTGATGCCGAGGCGCAAATCGCGATCAATTGCGCCGCTGTACGCTGGCTGAGCGACTGGTTCGGCATCCCCTTCCCCTTCGCCAAGCTCGACCTGCTGCTCGCGCCCGCCTTTCCGTTCGGCGGCATGGAGCATGTCGGCGCCGTCTTCTACAACGAGGACCGCTTCATCTTCCGCGAGCCGCCGACGCTGCCACAGCGCGTCGGCCGCGACGCCACTATCTACCACGAGATCAGCCACCAATGGTTCGGCGACTTCGTCACCATGCGCTGGTTCGACGACTTGTGGCTGAAGGAAGGCTTTGCCACCTACATGGCTGCGCGGATTCAAGCCGAGTTGCAGCCCGACAGCAACGCTTGGACCACCTTCCTCCTGTCGACCAAAACGCCCGCCTATCGCGCCGATGCGACCAGCGGCACGCAGGCGCTGTGGCAGCCACTCGACAATCTCGATGCCGCAAAGAGCAATTACGGCCCGATCGTCTACAACAAGGCACCGGCGGTCATCAAACAGCTCGCCTTTCTGGTCGGCGAGGCGGGGTTCCGCCGCGGCCTCCACCGTTTCCTGACCGAACATGCCTATGGCAACGCCACCTGGCAGGACCTGCTCGGCGCGGTCGGCACCGCGTCAGGCGTCGATCTCACCGCCTTCGGCAGCCAATATATGCTGCGCGCCGGCCTGCCCCGCATCGATACGCAGCTCACGACGAACGGCAACACGATCGGGTCGCTGACGCTCGTGCAGCGGCCGGCGCGGTCGCTGCCCGGCGATCGCGGGGGCGCATGGCCGATGAAGGTGCGCGTGCGGCTGGGCTATACGACCCGCCCCGACGTCGTGCTCGACGCGGCATTCGAAGGTACGAGCGCGATCGTCACGGGGGCGGCAGGCCTGCCGACACCGGACTATGTCTGGCCGAACGACGACGATCAGGGCTACGGCCTGTTCCTGCCCGATGACCGCACCATCGCCTGGATCGTCGGGCACGTCGGCACGGTGAAGGACCCGCTGTTGCGCGCCATGCTCTGGAGCGCGGTGTGGGACACGGTCCGCGATGTCCGCTTCTCGCCGGCGCGCTACATCGCGATGCTGCTCAAACACCTGCCCGGCGAAACCGACGAGCAGATTTCGCGGACGATCCTGTCGCGCGGCGCCGCCGCGCTCGATGTCTATCTGCCCGATGACATATCCGCGCCGCTGCGGCCCCGCTGGGAACAGGCGTTGCTTACCCGCATCGACGATATCAGGCTCGGCTATGGCCTGCGGAAGGATGCCCTCGATCGCCTGATCGCGACCGCGCGGACGTCGCTGGCGCTCGATCGCCTGCGTACCTTACTCGCCGGGCGCGCGACGTTGGTCGGCATCGCGATCCGCCAGCCGACACGCTGGGCGATCGTCCGCCGCCTGATCGCCATCGGCGCGCCCGACGCCGCAACCGTATACGCAGCCGAGCAACAGCTCGACCGATCGAGCGAGGCGGTAAAGGACGCCTTCGTCGCCCACGCCGCGACACCCGACCGCGCGGTCAAGGCAGCCTATTTCACGCGCTATTTCGACGATGCGACCTTGAACGAGGCGTGGGCGAGCGAAAGTCTCGGCGCCTTCAACACGATCGAGCAGGCGCCCCTCACCCTCCCCTTCCTCCGCCCGGCGCTCGACCGGCTGGAGTGGATCCGTCAGAACCGCCGCATCTTCTTCCTGCCCGCCTGGATCGACGCCTTCATCGGCGGACAGCGCGATGCCGCGGCGCTCGATGTCGTCGACCGGTTTCTCGAGGCGCACCCGGCGCTGCCGATCGACGTGCGCCGCAAGGTTCTGACCGCTCGCGACGAACTGGCGCTGACCGTGCGCATCCGAACAGCGCGGTTTTAGCACTGGGTAGTGGTCGGCGAACGGGAGGCGTAGCAGACGACGAAAACAACTGTTCGCCCATTCCGCCCACTCGACGGGCTGCCTACCAATCGCAACGCCAGCCAGGGGCGGTCCGGCGCCCCACGCGAAATCGTATTGATCGAAATCATGCCCGTACCCGACGGTCCTGACGGCTCGTTTGCCCTGCAAAATGCAAGGAGCCACTATGACCGAAGCCATGCCGCGCAACCCTGGTACGGGCGGCGAGACCCATCAGGTCGCCGACGACGCACATCCGGTGCTGACCACCAACCACGGCACCCCGATCGCCGACAATCAGAACCAGCTGAAGGCCGGTGCGGGTGGCCCGGTGCTGCTCGAGGACGAAATCTACCGCGAGAAGATCAATCACTTCGACCATGAGCGCATTCCCGAACGCATCGTCCACGCGCGGGGCAGCGCGGCGCACGGCTATTTCGAATGCACCGACAGCCTGGCCGACATCACTACCGCCGACCTGTTCCAGAAGAAGGGGCAACGAACTGAAGTGTTCACCCGCTTCTCGACGGTCGCGGGCGGTGCGGGATCGATCGACACGCCGCGCGACGTGCGCGGCTTCGCGGTCAAATTCTATACCCGGCAGGGCAATTGGGACCTCGTCGGCAACAACATCCCCGTCTTCTTCATCCAGGACGCGATCAAATTCCCCGACTTGATCCACGCCGCCAAAATGGAGGCGGATCGGGGCTACCCACAGGCGGCGACCGCGCATGATACCTTCTGGGACTTCATCAGCCTGATGCCCGAATCGACCCATATGGTCATGTGGGCAATGTCGGACCGCACGCTGCCGCGCACCTTCGCAAACATGGAGGGGTTCGGCGTCCACACCTTCCGCTTCATCAACAAGGAGGGCAAGTCGACCTTCGTCAAGTTCCACTGGAAGCCGAAGGCGGGCCTCGCCTCGACCATCTGGGACGAGACGGTGAAGATCGCCGGCGCCGACCCCGATTTCCAGCGCCGCGACCTGTTCGAGCGGATCGATCGCGGCGACTTCCCGGAATGGGAGCTGGGCGTCCAGCTGTTCGACGAGGAGTTCGCCAACAGCCAGCCCTATGACGTGCTCGACGCGACGAAGATCATCCCCGAAGAGGTGCTGCCGGTCCGCATCGTCGGGCGGATGGTGCTGGACCGCTATCCCGACAATTTCTTCGCCGAGACCGAACAGGCCGCATTCGTGCCGAGCCATGTCGTCCCCGGCATCGGCTTTTCAAGCGACCCGCTGCTGCAGGGGCGCCTGTTCAGCTACACCGACACGCAGCTGTCGCGGCTGGGATCGGTCAATTTCCACCAACTGCCGATCAACAGCGCGAAGGGGCGCGCCGCCGCATCGGGCTGCCCGTTCATGAACCAGCAGCGCGACGGCCATATGCAGATGGCGGTGCCCAAGGGCCGCGCCAATTACGAGCCCAACAGCCTAGCGCAAGCGGGTGAGGAAGCCGGTGCGCGCGAAGACCCCGACGGCGGCTACAAGACCTTCCCGTCGGAGGAACAGGGCCAGAAGCTGCGCATCCGCCCGGAAAGCTTCGCCGACCATTACAGCCAGGCGCGGATGTTTTTCCGGTCGATGGACCCGGCGGAGCAGGCGCACATCGCCTCGGCATTGGTGTTCGAGCTGAGCAAGGTCAGCCTGGAGCATATCCGCATCGCGATGATGGCCAATCTGCGCAACGTCGACGAGGAACTGGCGCGTCGCGTTGCCGATGGCCTCGCCATGGACCTGCCACCCGCGTCGAAGACCGCCGCTCCGGTGCTCGACATGGCCCCCTCGCCCGCGCTGCGCATCATCCGCGGCCCGCTGGAAAAGCACACGCTGGAGGGGCGCACCGTCGGCATCCTGATCGCAGACGGAACCGACGCCGGCGAGCTCAAGGCGGTGCAGGATGCGGTGAAGGCCGCTGGCGGCACGGCGAAGACGATCGCGCCCAAGGTCGGCAAGGTCCCGCTGTCCGACGGCAGCACGATCGCCGCGGATGCACAGCTGTTCGGCCAGCCGTCGGTGACGGTCGATGCCTGCGCGGTGATCCTGTCGGAGGCGGCTTGCGTCAAGCTCGTCAAGGAAGGCGCCGCGGTGCAATGGGTCATGGACGCCTTCGGCCATCTGAAGGCGATCGGGCATAATGCGGCAGCCCAGCCTCTGCTCGACAAGGCCGGCGTAGAGCGCGACGAGGGGATCACCGATCTGCCCGAGTTCGTCGAGGCGGCCAAGAAGCGCTATTGGGACCGGGAACCGAACGTTCGGACCCTAGCCTAAGCGATACCATTGCTGGCCCCGGTGAACGGGGCCAGCGACGAGGCACCTAGGCGAGGTCATACAGGGGGCGGCGGATGAGCGGCTGCTCTATGCTTTCCGCTGGTCTACCGCCTCCCTCCCTACGGCATGGCGCAGCCACCAGCATGAATGGTGGACGCGTAGACATCCAGATCGTGCGTTCGTCAGAAACTAACCTGGATCATGAACATTGTAAGCGGCTGAACTAGTCGGGATAGCCGCGGATGACACAGGACTATACGCGGCCGATCCGGCGCCCTGCCGGATGCTGACCCAGCTGATCGATCGCCTGCGTCCCCGGCCCGCCGATCCTGCGCATGTCCGCGTAGACGGCTATCTGCCGCTCGCCGGCTATGGCGCGCTCGGCGACGGGCGATCGGTGGTGCTGTCGGGATGCGACGGGTCGATCGACTGGTGGTGCGTCCCCAATCTCGACTCGCCGCCCCTGTTCGACCGTCTGCTCGACGCGGATCGCGGCGGCCGGTTCAGCCTGACGCCCGACGCGCCGTTCACGATCGAACGCCGCTACCGCAAGGACAGCAACGTTCTCGAAACCGTGTTCACGACCGCATCGGGACGCGCTCGACTGACCGAATAACTCAATAGCGGCACCGCTGGCCGATTGCCTTGGGCGGAGCTCGCACGGCGCGTCGAAGGACTGGAAGGCGAAGTACGGTTCGCGCTGACGATGCGTCCCGGGCGGCGCGGCGATACGGTCAATCCCTATCATTCGACGATCGGCGAACACACCGTCTTCCACGTCGAGCGCGTGCTCGGCCTGTTCGTCCACGATCCTGAGGTGGCATGCCAATGGTCCGACGAGGGGATCAGCGGCTCGATCACCGTCGCTGCCGGCGAGCGACGCACCGTTGCGATCGTCGCCGGGCGCGACGAGCCGTTGGTCGTGCCGCCGATCGCGGAGATCGACGCACGCATCGATACGTCGGATGCCGAATGGCGCGACTGGGCGGCCGGCGTCACCTATCGCGGTGCCGATCGCCCCGCCTTCCTGCGCAGTGCGCTGGCCCTCAAACTGCTGCTCTATTCGCCGTCGGGCGCGATTGCCGCCGCCGCAACGACGTCGCTGCCGGAAGGGATCGGTGGCGAGAAGAACTACGACTATCGCTACGCCTGGGTGCGCGACGCTGGGTACACCATCAAGGCGTTCCTGACGGCGGGGGCGCAGGCCGAGGCAAAGGCTGCCTTCACCTGGCTGCTCAACCAGTTGCGCGAGACGGGAACGCGCGTCTGCTACACGTTGGGCGGCGGCGTGGTGCCGAACGTCTCCGAATGGGCGATGCCCGGCTACCGCGACAGCCAGCCCGTCGTCACCGGCAATCTTGCGACCGATCAGGCGCAGCATGGCGTCTATGGCGACATCTTCGAAACCGCATCCTGCTTCGTCGCCAACGGCAACATTCTCGACAGCGCTAGCGCCGAATTCCTCTCGCACCTCGCCGATCAGTGCGCAGATCGCTGGCGCCTGCCCGACGCGGGCATGTGGGAATTGCAGGACGAACGCCATTACACGATGTCGAAGATCAGCTGCTGGCAGGCGCTCGCCCGCGCGGTCGAGCTGGCCGATCAGGGCCAGTTGCCCACCACCTGTCGCGAACGCTGGCAGCGCGAACGCGATCGGATCAAGGACTGGATCGAGGCGGAATGCTGGTCGGAGAAGCACCAAGCGTTCGTCATGTACCCGGGCGCCGACGCGATCGACGCTTCGCTGGCGCTTGCCGTCCGCTTCGGTTTCGATGGCAAGGAGCGGCTGCGCCTGACGCTCGATGCGATCGACCGCGAGCTGGGGAGCGGCCCTTTCCACTATCGCTACACCGGCATGCCACGTGAGGAAGGCTGCTTCCTCGCCTGTTCGTTCTGGATGGTCGAGGCGCGGGCCTTGCTCGGCCAGCGCGTCCAGGCGCGGGCTATGCTCGACCAGCTGACCGCGGCTCTATCCCACGGTCATGGCATCCTGGCGGAAATGGTCGACCCTGACACCGGCGCCTTCCTCGGCAACCTGCCACAGGGCCTCAGCCACCTCGCCCACCTGATGGCGCTGTCCGTCCTCAACGACGAAGCCGCCTGCGACTGAGCAGGCGGCCCCCGGCCACGCCTCAGCCGGCGATCGTGAACACCGACCCGGAATCGACGCGGATACCCGCGCCGTTGATGAAGCTGGCGCGCTCCGAACACAGGAAGGCGACGGCCGCGGCGACTTCCTCGGGTTTGCCACGCCGCTTCAGCACCATGCCGGGGCGCTCTTCCTCTAGAAAGCTGGCGATGGCCTCGTCGAACGACACGCCCTTTTCCTCGGCCCGCTTGCGCATCATTTTGTCGGTCATCGGCGTCGCGATGAAGGCCGGCGACACAGTGTTCACCAGCACGTTGTCGCAGCCATAGGCCTTGGACAGCCCCTTTGCGAGGCTCAGGATTCCGGCCTTGGATGCACAATAGGCGAGCTCGTCGATATAGGGCTGCACCGCATCCTCCGATGCGAACAGCACGATGCGGCCCCAGCCCTTGGCGCGCATCGCCGGGATCGCCTCGCGGCACATTCGCACCGCCCCCATCAGGTTGATGTCCAGCGTCTCCAGCCAGCCGGCATCGTCCACCTCCAGGAAATCCCCGGTCGCCCCGGTGACGCCCGCGGCGTTGACGTAGATGTCGGGATCACCCAGCTTTTCGCGCACCTGCCGCCAGATTGCGGTAACCTCGTCCGTCTTGGTCACGTCGCCCGTCACCGCCACGATCTCGCCGAGCGGCGACAGCTCGCGCACTGCTTCGTCCAGCGTGCCGTCCGGCTTGTCGGTGACCGCGACACGCACGCCCGCTTCCAGCAGCAGCCGCGCGGTTTCCTTGCCCATCCCCGAATCCGCGCCGCTGATCAGCGCGATCCGGCCGGTGATACCCAGATCCATGGTCTTCTCCTTAACGTCGATTGGCGAGGAAACGGTTGGCCGTGCGCAGCGACAGCGCCATGATCGTCAGCGCCGGATTGGCGGCGAGCGCGCTCGGGAACACCGAATTGTCGCAGATGAACAGGTTCGCGATATCGAAGCTGCGGCCATCGGGGTCGACCACGGCCTGCGTTCCATCGACACCCATCCGGCACGTCCCGATCGTATGCGCAGAGCGATCCACCGCCAGGATATCGCGAGCCCCCGCCGCTTCCCAGATCGCGGTCATCGTCGCGCGCGCATGGGCATCGATCGCACGTTCGTTTGCGCCATAGCTGAAATGGATGCGCGCCTTGCGCTGGCCGTAGGCGTCGGTCTCATCCGACAGCGTCAGCCGATTGGCGTCGGACGGCAGGCATTCGCCGTTGATGCCGATGCCGCCCAGCCGATTATAGTCGTCCAGCAGATCGACCAGCGCCCGCCCCCACAGCCCCGCCCCACGGGCCAGATTGTTGGCGAGCGTGACGGGCAACACGCCAAGGCTCTGCATCAGATACCCGCCCGCGGCATCGAGATCCGCAGGACGCATCATATCCTCGCTGATGAGCGACGAGGGATAGCCACGGTTCATTCGCATATCCGCGTCGAACCTCCCCCACACCTGCGTCGCGACATGCGCCATGAAGTTGCGCCCGACCTGCCCGCTCGAATTGGCGAGCCCGAGGTTCAGCAGCAGTCGCGGTGTTTCCACGCCGCCCGCGCACAGGAACACGGCGTCGCAGCGCTGGCGGAGGCGCTGTCCACGTCGATCGTAGACGACAGCGGTCGCATTGCCGCGGCCGTCGCGCTCCAGATCGATCACCCGGCATTCCGCACGCACCTCGGCCCCATGTGCCACGGCGAGCGGCAGCCAACTCGTATCCGCGCTGGCCTTGGCGGCGACACGGCAGCCCTGGTGGCAGGTGCCGCAGTTGATGCAGGCTTGCCGTATGCCCCAGTGCGGCTGTGCCCGATCCTGCGACACGAGCGCAGCCGGTGCATCGGTCGCTGCAATGCCCAGCGCCGCACAGCCGCGCGCCATGGCATCGGCGGAGGCGTTGCGCAGCACGGGCGGCAGTTCGTAACGCCGCGCCGGTTCCCAAGGATAGGCGGCCGGGCCCGACACGCCGATGAACCGCTCGACCGCCTCGACATAGCCGGTCAGTTCGGCATGCGGGATCGGCCAGTCTTCACCCTGGCCGCTCAGCGAGCGCAGCCGAAGATCCCGGGCATCGGGCCGCGGGCAGAACGCGCCCCAATGCAGCGTCGATCCGCCGACACCCATGCCACTGTTATTGGCGCCGAACGCGGTGGCATCGGCACCGCCGCTCAGCCGCTCCTCCATCCAATAGATGTCGGCCGCCAGCTCGTCGGCGACGTGATCGTCGGGCTGAAAGGCACGCCCGGCCTCCAGCACGACGACCGAGACGCCCGCTTGTGCCAGACGCGCCGCGAGCGGCGCTCCGCCGGCTCCGCTGCCGATGACCACGACGTCGACCGGATCGTTGCCGGTTTTGATGGCAGGGCTCACGCGCGCGTGTCCGCCGGCCGTTGCCAGGGTTCGAGCGTATCCGCAGCGGCGCGGACATAGCCCTGCTTGCTGGGACCATCGCCACCGATCGCATATCCGTCGTACCCGACACGCGCCATCGTTCCCGGCAGCGCCATCCATTGACGCGCGATCTCCCCACGCGCCTCCGCAAACCACAATTGCATCTGATGGGGTGACAGCGTTCCACCGATCTCGGCCGCCTCGCCTGCGGCCAAGCTGCTCAAGCAGCGCTCTCGCCCAGCGGGATCAGCGTCCGCAAATCCACCCGCCATCGCGTCGAGCGTGTCCAGCGCCGCGGGCCAGCACGTGCCATCCTCGGGCAACTCCGCACGCCGCCAGCCATCGCCCTGCCCCGCCGCCAGCGTCGCATCGATCCGCCGGGCAAGCTCACCAGGATCGCCCGCCCCCGGCAAAACGGTTTCGATCAGTGCCGCCAGCGTCGCCGCCTGACGCTCCGACAGCAGCGTTATCGGACCCGGCGCCGCGTGACGCGCCGTCAAGACCGCGCGCGTGCGTGTGCTGACGCGATCCGACGCCAGCAGCGCGATCATTGCCGGCGGCAGCGCGCGGGCGAAGGCCGCGGAGACGTGATCCGCAATCGCCTCGGCTACCGCCCCTGGCTGCTCATAGGGCAGCAGATGCGCCGCCCCGTCGATCACGCTGACCCGGCCAGCGGGATAATGCGGCAGGTTGAGGCGGCGCTGCGCGTCCTCTCCCAGATCACCGTCCTCGCCGCCCGCCACGATCAACGCAGGCAGCGCAATCTGCCCGGCGGCCTCCCGCCAATCCTCGCGGCTGCCGCGTTCCAGCCAGCCCGTCCAGGCCTTCCGCCCCGAACGACGGACATCGGCGATGGCCCGTGCGCGTGGGGGTTCGGGCAGCCGTGCGGCGCTGTTGTCGTCGACGAATTGGGCAGCGTCTTCCGCATCGATCGCGCCATCGGCAAACCAGTCGATCATCTGGCGGCGCCGGTCCTCCTCCATCGGCTCCGGCGCGGGAGGGGACGCCGCCAGCAGAACCACCGCGGCTAGACCAGCGAAGCGCGCGTCACCGTCTCTGGCACGCGCCGCGGCCAAGGTGGCGATCTTGCCGCCCATGCTATGCCCGATCACCGCCCAGGACTGCGGCTGATACAGGGACACTTCACCACCGAACCAGTCGATCAGCCCCGCCACATCGCATTCGCTATCCGCGCTGCCACCAAAGCCCGGCAGGTTGAGCGAAACACACTCATATCGTTCGCCGAGAGCGGCGATGACGCCATCCCATTCGCGCGCGCTAGCACCAAGCGCGTGGAGGAAAAACAAACGGGCCACGCGCGTCGACTTTCATCTAGATCAGCAACTTATATTGAAGTCGCGCAGCAAGCATTCGGTTCCAGAAACATTTGAAATGATGCTTACCGGTCACCGGTTGCGGCCGCAGGTCCTTGTCCGCGGCCGCGACGGGACGGTCACTCGCCGGTCGGCGATGCGGCGTTGACGGGATCGGGCGCCGATACCGCCCGCAACGTCTGTTCCTGCGCGTCCGGATCGATCCGGCGCGTGCGGCCGATGTGCGGCACCGTCACGGACTGTCCGGTTTCCAGCGCCTTCACGATGGCCTCGATGATCAGCAGGTCGGCCAACCCCTCCTCGCCGTCCGGCTCCGGACTCCGATCGTCGAGGATACAGTCGGAGAAGTATTTCAGTTCGCCGCCGAACTGATCCGTTGCCTTGAACGTCTCTTGGCTATCCCTGTCGCCGATACGGCGTCGGTGTGCGAGGCCCTGACCGAAGCCAAAGGCAGGATCCATCTGGATCGATCCCTTCGTGCCCGCGATCGTCAGGGTATCGACCTGGTTCGCATAATAGCTGACCGTGAACTGTGCCAGGCGGCTGCCCGGCATGCGCAGCGTCACCGCAAACGTATCGTCGAGGTCGCCGAAGCCCGATTTCGGATGGCGCGTCGCCACCGCCGACACGACTTCCAGCGGCTCCGCCTCGAACAGATAGCGGATCGCGTTGATCGGATAGGGCGCCATGTCGAATAGCGGCCCCGCCTCGATCCCGTTCTTCGCGCGATGATTGGCCGGATCGACCATCTGCGTAAAACAGGCGGTGAAGGCGATCAGATCACCCAGTTCGCCCGCACGAATGCGGCGGATGGCATCCAGCGTCGCCGGTTCGAAATGCAGGCGATAGGCGGTCATCAGCTTCGCCTTCCCCTTGACCGCCGCCGCCATGATCTCGCGCGCCTTGGCCGACGACACGTCGAGCGGCTTTTCGCTGAGGACGTGGATACCCGCTTCCAGTGCCGGCACCGCAAATTCGGCATGCCGCCAGTTCGGTGTTGCCAGATAGATCGCATCGATTTCGCCCGATGCCAGCAAGGCCGGGAACTGTTCGTACCCGTACAGATGCTTGACGCCATATCGTTTGCCGAGCTGCGTCAATTTCTCCGGGTCGCCCGATACCAAGGCGGTGATCGTCGAATTGCCGGTATGCGACACGCCCGGCATCAACGCCTCCTGCGCAATGTCGCCCAAGCCAACGATAGCGTAGCGAACCTTGCGGCCACCAAGGCCGAGTGCCGAAGCGATGCTCATGCGAAACTCCTGATCGGGAAAGTCTGGCGCAACCGCTTCAGCGCGCAGAATGGTTCCCCCGACCGGATAGGGCTCGGAGCCTGTCGCGGCAGACCCGCCGGCTAGATTTTGGGCGCGGTCGCCGCCTCGCGCTAGGTCTGGATCCCTTCCATAAAGGTTCCTTTTGCCGATCCGGTGGTTTGGTCGCGCAGTCGAACACAGGACAGGTCGAGCGCATGAAGACAGGGAAACCCATGTATGCCGTTCTCGGAGCGGTGGCGGCATTCGTACTGGCCGCCCTTGTCGTGATCGGCTTCCTCGGCGAACGGATGCCGGAGCGGGAAGACGGAAAGACCGCGCTCGGGAAACCGCTGTCGGAGCAGCAACAGACGGCACGCCGCCGCGCCACAATTACAGCGGTGGGTGCCGTCACCGCGATGTGAAGGAGCGACGCTTCACTATCACCTGACGAATTGGGCACCGGACGGCACGGTAACGGGCCCAGCCGGACCCCAGCTCTATCGGATTGCGAGGAGAACTAGGCGTTTGAGCGGTTTACCAGACGCCGCATGGCATCGACGATCTCATCGCGGTTGATGGGTTTGGGGTAGAATTCGGTTCTCTCGGGCAGGTGCACGCTCTCGCGCGTGAAATAAGCGGCTGTCAGGATGATTTCGATCGGCGGCCACCGCTTGCGGATCGCCGCCGCGATCTCGATGCCCTTGCGGCTGCGCGGCATGTCTAGGTCCATGTAGACCAGGCGAATGTCCAGCCGTTCTTCCAGCAGCCGGATCGCGTCGGCGCTGCTCATCGCCTCGACGGCTTCGAACCCCGCCTTCTCGACCATGCCGATCGCGTCCATCCGCAGGATCGGTTCGTCTTCGACCACAAGGACCGGCCAACGGGTAAGGGGTTCAGACTGTCCCATGTCGTGTGCTGACGCGCTACGCCTCTTGAACCTGATAGAGCGGGGCCGTCGCCGCGACAGTAAGGCCCTGCGCCTCATACCGGAGTTCAACGCCCCCGGAGCCAGTTAGACCCATGCGAATAAGCCGCGATCCGAAACCCTTGCGTGTCGGCTCCGCCGCCGGCGGCCCGCCGCGCTCCGTCCACCGCAAGTCGAGGACGTCCTTGTCGCCGTCACGACGCACCACCCAATCCACCGCAACCCTGCCCGCCGGCGCCGTCAGCGCGCCATATTTGGCGGCGTTCGTCGCCAGTTCGTGCAGCATCAGCGACAGCGACAGCGTCGCCCGAGGTCCGATGATCACGTCGGGGCCGGACAGCACGAACCGATCCTCGCCAAAGGTCGCCAGCGCGCCGGTCGCAACGTCGCCCAACTTGGCCGTGGACCATTGGTCCCGCGTCAGCACGTCATTCGCCGCGGCGAGTGCCGACAACCGCTTGCCGAAGGCGGTAACAGCCTCCTGATCCTCGACCTTGTCCAGCGTCTGGTGTGCGATCGCCTGCACGACGCTCATCGTGTTCTTGATCCGATGCGCCAGTTCCTCGTTGAGCAGAAGCTGCTGCTCCGTGGCGGCATCGCGATCCCGCTTGGCGACGACTTCCGACGTGGTTTCGGTGACGACGAGGAAGATGCCCGCAACCCGGCCATCCGCATCCCAAAGCGGGCTGTGCGAGTGTGTGAAGAAGGCTTCCTTCGAAACACCGTCGCGATCCGGCGTGTACCGGCCGTTTTCGACGAACACCGTTTCGCCCGCCAGCACGCGATCGAAGATCGGCGTCAGTTGATCCCACATCTCCGACCACCATTCGCGCGCCGGCTGTCCCAGCTGTCCGGGATGCTTGCGCCCGAGGCTGCATGCATAAGCATCGTTGTAGAAGGTAAACAGCTCCGCCCCCCAATGCACCATCATCGGGAAGCCAGAGGACAGCACGATCTGTACGGCGGTCTTCAACGGCGCCGGCCAGTCGAGCGGATCACCAAGAGGATGCGCGACCCAGTCGATCGTCCTCAACGTCGCCGCGCAATCGCCCCCCGATGCTGGAAACGGTAAACGGGGATCGTGGACGGCGGCGATAGTCACGGAACGGGTCTAGCCATCCCGCAGCCCTTTGGTAGCGTAATTTTTGCGCCACCGCTTCACACCACGTTGGAAATTCGCGTGGAAGGTATGATAGCGTGGCCTGCGACGCTGACGATCGGAACGCGCCCGCCTTTCTGCGCAATCGGGTAACGCCTCCCCATCATGCCGTCGGAACACGCCCCCAAAGATCAACGACCATACGTTCACCAATCACCCGGATATGCAATATCATCCAGATCAGACATTATATTTTACGCACTTGCGAAATGATTTGACGGTTTACCGCCAAGTATTGGTCACGACGCAAGACTTGCAGATGATGGCGGCTAATGTATGTTAATGTCGCTGAATAACGGTGGAAACGGATGCCGGCTGCACATTGCGTGTCTTCACTTGACGGGGTCATCCTTCAAGCCGACCAGGCATTTCTGGATCTGCTCAAGCGCCGTGAAAGCGATGTCATCGGAATCTCGTTCCGTGAGATCACGGACCCCCGCGATTTGCAGCGCAGCGTCGACATGCTCGCGATGCTGGAAGACGGCGCCGCTCCGCTCCGGTTCCAAAAACGCTATCTGCGCCCGGATGGCACGACGATCGCGGCCAATCTGCTCGTCACACGCTTCTCGGACCCCGATCGCCTCATCGCGACCCTGTTTTGGCGGGATAACGGGCGGCAATTGCCGCCGGCGCGGCTATGGGCGGCCGCACTCAGCATCCGCCATGTCCACGAGATGCGCGTCAGGCTGTTCGGTGCCGACCTCAGCACCGATCCGATCGGGTCGCTCCTGATCGGCATCTATCTGGCGGAAGCGGAGGGCCGCAGCATCGGCATCGACGAGATCGCGGCGTATGCGACCATCGCGCCCTCGACCGCCCAGCGGTGGGTCAAAGTGCTGCAACAGCGCGGGATCATCGAGGAGGATGGAAACCCAACGTTCGACCTCCTCTTGACGCGATCGGGTCTGGAGCGGGTCGAGACGATGTTAGCAACGGTTTATAACGCGCCCGATGCTGCGGCGATGCTCGCCTGAATCATCTGCATCACATGATCCAGCTGCGCCGCAGCGGCGGTCTGCCCCTCCGCATCCAAAATGGTCATCGCAGCCTCGAGGTGCTCGAACGCCTTTTGCATGCTGCATTTGTCCACGGCACACCTCAATCCTAACCACCCGTGGTCGGGTACGTTTTCTCGAGTGTACGGGACATGACCGGGCGACACCACTGTCTTCGTACGCATCTCGTCGCGTCTGCGCCGACCGTCCCATTCCCGAAAGCCGGTCGTCGCATCCGTCACGCCCGGCGTGACGTCGCACGAGGATGCAGCGCGTCCAACGCGTCGGCATTGTCCCGCCCCCAGGCATAGAGCAGCTCGACCGGCTCCACGAAGCGCCGGCCGAGCGCCGTCAGGCGATATTCGACGGCAGGCGGTATGGCGCTCTGCACATGCCGGCTCAGCAATCCGCTCGCCTCCAGATCGCGCAGGGTCTGGGTCAGCATCTTCTTCGATATGCCGGGCAGGTTTCGGTGAAGCACACCGGTGCGCGCGGCGCCGCCAAGACGGGCAGACAGCGTGTGAAGCACCATGCTGGTCCACTTGGTCGCGAACAGCTCCAACACGCGGCGCGGCGCGCAATCCTCGCGCCATTCCTCATCGGGCGTTCCCGGTTGCATGTGGTTACCTCCTGGTGCCTGGGGACGCGAATGGTGCCGTCTAGAAGCGTGTCGGGGCCGTGCCTAGCTTCCGCGTGACAAGGAGATAGCTATGGCGAAGACGGCATTGGTGGTTGGCGCGAGCGGGATCGTCGGCAGCGCGACGGCAGACCTGTTGGTCGAACAGGGCTGGACGGTCCATGGCCTCGCCCGGCGTCCGTCTAGCCAGGCAGGCGTGCAGCCGGTCGCGGCGGATCTGCTGGACGCAAGCGCCACCGCAGCGGCGCTACGCGCCCTCGCGCCCGACGCCGTCTTCATCACGACATGGTTGCGGCAGGACAGCGAGGCCGAAAACATCCGCGTCAATGCGGCCATGGTGCGCAACCTCCTCGACGGCCTGACCAAGCCGACGGCCGCGCGCCATGTCGCGTTGGTCACCGGTCTGAAACACTATCTCGGGCCGTTCGAGGCCTATGGGCAGGGCACGCTGCCGCAAACGCCGTTCCGCGAGGACCAAGGACGACTCGACGTCGAGAACTTCTATTATGCACAGGAGGACGAAGTGTTCGCCGCCGCCGCGCGCGATGGCTTCACCTGGAGTGTCCACCGCCCGCATACCGTGATCGGTCTCGCCGTCGGCAATGCCATGAATATGGGCACGACCCTCGCCGTTTACGCGACACTGTGCCGCGAAACGGGCCGGCCGTTCACGTTTCCCGGCTCGGCGGCGCAATGGTCGGGCCTCACCGACATGACCGATGCGCGGCAGCTCGCCCGCCACCTCATTTGGGCGGCGGACACCGAGGCGGCGCACAACGAGGCATTCAACGTCGTCAATGGCGACGTCTTTCGCTGGCAGTGGATGTGGCACCGGATCGCCGACTGGTTCGGCATCGAGGCTGTGCCGTTCGACGGCATCGTGCGCCCGCTCGAACAGCAGATGGCAAACGACGCCGCGCTATGGCGCGAGATCGCGACGCGTGAACGGCTGGCCGAGCCAGACCTCGGCCGTCTCGCCTCCCCTTGGCACACCGATGCCGACCTCGGCCGTCCGATCGAGGTGGTCACCGATATGAGCAAGAGCCGTCGGCTGGGGTTCACCGGATACCAGGCGACCGACGATGCCTTCTTCGCCCTCTTCGAGCGCCTGCGTGCCGACCGGCTGATCCCATGATGACGGCTGACTAGCCGGCCAGCGTCACATGTCCTGGTTCCCGCCATGGTCCGGTGGCAGCACGTCTGTCACCGGATCGGCGGGGCTGCTTCATATCTCGCCCCGGTCACGCGCGCGCATCCAGCGTCGCCGCGCCGAACGCCGGTTACGTCAGATAGGCGTGAACGATCTCGACCAGCTCGTCGGCCGCAGCGCGCTGGGGGCTGTCGGGTGGCGATGCCGGGTCGACCAGATGCTCGCGGATATGGTCCTCGATCACCTCGGCGATGAAGCCGTCGAGCGCCCCGCGGCAGGCCGTCGCCTGCTGCAACACGCGGGCGCATTCGCGATCCTCTTCCACCGCGCGTTCGATCGCTTCGATCTGTCCGCGCATCCGCTTCAGGCGGTTCAGCAGTTTCTTTTTCTCTTTTTCGACGTGGCTCATGCCTGCTCCGGTTTTAGGGCTTGATCCTATACCCCGGATGGGTATCTGGCGCCATCGGTCGCGGCGGTCGCGACTCGATCCCACGGCGCGCGTCGGTGCGCCGAAGGCAAGGACTGTAATGAACCCTCGATCTACCCCCATGTCCAGCGAGGGCGACAGTAGGAGCTTTGCTCCCCTGAACGGCATCGCCGGACGTGAACCGGTCGCGGAGTTCGTGCCCACCGCCTGATGCGGTGCCGCGATCTCCTGGACCGGACAGCCACCGGAACCAAGGAGGTCGCAAATGACCATCTATGTCGCGCGTGTCGAACGGCACGTGGAAAACACCCGCGTCGAAGCATTCAGCCGGCGCATCCGCCTCGCCGCGTCCCGTCCCGTTTTGACCGAGGACGGTAGCACGCGGCGAAGCGTGGCGGCGTCACGCGCCGCCTGATCTGCCCGCACCCCTCAAAGATTACCCGCACGCGGAGTTCGTGCCATGACCTTGCATGCCTTGGCCCTGACCGGCCCCGGCGGTGCGCGCCAGCCGCGCGCCACCGCTCATCTCGACAGCGCCCATACGGGCGACATCATCGGTGCGTTCGGCACCATCGCCGAAACCGACACCGGCGCGCGCCGTGGCTGGCGGCGCCGTTTGCTGACGCTGGCCGCGATCGTCGGCCCCGGCCTGATCGTCATGGTCGGCGACAATGATGCCGGCGCGTTCGGCACCTATACCGAAGCCGGCCAGAATTACGGCACCAGCCTGTTGTGGACGCTGCTGCTGCTCGTCCCCGTTATCTATGTGAACCAGGAAATGGTGCTTCGCCTCGGCGCGGTGACCGGGGTCGGCCATGCACGGCTGATCTTCCAGCGCTTCGGCCGGTTCTGGGGGGCGTTCAGCGTCATCGACCTGTTCCTGCTCAATGCCCTGACCATCGTCACCGAATTCATCGGCATCGCGCTCGGCCTCGACTATCTCGGCGTGCCGCGGCTTGCCGGCGTGGCGATCGCGTCGATCCTGATCGTCGCCGCCGCCAGCACGGGCAGCTTCCGCCGGTTCGAACGCTTCATGATGGTGCTGGTGTTCGGCTCGCTGTTGCTCATCCCGATCGCCGTCGCGATCCACCCGCCGGCCGGGCAGATCGCACGCGACATGGTCGTGCCGCGCATGCCCGCGGGCGTGCATCTCGCCGACGTCATGCTCCTGATCATCGCGATCGTCGGCACCACCGTCGCGCCCTGGCAGCTGTTCTTCCAGCAGAGCTATCTGATCGACAAGCGGATCGGGCCGCGCTTCATGGCGTATAGCCGGATTGATCTGTGGGTCGGCATCGCCGTCGTGATCGTCGGGGCGGTCGCGATGATGGCCTTCACCGCCGCCGCGTTCGCTGGCACCGCGGGCGTCGGCCACTTCACCGATGCCGGCGCGATCGCACGCGGGATCGAGGCGCATGCCGGTCGGCTGATGGGCATCCTGTTCGCCATTGCGCTGATCGATGCCTCGATCATCGGCGCGGCGGCGGTGTCGCTCAGCACGGCCTATGCCATCGGCGACACGTTCGGCATCCGGCATTCGCTGCACCGTTCGCCGAAGGAATCGATCCCCTTCTACCTCGTCTTTGCCGGGCTGATCGCGGTCGCGGCGACGCTGGTGCTGATCCCGGGCACGCCGCTGGGTCTGCTGACCAATGCGGTGCAGTCGTTGGCGGGCGTGCTGCTGCCCAGCGCGACCGTGTTCCTGCTGCTGCTGTGCAACGACACGGCGGTGCTGGGGCCATGGCGCAACGGGCGCTGGCTGAACCTGTTCACCGGTGCGGTGATCGCCGTCCTCGTCCTGCTGTCGGTGATTCTGACCGCTTCGGTGCTGTTCCCGACTATCGGCGCGGCAGCGATGCTGTGGATCCTCGGCGGGGGATCGGCGCTGGCGCTGATCGGCTGGGTCGGCCTGCGCGTGCTGACCGGCGGAACGGCAGAGGCGATCGATCGTCGCGGCCGTGCCGACTGGCGGATGCCACCGCTCGATACCCTGGCGCCCGCCGTCCTCGGCCGGGGCGAGAAAGCCTGGCTCAGCATCCTGCGGCTCTACCTCGTCGTCGCCGGCGGCTTCGTGCTCGTCCGCATCATCCACCTCGCGCTGACACAACAGCTGTAACCGGCACCGTCCAAGGGGACTTATCATGACCCGGCTTTCCCCCCTGGCGGGCGCCTGCGCGCTCGCCGGCCTCATCCCGCACGCGCCCGCTGCGGCGCAGACCGTCCAGGACCGCGCGCCGGCTGTCACCGCGCCCGCCACGCCGATCGCGCCCGACGCGATGCCGGACGATCAGCGGCACGCGGTCCACGGGCAGGCGACGTTCGTCCTGCAAGCCACCCCCGGCTTCACCTCGCCCTATGCCGGCGCCAACAGCCTGACGCCCCGTCAGGCGAAGGAAACCGTCGACGTCACGCTGTACGCCGGCGTACGGCCATGGGCGGGCGGCGAGCTGTGGGTGAACCCCGAGATCGACCAGGGCTTCGGACTGTCCAATACGCTCGGGGTCGCCGGTTTCCCGAGCGCGGAAGCCTATAAGGTCGGTCGCAACGAACCCTACACCCGCCTGCAACGGCTCTTCCTGCGCCAGACCATCGACCTGGGCGGCGCGCGCGAGGCGGTGGCCGGCGTCGCCAACCAGCTCGCCGGATCGCGCACCGCCGATCGTCTGGTGCTGACCATCGGCAAGTTCGGCGTCGGCGACGTGTTCGACACCAACATCTACGCCCATGATCCACGCGCCGACTTCCTCAACTGGTCGGCAGTCGATGCGGGCAGCTTCGATTATGCCGCCGACGCCTGGGGCTACAGCACCGGCATCGCCGCCGAATGGTATCGGGCCGCATGGACGCTGCGCCTGGGCGCCTTCAACCTGTCTAAAGTGCCCAACGGCGAGACGCTGGAGACCGGCTTCGGCCAGTATCAGCTCGATGCCGAGGTGGAGCATCGCCATCAGCTGGCCGGCCGCCCCGGCGCGGTGCGCGTCACGGTCTTCCGCAACCGCGGCCGGTTCGGGCGCTTCGACGAAGCGCTGGCGCTGGCGGCCCGGACCGGCGACGCCGCCGATACGGGCCTGGTGCGCAGCCGTCGCACGCGGGCGGGTATCGGCATCAACGTCGAACAGGCCGCGACCGACACGCTCGGCGTCTTCGCCCGCGCCGGCATCGCGGACGGTCAGGTCGAGCCCTATGACTTCACCGATATCGACCGGACGGCGCAGGCCGGGCTGTCGCTGCGCGGTGCCGGTTGGCGACGAGGCGGCGATACGCTGGGGGCGGTCCTCATCGTCAACGCGATCAGCCGCGAACATCAACGCTATCTCCACGCCGGGGGCCTTGGCGTCCTCGTCGGGGACGGCCGCCTGCCGAACGCCGGTGCCGAGCAGATCGGCGAGGCCTATTACAAAGTGGCCGCTGCGCGAGGCGTAGACTTGACCGTCGATTATCAGTTCATCGCCGATCCCGGCTACAATCGGGATCGCGGGCCAGCCAACGTGTTCGCATTCCGCGCACACGGCGCATTCTAACCGGAAATGCCGGCCGGAGCCGGACAGCGATGCGGCGCGTCAGTGGCGCGCCGCGTCACTCTTCGCACGTTCGGCGGCGAACGGCTCGGAGGCATTCCACGTCGGCCATGTCGAGCCGGCCGCGATTTCGCGCCCCAGTGCATAGGCGACGCTGCCCTCCTGCGCCGCGCCGGTCATGTCCCAGCCCGGTTTGAACGCGTCGCAGGTCTGGTGGTAGCATTCGGCATTGTAGCGCGCCCGCTCCCGCTCGCCCGCAGCGGCACCCCCGCGCACCAGATCGCGTCCCGCGCGGAAATAGACGCCCGGCACGCCCTTCTGCGCGAAGGCATAATGGTCGGATCGGTAATACCAGCCCGCCTCGGTATTCTCCTCCGGCACGATCCGCAGCCCCTGCGCCGCCGCGACGCGGGCAAGGTCCTGCTCCAGCGGCGTACGGCCGACCCCGATCAGCTCCAGGTCGCGCGTCCGCCCCAGCACAACATGCGGGTCGAGGTTAAACTGCGCCGCAGTCGTGGCCAGCGGCAGCGCGGGACGATCGGCGTACCAGCTCGCGCCGAGCAGGCCCTTTTCCTCCGCGGTCCACAGCGCAAATACGACCGAACGGCGCAGACGCGGCGCCCCGGCGAAGGCGCGTGCGATCTCCAGCAGGGTCGCGGTGCCCGTGCCATTGTCCACCGCACCGTTGCGGATCCGGTCGGCAGGCGGATCGAACGCATTCTCGCCATAGGCATCCCAATGCGCGCCGTAGAGGATGCTGCCCGCAGCGGGATCGGTGCCCGGCAGGATGCCCACGATATTGTGGCTGACCGCCCGGTCGAGGCTGGTGCGGACATCGGCCGAAAAGGCGACGCCGTTCAACGCGATGCCGCGGAAGTCCGCCCGCTGCGCCGCGCGTTTGGCGGCGGCGTAATCGATGCCGCCCTGCCGCAGCAGCGCGACGCCGATATCGTTACGCAACGTGCCACGAATGCCGAAAGCCGGCGGAACGCTGCCCGTATCCAGCGCATAGCCGGGCACCGCATCGCTGTTGGCGAGCTGCAGCCAGGGGTAGCTCGACGGGAAGGTATCGTGGATCTGGAAGAAGGCGGCGGCGCCATGCTTCTGCGCCTCGGCCAATTTGGTTCGCGCCGCCGGGCTCGATGCACGCCCGCCGAAGCCCAGATCGCGCCCCGCCTCGACATCGGGATCGCCGGCGAGCGCAACCACCACCTTCCCGCGCACGTCGACGCCGCGATACGGATCATAGCCGAGCCGCGGTTCGACCACGCCATAGCCGACGAAGACGACGCCCGCGCGATCCAGCGTCGTCGTCCCGACGATGCGCGACGATGCTGCGATCTCGACGCCGGGCCGCAGCGACTGGGTCTTGCCGCCCAGCGACAGGTCGAACCGGGCAGCCTCACGCGTCCAGCGCAGCAGCGGGACGGTCTGGCGATACCCCGCATCCCCCGCCGGTCGCAGCCCCAGCGCGGCGAAGCGCCGTTCGAGGAAGGCGAGCGTTACCGCCTCGCCCGGCTGGGTCGGGCCGCGCCCGTGAAAATCGTCCGCGCTCAGCGTCTTCACATCGGCCTTGATCCGCGCCGGCGACAGGATGGGCGCGCGGGGATCGGCCGACGCCGTCGTGGCGGCGGTCAGCAACAGGAGGGGGAGCCAGCGGATCATGGCGGCAGCGTGACCCAACGGCTCGCGACGCGCAAGCGCTACACGCCCGCGTCGCGGATCGTTTCCATCGCGACGAAGGTCGAGGTGTTGGCGACATGCGGCAGCGCCGAGATGCGCTCGCCCAGCACCTCGCGATAGCGGCGGATATCGGGGGTGCGCACCTTGAGCAGATAATCGAAGCTGCTGGCGATCATATGGCATTCCTCCACCTCGGGAATGCGCAGCACGGCACGGCGAAACGCGTCGAGCGCCGCTTCCCGCGTGTCGGACAGTTTCACCTCGGTGAAGGCGATATGATCGAGGCCTAGACGCACCGGATCGATGACCGCGCGGAAGCCCAGGATATAGCCCTGGTCGATCAGCCGGCGCAGGCGGACCTGGCATGGCGTCTTCGACAGGCCGACGCGGCGGGCAAGCTCGGTGACGGACAGGCGCCCATCGTCGCGCAGTTCCTCGATAATCCGCCGGTCGAACGCGTCGATCGGCGCGTTGTGGGATGGTTTGCCGTCCATTTGGCCTGCGATGCTTTTGAAAATCGGGTCGTTCGGCGCGATCCTGCTCGCATTTCGGACGGATCGCCAGCGCAAAAGTCGATATGGGCGGATGCAGAGAGGACCACGCACCATGACCCGCCCGCCCTTCGCCGATTTCGCGCCGCCCGTCCGTCCGCAGACGCCGCTGCGCGCCGCGATCACCGCCGCCTATCGTCGTCCGGAGGCGGACTGCCTCGCGCCGCTGCTCGACGCCGCGACGCTGCCCGACGCGATCGGCCGCGATGCCGCCGCGACCGCGACGGCGCTCGTCACCGCGTTGCGCGCCAAGCACAAGGGCACCGGTGTCGAGGGTCTGGTGCAGGAATATGCGCTGTCGAGCCAGGAGGGTGTTGCGTTGATGTGCCTCGCCGAGGCGCTGCTACGCATCCCCGACACGGCGACGCGCGACGCGCTGATCCGCGACAAGATCGCGGGCGGCGACTGGCGCAGCCACGTCGGCGACGGCCGCTCGTTGTTCGTCAACGCGGCGACCTGGGGTCTGGTCGTCACCGGCAAGCTGACCGGTAGCGTCAACGACAGCGGCTTGGGGGCCGCGCTCACCCGGCTGATCGCGCGCGCGGGCGAGCCGGTGATCCGCCGCGGCGTCGACATGGCGATGCGCATGATGGGCGAACAATTCGTCACCGGCGAGACGATCGCCGAGGCGCTGAAGCGCGCCCGCCCGCTGGAGGCGCGCGGCTTCCGCTACAGCTACGACATGCTGGGCGAGGCAGCGACGACGGCTGCGGACGCCGACCGCTATTATCGCGATTACGAGAACGCCGTGCGCGCGATCGGCGAAGCGTCGGCAGGGCGCGGCATTTTCGATGGGCCCGGCATCTCGATCAAGCTGTCGGCGCTCCACCCCCGCTACGTCCGCGCCCAGGCGGCGCGGGTGATGGACGAGCTGCTGCCGCGCGTGAAGGCGCTCGCGGTGATGGCCAAGGGCTATGACATCGGCTTCAACATCGACGCAGAAGAGGCCGACCGGCTGGAGCTGTCGCTCGACCTGCTCGAAAGCCTCGCCACCGATCCCGATCTCGCCGGCTGGGACGGCCTCGGCTTCGTGGTGCAGGCCTATGGCAAGCGCTGCCCGTTCGTGATTGACTGGATCGTCGACCTCGCCCGCCGGTCGGGGCGCCGGATCATGGTCCGGCTGGTTAAGGGCGCCTATTGGGACGCCGAGATCAAGCGGGCGCAGGTCGATGGCCTCGCCGACTTCCCCGTCTACACGCGCAAGATCCACACCGACGTCGCCTATATCGCCTGTGCCCGCAAGCTGCTGGGCGCGCGCGATGCGGTGTTCCCGCAGTTCGCGACGCACAATGCGCAGACGCTCAGCACCATCTACCATCTGGCGGGCACCGACTTCACGGTCGGCGACTATGAATTCCAGTGCCTGCACGGCATGGGCGAACCGCTGTACGACGAAGTGGTCGGCGCGGAGAAGCTGAACCGCCCGTGCCGCATCTATGCGCCGGTCGGCACGCACGAAACGTTGCTCGCCTATCTCGTCCGCCGCCTGCTGGAAAATGGCGCGAACTCGTCCTTCGTCAATCGCATCGCCGATCCTGAAGTGTCGATCGCCGATCTGATCGCCGATCCGGTCGAGGCAGTGCGCGCGATGGCCGCGCCGGGGCAGAAGAACCCGCAGATCGCCCTGCCGCAGGACCTGTACGGCGCGCGCCGAAACTCCGCCGGCCTCGACCTCAGCGACGAAACCACGCTGGCGATGCTCAGCGAAACGATGGCGCACGAAGGCCCGTGGGACGCCGGCGTCGTCGGCACGCCCCGCGCGGTGCTGAACCCCGCCGATCATCGCGATCGCGTCGGTACGGTGTATGAGGTGTCGGTGGAGCAGGCACAGGCCGCCGCCCGCGCCGCGCAGGCCGCCGCGCCCGGCTGGGCCGCGACCACCCCGGCGGAGCGCGCCGCGATTCTCGATCGCGCTGCGGACGCGATGCAGGCGCGCATGCCGCAGCTGCTCGCGCTGATCGTGCGCGAGGCGGGCAAGTCGCTCCCCAACGCCATTGCCGAGGTGCGCGAGGCGATCGACTTCCTGCGCTATTACGCGGAGCAGGCGCGAGCGACGCTCGGCACCGGCTATCGCCCGCTGGGCGTCGTCACCTGCATCAGCCCGTGGAACTTCCCGCTGGCGATCTTCATCGGACAGGTCGCGGCAGCGCTCGTCGCGGGCAATGCGGTGCTCGCCAAGCCCGCCGAGGAAACGCCGCTGATCGCCGCCCAGGGTGTGGGCTTGCTGCATGAGGCTGGCGTGCCGACGGACGTGCTGCACTTCGTCCCCGGCGACGGTGCGATCGGCGCAGCTTTGGTCGCGGCGCCCGAGACGATGGCGGTGATGTTCACCGGATCGACCGAGGTCGCGCGGCTGATCCAGAAGGAACTCGCCAAGCGTCTGCTGCCCGATGGATCGCCCATCCCCTTCATCGCCGAAACCGGCGGGCAGAATGCGATGATCGTCGATTCCTCCGCGCTCGCCGAACAGGTGGTCGCGGACGTCATCGCCTCCGCCTTCGACAGCGCGGGCCAGCGCTGCTCGGCGCTGCGCATCCTGTGCCTGCAAGAGGAGGTTGCCGACCGCACGCTCGCGATGATCAAGGGCGCGCTGCACGAACTGTCGATCGGCCGCACCGACACGCTGGCGACCGACATCGGCCCCGTCATCACCGCAGAGGCGAAGGCCAACATCGACGCGCACATCGCCAGGATGCGCTCGGGCGGCCACCGCGTCGAACAGCTGGCGCTCGCCGGCGATACCGCGCACGGCACCTTCGTCGCGCCGACGATCGTCGAACTGTCCGACATCGCCGAGCTGGAGCGCGAGGTGTTCGGCCCGGTCCTGCACGTCGTCCGCTTCCGCCGCGCCGAGCTGGACCGGCTGATCGATCGGATCAACGCCACCGGCTACGGCCTGACCTTCGGCCTGCACACGCGCCTCGACGAGACGATCGCGCACGTCACCAGCCGGGTGAAGGCGGGTAATCTCTACATCAACCGCAACGTCATCGGCGCGGTGGTAGGCGTCCAGCCGTTCGGCGGGCGCGGCTTGTCGGGCACCGGCCCCAAGGCGGGCGGACCGCTGTACCTCGGCCGGCTGGTGGCGGGCGCGGACCTGCCGCCGGCAGTGGTATCGGACCATGCCGATCCTGCGGCACGCGACCTCGCGGTCTGGCTGGAGGATCGGGGCGAAGCCGCGCTAGCCACGCGCGTCCGCGACGCGATCGCCACGTCGATGCTGGGTGCTGCGACCGAGCTGGCCGGCCCGGTCGGCGAGCGCAACCTCTACGCCCTCCACCCGCGCGGGCGCGTGCTGCTGCTCCCGCAGACGCGCGACGGCCTGATCGAACAGATCGGTGCCGCGCTCGCATGTGGGAATGACGCGGTCGTCGGAGATGCAGGATCGCTGGCCAAGGCGCTGGCCGAGCTGCCGCAGAGCGTCACCGCCCGCGTCCGCATCGCCGACGACTGGCGGCGTGCCCCGGCCTTCGCAGGCGCGCTGATCGAGGGCGAGGCCGCGCACGTGTCTGCCGCGTTGGCCACGCTGGCCGCGCTGCCCGGCCCGATCGTGCTGCCCCAGGCGGCCTGTGCCGGCTATCGCCTCGACTGGCTGGTCGAGGAGGTGTCGACCTCGATCAACACCACCGCGGCCGGCGGCAACGCCAGCCTGATGGCGATCGGCTGACCGGCCGGCTGGAGCGTGTCGGTCAGACGCGCTCCAGCATCAGCGCGATCCCCTGCCCCACGCCGATGCACATGAACGCCATCGCGTAGCGGCCGCCGCTGCGATGCAGCTCCTCCACCGCGCTCATCACGATCCGCGCGCCCGACATGCCGAGCGGATGGCCCAAGGCGATCGCCCCGCCGTTACGGTTCACCCGCGGGTCGTCGGCCGCGATACCCAGGTCGCGCAGCGTTGCGATCGCCTGCGCGGCAAAGGCCTCGTTCAACTCGATCACGTCGAGCTGGTCGAGGCCGATTCCGGTGATCCGGCACAGCTTGCGCGCCGCCTCGATCGGCCCGACGCCCATGATCCGCGGCGCGATCCCGGCGGATGCCATGCCGAGCACGCGCGCCCGTGGCGTCAGGCCGTGGCGCGCCGCCGCCGCCTCGCCCGCCACCAGCATCGCCGCGGCGCCATCGTTCAGACCCGAGGCATTGCCCGCGGTGACGGTGCCGTCCGCCCGCACGACGGGCTTCAGCTTCGCCAGCGCCTCCAGGCTGGTGCCACGCGGATGTTCGTCGGTGTCGAAGACGATCGGATCGCCCTTCCGCTGCGGGATCGTGACCGGCACGATCTCCGCTGCCAGCCGCCCGCTGGCGATCGCCGCCGCCGCCTTCTGCTGGCTGGCGAGCGCGAAGGCATCCTGATCCTCACGCGCCACGCGCCACTGGTCGGCGACATTCTCCGCGGTCTGCGGCATCGTATCGACGCCATAGGCCACGCGCATCGCCGGGTTGATGAACCGCCAGCCGAGCGTCGTATCCTCGATCTGCTGCGCCCGATCGAACGCGCCGGCCGCCTTGCCCATCACATAAGGCGCGCGCGTCATGCTCTCGACCCCGCCCGCGATCCCGAACGCCGCATCGCCGCAGCGGATCGCCTGCGCGAGGCTGCCGACCGCGTTGAGCCCCGATCCGCACAGCCGGTTCACCGTCGCGCCAGGCACCCCCTCCGGCAGGCCGGCGAGCAGCACCGCCATGCGCGCGACGTTGCGATTGTCCTCGCCCGCCTGATTGGCGCAGCCGAGCAGTACATCGTCCACCGCGCCCCAATCGACCGACGGATTACGCTCCATCAGCGCGCGCAACGGGATCGCCGCGAGATCGTCGGCGCGCACGCTCGCAAGCGCGCCGTTCAATTTGCCGATCGGCGTGCGGATCGCGTCACAGATGAAGGCATCGGGCATCGGGCGTCCTCTCCAGCGTTTGCCGAAGGGCGTCGCCCCGAATGGCGTGCGTCGTCAAGCCGCTACGCGCCGGCGCACGTCGCTTTCCCTAGGCCCGCCGCTCGATCAGCAGACGATACAGGCGCTGCGGGATATGCCAGCGCCGGCCGAGCAGGATCGCGCCGATCAGCACCGCGCCGGCATCGCGCAGCTGCGTCACCAGCGTCCGCGCCACCGGGCGACGCGTCGCCTCCGCTTCGACCACGGGCACGACGACATCGACCGCTTGGGACAGCTCGATCCCCTCATATCCCACCGCCATCGGCGGCGCGGTGACGACGATATAGTCGAACCGATCGCGAAGCTCGGCGAGCAGGCGCACGTCGCGCCGTTGCAGCGAACAGGCCGCGGTGCCGATGATCGTCGTCATCATGTCTTCGAACGGCTCGAGTTCCAGGCTCGCGGCCGTCTCCGGCACCGGCGCATCGCTGGCGAAGCGGACGAGCAGCACGCGCGCCCCGGCGCGGCGCGCCATCGCGCGGCCCAGCCCCAGCGCGGCGGTTTGCAGGCTCATCCGCGAACTCGGCGCGACCAGCAGCACCGCCCGCCCGCTGCCCTGGTGGTGCGCATCGACCGCCGCGATCAGCCGGCTGTAATCGCGCGCCACGCCCTCGCCCTGTTCGGCGACGGGGGCGGCGAGCACCGGCAGGCCCAAAGCCCGCTCGACCTCCACCGGGGTCAGGAAGGTTTCGCGCAGGCTGCCGGCGATGAACACCGCCGCACCCGCGATCAGGATGCCGGCGAAGATACTGCCGGCGATCAGCAGCAACGGCGGGTTGGTGCGCTTGGTCGGGGGGGTCGGCGCCTCGATGACGCGGACGTTGGGGCTGCCCGCCTCGGTCGTCTGGTTCAGCTGCACGCGCGCCTGTTCGACCTGCGACGACAGCGACTTGAAGCTGTCCGCCAGCACGTCGCGGTCGAGCTTCATTGTCGTCAGCCGGTCGCTGATCGCATTGAGTTGCGCGAGCCGCGCCCGCGACTGGCCGAGCTGCCCTGCCAGTTCGGCGCCGCGTGCCTCCGCACCGGCCACCGTCGCGCGCGACTGGATCAACTTGTCCTTGGTCGAATCGAAATATTGGTTGCGGCCCGTGCGCTGCGTCATGACCAGCGACGATTTCTGCTGGGTGATCGTCGCCTGCAATGCGGCGATCTGCTTGTCCAGCTGCGTCACCTGCGGCGACGTCGCCATGAAGCGCGACGCCAGATCGGCGCGCTTGGCCTGCAGGCCCAGCAACTGCGCCTGCATCTCGCCCAGCGCCCGCGCCGCCTCGGTATTGTCATTGTACAGGCGGATATCGGCGGGCACCGATTTGGCCTGGCTGCTGAGGCTCGACAGGCTGCGACGCCCGTCGGCCAGCTCCGCATCGCTCTCCAGCTTGCTCTTGCGCAACAGATCGTCTTGCGCGACAGCGCCCGCCACCTGCGCCGCGATGTCGACGATGCCGTTCTGCTGCTGATAGGCGGTGATCCGCGCGCTGGATTCGTCCAGCTGGCGCTTGATCGCGTTGCGCTGCTGCTCGAGGAAGGCGACGCGCCCCGAGGTCAGCACCGTCGCGCGACTTTCGAAATAGCGGCGGATCAGCTGGCGCAGCGCATCGGCGGCCTGTTGCGGATCGCGCGCCGTATAGGTCAGCTGGATGACGTTCGCTTCATTCGCCTTGGTAACGTGCAGGTGCGACTGGAATTTCTCCAGCGCCGCATTGATCTCCGCCGGCGAGGCGGCGGGGCCTAACTGCGCGCGCACCACGTCGCGGTGCAGCTCGAGGCTGTCGAGCATCTGAAGCTCGACATTGGCGACCGCCCCCGGGTCGAGCACCTGCCCCGGCAAGGGCGCGCGCCCGGCGTCCTGCATGTCGTAGATGCCGGCGCTCAGCGGCAGCAGCCGCGCCTCGGCGCTATAGGTCGGCGGCAACAGCAACGCGACCAGGACGCCAAGTCCGATGATCGATCCCGCGACGATCAGCGCGAGTCGGCGATAATAGAAAATGCCGTTGAGCAGGTCGCGCAGTGCGAATTGCCCGTGGCGCGTCTCCGTTTCCTGCTGCTCGGACGAAGACGTGAAATCAAGCATCTGGTGGAATGTCCAAGGCTGCTGGAAAGGGCTGGTGCGCCTTATGGTCGGTTCCTCTTACCTTTCCATTAAGCCTTCCGCTATATCGGCTTACGCGAAGCGGCCCGTCCCGTGTCTTGCAGTGGGACGGCCGGGTGGCGCGCGGGCAACAGGACGGTGACGATGGGCAGATACGGCTTGGCGACCATGGCGGCGGTGCTGGCGCTGGTCTCGCCGACGATGGACGCGCTGGCGCAAGTCGCGCCGATCGTGCTGACGCAGCCAGCGCCGCGGGCGGTCGTGGCCGCACCTGTGCCAGCCCGCGCAGCCGCAGCCGCCGCCCCCGTCGTCGATCGCACCGCCTATCGCATCGCGCCGGGCGACGAATTGGCGATCAGCTTCCCCTACAATGCCGAGCTGGATCATGCCGGGCCGGTGGGTCCCGATGGCCGCATCGCAATACCCCTGGTCGGCAACGTCCCCGTCGGCGGCCGTACGATCGACGAGGTCGCCGCGCTCATCTCCGCCGATTTGCGCCGGCAGGGCGTGGTGGAGGATGCCCGCCCGACGGTGGCGGTGCGCCAATATGGCGGCGTCGTCTATGTCGGTGGCGAAGTGCGCCAGCCCGGCCCGGTGAAGCTCACCGCGACGATGGATCCGATGCAGGCAGTGATCGGCGCCGGCGGCCTGCTCGACACCGCGCGCACGCGGAAGGTGGTGGTGATCCACCGCAATCCCGACGGCTCGATCGCACAGCGTCAGGTCGATCTGAAGGCCTATACGAAGAGCGGCATCGCGACCGGCATCGATCTGCAATCGCAGGATATCGTGTTCGTGCCACGCTCGTCGATCGCCGAGGCCAATCTGTGGATCGACCAGCATATCAACAAGTTGCTGCCGTTCAGCCGCAGCCTGAACTACAATCTGGGCGGCGGAGCCGTCTTCGGCCGCTGACATGACTGCCGCGACGCGCGCCCTGCCCTTTCCGCGACGCAGCCTGCGCGGCTGGATGCAGGCGGCCGACGTCCGCTGGGCCTCTGTCGCGCTGCTCGTCGCGCTACTGCCACTGTTCGGGCAGAGCTTCCATTATGTGAAGCTGCTCAAACCCGCCTGGGCCTTGTCCAAGGCGTTTCCGCTGCTGTCGCTGCCGCTATGCCTGATCCTGTTCGCCGGGCGGCGGCCGGAAGGGTCGCGGCAGATGGTCGTGACGATCCTGTGGCTGGTGCTCGTCCCCACCTTCATCTCGCTCTTCACCTTCCAGCAGACCTTCTTCATCGCGCTGGCATCGCAGCTTAAGCTGTTGCCGCTGCTCTACATCTTTTCGCTGCTCGGGCTGCTCCGCTGGCTGCGGCCGACGCTGCGCGAGATTGCCGCCGCCTTCCTGATCTGTGCGGTCGTCACCTTCGTCCTGTTGCTCGCAATCTGGCGGCTGGCGCCGCAATCGGCCTATGCCGAACATTATGTGGCGGGCGACTCGCCACTTCTGTCGGCGGACGCACGCGGCAATCGCATCCGCATGCCAATGTACTTCGGCCTGATCGGCATCCTCTACGCCTGGCGCCGCTTCACCGCGCGCTGGCAGCCGCGCTGGTTCGCGGCCTGGGGCGCGGGCTTCGCCATGGTGTTCGGCCTCGTCCGCATGCGCACCTTCGTGCTTGGCCTGACGCTGATGGCGGCGATCAACGGCTTTCTGGCTGCCGGGCCGCGCCTGCGGCTGCTGATGCTGGCACTCATTCCGTTCGCGCTCGCCGCGCTGTTCTCGGTGCCGTTCATGGCGTCGATCTTCAGCACCGACAAAGCCTTCGCCTTCGACGTTCGCTATATCTCGACGATGAAGGCGATCGGATTTCTTGGCACCGATCCCTTTCGCTGGATTTTTGGCGTCGGCACGATCAGCCCGATCGATCCCGCCGGGTTGATGACCTATTTCAACCACTTCTTCTTTCTGGGTGACATCACCTGGATGGGGATCATCTTCGAATATGGCATCATCGGCGCGCTGCTGATCGCCGCCGTCCCCTTGCGCGGCGTGCTGCTGATGGATAGCGCCCGCCGCCTGCATGACACGCCCTTCCTCGCCGCGCTCCGCGACTATCTGGTCTATTCGCTGCTGATATCGGAAATGCTCCCCATGACCCTCGCCCCCGGGGAGGTTACCTCGATCATGGCGATCGCCCTCTACGCCCGCGAACTCCCCGCAGCGGGTGGACGCCGGCGATGAACACCGCGGCCGACCAATCGCTGCTGCGTCGTCTGCACCAGCGCTATGGCGGGTCACTGGTGACGGTCGGCACGCGGCTGATCGACATACCCTGCCGATACGGCATGCACCTGATGATCGCGCTGCGCCTGTCGCTGGATCAGGTCGGTGCCTTCTACATCGTGTTCGGCGCGCTGATGATCGCATCGGGCCTCGGCCGCCTGGGCATCGACCGCGCGCTGACCCGCGAAATGGCACGCTTGCTCGCCGCGGACGATGCAGCGGGCGCACGGACGGCGATGCGGCGAGCGGCGATCATGGTGCTGCTGCTGTCGCTCGCGCTGACCGCCCTCGCGCTGCTCGCGGCCTGGCCGCTCGCCGCCTACGTGATGCGCAAGCCCGACATGGCACCGCTATTCGTGATCGGCGCACTGGCCATCCTGCCACAGAATTTCGCCAATCTCGTCGCTGGCGCGCTCGCCGGGCTCCACCGCGTCACGCAGAGCCAGATCGTCTATACTTGGCTGTGGCCCGGGCTGTTCTGCGTGCTGGTGTTCGCGCTGCCGATGTCGGACGCACATGCGCTGGCGGCCGTGGCGGCGAGTATGACGCTCGCAACGCTGATCGGCGGCGTGATGCTGCTGCGTGATCTGCCGGCGGTCACGCCGGGCGGGTCATCCCATCCGCCCGAACCCCTGCTCGGTACCGGTTTGTCGCTGTTCAGCCTGGAACTGGTCCAGCTGCTCATCAGCGCGGCACCGCCCTTCATCCTCGGTATCATGGCCTCCACGGACGAAGTGGGCCTGTACGCCATCGCCTGGCGGGTGGTGCTGGTGATCTACATGTTCGTCAGCGGCGTCGCGTCGATGGTCGCGCCGCGCTTCGCCCGGCTCTACATGATCGGCGACTTCGCCGGCCTTCGGCAAGAGGCTGCGCGCGCGATCGCCTTTGCGCTGACGCTCGCGATCCCGCCGATCCTCGTCGTGATTGTGTTCCCAGACCGGATCCTCGCCCTGTTCGGCCAGCAATTCCTGCCCGCCGCCACCGCGCTTCATGTCCTGATTATCGGCCAGGTCGCTGCTGCGCTCACCACCACCACGCCGGAACTGCTCGGCATGACCGGCTATGCGCGCGCTTTGCTGCGCGTCAACGGCCTTGCGACCCTCGTCCTGATCGGCGGCCTGGTGCTGCTGTCGGCGCCTTTGGGCGCGCAAGGCGCGGCGATCGCGACGAGTGCGACCATGCTGGTCAACGCGATCGGATGCAGCCTGATCGCGCGCGACAAACTGGGCTTCACGCCGCTGGGAGCAGTCTACGCAACGTGGCAGCGCCGCCGAACGGCGTTGCCGCAATGAGCCAATGGTTCGACTTGGCTGCTAAGTACCAGACATGCTTTTATAAATTCGTCGGCTGCAATAAACAGAAAACGCAATGTTAAGGCTTTGCGGCCTAAGGAATTTTCGAGCCCGTTTCCGGAGTGCGTGGTCTTGACGTCCGACACTACGACCGATCCGAAGCACGGCGAACCCTATAAAGGGGTGGAACGCCGCCTGCGCAAGCCGGTGTTAGGCATGCGCATCCGCGATCTCGATGAGGACGGCGCAGCCCAATACATGCTGCAGACGCCGCGTAGCACCGACGAAGGCCTGGGTGTGTTCGTCACGCCCAACATCCAGCATATCGCGCTGGCCCGCAAGGACGACGAATTCAATCGCGCGCTACAAAGCGCCCAGATCATCGTCGCGGACGGTTTCCCGGTCTATCGGTTCGCGAAGCTGCGCGGTCTCTCTCTGCCGGGCCGCGTTGCCGGGCGCGCCGTGATCGAGCGGATGTTCGCCGACCCCGCCGCGCTGGCAGGCCACAGGGGGTTCTTCGTCGTCGACAGCCGCGCCACGGCGGAGGGCATCGAATGCTGGCTCAAGGACTTCGCGCCCGCCTTTGCGGTCGAGACACTGGTGCCGCCGTTCGGCTTCGAGAAAGACGCCGCCTATTGTCGCTCGCTCGCCGATGCGATCGCGACCTTCGAAGCGACCCTGATCTTTCTGTGCATCGGCGCCCCAAAGAGCGAGCTGTTCGCCTATCACTATCGCGCGCTGCTGCCACCGGCATGGGCGCTGTGCGTCGGCCAATCGTTTCGCCTGCTGCTGGGTACGACACCGCCACCGCCTGAGATGATGGTCCGCTTCAATCTGGAGTGGCTCTGGCGCGTAATGCTCGAACCCAAACGGATGTTACGACGCTACGGCCCCAGCGCAGTCGGTTTCCTGCGCTCTGCCGTTTCAGACATGATCAAGTCGCGGTAAATCCAATACTTCCCTTGCTGAGGACATTTTCGTGGAAGACCAATTGCGCAACATCCTCGACGACGCCGGCGGGCTGTTGAAGCCGGCAGCGTCGCTGTCGCCACGCGACGACCTGTTCGCCGCCGGTCTCACTTCGTTCAAGACCGTGGGCGTGATGCTCGCGATCGAAGAGGAATTTGACGTGGTGTTTCCGGACCAGCTGCTCACCCGCGCGACCTTCAGCAGCATCGCTGCGCTGACGGCCGCGATCGAGAGCATTCGGGGAGATGCCGATGCTGCATGATCCGTCCGCGCCTGGACGTGCGATGGCCGCCGCGATCGAGCGGGTCGTCGCCGTCGCCGCCGCGCATGCCGACGCGGTGGATCGGGAAGGCCGTTTTCCCGCCGAGGCCGTCGCGGCCCTGCGGCAGGAAGGGCTACTCGGCGCACTCGTGCCCGTAGCTTTGGGTGGCAGCGGCGCGACGATGGCCGATATCGTCGGGCAGTGCCAGCGATTGGGCCGCGCCTGCGCATCGACCGCAATGGTCTATGCGATGCACCATAGCCAGCTCGCGTGCCTGGTGATGCATGCGCTGGACGACCCCTGGCAGCGCGATTTCGCGCGCCGGATCGCGACCGAGAACCTGCTGATCGCCTCGATCACGTCGGAGGTCGGCATCGGCGGCGACATGCGGTCGAGCCGGTGCGCGGTCGACGGGCGCGATGGCCGCTTCACGCTGGAAAAGCAGGCGCCCACCGTCTCCTACGGCGATTACGCCGACGTCTTCTTCGTGACCGCCCGCACCCATGCCGAAGCACCCCCGTCCGATCAGGTGCTCGTCGTCGTACCGCGCGAGGATGCGACATTCGAATCGACCGGCGGCTGGGACGCGCTGGGCATGCGCGGCACCAGCACGGTCGGCTTCACCTTCCGCGCCGAGGGGGTGGCCGCGCAGATCATGGCCGTCCCGTTCGCCGATATCGCCGCCGAAGCGATGGTCCCCGCATCGCACCTGATGTGGGGCGGCGTATGGACCGGCATCGCAGTCGAGGCGCTGACCCGCGCGCGTGCATTCCTGCGCAGCGCGGCGCGCCGCCAGCCCGGTCAGACGCAGCCCGGCGCGCATCGCCTGATGCACGCCGCCGGCCTGCTGGACGGCATGCAGGCGCGGCTGCGCACGCTGATCGACCAGTTCGACGCCACCTATGCGTTCGGCAGCGACCGCGCCGTGGCCGATGCGCAGGAAACCGGCTGGCCGCAGGGCATGGCGCGCGCCACCGTGCTCAACATGCTGAAGCACGACGTATCGACCCAATGCCATGAGGTGGTGCTGGAGGCGCTGCGCATCTGCGGCATGGCTGGATATCGCAACGGCACCGAATTCAGCATCGGCCGTCATCTGCGCGACATCCTGTCGGCGCAGTTGATGATCAACAACGACCGCATCGCCAGCGGCACCGGCGCCATGCTGTTCGCACAGCGCGCCGAACTGGGAACGCTCTGAACCATGGACATGCCCACCAGTTTCCGTACCCGCCTGATCGAGGCCGGTCTCGTCTTCCCGACCGGTATCGACGGCCTGTGGGGTCGCAGCGGTACGTTCGAGGCGGTGTTCGACGGCCTGGAGCGCGCGATCACCGCGGCAGGCCTGAAAGACAAGCCGGAGGTGATGCGCTTTCCGCCCGCCATGGCGCAGAAGACGTTCGAAAAGAGCGGCTACATGAAGAATTTCCCGCATTTCGCGGGGACGGTCCATTGCTTCTGCGGTGACGATCGCGCGCATCACAAGCTGATGGGCCAGATGGAACGTGGCGAGGACTGGATGGGGAACCAGCAGCCCGCCGATCTCGTGCTGACGCCCGCCGCCTGCTATGCGGTCTATCCGATCGTCGCCGAACGCGGCGTACTCGGTGACAACGGCCACCTGGTCGACGTCGCCTCCTATTGCTTCCGCCACGAACCCTCGCTGGAACCGACGCGACTACAGCTGTTCCGCATGCGCGAATATGTGCGGATCGGCACGCCCGAACAGGTGCTCGCCTTCCGCGCCGACTGGATGGAGCGCGGGCAGGACTTCGTCCGCACGCTGGAGCTGCCGTTCGAGGTCGACGTCGCCAACGACCCGTTCTTCGGCCGCGCGGGCAAATTGCTTGCCGACAATCAGCGGATGCAGAATCTGAAGTTTGAGCTGCTGGTGCCGGTCAACGACGGCGCCGGGCCGACCGCCTGCCTCAGCTTCAACTATCACATGACCTATTTCGGCGACACCTGGAACATCCGGACGCCCGACGGCGCGCCGGCCCAGACCGCCTGTTGCGCGTTCGGCATGGAGCGGCTGGTGCTGGCGTTGCTGCGTCATCACGGCTTCGACCTTGCCGCCTGGCCTGCAGGCGTGCGCACGACGCTGGGCCTCGACTGAGCGCATCCGATGGCGATGACCCCGATCTATATCGATGGCCGGTTCGGCTGGTTGCATGCGCCCGCCGAGGGCGCCCATGCGCCGGTCGGTGTCGTGCTGTGCCCCGCCTTCGCGCAGGAAGAGGTGTGTACCCACCACGGCCTGATGGCGCTGGGCGAGGCTTTTGCCGCGCGCGGAGTCGCGGCGATCCGCTTCGATTATAGCGGGACCGGGGATTCGACCGACGGGCCGGTGACGCTGGACGGGCTGATCGCCGATGCCGAAGCCGCGGCGGCCTGGCTGCGCGGCCATGCCCGGGTCGATCGGGTGATGGTGGCCGGCGTGCGATTGGGCGCGGCGGTCGCCATGCTGGCGGCCAGGCGCCTCGATGATGTCAGCGCCCTCGTCCTGCTCGCGCCGGTCCTGTCGGGTCAGGCGTTCCTGCGCGAAACCCGCGCCTCAGCAGCGGTGGCGAGCCTCTCGGGTCTCGACCCCGTCCCGCCGCTAGAGGGCGATCAGCCGCTCAACACCAATGGCTTCCGCTGGTCCGCCGCGTTTCAGCGCGAAGTGGCGGCGATCGACCTCACGGCCGCGGAGGCGCCCGTACAGACGGCGCTGTTCGTGCCGCCGCGGACGGACCGGCGTTCGGGCAAGCTGGCGCAGCGCTGGCGCGACGCCGGCGGCGCGGTCACCGAACTGCCGTTCGCCGATTACGACGGCTGGATGCAGGACCCCACGACCAACGAGACGCCAGTCGACACCTTCGCCGCCGTCGCCGATTGGGTGGCGCAACACGCCGGGACGCCTGCCGGCGCCGCCATCCCGCCGCTGTCTGACACCATATCGCTTAACACTGACACCTATATCGACGAGCCGCTGCGCTTCGGTGCGAACGGAGCGCTGTTCGGCATGCTGTGCCGGCCCGCCGGCCGCCCGGCGGCGCCGGTTGCCGCCTTGCTGATGCACGAGGGCAGCACCCATCATATCGGCAACGGCCGCGCCTATGTGCGCCTCGCGCGCCGGCTGGCGGCAGAGGGCTTTGCGTCGCTGCGGATGGATCTGACCGGCATGGGCGACAGCCCGGCAGGCGACAATCCGCGCCACCCGCATTACGACCCCGAACGTATTCCCGAAGGCGTCGCCAGCCTCGACTGCCTGGAGGCACATGGCTTCCCCTGCGCGATCGTCACGGGCCTGTGTTCGGGCGCGCACACTGCCTTGCAGGTGACGCTCGCCGACGAACGCGCGGTGGGCAGCGTGGTGCTCAACCTGCAGAAGTTCATCTGGCATTACGGCGACGACATCCGCGTCGCGGTGCGCGACAACAAACGGTCGCTGAAGGGCTATATCCGCGCGATGCGCAATCCGGGCGAATGGCGCCGGATGCTCAAGGGCGAGGCCGACCTGCCCGGCATCGCCCGCGTCCTCGCCAAGCGGAGCGCCGTCCGCCTGCGTCACGCCGCGACCAGCCTGTTGCCGCCCAAGCCCGGATCGGAAGCCGCACAGGTGCGCGAACAGCTCCAGGCGCTCTCGGCACGCGGCGCCCACGTCCACCTCGTCTTCAGCGACGAAGACCCCGGCCTTGCCGACATGGCGATGAAGCTGGGGCGCGGCGCCCGCCTGCTCCGCCACTATCCGCCCGTCCGCATGGTGACGCTCGACCGCGCCGACCACCACTTCAACGGCACGCTCGCACGCGATCGGCATATCGAGATAATGATCGCCGCGATGACAGACGCGGTCGCCGCTCATGGTGCCGGCCTGTCCCCCGTCTCGCCGCGGACGGAGCTGCCGGCGGCGGCGGAGTGACCCCGGCCGCCCCGGTGCGGCCCGGACCGGCCAGCGGCACGATCGCCGGGCGCGGGTTTCGCCTCGGCATCTATGCGGCGTTGATCACGCTCGATCTGGTGGCGCTGCTGGCGTCCTTCACCCTGGCCGGCGCGGTCACGCTGAACGACGGGCTCGACGTCTGGGTGGTCAACGATCTCGCCGTGCTGTTGCCGATCTATTTCGGTATCGTGCTCCAGCGAAAGCCATATAGCGGCCGGTTCTTCCAGAACTGGCGGCGGACGACGCGCGATGCGGTGACGGCGCTACTGACCGCGACGGGAACGGCGCTGCTGCTGGTGTCCTACCTGCATGCCGAGGTCGACGTGTCGTTCCGCCTGCTGCTGGCCGGCGTCGTGATCGCCGCCGCGCTGATGGTGGCGGGTCGCTGGGCGCTCCACAAACTCGCCGAAGCGCATACCGGCGGCTGGCATATCGCCTCCATGGTCGTCATCGATGGCATTCAGCCCCCCGCACTGCACGATCCATCGATCGCCCGGCTGCCGGCGATCGACATGACCGGCATCGACATCACGGCGCCCGCGCTACCCCACCATATCCTCGCGACGTTCAGCGAACGGACCGCCGACGCCGAGCGCGTCATCGTCGCCTGCGCGGCGGACCGGCGCGAGGCCTGGGCGCGGCTGCTCCGCGGCGCCAACGTTCAGGGCGAGGTGCTGTTGCCCGAATGGCAGAGCTTGGGCCCCGTCCGCCTGTCGCACCTTGCCGATATGCCCAGCGCGGTCGTGTCGCTGGGGCCGCTCGACACGCGCAGCCGCCTGCTCAAGCGCGCCTTCGACCTGTCGGTGGCGGGGGGCGCACTGGTATTGCTCTCCCCGATCCTGTTCGTCACCGCGCTGGCGATCAAGCTCGATAGCCGCGGGCCGGTGCTATTCCGCCAGCCGCGCGTCGGGCGCGGCAACCGGCTGTTCCATGTCCTAAAGTTCCGCAGCATGCGCGTCGACGGCGCCGATCTGGCGGGCGATCGGTCGACACAGCGTGGCGATCCGCGCGTCACCCGCGTCGGGCGGTTCATCCGCGCGACCAGCATCGACGAGCTGCCGCAGGTGCTCAACGTGTTGCGGGGCGAGATGAGCATCGTCGGCCCGCGCCCCCACGCGCTCGGCAGCCTGGCGGGCGACCGCTTGTTCTGGGACGTCGAGCCCCGCTATTGGCAGCGGCACGCGATCAAGCCCGGCATCACCGGCCTCGCCCAGGTTCGCGGCTATCGCGGCGCCACCGAGCATGCCGACGACCTGCACGGCCGCGTCGACCATGATCTGGCCTATCTGCGCGGCTGGACGCTGTTCCGCGACCTGCGCATCATCCTGATGACGCTGCGGGTTTTGGTGCACCGCAACGCCTTCTGACGCGTCAGTCCTTCGGTTCTTCCCGCACGTCGCCCTCGCCCGCCGTGCCGGCGCTGCCGATCGAACGGTCGATCAAGCCCGACCGGCTCATCCACCAGAACAGCAGCACCCCGGGCAGCGCGGCAAAGGTCGTGCCCCAATAGAAAGCGACATAGCCGAACCGGTCGACCAACTGCCCGGTCGTCGTCGCGGTCAGGATACGGCCGACGATGCTCGCCGCCGCAGAGATCAGCGCATATTGCGACGCGGTGAAGCGCAGGTCGCACAGCGCCGAGAAATAGGCGACGACGGTGACGCCGCCGATCCCGCTCGCCATATTCTCGAACGCCATCGCACCCGCGAGGCCAAGGTTCGAATGCCCCGACGCCGCCAGCAGCGCGAAGCTGGCGTTGGACACCATCATCAGGATCAGGCTGAGCATCACCGATCGCTTCAGCCCCAGCCGCGCATACAGCACGCCGCCCAGCGCCAGACCGATCCAGAACGCCCAGAAGCCGATGACCACGTCGTACAGCGCAATCTCGTCATTGGTGAAGCCCAGGTCGTCGAGCAGCAGCCGCAGCGCCTGCTGCCCCAGCGTATCGCCGATCTTGTGGAGCAGGATGAAGGCCAGGATCAACCACGCGCCATGGCGACGGAAGAATTCCAGGAATGGCCCGACGATCGACGCGCGCACCTCGGCAAGCCCGCGCCGCTGCGCCGGTTCACGCCGCCGCGCCGGCTCGCCGCGGGTCAGCGCGACGATCATCGCCGGCAGCGCGAACAGCACGCAGGCGAGATAGGCGACATGCCAGTTCGATCGCGCCGCGATCACCAGCGCCAGCGATCCGGCCAGCACCGACCCGATCTTCCAGCCATATTGCGTCATGCCCGAACCGACGCCCATCTGTTCGGGCTCCAGCGTCTCGATGCGATAGGCGTCGATGACAATGTCGTAGGTCGCGCCGGCAAATCCGACCAGCACCACCGCGATGATTGTCGCCTGCAGATTCGCCGCCGGGTCGACCAGCGCCAGATTGGCGACGGCGGCCATTACCATCACGCCCGCCAGCAGGATCCACGACACGCGCTGCCCCAGCGCGCCGATCACCGGCAGGCGCACGCCATCGACCATCCAGGCCCATAACGGCTTCAAATTGTAGACGAGGAAGCCCAGCGTGAAGGCGGTGATCGTCGCCTTGTCCAGCCCGTCCTGCTTCAAGCGCGTCGTCAGCGTCGCGCCGATCATCGTGAAGGCGAGGCCCGACGAGATGCCCATGAAGAACACCGCGATCGGCCCGCGTTCCGCATAGGGCGCCAGCGGCGTCAGCCGCGCCCGGATCGCCGGAGAACGGCGCATAATCGCGATGACGAGCGCGGCGCAGGCCGCGACGATGAGGAAGTAGAGGTTGTTGCCGGTCAACATGGCGGCAACACTAACGGCTTATTCGCCGCCGACCAGCGGGATTACGCGGCGGGCGCTTCCCCCGGCGGTGCGGCGAACAGCGCGAAGCCGGTGGGCAGCTTGCGCGGGCGCTTGCCCGCCAGCGCGGCGTCGATCGCCTCGATCGATCCGATCAGGTCGCGCTGCTGATAGGGTTTGACGAGGCGCCCGGTCGCCAGTGCCTCCGCCTCGGGCGGGAAGCGGCCGGTGACGAACAGCACCGGCACCTCGGCGGCACGGGCACTGCGCGCGACGTCCAGCCCCGATCCGTCCGCCAGATTGACGTCGACCAAGACGAGGTCCAGCGCCTCCCCCGATTCCAGCACGGCCACCGCCTGTGCCACGCGGTCCACCGTCGCGATGATCGTATAGCCCGCCTCGCGCAGGATATGTTCTGTATCGAAGGCGATCAGTGGTTCGTCCTCGACCACCAGCAGCCGCTCGATCAGCCGCTTCTTCCGCCCGAACAACATATGACGACACGCCCCTTGGTTGACGGCGTTATCCCTTGTCACGCCCGATTCGGTTAACGCGCATCTGGCAGCAAGTGATGCAAATTTTTTCACGCGCAGCACAATTGCGCGTATGGGGCGTCGATGGCCGACCCCAAAGACCCCCGCACCCCTGCCGCCGCGGGCAAGACGCCCGGCGACCGGATCGCAAAACTGCTGGCCCGCGCGGGCGTCGCCAGCCGCCGCGAAATCGAACGGATGATCGCCGAAGGCCGCGTCGCGCTCGACGGCAAGGTGCTCGATACCCCCGCCACCGTGCTGACGTCGCTGCGCGGCGTTACCGTCGATGGCCAGCCCGTCGGCTCACCCGAACCGACGCGGCTGTTCCTGTATCACAAGCCGACCGGCCTGCTGGTCACCGAACGCGACCCCAAGGGGCGGCCGACGATCTACGATCGCCTGCCCGACGATCTGCCGCGGTTGGTGCCCGTCGGCCGGCTCGACCTCAACACCGAGGGGCTGTTGCTGTTGACCACCGACGGCGGCTTCAAGCGTCAGCTCGAGCTGCCCGCAACCGGCGTTGAGCGCAGCTATCGCGCGCGCGCCTACGGCAACGTCACGCAGCAACAGCTCGAAGAACTGGCCGAGGGCGTCGAGATCGAGGGCATTCGCTACAGCTCGATCGATGCCAATATCGAGCGCCGCACCGGCGCCAACGTGTGGATCGAGATTACGATCACCGAGGGCAAGAACCGCGAGGTGCGCCGCGTGCTCGAATATCTGGGCCTACAGGTCAGCCGCCTGATCCGTACCCGCTACGGCCCGTTCGTACTCGGCGACTTGCCGGTCGGCGGGATCGGCGAGGTGAAGCAGCATGAGATCGTCGGCTTCCGCAAGACGCTGAAGGGCGGCGCTCCGGACGAGCCGATCGCGGCCGCCCCCCGCGCCGGCTTCCGCACCGCGCCCAGCGTCGATCGCACCACCCGCACGCGTCGCGGCGCCGAGCGTGGCGTGGAGCGGCCGGCAACCGCACGGCCGACGACGACAGGCGAGCGCCCGACGCGATCGCGCCCCCGTCCCGAGGATGGCGTGGAACGCCCCGCCGCTGCCCGCACGTCGAACCCGCGCTCTGCCGCCACCGGCGAAGCGCCCCGCCCCGGCTTCCGCACGCCCGCGACGACCGACCGCGCCGCCCGCACGCGAACCCGAAACGACGCGCGGCCCCGCGAGGAAAAGGCCAACGTCCCCACCGGTGGCTCGGCGATGAAGCCGTGGGAACGGGCAGACGACCGTGGCGGCGATCGCACCGCCGATCGCAACCGCTCGGGCGATGCGCCCCGCTTCGGCCGGAACAAGCCCGACGCCTCCCGCTCCGGCCCCCGCCCCCCGCGTGGCGACGGACCGGCGCGTGGCGGCCCCGCGGGCGGTCGCGGATCGTCGCGGCCGTCGAACGGGCGTCCGCCCAGCGGTGGGTTCAAGGGCGGGCCGAAGGGCGGACCGCGCGGGGGCCGCTCGTGAGGGTGATCGCCGGCCAGTGGCGCGGGCGTCCGCTCGTCGCGCCCAAGGGCGACGCGACGCGCCCGACCGCCGATCGCACGCGCGAGGCCTTGTTCTCGATGCTCACCAGCCGCCTCGGCAGCTTCGAAGGGCTCGCCGTCGCCGATCTGTTCGCAGGATCGGGCGCGCTGGGGATCGAGGCGCTGTCGCGCGGTGCGGCGTCCTGCCTGTTCGTCGAACAGGACGGTGCGGCGCTCGATGCGCTGAAGGCCAACCTCGCCAAGCTCGGCACGCGCGGCGACGTGCGCAGCGGGTCGGTGATGGCGCTGGGGCCGGCGCGCGCGCCGCTCGACCTCATCATGATGGACCCGCCCTACGGCACCGGTGCAGGCTTGGTTGCATTGGATAAATTGGCGCGGCTGGGCTGGACGAACGCCGCGACCTGGGTCAGCATAGAGACCGCACGCGACGAGGAGGTCGAGGTCGCCGGGTTCGCCATCGATACCAGCCGCGTGCATGGAAAGGCCCGTGTCACACTGTTGCGGGCCGCCTGATCGCAACAGGAGGGAGCCATGGCGACGCAGTTGATTCCCCACCATTACGATGCCCCGCGGCGGTCGGGGCCGCAGGCGGTGGTCGGATGGGTGCATCATCCTTTGCCCAAGGGCATCGAGCTGGAGGTGCAGACGACGCCGTCCGCGCAGGCGCTCGACAATCAGCAGATCGCGACGACGCGGCTGGTGCTGAGCCGCAACCAGGCGCTGCTGCTCGCCAGTTTCCTGCTCAACGCGACGGGTTATTCCGAGGCCGACGTCCCCAAGCGCAGCGTGTCGCGCTGGCCGCGCTGGTTCAGCCGGCGGTCCTGACCCGCGGCAACAGCGCAAGGCCGGCGAGGCTCACCATGCCCGCCGCGACCAGATACAGGCCGATCCACCACAGCCCCCGCGCGGCGAGCGCCTGTGCCGCGATCGGCGCGAGCGCCCCGCCTAGAATGCCGCCGACGTTGAACGTCATCGACACGCCCGTGTAGCGCACGCCTGCCGGAAACAGCGTCGGCAGCCAGCCGCCAAGCGGGCCATAGGCAAAGCCCATCACGAACAGCGCGAAGGCCAGCCACGCGAACACCACGACCACCGACCCGGCGCCCAGCATCGGCCCCATCAGCACGCCAGCGACGATGCACCCCAGAAAGCCGATCACCAGCATCCGCTCCGCCCCCGTCCGGTCCGCCAGCACGCTCGCGACGATCACGCCCGCGGCAAGGAACAGGATCGCGACCAGCTCTACGCCGAGCAGCGCCGTCTTGTCATAGCCCAGCGTCGTCGTGCCGTAGCTCAGCGTGAAGGCGGTCGCGAGATAGAAGAGCGCGAAGCACGCCACCACCCCGCCGGTGCCGGCTAGCAGCGCGCGGCCATGAGCGGCGAACAGCGTCGCGAGCGGCACCTTGGGCAGCGCTTCGGCCTTGGCCGCCTCGACGAAGGCGGGCGTCTCGGTCAGCTTCAGCCGGATCCACAGACCGAGCGCGACCAGCACTGCGCTGAGCAGGAACGGCAGGCGCCACCCCCAGGCACGGAACTGGTCGTCGCTCAGCATCAGCCCCAGCAGCAGGAATAACCCGTTCGCCAGGATGAAACCCACCGGCGCCCCCAGCGGCGGGAACATGCCCCACGTGTTGCGCCGATGCGGCGGCGCATTCTCGACAGCGAGCAGCGCCGCGCCGCCCCATTCGCCGCCCAGCCCCAGCCCCTGCCCCAATCGCATCAGGCACAACAGCAATGGCGCCCAGATGCCAAATTGTTGATAGGTCGGCAGGAAGGCGATCGCGACCGTCGATCCGCCCATCAGCAACAAGCTGGCGACCAGGGTCGATTTGCGGCCGATCCGGTCGCCGAAATGCCCGAACACCGCCGCGCCGATCGGCCGGGCGAAGAAGGCCACGGCGAAACTCGCAAAGCTCATCATCTGCCGCGCCGACGCACTCTCCCCCGGAAAGAACAGCGCAGGAAACACCAGCGCCGCGGCGGTGGCGTAAATGTAGAAATCGTAGAATTCGACCGCCGTACCGACGAGGCTCGCGGTCAAAATCCGGCGCGGCGAGGCTGGCGTGACGGCGGCGTCCGGGACTTCGGCGGCAGGGGCTTGGCTCATGCCGCCCTTCTAACCCCCAAATAAAGGCATCTGGCAACAAAGTTGCCATCCCTTCGCAACATTCCGCCGCTAGCGGGATGCCACCGCGGCTCCCCTCCCCCTGTGGGTCGCGATGTATCGGCCGGCTTTCTGTCGACCGATGCTCCCTGAACTACGGGGCGGCCGCACCGGTGGCTGCCCCGATTTTTCCGGGCTTCCCGCGCTCGCAGCTTGCCGAGCCAAGCGCCGTTCCCTACCTGTTCGCCGGTGACCGACACCGCCTCCCCCGCCGCCCTGCAAGACCCGCCGTATTTGAAGGGGTTGAACCCGCCGCAGCGCGATGCGGTGCTCACCACCGAAGGCCCGGTGCTGATGCTGGCCGGCGCGGGTACGGGCAAGACCGCGGCTTTGACCGCGCGGCTTGCGCATCTGCTGTGGACGCGCAAGGCGTGGCCCTCCGAAATCCTCGCCGTCACCTTCACCAACAAGGCCGCGCGTGAAATGCGCGAGCGCGTCGGCCGGATGGTGGGCGACGCGGTGGAGGGCATGCCGTGGCTCGGCACCTTCCATGCGATCGGCGCCAAGATGCTCCGCCGCCATGCCGAGCTGGTTGGCTTGCAGTCGAACTTCACCATTCTCGACACTGACGACCAGCTGCGTCTGCTCAAGCAGCTGATCGTCGCTGCCGACATCGACGAAAAGCGCTTCCCCGCGCGCAGCCTCGCCGGCCTGATCGACGATTGGAAGAACCGGGGCCTCATCCCCGCCGATATCGATGCCGGCGAAAGCGAACGCTACGCCAATGGCCGCGGCGGCGAGCTGTACGCGCAATATCAGGCGCGGCTGCGCAGCGTGAACGCCTGCGACTTCGGCGACCTGCTGCTCCACATGCTCACCATCCTGAAGACGCATGCCGATGTGCTGCGCACCTATCAGGATCGCTTCAAATACATCATGGTGGACGAATATCAGGACACCAACATCGTCCAGTATCTGTGGCTGCGGCTGCTCGCCCAGACGCGCAAGAACATCGCCTGCGTCGGCGACGACGATCAGTCCATCTATTCGTGGCGCGGCGCGCAGGTCGAAAACATCCTGAAGTTCGAGAAGGATTTTCCCGGCGCTAAGGTGATCCGCCTCGAACAGAATTACCGGTCGACGCCGCATATCCTCGGCGCCGCGTCGGGCGTGATCGCCCATAACGGCGGGCGGCTCGGCAAGACGCTGTGGACCGAGCTCGACGTGGGCGAGAAGGTGCGCGTGCTCGGCGTCTGGGACGGGCCAGAAGAAGCGCGCCGCGTCAGCGACGAGATCGAGGCCGCGCAGCGTAACGGCACCCCCCTCGACCATATCGCCATCCTCGTCCGCGCGCAGCATCAGACGCGCGAATTCGAAGACCGCTTCATTTCGATCGGCATGCCGTACCGCATCGTCGGCGGCTATCGCTTCTACGAACGCGCCGAAATCCGCGATGCGCTCGCCTATTTGCGCATCGTCAACCAGCCGTCGGACGATCTCGCCTTCGAACGCATCGTCAACGTTCCGAAGCGCGGCCTCGGCGACAAGGCGATCGCCAAGATCCACCAGCTTGCCCGCGCGGAGGGTGTGCCGCTCACCATCGCCGCGGCGCGCATTCTCGACACCGACGAACTAACCCCGCAGGCGCGCCGCGCGCTCGGCAATTTCGTCGGCGACATCGCCCGCTGGCGCGACCGGGCACGCGACCTGCCGCATGCCGAATTGGCGCGGCAGATGCTCGACGAATCGGGCTATACCGCCATGTGGCAGACCGAAAAGTCGGTCGAGGCATCCGGGCGGCTCGAAAACCTGTCCGAACTCGTCCGCGCGATGGAAGAATATGAATCGCTCGGCGCGTTCCTAGAACACGTCAGCCTCGTCATGGACAAAGAAGGCGCGGTGCAGGCGCCCGAGGTGACGATCATGACGATCCACGCCGCCAAGGGCCTCGAATTCGACACCGTGTTCCTCGTCGGCTGGGAAGAAGGCCTGTTCCCCTCGCAACGCGCGATCGACGAAGGCGGCACGCGCAGCCTGGAGGAGGAACGCCGCCTCGCCTATGTCGCGATCACCCGCGCTCGGCGCCGCGCGACGATTCTGCACGCCGCCAACCGCCGCATCTACGGCCAGTGGACGTCCAGCATCCCCAGCCGCTTCGTCGGCGAATTGCCGCCCGAACATACCGACAGCGACACCACCATGTCGGGCGGCGAAAGCCTGTGGCGCGCCAATTGGAGCGAGCGCGCCGATCCCTTCGCCAATGTCGCGCGCGGCACCGGTCGCGGCCCGGGCTGGCAACGCGCGGCGGGGTCCGGCTCCGGCTTCACCACCCAGCCGACGCGGATCGTCGAAAGCCGGGCAAGTGCGGTCAGCATCGGCAACAAGGGACGCAGCGACCTCAGCGTCGGCATGCGCGTCTTCCACCAGAAATTCGGCTATGGCGCGATCGCGGAGATCGAGGGCAACAAGCTGGAAATCGACTTCGAAGCCGCCGGCCGCAAGCGGGTGATGGACAGCTTCGTCACGATCGGGTGAACATCGCCCTCTCCCGTCATTGCTTCGCTGCGCTCGCAATGACGGACGGCGGTGGCGCATTCCGCATCAACAACCCCGTGTTCGGTCCCCACCACGCCCGTTCAGGAACCGGCAGGGGGCATTCCGCGTATGGCCGTTACGGGTCCGAATCAACGGACTAGCTAGTTTAGGACCATCGCCATGCTGAAATCGCTGTCGATCGCCGCGGCTGCGGCCGCCGCGCTCACCGCCGCCACTCCGGTTGTCGCCCAGTCGGCGCAGGACGAGGCGCGCTTCACCGCCGCGCAGCAGCGCTTCGACGCCGAACTCGCCCGCTATCGCGCAGAGGTCGACCGTTATCGCTCGGCCCGCAGCGGCTACACCGGCACCGGCGGCTATCGCGAGGCGCCGGCCGCGGGCTATTATAACAATAACAACAGCTACCCCGGCGATCGCGACGAAAACGGCTACGACCCGTCGCGTTACTATCGCAGCGGGGACAATTATCGCGAGCGCGTGCTCAGCGCGGACGAGCGTGTCTATGCCGGCAATGACGGCCGTTACTATTGCAAGCGCAGCGACGGCACGACCGGACTCGTCATCGGCGGCGCCGCGGGCGGCATCCTTGGCAATGTGATCGACGGCGGCCGCAGCCGCATCGTTGGCACCCTGCTCGGCGGTGCGGCGGGCGCGCTCGCCGGCAAGGCGATCGACCAGAACCAGTCGCAGGTCCGCTGCCGCTAAAAAGGATGGGGCGCGCCGGCAACAATGCGCCCCCGCCCCTCACGCTTCGTCACCCCGGACTCGTTCCGGGGTCCACTCTGCGGCGAGGGGGGCGGCCAGAGCCGCTCGCCCTCCCCGAATAGCCCGGCGGCCCCGGAACACGTCCAGGGTCATGGGGGAGTTTGCGTCACCCGTAACCTTGCCGAACCTTACCCCAGTTCCACCGCCATTAGCGTCACGCCGACATACTTCTCAGCCTCGGGCTCGAACAACGCACTCGGGCGGAAGCTGTTCGCGGTCAGCGTTGGATCGCCGAGCCCATCAAGCTTGAACGTGCCCAGTTTCTCCTCGCGCGGCGGCTTGCCGTCACGCTCCACCGTGGTGGCATCGACATAGATCTCGCCATGGCGCGTGTAGAGGATGTGGGGGGCGATCGTGACCGCACCCTTGTTGTAGGTGGCGGTGACGGTCATCTGGCGGACGATGGCTTCGAACATCGTCGGCACCGGTCCAGTCGGCGCAGAGGGCTGGTTCATCCTCGCATCCATAATCGCTGATGCTGCATCGCAGCAAGACGCTTTACGCGCCCGTTATAGCGCAGTCAGCGATTCTGCGCGAGCAATCGATCGAAAACGTCGATTTCCAACGGCTTTTTGAACTGGCAACCGGCGAGATAATCGTCGGACCACATCACGTCGGCCGCGATCGTGCCCGCTTCGGGCAAAGTCAGCCAGATCGTGCTGCCCTTGGCCAGCGCGGAATAGGTCTGCAGGCGAACGCCGTGGATCGAGATATCGACCACCTTGCACAAGGTGCGAACGGCCTTGCCGATATGCGCATCCAACGAAACCGGCGCACGCGGGGAGCGGCGCCGGCCATTGGGTTCTGCAGGTTCGAACTCGGCGGCAAACATCGATCAAATCTAGTGCGTCGATGGTTAACGCCGAGTCAACGATCCAATCAGTTCTTGCGGAGCGTGAGACCGCCACCGAAGCGCTTGTTGAAGCGCGCGACCTGGCCGCCCGCGTCGAGCAGCTGACCACGGCCACCGGTCCAGGCGGGGTGCGCCAGCGGATCGATGTCGAGCTGCATCGTGTCGCCTTCCTTGCCCCAGGTGGAGCGGGTTTCGAACACGGTACCGTCCGTCATCTGGACCTTGATCATGTGGTAGTCGGGGTGGGTATCTTTCTTCACGTCACACGCTCCGTATGCGGCTGGTTCCGACCAGCCTGAAAGGGAAGCGGCGCCCGTAACGGAGCGCCGCCGAAAAGTCAAAAGTCAGCGAAAGTCACACGCGTTACGCCTTGGGCGGATCGGCGATCATCGCAGTAAAGTTAGCCTCTGCAACGACTTGCCCGTCGACCTTCGCTACACCTGCGAACTTGCAGACGCTGGACCGCTTCTGGACAAATTCGACCTCCAGGCGCAGCAGCACGCCGGGTTCGACCGGCTTGCGGAACTTCGCGCCCTCGATCGCCATGAAATAGACGAGCTTGCCCGATCCGGCGAGGCCCAGGCTTTCGACCGCGAGCACGCCCGCCGCCTGCGCCAGCGCCTCGACGATCAGCACGCCCGGCATGATCGGACGACCGGGGAAATGCCCCTGGAAGAAGCCTTCGTTGATCGTCACCGCCTTGATCGCCGCGATCGACCGGTCGAGAATGATCTCCTCGACACGGTCGACCAGCAGCATCGGGTAGCGATGCGGCAGCGCCGCCATGACCCGCGCGATATCGAGCGGGCCCATGGTCTGTGCGTCTTCGCTCACCGACGCGGGTCCTTAGCGGCCCTGCGGCGTGCCGGCCGCCGGCGCAGCCGCTGGAGCCGGAGCGCCCGCCTGCTGACGGCGCTGGGCGTTCGCGTAAACGATCTGGCGATACTGCTGCAGCAGCTCGACGGTCTGCTGCTGCGGCTGCCAGTTGGCCGGCGGCGTGATCGAGACGGTCGGCGTCGTGCGATCGATCTCGGCGATGATGTCGCGCGTGATGTCAGTCGCCGGCGGCGCGTACTGGATCGCGTTCGGCGACAGTACCAGGTTGATCTTCTTGGCCGTCACGACCGCGCGCAGCGCCGGGTCATACTTGCCGACGATCTGTTCCAGCGCATAGGCCTGCGCCTTGATCGCGGGGTTCTGCGCGGCTTCGATGCCCGGCTGCGCGGCGGCCTGGGCGTCGCGCACCTGCTTGGCGACCGTCGGGTTCGATTCGGCCGCGGCGGCTTCCGCCTGGCTGATCTGGCCGTCCTTGTTGGTGTCGAGGATCGCGCGCAGCTTCGTGTTCAGCGCGTTCTGCGCCGCAGCGGCCTGATCCAGCTGCGCCTTGTAGGTCGTGCCGATCTGCGTATTGGCGGTTTCGAACGCCTTCGCGCTGAAGATCGCCGCGTCCGGCTGCGCGGTGGCGATGCCGGCGGTCTGCGCCGAGGCGCCGCCGGCGAGCAGGGCGACCGAAGCCGAGGCGATCGCCACGGCGCACGTCTTGGTAATCGTCTTCATTAGAACTGCGTCCCTACGTTGAAGGTAATGAGCTTGGGATCGTCGCCCTTCTGGGTGACGAGCGCCTTGGCGAGGTCGATGCGCAGCGGGCCGAACGGCGACGTCCAGTTGACGCCGATGCCGATGCTGACGCGCGGCGTCGGGCTGCTGCCGTAATAGGTTTCCTTGAACGGCGAGATCGCCTGATCGAACGCGATCGTGTTCGTCTCGCTGCCCGAACATGCGCCGCCCGCAACCGCCGAATAGCCGATCGAACAGGTCGTCGCACGCAGCGCCGGCGCGGTCGCGCCGTCCGGCGTGTAGGTGTTGTAATAGAGCTGGCGCCCCGCCGAATCGGTGAGCAGCCGCTGGATCGGCAGCACCGTCACGTTGCCCGCCGAATCGGTGATCGTCGGGAAGCTCGCCGTCGGCAGCGGCTTGGTCAGGCCCCACAGGCTGCCCGCCTGGACATAGACCGACGGACGCAGGCCCAGTTCGCGCGCGCCGGAGCCCAACGGGATCTCCAGCTCGGCACGGACGAGGTAATAGGCGCGGCCGCCCAACGCGTCGTCGACGATCTGGTCGCGATCGGTGACCAGGATCTGCTTGCCGTTCGCGTCCGTCGTATAGGCCTGACGCTGCACGCGCGGGCCGACGCCACGGATGTCGAAGCCGCGGAACTGCGGTTCGCCGAGGTAGAAGCGATCGGTGATGCGGACGCTGTCGATGCCAGGGCCGCGGCTCTTTTCCAGCGAGTGGATATAGCCGCCCTCGCCGACGATCGACCCGATGAAGCCGCTGCCGACGTTCCAGAACTTCGAGCCTTCGAGGCGCGTGCGGATATACTTCACGTCACCGCCCAGGCCCGCGAAATCCTGGTTGAAGGCGAAGCGCTGGCCCGCGGTCGGACGCAGACGGCTGTTGAGGCTGTCGTAGATCAGCGAATAGCCGACGGTCGACGTCCAGCGGTTGCCGATCGCTTCGCAGAGGTAGCGGCCCGCCTTCAGCGGATCGCAGACGCCGTTGGTGAAATAGGTCGCCGAATCCAGACCGACCTGATCGTAGGACAGGCCATAGCGACCGGCGAGCGACCAATATTCGGTCAGCGGCACGCCCGCGCGCACTTGGAACCCGGTCGACACCTGCGAATAGGTCGTCTGGCGCTGCGTGCCGATATAGTTGAACGAATTGAAGTCGCGGCGGAACACGTCGACGCCGATCGCGACGTTCTTGTCGAACAGATACGGCTCGGTAAAGCCCAGTTCGACCGACTTCGAATAGGTCGAATAGTTCACGCCCGCGCGCAGCACCTGGCCCTTGCCGCGGAAGTTGTTCTGCGTGATGTTCGCCTGGATGATGAAGCGTTCGAGGCTGGAATAGCCGACCGACAGCTGCAATTCGCCGGTGCTGCGTTCTTCCAGCGTCGTTTCCAGAACGACGCGATCGGGTGCGGAACCGGGGTTCTGCTTGATCTCCATCTTGTCCTGGAAGAATCCCAGGCTGTTGATGCGATCCTGGCTGCGCTTCACCTGGAAGCTGTTGAACGCATCGCCTTCCGCCAGACGGATTTCGCGGCGCACGACCTTGTCCTGCGTCTGCGTGTTGCCGTTGATGTCGATCCGCTCGACATAGGTGCGCTGCGCCTGGCCGATGTGGAAGTTCATCCCCATCGTCAGCGTTTCGGGGTCGCGGCTGTAATCCGGCTGCACGTCGGTGAAGGCATAGCCGAACAGGCCGGCCGACTGGCTCAGCTGATCGATCGAATCCTCGACCAGCTTGGCGTTATACCAGTCGCCCTTCTTGACCGGCAGCGATGCCGCAAGCTTCTTGTTGTCGAAGTCGCGGATTTCACTGTCCACGGTGACGTCGCCGAATTTGTACCGCTTACCCTCTTCGACGACATAGGTGATGATGAAGTCGCGCTTGTCGGGCGTCAGCTCGGCGACCGCGCTGGTGACGCGGAAATCGGCATAGCCCTGCGTCAGATAGAATTGGCGCAGCTTCTGCTGGTCGTAGTTCAGGCGATCCTGATCGTACGACGTGTTGGACGACAGCAGGCGGAACCAGCGCGATTCCTTCGTCGCCATCTCGCCGCGCAGCTTGCCGTCGCTGAACACCTCGTTGCCGATGATGTTGATCTGGCGGACCTTGGACTTAGGCCCTTCGTTGATCTCGAACACCACGTCGACACGATTCTGGTCCAGGTTGACCATCTTCGGATTGACGACCGCAGCGAATCGACCCTGGCGGCGATACAGTTCCAGGATGCGGCTCACGTCCTGCCGCACCGCGGTGCGGGTGAAGATCTGACGCGGCGCGAGCTTGATTTCCTTGGTAATCTTGTCGCTTTTCAGCGCCTTGTTACCTTCCAGGATCACGCGGTTGATGATCGGGTTCTCGCGCACCTTCAGCACGATGTCGCCGGTCTGCACACCGTCGATCTGATATTGGACGAACAGGTCGGATGCCTGCAGGTCCTTCAGTGCCTGGTCCAGCGTTTCCGCGGTATACGGAATGCCGACGCGCAGCTTCGTATAGGACAGCACCGTTTCCGGCTCGATGCGCTGCGATCCCTCGACGCGCAGCGACTTGATCGTGCGCACGGGCGCCGGCGTGGCGGCGGGGGCTGTTGCCGCCTGTGCGCCGGCCGCGGGTGTCGTTGCCGGCGCCTGGGCCGGAGCGGCCGCCGTCTGCGCCATGGCGGGCACACCCGACAGCATGGTGCCGGCGAGCAGCGCGGCACCCAGGCCGGCGAACTTGGAACTTGTCATCGCTGTCACTCAACCCACCCCAAAAACGTCAGGATACCCACGTAACGTCGGGAACCGCAGCGCAACGCCCTGCCCCAACCCGGTCAGCCGATCAACCCGGCCAACCGCTGCCACAGACCAACCGCACCCAAATCGTTGAACGTGACGATCAGCATCAACGCCAATACCGCAGCCAATCCGCCGCGAAATGCCCATTCCTGTACTTGAGGTTCGAGGGGACGACGCCGCACCGCTTCGATCGCGTAGAAGAAGAGGTGTCCGCCATCCAGCATCGGCACTGGCAGCAAATTGATGAACCCCAGATTGATGGAAAGCATCGCGACCAGCCAGACGAAGGCCGAAACGCCCAACGCCATCTGCTCGCCGGAAATCTTTGCGATGCGGATCGGGCCGCCCAGTTCGTCAATCGAGCGGCGGCCGCTGATGATCTGGCCGATCGTCTCCAGCGTCCCGCCGATGACTTCGCCCGTCATCCGCACGCCGGCGATCGGCGCCTCGGCAAGGCTGACGGGGGCGAGCACCGGGTCGCCGCTCTGCAAGCCCAGCCGGCCGATGCGATATTCGTTGCCGAACCGGTCGCGCTGGTGGACCGTGCCGATCGTCAACGGCGTCTCAATATCGCGGCCGGCCCGCGCCACCGTCACCGTCACCTGCTGGCCAGGACGGATCAGCGCGTAGCGCGCCAGGTCGGAAAAGGTATCGACCCCGCGGCCGTCGAGCGCGACGATCCGGTCGCCTGCACGAAGGCCCGCCTTCGCCGCGGCACCGCCGTCCACCACCGCGCCGACGACCACGGGCGTACGGTCGACGCCATAGCTATAGGCGAAACCGGCGAGGATCAGCACCGCCAGGATCAAGTTCACCGCCGGCCCAGCCGCGACGATGATCGCGCGCTGCCACAAGGGCTTGGCCTGGAAGGTGCGCATCCGCTCCTCGGCGGGCAACGACAGCCACGCCGCATCGGGCTGGCTCGCGGGGTTCATGTCGCCCGCAAACCGGACATAGCCGCCCAGCGGCAACCAGCCGAATTTCCAGCGCGTGCCGCGGGAATCGGTGAAGCCCGCGATCTCGCGCCCGAAGCCGATCGAAAACGCCTCCGCCTTCACGCCGAAGACGCGGCCGGCGAGATAATGGCCCATCTCATGAATGAACACGAGCGGCCCGATGGCGCATAGAAAGGCGAGGACCGCCATCAGGATACCGGGGGACTGGATCAAGCTGCGCAATCCTTCACGCGTGAACCTCTACACGCCCCCCAGTCCGGCCCGTGCTTCGGCCCCGAACCTGCTCGTCCGCTATCCGCCGCGCCTCGGCATCGACCGCCAGGACCGATTCCACCGTGGCGGGCGCCTGCGGGTCGTAACGCTCCAGCGTATCGGCGACGATTGCGGCAATTTCGAGGAAGCCGATCCGTCGCGCCAGAAAGGCGGCGACCGCCACCTCGTTGGCCGCGTTGAGGATCGCCGGACGCGCACCGCCCGCCTCCAGCGCCGCCCGCGCCAGCGCCAGCGCGGGAAAGCGCACCGGGTCGCACGCCTCGAAATCGAGCCGGCCGATCTTGACGAGGTCCAGCGGCTCCATCGGCGTCGCCATCCGGTCGGGCCAGGCGAGCGTATGCGCGATCGGCACGCGCATGTCGCTGGGGCCGAGCTGCGCCAGCATCGACCCGTCGACATAATCGACCATCGAATGGATCACCGACTGGCGGTGCATCACCACCTCGATCCGGTCGTTGTCGACCGGGAACAGCCGCGCTGCCTCGATCAGCTCGAGACCCTTGTTCATCATCGTCGCGCTGTCGACGCTGATCTTCGCGCCCATCGACCAATTGGGATGCGCGACCGCCTGTTCGACCGTGACGTCGGCCATCCGCTCCAGCGACCAGTCGCGGAACGGCCCGCCGCTGGCGGTCAGGATGATCCGCCGCACCCGCTCGGGGCGCGCGAAGTCGAAACATTGGTGGATCGCGTTATGCTCGCTGTCGGCGGGCAGCAGCGTCGCGCCCGACGCCGCAGCGGCGGCCAGGATCACCTCGCCCGCCGATACCAACGGCTCCTTGTTGGCGATCACGACGGTGCCGCCATGCGCGATCGCCGCCATCACGGGCTCTAGGCCCGCACAGCCGACGATGGCCCCCATCGTCCAGTCCGCACCCGCCGCAGCGTCGCAGATCGCCTGCCGCCCGCCCGCAGCTTCGGTGCCCGTACCCGCCAGCGCCGCGCGCAGGTCGGGCAGACAGCTCTCGTCGGCGACGACGGCCACCTCCGCCTTCGTGCGGATCGCGGCGGCGGCAAGGTTCGCGACATCGCAATTGGCGGTCAGCGCGCGGACGCGGAACCGGTCCGGCTCGCGCTCGACCAGATCGAGCGTCGACGTGCCGACCGATCCGGTGGCGCCCAGGATGGTGACGGTCTTCATGCAGGAAATCCCAGCGGCACCACGACGAGCAGCGCCGCGATCGGCAGCACCGGCACCACGCCATCCAGCCGGTCGAGCACGCCGCCATGGCCCGGAATGACGCTGCCCGAATCCTTCACCCCGGCACGGCGCTTCAGATGGCTTTCATACAGGTCGCCCGCCTGCGCCAGGATCGCGAGCACCGGCGTCGCCGCCACGAAGCGCACCGGCAGCAGATAGACGCGGCTCATCACGAGCGCGAGCACGGTCGCGGCGACGATTCCACCGATCAGTCCGGCCCAGGTCTTGTTGGGGCTGATCGCCGGTGCCAGCTTCGGCCCGCCGATCGTCCGTCCTGCGAAATAGGCGCCGATATCGGTCGCCCACACGAGGCTCAGCGCCCACAAGGCGTTGCGCAGGCCGTCGGGCTCATGCCGGATCAGCAGCAATGCATAGATCGGCAGTCCGCAATACAAGACGCCGAGCGCCAGCGCCGGTCGCCGCGTGACGATGCCGAGGAAGAAGAAGGCGCCGGCCAACAGCCCGAGCGCGAAGAAATTGGGACCGGCCGCGATCGGGCACATGATCGCCAGCGCCACGAACAGGACATATTGGCCCAGCCGCTTTGTCTGCGGCGGCGCGCCGTTCAGCTCGCTCCATTCGGCCATCATGAACACGCCGATCACCGCGGCAAGCAGCCAGAGCGCAAAGCCGCCGAACGCCAGCGCGACCAGCGCGACGGCGATCATGCCGACGCCGGTCACCGCGCGCACGGCCAGGTCCGACGGGCGCTTGCCCGGGGCAGCGTCGCTCACAGGCCGCCGTAACGCCGCTGGCGCTGCCCGAAAGCGGTCACCGCATCGGCCAGCGTGTCGCCGTTGAAATCGGGCCACAAGGTCTCGACGAACAGCAGCTCGGCATAGGCCGCCTGCCACAACAGGAAATTCGACAGCCGTTGCTCGCCCGACGATCGGATGACGAGGTCGAGCGGCGGCAGGTCCGCGGTCTGCAACTCCGCCTCGATATGCTCGGGCGTGATCGATGCAGGGTCGATCTCCCCCGCCGCCGCCCGCGCCGCCAGCGTCTGCGCCGCCGCGACCAGTTCCGCCTGCGATCCGTAATTGAGGGCGATCACCAGCACCGGGCCGGTGTTGCCCGCGGTCTTGGCGACCGCATCGTCGACCAGCGCGACCAGATCGGGTGCGAACCGGCGATAGTCGCCGATGATGCGCAGCCGGACATTCTCTTCGACCAGTTCGGCCAGGTCGCTGCGGATGAACAGCCGCAGCAGGCCCATCAGCGCCCCCACCTCTTCTTCCGGCCGACGCCAGTTTTCCGAGCTGAACGCATAGAGCGTCAGCGCCTCGATCCCCATCGCGCGCGCGGCGCGGGTGACGCGGCGCACCGCCTCCACCCCCGCCTTATGCCCGGCGACGCGCGGCAGGTGCCGGGCCTTCGCCCAGCGGCCGTTGCCATCCATGATGATCGCAACATGGCGCGGCACGAGGCCGGTGTTCGGCACCGCCGAGAGGAGGGGTGCGCTGCTCACGCGGGCACTCCCGAAGGAGTGCCGGGCCGCTCATGCCCCCGGCATGAGCCAAACAGCTGGCGCTGTTTACCCGTCACTTGCCCAGGATTTCCTTTTCCTTCGCCGCCGCTGCCGCATCGACATCGGCGATCGTCGCGTCGGTCAGCTTCTGCACCTCGGTTTCGTGGCGCTTGCGCTCGTCCTCGCTGAACACGCCCTTCTTCTCGTCGGTCTTCAGGTTGTCCATGCCGTCGCGGCGGACGTTGCGCACCGCGATGCGCGCGCCTTCGGCGTACTTGCCGGCGAGCTTGGCGAGTTCCTTGCGGCGCTCTTCGGTCAGGTCGGGGATCGGCAGGCGCAGCGTCTGGCCGTCGTTGATCGGGTTGAGGCCGAGGCCCGCCGAGCGGATCGCCTTTTCCACCGGCCCGACGTTCGACTTGTCCCACACCTGGACCGAGATCATGCGCGGCTCCGGCACGGAGACGGTCGCGACCTGCGTCAACGGCATGTGGCTGCCATACACTTCCACGGTGACGGGATCGAGCAGCGCGGTGGACGCGCGGCCGGTGCGCAGACCGGCAAGGTCGTGCTTCAGCGCTTCGACCGCACCCGCCATGCGGCGCTCGAGATCGGACTTGTCATAGGCAGCCATGGGTTACTCCACTTCCTTCTGCACGACCGTCGAGACGCCCTCACCGCGCAGCACCGCGGCGAAATTGCCGTGTTCGCGGATGTTGAAGACGACGATCGGGATATTCGAATCACGGCACAGCGCGACGGCGCTGGCATCCATGACTTTCAGATTCTGCGCGAGCACCGTGTCGTAACTGACGGCTTCGAAACGCTTGGCGCTCGCATCCTGCTTGGGGTCGGCGTTGTAGACGCCATCGACACTGGTGCCCTTGAACAGCGCGTCGCAATTCATCTCGGCGGCGCGCAGCGCCGCGCCCGAATCGGTGGTGAAGAACGGCGAGCCGACGCCGGCTGCGAAGATCACGATCCGCCCCTTTTCCAGGTGCCGCATCGCGCGGCGGCGAATGAAGGGTTCGCACACCGACGACATCGGGATCGCCGACTGCACGCGCGTCTCGACGCCGATCTGCTCCAGCGCATTCTGCACCGCGAGCGCGTTCATGACGGTCGCGAGCATGCCCATATAATCGCCGGTCGCGCGCTCCATGCCGCGCGCCGCACCGGAAATGCCGCGGAAGATGTTGCCGCCACCGACGACGATGCACAGCTCATAGCCCTGCGCCTTCACGTCGGCGATTTCCTCGGCGACGCGTGCGGTGACGGTGGGGTCGATCGACAGGCCACCGCCCTCCCCCATCAGCACTTCGCCGGACAATTTCAACAAGATGCGTTTGTAGCGCGGCGCGGGGCTCATGGGGTCCTATCGCATGGGGGAGAAAGCGGCCGGACCTTAGGCGCACATCCGCGCCGGAGCAACCGTCGCCGCACGGCACGCGCGTGAGGAAATGGTGCAGAGAAACGGCGCGGGCCAACGGATGGCGGCGAGGCTGAACCTGCGTTGACGAAGGGGTTCAGCAGATTTCAGGCCTTGCTCGCGTATCGCCGGGGGCATGGACAGGCTGACACACTGGCTGAAGGCGATGTGGCGCCGTTTCCGGCGCGCGTCGGAGGCCGCGAGCGAATCCCCGCGCGGTCCTCCGCAAAAACCGGTGCGCCGCGCACCGCGCCGGTTGCGGCGCCAGCGCCCCCGGTCGCGGTAGGAACGCCATCTGCCGCACCGCCGGGCGTCCTCGCCACCTTGATATATCCCGAAAAAGCCCGCGACGGCTGAATGCATCACCGTTTGCGCACGCGCGTGGTCGGCACTTAGCTCCCGTCCATATTTGACTCACTTTGCAATGTTGCTATTGCGAATCGTAGTCAATTAGGGGGCGGTAATGAAGTATGTGTATCTGACCATCGTCAGCGCGCTGTTGGGAACGACGGCCGCGACCGCGCAGACCGCTCCCCCTCGACAGGACGAGGCCAATGTCGACGACATCGTCGTCACGGCACAGCGCTCGCGCAGCGATATCGTCGCGTCGGGCCATCAGCTGACCACGATCGATCAAAGCCAGATCGAACTCGCCCGGTCCGCGTCGGATACGCTGGCGACCATCCTTGCCAAGACGGTGCCGGGCCTCGCCGATTCCAGCCGCACGATCACCGATTTCGGCCAGACGTTGCGTGGGCGCGGAGCGCTGATCCTGGTCGATGGCGTGCCGTACAACACGAACCGCGACAGCGCACGCGGCCTCATCGGCCTCGAACCCTCCGACATCGCACAGGTGCAGGTGCTGCGCGGCAGCAGCGCGATGTACGGCAGCGGTGCGACCGGGGGCATCATCTCGATCAACACCCGCCCCGCCGGCGGGCCGCTCCGGGCGGAAACGGTGCTGGCGGGCACCGGATCGCTCTCCAACCTGACGACCGACAGTCTGGGTGGCCGGGTACAGCAATTCGTCTCGGGCTCGGCGGGCAGCTTCGACTTCATCGTCAACGGCGGCTATCAGCGGATCGGCGGCGGGTTCGACGGCAACGGCAACCGCCGCGCGCCCGAACCCAGCCAGGGCGACCTGTTCGACAGCAACGTGTGGAACGTCGGCGGCAAGGCCGGGCTGCGCGTCGGCGGAGCCTATGTCCAGCTGTCGGCCAGCCATTACCGCGCCGATCAGCATACCGATTTCGTCTCCGACCCCGCGGTCGACCGCCTGCCCGCCGGCGCGGCCGCCGCCCGCCCCCTGCGCGGGATCCAGCTCGCCAACCAGAACCAGCTCTACAGCACGGTGCTGACCGCAAACCTCGCCGCGCGCGACGTCCTCGGCAGCCGGCTGACCGCGCTCGGCTATTACCGCGACTTCTTCTCGCGCTACACGCCCTTCGATGCGCGCGGCATCGCGACACGCGGACGCAACGTCGATCAGGTGACGCAGAACAGCCGGGTCTTCGGCGGCCGACTGACGATCGAGACACCGCTAGGGGAGCGCAGCTCGCTCACCTGGGGTGGCGATCTCACCCACGAACAGAGCGACATGCCGCTCGATGTGTTCGACCCCGTCGCTTATGACGCGAGCCGGGGGCTGGTGTTCAACCGGATCGCGACGCTTCTCTACATGCCGGAATTGACGACGCTGACCCATGGCGGCTTCGTCCAGGCGCAGCACCGGTTCGCCGACTGGCTCGCGGTCGAAGGGGGCGCCCGTTACGATCGTGCCCGCGCCCGCTTCGACGACTTCATCCCGCTCTCGCAATCGCGTGCGGCGCGGCCGGGCACGATCCCCGGCGGCACCATTTCCTATGGCGCCTGGACCTTCAACGGCAGCGCGACGGTGACCCCGGTTGCGGGTCAGGATTTTTTTGCGACCTTTTCGCAAGGCTTCCAGTTGCCCGATATTGGGCTGCAATTGCGCAACGCCAACCTCGGCTTCAACATCCGCAATTCCGACCTGCAGCCGGTCCGGATCGACAGCTATGAAGTCGGCTGGCGTGGCCGGTTCGGCAAGGCGCGCATGACCGCGTCCGCATTCCGCACCACGTCCGAACTGGGCGACGTGCAGAGCCTCAACAACGGCCTGATCCTGGTACGCACCGCCGAGCGCATCCGCGGCCTCGAGGGATCGCTCGACGTCGGCGAACCGATCGACCGCGTCCGGGCCGGCGCGACCGCCACCTGGATCCGCGGCCGCGAACGCCCCGCCAACGCCGCCGCGTCGCGCCCAATGACCGGCTATCGCATCCCCCCGCTCAAGGTCACCGCCTATGTCGAGGTCACCCCCGTCGAGCGGCTCGACATCCGGTTTCAGGGACTGCTGTCGGGCGACCGCGACTATCGGCTGAACGGCGTGCAGAGCTTCGGCCGCCGCAAGGTCGAACAATATACGGTGTTCGACGTAACCGGCCGCTGGCGCCCGACCGACCGGGACACGATCACGGCGGGGATCGAGAACCTGTTCAATACCCAATATTTCCCGGTGTACAGCCAGCTGCTGCGCAGCAACCTCAACAGCAGCCGCGTGCCCGCCAACGGCGCCACGCTGACGATCGGCTACCGCCGCAACTGGTAGGCGGAGCGCAGAACGGGATCGGGAACGAAGGTCCGGCGGCGCGCCTTTGGGCGGGCTCGTTCGGATCTCCCGTCAAAAGAGCACGCGATGCCTCTGTTTGACCGGAAATGGTGCCCCTGGCCGGACTCGAACCAGCATGCCTTGCGGCGTTCGATTTTGAGTCGAATGCGTCTACCAATTTCGCCACAGGGGCAGCGAAGTCAGCGCGCCTAGCGGGTCATGCCGCGCACCGCAAGGGTTGCCCGCCCGAACCGGACAAGAAAGTGCGCCCCGCCGGTCCTCGCCGGATCGCCGCCCCAACCGCACCTATTCGATCGTCCACATTGCGGTGACGTCGGGATCGGTCAGCGTCTCTCCGGTGGAGCGCAGCCGATAGGACCCCGGCGCCGCCGCCTGAAAGGCGCGGGGGTCGGGCGGCAGACCGAACCGCTCGCCGAACCGCGTGCCGCCCAGCACCAGCTCGATGCCATGCGCGTCGGCCGTCTCGACCGTACCGAACACCTGCTCCTGCAACAGCCCCGTTGCGGTCTGTCTCGTGATGCCGACGAGGACGCGCTTGCCGATCAACGCGGCACCGAAGGCGTCGTCCCACGCCGGCGTGTCCTCAGGCATCATCATGCCCTCCGCAATACGGCTTAGCTGGTCGGCGCCCGTCGTCGATAGCTCAACGCCTCGGCAACATGAAGGCGCCCCACATCGTCCGCGCCCGCCAGATCGGCGATGGTCCGCGCGACGCGCAGCACGCGGGTATAGCCACGCGCGGACATGCGGGTCGCTTCGGCGGCCTGGGCGAGCAGGCGGCGGCCGGCATCGTCGGGGGTCGCAACCGCGTCCAGCACCGTGCCGTCCGCCTCGGCGTTGGTCCGCGGCGCCTCTCCCGCATAGCGTGCGCTCTGGATCGCGCGGGCGGTGGCGACGCGCGCGGCGACCTCGGCCGATCCTTCCTTCGGCGGCGGCAGGACGAGATCGGCGGCGCTGACCGCGGCAACCTCGACGTGCAGGTCGATGCGGTCGAGCAGCGGGCCCGACACCTTCGCCTGATAATCCGCGGCGCATTTCGGCGCGCGGGCGCAGGCGAGGCTGGCATCGCCCAGATGCCCGCACCGGCACGGGTTCATCGCCGCGACCAGCTGCACCCGCGCCGGAAAGGTGACGTGCGCATTGGCGCGCGCGACGCTGACCACCCCCGCCTCCAATGGCTGGCGCAGCGAATCGAGCACCGCGCGCTGGAACTCCGGCAGTTCGTCGAGGAACAGCACGCCGAGATGCGCGAGGCTCACCTCACCCGGCTTCACCTTCAGCCCGCCGCCGGTCAACGCCGCCATCGACGCGCTGTGATGCGGGCTGCGGAACGGGCGGTTGCGCGTCAGCCGCCCGCCGGTCAGCGTCCCCGCGACGGACTGGACCATCGACACCTCCAGCGCCTCGGCGGCATCGAGCGGCGGCAGGATGCCGGGCAGGCACGACGCCATCAGCGATTTGCCCGCCCCCGGTGGCCCGACCATCAGCAGATTGTGTCCACCCGCTGCGGCGATCTCCAGCGCGCGCTTGGCGACCTCCTGCCCCTTCACCTGCCGCAGGTCCGGGCCGTGGCCCGATGGTTCGACCTCGCCCGGCACCGGCGCGCCCAGCAGGCCATGGCCTTTGAAATGGTTGATCAGCGACAACAGGTCCGGCGCCGCCAGCACCTCGACCGATCCCGCCCATGCCGCCTCGCTCCCCTTCGCCGCGGGACAGATCAGCCCCAGCCCCTCGCCCCCCGCATGCAGCGCGGCGAGCAGCACGCCCGGCGACGGCGCGATCCGCCCGTCGAGCCCCAGCTCGCCGACGACGAGATACTGGCTGAGCGCCTCGACATCGACGACGCCCATCGCGCCTAGCAGCGCCAGCGCGATCGGCAGATCGAAATGCGCGCCTTCCTTGGGCAGATCGGCGGGCGACAGGTTGACGACGATCCGCTTGGGCGGCAGCGCCAGCCCCATCGCCGCGATCGCGCCGCGCACACGCTCGCGGCTTTCCGCCACCGCCTTGTCGCCCAGGCCCACGACATTGAAGGCGGGCAGGCCCGCGATCAGCTGCACCTGTACCTCGACGCCGCGCGCTTCCAGCCCCAGATACGCCACCGTCCGCACGATCGCCGTCATGTCCGTCCCCCCAGGGTTCGGTCATAGCCGCTTTCGCGGGACGGGGAATGACCATTTCGGATCGATCGCGCGCACCAGCGTTGCAGCGCGTCTTGTAGATGTAACACACAAGCGCCACATCGCGCGCCATGACGGTCCCCTCTCCCACCGCGGCCCGCGTCACCGCATTGACTTCGCCGCACCTGCTGGTTAAGCGCGCCCCATCACGGCCGCCTCTTCGGGGTGGCCCTTTTCTATTTCGACGTATCCGAGGGATGAATCATGAAGCGGACCTTTCAGCCGAGCAACCTGGTGCGTGCGCGTCGCCACGGCTTCCGCTCGCGGATGGCGACCGTCGGCGGTCGTGCGGTGATCCGTGCGCGCCGCGCACGCGGCCGCAAGAAGCTGTCGGCGTAAGTACGCCCGTGGATGTCGGCGCCGTCGCCGGCATCCGCACTCTCTCGCGTCGCAGCGAATTTCTCGCGGCGAATGCGGGGCGGCGCGCGCCGATGCCGGGATTCGTCCTGCTGGTGCACGATCGCAAGGATGGTGACCCCGCCATGGGCGTGGGCTTCACCGTCACCAAGAAGATCGGCAACGCCGTCGTCCGGAACCGCATGAAACGGCGGTTGCGGGCGTTGGCGCGTGAGCTGTTGCCGGCCGGCGGCATCCGCGGCGCCGACCACGTTCTGATCGGCCGGGACGGCGGGATCGAGCGCGACCATGCGCTGCTGAAGGCCGAATTCGCGAAAGCGCTGGGCAAGATCGCGCGCGGCGAGGATTCGCCTTCGCGACCGCGCGGGCCCCGAAAGCCGAAACGGTGATCGCGCGCCTTCTCATCCTGATCGCGCGCGGTTGGCAGCTTGGCCCATCGCTGATCCTGCCGCCCAGCTGCCGCTACCAACCCTCCTGTTCGGCCTATGCAATCACGGCACTTCGCCGCTATGGCGCGGTCAAAGGGGGCTGGCTGGCGGTGAAGCGGATCGCGCGCTGCCATCCATGGGGCGGGCACGGACCCGACCCGGTCCCTTGAGCTACGACGGGGCAAGACCTTGAACAAAGAACGCCAGAATTTCGTCCTGTTCGCGGTGATCGCGGCACTGATCCTGTTCGCGTGGCCGCTGATCCAGGGCAAGTTCTTCCCCGTATCGAACCCGCCGGTGACGAAGATCGTCAACGGCAAGTCGGTGCCGGTGACCGCGAAGACCGCCGATCCCACCGCCGACGCGCCCGCCGCCATCCGCAGCCGCCAGGCGGTGCTGGGCGATTCCCCGCGCGTCCGCATCCAGACTCCGACGCTCCAGGGCTCGATCAACCTGAAGGGCGCGCGCATCGATGACCTCGTACTGGTCAAGTACAAGGAAACGATCGCCAAGGACTCGCCGCCCATCCGCCTGCTCTCGCCGAGCGGCGCGCCGGAGGCCTATTTCGCCGGCTTCAGCTGGCGTGACGACGGGCTGAAGCCGCCCGCGAGTGATGCCGTCTGGACCGCCTCGTCGCCCATCCTCGCCCCCGGCAAGCCGGTCACGCTGACCGCCACCAACGCCAGCGGTCAACGCTTCGCGATCGAACTGTCGGTCGACGATCAGTACATGTTCACCGTCAAGCAGACGGTGCAGAACGCCGGCGCCGCCCCGGTGCCGGTCGCCCCCTATGGCTACGTCAACCGCGTCGGCGTGTCGAAGGACCCCGGCACCTGGCAGATCCACACCGGCCCGATGTCCGTCCACAACGGCGGCGCGGATTACGGCGTCAAATTCAAGGACCTCGACAAGGCACCCGAGAAGTTCGCCACCACCGGCGGCTGGCTCGGCTTCACCGACAAATATTGGCTGACCGCGCTGATCCCCGATCAGCAGGCCCAGTTCGACGGCCAGTTCCGTGCCGGCGCCAACACCGCCTATCAGGCCGACTACGCCTTCGCGCCCAAGCTGTTGCCGCCGGGCCGTGCGATCACGCAGACGACGCGCTTCTTCGCGGGCGCCAAGGAAGTGAAGGCACTCCAGCAATACGAGAACGATCAGGGCGTCACCAAGCTCGACAAGGCGATCGATTGGGGCTGGTTCGAAATCCTCGAAAAGCCGATCTTCACCTATCTCGACTGGCTGTTCCGCATGGTCGGCAACTTCGGCGTCGCGATCATCCTGCTGACGGTCACGATCCGTGGCCTGATGTTCCCGATCGCCCAGCGCCAGTTCGCCAGCATGGCCAAGATGCGCGCGCTCCAGCCCAAGATGAAGGCGCTGCAGGAACGCTACAAGGACGACAAGCCGCGCATGCAGCAGGAGGTCATGGGCCTCTACAAGACGGAAAAGGTCAATCCCGTCGCCGGTTGCGTGCCGACGCTGATCCAGATTCCGATCTTCTACGCGCTGTACAAGGTGCTGATGCTGACGATCGAAATGCGGCACCAGCCGTTCGTCGCCTGGATCAAGGATCTGTCCGCGCCCGATCCGCTGACCCCGGTCAACCTGTTCGGCTATCTGCACTTCACCCCGCCGCACCTGATCGCGATCGGCGTCGTGCCGATCATCCTCGGCATCTCGATGTACTTCCAGTTCAAGCTGAACCCGGCGCCGATGGACGATACGCAGAAGCAGGTGTTCGCGGTGATCCCCTGGGTGCTGATGTTCGTTATGGCCAGCTATCCGGTCGGCCTGCAGGTCTACTGGATCGCGTCCAACTTCCTCGCGATCCTGCAGCAGCGCATCCTCTACGCCCGCCACCCCGACCTCAAGATCGCGGCGGCCAAGTGAGCGACGACATCGTAGCGCCCGAGCATGAGGGCTTCACGCCCGAGATGCTCGAGGCGGCGCGCAAGACGTTCGCGGGGCCCGTCGGCTTCCTGAAGTCGGCCCCCAGCCTCGAACATCTACCAGCGCCCGTGGTGCCGGAGGTGGCGTTCGCCGGCCGTTCGAACGTCGGCAAGTCGTCGCTGCTCAATGCGCTCACCGGGCGCAACGGCTTGGCGCGCACGTCGAATACGCCGGGCCGGACGCAGGAATTGAACTTCTTCGACATCGGCAGCCCGCTCGCCTTCCGGCTGGTCGACATGCCCGGCTACGGCTTCGCCAAGGCGCCCAAGGATGTCGTCAAGAAATGGCGCTTCCTGGTCAACGACTTCCTCCGCGGTCGCGACACGCTGAAGCGCGCCTTGGTGCTCATCGATTCGCGCCATGGCATCAAGGACGTCGACCGCGATATCCTCGAAATGCTCGACAAGGCCGCCGTCAGCTACCGCCTCGTCCTGACCAAGGCCGACAAGGTGAAGGCGACCGAACTGGCGGACGTCATGGACCGCACCGCCGCAGAGGCGCGCAAACGCCCCGCCGCCCACCCCGACATCCTCGCCACCTCCAGCGAAGGCGGCATGGGCATCCCCGAACTCCGCGCCGCGGTGATCGAAGCGATCGGCTGAGGGCAAACGCCCTTCCACCGAGGCCACCGAAACCTCTTCCACTCACCTCGTCACCCCGGACTTGTTCCGGGGTCCACCGGGCCGCAAGGGGAACGCAAGAGCCTCAAACCGTCCCCCTCGCCGCAAAGTGGACCCCGGACTAAGTCCGGGGTGACGCGGTGAGTAAGGCCACCAAAGCCCCCCAAGAACCCCCGTCATCCCGGCCTTGAGCCGGGATCCCCCTTCTTCTGCAACGCCTGACAGCGGGACCCGAAGTTGACGAAGGAAAACAACCGCCAAACCGCCCCCAACGCGTGTTGGACCGGCCCCCTCACAAACCCCCGCAATCAAACCGGAATCATCCACCCCCTGTCCTACACCCCCGCGCCCGCCTACCCCTGCGGCCGATGATAGCCCGCCCCTCCCCACCCGATCACCACACAAATCGAAACGATCGCCCCCGATCGTTTTCGTTAAGGTGTTCATGTTGTCTATCTTCCGCCCCCTCGCCCCGCTGGACCTCACCCCACCCCGCCGCTAACCCAGCCACCATGAAGCTCATCATCGGCAACAAGGCCTATTCCAGCTGGTCCCTGCGGGGCTGGCTCGCCGCCAAGCAATCCGGCCTCCCTTTCGAAGAGGTCGTCGTGCCGCTGTACGACGCCGAATGGGACCGCCGCCGCGAAGGCGCCGAATTTGCGCCCTCGTCGGGCAAGGTGCCGATCCTGTGGGATGGCGACGCGGTGGTGTGGGACAGTCTCGCCATCGTCGACTATCTCGCCGACAAGGTCGGGCGCGACCGCTTCTGGCCCGCCGATGAGGCTGCACGCGCCATGGCCCGCTCGATGGCAGCGGAAATGCACGCCAGCTTCGTCGCGCTGCGCCGCAAGCACCCGATGAACATCCGACAGGTCTTCCCGGCCAAGCGCCCCGACGACGACGTCATCATCGATCTCAAGCGCATCATGGAATTGTGGGCGCAGGCCCGCGCCCGCTTCGGCAGCGACGGCGCCTTCCTGTTCGGCGATTTCGGCGCGGCGGACATCATGTTCGCCCCCGTCTGCACGCGCATCATCTCCTACCAGCTGCCGATCGCGCGCTTCGCCGCCGCGTACATCGACGCGGTCGTCCAGCACCCCTGGATGCAGGACTGGATCGCCGCCGCGCAGGAGGAAGACTGGGTTATCGAACAATTCGAGCAGCCCACCGCGTGAGCGCCCCCTTCGACGTCGTCGCGCTGACCCAGGCGCTGCTGCGCGCCGACAGCGTCACCCCCGCGCGGGGCGCCGTGTTCGACGTGCTGGAGGCGGCGCTCACGCCCATCGGATTCACGATCGACCGCGTCGTCAGCGGCGACGCCCCCGACGGCCCGGTCGAAAACCTGATCGCCCTGCGCAAGGGGAGCGGTCCGCATCTCGCCTTTGCCGGCCACGTCGACGTCGTGCCGCCCGGCGAGGGGTGGCAGGGCTCCCCCTGGTCCGGGGACGTCCGCGGGCCGCTGCTCTACGGCCGCGGCGCGGTCGATATGAAAGGCGCGGTTGCCGCCTTCGTCGCCGCGGCGGCGCGCACTAGCGGCCCGACGCTCAGCCTGCTCATCACCGGCGACGAGGAAGGCCCGGCCACCTACGGCACGCCCGTGCTGATCGAACGGCTGGCCGCTCTCGGCATCAAGCCCGACCTCTGCCTCGTCGGCGAACCCACCTCGGTCCGCCAGCTCGGCGACATGGTGAAGATCGGCCGCCGCGGATCGGTGAACATTTGGATCGAAGTGCCGGGCCGGCAGGGTCACGTCGCCTACCCCCACCTTGCCGACAATCCCGCCGGCAAGCTCGCCCGCGCGCTCGCCGCGCTGGAGGATATGGCGCTCGACGACGGCAACGCCTGGTTCCAGCCGTCGAACCTCGAGATCACCGACATCGCGATCGGCAACCCCGCGCACAACGTCATCCCGGCGAAGGCAACCGCCCGCCTCAACATCCGCTTCAACGACGAACAGCGCGGGGCCGACCTCATCGGCCGCGTCCGCGCCGTCGTTCACGCCCACGCCCCCGCCGCGATCGTCACCGGCAAGGCCTCGGGCGAGGCGTTCCTCACTCAGCCCGGCCCGTGGACCGCGATGGTGAGCGCCGCGATCGAGGCGCAGACGGGCCTCGTCCCCGAACTCTCCACCTCCGGCGGCACCTCTGACGCGCGCTTCCTGTCGAAGCTCTGCCCGACGGTCGAATTCGGCCTGCTCAACGCGACGATGCACCAGGTCGACGAAGCCGTCGCCGTCGCCGACCTCGAAACGCTCACCACCATCTACGCCGACATCATCACCCGCGCGGCATGACGCTGCCGTTCGCCGCGCTGCGCGAGCCCGTGACGGCGCACCGCGTCGCCGCGATCCTCTGCGGCGCGGCGCTGATCCTGTTGCGCTAGCCCTGCCGTCCCCGCCGCAGCACGATGTAGAGCGCGCCCTGCCCGCCATGCCGAGGATGCGCGCCCCGCACCGCCGCGATCGCATCGGCGTGGCGAGACGCGGCGAGCCAGTCGGCGATCGCCGCGCGGATCGCGCCACGGGCGTGCGGGCGCTCGCTCTCGGGACGCGGCGGCTTGCCGGTCACGAGCAGCAGCACGCGGTCGCCTCGCGCGATGGCGCGGGCGAGGCCCTCGTCGAGCAACGCATGCGCCGACGACAGGCTATGCCCGTGCAGGTCGATCGAACTGTCGGGAATGACGATCCCGCGCGACAGCCTTTTGTCCCAGCCCCCGTCCAGCGTGTTCTGCCGCGGCGGCGCGGGCGGAGCGATCATGCGCGCCGCCGGTGCCGGCACCGGGCCGAGCGCGCGGGTGAGCGCCTTCGACGGTTTCGTCGTCTTGGTGGGTGCGATGGGCGTTGGGGGCGCAGGCCGCGCGGCCGGCACGACGCCCCGCAACGGCTTCACCGTCGCCATCACCCGCGCCCACAGGTCGGCCTCGTCAGGGTTGAGCTGGCGCACCGACCGTCGTTCCAAAGGAGCCGCTCTGGAATCGCGCCAGCGTGCCCCGGGGCAGCAACAGGAACGCGGTGCCGCGCGCCGCCATGCCGCCCGCGGTCGCCTCCGCCACCGGCCCCGCGCCCCAATAGGTGTCGAAGCGGTTGCTGCCCTTGATCGCACCACCAGTATCCTGCGCCACCCACAGGCCAGTCGCATCCTGCCGATCCATCGACAGGAACACAGGCGCGCCCAGAGGCACGTATTTCACGTCCGCGGCCGCGCTGACCCCGCCGTTGACCACATAGCCCATCGCGCCCACCGGCGGCGTGTCGAGCTCGCGGAAGAAGACGAAGCTCTTATTCTCCTCCATGATCGCGCGGCCCTCCTCGGGGTGCGCGCGCAGCCAGGCGACGATGCCCTGCATCGACGTCTGCCCCGGCTGGAGCAACCCGCGCGCCTTCATCAGCGCGCCGATCCCCGTATAGTCGCGGCCGTTCTGCGTATCGTAGCCGACCCGCATGACCTCGCCGTTCGGCAGCCGCAGCCGGCCCGATCCCTGAACCTGCAGGAAGAACACGGCAGCCTCGTCCGCCCCCCAGGCAAGCACCGGCGCCTTGCCCTGCAACGCCCCGCGGTCGATCGCCGCGCGGTCGTAATAGGGCACCAGGGCGCTGCCCTGCACCCGCCCGCGCACCTTCTTGCCCTTCAGCGCACCGCTGAACTGGCCGAGGTCGACGTCGATCAGATCGTCGGGCCGGGCGTAGATCGGCACCTCATAACCGGCGCGCCGCTCACGCGACGCCGCGATCTCAGGCTCGTAATATCCGGTGGCGAAGGCCCTGCCGTCGCCGACCTGCACCGCCTCGAAATAGGTCGCGAAGAACTGCCGCGCCCCGCCGCGCGGCACGGTCGCCGCCGCGGCACATGCCGGCTGCCAATCGGTGCCGCGCGTCAGGCCAGAGGCATCGGTGCGGCGCATAAGGCCGGGGCAACTGGTCAGGAACGCCTGACGGGCCGCTTCCGCCTGCGCTTCGGTTATCGGCAGCGTGTCGATCGCCGGTCCCGGCGTGACGCCTGCGGTCGCCGCCGTAGTGGCCGAAGGATCGACCGTCACCGGTGTCGCGAGCAGCGGCGTCGACGATTGGATGCGCCCGTCGAAGCTGCGCCCGCTGGCGATAACGTTAGCCTGGGCTCCGCCGCCCCCTCGACGCGGCGGGGTGACCGACGGTTGCGTTGGCCGCTTCGTCGTCGGCGGCGGGGCATAGCCGCCATCCACCGGCACGATGCGCCCGCCGCACGCACTGAGGGCGAGAGCCAGCGTAACGCCGGCCAAGGCGCGATGCCCGTTCATACCGAAAACCCCGATTGTCCGCCCGCCCTGCGCGAAGCCAAGACCTATGGCTGTGCCGAAGCTAGGCGGGCGGGGCAAGGGCAGCGCGGCCGGGCCGGCGCCGTTTTGTCGCGCAGCCGGCACCGTGTAGCGTGCGACGCTCACACCTCGTCGGTGTCGGCGAGCTTCCAATTGGGATCGCGGCTCTTCAGCGTCCGCGAGAAGGTCCACAGGTCGTGCGTCTCGACCGCGTCGGTCAGCGACCCGGCGACCACCTGCCCCTCCGCATCGCGCGTCACCGCTGCGATATCTGCGTCGAAGCGCACCGTGATCCGGCCTTCGCGGCCGTCGAGCGCGGCATCGGTGATGACCGCCCGTTCGATCGAGATCAGGCGGTTCTCCAGCGTCTCACCTGCGTCACGCCGAGCCGCGATCGCCTCGCCAAAGGCATGCGCCACGTCGGGCTGAGCCAGTTCGGACAGGCTCGCTTCGTCCCCGGACCAGAAGGCCTCGAGCGTCATGCGATACGCCGCCTGCGCACCGCCGAGGAATTGCTGGACATCAAAACCGGGCTCGGCACCGATGATCGCGCGCAACCCGGCCTCGGCCTGCGGTTCAATATTGCGACCGACCGGCTCGCGCGTCTCTGTCGCGGCGTCTACCGGGCGGGCGACCACCGGCACGGCAGTCGCCGCACGATCGTCAGCGGCGCGAGGCAACGGCTGCTGTTCGTGGCCGGTGCGCTTGCCGAGCACGCTGTACAGGCGCAGCGCCAGAAACGCCGCCACCATTGCGAGAAGTACTACGTAGAACACCGTGCCTCCGATCTTGATCGATACATAGGCCGAAAGCCGTTAGGTTTCAAACCACAGCATCGATCCGCCTCCGCGGCCTTTACCGCCGTTGAAACAGTCCACCGGCGCTGCTAGGCGCGGGCGCCATCGGCATCGAACGTCCGAGGGGCCGCTTCGGTCCCACGGCCTCGCTGCTTCTTCACCGCTTATTCTCGCGAAGGATTGTCTCCATGGCCGACCAGGACAACGGCACCACGATCGACACGCAGCCGACCGGCAATGGCGAAGACACCGCACCCGCGGCTGGCCTGATCTCGCAATACGTCAAGGATCTCTCGTTCGAGAACCCGAACGCACCGGCGATCTTCCAGAACCCGAACCCGCCCGCGATCGACGTGCAGTTCAACATCGGCACCGCGCAGGTCGGCGAGGAAGTCCATGAAGTCCTGCTCAAGATCGACGTGAAGGCAGAGGCCGAGGGCCAGACCGCGTTCATCGTCGACCTGACCTATGCCGGCCTGTTCGGCCTGCGCAACGTGCCGTCCGATGCGATCCAGCCGTTCCTGCTCGGCGAAGCGCCGCGCCTGCTCTTCCCGTTCGCGCGCCGCGTCCTTGCCGATTGCGTCCGCGACGGTGGCTTCCCGCCGCTGCTGCTCGAGCCGATCGATTTCGGCCAGCTCTACCTCGCGCAGGCGGAACAGAACGGCGCCTTCTCGGTCGGCGACGTCGGCCACGCCTGATTTCTGATCGACGGGGCCGGGCGCCATGAACCTTACCAAGGCGCTCGGCTCGGTCGGCGGGCTGACGCTGGCCAGCCGGGTGCTGGGGCTGGTCCGCGATTCGCTGTTCTTCCGCTTCGTGGGCGCAGGCTTCGCCTCGGACGCGTTCATGATCGCGTTCCGCCTGCCCAACCTGTTCCGCGCCCTCTTCGCCGAAGGTGCGTTTTCCGCCGCGTTCATCCCGATGTTCAACCGCAAGGTGGCCGAGGGCGACAAGGCGAAGGAGGGCAGCGGCCTAGCGCACGGCATCGCCTTTGCCGAGGATGCGCTGTCGATCCTGCTGCCGGTCCTGATCGTAATGACCGCGGTGATGGAAGTGGCGGCATGGCCCGTCACTTACACTCTGTCGGGCGGGTTCAACGGCGTTGATCCGAAGCAATTCGACTTCGCCGTCCAGCTCGCCCGCCTCACCTTCCCCTATCTGCTGTTCATAAGCCTGGTGTCGCTGCTCGGCGGCATCCTCAACTCGCTGCACCGTTTCTGGGTGAATGCGGCGGCGCCGATCCTGCTCAACGCGACGCTGATCGCCGCGCTGCTGTTCTTCCATGACGACCTGCCGCTGATGACCGCGCGCAATCAGGCGATCGCGGTCACCGTCTCGGGCGCGCTGCAACTGCTGTGGTTGTGGTATGCCTGCCGCCGCGCAGGCGTGACGCTGCGCCTGAAGCTGCCGCGCCTGGGTCCCGATGTGAAGCGGTTGATGGCGCTGATCGGCCCGGCCGCCGCCGGCGCGGGCGCGGTGCAGATCAACCTCGTGGTGTCGACCGCCCTCGCCGCACGGCTGCTGCCGTCCGGTTCCGTGTCGTACATCTATGCCGCCGACCGGCTGAACCAATTGCCGCTCGGGCTCATCGGCATCGGCCTCGGCACCGTGTTGCTGCCGACCATCTCGCGACTGCTCGGCCGCGGCGAGGATGCCGCCGCGATGACGACGCAGAACCGCGGCATGGAGCTCGCCCTGCTGCTCACCCTGCCCGCTACGGTCGCGCTGGTCGTCTGCGGCGCGCCGATCGCCGCCGCGCTGTTCCAGCACGGCAAGTTCGATGCGACCGACACGCATTTCACCGCACAGGCGCTTGCCGCCTTCTCGATCGGGCTGCCGTCCTACATCCTCGTGAAGGTGCTGACGCCGGGCTATTATGCGCGCTCCGATACGAAGACGCCGGTGCGCTATGCGACGATCTCGATGGGCGTGAACCTGGCGCTCAATCTCGCGTTGATCGTGCCGCTCCAACATATGGGGCCGCCGCTCGCCACCGCGATCGCCAGCACGGTCAACGTCGCGCTCCTGTATCGCACGCTCGTCAAGCGCGGCCAGTTCGTCGTCGACGCACAACTCAAGCGCCGCGCGCCGCGCTTGCTCGCCGCCGCCCTCGCGATGGGCGTGGTGATGTACTTCCTCAACGACCTGTTCCAGCCCTACACCACCGGCGCCAGCTTGATCCGCTGGGCGGCGATGGCGGTGCTGGTCGGCACCGGCGCACTCGTCTATGCCGCCGCGGTGTTCGCGACCGGCGCCCTCAAGCCGCGCGACATTCGCCAGCTTCTTCGTTCCCAGTCCTAAGGTTCGTCCATGTCCGCTCAGCGCCCCCTCTCCAAAAGAGTGGTGTCCGGTATCAAGCCCACCGGCAACCTCCACCTCGGCAATTATCTCGGCGCGGTGAAGCAGTGGGTCGCGATGCAGAATGCGATCCAGGCGGAGGGCGGCGAGACGCTCTATTTCATCGCCGACCTTCACGGCCTCACCGAATATATCGCGCCGGCGGAACTGCGCGCGAACACGATCGAGGTCACGGCGACGATGATCGCATCGGGTATCGATCCCGATCGCTCGATCCTGTTTAATCAAGCCCGCGTGCCTGCGCACAGCGAACTCAGCTGGCTGCTTAACAACGTCGCGCGCGTCGGCTGGCTCAATCGCATGACGCAGTTCAAGGACAAGGCCGGCAAGAACCGCGAAGGTGCCAGCGTCGGCCTGTACGACTATCCAGTGCTGATGGCCGCGGACGTGCTGCTCTACAACGCCACGCATGTGCCCGTCGGCGAGGACCAGAAGCAGCATCTGGAACTGGCGCGCGATATCGCGACCAAGTTCAACACCGATTACGGCGTCGACCTGTTCACCCTGCCTGAACCGCTGGTCAGCGCCGCTGCGCCGCGGATCATGAGCTTGCGCGATGCGTCGGCCAAGATGTCCAAGTCGAACCCGTCCGAACAGTCGGTCGTCAAGCTGATCGACAGCGATGAGACGATCGCCGACAAGTTCCGCAAGGCGAAGACGGACCCCGATCTGCTTCCCGCCACCGTCGAGGAACTGGCAGAGCGACCCGAAGCGCGGAACCTGCTGACGATCTTCGCCGCGCTCGCCGATCGGACGCCGCAGGACGTGCTGAGCGACTATGCGGGCAAGGGCTTCGGCGCGTTCAAGCCCGACCTCGCCGATCTCGCCGTCGCGAAACTCGGGCCCATCCGCAACGAGATGGTCCGCCTGCTCGACGACCGCGGCGCGATCGACGCGATCTTGACCAGGGGTGCAGAACAGGCACGCGACCTCGCCGCCCCGGTGCTGCGCCAGGCACAGGACGCCATGGGCCTGATGCTTTAAGAGGATCGCGCGTTAGTTGCCCGTCATTGCGAGCGTAGCGAAGGCAATCCAGAGCCGGACCAAGACGCCCTGGTTTGCTTCGCTGCGCTCGCAATGACGAACCGATCATGTCTGCGCCATCATTTCGATCCGCCGCAGAAGGCTGCTACTTCAGCCTACCTCGTAGTAATGGCTCTCATCGCGCGCAATTCGGCCGCAGCAGCGTAGCGCATCGACGGAACGAACTGTCGCCGATGCCACAGCTTTCCTCAGAGTGGACACATCGATCGCATGTGACCACGGCACCATCCACGAAGCCATAATCACCTTCAACATCGACATAATTGGTAGTTGTAGCAACACGCACAACTCCAGCCTCATCGATGATGGAATTAGGGTTTAAGCTTCCAATTCCCGCATCAGCGTCCGCACCGCCGCATCGATATCGCGGTCCTGATCGCGCAGTTCCTCGATCTTGCGGACCGCGTGGATGACGGTCGAATGGTCGCGCCCACCGAACTTGCGGCCGATCTCGGGCAGCGAGCGCGTCGTCAGGCGCTTGGCCAGATACATGGCGATCTGGCGCGGGCGGGCGACGGCGCGGCTGCGGCGCGCCGACACCAGATCGAGCGGCTTCAGCTCGAAATGCTGGCTGACGAGCTTCTGGATCTCGTCGATCGTCACCCGTCGCTGCGCCCCGCGCAGCACGTCGCCCAGCGTCGTCAGCGCGAAGTCCAGGTCGATGCGGTCGCCAGTCAGCTGCGCATAGGCGATGACGCGGTTCAGCGCGCCTTCCAGTTCGCGGATATTGGCGTGGATGCGCGCGGCCAGCAGGTCGAGTACCTCTGCGGGAACCTTTGCCTCGGGCAGGTCTGCGAGTTTCCTGTCCAGTATGGCACGGCGCAACGTGAGGTCGGGCGCCTTGATGTCGGCGACGAGGCCGACCGACATGCGGCTGATGATCCGCGCCTCGACCCCGTCCAGCGCCTGCGGGCAGCGGTCGGCGGAAATAACGAGGCGGCGGCCCGCCCCCATGATCTCGTTGATCGTGTGGAAGAATTCTTCCTGCGTCGAATCCTTGCCGGCAATGAACTGCAGGTCGTCGATTAGCAGCAGATCGGCGCTGCGCAGACGCTGCTTGAAGGCGTGCGTGTCACGCGCGCGCAGCGCGCTGACGAAATCGAACATGAAGCGTTCGGCCGACATGCACAGCACGGTCGCGTCCGGATGCTGCGCCAGGAAAGCGTGGCCGATCGCATGCATCAGGTGCGTCTTGCCCTGCCCCGTTCCCGAATGGAGGAACAAGGGGCTGAACCGCGGCACGCCCGGTTCGGCCAGCGCACGCGCGGCGTTGAACGCAACGCGATTCGCCGCATCGACGACGAAGCGATCGAAGGTGAAGCGCGGGTCGAGCGGCGGCCGCTCGGCGCGCGGTGCATCGCTGGCGACGACGGCGGGCGCCGGCGGCACGAACGGCAGCACGGCGGCGGGCTGCGGCGCGGGGGTCGCAGGCGCCTCGGCAACCAGCTTCACCGCCGGGGCCGCCACCCGCGTCTCGATCGATACGCTGCGCACGCCCGGCAAGAGGGCCCGGAATTCCAGCATCAGCCGGTCCGCATAATGGTTGCGAACCCAGTTGGTCATGAAGGCGGATGGCAGCGCGAGGCGGATCGCGTCGGGATCACCGTCCTCGATCAGCTCCATCGGCTTCAGCCATTGTTCGAAAAGCCGCGCGCCGGCCGATTCTCGCAGGTTGCTGCGGACGCGCGCCCAGGCGCGTTGCGCCTCGCTCTCCGTCACCGCTGCTACCTGCCGATCGTTCAACGCACGCCCCTTCGTTACCGGAAGCGACGCGTGTCACCCCAGTGGCTGTAGTTCAGACAGACAGATCCCCCTTACGACCACCGGCCGTTCGGCATGCCCACGCTGTTCAAGTCCCCGCTGGCCCAGAACGGCGCCGCGGTGAAGGCGAGTTATGAAGCCTCCACCGAGTCGATCAAGCCCCCCGCAGGTCACATTCCTGAAATAAAGAGGATTGACAGCCCTCCGCCCGCGGAAATGCGTTCGGAAATCTTATAAACCATTGGTTTTGCTGTATTAATTCAAGGCGCGAGACCCGCGACTACGCCGGACTCGGGGCACGAATCGCGGTGAGTCCTGCCTTTCACTTTTCGTTCCAAACCCATCCATTTTGGGCATCAAAAAAGCCCGCCGGGACGGTCCCGACGGGCTGATTTGCGGACGTGAAGGACGGCTCAGGCGAGCGCGGTCACGGCCTTGGTCAGACGCGCGAACTTGCGGCTCGCGGTGTTCTTGTGCAGCACGCCCTTGGCGACGCCACGGGCCAGCTCCGGCTGAACGGCCGACAGCGCCGTGGTCGCCGCAGCCTTGTCGCCCGAAGCAAGCGCCGACTCGACCTTCTTGACGAAGGTGCGGATGCGGCCGACGCGGTTGCCGTTGATTTCGGCGCGGCGTGCGTTGCGACGGATGCGCTTCTTGGCTTGCGGCGTATTCGCCATTCGGTACGTCCTTGCGAGTAATGTGGTCGATGTGAAAGAGGCGCCGGGAACACCCTACGCCGTCTCGAAGGCAGCGCCCTTAGCGATTGCGGGAGGCGGGGTCAACCGTTTCGCCCCTCTTTCGTCATCCCTAAGCTCGGTCGGCATCCCCGCGAAGGCGGGGATCCATAACCTCTAACGTCGGAGAGGAAACCGAAAGGGTAGCGTCTCTGGATTCCCGCCTGCGCGGGAATGACGAAGGCGTGGGGAGCGATCTACCCCTTCTGACACTTGGGACAGTAAAAGGTCGACCGCCCGCTATCCACCCGGCGCTGCACCGTGCCGCCGCACGCGCACGGCTCCCCCTCGCGGCCATAGACCAGGAATTGCTTGGAGAAATACCCCAACTCGCCGTCCGGCCGGGCGTAGTCCCGCAGCGTCGATCCGCCGGCCTCGATCGCCGCGAGCAACACCTCCCGCACCGCCACGGCCAGCGCCTCGAGTCGCTTCGCGGAGATCTGCCCCGCCGGCCGCGTCGGCGAAATCCGCGCCACGTGGAGCGCTTCGCACACATAGATGTTGCCGAGGCCCGCAACGATCCGCTGGTCGAGCAGCATCGCCTTGATCGGCGCCGCGCGGCCCTGCAACGCATCGTGCAGATAGGCTCCGGTGAAGCCCTCCCCCAGCGGCTCCGGCCCCATCGCCGCGAAGGGAGGATACGCGTCGATCGCCGCCGTCTCCCACAGATCGAGGAAGCCGAATCGCCGCGCGTCGTTGAGCGCCAGGCTACGCCCCTCACTCGTCTCGATCAGCAGGTGATCGTGCGCGAGTCGCTCGGCCGGGTCGACGCGCCAGCGCCCCGACATACCGAGGTGGAAGATCAGCGTGTCGCCGCGATTGGTATCGATCATCCCGTATTTGGCGCGCCGGCCCAGCGCCGTCACCGTGGCACCCGTCAGCCGCTGGCGCAGATCGACCGGAATCGCCTTGCGCAGATCGGCGCGGCGCGGCTCGACATGGGTCAGGCGCTGGCCCGCAAGGACGGGGGTCAGCCCGCGAACGGTGGTTTCGACTTCGGGAAGCTCTGGCACGCCGCCAAAGCTAGGCAGCGTTTGCCCCCGCCACAAGCCATCGCCCAGGGGCCAAACCCCATCGGAACAAGGTCGGGACGGAGCCGGTTCTGACGCCAGACCAGGAGCAAGGAGGGAGCGATGCCAAAGCATCGCGACCGACGAGGCGACGCCGCATGGCGCCAGAGCCGGCCCGCCGCTGCGCGGTCGTCCTGGGAAGCCCGCCGGCGCCTTCGCTGGCTTGCGCGTGGCGCAGCCAGGCGTCAGCGCCGCGCGCCTTGTCGGCAGGCGTCCCAGGACGATCACGATCCTTGTTCTGATGGGATTTGGACCCTAGGGCGGGTGCCATGACCGATACCGCCCCCACCGGAACCGTCTCCTTCGGCTACGAAGATGTCGCGCCGGAAGAAAAAACCGCCCGCGTCGGCGGCGTCTTTTCCAGCGTCGCCAAAAACTACGACCTGATGAACGACGCCATGTCGGGCGGCATGCACCGGCTGTGGAAGGACCGCTTCGTCCGCCGGCTGCAACCCCGCGAGGGCGAGCAGGTGCTCGACATGGCTGGGGGCACCGGCGACATCGCTTTCCGCATCGCGGAATCGGGCGCGTCGGTGACGGTCGCGGACATCAACCCCGACATGCTCGCCGTCGGCATGGAACGCGCTGCCAAGCGCGGGCTCGACAGCCTCGTGTGGACCGAGGCGAATGCCGAGACGCTGACCTTCCCGGACAAGTTCTTCGACGCCTACACCATCGCCTTCGGCATCCGGAACGTCACCGACATCCCGAAGGCGTTGCGCGAGGCGCATCGCGTGCTGCGCCGCGGCGGCCGCTTCTTCTGCCTCGAATTCTCGACCACGACCTGGCCGGGGTTCAAGGAAGTCTATGACGGCTATTCGCACAAATTGGTGCCCAAGCTCGGCCAGCTGCTGGCGCAGGATGCCGACAGCTATCGCTATCTGATCGAATCGATCCGCCGCTTCCCCGACATGCCGACGTTCAAGGGCATGATCGCCGATGCCGGCTTCGTGCGGACGAAGGTGGAGCCGATCATGGGCGGCCTCGTCGCGATCCATTCGGGCTGGAAGATTTGATGGCGTACCGGCCTTGCTTCTCCCGGGCGGGAGGGGCGCTCGCGTGACGACCTCCGTCGTCCATATCTGGCGACTGCTGAAGTGGGGCCGCATCCTCGCGCGCCACGGCGCGCTGCGCGGGATCGAGCAGGACCGCAATACCCCCGCCCCCGTCCGTCGCCTCGCCCGGGTCGCGCGCTTCGGTGCGCGCGTGCCGGCCACCCCGCGCTACGCCGATGCCTTCCAGGCGATCGGCCCCGCGGCGATCAAGCTCGGCCAGACGCTCGCGACCCGGCCGGACCTCGTCGGCGACGTCGCCGCGAACGACCTGCTGCGCCTGCAAGACCAGCTGCCCCCCGTCCCCTTCGACACGATCTGCGCCGCGATGGAGGCCAGCCTCGGCCGTCCGCCGAGCGCCGTCTTCGCTCAGATCGACGAAACTCCCGTCGGCGCCGCGTCGATCGCACAGGTCCATCGCGCGATCACCACCGATGGCCGGCAGGTCGCGGTGAAGGTACTGCGCCCCGGCGTCGAGGCGGATTTCACGCGCGCGATCGACACCTATCAATGGGCCGCCGCGCAGCTCGAAGGCCTGGGCGGCGAGGCCAAGCGCCTGCGCCCCCGCCTGACGGTCGAGAATTTCCGCCGCTGGACGTTGCGCGAACTCAACTTCCAGCGTGAAGCCGCCTCCGCCTCCGAACTCGCCGAGGCGATGACGGCAGAGCCCGATTTCGTCGTTCCCGCGATCGACTGGCAGCGCTCGTCGACGCGCGTGCTGACAATGGAATGGATCGACGGCATCAAGCTGTCGAACCGTCAGGCGCTGATCGACGCTGGCTATGACGTAAAGAAGCTCGCCAACACGTTGGTGCAGGCGTTTCTTCGCCAGGCGATCGCCGAGGGCTTTTTCCACGCCGACATGCATCAGGGCAATCTGTTCGCCCTGCCCGGCGACAAGATCGCCGCGATCGACTTCGGCATCATGGGCCGGATCGATCGGCGCGCGCGGGTGTGGCTGGCGGAGATTCTCTACGGCCTGATCACCGGCAATTATCGCCGCGTTGCCGAAATCCATTTCGAGGCGGGCTATGTCCCCGCGCACCACAACGTCGCCGAGTTCGCGACCGCGCTGCGTGCGGTGGGCGAACCGATGCGCGGCCTGCCGGTGAAGGACATGTCGATCGGCATGATGCTCGACGGCCTGTTCAGCATCACCCGCGATTTCGACATGGTGACGCAGCCGCACCTGCTGCTGCTTCAGAAGACGATGGTGATGGTGGAGGGCGTGGCGACCAGCCTCGATCCCGATATCAATTTGTGGGAATCGGCCGCGCCGTTCGTGCGCGAATGGATCCGCACCGAATTGGGCCCCGAAGCCGCGATCGCGGATCGCCTGATCCAGGACGTGCGCACCATCGCCGGCCTGCCAGACCTCATCCGACGGATCGAGGCGCGCTACCCCGCCCCCGGCGGCGAGCCCCCCGCCCCGCCGCTGCGCGAGATCGAGGTCGTGCGCATCGGTGGCGGCTGGCGCTATGCAGCCGTTGCCGTGCTGACCGCCTGCGCCAGCGTGGCGGCGACATGGCTGGTGCTGCACTGACGCCGATGCTGCGCCGGCCGCTCGTCCCGCTCTGGATCGCGCGCCCGTCGCGCTTTGCCGGGCTGAACGTACGCGATGCCTGGTTGGTGGTGGTGGCGCTCGTCGGGCTGCTGCTCGCGACGCTACTGGTCTTCGCGACGCCGGTCCCGACTGCGGCGACCGACGGCGCGCGGGTCGGCGACGGCCAGACCGATATCGCTTTGTACGACGGCATCGTCGAGGCGGTGCGCCACGGTGCGTCCTATTATCCTGCCGCGATCGATGCGATGCGCGCGGGCGATTATCCGCTGAGGCCCTTCGTCACCGTGCGGCTGCCGACGCTTGCCGTGGTGGAGGCAGCGCTGCCAGGACCGGTGGTATTGGTGCTGCTCGATCTGCTGGCAGCGACCGTCGTCGTCGCCTGGTGGGTACGGCTGCGCGGCGTGTTCACGCGCCTGCCGCCGCGGATCGTCGCGATGATGCTGCTCGGCGCGGGGCTGATACCCTTCATTCAGCCGAGCCTGTCCGCCTTCCACGAGATCTGGGCCGGCCTCCTCCTTGCACTGTCGCTCGCGCTCTACCGCAGCCGCGATCCGTTGCCCGCCATCGCCATCGGTCTTGCCGCCGCCGTGATCCGCGAAACGGCGGGGCTGTACCTGATCGTCATGCTGACGATGGCGCTGGTCGAGGGACGCGGGCGTGAAGCGATCGGCTGGGCCATCGCTTGCGTGCTGCTCGCCGCAGTCCTGGCGCTGCATGCGCATGCCGTCGCCGCCTTCGTCCGCCCGCTCGACCCGCTGTCGCCGGGCTGGTCGGGGCAACTCGGCTTCGGCTTCTTCGTGCGGACGATGACGCTGTCGACGGGGCTGGCGCTGCTCCCGATGTGGCTGGCAGCCCCCCTCGTCGGCCTGTCGCTGTTCGGCTGGGCGGCGTGGAGTACGGGGCTGGGCCTGCGGATCGTCGTCCTGCTCAGCAGCTATGCGCTGGTGCTGAGCGTCTTCGGGCGGCTCGACACCTTCTATTGGGGCCTGCTGATCGCGCCGGTGCTGCTGATCGGCCTCGTCTTCGTGCCCGATGCGCTGCGAGACCTGTCGAATGCCGTGTTCGACCGGCGGCGGATCACGGTGAAAAGGATCGTGCGATGAAACGTGTCCTCCTGATCGTCGGCGGCGGCATCGCCGCGTACAAGGCGTGCGAGCTGATCCGCCTGCTCAAAAAGCGCGGCTATGCGGTGCGCTGCGTGATGACCGACGGGGCGAGCCATTTCGTTACGCCGATGACGCTCGCGGCGCTGAGCGAGGACCAGGTCTACACCAGTCTATGGGATCTGAAGGACGAGGCGGAGATGGGCCATATCCAGCTCAGCCGCCAGGCCGACCTGATCGTCGTTGCCCCCGCCACCGCCGACCTGATCGCGCGCATGGCGGCCGGAATCGCCGATGATCTCGCAACAACACTGCTGCTCGCAACCGACAAGCCCGTTCTCGCCGCGCCAGCAATGAACGTGAGGATGTGGCAGCATCCCGCAACGTCGCGCAACGTCGCGCAACTGCGCCGCGACGGCGTTACCGTGCTGGAACCGGACGAGGGCACGATGGCCTGCGGTGAATATGGCCCCGGCCGCCTGCCCGAACCCGAAGCGATCGCCGCAGCCATCGACCGCGCGCTCGCCCCGGCCGATACGCGCCTCTCCGGGCGCCATATCCTCGTTACTGCGGGCCCGACGCATGAGGCGATCGATCCGGTGCGCTACATCGCCAACCGCTCGTCCGGGAAGCAAGGCTTCGCGATCGCCGGTGCGCTCGCGGCACTGGGGGCCGAGGTGACGCTGGTGGCGGGACCGGTCCAGCTCGCCACGCCCAAAGGCGTACGACGTGTGGACGTGCTGTCGGCACAGGATATGGCGGACGCGGTGCAGGCCGCACTCCCCGCCGACGCGGCCGTGATGGTCGCCGCGGTCGCCGACTGGCGCGTCGAGGCGGCGCCGCAGAAGGTCAAGAAGGGCAACGCCCCGCCCGCGCTCGTGTTGACCGAGAACGTCGATATCCTCGCTACGGTCGCGCAAGGGCCGAACCGCCCCCGTCTCGTCGTCGGCTTCGCGGCGGAAACCGAACAGGTGATCGAGCACGCTCGCGCCAAACGCGATCGCAAGGGCGCCGACTGGATCGTCGCGAACGACGTGTCGGGCGATGTCTTCGGCGGTGATGCGAACACGGTCCACCTCGTGACGGCAGACGGGGTCGAATCGTGGAACCGCATGGGCAAGGATGATGTCGCGACACGCATCGCCGCCCGCATCGCGGACGCCTTCGCCACGTCCTGATCGGCTGAAGGACGCGATTACCCAGCGACCTGCACGGCCATCCGACGGGCAACAAGGTGGCCATCGTCCACGACGGCTGATCGTGCCACATTCGACAAGTCCCGCGCCGGGGCGCTAAGAGCGATGCCATGACCGCCATCTCGATCCGTATCCAGCGCCTGCCCCATGGCGAAGGCCTGCCCCTGCCAGCATATGCCACCGATGGCGCGGCTGGCATGGACGTCGTTGCGGCCGAGGCATTGACCCTGGCCCCCGGCGCGCGGGCGGCGGTCGCCACCGGCTTCGCGTTCGCGATCCCCGACGGTTTCGAGGTCCAGGTGCGCCCGCGATCGGGGCTCGCACTGAAACACGGCATCACCTGCCTCAACACGCCGGGGACGATCGACAGCGATTATCGTGGCGAAGTGAAGGTGATCCTGATCAATCTGGGCGACGCCCCGTTCCCGATCGCACGCGGCGACCGTATCGCTCAGATCGTGCCCGCCCCCTTCCAGCGGGCGACACTGGAAAGTGTTGAAACTTTGGACGATACTACGCGTGGTAGCGGAGGATTCGGGTCCACTGGACGATGATGATCGCATGGTTCCTTGCAGCGCAGCTTGCCGTCGCATCGCCCGCACCGATGCCGCCGCAGGACTGGAGCACCTTGCGCCCGCTGCCGTCGACCAGGGTTTTCGATGACGGCGTAAACCTGTCCGCGTTCGTGCGGAGCGAGGTCCAGGCCGGTCGCTGCACCGCCGCGATCCAGACGGCCGGCGGCTGGACACTCAAGGTCGATCTCGCGGTCTTGTTCTCCACCACGTCCCAGCCGCGGCGCATTGTACCCCGCGCCATCGGCTGCCCATCGGTCGAGCAATATTCCGCCGGCCTCGTGTCGAGCATGATGCGCAACGGCACCCCCGTCGACGCCATCGATCCCGGTAACTGGTATCGCACCAGCCTGACCTTCTCATGGCCGCAATGACGCGCCGGTCGAGCCGTTGCGCGTGATCCTGTCGGACGCCGAGCTCACTCGCTACGCCCGCCATATTATCCTGAAGGACGTGGGGGGCGCCGGTCAGCAGCGTTGGCGACAGGCGCATGTGCTGGTCATCGGCGCAGGGGGAATTGGCTCGCCCGCGATCCAGTATCTCGCCGCAGCCGGGATCGGCACGCTGACGATCGTGGACGACGATTCGGTCGACCTATCCAACCTGCAACGCCAGACGATCTACACGACCGGAGACATCGGGCACCGGAAGGCCGACACCGCCGTTGCCGCCGCCCGCCGGATTAACCCGCATGTCGAGGCGCATGCGGTATGCCAGCGGGTCGATGCGACCTCGATCACGCCGCTGCTCGCCGATGCGCACGTCGTTCTGGACGGCTGCGACAATTTCGCCACGCGGCTGGCCGTGGCGGATGCCGCTTATGCCGCACGCGTGCCGTTGGTGTCGGCGGCGATCGGCCAATTCGATGGGCAGCTCGGCGTGTTCCGTGGCTGGGAAGCGGACAAACCCTGCTATCGCTGTTTCGTCGGCGACGATCCCGAACGGGCGGGCGTCAGCTGCTCAGAGGACGGCGTCTTGGGGCCGATGGCCGGCATGATCGGCAGCTTGGCTGCGCTCGAGGTGTTGCGCGCGCTACACCCCTTCGGCACGGATGCGGCCGGCAAGCTGCTGCTCGCCGACACGCTCGACCTGCGCTTCCGCACCCTGTCGCTGCCCAAGGACCCCGGCTGCCGCACCTGCGGCGGCTGACCGATCAGCCCAGCAGCGTCTGCGCGAAACTGCGCACCGCCGGTCCGATATCCGGTCGCGCCAACGCCAGCGCGAGGTTCGCCTGGATATAGCCCGCCTTGTCTCCGCAATCATAGCGCGCACCATCGAAGGTGAAGCCGTGGAACGGCTGCTGGCCGATCAGCTGCGCCATGGCGTCGGTCAGCTGAATTTCGCCCCCAGCACCCTTTTCCTGGCGCTCCAGGATGCGCATCACTTCCGGCTGCAGGATGTAACGACCGGGGATCATCAGGTTTGAAGGCGCGGTGCCCTTCGCCGGCTTCTCGACCAGCGCCGTGACCTCGGTCAGCCGTCCGTCGACCTTCCCCGGCGAGATGATGCCATATTTGTCCGTCTCGCTGTCGGCCACTTCCAACGCCCCGACGATATTGCCGCCGACCTTTTCATAGGCCGCGACCATCTGCGCGACGAAGCCCGGCGTGCCGACCATCAGTTCGTCCGGCAATAGCACCGCAAACGGCTCGTCGCCGACGATCTCCCGCGCACACCAGACGGCGTGACCGAGACCCAGCGGCTCCTGCTGGCGGATATAGACCGGGCTGCCCGGCTTCATGCGCGTGCCGTTGACGATATCGAGGCTCTTGCCCCGCGCACGCATCGTGTCTTCCAGTTCGTAGGCGATGTCGAAATGGTCTTCGAGCGCATGCTTGCCGCGGCCGGTGACGAAGATGATCTGCTCGATCCCTGCCTCGAGCGCCTCGTCCACCGCATATTGGATCAGCGGCTTGTCAACGACCGTCAGCATCTCCTTCGGCATCGCCTTGGTCGCCGGCAGGAACCGGGTACCGAGGCCCGCGACCGGGAAAACCGCCTTGCGTACGCGCTTGATCGTCATCAGTGCCCCTAAATCCGACATGACGCCGCAGAAAACAGCGCCAACGTTTACTCGCTTATTAACAGGCGCCGCACTAACCTTCGGCAATGACTACGACAAGCCGTCCTCGAACTCTCGTGATCTTCGGCACCCGACCGGAAGCGATCAAATTGTTCCCGGTCGTCCGGGCGCTGCAACAGGTCGATGGCATGGACGTCGTCACCTGCGTGACCGCGCAGCACCGGGGATTGCTCGATCAGGTGCTCGCGATCGCGGGCCTCACCCCGGATGTCGACCTCGACCTCATGGAACCGGGACAGTCGCTCGACCGGCTGACCGCGCGCCTCCTGACCGCGCTGGGTGAGGTGATGGATCGCGTCGCCCCCAGCCGAGTCATCGTCCAGGGCGACACCGCGACCGCCATGGTGGGGGCGCTCGCTGCCTATTATCGCAAGATTCCTGTCGCGCACGTCGAAGCGGGGCTGCGCTCCGGCGACATCTATCACCCGTGGCCCGAAGAGGTGAACCGCCGCATCGTCGCCCCGATCGCCGACCTGCACTTCGCGCCGACCGAGACGGCGGCGGCGGCGTTAGCGCGTGAAAACGTAACCGCCGGCGTCCATGTCACGGGCAACACCGTGATCGACGCGCTGCACTGGACCCGCGCGCGCATCACCGAACAGCCCGACCTCGCCAGCGATCTCGCCCCATTGCTCACGCGCTTCGCAGGCAAGCGGATCGTGTTGGTCACGACGCATCGCCGCGAAAATTTCGGCGACGGCATGACGGCAATCGGGCGGGCGATCGCGCGTATCGCGGCACGGCCGGACGTCGCCGTGCTCTTCCCGATGCACCCCAATCCCAATGTCGCAGCCGTCATGGACACCGTTTTGCCGGCCGCCCCGAACGTCGCGCGGATCGCGCCGCTCGATTATCCGCATTTCATCCGCGCGCTCGACGCCTGTACGATCGCACTGACCGACTCGGGCGGCGTGCAGGAGGAAGCACCTGCACTCGGCAAGCCGGTGCTGGTGATGCGCGACACGACCGAGCGGCCGGAGGGGGTCGCAGCGGGCACCGCGCGCCTCGTCGGCACCGACGAAGAGCGCATCGTTTCCGAAGTGTTCACCCTTCTCGACGACAAGGCGGCCTATGCGGAGATGGCCCGCGCCCACAATCCGTTCGGCGACGGTCATGCCAGCAGCCGGATCGCAAGGATCGTCGCCGATGGTTTCGGACTCTGAATTGAAGGTCGTCGTCCTCGGGTTGGGCTATATCGGCCTGCCCACCGCCGCCGTGATCGCGCGTACTGGCGCGAGCGTGCTGGGCGTCGACGTCACGCCATCGGTGGTCGAAACGGTCAATTCGGGCCGGGTGCATATCGAGGAGGTCGACCTCGACGGCCTCGTCTCCGGTGTCGTGGCACGCGGATCGCTGCGCGCCTCGCTGACGATCGAGCCGGCGGACGTTTTCGTCATCGCGGTGCCGACGCCCTTCGCCGACGATCACGCGCCCGACATCCGCTTCGTGCTTGACGCCGCTACGACGATCGCCGCCGTGCTGAAGGCGGGCGACACGGTGATCCTCGAATCGACATCGCCGGTCGGCACGACCGAGCAGGTCCGTGACCTGCTCGCCCAGTTGCGCCCCGATTTGCGCGTGCCCGGCCGGGCCGGCGAAGCCGCAGACGTTGCCATCGCCTATTGCCCGGAACGCGTGTTGCCCGGCCGCATCCTCGTCGAACTGATCGACAACGATCGCGTGATCGGTGGCATTACGCCACGCTGCGCGCGCAAGGCGCTGACCTTCTACCGCCGCTTCGTCCGCGGTGCGTGCGTCACCACCAACGCCCGCGCGGCGGAGATGACGAAGCTCACCGAGAACGCCTTCCGCGACGTCAACATCGCCTTCGCCAATGAACTGAGCCTCGTCGCGGACACGATGGGCGTCGACGTGTGGGAGGTGATCCGCCTCGCCAACCGCCATCCGCGCGTCCACATCCTGCAACCCGGCCCCGGAGTCGGCGGCCATTGCATCGCGGTCGATCCCTGGTTCCTCGTCCATGCCGATCCCGCCAACACGCCGCTGATCCGTACCGCCCGACTGGTGAACGACGGCAAGACCGATCACGTCATCGCCCAGGCCGCAGCGCTGATCGAGGCGCATCCCGGCGCACCGGTCGCGTGCCTGGGCCTCGCGTTCAAGGCGAATATCGACGATTTTCGCGAGAGCCCGGCGCTGCGCGTTGCCGAGGCGCTGGGCGAACGGTTCGGTGCACGCCTGGCAATCGTCGAACCCTACGCCGACCGGCTCCCCGCCTCGCTGGAAGCCCACGGCGCAAGGCTGATCGACATCGACGCAGCGATCGATGCCTGCCCGATCATGATCGTGCTGGTCGACCATGACATGTTCCGGTCGGTGCCGCTGGAGGAACGCGCGGACAAACTGGTGCTCGACACACGCGGCATCTGGCCGGACCAGCCCGCGCCCCGATCGCCACGCGACGCGCTCCGCCTCGCCGGATAGGCGCCGCCCGTCAGTCTGGGTTCAGGGTGTTGCCGCCACCGGTACGGCGCCCTATCTGCCCTGCCTGCTCGACTGACGGGATTTCATGCTCAAAAAGTTGCTACAGGGGCGCCGCGCGGCGGCCGCTCCCACCCCTGCGATTTCCGATGGCGAACGCGTCTATGCGGTGGGCGATATCCACGGCTGTGACGATCAGCTGAGCCGCTTGCTCACCGCGATCGACGCGGACGAAGCGACGCGCGGACCGGCTCGGACGACGCTGATCTTCCTCGGCGATCTGGTCGATCGCGGCCCGGATTCGGCCGGGGTCATCGAGCGGCTGTACCGTCTGGCAGCCGAACGCCCCGCCACCCGGTTCCTGCTCGGCAATCACGAAGAGGTGTTTCTCGATGCGCTGAAGGGCGATCCGAAGGCGCTGCGCATGTTCTGCCGAATCGGCGGACGCGAAACGATCCTGAGCTACGGCGTCGATTCCACCGATTACGACCGCATGGACTATGACGAACTGCATCAGGCGATGCAGCGCCACGTGCCGGCCGAGCATCAAGCGTTCGTCGAGCGATTCGAGGACCTCATCGTCATCGGCGACTATGCCTTCGTCCACGCCGGCGTCCGCCCCGATACCGATCTGTCGACCCAGCGCGGCGCCGACCTGCGCTGGATTCGCAAGCCGTTTCTCGATCACAACGGCCCGCTGGAAAAGGTGATCGTCCACGGTCACACGATCAGCGAAAATCTGGACGTGCAGGGCTATCGCATCGGCGTCGATACGGGCGCCTACCAGACCGGCCGACTGACCGCGCTGGGGCTGGAAGGTACCGAGCGCTGGACCGTGCAGGTCGGCTGACGGGTTGAAGGGATACTCTGGCCCGATCAGGCGTTGGAGGCGCGGCATATGGGGGGGTTCATGCCGGACCGACCCCTGCTATGACCGCGGAGACGGCATCGTCCGGTGTCGTATGAAATGCTGTCCGCGAGCGTAAACGGCCGGCGTGAGTGGTTGTCTTGTTTACCTGTTTATGGCAGGGCGACCGTGACGAACATGAAGAGGGAGTTTTTATGCGTCTTGGGAAGTATCTGATGGCCGCTGCGGCCGCGACGATGGCTGTTGCTCCGGCGGTTGCCGCTCCGGCGAACCCGGCGGCGAGCCTGTCGGTCGCCAAGTCGGTCCGCACCGGTTCGGTGTCGGGCAAGAAGAACGAGCTGGCCGGCGGCGGCATCCTGATCGCCGTTCTGGCGGTCGCAGCCGTTGCTGCTGGCATCGTCGTCGTCGCTGACGACAACAGCGGCCGCGCTGACAGCAACTAAGTTGCTTTGACAACTTCGGTTGGGAAATAGCGGTCTTCGGGCCGCTATTTTTTTGTCCGATGTCTGCCGGCGACGCTCGGCATGCCGCCGCGGCACAGCGCCGGATCGACGCGTCCCCAGCCCTTCCCGGTTGCCCCTGCCCCGGACGCCCGCTAACCGGGCGACTTGATGCAAGCCTCCGATCACAGCCCCGCCGCCCAGCTTCCGGGCGGCGCCGTTTTCCCGCACCGGCACCTGACCGGTATCGACGGCCTTCAGCCGCATGAGATCGCCTTTCTGCTCGACGAGGCGGAAACGTGGATCGCCGCGAACCGCAATCATGCGGCGCCCGACAAGCGCCTCGACGGCCTGACGCAGATCAACGCCTTCTTCGAAAACAGCACGCGCACGCTGCTGAGCTTCGAAATCGCGGGCAAGCGCCTGGGCGCCGATGTCGTCAACATGCATGCCGCGCAGTCGAGCGTGAAGAAGGGCGAAACGCTGATCGACACCGCCCAGACGCTGAACGCAATGCGCGCCGACGTGATCGTCATCCGCCACATGGCGAGCGGCGCGGTGCGGCTGATCGCGGACAAGGTCGACTGTCCTGTGCTCAACGCCGGCGACGGTCGCCACGAACATCCGACACAGGCGCTGCTCGACGCCCTCACTATCCGCCGCCGTCGCGGCAGCATCGCGGGCCAGCGTGTGGTGATCTGCGGCGACGTGCTGCACAGCCGCGTCGCGCGATCGAACATCCTCGCGCTCACCGCGCTGGCCGCGGAGGTCCGCGTCTGCGCGCCCTCGACGCTGATGCCCAAGGCGATCGAGCGGATGGGCGTCACCCCCTTCACCGATTTCGACAAGGCTTTGGTCGGCACCGACGTCGTGATGATGCTGCGCGTCCAGAACGAACGGATGGCGGGCGATTACATTCCGTCCAGCCGCGAATACCGGCTCCGCTACGGCCTGACGCCTGAGCGAATCGCCAGACTGCCCGACGCGTTGGTCATGCACCCCGGCCCCATGAACCGCGGTGTCGAGATCGATTCCAGCGTCGCGGATGGGCCGCAATCGGCGATTACCGAACAGGTGGAAATGGGGGTGGCGGTACGCATGGCCTGCCTCGATGTGCTCACGCGACGCGCACGCAAGGTGGAGGGCTGGGCATGAGCGCGATCGCCTTCACCAACGCCCGCCTCGCCTGCCCCACCGGCGGTGTCCGCGACGGCAGCCTGCTGGTCCGCGATGGCGCGATCGCCGCCGGCGGCACGATCGAGCTGCCTGCTGATGCCACCATCGTCGATTGCGGCGGCAAGACGCTGAGCCCCGGCATCGTCGACCTCGGCGTATTCCGCATCGACCGCGCCGCCTTCCGTGCCGGCGGCATCGTCCGCGTCGCGTTGATGCCGGATGGCAATCCGGTGCTGGACGATCCCGGTATCGTCCAGCGCGCCGCGCTGATCGGCAAGCCAGACCTGTGGATTCACCCCATCGCCGCGGCGACCCGCGGCCTGGCCGGGGCCGAGATGGCGGAAATGGCGATCTGCGCCTCCGCTGGCGCGCGTGCGGTCGGCACAGGGCGCGGCTGGATCGCCGATTCCGGCGTGATGCTGCGCGTCCTCGCCTACGCCCGTGACCTCGACATCGCCGTCGTCGCTCATGCCGAAGATGGCGCATTGACTGCGGGTGCCGTCGCGACCGATGGCGAGACCGCGACGCGGCACGGCCTGCCCGCCGCCCCCGCCATCGCCGAAGCCTTGGCCGTCGCGCGCGACCTGATGCTGGCGGAGGAAACCGACGCCCGGCTGCACATCCGGCAGGCGACCACCGCTGCGTCCTTCGACCTGATTCGCGCCGCCAAGCGTCGCGGGGTACGCGTCACCTGTGGCATCACGCCCGCCCATCTCCATCTGTCCGATATCGCGATGAGCGATTTCCGCACCTACGCGCATGTCTCTCCACCGCTGCGCAACGAAAGCGACCGGCAGGCCGCCCGCGCCGCGATCGCGGACGGGACGATCGATGTGCTGTGTTCCGGCCACGATCCACACGGACCGGAGGCGAAGCGCCTGCCCTTCGTTGATTCGGCGGCCGGCATGGCGGGCGCGGAGACGCTGTTGCCGCTGGGGCTCATGCTGGTGCGCGATGGGCTGCTGCCGCTCGAACGGCTGCTGGCGGTGCTGTCGGTCAACCCTGCGCGCGTGCTGGGATTGGAGACGGGCACGCTCGCCAGCGGGCAGCCGGCGGACCTGATGCTGTTCGATCCGGAAACGCCCTGGCAGATCGATGGCACCGCCTTCGCTTCCGAAGGCAATACGCCCTTCGACGGCCTACCCGTACAGGGCCGGGTGCTGCGCGTTTGGAAGGGCGGGCGCGAGATCGCCTAGGCGACCCGCGCTCCCACCTTGCCCGTCAGCGCGACGCCAATTGTACGGGCGTCCGTAGCCATTGCGCGATGCGGTCCCCCGCCTCGCGTCGGACGAAGCATGCGCCGCCCTTGGCGCGATAGGCGCGGCACATCTGCACCGCCGCATCGCGGGTAAAGCCACCCACCGACAGGCGGTACAGCGATCCCTGTTCGGCGGCGAAGCGCGCGCCCGTCGGCTGATGACCGGACAGCGAGGCGAAACGGCGGGTCGCATTGGCCCAGCCCGACCGGGCGACGGCCGGGTTGCTGAACGCACCCAATTGGACGAACCAGTCACCCGTCGGCGCGGCGCGGGCGAGCGGCGTTGCCGCAGGCACGTCCTGCACCACATGGCGCCGACCGCTCGCGGCAAGCGCCAGCTTGGCCGGCGTGGTATCGGCGCGGATCAGCATCGTCGGCGATGGCTGCACCGCCTCGTGCTGCGGTGGGAGATCGACCTTCGCGAATTGGGCAGGCGGTGCGGGCGCCTCAGCAGCGACCGGAGCGGGCGTCTCGACCGCAGCAGTCTGCACCGCCGCATCCGGCAGCGGTGTCACCGGCGTCGGCGCGTTGAGCGCCAGTGCCACCGGCCGGCCCGCATCGGCAACCGGCCGCACGCCGAGCAGGCTCGCGACCTGATCCGGCGCACCCTTCGGCTGGGTAAAGGCGGCCCATTGCTCCATCCGTGCGTCGAGATCGGCGGACGACATATCCGCCGCCGCGGCGATCCGCGCCATGTCCCAGCGGCCGGCGAGCGCATAGCTCAGCGCGAGGTTCTGGCGAATCTTCGCGGTCGCGCCCGGCGCGCGCGCCGCAGCATCGAGGATGGTGATCGCGCCCGCCGGATTGCCGGCCAGCGCAGTGGCAAGGCCCAGGTCAGCCGCGGGGATATCCTTGGCATGAGCGTCCAGCGTCGCGCGCGCCGCGGACCAGTCGCCCGTCGCGATCTGCGCGAGCGCAAGGTTGAGCGCGGCCTTGCCGTTGCTCGGCATCAGGTCGACGACATCGGCGAAGGTATCGCGCGCCGAAGCGAAGCGTCCCGCCTGTAGATAGCCTTGGCCCAGCAGCATGCGATAGCCCGCGTCGCGCGGCGCCTGCGATACCGCGCTTTCGGCATAGGCCACCGCGGACGCGTCCCGCATCGCCAGCGCGCGCGCTGCCTTTTCGGCGTCGCGGTGCGCCGCCTTGGCCGAACGTGCGGCAGCGCGGTCGCTCGCCTTGGCAAGGTGGTTGCCGGTCGCGGTACAGCCGACCATCGTGCCGCCGAGCACGAGCGCGGACAGGCCGAGCGACAGGATGAGACGCGGTGTCATCGGATAAACCCCCAGTGTGTCGCGACCCTGGTGCGGTGCGGCCGGGTCATGGCCGAGTCCTTGCGCGCGATAATTGCGCGACGAGCGTATCGACCTCGGGCACCGCGACGAGCAGCGCGTCGAGGGCGTCGGTCAGTAGGTCTTGTGCGGATCGATCGGTGATGGCGCTGGCCAACCGCAGCCGCAGATGCCGATCAGCATCAATGCGCAGCGCCAAGGCCGTCTGGCCCTCGGTCTGCGTCTCGCGGCGGATGCGATGTGCCGCGGCCAGGGAGACCTCGGCCACGGCAGCGGGTTTGCCGATGCGCGCTTCCAGCAGGTCGCGCTGCACCAATACCGGCGGCACGCCCTCTCCCGCCCCCATGTCGTTCCAGCTGAGATCGTCGCTCTGGCTGGGAGGAAAGCTTATCAGCGCGCCACTGCGCATCGCCGGCCGCGCCTGTCCCTTGCGGGCGAGCAGGCCGGACGACAAGGCTGCCATCGGCTTGGGCGAAGCGGTCACGCGATCAGCCCCCGATCACCCGGCGACCGAAGCCACCGCCTGCCGGACGCGCACCGAAACCCGCATGCCCCGACGCATTCGGCACGCTGAACACGGTCCGGCGGAAATTCTTTTCCAGTCGATCGGCGACGAACGTCCACAATTCCCCAATCTCTTCGGCCGATCGTCCGTCCGGGTAGACCTCCATCACGGTTCGGCCATCGATCATCGATGCCGCGAAATCGGTGCGCTGGTGAATGGTGGTGGGGGCGACGGTGCCGTGCTGCGACAGCGCGATCGCGGCTTCGCTGGTGATGCGGGCATGCGGCGTCGCGCCGTTGATGACGAACACCACCGGCTTTCCCGCCCGCTCGCACAAATCGACGGTTGCACCCACCGCGCGCAGATCGTGCGGGCTGGGCCGCGTCGGCACGACGACGAGTTCGACGACGGCGATGACGCTCTGGATCGCCATGGTGATCGCAGGCGGCGTATCGATCACCGCCAGCTTGAAACCCTGCTGTCGCAAGACCTCCAGGTCCGCCTGCAACCGCGCGACCGTGGTCTGCGCGAAGGCGGGAAAGTCGGCGGTCCGCTCGTTCCACCATTCGGACAGGCTGCCCTGCGGGTCGATGTCGATCAGCACGACGGGGCCGTTGCCGGCCATCTGCGCCTGCACGGCGAGATGCCCCGACAAGGTCGTCTTGCCCGACCCACCCTTTTGCGATGCCACCGCGAGGACGCGCATAGCTTCCCTTCGAACCGTCCAAATCTGTCGCGATACCTGTCAGATCGAGGCTAAGAACCGGTTAATGGGACGGTGTGCGGCGATGCCGCTTTGCCTTGCGCGGTCTGGCGGGGCATGGTGGCGGCAACACGGGATCGAAAAGGGCAGCGGAATGCGGAACTTCGGTGGACTCGCGCGCGCGGCGCTGGCGGCGGGCATGGCGCTCGCCACGCCGGCGGGAGCGCAGAGCGTCAAGGCGGGCGTCGACGCCTGGGGTCGCGGCGACTATGATGGCGCGGTCGCACAGTGGCGCGGGCCGGCAGTGGCAGGCGACGCCGATGCGCAGTTCAACCTCGGCCAGGCGTATAAGCTCGGCCGCGGCGTGCCGGTCGATCCGGCACTTGCGGAAAGCTGGTTCCGCAAGGCGGCGCTCCAGGGCCATTATCAGGCACAGGACAATTACGGGCTCGCGCTGTTCCAGTCGGGCCGCAAGGCCGAGGCTGCGCCGTGGCTGGAAAAGTCGGTCGCCCGCGGCGAGCCGCGCGGGCAGCTGGTGCTCGGCACGATGCTGTTCAACGGCGACGGCGTGCCGCGCGACTATCCGCGGGCCTATGCGCTGATGACGCTGGCTTCGCAGGCGGGGCTCAAGGCCGCGTCCGAAACGCTCGCACAGATGGACCAGTACATCACTCCGGCCGATCGCGAGCGCGGCACGGCGCTGGCCCAGCGGTATCGCGACGAGCTTCGCAGTGCGCCGCCTGCCGCCCAGCGCAACACCGCCGTGGCGACGACCAGCGTCCCGCCCTCCCGCACCGTCGAAGCGCCCCGTCCCGCGAAGACGCCGCCGCGCAAGCCGGAGGACGTCATTCCGCCGCACCAGCGCTCGCCCGATCGCCCGGTCAATGATCGGATCGCGCCGCATGAGCCGATCCGCAAAGCGCCTGCCGCCGCCGCTGCCCCCGCCGCCATGGGCGGATCGTGGAAGATCCAGCTCGGCGCGTTCAGCACACAGGCGAATGCCAGCACGCAATGGGCGCGCGTCCGCGGCAAGCTGGGTGGCGCGCAGCCCGTCTATGCCAAGGCGGGCAACGTGATCCGGCTGCAGGCCAGCGGCTTCGCCAACAAGGCCGCGGCGCAAAAGGCTTGCGCGGCATCGGGCGTGTCCTGCGTGGTGGTGGCGCCCTAGCGTCGGCGAGGTTCAAGCCGCGCCCTCCCCACCCCGTCACCCCGGACTGGTTCCGGGGTCCACTCCGCGGCGAGGGGGCGACCTGAGCCTCCAGCGACATCCCGCGTCTACGTAGGTCACAACACCTCCGCGGTCACGGGGTGGGTTTGGCGCGGCTCCAGCCGCTTACGCTACCCAATCCTGTCGCGCATACCCCTGCGCGTACAGCAGCGCCGTCAGATCCCCGTGATCCACTCGCGCCGCCGCCGCGGCAGCGACGATCGGCTTGGCATGATAGGCCACGCCCAGCCCCGCCGCGCCGATCATCGCAAGATCGTTCGCGCCGTCCCCAACCGCCAGGCTCAGCGCGGGATCGATCCCACGCTCCGCAATCGCGGCACGCAGCGTCTCCTCCTTGGTCGCCGACCCCACGATCGGCTTGGCCACCTTGCCCGTCAGCCGGCCGTCTTCGATGAGCAGGACATTGGCGATCGCCCGGTCGAAACCGATCTCCGCCGCCACCGGCTCGGCGAACCGCGTGAAGCCGCCCGACACTAGCACCGCATGCCCGCCATGCGCACGCATCGTCCGCACCAGTGCCTTGGCACCCGGCATGATCGTCACTCGCTCGGCAAGGCACTGCGCGATCACGTCTTCGCTGAGGCCTTCGAGCAGCGCAACACGGGCGTCCAGCGCCCCTTCGAAATCGAGCTCGCCGCGCATCGCGGCCTCGGTGACGGCAGACACTTCCGCCTTGATGCCGGCATAGTCCGCGAGTTCGTCGATGCATTCGACGGTGATCATCGTCGAATCCATGTCGGCGACGAGCAGCGCTTTCCGCCGCGTCGCGGTCGGCTGAACGATCACGTCGGTGGCGGCGAACGCGCCCTCCAGCGCCCCGCGCCCCGCCGCCGCGTCGCGGGCGAACGGAACATCCGCCGCGACACCCTCGTCAAGCCATACCGCCGCGTCGGGCGCGCATCCCGCCGCCGCCAGCCGGTCGACCGCGGCCGACAGGTCGCCTCGCGTCAGCGCTTCGCCTATGAGCGTTGCCGTGAACATGTCCGTCTCCCACCCCAAACCGAGCGTCGCGCTCATCGCAGGGCCGACCGCCAGCGGCAAGTCCGCTGCGGCGATCCGGATCGCCGAACGCCACGACGGCGTCGTCATCAATGCCGACGCGAGCCAGGTCTACGCCGACCTCCGGATTCTCACCGCCCGCCCCGATGTCGACGAGGAGGCACGTGTGCCGCATCGCCTGTTCGGCCATGTCGACGGCGCCGATGCGACCTATTCCGCTGCGCGCTGGGCCGAAGAGGCGCGCGCAGCGATCGACGCAGTCCATGCCGAAGGCCGCCTGCCCATCCTGGTCGGCGGGACCGGCCTTTACATGCGCACGTTGCTCGACGGCATTGCGCCCGTGCCCCCGATCGACCCTGCCATCCGCGCCGAAGTCCGCGGCCTCCCGGTGGCCGAGGCACATCGTCTCCTCGCTCAGGAAGACCCCGCCGCCGCCGCCCGCCTCGCCCCCGCTGACACCACGCGCGTGGCGCGCGCGCTGGAAGTGGTGCGCGCGACCGGCCGGCCGCTCATCCACTGGCAGGCGCAACGGGTCGGCGGCATCGGCCACCGCATCCGGCTCGCCGCTGCGGTCCTGCTCCCCGACCGTTCGGCGCTGTTCGACCGGATAGACACCCGCTGCGAAGCGATGTTCGCCAACGGCGCCATCGAGGAAGTGGCCACGCTGCTCGCCCGCGTCGACCTGCCCGCCGACGCTCCGATCCGTCGGGCGATCGGCGTGCCGCCGATCGGCGAATACCTGCGCGACGCAATCACGCGCGACGCCGCACTGGCGCAGGTCCAGCTCGACACGCGACGCTACGCGAAACGGCAATATACCTGGTTTCGCCATCAACCGCCCAAGGATTGGCGCATCGCGACAGAATCGAATGAAATCGATGTCGCCATAGCAAGTTTATTATAGAAAAGGGTTGACCCTCCCGGATCGCCCGGCTACCCGCGCCGCACCAAACGCAATTCTGGTGGAGACGAACCGTGGGCGAAAAGAGCGGAGCAGACATCCTGGTCGAGGCGCTGTGCGATCTCGGCGTGGAGGTCGTGTTCGGCTACCCCGGCGGGGCAGTCTTGCCGATCTATGATGCGATGTTCCGGGCGAACGCCAACGGCACGCGCATCAAGCACATTCTCGTCCGCCACGAACAGGCGGCGACCCATGCGGCCGAGGGCTATGCGCGGTCGACCGGCAAGCCCGGCGTCGTCCTCGTCACCTCCGGCCCCGGGGCGACCAATGCGGTCACCGGCATCACCGATGCGCTGCTCGATTCGATCCCGATGGTCGTCATCACCGGCCAGGTCCCAACCGGGCTGATCGGCACTGACGCCTTCCAGGAAGCCGACACGGTCGGCATCACGCGTCACTGCACCAAGCATAATTATCTGGTGAAGGACCCGGCAAAGCTGGGCCCGACGATCCACGAGGCGTTCCATATTGCGACCAGCGGCCGTCCCGGCCCCGTCGTCGTTGACATTCCTAAGGACGTCCAGGTCGCGACCGCGCGCTATACCAAGCCCGGCCCGATCCAGCACAAGACGTATCGCCCCCGCGTGAAGGCGCCGCAAAGCGAGATCGAGCAGGTCGTCGACATGCTCGCCGCCGCCGAGCGCCCGATCCTCTACACCGGCGGCGGCGTCATCAATTCGGGTCCGGCCGCCTCGCAGTTGCTGATCGAGCTCGCCCGCATTTCGGGCGCGCCCGTCACCTCGACGCTGATGGGCCTCGGGGCCTTCCCCGCCTCGTCGCAACAGTTCCTCGGCATGCTCGGCATGCACGGGACGTATGAGGCGAATATGGCGATGAACCAGGCCGATCTGGTCATCGCGATCGGCAGCCGCTTCGACGATCGCGTCACCGGGCGCCTGGACGCGTTCAGCCCGAACAGCCGCAAGGTCCATATCGACATCGACCGGTCCAGCGTGAACAAGAACGTGCGCGTCGACCTCGCCGTCATCGCCGATGCGGGCCACGCGATGGAGGACATGGTCCGCATCTGGAAGGCGCGCCAGCATCCCAAGCCCGACACCACCGACTGGTGGCGCCGCATCGCCGGTTGGCGCGCGGTCGGCTGCCTCGACTTCCCCGAAACCGCCAGCGACATCATGCCGCAGCGCGCGATCCGCGCGTTGTGGGAGGCGACGCACGCCCGCAATCCGATTATCACGACCGAGGTTGGCCAGCATCAGATGTGGGCGGCGCAGCATTTCGGTTTCGAAAAGCCGAACAAGTGGCTGACCAGCGGCGGGCTCGGCACGATGGGTTACGGCCTGCCCGCCGCGATCGGCGCGCAGCTCGGCAACCCGAATGCCTTGGTCATCGACATTGCCGGCGAAGCCAGCATCCAGATGAATATCCAGGAACTGGCGACGGCGACGCAATATCGCCTGCCGGTCAAGATCTTCATCCTCAACAACGAATATATGGGCATGGTCCGCCAATGGCAGGAACTGACCTACGAGAGCCGCTATGCCGAAAGCTATTCGGACAGCCTGCCCGACTTCGTGAAGCTGGGTGAGGCATACGGCTGGAAGGGTATATTGATCGACAGTCGCGATCAGCTGGAGGACGGCATCCAGGCGATGCTCGACCACGACGGTCCGGTGATCGTCGACTGCCGCGTCGCGAAGCTCGCCAATTGCTTCCCGATGATCCCCAGCGGCGCCGCGCACACCGACATGATCCTGCAGGCCAATGAGGTCAGCGGCACGATGGACGACGAGGCGAAAGCGCTGGTGTGACCTGACCGTCACCCCAGCGAAGGCTGGGGTCTCGACCCGCAAGAGCGCGTTTACATAACAGGGAGACCCCAGCCTTCGCTGGGGTGACGATCCGGATGCACATCAAGACCGAAGCCACCGAACGCCACACTTTGGCGGTCATCGTCGACAACGAACCCGGCATTCTTGCCCGGATCGCCGGCCTGTTCACCGCACGTGGCTATAATATCGAAAGCCTGACGGTCAGCGAGATCACTGCCGACAAGACCGTCAGCCGCATCACCATCGTCACCAGTGCCTCGCCGGCGACGATGGAACAGATCATCGCCCAGCTCGATCGACTGGTGCCCGTCCACAAGGTGACCGACCTGACCGCGCAGGGCGCGCACGTCGAACGCGAACTCGCGCTCGTGAAGGTCGCCGGCACCGGCGATCACCGGATCGAGGCGCTGCGCCTCGCCGACGTCTACCGCGCCCGCGTGGTCGATGCGACGACGACCAGCTTCGTGTTCGAGGTGACGGGATCGATCGAAAAGATCGACAAGTTTGTCGAACTGATGGGCGAAGTCGGCCTGATCGAGGTCGCCCGCACCGGCATCGTCGCCATCGCCCGCGGCAAAGAGACGGCCTGACCCACCACACCCACTCCACACAACCATCGTCACCCCAGCGAAGGCTGGGGTCTCCGGGTAAGAGCGCACTGCCCCTGCCCCACAAGATGCCAGCCTGCGCTGGCATGACGGACATTACGAAAGGGATATTGCCATGAAGGTCTATTACGATCGCGACGCCGATCTGAACCTCATCACCGATAAGAAGATCGCCATCGTCGGCTATGGGTCGCAGGGCCACGCCCACGCGCAGAACCTGCGGGATAGCGGCGTCAAGGACGTGGCGATCGCGCTGCGCGAAGGCTCGGCGACCGCCAAGAAGGCGATCGACGCCGGCTTCAAGGTACTGTCGAACAAGGAAGCGGCGCAGTGGGCCGACATTGTCATGATCCTGGCGCCCGACGAGCATCAGGCGGCGATCTGGGATGCGGACCTCAAGGGTAATATGAAGCCCGGCGCGGCGCTCGCCTTCGCGCACGGCCTCAACGTGCATTTCGGCCTGATCGAGCCGCCCGCGGACATCGACGTCATCATGATCGCGCCCAAGGGCCCGGGCCACACGGTGCGCAGCGAATACGTCCGCGGCGGCGGCGTTCCCTGCCTGATCGCGATCCATCAGGACGCCAGCGGCAATGCGCATGACGTCGCGCTCGCCTATGCCTCGGGCGTCGGCGGCGGCCGGTCTGGCATCATCGAAACCAACTTCCGCGAGGAATGCGAAACTGACCTGTTCGGCGAGCAGGCCGTGCTGTGCGGCGGCATCACCCACCTGATCCAGGCCGGCTTCGAAACGCTGACCGAGGCGGGCTACGCCCCCGAAATGGCCTATTTCGAATGCCTCCACGAAACCAAGCTGATCGTCGACTTGCTGTATGAAGGCGGCATCGCCAACATGCGCTATTCGATCAGCAACACTGCCGAATATGGCGACATCGTCACCGGCCCGCGGATCATCACCGAGGAAACCAAGAAGGAAATGAAGCGCGTGCTCGCCGACATCCAGTCGGGCCGCTTCGTCAAGAACTTCGTCCTCGACAACCGCGCCGGCCAGCCCGAGCTGAAGGCCAGCCGCAAGCAGGCCGCCGCGCATCCGATCGAAAAGGTCGGCACCGAACTGCGCGCCATGATGCCCTGGATCGGCGCCAACAAGCTGGTCGACAAGGCGAAGAACTAAGCGGTTCGCGGGCTCCTTCCCTCTCCCCTTGGGAGAGGGAAGAGACGCCGAGGGCAGCGACGGGGTCAGGTGGGCACGGAAAGCTCGCCAAGACGCGCCCTCCACCGATTCGTTCTTGAAATGTTCCAGATTGTATGGTAGTGTGACGGCCCATTGGCCAATCGTCGTGGAAAACCCATGCACGCCTTCAAGCGCGCTATCACTGCCTTCAAAAAACACCCTCCTCGGCGTGACTTTTGTGACCTTTCGTACACGTCGAAAGCAACCAACCGTTTCCGAACCGGCACTTTTCTCAAGCGCAGCGTTATGGTCAAACCCGAAACGATTGTTCCCAGGGAGACCCACCACATGCGCCTGATTCTCGCCGCCGTCCTGGCCGCTGCCGCCGTGCCCGCCATCGCACAGGCCCCCGCCGGCCTGCCCGGCTCGGCCAATGCCGCCGCCGTGACCGCCGGCACCTATGCCGTCGACCCTGCGCACACGCAGGTGACGTGGACGCTCAACCACATGGGCTTCAGCATGCTCTCCGGCCAGTTCGGCGCGGAAGGCGGCTCGCTGACCATCGATCCGAAGCGCCCCGCCGCCACGAAGCTCGACGTCACGTTCGCCATCAACAAGCTGTCGACCACGTCGGAACAGTTCAAGCACCATCTGGAATCGAAGGACTTCTTCGACGCCGCCACCTATCCGACCGCACGCTTCGTCTCGACGTCGGTCGTCGCCAACGGCAATCGTGCCAAGATCACCGGTAACCTGACGATCAAGAACGTCACCAAGCCGGTGACGATCGACGCGACCTTCGTCGGTGCGGGCACCAACCCGATGAGCAAGAAGCTGAACTTCGGCTTCCGCGGCACCGCGATGATCAAGCGCAGCGACTTCGGCCTCGGCTATGCCCTGCCCGTCGTCGCCGACGACGTGAAGCTCGACATCAACGCGGCCTTCACCGCGCAATAAAGCGCGTGTGCGTGCGGGACAGCCTGAAACTTTTCCGCACGCACCGCCCGTTTGGCGGGTGGACAAAGCCGCCGCGCTCCGTCATGACGCAGCCGTGATGATGAGCGCCGCCACCTTTCTGCGACTTACCCGCCCTTAGGGGCGGCCACTGCTCATGCATGCTCCCCTAAGGGCCGGATAACGCTTCAGCGCCACCTTGCCGCGCGCGTGCCGCGGCCGACGACGGGACTCTCCATGCTTCGCGATCCTTCGACCAAATATCGCCCCTTCCCCACCATCGATCTCCCCGACCGGCAATGGCCATCTCGGGTGATCACCCAGGCGCCGCGCTGGCTGTCGACCGACCTGCGCGACGGCAATCAGGCGCTGATCGACCCGATGGACGCCGAAAAGAAGACGCGCTTTTTCGACCTGCTGGTGAAGGTCGGCCTCAAGGAGATCGAGGTCGGCTTCCCGAGCGCCGGCGCGACCGAATTCGACTTCATCAGCGGGCTGGTGAAGAACGATCGTATTCCCGACGACGTGTTCGTGCAGGTGCTCACGCAGTCGCGCCGTGACCTGATCGAAACGAGCTTCGCGTCGCTGGATGGCGCGAAACAGGCGATCGTCCACCTCTACAACGCCGTCTCGCCGGCGTGGCGTAAGATCGTGTTCGGCATGACCCGCGACGAGGTGAAGCGGATCGCGATTGAGGGCGCGAAGGTGCTGCGCGACGAGGCCGCCAAGCGCCCGGACACCGACTGGCGTTTCGAATACAGCCCCGAAACCTTCTCGACCGCCGAACTCGATTTCTCGGTCGAGGTCTGCGCGGCGGTGATGGATGTGCTGCAACCCACCGCCGATAAGCCGATCATCTTCAACCTGCCCGCCACCGTCGAGTGCGCGACGCCCAACGTCTATGCCGACCAGATCGAATGGTTCGGTCGCAACATTCCGAACCGCGAGGCGGTGGTGATCTCGCTGCACACCCACAACGATCGCGGCACCGGCGTCGCCGCGGCGGAGCTGGGGCTGATGGCAGGTGCCGATCGCGTCGAAGGCTGTTTGCTCGGCAATGGCGAGCGCACCGGCAATTGCGATCTGGTGACCGTTGCGCTCAATATGTACACGCAAGGCGTCGACCCGCGGCTCGACCTGTCGGACATCGATGCCATCGTGAAGACGGTGGAATATGCGACGCGCATTCCCGTCCATCCCCGCACCCCCTATGCTGGCGAGCTGGTGTTCACCGCCTTTTCTGGAAGCCATCAGGACGCGATCAAGAAAGGCTTTGCGGCCCGCGAACAGCAGAATGATGAGACGTGGGAAGTCCCCTATCTGCCTATCGACCCCGCCGATCTGGGCCGCAGTTACGAAGCGGTGATCCGCGTCAATTCGCAGTCGGGCAAGGGCGGCGTCGCCTGGGTGATCGAACAGGACAAGGGGCTGAAGCTGCCCAAGCGCCTCCAGGCCGATTTCAGCCGGCATGTGCAGGCGCTGGCCGACGAAACCAGCCGCGAACTCGGCGCCGCCGACATCTGGGGCCGGTTCGAGGCGACCTACCTGCCCCGCGAGGGCGACCGGTTCGTGCTGCGCGATTACGAGGAGCGCGGCACCGCCGGGGATCGGCTGTTCGTCGGCCGCGTCGCGGTGGATGGCGAGGAGCGCTCGATCTCCGGTCGCGGCAACGGCTTGATTTCGGGTGTCATCGCGGCGCTCAGCGAAACGACCGGGCCGGACCTCGACGTGGTCGATTATAGCGAGCACGCCATCGGCCATGGCGCCGATGCGCAGGCCGCGGCCTATGTCGAATGCCGCACGGCCGATGGCCGCACCGTGTTTGGCGTCGGCCTCGATACCGACATCGCCACCGCCTCGGTTCGCGCGGTGCTCAGCGCGGCCAACCGCGCCTAAAAAAACCCGGAGGCGCCGCCCCCGGGGTGGCGCCTTAGACGGTGAAGCTCTCGCCGCAGCCGCAGGCGCCCTTGGCATTGGGGTTGTTGAAGACGAAGCCCGCGGTGAAATCGTCCTCGACCCAATCCATCGTCGATCCGACGAGATACAGGATCGACCCGCCATCGACGAATAGGGTGCCGCCGGGGGTCTCGATCCGCTCGTCGAACGGCTTGGCTTCGGTGACATAATCAACCGAATAGGCGAGGCCCGAACAGCCGCGGCGCGGGGTCGACAGCTTGACGCCGATCGCGCCGTCGGGCGCGCGCGCCATCAGGTCGGCGATGCGCGCATCCGCCGATGCGGTGAGGATCAGCGGCGCAGGGCGCTGACGGAGCGTGGTGGCCATCACAGCATCCCCAATTCGAGTTTCGCCTCGTCTGACATCTTCTGCGGGTCCCAGGCCGGATCCCAGACGAGATTGACGTCGGCGAAGGCAATGCCCGGCACCGCGGCGACGCGCATCTCCACCTCGGCCGGCATCGACTCCGCCACCGGGCAGTGCGGCGTGGTGAGCGTCATCGTTACCACCGCCTGCCCCTCGCCCGTCACCTCGACACCGTAGATCAGGCCGAGATCATAGATGTTGACCGGGATTTCGGGGTCGTAGATTTCCTTCAACGCGTCGATCACGCCTTCGTACAGCGCGCCGCCGGGCTCGCCGGGCGCATCGCCCTGCGGCTTCTGCTGGAGGAAGCCCGACAGGTAATCGCGCTGGCGCGGCTCGGCCGCATCCTCGACACGCCGTTCAACAGCGTCTTCGACGCGGGCGCGCGGCGGCGTTTCGACTGCGTCCACCTCTTCGATACGGATCGTATCGCTCATCCGAAAATCCCTACCCAAAAATCCGAGTTACTCGCTCGACGCCCTTCACCAGCGCCTCGATATCCTGCGGGCCGTTGTAAACCGCGAAGCTCGCCCGCGCGGTCGCGTCGACGCCCAGCGCGTCCATCAGCGGCTGCGCACAATGGTGGCCGGCGCGGATCGCCACGCGGCCTTCGTCCAAGATGGTGCCGACGTCGTGCGGATGCACCCCCTCGACCGCAAAACTGACGATGCCGGCGCTGTCCTCCGGCCCGAACAGCCGCACCGAGTTGAGCGACGACAGCGCCGCGCGGGCGTCGCGGACCAATGCGGTTTCGTGCGCATGGATCGTCGCGAGGCCGATGCCTTCGACGTAATCGATCGCGGCGGCGAGGCCGAGCGCGCCGACGATATGCGGGGTCCCCGCCTCGAACCGGCCCGGCGGGGGCGCATAGGTCGTCTTGGCGAAGGTGACGCGATCGATCATCGACCCGCCCCCCTGATACGGCGGCATTGCGCCGAGCAAATCGCCCCTGCCCCAAAGCACGCCGATACCGGTCGGGCCGTAGAGCTTGTGACCGGAGAAGACATAGAAATCGCAGCCGATCGCGGTGACATCGACGGCGACGCGCGGCACCGCCTGACAGCCGTCGAGCAGGATTTTGGCGCCGACAGCGTGCGCGAGATCGGTCGCGCGCTTCACGTCGAGGACCGAGCCGAGCACGTTCGAGACATGGGCCAGCGCGACCAGCTTGTGCTGCGGCGTCAGCATGCGCTCCATCGCATCGAGGTCGATGCGATGGTCGTCCGTCAGCGGCAGCACGTCGATCGCGGCGCCGACCCGTTCGGCAACCATCTGCCACGGCACGATGTTGCTGTGATGCTCCAGCATCGACAGCAGGATACGGTCGCCGGCCTTCAGCTGCGTCGCCGCCCAGCATTGCGCGACGAGATTGATCCCCTCGGTCGCGCCGCGGGTGAAGACGATCTCGTCCGGGGTGGCCGCGCCGATGAAGCGCGCCACCTTTTGCCGCGCGGCCTCATAGGCGAGCGTCATGTCGGCGGAACGCTGGTACACGCCGCGGTGGACGGTCGCGTAGGTTTCGCCATAAGCGCGCGCGATCGCGTCGAGCACGGATTGCGGCTTCTGCGCGGTGGCGGCGGTGTCGAGATACGCCCAGCCGGCAGGGATCGCGGGGAAGTCTGCGAGCCGATCGAGGGGGGCTTCGGTGGCGGTCATGCGACGGCTCCGCGCCCGCGGAAGTGGACGAAGTGGAGGGTATGTAACGCTCCAAAATCCTCCCCGGCACGGGGAGGGGGACCAGCGAAGCTGGTGGAGGGGGCGCTCCACGGGCGGTGCCGCTTGAGGAAGCCCCCCTCCACCACGCCGCTACGCGTCGCGGTCCCCCTCCCCGTCCCGGGGAGGATTTGGAGGGATTCAATCACAACGCGCGCTCCAGCCACGCGTCGGCGTCGGCGGCGAACACCTCGCGCACCGCTTCGTCCGCGATCCGGTCGAGCGCATCCGCGACGAACGCCCGCGTCAGCAGCGCCTTCGCGCGCGCGGCGGGGATGCCGCGGCTCTGCATGTAGAAGAGCGCACGCGCGTCGAGTTCGCCGACCGTCGCGCCGTGCGCGCACTTCACGTCGTCGGCAAAGATTTCGAGCTCGGGCTTGAGGTTCACCGTCGCGGTGCGCTGGAGCAGCAGGCCGCGCAAGCTCTGTTCGCCGTCAGTCTTCTGCGCGTCGCGCGCGACCTCGACCGCGGCGGCGAGGCTGACGGTCGAGCGATCGGCAGCGACCGCGCGCCAGAGCTGGTGGCTCTGGCCGTTGGGGTGGGCGTGGCGGACGCGAACCGCGCATTCCTGCCGCTGGTCGTCGCGGGTCAGCAGCGCGCCGCCGAGTTCGGCATAGGCGCCGTCGCCGTTCAGCGTCAGCGCGGCGTCGAGGCGCGTGCCGGCGGCGGTGGCGCCGAGCGCGACGCTGACGAAGCTGGCGGCTTCGGCGATGACCACCTCGTCCCGGGTCGAGACGAAGCCGGCGTCCTGGACGATCCGCACCGCGCGCATGACGCGGGCGCCCTTGCCGAGGTGGAAGCGGGTCAGAGTGTTGGTCCAGCCCGCGCCGGTATAGGTCTCGACCAGCGTGAGGACGGCGTCCTCACCGAGGGTGATGGTCAGCGGCGTATGGCTGTCCTCGCCGGCATTGACGCGCGCGATCTCGATCGTCGTGACGCTGCCGGGCGCGAGCGTGACCGCGTGCCCCTGCCCCGCCGCGTGGCGGGCAAGCGGGTGGTCGCTGGTAACATCCGCCCGGTCGATCGTCAGATCACCAGGCCGGCTGAAGTCAGTGTCAAGGTAGCCGTCGATGAAGACCAGCCGGCTGGCGTCCGCGAGGATCGGGTCGGTCACGGCAGCAGACGTCGCCGGCAGCGCACGCGCGGCTTGCAACGCGGGCATGTCAGCCCAGCGGAACGCCTCGTCGCGGGTGGTGGGCAGGTCGAGGACGTCGGTCATGCGGCTGTGCTCGGAAGGTGTTCACGCGAAGACGCGAAGACGCGGAGAGGGTTGTGTTCACGTGGAGGCGCGGAGGCGCGGAGAAGAAGCGAGTCGATGCCTGCGTGACTCTCCCGCAAATCCTCCCCGGCACGGGGAGGGGGACCAGCGAAGCTGGTGGAGGGGGACTTCCGCAAGCGGTATCGCGTGTGGAGAGCCCCCTCCACCACGCCGCTCCGCGTCGCGGTCCCCCTCCCCGTACCGGGGAGGATTTGAGACACAATCACGCGACCACCCCCGCATAGCCTTCGCGTTCCAGTTCGCGCGCGAGATCAGCGCCCCCAGAGCGGACGATACGGCCGTCCGCCAGCACATGGACGTGGTCGGGTTGCACGTAATCGAGCAGGCGCTGGTAGTGGGTGATCAGCAGCACCGCCTTGTCGGCTTTCCGCATGATGCGGTTGATGCCGTCGCCAACGATGCGCAGCGCGTCGATGTCCAAGCCGGAGTCGGTTTCGTCGAGGATCGCGAACTTGGGATCGACGATGCCCATCTGCACCATCTCGTTGCGCTTCTTCTCGCCGCCCGAAAAGCCGACGTTGACCGGGCGCTTGAGCATCTCGGCGTCCATCTCGAGGCTCGCGGCCTGGGCGCGGGCGAGCTTCAGGAATTCGGCACCCGACAGCGGCTTTTCGTCGCGCGTCGCGCGCTGGGCGTTGAGCGCCTCGCGCAGGAACTGGACGTTGCTGACACCGGGGATTTCGACCGGATATTGGAAGCCAAGGAACACGCCGGCGGCGGCGCGCTCGTTGGGTTCGAGCTCGAGCAGATCCTGGCCGTCGAACGTGATCGAGCCTTCGGTCACCTCATAGCCGGGACGGCCGCCGAGGACGTAGCCGAGCGTGGACTTGCCCGCGCCGTTCGGGCCCATGATCGCATGAATCTCGCCCGCGTTGACGGTGAGGCTGAGGCCCTTGAGGATCGGCTTGCCGTCGATCTCGGCGTGGAGGTTTTCGATTTTCAGCATCAGCGGGAACGCTTCTTCTTTGAAAGATGGATAACGGAAAATAGCAGTGAGACGACGATTGCCATCGTACTTGCCAAGCTAGTCGCGATGACCAGCGCCAAACTCGACCAGCCGACGATCGTCATTTGTAGAGTCCGACGTCGCTCAACATCCCACCGTCACCCCGGACTTGTTCCGGGGTCCACTCCTCCACTCGGGGAGGCTGCCCGTGTTGCACGGTGGATGCCGGAACAAGTCCGGCATGACGAGGGGATTGGGTCATCCGACGGAGCCTTCCAGCGAAATCCCCAACAGCTTCTGCGCTTCGACGGCGAATTCCATCGGCAGCTGTTGCAGCACTTCGCGAGCAAAGCCGTTGACGATCAGCGCGACGGCGGCTTCCTGATCGAGGCCGCGGCTCATCGCGTAGAACAATTGATCCTCGCTGATCTTCGACGTCGTCGCTTCATGCTCGATCTGCGCGCTCGGGTTCTTCACCTCGATGTACGGCACGGTGTGGGCGCCGCACTGGTCGCCCAGAAGCAGGCTGTCGCACTGGGTGAAGTTGCGGACGTTCTCCGCGGTCGGCGCAACGCGCACCAGGCCGCGATAGGTGTTGTCGGAGCGGCCGGCGCTGATCCCCTTCGACACGATGGTCGATTTGGTGTTTTTGCCGAGGTGGATCATCTTGGTGCCAGTGTCGGCCTGCTGCCGGTTGTTGGTCACCGCGACCGAATAGAATTCACCGACCGATCCGTCGCCCGCCAGCACGCAGGACGGATATTTCCAGGTGATCGCGCTGCCGGTTTCGACCTGCGTCCACGACACCTTGCTGTTCTTGCCCTGGCAGAGCGCGCGCTTGGTGACGAAATTGTATATGCCGCCGAGGCCGTTCTCGTCGCCCGGATACCAGTTCTGGACGGTCGAATATTTGATCTCGGCATCGTCCATCGCAACGAGTTCGACGACCGCGGCGTGCAGCTGGTTCTCGTCGCGCATCGGGGCGGTGCAGCCTTCGAGGTACGAGACGTACGAGCCCTTGTCGGCGACGATCAGCGTGCGTTCGAACTGGCCGGTGTTTTCGGCGTTGATGCGGAAATAGGTCGACAGCTCCATCGGGCAGCGCACGCCCTCCGGAATGTAGACGAAGGTGCCGTCGCTGAAGACCGCGCTGTTGAGCGTCGCAAAGTAATTGTCGCGCTGCGGCACGACCTTGCCAAGCCACTTCTTCACCAGCTCGGGATATTCGCGGATCGCTTCGCTGATCGAGCGGAAGATAACGCCGGCGGCCTCCAGTTCCTTGCGGAACGTCGTCGCCACCGACACGCTATCGAACACCGCATCCACCGCGACGCGGCGCTTGGGCTCGCTGCCATCCTCGACACCGGCGAGCATCTTCTGCTCTTCCAGCGGAATGCCGAGCTTTTCATAGACGCGCAGGATTTCGGGATCGACCTCGTCCAGCGAGCCGAGCTTCGGCTTCGCCTTGGGTTCGGCGTAATAGTACGCGTCCTGATAATCGATCGGCGGCACGTTGAGCTTGGCCCAGTCCGGCGCCTCCAGCGTCTGCCACAGCCGGAACGCCTTCAGCCGCCAGTCGAGCATCCATTCGGGCTCGTCCTTCTTGGCGCTGATGTAGCGAACGGTGTCTTCGCTCAGCCCCTTGGGCGCGAAGTCCTGTTCGATATCGGAGGTGAAGCCCCATTCGTAAGTCTTGGAGACGGCCGCATAGGCTTCGGCGTTCTTGGTGGCCATGGGTTACACCTGTACAGGAATGCGGGGCGCGGCGGCGGCGGCCGGCGCGCGGGAGAGATGGGCGAGGCTGACACCGGCGAGCGCGCCGCGGACGGCTTCGTTGACGATGCCCCAATGCGGGCGAACCTGGCACGCGCCCTCGATGGCGCAATCGTGACGGCTGCCCTCGACGCAGGAGGTCAGCTGGATGGGGCCCTCGACCGCCTCAACGATGTCGGCGAGGCTGATCGCCGAGGGCGGACGCGAGAGGCGGAAGCCGCCGCCGGTGCCGCGCGTGCTCTCGATCAGGCCGGCGGACGACAGGCGGCTGACGAGCTTCTGCGCGGTGGGCAGCGGCACGCCGGTTTCCTCGGCGAGCAGCGTCGCGTTCAGCCGGCCCGCGCCACCGCAATGGCGCGCGGCGGCGGACATCATCACGACCGCATAATCGGCGAGGCTGGAAAGGCGCATGGCTCCGAACTGCTTGGTGCACGCCGATTGTTGAGAACGGCTCGCAAATCGGATCAATTCGATCCGATTGCCAGATAGGGGTTTGTGTGGCGGGGTCAAGCGGGGGCGTGGTGTTTGGGGCGATGTGATGCAGAAGGGGCGCGGACTTCGTGCAGGGCGCCCTCTCCTCGTCATTCCAGCGTAGGCGAGAATCCAGACGCGCAGGGCTTCTATGGTGCCGCACCGGCAGAGGTTATGGATTCCCGCCTTCGCGGGAATAACGGATGGGGTGTGGGCAGAGCGCCCTCCCCATTCGTCATCCCGGCGCACGCCGGGATCCATGGATGCGGGACGGCGGTCGGACAGGATTCGCTGAGCACATCGTGACCATGGATCCCGGCGTTCGCCGGGATGACGAAGACGCTTTTGACCTTCGCCCTCGCCGATGCGATGAGCCCGGCCATGTATCAGACCCTGCGCCCGCTTCTCTTCACGCTCGACGCCGAACGGGCGCATGGGTTGACGCTCAAAGCGCTGGCGGTGCGCGGAAAACTGCCCGTCGCGGCTCACTCTTCAAACCCGCGACTCGCGACGCAGATCGCCAACTTGCACTTTCCCAATCCGCTCGGCGTCGCCGCGGGTCTCGACAAGGATGGGGTGGCGGTCGATGGGCTGTTCGCGATGGGCTTCGGCGCGGTCGAGATGGGGACGCTGACGCCGCTGCCACAGGCGGGCAATCCCAAGCCGCGGCTGTTCCGGCTGGTCGCGGATCGCGCGGTCATCAACCGGATGGGGTTCAACAACGGTGGCCTGGAAGCGGGCCTCGCCAATGCGCGCGCCGCCAAGCGGCACGGTGGGCGGCTCGGCATCAACGTCGGAGCCAACAAGGACGCGACCGATCGCATCGTCGATTACGTCACCGGCGTCACGGCGGCGGCCCCCCTCGCCGATTATGTCACGATCAACATCTCCTCGCCCAACACGCCGGGGCTGCGCGACCTGCAGCATGGCGCGGCGCTCGACGAACTGCTCGCCGCCTGTACCGAGGCGCGGGGCGGCACGCCGCTGTTCCTGAAGATCGCACCCGATCTCGATGCGGCGGCGATCGACGGCATCGTCCGTGCGGCGATCGAACGGCGGATCGATGCGATCATCATGGGCAACACCACGGTGTCGCGTCCGCCGCTGCGCAGTCCGCAGGCCAGCGAGACGGGCGGCCTGTCGGGCGCGCCGCTGGCCGCGCTCGCGCGCCAGCGGCTGGCCGATGTGCGATCCGCCAGCGGCGGCGGCATCGCGCTGATCGCGGCGGGGGGCGTCGACAGCGGCGCGGAGGCCTATGCGCGTATCCGGGCAGGCGCATCGCTCGTGCAGCTCTATTCGGCACTGGTCTTCGAAGGGCCCGGCCTCGCCCGGCGCATCTTGACCGATCTCGACGCATGCCTCGCCCGCGATGGCTTTGCCTGCGTGACGGATGCCGTAGGGGCGTAACGGCTTGCCCTGACGCGGCGAGGCGTTAGGTTTCGCCGCGATGACAAGACTTGCCCTGACGCTCGCCGTCCTATCGCTGCCGCTGCCCGCCCTTGCGGCACCGGCGAAGACCCCGGTCGGCCCCAGGGCGTCCGGCCCGACGGCACCCGGGCCGAACGTGCCCGGCATGGTCAGCGCCGCCGATCCGCGCGCGGCGGCGGCGGGCGTCGAGATTCTGAAGGCCGGCGGCAGCGCCACCGATGCGGCGATCGCAACGATGCTGGCGCTGAACGTCGTCGAGCCGCAAAGCTCCGGCCTGGGCGGTGGCAGCTTCTGGGTGCGTCACGCCGCCCGCACCGGCAAGATCGACACGATCGACGCCCGCGAAACCGCGCCGCACGCCGCCACCCCGCGCTGGTTCTACACCGCCGACGGCAAGCCCCTGTCCCATGCCGATGCCGTCCCCGGCGGCCGCAGCGTCGGCGTGCCGGGCGCGCTGCGCGGCATGGCGCTGGCGCATCGCAATGGCGGCAAACTGCCCTGGGCGCGCCTGTTCGCGCCCGCGATCCGGCTGGCCAAGCAGGGATTCCAGCCCTCGCCGCGCTTCAACAATGCGGTTCGTTCGTACGGCGGCGACCTGACGCCGCAGGGCAGCGCCACCTTCACCCCCGGCGCCGACGGCCTGATCCGCAATCCGGCGCAGGCGGCGTTGCTCGAACGGATCGCGACGCTCGGCCCCGACAGCTTCTATGTCGGCCCGCAGGCGCAGAAGCTCGTCGCGACGGTCAACGGCGCCGCGCGCAACCCGTCGCAGATGACCACCGGCGACATCGCCAGCTATGAGGCGAAGCCGCGCCCGAACCTGTGCGTGCCCTATCGCACGTACAAGATCTGCGGCATGGGCCCGCCCTCGTCCGGCGGCGTCACCGTGCTGATGATCCTGAAGCAGCTCGAACGGTTCGACATGGGCAAGCTGGGTCCGGCCAACCCGGTCGCCTGGCATCTGTTCGCCGAAAGCTCGCGCCTCGCCTATGCGGATCGCAACATGTACGTCGGCGATCCCGATTTCGTGCGTGTGCCGATCAAGGGCATGCTCGACCCCGCCTATATCGCGCAGCGGTCTGCGCTGATCTCGCCCGGCACGACGATGGCGACGGTCAGCGCCGGCACGCCGCCGGGCGCGCCGCCGCGCACCGCCGCGCCGGTCAGCGAGGTGGCCGGCACCACCGACCTCGCGGTCGCCGATCGCGACGGCAACGTCGTCGAGGTGACGACCACGATCGAAGGACCGTTCGGATCGGGGCTGATGGTCGACGGCACGATGCTCAACAACGAACTGACCGATTTCGATATCGTGCCCGTGGACGCAGGCTATCTGGTCGCCAACCGGGTCGAGGGCGGCAAGCGCCCGCGCAGCTCGATGGCGCCGACGATCGTCTACGACGCGCAGGGCAAGGTGCGCCTCGCGCTCGGTGCGGCGGGCGGATCGACGATCATCGCGCAGATCGCCAAGGCCCTGATCGGCGTGCTCGACTGGAATCTGTCGGCGGAGGACGCGATCCGCCTCGGCCTCGTCTACGCGCCCGGCCCGGTCGCGACGCTGGAAAAGGGCACGCCCGCCGAAGCGCTTCAGCCCGCGCTCGCCAAGCTCGGCGAACGGACGCAGATCGCCCCGCTGGGCCTCAAGGCGAATGCGATCGAATGGAAGGGCAACCGCTGGGTGGGTGCCGCCGATCCGCGCAGCGAGGGCGCCGCGATCGACGAGACGGGCCGCGTCACCAAACCGCTGCCCATGGCCCCCGTCGCCAACCGCCCCTCGGAATAAAAAGCGCGTCACGGACGTTACGGCAGGCGCGGGATCCACACGCGCCGCCGGCATGCAGGAGAGAGCCATGCGCACCCTCGAACACTTCCCCAACCTCGTCACCATGTTCTTCACGCGCGCGGCGGAAAAGGGTGACGCCCCCTTCCTGTGGGCGAAGCGCGACGGCCAATGGGTCGCCACGAGCTGGGCGGAAGCGGCGCGGCAGGTGTCGAGCCTTGCCGCGGGCCTGAAGGCGATCGGCATGAAGCGCGGCGACCGGGTGATGCTGGTCGCCGAAAACCGGCCGGAATGGTGCATCAGCGACCTCGCCATCATGGCGGCGGGCTGCGTCACCGTGCCGACCTACACGACGAATACCGAGCGCGACCATGCGCACATCATCGAAAATTCGGGCGCCTGCGCGATCATCGTATCGACCGAAAAGCTCGCCAAGACGCTGATGCCCGCGGTGCTGCGATCGAACCAGGGGCAGACGGTGATCGGCATCGACCCGATGCGCGCCCCCTCCACCAGCATCGATTTCCATGACTGGCACCGGCTGATCGCGGATCATCCCGCCGATCCCGTGCGCGTCGCCGCGGAGGCGGATTTCCAGCGCAACGACCTGGCCTGCATCATCTACACCAGCGGCACCGGCGGCGCGCCGCGCGGCGTGATGCAGCACCATGGCGCGCTGCTGCACAATGTGAACGGTTGCGCGGCGTTGATCTCCGAGGATTTCGGCTGGGACGACGAGGTGTTCCTGTCGTTCCTGCCGCTGTCCCACGCCTATGAGCATACCGGCGGGCAGCATTTCCCGATCGGGCTGGGCGGCCAGATCTATTATGCCGAGGGCCTCGACAAGCTCGCCGCCAATATCGAGGAGGTGCGCCCGACGATCATGTTCGTCGTGCCGCGCCTGTTCGAGGTGCTGCGCACCCGGATCAGCAAGGCGATCGAGAAGAAGGGCGGCCTGTCCGCCTGGCTGCTCGACAAGGCGCTGGAGAGCGGCGCGAAGCAGAGTGCGGGGCGGCTCTCGCTCACCGACCGGCCGACCAAGCTGCTGGTCGATACGCTGTTCAAGCCCAAGATCGCCAAGCGTTTCGGCGGGCGGATGAAGGCGATGGTCTCGGGCGGCGCGCCTTTGACGCCGGAGGTCGGGCTGTTCTTCCAGAGCCTCGGCCTCACCTTCCTGCAAGGCTATGGCCAGACCGAGGCGGCGCCGGTGATCTCGTGCAACCGGCCGCGCGCCGGCGTGAAGGTCGACACGGTCGGCCCGCCGCTCGACGCGACCGAGGTGGTGATCGCGCCCGACGGCGAAATCCTGGTCCGTGGCGAGCTGGTGATGCACGGCTATTGGCGCAACGAGGCGGAGACCGCGCGCGTGCTGCGCGACGGCTGGCTGCACACCGGCGACATCGGCGAGATCGACGCGGCGGGCCGGATCAAGATCACCGACCGCAAGAAAGACCTGATCATCAACGACAAGGGCGAGAATGTCGCGCCGCAAAAGGTCGAGGGCATGCTGACGCTGCAGCCCGAGATCGTCCAGGCGATGATCGCCGGCGATCGCCGGCCCTATATGGTCGCGGTGATCGTGCCCGACCCCGAATGGACGCAGGAATGGTGCGCGGCGAACGGCACCGCGTGCAAGGCGGCGCGCCTTGCGGAAAATAGCGAATATCGCACCGCGATCGGCCATGCCGTGGAACGCGTGAACAAGGACCTGTCCGTCACCGAACGCATCCGCCGCTTCATCCTGGCGGACGAACCCTTCGCGATCGAAAACGAACAGCTGACGCCGAGCCTGAAGATCCGCCGCCACGTGATCCGCGGCGTGTACGGCGAACGGCTGGATGGGTTGTACAAGGGGTGAGGTGAGCGAAGAGAGGGGGGTAAAAATGGGGAAACGAACGGCAGTCTTTGCCGTGTTGTGCGCGATGACGACCGCGCCGACGCCGGCCACCGCGGCGTTGCCTTTCGAGCAGGACATTCTTGCCGTTCGGTCCGTCGCGCGTGAGGTGACGATCCCCTCCGATCCCGGCGTGACGCTGGCGGGCACGTTGCGCCTGCCACAAGTCCATGGGCATGGCCCCGTCCCGCTCGTCATCGTCGTGCAGGGGCATGGGCCGAATGGCCGCGGCGGGTTCGACCGGTTGATGCAGCGCTGGCTGGCAGACGGCATCGCGACGCTGGAGTATGACAAGCGCGGCGTTGGGCGCTCGACCGGGACCTACGTCGAGGACAATAGGAAACTGGCACGAGACGCTACCGCCGCGGTCGCGGCGATGCGCCGTTTGCCGCAGATCGACGGCGACCGTATCCTGATGGTCGGACACAGCCAAGGCGGCGCGATCGTGCCGGGAATCGCCGCGGCGGACCCGCGCATCGCCGGCGTCGTGACGCTCGCCGGTCCAGCCGGCGACGGGCTCGACCTTTTCGCCACATCGATGCACGATAATCTGGTCCTCTCCGGTCATCCCGAAGCGACCGTCGCACCGCTGGTCGCCACGGCGACGCAGCTGATCGCGGCACGCGTTGCCCATGCCGATGACGCGACGATCGATAGGCTGCGCACGGCCACGATCCGAGGGTTCGTCGCTAACGGCTTTTCGCGAGAGGGCGCCGCGGGAGCGCTTGCGGCGATCGACAATCCCGAAATCTACCAGATCGCCGACGCGCATATCGCGACCGCCTTCAAGGCGCTGCACGTGCCGGTGCTTCAAGTGTTCGGCGCGCTCGATCCCTTCGTGCCGGCGCGCGGCAACGCCCCCGCGGCGCGGGCGGCCTTGGCGGGCAATCCGCGCGCGCAGGTCGTCGTGTTCGACGGCATGAGCCACTGGCTAAAGGACGGCGCAAAGACCGGGAGCGAGGCCGAGAACGCAACGCTCGGCCCCAATCTCGGCTCGCCGCGAATGGTAAAGCTCGTAGGGGATTGGGTGGAAGCGACGCTGAAGCCCATCCGCTAGACGGCTTTACCGCCCCCTCACTTCTTCCGCGGCAGGACCGCCAGCGTCCAGTCCTTCTCCGGCACCAGATATTTCGCTGCCGTGGCCTGCAACACCTGCGGCGTCACCTCGCCGAAGTCGCGGCCCAGGCGGCGGACCGCGTCGATGCGGCGTTCGTCGTAGGTGCCGCCCGACATTTCGCGCAGCCAGAACAGGCTGCTCGTCGCGGCGCGGGCGTAGCTTTGCTGCAGCGGGCCCTTCACGCGCTCCAGCTCGTCGGCCGTGACCGGGGTCTTGGCCAGATCCGCGGCGATCTTGCGGGCGAGGCTGAAGAACAGCGGCACGTTGGCGGGTGCGACCTGGCTCACCGCCATCAGGCGGCCGCCGCCGGGCAGCCCCCGGGGCCAGCTGCTCGCGACGCCGGGGCTGTAGCTCGCGCCCTCGGCCTGGCGCATCTGTTCGAACAGGCGGTCGCTGAACACCTGCGCCAGCACATCCAGTCGCCGCGCCTCGGCGATGTCGGTCAGGCCCGCACCCGTCGGCCAGGCGATGACCGCGCTCGCCTGATTGTCCGGGCCGTTGTGATAGCGCAGCACGGGACTCGCGACATGCGCGGGGAAGCGCACCGGCGGCGGCGCGGTCGAGCTGTCCACGCGCGGCGGCAACGCGCCGAAGCTCTTAGCCACCGCGGCGATCGCCTCGTCGGCATTGATCTGGCCGAATACGTCGACCTCGATCGGGCCGCTGGCGAGCAGCGGCGCCCAGAACGCCTTGAACTGTTCCGGCGTCAGCGACGACACCGTCTTCGCACTCGGCGTCAGCCAGCGCTGGTCGCCATCGTGCAGCAGCCCTTCGAGGTCGCGCGACAGCACGCCGTCCGCCGACGAATCATAGCCGGGGATCGCGGTCAGCGCCGACGACTTCGCCCGCGCGACCGGCGCCGCATCCCAGCGCGGATAGGCGAGCTTCGCCGCCGTCAGCGTCAGTTCGTCGGCATAATCCTTGGGACTGCTCAGCGTCGCGATCGAAAAGGCATCGTCGTCGATCCCGAAATCGAGGCCCAATTGCCGCCCCGCCGTCAGCTGGTCGAGGTCGTCCTGGCTGAGGTTGCCGATCCCGCTTTCCATCAACGCAAGGTCGCCCGCCCAGGCCGGGCTCGGCTTGCTCGCGGGCAGCGCGTTATAGCCGCGCCCGAAGCGCACGCGCACGAAGACGCGGCCGGTATCGTCGGGATTGGCGAAGGTCAGCAGCCGCACGCCGTTCGAAAACACCACCTTTTCCGATGGCAGCCCGGCGATCTGCGTCCGCGACACGACCGTGCCCGGCTTGCCCAGCGCGGGCAGCTTGCTGAAATCGACCGCCGCCTGCGCCGCGCGCTTGATCGTCAGCGTCGACACGTCGGCCTTCAGCGCCGCCGCCAGCTTTTCCGCCGCGCCCTTTTCGGCGGTGCGCGTGTTGACCAGCGCGCGCGTCGCGACGCCGGCGAAGATCTTCTTCGTCGAGGCGAGCACGTCGGCGGGGTTGAACATGCCCTTCGCCTTGGCGTCGGTCAGGATCGCATAGCTGTTGGCGGGCGCGGTCACGGTTTCGCGGATGTCGAGCGCGCCGGCCATGTCGTCGGCCTGCTTGGCGCTCGCCTCCACCTGTGCGGTCTCGACGCCGTTGCGGATCGCGACCTCGTAATCGGCATATTCGCGGTCGATCTCGGCCTGCGTCGGCGCGGTCTTCTGCGCGTCGGCGATCACTGCGCGCACGTCCTTCAGCGCCTGTTCCCACTGGTCGCCGACGGGCAGGATCATGACGGTCGTCATGTTCGCCGAGCGCGACCGGTCGTCGAGGTCGACGCCCGCCTGTACGAAGCTGGCGCCGGCACGCGCACGCCGCTCCAGCCGCCGGCTGATCACCCGTGCGGCGATCGTATCGACCATCCGCTTCTGATTGAAGATCTTGGTGTCGTCATTGTACTGCCATGGCCGCACGACGCCCATCATGACGAGCGGCGGCAGGCCCGGTTCGACCATCACTGCAGACGTGGGTTCGTTGGGCGACGGCTTGCCGAAATCGGGCGTCGGCGTCGCCGGGCCATTGCCCTTCCAGTCGGCGAAATGCTGCGTCACCATCCGGCCGAGCAGTGCAGGATCCATGTCGCCCGAGATGATGACGACCGCGTTTTCGGGCCGATACCAGCGATCGTGGAACGCCTTCACGCTCGCGCCATTCGCCGCCTCCAGGGTCTGGAGCGTCCCGATCGGCGAACGTTCGGCGAGCGGCTGGCCGGCGAAGAACAATTTGCTCATCGCCTCCTGCAATTTCACCTGCGGCCCGGGCTGTTCGCGGCGCTCGGCCAGCACGATCGGCCGTTCGGCGGAGACCGCCGCATCGGTCAGCGTCGGCTGCTCCATCATGCCCGACAGGATCTTCAGGCTTTCATCGACCGTCTGCTCGGTCGCCGACGGCAGATCGAGCTTGTAGAGCGTCTGCGTCGGCGTGGTCGAGGCATTGCTGTCCGACCCGAAGGTCGCACCGAACCGCTGCCACACACGCTTCGCCTCGCCATCGGGCACATATTCTGATCCGCGGAACGACAGATGCTCGATGAAGTGCGCGAAGCCGCGCTCGCTGTCCGTCTCGTTCAGCGACCCTGCGTCGATGCGCACGCGGATCGACACCTGGCCCGGCGGCACGCCGTTCTTACGCACCGCATAGCGCAGGCCGTTGGGCAGGGTGCCGAACACCCAGGCCGGATCGTGCGGCAGATCGCTGCCCTTATAGAGCCAGGCCGTCGGATCGACCTTGACCGCGGGGGCCGGCTGGCCCCCCATTGCGGAGCGGGGCGCCTTGACCTGAGCGATGCCGCCGGTGGCCAGAGCGAGGACGAGTACGGGCGCGAATGCGCGGGAAAGATACGCCATGGTCCCTGCTGTAGCGTGGCACGACGGGCGCCGCCAGCGAGGACGCCATCTCGCCGTACACTCCATCTTTCGGTCATGATTTGGCCCCGGTATGCCGATACCCAAGCCCCGCAAAACAATCAGGATGAGCGGCGCATACGGCATCATGGCCGGGCGCACGCCAGGATGACGACGGCAGGGGCATGACGATCGCGACGACCAGGACGGTATCGGCAATGTGGCGGGATTCGGGCGCGCTGGCCCCGACGGTCCCGCAGTCGCCCGCCCTGGCGCCATCGCCCGAGCCGCAGGGGCCGTCACGCGGCCTCGACATCCCCGCGGGTCTGCGCCGGCGCATCGATCGCGTCATCGCCGCCTCGTCGCTCGTCGCCACCGGCCCGGTGCTCGACATGCGCGAATTCGCCTGGACCGCCCTGCTCCGCGATCACTGGCGCACGATCCGCGACGAGGCGGTGACCGCGCTGTCGGGCGGCCCCCAGCCGGCCGGTCGGGTGCTGACGCTGTGGAGCCGCGACGGCGACACCCCCGCCCCCTGCCCGCAGACCCACCGCATCGTCTCGACCATCCCCGGCCTCGATAGCGCCGCGCTCGCGATCCTGCCGCCGGGCGTGCATCACGCGATACGACGCGGCGCCACCAAGGGGCTGATCACCTGTCACCTCGGCCTCGTCGTGCCGCGCGACGGCGACGTCCGCATGCGCGTCGGCGATCGCGTGGTGCGCTGGTCGGAGGGTGAGACGTTGGTGTTCGACGACACCTATGATCACGAGGTGTGGAACGAGGCGAGCGGCACCCGCATCGTCCTGCGCATCCGCTTCGACCGCCCGCTCCGCAACCCCGGCAAATGGGTCGCCGACCGCGTCCGGCGCCTGCCGGGTTTGCGGAGCGCGGACGAGGCGTAACGCGCCACTACCGCCCGCTGTTACAATCCCGCCCTCCACTCCCGTCACCCCGGACTTGATCCGGGGTCCCGCTTTATTCGGCGGCGAAGAAGAAGCGGGATTCCGGCTCGAGGCCGGGGTGACCGACCGTTGATTTGCCGCCACTAATCGCCTCACCCGATCACACCCTTCGCGATTAAGCGTTATCCCGATCAGACGGACTGCGATATCCCATGGCAACAGCATCGCTGCGGCGGCGTTCATGCCCGCAGCGGACGTAGCGTTTTGAGGGAGAGCAGGACATGGACGCGATCACCGAAGGCAGCCCACTCAGCGACCCGAACAAGAAGCCCGCGGCCCTGCGCAGCCTGCTGGGCCGCACCTCGCGCGACTGGTGGCCCGAGGCGCTGTCGGTCGACATCCTTCACCAGAAGGGCGTCAGCGGCAATCCGATGGGCGACGACTTCGACTATCGTTCCGAATTCCTGACGCTCGATTACGACCAGCTGAAGCGCGACCTCACCGCGCTGATGACCGACAGCCAGCCCTGGTGGCCGGCCGACTACGGTCACTACGGCCCCTTCTTCATCCGCATGGCCTGGCACTCCGCCGGCACCTATCGCACCGGCGACGGCCGCGGTGGTTCGTCTGCGGGTCAGCAGCGCTTCGCCCCGCTCAATTCGTGGCCCGATAACGGCAACCTCGACAAGGCACGCCGCCTGCTGTGGCCGATCAAGCAGAAATATGGCCGCAAGCTCAGCTGGGCGGACCTGTTCATCCTGGCGGGCAATGTCGCGATCGAATCGATGGGCGGCCCGACCTTCGGCTTCTCCGGCGGACGCGAGGACGTGTTCGAGCCCGAGAAGGACGTCTATTGGGGCACCGAAGAGGAATGGCTCGGCCAGACCCGTATCGAGGAGCAGGAGGGCCGAGCGCTCGAAAACCCGCTCGCCGCGATCCAGATGGGCCTCATCTACGTCAATCCCGAAGGCCCGGGCGGCTGCCCGATGCCGCAAGGCTCGGCGCGCGACATGCGTGAAACCTTCGCCCGCATGGGCATGAACGACGAGGAAACCGTCGCGCTCACCGCCGGTGGCCACACCTTCGGCAAGGCGCATGGCGCGGGTGATCCGAAGCTCGTCGGCGTCGAGCCGGAAGGCGCCGACATCGCCTCGCAGGGCCTCGGCTGGGCCTCGACGCACGAAAGCGGCATGGGCGATCACACGATCACCAGCGGCATCGAGGGCGCCTGGACGCCGACGCCGACGACGTGGGACATGAGCTATTTCGACATGCTCTTCGACCATGAGTACGAGCTGACCAAGAGCCCCGCCGGCGCGCATCAATGGCACCCCGTCGGCGATCCCGACGAAACGCTCGCCCCCGCGGCGCACACCGCCGGCAAGCGCGTGCCGACGATGATGACCACCGCCGACATGGCGCTGAAGGTCGATCCGTCGTACAATGCGATCTGCCAGAAATTCCGGGCCGACCCGGCATACTTCGCCGACGTCTGGGCGCGCGCATGGTACAAGCTGACGCACCGCGACATGGGGCCGAAGATCCGCCTGATCGGCCCGGAAGTGCCGCAGGAAGAGCTGATCTGGCAGGACCCGATCCCGGTTGCCGACTATCCGCAGATCGATGGCGGCGACGTCGCCGATCTGAAGATCGCGATCGCTAATTCCGGCCTGTCGGTCGCCGAGCTGGTGACGACTGCCTGGGCGTCGGCGGCGACGTGGCGCGGGTCGGACCATCGCGGCGGCGCCAATGGCGGCCGCATCCGCCTCGCTCCGCAGAAGGATTGGGAGGTCAACAATCCGGAGCAGCTCGCCAAGGTGCTTAACGTCTACGACGGCATCAAGGCGGACTTCGACGGCAAGGGTGACAAGAAGGTCTCGATCGCCGACCTGATCGTGCTCGGCGGTTCGGTGGGGATCGAGGCGGCGGCCAAGGCCGCGGGCCATGCGATCGAGGTGCCCTTCACCCCCGGCCGCACCGACGCCAGCGCCGAACAGACGGATGCGGAAAGCTTCGACGTGCTGGAGCCGAAGGCCGATGCCTTCCGCAACTATCTGCAGGTCAAGTATAACGTGCCGACCGAGGAGCTGATGATCGACCGCGCCCAGCTGCTCGGCCTGTCGGCGCCGGAGATGGCGGTGCTGGTCGCGGGCCTCCGCGTCCTCGGTGCCAACCATCCCAAGGCCGAGAAGCATGGCGTCTTCACCGACCGTCCGGGCCAGCTGACCAACGATTTCTTCGTCAACCTGCTCGACATGGGCACCGCGTGGAAGCAGGTCAGCGACGACAGCGACGAGGAGTTCGTGGGCACCGATCGCCACACGCACGAGCAGAAGTGGACCGCCTCGCGCACCGACCTGGTGTTCGGCTCCAACTCGCAGCTGCGTGCGATCGCCGAAGTCTATGCGTGCAGCGATGCTGCGCCGATGTTCGCCGATCACTTCGTGAAGGCGTGGACCAAGGTGATGAACGCCGATCGCTACGATCTGCTGGTCGGCTCGCCGGCCTGAAGCATACGGTTCGTCCCGGCTATCGGAAGGAGCGACCCTTCCGGCCGGGATGACGGGCCGCCGACGCGATCCCCTCTCGCGTCGGCGGTCTTTTTTATTCGGGTGCCCGCCAGCGACCCGTCATTGCGAGCGGAGCGAAGCAATCCAGAGCCGGACCAGGACGCCCTGAATTGCTTCGCTCCGCTCGCAATGACGGAAAGCCGGTCATCATCGCATCGATGAACCGCACACGCCCCTTCCCCGCCGGCGCCGCGCCCCCTATCCTAGCCCTATGCTGAAGCACGTCCTGCGCGTCACCGCGCTCATCGCCGTCATCGCCGTGGCGGTCGTCGTCTATCTCGCCTGGCCGGATACGGCGAAGCTGTCCGTCGATCAGGTCGCCGGCAAGCGCCCCGACATCACCGAACCGCGCGACCAGACCCTGCCGACCGTCAAGGTCGCCGACGTCGTCGGCTGGCAAGGCAACGAAACGCCCACCCCCGCCGCCGGCCTGGCGGTGAAGGCCTTCGCGCGCGGCCTCGACCATCCGCGCTGGCTGTATCGCCTACCCAACGGCGACGTGCTGGTCGCCGAAACCAATTCGCCACCCCGCAAGGGCGGCGGCATCGAAGCCTGGGTCATGGGCCGCCTGCTCAACAAGGCGGGCGCCGGCGTGCCGTCTGCCAACCGCATCACCTTGCTGCGCGATGCGAACGGCGATGGCGTTGCCGAGGAACGCCACGTCTTCATGACGGGGTTGAACTCGCCGACTGGCATGGCGCTGCTGAACGGCCAGCTCTACATCGCCAACACCGACGCGCTCGTCCGCGTGCCCTATGCCGACGGCGCGACGCAGATCACCGCCAAGCCCGAAGTCGTCGTCAAGCTGAACGGCGGCGGCAATCACTGGGCGCGCACGCTGATTGCGGCGCCCGACGGCAAGACGCTGTTCGTCGGCGTCGGCTCGGCCTCCAACATCGCCGAAAAGGGGCTGGAGGCGGAGAAATTCCGCGCCAACATCCTGCAAGTCTATCCCGAACAGAAGACCTTCCGCATCTACGCCAGCGGCCTGCGCAATCCGCAGGGCATGGCGATCAGCCCCTACAACCAGCAGATCTGGACCGTCGTCAACGAACGCGACATGCTCGGCTCCGACCTCGCGCCCGATTACCTGACGCAGGTCGAGCTCGGCGACCAGTTCGGCTGGCCGTGGTTCTACTGGGGCGGCTATCCCGACAACCGCGTCGAGCCGCAGCGCCCCGACCTGCAGCAATATTCGAAGCGCCCCGATTACGCGCTCGGGCCGCACGTCGCCGCACTAGGCCTCGCCTTCGCCAACGGCATGAAGCTGGGTGACCGCTACGCGCAGGGCGCGCTGATCGGCGAGCACGGCTCGTGGAACCGCAAGCCCGTGTCGGGCTACAAGGTCGTCTTCGTCCCCTTCGCCGCACGCGGCTTCCCGGCCGACGGCGCCAAGCCGCAGGACGTGCTGACCGGCTTCCTCAACGCCGACGGCAAGGCCCGCGGCCGCCCCGTCGGCCTCGAATCGGACCGCACCGGCGCGCTGCTGGTTGCCGACGACGTCGGCAACACGATCTGGCGCGTGGCGGCGAAGTAAGGTCCCACCCGCCCCAAATCCCCCGTCACCCCGGACTCGTTCCGGGGTCCACTCCTCAGCGCGGGGACGGCCAGAGGCTCCAGCCGTACCGTCCCAGCCTGATCCGTCATCGCGACCCCGGACGGGATCCGGGGGACGCAATCCAGGGCGTCCTGGTCCGGCTCTGGATGGCTTCGCTACGCTCGCAATGACAGCCACGGTTTGACCCACCATTAGCGCTGTCGAACAAACACCGCGCCGAACCGGGTCGCGCGCCCCGAGCCTATTTCCCCGCGTCGGTAAACTTCACCGCCGTACCCGTGGCATTCGTCTTGCCCCAGCTGATCGCGGTAACGTGCGCCTCGCCATATTTGGCGTTGATGACCGCGTCGGCGCCCATCTTTTTCGCCCGCTCCCACAGCTCGCGATAGATTTTCGCCTCGGACGACGACTTGCTGAACACGGTCGCCTTGCGCACCCCGGCCTTCACCTCGCCGATCACCTGATAGGGCCGGTCCGTGATATCGCCGGCAAAGACGGGCACACCCGCCTCCGGATTGACGAGCGGCGCCTTCGCTTCCTGTGCAGCGACACCCCCAGCGCACCCGAGCAGTGCAGCGCACAACGCCAAGCGGACAATCATCATGAAACCCCTCCCGGTTCGCCACGCGCCCGATACGCGCGGTCTCCCGAACCTGCCCAAGTTCCTGTGCCGAATCCAGCGGCCGCCGCCACCCCCGCTGCCGCCCATACATTCGCCCTCGCGATATCGCTACCAACCGCCTACAGGCGGCCTCCTATGGCCCTGCTCGACCCGCTCTCACCCGATCGCCCGCAACCGGACGCCAGCCAGGCACCCGCGATCGACACGGCGGAGCATCTCGCCACGGTGATGGCGCATATGCGCCACGGAATGCTGGTCTATGGCGCGGATGAGCGAATCCTGCTCATCAATACGCAGGTCGGCGCGACCTTCGGTTTGACCGAGGGCGAATTGCCCGCCGGCATCATGCTGGCCGACTATCTCGCGCGGATCGGTCAGGCGGTGGGATGGTCGGACGATCGCGTCGCCCGCGTGCTCGACAATCATCGCCAGTGGCAACGGCAGGGCCAGCGGCAGCGGCTCGACCATCATTTCGAGAACGGCCAGATTTTCGAAATCACCTTCACACCCATCGCGAACGGCGGCGCAGTGCTGACCTACGTCGACGTCACGCACGAACGCTCGATGGAGCGCGTCGTCGAGGAGCGCGAGGCGCTGACCCGCCGCGCGCATGCCATGCTCGCCACGGTGACGAAGATTGCGGCCGACACCCGCATCCTGGCGTTCAATGCACGGATCGAAGCGGCCCGGCTCGGCGATCAGGGCCGCGGCTTCGCGGTCCTCGCCGACGAAGTGCGCGAATTGTCGCGGCAGACGTCCGACGTCCTGCTCGAAATCGCCCAGGTCAACGAAGCGTCGCTCAACCTCGCCTAGGCTTGGGCAAGGGCGCTACAGACCACGTCCTGCTACAATCGTAACAGTCGCTCGGGGCGCGGGATTATCGGAGAAGTTTGAGCAGGCTTTTCAGCCTCTTCGGAACGGATGGTGGAGCCGAGGGGGATCGAACCCCTGACCTCTGCAATGCCATTGCAGCGCTCTCCCAGCTGAGCTACGGCCCCATCGTTCCGGGAGGCGCCCCACTAACCGGGGCGCCCTGGCATGGCAAGCGCCGATTTGCGCCTGCCATGCACTTATCCACAATTATGTTTGAAATTCGCGGAAGAGCGAATTTCGCGGCGGTGCCGGCCCGCTCCCCCACCCGGCCGCCCACAGAGTATCCTTAATGGGCGGCCGGGTGGGGGAGCGGGCCGGCACCGCGAAACGCGCCTCAGCGCGTTTCAGAACTTAATGATCGTCGTCTTCGGTCGGCGCTTCCACGCCCAGATCGTCGTCGCCGCCGAGGTCCACCTCGTCGTCGGCCGAGGGTTCTTCCTCCTCGCCCAGCGCTTCCAGATCCTCGTCCTCACCCTCGAGATCGCTGTCCGCTTCCTTCGAATCGGGCTTGATCTGCTCGAACGGCAGCGGCTGCTTGGACTTCAGGATCGGCTCCGGATTCCACGTCGTGCCGCAGTTGATGCAGGTGACGGGATCGTCCTTTTCGAGGTCGTAGAAGCGCGTCGCGCATTTCGGGCACGTACGCTTCGTGCCCCATTCCGGCTTGACCATGCCGTCTGATACCTTTCGGAAATGGGTTTCGCGAGCCAAAGGTCGCCCTTGGCCCGAGGTGGAGCGCGCCTTGCCATAGCGCAAGGGGACTGTCAAAGCCCGCGGCCAGCCATGTCGAACGCCTCCCCTCCCCGCCCGCTCTCCGTCGCCGCCGCAGGCCCCCTGCGCGGCACCGTCACCGTACCCGGCGACAAGTCGATCAGCCACCGCTCGCTGATGTTCTCCAGTCTCGCCGTCGGCGAAAGCCGCATCCAGGGCCTGTTGGAGGGCGAGGACGTGCTCGCCACCGCCGCCGCGATGCGCGCGATGGGCGCGCAGATCGATCGCAGCGACGACGGCATCTGGACCGTCCATGGCGTCGGCGTCGGCGGGCTGCTCCAGCCGCAGACCGCGCTCGACATGGGCAATTCGGGCACCTCGACCCGGCTGCTGATGGGCTTGGTCGCCAGCCATCCGATCACCGCGACCTTCGTCGGCGATGCCAGCCTGTCCAAGCGGCCGATGGCGCGCGTGACCGAACCGCTCAGCGCCATGGGCGCCGACTTCACGACCAGCCCGGGCGCGCGCCTGCCGCTCACCATGCGCGGCGCCTGCCCGGCGGTCCCGATCACCTACACGCTGCCCGTCGCCTCGGCGCAGGTGAAGTCGGCGGTGCTGCTCGCCGGCCTCAACACCCCCGGCATCACCCGCGTCATCGAGCCGGTGCCGACGCGCGACCATAGCGAGCGCATGCTGCGCGGCTTCGGCGCGGAGCTGACGGTCGAGGACACGCCCGACGGCAAGCTGATCGCGATCCACGGCGAGGCGGAATTGAAGCCGCAGGACATCACCGTCCCCGGCGATCCCTCGTCCGCCGGCTTCTGGATGGTCGCGGCGTCGATCGTGCCGGGATCGGATGTGACGATCCGCAACGTGCTGATGAACCCGACGCGCACCGGCCTGCTCACCGCGCTGCGCCTGATGGGCGCGTCGATCGACGAGGTCGACGGGCGCGAGATCGGCGGCGAGCGCGTCGCCGATCTGCGCGTCCGCCACGCGAGCCTGTCGGCGATCGAGGTGCCTGCCGACCTCGCCCCCAGCATGATCGACGAATATCCCATCCTGTTCGTCGCCGCCGCCTTCGCGAGAGGCACGACGATCGCGCGCGGCGCCCATGAATTGCGCGTCAAGGAATCGGATCGCATTGCCGCCATGGCCGCCGCGCTCGGCCTCGCCGGCGTGCGCCTGATCGAACATGACGACGGCCTGTCGATCGAAGGCCGCGACGGCGAGCCCCTGCCCGGCACCGGCAGCGATCGCGTCGCCTCGCTGCTCGACCATCGCATCGCGATGAGCATGGCGGTCGCCGGCATGCACAGCAGCCGCCCCGTCCGCATCGACGATGCCGCGCCGATCGCAACCAGCTACCCGCTGTTCGTCGATACCGCGACCCGCCTCGGTGCCGCCCCGCAATGGCTCAACGCATGATCATCGCCGTCGACGGACCCGCCGCGAGCGGCAAGGGCACAATCGCCAAGGCGCTCGCCCGTCATTACGGCCTGCCGCATCTCGATACCGGGCTGCTCTACCGCGCCGTCGCGCTGACCGTGCAGCGGATGGAGCTCGACCCGGCGATCGAGGCCGACGCTGTCGCCGCCTGCAACTTCGACGAAAGCCTGCTCGACGATCCCGCGCTGCGCCAGGATGCGATCGGCCAGCTCGCCTCGATCGTCTCGGCCCATCCGCTCGTCCGCGCCGCGTTGCTCCAGCGCCAGAAGCGCTTCGCCCGCCAGCCCGGTGGCGCAGTGCTCGACGGCCGCGACATCGGCACCGTCATCGCCCCCGATGCCGACGCCAAATTGTTCGTGAAGGCCACCCCCCAGGTCCGCGCCCAACGTCGCCACCGCGAATTGCAGGGGCACGGCAGCGACGTCGCCTACGAACAGGTCCTGTCCGACATCCGCGCCCGCGACGCCCGCGACAGCGCCCGCTCCACCGCACCGCTGACGATGGCCGCCGACGCTGCCTTGCTGGATACGAGCACGCTCACCATCGAGGCGAGCGTCGCGAAGGCGATCGCTCTGGTCGAGGCGCGGCGGGCGGGGAAGGGATAGCGATGGCTATCGGCATTGGGAAAGCGTACATTCGTTCTCACCAGTTAGCGCAGCACATAGCACAGCTGTTCAAGCGCGCTATCGGCAAAGGTGATCGCAGGGACAATCGATCGAATCGCCCCTCATCCGAAAATTACTGGGAGCTCAGAATCGAGCGGATCGTGCCCTGTAAACGTCACCACGCCTATAGAGTATTGGTGGACAACTTCGCGGACCTTTGGTGGCACCCATCGAGGAGATTAAGTTCCCGATTCCACATCGATCTTCGGCCAGGTGGGCAGTTCTCTTTTAGGGGCGCTGACCAGCAACTTATCCAGGCTGGCACCGTGCTCAACACACGACCCGGATGGCACATCAGCATTACCGATGCGATCATCGACGGTCATCCGGGAGCCCCATCTATGGTGGTACACTGGTCTATCAAAACCACCCCACGTGACGATCCGGACCGCTCACCCGGCAATCGGTCCACATACACCGTCAGGGTCCAACATTTTTCAAAGTCCGAATACAAACGGAACATATCCCTCGGAATTGAACGAAGACTGGCAGACTCGGCAGATCGTTTCGTAAAACTTTGCGAAGAACGGGCCCGCGAATACAATTAAAAGCCATTTCCCACCCCAGGCAGGGTTCAAGCCTTCAAGATCACGACACTTTAGCTCTATTAGAAATGGAGCCAGAACAGCGCGATACGCCCGAAGCGGAAGTGAGTACGGCAATCGGTGGTAACACTCTCACCAGAGGATTAGCAACTCACCGAAACCCCAGTGTGGCCCGAGCCTGCCTATATGAGAGTAGAACCGTACGCCGGCACCTACGACGAAATATAACAAATCGCTGCGATCTAGGCCGTGGAAACCCAACCTTGGCTAACTTCGAATAGCATTGGAGTGGCGGCCCGCAATCGGCTGGGTGTCATCCGCTATCCTACAAATCCCGTTTCTGCTACACCCCCTCCATGACCCAGCCGCCCCTCGCCCCGCCGATCCCGGCCGGGCGCTGCGGGCCCCTGGTTTCCGACGATAACGTATCGTCCACTTCGTCCACTTCCGCGGTCCCTCGCGCCCCCGAACGGCGATTCGCGACCATCCCGCCACGCCCCCACCGCGCCTTGCCAAAAGCCCGCATTTCCCCTATGGCGCGCCGGTCCGGCGAGCAGGTGTTCGGCGGGGGACGGCGCGACCGCTTGGCGGACCGCGCCCTTTTCGCATTCAGCGCATCGCATTCCTCCGCTCAGCGCCCGCCCGATGGATGCCGCGACCGGCATGGGGTCGCCGCGGCGTTTTCAGCCAAGACCAGCGGACCCAACCGCTTGGCCGGAAACATAAAAACTCGAGGACACTCTAACCCTATGGCTACCCAGCCCCAACCCACCCGCGACGATTTCGCCGCGATGCTCGATGACATGTTCGGCGGTGCCGACAGCTTCGAGGGCCGTGTCGTTCACGGCACCGTCACCGCGATCGAAAACGACATGGCCGTCATCGACGTCGGTCTGAAATCGGAAGGCCGCGTGCCGCTGCGCGAATTCGCCGCGCCGGGCCAGAAGGCCGATCTGAAGGTCGGTGACGAAGTCGAAGTCTATGTCGACCGCGTCGAGAACATGCATGGCGAAGCGATGCTCAGCCGCGACCGCGCCCGCCGCGAAGCCGCCTGGGACAAGCTGGAGCTCGAATTCAGCAAGACCGCCCGCGTCGAGGGCGTGATCTTCGGCCGCGTCAAGGGCGGCTTCACCGTCGACCTGTCGGGCGCCGTGGCGTTCCTGCCGGGTTCGCAGGTCGATATCCGTCCGGTGCGTGACGTCACGCCGCTGATGGACATCCCGCAGCCGTTCCAGATCCTGAAGATGGACCGCAAGCGCGGCAACATCGTCGTGTCGCGTCGCGCCGTGCTGGAAGAAACCCGCGCCGAGCAGCGTTCGGGCCTGATCCAGAGCCTGGCGGAAGGCCAGATCATCGACGGCGTCGTCAAGAACATCACCGATTACGGTGCGTTCGTCGACCTGGGCGGCATCGACGGCCTGCTGCACGTCACCGACCTCAGCTACAAGCGCGTCAACCACCCGTCGGAAATGATCGCGATCGGCGACACCGTGAAGGTGCAGATCATCCGCATCAACAAGGACACGCAGCGCATCAGCCTGGGCATGAAGCAGCTCGAGTCCGATCCGTGGGATGGCGCGAGCGCGAAGTATCCGGTCGGCGCCAAGCTGTCGGGCCGCGTCACGAACATCACCGAATATGGTGCGTTCGTCGAGCTGGAGCCGGGCATCGAAGGCCTGGTCCACGTCAGCGAAATGTCCTGGACCAAGAAGAACGTCCACCCGGGCAAGATCGTCTCGACCTCGCAGGAAGTCGATGTCGTGGTGCTCGAGGTCGACGAGGACAAGCGTCGCATCAGCCTCGGCCTGAAGCAGGCGCAGAACAATCCGTGGGAAGCGTTCGCCGCTGCCCATCCGATCGGTTCGACCGTCGAGGGCGAAGTCAAGAATGCGACCGAGTTTGGCCTGTTCATCGGCCTGGACAACGACGTCGACGGCATGGTCCACATGTCGGATATCGCCTGGGGCGTGTCGGGTGAGGATGCCCTCAACCTGCACCGCAAGGGCGAGACCGTTCAGGCGATCGTTCTGGACATCGACGCCGAGAAGGAGCGCATCAGCCTCGGCATGAAGCAGCTCGAGCGCGGCGGCCCGGCGGCCGGCGGCATCGCGGCAGCGGGCGACCGTCTGAACAAGAACGCGATCGTCACCGTCACCGTCCTCGAAGTTCGCGACGCGGGCCTCGAAGTGCAGCAGGGCGACGATGGCGCGACCGGCTTCATCAAGCGCACCGATCTCGGCCGCGACCGTGACGAACAGCGTCCGGAGCGTTTCCAGGTCGGCCAGAAGTTCGACGCGATGGTCACCGGCTTCGATCGTTCGAAGAAGCCCACCTTCTCGATCAAGGCGATGCAGATCGCCGAAGAGAAGCAGGCGGTTGCTCAGTACGGCTCGTCCGACTCGGGCGCGACGCTCGGCAACATTCTGGGCGAGGCGCTGAAGGCCCGCTCGGACGCCGAAAAGAAGTAAGTAACACTTACCCATGTGTCAGGTCGGGGCAGAAATGTCCTGACCTGACATATTTTTCATTGGATCGGTTTCGCTGCGGCCCTATACGTCTTGGGCATTGATCTTCATCAATCTCCGCAACCTGGCGCCGGGGGGAGCCCGTACCGTGATCCGATCTGAACTCGTTCAAAAACTCTGCGATCTCAACCCCGAGCTGACGAGCCACGACGTCGAGGCGATCGTCACCACCTTCTTCGATGAAATCACGTTGCGGCTTGCCGCGAACGGCCGCGTCGAACTGCGCGGCTTCGGTGCCTTTTCGACCCGCGCTCGCGAAGCCCGTGTCGGTCGCAACCCGCGCACCGGCGAAACCGTCGATGTCGACGCCAAGCGCGTCCCCTATTTCAAGCCCGGCAAGGAAATGCGCGCCCGTCTGAACGTGTGACGCGCGGCATGACACCATCGTCCGGCGGGCTATCTTCGCTCCGCATGGCGATGAAATGCCGGTCGTGACTTGACGCCCGCACCCACGTGCGCTTGTCGTGCCCATGTGTGCGGACGTGGCGAAACCGGTAGACGCAGCCGACTTAAAATCGGCTTCCTATGGAGTGCGGGTTCGAGTCCCGCCGTCCGCACCATTGCTTTTGCGCTGGCGTCGACCGCGGCGCTCGCCGGTTGCGACCGGCGCCCCGATTCGGGGCCGGTCGTCGCCAGTGCGATCGGCACCGCACCCCGGCTTGCCGATCCCAGCCGAACGTTGCCCAATACGCCGACTCGGCTGCTTCTCGATGCGACGGCAGAGGGGCTGGTGCGGTTCGATGCCAGCGGCCAGATCGAACCGGGGCTCGCCGAACGCTGGATCGTCATCGATCAGGGCACCAGCTACATCTTCCGCCTCCGCGACGCCCAATGGCCCGATGGCAGCGCGGTGACCGCCGACCAGGTCGTCGCGCAGCTGCGGCGTCAGATCGCCCCCGGCTCGCGCAACCCCCTCGCCCCCTTCCTGACGGCGATCGACGAGATCGTCACGATGACGCCGCAGGTCATCGAAGTGCGACTGCTGCGCCCTCGCCCCGATCTGCTCAAACTGTTTGCCCAGCCCGAACTTGCGTTGTGGCGCAGCGGCGGGATCGGCAGTGCAGGCGGCGCAGGGCCGATGCGGATCGTAAGCGCCGCCCATCACAGCCTGCTGCTCCGCCCGGCGTTCGACCGGACGCGTGCCGATCCTGAGGATCACCGCACGACCCGCCCCGAAGACGACGTGCGGCTGATCGGCGAACGTGCGGCACGCGCCATCGTCCGCTTCGTCGCTCGCGATTCGGATTACGTCACCGGCGGCACCTTCGCCGACTGGCCGCTTCTCGGCCTCGCGCAGGTCGCGCCAGCCAATCTCCGCCTCGACCCTACCGTCGGCCTGTTCGGCTTCGCGATCGCGTCCCGCGACGGCTTCCTCGCCGATGCAGGCAATCGCGCGGCGCTGAACGGCGCGATCGATCGCGCTGCGGTAACGGCGGCGGTGATGCCGGGCTGGGAGACGGCCGAGCGCATCCTGCCAGAGTCGCTCGACTCCGGCGCTCCACCAGCCATACCCGGCTGGGCGCTGCTGTCGCCCGAGCAGCGGATCGCGGACGCCCAGGCACGCGTCGCGGCGTTCGGTGCGCCGGTGCGGTTGCGGATCGCGCTGCCGGCGGGGCCTGGCGCGACGTTGCTCTATGGCCAGATCGCCGCAGCGCTCTACGCGATCGGGATCACGCCGGAACGCGTCGCGCTGACCGCGCCCGCCGAATTGCGCCTCGTCGATCAGGTAGCCCCCTATGACAGCGCGCGCTGGTACCTCGCCACCGCCTGCGCGGCGTGCGGCGACGAGGCCCGTGCCGCATTGATCGCCGCCCGCGATGCGCCGACGATGGCCGACCGCGCACGGCTGATCGGCCTGGCCGATGCGGCGCTGGCGGTCGACACCGCCTTCATCCCGATCGCGCGGCCGCTGCGCTGGTCGCTGGTCGCGCTGCGGCTGAGGCAGTGGCGCCCGAACACGCGCGCCTGGCACCCGTTGAACCGGCTGCGCGACGACACCAATTAAGCGGCATGGCACAGACCACGCCCCGCCGGCCCCGTCCCATGGACATGCGTCCGCTGATCGCAACGCTGCCGACCGGGCGCGACCCCGCGTCGGTCCGCATCCGCCTGGAAGCGATGGAACGCGTGATGGAGGGGCTGTTCACGCTGCCCGGCACCAATCGTAAAGTCGGCATGGACGTGCTGCTCGACCTGGTGCCCGTCGTCGGAACGACGATCGCGGCGCTGGTCGGGTCTTGGCTGGTGTGGGAAGCGCGCAACCTCGGCATGTCGAAGCTTCAAATGGCGCGGATGTTCGGCAATGTCGGGATCGACTGGGCGCTGGGGCTCATCCCCTTTGTCGGTGCGGTCCCCGACTTCTTCTTCCGATCGAACACGCGCAACCTGCGGATCATCCGCAAGCATCTCGACCGCCATCACCCCGCGACAGCGACGATCATCGGCTGACCGCCGGGCCGGTGCGAACCGGCCCGAACGGCAAAGGGGTCAACGCATGCCGCGCCAGATCTTCACGCTGGCGTTGGGCGCAAGCCCGCCCTGATGCGCCGGACAGCGCTGATAGCGGAACGTCTTGTCGAGGCAGAGCCAGATCTCGTCCAGCCAGCCGCGCCGGTTCGCGGTGATCCGCATCATGTCGGCGGTGAGGCCCGGATTGGCATCGGCCATCGCCTGCGCCAATTTGCCCGCCGTGAGCGGACCGCGGGACAAGGTGTTCATGTCGGGATAGCGCAGCTTAGCGTAGAGCCCGGTGGACTGCGCGAAATAGCGCTCTGGCGTGTAGCCCGACATACAGGTGCCGTGCTTCGACCATTCGTGCTGGAGCAACTGCGCCGACGGCGTCGAGCAGATGTTCTGCTGGATCACCTGTCGCGACAGCAGCGGCGTCGCCTGGCAATATTGCGGCCAGTCCTTGCCCACGCCATCCGGCCACAGGCCGTGCAGCGTGAAGCCGAAGCGATTGCCGCTGCCGCATTGGAAACGGGCAGAGGCATCGCGCGCATGCTCGTGGCAGAATTGCGGGGCCCAGGTGATCGCTAGCGTATAGCCGCCGATCGGAAGCAGCCGCTGCGGCTGGCGGGCGTCGGCCAGATCGGGGCGCGGCCGATCGATCTGGGTTGGGGCCGAGCAGCGATAGCTTTGCGCCTGCGCCACGGACGGCAGCGCGATCGCCGTAGCGGCGAGCAGAAGCCGGCCGATCATACGCGCGGCGCCTCGATATCGTCGGGGTCGCGCCCCTCGCCCAGCCATTCCTTGGCGTCCGGCTTGAACAGCATCACCGCGGCGGCGATGTAGAGAATGTTGGCCACGAGGCCGAGCACGACCTGGATGGTGACCGGGACACGCCCCATGGCCAGCATGAACAGTGCCGAGGCGATGCCGAACGCGCCGAGAGCAGCGAAGACGACCTGGATCCACTTGGCAACGACGCTGGGCCGGCGGACGATGAAGAACCAGAGCAGCACGGCGATCAGCAGGCCGATCAGCTGCGTCACCGGCACGATCCAGCTGGCGCCCGCCAGCACCGGATTGGCGGCAATCAGCGCCTGTGAGGTCTTCCAGTTGAGGGCGGTGTTGATCAGGCCGAGGATGACCGAGGCCCAGTAGAATTGTTCGAAACGCGCGATCGACGGTGGTTTGATCATGGGTGCCCCCAAGCAGAACAGATGCGCGGCAGCCTAGCCGCGCAGCAGCGCCGCGCAAGCCGCCTCGATCACAGCAGCGCGAAATCGAGGCCGATATCCGCCGCCGGCGCCGACTGGGTCAACCGCCCAACCGAAATGTAGGTCACGCCCGTTTCCGCGATGGCGCGGATCGTATCGAGGCGCACGCCACCCGACGCCTCGGTGGGCACCCGTCCGGCGATCATCGCCACCGCTTGGCGCAACGTATCGGGGGCCATATTGTCGAGCAGCAGGTGCGTCGCCCCCCCGTCGAGCGCAGGCGCAATCTGGTCCAGCGAGTCGACCTCGACGATGATCCGCTCGATCCCGGCAGCGACCGCACGCTGGACCGCCGCGGCGATGCCGCCAGCGACCGCGACGTGATTGTCCTTGATCATGGCCGCATCCCACAGGCCCATGCGATGGTTCTGCGCCCCGCCGACGCGCGTGGCGTATTTTTCGAGCCGGCGCAGTCCCGGGATCGTCTTCCGCGTATCGAGCAGGGTGGCGCCCGTACCCTCGATCGCATCGACGTACTGACGGGTCAGCGTGGCGATGCCGGACAGATGCTGGACGGTATTGAGCGCCGAGCGCTCGGCGGTCAGCATCGCACGCGCCGATCCCTCGATCCGCATCAGGTCTGTGCCGGCCGGCACACGATCGCCATCGGCCGCGAGCGGCGTGATCACCGCCTGCGGATCGAGCGCGCGAAAAAAGCCCTCCGCCAGGTCCAGCCCGGCGACGACAATCGGCTCGCGCGTGTCCATCACACCGGCGAAGCGCGCCTCCGCCGGGATCACCGCAGCAGACGTGATATCGCCCGCCTCCCCCAGATCCTCCGCCAAGGTGGCGGCGATAAAGGCGTCGGTATCGAAGCCGTCCAGACGGAAGCGCATGGCTGGATCATCCTATTGAGACGCCGGAAGGGAAAAAGCGGCTATCAGGTGTCACGGGAACGGGAGGGGAATATGAACGACGGTGCTGACGAGGCCGAATTGCGCCGACTGCTCACCGCTGCACTGGAACTGGCCGATGCAATGGGGCTGACGATGGTGGCGATCCACCTCGACGCCGCGCGCGACCTGCTCGGCGCGTCGACCCCGACATCGTCGCGCTGACGCGTCAGTCCCCCGTGACGGGGACTGACGCCACCGGTGCCGGCCCCAGGTCGCCCTTGCCGACGCTAGTCGAGGCGAGCGCCAGCATGGCATCCAGGCTCTTCTTGGCCTTGATGCGCAGCCCTTCCTCGATTTCGATGCGCGGCGTGAGATCGCGCAGGGCGATGTAAAGCTTTTCCAGCGTGTTGAGCGCCATGTACGGGCAGATGTTGCAGTTGCAATTGCCGTCTGCCCCCGGTGCACCGATGAAGCGCTTGGTCGGCATCGCCTTTTCCATCTGGTGGATGATGTGCGGCTCGGTCGCGACGATCAGCGTGTCGCCGGGCATCGCATTGGCATATTCCAGGATGCCGCGCGTCGAGCCGACGTAATCGGCGTGATCCAGGATCACCGCCGGGCATTCGGGGTGCGCCGCGACGGGGGCGCCGGGATATTGTGCCTTCAGCTTCAGCAGCTCGGTTTCGCTGAACGCCTCGTGCACGATGCACACGCCCGGCCACAGCAACAACTCGCGCCCGGTCTTGCGCTGGAGATAGCCGCCGAGATTGCGGTCGGGGCCGAAGATGATCTTCTGATCGCGCGGCAGCTGCGCGAGGATCGTTTCCGCGGACGAGGAGGTGACGATGATGTCGCTGAGCGCCTTCACCTCGGTCGAACAGTTGATGTAGGTGAGCGCGATGTGATCGGGATGCGCGGCGCGGAAGGCGGCGAATTGTTCGGGCGGGCAGCTGTCTTCCAGGCTGCACCCGGCATCCATGTCGGGCAGCACGACCGTCTTGTCGGGGCTGAGGATCTTCGCGGTTTCGGCCATGAAGCGCACGCCGCAAAAGGCGATGACGTCGGCATCGGTCGCCTGCGCCTTGCGGCTGAGATCCAGGCTGTCACCGACGAAATCGGCAAGGTCCTGCAACTCGGGCTTTTGATAGTAATGCGCGAGGATGACGGCGTTGCGCTCCTTGCGGAGGCGGTCGATCTCGGCGCGCAGGTCCAGCCCTGCCAGATTGGTCGTCAGTTCCATGACACCCCCGTTAGGCGATACCCGCGCCGGGCTCAACGCCGCGCCTCACTCGGCGTTGCCCAGAACTTCCTGCAACGACCGGCTGGTGTCCCAACGTTCTCCCGCTGGCGTCGGATCGTCGGCGAAGCGCACCTTTACCTGCGCATCGATACCGGCAGCGCGCAGCGGCATGGCGAAGCTGGTCTCCACGGCTCGGCGCGTCGCATCGCGGGCGAGTTTCATCGGTGCGGCGTCGCGCGCCTGCCGCACCAGCTCCGCCTGCCCAGCCCGCCGGTTCGCCGTATCGAGCCGCGCCTCGGCATCGGTGACGTGCGACAATATGCCGCCGCTGCCATATTCGCGTAGCTGCGCCAGATCGATCTGCGGCCCGTCGATCTCCACCGGCGGCAGGCGTACCGACAGCGTCTTACTGCCCGCGTCCCAAATGACGTCGGAGGGTGTCAGCTTGGCGAGGTCCACTTCGTAGCGAACGGTGCCCGGCATGATCAGCGTCTTTTCGGTCGAGAGGCCAAGCTGCGACTGGCGCGAGGTAGAGACGGCGACGAAGCGCGCGGCAAAGGCCGACAGCCGGTTTTGTTCGCGCAATCCCTGCAGGCTGGCGCTCGCGACCGTGGTGGGATCGGGCGCGAGCTGCCGTTCCACATAGCGCTGGATCGCCCACAGGCCGAGCAGCACGGCGAGCCCCAGCAGGACGATGACGCCAGCGGCCTTGCCCAGAAACGATCCGATCGATCCGCGGGCCGGCGGCGGTGCCGGATCGATCACGCGCGGATCCGCCATGTGTCTCCCTCCTCCTCCACCAGAGCGCGATGGCGCAGGTCGTACAGATGCGCGAGCACCGATCGCTCCGCCGCGCCGAGCAGCCGCGGGTCGAGCCCAACATACATACGCGCGGTCATCGCTGGGATGGCCATCGGGGCTTCGCGGAGCAGGCGCAGGATTTGCCCCTCGCGCTGCTTGCGATGGCCGAGCATGCCGCGCACCAGCCGCTGCGGCGTCTCCACCGCCTCGCCATGGCCAGGATAATAGACGCGATCGTCGCGGCCGAGCAGCTTGTCGAGGCTCGCCATATAGTCGCCCATGTCGCCATCGGGCGGCGAGACGACGCTGGTCGCCCAACCCATCACATGGTCGCCCGAAAACAACGCGCCGCTTTCGGGCAGCGCATAGGCGAGATGGTTGGAGGTGTGGCCGGGCGTCGCGATGGCGTGCAATGTCCAGCCCTCGCCGCTGACGGTCTCCCCTTCCTCCAACACGCGATCGGGTGCGTAATCGGCGTCGAAGGCGGCATCCAGACGAAGGGTGTCATCCGCGACATGGTGCGCGCGCGGACCGACGATCGGTGCGCCGGTGGTGGCGGCGATTGGCCGGCTGGCGGGGCTATGATCGCGGTGGTGATGCGTGATGACGATCGCCGTCACGGGCCGGCCAGCGATGACGTCCAGCAGAGCGGCAATATGCGCGGTATCGTCGGGGCCGGGATCGATGATCGCGAGATCGGTGGTGCCGACGACGTGCGTCTGCGTGCCGCTATAGGTGTAGGGCGAGGCGTTGGGCGCGAGCACGCGCGTCACGAGCGGCTCGAGCTGGATCGGGATTCCGGTCGGATGCGCGGGCATTGTCCATCGATGTGGCGTGCGGTGGCCCCGGGCGCAAGCAAAACCTCCCCACGCGGGACCGTGCGCGGGGAGGTTCGAGGCCGGTATCGTATCAGAACGTCAGTCCTTGCCGATACCTGCCATCTCGTTGCGCAGCTCGACCAGCGCCTCGTCGATGTCCTTCAGAGCGGAGGCGCGATCGGCTGGCGGGATGCTGGCGTTATTGGCGATGCTGACGCGGGTTGCCGTGACGCTGGCGAGCGCGGTCTGCAACGCGTCGCGTTTCGCCACCTCGGCATGGGCCGATGCCATGGCGCCCGCCGTAGCCGCTGCCTCGATCCGGTTGGTGCAGACGATCATCGCCCGCTTGCCGGCGCGCGTCGTATGGACGACCAGCTGGCGCGGGCCGCCGTCGCGGCCGTCGGCACAGTTGCGCGAGCTGACCTCGGGCGCGCGGCTGCGGGCATCGGCCGCCATGCGCTCGATCGCGGCATCGTCGAAATGGCCATCGGCGTTCGACATGAACGTGGCAACCTTGCCGTCCTGCATCTTGTTGATGACGATGCGGTGGGACTTCGAAGGCGCGGCGGGGACCGGCGGTGCGGCAGGCGCGTCGGGCGCCTCAGGAGCCGGAGGAGGCGCGGGCACGTCTGCGATCGCCGCCACGTCGGGCGCGGTGGCGGGTGCCGGCCGTGCGGGAGCAACGGGAGGGGGCGGCGGCGCCGGCGGCTGGGCTTGCAGGTCGACGCCGATCGTGTCGCCCACCTTCCCGCTGATCGCCTTGGCCGCACTGGTACCCGAGGCGGTGAGACCAAGGCCGGCGAGCATGACGGCGGACATCAGCACGCCCCCGGTTGCGAGACGCCGACGCGAACGCGGCATGGTGGTCAGCATACGGATTCTCCCTTTCAGATCGTCGATGGTGTGGAGGTGACAGGCGGCGGACACGGCCCCGCCGTGCGCTGCCTTCACGATGGCACAGGCGTAGGCGTGACGGTCGATCGCGGAGCGGCCGGCGAGCACGCGGGCGTCGTTGGCTAGCTCCTGATCGGCCCGAAAGGCGCGGAACGCGCGCCAGGCGACGGGGTTGAACCAGTGGAGCGCGAGCACCGCCAGTGCGATCCAGTTGGCGATCAGATCGCCGCGCTGGTGGTGGCCGATCTCATGCTCCAGCGCGAGTTCGCGCTCGTCGGCATCGTAGCGATCGGCGAAGTCGAGCGGGAAAGCGACGTAGCGGCGCAGCACGCCGAACGCGAGCGGCCCCGGCGCCGCATCGCTGGCGATGACGCGCACGCCGCGCATCTCCTCAACATGCGCTGCCGTGCCGAGCAGGCGCCGACAGAAGCGGGTGTGACTGGTGAGATGCCACAGCAGGAAGCCGAGCGCGCCTGCGCCCCACAGCAGCGCCAGCGTTCCACCGACGATCGGCCCCCAGGCGATCGACGCACCTTCGGCCATGGGTGCCACGGCCGGCGCGACGGCGGCGTCGCCCTGCCCCACCACCATGATCGTAATCGTCTCGCTCGCCTGGCTGAGCGGAGTTGCGGCCGCCTGCCGCAGGCCGGCCGGCAAAGGCGGCAGCAGCAGGCGGAGCAATGGCAAAGCCCACAGAGCATAGGCGATCTGCGGCCCGAACACCTCGCGGACCCGACGGCGGATCAGCAGCACCAGCACCATCAGCAGCGTCGAGGCGGCCAGCGCCTCGATCAGCCAGCCGAGGAACGGCGCGCCGGGCAGCAGCGCGCTCATTGTTTCAGGTCCTTCAGCAGCGCCTCGATTTCGGCGATGTCCTGCGCGCTCAGTTCGTCACGTTCGGCGAGGTGCGCGACAAGCGGGGTCAGCTTGCCGCCGAAGAGACGGTCGATCAGCCGCTTCGATTCGCCCGACACGTAATCGTCGCGCGCGACGATCGGGCGGTAGAGATAGCGGCGGCCATCCTCCTGATGGGCGATGGCGGATTTGGCGAGCAGCCGGCCAAGCAGCGTCTTGACCGTATTGGCGCTCCAGCCGCGCGCCGGATCGACCCGCTCCGCCACGTCCTGGGCGGTGAGCGGCGATTCGTCCCACAGGACCTCCATCACCGCATGCTCGGCATCGCTGATTCGTTCGGCCACGGTTATGCTCCTCTATCGACTACAGCTGTTATCAATACGATTACGAGCGTAGTCAATAGAGGACGTCGGGGTGCCAAGTCGTAAAACCCGAAGAAGCATGCGTAGTGTCGAAGGATTTTACAGCTCCGCCCGTGAGCTCCGTGGCGTTAACCAACTGGGTGCCACCATTTCCGTTGGTTAGGACGATTGGCACGCTAGATGCTTATATCAGGGCAGCCGAGCGTTCGACGCTTCAGCAGGGTGGGCCAGCCGCGGGATCGTATCACGCACCGGCCCACCCGCACCCGGCCGATATGGCCGCGCGAGGCCGCCCCCCTTCCCGATTTTCAGCCCGCTACGCCCGCAACAGCCACAAAAACAAAAGGCGGACGCCATACGGCGCCCGCCCGATGCCCGTTGTCGCCGGGCAGGTATCGAAGCCCGCACTTACTGTGCGGTGGCTTCGCCCTTCAGCAGCGTCGCCAGCTCTCCGCTTTCGTACATTTCCATCATGATGTCCGACCCGCCGATAAACTCGCCGCCGGCATAGAGCTGCGGGATCGTCGGCCAATCGGAATAGGCCTTGATGCCCTGACGGATCGCCTGGTCCTGCAACACGTCGACGCTTTCATAGCTGACGCCGAGATGGTCTAGGATCGCCACCGCGCGGCTGGAAAAGCCACATTGCGGGAACAGCGGGCTGCCCTTCATGAACAGCACAACGGCGTTGTTCTTTACGACGGCGTCGATGCGGGCGTGGGTATCGTCGGTCATGGTCTCTATCCTCAGGCTGCTGCGGTCTTGAGTTGCAGCGCATGGAGTTCGCCGCCCATCCGGCCGCCGAGCGCCGCATAGACGGCCTGATGCTGCTTGCGCAGCGGCAGACCCGCGAAGCTCGCCGACACGACACGTGCGGCATAATGGTCTCCGTCACCGGCAAGATCGGTGATCTCGACCTCGGCATCGGGAATGGCGGCGCGGATCAGCGCGGCGATATCGTCAGCGGCCATCGGCATCGCGATGCTTACTCCGGCTGCATCAGCTGACGACGCGCTTCGATCGCCTTGTCGGCGAGCGCGCGGCGCACGGTGGCGTCGTCGATCTCGACACGCGCGGCGGTGAGGTCGCCCAGCAGCTTGCGAACGACGTCCTCATCGCCAGCTTCCTCGAAATCCGCCTGGACGACCGACTTCGCGTAGGAATCCGTTTCCTCCGGCGTCAAACCCATCAGCTCGGCGGCCCACTGGCCCACCAGACGATTGCGGCGCGCGGTGATGCGAAACGCCATTTCTTCCGCGCGAGCGAACTGCCCTTCCAGTGCCTTTTCCCGATCGTCGAACATCGTCATCGCGGCCATTTCCCCCCGGGGCGGTCTACTTCGGTCTTCACATAGGAGCGGGCGACCGCCCGCGCAACGCACGCTGCCGCGCCGCACGGCCAGCCGTCGAGATTGAACATGAAAATAAGTGAAACGTAACGCCTACGTTATGGAACCGTTAAGCGCGTTATGAGATATTGAATATAGGGTACGACGCAAAGATCGACCCGCTGGAGAAGGACAATGACCAACGCGCCTCTCACCGCCGGCACGCATTCCGGCACGCACCACCACCGCGCCACGCCGCTGACCGGCGTGATGATCGGCACGGGGATCTCGCTGTTCTTGTGGGCGATGATCCTGGCCGTCGTATTCGCGGTACGCTAAACGCCCCGCCCGGTGGCCGAGGTCAACCGACCTCGACCACCAGTTTGCCGATCGCCGCGCGTGCGGCCATTTTGGCGATCGCATCGCCACCCCGTTCGAATGCAAAGGTTTCCGTGACACGCGGCGCGATGCGCCCCTCCCGCCACAAACGGAACAGCGTGTCGACATGCGCAGCATTCGCCTGCGGATCGCGTGCAGCGAACGCGCCCCAGAACACACCGCAGACATCGCAGCTCTTCAGCAGCGTCAGATTGAGCGGCAGCTTCGGAATTCCCGCCGGGAAACCGACGACGAGATAGCGCCCTTCCCACGCGATCGAGCGCAGCGCCGGCTCGGCATAATCGCCGCCGACCGGATCGTAGATAACATCGAAGCCGCCACGCCCGCCCGCTGCCTTGAATTGTTCGGCCAGCGCCTTGGACTGATCCTTATCGAACGGCGCGCGGCCGTAGATAATCGTCTCGTTCGCGCCGGCGGCCTTGGCGGCCGCCGCCTTCTCCTCCGACGACACCGCCGCAACGACACGCGCGCCATAGGCCTTGCCGAGCTCGATCGCCGCCAGGCCGACGCCACCCGCCGCACCGAGGACCAGCAGCGACTGCCCCTCCGCCAGGCGACCGCGGTCGAGCAGCGCATGGATGGTGGTGGCATAGGTGAGGATCAGCGCCGCGCCCTCGGCAAAGCTGCGTTCTTCGGGCAAGCGGTAGAGGCGCTGCGGCTCGACAGCGATCTTGCTCGCAAGGCCGCCATGGCCGATCACGCCCATCACGCGATCGCCGACCTGCCAGTCGGTCACGCCCTCACCCAGCGCCTCGATGACGCCAGCGATCTCACCGCCGGGCGCGAAGGGGCGCTGCGGCTTGAACTGATATTTGTCCTCGATGATCAGGACGTCGGGATAGTTGATCGCGCAGGCCTTCACCGCGACCAGGACCTGCCCCGTGGCAGGTACGGGATCGGGCGATTCCGTCAGCTCTAGAGTTTCAGGTCCGCCCGGCGCCGTCGACAGCAATGCTCGCATACCCGCTCCTACTCCCGATCCAGGGGCGGCTCTGCTCGACCGCACCTTCGAATTTCGAAATCGCGGTATCTCTTGCCAGTGTCAGACCGACTTCGTCCAGCCCCTCCATCAGGCAACGGCGACGAAACGGGTCGAGATGGAAGGCGAAACGATCCTGGTACGGCGTCGTGACCGTCATCGTCTCCAGATCGACGGTGATCGGCTGCTCCTTCGCCACCTCGACCAGCCGATCTACCGCCTCCTGCGGCAGCACCACGGGGACGATTCCGTTCTTGAAGGCATTGCCGGAGAAGATGTCGGAGAAACTGGGCGCGATGACGGCTTTCACACCCATGTCGGCGAGCGCCCAGGCGGCGTGTTCGCGGCTGGATCCGCAACCGAAATTATCGCCTGCGATCAGGATAGGCGCGCCGGCATAGCGGGGATCGTCGAAGACGTTACCGGGCTGCGCGCGCACCGTCTCGAACGCACCGCGACCCAGCCCGGAGCGCGTGATGGTCTTCAGCCAATGCGCCGGGATGATGATGTCGGTGTCGATATTTTTGGCACCCCAAGGGTAAGCGGTACCGCTGACGGTCGTGACGGGCTGCATGCGGCGTCAGCGCTGCAAGGCGACTGGATGGGTCAGCACACGCGCACCCGCGACATAGGCGGCCACACCGCTCATCATCGCGCCGGCCACGAGCAATACCAGAACCTTCTTCATCATCGTCCTCCCATCACATCGCGCACATCGGCGAGCCGTCCCGTGACCGCGGCAGCAGCCGCCATCGCCGGCGACAACAAATGAGTGCGCGCGCCAGGTCCTTGACGTCCCACGAAATTTCTATTCGAAGTCGAGGCACAGCGTTCGCCCGCAGGCACCTTGTCAGGGTTCATCGCGAGGCACATCGAGCAGCCAGGTTCGCGCCATTCGAAGCCCGCAGAGACGAACACACGATCGAGCCCCTCCGCCTCCGCCTGCCGCTTGACCAGCCCCGACCCGGGGACGACCATCGCGCGCACGCCATCCGCGACGCGGCGTCCATCCGCAACCGCCGCGGCGGCGCGCAAATCCTCGATCCGGCTGTTGGTACAGCTGCCGATGAAGACATGCTGGATCGCCACGTCCTGCATTGCCGTGCCCGGCGTCAGACCCATATAGTCGAGGCTGCGCCGCGCCGCCTCGCGCTTCGCAGGGTCGGCGAAGCTGTCGGGTTCGGGGACGACGCCGGTGATCGGGACGACGTCCTCCGGGCTGGTCCCCCAGGTGAGCGACGGTGCGATCTCGCTGGCGTGCAAGGTGACGCTCTTGTCGTACCGCGCGCCGGCATCGGTCGCGAGGCTGCGCCACCAAGCGACCGCCCGATCCCACTCATCGCCCTTGGGCGCCATCGGCCTGCCCTTCAGATAGGTGAAGGTCGTGTCGTCCGGAGCGACGAGGCCGGCGCGCGCACCGCCCTCGATCGACATGTTGGCGAGCGTCATCCGCCCTTCGATCGACATCGCGCGCACGACGTCGCCGGTGTATTCGAAGACATGGCCGGTGCCGCCCGCCGCGCCGACGCGGCCCATGATCGCGAGGATCACGTCCTTGGGGCTGACGCCATAGCCGAGCGTGCCGTCGACGCGGACCTCCATCGTCTTCGACGGACTGAGCAACAGCGTTTGCGTGGCGAGCACATGCTCGACCTCGCTGGTCCCGATCCCGAAGGCGAGCGCGCCGAGCGCGCCGTGGGTCGACGTGTGGCTGTCGCCGCAGACCAGGGTCGTGCCAGGCAGCGTGAAGCCCAGTTCCGGGCCGACGACATGGACGATGCCCTGCTCTGCAGCGGTCGCATCGATATAATCGACGCCGAACTCCGCGGTGTTGCGGCGGAGCGCGTCCAGCTGCTGCGCGCTTTCGGGATCGGCGATCGGGATCAGGCGGCCGCCGGCATCGACGCGCGGCGTCGTCGGCAGATTGTGGTCGGGCACCGCCAGCGTCAGCTCGGGACGGCGCACACGGCGCCCGGCGGCGCGTAGCCCTTCAAATGCCTGCGGGCTGGTGACTTCGTGCACGAGGTGGCGGTCGATATAGATGAGGCACGTGCCATCGTCGCGCGTTTCGACGACGTGCGCGTTCCAGATCTTTTCGTACAGGGTCTGTGGTCGGGATGCCATGATGGGGCTCGCGTTAACCGAAACGATGCGTCGGCGAAAGGCTGTGCGACAGATTATTGCCTAGGCACGATGATCGTCGACGACGGTTCCGCACATTGCGAGGTAGGCCTCGTTGCGCGCATCCCGGGTCGGATCGGCGAGTGCGGCGCGCTCCCATTCCTGCGTGGCGGGATGGGCAAGCACCGCCGCGGTCCACCGCTGCCCCGCCTCTCCCACGTCGATTCCATAGGTGCGAACGCGGAACGCGACGGGAGCGTACAAGGCGTCGACCGCGGTGAACGCCCCGCCGGCCAGCCAGGGACCGCCGAACCGATCGAGCCCCTCGCCCCACAGTTCCGCGATGCGGGCGACATCGCGCGCCAAGGCGGCGGAGCCCGGCTTGGGATCGGCGCGCACCCCGACGTTCATCGTCCTCTCGTTGCGCAACGCCGCGAACCCGCCGTGCATCTCCGCGACCGCGCTCTGCGCCCAGGCGCGCGCATCCTCGTTCGCCGGCCAGACACCCTCATGCCGATCGGCGAGGTACATCACGATGCCGAGCGAGTCCCAGATCGTGCGGTCGCCATCGATCAGGACCGGCACTTGACCGGTCGGCGAGAAAACGCGGTACGCCTGCCAGCTATCGGCCTGCGCGAAGGGTTCTTGCCGATCCTCGAACGGAATGCCGAGCGCCGTCATCAACAACCAGGGCCGCAACGACCAGCTGGAGTAATTGCGGTTGGCGGTGATCAGTGTGTAGCTCATGGCGCCCTCCCCGTCCCCAATATCCGATCCAGGAACGCGACGCTGTCGTGCAGCACCGGCGCCTTGCCGCGGAACGGCACCGAGAGCGCCATCACCACATCCTCGTGGCTGAGCCCGCTATAGTCGCGCAGCTCCACCGGCGAACCCGCCGCGCGCAACCGCTGCGCCAGTGCGATCGCGTTGCGCGGCTTCACCTGCGTGTCGGCGCTGCCCGTCACCAGCAGCATGGGCGGCAACCCGGGGCGGGCATAATGGACCGGCTGCGTCGCGGGACCGTCCGCTACTCCGGCGAAGGCGTCGACCGATCGCTTCGAGTCGAAGGGGAAGAAGTCGTACGGGCCGCATAGTCCCACCACCGCCTTGATCGTATCGGGCGCCAAGCCGATGTTGCCCAGCCAGCGCGGGTCGATCGCCAGCATCACCGCATTATAGGCGCCCGCCGAATGGCCGGAGACCGCGATCCTCCCCGGATCCCCGCCGTATAGCGCGACGTGATCATGCACCCAGCGCAGCGCATCGGCGCCGTCCTGGACGAAGGCCGGGAAGCGCACGCCCGGCACCTTGCGGTAATCGGGCACCACCACGACGAACCCCGCCCGGGCGAACGCGCGGGCGGCGAAGGCATAAGCGGCGCGATCGCCATTCACCCAGCCGCCGCCATAAATGAACATCACCACGGCTCGACGGCGCGGCGCCCGGGCGGGCCGCCACACATCGAGCGTCTGCCCGTGCGACCCAAACGGAACGCCGTCCGCGACCCGCTCGACACCGCGGCCACCGCCCACCACGCCATCGGCTATGGTGAGCCATCGCGGCCCGGACACGGTCGCGCAGAGGATGCCGACGATCAGCCCGAGCAACCCGATCCCGATCAGCCAGCGCATCGTCCCTCCTCAGGCGTCCGGGCGCCGCCTGCCGATCGTTACAGCGCCACCTGATAGGCGGCCGTCGTCTTCGCCGCGACCTCGTCGGCGCTCACGCCGGGCGCGAGTTCGACCAGTTGGAAGCGCGCATTGTGATCGGGCCGCCGGAAGACGGCGAGGTCGGTGACGATCATGTCGACGACGTTCTTGCCGGTCAGCGGCAGCGTGCAGGAGGGGATGAACTTCGGGCTGCCGTCCTTGGCGTTGTGGTCCATCACGACGATGATCTGCTTGACGCCGGCGACGAGGTCCATCGCGCCGCCCATCCCCTTGATCATTTTGCCGGGGATCATCCAGTTGGCGATGTCGCCGCCCTCGCTGACCTCCATCGCGCCGAGCACGGTCAGGTCGATATGCCCGCCGCGGATCATCGCAAAGCTCTGTTCGCTGCCGAAATAGGCGCTCTGCGGCAGCTCGCTGATCGTCTGCTTGCCGGCGTTGATCAGATCGGGATCGACCTCGTCGTCATACGGGAACGGCCCGATGCCGAGCATGCCGTTCTCGCTCTGCAGCGTCACGGTCATGCCCGCAGGGATGTTGTTGGCGACCAGCGTCGGGATACCGATGCCGAGGTTGACGTAATAGCCGTCACGCAGTTCCTGCGCGGCGCGTGCCGCCATCTGATTGCGGTCCCAAGCCATTAATGCACATCCCTCTTGGCGGTGATGGAGATCGGATCGGTCGTGGGCGCGGCGCGCTCGGCGTCGAGCCCTTCCCAGATGCGCGCGAGTGCCGCCTCCTCGTCGATGTTCACCGCACGGGCGTAAGCCCTGGCGGCGTGGCGGACGCAATCGACCATGGCGAGGCCGAAGGCGAACGGATCCGGCCCGATCGGCACCGGATTGACGAAACAGGTGACGGGGCCGTCCTGCTTGGCCCAGACACGCAGGAACTCCGCGCTGCCGCCGATCAGGTCGGCGTAGCGATCGAGGTTCATCGGGACGGGTTTGTCGCTCATCGCGCGCCCCCGTCGACCCAGCGCTTGTCGGCCGGGAAGACCTCGTCGAAGCCCCCCTTCAGCCCGGTGCCGTAGACGGGATTGGGCAGGACGAACCAGCCGTTGCCCCACATCTCGCCGATCGCGCCCGCGTCGGTGGCGTGGCGACGATCCGCCGGGGAGGCGATCGCACCGAACAGGTCGCTGAAATCGCCGAGCTGATCGCCCGCCATCGCGACGACGCAATAGCGCTGCGCAATCGCGGCGCGGCGGGCGTCCTTGCCGTTGATGCCCTGGCGCAGGAACAGATTGTCCCCAGGCGTGAAGTCGCCGAGACCGGCGGCCTTCAGCGTGGCGACGGTGCCCGGTGCGGTGGAGGCATCGCGATTGGTGTTGATGATGATCGCGATATTCGCGGCGCGCAGAGCGGCGAATGCCTCGATCGCGCCCGGAGCCGCCACGACGGCCTTGGCGCCCGTCCGCTCCCAGCGCGCCCATTGCGCGGCATCGAAGGGGGCGGCGGGATCGCGCGCGGCCAGTGCCTCGACGCCGAGATTGAGGATCACGGTTTCGTCCGCATCGAACACCGCCGCGCGCGGCTTGCCGGCGCAGGCGGTCCAGCTTGGCGCAGCGAGCGTGGCGTTGGGTGCGAGGACCACGCTGTCGCCCGCCGCCTTGCGATAGGTGGCGTAGGAGACGAGCGCGCGGAACGCCTGACGGCTGAGCGCCAGCGCTTCGCCCGAGCCATAGAGGAACTGGAACTGCGGCGGGACGACTGCGGCGTCGGCGCCGACGGCAGCGCCCGGCGCGGGCAGCGCCTTCAGCCCAGTGATCTGCACGACCTTGCCGTCGGCACTATAGGTCTGTCCCGGCGCGGGCAGCGTCGCCGCCCGTTCGCCACGCCCGCCACAGGCCGTCAGCAGCGCCGTGGTAGCCAGTGCGAGGACCAGGCGGCGCATCATGCGCTCTCCCGCTCGCGGACTGTGCGGAACTCGATCTTCTTGTCGTAAGGGCTGCCGACGATCATCCGCTTCACGTAGATGCCGGGCAGATGGATGTGATCGGGATCGAGGCTGCCGACCGGCACCACCTCTTCGACTTCGGCGACGCAGATCTTGCCGGCGGTGGCCATCGGCTGGTTGAAGTTGCGGGCGGTCTTGCGGAAGATAAGGTTGCCGCTCTCGTCCGCCTTCCAGCCCTTGATGATGCTGAGGTCGGCGCGGATGCCGCGTTCGAGGATGTAATCCTGTCCGTCGAAGGTCTTCACCTCTTTGCCCTCGGCCACCAGCGTGCCGACGCCGGTCTTGGTGTAGAAGCCGGGGATGCCTGCGCCGCCTGCCCGGCAGCGTTCGGCGAGCGTGCCCTGCGGGCAGAACTCGACCTCCAGCTCGCCGGAGAGATACTGGCGCTCGAATTCCTTGTTCTCGCCGACGTAGCTCGAGATCATCTTCTTGACCTGACGGCTGCGCAGCAGCTTGCCGAGGCCTTCGCCGTCGATGCCGGCATTGTTGCTGGCGATCGTCAAATCCTTGACGCCCGAGGCCTGGATCGCGTCGATCAGCCGTTCGGGAATGCCGCACAGGCCGAAGCCGCCCGCGCAGATCGTCATGCCGTCATGCAGCAGGCCGTCAAGAGCCGCGGCGGCATCGGGATAGAGCTTCTTCAACGCCTCTCTCCTGTCGTTGCCGCGGCGATAGCGGGGCCGGCGGCGCGGGGTCAAGCAAACCTGAATGAGGTTTCAGGTTTGATCTTCTCCCCTCCCTGAAAGGGAGGAATTGGGGGTGGGTCGGCCCATGGGGCACCGCCGCGCGTCCTCGCGGGCCAACCCACCCCCGGCCCCTCCCTTCCAGGGAGGGGAGGAAGGGTTACTTCAGGGCAGCCTGCGCCGCCGCGAGGCGCGCGATCGGCACGCGGTAGGGGCTGGCCGAGACGTAATCGAGGCCGACCTTTTCGCAGAAGGCGATGCTCGCCGGGTCGCCACCGTGTTCGCCGCAGATGCCGAGCTTGATGCCGGGGCGCGTCTTACGACCGCGCTCCGCCGCCAGTTCGACCAGCTCGCCGACGCCGTCGACGTCGAGGCTGACGAACGGATCCTTGGCGTAGATGCCCTTTTCGACATAGGCGCCGAGGAAGCGGGCGGCGTCGTCGCGGCTGACGCCCAGCGTCGTCTGCGTCAGGTCGTTGGTGCCGAAGGAGAAGAATTCCCCCGTCTCGGCGATCTCGCCTGCCTTCAGCGCGGCGCGCGGCAATTCGATCATTGTTCCAACGAGATAGTCGATGGTCTTGCCACGTTCTGCGAACACGGCCTGCGCCGCCTGATCGACGACCGTCTTCATCAGATCGAGCTCGCGCTTGGTGGCGACGAGCGGGATCATGACCTCTGGGATCGGCGCCGCCCCCGATTTGTCGGCGACGTCGAGCGCGGCTTCGAAGATCGCGCGCGCCTGCGTTTCGTAGATTTCGGGATAGGTCACGCCCAGGCGGCAGCCACGGTGGCCGAGCATCGGGTTAAATTCGTGCAACTCGGCGGCGCGACGCTTGAGCATTTCGACATCGACGTCGGCGGCCGCGGCGACCTCGGCGAACTCATTCTCCTCGTGCGGCAGGAATTCGTGCAGCGGGGGATCGAGCAGGCGCACCGTCACCGGCAGGCCGGCCATGACCTCGAAGATCGCAGTGAAGTCGCTGCGCTGTGCGGGCAGCAGCTTGGCGAGCGCGGCGCGGCGGCCGGCTTCGCTGTCGGCGAGGATCATCTGGCGGACCGCGGTGATGCGGTCGGCGTCGAAGAACATATGCTCGGTGCGGCACAGCCCAACCCCCTCCGCGCCGAAATCGCGCGCGGTCTGGCAGTCGAGCGGGGTTTCGGCATTGGCGCGCACCTTCAGGCGGCGGACCCCGTCGGCCCATTCCATCAGCGTACCGAAGTCGCCGGCGAGTTCAGGCTGCACGGTGGCGACCGCGCCGAACATCACCTCGCCGCTGGCACCGTCGATCGTGATCGTATCGCCTTCGCGAATCTCGCGACCGGCGACCTTCATCACCTTGTCCTTGGCCGAGATCGAGAGCGATCCGGCGCCCGAGACGCAGGGACGCCCCATGCCACGCGCGACGACTGCGGCGTGGCTGGTCATGCCGCCGCGCGCGGTCAGAATGCCCTCCGCGGCGTGCATGCCGTGAATGTCTTCGGGGCTGGTTTCGACGCGGACGAGGATGACCTTGTCGCCCGCCGCCTTGCGCTTTTCCGCGGTGTCGGCGTCGAACACGACCGCCCCGGACGCCGCGCCCGGCGAGGCGGGCAGGCCCTTGGCGATGACGTCGCGCGGGGCTTCGGGGTCGAGCGTCGGGTGGAGCAGCTGGTCGAGCGCCATCGGATCGACGCGCAGGATCGCTTCTTCGCGGGTGATCAGGCTCTCGCTCGCCATGTCGACCGCGATCTTCAGAGCGGCCTTGGCGGTGCGCTTGCCCGAGCGGGTCTGGAGCATCCAGAGCTTGGCCTGTTCGACCGTGAACTCGATGTCCTGCATGTCGCGGTAATGCTTTTCGAGCCGGTCGAAGACGGCCGCCAGCTCGGCGTACACCTCGGGCATCGCCTCTTCCATCGAGGCGGGCTTGGCGCCGGCCTCTTCGCGGGCGGTCTTGGTCAGATATTGCGGCGTGCGGATGCCGGCGACGACGTCTTCGCCCTGCGCATTGATCAGGAACTCGCCGTAATAAGCGTTGGCGCCGGTCGAGGGATCGCGGGTGAAGGCGACGCCGGTGGCGGACGTGTCGCCCATGTTGCCGAAGACCATCGCCTGGACGTTGACCGCGGTGCCCCAGTCGGCGGGGATGTCGTTGAGGCGGCGATAGACCTTGGCGCGTTCCGACTGCCACGACCCGAACACCGCGCCGACCGCGCCCCACAGCTGATCGTGCACGTCCTGCGGGAAGGGCTTGCCCCATTCCTTTTCCACCAGGCTCTTATATTCCGCGACCAACGCCTTGAGATCGCTGGCAGTCAGCTCGGTATCGAGCGTGAAGCCGTTATCTTCCTTGGCGATCTCCAGCGCTTCCTCGAACGCGCCATGGTCGAGTTCGAGCACGACGTCCGCGTACATCTGGATGAAGCGGCGGTAGCTGTCCCAGGCGAAGCGTTCATCGCCGGACTTGGCCGCAAGGCCTTCGACCGTGGTGTCGTTGAGGCCGAGGTTGAGGACGGTGTCCATCATGCCGGGCATCGACACGCGCGCGCCAGAGCGGACCGAGACGAGCAACGGATTGGCCGCATCGCCGAAGCTTTTCCCCGTAACCCCTTCGATATGCGCGATACCCTGCGCCACCTCATCCCGCAGCGACTGGGGGAATTGCTCACCCTCTTCGTAATAGCGCGTGCACATGGCGGTGCTGATCGTGAAGCCGGGGGGCACGGGCAGGCCGATCGAGGCCATTTCGGCAAGGTTCGCGCCCTTGCCGCCGAGCAGGTTCTTGTCGCCCTTTCCGCCGTCCGAAACTCCGCCACCGAAACGGTACACGTATTGGGTCATCGCTGGTCCTTAAGAGCTGACGTGTTGGCCTGATCCCCGGGGAGGAAAGAGCATACCGAACGTTCGGAAGTGGACGATGTGGAATATACGCGGGGGTTCGGTTCCTACCCCTCGATTTTCGAAAAGTCGGCGACGGTGTGGACCGCCGCGCGCACGCGGGCGAGCAGGGCGAGGCGGTGGTCCCGCTTGTCCGCGTCGGCATCGTTGACGGTCACAGTGTCAAAGAACGCATCGATCGGCGCGCGCAACGAGGCGAGCGCCGCCATCGCGCGCTCGAAATCCTCGGCCGCGACCGCAGCCGCGGTGGCGGGCTCGGCCGAGTCGAGCGCGGCGATCAGATCAGCCTCTGCCTTTTCGGGCGTGTAGGACAGCGTTTTCGGATTCCCCTCCGTATCCGGGGTGTACGCTTCCTTCTTGAGGATGTTGGCAGCGCGCTTGTAGCCGGCGAGCAGGTTCGCGCCGTCGTCGGTGGTGACAAAGGCTTGCAGCGCGTGGACGCGGGCGAGCAGGCGGACGAGATCGTCCTCGCCGCCAAGCGCGAACACCGCGTCGATCAGGTCGTGACGGACGCCGGCTTCACGCTGCTGGACCTTGAGGCGGTCGATGATGAAATCCATCATCTCTGTGGATCCAACGTCCGTATTGCCCATTGCGCGGACGCTGACAGGGTAGAACGGAAGCCTAAGCGCATTTTGCTGGATCGTGCTCGCGATGCCCAATGCTGCGCGGCGTAGGGCAAAAGGATCCTTCGAGCCGCTCGGCTTCAGGCCGACCGCGAAGAACTGGGCTACGCTATCCAACTTGTCCGCCAGCGACACCGCTACCGTCACCGGGGCCGTCGGCACGTCGTCGCCCTGCCCGACCGGTTTGTAATGGTCGCGGATGGCGTCGGCGACTTCGCGGGGTTCGCCCTGGGCGGCGGCGTAATAGCCGCCCATCAGGCCTTGGAGTTCGGGGAATTCGCCGACCATGCCGGTGACGAGGTCCGCCTTGGCGAGGCGCGCGGCGCGTTCGGCCATGTCGGCCAAGTCCGTCACCCCAGCGGAGGCTGGGGTCTTATGCGGCTCTTGTCCCGCGCCGTCGCGGGAGACCCCAGCCTGCGCTGGGGTGACGGGTGAATTGATAGCGCTGGAGGGATTTGAACCCCCGCCGACGATGCCCTCTTCGACCAGCCAGCGGGCGAGCTTGGCAACGCGGTCGACCTTGTCGGCGACGGTGCCGAGCTTTTCGTGGAAGACGATGTTCGAGAGCTTTGCCGCCTGTTCCTCGAGCGGGGTCTTCAGATCGGTGTCGTAGAAGAAGCGCGCGTCCGACAGGCGGGCGGCGAGGACCTTGCGGTTGCCCTCGACAATCTTGGCGCCGCCGTCGGTCGCTTCGATATTGGCGGTGCAGACGAAGGCATTCGCCAGCGCGCCCGACGCATCGCGGCAGACGAAATACTTCTGGTTCACGCGCGCGGTGAGCTGGATCACCTCGGGCGGGACGCTGAGGAAGTCGGCGTCAAAGCGGCCGAGCAGCGGCACCGGCCATTCGGTGAGGCCGGCGTTTTCGGCGACGAGGCCTTCGTCTTCGACGAGGGTCAGGCCCGCATCGGCGGCGAGCGCGGTGGCCTGGGTACGGATGAGCGCGCGGCGTTCGTCCTGATCGACAATGACGTGGCAGGCGCGCAGCTTTTCGACGTAATCCGCCGCCGAGCCGATGGTGATCTGGCCCGGGTGGTGGAAGCGGTGGCCGTAGGTGGCGACGCCTGAGCGGACGCCGGCGATTGCGACATCGACCAGGTCCTCACCCAGCAGCGCGACGATGCCGTGCAGCGGGCGGACCCAGCGCAGGCTTTCCGTGGACGCGGAAGCGGCGCCCCATCGCATCGATTTGGGCCAGGGGAAGGCGCGGACGATCGCGGGGATCGCCTCGGCGAGCACGGCAGCGGTGGCGCGGCCGGGCTTTTCGGTGACCGCATAGAGGACGCCGTCGCGCTCGGTCAGCTGGTCACGGGTCAGGCCGGTCTTGCGCAGGAAGCCGGCGAGCGCCTGTTCGGGGGCGGTGGCCTTGGGGCCCTTCAGCTCTTCGCTGACCGCCTGCGTTTCCAGCGGCAGACCGCGCGCGATCAGCGCGAGGCGGCGCGGGGTGGCGTAGGTGATCGTCTCGGTGGCGGCGAGGCCAGCCTTGGCGAGTTCGGCGGCGAACAGGCGGGCGAGATCCTCACGCGCCTTGTCCTGCATGCGCGCGGGGATTTCTTCGGAGCGGAGTTCGAGGAGGAAGTCGGTCATTGGGCGGCGCCGAAGAAGAGGTTTGATTCACGCGAAGACGCGAACACGCGAAAAGAAGAAAGACGATCGAAAGCCTCTCGACGCGACACCTTTTCGTCTTCGCGGCTTCGCGTGAACATCATCATTGCCAAGCGCCTGACGGCGCAGACCATCGTCACGCCGCCCACCCGTTCTTCTCCATCCAGGCGCCGCAGGCGCCCTTGGCGAGGTCGCGGACGCGGCCGATGTAGGCCTGGCGCTCCGCCACCGAGATGACGCCGCGGGCCTGCAGGAGGTTGAAGGTGTGGCTGGCCTTGATCGCCTGTTCGTACGCGGGGATCGGCAGACCGGCGGCGAGGCTGTTCTCGCATTCCGCCGCGGCCTTCTTGAAGGCGTCGAACAGGGTGGCGGTGTCGGCGACCTCGAAGTTCCACGTCGACATCTGACGCTCGTTTTCGAGGAAAACGTCGCCGTAGCTGACGCCGTGATCGTTGAACCGCAGATCGTAGACGTTGTCGACGTCCTGGATGTACATCGCGAGGCGCTCAAGGCCGTAGGTCAGCTCGCCTGCGACGGGCTTCATGTCGAAGCCGCCCATCTGCTGGAAATAGGTGAACTGCGTCACCTCCATGCCGTCGCACCAGACTTCCCAGCCGAGGCCCCAGGCGCCGAGCGTCGGCGATTCCCAATCGTCCTCGACGAAGCGGATGTCGTGGCGGGTCATGTCGACGCCGATCGCGGCGAGCGACCCCAGATACAGGTCCTGCAGATCGGGCGGCGACGGCTTCAGGATGACCTGATATTGGTAGTAATGCTGAAGGCGATTGGGGTTTTCGCCATAGCGGCCGTCGGTCGGGCGACGGCAGGGCTGGACGAAGGCGGCGTTCCACGTCTCCGGCCCCAGCGCGCGCAGCGTCGTGGCGGGGTGGAAGGTGCCGGCGCCCATTTCCATGTCGTAGGGCTGGAGGATCACGCAACCCTTGTCGCTCCAGTAATCGTGGAGCGTCAGGATCATCTTCTGAAAGGAAAGCGGTGTGGCAGCCATGACGCGCCCGGCTTTGGCCGATGGCGCCGCGTCTAGCAAGTGGTGCGGCGCGGCATTAGGTGAAGGTCTGGCCCCACCACCCGGATACGTCCCCGCATGATACGAACCCTTGCCGCCGCCGTGTCCGCGGTCGCTTTGTGCCTGTCGCTGCCGGCCTGCGCGCCGCAGCCCGCCCAGGTGCCCACGCGCGCCGCCAATGATGCCGATCCGGCGCTGTGGGTGGTGAAGGGCAAGCAGACGACCGTCTATCTGTTCGGGACGATCCATGTGCTGAAACCCGGGCTGACTTGGTTCGACGAGGCGGTAAAAAGCGCGTTCGACAAGGCGGACGAGGTGAAGCTGGAGATCGTGATGCCCGATCCTGCCACGATGCAGGGGCTGGTGCAGGCGACCGGCGTCGCGCCCCCCGGCACGCCGCCGCTGACGCAGCGCCTGCCCGAGGGCAAGCGCGCCGCCTTTACCAAGGCGGTGACCGATCTGGGACTGCCGGCCAATGCACTCGACCGGTTCAAGCCGTGGCTCGCGGCGACGCAGCTGTCGGTCGCACCGCTGTCGAAGCTGGGTTACGACAGCGCCAACGGGCCGGAAGAGGTGATCACCGAGGCCGCGAAACAGGCGCACAAGCCACTGTCGGGGCTGGAGACGCCGCAGCAGCAATTGGGCTTCTTCGGCAGCCTGTCGGACCAGGCGCAGCTCCAGTTCCTGGAAAGCACGGTCGATGAGTTGCCCAAGCTCGACACGCAGATGGCGACGATGGTCGACGAATGGGCGCGCGGCGACCCCGAGGCGCTGGCGCGCGAAATGAACGACGAGCTAAAGAGCTCGCCCGAGGTCGCCAAGGTGCTGCTGGTGGATCGCAACCGCAACTGGGCGCAGTGGATCAAGCAGCGGATGACCAAGCCGGGGACGGTGTTCATTGCGGTGGGCGCGGGGCATCTGGCGGGGCCGGATTCGGTGCAGGCGCAGCTCGCCAAGCTGGGGCTGAAGGCGGAGCGGGTGCGCTATTAAATCCTCCCCGCTTGCGGGGAGGGGGACCAGCGCAGCTGGTGGAGGGGGGCTTCCACAAACGTCACCGTGTGAGGAGAGCCCCCTCCACCACGCCTGCGGCGCGGTCCCCCTCCCCGTGCCGGGGAGGAATAGTTGCTTTTTCCCGCCCTTCCCGCTATGCGCGCCCGCTTCCGGCCTTGGTCATCCCTGGAGGCGAGGCTGCGGAAAGACACATTAGCACGTTTCGGAAGGTATTCTGCATGAGCGACACTCTTACGCTCGCAGCCGAGACGCGCGACCGGGTTGGCAAGGGAGCCTCCCGGGCGCTGCGTCGTGATGGCCGCGTCCCCGCCGTGATCTACGGCCAGAACAAGGAGCCGGCCTCGGTTCATCTCGAGGAGAAGGCGCTGGTCAAGGCGCTGATGACGGGTCACTTCATGAACTCGGTCATCATGGTCGGCGGTCAGCGCACGCTGGCGAAGGACGTGGCGTTCCACCCGGTCACCGACCGTCCGGTCCATGTCGACTTCCTGCGCATCGGTGAGCACACCACGGTCACCGTCGCGGTGCCGGTCGTGTTCGCGGATGAGGACGAGTGCCGTGGCCTGAAGCAGGGCGGCGTGCTCAACATCACCCGCCACGAGGTCGAGCTGGTCGTCGACGCCGCCGACATCCCCAGCGAGATCACGATTTCGCTGAAGGGCCGCGAGATCGGCGATTCGATCCACATCAGCGACGTGACGCTGCCAAAGGGCGCGACGCCGGCGATCGAGGACCGCGACTTCGCGATCGCGACGATCGTGCCGCCGACGGTCCCGACCGCCGCCGACGAGGCGCTGGAAGCCGAGGTCGCCGAGACCCAGGCTGCCGAAGCCGCTGCGGAAGCAGAGGGCGACGAGGATACGGCCGAGGGCTGATCGGGATCGATCCGGTTTGCGAAAGGGGCAGGGTGGCGAGCAGCTCCCCTGCCCTTTTTGTTATCACCGTCATTCCCGCGAAGGCGGGAATCCAGAACCTCTGACGTCTGCGTTCCTGCCGTGAGGTCAGCCAGTCTGGATTCCCGCCTTCGCGGGAATGACGAATACAGGTAGGAGGGCGCGCCTTCCGCCAACGTTGAGGAACCACCGCGCCATGCAGATCTGGGCAGGCCTGGGCAATCCGGGGCCGCAATATGCGATGCACCGGCACAATGTCGGGTTCATGGCGCTCGACCTGATCGCCGACATGCACGGCTTCGGGCCGGTGAAGAAGCAGTTCCAGGGCTGGACGCAGGAAGCGCGGATCGGCAGCCACAAGGTGCTGCTGCTGAAGCCCGCGACGTTCATGAACGAAAGCGGCCGTGCGATCGGCGAGGCGTTACGCTTCTACAAGTTGGGGCCGGATGCGCTGACCGTCTTTCACGACGAGCTCGATCTGGCGCCGTTCAAGGTGAAGGTGAAGCGTGGCGGCGGCACGGCAGGGCATAACGGGCTGCGCTCGACCGACCAGCATCTGGGGCCGGAGTTCCGCCGGGTACGGATCGGCATCGGCCATCCGGGACACAAGGATCGCGTGACCGGCTACGTGCTCGGCAATTACGCCAAGGCGGAGCTGGACCCGCTGTCCGACATGCTGGGCGCGATCGGGGCGGAGGCGCCGTGGCTGGCCGATGGGGACGACGTGCGGTTCATGAACGATATCGCGATGAGGTTGGCACAATGACGGTCCGTACGCTGTTCGCGACGCGCTTCTACGAGGACGACCTTGGCGATGCCGGGCTGATCGAGGAGCTGGAGGAGGCGTGCCTCGATCTGGCGCGCGAGGATCGCGCGGGCGTCGCCTGGTCCAAGGCGCATGGCTATCGCGGCTATACGTCCTATGCGTCGCTGAACGACCTGCCCGCGCGCGATCCGCGCTTTGCCGACCTGGTCAAGTTGCTGAACAAGCATGTCGCGCGCTTTGCAGAGGCGTGCGCGTTCGATCTGGGTGGGCGCAAGCTGAAGCTCGACAGCCTGTGGGTCAACGTCCTGAAGCCCGGCGGCACGCATTCGGGGCATATCCATCCGCACAGCGCGGTCAGCGGCACGATCTATATCGCCACCCCGGCGGGTGCGGGTGCACTGAAGCTGGAGGATCCGCGGCTGCCGATGATGATGGCGGCTCCCACCCGTCGGCCGGATGCGGGCGAGGATCACGCGACCTTCGTCTATGCCGAGCCGAAGCCGGGCAGCGTCTTCCTGTGGGAAAGCTGGTTGCGGCACGAGGTGGTGCCCAATGCGGCCAAGGGTGAGCGGATCAGCATCAGCTTCAATTATCGCTAAGGCCGGCCATCGCTTTGCCGTAATCGACGGTCAGCTTTTCCCAAAATCGGGAGAGCGAACCCCATGCGGCTGGCGATGATGATGGCGATGCAGGCGGTCGCGGGGCCACCTTTGCCGGCGGACATGCGGCCGGTGAAGCCCGCCCCTGCCCCGGATGCGCCGAAGGCCGCGTGCGGTGAGCCCGACGCCGACGGCACGATCGTGATTTGCGGACGACCCATCGATGCCAACCGGCTGCGCCCCGTCGACGAGACGCGCTATGCCGAAAAGCCGATTCGCGCGCGTACAACGATCGGCAAGGTCGGGGTATCGGGCGAGGCGGAACAGGGCAGCCTGCCCAACGGCATGAGCAGCCCGCGCGCGATGGTGAAGTTCAAGGTGCCGTTTTAGAGGTCTCTCGTCTCTCCTTCCGTCACCCCGGCCTTGAGCCGGGGTCCCGCTTTTCGAGCGGTGAAAGAAGAAGCGGGACCCCGGCTCAAGGCCGGGGTGACGGGGTGGGGTCGAAGTAGCACGACAAGCCGTCGTTCACCTGTCGCTGCTATCCTGCGCTTTATGTCCATTACCAAACGCCAGATCGGCCTTGCCGCCGTCATCCTGCTCGCACCCGGCGGGTTCATCCTGGGGGCGGCGTTGCTCGCCAACCGCTATCGCAAACCGGCGGCCGAGGCGGAAACCGAGACAGAAACCCCGCCGAAGTCCTGAATGGTTTCCTGAACGGAACGTTGTGCCCAGTTCATGCAACCGTCATTATAGCCCGACGTTATCGAACCACAGTCAAACGATGACGGGAGATTCAGATGCGTAAGTTGATGCTGGCGATGGGGTGTGCCGCGATGGTCGTACCGGCGACGATGGTCGTCCCGGTCTCGCAGGCGGGCGCACAGCGCTACAAGTATCGCGAATGGCGCGACAACCGCGGTCGCCTGCGCTGCCGCAAGCCCGATGGCACGACCGGTGCCGTCGTCGGCGCGGTCGGTGGCGCGCTGCTGGGTCGCACGATCGACACCCGCGGCGACCGTACGCTGGGCACGCTGGGCGGCGCCGTCGCCGGCGGCCTGCTGGGCCGTGAGATCGAGCGCAGCGGTGGCAACCGTCGCTGCCGCTAAGCTTCGGATAAATTAGACCGGAACGGGCGCTGTGGGGCAACCTGCGGCGCCCGTTCTGCGTATGGCCTCGTGAAACACGAGGAGACGTACATGACGACCCGCAGCGCATCGGCCCGGTATGAAGGCCTGGGCAAGGACGGCAAGGGCCATATCTCGACCCAGTCGGGCCTGCTGACCGACGCCCAATATGGCTTCAACACGCGGTTCGAGGACGGCCCCGGCACCAATCCCGAAGAGCTGATCGCCGCGGCGCATGCCGGATGCTTCACCATGGCGCTCGCCTTCGCGCTGGCCGGCGCCGGCAAGACGCAGGGCAATCTGGAAACCAAGGCGAAAGTGACGCTGGAAAAGGATGGCGACGGCTTCACCATCACGCGGTCCGACCTGACGCTGACCGGCCATGTCGACGGCATGGAGCGCGACGAATTCGAGCGGATCGCGAATGAGGCGAAGGCGGGCTGCCCGGTGTCGAAGGTGCTCAACTGCGACATCACGCTGGATACCACCTTCGGCTGATCCAGCGGGCCGCCGGCGCCTGTCGCGGGGATGAACCGACGGTAGTTTTTGGTTCACGCAACTCCTCGTGCGCGCTGGCGGTTCTTTGCCCACATCATCCGAAAGGAGCCAAGACGATGCGTATTGCCCTTCTGTCCGCCGCGCTGGCGGCCATCACGCTGAGCGCGATCCCCGCGCAGGCGCAGGACACGCGCCGCGAAGCGGACCGCGAATATCGCAACGAGGTGCGCGATGCGCGCCGCGATTATCGCAACGACCTGCGCGATGCCGATTCGCGTCGCGACGTGCGCGATGCGCGCCGCGAATATGCCGATCAGGTGCGCGACGCCCGTCGCGATCGCCGCGAAGACCTGCGCGATATCCGCCAGGATCGCCGCGACGATTGGCGCCGCTATCGCAACTACGACTATAACCGCCTGCCGCCGGGCCAGCGCGCTTATTATGCGGAAAACTATTATCGCGATGGCCGCTATTATCAGCAGCGCCGGCTGACCCGGAACGACCGCATCTATCGCGGTGGCAACGGACGTTATTACTGCCGCCGCAACGACGGGACGACCGGTCTGGTGGTCGGCGGTCTGGCCGGCGGTGCGCTGGGCAATGTGATCGCGGGCGGCGGATCGCGCCTGCTCGGCACGCTGATCGGCGCGGGCGGCGGTGCGCTGCTCGGCCAGTCGATCGATCGCGGTCAGGTGACCTGCCGCTGATCGTCCAGCAAGGCTGACGATGCGGGCTCGGTCGAAAGACCGGGCCCGTTGTCGTTTAGAAGATGCCGCCGCCGAGGCTGAGGCGAATCGCGAAGATGACGATCAGCACAAGGTTGAGGTTGCGCCCGCTGGTCGAGGACGACAGCGCGCCCACCGCGGCACCGACGATGCCGATCGGGATGACCAGCCAATTCATCCAGCCGAGCAGCGGCACGAACGCGACCAGACCCAGCACCAGGGTGACGAGGCCGATCGCAACAGAAAAGATGTTCAGCATAAGGGGAACATGGCCCCTGCCCCATCGCGCGGCAAGATGCGGGACCACAGCCGGGCGTAAACACGAATGCCGCGTTAACCAGCCCCGCGGATGGCGACTTAACGGGCGATGCGTCATGAGTGGCGGCGATGCATGCGAATCACCTTCTTGCCGCCACGCTGTTGCTCGCCGGATGCGCCAAGCCGGCGGCGACGCAGCAGGACCTCGACAGCCTGGACAAGGAGTTGACCGCGGGCGCGGCCGGAAACCAGCGCGACCCTGCGCTGACCGCGGCGCTGCACGACCAGATCATGGTCGACCCCGCGCTGACCCGGACCGCCAATACCGACGCCGTGCGCCCCCCGAGCCGGCCGGATCCGCTGTCGATTCCCGCCGACCCCACCGCCGGCCGGCCCGATGGCGTCACCGCCGCCGATCTGAAGCCGACGCCACCCGCCAAGGGCGACTGCCCGTCGTGCAAGGCGGCGGGGGGCGCGCTGACGCTGGCCGAGTTGGCGGCACGGCAGCGGCCGGCGGATGCGGGCTGTGCACAGCGCGTCTCCTATTCGGCAACCTGGGCGGCGCGGCTGCCCGCCGCGGTGCCGCTCTACCCCGACGCGCGCGTGCAGGAGGCGGCGGGCAATGACGCGTGCGGGCTGCGCGTCGTCAGCTTCGCGAGCAGTGCGCCGGCTGCGCGCATTCTCGACTGGTATAACGCGCGGGTGACGCGCGCGGGCTATAGCGCGGAGCATCAGGCACAGGGTGATGAGCACGTGCTGGGCGGCACTCGCGGCGATGCGGCCTATGTAGTCCATGTGACGCCGGGGCCGGGCGGCGGCAGCCGGGTAGACCTGCTGGTCCGGTAGCCCTTGTCCGGGCCGCAGGGCCGATCGGCGCTTGCCTTCGGCTCGCCCGCGCCCATATTGTGCGATGCAGCAAGACGGGTTCGTCGATGATCCCGCCCGGTCGGAGACCCCAACATGCCCCGCTTGTCGGACACGATCGGTCGCCTCGTCGGCCAGCGCATGGCCGATGCCATGACGACCGCTAATGGCGAGGATCGGCTGAGCGATCTGACCGATTTCGGTGCCAATCCTGGCAATCTGCGCGCGCGTGTCTATGTGCCCGCCCAGCTGCAACCCCGGCCCGCGTTGGTGGTCGTGCTGCATGGCTGTACGCAGACCGCGGCGGGCTATGACAGCGGCGCGGGCTGGTCGCAGCTCGCCGACGAGGCCGGGATCGTGCTGCTGTTCCCCGAACAGCGGCGTGCCAACAATCCCAATCTGTGCTTCAACTGGTTCGCGCCCGAGGACATGGCCGGCGGACATGGCGAGGTGGCGTCGATCCGCGCGATGATCGCGGCGATGGGGGCGGCGCATGGTATCGATCCGTCGCGCGTGTTCGTGACCGGCCTGTCGGCGGGCGGCGCGATGGCGGCGGCGATGCTGGCCAATTACCCCGAGGTGTTCGCGGGCGGTGCGATCATCGGCGGCCTGCCCTATGGCACCGCGCACGGCTTGAGCCAGGCGCTGGAGCGGATGCGCGGGCGTGACCTGCCCGATGCCGCGGCGCTGGCTGCCGCCGTGCGGGGTGCCAGCCGTCACGACGGGCCGTGGCCGACATTGTCCGTCTGGCATGGCGGCACCGACGCCACCGTCCACCCGGCCAATGCCGAAGCGCTGCTGAACCAGTGGCGTGGCCTGTTCGGGATCGGCGAGACACCCGCCGAGGAGGCGCTGGTCGGGGGCAATCCGCATCGCGTGTGGCGCGATCGGCATGGCCGCGCGGTGATCGAGGATCATCGCATCCTCGCCATGGGCCATGGCACGCCGATCGCAACGCAGGGCGCCGAGGCCGCCGGTCAGGCGGGGCCGTTCATGCTGGATGTCGGTCTGTCGTCGACCCGGCGGATCGCCGCCTTTTGGGGCATCGCCCGGGCGGTGGGCGCGGCGGAGGGGCGGGCAGCCGATGCGGGCGGTGCGCGGGATGGCGGCGTGGCGGGAGTCGTGAACGACGCACTGCGGGCGGCGGGGCTGTTGCGGTAGAGCCGCTTCGTCACCCCGCACTTGCGCCGGGGTCCGCTCTGCGGCGAGGGGGATGGTTCGAGGCTCCAGCCGTCCCCCCGTGGCCCGGTGGACCCCGGAACGAGTCCGGGGTGACGGGGTGGCCGTGGCGGCGTCCCCCACCCCCTCACCCGCGTATTTCCTCTTTGCGCGAACTTGCTCTAGGGCAGCGATCATGCCTCCTCTTCTTCTCGTCATGGCCGGCGGTGCGCTGGGTTCGGCGGCGCGGTATCTCACCGGCCGGATCGCCCTCACCGCGCTCGGGCCGAATTTTCCTTATGGTACGCTGGCCGTGAACCTGATCGGCGGGCTGCTGATGGGCCTGCTGGCGGGCGGGCTCGCGCGGATCGGGGGCGGCGAGAACTGGCGCCTGTTCTTAGGGATCGGTGTGCTCGGCGGGTTCACGACCTTTTCGTCCTTCAGCCTCGACGTCGTGACCCTGGTGGAGCGTGGCGCGGTGACCACGGCGGCGCTGTACGTCTTCGTATCGGTTGCGGGCGCGATCGGCGCGCTGTTTGCCGGGCTGATGCTGGCCCGCGGCCTGTTCGGGAGTGCGGTGGCATGAGCGGCGACGAGGGCGGCATTCGCCAGTTCAACGTCGGCTATGACGACGACGGTATCCGGCTGGATCGCTGGTTCAAACGGCATCTGCCCGACACGAGCTTCACCACGGTCGCGAAATGGGCGCGGACCGGGCAGCTGCGCGTCGATGGCGCGCGCGCGACGCCGGGCGACCGGATCAAGGCGGGCCAGACGCTGCGCGTGCCGCCGCCCGAACCCGAGGTGAAGGACGAGACCGGCGCCGTCGTCGCCAAGCCGAAGCGCGAACGGCCGCCACTGAGCGAGGACCAGATCGCCTTCGCCCGCGAGATGGTGATCCACAAGGATCTGCAGGCGCTCGTCCTCAACAAGCCGCCGGGCCTCGCGACGCAGGGCGGCACCAAAACCGCCGAGCATGTCGATGGCTTGCTTGACGCGCTGCAATATGATGCCGAAGGGCGGCCGAAGCTCGTTCACCGGCTGGACAAGGACACGTCGGGCGCGCTGCTGATCGCGCGCACCAGCCGCGCCGCCGCTTTCTTCGCCAAGGCGTTTTCGGGGCGGACCGCGCGGAAGGTCTATTGGGCCCTGGTCGTCGGCGTGCCGTCGATCGAGGACGGCATGGTCGACCTGCCGATCGCCAAGCAGCCGGGCACCGGCGGCGAGAAGATGCACGTCGACGAGGAGAACGGCCAAGCCGCGCGCAGCCGCTATCGCGTGATCGAGCGTGCGGGCAACCGCTGCGCCTGGGTGGAGCTGCAACCCTTTACCGGGCGGACGCACCAGCTGCGCGTGCATATGGCGGCGATCGGCCATCCGATCGTCGGCGACGGCAAGTACGGCGGCGCGGCGGCGTTCCTGACCGGCGGGATCAGCCGCAAGATGCACCTCCACGCCCGCCGCATCCGCGTCGACCATCCCGACGGCGGCAGCATCGACGAAGTCGCGAGCCTGCCGACGCACTTCGCCGAAAGCCTGAAAAGCCTGGGCTTCGAAGAGGCGCAGGGCGATGCGCTGCCGCTGGAGGAGCCCAAGAAGGGTCCGCCGCCCAAGGACGTGCTGAAGCAGCGCGCCAAGGCGCATGCCAAGACGGTGCGCAAGGAAAACCGCGGCGAGCGGCGGCGGCGTGGCGCGGCCCCGACCGGCAAGGATGGCGGGAAGAGCGGCGGTCCGAAGGCTGCTGGGCCGAAGACGGGCAAGCCGAAGACGGGTGGGCCGAAGAGCAGCGGTCCGGGCGGCCGCCGGGGCTGATGCACCCCAATCCGCTCTTCCGGCCGGAGGCGGCGGCGTTGCTGGCGGAGGCAGAGCGGATCGGCTTCGCCCATGTCTTCGCCGCGACCGCCGATGGTCCGATGGTGGTGCATGCGCCGGTGACGCTGCATGACGACGGCCTGCGTTTTCACGTATCGCGCGCAAATCGTATCGTCCGCCATCTGGAGGGCGCAGCGGTGGTGGCGAGCGTGGCGGGGCCGCACGGCTATGTCAGCGCGAACTGGTATGCAGTGCCGGGCGATCAGGTGCCGACGTGGAATTACCAGACGATCGAGATCGACGGCATCGCGCACGAGGTCGATGCGGCGGGCCTGACCGAACAGCTGGACCGGCTGGCAGCGCTGCACGAACCGCGCGACAATCCGTGGGATCGCGGCAAGGTGGCGCCCGATGCCTTTGCGAAGCAACTGTCGGGGATTCGCGGGTTCACCATTACCGTCACCGCGGTGCGCGGCACGACCAAGCTCAGCCAGAACAAGACTGCCGCCGACCGGGCGGGGGTGATCGCAGGCTTCGACCGGCAGGGTAAGGACGACATCGCCGCGCTGATGCCGTGGGCGGCCGCGAAGGATTAGGGTTGGGGTTCGGTGGAGCAGAGCGGATTGCGGTTTCCGCCCTCTGGTTCGTTGCCCCGGCATGATCTTCGCTTGCGCTGCGGTTTGAGACGAAGCGGGACCCCGGCGCACGGCCGGGATGACGGTGATGGCACGGGGGACGCGCGATTTGCGCTTTGCGCGCCCGCCCTCGCCCGGTAGGCGTCGGAGGATGACCAAACTCGCCGTGTTCGACTGCGACGGCACGCTCGTCGATAGCCAGGCCAATATCTGCCAGGCGATGGAGGATGCGTTTCGGATCGCCGCTTTGCCCGCGCCGCCGCGCAGCGCGATCCGCCGCATCGTCGGACTGAGCTTGGTCGAGGCGATCGCGACGCTGCTACCGCAAGCGGAGGATGCACTGCACCGGCAGATGGCGGCGGATTACAAGAACGCCTTCTTTCACCTGCGGACGACCGGCGCGATGGCGGAGGAGCCGCTGTTCGACGGGATCGCCGCGGTCTTGCAGGGCCTTGCGAATGATGGCTGGCTGCTGGGCATGGCGACGGGCAAGTCGGACCGGGGGCTTGCACATATTCTGGCACATCATGGCCTGACCGATCATTTCGTCACGCTGCAAACCGCAGACCGCCACCCTTCCAAGCCCGACCCCGCGATGCTGATCGCGGCAATGGACGAAGCGGGCGCGACGGCGCAGGAGACGGCGATGATCGGCGACACCAGTTTCGACATGGCGATGGCCAAGGCTGCGGGCGCGCGGGCGGTGGGCGTCGCCTGGGGCTATCATGACGTCCGCGACCTGGCCGATGCGGGCGCCGACGTGGTGGCAGAACGCGTGGCCGCGCTGCCCGGGCTGCTGGCATGAGCGGCGATGCCCTCGCCCGGCGCCGCTGGCTGGCGATGGTCGGCAGCCGCATCGCAGGCAGCGTCGGCGCGGTCTTCGGCCTGATGCTGGCGGTGCGCGCACCCGATATGGTCACCAAGGTGCTCGGTGTCGCGATCACGCTGTCGGCGCTGGTCGTCATCGCAACGGTGCCTGCCGCCCTCGCCCACCGCTGGCGGACGCCGCCGAAGTCATGAAGCGCTTCTGGACAGAGGTGGCGGTCGACGCGGATCGGGTCGTGACGCTCGACGGGCGGCCGGTGCGCACGCCGGGCCGCGTGCCGCTGGCGCTGCCGACGGACGCGCTGGCAGAGGCGGTCGCGGGCGAATGGCGGGCGGTGCCCGAGGTGCTCGACCCGCGCGCCATGCCGCTGACCGGCCTTGCCAATGCGGCGATCGACCGGATCGCGGCCCACCCCGCGCCCTTTGCGGCGGGGCTGGCCGCTTATGGCGCCACCGACCTGCTCTATTATCGGGCCGAGTCGCCTGACGATCTGATCGCGCGGCAGCAGGCGGCGTGGGATCCCTGGCTCGACTGGGCCCGCACCCGCTACGATGTGCATTTCGAGCCGACCGCGGGGATCATCCACCGCGCCCAGCCGCCAGCGACGCTGACGCGCCTGGGCGAAGCGGTGGCGACGCTCGACGCATTTCACCTCGCGGGCCTGTCGCCGGTGGTGACGATCACCGGGTCGCTGGTGCTGGCGCTCGCGCTGATCGAGCGGGCGGGCGATCCCGATACCTTATGGGCCGCCGCGCATGTCGACGAGGATTGGCAGGTGGAATTGTGGGGCAGCGATCTGCTCGCCGAACAGGCACGGGCGAACAAGCGGCGCGAATATGACGCCGCCGTCGCGTTTCTGGCCGCGCTTGACTGACCGGCGTCAGGCGGTGACGGCCTTGGGCATCACCGCCGCCTCGTAATCGCTCTCGGCCAGCCGGATCAGCGCCCGGTCGTCGTGTTTCCACGGGTGGAAGCCGGGCAGGAAATAGGCTGCCCAGACGCCCGCCACCTTGCGCGCCATGCCGGGATTGCCGAACGCATACCAGGCGAGCCGTGCCCAGACGCGCGGACCGGTAAGGCCATCCTGCCGCAACAGCTCCAGCATGCCGCGCGTCCGGCCGACGAAGAAATGCTTCGTCGTCATCAGCATGACGAACGACTTGACCCACCAGCGACGGAAGCGCGGCCAGTCGCGCGTGGCGTGCAGCCAGGTGTCATAGGCGACGCCCTTGTGCTCGATTTCCTCGGCGGCGTGCCACAGCCACAGAGCGCGCGCCTGCTCCTCGCCGCCGGCGAGATGGCGGGGGTTGGCGATCAGCTCATGCGCCAGCATCGCGGTGAAATGTTCGAGCGCGGTCGTCGCAGCCAAGCTGGCGATCGGCGGGCGGCCCTTGGTCAGCGCCAGCGCGGCATCGACGTCGCGGTCGAGGAGCGTCACGTCATAGCCCTGATCGGTGACATGGCGGTTGAACGCGACATGTTCGCGCGTGTGCAGCACCTCCTGCTTGATGAAGGCGTTGATCTCACGCGTCAGGCGCGGCGACGTGCCTTCGCGAAAGCGGCGCACGCTGTCGACGAAGAAGCCCTCCCCCTTGGGAAAGGTGACGGACAAGGCATTGTAGAAGGCGGTCGCGATCGGATCGTCGTTCAGCCACCAGCGACCCATCCGGGCGCCACGACCGAAGCGGCGGTCGCGCGCGGTAATGACCAGATCGTGCGGCGTGGTTGCTTTCGCCATGATTTCCTCCGTACTAGGACGATATCCGCATTTGCTTACACCAATGTAAATAGGCCATCGTCCTGAGCGCTTCAACCCCCGTCCCGGCCCCTTTGCGCCGCCGCCTGTCTCCGACCGAAAGCCGGGAAGCCGCGCTGATCGCCGCACAGCAATTGCTGGTCGAAAGCGGACCGCAGGCGGTGACGCTGAAGGCGGTCGGCGCGCGGATCGGCCGCACGCATGCCAATCTGCTCCACCACTTCGGATCGGCGGAGGGGCTGCAACAGGCGCTGATCGCTCGGATGGCGGCGCAAATCACCGCGGTGATTCGCGATGCCGTGCTGGGCAACCGCGGCGGGGAGCCCGATCCGCGGCGCATCGTCGACCTCGTCTTCGATGCCTTCGACAGCGGCGGCGCGGGTGCGCTGGCGAGCTGGATGATCCTGTCGGGCAATCGCGATGCGCTCGATCCGATTCTATCCGCGGTGCATGATCTGGTCGATGAACTCGCCGATGGCGTGCAACCGCCCGAACGACCGATCCAGGAAGAAACGCTGCACCTGATGCTGATGGCCCTGGGCGACGCGCTGCTCGGCGCGGCGATGGCGCGGGCGCTCGACCTGCCACGCAGCAAAGCACGCGAGCTGGCAGTGGGCATGCTGTTGCGCAACGAGGCGCCGGGCGAGACACCAGCGTGAGACGCGATCAATAGCGTCTGCAACACCGACAATGGTCAAGCCCCTGATGCGGCACACTCTCTTTCCCTAAAGAGGCCGCATCGAGTGGATGACCTGGCATGAATCGCGTTTTAGCTCCCATCTGTCTGGTCGTCGGCCACAAGCGTTCGCGTCGTCGGGTCTGGTCGGACGGATCACGGTGGCGGTGTACGTGCAGCCGCTGCGGCACCGAATTGGTCAAATCCCAGAGCGGTGGAACGTGGGGCGCACTCGATCAATCCGACCGCGATCGCGCCTGACGGCTCCGATCGCGGCACGGATGCGCGTTGCCGCCGAACCGCGTGTCGCGGCCTAGGGGGTGACGATGCGGCCGGCCGGTATTGCGATGGGGGTCGCGATGCCGGCCGGTGGCAGGCCGATCGCGTGCATCGCGTGGTAGTCGCCCGGCGTCATGCCATAGGTCTCGCGAAAGGCGCGCCCCAGATAGGCGGCGTCGCAAAAGCCCCATTGGTCGGCAAGTGCCGCGATCGTCTGGCGGTCGCCGCGCCGGCGCAGCGCCTCCGCCACCTTCGCCAGCCGGCGCGCGCGGATATAGGCCTGCACGCCGCCTTCATCCTGCAACAAGCGATACAGCGTCGAACGCGACACGCCGAGCGTACGGCTGAGACGCGCGACGCTGAGCGAGGGCGAGCCGAGGTTGCGCTCGATTTCATCGCGCAGCTGAACGCGGAGCGCGCGGTCATGCTGTTCGACGTCGCCGGGACGCTCGCCGAGGCTTGCATGGACGACCAGCGCGAGCAGATCGACGATAGTCTGCGCCACTGCAGGGCCGCTGCTCGCGGGCAGATGGCGGGCGTGGTGCCGCAGCGCCGTGAGGTGGCTGGTCAGCAACGCCGCCTGCTCCGCCGGCACGACATGGCCGTGCAGACTGCGAACCGAGGGCAGGACACGTTCGGCAAGCGCGCGGGGCAGCACGAAGCTGGTCGAGACCGAGGCTTCGGATACATGGGTATTGCCCAGCGCCATGTCGGTCAGCACCACCGCGCCATCCAGTGCGCGGACGTCGCGATCGCCCATCCGGCCCCAGGCACCGCCAGCGTGCCGCACATTGACGACGAGCCCGTCGGCCTGATCGCGCAGATGCGCCGCGCCGCGGTGCCAGTCCTGTGCCGAGATATGGACGTGGTTTAGCAGCATCGTGCCGAGATCGAGCCCTTCGATCCGCGCCTGGAACGGCTGCGTCGGCGTGGTTTCGTAATGCTGGGAGAGGTTGCGGATTTCGGAATCCCGCCAGGCACTGAAGCGGTCCCGCTGCGGCAGCGCCGCCGTGTCAAAAAAGGGTATCCAGCCCAGGCGGGAGGAGGATGACGCCGAAGGGAAGCGTTCGTTCTCAGGGACCTGCGACATGTTCCTGACGATAGAGTTTGGTACCGAACCGGTCCATAGCCTTGTCGGCGCGCGCCGTGCCGCCCGGACGCGTCAGGCCAGCGGGTCCGTCGCGTGCATCGCGTGATAGTCGCCGGGCGTCATGCCATAGGTCTCGCGAAATGCGCGCCCCAGATAGGCGGCATCGCAAAAGCCCCAGCGTTCGGCGAGCGCGGCGATCGTCCCCCGCCCGCCTTCGCGGCGCAACGTCTCCGCGACCTTTTCCAGACGGCGCGTGCGGACATAGGCCTGCACGCCGCCTTCGTCCTGCAACAACCGGTACAGGGTGGAGCGCGACACACCCAGCGTGCGGCTGAGCCGGGCCACAGTCAGGGAGGGTGAGCCGAGGTTGCGTTCGATCTCATCGCGCAGCTGCACACGCAAGGCGCGCTCATGCCGGTCGCGGTCGACCGGCCTTTCGGCAAAGCTCGCCGCGACCGACACCGAGAGCAGGTCGAGGATCGTCTGCGCCAGCATCGGTCCGCTGGTCGCCGGCAAATGCTCCGCCTGCCCGCGCAGCAGTGCCAGATGCGACACGAGCAGCGCGGCATGTTCCGGCGCGACGACATGCCCGTGCAGCGCACGGGTCGACGGGAACAGACGCTCCACATCCGCCCGTTTCAACGCCATGCCGGTGCTGATCGAGGCTTCCGAGAAATGATGCTTCGGCCGCGCCATGTCGGCGATGACGATCGATCCTGCCGGCGCGACGGCCTGCCGTCCGTCCATCTCGAAGATCGCGGCACCGGCGTGGCGCACGTTGATCACGAAATCGTCATTGTCGTCGCGCGCCGCTTTCTGCCGCGTGCGTTCCCACTGCTGCGACGTGAACACCGCGTGGCCGATCCCGAGCGTGCCGAGATCGAGCCAGTCCATCGCCGCCGCAAACGGCTCTTCCGGCGTGGTTTCGTAGCGGGTCGACAGATTGGCGACGTCGCCATCGCGCCAGACCTCATAGCGCTCGGCCGCCGGCAAGGGGGCGGTATCGAATGCGCGCACCCACCCCAGCCGAGCGGGGGGTGGCAACGGGGCTTGGGGATCGAACGCCGACTTCACTGCGCCCCTCATAGCGCTACTCATTATGGCGGTACAGCCTCGCCGCGGTGCGGGGCGTGGCGATGCGCCGGCAGGGGTGGCCGTTCGCGCGCCTTTCGCTAAAGAGGCGGCATGCATTTCCTCGACCAAGCCAAGATCTTCGTTCGCTCGGGCACCGGCGGCCCCGGTGCCGTCAGCTTCCGGCGCGAAAAGTTCATCGAATATGGCGGCCCTGATGGCGGCAACGGCGGCAAGGGCGGCGACATCGTGTTCGAAGCGGTGGCCGGCCTCAATACGCTGATCGACTTCCGCTACACGCAGCACTTCCGTGCGCAACGCGGCCATGGCGGATCGGGCAGCAATCGCACTGGCGGCGGCGGCGACGACCTGATCATCAAGGTGCCGGTCGGCACGCAGGTCCTCTCCGAGGACAAGGAAGAGGTGCTGCTCGACTTCACCAAGGTCGGCCAGCGCGAGGTGTTCCTGCGTGGCGGCGACGGCGGGCGCGGCAATGCGAGCTACAAGACATCGACCAACCGCACGCCGCGCCAGCACGGCACCGGCTGGCCGTGCGAGGAGGCGTGGGTGTGGCTGCGGCTGAAGCTGCTCGCCGACGCCGGTTTGGTGGGGCTGCCCAATGCCGGCAAATCGACATTCATCAACGCCGTCACCAACGCGCAGGCCAAGGTCGGCGCCTATGCCTTCACCACCACCCGCCCGCAGCTGGGCGTGGTGCGGCACCGCAACCGCGAATTCGTCGTTGCCGACATCCCCGGCCTGATCGAGGGCGCGGCGGACGGTGCCGGCATCGGCGACCGGTTCCTGGGGCATATCGAACGCTGCCGCGTGCTGCTGCATCTGGTAGACGCCAATGACGCCGACGTCGCCGAAAGCTATCGCATCGTTCGCGACGAGCTGGAGGCCTATGGCGGCGGACTGATCGACAAGCCGCACGTGATCGCGCTGAACAAGATCGACATGCTCGACGACGAACTGATCGAGGCGCTGTCCGCCGAGTTGGCCGAGGCGAGCGGCGCGGACGTCATCCCGCTGTCGGGCGCTGCGGGCACCGGCGTCGACTGGGTACTCGACCGCTTGCTCGAGATCATCGGCCCCGGCCCCGAAGCGGTGCCAGACAGCGACGAGGGCGAAGACGAAATCAGCTGGTCGCCGCTCTGATCCCATGCAGGACGCACTCTTCCCGCCGACCGCCTGCCCTCGCCTGATCGTCAAGGTCGGGTCGGCGTTGCTCGTGGCGCCGGATGGGGCGGTGCGGCGCGCGTGGCTGGCAACGCTGGTTGCGGATATCGCCGGGCGCGTCGCGGCGGGGCAGCAGGTGGCGGTGGTATCGTCCGGAGCCATTGCGCTGGGTGCGCGGCGGCTGGGCCTTGCCAAGGGCGGCCGCGCCAGTCTGGAAGATGCGCAGGCGGCGGCGGCGACGGGGCAGATCGCGCTCAGCCAGACCTGGGCGGAGCTGCTCGGCGCGCACGGGCTGACGGCGGCGCAGATGCTGGTGACGCTGGACGACCTCGAGGATCGGCGGCGCTATCTGAATGCCGCGGCGACGCTGGGACGGCTGCTCGGCCTTGGCGTCGTGCCGATCATCAACGAGAATGACAGCGTTGCGACCGAGGAAATCCGCTTCGGCGACAACGACCGATTGGCGGCGCGCGTCGCGCAGGCGGCGGGCGCGCAGGGCGTGGTGCTGCTGTCCGACGTCGATGGTCTGTACGATGCCAACCCGCACACCAACCCCGATGCGCGCCACGTCGCGCGGGTCGAGCGGATCGATGCGGTCGCGGGGATGGCGGACGGCGGATCGGCGTCGGGCATGGGATCGGGCGGCATGGTGTCGAAGATCGCCGCCGCCCGGATCGCGACCGGGGCGGGTGCGCACCTCGCCATCGCAAGCGGGAGGATGGAGCATCCGTTGGCCGGCGATCCACGCCATACGTTGTTCGTGGCGGAGCGTGCCGCGTCGGCGCGTAAGGCGTGGCTGGCGGGCGGGCTGACGGCGCGGGGGCGCGTGCATGTCGATGCCGGGGCGGCACGTGCTTTGGCCGCCGGCGGGAGTTTGCTGGCGGCGGGCGTGACGGGGATCGAAGGCGCATTCGGACGCGGCGACCTGGTGTCGATCGAAGGGCCGGACGGCACGGTCGCGCGCGGCCTGTGCGAATATGACGCGGCCGAGGCGATGCGGCTGGTGGGGACGCGGTCGGAGGAGCAGGCGGCGATCCTGGGCTATGCGCCGCGCGCGGCCCTGGTGCATCGCAACCATCTGGCGTTGGTGTGATGGGGCACACCCCCTCCCCGTCATCCCCTCGCGGGCGGGGATCCATACCCTCCAGCGCCGGCGATAGAGCCGAGAGGTTTGCCGGTCTGGATCCCCGCCTGCGCGGGGATGACGGGGCGTGTGTCGCGAGGGGGCGATCGTGACCACGCTGGCCATCACCGGGGCGACGGGCTTCGTCGGCAGCGCGCTTGTCGAGCGGGCGCTGTCCGCCGGCCATAGCGTGCGCGCGCTTACCCGCCGGCCGCAGCGCGCGCGGGACGGCGTGACGTGGATCGAGGGGGCGCTCGATCGGCCCGACAGCCTTGCCGCACTGGTCGAGGGGGCCGACGCGGTCGTGCATGTCGCGGGCGTCGTCAACACGCCGACCAAGGCCGGCTTCGTCGCCGGCAACATCGACGGCACGCGGGCGATGATCGCCGCCGCGCAGGCCGCAGGCGTCCGGCGGTTCGTCCATGTCTCGTCGCTGTCGGCGCGCGAGCCGGAGCTGTCGATCTACGGCTGGTCGAAGGCCGAGGCCGAGACGCTGGTCGAAGCGAGTGGGCTCGACTGGAGCATCGTGCGGCCGAGCGGCGTCTACGGCCCGGGCGACATGGAGATGCGCGACCTGTTCCGCGCCGCGCGGATGGGCCTCGCCCTGCTGCCGCCACGGGGGCGCGTGTCGCTGGTCGCAGTGGACGATCTGGCGCGGCTGCTGCTGGCGCTCGCCACGACGCACGTATCGCCGGCGATGTACGAGGTCGACGATGGCCATGTGCTGACCCATGCCGCGATGGCGCAGGCGATCGCGCGGGCGGTGGGGCGGAAGCGCGTGCTGACGCTGCATTTGCCCAAGGCGGCGCTGATGCTGGGTGCTAAGCTGGACTGCGCGGTCCGCCGCGACGGTGCGAAGCTTACCGCCGATCGCGTCGGCTATCTCGCGCACCCGGACTGGACCGCCCGCCCAACCATGCGCCCGCCCGCCGAACTGTGGACACCGGAGATCGCGCCCGAGCATGGCCTCGCCGCAACGGCACGATGGTATCGCGCCCGCGGGCTGCTATAGCGCCGCAACACCGCCGCATTTGGCCGCCATTCGGATGACCATCATGACCGACCGCACCCAGATCCTCGATACGATCAAGAGCCAGATCGAACCGTTCAACAAGAAGGGCGTCACGCTCACCGAAGCGACAACCTTTCAGGGCGACCTCGAATGGGACAGCCTGACGGTGATGGATTTCGTTGCGGCCATCGAGGACGAGTTCGACATCATCATCACGATGAACATGCAGGCCGAAATCGAGAATATCGGCCAGCTGACCGATGCGGTCGCCAAGCTGAAGGCCGAGGCATGACCGAGACCGGCCTGCAGCCCGAGGCGCTGGACCTCGACCCCGCCCCGGTCGCGCCCGAAACCGACCTGATGTCGAAGTTCGACGGCCTGATCGCGGAGCGGCAGGCACTGATCGATACCGGCGTCACCGATCCGTTCGCGATCGTGATGGAGCAGGTGAAGAGCCCGACCGAAGCGGTGATCGCCGGCCGCGACACGATCCTGCTGGGCACGTACAATTACATGGGCATGACGTTCGACCCCGACGTCATCGCCGCCGGCCATGCCGCGCTCGACCAGTTCGGATCGGGCACCAACGGCAGCCGCATGCTCAACGGCACCTTCCGCGACCATATGGAAGCCGAGGCCGCGTTGCGCGATTTCTATGGCGTCAGTGGCGCGATCGTCTTTTCGACGGGCTACATGGCCAATCTGGGCATGATCTCGACGCTGGTCGGCAAGGGCGAATACGTCATCCTCGACGCCGACAGCCATGCCTCGATCTACGACGGCTGCAAGCAGGGCGTCGCGGAGATCGTCCGCTTCCGCCACAATAGCGTCGAAGACCTCGACAAGCGGCTGGGCCGCCTGCCCAAGGACGCGGGCAAGCTCGTCGTGCTGGAGGGCGTCTATTCGATGCTCGGCGATATCGCACCGCTGAAGGAGATGGTCGCGGTCGCCAAGAAGCATGGCGCGATGGTGCTCAGCGACGAGGCGCATTCGATGGGCTTCTATGGCCCCAACGGCCGCGGCGTGTACGAGGCGCAGGGGCTGGAGGGCGAGGTTGACTTCGTCGTCGGCACCTTCTCCAAATCGGTCGGGACGGTCGGTGGCTTCTGCATTTCGAACCATCCGAAGTTCGAGGCGATCCGCCTCGCCTGCCGCGCGTACATCTTCACCGCCAGCCTGCCGCCGAGCGTCGTCGCGACCGCGACCGCATCGATCCGCAAGCTGATGACCGCGACGGCCAAGCGCGAGCAATTGTGGTCGAACGCGCGCCAGTTGCATGGCGGGCTGAAGGCGCTGGGCTTCCGCCTCGGCACCGAACAGCCGGACAGCGCGATCGTCGCGGTGATCCTGGACGACCAGACGCAGGCCGTCGCGATGTGGCAGGGGCTGCTGGAAGCGGGCGTCTACGTCAACATGGCGCGCCCGCCCGCCACGCCGGCCGGCACCTTCCTGCTGCGCTGTTCGCTGTGCGCGGAGCATACGGCGGCGCAGCTGGATGCGGTGATCGAGCGATTCCGGGCTGCGGGGCAGGCCGTGGGTGCGATCGGCTGAAGCCGGTCGCCCTCACCTTTCCTTGACCGGACAAACGCGTTAGCGTCGCTGCCGTGATGCGGGACGGCGCCGAGATGGCCCCGGGGGGGGATTCCGAACGCAATGCGGCGTGGCGGACCGTCACGCTGGTCGTGATGGGACTGCTGGGCGCGGCGGTGCTCGTCGCGCTGATCGTGACGCTGGGCGAGGCGAACCGCCAGCGCGACCGCGCGCTTGCGGCGCAGGCGCACAGCTATGACGTGATGATCCTGGCCCGCACCTTGTCGGGCACGATCGCCCGATCCGAGGCGTCGCTGGGCCGCTACGTCATCAGCGGCAAGGCGGAGCAGGAGCTGGGCCAGCTCTATTACGACCAGTGGCGACTGGCGGGCACGCAGCTCAACAAGCTGGAAGGGCTGACCCGGGAGACCGGCGAGCAGAGCGCGCGCGTGGCTCGGCTGCGCGAGGCGTATCAGCAGCGCGGCGAGGAGCTGTCGCTGACCGCGCTCAGCACCACTTATGGCAAGAACGCCCAGGCGCTCGCCCGCTATTACAAGGCGCGCCAGTCGCCGACGCTGGCAGCGATCGACCGGACGCTGGACGAGATCATCGAGGGCGAACGCGCGCTGCTCGATGCGCGCACTGCTGACGCGATGCGCACCGTCGACCGGTCGAGCCGGATCGCGGGCGTGCTGGCGGTGTTCGGCGGGCTGATCGTGATCGGCGCGGTCGTGCTCGGCTGGCTGACGGTGCGCGCGATCGGCGAGCGGGCGCTGGCCAGGGCCGACGCTGATGCCGCGCGCGAACGGGCCGAGGCGCTGGCGAACGCGGTGCGGCAGGCGACCGATGAACTGCGCGTGCAGGAAGCCAAGCTGCGGCAGGCGCAGAAGATGGACGCGGTCGGGCAGCTGACCGGCGGCATCGCGCACGATTTCAACAATATGCTTGCGGTGGTTCTGGGCGGGCTGGAACTCGCCCGGCGGTCGCTTGCCAGCGATCCCGATACCGCGGCGCGTCACCTGGACAATGCCGCCGATGGCGCCAACCGCGCGGCGGCGCTGACCCGGCGGCTGCTCGCGTTCAGTCGGGAGGAATCGCTGAAGCCCGAACCGATCGCAGCGGCACAACTGGTGTCCGGCATGTCGGAGCTGATCGACCGGACGCTGGGCGACGGCATCACCGTCACGACGCGCGATACCGCCGGGGGTTGGCAGGTGCGCGCCGACCGCGTGCAGCTGGAGAATGCGATCCTGAACCTCGCGGTCAACGCGCGCGACGCGATGCATGGTCGGGGCGAGCTGGCCATCGCGACCGGCGCGGTGACGCTGGACGAGCACCAGGTCGATCATTGCGCGGCGGGCGATTACGTGACGATCGCCGTGGCCGACACCGGCGAAGGCATGACACCCGAGGTGGTCGAGCGCGTCTACGAACCCTTCTTCACCACCAAGGCCGCAGGCAAGGGCACGGGGCTGGGCCTCAGCCAGATCTTCGCCCTGGTCCAGCAACTGGGCGGTGCGATCGCGATTGACACCGCGCCGGGCGAAGGCACCACCGTGACGCTGTACCTGCCGCGCGACCGGCAGCAACCGCAGGCCGAGACGACCGTCGTGGCCGCGACCCCGCCGGCACCCGCCGTCGCGCCGGAGGGACTGCACGTGCTGGTCGTCGAGGACGATCCGCGCGTGCTGATGGCGACGATGGGCGCGCTCGACGAGCTGGGCCACCACGCCATCGCCTGCGACGCGCCGACCAAGGCGGCGGGGCTGCTCGCGAGCCACGCGGGGATCGACCTCATCATCTCCGACGTGCTGATGCCGGGGCAGACGGGGCCTGAGCTGATCGCAGAGATCGGCCCCGCCTATCCGCATATCGCCGTGCTGTTCGTCACCGGCTTTGCCGGCGAGGCGAATGCCAGCGAGTTCGGCCACCATCAGGTGCTGCGCAAGCCGTTCACGCTGGGCGGGCTGGAGCGCGCGATCGCGACCGCCATGGCGCAGGGCGACCGCCCCGCCCCGCCGCACCAGATCGCCGCGGAGTGACGGGCGGCGACGCAGGCTGTCGCCGGGGGCTGACGTGCCCCGCCATCCCGCTTATAGCCTTGGCTCCTTTCCCCGGCGCGAGCCTTCGTTCAGCATGACTTCCCTCGATCGTTACATGGCCCGGCTGATCGCGTTGCCGTTGTTTTCGACGCTGACGATCGCCGCCATGCTGCTGGTGCTCGACCGCATCCGGCGGCTGTTCGACTTCGTCGCGACCGAGGGCGGGCCGATCAGCGTCGTGTGGCGGATGCTGGCCAACCTGCTGCCCGAATATCTCGGCCTGGGCATTCCGATCGGGCTGCTGCTCGGCATCCTGCTCGCCTTTCGCCGGCTTGCCGCCAATTCCGAGCTGGACGTGCTGCGCGCGGTCGGCGTGAGCTATTCGCGGCTGCTGCGCGTGCCGTTCATGTATGCGCTGATCCTCGCCGCGCTCAACATCGCGATCGTCGGCTTCGTCCAGCCCAAGGCGCGCTATTATTACGAACAGCTGCGCTTCGAGCTGCGCACCGGCGCGCTGGGCGCGTCGATCAAGGTGGGCGAGTTTACCCATTTCGGCGACCGCATGACGCTGCGCATCGAGCAGAGCCATGACAGCGGGCGCAAGCTGGACGGCATCTTCGTGCGCTATAGCGACAAGGGCACGACCTATTCGGTGACGGCGCAGTCGGGCCAGTTCCTGGCGACGGACGATCCCAACACGATCATCTTCCGCCTGACCAACGGCACGCTGGTGCACAAGGCGCCGAATTTCACCGTGCCGCGCGTGCTGACCTTCACCAGCCACGATCTGCCCATCCCCCTGCCCCGCTACGAGAATTTCCGTCAGCGTGGGGGACGCAATCTGGAGTTCACGCTGCCCGAACTCGCCAAGCTGGGCCATAGTTCGTCGGGCGAAGAGCAGCGCGACAGCAGTCGGTCGGAATTTCATTTCCGCCTGGTCGAGGTGGCGACGATGTTCCTGCTGCCATTGCTCGCGGTGGCGCTGGGCGTGCCGCCGAAGCGGTCGAGCTCGGGTGTCGGCGTGTTCCTGGCGATCGTGATGATCGTCGCGTACCACAAGGTGAACGAATATGCCGCGTCGATCGGCGAGCTGGGGCGGATCGACCCGCTGATCGCGCTGTGGGTGCCGTTCCTGATCTTCGCCGGCCTGATTATCTGGATGTATTATCAGATCGCCTATGTCCCCGGCGGCCAGCCGATCGGCGCGATCGAGCGCGCGTTCGGCAAGATCGGGAAGGCGATCACCCGCTACCTGCCCGGCCGGGGTCGCAAGAAGGGAGTAGCGGCATGAGCAGCTTCTTCCCGTCGCGCACCGTCGCCATCTACATGGGGCGGATGTTCCTGGTGCGCACCTTCGGGCTGCTCGCCGCGCTGCTGCTGATCCTGCAGACGCTCGATCTGCTGAGCGAATCGGGATCGATCCTGGCGCATCCGGGCAACACGCAGGCGCAGGTGTGGACGTATGTAACGCTGCGCGCGCCGCAGATCATCGCGTTCCTGCTGCCCTTTTCGGTGCTGCTCGGCACGATCCTGACGCTGATCACGATGAACCAGAACAGCGAGGTCATCGCACTGAAGGCCGCCGGCCTGTCTGCGCATCAGGTGCTGGCGCCGCTGCTGGTCGCCAGCCTGGGCGTCGCGGCGGTGAGCTTCGTGTTCAACGAGCGGATCGTGACGCGCGCGACCGCGACGCTCGATCAGTGGAAGGACGTCGATTACGGCGCGCTGCCTATCGACCGGGGCGAGCGTACCAACGTGTGGGTGCGCGATGGCGACGACCTGATCGCGGTGCAGCAGGTGCGCGGACGTGGCGCCAGCACGCGCCTGGGCAACATCACCGTCTACGATCGTACCGCCGGGCGGCTGGAAGCGATCATCACCGCGCCGCACGGCCATCGCGTGGCGAACGGCTGGGACATCGAGCCGGCGACGCGCTTCGACGTGGCGAGCGGCAAGCTCCAGTCGCTGGGCCAGGTGACGATCGCGGGTGATGTGCGCCCCGACCAGTTTACGCTGGGTAACGTCAATCCCGACGGACTGGACTTTACGCAGCTCAATGCCGCGATCGGCGACCTGCGCGATGCGGGGCGGCCGACCAAGTCGCTGGAGGGTACGCTGTGGCATAAATTCTCCGGCCCCCTCTCCGCGGTGCTTATGCCGTTGCTGGGCGCGGTGGCGGCGTTCGGCATCGCGCGATCGGGCCAGCTTTTCGTGCGCGCGGTGATCGGTATGGCGCTGGGCTTCGCCTATTTCGTCGCGGACAATTTCGCGTTGGCGATGGGCAACCTGGGTGCCTATCCGCCCTTCCTCGCCGCCTGGGCGCCGTTCCTGTTGTTCCTGCTGATCGGCGAGGCGGTGCTGATCCGCACCGAGGAATAAGCGCGAAGATAGACAACATGAACACCTTAACGGAAACGCTCTGACCCGATCGTTTCCGGAATGGTGATGATCGCCCGTGCGTGGGCCGGGCGACCCAGGCCTGGGTCGAAGCCAGACGACTGACGACGACGCCCCAGCGACGGCTGGGTCTCCTGCGGGTCATGCTGCATGCCATAATGCAGAGATCCCAGCCTTCGCTGGGATGACGATCGGGCGGTGCAGAAGGGATGAGAAAGAGCGTCCAACGGTTTGGCAAATGGGCAGCGTGTAGGACAGCGCCAAATGCCCGGTGGCTACATTCGACTGTGGGATCAAACGGTTAGGCCCCCAATCTCAGACAGTGTCCCGACCGCCGATCCAACACGGACGTCGCCATATCGTTCGTTAACCATGACGGATTACCGTCGGCCGTCGCGGTCGCCCTCTTCGCGCGGCTGTGGATGAAGGGGGCCGATCTTGGCGAATCTGACCGGGACCAGCGCCGCGGCGTTGATGAGGGCGCAGCTGGCCTCGCGCTATGGGATGACCACCCGCGCATCCACGCCAGCGACAGCCACGACGACGTCCGCCATGCCGACGGGCAAGACCGCGACGGCGAGCGGTACGACCAAGGGCGACGTGGCGACGATCTCGCTTCCGGCCAGGCGCGCCGCGGCGCAGATCGCCGACGCCACGAAGGATTTTACCGCGCTGTCCAAGGAGGTACGCGCGACGCTGAACGCCCAGTATAAGAGCGCGGGCAAGACGGCGACGCCCAAGCTGGACGAGCTGTCGGGCCGGGCGCTGGCAGCGATCGCGCTCAACCAGACCGGCGGCTTTTCACGGATTGAGGTGAGCGCCGCCAAGGCCGCGCTTCAGTCGCGCGAGCGGGAGAGTGCGACGGGCGCGATCCACGGTGGCAGCTTCGCGGCCTACAGCCAGACGCTGGTGACGCAGTATGATGCGATGAGCAGCGAGGAACGCCAGGCGCGCGGATGGAGCGAGCGCACGCGCGATGCGGCCGCGACGCTGGCCGCGCAGACGAGTGGCACGATACCGAGCCTGTTCGATCAGATGGGGTGATCCGCCGGTCAGGGAATCGACAGCGCACCATCCAGAAGAGCGGGCATCCGCACCACCAGCGCGTCGGCGAGCTTCGTGCCGAGCGCGTGCGGATCGTCGGCGGCCGTGCCACCGACCTGCGTCGTCACCGCGGTGCCCGTCCATAGGGTGCGATCGCTGCGTACGTCGACGAGGGTCAGCGTCATGCGCGTCACGACCAGGGGTCGCAGATCCTGTTTGCGGGTCGGCAGGCTGATCCGGACGCCGGTGCCCCAATTGCCGACGCTGACATCGGGCCCCGCCACCGGTGCGGGTGCAGTGACGAGGCCACGGACATCGCGATCGATCGTAACGCGGGCCTGATAGCGGCTCGGCCCGGCTGGCGGCAGCACCAGAAAGTCAGCGGCGGACAGCGACGATGCCACGGTTTCGGTGAAGGCCGCCACCTCATCGTCGTCCGCCCGTATGGCGACCGTGACGGTGCCCTTCGGCAGCGGGTTCGGCGACGCGATGGCCGCTTCCGCGAGCAGGGCCATGGCCAACACGATGCTCATGCGACCATTCCCCCTCGATCTGCCCCGATCGTATCAACCTACGCCGGATTAGCGGGCGACGAAAGTGCTCCGCACGATCTTGTTCACCAGGCCCGGCAGGCCGGGATAGCTCGCCTTGTGATAAGGCGAATCCTGCTCCAGCGCGGCGGTGATGCGGCGGTGCGCCTCGCCCAGCGAGTGGTAGGGCAAGCTGGGCAGCAGGTGGTGCAGCGCATGGTAGCGCAGGCCGACCGGCGCCCACAGCGCGGGCAGCAGCGCGGGCGGGGGCACGTTGACCGAGTCGAGATATTGCGCGGTGACGCTCATCGGCTCGCCGTCATTTTCCCACAGATGCGCGACGAGGGTGCGCACCTGATTGACCACCGCGACGCCCGATCCGATCGCGAGCGCGATCAGCACGCCACGCAGCGAAAAGACGCCGGTCGCCGTCAGCACGACGATCGCGATGGCCCAGAGGCTGGCGGCGATTTCGACACGGTTCCACAGCACCTTCGCCTCGCCCTCCGGCGCACGTCGGCGGAAGGACGGGTTGATCGCCAGCGCCGAATACCGTTCGACGATCGTCGTGCGCAGCTTGGGCGACAGCAGCGAAACCGGCGTCAGGATCGCATAGCGGATCAGCAGAGCGATCGGCGCCAGCGCGGAGATGACGACGAACGCGGGCAGCGTCCAGGGCTTCATCAGCGCGAGCGGCAGATATTCGGGATCCTCCGACGTGCCGTAGCGCGTCTTGGCATGGTGCAGGTTATGCACGCCTTCGTACATGAAGCTGGGCGTGAGCATCGGCACGCCGACCAGCGCATTCCAGCCACCGCGGAAGCGCGGCAAGGCGCTGTGCTTCATGTGGCTGACTTCGTGAATGAAGCTGAGCGCGCGGTACAGCGCCAGCGCCGACACCACCGCAGCCAGCACGACCCAGCCGGTGCCCTGCACCGTCACCGCGACCGCCAACGCACCGTAGCCGATCACCGCAGAGGCGATCAGATCGGCCCAGTAGATGCCCGGGCGCGGCGCGATCAGGTCGCGCGTCAGTTCGGCAGCGGCGCGCAGCATCGCCTTGTCGTCGGCAATCCGCGGGCGCGGGGTCCGCGCGGCGGCCGCCGCCGGAGCGGGGCTGCGCAAAAGGGTCAGCGAGCTTTCCATGGCGTGGTCCATTGCCCCTAGATAGTGGCGACAGCGTGGCATTTACAGGCGTGGGACGCCGCATCCTCTCGATCACAGATGACGGAATCGTCACTCGACCCGGTTGCCCGACGTGCTAGATCGCGTTCCAAATGGGAGGCCTATCTTGAGCGACCTGACGATTACGCCCGTCACCAACAAGAGCGACCGCAAGGCGTTCGTCGACCTGCCGTTCCGGCTGTACAAGGACGATCCCCACTGGGTGCCGCCGCTGAAGGGCGAGGCGCTGGGCCTGATCACGCCCGAGAAGAACGGCTGGTACAGCCACGCCAAGGCGCAATTGTTTCTGGCGCGCGAGGGCGGCCGCGTGGTCGGGCGCATCTCCGCGCATATCGATACGCTGGCGCTGACCATGCCGGCGGTGCAGGGCTTCGGCCCCGGCGTCGGCCAATGGGGCCTGATGGATGCCGAGCGCGAGGATATCTTCATCGCGCTGCTCGCCAAGGCCGAGGACTGGTTGCGCGCGCAGGGCATCACGCGCGCGCTGGGGCCGATCTCGCAGTCGATCTGGGAAGAGCCGGGTCTGCTGGTGCAGGGTTTCGACCATGCGCCGACGATCATGATGGGCCATGCCAAGCCAGACTATCAGGGGTGGATCGAGCGTGCCGGCTATACGACGGCCAAGCAGCTCTTCACCTACGAACTGGATATCACCCAGGAATTCCCGCCGATCGTCAAACGGATCATCAAATCAGGCGAGAACAATCCACGCATCGTCGTGCGCGAGGTGGACAAGCGCAAGTTCGAGGAAGAGGCGGCGATCATCCTCGCCATCCTGAACGATGCGTGGAGCGACAATTGGGGCTTCGTCCCCCTCACCCCGCCCGAGATCAAGGACGTCGGCGTCAAGCTGAAGCCGATCGTGTTCAACGACCTGATCCGCATCGCCGAACTGGACGGCAAGCCGGTGGCGTTCATGATCACGCTTCCCGACCTCAACGAAGCTATCAAGCCGCTGAACGGATCGCTGCTGCCGTTCGGCTGGGCGAAGCTGTTGCTGTGGCTGCGCCATCCCAAGGTGCGCACGATGCGCGTGCCGCTGATGGGCGTGGTGAAAGAGCTGCAATCGTCGCGGATGGCGAGCCAGCTCGCCTTCATGATGATCGAATATATCCGCCGCGCGTCGGTGGAGCGCTATGGCGCGAGCCGCGGCGAGATCGGCTGGATCCTGGAGGACAATCAGGGGATGCGATCGATCGCCGAGACGATCCAGAGCCGGGTCAACAAGACCTACACCGTCTACGAAAAGACGCTGTAGGCGGCAGCGTCAGGCCGCGTTGCGCGGCGCGGCCGGGCGGGCGGCCTGCCGATGGCGGCGCCGCTTGGCGGCATAGAGTGCGGCGTCGGCATCGGCCAGCAGCCGCACGGCGCCATCGACCGCGAGCGAGCCGCTCGCGCAGCCAAGGCTGACGCCGACGCTGACCAGGGCGCCCTGTTCGCGCAGATGGATCGGATGGGTGATGGCGTGGCGCGCGGCGGCGGCCATGGCCTCCGCCGACTGGGCGCCGGCATCGGGCAGGACGATCACGAACTCGTCGCCGCCGAGCCGCGCGACTACCTTTTCGCCGGCCACAGCGCGCAGACGCGCGCCGATCTCCACGAGCACCCGGTCGCCGGCGGCGTGGCCATAGTGGTCGTTGATACCCTTGAACCCGTCGAGGTCGAGGAACAGCAGCGACACGGATCGGGTGCTGGTGCCCGCCAGGCGTTCGAGCTCGATATCCAGGCCGGCGCGGTTGACCAGCTGCGTCAGCACGTCGGTACGCGCGAGCTGCTGCGCCTGACGCTTGGCGGCGAGGACCGCCAGCAGCGTGCGATTGTTCTGGACGGTCAGCACGATCGACCCGATCGCGAGCACCGCGAACAGCAGGAAGACGAAGGCGTTGATCCCGGCGAGCGCGCAGGCCATCGGTGCGCCCACGATGACGTGCATCGCGATGCTGAGCCGCGGCAGGGCGGCCCAGCGAATGGCAAGGCCGGTGAACAGTGCCATGACCGCCATCGTCGCGGCCAGCTGCAATTCCTGGATTCCGGTGGCGAAGCTGAACGCGCAGCCGACGCCGAAGGTCGCGAACATCACGCTGGCCAGCAGAATGATGATGCGGGCGATGCGATAGGGCACACGCCGGTTCGTCCGCCACGCGATCCACGCCGGCACGACGCGGGCCGTGAGCAGGACGAGGTCGGCGATCAGCCATGCAAAGGCCCAGCCGGTCCGCGCGAACCAGCAGGCGGACGCGCTCATCAGCAGAAAGCCGAGGCTTGCGGTCAGCACGCCCAAGGGGCGCAGCATCATCGTGTCGATCAGATCGGCACGCAAAGCCGCATCATGGTGGGGGACACCCAGCGCGCGATCAAACGCCCGCTCTGCCCTGCGCAGGAATGTCCCGATGACCGACACAATCAACTCCGTTCCGGCGGAGCTTATGGGCCGCGCATGTTAACATTTTGTGCAAAACGGACCAATCTCGATCGGTCACGATCGCGGCAAGGGGAAGGCGGCGTCACACCGTGACGCTGCGCGCCGGCCGGCCCTCGTCGCCGAAGATGCGGCGATACCGCGCGATTTCAGCGGGATCGCCAGTCGCCTTGGCGGGATTGTCCGATAGTTTCACCGCCGGCCGGCCGTTGGCGGCGATGACCTTCGCAACCAGCGAGATGGGCTCCAGCGCATGGCCGCCCTCAGGATCGCAGCCGCGGAAGTCGTTGGTCAGGTTGGTGCCCCAGCCGAAGCTGGTGCGCACCCGGCCACGGAAATGGCGCGCGGTCGCTTCGATACTGTCGACGTCCATACCGTCAGAAAAGATCAGCAGCCGCTGACGCGGATCGACGCCATGCGCCTGCCACCAGGCCATGATCTGTTCGCCCCCCTCGATCGGCGGCATCGAATCGGGGCGGAAGCCGGTCCAGTCGGCCAGCCAGTCGGGGGCATGCCGCAGGAAGGCCGCGGTGCCGAAGGCGTCGGGCAGCGCGATCAGCAGATTGCCATCGTAATGCGCGCGCCATTCCTCCAGCACGCGATAGGGCGCGGCGGCGACCCCGGCATCGTCATCCGCCAGCGCCGCCAACACCATCGGCAGCTCGTGCGCGTTGGTGCCGATCGCCTCCAGATCGTTGTCCATCGCCAGCAGGACGTTCGAGGTGCCGATGAAGCGGCTGCCCAGACCTTCCTTCACCGCCTCGACGCACCAGCGCTGCCACAGGAAGCCGTGGCGCCGCCGCGTGCCGAAGTCCGACAGGACGAGGTCGGGGATGGCGCGCAACCGCTCCACCTTGTCCCATAGCTTGGCCTTGGCGCGGGCGTAGAGGATATCGAGTTCGAACCGCCCCCTGCCCTTCAGCGCGGCGCGCGAACGCAGTTCGTTGACGATGGCGAGCGCCGGAATTTCCCACATCGTCGTGTGCGTCCAGGGCCCGTCGAAATGGAGTTCGAACTGGCCGTCGATGGTGCGCAGCTCGTAATCAGGCAGGCGGAAGTCGGCGAGCCAGGCGAGGAAATCGGGCGCGAACATGCGCTGCTTGCCGTAAAAGCTGTTGCCGGCGAGCCAGATCAGCTCGCGCTTCGAAAAGCGTAGCGACCGGGCGTGATCGAGCTGTTCGCGCAGCTCGCGTTCGTCGATCACCTCGCCCAGGCGCACCGACGTGGTGCGGTTGATCAGCGCGAAGGTCGCCTGCACGTCGGCATGCCGCTGCCAGATGAGCTGCAGCATCAGCAATTTGTAGAAATCGGTGTCGAGCAGGCTGCGCACCACCGGGTCCAGCCGCCAGCCGTGATTGTAGACGCGCGTGGCGATATCGGTGACGGGCATGGGACATCCTGAAGCGCGAAGGGTATTAAACGACCGGATGTAGCCGATCGCCGCGCGGCGTCACAGAAGCGACGACGCGGCCTCCACGCCGGGCGCGGCCCCGCGCACCGAGGCGGCGAACACCTTGGGACCTGCCAGCGCCGCGGCGAGATCGGCCTCGCGGAACGGCTTGGAGAGGTGGGCGAGATCGGGCGAGAGCGTCTCGACATCGGCATAGTCCGAGACGATCAGTACGCCGAGGTCCGGGCGGTCCGCGCGCAGGCGGCGCGCCAATTCGGTGCCGGTCATGCCGGGCATCAGATGGTCCGAGACGAGGAGGTCTGGCGACAGGCCCTCGTGGATCAGGCGGAGCGCGGCGTCCGCATTGTCGGCCTCGACCACGCGATAGCCGATGTCGTGCAGCATCTGCGCCGCCGCGGCCCGCACTGCGCCCTCGTCGTCGACCAGCAAGACGCAGCCCGCGCCATGCACCGGCGCCGCCCCGGTCGCGTCGGGAACGGGCGTGACGGACACGAGGCTGGCCGGCAGCCACAGTTCGGCAACCGTTCCAGCCCCCGGCGTACTGGCGAGCCGGAACGTGCCGCCGAGCTGGCTTGCGAGCCCATGGACCATCGACAGGCCCAGACCCGTGCCGCGGCCAACGCCCTTGGTGGAGAAGAACGGCTCGATCGCGCGGGCGAGCGTGGCGGCGTCCATGCCGTGGCCCGTGTCAGAGACGCTGAGGTAGACATAGTCGCCGGGCGCGAGCGGGTGCTCCGCCTCCGCCAGATGCCGCTGGCCAAGCGCGACACGCATCACGCCGCCCGTGGGCATCGCATCGCGCGCGTTCACCGCGAGGTTCAGCAGCGCCATTTCCACCTGGTTGCGATCGGCGATCGCCGGCAGCAGCCGTTCGGGCGCGTCGATGACCAGCTGAATCTGCGGGCCGACCGTCGTCGTGAGCAGCGCCGCCATGTCCTGCGTCAGCGCGACCAGATCGACCGCATCGGGCTGCAACGGTTGGCGCCGCGCGAAGGCGAGCAGGCGCTGCACCAGGGTGCTGGCGCGCTCAGCGGACTGGATCGCGCTGTCGAGCAGGCGGAGACCGCGGTCGCCGTCCGGAAGCTTGCGGCGCAGGAAGTCGAGACCGCCGAGGATCGGCGTCAGCAGATTGTTGAAATCGTGCGCGACGCCGCCGGTCAGCTGGCCGATCGCCTCCATCTTCTGGCTTTGCCGCAACGCCTCTTCGGTGCGCTGAAGCGCCTCGTCCTTCCGCCGCGCCTCGGTCACGTCGCGGCCCGAACCGTAGATCAGGCCGCCTTCGGTCGAGGTCAGCCAGGAAATGCACCGCAGCGATCCGTCATGGGCGATATAGCGGTTTTCGACCACCGGTACGTCCGCGCCGGACGCCGCCGCGGCGAGCGCCGCCTGGGTCATGGCGATATCGTCGGGGTGGACGAAATCCGTGACGGGTCGCCCCGCGACATCGTGCTGCGAATGGCCGAGTAGCGCCGTCCAGGCGGGGTTGACCGACCGGAACCGGCCATCGGGTTCGACCACGACGAGAAGGTCCCGCGAGAGGTTCCAGACGCGATCGCGCTCGGCGGTGCGTTCCTCGACCCGCCGTTCGAGCCGCTCGTTGGCGGACTGGACCGCAGCGAGCAGGCGCGCATTCTCGATCGCCACGGCCGCCTGCGCGGCGAGACCGAGGATCAGGTCCTCGTGACGCTGCGAAAAGCGATCGGCATGGGGGTGGCCGAATAGCAGGCCGCCCAGCACCTGACCGTGCCGCGACACCACCGGCACGGCGAGGTAGCTCGTCACCTCCGGGTGGCCCGGCGGCATGCCGGCAAAGGGGGCGTTGGCGCCGTAGCGGGGATCGCGGGTGATGTTGTCCGACCGGATCACCTCGTTGCGGAAGATCGGGCCAAGCACATTGGTGCCGCGCGGGCGGCCCAGCCGGATGAAGTCGCCGCGATCGCCGCCCGACAGCGTGAACAGGTGCAGCCGTTCGCCGCTGTCGTCCATGACGTTATGGAAGAAGGCACCGACCGACGCGCCGGTCAGCTCGACCCCGGCATCGGTGACCATCTGCACCAGCCGTTCGAGGTCGTGTTCGGCCGCGAGCGCGGTGTTGATCCGGTTGAGCGTGGCGATGGCGCGTTCGGCGCGACGTTCCTCCGTCACATCCTGCACCGACACGCCGATACCGGTGAGCTGGCCCGCGCCGTCGCGGATCGGCAGCCAGTTCTGCCGCCACACGCTCGTGCCGTCGGGGCCGGTCATCTCGAGCCCCTTGACCGTTTCGCCCGCCAGCACCCGTGCGGCCAGCGCTACGGCGGGCCCGGCGCGGTCGGGCGTGATCTCGCCCACGGTGCGCCCGATATGATCGGCGACCGACACGCCGCTGAGCCGCGCGAACCGATCGTCCAACCAGACATAGCGCAGATCGGGATCGAGGATCGCGAGCCCGACCGACGATGCCGCATACATCGCCGCCAGCTGTTCGGCCGGTTGCGCCTCTGACCCCGAATGCCTCACTCGACCCTCATCCTCGAAGGCGCCTGCCTTCCGAACCGCACGCACAACGCCGTTGCATCGCAGAAGTTCTGAGGGTCCGCTTTAACGCCTTGAAGGGCAAGCGCTATCCATCATTCGGTCAGCGGGGCCGTTCGCTGGCGCCGCCGATGTCGATGCGTTCCAGCGTCAATTGCGCGCGGAGGCCACGGCCGTTCGCCCCGGCCGACAGGTGGAGCGCGCCGTCATGCGCCGCGGCGACCCGCGCGACGATCGAGAGGCCGAGGCCACTGCCGCCGCTGCGCGTCGCGCTGCCGCGCCAGAAGCGCCGCGTCATCTGCGCCAGCGTGGCGGGGTCGATCGGCGGTCCGTCGTCGGAGACGCTCACCTGCGCGCCGGGGCCGACCGCGACGGTGATACCCGTGCCCGGCGGGGTGTGGCGCAGGACATTCTCGATGAGGTTTTCGACCGCCAGCTGGATGGCGTGCGCATAGCCGCGGACCGGCGTCGGCGCGCGATCCTCCAGCGCAATGCGATAGCCTGCGTCGATGACCATCGGCGCGCGGTCGGCGACGACCTGTTCGGCGAGCGCAAGCAGGTCGACCGGCGTGCCGGCATCCTCTGGCGGGCGTTCGAGGTCGGCGAGCGCGAGCAGCTGGGCGATGACGTGCGCGGCGCGATCCACCTCGGCGAGTAGCGCGGTGCGCACCGCGGGGTCGGTGACGCCGTCGGCGCGCAGGCGGATGACCGACAGCGGCGTGCGCAGTTCGTGCGCGACGTCGGCGGCAAAGGCGGCCTGGGTGACGAACGACTGTTCGAGGCGATCGAGCGCGGCATTGGTCGCGATCGCCAGCGGCTCGACCTCAGCGGGCAAGGTGCCCTGCGGCAGGCGGCGGTCGAGCGTGCGCGGGCCGATGTCGGCGGCGATCGTCGAGACCGCGCTCATCCGCCGCGTCAGCCGCCGGGCCATCCACGCGCCGACCAGCGGCACGATGAGCGTCACCGGCAGCAGCAGCCAGACGAAGCGCGACAGGAAGGTGCGGACGATATCGTCGGTCACCACCTCCGGCGCGGCGGCATCCTGCGACACCACGACCCAGCGGCCGCCGACCGGACGGCTGACCGCGGCGAGCGCACCGCGGCGGACATGTCGGGTGCGCGAATCAAGGGCGATCCCCGTCACCAGTTCGGGCCGCGCGGGCCCGCGTTCGGCGAGCACGTGGCGCGAGCGATCGACGACCGCGAGCGTCAGTCCGCCCGCCAGCAGGTCCACCGCGCGGACCGCGCGATGCGGCCGGTCGCCGGGCAGCAGCATCGCCACCGCATCCGCCTGCCGTTCCAGCATCACGCGCTGATATTGGCCCGCGATCTGGTGGAGCAGCATCGCCGTGCCGAAGGGCAGCAGGATCGCCCCGGCGAGCGCCGTCGCGCCGTAGAGCAGCGCCACCTGCCCGAACAGCGAGCGCGGCAGGCGCAGGCGCCAGCCCTTGCTCATGTCGCCGGGCGGAGCAGATAGCCGACGCCGCGCACCGTCTCGATGCGCACGCCGCTGCCCGCATCGTCCAGTCGCTTGCGCAGGCGGTGGACATAGACCTCGACCGCGTTCGAGCCGAGATCGCCGCCGACGCCGAACAGATGATCCTCGACCAGGCGCTTGGGCACCACCTTGCCCAGGCGGCGCAGCAGCAGGTCGAGCAATTCGGTTTCGCGCGCGGAGAGCGTCAGCCGCTGCTCTGCCACCCAAGCGACGCGCGTATCGACGTCGAACCGCAACGCCCCGCACGCCAGCGCATTGCCGAGATAGCCGCCCTGTCGGCGCAGCACCGCGAGGATGCGGGCGTGCAGTTCGTCCGGGTCGAACGGCTTGACCAGGATATCGTCGGCGCCGTCGTTCAGGCCGCGGATGCGCACGTCGACGCCGCCGCGCGCGGTGAGCACCAGCACCGGACAGGTGTTGCCGCGCGCGCGCATGCGGCGCAGCACCGCGAGGCCGTCGTCGTCGGGCAGGCCGAGATCGAGCAACACCGCGGCATGGCCTGCGGTCGCCAGATACGCCTCCGCCTCCTCCGCATCGGTGGCGAGATCGACCGTCAGCCCGCGCTGCACCATCGCCGCCGTCAGCGCATCGGCCAGTCCGCGATCGTCCTCCACCAACAAAATCCGCATCGGACCCTTTCGCGCCGCAGCATTTGTCAGCATTCTGTAAGCGAGCCGGCCTACCGGCTCCAGCTTCATTGCCTGCGAGACGCACCATGCACGCCACCGATACCCCGGAGACGCTTCCCCCCGCCACGACCCTGGGTCGGTCGGCGCAATGGCGGTGGCTGGGGATCACCGCGGCGGTGCTGGTCGGCATCGGCCTGCTCGTCTCGCTGATCGGCAAATTGACGCATCACGACGAGGCGGCGCCGCCCGTCTCGCCGCCGGGTACCTTCCGCCCCAGCGCCGAACAGATGGCCGCGCTGACCACGATGCGCGTCGGCGATTCGCTGTCGGACGCGGCGACGCTGGCCAGCGGCGCGATCACCGTCGATGGCGATCGCAGCACGCCGGTCGTCATGCCCTATTCGGGCCAGGTCGTGCGCGTGCTGGTCGATGCGGGCCAGCGCGTCGGCCGGGGCCAGGCGCTGATGCTGGTGCGGACCACCGACTTCGTCGACGCGCGCAGCGGCCTGTTCGCGGCACGCGCGGCGTATCAGAATGCGCAGGCCCAACTCGCAACGGCACAGCGGACCGCGGAACGGCAGAAGCAGATCTACGAAACCGCCGGCGGCGCGCTGAAGGATTATCAGCAGGCCCAGGCCGACCTCGCCGCGGCGCAGGCGACCGCGCGCACCAACGCTGCCGCGCTGGGCGCAGCGCGCGACAAGCTTGCGGTGCTCGGCAAGTCGCCGGGCGAGATCAACCGGCTGGAGGGCGTCGGCGAAGTCACCGGCATCCATGACGTCACCACGCTGCATGCGCCGATCAGCGGCCTCGTCGCCTCGCGCGACGTGGCGCCCGGCCAATATGTGACGCAGGGCGGCGACAAGCCGGTGATGACGATCACCGACCCCTCGCGCGTCTGGCTCGTCGCGCAGGTGCCCGAAACGCAGGCCGCGTCGATCCATGTCGGCGATGCCGCGACGGTGACCACCCCCGCCCTGCCCGGCCGCCAGTTCACCGCGCGCATCGATCTGGTCGGCGCCGCGCTCGATCCCGTGACGCACCGCCTGCCGGTGCGCGCCGCGATCGCCAATCCCGACGGCGCGCTGAAGCCGCAGATGTTCGCGAGCTTTGCGATCCACCGCGCCACCTCGACGAAGGCCATCGTCGTGCCCGCGGTCGCGGTGATCCATGAAGGCGACAATGCGCGCGTCTGGGTCGTGCGCCCCGACGGCCTGCTCGTCTCGCGCAATGTCACCACCGGCGACGCGCAGGACGGCAAGGTCACGATCACCTCCGGCCTGCAACCGGGCGAACGCATCGTCACGGCGGGCGCGCTGTTCGTCAACGAAGCGGGCCTGGGCGAATGAACCGGATCGTCGCCTTCGCGCTGCGCCAGCGGCTGCTCATCGTCGGCGTCTTCGTCACGATGCTACTCGCCGGCGTCATCGGCTTCATCAACCTGAATATCGAGGCCTATCCGGACCCCGTACCGCCGATGGTCGAGGTCATCACACAGACGCAAGGGCTGTCCGCGGAGGAGATGGAGCGCAACGTCACCATCCCGATCGAGGTGCAGATGGCAGGCATCCCGCACCTGACCGCGATCCGGGCGATCAGCCTGTTCGGCCTGTCCGACATCAAGATCCAGTTCAGCTACGATTACACCAACGAACAGGCCAAGCAGCAGGTCATCAACCGCCTGTCTCAGCTGCCGCCGCTGACCGGCGGGGCGCAGCCGACGCTGTCGCCGACCAGCCCGGTGGGCGAGATCTTCCGCTACAAACTCACCGCGCCGAAGGGCTATTCGGTGATGGATCTGAAGACGTTGCAGGACTGGGTGCTGCAGCGCCGGTTCAAGCGCATTCCTGGCGTGATCGATGTCACCGGCTGGGGCGGCAAGCTGCGCGCCTATGACGTGGTGATCGACAACGACCGGCTCGCCGCGCACAACGTCACCGTCAGCCAGGTCCTGCAGGCGATCGCCAAGAGCGACGGCAACGTCGGCGGCCAGACGATCAATTTCGGCAGCCAGGCCGCGATCGTTCGCGGCGTCGGCCTGATCCAGTCGGTCAGCGGCATCGAGAACGTGCTGGTGGGCAGCGCCAACGGCCAGCCGATCCTGCTGAAGGACGTGGCGCATGTCACGATCGGCAACAGCCCGCGGCTGGGCGTCGCCGGCTACAACGACCAGGACGATATCGTGCAGGGCATCGTGCTGATGCAGCGCGGCGCCCAGTCGATGCCGACGATCAAGGCGGTGCAGAAGGAGGTGGCGGACATCAACGCCTCCGGCATCCTCCCGCCGGGCGTGCAGTTGCAGCGCATCTACGACCGATCCGACCTGATCAACCTGACCATCCACACCGTGCTCGAGAACATGGTGGTCGGCATCATCCTGATCTTCGCGCTGCAATGGCTGTTCCTGGGCAATTTGCGCAGTGCGATCATCGTCGCCGCCACCATCCCCTTCGCGCTCGCCTTCGCGATTCTGATCCTGGTGTTGCAGGGGGAAAGCGCGAACCTGTTGTCGGTCGGCGCGCTCGATTTCGGCCTGGTGGTGGATGCCAGCGTCATCATGGTTGAGAATATCTTCCGCCACATGGTGGAGCGATCGGCGCACGTCGAAAGCGGTCGGGGCCACTATACCCTAGCCAACCGCTTCTCGGCGGTACTGGGCGCGTCGAGCGAGGTCAGCCGCGGGATCTTCTTCGCCGCCGCGATCATCATCGCGAGCTTCCTGCCGCTGTTCACGCTGACCGGCGTCGAGGGCCATATCTTCGGCCCGATGGCCAAGACCTATGCCTATGCCATCACCGGCGGCCTGATCGCGACCTTCACCGTCGCGCCGGTGCTGGCGACGCTGCTGCTGCCGGACAAATTGTCCGAAGTGGAGACGTTCATCGTCGGCCGGCTGCGCCGCATCTACGAACCCGCCGCCGCCTTCGCGCTGGGCAACCGGGTGATCGCGCTGGGCGGTGCGGTGCTGATGCTGCTGGTCGCCGTCGTCGGCGTGCGCTCGCTCGGCATCGAATTCCTGCCGCACCTCGAAGAAGGCAATATGTACATCCGCGCGACGCTGCCTGCGTCGATCAGCCTCGAAGGCGGCCAGCCGGTCGTCAACGAAGTGCGGCGGATCATCATGAAATATCCGGAGGTCCAGTCCGTTCTGTCGGCGCAGGGCCGCCCCGACGACGGCACCGATTCGACCGGGTTCTTCAACGCCGAATTCTTCGTGCCGTTGAAGCCCTTCGACAGCTGGCCGCGCGGCGTGACCAAGGAAACGCTGACCGAGGAACTGTCGAAGAAGCTGCAACAGCGCTTCCCCGGCGTCGATTTCTCCTTCTCGCAGTACATCGAGGATAACGTCGAAGAGGCCGCATCCGGCGTGAAGGGCGCCAATTCGATCAAGCTGTTCGGCCCCGATTTGCCGACGCTGGAAAAATACGCCGACCAGATCAAGGACCAGATGAGCAAGGTCCGCGGCATCGAGGATCTGGGCGTGTTCCAGTCGCTGGGGCAGCCGACCGTGCGCGTCGACGTCGATCGCGCCAAGGCCGCGCGCTACGGCCTGACGCCCGACGACGTGAACCAGACCGTCGCTGCAGCGATCGGCGGCAGCTCGACCGCCGACCTGTACGAGGCCGGCACCGACCGCCACTTCCCGATCATCGTCCGGCTGAAATCGGAACAGCGCGATTCGATCGAGGCGATCCGACGCATCACGATCGGCGCGCCCGCCACCGACGGCAGCAACACCACGATCCAGGTGCCGCTGTCCGAAGTCGCCAACGTCCACCTGACCAGCGGCGCCTCGTTCATCTATCGCGAGCATCAGGAACGCTACATCCCGATCAAATTCTCGGTGCGCGGCCGCGATCTAGGCGGCGCGGTGGACGAGGCACGCGCGCGCATCCAGCGCACCGTGCATCTGCCGAGCGGCTATCACCTGGAATGGGCGGGCGAGCTGGACAATCTCAACAACGCCATCGCGCGTCTCGAGATCGTCGTGCCGATCAGCCTGTTGCTGATGCTGCTGCTGCTCTACGCCAATTTCGGGTCGATCCGCGACAGCCTGCTCGCCTTTGCGGCGATCCCGCTGGCCGTCGTCGGGGGCGTGCTGGCGCTGGCCTTGACCGGCACGGCCTTCAGCATCTCGTCCGCGATCGGCTTCGTCGCGCTGTTCGGCATCGCGGTGATGGACGGCATCCTCGTCGTGACGACGTACAATAATGCCGTCGACGAAGGGCACGACCGCAAGACGGCGCTCGCCACCACGGTGCGCCACAGCCTGCGCCCGGTCGTGATGACCTGTCTGGTCGCCGCGATCGGCCTGCTGCCCGCGGCGCTGTCGCACGGCATCGGCAGCCAGGTGCAAAAGCCGCTGGCGCTCGTCGTCGTGGGTGGCATGACGCTGGCGCCGGTGCTGATCCTGCTGATCCTGCCGGTGCTGATCGACCGCTTTTCGAAGCGTGTGCCGCCCGAGGATCGCGGGGCGCATGGCCGCGACGTTGGCCACCATCCGCACCCCGACCCCGATGCTGCCGGTGAGGAGGCCCTCGCATGACCCGCACCCTCGTCATCCTGCTTGCCTGCTCGACCGCGGCGTGCGCGAGTACCGTCCACGACCTCGACGCGCATGCGCCCCTGCCTGCCGCCGCCACACCCGCCACGATCGCCCCCGCGACCGGGCCGGCGCAGGGCTTCACCACCGCGCCGGTTGCCGCCGACTGGTGGACGGCGTTCGGCAGTCCGCAGCTCAATACGCTCGTCGCCGAGGCGCTGGCGCGCAACAACGACATCGCCGTCGCCGATGCCGCGTTGCGACAGGCGCGCGAGCTGGCCGGCGCGGCGGGCGGACAGGCCCTGCCGCAGGTCGATGGCAGCTATCAGGCGGAGCGCACCCGCGTCTCCAACGCGCTGTCGCCCGCGGTCGCCGACCAGAACCAGCAGCTCTACACGCTGCACACCGCGCAGGTCGCGGTCAGCTATCCGGTCGATCTGTTCGGCGGGGTGCGATCCAAGATCCGTTCGGCGCGTGCGCAGGCCGAAGTGCAGCGCCACCGACTGGATGCCGCGCGCGCCAGCGTCGTCGCCAATCTGGTGCAGGCGATCATCCAGCGCGCCGTGCTGGCCGACCAGGTGCAGGCGGCGCAGATCGCCATCGCGGTCAACCGCGACATCCTGAAGAGACAGCTGCAACGCCAGCGCCTGGGCGCGATCGGCGCGGCGGACATTGCGACACAGCAGACCGCGCTCGCTACCGCCGAGGGTGCGTTGCCGCCGCTCGTCCGACAGGAGGCGCACCAGCGCGTCGTCATCGCCGCGCTGCTCGGCCGGCCGGCGGGCGACCCCCTGCCCGAGCTGCCGACGCTGGCGGCGCTGCAATTGCCGACCAGCCTACCTGCCGTCCTCCCCTCAGACCTCGTCGCGCGACGGCCCGACGTGCGGGCGGCGGCGGCGCAGCTCGAGGGCGCGGGCGCCGACGTGCGGACCGCGATCGCGGCGCGGCTGCCCTCGATCACGCTCAGCGGCACCGCGGGCGGATCGGCGCAACGCTTCGGCGACATGTTCAAGGACGGCAATCCATTCTGGACGCTGATCGGGGGGCTGACCCAGCCGATCTTCCACGCCGGCGCGCTCCGCCATCAGCAGCGTGCGGCCGAGGCGGCGCTGGATGGCGCCAAGGCGCAGTATCGCACCGCGGTGCTGACCGCGTTCGGCGACGTGTCCGATGCGCTGACCGGCCTTGCGACCGATGGCGTGGCGCTGGATGCCGCGACGCGGGCGAGCGATGCGTCGAACCGCGCCCTCACCTTCACCCGCCGGCAGTTGGCGCTGGGCGGGGTCGATTCGCTGGTGCTGCTCAGCGCCACCGCCGCCGATGCGCAGGCGCGCGCACAGCTGGTGCAGGCGAAGGGTGCGCGGCTGAGCGATACGGTGGCGCTGTCCCTAGCGAGCGGCGGGCCTGTCGCTGGCCGGTGATTGCATCGCTGCGGGCGGAGCGAAGCACCAGGACGCTCTGGATTGCTTCGCTACGCTCGCAATGACGGATGGGGGAACGGATTGCGCGGTCTATCCCCGTCACCCCAGCGAAGGCTGGGGTCTAGGTCGGCTGCCGTCACGCCCATTTACGAGGATATCCCAGCCTTCGCTGGGATGACGGCATTTTCTGGGGCGTACGATCCGCCCTTCGATCGGCTCTGGGCGCATGCGAGGGTGCCAAGCGCATATGAAAAAGGCCGGCGCTGGAGATGCCAGCGCCGGCCTTTTTTACGTGCCGAAGTCGCGGATCAGCGGCGGGGCTGCGCGCCTGGCGGGACCGCACCCGGGGGCATCGCGCCGGGCATGCCGGGCATACCGCCCTGCTGGGCCTGCATCTGCATCTGGCGGACCACCGCTTCCGGCAGGAAGTCGATCAGGTCGATGTCGAAGACGAGCGTCGAGTTGCCGGGGATCGGGCCCTTGGTCTCGGCGCCATAGCCGAGCGACGGCTTGATCCACACGCGGTACTTCGACCCCTTGGGCATCAGCTTCAGCGCTTCGGAGAAGCCCGGGACGACGCCGGCGACGGGCATCGGGGTCGGCTGCTGCGACTTGTCGAAGACGGTGCCGTTGAGCAGCTTGCCTTCGTAGTTGATTAGCGCGACGTCTGCGTCGGTCGGCTTGGGCGCGCCCGGCGCACCGGGCTGCAGCACCTTGTACTGAAGGCCCGACGGGGTGGTGACGACGCCGCGGGCGCGGGCGTTGCGGGTCAGGAAGTCGTCGCCCTGGCGCGCGAGCGCGAACGCCGCGATGCAGGCGAGCGCAATGCCAACCCAGAGGTAGACGAGATAGCTGCGCTTGACGGGCTGCAGCGGAACGGCGGTGACGGTGGACATCAGAGCACCTGGAGCTGTGGTGCCGGGCCGGCCGTCACCGGTTCAAAAGTCGCAAAAGTCACGCCGGCGCACGTGTTCTGCACACGCACGCCGGTGATTTTACAATGACTTACCGTGCGCCGTCGCGCTCAGCGCGCTTACGCTCGAGCTTGCGGGCGCGACGGACCGCAGCAGCACGCTCGCGCGCGCGCTTTTCCGACGGCTTCTCGTAGTGACGGCGCAGCTTCATCTCGCGATACACACCCTCACGCTGCAGCTTCTTCTTGAGCGCGCGAAGAGCCTGGTCGACATTGTTGTCGCGGACGACGATCTGCATAAAACCCAATCACTCCGGTCAATAGCTAATGCGGCCGCAGACAAGGGGTCCGCGCCGTGCGAACGGTGCCCCTAGCAGCGACATGCCCCATTGGCAACCCGTGACGGCACGCGAAGCCCGATCCAGCGTGGCCCGCATGGCGGCAAGCGTTGACAGGCTGGTTGAGAACAACGAGTGGTAACGCTAACCGCTAAATTGACAGACAAATAACGGGAGAGTTCCGGCCCATGACTGCGTGTGTGTTCGACCCTGCCGACGCGCTGGGCGCGGAATGGCGCGAAGGTCGCTGGATCGGCCGCATCGATCGCGGCGACGGCCCCTGCCCCGTGCTGGTGGTGGACGGCATCGTCCATGACATGAGCCGCGTCGCGCCGACGATCGCCGATCTGGTCGCCGCCGCCGCCTTCGATCCCACCAAGGGCGAGGCGATCGGTGCGCTCGATGCAATCGGCCTGTCGGTCGACGGCCCGGTCCGCCTGCTCTCCCCCATCGACCTGCAATGCGTGAAGGCAGCGGGCGTGACCTTCGCCGTATCGGCGATGGAGCGCGTGATCGAAGAGCGCGCCCGTGGCGATTCGAGCGCGGCGGCCGCAGTGCGCGGCCGACTCGAAGACCGGATCGGCGGCAGCATGCGCGCGGTGGTGCCGGGATCGCCCGAAGCCGCGGCGCTGAAGCAGGCGCTGATCGACGAGGGCCTGTGGTCGCAATATCTGGAGGTCGCGATCGGCCCGGATGCGGAAATCTTCACCAAATCGCCCGTGCTGTCGACGGTGGGCTGGGGCGCAGACGTCGGCGTGCGGTCCGACTCGACGTGGAACAACCCGGAGCCCGAGGTCGTGCTGCTGGTCGATGCCCAGGGCAAGGCGGTGGGCGCGACATTGGGCAACGACGTCAACCTGCGCGATTTCGAAGGACGATCGGCGCTGCTGCTGGGTAAGGCGAAGGACAATAACGCCTCCTGCTCGCTGGGCGCGTTCGTGCGCCTGTTCGACGACCAATTCACGATGGACGACGTCCGCAACGCCGAGATCACGCTGCGGATCGAGGGTACCGACGGCTATACGCTGGATGGCAGCAGCGCGATGAGCCAGATCAGCCGCGATCCCGAAGAACTGAAGCGGCAGGCGCTGAGCGAGCATCATTATCCCGACGGCTTCGTGCTGTTCCTGGGCACCTTGTTCGCGCCGACGCAAGATCGCGACGTCGCCGGTCAGGGCTTTACCCATAAGGTTGGCGATACGGTGGCGATCGCGACGCCGCGGCTGGGGCGGCTGGTCAACCGGGTGGTCCATTCGAAGGATGCGCCAGCATGGGACTTCGGGATCGGTGCGCTGATCCGCAATCTGGCCGCACGGGGGCTGCTGCAATGACCGACACGACGATGACCGACACCCGCGCGATCTACCCCTCGCTGCGCGATCGGCGCGTGATCGTGACGGGCGGCGGATCAGGGATCGGTGCTGGGCTGGTCGAGGCGTTCGTGCGGCAGGGCGCCAAGGTCGCCTTCGTCGACGTTGCCGAGGCCGAATCGCAGGCGCTCATCGAGCGATTGGGCGCAGGCGCGGCGCATGTGCCGCTGTTCCGGCGGCTGGACCTGACCGACCTCGACGCGGTGGCCCGCGTGTTCGCCGAGTTGCAGGAGGCGCTGGGCGGGGTCGACGTGCTGGTCAACAACGCCGGCAACGACGATCGCCACACGGTCGCCGACGTCACGCCTGCCTATTGGGACGAGCGGATGAACGTCAATCTGCGCCACCAGTTCTTCGCCGCGAAGGCGGTAGTGCCGGCGATGCAGGCGGCGGGCGGCGGTGTGATCGTCAACTTCGGGTCGATCAGCTGGCATTTGGGGCTCGAAGACCTGATCGTTTACCAGACCGCCAAGGCCGCGATCGAGGGCCTGACGCGCAGCCTGGCGCGCGACCTGGGCCGCAGCAACATTCGCGTGAATGCGGTCGTGCCGGGCAATGTGAAGACGCCGCGGCAGGAAAAATGGTACACGCCCGAAGGCGAGGCGGAAATCGTCGCGGGCCAGTGCCTGGACGGGCGCATCCTGCCCGAGGACGTGGCAGCGCTCGTGCTGTTCCTCAGCTCCGACGATGCGAAGATGTGCACGGGGCATAATTACTGGGTGGATGCCGGCTGGCGGTGAGGGGTTGGGGCGACGACCTGCCTCTCCCCCACGCGGTCATCCCCGCGAAGGCGGGGATCCATATTCCCTGACGGCGGCGACAAGGCCGACGGGTCAGCCAGTCTGGATTCCCGCCTGCGCAGGAATGACGGTTACGGGGTTGGCGTGAGGGTGTGCGTCGGGCGGCCATCCTTACCCCGCGTGACTTTCGGCCCCCTCTTCGACTAGGCAGCGGGCTTCGCAACGCATGGGAGTTGGCGGCTTGGGCAGGGTGACGAGGGCGGTGGCGCAGACATGGGCGATGCTGCTGCTTGCCCTGGCGATGCCGGCGTTGGCCCAGCCCTCCCCCATCGACACAGCGAGCCGCGAACTTGCCGGGGCGGAGACCGACCTTGCCGCGGTCGATTCGGCGCTCGATGGCAAGGTCGATCGGGCGGGCCGGGCCGATCTGCGCACGCGCGCGCTCGCCGCACAAAGCGACGCGCGCGATGCGGCGGATCAGCTGCGCGGGCAGCTGGCGCTGGTCGATGCCCGGATCGCGGGGCTGGGGCCGCCGGCCGCCGGCGTCACCGAGGCGCCCGACATTCGCGCCGAACGCAAGGCGCTGGCGCAGGCGCGCGATGCGCTCGATTCGAAGGTGAAGCGCGGGCAGCTGATCGCGGTGGAGGCCGGGCAGCTGGTCGCCGAGATCGACGAGGCGCAGGCGGCGGAGATCGGGCAGCGTATCTCGGTCCGGTCGCCCTCCCCCGTCTCGCCCGTTTTCTGGGAGGAACTGCTCTCCGCGATGCCGCGCGATGCGCGCCGGGTCGCGACGCTGATGCGGCGCGAGTGGTCGCAGGGCGATGTCGCGCTGCGCGCGGGCAAGCCGTGGACCGCTTTGCTTGGCGCAGCGCTGGCGCTGTTGCTGCTGTTCCCCGTGCGGCAGCGGCTGCGGGGGATCGGCCAGCGCTATCTGGTCAGCGACGCGCCGGGTCATCGCGTGCGTCGATCGGCCAATGCGATGTGGCGGGTGCTGATCGGCACGGCGATGCCGACCGCCGCCGCCTTCGTGCTGGTGCAGGGGTTGCGCTGGGCGGCGCTGATCGCCCCCGCCTGGAGCCAGCTGGCCGACGCGCTGATCGGCGCTGCGGGCTTTTCGGGCTTCACCGCCGCAGCGGGCGCCGCATTCCTGATGGCACGCCAGCCGTCGTGGCGGGTGGTGCCGCTGACCGATGCGGTCGCGACCGCGCTGCGGCCGACGGTCTGGGTGTTCGCCGCGCTGACCTTCGTCGTCATCCTGCTGGATGCGTTCAACACCGCGATCGGCGCCAGCCCGCCGGTGCTGCTGGCGTCGCAGGTGGCGGAGGCGATCGCCAATCTGCTGCTGATCGGCGGCACGCTGCTGGTGATCGGGCGGCTGCGTGCGCGCGCTGCGGCGAATGGCGCGGATGCACAGGAGGCGGCGACCAGCGTCGGCGTGGGCGCGGCGACGGTGGCGCTGTGGCTGGTCGTCACGGGCGCGGGCCTGGCCCTGCTGGCGGGCTATATCGGGCTGGCGGCGACGGTGTTGCAGTTCGTGCTGTGGGCGACGCTGCTGGGCATCTGCACTTATCTGCTGATGATCGTCATCGACGATGTCGCGACCAGCCTGTTCCAGCGCGACAGCCGCGTCGGCACGACACTGCGCCACGGCGTCGGCGTGGGCGGCAGCGCGGTCGACCAGTTCGGCGTGCTGCTGTCCGCGGCGCTGCGGCTGGCGATCCTCGCCATTGCGCTGGGGCTGGTGCTGTACCCGTTCGGTGCGGGCTTTGGATCGGTACTCGATCGACTGAGCGGGCTGGCGCGCGGCGTGCAGATCGGCGGGATCGCGATTTCCCCCGGCAGCATCCTGCGCTTCATCGCGGTGCTCGCCATCGGGCTGTTCCTGGTGCGGCAGTTCATGGGCTGGCTGGACCAGCGCTATCTGCCGACGACCGACCTCGACGGCAGCGTGCGCAATTCGATCCGGCTGGTCGCGCGCTACGTGGGAATCGCGCTCGCGGTCATTTGGTCGCTCGCTTCGCTCGGCATCGGGATGGAGCGGATCGCGCTGCTGCTGTCGGCGCTGTCGGTCGGTATCGGTTTCGGCTTGCAGGCGATCACGTCCAACTTCGTGTCCGGCCTGATCCTGCTCGCCGAGCGGCCGATCAAGATCGGCGATCTGATCCGCGTCGGCACCGACGAGGGCGACGTGAAGCGCATCAACGTGCGTTCGACCGAGATCGAGCTCGCCGACCATTCGACGCTGATCGTGCCCAATTCGGAGCTGATCACGAAATCGGTGCTCAACAAGACGCTGAGCGCGCCGCTGGGGCGTATCCAGGTGCAATTCACCGTGCCGATCGAGGCGGACGCCGATCGCGTGCGCGAGCTGGTGCTGGAGACGTTCGCGGCGGAACCGGCGATCCTCGATACGCCCGAGGCCAAAGCGTATATCGACGGGATCGCCGACGGGCGCGTCCGCTTCAATTGCTTTGCCCATGTCGAAAGCCCGCGCGCGGCGTATAGCGCACGCAGCAACGTGCTGATCGTCCTGCTGCGTCGGATGCGCGAGGAGGGCATCGAGCTCGGCACCGTGCCGCAGAAGCTGGAGCTAGTGTCCGCGCTCCCCCTCGCCGAACCCGCCGCGAGCGAGCCCAGCGCCCCCTGAGCCGCTTGCCCGGCACCGGCGAAGGGGATAGCGCTCCGCCCCATGACCAGCCTGCCGGACTGCCCGCCCGCCCCGCCGCGCCAGCATGAGCATGTCGTCATCGTCGGCGGCGGCTTTTCGGGAACGCTGTTCGCGATCAACCTGCTGCGCCACGAAGGGCCACGCGCGACGCTGATCGAGCGGCGCCCCCACCAGATGGCGCGCGGCGTCGCCTATAGCGCGGCGCATGCCGAGCATCTGCTGAACGTACGCGCCGGCAACATGAGTGCGCTGCCCGACGATCCCGGCCATTTCGTGCGCTGGCTGGAGGCGGAGGGGCTGGGCGATGCCAAGACCTTCGTCTCCCGGCGGATCTATGGGCGCTATCTGCGCGGGCTGCTCGACGCGGCGATGGCGGCGCATCCTGGGCGGATCGCGCTGGTCGAGGGCGAGGTGTGTGCGATCGACCGCAGCGGCGGGGGCGTGACGCTGTCGCTGCGGAGCGGCGAGGCCATTGCAGCGGATGCGGCGGTGCTGGCGCTGGGGAACCTGCCGCCGCATACGCCGGGCGGGCTCGATCCGGCCGCGCTGCCGGTGGGTTGCTACCTGTCCGATCCCTGGGCGGGCAACATTGCGGCGGGCCTGACTGACACCGATCGCGTGGTACTGATCGGCAGCGGGCTGACCGCGATCGACGCGGCGCTGACGCTTGAGGCGGCAGGGTTCCAAGGCGAAATCCTGGCACTGTCACGGCGCGGGCTGTCGCCGCGGGCGCATGCCGACCTGCCCGGGCAGCCAGGGTTGCGCGAGAAGCCGGCGGGGACGCTGTCAGCGCTCGTACGGCATGTGCGGAGCCGCGCCGCGACGATCGGCTGGCGCGCTGCGGTGGATGAGCTGCGCCCCGTCACGCAGCTGATGTGGGGCGCGGCGGATGCGGGGACGCGGGCGCGGTTCCTGCGGCATGTGCGGCCCTATTGGGACGTGCATCGGCATCGGCTGGCGCCCTCGATCGCGGCCAAGATCGATGCGCTGGTCGAAAGCAGCCGACTGCGGTTCGTGGCGGGGCGGATCGTCGGGGCCAAGGCGGAGGGCGATGGCGCTTCGCTGACCTGGCGACCGCGGGGCAGCGAGGAGATCGAGGTCACGTCGGCGCGGCGGATCGTCAATTGCACCGGGCCGCAGGGCGACCTGCTGCGATCCGAGGAGCCGCTGCTGCGGCAGCTGATCGCCGCGGGGCTGGCCCGCCCCGACAGCTTACGCATCGGGCTGGACGTCGACCACCAGTCGCAGGTGATCCATGCCGACGGGACGGTCGACGACCGGCTGTTCTGCATCGGGCCGATGACGCGGGGCGACCTGTGGGAGGTCGTGGCGGTGCCCGATATCCGCCAGCAGAATTGGACGCTCGCGCGGCGGTTTGCGCACGCGCAATGGGTAGGTGGCGAGGGACTGTAAGGTCCCCCGCCTCTCCCTGCTTACCAGTTGATGCCGACGCGGGCGTAGAGGTAGCGCCCGTTGAACCCGAACGGCGAGTAATAAGGGAAGCCCAGCACGCCGGTGGAGTTGTTCGCCGCGATCTGGCGATCGGGATAGACGTCGAACAGGTTGCTGACGCCGAGGCCGATCTGCGCACCCTTAGGGGCCGAATAGCGCAGCTCGAAATCGGTGATCGCGTGCTGGCCGGTGTGGACGTCGGCGGTGCCGCTCGCCAGCGTGCCCGGTTGGTTGACGTCGCCGTAATAGGTGACGCGGGCGAGCGCGCCGAGCTTGTCGAGCGACCAGTCGATCGTGCCGGTGATCTTCTCGCCCGGCGTGCCCTGTTCCAGCGTCAGGACGCGGCTGCGTGCGAACAGCGTCGGCGCCGGGTTGAGCGTCGCGGTCGAGGTGGGAACGCGGGTGACGTCAATTTTGTTGATATTGCCCGCCAGCGTGAAGTCGAACGCGCCCGCGCTCTCCGTGCGCCAGCGATAGTGCGCGACCGCGTCGATGCCCTTGGTGGTCGAGGCGAGGCCGTTGATGAAGAAGCGCGCCGCCGACACGTTGAACGGCGCGAGCAGCGTCGCGACCGCCGGGCTGAAGGTGCCCGCGATATTTTCCGAAAGGCCGATCTGGTTGCGGATGCGGACCGAATAGGCGTCGACCGTCAGGTCGAAGCCGCCCGCCCGGATGACGGTGCCGACCGAGATGTTCGTCGACTTTTCCGCCTGCAACGGACGCCCGCCGAGTGCCACGCCGACCGGATCGGTCGACGGCACGGTGCCGGTCAGGATCGGCACGCCGTTGGTGACGACCGAGGCGACCTGCGTGAAATATTGCTGTTGCAGCGACGGCGCGCGGAAGCCGGTGGAGATGGTGCCACGCAGTGCGAACCAGGGCGCGACGTCGTAGCGCGCCGAGAACTTGCCATTGGCGGTGCTGCCGAAGTCCGAATAATCCTCGGCACGGCCGGCGAGGCCGATCAGCAGCGCATCGGTCAGCTGCGCTTCGAGGTCGAGGTAGACGCTGCCGCTGCGGCGGTTGCGCTTGGTGGCGTTGCGCGGCGCGAAGCCGCCGAAGCCTTGCGCGCCCGGTGCCGACCCGGCGACCGCATCGGTCGCACCGGCCGGGTAATCGTAGGAAGCACGCTCGCCTGGCGTGATCTTATAGCCTTCGCGGCGGCCTTCGATGCCGAAGGCGACGTTCAGCGACTGGAAGACATCGAACTTGCGGGTCACGTCGAGGCCGGCGACATACTGATCGTAGGCGACCGCGCCATCATAGAAGTTGCGGGGGGTGCTCGACCCATAAGCGTAGTTCGCTGAGTTGAGCGTGCGGAAGTCGACGGTGTTGCGGCCGTAGCTCAGCGACAGATCGACGTCGAAGTCCGACACGGTGCCGCGCAGGCCGATCGCCGAGTTAATATCCTTCGACTTGGTGTTGATGATTGGCAGGAAGCCATTGGGAACGCCGGCGAGCGTCAGCTGGGCGATCGTCGTCGCGCTGGCGTTGGCGGCGCGAATGCGCGGGAAGGCCGCGCCGCGGGTGTCGCGGTCCTGATAGCCGCCGAAGGCGTAGAGGCTGAGATTGTCGGTCAGCGACGTGCCGGCGTTGACGAAGCCGGTGAACTGTTCGACCTCCGGGTCGCCATAGCGGCCGGTGACGCGGTTGGGCGAAACACGGGTGTCGATGTCGGCGCGGTTGGTCGGCTGACGCTTCAGATATTCGCCCGACAGCGTGATGAAGCCATCGCTGCCGAAGCCGATGCCCTGCCATGCCGAGGCGGTAACGGTATGCTCCCCGGTGACATGGCGGCTGTTGTTCGCGGTATCGACCTGCGTGTCGTAGAAGCCGTAATTCACCTGCGCGCCGCCGCCCGAGCGGGCTTCGCGAAGGCGCAGGTTGACGACGCCGGCGATCGCATCCGAGCCATATTGCGCCGAGGCGCCGTCGCGCAGCACCTCGATCCGGTCGAGCGCCACGGTCGGAATGGTATTGAGATCGACCGCTGCCGAACCGCGGCCCACCGTGCCGTTGGTGTTGAGGTTGGCCGAGGTGTGGCCGCGAATGCCGTTGATCAGCACCAACGTCTGGTCGGGCGACAGGCCGCGCAGCGTCGCCGGGCGGATCGCGTCGGTGGCGTCGTTGGCGCTAGGCCGCGGAAAATTGATCGACGGGGCGACCGTGGCAAGGGCGGTCGCGAGTTCGGTGGTGCCCTGCCGCTGCAGGCTGGCACCGCTCAGAACGTCGACCGGCGCCACGCTGTCGAGGCGGCTGCGGCCGGTGGCGCGGGTGCCGGTGACGATGATGTCCTGGCCTTCGTCGGCTGTCGAGGCGGCGTCGGCGACGGGTGCCGACTGGGCGGGTTCGGTCTGCGGTGCGGTTTGCGGCGCCGCCTGGGCAAGCGCTGCGGCGCTGGCGGCGGCGAGGAGTTCGCTGATGATGGTCACGGTTCAGCCCCTTTTGGAATCGTTGCGCTGGGTAGCGGATGGGGCCGGATAGCCCACTAACCTAGGGGATGAACCGCAAGAAAAACTTGGGTGGGGTGGAGCGGCGTTCAACGGCATCGTCATTGCGAGCGAAGCGAAGCAATCCAGGGCGTCCTGGTCCGGCTCTGGATTGCCGCGCTTCGCTCGCAATGACGAATCAAAGGGCGGGTCGGCGCTTGAGCAGCGCGGTGCGGAGGCATTGGCAGACCGGTTCGTCGCGCTGGTTGAGGAGGATATGGCGGAAGGTGACGAGGCCGGCGTCGGGGCGGGACTTGCTGTCGCGCAATTCCACGACTTCGGTTTCGGCGCGGAGCGTATCGCCGATGAAGACCGGCTTGGGCATGACCAATTTGTCGTAGCCGAGGTTGGCGACGAGCGTGCCGAGCGTCGTGTCGCCGACCGACAGGCCGACCATCAGCGCGAAGGTGAAGGTGCCGTTGACGAGGATCTGGCCGAACTCGCTCGCCTTCGCCGCTTCGGCATCGAGATGCAGCGGCTGCGGGTTGTGCGTCATGGTCGAGAACAGGAGGTTGTCCGTCTCGGTCACGGTGCGGCGGATATCGTGCGTCAGGCGGTCGCCGACCTGCCAGTCGTCGTAGAAGCGGCCGGCCATTATTGCTCTCCCTGCGGTTCGATGCGGACGAGGAGCGTGCCCTCGGGCACCTGCGCCTCGGGGGTGGCGGTGAGGTCTGCGACGACGCCGTCGAACGGGGCGGTGAGGCTGTGTTCCATCTTCATCGCCTCCAGCGTGACGAGGCGCTGGCCCTTGGTGACGGATTGGCCGGCGGTGACGTCGACGGCGATGATGCGGCCCGGCATGGGGGAGAGGATCGCGCCGTCCCCTGCCCCGCCGGCCGCAGCGGCGGCGGCGCGATAGGGGGTAACCTCCCACGTCTGGCCCCCTTCGGTGACGAGCAGGCGGTCGACGGCGGGGGTTCGCGACCGTGCAGGCGCGTCGGCGAAATCGACCTCCACCGGCTCGCCCGCGACCGACAGCATCGCCATCTGGCGCGGCGCGGCGTTGAGGCGGAAGCCCGGCACCGGTTGCGGGCCGGCGAGCGCCTGGGCGGCTTCGACCAGCACCTCTTCGCTGGGCAGCGCGGGCGGCATCAGCGCGTCGCCTTCGCGGGCGATCAGGCCTGTGTCGAGGGTCGCGGTGACGAAGGCGGGGTGGTCGAGCGCCTCGACGAGGAAGCCGGCGTTGCTGCGCAGCGGCCAGACGATCGCAGCATCGAGCGCATCGGCGAGCGTTTCGCGCGCCTCTTCGCGGGTGTCGCCATGCGCGATGACCTTGGCGATCATCGGGTCGTAATACGGGGTGATCGTTGCGCCCTGCTCCACCCCGGTATCGACGCGTACGGTGTTGCCGAGGTCGAAGGCGTCGAGGCGGCCGATGCTGGGGAGGAAGCCCTTGGCGGGATCTTCGGCGTACAGGCGCGCTTCCATCGCGTGGCCGTGGATCGACAGCTGATCCTGCCGGCAGGGTAGCGGCTCGCCGCTGGCGACGCGGAGCTGCCATTCGACGAGGTCTTGCCCCGTGATCATCTCGGTCACCGGATGTTCGACCTGCAGCCGGGTGTTCATCTCCATGAACCAGATGCGGTCGGCGTTCAGGCCCTGGCTGGCGTCGGCGATGAACTCGATCGTGCCGGCGCCGACGTAATCGACCGCCTGCGCGGCACGGACGGCGGCGGCGCAGACCGCCTCGCGGGTCGCGGCGTCCATGCCGGGGGCGGGCGCTTCCTCGATCACCTTCTGGTGGCGGCGCTGGAGCGAGCAGTCGCGCTCGAACAGATGGACGACATTGCCGTGGCTGTCGCCGAACACCTGCACCTCGATATGGCGCGGCGAGAGGACGTATTTTTCGAGCAGGACGCGATCATCGCCGAACGAGGCCGCTGCCTCGCGCTGGCAGCTGGCGAGCGCTTCGGCGAAATCGGCGGCATCGTCGACGCGGCGCATGCCCTTGCCGCCACCACCCGCCACCGCCTTGATGAGGACGGGGTAGCCGATCGCGTCGGCCTCGGCCTTCAGGCGATCGGGCGACTGGTCTTCGCCGAGATAGCCGGGGGTGACGGGCACGCCGGCGGCAATCATCCGCGCCTTGGCGGCGTCCTTCAGCCCCATCGCGCGGATGCTGTCGGGATTGGGACCGACCCAGATGAGGCCGGCGTCCTGCACCGCCTGCGCGAAGTCGGCGTTTTCGCTCAAGAAGCCGTAGCCCGGGTGGATCGCCTGCGCGCCCGTGGCTTGCGCGGCGGCGATGATGCGCTCGCCGATCAGGTAGCTTTCGGCCGGACGCGCGCCGCCGATCGCGACCGCCTCGTCGGCCTCGCGGACGTGCAGCGCGGTCGCATCGGCATCGGAATGGACCGCGATCGTGCGGATGCCGAGGCTGCGCGCGGTGCGGATGATGCGGCAGGCGATCTCGCCGCGATTGGCGATGAGCAGCGATTCGATCACGGGGCGCTCCGGGGGAATTGTTGCTGGAAGTGGACGAAGTGGAGGGTACGTCGTGTCCCGGAAACCGGGGGCCGCGGGGGCGAGAAACGTACCGGGGTATGCGCGGCGGGGGCGAGGAGCGCGGCCATGCGTGCTCCTCTTACCACAGGCGGCAGCGTGTAGGACAGCGTCATATGGCTGCCCCCTATCCTCCCCGAGCTTGTCTCGGGGAGGGGGACCATGCAAAGCTTGGTGGAGGGGCCTGCGCGATGCTCGACAAGCCGGGGAAGACGGTACGCCACGCACGGGCGTTGCGTCGGTCGATGACGGTGCCGGAGGTGGCGTTGTGGACAGCCTTGCGCTCGCGGCCGGGTGGGCTGAAATTTCGGCGACAGCATCCGGCGGGACCATTCGTGCTGGATTTCTATTGCGCGGCAGCCATGCTCGCCGTCGAGGTCGATGGCGAGGCGCACGACAGGGGCGACCGCCCGGCGCGTGACCAGTGGCGGGACGCGATGCTCGCGGCCCATGGCATCGAGACGCTGCGCATCCCGGCGCGGGCGGTGCTGGCCGATTTGGAGGCCGTCATTCGGCTTGTGGTGGCCACCGCACAGGTGCGTATGCCCCTCCACCACCGGCCTGCGGCCGGCGGTCCCCCTCCCCAAGCGTCGCTTGGGGAGGAATAAGGTCGCCGTCGCCCTCACATCCGGAACACGCCGAAGCTCGGCCGCTCCGGAATGGGGGCGTTGAGGCAGGCGGCGAGGCTGAGGCCGAGGACGTCGCGGGTCTGCGCGGGATCGATGATGCCGTCGTCCCACAGCCGCGCCGTGGCGTACCAGGGGTTGCCCTCGTCTTCGTATTTGGCGCGGACGGGGGCCTTGAAGGCTTCGGCCTGGTCGGGCGTCCACGTATCCGCGTCGCGGTGGACGGTGGCGAGGACGGATGCGGCCTGTTCGCCGCCCATCACGCTGATCCGGCTGTTGGGCCAGGTGAACAGGAAGCGGGGCGAATAGGCGCGGCCGCACATGCCGTAATTGCCCGCGCCGAAGCTGCCCCCGATCAGGATCGTGATCTTGGGGACGCTCGCGGTGGCGACGGCGGTGACGAGCTTGGCGCCATGTTTCGCAATGCCTTCCGCCTCATATTTCCCGCCGACCATGAAGCCCGAAATGTTCTGGAGGAACAGCAGCGGGATTTTGCGCTGGCAGGCGAGTTCGATGAAGTGGGCGCCCTTTTGCGCGCTTTCGCTGAACAGCACGCCATTGTTGGCGAGGATGGCGACGGGCAGGCCGTGGATCGTCGCGAAGCCGCAGACGAGGCTGGCGCCATACAGCGCCTTGAACTCGTGGAACTCGGAGCCGTCGACCAGGCGGGCGATCACTTCATGTACGTCGTACGGCGCGCGGACGTCGTCGGGGATCAGGCCGTAGAGGTCGTCGGCCGGGAAGAGCGGCGCGCGGGCGGGCGCGATCTGCGGGCCGGTCTGGTCGGGCAGCGTCGCGACGATGTCGCGGACGATCGACAGCGCGTGATCGTCGTTTTCGGCTACGTGGTCGACCACCCCCGATCGGCGGCCGTGCGTGTCGGCGCCGCCGAGGTCTTCGGCGCTGATGACCTCTCCGGTCGCGGCCTTCACCAGCGGCGGGCCGGCGAGGAAGATCGTGCCCTGCCCGCGGACGATGATCGTCTCGTCGGACATGGCGGGGACATAGGCACCGCCCGCGGTGCAGCTGCCCATGACGCAGGCGATCTGCGGGATGCCCAACGCGGACATGTTCGCCTGGTTGAAGAAGATGCGGCCGAAGTGATCGCGGTCGGGGAAGACCTCTGCCTGATGCGGCAAATTGGCGCCGCCGCTGTCGACGAGATAGATGCACGGCAGGCGGTTTTCCTGCGCGATCTCCTGAGCGCGCAGGTGCTTCTTCACGGTCAGCGGGAAGTAGGTGCCGCCCTTCACCGTCGCGTCGTTGCAGACGATCATGACCTGCCGGCCCGACACGCGGCCGATGCCGGCGATCATGCCGGCCCCCGGCACCTCGTCGTCGTAGAGGCCGTAGGCGGCGAGCTGGCCAATTTCGAGGAAGGCGCTGCCGGGATCGAGCAGGCGTTCGACCCGGTCGCGGGGGAGGAGCTTGCCGCGCGACGTGTGGCGCTCGCGGGATTTGGCGTTGCCGCCGAGGCCGGCCGTCGCGACGTCGGCGCGCAGGCGATCGGCGAGCGCGCGGTTGTGTGCGGCGTTGCGGGCGAAGGCTTCGCCGTCGTGGGTGACGGTGGTGGGGAGCGTGGGGCCCATCAGATCCTCCCCGGCACGGGGAGGTGGCGCGCCGAAGGCGTGACGGAGGGGGCTGTCCCCATAGCGCAGCGCTTGCGGAAGCCCCCCTCCACCATGCTGCGCATGGTCCCCCTCCCCGCGAGCGGGGAGGATTTCAGGGTGGCCCTCACTGCGCCACCTTCGGCGCGGCGCCGATGAGTTCGCGGCCGATCAGCATGCGGCGGATTTCGTTGGTGCCGGCGCCGATGTCGAGCAGCTTGGCGTCGCGCAGGAAGCGTTCGACCGGCCAGTCCTTGGTATAGCCGGCGCCGCCCAGCGCCTGGATCGCCTCCAGCGCGACCTTCACCGCGTTTTCGGAGGCGAGCAGGATCGCGCCGGCCGCATCGAAGCGGGTGGTCTTGCCGGCGTCGCAGCTCTTGGCGACGGCATAGACGTACGCGCGCGCCGAGTTGAGCGCGACGTACATGTCGGCGATCTTGCCCTGCATCAGCTGGAACTGGCCGATCGGCTGCCCGAACTGTTTCCGTTCGCGGACGAAGGGGACGACGACGTCGAGGCACGCCTGCATGATGCCGAGCTGGATGCCGGCGAGGACGGCGCGTTCGTAATCCAGGCCGCTCATCAGCACGCCGACGCCGCCGTTCAGAGGCCCCATGATCTGGTCGGCGGACACATAGCAATCGTCGAACACGAGCTCCGCGGTGGGCGAACCGCGCATGCCCATCTTGTCGATCTTTTGCCCGATGCTGAAGCCGGGCATGTCCTTCTCAATCAGGAAGGCGGTGATGCCGCGCGACCCCTCACCCGTCTTCGCATAAACGACGAGCGTGTCGGCATATGCCGCGTTGGTGATCCAGAATTTGGTGCCGTTGAGGACGTAGCCGTCGCCTTTCGCCTCGGCGCGCAGCTTCATCGAGACGACGTCGCTGCCCGCGCCCGCTTCGGACATGGCGAGGCTGCCGACATGCTCGCCGCTGATCAGCTTGGGCAGGTATTTCGCCTTCTGCTCTGCGCTCGCCCAGCGACGGATCTGATTGATGCAGAGGTTCGAATGCGCGCCATAGCTGAGGCCGATCGACGCCGACGCGCGGCTCACTTCCTCCACCGCGACGACATGTTCGAGATAGCCGAGGCCGAGGCCGCCATCGGCTTCCTCGACGGTGATGCCGTGCAGGCCGAGTTCGCCCATCGCGGTCCACAGCTCATCCCGGGGGAACCAGTCGTCGGCGTCGATCTTCGCGGCGAGCGGCGCGATCCGGTCGGTGGCGAAGCGCTGCGTCGAGTCGCGGATCATGTCCGCCGCCTCGCCGAGGGCGAAATCGAAATCGGGTGTCACATCCGCTCCTTATGTCTTTGCGCCCCTGCTACCACAGGCACGGGCGCCATGGAAAATCGACAGCGGACGCGGCGACGTATAGATGGCGTCTATGATCGACCGCTATCTGATCCGATATTTTCTGGGTGTCGTCGATCAGGGGAGCTTTTCCGCGGCTGCTTTCAGCGCGCGGGTGACGCAGCCGACGCTGTCGGCGGGGATCGCCAAGCTGGAGACGTTGCTCGGCCAGCAACTGTTCGACCGCAGCGGGCGGCGGGTGCGGCTGACCGAGGCGGGCACGCGCTTTGCCGATCATGCCCGGCGGATCGAGGCGGAGTTCGCCGCCGCCGAACGCGCGGTCCAGGCGACGCCGCCGCACCGGCTGATCCGCATCGGCGTGGCGCCGACCGTCTCCACCATCGCACTGGGCGAGGCACTCGCCGCCGCGCGGGTCGCGGCGCCGGACGAGCGGATCGAGATCGTCGAAGGGCGAACGAGCGAGCTGCAGGGCAAGCTGGATCACGGCCGGATCGATGCGCTGCTGGGGCCCGGCGTGGCGCGCAATGCGCTCGACGACGGAGGCGACGTGCGATTGTTCGAGGAGGGCTATGGCGTCGCGATGGCGGCGGCACACCCCCTCGCCCACCATGCCAGCGTGACGGCGGAGGCGATCGGCGGCGAGACGATGATCGTGCGACGCCAATGCGAGGCATTGCCGCTGGTCAGCCGCTTCTTCACCACGCGCGGCGTCCGCCCGTTCATGGCGGCGCGAACGGTGAGCGACGATCGTGCGAGCGCCTATGTCGCGGCTGGTCTGGGGATCACGGTGATGCCGTACAGCCTGCGCGCCCCGGGCATCGCGATGGCGGCGCTGGCGGGGTTCGACTTGACGCGGGTGGTGGGGTTGCGCGTGCCGGCCGCGGCACGGACGCGGCTGGAGCCCAGTGGGGCGTGGCGGGCGTTCGTGGAGGCGATGGGCGGCGGCGAGTCGACACATTTCTGACGCTGGTCGCGAAGGACGACACACTGCCGTACCGACCAGCCGCAAACGTCATCAAACCCGTCATTGCGAGCGAAGCGAAGCAATCCAGAGCCGGACCTGGACGCCCTGGATTGCTTCGCTTCGCTCGCAATGACGGAAGAGCCAAGACGTCGTGGCAAACTTGGCGCTCCATCCCTTTCGCCACGTTCACCGCACGAAAAAGGGCGCGGGAGTTGCCCCCCGCGCCCTTCGTGTCTCGCGACGCTGCGGATTACTCCGCGGCGACGGTGCCCTTCGCGGGGCGCGTGTCGCGGCGCTCGGCGATACGCGCCGACTTGCCGGTGCGGCCACGCAGATAATAGAGCTTCGCGCGACGCACGGCGCCCTTGCGGACGACGTCGATCGAATCGATGTTCGGCGAATAGAGCGGGAAGACGCGCTCGACGCCCTCGCCGAAGCTGATCTTGCGGACGGTGAACGACGAGCCCATGCCCTTGTTCGAACGCGCGATGCACACGCCTTCATAGTTCTGGACGCGGGTACGCTCGCCTTCGACGACCTTCACGCCGACCTTCAGCGTATCGCCGGGACGGAATTCGGGGATCGCGCGCTTGGCGGTCAGCTTTTCGATCTGCTCGGCTTCGAGCTGCTGAATGAGGTTCATGAGTCTCAGTCCTTACGTCGCCGCGCGCCAGAGGGAGGTTGGACCCGAGCGCCCTCATGGCGCTCCCAAAGGTCCGGCCTCCGTAGCCGTGTATCGACCTCTGCCTGGTGTTGCCGCCAGGCCGCGATCTTCGCATGATCCCCCGATCGCAGCACTTCGGGGATCGTGCGCCCTTCCCATTCATAGGGGCGGGTATATTGCGGATATTCGAGCAGCCCCGTTTCGAAGCTCTCGTCATCCCCGCTGGAAGGCGCGCCCATTACGCCGGGACGCAGCCGAATGCAAGCGTCGAGCAGCACCAGCGCGCCCATCTCGCCACCCGACAGGATATAGTCGCCGATCGAGACCTGTTCGATGTTTCGCGCCTCGAACAGGCGTTCGTCGAAGCCTTCGAACCGGCCGCACAGGATGATGACGCCGGGGCCGTTCGCGAGGGCGCGGACGCGGCTCTGGGTGAGCGGCGCGCCGCGTGGGGTCATGGCGAGGATCGGGCGATCGTCGGCGACGCTGTCCACCGCCGCGGCGAGCACGTCGGCGCGCAACACCATGCCGGCGCCGCCGCCCGCGGGGGTGTCGTCGACCGAGCGATGCTTGTCGGTGGCGAAGTCGCGGATCTGGACGGGATCGCAGGTCCAGCCCCCTTCCCGCAGCGCGCGACCGGCGAGCGAGACGCCCAAGGGGCCGGGGAACATCTCCGGGTAAAGCGTGAGGACGGTGGCAGCGAAGGTCATTGGGTCCAGTTTTCGATTACGAGGCCGGGGATGTCGGCGAAGTCGGCCTCGTTGTTGGTGACGATCGTCAGGCCGGTCGCCAGCGCATGGGCTGCGATGAAGCGATCGAGTTTGCCGCGTCGGAACGGCACGTCAGGAAAACGCCTTGCCTCCGCCATGCCAAAGGGCAGCGGCTCGATGACCGTCAGCAGGCGATCGAGCGCGGCTTTCTGTTCGTCGTCGGCAATGCCGTACAGCGCTTCGGCAACGCACAACGTCGACGTCACGATGGTACCCGGTTCATGCTGCTCGACGCGATCGCGCAAAAGATCGCGTTCTCCGGCAATGAGATAGACGAGAATATTCGTATCGAGCAGGAAGCGCGGCGTGGTCATCGGCGGAGGAGCTTTCCTTCCCAATCCAGTTCCCGTGGGGCCATGTCGAGCCGTTCGACCGGTTTGATCCCCGGGCATGAGCCATAGATGCCGGTGAGGTCGATCTTCTTCGGGACGACCGGCGCGGGTTCGACGATGAAACTGCCGCGCTCCTCGCGCAGCAGCATCTCGTCGCCGTCCTTCAGGCCGAGCGCCTTGGGCAGGCGCAGCGCGACCGAATTGCCTGATTTGAACACCTTGGCGCGATATTCGTTACCCATGCCATGCCTCCGTATAGACGGAATGTATATACATGACGGACGCGGGGCAAGGCGACGGCTCAGGGGACGACGGCTTGGACGATTGCATCATCATCGGCGCGGGCCCGGCGGGGCTGACCGCGGCGATCTATCTGGCGCGGTTTCACCTTTCCATCCGGTTGTTCGACAGCGGATCGAGCCGCGCGGCGATGATCCCGTGCACGCGTAACCATGCCGGCTATCCGGAAGGGATCGCGGGCAAGGAGCTGTTGCGGCTGATGCGGGAGCAGGCCGAGACATACGGCGCGCATCGCGAGGACAAGAAGGTCACCGCAGTCCAGCCGGAGGGCGACGATTTCCGCATCGTCACCGACGATGGCGACTTTCGCGCGCGCACCGTGCTGCTGGCGACGGGCGTGGTGAACCACCGGCCCAACATCCTGCCCGAGGTGCATGACCCGGCGCTGGAACGCGGGCTGATCCGCTATTGCCCCATCTGCGACGGGTATGAGGTGACCGACACGCGCGTCGGCGTGATCGGCACCGGCGACCATGGCATGCGCGAGGCGCTGTTCCTACGCGGCTATACGCGCGACGTAACGCTGATCGCGCCCGAGGCGGAGCATGCGCTGGACGCGGCCTGCGCGGCCAAGCTGGACGAGGCGGGTATCGCGCGCGTCGACGGCCCGTGCGGCGGCTGGGCGATCGACGGCGATCGGATCGCGCTGGATACCGCGGGCGGGCGGATGGCGTTCGACAGCGTCTATCCGGCGCTAGGATCGCGAATTCGGTCGCATCTGGCGGTTGCGGCGGGGGCGCGGGCGAGTGACGAAGGGTGCCTGGAGGTAGACGACCACCAGCGCACCAGCGTGCCCGGGCTATTCGCGGCGGGCGACGTGGTGAAGGGACTGGACCAGATCAGCCATGCGATGGGCGAAGCAGGCGTGGCGGCGACGACGATCCGCAACATGCTGGCGGAGCGTGGGCGCTTGTGGCGATGAGGTGAGGCGCGGCTTCCACCCCCACCCCGTCACCCCGGACTTGGTTCGGGGCCGTCTGTTCCGCGGGGGAACGATCAAGCCTCTGGCCGTCCCCCTCGCCGCGGAGTGGACCCCGGACCGAGTCCGGGGTGACGGCGGGTTTGGGAACGGTCGCTTATTCCACGAAGTCGGCGTTCACCGTCAGCGTGTCGTGAGTCCACTCCGGCACCGCGTCGGCGTTCATGGGGATCATGAAGCGCTTGCCGTTGGCGCGTTCGATTTCCAGCACGTCGCCGGCGCCGAAATTCTCGACGAGCACGACGCGGCCGAGGTCTTCGCCCGTCGTGGACACGGCGGGCAGGCCGATGAGATCGGCGTGGTAATATTCGCCCTCACCTAGCGGCGGCAGCGCCGAGCGGGGAACGGTGAGTTCGGTGCCGCGCATCGCCTCGGCGGCGGTGCGGTCGGGGATTTCGGCGAAGCGCGCGATCGTGCCGTTGCCACCGGGCTGCGCGGATTTCAGCGTCAGCGCGCCGTCGTTGAAGCTCTTATAGGCGCCGATATCGTCGGCGAAGACCTTCAGGCGGACCTGGCCGTGGATGCCGTGTGCGCCAATCACCACGGCCAAGGTCACGGGTGCATCGGCACCCGGCGCGTCAGGCCTGGTCGGGCGATCCGTCGGTTCCTGCTGGGGCATCGTCATCCCCTTCGGCGGGATCGGTGGAGGATACGCCCTGATTGGGCGCGTCAGCCGCAGCGTCCTCGAACGTCTCGTCGGGGGCGGTGCGGGGATCGGGATCGATGGCCATGGTGCGTGAACCTCCTCGGGTAGGAGGGGCTCAACGCACCATGGTCGGTATCGATGCTTAGGCTTCGGTGGTCTCTTCGGCCGGAGCCTCTTCCGCCGGGGCGGCAGCAGCGGCGGCGGCCGCTTCTTCCTGCGCCTTAAGCTTCTCGGCACGCTCTTCGGCGCGCTCGGTGGCCTTTTCGCCCGGCTTGCCCTTGTTCGGGTTCGAACGGGCGGCGCGCTCACGCACACCGGCCTGGTCGAGGAAGCGCGCGACGCGGTCGGTCGGCTGCGCACCGTTCGACAGCCAGTACTTGGCGCGATCGGCGTCGAGCACGACGCGGTTCTCGGCGTCCTTGGCGAGCAGCGGGTTGTAGTTGCCGATCTTCTCGATGAACTTGCCGTCGCGGGGGCTGCGCGCATCGGCAACGACGATGCGGTAGTAGGGGCGCTTCTTGGAGCCGCCACGCGACAGACGAATGCTGAGTGCCATTGTAGTTGTCCTTGCCTTCTTGTCGTCACCCCAGCGAAGGCTGGGGTCTTTTGGTTGGTGTTTCGCCCTTTCCGGGAGATCCCAGCCTTCGCTGGGATGACGGTTTGGGGCGTGGGTTACTTCTTCTTCAAAAGATTCTCGAAGCCGGGGGGCAGCTTGGGCATGCCGTCCTGACCGCCGCCGAGGCCGGGAAGGCCCTTGGGGAGCCCCCCGCCCGCCTTGTCCATCATCTCGCCGAGGCCGGCGCCGCCGAGCGCGTTGCCGAGGCCGCCCATGCCGCCCTTGCCGAGCATCGCCATCATGCCCTTCAGCCCGCCCATCTTCTTGATCTTCTTCATGGCGGTGGACATTTCCTGGTGCATCTTCAGGAGCTTGTTCACCTCCTGCACCGTCGTGCCCGAGCCCTTGGCAATGCGGATCTTGCGCTTGGCGTTGATCAGTTCGGGCTTGGAGCGCTCCTTCACGGTCATCGACCCGATCATCGCGTCCATGTGGATGAGTACCTTGTCGCCACCCGCCTGCGCGAGCGCGCCCTGTGCCTTTTTCATGCCCGGCATCATGCCGGCGAGCGCGCCGAGGCCGCCCATGCGGCGCATCTGCGCCAGCTGGCCGCGCAGGTCGTTCATGTCGAACTGACCCTTGGCCAGCCGTGCGGTCATCCGCTCGGCGTCTTCCTGCTGGATCGATTCCGCGGCGCGCTCGACGAGGCTGACGACGTCGCCCATGCCGAGGATGCGACCGGCGACGCGGCTCGGGTGGAAGGCCTCCAGCGCGTCCATCTTTTCGCCGGTGCCGGCGAACTTGATCGGCTTGCCGGTGACGGCGCGCATCGACAGCGCCGCACCGCCGCGCGCATCGCCGTCCATGCGGGTCAGCACGACGCCGGTCAGCGGCACCTGTTCGGAGAAGTTGGTCGCGACGTTGACCGCGTCCTGGCCGGTCAGACTGTCGACGACGAGCAGGATTTCCTGCGGGGTCGCGATGTCGGCGACCGCCTTCATCTCGTCCATCAGCGCCTGATCGACGTGCAGACGGCCGGCGGTGTCGAGCATCAGCACGTCGAAGCCCTGGAGCTTCGCCGACTGGAGTGCGCGGCGGGCGATGTCGACCGGCTGCTGGCCGGCGACGATCGGCAGCGTCGCGACGTCGATCTGCTTGCCCAGCGTCGCGAGCTGTTCCTGCGCCGCCGGGCGATTGACGTCGAGCGACGCCATCAGCACCTTCTTGCGGTCGCGGCCCGACAGTCGCTTGGCGATCTTGGCGGTGCTGGTGGTCTTACCCGATCCCTGCAGACCGACCATCATCACGACCGCGGGCGGCGTGACCGACAGGTTCAGCTCGCTCTCGTCCGCGCCAAGCATCTCGACCAGCGCGTCGTTGACGATCTTGACGACCTGCTGCCCCGGCGTGACCGAGCGCAGGACGTTCTGGCCGACCGCTTCCTCGGTAACCTTGTCAACGAACTGGCGGGCGACCGGCAGCGCGACGTCGGCCTCGAGCAGCGCGACGCGCACTTCGCGCATCGCGGTCCGCACATCGGCCTCGGTCAGCGCGCCACGGCCGCGGAGGCGGTCGAATACGCCGCCAAGCCGGTCGCTCAGACTGTCGAACATCGCCTCAAATCCTCATCATACCACACAACGCAAAAGACGCCGGCGGGCGAAACCTCGCCGGCCAGCGTGCACCCGTAGGCGCTCCATCAATCGCATTCCGTGGTGGAACGTGGGTGGGTGCTTAGTGGAAAGTGGTAGAGGTGGCAAGAGCCTGCCCTTCGTCACCCCGGACTTGATCCGGGGTCCCGCTATTTGCCGACCGTGGAGACGAAGCGGGACCCCGGCTCAAGGCCGGGGTGACGGGGGTTGGGTGTGGCGGGGTCCGCGCGCGCCCCGATACACGTCATTCCCGCGTAGGCGGGAATCCATAACCTATGCCGTCAGCGATAGAAGCGCGAGGCCAGCCAGTCTGGATTCCCGCCTGCGCGGGAATGACGGGCTTTTTTGGGGGGCGTGCCCTACCCCCTCGTCATCCCGGCGCATGCCGGGATCCATGGACACGACGAGGCCGCGTCGCGCACCCGCTCGGAATGCGTCGCTACCATGGATCCCGGCGTGCGCCGGGATGACGAATGAGGGACCGGTGACGAACGAGAACCTACCAGCCCGCGTCCGGCTGCGCGAGATACGCCTGTTCCGCCTCGGTCGACTCCCGCCCCAGCGCGGCGTTGCGGCTGGGGAAGCGGCCGTATTGCGCGATGACGTCGCGATGGTCCTTGGCGAAGGCGGTGTTCTCCGCCAGCCCCAGGTCCTCGAACTTCTCGACCGACAGGTTCTGGAGCCCCAAATTCTCCGCATGCATCAGCGGCATGTACAAGAACACGCGCCGCTTCGGGGGGAAACGCCCTTCCCAGCCCTTGGCGATCGCATCCAGCGTCAGTTCGACGGCAAGGTCGTCCGCCGCGAACGCCTCTGCGGTATCGCGATGGATGTTGCGCGAGAATTGGTCGAGCAGGATGATCGCGGCGAGCAAGGCGTCAGGATCGTCGCGCCACCCCTCCGCATCGCCGCGCAGCACGCCGTCGCGCATCGCGCCGAAGCGGTCGGCGATCTGCCGGTCGAGCCCATCGTCCTTGGCGAAATGCTGTTCCTGGGTCAGGCCGAACCAGAAGTCCAATACCGCGGCCGCCATGTCATGGACTTGGGCGCCGTCCCTCACTAGATCGCGCGTCATGTCTGCTCCCGCGCCAGAGGTCATCTCCCTCGGCTGCCGTCTCAACATCGCCGAGAGCGAAACGATCCGTGCCCTGCTGGCGGGGCGCGATACCGTGGTCGTCAATTCCTGCGCGGTCACCAACGCGGCGGTGAAGGCGAGCCGCCAGGCGGTGCGGCGGGCGCGGCGCGAGCGGCCGAATGCGCAGATCGTCGTCACCGGCTGCGCGGCACAGATCGACCCCGACGGCTTCGCCGCGATGGCGGAAGTGGACCGGGTGATCGGCAATGGCGAGAAGCTGAGCCCCGCCGCCTGGGCAAGCGCCGAGCCGGTGGTGGTCGGCGATATCATGGCGTTACGCGAGACGGCCCCTCACCTCGCCGCGAGCTTCACCGGCCATGCGCGCGCGTTCGTCGAGGTGCAGAATGGCTGCGACCATCGCTGCACCTTCTGCGCCATCCCCTTCGGCCGCGGTCCCAGCCGGTCGGTGCCGGCGGGCGCAGTGGTGGAGCGGATCGCGGGCCTAGTCGATGCGGGCCATCACGAGGTGGTGCTGACCGGCGTCGACCTGACGAGCTATGGCCACGACCTGCCCGGCGCACCGACGCTGGGGCTGCTGGTCGAGCGTATCCTGCGGCATGTGCCGGCGCTGGGGCGGCTGCGATTGTCGTCGCTCGATTCGATCGAGATCGACGATCGCCTGTTCGAGCTGGTGACGGGCGAGGCGCGGGTGATGCCGCACCTGCACCTGTCGTTCCAGGCGGGCAGCGACATGGTCTTGAAGCGGATGAAGCGGCGGCATTCGCGGAGCCAGTCCGTGGATATGGTCGCGCGGCTGAAAGCGGCACGCCCCGATATCGCAATCGGCGCGGACCTGATCGCGGGCTTTCCGACCGAGGACGAGGGCATGTTCGCCGATACGCTGGCGCTGATCGACGATGCGGATATCGTCCATGGCCATATCTTCCCTTATTCCCCGCGTGCCGGAACGCCCGCCGCACGCATGCCGCAGGTCGCGCCCGCTGCGATCAAGGACCGCGCCGAACGACTGCGCGCGAGCGCCGGGCGGCGCCGGGCGGCGTGGCTTGCGAGCCTCGCCGGCACCGTCCAGGACGTGCTGGTCGAACGGCCGGGAACCCGCGGCCACGCCGGCAATTTCGCCGAGGTGCTGCTGGACGCCCCCGCCGAACCGGGGACGATCGTTTCCGCCCGCATCACCGCTGCAACCGACACCCATCTGCTAGGTACGATTTCATGAGCACCACCCCCTCCTGGCACGAACGCCTGCTCGGCGGCTTCAAGAAGACGTCCGACCGGCTGGTCGGCAACCTCGCCGGCCTCGGCGGCGCGCGGCTGGACGATGATACGCTGGACGAGGTGGAGGAAGCGCTGATCGCGTCCGACCTCGGCCCCGATACCGCGGGCAAGATCCGCGCGCGCCTGGCCGAAGGCACGTTCGAGCGGAACATGGAGGAACTGGGCATCCGCCTGGTCGTCGCGGAAGAGGTGGAGAAGGCTCTCGCCAAGGTCGCCAAGCCGATCGAGATCGAGGCGTTCCCGCGGCCACAGGTGATCCTGGTGATCGGCGTCAACGGTTCGGGCAAGACGACGACGATCGCGAAGCTCGCGCATCTGCTGATGGAGCAGGATTACGGCGTGATGCTGGCGGCGGGCGACACGTTCCGCGCCGCCGCGATCGGTCAGCTCGCGACCTGGGCCGAGCGGGTCGGCGTGCCGATCGTGACGGGCCCGGAGGGTGGCGACGCTGCGGGCGTGGTGTGGGATGCCGTCAAGAAGGCGACCGAGACGGGCATCGACGTGCTGATCGTCGACACCGCGGGACGGTTGCAGAACAAGCGCGAGCTGATGGACGAGCTTGCCAAGATCCGCCGCGTGCTGGGGCGGATCAACCCGGCCAGCCCGCACGATGTCGTGCTCGTGCTGGATGCGACGACGGGGCAGAATGCGCTGTCGCAAATCGAGGTGTTCAAGGAGGTGGCGGGCGTCACCGGCCTCGTGATGACGAAACTCGACGGCACCGCGCGCGGCGGCGTGCTGGTCGCGGCGGCGGAGAAATACGGCCTGCCGATCCACGCGATCGGCGTGGGCGAAGGGATGACCGACCTGCGGCCGTTCGATGCGAACGAGGTGGCGCGGATCATCGCCGGTGTCGATGCAGGGGGGCGGAAGTGATGTTGCCTCTCATGCTTCGTCATCCCCGCGCAGGCGGGGATCCAGATTGGCGAACGTCTGCGATGGCGCCGCAAGGCCAGCTCGTCTGGATTCCCGCCTTCGCGGGAATGACGAACGTGGAAGGGGGAGAGTCCCCTGCACCCCGTCACCCCGGCCTTGAGCCGGGGTCCCGCTTCTTCTTCCAACCGCGCGGACAAGCGGGACCCCGGCTCAAGGCCGGGGTGACGGGCGGGGAGATGGCGGCATGACCAACGCGCCCCAGAAATCCTCCCCCGGCGTGCGGTTGGGCGTCGAATACGGGCCGCTGCTCGTGTTCTTCGCGGTCAATTTCCTGTTCCCCGCGAGCCTCGCCATCCGGCTGGTCGGGGCGAGCACCGGATTCCTGTCCGACCTCGACCGCGCGGGCGCGCTGGTGATCGCCAAGGTGATCGTCGCGACGACCGCCTTCGTCCTCGCGACGATCGCGGCGATGATCGTGTCGAAGCGCAAGCTCGGCCATATCTCGCCGATGCTGTGGATTTCCGGCGGGTTCGTCGTCGTGTTCGGCGGGCTGACCGTGTGGTTCCACGACCCCAAGTTCATCCAGATGAAGCCGACCTTCGTCTATGCGATGTTCGCGATCGTGCTGGGCTTCGGCCTGCTGACCGGGCGACCGCTGCTCGAAGGGCTGCTCGGCACGGCCTATCCGGGGCTGACCGCGCAAGGGTGGCGCAAGCTGACGCGCAACTGGGGGCTGTTCTTCGTGGTGATGGCGGCGCTTAACGAAGCGGTATGGCGGAATACGAACTGGGATTTCTGGGTCGGGTTCAAGCTGTGGGGCGCGATTCCGCTGACCCTGCTGTTCGCGTTTGCCAATATCCCGATGCTGCTGCGGCACGGGCTGAATACCGACGCCAACCCGGAAACGGACATTCCGGTCGAGTGATTCAAGTCCTCCCCGCTCCGCGGGGAGGGGGMCCACGCTTCGCAGAAGCGTGGTGGAGGGGCAGCCGCAGGCGGTGTCGCGTGAGGCCGCCCCTCCACCACCGCCTTCGGCGGCGGTCCCCCTCCCCTGCGTGCGCAGGGGAGGATGGGTACGGCTTACGCCGCGTCGAAGCGCTTGCCGGCCTCATCCCAGTTCACGACATCCCACCACGCCTTCAGATAGCCGGGGCGGTCGTTCATGTAGGTGAGGTAATAGGCGTGTTCCCACACGTCGTTGCCCAGGATCGGCGTGCCGGGTTCCTTGGCGTCGTCCATCAGCGGGTTGTCCTGGTTCGGCGTCGACGTCACTTTCAGCGCGCCCGACGAATCCTTGATCACCCAGGCCCAGCCCGAGCCGAACTGGCCCGCGCCATTGGTGTTGAAGTCTTCCTTCAGCTTGTCGAGACCGCCGTAGGCGTCGATCGCGTCCTTCAGCGCGCCCGACGGCTGGGTCGAACCCTTCGGCCCCATGATCTTCCAGAAGAAGTCGTGGTTCCAGAAGCCGCCGCCGTTATTGCGGATCAGCGGGGGCAGCGACGAAATCATGCCGAGGATTTCCTCGATCGTCTTGCCTTCCAGCTTCGGGTCGGCGGCGACGCCTTCGTTCAGCTTGTTGGTGTAGGCGGCGTGATGCTTGTCATGGTGGAAGGTCATCGTCTCCTTCGAGATGACCGGCTCCAGCGCGTCGTAAGCGTAGGGCAGCGGCGGCAGTTCGAATGCCATGGGAAAGGCTCCTTCCATAAGGTGGGGACGGTTGCGTCCCCGCGTTAACGCGGAAGCGGGCCTAACGCTCCCGCGCCGTTACGCAAGCGTGATGAGTAATGGCCACGCCATCGCCCCCATCCACCTCGTCACCCCGGACTTGAACCGGGGTCCCGCTTTTACCGACGGGCGGTGAGAAGAAGAAGCGGGACCCCGGCTCTGCGGCCGGGGTGACGTGGTATATGTCCTACTTCGTCATCCCGGACTTGTTCCGGGGTCCACCGGGCCGCATGGGGCAGGCAAGAGGCTCGGCCGTCCCCCTCGCCGCGGAGTGGACCCCGGAACAAGTCCGGGATGACGGAGTGTGTGGGGCGGCTCCTACCCGTTCGCGTTGATCAGGTCGTGCCGCCGCAGCGCGTGGCGTAGCTGGTCGTAGCTCAGCCCCAAAGCCTCCGCCGTCGCGCGCTGGTTGAAGCGGTGTTCGGCGAGCGCGCGGGCCAGCAGTTCGCGTTCGAAGCGCGCGACGCGCGACTTGAAGTCGGACGGGCCGGCATCGCACGCCGCGACGGGGCTGTCCTCCACCTCCGCCGGCGGGGAAGAGGATGCCGCGGGGGCCGGCGCCGGCGTGCTGCCGCCGCTCGCCCCGCGCCGCGCACCGTCCTGCGGGCGATAGGGCGAGGCAAAGGGATCGATCTCGATCCCATCGACCGGCCCCTCGCCCTCCCAGCGATAGACCGCGCGCTCGACGACGTTGCGCAGCTCGCGCACGTTGCCCGGCCAGCGATGCGTCAACAGTTGGTCGAGCGCGCGCGGGCCGAAGCCGGGCCAGCGTTCCCAGCCGATCTCCGACGCCATGCGCCGCCCGAAATGGTCGGCGAGCACCGCAATGTCGCCGGAGCGCGCGCGCAGCGGCGGCAGCGTCACCACCTCGAAACTCAACCGGTCGAGCAGATCGGCCCGGAATTCGTGCGCGTCGACCTTGTCGGGCAGATGTTCGTTGGTCGCCGCGACGATGCGCACGTCGACCCGCATCGGCCGCGACGATCCGATCCGCGTCACCTCGCCATATTCCACCGCGCGCAGCAGCCGGTCCTGCGCCGCCATCGACAGCGTGCCGAGCTCGTCGAGGAACAGGGTGCCGCCATGCGCCTCTTCGAACCGCCCCGCCCGCGCCTTGGTCGCGCCGGTAAAGGCGCCCGCCTCATGCCCGAACAATTCGGCCTCGATCAGCGATTCCGGCAGCGCGGCGCAGTTCATGATGACGAGCGGCTGATCCCAGCGCGGCGACAGGCGGTGGAGGCGTTCGGCGACCAGCTCCTTGCCGGTGCCGCGTTCGCCGATCACCAGCACCGGGCGGTCGAGCGCGGCGGCGCGACTGGCACGTTCCAGCGCGTCCAGAAAGGCGCCCGATTGACCGATGACCTGTGTCGTCCGCTGCATCGCCAACTTCTGGCGGAAAACACCAAGAATGCGCAAGTGTTCATCGGTGGTTCAGGAAAATAATACACCGCGAAACGACGGAAAACCGCCATTTTTGGAATTGGCACGCCTCCTGCAATGCTGCTGGCATACCGCCAACGCGGCGGCCCGAAACAAGGCTTCAGGAGGTTCCCATGTTCAACACCGAGATCGGTCGCAAGTTTGCCGCCATCGTCTGCACCGTCCTGTTCAGCGCGACCTGCGTCGCTGGCGCGGTGGGACCGGCGACGGCACACCAGACCAGCGTGACGACCGCCCGCCAAGTTGCGTAAAGCGGTCCCAAACCGGGGCGGGCCACGGTCCCGGCTCGCCCCGGCCATGATTTTGAGGAGCACCGACACGATGGGCATCTTTTCCCGCACCCGCGACATCGTCGCCGCCAATTTCGCCGACCTGCTGGAAAAGGCGGAAGATCCGGCGAAGATGATCCGCATGATCATCCTCGAAATGGAGGAGACGCTGGTCGAGGTGCGCGCCAGCGCGGCCCGGACGATCGCCGACCAGAAGGAAATGCGCCGCCACATCAACAAGCTCGACCAGCTGCAGGCGAGCTGGCAGGAAAAGGCGGAGCTGGCGCTGTCGAAGGACCGCGAAGACCTGGCCAAGGCCGCCCTCGTCGAGAAGCAGAAGGCCGGCGACATGGCCGAACAGCTGATGATCGAGGTGAAGGTGCTCGACGATGCGCTGCGCGCGTCGGAAGAGGATATCGCCAAGCTGCAGAAGAAGCTGACCGAGGCGCGCGCCAAGCAGTCCAACGTCCAGACGCGTCTGGAAAGCGCTAACAACCGCTACCGCCTGCGCGAGATGTACGCCGGCCCCAAGACGCACGAGGCGTTCAGCCGCTTCGACATCCTGGAACGCCGCGTCGACGATGCCGAGGGCCGCGCGGAAGCGCTGGGCCTGGGCGTGCCGAAGACGCTGGAAGAGGAAATCGCCGAGCTGCGCCAGAGCGACAAGGTGGACGCCGAACTCGCCGCGCTGAAGGCGCGCCTTAAGAAGGAGGATTGAGATGGAAGACGTTCTCGTCCCCCTCACCCTCTTCTCGACGCTCTTCGTCGGACTGCCGTGGATCATCCTGCATTACATCACCAAGTGGAAGCAGGCGCCCAAGATCACCGACGAAGACGAGAAGCTGCTGGACGAGATGTATAATCTCGCCCGCCGGCTGGAGGATCGCCTCAACACGGTCGAGCGGATCGTCGCCGCCGACAACCCCGACTTCAAACCGAGCCTGACCGCTCAGCAACCGCAATATCAGCTCGACCGGAGGAACTGAGATGTCCGCCCGCACCAAATTCTACCTCGATCCGCAAGACGGCAAGTTCAAGGGCGTGTGCGCCGGCATCGCCGACTATACCGGAGTGGAGGTCCTGTGGGTCCGCCTCGCCACCGCCGGCCTCACCGTGATCGCGCAGCAATGGTGGATCATCATCGCCTATTTCGTGATCGCCTGGGTCGCCGACAGCAAGCCGAACGACCTGTACGACACGCCTGAAGACGCCAAGTTCTGGCAGGGCGTGCGCAGCAACCCGAAGCGCTCGACCACCGAAGTGCGCAGCAAGCTGCGCGATATCGACCGCCGGCTCGCCGACATGGAGCTGCACTACACCAGCCGCAACAGCCGCCTGGCCGAGGAAATCGACAGCCTCCGCTGAGCCTGACGCTCGCGAGCTGAAAGAGGGGATACGACAATGAGTAACTGGGGAGTGCTCGTTCCGGTGGCGATCTTCACGGTCGGGCCGATGAGCTAAGTCATCAACAACTGGATCCGCGTTCGCCACGGCTATGAACCCGATCGCTGGCGCAGCCGCCACGAGCGCCGCCACAGGGGTTCACCGGACGCCGAGCGCACGATCAGCCTGCTGACCAGCGAAAACGACAAGCTGACCGGCCAGGTCAGCCGCCTGGAGGAACGGATCGCCGTCCTCGAACGCATCGCCACCGATCCCGCCGAGCGCACCGCTCGCGAGATCGAAGCGCTCCGCGACCGCTGACGCGAAAGGGAAAACGTTATGTCTCCCGAAGTCTATTCCATCGTCCAGGGTATGTTTCCGCTGACCGCCCTCATCATGGTGATGGCGATGGCCGGCTGGATCATCACCACCTGGCTGCGGGTCAAGAACGGCTATCCGCTCGACGGCGCCTGGGGTCAGGCTGTCTATCCGCAGAAGACCGAAGAGACGGTCGAGCGCGTCAAGCTGCTGAGCCAGGAAAACGCGCAGCTGCGCGCCGAACTGGGCTCGATCAAGGACCGCCTCGCCGTCATCGAACGCATCGCCACCGATCCTGCCGAGCGGACCGCTCGCGAGATCGACGCGCTGCGCAGCCATTAAAAAGGACACGCATCATGGGTCCCGATCATGTCTTCTGCATGGCACTGGGTGCCGCGATCACGCTGGCAATCCAGTGGTACGGCCAGCGCAAGGTGAAGAAAGCCACCTCCGCCCCCGATCTGGCGGCGCGTCACGACATCGAGCTGCTCGACGCCGAAAACGCCCGGCGCATCGGCCAGATCGACCGGCTGCAGGAACGGCTCGCCACCGTCGAGAGCATCGTCACCGATCGCTCGCACCGTCTGGATCGCGAGATCGAAGCCCTCCGTCTGGAAGCGAACTGACATGTCCGCGATGCTCATACCGATCCTCGGAATCTGCTGCGGCCTGCTCGCGATCTTCGGCGGCGTCTTCGTCAAGCCTTGGTTCGCGCTGCAACAGCGCCGGATGGAGATCGAGGCGGACAAGGTCGCCGAGAAAGCCGCGCAATATGCCGCGCAGACCGAACGGCTGGAGGAGCGCGTCCGCGTGCTCGAACGCATCGTCACCGATCGCGGCGCCGATCTGGCGCAGGAGATCGAACGGCTGCGCGACGAGCCGGCGGTGAAGCGCCTGCCCGTCAACTGAACTCCTCCCCCATTTTCTGTCACAGGGAAGGACAGACGCATGAACCCCGCAGAAATGGTCGTCGCGATCGTGGCGCTGGTGGTGATCGGCGGCGTGCTCCGCGCCCGCTTCAACGCCTTCGGCCCGCGTGGGACCGAGCGCCCTGCTTATAGCGAAACCGACGACACCCGCCGCCTCACCCAAGAGGTGCGCGACCTGAAAGAGCGCATCCAGGTGCTGGAGCGCGTGATCACCGACAATCGCAGCACGTCCGATCTCGACCGCGAGATCGAGCGGCTGCGCAACCGCTGAGGAGACGGACGATGACCGATCCCGAACTGTATCTGACGCTGTCGCTGTCGGGCCTCGCCGGCCTCGCCATGGTGACCACCGCGGGGCTCTCGGGCTGGCGGAGCTGGCTGACGCTGAAGCATTCGCAGCTGGATGCACAGGCCGACGCCATGCCCCCCGTTCATTCCGCCGGATCGCGGATCGAGATTGCGGACCTGAAGGAACGCATCCGCAAGCTGGAAGCGATCGCGGCGGGCGTCGACCTGTAACGTCAGGCGACGCTCCGCCGCCAGCGGCCGGCTGTCAGGCGACCGGCTTCAACGTCGCCGACTGAAGATGCCAGCGCAATTGTGCCGCGCTCGCCCCGTCCACGCCGTTGACCCGGCGCACGACATAGCTTCCCGCAAATCGCTGGCGCGCGCCGCTCGCCGTCGTTGCCTCCACCGTGACCGGCACGGTCTGGTAGACGGAGCCGGCGGCCCCCTCCGCCGGGGGCAGCGTGCCGATCGTCACGCGGGTGGCGCGGGTCTTGGCGAAACCCTGTTCGAAGCCCTTGAAGGTCTGGCCCGGTCGGCCATCGTCGCCCCATTGCCTCCAGGCGGTGGCATAATCGCGCGCGTTGATCGCCGAATAATACAGCCGCACCACATCGGCCGCAGCCCGTCCGCTGGCCGGATCAACGGCGCAGCCCGGCACCGCCGGTCCCTGTCCGTCAAACAGCGCGCAGGACCGCGCGATCTCATCCTCGATCATCGCGCAGCTGTTGACGGCGTTGCACGGCGGATGCGTCGCAGGCGACACGTCGCGGCAGATCGCCACCCGCTTCGCCGCGGCGGCCGACCCGATCTCCGCGGCGCAGGACACGGGTTGTGCCGCGGCGGCGGCGGTGCGCGCCGGCTTAGGGGTCGATAGCGCACGCGGCGTGGCGCTCGCGGCGACCATCGGCGTCGCCTCCGCCTCGCCGCTCGTGGACGCGGACCCGCCGCCCGACCCACAGGCGCCGAGCGCCAGCAACGGCAGCGCGATCAGGCAGCGGATGGCGGTCATGGCAGGCTCCTTCACGGTTCGTTACGGCGGCGACAACGTTCGACATCGCCGATGGTGTCGCGCTCTGCGACGACCTGCTAGGCGCGCAGCCCCGTTCATCAGGATTGAGGCCCCGTGGTCGACAAAAGCTGGGGCGTCGGCCCCTCCACCGGATTGCGCGTCCGCAGCAACGCCAGCCCCGACGCGCGCGCCGCCGAACGCGCACAGGCCCGCGAAGCACGGGCCGCGGCGCGCGTCGCGGACACCGAACGCCGCCTCGAAACCCGCGCCGCCGAGCGCGAGGCAGAGGCGGCCCAGCGCGAACAGGCGCGCACCGCCCGCCGCGAGGCCGAGGAACAGGCCGCGGCACACGACCCCCATTCCCGCGAGGCACGCCGCCCGCGCGGCTCCGGCCGCAAGGACGTCGTCCGCGAACAGCGCGACACGCGCGGCTATACGACGCTGGTCGACGCCGACCGCATCCGCGTGCTGGCGAAGCGCGGCGCGTCGGTGACGGGGCTGGCCGGTGCGTTCGGGATTTCGGAGGATGAGGTGGCAGCGGTGTTGGCGGCGGAGGACTGATCTCCAACCATCCCGTCACCCCGGACTTGATCCGGGGTCCCGCTATTGGCCGACCGGGGAAGAAGCGGGACCCCGGCTCAAGGCCGCGGTGACGGGGTCAGCGCCTACCCGCGCGCCACCCACTCGCCCAGCGTCATCTCCGCGGTCGAATCGACCAGCGCGTCCATGCTGTTGCGCATGATCTCCAGCGCCCAGCGCGTCCGCTCGGGGTGGTTGCCCGCCACCGCATCGCCCGGCACCCATAGATCATATTGCCGCATATGCGCATCCGCCGCGGTGAACAGCACGCAGATGTCGGCGGCGACGCCGGTCAGGATCAGCCGACTCACCCCCAGTTGCGGCAGCAACACCGGAAGGTTGGTGGCGTAGAAGCCCGAAAACTGCGGCTTGATGATGAAATAATCGTCGTCGCGCGGGCGCAGCGCCTGCGTCACCGCGCGGCCGGGCGTGTCCTTGGCCAGCGTCTCCTCGACCAGCCGCGTGCGTTCGGAATGCCATTGGCCGTTGTTGTCGTTGACGTAGATCACCGGCACGCCCGCCGCATCCGCCGCCGCGCGCAGCGACAGGATCGGCGCCACGATATCCTCGGTCGCGGCGCGCAGATCGTCTCCGCCCTCGAAATCGAGCGCGTTGACCATGTCGATGAGCAGCAGCGCGGTCTTGCCCGGTGCCGGGTCGGGTGATGGGTTGGTCATGCTTCGTTCTACCGCAAACGGAACGGCAACGCCTTGATCTGCGATGGGATTGGCGGGATGGCTTGGCGATGGCCGACGGCGCGACGCCCCCCCAGCGCAAGATCATTCATATCGACATGGACGCCTTCTACGCCTCGGTCGAACAGCGCGACGATCCGGCGCTGCGGGGCAAGCCGGTGGCGGTCGGCGGCAGCCGCGCGCGCGGCGTGGTGGCGGCGGCAAGCTATGAGGCGCGGGCGTTCGGCGTGCGATCGGCGATGCCCTCGGTCACCGCGATCCGCCGCTGCCCCGACCTCGTCTTCGTGCGGCCGCGGTTCGAGGTCTATAAGGCCGTGTCGAACCAGATCCGCGCGATCTTCGCCGATTACACCGACGCAGTCGAACCGCTGTCGCTCGACGAAGCCTATCTGGACGTCAGCGAAGACCGCCACGGCCTGGGATCGGCCAAGGCGATCGCCGAGCAGATCCGCGCGCGGATCAAGGATACGACCGGCCTCACCGCGTCGGCGGGGGTGAGCTACAACAAGTTCATCGCCAAACTGGCGTCGGATCAGAACAAGCCCGACGGCATCTGCGTCATCCCGCCGCACAAGGGCGCCGCCTTCGTCGCCTCGCTGCCGGTCAAGCGCTTCCACGGCGTGGGGCCGGTGACGGCGCGGCGGATGGAGCAATTGGGCATCGTCAGCGGCGCCGACCTGCGCGACCGGCCGCTCGCCTTCCTGCAACAGCATTTCGGCTCCTACGCCGATTATCTGTACGGCGCCGCGCGCGGGCAGGACTTCCGCCCGGTGCGCGCACACCGCGCTGCCAAGTCGATCGGTGCGGAGCGGACGTTCGAAACCAATCTGACCGACCCCGCCGACCTCCACGCCGCGCTCGCCCGTGTCGCCGATGCCGCGTGGGAGCGCGTCGAACGCTCAGGCGCGCGCGGAAAGACGGTGACGATGAAGCTGCGCCACGCCGATTTCCAGACGATCACCCGCGCCCGCTCGCTGACCGTACCGGTGGCCAGCAAGGCGGCATTCCTCGGCATCGGCATCGACCTGCTGACCGCGCAGCTCCCGGTGCCGGGCGGCGTGCGGTTGCTCGGCCTGACGCTGTCCGGCATCCTGCGGCCAGGCGCGGAGCCGGCGGAGGACGAGGTGCAGCCGAGTTTGCCGTTGTAGCCCACGCCGCCGCAGCATGCAGTCGCCCCGGGCTGGAAGGCGAAGACCTCGCTCGAAATGGGCGATCCGCCCCGCCGCAAGCTTCGCAAAACGCCAACGCTGCCACCCCCACATCGTCACCCCGGCCTTGAGCCGGGGTCCCGCTTCTTCGCGGGCCACCAACAGCGGGACCCCGGATCAAGTCCGGGGTGACGGCGGAGGGCGCGTGCGGGCCGGGCGGCATACGGTGGCTTGACGTGAGTGGGATGGTGTAATCAGGCCGCAGCCGAGAGGACATTAGATCCGGCCCAGCCTGCCGCCGTAGGCCACGAAACCCCGCCCCAACCACTCCGTCACCCCGGACTCGTTCCGGGGTCCACGTCACGACTGGGGGAATGGCAGGAGGCTCAAACGCTATCCCCGCGGCACGGTGGACCCCGGACCAAGTCCGGGGTGACGGAGTGGACGGGCGAAGACCTTGGACAAAAAGAGCGATCCGTTCCGCCGCCAGCTTCGCACAACACCGACGCCCCGCCCCTCACCGTCACCCCGGCCTTGAGCCGGGGTCCCGCTTCTTCAGCCATCACCAAAAGCGGGACCCCGGATCAGGTCCGGGGTGACGCGGTCGGTAGGCAAATCACCTGACCAGCCCACAAGCGCCACACGCCCCGCCCCCTCGACGGATTTACCATCATCGTTTACGCCCTGTTCACCAAAAAGGTGGGGGAATGACGGTCGAACCTTGGTTCATCGTGGCGATGGTGCTGAGCCTGTCGGGCTATGCCATTTATCTGGCAGGGCTGCGGCGGCATCTGCTCGAGCCGAGCCGCGCGTCCTGGCTGATCTGGACGGTCGCGACGGGGGTCGAGGCCGCCACCTATGTCGCGGTCAATCCCGGCGAGCCGCAGGGCATCGTCTTCATCGTCTCCGCGCTCGCCTGCATCGTCGTGACGCTCGCCATGTGGCGCCGCTCGCGCTGGACGCGGCCGTCGTCGACCGAGACGATCTGCATGGCGGCGAGCCTTGCCGCGATCATCCTGTGGCTGCCGCTGCAAGAGACGTTCTGGGCGCATATGCTGGTCGTCGCCGCAGTGCCGCTGGGCTTCTGGCCGACCTGGGCCAGCGTGTGGGAGGATCGCGCCCGCGAACGCTCGCCGGCCTGGGGGCTGTGGACGCTCGGCGATATGGCGGCGCTGCTGGTGACGATGCGCAGCCCGGGGTCTGGCGTGGGCGAATATGCCTATGTCGTCGTCGAGCTGCTGTGCCACGCCAGCGTCTGGTTCATGGTCGGCCTGGCGACGCTGAACCCGATCCGGTCGTTCGGACGACGCGAGGGCAAGCTCCGCGTGCTCGACGCCTATCTGCCCGCCAACCCGTTCGCGGTCGGCGAGACGCATATCGGCAAGGCGGTGTTTGCGGCGCAGGGCTTTGCCCAGGCCGAGACGATCGTGCGCTTTTCCGGCCCGATCGTCCCCGCCGCGCGTCTGCCGCAGGGATTGAGCGGCGCGTCGGACCGTTATCTGCAGATCGGGCGCGACCGATACATGGGGCCGTCCGGGCGGATCGACGACCTGATCAACCATAGCTGTTCGCCCAATGCGGGCCTGCGCTTCACCGACGATGGCGTCTTCCTGGTCGCGCTCCGCCCGATCGCGCCGGGCGAGGAGATCGCCTGGGACTATTCCACCACGCTCGCCGACCCCGACTGGTCGATGCAATGCGCCTGCGGCAGCCCCGAATGCCGAGGCGTCATCCGCGCCTTCGCGCTGCTCCCCGTCGAGGTGCAGGACCGCTATCGCGCGATGGGGATCGTGGCGCCGTATCTGGACGAGCGCGACATGGGGCGCCGCGTCGCATAGATCCTGACGCGCGCAATGCCCACTGCGTGCGCCCAACACCGTCACCCCGGAAGTGATCCGGGGTCCCGCTCTATCCGACGGTGGCAGAAGAAGCGGGACCCCGGATCAAGTCCGGGGTGACGACGGACGGGCGTGAGGGAACACCTCCCTGTCGCCGCCGCCAAAGGGTCCATATCGACCCCCACCCCCTTGCCCCCGCGCGCCTTTGCGGGTAAGGGCCCGCGCTTCCACGCTCATGCCTGGAATGCTTGCGGGAGGGCCCCGGCCCGTCTGGACCGCTAAACTTGAAACGAGAGTGACATGGCAAAGAAGATCACAGGTTACATCAACCTGCAGGTTCCTGCAGGCGACGCCAAGCCCGCCCCGCCGATCGGCCCGGCGCTGGGTCAGCGCGGCGTGAACATCATGGAATTCTGCAAGGCGTTCAACGCGCAGACGACCGACATGGACAAGGGCACGCCCCTGCCCACCAAGATCACCGTCTATGCCGACCGTTCGTTCAGCTTCGAGATCAAGACGCCGCCGGCGTCGTTCCTGATCAAGAAGGCCGCCGGCCTGAAGTCGGGTTCGAAGGAGCCGGGCAAGGTCGTCGCGGGCAAGATCGCGCGCAGCAAGCTCGCCGAGATCGCCCAGACCAAGATGAAGGATCTGAACGCCAACGACATCGAGGCTGCGACCAAGATCATCGAAGGCTCCGCCCGCGCGATGGGCCTCGAAGTGACGGAGGGCTGATAGAATGGCCAAGCTGACCAAGAAGCAGAAGGCGAACGCCATCAACCCGGAAACGCTGCACGGCGTCGATCAGGCGATCGCGCTCGCGAAGCAGAATGCCACCGCCAAGTTCGACGAGACGATCGAAGTCGCGCTGAACCTGGGCGTCGATCCGCGCCACGCCGACCAGATGGTCCGCGGCGTCGTGACGCTGCCCGCCGGCACCGGCAAGACCGTTCGCGTCGGCGTCTTCGCCCGCGGTCCGAAGGCTGACGAAGCGCGCGCCGCCGGCGCCGACGTCGTGGGTGCGGAAGACCTGATGGAGACGATCCAGGGCGGCACGATCGACTTCGATCGCTGCATCGCGACCCCGGACATGATGGGCGTTGTCGGCCGCCTCGGCAAGGTTCTCGGCCCCAAGGGCCTGATGCCGAACCCGAAGCTCGGCACCGTGACGATGAACGTCGCCGAAGCGGTGAAGGCCGCCAAGGGCGGTCAGGTCGAATATCGCGTCGAAAAGGCCGGCATCATCCACTCCGGCATCGGCAAGGCGTCGTTCAGCCAGGAAGACCTGCGTCGCAACTTCGACGCGCTGGTCGATGCGGTCGTCAAGGCCAAGCCGTCGGGCGCCAAGGGCAAGTATGTCCGCAAGGTCGCCGTCAGCTCGACGATGGGCCCGGGCATCCGCGTCGACACCGCCGAGGTCGCGGGCGCGTAAGCCTGTCCGTTCATTCGGAACAACGAAAAGGGCCGGGAGCGATCCCGGCCCTTTTTGCGTGCGTTGAACGTAGCTCGAAACGGCTGCCCCACCCACCCGTCACCCGGACTAGGTCCGGGGTCCACTCCACGGCGAGGGAGACGGCCAAAGGCGAGAACGCCCCCGCGGCCCGGTGGACCCCGGACCAAGTCCGGGGTGACGAAGCGTCTGGAACGACCCGACGGGCCTAGCTGCCCCCGGCGCATGGCGAGCACCCCGGACCTTCTAGCATTGGACGTGGTTCGAAACGGCTGCCCCCAACCCACCCGTCACCCGGACTCGTTCCGGGGTCCACTCCGTGGCGAGGGGGACGGCCGAAGGCAAGAACGCCCCCGCGGCCCGGTGGACCCCGGACCAAGTCCGGGGTGACGAAGCGTTTGGAACTGCCCGGCAGGCCCAGCTGGCCTCCGGCGCATGACCAGCAACCCCGGCCCGTCTCGCGCTGGACGTGGTTCGGAACGGCTGCCCCCACCCACCCGTCACCCCGGACTAGTTCCGCGGTCCACTCCGCGGCGAGGGGCACGACCAAAGGCGAGAACGCCCCCGCGGCCCGGTGAAACCCGGACCAAGTCCGCGGTGACGGAGCGTCTGGAACGACCCGCCGGGCTTACTTGCCGTCGAGCGCGGCGCTGACGGCGGCGAGCGGGGTGGATAGCACGCCCGACACATATTGCACCGCGATCAGCCCTGCCGCGCCGATGCCGATCAGCATGATGACGAACTGGAAGCGCGCGGCGAAGCGGCGGCTCTTCTCCTCCCGCTCGGCGACGGAGACGGCGCGATTGGCGCCGCGACGGTCCGGGCCGGACGCGCCGCCCTCGGTCCCCGGCTTTTGCGCCGGCGGCTTGGCCGACACGATGCCGTCGATGTCGATCTTGTCCTGCGTGCGGACCCCGAAATACTGGCCCTTGGCCCAGACGACGCGGCCGACGATGATGTGATGGATGCGCCGGATTTCGATGACCGTGCCCGGGCGATATTCCTCGTCCGCGGTGGCGAGCAGCCCGCGCGACGACATATTGTGGATCGTGACGTCGCCCCAGCCGGTGCCGCGGCGCATACGGGCGCGCACCATCACCTTACGGCGTGGCTCCCGCTGCTTCACGGCCGCCCCCCTGGGCGAAAGGGGCCCACGATCGACGATAGAGGGATGGCACTTTGGGTCATAGGCACTGCTATGCCGCGCCACTCTTTAACGGGAGGTTCCCGACACGGGTCGAAAGCGGACTTTTTTTGATACAAGCGACCGCGGGTGCCGATCACCCGCGGTCGCCGTGGTCAGATCACAGGCCGATGATGCCGCCATCCGTCTTCGTGATGACGATCGTGGCCGAGCGCGGACGGCCGGTGCCGGTGCCGGTCGCCTGGCTCTGCGGCCAGTTGCTGGTGATGTTGGCGGGACCGCCGTTTTCGCCCGGATGCTGGATGTTGACGAACAGCGTCCGGCCGTCCGGCGTCGAATCGATGCCGGTGATCTCGCACTGCTTCGGGCCGACCAAGAAGCGTTTCAGCGACGTGCCGGGTGCCTTGCCGATCCGCGTCGTCTGGCTGGCGGTGACGCCGTTCAGGCTGTTCGTGATCGTCCGCGTTCCGCCATCGCCGACCGTGCCGGGGATCGCGGCGAGCATCATGCAATTGGTGACATCGGTATAGGCGCCGTCGTCGGTCTGGATCCACATCAGCGGCGTCCCCTGTCCCGCGACGTTGCTGGGCCGCGCGAACCACAGGCCGTCCGGCGACGAGAAGTCGTTCGTCGCATCGAGGTTCGACAGGTTGATGTTGGCGGGGTTGAGGTCCGCGCCCGCCCCGAAGGCGTAGATATCCCAGGTGAAGCTCGTCGCCTCGCTGGTGTCGCCGGTCTCGCGCAGGCGGATGACGTGGCCGTTGGGATTGCCGTTGGTCTGGCCGCCGGTCGTCTTGGGGTCGCTATAGGCGCGCGGATTGGCGGCGTCGGTAGTGGCGGCGGTGCGCGACGAATTGTTGGTCAGCGTCAGGTACATCTGGCCGTTGACCGGATTGACCGCGGTCCATTCGGGACGATCCATCTTGGTCGCGCCCAGTGCGTCGCCGGCAAGGCGGGCGTGGGTCAGTACATCGGCCTGATCGGCGAAGGCGTAGGCGGCATTGCCCGCGGTCAGCGGCCCCTGCCCGAACACGAGCGGCAGCCATTGGCCGCTGCCGTCCGCGTTGAGCTTGGCGACGTAGAGCGTGCCGCTGTCGAGATATTTGTCGCCGATCGACAGGCGGTTGCTCGCGGTGGCGTCGGCATCGGACCAGGGCGTCGCCGAGACGAACTTGTAGAGATATTCGTTCTGCGCATCGTCGCCCATGTAGAAAGCCGGGCGAACACCGGCGATGGTGCGGCCGACGACGCAGCCTTCATGGTTCATACGGCCGAGCGCGGTGCGCTTGCGCGGGGTCGACGACGGGTCGAACGGGTCGATTTCGACGATCCAGCCGTATTGATTGGGTTCGTTGCGGAAATCCTGCGTGCCGTCGGCCGCCTTGGTCGGATCGATCGTCGCGTTGAACTTCGCGACGCGGGTCGTGTCGCCCGAGGTCGGCGCGTCGGAGAAGGTCCAGCGATAATTGCCGGCACGCTCGCTGAGGCCATAGCGCGAGAAGGCGGTGACCGACTTGGCCCCCACCGCGGCGGCGCGGCGCGTGTTGTCACCCGAATCGCGGCGGAAATAGCCCGCCCAATTTTCTTCCGCGGTCAGATAGGTGTTCCACGGCATGCGACCGTTGGCGCAATTGTTGATCGTGCCGCGGCCGGTGCGGCCGTTGGTCGCATAGGCCGTGTAGAGCAGGGCGCTGCCGGCCACCGGCCCCGAGAAGCTGGTCGGCGTGAACGGCGTGATGCGACGATTGAAGCTGCTGGTGCTGCTGTAGCTCCAGGCGCTGGTGCCGCGCGTGATCTCGATCACGCTGACGCCGTGGCATTCCATCTCCTTCAGCACCTCGGCGGTCGGGCGGACGCCCGACGACAGGTTGGTCGGGCCATTGGGGTGGAGGTAGCTTTCGGTGATATTCTCGTGGTTCATCACCAGCAGGCCGCGGCTACTGTTGCTCGCGTCCGGCGTGGTGCCACTGGCGGCGAGGCCGAAATAGCTCATGCCGTCGTGATGATCACCCGCGCGCGCAGAGAAGGTCGTGTCGCTGCCGTCATTGGCATAAGCGCCGACACTGCCGTTGATCGGATCGCCGAGCCGGTAGAGCACGGCCACCTGATAGCCCGAGGGCACGGCGACGACGTCGGCCAGGCTCTTGGGCACCGCGGTGAAATCGAGGATCGCGGGCGCGACGGTGACGCTGGTGTCGGCGATCGAGCGGATGCCATCCGACGAGGTGCTGGCGAATTGGAAGCCGAGGACCGTGCTCTGCGTCACCGCGGGTGCGGTGAAGGTGGCGGTGCCGGTCGACGTGGTGCTCAGCGCGACCATCGGGCCGCTCGTCTGTGTCCAGCCCGTGCTGCTCGCCGTACCGCTGGTAACCGTGCCGACCAACGTCACCGTCTTGCCGCTGGTGGTGCTGGTCGCATCGCCCGCGGTCACCGTCGTGGCGCGGCGGGTGTCGTCCTTGTCGCAGCCCGCCAGCATCGCACCGCCGAACACCGCCATGCTCATCGCCGACAGGCCGCCGCGCAGCGTCTGGCGGCGCGAATAGCGGAGCGCGATCAGATCGTTGATATGGCCGTTCGCGCTGACATTGGTATCGATGTCGCCGTCGTCATAGCCGATGGCCGGCTGGTCGAGCATGGTCATGATGAAATTCCCCCGATATCGCGGCCCTTTGGCCGGCGGTGCGATCCCCGTTTTGGCGGGCGAAAGCGGCAGGGGGATTGCGATCGGATGACGGCCGGATGAAATGGACATGACGGATTGAAGACACGCCTCCCTTTGGGGGAAGACCTATGCGCCCGATTGACTCGGGCGGTATTTCCGCTATGTGCGCGGCCTTGCCGGCGGGTTCGCCTGCCGTGCATCCGTCCAAGACAGCAGGTGCTGCGGAATTTGCCGCGGCTTAATGTCCTGCCGAGACGGGGACAGGAATTTGACGGACCGCCTGGGGTTAGCCTCGCGTCGGTCTGCTACACCTTCACGGGTGCCCTTCCCCATCGATGGACAACCCCGGCCGGGGTTCTCCCCTGCCGGTTTGTAACCGGGAGGGCCGCTTCGCGTGGCCTTCTCAAACGTGGAGAATGGCATGGATCGTGCTCAAAAGGCCGCGGCCGTTGCCGAGTTGAATCGCACCTTTTCCGAGGTCGGCGTGGTGGTTGTCACCCGCAACAACGGAATGACGGTGGCGCAGTCCACGCGACTGCGCAATCTGATGCGTGATGCCGGCGCGACCTACAAGGTCTCGAAGAACAAGCTTGCCAAGATCGCACTCGATGGCACCGACTATGGCGCGCTGGGCGATATGCTCACCGGTCCGGTCGGCCTTGCCTCCTCGGTCGATCCGGTCGCCGCAGCCAAGGTTGCGGTCGAATTCGCGAAGACGAACGACAAGTTCGAAATCGTGGGCGGATCGATGGGCGCGACGGCTCTCGACGTAGCCGGTGTGCAGGCGCTCGCCACCATGCCGTCGCTGGACGAACTGCGTGCGAAGATCGTGGGCCTCATCGTTGCTCCGGCAACGAAGCTCGCGACGATCACCCAGGCTCCCGCGGCGCAGATCGCGCGCGTGCTGTCGGCCTATGCCGAGAAGGAAGCCGCCTGATCTTTCAGGCGCTTGGCCTCAAGCGATTTTGTGAACGACACTCCGGGGCAATGCCCCGAACTATGAAGGAAGTACCATGGCAGACCTGAACGCGCTCGTTGAGAGCCTGAGCGAACTGACCGTCCTCGAAGCCGCTGAGCTGTCGAAGATGCTCGAAGAGAAGTGGGGCGTTTCGGCCGCTGCGGCTGTTGCCGCTGCTCCGGCTGCTGGCGGTGGCGCTGCCGCTCCGGCCGCTGAAGAGAAGACCGAGTTCGACGTGATCCTGACCGGCGACGGTGGCAAGAAGATCAACGTCATCAAGGAAGTCCGCGCGATCACCGGCCTGGGCCTGACCGAAGCGAAGGCTCTCGTCGAGGGCGCGCCGAAGCCGGTCAAGGAAGGCGTGAACAAGGACGAGGCCGAGAAGGTCAAGAAGCAGCTTGAAGAAGCCGGCGCGACCGTCGAGCTGAAGTAAGCCGCAGCGGGAGAGACGGCGGGCCAGCCCGCCGCACTCCCGCAAGGCCGGCCGGGCTCGGCGTGAGCCGAGCTTCGACGTCATGGGCTTTGCCCATGACGGCCGACCGAAGCGACAGATCAAGGGCGGCCCCCGCAAGGAGGCCGCCCTTTTTCGTGTCTGTGAGACGTGGCGACGGCGCGCGCCCGGACCATCCGCTCGAAGACGTCACCCCAGCGACGCCGGTCGCGTGCTATCACATGGACGACCCCAGCCTTCGCTGGGATGACGGTTGGGGTGTCGCGGGCAAGCACGACCGGGAGCAGGGATACCTGCCGAACCCCGCACCCGGTTGCCCCGCCCTCCCCTCGCCTGTACCGCGCTTGGCATGACCAGCCTCGCCGACCTTCGCGACGAATATGACTTTCTGGATGCCGACGATCGCTATCGGTTGCTGATCGACCTGGGCCGCGCGCTCGAACCCATGCCGGATGCGCTGAAGACCGAGGCGACGCTGGTGCGGGGCTGTTCGGCGTCGGTATGGGTGTATCCCACGCGCCGCGACCACGGCACGCTGCATTTCCTGGCGGACAGCAATGCTGCGATCACCAAGGGGATCATCGCACTAGTGCTGCTCACCGTGCAGGACCGCGCGCCGGGCGATATCCTGGCGACCGATATCGAGGGAGAGCTGGCGTCGTTCGACCTCAAGAACCAGCTGAGTTCCAACCGGACGCAGGGCATTCCGAACATGATCGCGCTGATCCGCGAGACAGCGGCGCGGTACGTTTGATGATTTCGGGACGAAGCTTCTCCCACGTCGTCACCCCGGACTCGTTCCGGGGTCCACCAGGCCGCTAGGGGACGTTCACGCCTCCAGCCAGCCCCCTCGCCGCAGAGTGGACCCCGGAACGAGTCCGGGGTGACGGGGAGTGTGGGGCGCCTCTCAGCCCGCCTCCGGCGCCGGCGCCAGCCGCGCCGCCAGTTCCGCCACGTCCGCGCCTTGCGGCACGACCAGCCAGCGATGCGGATCGCGGCCGTCGATCAGGGCCACCGCGCCGCGCGGGCAGACGCCGAGGCAGCGCGTTTCCACCACGCCGAGCGGCGCCTTGCGACCCTTCTTCAGCCCGAGGATCTTGCGCAACACCTTGGCCAGCGGCGTGCGGCCCTTTTTGCCGAAGCCGCCGTCGATCTTCTTCGAACATTTGCCGCAGACCAGGACCGCGCCGGACCAGGCGCTGGGGACGTGCTTCAGCTGGGGCGCCACTCGCGCCGCTCCTCTGCCGTCCGCAAAACCTCATAGGCCGCCTGTACCGCCTGGAAGCGGACGGCCGCATCGGCATCGCCGGGGCGGACGTCCGGATGATTCGCCTTGGCGAGCCGGCGCCACGCCGCCTTCACCGCATCGAAATCGGCGTCGCTCTCCAGCTCGAGCGCTTCCAGCGCGCGCATCTCGTCGCGTGAGCGGCTGCCGTCGCCGGGGCCGCCCCAGGCGTAATGGCTGGCATTGGCATAGCCCGATGCGGTGCGGCTTTCCGAGGCCTCGCGCTGGGCCGCTTCCTCGGCGGACAGGCCTTCGAAATAATTCCAGCCGCGATTGTATTCGGCGGCATGCGCCTCGCAGAAATACCAGCGATCGGGGCTGTTGGGCGATTTGGGTGCGGGGCAATTGCCCGGCGCGTCGCAGCCGTGCCGGTCGCACAGGCGGACCGTGGTCGCCTCGCGCGACGAGCCGTAGCCGCGCCAGCGGGGAAAGCCCCAGTCGTTCGAACGGGTGGGATTACGCGCCATCCCCATCCACATAAGCGCTGGGCGCCGCCGCGCAACGCCCTACCGTCACGAGTAAACGCCAGAGGGTCTGTAAGCCGGGTTCTGTCCATCCCCGAAGGGACTGGGCGACCATTCCTCTAGGACGACGCTTGCGCGACGCCTCCAGCAACCAACCCGGACGACGAGCTGAAACGAAGCCCATGTGCCGTCCCTATTCGGTTTTGCTCCCGGTGGGGTTTGCCGTGCCGCTTCCGTTACCGGTCGCGCGGTGCGCTCTTACCGCACCCTTTCACCATGACCGTCCCGAAGGAGTGGCCGTCTGCTCTCTGTGGCACTGTCCCTGGGGTCGCCCCCGCCGGGCGTTACCCGGCACCGTCGTTTCGCGGAGCCCGGACTTTCCTCGCGCACCTTGCGGTGCCCGCGGCCGCCCGACCCTCTGACGGTGTTCGCCCTAGCGCGATAAGACGCGCTAGGGAAGCGGGCCGGCACCGCCACCGAAACGCGCTTTCCGCGCGGTTCGCAAAGGTCAGTCATCCCCCTGCGGTTTGGGAAGCAAGAGTGCGAGCAGGATCATGCGGCATTCGGCATCGATCTCGCCGTCGATCAGTTCGGGGCGGAAACGGCGCTGGAACGCCATGATCGCCGCCATCGGATCGGTGACGTCATAGCCGAAGCGTTCGAGCGCGAGCAGGAAGCCCGCCTGCGTCCACATCGGGTCGAGCAGGTTGCGCGTCGGCCGTGGCAGCGCGAGGCGCAGCCGGGCGAGCCGGTGCCAGGGGAACAGCTCGCCCGGATCGCGCTTGCGTACCGGCGCGACGTCGGAATGGCCGACGATGTTGCCGCGGGTGATGCCGTGGCGATCCTTGATGTCCGCGACCAGCGGCAACAGCGCCTCGATCTGCGCCTCTGGGAACGGGCGATAGCCCCATTCATGCCCCGGATTGACGATCTCGATCCCGATGCTCGCCGAATTGACGTCGGTGATGCCGCGCCAGTGCGACGCGCCGGCGTGCCAGGCGCGGTGTTCCTCAGCGACGAGCTGGTGGAGCGTGCCGTCTTCGTCGAGCAGATAGTGCGACGAAACCTTGGCTTCGGGGTCGCACAGGCGCGCGCGCGCAGAGGCGGCATCCTGCATGCCGGTGTAGTGCAGCACGATCATGCTGATCGGCAGCGTCCGCTCGTCGAAGTTCGGCGAGGGCGTGTCGAGACGGTCCATGGCGATGCACGTTAGCCGAGCCGGGCGAGCTAGGTAAGAGGGGCCGGATGATCCGCGGTCAGGCGCCGCCGCGGCCCTACGATGCGCCGGCAATGTCGCCGTCGGACGTCGGCACGGCCGACCGTTCGTAGAAGCCCCGCAGCGTCCGGCTCGGCTGGAACAGCTGCGTCTGGCCGATCACCGTCTCCCCCGCCCCCAGCACCAGCAGGCCGTCGGCCCGCAGGGCGTCGGCGAAGGTGCGGAAGACGGCCTGCTTGGTTTCGGGAGACAGATAGAGCAGCACGTTGCGGCACAATATGACGTCGAACGCGCCCGCCGGCGGACGATCGGCAACCAGATTGTGCTGCCGGAACATGACGCGTCGGGCGAGGTCGGGCTTGATCGTCCATTCCCCGCCCTCGCCATCGAACCAGCGCATCAGCTGGCGGATCGGCAGGCCGCGCTGGATTTCGAACTGCGTGTAACGGCCGGCGCGCGCGCGGGCGAGCGCCAGGTCGGATACGTCGGTCGCGAGGATTTCGGGCATGGGGGCGCCCGCTTCCGCACGCTCGGCGAACAGCATCGCCAGCGATTGCGGCTCCTGCCCGGTCGCGCAGCCCGCGCACCAGATGCGCGCACGGTGGCCGCGCCGTTCCGCCGCCGCCACCGCCTCGACGACGAGGTCGAAGATCGGCGCATCGCGGAAGAACGAGGTTTCCTGATTGAGCAGCGCATCGACCACCTCGTCGGCCAGCGGGCGATCGCGCCCGTCGCGTAGCAGCGCGACAAGCTGGTCGAGCGTGCCGAGCCCGCGATCGCGCATCAGCGACTTCAGCGCCGTGTCGATTCGCCAGGACCTATAGCTGGCGATCCGCTGGCCCGTCCGCGCCTCGAGCAGCGCGCTGAACATCTGCAGCGTCGCGGGCGATACGGTGCTGCCCGCCGCAGGCGGTCGCACGGCAGCGGCGCCCGACGGGGCGATCATGGCCGTTGTCCGGCGGCGGCGAACAGGCCGATGTCGCGCGGCGACAGGACGACATCCGCATGGCCCGCCTGCACGATGGTGCCCGGCATGCCCCAGACGACCGAGCTGATCCGGTCCTGCACGATCACGCTGCCTCCCGCCTCATGCACCGATCGCGCGCCATCGGCGCCATCGCGCCCCATGCCGCTCAGCACGATGGCGAGCACGCGGGGGCCGAACACCTCGGCCAGCGAGGCCAGCATCGGGTCGACCGACGGCATGCAGCCGCTCTCGCTCGGCTGCTCGGTCAGGCGCACCGCGGCCGACCCGTCGGGCAGGCGCACGCAGCGCATATGCGCATCGCCCGGCGCGACGATGATCCGGCCGGGGCGCACGCGCATCCGGTCGCAGGCGACATCGCACGGCCGGCCGCCGATCACGGCCAGCTGCGCCGCGAAATAGGGCATGAAGGCCGCGGGCAGATGCTGCGTGACGAGGATCGGCAGGCGGAAGTCGGGGGGAATGGCACGCAGCAATTCGCTCAGCGCATGGATACCGCCGGTGGAGGCGCCGATCGCCACCACGTCGTAATCCGCCGGTGCCGTCGCCAGCGGCACGGTGACGCCCGCCGCGTCTCGCACCGTCACAGGGGTGCGGATCGCCATCGCCGGTAGCGGCTCCGCAACCACGGCGGGCGCGGTATCGACGTCCAGCAGCCGGTCGATCTTGTCGAGCAGCGATTCGCTGAACTGGGTGATACGCTGCCCGGCAGCAGGCTTGAACAAGGTGTCGATCGCCCCCGCGTCCAGCGCCTGCTGCGCGACGTCGCCGCCCGTCTCCAACGCGCCCGATACGACCAGCACGTGCGCCGCGTTGCTGGCAGCGAGCAGCGCCGGCAAGGCGGTGAGGCCATCGGTGTCGGGCAGGTTGATGTCGAGCAGGATCAGGTCGATCGCCTCCCGCGCCAGTGCGGCGAGCCCCGCCGCGATCGTGCTGACGCTGGCGGCGACGACATAGCGGCCGCTGGCCGTGACGATCCGCTCGATCACCGCGCGCGTGACGGCCGAATCGTCGACGATCAGAATGCGCGGCAGCGGCTGGGGCGGCGTCGGGGGACTGTCGTCCTCCGCCTGCGCCTCGTCACTCAAAGGTTGGGGATGCAGTGCCATGCACCAGGACCCGCTCAGGCGAGGCCGACGATCTGGAGCTTGGATTCGAGCGTGTCGCGGTCGAATGGCTTCATGACATATTCGTCGGCGCCCGCATCGATCGCCGCGCGGATATAGGCCATGCCGTTTTCAGTCGTGCAGAACACGACCTTCGGCCGCGAGGGGATTGCCGATTCGCGCAACGCCCGCAGGAAGTCCATGCCGCTCATCACGGGCATGTTCCAGTCGAGCAGGATCACATCGGGCGCAGACGCAAGACAGGCGTCGAGCGCCTCACGGCCGTCGCAGGCCTCCGTCACGGTGAAGTCCAGCGTTTCCAGAATGTGCCGGGCCACCTTGCGGATCACCTTCGAATCGTCGACGACGAGGCAGGTCTTCATGGATACGCCTTTTCACGAAGGAAGTGTTCGTTTCGGAGCCTTTGTGACAGGCAAGGGTAAGCGGGCCGTTAAGCCGCCACCGCCTGTTGCGGAACAATCGCCGCGAGATCGACAATCAGCAGCGCCTCGTCGTCGCGTTCGATCAGACCGACGCCCACCCGCGCCCAGCCGCGATCGAGCGCGAGGCCGGGGGAGAGCGACTGGCGGTCGAACAGCGCGACGTCGTCGAGCGCGTCGACCAGCACCGCATAATCATGGCCATCGACCCGCGTGATCACCGCGCGCCGCGCATGGGCAGGCATCGGCGCGAGGCCGAGCGCGGTGCCGGTGTCGATCACCGTCACCACGCGGCTGCGCAAGGCAACCAACCCACGGATCGCGCGCGCGGTCCGCGGCACGGCGACCGTTTCGGCGATGTCGACCACCGAATCGATCTGCGACGTGGCGATCGCAACGCCGCGGCCGGCGATCTGGGCGATCAGGAACAGCTCCATTATCGTTCCCCCACTGCGCGCGCCAGCGCATCGAACAGCGCCGACCGGTCGTAGCGATAGATGCCCTCGCCCACCCCCGGATCGCGTCGCAGCCGTACGACATTGCGCGCGACGGCTGGCGCGACCGGCCGATCGTCCATCACCAGCGCGACATCGGCCGGCACGTCTGCCGGCGGCTGGGTGACGCAGCGATAGCCCGCCGCATCCAGCATCGGCCGCAGGAAGGTTTCCATCCAGCCGCTGCCGTCCCCCTGCAACAGGCACAGCCGCGGCTCGACAGGCCGCAGCGCCTCGCCCGCGAACAATGCATGCGCGTCGAGCAATTCCACCTGTTCGCCGCCGATGATCGCGACGCCGGCGACCGGCCCGCAGCCGAAGACGGGGGCGATCTGATCGGGCAGATGGACGATCTCGACCGGTTCGTGGATCGCATAGGCGATTTCGGTCGACCCATCGGTCAGGCGCAGCACGGGCAATTCGCGCCGGTCGGCGAACGGGGCGACGGCCTGCAAGGGCACGAGCGCCCCGCCGATCGCCAGCCGCAGCTTGCCCGCGGTCAAGCGGATCGCGTCGACCGACACCGGCTCCACGCGATCGATCGCCGCGAGCGGCATCACGCGCCGCTGGCCGTCCAGATCCTCGAACAGCAACGCCGGGATGGCATCGGCGCGCGTCTGTTCGACCGGTGCCTCGTCGGCGATCAGCGTCTTGTCGAACCGCAGGCCCGCCATCGTCGCCATACCCGATCCGTCGAGCAGCAGCATCGGCTGCCCCGAATCGGGCAGCGTCTGGCCGGCGTAGAGGCCCGTCGCCATGACGGCAGGGGCCGCCGGCTTGACCACCAGATCTTCGGTGTCGATCACCTGATCGATCACCAGCGCATAGTCGCCTTCGCGCGTCGATACGATCGCGAGCGTCGCGGACCGATCCTTCTCCCCGGCAAGCCCCATCAGCTCGGCGAGCGACACCATCGGCAGGCGGCGACCGCGCACCGTGGCGACCGCGGCATCGCCGATCGTGTCGATCCGCACCGATTCGCCGCGAATGCGCAGGATTTCGTCGACCGACTGGCGCGCGATCGCGAAGCGATGGGCACCGACGCCGACGACGATCGTCGACATGATCGACAGCGTCAGCGGCACGAAGATGACGATGCCGAGCCCTTGCCCCGGCTGGCTGGACAGATGGATGCGCCCGCCGAGCTGTTCGATATTGGCGCGCACCACGTCCATGCCGACACCGCGCCCCGAAATCGCGGTCACCGTATCGCGGCTCGACAGACCGGGATGGAAGATGAGGTCGAGCTTGGCGGCATGATCCATCGTGGCGGCCTGGCCGGCGGTCAGGATCTTCTGCGCCTTGGCCTTCTCGACCAATCGCTCGACGTCGATGCCGCGGCCGTCGTCGGTGATTTCGACCAGGATCTGGTTGCCGGACTGGCGTGCGGCGACGACCAGGCGGCCGGTTTCGCGCTTGCCCGAAGCACGGCGGTCCGCCGGCGCCTCGATACCGTGGTCGACCGCGTTGCGGATGATGTGGAGCAAGGGATCGCGCATCAGCTCGATCATCTCGCGATCCAGCTCGACGTCGGCGCCCTCGATGGTCAGCGCCACCTGCTTGCCGAGCTCACCGGCGGTATCGCGCACCATGCGCGGCAAGGCGGAAAACAAGGCGTCGATCCGCTGCATGCGGGTGCGGGTGACGGTATCGCGCATGTCGGCGACGGTCAGCGACAGGCGCTCCAGCGCCGCCTCGACCAGAGGATCGATAGGGGCATCGCGCAGCCGTCGCGCCAGTTCGTTGCGGGCGAGCACCATGTCGGACATGCCGCTCATCATCCGGTCGAGCAGGTCGACGTTCAGCCGGACGGAGCGGGAGCCGACGCGCGGCAGGTGCGCCGACTGGACCGATGCGACCGGCTGCGCATCCTCCGCCAGTGCCGCGATCAACAGGTCCTCGCCCGCATCGTCCAGCGCTTCGCCGCCATCGATCGCCTCGACGATGTCACCGATGCGGTCGACGATCGCGAGGACGGCATCGACCAGCGCGGTATCCGGCGTGCGGCGGCCGTCGCGCACCGTCGCCAGCGCATCTTCGGCGGCATGGCTCAGCCGGGCGAGGCGCGGCAGATCGAGGAAGCCGCAGCTGCCCTTTACGGTGTGGACGAAGCGGAAGATCGCATCCAGCCGCGCGCGATCGCCCGGATCCGCTTCCCACGCGACGATCTCGCCCGACAAAGCGTCGAGCGTCTCGCGGGTTTCAGCGATGAATTCCTGCAGCAGGTCGTCCATGGGTCCCCGGGCGATAGTCGCGTGGGGTCATGGCGGATGAGGGGTTAAGAGCGCGTTTACTGCGGCGCCCGCCTCCGATCAGCCGTTCGGAAAGGCGACGCCGAACATCATGACATTCTCGGCCGGTTCGCTGACCAGCACCGTGCCACCGGCCTGGGCGGCGAGCGTGTGAACCAGATAGGCGGCGGCAGCGCGCGGCGTGACGCCCTCGGCCCCCTCGCCTTCGGTCAGCGTGCGGCGCAGTTCGGGGTCGAGGATGATGCGCGGCCCCTCGATCTTGACGACGATCTCCAGCTGCCCGCCATTGTCTTCACCGCCGACATCCAGCGTGCCGCCGCGCACCAGCGCCTCGCTGGCGATCAGGGCGAGGTTCAGCATCACCTTCAGCGCGGACTTAGGGAGCGTCTCCGTCTCCACCCACCAATTGAACTGCGTGCGCTTGTTGTCGGCAAGCAGGCCTTCGATCGCGGTCTTCGCCTCGCGCGCGTCGACCTGTTCGCCGAACCCGCCGGCGGCACCGAAGGCGAGGCGAAAGAACTTGAGCTTGTTGGCGGATGCGCGCGCGCTCTCGCTAAGCAGCTGAAAGACGCGGGTACGCATCTCGGGATCGTTTTCGTCGCCGAGCAGCTCCAGCCCGTTGTTGAGCGCGCCGACCGGCGACAGCAGGTCATGGCACAGGCGCGAGCAGAGCAGGCTCGCAAAATCGATCGGGCTGACGGACATTCTGATCCCTTTGCAACGCGTAGCCGCTGATGTGGCGGGGATGAGTCACGCGTGCAAGCGCAGCGAGGCATGCGAGCCACTTTCGTCATTCCCGCGTAGGCGGGAATCCAGACGCGCCAGCGTGGCGGATCGAGCCGAAAGGGTAGAGGTTATGGATCCCCGCCTCCGCGGGGATGACGGCAGTTCTTATAATACACCGAGCGCCACCGCCTCGAACCGCCCCTCGACCGGCCCATCCTCCACCGCCCGCCATACTCGCAGCGCGCCACCCGCCGCGATCAGCCACAGCATGCCGTCGGGCGCCGCGCTCGCGGCGTCGCGCGGCGAGGGCATAGCCTCGCCGGAGGGATGCGAATGATACCAGCCGACGATCGCGGGCCCGCCGCTCCGTGCCGCACGGTGCGCCGCCAGCAGAGCGGCGGGGTCGATCTCGAACCAGCGTGACGGATCGGCGGCGACGTTGCGGCATGGCTGCACCGCCTCGATCGCGTCGGCCGTGCCGAACAGCAGGCCGCACACCTCTTCCTCCGGCGACGCTGCCGCAGCGCGCAGGATTTGCCGGGCGAGGTCGCTTGCAATCGTCACCATCGTTCCCACATCGTTACGGTATGGACCGGGGGGTTTCCATCCTTGAAGCGACGATCGCGCCTGCCGCCGATGGCTGGCGGCTCGACCGTGCGCTCGCCGATGCGGTGCCGACGCTGTCGCGCGAACGGCTGAAGGTGCTGATCGCCAGCGGCGCGGTGACGCGCGACGGGGTGATGGTCCGCGATCCCGCCAAGCGCGCGAGCGCCGGCGATCGGCTGAACGTCGCGGTGCCCAACCCGACGCTGCCGCACAACGAGGCGCAGGATATCCCGCTCGTCATCGCCTATGAAGACGAACACCTGATCGTGATCGACAAGCCGGCCGGACTCGTGGTTCATCCCGCGGCCGGCAATCTCGACGGCACATTGGTCAACGCCCTGCTACACCATTGCCAGGGCAGCCTGTCGGGCATCGGCGGCGTGGCGCGGCCGGGGATCGTCCACCGGATCGACAAGGATACCAGCGGCCTGATGGTGGCCGCGAAGACCGATCGTGCGCACGAAGGCCTCGCACGGCAATTCCACGACCACAGTATCGACCGCCGCTATCGCGCGATCGTCGGCGGACGGCCGCGACCGGCGGAGGGCAAGGTCGATGCCCCCCTCGCCCGCTCGGCGACCAACCGCAAGAAGATCGCCATCGTTCAGGGCGGCAAGCGTGCCGTGACGCATTACCGGACGATGGAGGTGCTGCGCGACGCGGCGCTGGTCGAATGCCGGCTGGAGACGGGGCGTACGCATCAGGTGCGCGTCCACATGGCCTCGATCGGGCACGCCTTGCTGGGCGACCCGGTCTATGGTAGAACAAAGGGTGCTCAAAAAGCGCTTCTCGAAACCCTCGGTTTCCGCCGCCAGGCCTTGCATGCGGCGCATCTGGGGTTCATCCATCCGGTGAAAAGCACCGCTTTGGCGTTCGATAGCGATATGCCTGCAGACATGCAGGAACTGTTCACCGAGCTTCACGTATAGGTCCGGACCGTTCGTTGCCGCGACAGGGACGACACGCCTCCGCAAGATAAGGGAGATCAGATCATGGCAGCCCGCAGCAACGTCCCCGCGACGATACCTGCCCTCGGCGGCGAGCAGAGCCTCAACCGCTACCTCGCCGAGATCAAGAAATTCCCCATCCTGCAACCCGAGCAGGAATATATGCTCGCCAAGCGCTTTCAGGAGCATGGCGATACCGAGGCGGCGGCGCAGCTCGTCACCAGCCACCTGCGCCTCGTCGCGAAGATCGCGATGGGGTATCGCGGCTATGGCCTGCCGACGTCGGAGCTTATCAGCGAAGGCAATATCGGCCTGATGCAGGGCGTGAAGAAATTCGAGCCCGATCGGGGCTTCCGCCTCGCCACCTATGCGATGTGGTGGATTCGCGCCTCGATCCAGGAATATATCCTGCGGTCGTGGAGCCTCGTGAAGATGGGCACCACCGCGGCGCAGAAGAAGCTGTTCTTCAACCTGCGGCGGATGAAGTCGAAGCTCGACGCGTTCGAGGACGGCGATCTACGCCCCGAGCACATCACCAAGATCGCGACCGATCTGGGTGTCGCCGAAAGCGACGTCGTCAGCATGAACCGTCGCATGGCAATGGGCGGCGACACGTCGCTCAACGTCTCGATGCGCGAGGATGGCGAGGGCCAGTGGCAGGACTGGTTGCAGGACGACGCGCCATTGCAGGACGCGGTCGTCGCCGACGCGCAGGAGGCGGACGTCCGCCACGACATGCTGGTCAGCGCGATGGACGACCTGAACGATCGCGAGAAGCACATCCTCACCGAGCGGCGCCTGACCGACGATCCCAAGACGCTGGAAGAGCTGAGCCAGGTCTATGGCGTCAGCCGTGAGCGCGTGCGTCAGATCGAGGTGCGGGCGTTCGAGAAGCTGCAAAAGGCGATGATGCGCATCGCCGGCGAAAAGCGCCTGATCGCGGCTTGAGGTGAGCGTGCCGGCCGGCCTGACCGTCGTCGTCGGCGGCGGTGCGGCCGGCATCGCCGCAGCGCGGGCGCTGCACGACGCGGGTGCCGAGGTATTGCTGGTCGAGGCGGGCGACCGCCTTGGTGGGCGGGCACGGAGCGTGCGCTTGTCGCTTGATGGGCGTACGGCCCTTGCCTCACTTACGCCGTCACCCCGGCCCCACACCGTCATCCCAGCGCAGGCTGGGATCTCCCGCTTGGCTGATCCTTCGCTCCTGCCGAAGACGACCCCAGCCCGCGCTGCGGTTACGCCGCTGGCTGATGCCCCCAACGGTACGTCGGACCGCACGATCACCGTCGACGCCGGCTGCGGCTGGCTCCACTCTGCCAAGCGCAACCCTTGGCCCCAGATCGCCGAGGACGCCGGCGTAACCATCGACCGGTCGTCCCCCAATTGGGGCGTGCAATGGCGCGACCTGGGCTTTCCGCCTGACGAGCAACGCGCCTTCGGCGAAGCCTACGACCGGTTCGAAACCGCCGCGCATGCCGCGCTCCACGGTCCTGACCGCCCGCTGTCGGATTTCGTCGCTGCGAACGATCCGTGGCGGCCGATGATCGACGCCATCTCTGGCTATGCCAATGGCGCGCCGCTGGACCACGTGTCGCTGCACGATTGGGCCGCATACGAAGATGCGGCGACCGACGACAATTGGGCGCTGCCCGATGGTTACGGCACGCTGATCGTCGGCCATGCGCGCGGGCTGCCGGTGCGGCTCGACACGCCCGTCACGCGGATCGACCATCGCGGGACGACGATCCGGCTCGACACGCCTGCGGGGACAATCGAGGCGGCGCGGGTCATTCTCGCGCTGCCGACGACGGCGTACGAAGGTCTCGTGTTCGACCCACCGCTGCCCGACAAGCAGCAGGCGGCGGCGAACCTGCCACTTGGCCTGGCGGACAAGGTGTTCCTCGCCGTCGACACGCCCGAATGGCCGGCACATGCCCACCTGACCGGCAACCCGCACAGCGCCTGCACCGCCAGCCACCGGCTGTCACCGTTCGGGCTGCCGATCATCGAAAGTTTCTTCGGCGGATCCTGCGCGGAGGGGATGGCGGACGAGCGGGCGGCGATCGACTTCGCGATTCGTGAGCTGGTCGCCCTGCTCGGCAGCGACTGGCGGCGGCGGCTGCATCCGCTCGGCGCGACGCGCTGGCGGGACGCGGCGCATATCCACGGCAGCTACAGCCATGCGGCGGTCGGCCATGCGGGGGCGCGGGCAGCGCTGGCGACGCCCGTCGACGACCGGCTGTTCTTCGTCGGCGAGGCCTGTTCGGCGCACGACTTTTCAACCGCCCACGGCGCGTACCAGACCGGCGCCGACGCCGCGGCCGCGATCCTGGGCTTGATGCCGGAGCACCCCGCCCCGTAAAGCGCGGCGATGAGCCGCATCCTCCGTATCCTGCTGAAAGCCGTGCTGGCGTTCGTCATCGTGTCGGTACTGATGGTCGGCATCTTCCGCTTCGTGCCCGTGCCCTTCACCTGGACGATGATGGGCGATCTGCTCGGCGGACGCAGCGTCACCAAGCAATGGATGCCGCTGTCGGAGATGGACCCGGACATGGCACGCGCCGCCATCGCGGGCGAAGACGCGCGCTTCTGCTCGCACCATGGGTTCGACTGGAAGGGGATCGCCAGCGCAGCCTACAGCAACGCGCAGGGCAAAAGGCTGCGCGGCGGATCGACGATCAGCCAGCAGACCGCCAAGAACGTGTTCCTGTTCCAGGGCGGCGGCTATGCGCGCAAAGCGCTGGAGGCCTATTTCACCGTCCTGATCGAGACCCTGTGGGGCAAAAGGCGGATCATGGAGGTGTACCTCAACGTCGCCGAGACGGGGATCGGCACCTATGGCGCGGATGCCGCCGCGCTCCGCTATTTCGACCATGACGCGACGCACCTGTCGCCGACCGAGGCGGGCCGGATCGCCGCGGTGCTGCCGCTGCCCAAGAAACGCGCTGCGATCGACCCGCGCGGGTTCGTGCGGCGACACGGCAATGCGCTGGCACGCTATGTCGGCGTGGTGAAGCGCAATGGGTTGGATAGCTGCCTCGGCAAGGGGTTCTGAGGCGCCCCTTCTCCTCAATCCGGCGCTCGCCGGGATGACGAAGGGGGGCTACCCCGCGATCGCCCGGGCATAGGCGTCGATGTCGACGTTGCCGCCGGACAGAATCACCAGCAGCCCCGGCTCCACGGCGACCTTCCCCGCCAGTACCGCGGCCAGTCCCACCGCGCCGCCCGGTTCGACCACCAGCCGCAGACGCTCCGCCGCCCAGCGTTGCGCGGCCGCGGTCTCCGCCTCGCTGACCGCGACGCCGGTCGCGTCGCGGCGTGCGAGCACGTCGAAGGTTAGCGGCGATACGCGCGGCGTTTGCAATGCGTCGCAAGCGGTCGGCGGCGGGTTCGGGCCGACCGGCTCGATCCATGACGCCTCCAGGCTGCGGCGCATGTCGTCCCAGCCCTCGGGTTCCACGACGGTGATCGCCGCATCCTTCAGCGCCAGCGCCAACCCTGCGGACAAGCCGCCGCCACCGCACGGCACCACGACGCGGCTCGGCGCGCCGAGGCCCAGCGCCGCCATCTGCGCCTCCGCCTCGATCCCCGCACTCCCCTGCCCCTCGATCACCCAGGGGTCGTCGAAACTCGGCACCAAGGTCGCTCCCCGCGCCTCCGCCAGCCGCGCCGCGATGACCTCGCGGCTTTCCGTCGCCCGGTCATAGCGGACTACCTCCGCCCCCAGCGCCAGCGTGCCCTCCAGCTTGGCGCGGGGCGCGTCGGCCGGCATCACGATCGTCGCCGGCATCCCCAGCGTCTTCGCCGCCCAGGCGATTCCCTGCGCGTGGTTGCCGCTGGAGAAGGCGACGACGCCGCGGGCACGCGATTCCGCGTCCAATGCGGTCAACCGATGCCATGCGCCGCGGATTTTGAACGCGCCGATGGGCTGCAAGGATTCCGCCTTGAAGGCGACCTTCATCCCCTTGATTTCGTGCACATAAAGCGGCGTCGCCGGCAGTATTCGCGCGATCTTTTCGGCCGCGTCCCGCACCCCCGCCCGCGTCGGCTGTCGCAAAATCGTCACTTTTCGTCCTTTCGTGCGATCAGCCACTTTACATGCAGGCCAAGCAACCATAGATCGCGCCTCCGCTGCCCCATGGGACTTCCAACCGCAAGGCAGCTTTTGTCACCGTATGCCGTAAGGCAATTGGAGGTCCCTTGAATTGGCCAAGCACCATAGCGCGCTGGGGTTAGCGCCCCTCTCGACCGCCCGTTCCTCCGTTCTCGGTGGGGGCATCGACATCGCTCAGAGTCGCCCGGTCGATCCGGTGACGCTCGTCCGTCCGCACGCTGCCGCGCGGGCCGCCCGATTCTTCGTCGAGAAGTTTCCGGGTCGTCCGATGTATGCGGTGAAGGCGAACCCGACGCCCGCGTTGCTCCAGATCCTGTGGGACAACGGCATCACGCATTACGACACCGCATCGATCGCGGAAGTGCGTCTGGTGAAGGCGACGCTGCCGGATGCCACCTGCTGCTTCATGCATCCGGTGAAGTCGGAAGAGGCGATCGCCGAGGCGTATTTCGTCCACGGCGTGAAGACCTTTTCGCTCGATTGCCTGGAAGAGCTGGCGAAGATCGTCCGGGCCACGCAGGGCGCGACCGACCTGACGCTGTGCGTGCGCCTGCGCGTCTCGTCCGAATATGCCAAGCTGAGCCTCGGTTCGAAGTTCGGTGTCGGTCAGGCGGAGGCGAAGGAGTTGCTGATCGCGACCCGCCAGGTGGCGGACGCGCTGGGCATCTGCTTCCACGTCGGCAGCCAGACGATGTCGCCCGACGCCTATTCGAACGCGATGGAGCGGGTGCGCGCGGCCATCGTCGATGCGGCGGTGACGGTCGACGTCATCGACGTCGGCGGCGGCTTCCCCTCGGCCTATCCGGGCATGACCCCGCCGCCGCTGGAGCGTTTCTTCGAAACGATCCATCGCGCGTTCGAAAGCCTGCCGGTCAGCTACTCGGCCGAATTGTGGGCCGAACCGGGCCGTGCGCTGTGTGCCGAATATGCCTCGGTCGTGGTGCGCGTGGAGCGTCGCCGCGGGCATGAGCTGTACATCAACGACGGCGCCTATGGCACGCTGTTCGATGCGGCGCATATCGGCTGGAAGTATCCGGTGCAGCTGCTGCGCGAGCCGGAATCGGACGCACGCGACATGGACTTCGCCTTCTGGGGTCCGACCTGCGACGATCTCGACTATATGGCTGGTCCGTTCCCGTTGCCCGCGGATACGAACACCGGCGATTATTTCGAGATCGGCATGCTCGGCGCCTATGGCCAGGCCATGCGCACCGGCTTCAACGGCTTCGGCACCGGCGACACGGTCGTCGTGACCGATGAGCCGATGCTGTCGGTCTACGCCGAGGACCGCCTCGTCGCGGAACAGCGTGCGGGCAACGTCGTCAAGCTGTAACGCCCCTACCGTAATCGATCCTTTCCCTCCCCTCGCGCGCCTGCGCGGGGGGAGATCATTGGGTTTCCGCGTCCCCAACAGTGAATGACGACGGGTATTGGATAGCCAAAGGCGAACCATGACCGACACCCTCACCAAGACCGCAGGCGCCAACGCGCCGATCAACGACACCCGCAAGGCCGAGCTGCTGTCGAAGCAGGTCAAGCACATCGACATCAAGAGCTTCGACGCGCGCCCGATCGTCGAGGCGATGGCGGACATGAGCTTCACGAGCCGCGACCTGGGTCGCGCGACCAACATCTACAACCAGATGCTGGCCGACAAGGACTGCTCGATCTTCCTCGTCATCGCGGGTTCGACCTCGGCCGGCGGCTGCATGGACCTGTATGCCGAGCTGGTGAAGAACAACATGGTCGACGGCATCGTCGCCACCGGCGCGACCATCGTCGACATGGATTTCTTTGAGGGCCTCGGCCACAAGCACTATCAGGCGCTGGAAATCCCCGACGACGATACGCTGCGCTCGCTCTACATCGACCGCATCTACGACACGTACATCGACGAAGAGGCGCTGCAGCACGTCGACCACACGATCTTCGAGATCGCGGAATCGCTGCCGGCCGGCCCGTACAGCTCGCGTGCCTTCATCCGCGAGATGGGCAAGTATCTGGTCGAGCACGGCAAGAAGGAGAACAGCCTCGTCAAGCTCGCCTACGAGCATGACGTGCCGATCTTCTGCCCGGCGTTCGTCGATTCGTCGGCAGGCTTCGGCCTCGTCAAGCATCAGGTCGATGCCGCCAAGGCGGGCAAGCCCTACGTCATGATCGACGCGGTCGCCGACTTCCGCGAGCTGACCGAAATCAAGATCGAAGCCGGCACCACCGGCCTGCTGATGATCGGCGGCGGCGTGCCGAAGAACTTCATCCAGGACACGGTCGTCTGCGCCGAGATCCTGGGTCACGACGACGTCCAGGTACACAAGTATGCCGTGCAGATCACCGTCGCCGACGTCCGCGACGGCGCCTGCTCGTCCTCGACGCTGCAGGAAGCCGCCAGCTGGGGCAAGGTGAACACCGGCATCGAACAGATGGTGTTCGCGGAAGCGAGCAGCGTGATGCCGCTGCTGGCCTCCGACGCCTATCACCGTGGCCTGTGGAAGGACCGCCCGGTCCACCGCTGGGGCAAGCTGTTCGACAAGTAAGTCGGCCTTTACGGCCAACGACAGAGGGCGCCCCCGTTCATCCGGGGGCGCCCTTTTCGTATCGGCCGGGCACGACGACCCAACCCTCCGTCATTGCGAGCGAAGCGCGGCAATCCAGGGCCGGACCAGGACGCCCTGGATTGCTTCGCTTGCGCTCGCAATGACGGACGTTAAGCGTTCCCCTCCTCCCGCGCCTTGCGGGCGAAGTCGTTGAGCTGTTGCATCGTCGCGTCGAAATTGCCGTTGCGTTCGGCGTTGCGGAAGCCACGGACGCGCTCGACCAGGATCTCCTTAGGCGTCGACTGCTCGTCGAACAGCCGCATGACCTCGTCGGCGAAATCGTCGAGCGGCTGGTACATCGAGCGCTTCTCCTGCCCGGGCGTCAGCGTCGTCTGCACGCCCGGCGGGGCGAGCTCGATCACCTCGACCTTGCCGTCCAGCGCATTGCGCAGCGACAGCGTGTAGCTGTGGATCGCCGCCTTGGTCGCGCAATAGGTCGGCGCATCGACCAGCGGCACGAAGGCGAGGCCGGAGGTCACGTTGACGATCACCGCATCGTCCTTCGCAGTCAGGTGATCGATCAGCGCATTGGTCAGCCGGATCGGCCCCAGCAGATTGGTCGTGACCGTCGCCTCGGCATCGGACAGGTCGCGCTGCGTCTCCAGCGTCTCGAAGCGCATGATGCCCGCATTGTTGACCAGCACGTTGAGGTCGGGATGCGCCTCGATCACCCGCTTGGCGAAGTCGGCGACGCCCTCGGCGCTATCGACGTCGATCGTCATCGTATGGATGGCGTCGCGCCCCTGCGCGACCTCGTCCAGCGCCTCCTGCCGGCGCCCTGCGATGATGACGGTGTTGCCCGCATCGTGCCAGCGCTGCGCCAGCGCCGCGCCGATGCCGGAACCTCCGCCGGTAATCAGGATCGTATTGCCGGTCTGATTCATTGCGCGTCGTCCTTGGCTGCGGGGCGCGGCGGAATGCCGGGGCCACCGATATGAAAAGGTTGCGGGGCGAAACGCTTTCCGTCAGCTTCTGCTCCCAACGGAGGGGACAACATGCACAGCGACATCCTGCGGCCGATGGTGGCACTCATCGCCTGGACACTGGTGATGTTCGTCTGGATGATGGCGACGCGCATGCCCGCCATGAAGGCGGCGGGGGTCGACATGGGCAAGCTGGTCGGTTCCACCGCCGCCGACGCCGACCGTGCGCTGCCCAGACACATCCAGTGGAAGGCGCACAATTACAATCACCTGATGGAGCAGCCGACGTTATTCTACGCGGTTTGCACCGTCATCGCGCTCAGCGGCACGGGCGATGGCCCCAATGCGGCGATCGCCTGGGCCTATGTCGGCCTGCGGATCGCGCATTCGCTGGTGCAGGCGACGGTCAATCGCGTATTGCCCCGCTTCATGCTGTTCCTCGCTTCCACGCTCGCGCTCGTCGCGCTCACCCTCCACGCCGCGCTGGCGGTGTTCTGATGGCCAAGGGGGAAACGTTCGAACGCCATCGCCAGCCCTGGACGGCGGACGAGATCCAGAAGCTGCACACGCTCGCCAAAAAGGGCATGGCGCTGAAGGCAATCGCCAAGGCGCTGAAACGCAGCGAGGAATCGACCAAGGATCGCGCCAAGGCCGATGGCCTGTCGATCGCCAAGCTACGCTGACGCCTACAGCGACGCGGTGAGTTGCACGAAGCTGCGGGCCCGCGACTGGAGACGGCCGGTGGATTCGGCCAGCGTTCGCGACACCGCCTGAAGCCCCGACACGTCGTCGCCGATCGCCGCCGACTGATCGCTGATCGCCCGCGCGCGATCGTCGATCGCATGGCCGGCCTCGGCCGATTGCTCGACATGGCTGGCGATCCGCCGGGTCGCGCCCTGTTGCGCGGCGACCGCCTGTTCGATCGCGACGCCGGTGTCCGCGATCGCAGCCATCGTCGTCTCCAGCGTGCGGTGGCCGCCGACGACGTCGCCGAGCAGGCCGTGCATATCCGCCACACGCGCCGCAATATCCTTGGCCGCCGTGCCGGTCTGTTGCGCCAGCGTCTTCACCTCGCTCGCCACCACCGCAAAGCCGCGCCCCGCCTCTCCCACGCGCGCCGCCTCGATCGCGGCGTTTAGGGCGAGCAGGTTGGTCTGGCTGGCGATCGTCTGGATCAGGCGCAGCATGTCGTCGACGGCCGCCGCCTTCTCCACCAGCCGCGTCACGCGGTCGCCCGCGGCGATCACCGCCACGCGCGCATCGCTGCGCAAGGCCGCAGCGCGCGCCGTCTGCCCGCCGATGCTGTCCAGCGTCGTCGCCAACGTCCGGCCGAGTTCCGCGATGTCGGTCAGCGCGGTGACCATCTGGCTGGTCGCCCCTGCCACCGACGCTGCGTCCCGACGGGAGGCTGCGGCGCGCGTCACCACCAATCCCGCCATTGCCGCGATCCGCTCTGCCGCTTCGGCCAGCTCCGCCGCCAGATGCGCGACATCGGCGGTGAAGGCCTTGCCCGCTGCGTCGATCCGCGCGGTCCGCGCCTCGCGATCCGCCATCACCTGCGCGCGACGCTGGATGGACAGCCGTTCGAACGCGGCCGCATCGACGACGGAATCGAAGACGCCATCGCGGGTCAGCACCAGTCCGTCCCCGCCCGCATCGAGATAGGCGAGCACGAGCGCGTCGGCATCGAGCCCGGCATCGGCGGTCCCGCAAGGTCGAATCAACGTCTTCAGCGATCCGCCGATGCTGGGATTCTGCATCAGCGCGTGGCCGAACGGGTTGAACAAGATGGTCCGAACGTCGCGTTCGCGGATGACGCCGACCGGGCAACGCTGCGCATCGACGATCGCGAGCAGCCGAAGATCGGGCGATTGCCGAAACATATCGACCGCTTGCGCCAGCGATGCGGTGTGGATCAGGCAAACACCCTCGCCCTTCACCGACGGCTGCACACCACCGAAGGCGCCGTTGCGCAGCAGATCGATGTCGAACAGCATGGCCCGGATACTAGGGGCGAGTGGTAAATGGCGGGTTAGGATTTGATGACAGTGCGGTTACACCGGTAGCGAAACGATCAGCCGAACAGGCGGCGTCCGGCGCGTTCCAGCATCATCAATTGCCACAGGGTACGGCCGTGATCGGCGCGCCCGCTGCGATGCGCTTCGACCAACCGGGCGACGGTCGGCATCGCCAGCCAGCCACTATCGGAAAGGAAGCGCGAACGGGTCAACGCCTCCGCTTCGTCGGCCAGTGCGCCGCGGAACCAGTCGCTGATCGGCGTGACGAAGCCCATCTTGGGCCGGTAGAGGATATCACGCGGCAGATAGCGTTCGAGGCTGCGTTTCATCAGCCATTTGCCCGTCCCCCGGTGCAGCCGCATCGACGCAGGCAACCGCGCGCCGAACTCGACCAGCCGATGGTCGAGCAACGGCTCGCGCGCCTCAAGCCCCACCGCCATGCTCGTCCGGTCCACCTTGGTCAGGATATCGCCGGGCAGCCAGATCTTCAGGTCGGCATATTGCGCGCGATCGATCGCATCGCGCGCCGGCGCTGCGCGCATCGCGGCGATGTAGCGGTCCTCTGCGCGATGGCCCTGCAGCGCGGCGCGCACGTCGGCGCCGACCAACGTGCCGCGCAGCTCGGGTGACGTGATGCCGACGGCGCGCGCATAGGCGTCGTCGCCATCGCTGGCGAGGGCGAGCAACGTCGTCTTCGCGCGCAATGGCCGGGGTGCCCAATCGGCCTTGGGATAATAGCGCCCCAGCGTCCCGAACGCCGCGGTGCGCCACGCAGGTGGCAACAGCCCCCGCACGCGCTCTTCGGCCGCCTGGAAACGGTAGCGACGATAGCCGGCGAACACCTCGTCCGCACCGTCGCCCGACAGCGCCACCGTCACCCGCTGCCGCGCCAGTGCGGCGACCTGATAGGTCGCGAGCGCGCTGCCATCGGCGAAAGGCTCGTCGAAATGCTGGACCAGCGTGTCGATCAACGCGAAGTCGTCGGGGCGCACGACTTGGGCGTGGTGATCGGTGGCGAAGCGCTGCGCTACCGCCGCGGCGTGCTCCCGCTCGTCATGGCCCGCCTCGTCGAAGCCGATCGTGCAGGTGCGCACCGCCGCCTTGCTCGCCTCCGCCATCAGCGCGACAACCGCGGAGCTGTCGACGCCACCCGACAGGAAGGCACCGAGCGGCACGTCGGCGACCATGCGGCTGCGCACGCCCTCGCGCATATGCGCCAGCAGGTCTTCGCCGAGCGTGCGTGCAGAGCCGGTCGCCCGGTCGGCGAAGCTGACGTCCCACCATTGGCGCGGCGCCGGTACGCTTTGCCCCCGCCGCACCAGCAGGCAATGGCCCGCAGGCAACTTGCGCACGCCAGCGATCAGACAGGCGTCGTCGGGGACGTAGCCGAACGCCAGATAATCCTCGATCGCGGTGGCATCGGGCACGCGGCGCAGCGACGGATGCGCGAGGAGGCCCTTCAGTTCGGACGCGAAGGCGAGGCTGCCGTCGGACAGTTCGACATAATGGAGCGGCTTCACGCCCAGCCGGTCGCGGGCGAGGAACAGCGTCCCCGCCTCCGCATCGTGGATCGCGAAGGCGAACATGCCGTTAAGCCGGTCGAGCAGCCCCGGCCCCCAGGCGCGCCAGCCGTGCAGCAGCACCTCGGTATCGCCATCGGTGACGAAGCGTGCGCCGCCCCGCTCCAGCTGCGCGCGAAGCTCGGCAAAATTGTAAATTTCGCCATTGTAGGTGACGCTCAGCGCGCCCGCGTGCATCGGTTGCGGCGAGCCTTCCAGATCGATGATCGACAGCCTGCGATGACCCAGGCCAACGCCGGGCGCGGTCCATACGCCGTCGCCATCCGGGCCACGGTGCGCCTGTACCGCGATCATCGCAGCGATACGGGCGGGATCGACGGGCTTGGGGGTGCCAGGGTGAAACAGCCCCGCAATGCCGCACATCAGCGCGCGCCCGTCAGGCGATCCGCCACGCCGTCGATCGGGCCCAATGCCGCGGCGAAGGCGGCGATATCGGCGCGCGCGTCGCGGCCGGGCGTCACTTCGGTCGACAGATGGAGCGCCACCGCACGTCGCGGGCCGCCGAGCAATTTTGCCTTCATCGTCTCGATCTTCACCACGCGCTCGTCCGCCGTAACCCTGTTGCCGACCACGTACCATGTCGCGACGACGCGCTCCACCGCATGGCCGTCGCTACCCGGCGCGGTCATGCGCAGCGCCGCGCCACCGGTGATCGGCGCGGCATCGGCGATGCGGACCCAGCGGTCCTCCTCGCGGATCGGGCCGGTGCCGAACGCACCGATCTTATGCCCCTCGCCCTGCGATGCGAACACCGCGACGGCTAGGTCGACCGCGGCGCCATCGCGGGCGTAGCGACCGAACAGGACGTGATCCGCGCCGGGGTAGTAAGGTTGCCACGCCGCGCGCTGGCTGAGCGGCGCGCGGGTCCAGCCGGCGACCACCGGCAGGTCGATCTGCGTCGGCAGCGGCGTGGCGCGATGGGCGATAGCGGCGCTCCACATCGGCCAGATACCTGCAACGACGACCGTCAGCAGAACGCCAAGCGGTAACGCGATCCGCCCCCTCCGCACGGGCGGCAGGCGCGTAGGATCGAAGGCGGGCGCATCGGGCGCGCGGTCGAACCAGCGCCAGCCGATCGCCAGCACCGCCGCCATCACCAGCCCAAAGAACAGCCAGCCATAGACGATATGGTCGAACCCCGTCGCCGCCTCCACGCTGGTCAGATGCGCGGCGTAGATCGTCCCGAAGGCCCGCAGGCCGTTGGCGATCACCGGCACCACCAGCGCGGCGACCATGAAGCCAATCCGCCGCTGCCACGACACGAAACAGACGTTGGCGACCAGCACGCCGAACGCGAGCATCGCGATGACGAACTTGGCGCCCGAACACGCCTCCGCCACCTCGAAATAATAGCGGCCGGCGTGAATCAGCACGCCGTTCGACGTGGCGGGCACGCCGAACAGATGCAGCAGCGGCATGACGATCCGCACCGTCACCGCCTGCAACGGCGGCTCCAACGCCTCGCCGAAGGGCACGAGGAACAGCGCATAGGCAAGCGGGAACAGCAGCCCGCGCGCGACCTGCGCGCCGAGCAGCGTCACCACCGCGCCTTGCAGCATCAGCACGACGCCCAATTGCCGCGCGAAGCTGACCGAGCCCGCATCGCCCATCAGCCAGCCGGCGCCCCCCGCCGCGACCAGGAGCAACCCCGGCCACCAGGCGATCGGCGTCAAGGCGCCAAGCTCGCGCCGCCGCTGCCAGACCAGCCAGCCGATCACCGGACCGATGAACAGGCAATGCCCGAAGGTCGTGCTGGTCCACCAGATCGTGACGAGCCGCACCACGTCGGCGCGGAACATCAGCAGGATGACTGCGGCAGCCAGCGCCAGCGCGATCCCATGCCGCCGCCAGCCGCTCATGCGCTCAGCCCGAGCAGGTCGTCGAGCGGTGCCAGCCGCGCCGCCCAATCGTAGCGGGCCAACACCCGCGCCCGTGCCGCAGCCCCGAGCGCCGATGCCGCATCCGGATCGTCCAGCAGCGCGCCGATCGCCGCTGCTTGTTCCGTCGCACTCCCCGCCACTCGCAGCGTGCCGGCGTGGTCGATGCCCTCGGCAGCGGCGGGCGAGGCGACGACGGGCCGCGCCATCGCCATCGCCTCCAGCACCTTGTTCTGGATGCCCCGCGCCAGATGCAGCGGCGCGACGCACACGCTCGCCGCCGCCAGCCGCGGGCGGACATCGTCGACCGCGCCAGTCACGATCACATCGGGCGCGGCGAGTGCCTGCACCGCCGCGGTCGGCGCACGTCCGACGATCGCGAAGCGGACACCCGGATGCGTTTCGCGCAAGCGCGGCGTCACCTCCGCCGCGAACCACACCACCGCCTCCACGTTCGGGCGGTAGTCCATCTGGCCGGTGAAGACGAGTAGTGGGCCCTGCGTCGCCGGACCGACACTCGTCGGATCGAACGCCGCCGCGTCAATGCCATTCTCCACCGCGACGATCCGCCCTGCCCCACCGCCGCTGCGGAAAAGCGCCGCCTCCGCTTCGCTGACGAACAGGCTGGCGCGGACGGTTGCCGACACCTGCCGCTCGAACGCGCCGAGCAGCCGTGCCTCCCGCCGCATCATCCAGCGCATCGCCGCGCTGCCGGCATCGGCGAATTGCGCGAACTTGGCGGAATCGACGTCGACGAAGTCCATCACGGCCGGCACGCCCGCCGGCAGATATTGCGCCATCTGGCCAGAGAAACAGTAGACGGCATCGACCCGCCGCGCCGCGACCGCCCGCCGCATCGCCGCCGCGTCGAAGGCGGTGAGCGACACCGGCCTCCCCGTCGCCAGCGCCTCGACCGCCGCCAGCGCCTGCGGTTTGGTGCGGCGGATCAGCGTGATGCTCTCCAGGCCCTCCGCAATCGGTGCCGGCACGTCGAAATCCGCGTCGCTGTCTCCGAACGCGACCAGATGGACGCGCGCGCGTGCCATCAGATAGCGCAGGACGTGATAGCTCCGGATCTTGTCGCCGCGATCGGGCGGAAAGGGCGCGCGGTGCGCTAGGAACAGCAGATCCATCAGCCCAGGCCGCGGGCGATCCACGGTCCCATCAGATTGGCGAGCGGCAGCGGCAGCCTCTTCCACGTCGCCACCATCATCGCATATTTAGGGTTGAGCGGATTGACCTCGCGCGCCGGCCCGTCGCTGCGCGTCGCATAGCAGCGCGGCACCCCGGTAAAGCCCCAGTTCTTCTTGAAGGCCGCCGCGCCCGTGCCCGTCTTCGACCGGCCGAAGTCGAACCGCGTGCAGCCGCGATTCCGCGCATGGCTCATCAGCGCGAAGTACATGCGATCGTTGGCACGCAGCCCCCGCGCCGCCGCCGTCCCGCCACCCCAATAGGGAAAGACGGTGCCGCGGAAATACAGGCTCAGCACGCTCGCCACGGCCCGCCCCTGATGCCGCACGGTCAGCACGTCGCTGTCGAGCGCCCCCGCGACGTGGCGGAACAGCGCCGCCGGGAACACCGGCGTGCCGAGATTGCGCACCGATTGAGCGTAGACGCCATAATGCTCGCGCAGCAGCGCCTCGCCACCGGTGACCACATCCAGGTCCAGCCCCAGCGCGCGGCGCACCTCCGCGCGCTGCTTGCGCGGTACGGCGAGCAATTCCGCATCGTCATCGGCCGCCAGATCGCGGACGAAGCCAAGGTAGGCGGTATCGTTGGTCGCCCAACCCCGCGGCGCCGGCCCGCCGCGCAGTTCGACGCCGGGGCAGCCCAGTCGCTGGGCCAACGCCCAGGCGGCCTCCGCCAACGCCTCCACGCCGTCGCCCAGTACGCCGCCATCGACACCGAAACCGGTCGACACCAAAGCCCGGCCGAACAGAGGCGATCGCATCTCGGTCAGCGGCAGCACGCCCGCGATCGTACCGTCGGAATAGGACGCGATCAGATAGCGTGCGCGCTGGCCGCAGCCCCGCTCGACCGCGCGGCTCCAGCCGGTGAGGTGGAAGGGCGTCGCCTCCGCCGCCGCGCGGACGAAGGCGTCGATCGCGCCGCTCTCCCGGACATCGCCCAGGTTCGCTTCGCACACGTCCAGCCGCGGCTCGATCGGCGCGTGCATCACGCGAACAGCTTCGCCTCACGCGCGACGACGGCGTCGACGCGGCCCCAGTCATGCCGTGCGATCAGGCCGCGCAGCTTGCCCGCCATCGCGCCGAGGCGGCTGTAGTGCCTGACCTTCGACCGCAGCGGCGCTTCCGCGACGCGCGGCTGGTCCGGATCGACCTCCCACGGGTGGAAGTAGAAGACCCCCGCATGGCCCTCCGCATTGACCTGCCGCACCGCGAAATCAGTCAGCGCCCCGGGCAGCATGCGGAAGAAACCACCGCCGGTCGCGATGTGCCGCCCCGCCACCCGCGCGACCGTCACTGGCAGCTCGATCAAGGGCGAATCCTTCAGCGGACGAAAGGCGTAACGCGGCGCATCGCGCCAACCGTAATGATCGTGCGCGACCGGCGCGACGCTAGACGAATAGGCATAGCCCGCCTCCGCCAGCACCGGAAAAGCCCACAGATTGCGCGGATCGATCGAGAAACTCGGCGCGCGATAGCCGGTCACCGCCTGCCCGCTCGCATCCTCCAACGCGGCGCGCGCGCGCGCCAGATCGGCGCGGAAGGCCGCGGCGCCCATGGTGAAGACGCGCTGATGGTCCCAGCCGTGGCTGGCAATCTCATGGCCGGCGTCCGCAATGCGGCGGATCAGCCGCGGATGGCGATCGGCGACCCAGCCAAGCGTGAAGAAGGTCGCCCTCACCCCGCTTTCGGCGAACAGGTCGAGCACCGCACCGGTGTTCGCCTCGACGCGGCTTGCGATCGTGTCCCAATCGGCCCGGTCGATCGTGCGTTCGAACGCGCCGACCTGAAACCATTCCTCGACATCGACCGACAGGCCGTTCCGGAGCGGCTCAGGCGGCATGGTCCCACGCGGCGGGCGAGCGGATGGGAACGGCATCATGGCCGTGGTGCAGGTCGGCGACGCCGGCAACCATTGCGGTCGCCGCCGCTTCGCTACGGTCTGCCTCGACCCAGTCGACCAGCAGCGTCAGCACGCGGCGCAACGCCTCTTCCTGTTGCGCGATCCGCGCCTCCAACGCGGCGATGCGCTCGGCATCGCTCGACGCAGGCGCCGCCGGTGCGGCTTGAGCTTCCGCTTCGGCCGTGGCCGGCGCGTCTTCAATAGGCGTCTCTTCGACCAGCGGCTCTTGCGTCGCCTCGTCGGACGCATCCGCGACGATCGGCGCGAACGCAGGCACTTCAACCGGTTCGGCCGCAGGCTCCGCCACGATCGGCAGCGGATCGCGCGGCGCATCGGCGACGGGTTCGAGCCACTGCGGCGTCCGCGGCACGAACCGGCGGATCGGCGTCACGTCCTCAATGGCGGGTTCTTCAGTGGTGGCTTCCGGTTCCGCCTCAATCGGCACGATCGTGGGCTCGACAGCAAGCGGTTCCGGCGTGACAGCGGCCTGGGTCACGAGTTCGGGTTCGGGTTCAGCGGTCGGTTGCGCCACCGACGGCGTAAAGCTTGCCGGCAGGTCCGCCTCCAAATCGCGCACCACCTGGCGCACCAGCCGGCCGTCGATCAGTTCATGCCCTTCCAGCGCCGCCGCCAGCATGACGCGCGCGGCGAGCTGGTTGAGCCGCCGGGGAACGCCGCCCGACCCGCGATACAGCGCCTCGAACGCATCGTCCGCAAAATCAGGGCGCCCCTGCCAGCCGACCACTGACAGGCGGTGCGCGACATAATCGGCGACCTCGTGCGGCTCCATCGGATCGAGGTGGTGGATGGCGATGACGCGCTGGCGCAACTGCTCCAGCCGCTCCGATCCCTGCAATCGCTCGCGGAACTCGGGTTGGCCGAGCAGCAGGATCTGCAGCAGTGCATGTCCGCCCGCCTGGAAGTTGGACAGCATGCGCAGCTCTTCCAACGAATCGACGGGCAGCGCCTGCACTTCGTCGACGATCAGCAGCGTGCGCCGGCCGGAGCGCTTCACCGCATGCAGTCCGCGTTCGATCGCGGTCAGCAGCTGCGCCTTGGTCAGGTTGGCCGGATCGACGCCCAGCCCGGTCGCGACGACGCGCAGCAGGTCGTCGGCGGCGATTGCGGTCGACACGATCGTGATGACGTTGAGCGCGGCGGGATCGAGCAGGCCGGTCAGATGCCCCACCAGCGTCGTCTTGCCCGCGCCGATATCGCCGGTCACGACGATGAAACCCTCGCCCTGCGCAATGCCATAGCCGAGATAGGCCATCGCCTTGCGATGCGTCGCCGTCTCATACCAGAAGCGCGCGTCTGGGGTGAGTTGGAAGGGGCGTCCGGTCAGCCCGAAATGGTCTTCGTACATCCTGTGCGGCCCCTAGAAGGAATAGCGCGCGGCGATCAGCGCCTGCGCGGACCAGGTGGTGTCCAGATCGCCCGTGTCGAACGCATAGACGCCCGCACTGGCAGAGGTGGTGATCCGGCCGAAGCTGTGCCCATAGCTGGCGGTGCCGCCATAGGCCCAGACGCCAGCCGCCTGCGCAACGCCCGATTCGTAATAATTGACGAACAGGTTGCCCTCGATGGTCGAGACGGGCGACAGCTGGCGGTTGAGGAACAGCTGGCCATAGGCGCTCTGATCCTCGATCCCGTACAGCGTCACGCCGGGCACGTCGTCGCGGTTGAACAGCTTGCGATTGGCATAGCCGACGCCGCCGCCATAGGTCGTACGGCCGCGCGTGACTGACAGCACCGCATCGACGCCGCGCGCGCGATAGCTGGCGGTCTGGATCGACTGGAACACGTCATTTAGGCAGCCGCCCGGCGTCGCGCCGCTGGTCGAAAAGACACAGCCGTTGAACTGCTGCGTGAACGCGTCGCGCGCCGAGATGAAGCTGGTCGGCAGCTGTTGCAGCCCGTTGCGCAGCTGCTGGCCGAAGGTCGTGACGCTGTCATAGACGCTCGCCGCCATTCCGACATGTTCGGACGCCTGATAGGTGGCCAGACCGCTATAGCTGATCGACCCGAAGCGCTTGCCGACGCGCGCCTCCGCCGACACGCGGCGGTTGGGGCGCCAGACGACACCGGCATCGTAATAGACGCCGTCCGTGCGATAGGCGATCTGACGCGGCGCGGCGCTGTTGGTGACGAAGCGGCCATCGCCGTCGACCACCGGCTGGCCCGCCGCATTGGTCAGCGCCGGGCGGTTGCTCGTCTCGATCCGTTCGTAGCCGACGCCTGCGGTCAGCGCGACATAGGGCGATACCGGCATCAACGCGTCGCCGCGCACCCGCCAGCCCTCGTAGCGGCCATCCAGCTGCCCCGCGTCCTCACGGTCCCAGCCAGCGCTGGCAGTCAGGCCCACGGGCAGCACCTGGCCCGGTCGCACGCCTGCGCTGATCCCCGCGGACTGGTTGAAGGCGGTGTCGTAATAGTCGAAGCGCGGCTGACCGGGGCCGACGCCCACGAAGCTGGGGCTTTCGACCTTGGTATAGCCCGCCAGATAGCTGGCGGCGACCGCCACCGGCCCGACGTTCGTGGCATAGCTGGGGCCGGCATAGACCGAATAGATCTGGCTGATGTTGTCGACATTGCCGACCAGCACGCCCGGCGCCGCACCGCGGATGTCGGCACGCGCGCGCGTCGCGATGCCGCCCGCCTCCAGCGTCAGACCGCGCGCAACCTTCGCCGAGACGCGCGCCAGACCGGTGTGGACGTCCGAATCGCCGATCCGGTCGTCCCACGCGATCCGCCGTTCGTAGCGATAGGACAGCTGCCCGTTCACGCGCGACGTGCCCGCGGCCAGGTCGATCCCCGCCGCGATGGTCGAATAGGTCAGCACGTCGCCGCTGTTGAGGTCGGCGTCGAGCACCTGCCCCAGTTCGATATAGGGCGTCGCGGTGACGCGCCGGCCCTGCGCCTCTGCCGATCCGGCAAGCGCACAAGCGCCCAGCGCCAGCCCCAGAGAGATAGACCGCATCACTTGCCCCCCTCCTGACCGTAATAGGTGCCGTAGCGCCGGCCACCGGGCACGAACGACACGGCGTTGAGCACGAGCGCGATCTCGTCGCAGCCGTCGAGCCGCTGCACCGCCTCGCGCAGTTCGTTTTCGGGCGTGTCGTCGGCGCGAACCACCAGCATCACCTGTCCCACCAGCATCGCCAGCACCGCCGCTGGCGAGGCGGCGAGTGCGGGCGGCGAATCGAAGATCACGATGCGGCGCGGATTGGCGTCGAGCAGGCGCGACAGCACCGTCCGCGTGCGGGCGGAGGCGAGCAGCTCGGTATCCGTCGCCGTCTTCGTCCCCGCGGGCAGAATCGACAGGCCACCGATATCGGTGCGGATCACCAGGTTCTCGACATCGACCCGACTGTCGGCCAGCGCGTCTAGCAACCCCGGCTGTTCGGCAAGGCCCAAGCGCGCCAGCACGTCGGGCTTGGCGAAATCGGCGTCGACCAGCAGCACCTCGGTATCGCGCTCCATCGCCATGGAAAGCGCGAGATTGACCGCACAGAAGGTCTTGCCGTCGCCCGGTCGCGCTGAACAGACAAGCACGGTTCGCGCCTTGTCGCCCTGATTGCCCTGCGCAATGCGTTCGCGCGTGATGAGCAGCTGGCGCTTGATGAGACGAAATTCCTCGGCGAGCGGCCCCACCGGCGCGCCGGGCACGATCATCCCGGCTTCGGCCAGCATGCCGCGATCGATCGCGGCGATGTCGCTCAACTCGGGCGTTTCGTAAAAGGCCGGCGGCAGCTCCTGACCCACGGGCGCGCGCAATTCGGGCGGGATCGCGAGGAAGGTCGGATCGTCGATCGGCGCAGCCGCCTGCCAGGCCGGCTCCTCGGCGACCGGTACCGGCTCGACGTCGGGCGCGGGCATAGGCGCGGGAACGGCGTCGTCCTGCACCGGATCGACGGCGTCCTTCACCGGTGCACGGAACCCGGCACCGAAATCATAGGCGCGCGCGGCCCGTTCGAGCAGCGAATCGCGGCGGATGGGCTTGTGCATCATATCGTCCCCGTCACGCCGCCAGCCCGCGTTGCAGCACCTCGACGCCGAGCAGCAGCACATAGGCCGCCACCAGCCCCGCGGCACCGCCCGCGAACAATCTCAGGCGTTTCGCCCGCTGTTCCGCCTGGATACGCGTCACGACTTCGCCGATCGCGCCGATCACGGGCATGCCGGTCGCCTTCTCCAGCCGCGGTGCGGTGGCGAAGGTCGCGCGCAACTGCCCCATCGCGAACGCCGCGCCGATGCCTGCGCCCAGCCCGGCGATGAGGACGCCGGTCAGCAATAGCATGCGGTTGGGCGCAGTCGGCGCGCGTGGCACCGTCGGCGGGTCGATGACCGAGAATTTCACATTGTCCGTCCGCGTCGCCGCCTGCCCGCGCAATGCGACCTGCTGGCGCTGGGTGAGCAACTGATCGTACTGATCCTTCAGCACCTGATAGTCGCGGTCGATCTGCCCCTGCTCGGCAGCGACCGCCGGGTCCTGCGACAGTTTGGCGGTCAGCTGGTCGAGATCGCCCTGCAACTGCGCCTTGCGCATCCGCAGCCCGGCCACAGCCGATTGCTTGTCGGCCAGCATCGATTGCAGCGACTGATAGACGGGGTTGGGCGTGCCCGCCGGCCCAGCGCCCGCCGGCTCCCGCTGCGCCGCAGCCTGCGCGACGGCAAGCTGGCGCTTCAGCGCGATCACGTCGGGATGCTGATCGGTATAGCCGCGCGCCCGCGCATCGGCGAGCTGGCCCTGAAGGGTGGCCAGCGCCGCGCGCGCCGGCCCCGCGGCGATGCCGCCGGTGCCCGCAACCGTCTGCGGCGTACCCGCCATCTGCGCCTGCAACGTCGCGAGGCTCGACTGCGCGGTGGCGAGATCGCTATCGACCTGCGCCATCTGCGCGCGCGATGCGCCGACCCGGTCGGCGACCGTCCCGGTGCCGGGCAGCGAGCCGAGGTAGCGCGTCTGGAAATCGGACCGCTTGGTGTCCGCGTCCGACAGTCGCTTCTGCAACTGCGCCAGCTGCGCATCGAGGAAGTCGAGGCTTTGCGTCGTCTGGCTGCGATCACGGCCCAGGTTGGTTTCGACGAAGATGTCGATCAGCTTCTGGGTGATCTGCTGCGCCAGCTTGGGGCTGGCCGCGGTGGTGGTGATCTGGAACAGATTGTCCTGCTGGCTTTCGACCTTGATCGCCTGCGCCAGGCCGGCGACGCGATCGGCGACGTCGCGGTCGCTCGACACAGTCTGCGCAAGGTCGGTGCCGCGCACCACCTTTTCCAGATTCACCGCGCTGACCAATGTCTGGCGGATCGTGTCAACGTCCTTTTGCTGCGTCTGGGGGGCGGCATCCATCGACGCTGGCAGGATCGACTGCATCTGCACGAACACGCGCGCCCGCGATTCGTAGCGGCTCGGGATCTGGCTCACCACGAACCAGCCGAGCACGCACACACCCCAGGCGACCGCCAGCGCCAGCCAGCGCCGGGTCCAAATCGCATGGAGCGCGAGGCGCGCTTCGTCGTAGAGGCCGTTCATCCGATCAGAACATCGATTCGGGGATGATGATGACGTCGCCCGGCTGCAGGCTGACGTTGGCGCTCGAATCGCCGCGCTTCAGCAGGTCGGCGATGTGCAGCTGATATTCGTGCTGTTCGCCGGTATCGCGGTCGTGCCGGATCAGCTTCGCCTTGTTACCGGCCGCATATTGGCTGAGCCCCCCGACCGCGATCATCGCATCGAGCAGCGTCATGTTGGCGCGATAGGGAATCGACGCGGGCTTTTCGGTCGCGCCGATCACGCGCACCTGCTGGCTGTAGGTGCCCGAGAAATTCTCCACGATCACCGACACGCGCGGGTCGGTAACGTACTGGCTCAGCGCCTTCTTGATATCGGCGGCGAGCTGCGCGGGCGTCTTGCCGACCGCGGGCATGTCGTTGATCAGCGGCGTGGTGATGCGGCCATCGGGACGCACCTGCACCTTCGCGGTCAGTTCCGGCTGACGCCAGACGAAGACGTTGAGCTGATCGAGCGGGCCGATGACATATTCCTCGCCCGGCTGTTCCTTCGACGCGACATAGCTGGCGGGCGGCAATTCGGGATGGCTGGCGCCGCCACCGACGCATCCGCCGAGCGCGCTGGACGCGGCGCCAATGGCGAGCAGGACACGGACGGACTTACCGGAACGCATGCAAGGTCTCCTGACGCCCATGGACCGCCACGCACACGTGAGATCAAGGGCTTGAGCGATGGCTATGGCGCGAGAGAGGTGAAGATAGCGTTAGTGACGCTGCTGGGAAGGCCACCGTCGTCCCTCTCGCAACAGAACGACGACGCGGGTATGTTGACCGTATGACACGGCTTTTCCTGCCCGCCGGCCTCATGCTGGCGCTTACGCCGGTGGCGGCGGGCGCGCAATCCGCCCCGCCGTTGACCGGCCTTCAGATCGTCGCGGTCAGTTCCGCGACGCAGTCCGAACGGATCGCCCCCGACCAGACCCACACCAACCGGCCGCACACCGGACCGATCAGCATCGTCGTACAGGAAATCGGTATCGGCCGGGCGCGTGTCGTCCGCATCGACGGCGCATTCGCGGCCCCGCCCTCCACCCAGCGCCCCTTGTGCGGCAGCGCGGTGACCGCGGGCGCCTGCCGCCCGGGCGAGCCGATGACGGGCGTGGAGATCACCTACCATCTCGGCCCCTTGCGCAAGGGCGCGACGGTCGCGTTGCAGGATACGTCCGCCAATCTACCGGCGATAACGCTCGACACGACGATCACGATCGACTGATCCGGCCGGGACCTACGCCAATGCGGTAGCATCAAATCCTCCGCGGCCAGGGGGAAGAATTGACGGCGGCGGCACGCCCGAATGCCGACGGGTCCTAACCCGCAACAATCTCCACCGCGGGCGGGTGGCCCAGGAAGCCGGACGGACTGGCGCTAGCGCCATAGGCCCCCGCCATAAAGATCGCGATCAGGTCGCCCGCATCGGCATGCGGCAGCGCGATCCGGTCGCCCAGCCGGTCGAGCGGCGTACAGAGCGGCCCCACCACCGACACCGTCTCGTCGCCCGCGCCGCCCACGTCGCGGGCCAGCGCCAGCGGATAGTTGCGCCGCACCACCGTGCCGAAATTGCCCGACGCAGCAAGCTGGTGATTGAGGCCGCCATCGGTGACCAGGAACGTCTCGCCCTGGCTGTCCTTCCGATCGACGATCCGCGTCAGATAGACGCCCGCCTCCGCCACCAGCCAGCGCCCTAGCTCGATGGCGAAGCGGGCCTGGCCCAGAATGGCGGGCCGCGCCGCCAGTGCCTCGCCCAGCGCCGCGCCCACCGCCTCGACATTCAGCGCCACGTCGCCGGCGAAATAGGGCACGCCGAACCCCCCGCCCAGATTGACCAGCGGCGGCGCCGAACCCGCCTCCTCGGCGAGTCGCGCAGCGAGGGCCAGCGTCGCGGCCTGCGTGTCGGCGATCGCGCCGGCATCCAGCGCCTGACTGCCGGCATAGATGTGGAAGCCCCGCCAGTCCGCCCCGCTCGCGACGATCGCGCGGACCAGTGCCGCTGCGCGCGCCGCGTCGACGCCGAACGGCGACGGTCGCCCGCCCATCCGCATGCCCGAACCGCGCAATTCGATGTCGGGATTGACCCGCACCGCCAGCCGCGGCGCGATGCCGAGGTCTTCGCCCAGCCGCAGCGCCCGCGTCGCCTCGCCTTCCGATTCGACGTTGAGCGTCGCGCCTGCCCAGATCGCCGCGCGCAGCTCGACATCGCGCTTGCCGGGCCCGGCGAAACTGATCGCCGACGCGGGCTTGACCGCCAAAGCCTTCTCGAGTTCGCCACCCGACGCAACGTCCAGGCCATCAACCAGCGGGGCGACCCGGTCGAGCAACGCGGGCAAGGGGTTGGCCTTGATTGCATAATGCAGATCCACGTCGGGGAAGGCCGACCGGAATCGCGCCACGCGCGCCGAGACGATGCCGACGTCATAGACGAAGACGGGCGTCGCTTCCGCCCAGTCGTCCGCGGACCGCCCCGCGATCGTCAGTCTGCCGCGCTGCCCGGCAAATTCGGGCGGCAGCGCCCCCATCGGCTTCATGCTCTCGTCTCCGCCCGGATCGACGCCCGGTCCAGCTTGCCGTTCGCGTTGCGCGGCAGTTCGTCGCGCCAGTCGTAGCGCGCAGGCTGCATGAAGCTCGGCAGCAACCCGCGCAACCGCGCGCGCAATGCGTCTTCGCCCGCCGGATCGCCCGTCAGCACCACCACGATCGCCTGCCCAGTGCGCGGATCGGGCACGCCGACCGCCACCGCCTCGCGCGCCTCGCCGCCCGCCAGCACCGCCTCCTCCACCTCGATCGGGCTGATCCGATTGCCCGCGCTCTTGATCATCTCGTCATCGCGCCCGACGAAGCGGAGCAGCCCGTCTGCACCCTCCAGCACCGTATCGCCCGACCATACCGCCATGCCGCCGCTCGCCATCCACGCGGGCGCCGGACGAAAACGCTGCCCGGTCCGCTCCGCGTCGCGCCAATAGCCCTGCGCGACCAAGGGTCCGGCGTGGACAAGCTCGCCCGGCTCACCGACGGCACGCGTCCCGTCCGCCTTCACCACCGCCACTTCGGCAAAGGGGATCGCCCGGCCCATCGCGTCGGGATGCGCATCGATCAGCGCCGGGTCGAGCCATGTCGATCGAAACGCCTCGGTCAGGCCATACATCGCGAACAGGTCCGCCTGCGGAAAGCGCGATCGCAGGCCGCGCACCAGCCGTTCCGTCAGCGCGCCCCCCGAATTGGTCAGCCGCCGCAGCCGCGCCGCCGTCTCCGCCGGCCAGTCCGCCTCGAGCAGTTGCACCCACAAGGGCGGCACGCCGGCCAGCGTCGTCGCATGCGTGCGCTCGACCGCCTTCACCACGTCGCGCGCGGTCAGATAGTCGAGCGGCGCCACCGCGGCGCCGGCGTACCAGCTCGAAAGCAGCTGATTCTGCCCGTAATCGAACGACAGCGGCAGCACCGCCAACACGCGATCCGCAGGGGACAGGCGCAGATAATGTGCGACCGATACCGCCCCCAGCCACAGGTTCGCATGGCTCAGCATCACGCCCTTCGGCCGTCCCGTCGACCCGGAGGTGTAGAGGATCGCCGCCAGCGATGCCGGATCGTGATCCGACCGCGCCGGTCCCGCGTCCGCCATCGGCACCGCGTCCGCCTCGACCAGCCTGCAATCATCGGGCCGGTCGCCAGCCTCCAGCGTCGCCGCGCGCGCTGCCTGGGTAACGAGCAACGCAGCACCGCTGTCGGCCAGGATATGCGCGACCTGCGCCCGGCGCAGCGCTGGGTTGACCGGCACATGGACCAGCCCCGCCCGCGCCGCGGCGAGCGGCATGACGCACGCGAGCGCCGTCTTGGGCAGCCATGTCGCGACCCGCGCACCCGGCGCCAATCCCCACCCCGCCAGCCAGCCCGCGACACTCGCCACCGCCGCCTCGACCTCGGCGAAGCGCCACGTCCGCGCGCGTTCGACCAGCGCCGGGGCATCGGAGTCTCCCCGGAGGAGATGGTCGATCGGAAACGGTGTCGGGTCTGGCGCCATATCCCCTCATAGCGTCACGTTATTGCCGAATGCAGCCCCAGCCTCTAACGCAGCCGCGCACGTCCCCGATCGAAGGCCGAACGCTTTGCTTCCCGAAGGCTACACCCAGGTCGAAACCACCGTTCGCGCCGTCCTCGCCGATGTGCTGGGTCTATCGCCCGAGCGGGTTGCGGAATTCCGGGCGACGACGCCGCTGTTCGGCGCACTGCCGGAACTCGATTCGATGGCCGTCGCGGGCGTGCTGACCGAGATCGAGGATCGACTGGGCATCCTGATCGAGGATGACGAGGTCGATGGCGACATGCTCGAAACCTTCGGCGCGCTCGTCGAATTTGCCGCGGGCAAGGCGCTGGTCTAGCATCCGCCGGCATGGCGCCGCGCATCGACCATTACGACTGGAGCGGCGGCCACGAAGCGCTGCTGCGCTTCGGCCCCGATACCGGGCCGGCAGTCATCCTCGCTTTGCCCCTGTTCGAGGAAGCCAACCGCACGCGCACCTTCGCTGTCGACTTGCTGCGCCGGCTGGCCGAACAAGGGATCGCCGGCCTGCTGCCGGACGTGCCGGGACAGGGCGAAAGCCTCGTGCCCCTTGAAGACTGCACTCGTTTTTGCATGGCCGAGGCGCTGGAGGCACTGACCGACCGCTGCCTTGACGAAGGGCGACGGACTTACGCGGTCGGCATCCGCAGCGGCACACTACTCGACTATTGCGCGCTGCATAGCGGCCGGTGGCATCTTGCCCCTCAGGACGGCGAAGCCTTGCTCCGCGATCTGCACCGGACGTGGCGGGCGGCGGGCAACGACGGCGACCCGCAGGCGATGATGTACGGTGCCGATACCGTAGAGATTGCGGGCAATGTCCTGTCGTCCAACCTGCTGACCTCGTTCAGCGCCGCCGCCCCCTTCAACCAAGCCGGCACGCCCCGCCGCGTCGTGCGCCTGTCGTCCGATTCCGCCCCCGCCGACCGTCACGTTGAAGCCGCCCCGCTCTGGCGCCGCGCCGAGCCGGGCCACGACCCTGCCCTCGCCGCCACGCTCGCCGCCGACATCGCCGACTGGATCGCCGCATGCGAAGTGTGATCTCCTTTCCCTACGCGGGCGAGACGCTGATCGGCACCCTCGACGCCGCCTCCGGCACCACCGGTTTGCTGATCGTGTCCGGCGGCAACGAAATCCGCTGCGGTGCGCACCGCGGCATGGCGCTGCTGGCGCAGGCAGTGTCGGCGGCGGGCCATCCAGTGTTCCGCTACGACCGCCGCGGCATCGGGGACTCCACGGGCGCAAACCGCGGCTTCCTATCCGCCCGCGAGGATCTGATCGCCGCAGCCGCCGCCTTTCGCGCCCACGCCCCACGGCTCGACCGCATTGTCGGCTTCGGCAATTGTGACGCGGCGAGCACGCTCGCCCTGTTCGGTCGCGACGCCGGCATCGATCGCCTGCTACTCGCCAATCCCTGGACGATCGAGGAGACCGACGCCCTGCCACCGGCCGCCGCAATCCGCGCGACCTACCGCCAGCGCCTCACCGATCTCGCGGCATGGCGTCGATTGCTCACCGGCCGCATCGACCTCGTCAAGGCAATGAAGGGCCTGCGCAAGGCCGCCGCCGCAGCGCCGCAAGCGCTCGCCACCCGCGTCGTCTCCGCGATCGACGAATGGGGCGACGCGGCGACCGTCCTGCTCGCCAGCGGCGACGCCACCGCGCAAGCCTATGCCGCCGCCGCGCGGCACCTGCCTGCGACGCGGATCGACACCGCGTCGCACAGCTTCGCACGACCGGAAGACCAGCGCGCGCTACGCAGCGCCGTCCTCACCGCCCTCGCCTATCGCTAGACGCAACGCGACCAACTCAACGTCGTCCCAGCGCAGGCTGGGATCTTTTGGTTAACTAGCTTGTCAAGGGCCGCAAAAGACCCCAGCCTGCGCTGGGGTGACGTTTTGAGGCGGAAGCGGCAGCCTTCCGCTTACTCCGCCGCCTCGGCCATTTCGGCGAACTCCGCCGCCGCCAGGAACCGCTCGGCATCCAGCGCGGCCATGCAGCCCGTGCCCGCCGCCGTCACGGCCTGCCGGTAGACCTTGTCCGCCACGTCGCCGCACGCGAATACGCCCGGCACGCTGGTGCGCGTCGAGCCGGTTTCCACCGCGATATAGCCATCGTCGTCCAGCGCCAGATGGCCGCGGAATAGCTCGGTCGCCGGATGATGGCCGATGGCGACGAAGCCGCCCTGCACGTCGAGCCGCGAATGCTCGCCGGTCTGCGTGTCCTCCAGCTTGAGCGCGACGAGGCCCGCGGTGCCACCACCGTCGACGAACTCGCGCACTTCCTTGTTCCACAGCACCGTGATGTTGGGATGCGCGTGCAGCCGCTCCTGCAGAATGCGCTCGGCGCGCAACGTGTCGCGGCGGTGGATCAGCGTCACGTCATCGCTGTGGTTGGTGAGGTACAAAGCCTCCTCGACCGCGGTGTTGCCGCCGCCGATCACCGCGACCTTCTTGCCGCGATAGAAGAAGCCGTCGCAGGTCGCGCAGGCGCTGACGCCCTTGCCCTTCATCGGCTCCTCACTCTCGATGCCCAGCCATTTGGCCTGCGCGCCGGTGGCGATCACTAGCACCTCGCCCTCATACACGTCGCCGCCGTCGCCGATCAGGCGGAACGGACGCTTGGACAGGTCGACCTCGACGATCGTATCCCACATCAGCCGCGTGCCGACATGCTCGGCCTGCTTCTGCATCTGCTCCATCAGCCAGGGGCCCTGGATGACGTCGGCAAAGCCCGGGTAATTTTCGACATCGGTCGTCGTGGTCAGCTGACCGCCGGGCTGGATACCCTGCACGACGATCGGCTGCATCCCCGCCCGCGCGCCATAAATCGCGGCGGACAGTCCCGCAGGCCCCGAACCTAGGATCAGCATGCGGGTGGTATGAGTGGTCATGGAAAAGCGCCTGTCGGATGAAAGAGTCGTGGACCGATCTAGGCGATCGGCCCACGATTTTGAACCATCGGATAGGCGAAGGCGCGTTTAGAAGCGCGCGCTTGCCCCCACGACGATTTGCCGACCGAGCAGGTCGTAGCGGAACAGCGTATTGCTCCGCAGCAGGCCCAGCACGTTACGCGAGTCGGGAAGCAGCGGCGGATCGCGGTCGAACAGGTTGTTTACCGACACCCGCAGCGAGAAGCGCTTGGCGATGTCGAAGCCGGTCGACAGGTCGATGTAATCGTACGCAGGCACGCCCGTGTAGAACCGGCGGAACTGGGCCGTGTTCGCCGGAATGCCCGTGTCGGCCGGCGCATTGTAGCTGATCGTCATGCCCGAGATGTGCCGCCAGTTGAGCGACACGCTCGCCACCTTGTCGGCACTCGTCCAGGTGGTGCGCAGGCCGTGCGACCAGCGCGGCATGCTCTCGCCACAGCCCGGACCGTAATAGCCGACGCAGTTGCGCGGCGTGGCGTCGGGCGTATCCTGGCTGCCGACGCGCGTCGTCAGCGTCCCGTTGAAGGACGTATCGAGCGACCCCGCCCCGGCCAAGCCCAGCGTGTACTGCCCCTGGAAGTCCCAACCATGCGACTGGGACTTGTAGCTGTTGCTCGTCCCGCGCGCATAATAGCCGGTGGTCGGATTGCCGCCCGGCGCGCTGTTCAGCGTGTAGGTGCCGGGGTTTCGGACGATGCCGCGGCAGTAATATTGCAGGCCGGTGGTCAGACACCCATTCAAGAAGTCGTTGACCTGGAAGAAGTTGATCGAGTCATTCAGGTTGATGATGAACCGGTCGGCCGACACCGTCAGCCCGCGAATGAAGCGCGGGCGCAGGATCACGCCGAACGTCTTGGTATAGGCCGTTTCGGGCTTCAGGTTGAACCCGCCGTTGCGCACGGTGCAGCCGGTGTTCAGCGCCGAACAGTCCAGCGTCGCGCTGCCGTACAGATTGTCGGGCAGGCCGGTGCGACGACATTGCTCGATCGAAGCCGTGGGTGCGACCCGTACGTTGGGGTTCGACGAGTTGGGATCGCGGGTCGACGCGCAGGGATCGTTCGGGCCCGTCGTCGTATAATTGACGTTGCTCGCCTGATCCGCCTCGATCACGGTCGGCGCGCGCTGCGCCTTGTTGAACGACGTGCGGAAGCCGATGTCCGCGATCGGCGCCCAGATGCCCTCGACCTTCCAGGTGTTGAAGGTGCCATTCAGGCGGTTGTATTTCGACACGCGATAGCCGCCGTTGACCTGCAACAGGTCGGTTTACGGCTTGTGCTCGATCAGCGGCGCCTGCACCTCGACGTTCGATTCGACGACGTTCTGCGTGAAGCGCGCGTCGGTGCCGCCGTTGCTGGCGCGGAACTGCGCATCGGCGCTGCTCTTGTACAGCTCGGCGCGGAATTCGCTGGCGAAAGCGACCGCGACGCCCTGCTCGGCGAGCGGCGAGGTGATGCCGTACTTGCCAAGGTCACCGTTCAGCACCGCGAGCGCCTGCCACATCAGCGACGTGCTGTTCTGCGACCCGTCGGTGCTGGTGAACAGATAGTCGTTCAGTGCCAGGTTGCTGTTACCGGGGATGAAGGCGTTGAACGGCACACAGGCGCGGTCGGCACCGCTGACCACCGACGCACAGGTCGGCGTACCGTTGACGTTCACCACGTTGAGCGACCGATTGACGCGGTCGTAATCGGGCTGCGACGGGTAGATCGTCTTGGCGCGCATCATCGAATAGACGCCTGCGATGTCATACCGCCATGCATCGTCGAGCACCTTGCCGCGCAGGCCGCCCGCGACGCGCACGCCGCGGTTCTCGAACCCCGTCTCGACCAGCGGCAGCGCATCGAAGCGATACCGGACGTCGAGCGGCACCAGACCGGTCGTGCGCGTACCGCACAGCGTCGTGCGCTGCGACGCCGATAGGAACGGATTGTCGCAGTTGGTCTGATATGCCGGCGCACCATAGGCGCTGTACGAATAGACGCGGTTGGGCAGCGTGTTGAACGACCGGTCGCGATAGAACATCGCGGTCGAATACAATTCGATGTCGCTCGAGATCTTGGCGTTAAGGAAGGCGCCGGTGTTCAGGCGGTTGAACGGCCGCTGGAATGCCAGCTCGTCGAACGGATTGGTCGAGGTGCCCGGACCGGAATTATAGGGCACGAACCGGCCCGACCCGCTGGGATCGTTGACCAACGTGCTGCCCACGCCGATCCCGCCCGGGACAATCGTGCCCGCCTGCGTATAGGTGCTGCGCGTGCAGTTGAGCACACCGGTCGCGATGGTCTGCGTCACTTCGCATGCCGACAGCGACCGGTCGCCCAGGTTCACCTGATCCGACTGGCGGTAGTTGAGATAGCCCGACAGGCTGACCGCCCCGTCCAGGAAGGTCTTGCCCGCGGTGAGCGTGAGGTTCGCGCGACCGCCGTCGTTGGTCCAGCCCTGCTTCGCCGGGAAGAAGGCTCGGCCGGCCGCTTCGGTCACCGGGTTGGCGCGATTGTCGTGGTTGAAGAAGCTGTAGTTGCCGGTCAGCGCGATGCCGTTGAAGTCCTTCTTCAGCACGAAGTTGACGACGCCTGCGACTGCGTCCGAGCCGTAGACCGACGACGCACCGCCCGACAGAACGTCGATCCGCTCGACCAGCTCGTTGGGGATCAGGCTGACGTCCATGCCGTTCTGGATACCGAGCCGCAGCCCGTCGACCAACGTCAGCGTGCGTTCGAAGCCCAGGCTGCGCAACTTGATACGCTGGCGGCCGTCGGAATCGGCGTAATTCTGTTCGGCATTGGCCTGAACCTGCGGCAGGCGGTTCATCACCTCTTCGATCGTCGTCGCGCCCTGGGCAGCGATTTCGGCGACCGTGACGGTGGTGATCGGCGCGGCGGAGCGGTTATTCGGCCGCGCGATGCGCGTGCCCGTTACGATGATGTCCTGCGATTTGTCTGCGTCGACCGAATCGTCGCGCGCCCGATCGGCGGCGAGCTTCGCCGAAGCGACAGGATCGCCGATCTGCGTCGCAGCGTCCTGATCGGTCGTGACCTGGGCTTGCGCCGGCATGGCGAGCAACGCCGCCAGACAACAGGTGGAGGCGAGTATCCCCTTGTACATCATCATGTTCTTTCCCCTTCGTGATCCGGGGATGATTGCAATTCGCCGCGACCGATCAGCGCGAATGTCCGTGTGTCATCGCCACGGATCACCCGGTTACGGCCAGCAGACAAGGACAGCATAGCGTTCCTTATTTACTTGCGGTTTGTTTGGAACCACCCCTCAGAACCATCGTGGTCTCATTCCTTTCAGATCAATACAATACCAATTTGCGGGAAGTTGATTCAAATTGCGATGTTTGGGCCCTGCGCCGGCTGGCAGGCGTGTGATAAGATATCGGATGGCGTGTACATAAGCCGTGGCATGCGGCATGCATCCAACCGCCGGGCGGGACGTTGGCGTTCGGACGAGCGGAGGAACTGCGACGTGAGCGACGACCAGGCGATCAGCACCGAACCTTACACCGGTCCCGCCGGTGGCTGGGGATCGATGAAGTCGGTTGCGGAGATCAACCTGCGCGAGAAGGTGCGGCCGGAAACCGCGCGTGAACTCACCCGGCAGAACAAGCCGGGCGGTTTCATGTGCGTGTCCTGCGCCTGGGGGAAGCCGGCGCATCCGCATATCGCCGAATTTTGCGAAAACGGCGCGAAGGCGACCGCGTGGGAGCTGACCACCTATCGTACCACGCCCGAATTCTTCACGCAGCATACCGTGAGCGACTTGCGCGGGTGGAAGGATTACGACCTGGAACAGGCCGGGCGGCTGACGCATCCGATGAAATACGATGCCGCCACGGATCGCTATGTCGCGGTCAGCTGGGCGGAGGCCTTTGCCGATATCGGCACGCATCTGAAGCGCTACGATCCCAAGAAGGTGATCTTCTACGCGTCCGGCCGCGCCAGTCTGGAAACCAGCTATATGTGGGCGTTGATGGCGCGCTTGTATGGCAGCCAGAACCTGCCCGATTCCTCCAACATGTGTCACGAGACGACATCGGTCGGTCTCAAGTCCGCAATTGGTTCGCCCGTCGGCACGATCCATTTGTCGGATTACGATCAGTGTGACGCTATTTTCTATTTCGGCCAGAATCCGGGCGTGAATTCGCCCCGCTTCCTTCACCCGTTGCGCAGCTGCGCCAAGCGGGGCGTCGAGATCGTGGTGTTCAATCCGCTGAAGGAACGCGGTCTCGAACGCTTTACCGACCCGCAGAACCCGATCGAGATGGCGACGCGCAAGTCGACGCCGATCGCCACGCAATATCATCAGGTGAAGGCCGGAGGCGATATCGCCGCGCTGGTCGGCATCTGCAAATACGTCATCGAGGCGGACGATCAATGCCAGCGGATCAACGCCCCCGCGATCCTAGATCATGCCTTCATCGCCGAACATACGACAGGATTCGAGGCGTTCGCCGACATGGTCCGAGCGACCGACTGGGCAACGCTGGAGCATGAAAGCGGCATCTCCCGCCAGGACATGGAGGCCGCTGGCGCGGTCTATGCCCGGTCGAAGCGGGTCATCTGCGTCTACGGCATGGGCCTGACCCAGCACGTGCATGGTATCGACAACCTCCACACGCTCGTCAATCTGATGCTGCTGCGCGGCAACGTCGGCAAGCCCGGCGCTGGCTTCGGCCCCGTCCGCGGACACAGCAACGTGCAGGGTCAGCGCACCGTCGGCATTACCGAAAAACCGGAGCTCGCCCCGCTCGATCGGCTGCAGCAGCTCTATGATTTCGATCCCCCGCGCGACAAAGGCTGGGACACGGTCGAAGCGTGCGAACATATCATCGACGGCAGCGCGCAGGCGTTCCTGGGTCTCGGCGGCAACCTCGCCCGGGCGGTGCCCGATACCGCACGGATCGAGCCGGCCTGGCAAACGCTCGACCTCACCGTCAGCATCGCGACCAAGCTCAATCGCACGCATCTGTTGCCCGGCAAGACCTGCTACCTTCTCCCCTGCCTCGGCCGGATCGAGACCGACGAACAGGCGACCGGCCCGCAGGCGGTGACGATGGAGGACAGTTTCAGCCGCATCTATGGCAGCCGCGGCCGCGCGACGCCGGCGGCGGACACTCTGCTCAGCGAACCCGCGATCCTGGCCGGCATCGCCAAGGCAACGCTCGACCCCAACCCGAAGGTCGATTGGGACGCATGGGTCGGCGATTACGGTCTCGTCCGCGACGCGATCGAGGCGACCTATCCGGACAAATTCGCCCGCTTCAACGAACGGATGTGGATCCCCGGCGGCTTCTGGAAGGGCGTGCCTGCCGCCCACCGCCAATGGCTCACCGACAGCGGCCGCGCGGAGTTCAACGTGCCGAGCGCATTGAACGCCACCGGTTTCAAGGACGCCCCCGGCCGCTTTCGCCTGATGACGCTGCGCTCGAACGATCAGTTCAACACGACCGTCTATGGCTATCACGACCGGTTCCGCGGCATCAAAGGCACGCGCGACGTCGTCCTGATGAACCGCGCGGACATGGCAGAATTGGGCTTGGCCGAGCACGACAAGGTCGATCTGGTCGGCGACGAGGGCACCAACGGCGACAAGCGCGTCGATGGCCTGCTGGTCGTCCCCTATGACATTCCGCGCGGCTGCTTGGGTGGCTATTACCCGGAATGCAACATCCTGATGCCGGTCACGCACAAGGCCGAACAAAGCCACGTTCCGGCGGGGAAATCCGTGCCGGTGCGGGTGGAGAAGACGGCCTGATCCTCGCGGCGATCCTCGCCGGCGGCCAATCGAGCCGCTTCGGCAGCGACAAGGCCGCCGCGTTGTGGGACGGCCGGCCGCTGCTGTCGCATGTCCGCGACGCCTGCGCGCGCTGGGCCGATGCGGTGGTCGTCGTGGGGCGTGACGGCGGCATCGCGGATCGCCCTGCCCCCGGCCTGGGCCCGCTCGGCGGCATCGCGGGGGCGCTGCACCACGCAGCGATACACGGCTTCGACAGCGTGCTGACGCTGCCCTGCGACACGCCGTATCTGCCGGAGGCGCTCGTCGCTTCGCTGCTGCGCCGCGCGCCCAGCTATTGCAGCGATGCGCCGGTCATCGGCCACTGGCCCGCCGACCTTGCCGACGCGCTCGCCGACCATCTCGCGCGCGACGGCCGACGTTCGGTGCGCGGCTGGGCGCAGCAGATCGGCGCGCTGCCGATCGCCGCACCGGAGCGGCTCGCCAACGTCAACACGCCCGAGGATCTCGCCGCACTGTGAGCGTATCGCGGCCCGAGCCGATCCGGGTGCTTCACGCCGATGGCCGCGCCACGACGGGCTCGCGAGACGTCGCCGTCGAGGTACCCGTCGCGATCGAAGTCGACGGCCTGGGCTATGCGGTCATGATGATGACGCCGCGCGATCTCGACGTCTTCGCGCTCGGCTTCATGTTGACCGAACGCCTCGCCGACACCGCTGCCGACGTCGAGGATATCGACGTCTTCGAAGCGGAGGCGGGCTGGATCGTCCGCGTCGCGCTCGCCGCGCGCTGCCGCCCCCGCATCCACGACCGCGTCCGCCATCGCAGCAGCGATACGGGATGCGGCCTGTGCGGGATCGCCAGCCTGGAACAGCTCGCGCGGCCGGTGCGCGAGCGGCCACCCTGCCCTGTCGTCGAGCCGGCTGCGATCTTTGCCGCGCTGGCTGCGATTCGTGCGCACCAGCGCCTCAACGCCGCGACCGGTGCCGTCCATGCCGCGGCCGCCTGCAGCGCCGATGGTGCGATCGCGGCGATCTTCGAGGACGTCGGCCGCCACAATGCGCTCGACAAGCTGATCGGCGCGCAGGCGCGGGGGAGCGCTGGGGCCGCCTTCACGCTCGTCACCTCGCGCATCAGCTTCGAAATGGCCGACAAGGCGCTGGTCGCCGAGACGCCGCTGCTGGTCGGCATCTCCGCCCCCACCAGCTTCGCGCTGGATCACGCCCGTGCGCACGGCCTGACACTGATCGCGCTCGCGCGGTCCGATGCGATGCTGGTGATGAACGATCCGTTTGGCGCCTTCGCCTAGGCGCGCCAGTCCCAGACGTGGTCGGACCAATAGCGCACGCTGGCGATCCAGTCGGCGATGCCGCCCGTCACCATGTGGCGATACGCCCCGTCGAGCCACACGCTGTCGGACAGGACCAGAACCATCAAAACCGCCGCCCACAGCACGCCACGGTGCATCGGCTGCGGCTTGCGGACCAGCTTCACCTCGGTGGCCCGGCGCTCCGCCAGACGACGCTCAGGCCCCGCATGGGGCTGTTTGACAACCCGCCGATCGGCGGTCCGACGTTCATTTGAAAAGTGATAGGGCATCGACGCGACCCGAACCGACCAGCGCCCGCTATCGCACGGCAATGGTGAACAAAGCGTTCCGTCTGTCGATCGCCTCACACGCGCGGCGCTACCGATGTGGTAGCGGAGGAGGGACTTGAACCCCCGACCCCAGGATTATGATTCCCGTGCTCTAACCAGCTGAGCTACTCCGCCCCGCCGTGTGGAGGGGCGCCTATAGGAGCGGGATGCGGCCCCCGTCAAGCGAACATGTGACGGGAAATTGCTTCCCACGGACCGCCACGATACCACCATGCCGCCAGCCCCGCGATTTCGACGTCGCGGGGTGCAAAATCGCGCGACAAAGCGGTCAGCAGCAGCTTGGCGATATTGGGCTGAACCTTGTTCTGGATGGTAACGTGCGGGCGCCAGCCACCGGCATCCTGCGGGGTCAGCAGGCCCCCGAAGGCGTCGGCCAGATCGCGCCGGATCGCGACCAGAACGGGCGATTCGATCCGATAGGCGACGCCGCGCCCCAGCGACATCAGCCCGCCGACTCGTGCCTGCGGCGCCCGCACGCCGCGGGTGAGGCCGTTCAGGCGATGCTTAATCTCGTCCTCCGCCGAGGGCGGCAGGTGGTGGAATAGCGTTAGATGCGCGGCCAGCACGTTGCGTTCGGGCGGGAAGTGCGCCGCCCGCTGCGCATCGAACCAGCCCTGGTCGCGCCGCCCGAACAGGGCCGTCACGATGATGGGGGCCGGCTCGCTCAAATCTCCACCTGGCTGCCCAGCTCGACCACGCGATTCGTCGGCAGGCGGAAGAATTCCATCGCGCTTTCGGCGTTGCGCAGCATCCAGGCGAACAGCTTTTCGCGCCACAGCATCATGCCCGGCCGTTCGGACGCGAGCAGCGTCTGGCGCGACAGGAAGAAGCTGGTGTCCATCATCTTGAAATCGGTGCCGCAGCCATGGACGCGCTTCAGCGCCGCCGGCACGTCCACCTCCTCCATGAAGCCGTAGCGCAGGACGAGCCGGTAGAAGCCCTCGCCCATCTCCTCGCGCTTGGCGCGGTCGGTTTCCGGCCAATAGGGCTGCTGGACGATCTTGACCGTCAGCAGGATGATCCGCTCGTGCAGCACCTTGTTGTGCTTCAGATTGTGGAGCAGCGCATGCGGCACGCCATCGGCGCTGGACGTCATGAACACCGCCGTCCCCGACACGCGGCTTGCCGAATTGATCGCGGAGGTGATGAACACCTTGGTCGGCATCGCCGCCTCGCGCAGCCGCTCCATCATCAGCGTCCGCCCCTTCGACCAGGTCGTCAGGAAGGTGAAGACGATCAGGCCGATCATCAGCGGGAACCAGCCGCCATCGGGCACCTTGGTCAGGTTCGCGGCGAAATAGGCGCCATCGACCAGGAAGAACAGGCCGAGCAGCGGCGCCGCGGCATAGAGCGGCCAGTTCCACAACCGGGTCAACGCCACGCCGAGCAGGCACGTATCGATGAACATCGCCCCCGTCACCGCGATCCCATAGGCCGAGGTGAGGTTGGACGAGGTGCGGAAGAACAGCACGAGCAGGATCACCATCGTCATCAACAGCCAGTTGATGAGCGGGATGTAGATCTGCCCCACCGTCGCCGCGCTGGTATGTTCGATGCGCAGCCGCGGCATGAAGCCCAGCTGGATCGCCTGTTGCGTGACGGAGAAGGCGCCCGAAATCACCGCCTGGCTGGCGATGATCGCCGCCATCGTCGCCAGCAGCACCAGCGGCAGCTGCAGGCTATCGGGCGCGAGCATGTAGAACGGACTACGCAGCGCGGCCTCGCCCTCGCGGAACAGCAGCGCGCCCTGCCCCAGATAGTTGCACATCAGCGCGGGCAGCACGAACACCAGCCACGACAGGCCGATCGGCTTGCGCCCGAAATGCCCCATATCGGCGTACAGTGCCTCCGCCCCCGTCACCGCGAGCACGACCGAGCCGAGCGCCAGGAAGGCGCGGACCGGATCGGCGAGGAAGAAGTGGATCGCGTGGTGCGGCGAAAACGCCCACAGAACGTGCGGAGTCTGCACGACGCTGAGCAGCCCCAGCACCGCGATCACGCCGAAATAGACGAGCATGATCGGCCCGAAGATCAGACCGATACGCGCCGTGCCGCTGCGCTGTACCCAGAACAGCGCGATCAGGATCGCCAGTACGATTGGTAGCACAAGCCCCGAAAAGGCCGGCGCCGCGATCGCCAACCCCTCCACCGCGCCGAGCACAGTCACCGCAGGCGTGATCATCGAATCGCCGTAGAACAGCGAGGTGGCGAAGACGCCGAGCAGCACGATGCCGGTCGACCATCGCTTGCTCTTCGTCCGGCCGGACACGAGGGCGAGCAGCGCCAGGCTGCCCCCTTCCCCGTTATTGTCGGCGCGCATGATGATGGCGACGTACTTGATCGTCACCACGATCATCATCGACCAGAACATCAGGCTCAGCACGCCCATGATGTGCAGCGGATCGAGCGCCAGCTTGTGATGCCCTGCGAAGGTTTCGCGGAAAGCGTACAGCGGGCTGGTGCCGATATCGCCAAAGACGATGCCGATCGCACCGACCGCCAGCTTCAGCAGGCCATCGCTGTGGTGAACGGGGGTTTCGTCCTCGGCGCGGGCGTCGGGAGGGGCTGCCGGTACGGGGCTGCTCACGAGCGGCTCGATCGGTCCGTCGGTACGCGACCGGCGTTGTTCGCAAGCTGTTGCATCGGCGTCGCCTTAGCATGGCCTGAACGGCGGGAGCAACGGCGGCGGAAGGCCACGAGCCGCTCCGAGCAAAGGACGGCGGGTGATGCGACCATTGGTGTCGCCAAACTCACCGCTGGCGTACCGCATTGGAAGCAAACGGGAGTTACGGCCTGCGGAAGACCTCTCGGATCACGAAGTGCGACGCCAGCCGGGTGACGCCGGGCAGCCGTGACAGCGTTTCGCGGTGGATGCGTTCGAACGTATCGTCGCGCCGCACCTCGACGTGCAGCATATAATCGGCCTCGCCGCTCATCAGGAAACAGTCGCGGATTTCGGGGACATCGACGATCTGGCGCTCGAACGCCGCCATCGTCTCCTCGCGCTGGTCGCGCAACGTGACGTTGACCATCACGACGCTGGGATTGCCTCGCGCGGCCTTGCTCAGCACGGCGCGAAAGCCGGCGATCAGCCCGCGGTCCTTGAGCGATCCGACGCGGCGATGCGCGGCGCTGGGCGACAGGCCGACCTTCTCCCCCAGTTCGGCGCTGGTGAGGTCCGAACTGACGAGCAATTGGCCTAGGATCTTTTGGTCGAGGGCGTCGAGCATGATCCTCGTTCTACGATACCTATTCACGCAATGAAATCCCGCCGTGACTGTCCCGGGGCAACGACATTGCAAGCCTCTCCCGCCCTGCGCGTAGTAAGAGCGCTGTCGGAAGAGGAGATTCCCATGCGCATCGGTGTTCCCAAGGAAATCAAGAACCACGAATATCGCGTAGGCCTGACCCCGCCGTCGGTCGCCGAACTGGTAGCCGCCGGCCATGAGGTCGTCGTCGAAACCAAAGCCGGCTCCGGCATCGATTTCGAGGATCAGGACTATATCGACGCGGGCGCCACGATCCTGGCCGATCCCGCCGCGGTGTTTGCCGCCGCCGACATGATCGTGAAGGTGAAGGAACCGCAGGCGAGTGAAATCGCGCTGCTCGAACCGCGCCACCTGCTGTTCACCTACCTCCACCTCGCCGCCGACAAGGCGCAGGCCGAGGGGCTGGTGAAGTCGGGCGCGACCTGCATCGCCTATGAGACGGTGACGGCGGCACGCGGCGGTCTGCCGCTGCTGAAGCCGATGAGCGAGGTTGCGGGCCGCATGTCGGTGCAGGTCGGCGCGCATTACCTCGAGAAGGAACAGGGCGGCCGTGGCGTATTGCTCGGCGGCGTGCCGGGCGTGGCGCCGGCGAAGGTCGCGATCCTGGGCGGCGGCGTCTCGGGCGTCAACGCCGCGCAGATGGCGGTCGGCATGCGCGCCGACGTGACGATCTATGATATTTCGAACGATCGCCTCGCCGAGCTGGACATGTTCTTCAGCTCGCAGATCAAGACGGCTTACGCATCGAAGGCGGCGATCGCGTCGGCGGTGAAGAACGCCCATCTCGTCATCGGCGCGGTGCTGGTGCCGGGCGCCGCGGCGCCGAAGCTGGTGACGCGCGACATGATCAAGACGATGAAGCGCGGCGCGGTGATGGTCGATATCGCCATCGACCAGGGCGGCTGCTTCGAAACCAGCCATGCCACCACCCACGAAGACCCGGTGTTCGAAGTCGACGGCGTGATCCATTATTGCGTCGCCAACATGCCGGGCGCGGTCGCGCGCACCAGCACCTTCGCGCTCAACAACGCGACGCTGCCGTTCGCGATCAAGCTTGCCAACATGGGCGCAGAAACTGCGATGAAGGCGGACGCACACCTCGCCAACGGCCTCAACGTCTATCACGGCAAGATCACGCACCATGCGGTGGCCGAGGCGCTGAACATGCCGTTCACCGGCTGGAACGGATAAGGAACAGGAATGTTGGGGTCTTCTGAAAGGAAGACCCCATGTCCATGACCGAAAATCCCAAGGATCATCCGACCGGCAACGCCGAAAAAGATCCCGACGACTGGACGACCGGCGACGAGGCGATGACCGGCGCGCAGGCGAGCTACCTCAAGACGCTAAGCGAGGAAGCCGGCGAAACGTTCGACGACACGCTGACCAAGGCGGAAGCGTCGAAGCGCATCGATGCGCTGCAAGAGGCGACCGGGCGCGGGAAGTAAGGCGGCGGAGCTTACCTTCGTTTGATGCGGGGCAGGTTCGGCGCCCCAGCAGGGCCAGCAACTTTAAGCGGCCCGTCATTGCAGGGTGGCGAAGCAATCTCTGGTCGGCGCGCGGCGCGTTGGATTGCTTCGCTACGCTCGCGATAACGCAACAACGACCAGCACCGCGCGCCCGTCGCGACGAGACCAGGCGCTCTCCAGATCACTCGCGCGTCAGCTCCGCCCCGCCGCCCCGCGTCATCGTCAGCATCGCGGGGTCGGATGCCCCAAACGGCCGCCATTGTACGGCGCCGGCGCCATTGGGATCGCCCGTCTTGACGAAATTCACAAGATAGCGGCTCGCCACGGTCGCTGCGGCGCGATCGGTCTTCGTGGTCGCCGCGCCATATCTGATGTCGGCCGTGTCGAAGAAGAACGGGATGTCCGTGGCATGCCCCGCCCCCGCGCCATCCGGCGTCGCCGCCGAGGTCGCGACATAATCGAAGCGATAATAATACACCGGCACGCCATGCTTCGCGAGCAGCCCGGCGACGTCGCGTGCGCCCCCAAGCATGACGCCGCCCGGTCCGCCGATATCGTTGCTGGTCGCCCCCACCATCACCGGCACATGCGCGAACCGGCCGGCGCGATAGGCGTCGCGGCTGTCGACGAAGGTGCGGCCGTCGGGCACCGGACCGCTGTACGTGCGCCCCTCCCCCTGCTGCTGTCCCAGCGTGGCGAGGTTGAGGCCGTCGACCACCTGCTCACCGGACAAAGCCTGTAGTGCCGCCGATGCGGCGGGGCCTGTACCGTCGATGCCCTTGGCGCGCGCGAAGGCGGTCGCCGCTGCCTCTGCGGTCGCCACGCTGGCGCCCTTGTACGATCCGTCGCCGCCCGACTGGATCACCGCGGCGCGGAACAGCCCCTGCGCGGCGGGCGAGGTCAGCATGGCGTGGACCGACATGCCGCCCGCGCTTTCGCCAATGATCGTCACCGCATCGGGATCGCCCCCGAACGCAGCGACGTTACGCTTCACCCAGCGCAGCGCGGCAATCTGATCGAGCAGCCCAAAATCCACGTCACGCGGCGTGGTGGCGAGCGAGGGATGCGCGAACGTGCCGAAACGCCCCAGCCGATAATTGAAGCTCACCATCACGATGCCCTGTCGCGCTAGCGCCGCACCGCTGTACGTCGGCGGGGACGACCCGCCGTTGACGAACCCACCGCCATAGATCCACACCAGAACGGGCAGCTTCGCCCCCGCTTTCACACCCGCTGGCCGCCATATATTGGCGTAAAGACAGTCTTCCGCCGGCGCCGTGCCGAGCGGCGCGGCATCGCTGGGGAACGGCAGCTGCATGCAATCCGCGGCGTAGCGCGTGGCATCGCGCTGCGCCGTCCAGGCTTTGGCCGGCTGCGGCGGCTGCCAGCGCAGCGTCCCCACCGGCGGCGCGGCGAAGGGGATGCCCTTGAACGCATCCACCCCCGCCTCGGTCGTGCCGCGCACCGGCCCGCTGGCAGTGCGCGCCTGCGGGACGACTTGCGCAAGTGCCGCGGTGCTCGCGCCGGCGATCGCCAGAGTCATGGCAAAACGAAGGGGAATCAAATTCATAGGGCGCTCCCGTCACATCGCGACGCGCCAAGCCTCGCATGGGATCATCGGACGGGCAACAGCGCGGGCGCTGATCGCGGGTGGTGCCATCCTTCGCGGACGTCAGCCAACGGTCTGTCGCAAATCATTCATATTGGTGGTTAATATCGGAACGGCTCCATTCCTGACCAGTTGGACGCGGATGAGCGCAACACCAGAGACGTTGTTCGCCCTTGTCGAGGCGGATCATCTTACCCGCATCCACCTGAAACTCGGGTTGGAAGACGTCGGCTTCGCGGTGAAGGAGCAGGACGACACGATTGCCCTCGTCGGCACGCCCGACCCAACCGTAGCGAAGGAAAGCCCGATCCTGCCTACGCGTGCGCCAACGTCCGACGACGACGAAACGGCTTAGGCGATCGTCGCGCCGCCCGGGTCCTGCGCCAGGATCCGCCCCATCGCCTCGAACAGCGAATCCATCGCCACCGGCTTGAACAGGACCTCGTTCGCGCCCGCCGCCAAGCAGCGTTCGCGCAGGTCCAGCGCCGTGTCCGCGGTGATGACGATGATCGGCACATTGGCCTTATCATCGGCGCGCGCGCGAATGTGCCCGATCGCGGTGATGCCATCCATCCCCGGCATGCGCAGATCGATGAGCAGCATATCGAACGTCTCGGCCTCGATCGCCGCCAGGCCCGCCTCGGCGTTTTCCGCCTCGACCATCCCGACGCCGGCGACGTCCAGCATGTCGCGGACGACGCGGCGATTCATTCGGTCGTCCTCGATGAACAAGACGTTCATCGCACCATGATCCGGCGTCCGCGAGGGCAATGGGTCAACATGGCTGCGCGTCTACGCCTCATGCCGCCTGCGACACAAGCGTTGCGTCGCGGCTGGCGAATAGGACGGCGAGCAAATCGCTCGCCGCTATCGGTTTGAGAAGGTGCAGGACTTCGATTTCGGCATCGAAGGCCGCATGCGCCTCGGCGGCATCCGCCGGCCATAGCAGAAGCACTGTCGCTTCGCGGCCCGCCGCTGCGACCAGGCGCCGCACCTCGGCGTGTGGGTCATCGCACGGGCGCAGCGCCCCAACGTCGACGACGATCCGGTCGACCGGGTCGGCGGCCAGCCGATCAAACGCCTCGTCCAGCGTCGCGAGCGGTACGACGTCCTGCGCCCGCGTCGCGATCACCGTCTTCAGCATCGCACGCGTGATGGGATGCGGATCGACGACCAGGACACCCGCCTCGGCCTGGTTCTTGGGTTGCTCCGGTCGGTCGGCATGACGGAGCGGCAGTTCGACCGTGAAACAGGCGCCCTGACCCGGCACGCTCGCTACCGTCACCTCGCCGCCCATCGCCCGCGCGAGATTACGGCAGATCGACAGGCCCAGCCCGGTCCCGCCAAAGCGACGCGTGGTACTGGTGTCCGCCTGGGTGAACGATTCGAAGATCGCCTGCTGCTGTTCGATGGCGATGCCCGTGCCCGTGTCGGCGACCCCGATGCGGATGCGCTCGCTTTCGCCCGCCGCCGCGATCGCCTCGACGGTCAGTGTTACGCTGCCGCTCGCGGTGAACTTTAATGCGTTGGACATCAGGTTGAACACGATCTGCCGCACACGCAACGCATCGCCCACGATCCAATCGGGGCAGCGCGACAGGTCGGCGTGGAAGACGAGACCCTTGGCCGCCGCCTGATCCTGCCACAGGCGCAGGCAGTCCCGCAGCATCGCAGCGAGATCGAACGGCGCATCTTCGATCGTCAGGCGACCACTTTCGATCTTTGCGGCATCAAGGATGTCGTCGACCAATGCGCGCATCGTCACGCCGGCCCCGTGGACGACGGCCAGCCGATCGCGCAAATCACCCGCGACGCTGCCGTCCGCCAGCATCACCTGCGTCATGCCCAGGATGCCGTTCAGCGGCGTGCGGATTTCGTGGCTGGTGGTCGCGAGAAATTCGGACTTGGCGGCCAGTGCCTTTTTCAGATCGGCGTTGACGGCACGTACCCGATCGCGGCTGCGTCGCAGCGTCACGATGCCGATGCCGAGCATCAGTAGCACCGCCAGGACGCCGACGGCGAAGCCGACGAATACGGTCTGCTGCGTGCGTACCCGCGCCTTTTCGAAGGCGACGTTCCGCCGCGCCTCGTCGCGCTGCAGGTTCGCGATCCGCAGTTCCTGATTCGCGAAATCGAAGCGCGCCGCCATCAGCGCCGCATTGGTCGACCGGGCGAGCATGGTCGCCTCGTCGTCCAGCCGCTTCAGCGCCACCAAATGTTGTAGCGCGAGGTCGGGCGCACCGCTTGCGCGGTAGATCGTATACGCGGTCTGGTGCGCTTCGCGATCGATCAGCGTCGATTTGGCGAAATCCTGGCCGGCGAAACGCTCGCCGATCAGCCGCGCCGCCGTCGCGAGATCGTGGCGCTGATACGCCGCCTGCGCGGCCAGCCCGATCAAGACCGTGCGATAGGGCTGACCGGCACCGTCGCGACCCGACAGACGCAAACCTTCGTCGATCGCGCGCTGCGCGCCCGCGACATTGCCCATCGCCAGCCGCGTTTCGGCGATATTGCCGAGCACCAGCGACCGCAGCAGCGGGCTTCGCATCTGCGCGGTCAGCGCCAGTGCCTTGTCGAACTGCGCCTCCGCCTCGCGCAGCCGTTTCAACTTTTTCAGCGCGCCGCCGCGGTTGTTGTACAGCGACAGCGCCAGCATCGGATCACCGCGGTAGGTCGCTAGTGCCTGGTCGAAATAGCGTAGCGCGCTCGCATGGTCGTTCGCGCCGCTGTACAGCGCGCCGATCGACTGCAGCGCCTTGGACTGGCTGCGCACCTCGCCCTGGCGGCGGAAGATCGCATAGGCGTTCTGATAGTCGCTCAGCGCATCCGCGACATCGGCCTGCGCGGTGTTGATCCAGCCTCGCGCCAGCAAGGCGTCGCCGTGGAGCATCGCATTAGGCGCCAGTCGCGCCGACACGCGTACCGCATGCTCGATCAGTGGGCGGGCGCCATCGACATCGTTGAGCCGCAGCAGCGCTTCGCCCCGCAACCATTGCGCCGTCGCCTGCATCATCGCACGTTGCGATGCGGTTTGGGCACCGGCGGCCATCCGTTCGGCCTCACGCGCACGATCAACCGTCCGATGCGGATCGGTGAGCATCGCCGCACGGGCGTCTGCGATCAGCGCATCGAACCGGTCGCCGGTCTGCGCCGCCGCGACGGGCGTCGCCAGTGTCAGGGCAAGGGCAGCGAGCATCATGCGGCCCGGCCGCGATGCAGGCCGGTGCGTGGCCATGTCAGCGCCGTTGGACCTGCAAGCCACCGAAGGCGGCAAGCGGCTGCGGTCGGACGAGGCGATGAAGACCGTCGTCCATATATTGGACCAGTGCGTCGAGCGGCACCGGCCGACTGAGCAGGAATCCCTGCACCATGTCGCAGCCCATCACCGTCAGCAGCGCGAGCGCGGCATGCGTTTCGACGCCCTCCGCCACAACCTCCATTTCCAGCGCATGGGCCAGATCGATCGTGGATCGCACGATCAGCGGATCGCGGTTGGAGCTGGTGAGCTGCGTCACGAACAATTTGTCGATCTTCAGCTCGCGGGCGGGCAATTGCTTCAGATAGGCCAGCGACGACAGGCCGGCGCCATAATCGTCGATCGAGATGACGATGCCGAAATCGGCAAAGATCTGAAGGTTGGCGATCGCGCTGGCAGGGTCGCGGATCACCGACGTTTCGGTGATCTCGAACCCCAGCCGGGCATCGCTGTCGCCCACCAGCACGCAGGCTTCGCGCACGAAGGCGTCGTCGGCCAGCAGCTGGCCCGAGATGTTGATGAACAACCGCAGGTCGTGGCCGCGCGATACGAGGTCCCGCTGATCGGCGATGGCGCGGCGGATCGTCCATAGCGTCATCGCGCCGATCAGATTGCACTGTTCCGCCGCTGCGATGAAATCGTTGGGCATCACCAGCCCGCGCGTCGGATGGCGCCAGCGAACTAACGCCTCGGCGCTGGTGATCTCCTGCCGCCGGACGTGCACCTTGGGCTGATAGTGGAGGATCAGCTCGTCGCAGGCGATCGCCCGTTTGAATTCGTCACCCAGCGCAATCAGTTCCGCGGGCAGGGCAGATGGGGCGAGGTCGCGCGATAGACGCGTGCGGGCCAGCGCCGCTTCGGCCGCTTCGACCAGCGCCACCTCGTCGACGTTCGACGCGGGCGCGGAGGCGGCACCGAAATCGAGCGAGAACAAGACGCTGGCATCGCCGATCAGGAACGGTTCGCGGAACCCGGCAGCAATGGCGGCGGTCCGCATATCGATCGCCGCGGGATCGTCGTCGAGGAACGTGCAGGTCAGTTGGTCGCGGCCCAGCACCGAGACCGCGGCATCGGGCAACAACCGACTGATTCGGGCCGCCGCGATCGATGCGATCCCCTCCGCGCGCGCGCAGCCGACCCGGCGGCGAAGATCGGCGAAGTTGGCGATGGCGACCAGCAGGTGAAAGCGCTGCGGAACAGCCGTCGGCAAGGGCGAGCTATACGCTCCATCCTTCGGATTTTGCTTGTTTTTCGTGCGGGGCGCGCGCGTCATGACGGGTCCGGGCTACGCCAGATCGCTGAAGATAGCGTTAATCGTCCCCGTGCCCGCAACTCCCTGAATGTCAGATTGAGTAATCCTTAATGTACTGTTAAGGTTAACAGGCATCCTCGCGGTGCGACCATAAGGGAGATTAGCATGTTGGAACTGTTCTTCGCGATCGTCGCCGCTGCCATCACCGTCGACATCAAGCCCTGGTAATCACGACCGGTTCGGGACGGCGGCGGCTACGCCTCCAGCCATCCCGAACCGGCTCCGTTGCGGCGCGCGTAGCGCCGGCGTTTCTTTATCGGTTGTGCTGAGCCCGATCGTGTCGGGTGACATCGCCGCTACGGCGGATAGTCCGAAACCAGCCGCCCGCCTTCATCCCATCAGCATGGCCCAACGCAGGTCAGCGCACCGCGCTCAGGCCGCGATGCTGTCGGTCCCCCTGCGCCCACGCGCCGGATTGCTGAACACCATATCGTCGTCCACCGACCCGAAGCGCAGCGCCAGGACGTCCAGCGCATAATTCTGGTTGAGCTTCCACGGCTTGCGCGAGCCCTGCTTGGGCAGGTCGCGCTCGGCGCGCTGGATATAGCCCGAGCTGAAATCGACGAACGGTTCGGTCGTCATCGTCGTATCGTCGGTATGCGGCGTCGCCTGGCGCACGCCGCGATTCGTCATCGTGTTGAGCAGGCGACAGACATAGGTCGCGACCAGATCCGCCTTCAGCGTCCACGAGGCATTGGTATAGCCGAACGTATAGGCGAGGTTTGGCACGTCCGAGAACATCATGCCCTTATATTGCAGCGCCTTGCTGAGATCGATCGGCATGCCGTCCTGACTGAAGCGCACCCCGCTGAGCAATTGCAGCTCCAGCCCGGTCGCGGTGACGATGATGTCGGCGGGCAATTCCTTGCCCGATGACAGCCGGATACCCGTCGGCGTGAACCGATCGATCGTCCCCGTTTCCACCGATGCATCGCCGCGCTTGATCGCATCGAACAGGTCGGCGTCGGGCACCAGGCACAGCCGCTGGTCCCACGGATTGTAGCGCGGGGTGAAATGGGTATCGACGTCATAGTCCGGCCCCAGATGCTCGCGCACCATGCCGATCAGACGCTCCTTGAACTTCTGCGGCCGCTTCTTCGCGATCCGGTAAAAGACCATGCCGGTCAGCACGTTCTTCCAGCGCGTGGTGCCGTAAGCAAGCTTCGCCGGCAGCCGGTCGCGCAGCCAGTTAGCGAAGCGATCCTCCGCCGGGCGCGACACGACATAGGTGGGTGAGCGCTGCAGCATCGTGACGTGGCCGGCGCGCTTCGCCATTTCGGGCACCAGCGTCACCGCCGTCGCGCCGCTGCCGATCACGACGACACGCTTGCCATCATACTCCAGGTCTTCGGGCCAGAGCTGTGGGTGGACGATCCGCCCGCCGAAGCTGTCCGCGCCTTCGAAATGCGGCGTGTAGCCGTTGGCATATTTGTAATAGCCCGAACACATGCACAGGAAATTGCAGGTGAAGGTCAGCGGCTCGCCGTCCGGGCCGGTCGCCTCCACCGTCCAGCGCGCGTCGGCGGTCGACCAGGCGGCGGCGGTCACGTGATGGCGAAAGCGGATGTGGCGATCGATGCCATAGGTCTGCGCCGTTTCCTCGACATAGGCACGGATCGAGGGGCCGTCGGCGATCGACTTCGCCGCGCGCCATGGGTGGAAGGCGAAGCCCAACGTATGCATGTCGCTGTCGGATCGGATACCGGGATACCGAAACAGGTCCCACGTACCCCCCAGCGCAGCCCGCCCCTCCAGGATCACATAGCTGCGATCGGGACAGCGTTTTTGCAGGTGATACGCCTGCCCTACCCCGGAAATTCCCGCACCCACGACGACGACGTCAAAATTCTCGGCCACCGCTCTCTCCGCATACCCGTTATTCGGATTTGCGGAGAGGCTACCTTAGGTCGCGTCAATAGTCTCGCGAATATTTCAGGCGGACGTCCGATCCGCCCTGCGAGCCCGTCGCGGTCAACAGGCTGAGCGTGCGGGTCAGCGCGATCTCCAGCTGCGTCGCGGTATAGCCGCGCGCATCGGTGACGATCTCCACATAGATGTTGTCGGTGATGTATTTGCCCGCGGCGAGGCTGGTGCCGCGCCCGGTCGCCTGATCGGCGCCGAGTACGCGCAGCCGGTCGAAGCCCGTCGCCGAACGCAGCTTGCCGAGCGGGTTGAGCCCGCCACCCGAGCCACGCAGCGAGTTAAGCGCGCTCGCCAACTGGATCGCCTCGGTCGCCGACAGATTTTCGGGATTGGTCCCGAACAGCAGGCGGCTCAGCACCTCGTCCTGCGGCAAGGCGGGCGTCGAGGTGAAGGTGATCTGCGGACGCTGACCGGTGCCGGTGATCTGGATCACCGCCGTGATGCCGTTGACCGTGGTCGTCGCCTGGATGTTGATGTCGGGATCGCTCAGCGCGCCGCCGTTGAAGCGGATCGTGCCGCGATTGACCTCGAACCTCTTGCCCGCGAACGAATAGGTGCCGCGGACGAGATCGAGACCGCCCGTCACCACCGGCGCCGCCGACGTGCCGCCGACGTGCAGCTTCATCTGCCATTCGGATTCGAGGCCCATGCCCGATACGAACAGCTGATTGGGCGCACTGACGTTGAGGTCGAGGCGGATCGTGCTGACCGGTGCCGGCGTCGGTCGGTCGGTGGGCCGCGGCGTGACGATCTGGCTCTTGCGTCGCACGCCCGTCAGTTCGGGCACTTCGGCCGCGCCCTGACGGATGATCTGGTAGCGCGCCTCTGGGATGGTAAGGTTGCCCTGCAACAGCCCGCCGTCACGACCATGCGTGAAGCGGATCGTGCCCGACGAGGTCGCCGCCACCGCATCGCTCTTCGCAAGCTGCGCATTGTCCAGCCGCGCGCGGACATCGACCGGGAAACCGGCATCCGCCGCCAGGCCGATCGTGCCCTGCGCCTGCACCGTGCCGCTGCCCGCCCGTGCGGTAAGGCCGGTGAGCTCGAGGCGATCGTTGTTAAAGCGGGCAGCGATCTTCATTTGCGACAGGCGCGTGCCGAAGGTCTCGTTATCGTAGGTGAGATTGTCGGCACGGATCAGGCCGTTGAGCTGCGGCGCCGAGACGCGACCGGAGAAGTCCGCAGCGACCGCGATCGGCCCGGACAGCTGCTGGTTGGGCAGCGCGGCAAGGCTGAACAGCACCGCCGATGGACCGTTGTAGCGGATGCCGCCACCAAGCGGCGCCTGCATCAGCCGCGTCGTCCACGACCCGGCGTCCGGCGGCAGCGGCCGCAGCGTCGCGAGCAGGCGGCCGATGGCCATCGGCCCCCGCTTCACGAGCGCGCGCATCTCGCCACCATCGGGCAGCAGCTTGCCGATGACCTGCACGTCGACCGGTTCGGACACGGCTGACAGGCCCGTGCGCTGGAAATTGGCGATCGTCAGCCGCGCGTCAGCCGCCGGGATCGCCTGCCCCTGCTGGCGATAGTCGAGGCTGCCGGTAACGGCACCGGATACGCCGAGGTTCGGCACGAACGCCGACAGGATCGACAGGTTGAGCGAATCGAGCCGCGCCTGTGCCGCGGTAACGCCGCCGCCGAACGATCCCGCAAGGCGCGCCGCACCGGCGTTGGTGCCCTGGCCGAAGTCAATCCGCGTCGGGGCCAGCGTATAGACGCCACGCGCTGCGGTGATCCGTGCCGGCGTACCGGTGCGGAACGGGATGCCGTTCGCCTGCCCCTGTGCCGCGACCAGATAGGCGTCGGGCGACAGGCGTGCGTTGACCGCCAGACGCAGCGGCACGCCACTCGATCCGTTGAGCACCGCCTGCGCAGTGCCGCGGCCGCCCGCATAGTTCACCTTGGCGCGCATCGCCTGGATGACGAAGGCATTGTAGCGCGTATCGCCCACCTGCACGTCGGCAACCACCTGCGGTGCCTTGGGGACCATCACGACGCTGGCGTTGACGATGGCGCGACCGATGGTGAAGTCGGATCGTCCCGGAATGGTGGCGTTGAATGCGCGCGCGGCGACGTCGGCGCGCTGATAGCCGCCCTGATCGGCCAGACGCACATTGCCGGTGATGCCGCGTCCCGCAAATTGCAGCGCGCCAGCGAACGGACCCGCCGGGGTGGCGGCTATCCGGCCCTGTCCGACGATCCCGGCAAAGACGAGGCGGTTGACGTCCACCGTCAGCCGCGGGCTGGGCCGTACGAGCACATCGGCGGTAAAGGGGCCATAATCGGTGCCGCCCTTCGCGGTGACGGCATAGGCGCCGCCCCGCCCGACGATCCGCGCATCGACATTCACCAACCCAACGCCCAGCCCAGGCCGCGCCGCGTGCAATACGACGACGGGGGCGTCGGCTGTGCCGGTGACGCGCGCCGTGACGGGGCCATATTGCGCCGAATAGGCATCGGCATTGACTGCGACGGCCCCCGTACCAGGATCGAACCGTCCCTCACCGCGCGTGATGCGGAACTGTGGCGCATTAATCCGCAAGTTGCGGAAGGTGACGATGCCTTCGGGACTATAACCGATATCGCTGCGGACGATCGCATTGCCACCCAGGAAATCACGCACGCCGCTGTTGAACAGCTGTTTGGTCTGCGCGACGACGCGGCCGGTAATGCCGAACCCGCCGCGCGCACCGGGCACGAGGCGTGCGTCGGTCGTCAGGTCGATGATGCCGATGCTCTCGACGCGGTAGTTGTTGACCCGCCCCTTCAGCGCGCCGGTGTAGCGGCCCGTCTGCACGTTCGCGACGACCACCGCGGTCGCATCGATGTTGTCGGAGCGGATGCGCAGATTGTCCGACAGGATATTGGGCATCGAAATGGCGAAATCGCCATTGATCCGCACGTTGTTCGTCAGGCCACCCACGGCCGCATTCAGACCGGTGACGCGGCGCGCGCGCGCATTCACGGGCACCAGGATGCGATCGGCATTCACCCGCGCCAGCCCCTCGGCATAGACGGTCTCGACCGTCGTCGTGCCGAAGCCCAGCGCTGCCGCGCTGACCTTATAGTCCACCGTCGGCGTCGCGAAGGCACCGTCCAGCACCAGCCGCGCCATCACGTCACGTCCGCGCAGGTTCGGCGCGATCGCGCCGGGCGTCAGCAGCCGCGCGTTGATCGCAAAATTGCCGAAGCGGCTATTGGCCAGATCGAGCAGGCCGCCAGCATCCACCGCCAGCGCGTCGGACTTCAGCGTCATCCGCGTATCCGCCTTGCGGTCGTTCAGCGTCGTGTCGATCGCAAGGTCCAGCCGTGGCGCGGTGAGCCGCTCGACCGGACCGGTCAGGTACAGGCCCGGGGTGGCAAAGCCGCGCAGCTCGATATGGCCATTCTTGGCGGTGATGCCGACGTTGGCGAGTTGCCCCTGCCCCAGCGTCGCCAGCGCTCGGCCTTGCCACGCCTGCCAGCTCCCGCGCCCGTCGACACTCGCAGTCAACGGGGCCTTGAGCGACGCCATCGTCGCCACCACGCCGCCGACGGGCGCCGACAGCTTGGCGTTCACGTCGAGCATATTGCGATCGGGGACCGCATTCAGCGTCAACCGCAGTCGGTCGCCACCGGCGATGCCCGGCCCGCGCAACGCCGCGGCATCCGCAACCAGCTGCGCGCGACGATCGGCGATATGCACGGCGCCATCGATACGCAGCACATGCGTCTCGCCCGTCACCGGCTTTGCCAGCACCAGCCGACCGATGTGCAGCCGGTTCACGTCGATATCGAGGTCAGGCAGCAGCGGCGCGTTCGGATCGCTCGGCGTCGCCTTCAGCTCCGGCCGGCGCGCGAGCGTGACGAGATCGGTCGACAGCCCCCGTACATCGACATGGTTGCTGGCGAAGGCGAACGGCCGCCAGTCGACGTCGAGCCGCGGGCTCGTGAGGAACACGCCCTTAGGATCGGCGACGCGTACGTCGCTCAGCACCATCTTGCCGTAAAGCGATCCGTCGATCCGCCCGACCTTGATATTGAGCCCCGATGCCGTCGTATAGCCGCCGATGCGGTTGGCGACGAAGCGGCGGCCGGGATCGGTATTGATCCCCAGTACCACGACGCCGACCAGCACGACGAGCGCGAGGATCGCAACCAGCAGCCACTTCAGGATGCGCTGCCACAGAGGGCGCTTCGCAGGCGCGATAACGGCGGGTTCGGCGACGGCAGGTTCGGTGGCAGGCACGGGCGTGTCGTCGCTCATCAGTATGCCTGCCCGATCGAGATATAGAGTGCGACGCGGCCATCGCCCGGTCGCCGGTTGAGCGGCGTTGCGACGTCGATGCGCATCGGCCCGAAATTGGTGTAGAAGCGGCCGCCGATACCCGCGCCGAACTTCAGGTCGGTGCCCTTGGGCAGGCTCGATTCATAGCTGTTGCCGGCGTCGAGGAACGGCACGATCCCGAAGTTGCCGAAGCGATAACGCGCCTCGATCGAAAATTCGTTGAGCGAACGTCCGCCAACCGGATTACCCTGCGGATCGAGCGGCCCGAGCCGCTGGTATCCATAGCCGCGCACCGACCCGCCGCCGCCGCCATAATAGCGGCGCGATGGCGCCAGCGCGTCGCGATCGATGCCCTGGATCGATCCTGCCTTCGCGCGGCCGGCGATCACTAGGCTGTTCGAAACGGGATAATAGAAGGTCCCCTCGATCATCGTGCGGACGTACGGGCGCACGCCGTCGCTCACTGCACCTTCGGGGCTGAGGTTCAGACGCAGGCGATAGCCGCGCGTCGGATTGAGCAGGCTGTTCGACGTGTCCCATTCGACCTGCGTCGGCAGCGCGACGATGCCATAGTTGCGCCGCACCCGGTCACCGCGGGCGAAGTCGAAGACGCTCTCGTTGGTCGCGACCAGCTCGCCGCCGTAATAATAGGTAAAGCGCTTCTGCCAGATCGGCGTCGACACATAGCTCCAGCGGCCGGAGATGGTCGCGGTATAGGCCTCGAACGCATCGTAATTGTTGTGGTTGGCGCTGGCGAAGGCGAGGAAGGTCTTGTCCCGCTTGCCCGCATTCGAGCGGCGGAAGGTCGCCGACAGGCCCTGTTCCTGTGTACCGGCGACGATCGTCCCGATCACCGCGCCCTCGGGCGGGAACAGGTTGCGGTGGGTCCAGCTGCCCTCGGCCTTGAAGCCTTGTCCGGTCGAATAGCCCGCGCTGCCCGCCAGGCTGCGTGCCGGCCCTTCGGTCTGCCGGACCAGCAGGTCGACCGCCTCGGTGCCGTCGGCGTTGACGCGCCCGGTCTTCTCCGGCTGCACCGACAGGCTGGAAAACAGCCCCGTCGCGACCAACGCGTCGCGCAGATCGTCGGTCTTGCGGCTGTCGTACAGGTCGCCGCTCTTGAAGCGCGGGAAGACGTTGAGGTGGTCGAGCCCGAACACCGGATCCCCGGTGGTCACCAACTGCCCGAAACGCGCGCGCGGGCCCGTATCGACCGGCAGCGTATAGGCGCCGGTCGCCTTGTCCGACTGGTCGTCGAGCAGGATGTCGCGGTCGCCGACCTTGACGAAGGGGTAGCCCTGTTGTGGCAGGACGAGGCTGACGTTCGCCTCCGCCGCCTGGATGCGCGCAGCCTCGATCGGATCGCCGACCTTCAGCGGCAAATTGTGGGTGATGAGGTCGGCCGGGATGACCGGCTGCGCGTCGACCTTGATCGACGACAGGCGATACAGCCGCCCCGGGGTGGCCGTGACGGTGGCGCGCAAGCGGCCGGAAGGCTTGCCGTCCGTGCCCGGCTCCGCCTCGATCAGCGAAATTGCGGTGCCGTCATAATAGCCGAGCGACTTCATCAGCCGCACCGCCAGCCCCTCGTCCTCGCGCGCCCGGGCTGCCACCTGTGTCGCATTCGCCGCCTTGCCCTTGCCTTCCTGCAAGGCGGACAACGACTTGAACTCGTCCTCCAGCCCCAGTTTCTGCAAGCCTGTCAGCACCGTGTCGTATCGGATTTCGGGTGCGTTCGCACTCTTGACGTCGGCAGCGGTTTGCAGCGGCGTCGTATCGAATTGAGTCAGCGGGATCAGCGGCTGCGCCAGTTCGGGATTTTCCGCCGCGGCGGGGGGCAGCGTCGTATCGGCTTGACTAGCGCCCGCCTGCCCGACGGGCTGAACCTGTCCAGATGCAGCAGCCTTGGCGGCATCCTTCGGCATGGGTTCCAACGGCGCGTTGATGTCGCCGCTCAGCGTCGGCAAGGCGGCGTCGAACGCGGAATCGGGGATGATCGGCCCGGTATCCACCGCAGGATCGTCCGCGGTCGTCGGGATCGCCTGATCCTTGGCCTTCGGCGCGTCAGGCCCGCGTGCGGGCGCGGTGCCTTGCTGCTGATTGAACTGTGCGGATGCGGGCGTCGCGGCGAGTAGCGCGACGGCCAGCCAATAATGTCGTCCGGTCAGTACTCGCACGCGCTAACGTCCCCCTTTTCGAGAGCGTTCGCGTTCGAATGCACCCCCAAGCTCTTGGACAACGCCGAAAGCCGATTTTGGTTGCCCGGCCCGTCGCTGTTTCCGTCAGCGAACCAGACTTATCTCGGCAAGCCGCCGGTAACGACGTCAGACCTGCATCTGCCGCTTGAGCGCGGCGGGGATCGCCTTGCCATACGGCGGCTTGATCCCGGCGAGCTTGGCGACGTCGATCCGAGGCTGCCGCAACACCGCCTTTGCGTGGCTGAAGGTGCGGAAACCGTGGATGCCGTGGTAGCTGCCCATGCCCGACGGGCCGACACCGCCGAACGGCAGATCCTCCATCGACACGTGAAAGACCACGTCGTTCAGCGTCACGCCGCCCGAGATCGTCCGGTCGAGCACGTGCCGCTGTTCGGCGGCGTCCCCGCCGAAATGATACAGACCCAGCGGCCGTCCCCCACGATTGATCCGGTCGATCGCGGCGTCGATCCCGTCGTACCGGACGATCGGCAGCACCGGGCCGAAAATCTCCTCCTGCATCAGGATCATGTCGTCGGTGACGTCCCGAACGATATGCAGCGGCATCTTACGCCCGTTGGCGGCCGCGATGGCCTCGTTCGCCGGATTGACCACCTCGACCCGCGCACCCTTGGCGCGAGCATCCTCGATCCAGTCGGTCAGGCGCTGGTGATGCCGGTCGTTGATGATCGCGGTATAGTCGGGATTGTCGAGCAGGGTCGGATAGAGCGCACCCGCGGCCCGCGTCAGGCCGTCGACGACCGCCTGCTCCTGCGCCTCCGGTACCAGCACATAATCGGGCGCGAGGCAGATTTGCCCTGCGTTCAGCATCTTGCCCATCGCAATCCGCTGGGTGGCGCGGGGCAGGTCGGCGCCCTTGCCGATGATCGCCGGGCTCTTGCCACCCAGTTCCAGCGTCACCGGCGTCAGATTGTCGGCAGCGGCATGCAGGATGTGGCGGCCGATCCCCGTCGCGCCAGTGAACAGCAGGTGATCGAACGGCAGCGCGGCAAAGGCCCGGCCGACATCGGCGTCACCGCTGACGAACGCCAGCTCCTCGGTAGCGAAATAACGCGGCGCCACCTCTTCGAACAGCGCCCCGGTTGCGGGCGTGAACTCGCTGGTCTTCACCATCACCCGATTGCCCGCGGCAAAGGCACCCGCGATCGGCCCCATCACCAGATTGACCGGGAAATTCCACGGCGCGATGACGCCGATCACGCCCTTGGGCTGATATTCGATCCAGCCCCGCGCCCCCAACAGGCCCAGCGGGAATTCCAGCTTGCGCTTTTCGCGGCGCATCCAGCGATCGACGTGCTTCAGCGCATTGGCGATTGGCGCGATCGAGCCGGCGATGTCGGTGACCATCGACTGATAGGGGCTGCGATGGCCGAAATCCTCGCTCATCGCCGAGCAGAATCGGTCGCTGTGGTCGCGGATCATCGCGGCCGCGCGGCGCAGCCGGTCCTTGCGGGTCGCGGCATCGACCGGCAGCTCCGCGGTAAAGGCGCTGCGCTGCGCCGCGAGGATGTCCGTCAGCGTCATGCCGCGCATCCGATCAGGCCCGCGACCGGCACCACGACGCCGTCAGCACCGGGGCGATCGATCTGCAGTGCGCCGCTCGGCACGCGCGCGCCCGCGGTCAGCCCCTCCTGCTGTACCACGTCCATCGTCAGCCGCGCACTCATGCCCTCGCCCCGATATTCGGTGCTCGCCGCAAACCCCAGCGGCGCCGTGCCGCTGACCGCGCTGCGTGCCAGATCCAGCGTCTTGCCCCCGACCGACACCCGCAGCGTCGCACGGTCCACACTCGCCATGGCGACCAGTTGGCGATCGGCGGTGCTCCACAGATAGGCCGCGCAGCCCCTGGCCGGCAGCGCCTGCTGGCCGATCGGCCCCAGCAATGGCGACGCCGCTGAAACGACGGGCGGAACGGCCGGCGCGGCCGCCTGTAGTGCGAGGGCAAGCAAAGGTGCGATCATCATGCCGCAAATGCTATCATGGCGAGCCACGCTGCGTAAGCCGCGATAGCGAGCAGCGCACCGAACGGCAGCGGCATATCCGCCGTGACCTTCGCGCCTCTTGTGCGGGCAAATAGTGCGACACCCAGGCCGATCAGGCTCGCGATCACCAGCACCGCCGGCAACATACGCCAGCCGAGCCACAGGCCGATCGCGCCCATCAGCTTCGGATCGCCTCCGCCCATCCCCTCGCGCCCGCGCCAGCGGCGATATCCCCAGGCGATCGCGGTGAGCGAACCATAGCCGGCAATGCCGCCGATCAGCCGATCGTCCAGCGCCGGCACAACGCCCGCCAAACCAGCGGCAAGCCCCGTGACGGCAAGCAGACCGGTCAGCCGATCGGGTAGCCAGAAGGCGCGCACGTCGAGCGCGGCGAGCGCCAGCAGCAACCAGCCGAACACGGCGCCGGCCTCGCCGCCCCACCCCGGCGCTGCGAACCCCGCCAGCACGCCGATCGCCACCCCCGCCAGCTCCACGCCCGGATGCCAGGGATCGATCCGCGCCCCGCACCGCCGGCAGCGGCCCCGCTGCAGGACATAGCTCATCACCGGTATCAGCTCGCGCGGGGTCAGCGTCGCCCCGCAGGCGTCGCAGGCGGATCGGCCCCGCATCACCGAGCGCCCCTCCGGCCAGCGGATCGCGAGCGCCGCGAGAAAACTGCCCAGGATCGCGCCGAGAACACCCAGCCCCAGCGGCCACAGGGCCGCGGTCACGTCAGTCCTCCGCGGGCTCCGGACTGCGAATGAGGTAGCGGTAGACTCCGAGCAGATCGATGCCGAGCAGCACGACATTCTGCGATCCGAGCGCCCAGTCGCGCATCAGAACCGCACCGGTGATCCACGCGATCGCCGACAGGCAGAACAGCGCCATCGCCCAGCCCGTGTCGCGCCGTCCCCAGTCGAGGGCCACGACGGCCGCAGCGATCATCCCGCTGATCGACGCAAACCACCGTAAAGGCTCGATAAATTCTTCCACCCTGCCACAAAGCGCCGGGCGGTGTTTGTATCCGTGCGGCGATCATTGCCCCTGGTCTTCCCACCCTCTAGATCAACTGCCAAGTAGAAATGCAGGAGAGCCTATGTCCACCGATCCCGTCGTCATCCTCGGCTACGCCCGTACGCCGATGGGTTCGTTCCAAGGCGCGCTGTCGGGTGCCACCGCCACGGAACTCGGCGCGGCCGCGGTGAAGGCCGCCGTCGAGCGCGCAGGCGCATCGGCCGATGCGATCGAGCGCATCTATATGGGTTGCGTCCTACCCGCCGGCCTCGGCCAGGCACCCGCGCGACAGGCGGCGATCGGCGCGGGCCTCGGCACGCATGTCGAAGCGACGACAGTCAACAAGATGTGCGGTTCGGGTATGCAGGCCGCGATCATGGGCGCCGAAGCCCTTGCCGCCGGATCGGTCGACATGCTGGTGGCAGGTGGCATGGAGAGCATGACCAACGCCCCCTATCTGTCCAAGGCCCATCGCAGCGGCGCGCGCATCGGCCATGATCGCCTGCTCGACCACATGTATCTCGACGGTCTCGAGGACGCGTACGAACCCGGCAAGCTGATGGGCAATTTCGCCGAAGATACCGCGGCCGACTATCAGTTCACACGCGCCGCCATGGACGATTATGCGATCCGCTCGCTCACCCGCGCACAGGCGGCGCAGACCTCTGGCGCCTTCAATCGCGAGATCGTCCCCGTCGAGGTGAAGGGCCGCAAAGGCTCGACCACCGTCGCGCTCGACGAACAGCCCGCCAAGGGCGACATCGCCAAGATCCCGACGTTGAAGCCCGCCTTTTCACGCGAGGGCACGATCACTGCGGCCAACGCCTCGTCGATCTCGGACGGCGCCGCCGCGCTGGTGATGACCCGCGCCAGCGTCGCCGAGCGGCTGGGGCTGAACCCGATCGCGCGCATCGTATCGCATTCCGCGCACGCGCATACGCCTGCCCTCTTCACCACCGCCCCCGTCTTCGCGATGCGTAAGGCGATGGAGCGCGCCGGCTGGGGCCGCGACGACATCGACCTGTTCGAAGTGAATGAGGCGTTCGCCGCCGTCTCGATGATCGCGATCCACGATCTCGGCATCGACCCCGAGCGGCTTAACATTCATGGCGGCGCCTGCGCGCTGGGCCACCCGATCGGCGCGAGCGGCGCGCGCATTCTCGCGACATTGCTGTCGGCGCTGGAGACGACGGGCCAGAAGCGCGGCCTCGCATCGCTGTGCATCGGCGGTGGCGAAGCGACGGCGATGGCGGTGGAACTGCTGTAACGGCGACGGTCTCGGGCGGGACAAGACAGACGCTTGCCCCGCCCCCTTAGCGCCGATCGGCAGGCCGCAGCATCGACCAGAAGCGCGGACCCTCCAGTCCGACGCGCCATTCGTCGGTCACCGCAAACCCCACAGTCGCGTAGAAGCCCAGATTCCGTTCGGTCGCGGTTTCCAGATAGCAGGGCGTTCGCCCCGCCGCCCGCTCCAACCCGGCCAGCAGCGCGCGTCGACCAAAGCCCCGGCCCTGTGCCGCGGGATCGCATCCGGCGATGTGCAGATACCAGAAGTCGCCCGGCGGCATATGCGCCTCCACCGCGCCGCTGACTTGCAATGCGCGCGGGATGGCCGTCCCCAGGGCGCCCGCGAATGGTATCAGGTGGCGGACGATCTCGCCCCACCCCATGGCCGCGCGCCCCGGCCCGCGCCACAGCGTCGCCGCCTCGCCGCCCTCGCTCACCAGCCGCATCCCAGCAGCACCGTCGCTGTCGTACAGCAGCTTGAACAGCCGGGGCAGCTGCCGCGCCCGCGTCGCCGGATCGGGGAAGATATATCCGAACGCCGGATCGTCCTGAAAGGCGCGCGCCAGCATGTGGGCAACCGCATTCCGATCGCGTCCCGTCGCAAGTCGCATGACGTCAGGGCACCACCGTCGTGAACAGATAGGCGGCGAAGATGACGAGGTGGACGACCCCCTGCAAGATCGTCGTCCGCCCGGTCCCCAGCGAGATCGTCGTCACGAACAGCGACAGCGCCAGCAGCGTCATCGCCTTCGCGCCAATGCCGAGCGCTAGCGGCAACCCCAACACCAGGCTGACGATCGCGACCGCGGGAATGGTCAGGCCGATCGTCGCCAGCGCCGATCCCAGCGCGAGGTTCAGGCTGGTCTGCAATCGGTCACGCCGCGCCGCATTGAACGCCGCAAGGCTCTCGGGCGCCAGCACCAGTCCGGCGATCATCACGCCGACCACGGCGAGAGGCAGGCCCGCTGCGAGCACCGCCTGCTCGATCTTCGCCGACAGCCCCTTGGCGAGCAGCACGACAACGACCAGCGCGACGAGCAGGACGCCGAACGCCGCCCATGCGGTCTTGTCGCTGGGGGGCGCGACATGCGCCTCCGGCTCGATATCCCCGGCGGGCAGGAAATAGTCGCGGTGCCGCACCGTCTGCACCAGCACGAACGTGCCGTAGAGGACGAGGCTGACCACCGCGACGAAGATCAGCTGCGACGGTGCATAGGTCGGCCCCGCCGCACTGGTAGTGTAATTGGGCAGGATCAACGAGAGGACGGTCAGCGCAGCGAGCGTCGCCAGCGCGGCGCTGATCCCGCGCAGCGTAAAGCGTTGCTCGCCGTGCATCACCCCGCCGGTCAACAGGCACAGCCCGATGATGAAGGTTAGGATGATCATGATCGCCGCGAACACCGTGTCGCGCGCCAGCGCCGAAACGTCGCCCGATCCCGACACCATCAGCGAAACGATCAGCGATACCTCGATCACCGTCACCGCGACGGCCAGCACCAGGGTTCCGAAGGGCTCGCCGACACGATGCGCAACGACTTCGGCTTGATGCACCGCAGACACGACCGCCCCGATCAGGATCACCGCCGCGGCGATCAGCCCGATTGTTCCCATGGCATAGAGCGATACGAGTACCGCCGGCACGCCCACGATCGGAAACGCCAGCGACCATAGGGGCAATCCCAGCCACCCCTTGGCACCCTGGGGCACCGTGCTGTCGTTCGTTGCCCCTGCCACGTCTGTCATCGCCTCCCGGTTCGTTACGCAAAGCCAATGCTCCAGCGTCGGGAAAGCTCCCCATGACGAACGCCTCGTCCGGATCGGCCCGGTCGACAACCAACCTAAGTTATTACGATTATTGGCCTTTGTTATCCGTGCGCAATAAACCTCGGGCGCGCCCGACGGTTGGCATGGTGTCGGCACATCGCCGGCGATCATATTCCACCGTCAGCGGAGACGCCCGCCATGTATTACCACGACAAGCGCCTGCAATATCCCGTCACCGTCGACACGCCCGATCCCCAGTTCGCGCGTATGCTGCAACAGGCGATCGGCGGCGTGGAGGGCGAGATCCGCGTCTGCATGCAATATTTCTTCCAGGCCTGGGGCAACCGCTCGCCCGACCCGCGCTATCGCGACATGTTGCTCAACACGGCGACGGAAGAGATCGGCCATATCGAGATGCTGGCCACCGCGGTCGCCCTCAACCTCGACAAGGCGCCTGCCTCGCTACAGGAGGAAGGCGCCGCGGACGGTATCGTCGGCGCGGTGATGGGGGGCGAACGCCCGCACCACGTCATCGAAGGCATGATCCACAAGAACCTGCTGTCGAGCGGCCTCGCCGCGATGCCGATCGATTCCGACGGCGTGCCGTTCGACATGAGTCATATCTATGCCAGCGGCAACATCGCCGCCGACATGTTCGCCAATGTCGCCGCCGAGAGCACGGGCCGCGTGCTTGCCGTACGCCTCTTCAATGCCGCGCACGACGAAGGCATGAAGAAGATGCTCCATTACATGATCGCGCGCGACACGATGCATCAGAACCAGTGGATGGCCGTAGTCGAGGACCTCGGCGGCGTGACCGCGCAGATGCCGATCCCCAACAGCTTCCCGCAGGCGCAGGAGGACCAGCAGAACAACTACAATTACTACGTCACGTCGCTCGACGGCGCCGTGCCGGAGGGCCGCTGGACCAGTGGCCCGTCGGTAGACGGCAAGGGCGAATTCACCGTCTTCCGCAACGAACCCCTTGGCGAAGAACCCCGCCTCGGCCCCGCCCGCCCCGACAGCGGCGCACAAACCGACCAGATCGGCAAAGCCTGACACTCCGAACGCGACCGGCGGCGACGACACGCCGCCGGGGACGCCTCAACGTGCCTGCGCCGCCCGCTCTTGCGCCGGCCGGTCGAACGCCTGATCTCGATAGCGTCCGTCCCGTTCTACCCAGTGCAGAAACAGATGTGCCGACCAACTGTTCGGATTGGGGTCTAGCCGACCATGGCGATGGTGCGTGCCTTGATACAGAACCCCGTCCCCCGGCTGCATAGCCACTGATCCATAGGATTGGTCGCCGAAGTTGTCGGCGACGATGGGTTGCGGCACCTCTGTCCGTTCGGTCGCAACGGACAATGCCCAAGGGCGGTCGTCCCCATAGGCGATAGTGAGCGACAGGCTGTGCTCGCAGGCCTGACGATCGGAATGGATGCGGCACACGTCGCCCTGCTGATAGGCTCGGAAGTAGGCGTAGGTCGGCAGCAATGGCCGGCCTACCACCTCCGCAACGCGCGGGGTCAGCCCCCACAGGAACGTCAGCATCGGCGTATATTGGAATGCATAGACTTCAATCGCCGGCTGGCGGAGCAAGGGCCCGCGGGCGGTAAAGCTCTGCAGGGGGCGTCCGGCAGCCTGAAGATCGCCCTGCATCATACGGTAAAAGGCGAGCAGCACCTCTGGCGGAAAAAGGGCAGGTAAAGCGACATAGCCATCGCTCTGATAGGCGACCGAGAAGGAAGACATGGCATTGCTCGCAAGGGTTTAGATGGTCCTATGCGAGTTTGCGGCCTTTCACCAGCGGTGAAGGTACGTCATGTTTACTTTCCTATAACGATCAGAAGCGCCGGAAACAGGTTTTGGAGGATATGGACCAGGGCGACGATGCCCATTGCGCGCCAGGCGCCGTGGGGGCGCCAGGTGACGTAAAGGGTCGAGAAGATCAGGAACGGCCACCAGATTACCACGCCCCACCAGGGCGAGGACAGGCTGTGCGCGATGCCCCATAGCAAAGCGCTGGCGACGACCGCGTGCCACGGCCGCAGGAAGCGGAGCAGCAGGCTGAGGACGCCCGCCATGATCAGCGTCTCCACCACTGGGCTGAACAGCGCGATCAGGAACAGCTTGGTGGCCCCCGAGACGTCGCCGAAGTCGGGGCCGCTGTTGTCGGGCGCGATACGGGCGACGATCCAGCCGATCAGCGTGCTGCCCGCGATCGTCAGCAGCCAGCCGACCAGGATCGCCAGCCACGGCCGTTCGTCGCGGAACAGCACGCGCGGCAGGATCGCGAGCGGCCCCGCATCGCCGCGCCAGCCGGGGCTCTGGGCCGGTGCCGTCTCGATCCGGGTTCCTACCACGCATTGCTCCTATGTCGTCGGCGCCGGTTATGGCGGAGGGGGCGTTAACGACGGGTGTGGGCGGCGGGTCCTTGGGGGGCGCGACATATCCATCCCGACCTCGTCACCCTGGACTGGTCCCTTGGTCCACCGAGCCGCAAGGGTGCCAATAGAACCTCTGGCCTTTCCCCCGCCGCGGAGTGGACCCCGGACCAAGTCCGGGGTGACGCCGTGGGGAGGCAGCCCTTGCCCGACACACGCCACCGCTCACAATCCCAAACGAAAAAGGGCGCCGCTCGCGCGACGCCCTTTCCCTTACCGTATCAAAGATTTCACGCCGCCGCGCCGGCGCCGTCCTTCTTCTTTTCGGCATAGACGCGGATCGGTTCCTTGCGGCCCTCGATCACGTCCTTGTCGATCATCACCTCGTCGACGCCGTCCATACCGGGCAGGTCGAACATCGTGTCGAGCAATATGCCCTCTAGGATCGACCGCAGGCCGCGAGCGCCAGTTTTGCGCTCGATGCCCTTCTTGGCGACCGCGACCAGCGCGTCGTCGGTGAAGCCCAGTTCAACCTGCTCCATCTCGAACAGCTTCTGGTATTGCTTCACCAGCGCGTTCTTCGGCTCCTTCAGGATCTTGACCAGAGCCTCGACGTCGAGGTCCTCCAGCGTCGCGATCACCGGCAGACGGCCGACGAATTCGGGGATCAGGCCGAACTTCAGCAGATCTTCCGGCTCGGTCTGGCGCAGATACTCGCCGGTCCGCTTTTCCTCCGGCGCCGCCACATAAGCACCGAAGCCGATCGACTTGCCCTGCAGGCGGTCGCCGATGATCTTTTCGAGGCCACTGAACGCGCCGCCGCAGATGAACAGGATGTTCGTCGTGTCGACCTGCAGGAACTCCTGTTGCGGATGCTTGCGGCCACCCTGCGGCGGGACGCTCGCAGTGGTGCCCTCCATCAGCTTCAGCAGCGCCTGCTGCACGCCCTCACCCGACACGTCGCGGGTGATCGACGGATTCTCCGCCTTACGGCTGATCTTGTCGATCTCGTCGATATAGACGATGCCGCGCTGCGCACGCTCGACGTTATAATCGGACGCCTGCAGCAGCTTCAGGATGATATTTTCGACGTCCTCGCCGACATAGCCCGCTTCGGTCAGCGTCGTGGCGTCCGCCATCGTGAACGGCACATCGAGGATGCGTGCCAGCGTCTGCGCCAACAGCGTCTTGCCGCAGCCGGTCGGACCGACGAGCAGGATGTTCGACTTGGCGAGCTCGACGTCGGCGCCCTTCGCGCCGTGGTTCAGACGCTTGTAGTGGTTGTGAACCGCCACCGACAGGACGCGCTTCGCCTGCTTCTGGCCGATGACGTAATCGTCCAGGACATTGCAGATTTCCTGGGGCGTGGGGACGCCGCCGTCTTTCTTGCTGACGAGTGCCGACTTAGTCTCTTCACGGATGATGTCGTTGCACAGCTCGACGCACTCGTCGCAGATGAACACGGTCGGTCCCGCGATGAGCTTGCGCACCTCGTGCTGCGACTTGCCGCAGAACGAGCAATAGAGGGTGCTCTTCGAGTCGCCACCGCTCAATTTCGTCATTCACACTTCCTTGTCGCGGGGGCTTCCCCGCTGGTGAGGCCGGTCATGGTAGACCGGCCGGTACGCATATCACAACGTCGAAAAGTCACTAAAGTCACGCCCAGGCGTGTTCTCAGGCCGCTTGGGCGACGTCTTCGGCCGGGGTCGGACGCTTGTCGAACACCTCGTCGACCAGGCCGAAATCCTTGGCTTCATTGGCTTCCAGGAACGTGTCGCGGTCCATGCGCCGCTCGATCTCCTCAAGCGGCTGGCCGGTGTACTGCGCGTACAGGTCGTTCATCCGCTTGCGGATGCGCAGGATTTCCTTGGCCTGGATTTCGATATCGCTGGCCATGCCCTGCGCGCCGCCCGACGGCTGGTGGATCATGATCCGCGCGTTGGTGAGCGCGACGCGCATGCCGGGTTCGCCGCTGGCGAGGAGGAAGCTGCCCATCGACGCCGCCTGACCGATACACACCGTGCCGACGCGCGGACGAATGTACTGCATCGTGTCGTGGATCGCCATGCCCGCCGTGACGACACCGCCCGGCGAGTTGATGTACATGAAAATGTCCTTCTTCGGGTTCTCGGACTCGAGGAAGAGCAGCTGCGCGGTGATCAGGCTGGCCATGCCATCCTCCACCCCGCCGGTGACGAAGATGATCCGCTCGCGGAGCAGGCGGCTGAAGATGTCAAACGAGCGTTCGCCGCGGTTCGACTGTTCGATGACGATCGGCACGAGGCCCGCCTGGGTCTGCTGCAAGCCAAGGCCTGCGCGCCCCAGATGGTTCGCGAAATCGCCGGTCTCGAACGGATTGTGCATGAAAGTCTCTCTTATGCCCTTGAGGCCGCCAACATCGGCGCTCGCGCGAGGGAGTTCAAGCCCCGCTTTGGGGCGCCTTGTGTCCCAGATAGGCAAGCCGGCGCACCTCGCGCCGACCGCGCACCACCGTGTCGAGGATCAGCCCAGCAAAGCCGCACAGCGCGGCGATGATCATCAGCCCGGTGATGAGGACGGCGGTAGGGAAACGCGGCACCAGATGCGTGTGCATGTACGTGATCGCCAGCGGCACGCCGAGGACGACCGCCACCGTCGCGAACAGCGCGCCGATCGCGCCGAAGAACAGCAACGGCCGTTCGATCCGGTACAGCGTCAGAATGGTGTTGAGGATGCGAAAGCCGTCACCATAGGTGCTAAGCTTCGACGCCGAGCCTTCGGGGCGCGCATAATAAGGCGTTTCGACCTCTGCGCAGGGCATCTTCAATTCGAGCGCGTGGACGCTGATCTCGGTCTCGATCTCGAAGCCCGACGACAGCGATGGGAAGCTCTTGACGAAGCGGCGCGAAAAGACGCGATATCCGGACAAGATATCGGTGAAGCTGCGGCCGAACAGGCGCGCCAGCATGCCAGTGAGCAACGCATTACCGAAGCGATGACCGCGGCGATAGCTTTCCTGCACCTGGCTGACCCGGCTACCGACGATCATGTCGCATTGCTCGGACAGCAATCGCGCGACCAGCGCGGGGGCCGAGGCCGCGTCATAGGTCGCGTCGCCGTCGGCCATCACATAGACGTCGGCATCGATGTCCGCGAACATCCGGCGGACGACGTTGCCCTTGCCCTGGATGCGTTCGGTGCGCACCACCGCGCCAGCCTCACGCGCGACGGCGATCGTCGCGTCGGTGGAATTGTTGTCGTAGACGTAGATGGTCGCATCCGGCAGCGCGGCGCGGAAGCCGGCAACCGTCTGTCCGATCGCGGCGGCCTCGTTGTAACAGGGCAGCAGGACTGCGATCGTCGGCTGCGTCACGTTCCTTGCGCCTTCCGTTATGCGGGTGAGAAGCACACCACCCTGCGCCGCAAATGTCGTCATCCCCGCGCAGGCGGGGATCCATACACGCTATCGTCTCGATCAATCGAGAAACCTACGCGTCTGGATCCCCGCCTCCGCGGGGATGACAGAAAAAAGGAGGGGGAAGCAAGCCGCAGCCCCCTTCCCCGATCAAGATCAGCCTTCGGTCTTCGCCGCAGCCTTCTTCGCACGCGGCTTCTTCGCCGGCGCGTCGGCGGCTTCCGTGCCCTCGGCCGCTTCGGCGGCTTCCGGCGACGATTCGGTCACCGCGGTTTCCGCCTCGACAGGAGCGGCGGCCTTCTTGGCGCGCGGCTTCTTGGCGGGAGCCGCCTCGTCGCTCGCAGGCGCTTCGACCGCGCCGGCGTCTTCACCCTTGGCGGCCGGCTTCTTCGCCGCGGCCTTCTTGGCGGGCTTGGCTTCGCCGCCCTCGTCCTTGGCGCCCGCGTCAGCCTTCTTCGCCGACTTGCGCGGCTTGTGGTTGTCGTGGTCGTGGCTGTGCGTGCCGGTGGCGAAGCCGTCTTCGCTCTCGATCGCGGCTTCCAGCTCTTCGCGGGTCGCTTCGCGGTCGGTCACTTCGGCCTTGCCGAACAGGAAGTCGACGACCTTGTCCTCATACAGCGGCGCACGCAGCTGGGCGGCCGCCATCGGCTCCTGCTGGATGTACTGGATGAAGCGACGCTGATCCTCACCGCGATACTGCTGCGCGGCCTGACCGATAAGGCGGTTCATTTCCTGCTGGGTCACTTCGACGCCATTGGCCTGGCCGATTTCCGACAGCAGCAGGCCCAGACGCACGCGGCGTTCGGCGATCTTGCGGTAATCGTCGCGCTCGGCTTCCATCTCGGCCATCGCCGCGGCGGGGTCTTCCTCGTGCGTCGCTTCATGCTCCAGCTGCTGCCAGATCTGCGCGAACTCGGCCTCGACCATCGACGGCGGCACTTCGAAATCGTGACCCTCCGCGAGCTGATCGAGCAGCTTGCGCTTCATGTGCGTGCGGGTGAGGCCGTTATGCTCCTGCTCGATCTGACCCTTGATCAGGCCGCGCAGCTGCTCGAGGCTCTCGAGGCCAAGGTTCTTCGCGAGATCCTCGTCGATCTTGCTCTCGCCAGCGACCTGGATCTTCTTGACGGTGATGTCGAACGTCGCGGGCTGGCCGGCGAGTTCCTTGGCACCATAATCTTCCGGGAAGGTGACGTTGAGCGTCTTTTCCTCGCCCAGCTTCACGCCAACGAGCTGGTCCTCGAAGCCCGGGATCAGGCGACCCGAGCCGAGCTCGACACCCATGTCGGTGCCGGTGCCGCCGTCGAACGCAACGCCGTCGCTGGTCTTGCCGACGAAGTCGACGGTGACGAGGTCTCCCATCTCGGCCGCCTTGTCCTCGGCCGCATCGTCCCACTTCTTCGACTGATCGGCGAACTTCTGCAGCTGCTCGTCCACCGCTTCGTCGGCGACCGGCACGGTCAGACGCTCGAGCTTCAGCGCGTCGATCGCCGGCGTCGGCACCGCCGGCAGCACTTCCATCTCGACGGTGACGACCGCGTCCTTGCCCGGCGCATAATCGTCGTTCAGCGCGACCGAAGGCTGCATCGCGGGGCGCAGCTGCTTGTCGGCGATCAGCGACTGCACGCCTTCCTGGATCGCGCTGTTGAGCGCGTCGGCGGCCAGCGCCTCGCCATGCATCTTGCGCACCAGGTTCACGGGCACCTTGCCGGGACGGAAGCCGGGCATCTTCACCTGCGGCGCGACGCGCTTCACTTCGGCATCGACCTTGGCATCGATGTCCTTCGGCGTGATGGTCAGCGTGTAGGTGCGCTTCAGGCCCTCGTTCAACGTCTCGACAGTCTGCATATCCGGCCTTCAATCTTGAGAAATCTGACGAAAAATCTTTAGCTGCCGTCCCGCGCTCGGAGCGGCGGGACTGGTGCGGGCGAAGGGACTCGAACCCCCACATCTTGCGATGGCAGGACCTAAACCTGCTGCGTCTACCAATTCCGCCACGCCCGCACGAAGGACCCGCCGATAGGAATCCCATCGAAGCGGTACTTCGAAGGGCATTCCCTTGGGCGCGCGTCTATACCAGCACGGCGCGTGCAAGCAAGGGGCGCCGCAACCCGCTGGCGTGCGGGACGTTTGGCGGGGTGAAGGAGAGTGTCATCATGGCCACCCAGCCACCACCCGAAACGCCTGCCCAGCCCAGCCAGCCGGTCCAGCCGAGCGCACCGCCGCCCGAAATCACGCCGCCGACGCCCGACGTCGATATTCCTTCGCCCACCACGCCCGCCGGCGATCCCGGCACGTCGCAGCCGGCGGAGATCTGATATGACCGATCGGCACAACGACACGGTCGAGGCGCTGCCGGACGACGCGTCGGAAAACAATCCCGACGCGCTGCGTGCAGACGCCCGCAAAGACGAGCGCAGCGATATCGAACAAGCGGTCGAGGCACGCGCCGATGCGGTCGCGCGCGGCGAAGGCGGTTCGGAATCCGTCCGCTTTACGGACACCGGAGAGTTCGACGGCAACAGCGGCACCGGCGGCGAGGTCAAGAACCAAGACCTGACGCAACAATAAGGCAACTGGGGCGGCCGACGTTTCGACCGCCCCTCGTCATTGCGAGCGGAGCGAAGCGATTCAGGGCGTCCTGGTCCGGCTCTGGATTGCTTCGCTCCGCTCGCAATGACGAACTCGGGTCACCGCCCCCGCGTCAAGGCTTGGCCGCAATCCCCACCGGCACCCGCCGCGCGGTGATGACCTTTACGGCCGCCACAGGCACCTCGCCCTTGAACGCCCCCTGGATCGTCGCGGTGGGAGAGACGGGCGCGTCCATGATCTTCGTCACCACATCCATCCCTTCGACCACACGGCCAAAGGCGGCATAGCCTAGATTGTCGCCCGGTTCCGACGGATCGGCGTCGAGCGAGGCGCGCTGATCGCCGACGCTGATCGTGAAGTCGCCGCGTGCGGTACCGGGCGCGAACCGCGCGACCGACAAGGCGCCGTCGGTGTGATGCAGTCCGGTCTGCGTCGTGGGTTCATGCTTGATCGGCGGCAGGACCCGCTTGGGATCGCCGTTCGTGCCGAACTGCACGAAGCCGAATTTGTTCGCGACCTTGACCGCCCGGTAGAAGACGACGCCATCCAGCCGCTTGCCGTCGACATATTTCAGGAAATTGCCGGCGGTGATCGGCGCGGCCCGCGTATCGGCTTCGATGACGATGCGGCCCGCGGTGGTGTCGAGCGCGACGCGGGGGAGCGGCGGCGCGGGCGCGTCCTGCGCCAGCGCGGGGCCGGTCGCCATTGCGAGTGCCAGAAGCCAAGCCGCCTTCATACGTCTCTCCACGCCAACCCCACGCGCTCCGCGACCCCGGACTCTGCCGGGCTTCGCCGTTCCGCGTGTCTATCAATCGATGGTTCTGCCGAACAGCGCTCCTGGGAACAAGCTCGGGGTGACGAAGGACCGGGGGGCAACGGCGCCGCCTTACCATGCGCAGATCAGGCGAAATGCTCGATCCCCTCACCCGTGATCGCCACCCACGGCATCTTGCTCTCTTCGAAGATCGACAGCGTCGGGGTCGGTGCATCGTCATCGGCAAAGGCGCCGATCGGGATTGCCGGCATCTCCTCATAGCCTTCGTTGACGAACAGCACGGTTGCGCCGCAGTTCGGACACCAGCGAAACCACGCGCGACGACCACTGTCACCGACGCGCTCCCATGTCCGGAATTCGCCTGCGAGCGTCACGGCCTCAGCGGGAAAGCGCGCCTGCGCGGAAAAAGCGCCGCCGGTCAGTCGTCGGCACCCGCGACAATGGCACACCGACACGCGCACCGGATCGCCCGTGCAGGTCGCGGACAATTGTCCGCACCGGCACCGGGCGATCCGCCTGGTCATCAGCCGGCGAGCGCCTTCTTCAGCAGCTCGTTGACGACGCCCGGATTGGCCTTGCCGCCCATCGCCTTCATCGTCTGGCCGACGAAGAAGCCGAACAAGGCCTCCTTGCCGCCGCGATACTGTTCCAGCTGGCCGGGGTTCTTTGCCAGCACCTCGGCGATCACCGCCTCGATCGCGCCGGTATCGCTCGTCTGCTTCAGGCCGCGGTCCTCGACGATCTTCGCGGGCGCATCGCCCGTTTCGAGCATCACCTCGAACACCTGCTTCGCCAGGCTACCCGACAGCGTCCCGTCGGCGACCAGCGCCAGCAGTTCGGCCGCCTGGGTCGGCGACACCGGCGAATCGGCGATGCTCTTGCCGACGCGGTTGAGCGCACCGAACAGTTCCGACGTCGTCCAGTTCGCCGCCGCGACCGGCTTCGCCCCCGCATCGAGCAGCGCATCGAACCAGCGCGCCGCCTCGACCTCGGCGGTCAGCACGCCCGCCTGATAGGGCGAGATACCCGCGGCTTCGTAGCGCGCACGCTTGGCGTCGGGCAGCTCGGGCAGGCTCGCACGGCAGTCCGCCAGGAACGCCTCGTCCAGCTCCAGCGGCAGAAGGTCGGGGTCGGGGAAATAGCGATAATCGTGCGCGTCTTCCTTGGACCGCATCGACCGCGTCGTGCCGGTGTCCGGATTGAACAGCCGCGTCTCCTGAACGATCTTGCCGCCGCTCTCCAGCACCTCGACCTGACGCAGTGCCTCATGCTCGATCGCCTGCATCACGAAGCGGACCGAATTGACGTTCTTCGTTTCGGTGCGCGTGCCGAATTCGTCGCCCGGCTTGCGGACCGAGACGTTGACGTCGGCGCGCATCGACCCCTGGTCCATGTTGCCGTCGCAGCTGCCGACATAGCGCAGGATCGAGCGCAGCTTGGTGAGATACGCCCCCGCTTCGGCCGGCGATCGCATGTCCGGCCGGCTGACGATTTCCATCAGCGCCACGCCTGAGCGGTTGAGGTCGACATACGACCGCGTCGGATGCTGGTCGTGCATCAGCTTGCCCGCGTCCTGCTCGACGTGGATGCGCTCGACGCCGATCGTCTTGGTGGCGTCCGGGTTCTTGTCGTCCGGCGCGATCTCGACCGCGCCTTCGCCGACCAGCGGGTGGTACAGCTGGCTGATCTGATAGCCCTGCGGCAGATCGGCGTAGAAGTAGTTCTTGCGATCGAACCGCGACCAGCGGTTGATCTTGGCATCGATCGCCATGCCGGTACGCACCGCCTGGCGGATGCACTCCATGTTCGGCACCGGCAGCATGCCCGGCATCGCCGCGTCGACCAGGCTGACCTGCGTGTTCGGCTCCGCACCGAACGCGGTGGCGGCGCCCGAGAACAATTTGGCGTTGGACGTGACCTGGGCATGGACTTCCAGGCCGATCACGACCTCCCATTCGCCGGTGGCGCCCTGGATGCGATAGTCGCTCATGTTCGATTCCGATGATGAAGATAGTTGATCGCGGTCAGCACGACGTTGCTGCCGAGCAGCGCGACGACCCAGCAGCCGGCCAGGATGCGCAGGATCGCGCCCTCGAAGCGCAGCACCGTGCCTTCGTGGTGCGCGTAGACCGCGGCGATCAGCGCCAGGATCAGGAAGATCGCGCTCAGCCGGAACTCGCCGCGCAGGATCAGGCTGTTGCCGACCGACAGCCCCAGGATGAACACCGCCAGCGCGATGAAGAACCGCGCGAGCACATGGTGGTCGAACGGATGGTTGTCGATCTCGGCGAGCGAGATACCGACATAGGCGCTGAGGATCGCCCCGAACGCGACGTTGAGCGCGGCCTGCGCCTCGCGCAGCATCGCGACGTTGCGTGTCGTGAAGGTCCGGTCGGTTACCACCACGATTCCGGCCGCGCGACGAAGCCCGCACGCTCCTCGATCGCGAGCCCTGCGTTCAGCACGCCCTGCTCGTCCAGCGCCTTGCCGATGATCTGCAAGCCCAGCGGCAGGCCGTCCTTGTCGAGTCCGCCCGGCACGCTCATCGCGGGCAGGCCCGCTAGGCTCGACGGCACGGTGAACACGTCGTTGAGGTACATCGCCAGCGGATCGGCCGACTTGTCGCCCAGCGCGAACGCCGCCGACGGCGCGGTCGGTGCCAGCAGAACGTCGCACTGTTCCCACGCGCGCTCGAAATCGCGCGCGATCAGCGTCCGCACCTTCTGCGCCTGCGTGTAATAAGCATCGTAGAAGCCGGCGGACAGCACATAGGTGCCGATCATGATCCGGCGCTTCACCTCAGCACCGAAGCCCGCAGCGCGCGTCGCGGCATACATGTCCTGTAGCCCCGCACCCTCGGGCAGGTCGCGCAGGCCGTAACGCACGCCGTCATAGCGCGCGAGGTTCGACGAGGCTTCGGCCGGCGCGATGATGTAATAGGCCGGCAGCGCATATTTGGTGTGCGGCAGCGACACTTCGACGATTTCGGCGCCCGCGTCCTTCAGCCAGTCGATACCGGCCTGCCACAGCGCCTCGATCTCGGCAGGCATGCCGTCGACGCGATATTCCTTGGGGATGCCGACGCGCTTGCCGGCAAGGTTGCCCGTCAGACCCTGTTCCCACTTGGGCACGTCGAGCTGCAGCGAAGTCGCGTCCTTCGCATCGAAGCCCGCCATGGCCTCCAGCATGATCGCGCAGTCGCGCACGTCGCGGGCCATCGGCCCGGCCTGATCGAGCGAGCTGGCGAAGGCGATCGTGCCCCAGCGCGAGCAGCGGCCATAGGTCGGCTTGATCCCGCTGATGCCGGTGAAGGCGGCAGGCTGGCGGATCGATCCGCCCGTGTCGGTGCCCGTGGCACCCGGGCACAGGCCCGCGGCGACCGCCGAGGAGCTGCCGCCCGACGATCCGCCGGGGGCGAGCGGCGCGTCGCTGCCCGGCTTGCGCCACGGCGACACGACATTGCCGAACGCGCTCGTCTCGTTCGACGAACCCATCGCGAACTGGTCCATGTTGAGCTTGCCGAGCATGCCCGCGCCCGCGTCCCACAGATTCTGCGACACGGTCGATTCATAGGTCGGCGTGAAGCCTTCCAGGATGTGGCTCGCCGCAGTGGTGGCCACGCCCTTGGTGCAGAACAGATCCTTCATGCCGATCGGCACGCCGGCCAGCGGCTTCAGCGTCTCGCCGGCGGCACGCGCGGCATCGGCAGCCTTGGCGGCGGCGAGCGCATGATCGGGCGTCTCGACCAGGAAGGCGTTGAGCGGCTTCGCCTTGGCGACCTTCACCACGAAGGCATCGGCGACCTCGACCGCGGAAAAGCTGCCGGCGCGCACGCCGTCGCGGATCGCGGCGATGCCCAGATCGGTCAGGTCGGTCATGCGACCACTCCCATCGTCACCCCAGCGAAGGCCGGGGTCTTGTTGTTCGAAGGACGCGCACCGCCACGTGAGGTCCTGGCGCGCGAGATGCCGGCATGCGCTGGCATGACGGAGGGGGAAGGCATCATTCGATCACCTTGGGAACGGTAAAGAAGCCGTGCTCCGCCTGGGGCGCGTTGGCCATCAGGTCGTCACGGATGCCGCCGCCGGTCAGCGGATCGGCGTTCACCACGTCGTCGCGCAGGCGCAGGCTGTTGGGGATGACGGCGGTCATCGGCTCGACGCCGGTGGTATCCACCTCGCCCAATTGCTCGATCCAGCCGAGCAGGTTGCTGAGTTTGGGGGCGAGGCGGCCGGCGTCCTCATCGGTGATCGCGATGCGCGCGAGCGCGGCGACCTTCTTTACGGTGGCAGTGTCTACGGACATGCCGACGCGGCTACACCAAGCCCGCGCTGCGGCGCAACAGCTTCGCGCGTCGGGCATTGTCCCTTGATAGGGGTCCGGTTTGCGAACGCCACGTGCCATCCCTCCCTCTTGTCAGTCCGGAACAAGTCCGGAGTAACGAGCACCAGGCGGCCCAAGCCATCCCAACGCACTCAGCCTGCACCCCGCATTGCCCCGCCGCCTCGCATCGGGCAGAGCATCCCCATCGAACCGGGAGCCTCGCTTGGCGCGTAAATTCCTCTATGTCTTCGCCGTCCTGATCGCGCTCGTGATCGCCGGGGCGATCGCTTATCGCCTCGCGGGTAACCGCATCCTGCGCATGGCGCTGGTGCCGACGGAGACATTCCAGGCGCAGGCGAGTGTCGACCCCCGCGTCTACGCAGAGCGCAAGATGTGGATCGCCCGCCCCGACATCCCCGGCAACCCAGCGCTGTGGACACCCGCCGGCTACACCCCCGCCCCCTCCGGGCAGGCGAAGGCCGCCGTCTTCTTCATCCACCCGACGTCGTACATCGGTCGCGCGCACTGGAATGCCGCGCTCGACGATGCGGAAACCAACGCCCGCGCCGCGATCTTCCTGCGCGGCCAGGCGAGCGCGTTCAACGACAGCGGCGATATCTGGGCGCCGCGCTATCGTCAGGCCACGTTCGGCGCGTTCCTGACCAGCGAGGCCAGCGCCAACCAAGCGCTCGACCTCGCCTATCGCGACGTCGCCGCCGCCTTCGACGCGTTCGTCGCGCAGGTCGACCCGAAGCGCCCGATCATCCTCGCCGGCCATAGCCAGGGCGCGCTCCACCTCACCCGGCTGCTCCGCGAAAAGATCGCCGGCAAGCCGATCGCGCGCCGTATCGTTGCCGCTTATGCCGTCGGCTGGCCGGTGTCGCGAACCACGGACCTGGCCGCGCTCGGTCTGCCCGAATGCTCCCGCCCCGATCAGGCCCGCTGCCTACTGTCGTGGCAGAGCTTTGCCGAGCCCGCCGACCCGTCGCTCATCACCGACCTCTACGACACGACGACCGGCTTCGACGGCCGCCCGCGCAAGGGCAGCCCGATGGTCTGCACGAACCCGTTGACCGGCACCGCAGACGCCGCCGCACCGGCCAGCGCCAACCGCGGCACGCTGTACCCGAGCGCCGACCTCAGCTCGGCGACGATCCAGCCGGGCAAGGTGCCCGCGCTCTGCGACCCGCGCGGCTTCCTGCTCGTCGGCACACCGCCGGACGTCGGCGGTTACGTTCTCCCCGGCAACAACTACCACGTCTACGACTACAGCCTGTTCTGGGCCAACGTCCGCGCCGACGCCGCCCGCCGCCTCGCGGCGTTCGGAGCCAGCGCATGATCACCCTCGACCGCGCCGATTTCCGCGCGGCCTTGCCGCAAGGCGGCCGCCTGATCGGGCTCGATCTCGGCACCAAGACGATCGGCACCGCTCTGTGCGACGCGGGCTGGAGCTTCGCGAGCCCCGCCGACCTCATCCGCCGCACCAAATTCACTGCGGACAAGGCCGCGATCGGCAAGCTGATCGCCGCCCAGCACGTCCGCGGCATCGTGCTCGGCCTGCCGCTTAATCTGGACGGGACCGAAAGCCCGCGCAGCCAGTCGACCCGCGCCTTCGCCCGCAACTGCGCCGATCTCGCCCTCCCCATTCTGCTGTGGGACGAGCGCTGGAGCACGGTCGCGGTCGAACGCACCATGATCGAACAGGATATGAGCCGCGCCAAACGCGCCGAACGGATCGACAATCTCGCCGCCGCACACATCCTGCAGGCGGCGATCGACGCATTGGTGATGGTGCCGGCGCCAGACGCGCCATCGACGTAAGCGATCGGACTGATCGAAGGAATGATCGGGAGCCGACGCGATCGTGCTGCGTTGCAGCGCGCTCCGAACCCCCTTCGTTTCTTTAAGGAATTTCCGATGCCCACCGCCACCCAGGGCTATGCCGCCCAGGCTGCCGACGCGCCGCTCGCGCCCTTCAGCTTCGAACGCCGCGATCCCGGTGCCAAGGATGTCGCGATCGACATCCTCTATTGCGGCGTCTGCCATTCCGACCTCCATACCGCGCGCGGCGAGTGGGACGGCACGCTCTATCCGTGCGTACCCGGTCACGAGATCGTCGGCCGCGTGACCGCGGTCGGCAGCGACGTGACGAAGTTCAAGGTCGGCGACATCGCCGGCGTCGGCTGCATGGTCGACAGCTGCGGCCACTGCCCCTCCTGCAATGACGGCGAAGAGCAATATTGCGAGACGACCGGCTTCATCGGCACCTACAATGGCCCGGACGAGGCGATGGGCGGCCACACCTTCGGCGGCTATTCCGACCATATCGTCGTCACCGAGGATTTCGTCCTCCACATCGGCCATGACGAACAAGACCTCGCCGCGGTCGCGCCGCTGCTCTGCGCCGGCATCACCACCTATTCGCCGCTGCATCACTGGAAGGTCGGGCCCGGCCAGAAGGTCGGCATCGTGGGTCTCGGCGGCCTTGGCCATATGGGCGTCAAGATCGCCGCGGCGATGGGCGCAGAGGTCTATGTCTTCTCGACCTCGCCGGGCAAGCGCGAGGACGCCAAGCGCCTCGGCGCCAAGGATCTGATCGTCTCGAAAGACGCCGATCAGATGGCGGCACACGAGGGCTCATTCGACTTCATCCTGAACACCGTCGCCGCCCCCCACGACCTCGACGCGCTGCTCGTACAGCTGAAGCGCGATGGCACCATGTGCCTCGTCGGCGTGCCCGCGGAGCCGCACCCGGCGCCCTCGGTCGGCAACCTCGTCTTCCGTCGCCGCGCACTGGCGGGCTCGCTGATCGGCGGGATCAAGGAAACGCAGGAGATGCTCGACTTCTGCAAGGAGCACGGCCTGACCAGCGATATCGAGATGATCCGCATGGAGCAGATCGATGAGGCGTACGACCGGATGGTGAAGGGCGACGTCAAGTATCGCTTCGTCATCGACATGGCGACGCTGAGGGCCGCGGCCTGAACCCCCTCGCCCGCCCGTCCGGTTCGTGCCGGACGGGCGGTGTCGGCTAGCGCTCTACGCCGGCGCCATAGGGGCGGACGCCGAGCTGTTCGTGCATGCGGGCAGGCTGGTCGAGCCAGAAGGGCGCGAGCTTGGCGCTGTCGACGCGCTCGACGCCGACCGCAAAGCCGCGCGCGCTTTGCCCGGCGATGCCCGCTCCGGCATCGTACAGCGCGTTGACCGCGACGACGGGGACGAACAACGTCCGTCCGCCTGCGGTGAGTGGCACGATATCCGCCCGCGCCTGCGCGACGACCAGACGGATCCGCCGCTCCTCGCCGGGGCCCAGCGCAAAGGGCGGGGTCGCTGGGCGGACGACGGGCTGATCGAATACGGGCGCGATCTCGTCGCCCTGCCCCGGCGTCGCGCCGATCAGCGCCGCGCCGATGCGGATCGCCTGCGCGGGCGCGCTGCCGTCGTTGCGGACGACCAACTCAGCCTCCACCGTCGCGCTGAGCAGATTCAGGCCGGCGCGACGCGGGTGAAGGCTCAGTGACAGCCGCCCGCGATCCCCGACGGGTACGGGTGTTGGCGCGGGTACAGGCGCCGGCGGCGTGACGGGTGATGCGGCCGGCGTGCGCGGCCGCACCGGCTGCGGCTTCGGAGCTGGCGCAGGCGCAACAGGGGCAACCGGCTCGTCTGCGGGGTCGGCGCGGCGGCGGCGCCACCACCAGGCCCCTGCCCCACCAAGCCCCAACACGACTGCCAGCCCAATCAGCCAACTGTAACCGGAACCGCCATCCGGCGCGGTCGCCGGTACGGCCGTGGCCGCAGGTGACGGCGTAGCCGCCTCAACCGGGGTGGGTGACGCGATAACGGGGCTCGCCGTCGCCGTCGGCGTCGGGGTCGGCACCGCTATCGCAGTCGGCGTGGCGGCAGGCGTTGGCGCTGCGGTCGCCCGCGGTGTCGGGGTCGCCGTGACGCGCGGCGTCGGCGTCGGCGTGGCACGCGGAGTCACGCGCGGCGTCGGGGTCGCACGTGGGGATGCCGCGGGGGTCGGCAAAGGCGCGATGACCGGAGCCGGCGTCGGGCTCGGCGTGGGTGTCGGCTGCGAGGGCGGCAGACTGAAATTGTCCAGCCCCGGCAACGTCTGCGCGGCACTGCCATTGCCGGTCTGCGCGGCGGCCGGAGCAATCATCGCGATCGCCATGGGCGCGACGGCGGTCGCCATCAGGAAGGGGATCGTGCGCCGATGCACACCCCGGAAACTCGTCATCGGTGCGGAACTCTTCCAAAGATAAGCCCCCGCTCCTGCGGCATGCAGCGACGACCGCCAGTCGCGCTGCGACGAACCGCCCCGCCAAGGCGACCGGCCGAACAGGCAACCAGGCTGAAGCCCGTGTTGGATCGCTGTTGGACGTCCGCCCTTTGACAGCATCCAACACCGCGCCTATATGGGCGGCTCACCACAGCTTTTCGGGACATGAAGCGCCGTCGCGCAGCGCTTCGTACGGATAGAGGGTTGCGGTTTCAGACGCCAAAGGCCGACGCAGTATCATGCGATCGGCTTTTTTGCGTCGCTTCGTGCGTCCGGTCCGGGGATTTCCGGGCACGACATTCCGGCGGGTCCCATCCGGGCCTCGCCAGCGACTTGAGGACAGATAACGCTCATGGCCACCAAGGCGATCCAGGGCAGCACCGCCAAGCGGCGCATCCGCAAGATCTTCGGGGATATCCACGAAGTCATCCAGATGCCGAACCTGATCGAGGTTCAGCGCGAAAGCTATGAGCAGTTCCTGCGCTCCGACAAGTCGACGGGCCACGTCTCGGGTCTGGAAAAGACGCTGCGCAGCGTCTTCCCGATCCAGGATTTCGCCGGCACCGCCTATCTCGACTTCGACGATTACGTCCTCGAACCGCCGAAGTTCGACGTCGAGGAATGCCGCCAGCGTGGCATCACCTATGCCGCGCCGATGCGCGTCACGCTGCGCCTGACCGCGTTCGAGGTCGATCCCGACACCGAAGCCAAGTCGGTCATCGATATCAAGGAGCAGGACGTCTACATGGGCGACATGCCCCTGATGACGGAGAACGGCACCTTCTTCATCAACGGCACCGAGCGCGTCATCGTCAGCCAGATGCACCGTTCGCCGGGCGTGCTGTTCGACCATGACCGCGGCAAGACCCACGCCTCGGGCAAGTACCTCTTCGCTGCGCGCGTGATCCCGTATCGCGGCTCGTGGCTGGACTTCGAGTTCGACGCCAAGGACATCGTCAACGTCCGTATCGACCGCAAGCGCAAGCTGCCGGTGACGGCGCTGCTCTATGCGCTGGGCATGACCAGCGAGGACATCCTCAACCACTTCTACAACCGCGTGACCTATGTCCGCGGCGAAGGCGGCTGGCGCATTCCGTTCGCGGCCGAGAACTGGCGCGGCGTGAAGCCGCTGTTCGACATCGTCGACGCCTCGTCGGGCGAAGTCGTGTTCGCGGCGCAGCAGAAGATCAGCCCCCGCGCGGCCAACAAGGCGGCGAAGGACGGCCTGACCGAGCTGCTGATCCCGACCGAGGAAATCTACGGCCGCTATTCGGCCTATGACCTGATCAACGAAGCGACCGGCGAGATCTACGTCGAGGCGGGCGACGAAATCGGCGCGGAAAACCTCGAAAAGCTCGACAAGGCGGGCATCGACCGCATCGAACTGCTCGACATCGACCACGTGTCGACCGGCGCGTGGATCCGCAACACGCTGAAGGCCGACAAGGCCGAAGAGCGCGAGCAGGCTCTCAGCGACATCTATCGCGTCATGCGCCCCGGCGAACCGCCGACGCTCGAAACCGCCGAAGCGCTGTTCGCCGGGCTATTCTTCGATCCCGATCGCTACGACCTGTCGGCCGTGGGTCGCGTGAAGCTGAACATGCGCCTCGACCTCGACTGCCCGGACACGGTGACCACGCTGCGCACCGAGGATATCCTCGCCGTGGTGAAGACGCTGGTCGACCTGAAGGACGGCAAGGGCGAAATCGACGACATCGACAATCTCGGCAACCGCCGCGTGCGTTCGGTGGGCGAGCTGCTGGAGAACCAGTATCGCGTCGGCCTGCTGCGCATGGAGCGTGCGGTCAAGGAGCGCATGTCGTCGGTCGACGTGTCGACGGTGATGCCGAACGACCTGATCAACGCCAAGCCTGCGGTCGCCGCGGTGCGTGAGTTCTTCGGTTCGTCGCAGCTGTCGCAGTTCATGGACCAGACCAATCCGCTGTCCGAAGTGACGCACAAGCGTCGCGTTTCGGCGCTCGGGCCGGGCGGTCTGACGCGTGAGCGCGCAGGCTTCGAAGTTCGCGACGTTCACCCGACGCACTATGGCCGTATCTGCCCGATCGAAACGCCGGAAGGCCCGAACATCGGTCTGATCAACTCGCTGGCGTCGTTCAGCCGCGTCAACAAATATGGCTTCATCGAAACGCCGTACCGCAAGATCATCGACGGCAAGGTGACCGACGACGTCGTCTATCTGTCGGCGATGGAAGAGGCCAAGCACACGATCGCGCAGGCGTCGGCCGAGCTGAAGGACGACGGCAGCTTCGCCGAAGACCTGGTCTCCGCACGTCAGGCGGGCGAGTTCCTGATGGCGCTGCCCGAAACGATCACGCTGATGGACGTCAGCCCGAAGCAGCTCGTCTCGGTCGCCGCCTCGCTCATTCCGTTCCTGGAAAACGACGACGCCAACCGCGCGCTCATGGGCTCGAACATGCAGCGTCAGGCCGTGCCGCTGGTGAAGGCGGAAGCGCCCTTCGTCGGCACCGGCATGGAAGAGACCGTCGCGCGCGATTCGGGCGCGGCGATCGCCGCCAAGCGTGCGGGCATCGTCGACCAGGTCGACGCCAGCCGCATCGTCGTACGCGCCACCGGTGACGTGGACGCGGGCAAGTCGGGCGTCGACATCTACACGCTGATGAAGTTCCAGCGCTCCAACCAGTCGACCTGCATCAACCAGCGTCCGCTGGTGAAGGTGGGCGACGTGGTCAACGCCGGTGACGTGATCGCCGACGGCCCGTCGACCGAGTTCGGCGAGCTGGCGCTGGGCCGCAACGCGCTCGTCGCGTTCATGCCCTGGAACGGCTACAACTATGAGGACTCGATCCTCATCAGCGAGCGGATCGTGAAGGACGACGTGTTCACGTCGATCCACATCGACGAGTTCGAGGTGATGGCCCGCGATACGAAGCTCGGGCCGGAGGACATCACCCGCGACATCCCGAACGTCGGCGAGGAAGCGCTGCGCAACCTCGACGAGGCGGGCATCGTCTACGTCGGCGCCGAGGTGGAGCCGGGCGACATCCTGGTCGGCAAGATCACGCCGAAGGGCGAAAGCCCGATGACGCCGGAAGAAAAGCTGCTCCGCGCGATCTTCGGGGAAAAGGCCAGCGACGTGCGTGACACCTCGCTGCGTCTGCCGCCGGGCGTTGCCGGTACGATCGTCGACGTCCGCGTCTTCAATCGCCACGGCATCGACAAGGACGAGCGCGCGATGGCGATCGAGCGCGAGGAGATCGAGCGCCTGAAGAAGGACTCGGACGACGAGCGTACGATCCTCAACCGGGCGACGTGGAGCCGCCTGCGCGAGATGCTGCTGGATCAGGTCGCGACCGCGGCGCCGAAGGGCGTCAAGAAGGGCTCGACCATCGACATGGACCTGCTCGACAGCGTCGACCGCCACGAATGGTGGAAGTTCGCCGTTGCCGACGATGCGGTTCAGTCGAACCTGGAAGCCGTCAAGCAGCAGTATGACGAAGCGGCCAAGCGGATCACGGACAAGTTCCATGACCGTCGTGAGAAGCTGGAGCGGGGCGACGAGCTGCCGCCGGGCGTGCTCAAGATGGTCAAGGTCTTCGTCGCGGTGAAGCGCAAGCTGCAGCCGGGCGACAAGATGGCCGGCCGTCACGGCAACAAGGGCGTCATCAGCCGCATCCTGCCGCAGGAGGATATGCCCTTCCTCGCGGACGGTACGCCGGTCGATCTCGTGCTGAACCCGCTGGGCGTGCCGTCGCGCATGAACGTCGGTCAGATCTTCGAAACGCACCTCGGCTGGGCGGCGCGCAACCTGGGTATGCAGGTCGCGGCGCAGCTCGAAGAGTGGCGTGAGGCCAATCCGGACGCCAAGGCGGGTGACATGCCCGACGCGGTCAAGACGCGCCTCGTCGAAGTCTATGGCGATCATTATGCCGAAGACATCCAGAGCCGCGAACCGGAAGAGATCGCCGAGCTGGTGAAGAACATCCGTACCGGCGTGCCCATGGGCACCCCAGTGTTCGACGGCGCGCGTGAAAGCGACGTGTCGGCGATGCTGGAGCTGGCGGGCCTCGACACGTCGGGCCAGTCGGAGCTGTTCGATGGCCGCACCGGCGACAAGTTCGACCGGCGCGTGACCGTGGGCATCATCTACATGCTGAAGCTGCACCATCTGGTCGACGACAAGATCCACGCACGTTCGATCGGGCCGTACAGCCTCGTCACCCAGCAGCCGCTGGGCGGTAAGGCGCAGTTCGGCGGCCAGCGCTTCGGCGAAATGGAGGTCTGGGCGCTGCAGGCGTATGGCGCTGCCTATACGCTGCAGGAGATGCTGACGGTGAAGTCGGACGACGTCGTCGGCCGCACCAAGGTCTACGAGGCGATCGTCAAGGGCGACGACACGTTCGAGGCCGGCATCCCCGAGAGCTTCAACGTGCTCGTCAAGGAAATGCGCTCGCTCGGTCTCAACGTCGACCTCAAGTCCATGCAGGACCTGGAAGACGAAGGCGGCCTCGCCGAGGCGGCGGAGTAAGCCACGGCCTTCCCTCTCCCGGCGGGAAAGGGAGGGAGGCGCGAAACGCGCCGGAAGGGTGAGGGCAGCGGTCTGCCCTGCCCTCACCTTCCCACCAGCTTCGCTGGCGGGCCCCTTCCTCTCCCGATGGGAGAGGAGTTGAGTTTCAAAAGAGGTTCATACCCATGAACGAACTGACCAATTTCGCCAATCCGATCGCGAAGCCGGAAACCTTCGACCAGATCCAGATCGGTATCGCATCGCCCGACAAGATCCGTTCGTGGTCGTTCGGCGAGATCAAGAAGCCAGAGACGATCAACTACCGTACGTTCAAGCCGGAACGTGACGGCCTGTTCTGCGCGCGCATCTTCGGTCCGATCAAGGATTACGAATGCTTGTGCGGCAAGTACAAGCGCATGAAGTACAAGGGCATCGTCTGCGAAAAGTGCGGTGTCGAAGTCACGGTGTCGAAGGTGCGCCGCGAGCGCATGGGCCATATCGAACTGGCCGCCCCCGTCGCGCACATCTGGTTCCTGAAGTCGCTGCCGAGCCGCATCGGCCTGCTGCTCGACATGCAGCTCAAGCAGCTCGAGCGCGTGCTGTACTTCGAGGCGTATATCGTGATCGAGCCGGGCCTGACCCCGCTCGAAAAGTACCAGCTGCTGACCGAAGACGAACTGCTCGAAGCGCAGGACGAATACGGTGAAGACGCCTTCTCCGCCGGCATCGGCGCGGAAGCGGTGCGCATCATGCTCGAGAACCTCGACCTCGAGGGCGAGAAGGTGCAGCTTCTGGAAGAGCTGGCCACGACCAAGTCGGAGCTGAAGCCCAAGAAGATCATCAAGCGCCTGAAGGTCGTCGAGAGCTTCCTGGAATCGGGCAACCGTCCGGAGTGGATGATCCTCGAAGTCGTCCCGGTCATCCCGCCCGAGCTGCGCCCGCTGGTGCCGCTGGACGGCGGTCGTTTCGCGACGTCCGACCTGAACGACCTGTATCGCCGCGTCATCAACCGCAACAACCGCCTGAAGCGCCTGATGGAGCTGCGTGCGCCGGACATCATCGTCCGCAACGAAAAGCGCATGTTGCAGGAAGCGGTCGACGCGCTGTTCGACAACGGACGTCGCGGTCGCACGATCACGGGTGCCAACAAGCGTCCGCTGAAGTCGCTGTCCGACATGCTGAAGGGCAAGCAGGGCCGCTTCCGTCAGAACCTACTGGGTAAGCGCGTCGACTATTCGGGTCGTTCGGTCATCGTGACCGGCCCGGAACTGAAGCTGCACCAGTGCGGCCTGCCGAAGAAGATGGCGCTCGAGCTGTTCAAGCCGTTCATCTATGCCCGTCTGGACGCTAAGGGTCTGTCGATGACCCTGAAGCAGGCCAAGAAGTGGGTCGAGAAGGAGCGTAAGGAAGTCTGGGACATCCTGGACGAGGTGATCCGCGAGCACCCGGTCATGCTGAACCGCGCACCGACGCTTCACCGTCTGGGCATCCAGGCGTTCGAGCCGGTGCTGATCGAGGGCAAGGCGATCCAGCTTCACCCGCTGGTCTGCTCGGCGTTCAACGCCGACTTCGACGGCGATCAGATGGCCGTGCACGTTCCGCTGTCGCTCGAAGCGCAGCTGGAAGCGCGCGTCCTGATGATGTCGACCAACAACATCCTGTCGCCCGCCAACGGCAAGCCGATCATCGTGCCGTCGCAGGACATGGTGCTGGGCCTGTATTACCTCTCGCTCCAGAAGGAGAAGGAGCCGGGTGAAGGCATGCTGCTTGCCGACATGGAAGAGGTCCATCAGGCCCTGTTTGCCGGCGCGGTGACGCTGCACACCAAGATCGTCAGCCGCGTTCCGCAGACCGACGAGAATGGTAACCAGTACCTCAAGCGCTACGAGACGACCCCGGGCCGCATGCTGCTCGGCGAGTGCCTGCCGAAGAGCCACAAGGTGCCCTTCGACACCGTCAACCGCGTCCTGACCAAGAAGGACGTCGGCGAGGTGATCGACGAGGTGTATCGTCACACCGGCCAGAAGGAGACCGTGCTGTTCGCCGACGCGATCATGGCACTGGGCTTCCGCCACGCGTTCCGCGCCGGCATCTCGTTCGGCAAGGACGACATGATCATCGCGCCGGACAAGGATCGTCTGGTCGACGAGACGCGCGAGCAGGTGAAGGACTTCGAGCAGCAGTATCAGGACGGCCTGATCACGCAGCAGGAGAAGTACAACAAGGTGATCGACGCCTGGAGCCGTTGCGGCGACCAGGTTGCGAACTCGATGATGAACGAGATCAAGGCGGTCCGTCACTATGAGGACGGCCCGCTGGTCGGCCGCGAGAAGGACATCAACTCGATCTACATGATGGCGCACTCGGGCGCCCGTGGTAGCCCCGCGCAGATCAAGCAGCTCGCGGGCATGCGTGGCCTGATGGCCAAGCCGTCGGGCGAGATCATCGAAACGCCGATCATCTCGAACTTCAAGGAAGGTCTGACCGTTCTTGAATACTTCAACTCGACCCACGGCGCTCGCAAGGGCCTCGCGGACACCGCGTTGAAGACCGCGAACTCGGGGTACCTCACCCGCCGCCTCGTCGACGTGTCGCAGGACTGCGTCATCATCGAAGAGGATTGCGGCACCGAGCGCGCGCTTGAGATGAAGGCGATCGTTCAGGGCGGTTCGACCATCGCGTCGCTCGCCGAGCGCATCCTCGGCCGCACCACGGCCGAAGACGTCGTCGACCCGAAGACCAACCAGGTGGTGATCCCGATCGGCACGCTGCTGGACGAGGCGATGGTCGCGCAGATCGAGGCCATGGGCATCCAGGGCATGAAGATCCGCTCGCCGCTGGTCTGCGAATCGAAGATCGGCGTCTGCGGCAAGTGCTACGGGCGTGACCTCGCTCGCGGTACGCCGGTGAACATCGGTGAAGCGGTCGGCGTCATCGCGGCGCAGTCGATCGGTGAGCCGGGCACGCAGCTGACGATGCGTACGTTCCACATCGGCGGCGCGGCGCAGCTCAACGAGCAGTCGAACCTCGAGGCGCCGGTCGACGGCACCGCGGTGTTCAAGGACCTGCGCCTGATCGTCGACCAGCGTGGTCGTCGCGTGGTGCTGTCGCGTTCGGGTGAAATCATGATCGTCGACATGGACGGTCGCGAGCTCTCGACGCACCGCATCCCGTACGGCGCCTATGTGATGTTCGACGACGGCCACATGCTGTCGAAGGGCGATCGCATGGCGGAGTGGGATCCGTTCACCATGCCTGTGATCACGGAAAACTCCGGTATCGTGAAGTATCAGGACCTGATCGAGGGCAAGACGCTCACCGAACAGACCGACGAAGCGACCGGTATCGCCCAGCGCGTCGTGATCGAATATCGCACCTCGTCCAAGTCGAAGGAGGATCTGCGTCCGCGCCTGACCCTGACGACGTCGGAAGACGGCGAGGCGGCCCGCTACATGCTGGCACCCGGTGCGTTCCTGTCGGTCGACGACAATGCCGAAGTGCAGGCCGGCGACGTTCTCGCCCGTGTCAGCCGCGAGTCCGCCAAGACCCGCGACATCACCGGCGGTCTGCCGCGCGTCGCCGAGCTGTTCGAAGCGCGTATCCCGAAGGAAGCGGCGATCATCGCCAAGGTTTCGGGCCGCGTCGTGTTCGGAAAGGACTATAAGGCGAAGCGGAAGATCGGCATCCAGCCGGAGGACGGCGGCGATATCGTCGAATATCTGGTGCCGAAGTCGAAGGTGATCGACGTTCAGGAAGGCGACTACGTCAAGCGTGGCGACAACCTGATCGGCGGTTCGCCGAACCCGCACGACATTCTGGAAACGATGGGGATCGAGCCGCTGGCCGAATATCTCGTCAGCGAAATCCAGGAAGTCTATCGACTGCAGGGCGTGAAGATCAACGACAAGCACATCGAGACGATCGTTCGTCAGATGCTGCAGAAGGTCGAGATCACCGACGGCGGCGACACCACGCTGCTGAAGGGCGAGCAGGTCGATCGCGAGGAAATGGACGCGATCAACGACAAGCTCGACGCGAACCAGGTCCGTGCGCAGGGCAAGCCCGTGCTGCTCGGCATCACCAAGGCGTCGCTGCAGACCCGCAGCTTCATCTCGGCGGCGTCGTTCCAGGAAACCACCCGCGTCCTCACCGAGGCGGCGGTCCAGGGCAAGCAGGACACGCTGATGGGCCTGAAGGAGAACGTCATCGTCGGCCGTCTGATCCCGGCTGGCACTGGCGCAGGCATGAACCGCCTGCGCGTCGCAGCCTCCTCGCGCGATGCGGCGCTCCGCGTCCAGCAGCGTGCGTTGCAGGCGGCGATCGTTGCCCCGGCCTCGGCCGCGGAACTGCGCGCTGCCGAACAGCAGCGTTCGGTGCGGGACGATGCCGGCACGGGCAGCGATCCGCTCGCCGAGGTGGTCCCCTCGGGCGACGGCAGCGACGAAGCCGCGGGCGAATATCTGAACCGGGAGTAATCCCGGCTCAGATCCCGGCCTGATCCGACAGAAAAGCCGCCGTCCGGGATGCCGGGCGGCGGCTTTTTCGTGGCTTGTGATTGGAATGGATCGGACAGTCGCTCAATTCGGGTGTCCGCGACACTCACATACGCTGTAGGCGATCGTCGAACTGCCGCTGCGCCGCCTCGACCAGCGGCATCGCCGTTTCGGCCCAGTCGATCATCCCCTGCATGGCCGTCAGCAATCCCCGGGCCAGTGGGGTGATCGCATAGGATACGGACACCGGAACGCTCTGTTCGACGCGGCGGGAGACGAGGCCATCGCGCTCCAGTGAACGCAGCGTCTGGCTGAGCATCTTTTGCGAGATGCCATCGATGCGCCGCTTCAACACGCTGAAACGCAGTTCGCCATCCCCCAGCAGCAGCAGGATCAGGACACTCCATTTGTCGCCGATCCGATCGAGCAACTTCCGCGCGGGACAGTCACGCGCATAGACATTGCCGCGGTCGATCACTTCCAGGTGACCGGGTAACATAAAGGTGCCGTCTTGCATGGCACCGGGTCGTAGCCGAGATGGTCACCATCGGAAACCATCGAGGACGATGATCATGCAGGTGGCGGTATTGGGCGCGAGTGGTCGCGCGGGATCGGAGATTGCGAAGGAACTGGCGGCGCGCGGTCATCGGGTCACGGCGATCGCCCGCCACCCGGATCGCATTCCCGCGGCCGAGGGCATCGCGCCGGTTGCGGGCGACGCACAGGACAGTGCCGCTCTCGCCACGCTGCTGGACGGCCATGACGCTGTCATCAGTGCGCTCCACTTCGACGTGACCGCGGACGGGCTGCTATCCGCCTTGCGCCAGGCCGGGGTACGGCGGCTGCTCGTTACCGGAGGCGCGGGCAGCCTGGAGGTGGCGCCGGGTGTCGCGCTGATCGACACACCGGAATTCCCACAGGAATGGAAGGCCTTTGCCGAGGGCGGCGTGGCCTTCCTCAATGCCCTGCGCAGCGAACGCGACATCGACTGGACCTTCTTCTCGCCCGCAGCCGACATTTTCGAGGGCCCCCGCACCGGGCACTTCCGACTGGGCAACGACGCGCTGGTGACCGACGACGCCGGGAACAGCCGGATCAGCTTCGCCGATTATGCGATCGCGATGGTCGACGAGCTGGAACAGCACCGTCATCCGCATGCCCGCTTCACCGCGGCCTACTAAGGCGACGAAACCGACGGGAGCTTTGGAAAGGGCGGTAGCGTTCGGCGAGCCGCACCGATCCCACCAAGGCGCCCGGCATATCGTTATTCAACGAATCACTTGCCGTTTTTCGATATCATGCGCATCATCCGCTGATGGAAGATGCGAAGTCCAAGCCCCCTCGCCTGCTGGTCTGGTCGGTCCGTGTGGTGCAGGCGTTCCGGATCGCCAATGCCATCGCGATCGCCTTTTTCATCGCGGTGCTGATCGCGACGCTGCCCGGCGCCGAGTTGATCGAGCGGCTGCTGGTCCGCAAATATCATGGCCGTATCGACACCGCGGCGGTGATCGCGTTCATGCAACTGACCATGCTGGTCGGAATCCCCGTCGGCGTGGCGGTCGAGCGGCTGCTCAAGGCATTGCGGGCGATCCTGCGCACGGTCGAGCAGGGCGATCCCTTCGCGCGCTCCAATGCCGCGCGGGTGCGGACGATCGGGTGGATGCTGCTGGTGATCCAACTCGCCGATCTCGGCTTCGGCCTGGCGCGCGTGGCGGCGAACGCACTGCACATCGACTACCTCGACTGGCAGCCCAGCTTCACCGGCTGGCTCGCGGTGCTGATCGCTTTCGTCCTGGCGCAGGTGTTCGAACGGGGCGCGGCGATGCGCGACGATCTGGACGGCACCATCTGATGCCGGTGCGTGTCCATCTGGACGACATGCTGCACGCCCGGCGCATGACGCTGACCGAGCTCAGCGAACGCGTCGACATCACCCTCGCCAACCTCTCCATCCTCAAGACGGGCAAGGCCAAGGCGATCCGCTTTTCGACGCTGGAGGCGATCTGCACCGTCCTCGATTGCCAGCCGGGCGACATCCTCACGTTCACGCACCAGGGAGATGAACCATGACCTTCTGGAAGGGCCTTCGGACGAGCTATGGCGGCAGCCTCGCGTTCCTGGCCGCCTGTCCGCTGCTCGCGCTGGTGCCGGTCGTCTTCGAGCTGCTTCAGCACGTCGCCGAGGTGCACATCGGGATGTACGACAGTATCGCCGCCGCCAAGGCGCTGGAGCATCACCCGCTGCGCGTGGCGCTGGGGATGGTGAAGGTACTGGCGCTGCTGGTTCCCACCTATTGGATCACACGCTTCGTCCACACACGCGACCCCCGGTTCGCGGCGCAGCGCGATCCGCTGGCGATGCGGCTGTTCGCAGGCGTGGTGGTAATCCACATGGCGCTGTCGGCGGCACAACTGTTCGGCCTGCCGCAGACGCCGGGGGCGCTGCTCGCCGGCCTGGCTGGCGGCCTGATCGTCCAGTGCCTGCTGGTCGCCTGGACGGTCGCGGCGACGCTGGGCGATGCGACGATCGGTCCCGTCGCCTCGGTTCGGATCATGGCGCGGCGGCTGCCGTGGACGATCGCCTTTACGATCGTGGCGATGCTGCCGCTGATGATCCCGCATTATATGCTGGGCGCCGCGGCGATCATGGCACCACGCGAGTGGCTTTGGCCGATCCTGACCGTCGATGCGCTGCTGGTCGGCTGGTTGTGCGCGGTCATGGCGGCGAGCAACTATGTCGTCGCGATGCGTGCCGTCGCGCTCGCCGGTAGTGCGCTGCGTGGGTCGGGGGCGGCAGACGTCGCTCGCCCTGCCGTAGCAGCGCGCTATCCCGGCTAAGCCGCGGCCCCCGGCGCCTCGCCCATCCGCCGCACGATCGTCTCGAACGCACCGTCCGCGACGCGGATTTCGTTGAAGGCAGGCGGCGTATGGCGCGTCCGCTTCGACAGCGTGCCCGCGCCGATCATCCGCACGATCCGACCGTGGCGCTCGATCGGCAGGTCGAAGGGGTCGTGGACATGACCCGACAGCACGGCATGGGCGCCGGCCTCCGCCAGTGCGCCGAGCGCCGCGTCACCGCCATGCGTCTTGGCGGTTCCCTTGGCGCCGCCGTCGATCAGCGGGTGATGCGCGGCGACAAGAATGACGTTGCCCTTGGGCGCCTCTGCCATCATCGTCAGCGCACGCCGTAGCGATCCCGAACTCACCCGCCCCTTCGACCAGTTCCACCGCCATTGCGCGCGCGCGGTGGTCTTCAGCGGCACGATGGTGACGCCCGGCAGGTCGAGCTCGCGCTCGATCATCCGCTCAACCGCGGCATAGCGCTGATACGGCGCGAACAACCGCCGGAACGGGTCCCAATAATAGGGGATGTCATGGTTGCCGACCTCGAGCGTGACGGGCACGCCCAGGCTTGCCAGCCATTCGCCGCCGCGCTGGAATTCGCGGCGGGTGGCGCGCATCGTCAGGTCGCCGGTCATCACGACGGCATCGGGGGCTTCGTCGGCGACGCAGCGGCTGAACCAGGCGATCGCCGCGGGATCCTCCGCGCCGAAATGGACGTCGCTGACGTGAAACAACCGTATCATGCTGCGCTGCTAGGCCGGATCACGCGAGGTCGGCAAGCCGCGCAGGCTCGTGCATCGGGCAGCCATTGAAACTCCGGCGATAATCGGCGGAGAAGCGATAGGTGTCGCGGCGCGCGCGGTTGACGTTGCCGAGCGGCCGGTGCGCGGCGATGCCGTGCCATATACTGTAGGACAGCGCCTCGTCGGTCGCTTCGCTGGCATCGTCGTCCCACCCGATCTGCGGGGGTACGTCCAGCGTCGCGACGGTGACGAACGGACTGGCCGCCTGATCCCATTCGACACGCGGGTCCTCGACTGGCATCGTTTCAAGATCGGTGTTGAGCTGTACCCGCAATTCCCAGTGCCCGCCGTGCGCGATCAGCTCCTTGCGCACCGCGGCACGGATCGCATCGCGATCGTCCGACGTATCGATCGTCGTGCCGGCGAGCGCGACCAGCGCGGGCGAGACCGGAAACAGGCCGACCTTGGCGATATGATCGCCATAGCGATAGGGCGTCTGCGAGTAATAGGTTTCGCCCAGCGGGTGGACGTGGGGGGCACCACCCAGTTGCTGCAACGTGGGCGATGGATGCCCGACCGCCTCCAGACCCGCCTCGATGCCCCGAAGCACCTTGGACAGGACAACCTTGCCGCCCTCCAGCCGATCGGTGGTCTTGGCGAGCAGCTTCAGGTTCTTGAGGAACGCCTTGGCGTCCGGCGCGGTGAAGACCGGGCCGTTGACCATGATGAAGTCCTGCGTGCTGTCGCCGTCCGATCCGGGCAGCCGCTCGCCAGTGACGCCCAGCACCTTCAGCGCCAGACCCCGCGGCAAGCCGATCGCGTCGGGCAGGATATCGCCCGCGTTCGTCGACAGGCGCAGCACCGCCTCATGCGTCCCCGGGCTCGCGAAGATGCCCTGTGCGAGTTCGGTCGGCAGCCCTTCATGGATCGTCAGTTTGCCCCGTGCGATGCCATGCGCCTTGGCATGCACCGACCGGACCGCACGGCCGTAGTCGCGCGATGTCGTGTCGAGGATCTCGCGGAAGGCCTCGTTCAGCGCCGCGATCGTTTCCGCCTCGTCCGGTTCGATCCGCTCGACATCGGGGCTGTAGCGGATCGGGGTATGGGCGCGCATCGGCATGTCCTTGAAAGTCCGCACCGCCAACCCGCCATGGCACCGGCGCGTTCCCCCAAATCCTGCGGCCCACACACAATATTGATGCAGATTAATACGGGGCGGATTGTAATGGCTTCTGAGCGGGACCATGCTGTCCCACGGATAGTATCAGAGTGATAATGGCGATTTCCCACCCGAACCGGGCCAGCGATGCGGCGGATTCGCCTCTCGACCTCACCATTTGCGATCGTGAGCCGATCCACATTCCGGGCGCGATCCAGCCGCACGGTCTGTTGCTGATCGCGAGCATCGAGGGCGACCATGCGGTGGTCGCGGGCGCCGGCGATCTGGAAACGCGGCTGCGCAGCGACTGGCTGGGGCAACCGCTCGCCACGCTGATCGGGCAAGAGGTTGGGCCGCTCATCGAAGGTCTGTCGGGCGGCCTGAACGCGCAGATGCCGCAGCCGATCGCCGGTCGCGACGAGCGCTTCACCGTGGCGCTGCACCGGTCGAGCACGCATCTGCTGGTCGAACTCGAGCCGATTGAAGCGGATGCGACCACCGCCGCCGCGACGCTGTCGTGGCTGGACGCGGTGGCCAGCAGCTTCGAACGCGCGACGGACAAGACGACGCTGTGCGCGCGGGCCGCTGCCGCCTATCGCACGCTGACCGGGTTCGATCGGGTGATGATCTACCAATTCCTCGACGATGGCGCCGGCGTCGTCGTGGCCGAGGATCGCGCGCCGCATCTGCCGACGTTCCTCAACCATCATTTCCCCGCAAGCGACATTCCGAAGCAGGCGCGCGCGCTGTACGTCCGCAACCGAACGCGGGCGATCCCCACGGTGGATTATACCCCCGCCCCACTGCGGCCCGCGGGCTTTACCGGTGTCGATCTGTCCGATGTCGCGCTCCGCCACGTCTCGCCGATCCACCTCCAATATCTGCGCAACATGGGCGTCGGGGCATCCGCGTCGATCTCGATCGTCAAGGACGGGCTGCTCTGGGGCCTGATCGCGTGTCACCACGACGGGCCGCGCCAGCTGCCCGCGCCGACCCGCAGCGCGGCCGCCACGCTGGCGAGCGCCCTCGCGCGCCAGATCCGCACGAAGGAAGAGGCAGCGGCGTATCGCGAGCGGTTGCAGCTGCGCACCGTGGAGGACGGCCTTGCGCCCCGGCTGGGCAATGAAGGCACGCTGCCGCAGATCATCCGCGCGACCCGCGACGAACTGCGCGAGATGCTGGATGCCGACGGCCTGGCGCTGGTGACCCGCGATCATGTCGAGGCCAGCGGGCGCTGCCCGCCCGACGCCGTGCTGCGCGCGATCGCCCGCTGGGTGCATGAGCGGGGCAACGAACCCGTGGCGACGCACGAACTGCCTGCGCTGATGGGCGTGGAGGACGATGTGCTGACCTATGCCAGCGGCATGATCGCCATGCCGCTGCGTCAGGAGGATGCGACGCTGCTCTGGCTGCGCGCCGAGCGGGTCGAAACGATCGAATGGGCAGGCAATCCGCACAAGGCCCCCGGCCACAGCGCCGGCCCGCAGGCGAACGACGCGGCCGCGCTCACTCCCCGCGCGTCCTTCGCCAGCTATGTCGAGACGGTGCGCGGGCGCGCGCGCCGCTGGTCGCAGGAGCAGGTGGAAGCGGCACACCGCATCCGTCGTCGCCTGTTCGAAGGGCGCCAGCAGGTTCGCCTGCGCGGCCTGAACCGGGAGCTGACGCGGACGCTGCGCGAAAAGGAAACGCTGCTCGCGCAGAAGGACGTCCTGATGAAGGAGGTCAACCATCGCGTGCAGAACAGCCTGCAGCTGGTCGCGTCCTTCCTGCGTTTGCAGGCGAAGACCGCCGGCCCGGGCGCCATCGCGGATCACTTGGCGGAGGCGCAAGCGCGGCTTGCAGCGGTCGCCCTGGTTCATCGCCGCCTGTATCGCGACGATCAGGTCGAGAGTGTCGATCTGTCGCGCTATATCGAGGAACTGGTCGGCGACATGCGCACCTCGCTGGGTGCCGACTGGGGGCGCCACCTGACGCTGGATCTGGCGCCGGTCCTGGTGCCCACCGATCGTGCGGTAAACATCGGGCTGATCCTCACCGAACTGGTGATCAACGCCACCAAATATGCCTATGACGGTGCGGCCGGTCCGCTGGCGATCACGCTGGAGCAGCATGGCGGCCGGCTGCGGCTGATCGTCGCCGACGACGGGCGCGGGCGCGGCGAGGTGAGCGGCGACGGCCAGGGATTCGGCAGCCGGATGATGGTCGCGATGGTACAGCGCCTGTCGGGTACGCTCGATTATCACGACAACATGCCTGGCCTACGCGCCATCATGACCGCCCCGATCGCGGAAGAGTGAGGCGCACGCACCAAAGTTTATACTATTGAGATACAACGACATCTCTAGCCATCGACGTCAGCATGGCGAATTTCTCGATCGTTTCCGCGCCGAAATGAGGCGCGGCTAAGCTTTACTTCACCTGTGCTGGTCTACGATTGGTTCTCGTAAAGGTGATCGGGAACGTGACGGATGACGATGCCATTGAGCCATGGCGATGCGCGTGGGACGGCGATGTCCGGGCCACGCATCGCGGGAGCGCGCGGCATCGACGCCCTGTCGCTCGCCATGCCCCACGATACGGCACCGTCGCGCATGGCCCGTCTGTCGTCCTGGCTGACCGGAAGCGCGACGCGCATGGCGGGGTCGGGCGAAGACGCCCGTCGTGAGGCGGGGCGGCGGCTGTTCGCGCAGATCGGCGATTTCCTGTCGGTCCACGATCTGTCGCCGACCGAAGCGCACTTCCGGATCGCCCGCCGCTACGTGCTGGGCGAGGACAGCCGGCTGACGCGCGCGATCGACGACGAGCTGGCGCGTGCCGGGCGCCTGGATGCGGAGTTCGTCGACGGCCTTGCGGGACAGGCCGAGGCGGAGACCCATCTGCAGGCAGACCGCATGGCATCCATGGCCGACACGCTATCGCGGCGCCTGCGCGATTCGGAGCGCGTCATCCGTCAGGGCCAAGCGTCGACGCGTGACTATGAGACGGCGCTGACCGCGGAGGCGGACGGTCTGGATCGCGATCCGCGCGGCACCGTCGCCCGGCTGATTGACCTAACCGCCGCCGCCGTCGCGCGCACGCAGCAACTCGCCGAGCGGCTGGACGAGACCCGGCGTGAAACCGAAACGCTGCGCACCACGCTTAAGGAGGCGCAGCGGGCCGCGGACGAAGATCATTTGACCGGCCTGCCCAACCGGCGCAGCTTCGATGCACGCCTGCGGGCGCTGAGCGGCGAAGCCGACATCGACTGGGCCGAGCGCCGCCACAGCGTCGCGATCTGCGACATCGACAATTTCAAGGGCATCAACGATCGCCACGGCCATGACGCCGGCGACCGCGTGCTGAAGATGATCGGTAAGCATCTGTGTCGGGAACTGGGCGTCGCCGCCTTCGTCGCACGCCACGGCGGCGAGGAATTCGCCTGCCTGTTCGAGGATATGGAGCCCGCCGACGCGATCGACCGGCTCGACATCGCGCGCGAGGCACTCGCTGCCCGCACGCTCGTCAACCAGACGACGGGCGAAGGGATCGGGCAACTGACCTTCTCCGCCGGCGTGGCCGCCTTCTATGGCAATCCGGCCAGCGCGATGCGCACCGCGGACGAAGGACTCTACCTCGCCAAGCGGCGGGGCAAGAACCGCGTCATCCTGGCCCAGCCGGGCGCGCGGTCAGACGAACTGGACGGCTGACGGGCAGCCGTCGATATAGGCGCTGGCCGGCCGGTCGATCGGAAAGCCGTTGGCCACGGCGTGCGTCACGATCAGGCGGATATTGCTATAGGTTCGCGCGCTGGTTTCGGCGGCGCCCGGCTGGGCCATCCACGCATCCGACAGGATATAGCCCTTCGGCACACGCTTGAGCGATCCCGCCTCTTCGACCAGCAGCTTCAATCGCCGGCGGACCGTGGTTTCCGGCAGGCTCATCGCCTCGGCGAGCGCGGCAGGCCGTACCGCATGCTCGGGACCGAAGCCGAATGCCTGCCCTGCGGCGCGACTGCGCTGCAGGTTCGCGTAGAGGACGGTCGAAAACAGCATCAGGTCCAGCCAGTTGCGGTGAATATTGCGATTGCTGTCGACCGCCGCCAGCATCACATCGACCGATGCGGCAATGCCGACCTGCGGGTCATAGGGCTTGGCGGCGGGCCGCGCGCCGCTCCACTCGCCGAGCTGTTCCAGCCCCTCGACGAAGCAGACGAAACTGTCGTGCGCCAGCCGCATCATCGCGGCGATGTCGGGTCGCTCCAGCACCTCGGCGCGCACCAGCACGCCATATTGCCCCCGCACACACAGGCCCGCTTCGGTCAGCGCGATCACATGGCGGCGCACCGTTTCGAACGAGCGCGACAGAGAGATCGCGAGCGAGTGCGTGGATATCGCCTTGCCGCGCGGATTGCGGCGCAAACTTTCGCGCACGATCAGCGAGAAGATGGCGAAGCGATCGACATCGCCATCGAAGCTGCGCAGGCCGGCCGCGTTGATCCGCGTCTGCATCTCGGCCAGCAAGAATGTCACTTTGCCGACGTTCGGCGCCATTGGTCCACGACCCCCCTTTCACCCCGGCTCGCGAATGACAGGTACGCTGGCAAAAGCGTAGCATTTTGGACTTATGTTACGCCAAAATGAGTAATGACGGTTAAATCTACGTCAATCTGCCGCTATCTCTTGGTTTGTGCGGCCATGAACAGAGCGAAGGTTGCCTTGGCGCCGTCCACGACGTCCTTATGCCATGCCGGCGGCGCCACCGCGGCGCGCGCGTCGAGGCTTGCCAGCAGGGCCCGCCACGCGCCGGGGGCATGACGCGCCGACAGATAGGCATGCGGCAGGCCCGCGGCGATGCCGCGCGCCAGCACCTGCCCACCCAATCGCGATCCTTCCGCGACATATAGCGCACCCCATGTCGCGGCCTCCTGTTTCGGCAGATCGAAGGGCAAGATATCCGGCATCCCGACATCGAGCGCGGCAAGGTCCGACGCCAGTAAAGGCGTGCGCGGCGCCCAGGCGGGCAAGCCCCAGGCGGGGTCGGCCCGGTTCAGCGCCGCCTCCACCCCCGGCACGGCGCGGGCATGGGCGGTGAGCATGCGGCGATAATCGTCGCGGTCGTCGAGGCGCATCGCACCAAAGGCGGCGTCCACCCGATCGTGATCGACGGCGGTGGCGGCGCGGAGCGTGGCGACGAAGGACATGACACGGCCCTGCCCCGCGCCGTCGCCCTTGTCGAGCGACCATGAGAGCCGCGGCCGTTCGATGGCTGTGCCGAACCGTCACCGATCCCGATTTGGGGCGACGCCGCCCCACCCCTCACGCGGGCTGGCGCAATCCTAAAGGAGTCATGCTATCGTCACGGAAACTCGGCATGGCCGATGTGTCTTCCGCCGGACAGGTGGCCGCTCCCCGCGCGTCACCCATCCGTCCCGGTCCGGCGCAACGGGCAGAAACGGCTTGCGTGCCGCCTCTCCCGGCTCCATGCGCGCCGCGCCATTACTGAAAGGTCTTTTATGGTTGCCTGGTTCCAGGCGCTGATGCCGAAGCAGGGTCGCTTCTTCGAACAGTTCGAGGCGCACGCCGCCACGCTGGTCGCCGGTGCGGATGCCCTGCAACAGCTCTTCAGCGGCGATGGCGCGATCGCGCAGCACATCGCGGACATCGAGAATCGCGAGCATGAGGCCGACGATATCACCCGCGCGGTGCTGCAGGACGTGCGGCGCGTCTTCGTGACGCCGTTCGACCGCTCCGCGATCACCGACTTGATTGGCGTGATGGACGATTCGATCGACCAGATGCACCAGACGGCGATGACGATCGACCTGTACGGCGTCACCGCATTCGCGCCCGACATGCGCGCGATGGCCGATCTCGCCGCCGAAGCCGCACGCGTCACCGCCGAAGCAATCCCGCTGCTGCGCAAGCTCGACAGCAACGCCCCCCGCCTGCACCAGCTGACCGAACGACTGGTCGCGCTGGAGGGCGAGGTGGACAAGCATCACGCCCAGGGCCTGCGCGCGCTGTTCAAGGAATGCGGCGACAACCAGACGATGCGCTTCATCGTCGATCGCGAAATCTACAGCCACCTGGAAAAGATCGCCGACCGGTTCGAGGATATCGCAAACGAGATCCAAGGTCTCGTGATCGATCACGCGTGATCCGATGACGATCTCCTTCACGCTGCTGGTCGCGCTGATCGGCGTCGCGCTGCTGTTCGACTTTCTGAACGGCCTGCACGACGCCGCCAATTCGATCGCGACGGTGGTTTCGACCCGCGTCCTGAAACCGCATCACGCGGTGCTATGGGCCGCGTTCTTCAACTTCATCGCCTTCGCCGTGTTCGACCATGCGGTCGCCAAGACGGTCGGCAAAGGCATCATCGACGCGCAGATCATCGATCCCCAGCTGATCTTCGGCGCATTGATGGGCGCCATCGTCTGGAACGTCATCACCTGGAAGTTCGGGATTCCATCATCGTCCAGCCACGCGCTGATCGGTGGCCTGATCGGTGCCGGCATGTCGAAGGCCGGGTTCGACGTCATCGTCTGGTGGGGCGTCATCAAGACGGTCTCGGCGATCTTCCTGTCGCCGGCCCTCGGCCTCGTCCTCGCACTCGCGCTCGTGCTGGTCGTCGCGTGGAGCTCGATCAAGCTCACGCCGATGGGCGTCGACAAGCGCTTCCGCAAATTGCAACTCGTCTCCGCGGCGCTCTACAGCCTCGGCCATGGCGGTAACGACGCGCAGAAGACGATGGGGATCATCACCGTCCTCCTCTACTCGCAGGGCATGGTCGGCAAGGATCTGAACATCCCTTTGTGGGTCGTTCTTTCCTGTCAGGCCGCGATGGCACTCGGCACCATGTCGGGCGGGTGGAAGATCGTCCACACGATGGGGTCCAAGATCACGCGGCTGACGCCCGCCCAGGGCTTCTGCGCGGAAACCGGCGGCGCGATCACGCTGTTCATGGCGACGATGGGCGGCATTCCCGTCTCCTCGACACACACGATCACCGGTGCGATCGTCGGCGTCGGTTCGGCGCGGCGTCTGTCGGCGGTGCGCTGGAACGTCGCCAGCCGCATCGTCGTCGCCTGGGTCGTCACCCTGCCCGCCGCCGGCCTGATCGGCGCGGCCTTCTACGAAGCGGCGGTGCTGCTGGGGCGGTAAGGCGCCGTCCCAAAAACGGGCGAGCCGGTCTCGCCCGCTGCGTTACCGGACGGAAGGGTGCCTCTCCCCTTCCCGATCGTCCGATCAGTCTGCCACCACGCGGTTTCGCCCGCATGCTTTGGCGCGATACAGCGCGGCATCCGCCGCCTGGAAGATGACCGAGGCGTCCACACCCCGCGTCGCACAGGTCGCGACGCCGATGCTGATCGTGATGGCAAGGCCCGGCGCGATCCCGCGGTAATCGCGCTGCTGCACCGCCGTCCGGATCCGCTCCCCGATACGCGCCGCCTGCACGGCATCGGTGTCGGGCATCAGCAGCGCGAATTCCTCGCCGCCCAGTCGCGCGACGAGATGATCCGTGGGCGCCGCATGGCGCAGCACCTCGGCAACCGCGCATAGCGCCAGATCGCCGACGACATGCGAGTGGCGGTCGTTGACCAGTTTGAAATGGTCGATGTCGACGATCGCCAGCGACCAATGGCGCCCCTCCTGCCCGCTGATCCTGGCAACGTCCGACAGCATGTCGTTGAACCGCCGGCGATTGGCGACCCCGGTCAGCGGGTCCTCGTTCGCCAACTGCTCCAGCGCGTCGGCCTGCCCCCGCAGGCGATCGAGCAATTGCTCGCGCTCCTGCGCCACCTCTTCCAGCACATGGCTCTGCTGCCGCAGCTCGGCGGTGCGCGCGTCGACCAGCCGCGCGAGCTGCCGTTCGCGCCGCGCCAGCGCCAGCGTCCGCCAGCGGTGCAGGCACCACAGCGCCAGGATGACCAGCGCGCCGCAGGCCAGCTGGAACCACGCGCGTTGCCACAGAAACGGTTCGAGCCGCACTGTGATCGTCTTGACCGGCCCCCAGGCGCCCCGCGCCTGCGCCGCCTGGACGCGGAAGCTATAGGTGCCGGGCGGCAGCGTGGTGAACTCCGCCGTCCGCTGCGATTCACGGTCGACCCAGCCGGTATCGAAACCCTCCATCTGCGTGCGATAGCGAATGCCCTGCGGCAGCAGGTAGCTGAGGCCTGCATAGGCGATCGTCAGGCGGTGCGTCCCGGCCGGCAGTACGTACGCTCCGTCGGGTTCCGCCGTCATCAACTGGCCATCGGCCTCGACGCTTTCGATCGCGACCGCCGGCGGCGACATGAAGTGAAAATGGGCCAGCCGGCGCGGGTCGACGAACGCCGCCCCCTCCGCCGTGGCGATCCAGATCGTTCCGTCGCGCCGCCGCAACGTCGTCGGTCCCGATGCACCGTTGCTCTGCGCGCTGGCGAGGCCGTCCAGCGCGGTGAACAGATCGGGCGCAATGCGGGCGAGCCGGCCGTCCGCGGCCAAGCGCAACGCCTTGAAGCAGACGTGGACGATGCCCTTGTTGCTGCCGATCCAGGCGGATCCACCGCGACCCACCGTCATCTGGAACAGCCCGTCGACGGGCATGCCACGCTCGATGCCGATATGGTCCAGCTGGCCGTCGCGGCGATGCCGGAACAGGCCACGGTCGGTGCTGATCCAGGTGTCGCCCGTCTCCGGGTCATGGTAGAAACCGAAGACGCTGTTGGCCTGGCCCGCGCGCATGATATCGATCCGGTGCACGCCGCTGTGGTTCCACAGCCACGCGCCGCTCACCGTGCCGACCCACAGCCCCTCGGGCGTTTCCGACAGCGCATAGACGATCTCGGCCGGCAGATCGTGCGTCCGCGGCAGGCGGACGCGGCCGGCGGAATCGATCAGCGCGACACCGCGCTGCGTCCCCGCCCAGACGCCCCCGCCCTGCGCCTCCGCGAGCGCGCGGACGTGGTTCGCGGGAAGACCTTGCGCCTGTGTGATGCGGGCCACGACCCGCCCGCTCCGCGCCTGCAGCACGCCATCGCCGAACGTGCCGATCGTCAGCAGGTCGTCCGGCCCGGCTGACAGGCCCATGACGGATACGCGATTGGCGGCGGGGCCCAGCGGCACCGGCCGAGGCACGCCCGACGGGGGCACGACGTCCAGCCCCTTGCTCGATCCGACCCACAGGCTGCCGTCCCGCGTCTCGGCGAGCGCCCGAACGTAATTGCCGGACAGGCCATCCTCGGCCCGAAGATTGGCGAACAGCGCCTTGCGCAGCCGGAAAAGCCCGCCATTCGCGCCGACCCAGATACTGTGTTCGCGATCCTCGAACAGTGCGGTGATCCGCCCCTCGGGCAGGCCGTTGCGCGTCGAAAAGTGATCGACGCGCGTGCCGTTCACACGCAGCAGACCGTCATTCTCCGTGCCCAGCCACAGGTCGCCGTTCGTGGCGTGCAGAAAATCGCTGAAGCGTTTGCCGTCGGGTTGTCGGAACACGAGGACCGCATGCCCCCCCTCGACCCGGTACAGCGACGATCCCGCCGTCAGCCAGATGCGTCCCGCCTTGTCACGGAAGGGCATCGCCTGCCCGGGCGGCAGGCCCAGTTCGGCCGACATGGCGCGCAGGCGACCGTCGCGATCGACACGATACGCGCCGTCCAGCGTCCCCAGCCACGGCCGCCCTTCGGCGTCGATGGCGATCCGCAAGACCGTGATCGGTTTCCCCATCGGTCCGCGCAGCACCGTGAAGCGACCGTCGGGATCGAGTCGCCCGATCCCCAGCCGGTCGAACCCCACCCAGACGCGCCCCTCGTGGTCCACCGCCAGCCGGTTGATCGCCGCACGCGGCATGCCCTGCGCCCGCCCCCAGAAGCGCCAGCGCCCGGCAGGATCGCGCCGCCCCAGATTGCCGCGCGTATCGCCCGTCCACAGGTTGCCGAACCGGTCGACTGCGATCGTCGCGATAGCGCTGTCGGGCAAGGCAGGCGTCGACATGCGCGAAAAGGTCGTGAAACCGACGCCATTGTAGCGCGCCACGCCTTCCCATGTTGCAAACCACAGATATCCGTCCCCGCTCTGCGTGATCGCATGGACGGCGTTGTGCGGCAGACCTGCAGACGTTGACCATGCATCCTTGGCGAATCCTTCGATCGATTCGCTATGCGCGGCGGGCGGCGCAGCTGCCGACGCCATCGCCAGCATGCCGATCAGCGCGAACGCCAACACCCGTCCAAACCTCACTCCGCGCCGCACTACCCACTCCGGTCGATGACGAACGCGATGTAACGCAAGGATATTAACAGGCTCGAACCGGCCGCTTCACGTATGTGCCCATTTTGGCGGATTATCGGCGATGGCGACGCTGTCGATGCGCAGCGGCGAACGCTCAGTGTTCCTGACCTGCTCTCCGGCACATCAGTCGAATGGTGGCGAACGTCCAAACCCGGTCGTTCGAGGCAGGCTTGGTGCTTCCCGATTGCCGCCTTTCGTTCAGCAAGGCATCATATCGTAATGACGATCACGCCAGCCGTCCTTGCTCAGTTGCCGCTGCCCAACGTCCGTGCGGTGATCTTTTACAAACGGGATGAAATTACGACGGATCTGATCTGCTGCGATGTTGAGGTCGCTGGGCATGTATGGTCGTTTCACGAGGAAGCGGCTGGCTGGCCAGACCTGATCGCGCATCTATCCACACTGCCGGGCTTCCGTGCCGATTGGTATGAAGCCGTGGTCAGCCCGCCGCTCGCTACAGCCGAGACGATTGCGTTCGACCGGCGGTGATCGCCCACTTGCAGACGTTCAACGCCAGTCTCGCTTCGCCCAATTGCGGACACACAGAGCTGGGTACGCCTTTCTCCGTTGCGGACGTTAGTTCACCGTGACAGCATCGCGGTATGAACATCAGGATCGTGCAGCGGCCCATCGGTGAAGCTCCAGATTGGGTCAGAGACGCCTGGATTGGCTTGTCGTTGCCGTTGGCATCGAAGCGTGAGCGCGGGTGGCGTAGTCTAGGCGTACTGACGGGGCCGCCCGGCTGGCTTTCGCAAATTTGGGCGATGGTCTCCGGAAAGACCTTCTTGGTGAGGGGCTATATGGTCAACGCTAAGGCAGCAGTCGATCAACTCGCCGACAATCATCCAAGTGCCGCTGCTTGGTGGCGGGAACACACGCCTCATATGCTTACCGGCCGACGCTACTTTACGTTTGATACCGCTGCATGTGAGCGCGAGGCTTAAAACAGCCAGCGGCTTTTCAGCGTTCCGGTTGTAAAACGGACCGTCTGCTCCCCCCCCCCCCAAAAAGGGGACATTCCCTCTCCCCAACTAGGCTTCGAGCCGGATCGTATGAGGAGGATGGAGCGGGTGAAGGGAATCGAACCCTCGTATTCAGCTTGGGAAGCTGCTGCTCTACCATTGAGCTACACCCGCGCAGGCGCCCGGTTAGCCGGGCCGCCGCGGGGATGCAAGTGGCGTGTCAGGTCAGCAGGTGAAGCGTGTCGGGCGCAGCCCAGGTCAGCGCGCGGCCCTGGGCGGCGAGCGCTGCGGCATCGACGCGGTTCCGATCGGTGACAACGATGCGCAGACGGGTGCCGTGGCGGCTGGCCGACGCGACGTTGCCGCCACCGCCGAGCGCCGCTTGCAGCGTCGGCGGCAGCTCTACCGGCGCCGCGGCCGGTGTCGGCGCGGCAGCGACAATCGGGGCGCCCTCACCCGCATCCCCCGCATCCAGCGCCGCGCGCATGTCCATCGCGAGCGCATCCGCGATACCGCCGACGATCACCTGCACCGACGTCCCGGACGGACGCAGCACGCCACGTGCGCCGAGGCTGCGCAGGCGCGCTTCGTCGATCGCAGCGGCGTCCGCCACGCCCAGGCGCAGGCGGGTGGCGCAGGCGTCGATGCTGCGCAGATTGGCGCGCCCGCCGAGCGCAGCGACGAAGGCCGCGGCCTTGGCATCCGCGGGGACGACGGCGGCCGGTGCGGCCCCCGCCTCCACCGGCTCCCGGCCCGGCGTCTTGAGGTCGAACCGTACGATCGCCCAGCGGAACAGCGTGTAATAGACCAGCGCATAGACCGCACCGACGGGCAGCAGCATCAGCGGCTTGGTCGCCTTGCCGTAGTTCAGCACGTAATCGAACAGGCCTGCCGAAAAGCCATAGCCCATGCGGACGCCGAGCGCGTTCATGATCGCTTCCGACAGGCCGGTCAGCACCGCGTGGATCGCGTACAGCACGGGCGCAAGGAACATGAAGCTGAACTCGATCGGCTCGGTCACGCCGGTCAAGAACGAGGTGAGCGCAAGGCTGAACAGCATGCCGCCCACAGCCTTGCGCCGATCGGGCGCGGCGGCATGGTACATGGCGAGGCAGGCCGCGGGCAGGCCGAACATCATGACCGGGAAGAACCCGCTCATGAAGCCCCCCGCGGTCGGATCGCCGGCGAAGAAGCGCGTCAGGTCGCCCGTCTTGCCGTGATAATCGCCGACGACGAAATAGGCGACATTGTTGAGGATGTGGTGCAGCCCCGTCACCAACAGCAGCCGGTTGAGCAGACCGAAGGCGAACAGGCCGAACCCGCCCGCGGCAACGACGCCGCGGCTCAGCGCATCGACGCCCGCGTTGATCCCCGCATAGCTCGGCCCCAGCAGCGCGCCGATCGCGAGGCCAGCGAAACCGGCAAGGATCGGCACGAGGCGGCGGCCACCGAAGAAGGCGAGGTATTCGGGCAGCTTCACCGTGGCGAAGCGATTGTAAAACACGCCGCCGACCAAGCCTGCGATGATGCCGATCGGCACCTGCAGTTTGTCGATCGCCGCCGCCTTCCACGCCGCGTTCAGCGTGGCGGCAATCGCGTCCGCGGTGCCGGGCGGCACCGTACCCGGGGGCGGCACGAGGAATACCTGCGCGGTGTTACCGATGGTCAGATAGCAGACGATGCCCGCCATCACCGCGGCACCATTGCCATCGCGAGCGAAACCGGTGGCGACACCGACCGCGAACAGCAGGCCGAGGTGCGCGAAGATCGCATCCCCGGCCGCGCTGACGAACGCGATGTTCAGCAGGTCCGGCTGCCCTAGTCGCAGCAACAGGCCGGCGACGGGCAGCACGGCAATCGGCAGCATCAGCGCACGGCCGAGCGGCTGAAGGAAGCTCATCACGGAAAAGCGGGACTGGCTCATCGGGCGGCCTCCTCGGCGAAACGTCGGGCTAGACCGCGGACCTCGGCGGCACTGGCGGCAGAGAGGGCGGCGGCGGCAAGGTCCTGCACCGCGGGCAGCGTCAGTCGCGCGACGAGCGCCTTGACCGCGGGTACGCGCGCCGGCGGCACCGACAGCGTGCGGACGCCGAGGCCGACCAGGATGGGCGCGGCGAGCGGATCGGCGGCAAGGCCGCCGCAGACACTGACCGGCACGCCGCGCGTCGCCGCGCCGCGGCAGGTCATCTCGATCAGGCGCAGCACGGCGGGGTGCAACCCGTCGATCCCGGCGGCGAGCGCCGGATTGCCGCGGTCCATCGCCAGCACATATTGCGTCAGGTCGTTGCTGCCGACCGACAGGAAGTCGCTATGCGCCGCGATCAGGTCTGCGGTCGCGGCGGCGGCGGGGGTTTCGACCATCGCGCCGAGTTGCACCGGACCGATGCCGAGTTCGTCGCGCAGGGCATCCAGCGCGGCGCGCACCGCGATCATCTCGTCGACGCTCGCCACCATCGGCACCATGATGCGGCAGCGCGCGACATCGGGAACGGACAGGATCGCGCGCAGCTGCGCATCGAGCACCTCGGGCCGGGCGAGCGCGACGCGGATGCCGCGCAGGCCCAGCGCGGGATTTTCTTCCGTAGGGATATCAAGATAGGGCGCCGGCTTGTCGCCGCCGACGTCGAGCAGGCGGATGACGACGGGCCGGTCGGGCAGCGCCGCGACGATGCCGCGATAATCCGCCGCCTGTTCGGCGACGTCGGGCGGGGTCGCCCGGTCGAGGAACAGGAATTCGGTGCGCAACAGGCCGCAGCCCTCCGCCCCCTGCGCCGCGGCGGCTTGCGCATCGGCGAGGCTGCCGAGGTTGGCATAGACATGGATCGCCTGTCCGTCCGCGGTCGTCGCCGGGCGGTCGCCCGCAGCCAGCGCCGCCGCTTCGTCCGCGGCGCGCTGCGCGATCGTCTCGCGCGCGGCGGCGAGGCATTCCTCGGTCGGATTGGGGATCAGGATCGCGGCATCGGCGTCGAGCATCAGCATCGCGCCATCGCCGATCGTGTCGATCGCCGTGCCGAGCGCCACCACCATCGGCACGCCCATGCCTGCCGCAAGGATCGCGACGTGCGACGTCGGGCCGCCGCCCGCCAAGGCGAAGCCCGACACCTGCGCCGCCGACAGGGCGCCCAGCTGCGACGGCAGCAATTCGTCGGCGAGCACGATCGCCCCCGCGGGCACGCCGGCCAAGGCCGGCTGCGTGCCCAGGATCGCATGCACCACCCGCAGCGCGACGTCGCGAATGTCGTCCGCCCGCTCGGCGATGCGCGCGTTGCCGGAGGCGCGCAGGGCCGCGCCCTGCGTCTCCGCCGCGCTCAGCATCGCCGCGGCGGCGGACAGGCCATTGGCCACCGCCGCATCGGCGCGCGCGCGCAGATCCGGATCGGCCAGGATTGCGCGATGCGCCTTCAGCACACCGCCGAGATGACCGGGGCGCGCCGCCTCCGCATCCAGCGCCGCATCGACGCTGGCGATGGCCGCGGCAAGCCGTTCGCGCTCGACGACAACACCCTCGCCGGCGCTGGAGACGTCGGGCAGTTCGGCGCGCAGCCAGAACGCGGGGCCGATCGCGAGGCCGGGCGCCGCGGACACACCGCCCAGCACGCCCGGCGGCAGCGTTGCCGGGGTGGCGCGTACCACCGGCCTGGCGGCGGGGGCCGGCGCCGCGGCATCCTCCACCTCATGCGTCAACAGCGCCTCGATCGCCGCGATCACCGCCTCGGCGCCGCTGCCGCGCGCGACGATCGTCACCGGGCTGCCCGTCGCGAGGCCCAGCGACAGCAAGGCGATCGGGCTCGACGCCGCGGCCGTCTGGCCCGCGGCGATGAGCTGTACGTCGGCGCCGCTCTCGCGCACCGCCGCGACGATCCGCGCGGCCGGGCGCGCGTGTAGCCCGTGCGGCAGGCGTACGATCGTCTCGTGGCGCACCGTCTCGCCGGACGCGGTGGCGGTCGCGGCATCGGCGGCACCGCTGACGATGCGGACTAGCGGATCGCCGACCGCGACCAGCCCCTCGCCCGCCGTATCGACCAACGATACCGCTGCGCCCTCAACGACAATCACCGGCGTGACCGCGGACGCGGCGCCGAGCACCACGGCGTCGAGATCGAAGCGGATTAGTGGATCGCCGCTGCGCACCGTGTCACCGGGAGTGACCAGCGGCGTGAAGCCCTTGCCGGCCATCGCAACGGTGTCGATGCCGATATGCATCAGCAACGCAACGCCCTCGCCCAGTCCTAGCGTCACGGCATGGCCGGCGGCATGGACGGTCAGCACGGTCGCGTCGCAGGGGGCATGCAGCGTATCGTCGATGGGATCGATGCCCAGCCCCGGCCCCATCATGCCGTCGGCGAACACCGGATCGGGAATCCCGCCGAGCGGCAGCACCCATCCTGCCAGCGGCGCCTTCAGCTGCACGTCGATCATCCCGTCACCCCTTCGGCCGTTGCCGCCGTCCCGCTATCGCTCCCTATCGGGGCGATCATACCGATTGCATACCAATCGCAAAGTAAATCTGTAACATCAACGGGAGAGTGCAACGGGCCCGACAATTCCCGACGGCGCCTGCGCATCCGCCTGCGCGATCAGCACGATAGTGCGCTCGCCAGCGCCAGCCGGAAAGACGGCTGCAATTGGTCCGGTCGCTGCCTCGGGCTTGTCCACGAGGCGCACGCCGTCGACCCACAGCTCCGCCCGCCCGGCAACCGCGGCAAAGGCGATGCGGCCACCCTTGGCGGCGATCGCCTTGGGCGGCGTCACGCGTGCACGATAGACCTGCCAGCCACCCTGTGGTTCGGGCGGAGTCGCGGTCCCGCTGCGGACGAAGCTCCAGCTGTTGTTGTCACCGTCCGCCGGCGCCAGGCTGGCGTCGGGCTTGGCGCTCAGTCGCGGCGAGCGACGCCACGAATCGATCGTGCGCACCATCGACGCCGTCGGCACCTGCGCCCGCGGCGTCGCCGCCAGCCGGTCGATCCGCAACGTTGCCGGCTTCAGGCCGGGGGCCGTCGCACGCAACACGATCCCCCCGCGCGCGCCCGCATCCGCCTGCACGATCACCTGCGCCAGTCCGTTGAACAGCGATCGGGCATCGCCCTTTTCGGATTCGTGGCTGTTGGGATCTCCATTGCCCAGCCCGATGATCGCCGCGCCCTCGATGGCGAAGCCGACCGGCAGGTTCGCGGTCGGCACATGCCGGCCCTTCGCATCCATCGCATCGACGGTGACGGGTTGCACGTCCTCGCCATCGCCGGCCATCACCCGCCGCGCCGGGGTCAGCCGCAGCGCAACCGGCGCGCCGGCCGTCTCATGCCCCGCCCGCGCGACCTCGCGCCCGCCGCGATACGCAATCGCCTCCAGCGTTCCCGGCGCATAGGGCAATGTAAAGCTGTTCCCCATCAACCGGTCGACCGCCCCCTCGCCGACGACCCGGCCGTTCAGCTTTACGACGATCCGTTCGGCATTGGACATGACGAGCAGCTTGATCGGCTGGCCTTCCTTGCCCGGCCACGTCCAGTGCGGCGCAATTCCGACGACCGGCGTATCGTCAATCCAGCCGGCGCGGTGGATGTCATAGGCGGTCTTGCGAAAGCCGCAGAGGTCGAGGATGCCGAAGAAGCTCGCGATCGTCGGCCAGGCGTAGGGGGTCGGCTCCCCATGATAGTCGAAGCCCGTCCACACGAACCCGCCCGCGACGAACGGCCGCGTCGCGATCTTCGCCCAGCCGGCGCGATGCGTCTCGCCCCAGGCGGCGGCATGATCGTCCATCGATGACAGGACATGCGCGGCGGCATCATCGGCAAAGGCGCCGCGCGTCATGAACGCGCTGGTATCTTCCGAACTGGTGATCGGCTTGGCGGGGTTGAGGGCATGGAACTTGTCGTAGTCGCCCGGATAATAATTGAACCCGACGACATCGACGACGCTCGACACATTGTGCGGGTTGAAGAACGACCCGTTCATCGCCGCGGTCACCGGCCGGCTGTCGTCGAGGCGGCGCACCGCGGCTTCCATCCGCCGCACCATCTCGACACCCGCTGCGGTGCCCTGCATCGGTTCTTCGTTGAACACCGACCACAGGATGACGCTGGGGTGGTTGCGGTCGCGCCGCACCAGCCATTCCAGCTGTGCCATATAATCGGGCGAGGGATTGAAGTTGCGGTTCTCGTCCATGACGAGGAACCCCATCCGGTCGCAGAGTTGCAGGAAGGCCGTGGCAGGCGCGTTGTGCGAACACCGGATCGCGTTGCAGCCCAGCTCCTTCATCCGCTCCAGCCGCCACATCAGCAGCGTGTCGGGCACCGCCGTGCCGACGCCGGCATGATCGAGGTGCAGGCACACGCCCTTCAGCTTGATGTGCTGGTCGTTGATGAACAGCCCTTGGTCTGCGTCGAAGCGGATCGTGCGGAAGCCCACCTGCACCCGCCGCGTGTCGACGCTCTTGCCATCGCGCTCCAGAGCCACCGCCACCGTGTAGAGCGTCGGCGTCTCGACCGACCAGCGCTGCGGACGCGCGATGTTCAGCGCCGTCGTCAGCTCCGCAGTGTCGAGCGGTGGCACCACCATGGGCGCGCTCGTGGCAGTCGCCACGACCCGCCCGTCGGGATCGACCAGGCTCGCCACCGCGCGCACGCTCACCGGTGCCGCCTCGGTCGAGCGGGCGGTGACGGTCACCGGCACGCGCCAGGCGTCGCCGCCATCATGGCGGGGATCGCAATGCACGCCATCGGTCTCGATCGACACCGGCGCGCGGCGTGCGAGCCACGCATGGCGATACAGGCCGGCACCTTCGTACCACCAGCCCTCCATCGCATCGGCATCGACGCGGATGGCCACGACGTTCAGCGCATCCCCGAACCGCGCGAACGGCGTGATGTCGAGGTAGAGGCTGTTATAGCCCGACCAATTGTGCGCGACCGGACTGCCGTTCACCCAGACGGTTGCATTGGTCGCGATGCCGTCGAACTGCAATTCCAGGTAACGCCCCTCGTCGGCGGGATCGAGGCGGAAGGCGCGGCGATACCAGCCGATGCCGCGCGGGCGATAGCCCTGCGACGGATTGGCGGTCTCGACGAACGGCTGGAAGCTCGCCCAGTCGTGCGGCAGCGTGACGGGGCGCCATTCGCTGTCGTCATAGTCCATCGCCGCCGCACCGCGCGCGTTGCCCGCCTTGGCGCGCAAATACGTCTCTTCGTGCGTCGTCGCGGGCGGCACGATCACGTCGCCCTCATGGAACAGCCAGCCCGTGTCGAAGCCGATCCGCGACGGATCGATCACCGGCAGCGGATCGGGCAGCCGGTCGGTCGGCAGCGGCATCGGCAACGCGCCATAGCCGGTCGCGCTCCTGGCGGAGGCGATGGCGGGCACTCCCGCCGACAAACCCAATGTCAGGCCGGCACCGGCGGCGGATCCGAGAAGCTGCCGCCGGTCGATCGTCATGCGTCCACTACCTCATGCTCTTTCGCTGCGGCGCCCGGCACCGCGACACCGCCGATCACCGTCTCGACCGGCGCCATCGCCGCGGTCAGTCGCGCCCAGTCCGCCCGCAGTCCGGCGGCGAGCGTGCCCCGCTCCGCCTCCAGCCCCAGGAAGGCTGCGGGATTGCCCGCCGCCATGCGCGCCGCGACCGCCGGCTCCAGCCCCAGCATGCCCATCGCATTGGCCACCGCGGTCGCCATGTCGAGGTCCGATCCGGCGAGCGTGCCGTCCTCATACGCGCAGATGCCATCCGCCACGCGGATCTGGCGCCCTTGCAGCACGAAATCCTTATGCTCCGCACCGACCGAGGACATGGCGTCGGTAACGAGCATCATCCGATCCGGCCCGCGCGCCCGGATCGCGATCCGCAGCACGGCGGGCGCGACATGCACGCCATCGACGATCAGCCCGCACCACGGCCGCGGATCGTCGAGCGCCGCGCCGACCAGACCGGGCGTCCGCTGCACCATCGCCGGCATCGCGTTGAACAGATGCGTGATTCCCGTCAGCCCCGCATCGAACGCCGCGAGCGCCGTGTCATAGGGCACTTCGGTATGGCCTGCGCTGACGCGCACGCCAGCTTCCGCCAACCGGCGGATATGCTCGATGTTCGCGAGTTCGGGCGCGATCGTGACCATCGTCACGCCCCGCCGCGGCTTGGCGAGCAGCGCGACCATCTCTTCATCGAGCAGGCGGAAGCGCCCGGCGTCGTGGATGCCTTTGCGCGCAACGTTCAGGAACGGCCCCTCGATATGCACGCCGACGACGCCCGGTACGCCCGCCCCGATCGCCTGATCGACGGCATCCAGCGCCAGCGCGATCCGGTCGGGCGTGTCGCTGATCAGCGTCGGCATCAGCGCAGTGGTGCCATAGCGCGCATGCGCCGCGGCGATGGCGCGCACGCCCTCGACGGTCGGCTCGTCGTTCAGCAGCACGCCGCCGCCGCCGTTGACCTGCGTGTCGATGAAGCCGGGCATCACCCAGCCCCCCTCCAGGTCGACCGCATCCGCCGCCGCGCCATCGAGCGGGCGGATGCTTGCGATCCGGTCACCGGTGACGACGATCTCGGCGCCGCGCCACACGGCATCGCCGACCACGACGTGGCCGTTGGTGAAGCGATGGGCGGTGCTCATAGCGTGCGCGTCACCTTGGCGAGATGCGGCGGCGAATCGGGATCGAGCCCGCGATGCCGCGACAGCGCCTCCGCCAGACCATAGAAGCTCGCCAGCATCAGGATCGGCTGCACCGCCGGATGCGCGTCGAGCGCCGGCAGGTTGGCGGACGCATCACCCGCATGCGCCGCGAGCACCGCCGCACCGCGCTCGCGGAACGTCTCGACCACCGCCATCACGTCGTCGCCCGCGGCATCGGACGTGGCGAGCGCCAGCACCGGATAGCCTTCGCCGACGATCGCCATCGGCCCATGGCGGACCTCGGCGGCGCTGAACGGTTCGGCCTGCAACTGGCAGGTTTCCTTCAGCTTCAGCGCGCATTCCTGCGCCACGCCGAAGCCATAGCCCCGACCGATCACGAACATCTGCTTGGCCTCGGCGAGCACGCCCACGCCCGCACTCCAGTCGAGCTTCACCGCCGCATCGAGTTGTTCGGGCAGCGCCGCGACCGCAGCCTTCAGCGCCTCGTCGCCCGACCATGCCGCGACCAGCGCCGCCAGCCCTGCCATCGCCGCGATGCACGACTTGGTGGCCGCGACCGACTTCTCCGGCCCCGCCGACAGCGCGAGCAGCGTATCCGCCATCTCGGCGAGCGGCGACGTTTCGTCGTTCACCAGCGCGACGACCTCCGCCCCCGCCTTGGCATGCGCCTCGACCGTCGCCAGCAGGTCCGGGCTGCGGCCCGACTGCGAGATCGCGATGCATAGCGCCCGACGCGTCGACACCGGCGCATCGAACAGCGACACCACCGACGGCGCCGCCGACGCGACCGGCACGCCGACCATCGTCTCGATCAGATACTTGCCATAGGTCGCGGCATGATCCGACGACCCGCGGGCGCAGGTGACGACGACGTCGGGCGCGTTCGCGCGCAGGCGCTCGCCCAGCGCGCGCAGCGCCTCGGCATTGCGCGCCACCAGCCGCGCGACGGTCGCCCCCGCCTCCAGCGTCTCGGCGCGCATCAGCGTCGTGCCGATCGTCGTGTCCGTCATCGTATCCGTCGTCACAGCAAGGCGCCCTTCGCTAAGGATCAGGTGTCGGCGAGTTCAGCCACGAAATCGTAGCTGTCGCCGCGGTAATAGGATCGGGTGAATTCGACCGCACGGCCGTCGCGCAGAAAGGCGCGCCGCTCGATCAGCAGCCCGGGCGAGCCGGGATCGACGCCCAGCATGCGCGCATGGTCGCCACCGAACGGCACCGCGCGCAGCCGCTGCAACGCGCGCACCGGGCGATGCCCTGCCTCGGTCAGCGCCGTGTACAGCGAGGCATCAACCGCATCGACCGACGGCAGGCAGAAGCCGGCGATCGTCGACAGCTCCAGCGCCATCGGCACCTCGTCGGCAAAGCGCAGGCGCTGGAAGCGATAGACCGGCGCGCTGGGCGACAGCGCCAGCGCCATCGATTCCTCAGGCGACACAATGCCGGCCGCGCGCGAAATCCACGCACTCGACGGCACGCGCCCGCGCGCCACCATATCTTCCGAGAAGGACGACAATTTGCTGAAATTCTTCTCGACGCGCCCCGCAACGAACGTCCCCGCGCCGCGGCGGCGGGTCAGCAGGCCTTCCTCGACCAGCCCCTCGATCGCCTTGCGGACGGTGATGCGCGACACGCCATATTCGACCGCCAGATCGCGCTCCGCGGGGATCGCATCGCCGCGCGTGATGACGTCCGTGGCGATCGCGTCACGGATCAGCTGTTGCAGCTGGAGATAGAGCGGCGAGGGATTTTCAGCGCGAAACCGCCCCACCTTGCTCATGAAACTCATCGTCGATCCCCTTTTCCGCAAGCGTCTTCGGCATCAGGCGTGCCACGCTACGCGGACCGGCGCCAGTGGCACCTTGCGCTACAATTGTCTTAGATTGGACTTGTCGTCAATCACCTGTCGCAGTGCTGCGACTCTATTGGCATTGGTCTGGCGTGGCAGCGGACCGAAGCCAAAGCGATCCTGCTCCACGGCCGGCGCCGGGTCGCTCGCCGAACCATGCAGGGCGCCCGCATTGGTCGCATCCAACAGCGCGCCCGCCGTGTCGGCCGCTACCCCCGCCCCCGCCATGATCGTGCAGCGCCCCGCCGCACGCGCCACCATCGCCGCGATCGTCGCCGCCCCCTCCATCGCGGTACGCGCGCCACCAGAGGTCAGCACATGGTCGAAGCCCAAGGCGACCGCCACATCGACCGCCGCCACCGGGTCCGCCACGACGTCGATCGCCCGGTGCAAGGTAAGCGGCGGGCGATCCTCGCCAAGCCCCGCGATCCAAGCCCGCATGTCCTGCTCCGCGAGTTTTGCCCCTGCGGTCGCACCGAACACCAACCCCTGCACCCCGGCCGCGACCAAGGCACGAGCCTCGGCCAACGCCAGCGCCATATCCTCGGCGTCATAGTCGAAGCCACCCGCCCGGGGCCGCACCATCGCCCGCACCGGCACGCCGGCCGGGGCCGCCAGCGCCAGCACCTGCTCGACCAGCCCGGCCGACGGCGTCAGCCCACCGAGCGCGAGCGCGCTGCACAGCTCGATCCGATCACATCCCCCTGCGATCGCCGCCGCCGCTCCGGCCGCCGACTCGACGCAAATTTCCAGCGCGACTCGGGGACGCTCGTTTGTTTGCGATACCATCACCCCGAAATCTCCATGGGAACGACATTTCACCCTAACCGACTGATCGCACGAGAGCGAAACGACACAATAGGTCAGCTACCCTACCAAAATAAATGTGACAGTTTTTATATATACCATTTGGGCTTTATTGGATATGTAGCAATGCAGCAGCAATGAGCAGGAAACGCGTAACTGTTTCGCCGTGGCTGCACTGTCGCCGGCTTTGCGGCAGCTGGGAATGGGGGGGGCATGCGGCCGGGCGTGTTCCGACAAGGACAATAAACATGCGCCTTCGCCACATGATCTTTGTGACCACCGCGCTCGTCAGCGTCGCTGGCACCGCCCACGCACAGGATGTGACCGCCGCCGCCCAGAGCAGCAGCGCTACCACGGCCGGCTCGTCCGACGACATCGTCGTCACCGGCTACCGCAAGAGCCTCCAAGACGCGATCGCGATCAAGCGCCGCGCCGACTCGATCGTTGACGTCATCAGCGCCGAAGACGTCGGCAAGCTGCCCGACAGCAACGTAGCCGACTCGCTTGCCCGCCTGCCCGGCGTCACCGTCGACCGCCAGTTCGGCGAAGGCGAACAGCTCTCGATCGCCGGCGTCGAGCCCGCCCTCAACCGTCTGCTGATCGACGGGCACTCGGTCGCCTCGGCCGATTGGGGCGGCAATCCCTCGGATCGTTCGAGCCGCACCTTCAACTATTCGCTGCTGTCGCCAACGATCATCAGCTCGGCGATCGTCTACAAGACGCCCGAAGCACGCCTGCAGGAAGGCGCGATCGGTGCGACCGTGGACGTCGTCACGCGCAAGCCGCTCGACCTGAAGTCGGGCACGATCGCCGCGAACGGCGGCTACGAATATAACGACCGTGCCAACCGCGGCAGCTTCCGCGGCTCTGCCTTGTACAGCTGGAAGAACGCCGACGAGACGATCGGCTTCCTCGGCGCGATCAACTACGACAAGGAACAGCTTAGCCGCGCGGGCGTCGCCAGCTATTGGTATCGCACCGGTCAGGCGCTGCTCGACAACGCGCCCACCACGGCCACCGTCAACGGCAAGGCGATCAGCGCGCTGACCACCGCCGAACGCACCGCGTTCAGCAACGCGCGCTACGCCTCGTTCCTCGCCCGCGAATTTTTCCGCCAGGAACGCCAGCGCATCGGCTTCTCGGGCGCGATCGAGGCGAAGGCGACCGACAACCTGACGGTGACGGCGACCGCGCTCATCATCCGCGGCAATTACGACAACGTCTCGAACTCCGAATATACGTACGGCTATGAAGGGTCGCGCCTGACCGCCGCGACCTATGTGCCCGGCACCGGCAACTCTCCCGGCGTCGTGAGTTCGGCAACCTTCACCGGCATCCCCGCCGGCCAGACGGGTGCGACCGGCCAGCTCGACACGAACTACCGCCGCACCCGCGTCAAGAACGACAGCGTCGCGCTGCTGATCGACTGGAAGCCGGGCGAGTGGGAAGTCACCGGCAATGTCGGCGGCACCCGCGCCAGCGGCGGCAAGAACCCCGAATATCTGCTCGATTTCCGTACGCAGCAGGGCTTCACCGCGGGCGCCAACGGCCGCAACACGATCGTGGACTGGCAGTATCCCGCCAGCGACGCCAGCAAGTGGCTGAGCAACTACACCGCCGCCGGTGGTGAGAACATCACCGCACCCGACGGCCGCAAGTTCTTCGGCCGCCAGATCGGTGGTATCCCCACCCAGTCGGGCTTCACGCTCGACAAGGAGATTTTCGGGGAGCTGAACTTCAAGCACCCGGTCGCCTGGGGCCCGGTCAACGCGATCCTGTTCGGTGCGCGCTATGCCGATCACGACAACAGCAACACGACTTACAGCAACGCGATCTACACCAACCAGAACTACACGCTGGCTGATCTCCAGTCGTATGTCCTGCCGAGCGACCTGTATGATGGTCTGGGCACGACCGGCAACGGCACGCCCTACGCGACGTTGGGCCGCGACGGCATCATCGCCGCGCTGCAGAAGTACGGCAACTTCAACGTCGATCGTGGCCTGTCGAAGGGCGACTATTGGCTGGTGAACGAGAAGATCGTCTCGGGTTACGTCCAGGCGAACTTCGAGAGCGGTGCCTTCCGCGGTAACGTCGGCGGCCGCTACGTCTTCACCCGCGACACGTCGAACTTCTTCACGCAGAGCGGCGGCATCTACGCCCCGACGCGGGTCACCAACGACGACAGCCGCTTCTTGCCGGCCGCCAACCTCATCTTCCAAGCCGGCGAGAACGTCGTTCTCCGCGGTTCGGCGGCCAAGGTCATCGCCCGCGCACGCTATAGCGATCTGGCGGGATCGCTGTCACTCGACGACACGACCCGCACCGGCGGTGGTGGCAATCCTGATCTGAAGCCCTACGCGGCGACCAACTTCGGCCTGTCGGCAGAGTGGTATTTCGCGCCGGGCAGCTTCCTGTCGGGTGAAGTCTTCTACCGCGACATTTCGAACTATGTCGGCAACCAGGTGGACGACAACGTCACCATCACCAACACTGCGACCGGCCGTACGCTCACCTATTCGATCTCGCGTCCGGTCAACGGCGGCAAGGCGAAGGTTACGGGCTTCTCGCTCTCGGGCAACGCCAACATCCTGTGGGGCTTCGGCATCCAGGCCAACTACACCTTCTCGGACGCAGAAACGCCGTTCGCGAACGGTCTGCCCTATCTGTCGCGCAACGTCGTGACGATCGTGCCCTATTACCAGAACGGCCCGATCGAGGCGCGGGTCAGCTACAACCGTCGCTCGAAGTACTTCTATCGCTTCGGCCGCCAGCAGAGCTCGGACTACACTGACGCCTATCGTCAGCTCGATGCGTCGATCAGCTATTCGATCAACAAGAACCTGCAGATCACCGCTCAGGCGGCGAACCTGCTCGACGAAACCTACTATCAGTACAGCAGCACGCCGGACGCACCGACGTCGATCTACAAGAACGGCCGCGTGTTCTCGATTGCAGGCACCGCCCGCTTCTAACCCTTCCTCCCCGGCGAGCGCGCTCCCCTGCGCGCTCCGGCCCTCGGACCCCGGCTCGCTATCCAGCGACGCCGGGGTCTTTTTTGTGACTTTTTGATGCGCGGGCATGGACGGGGCGGCGATGCTGCTTCAAGATACGTGCAATACCAAAACATGACCAAGGGGCAGGCATGACGCAGCACGTCGGTATCGCAACCATCGTCGGGGGAGCGGCGCTGGCCCTGCTCGCCTCCGCCACCCCCGCCAACGCACAGACGGGCGCGCAGCCCGCTCTGGCGCTGCTGCCGATGCCGCAATCGGTGGTTCGCGGCACGGGCAGCTTCACCGTCGCCAGCGGCGCGGGCATCGCGGCGACCGACGCTGGCGCCACCGCCGCCGCCCGCCTGCTCGCAGACCACGTCCGCACCACCCGCGGCCTTACGCTGACCCCCGGCACCACCGGCACGATCCGCCTCGTCCGCGACGCGAGCGTCACCGGCGACGAAGCCTATCGCCTGACCGTCACGCCGCAGGGCATCACCGTCGCCGCCTCCGGAAACCGCGGCCTCGTCCACGGCGCGATGACGCTCGCGCAATTGCTCAGCCCCGATGCCGCCTTCGGCAAGCCCGTCGCCGTGCCCGCGCTGACCATCACCGACGCACCCCGCTTCGGCTGGCGCGGGCTGATGATCGATCCCGCGCGCCACTTCCTGCCGATGCCGGCCCTGCGCGCGATCGTCGATCAGATGGCAAGCGTAAAGCTTAATACGCTCCACCTGCATCTGACGGACGATCAGGGCTGGCGCGTCGAGATCAAGAAATACCCCAAGCTCACCAGCATCGGCGGCTGGCGCCTGCCGCCCTGGACGGGCGGCGCTCAGCCGACCGAAAAGGATCGCGTGGGCGGCTTCTACACCCAGGCGGAGCTAAAGGAGCTGGTCGCCTATGCCGGCGTGCGCGGCATCACCATCGTGCCGGAGATCGACCTGCCCGGCCACGCCAATGCGCTCGTCGCCGCTTATCCTGAACTCGGCATCCTCGGCGACCGGCCGCTGGTCAGCAACAATTGGGGCATCATGCCCTATCTGTTCAATCCGGGGCCGAAGGGCATCGCCTTCGTCAAGGACGTGCTCGACGAGCTGATGACGATCTTCCCCGGCACGTACATCCATCTGGGTGGCGACGAGGCGGTCAAGGACCAGTGGGAACGCAGCCCTGAGGTGCAGACGCAGATGAAGGCGCTGGGCATCAAGACCGAAAACGCCCTGCAAAGCTGGATGATCGAACAGTTCGGCACCTACCTCCAGTCGAAGGGCCGCCGCCTGATCGGCTGGGACGAAATCCTGGAGGGCGGCCTGCCCGCCTCCGCCTCGGTCATGTCGTGGCGCGGCGAACAGGGCGGGATCGACGCCGCCAACATGGGGCATGACGTCGTCATGTCGCCGGGCAACCCGCTCTATCTCAACGGCTTGCAGAGCCGCCGCAGCGACGAGCCGCCCGGCCGGCTCGACATTACCACGCTGCAACAGGTCTATGCCTACGACCCGCTGCCCAAGGGCATCGCCGCGGACAAGGCGCATCATGTTCTTGGCGCGCAGGGCAATCTGTGGAGCGAATATATCGTCACGCCGGGGCAGCTCCAGCATCTGATCTTCCCGCGCGCGGGCGCGCTCGCCGAAATCACCTGGTCGCCCAAGGTCCAGCGCGACCGGCCGGCGGACCTCGCCGCCTTCCTCCCCCGCCTGCAGCGTCAGGACGATCGCTGGTCGCGTGCCGGCATGCGCGTCGCCGACAGCGCCTTTGCGGTCGGCTTCGACCTCACCGGCACGCGCGGCGATGCGTTGCGCAAGAACAGCGTGGCGCTCGCGCTGTCGACGCAGGTCCCCTATGGCACGATCCGCTACACCGTCGACGGCAGCGCGCCGACGCTGCGCTCGCCCGCCTACACCACGCCGTTGACGCTGAAGCCCGGCATCATGGTGAAGGCCGTGGCCTTCGACGCGAACGGCGCCCCAACCGCCGCGGTGCGCAGCTTCGACACGTCGCGCGCCGCGCTTCTGGCGCGTTCCAGCTCGGACATGGCGGCCTGCCCCGCCGGCGCACTCGGCCTGCGCGTGCCGCTGACCTCGGAAGCGACCGCCGACGCGCCCGTCTACAACATCAACCTGTTCGACACCTGCACGCTCTATCCCGACGCGCCGCTCGACGTCGCGCGCGGCTATAGCGTCGAGGTCGTGCGCCTCGCCCGCCATTACGGCCTCGCGCACGAACAGCGGATGGTGCGCGAACATTACAATGTGTCTGCACATGGCGAGCTCCTCGTCCAGATCGGCTGCATCGCCGCCGCCGCCGCGCAAAAGGCCGGTGACAAGACCGCCCACCCGATCGCGGTCGGCGCGTTCCCGCTGCCCGATCCGAAGACCGCGCCGCAGCGCTTCACGCTGTCGGGCACGCTACCGACGATGACGGGCGATCGGGACGTCTGCTTCCAGTTCACCTCCCCGCTAACCGACCCCTTCTATACGGTCGGCAAGGTCCAGCTGACGGAAGGTTCGAAGTGAAGCGCGCCCTCCTTACCCTGCTGCTCGCCACCTCGCCGCTCACCGCGCGAGAGGTGGTGCCGCTCGATGGCGCATGGCAGGCGCGGCTCGACCCCGCCGACACCGCTGCCGCCAAGGCACATCCGAAGGAAGCGCGCTGGTTCACCGCACGCGTGCCGGGCAGCGTCCAGGAAGACCTGATCCGCCTGAAACGCGTGCCCGATCCGTTCATCGGCACCAACGAAGGCGCGATCCAATGGGCGGGCCTGTCCGCCTGGCAATATCGCAAGACGCTGACCGTGACGCCGCAGATGCTCGCGCACCGGCACCTCGACCTGGTGTTCGACGGGCTCGACACGTTCGCGACCGTCACCGTCAACGGCCAACCGCTGCTCACCGCCGACAACGCCCACCGCCGCTGGCGCGCCGATGCGAAGCCGCTGCTGAAGGCCGGCGACAACGAAATCCTCGTCAGCATCGCCAGCCCGATCAAGACGCTGCAGCCGATGGTGCTGAAGGAAGCGCACCCGCTGCCCGGCGAATATGACAGCGCGTTCGGCGACGAACCCAAGGGCGTGCAGACCAGCCCCTATATCCGCAAACCGAAGTATCAATACGGCTGGGACTGGGGTCCCCGCCTCGTCGCGAACGGCATCTGGCGCTCGGTCAAGCTGGAGGCATGGGACGACGCCCGCCTCGATCATGTCCGCGTTGCGCAGGATGCGCTGAACGATGCCGAGGCGCGCCTGACCGCGCACGCCACCGTCATCGCCGACACGACGAAGCAGGTCACGCTCACTGCCACCGTCACCGGCCCCGACGGCAGCCGCCAGACCGGCCAGGCGACCGTCACGCTCGCCCCGGGCGAAAACCCGGTCGCGATCCCGCTGACCATTGCGCGCCCGCAGCGCTGGCAGCCGGTCGGCTATGGCGCGCAGCCGCTCTATACCGTCGCGACCAGCTTCGACGGCGAGACGCAGACGCGCACCATCGGCCTGCGCACCGTCACGCTCGACCGCAGGCAAGGCGCGTTCGGCTTCGTCGTCAACGGAACGCCGATCTTCGCCAAGGGCGCGAACGTCATCCCGTTCGACAGCTTCCCCGCCCGCGTGGACCCAGCTGAACCCGAAGCGCTGCTTAAGGCCGCGCGCGACGCGAACATGAACATGGTCCGCATCTGGGGTGGCGGCTATTATCTCGACGACGCCTTCTACGCTGCCGCCGATCGGATGGGCATCATGGTGTGGCAGGACTTCATGTTCGGCGGATCGGTGACGCCCCCCGACGCCGCCTTCCGCGCCAGCGTCGCCGCCGAAGCCGACGAACAGGTCGCCCGGATCGGCGACCACCCCTCGGTCGTGATCTGGGCCGGCGGCAACGAAGTGCTGTCTGGCTGGGAAAACTGGGGCGATCGCAAGGCGTTCAAAAAGGCGGTCGGCGCCGACGAGCAGGAACGGATCGGCGCCGGCATGGCCGTGCTGTTCGACCGCGTGCTGCGCGACGCGGTGACGCGCAACAGCCCCGGCACGCCGTATATGCCCGGCTCGCCTTCGACCGATTACGAAGGCCCGGTGGATACCGACGCCAACGGCGACCGCCATTTCTGGGACGTGTGGTCGGGATCGAAGCCGGTCGAAAACTATCTCGACAGCTGCCCGCGCTTCATGAGCGAATATGGCTTCCAGTCGATGCCGACCATGGCGACGATCCGCCTGTTCGCCGGAAAGGGGAAATTGGATCCCGAAAGCCCGGTGATGAAGGCGCACCAGAAGTTCCTGGCCGGCGAAGGCAATGCCCGACTGACGCTGTACCTCGACCAGCGGCTGCGCCCGGCCAAGGACTTCGCCGATTTCGTCTACCTGACGCAGGTCAACCAGGCGCAGGCGATCGACCTCGCGGCACGCCACCACCGCGCCTGCCGCCCGGTGACGATGGGATCGTTGTTCTGGCAGTTGAACGACGTCTGGCCATCGATCAGCTGGGCGAGCATCGATCATCTCGGCCAGTGGAAGCTGCTGCAATATCAGGCGAAGCGCTTCTTCGCCCCGCAGGCGATCGTCGCCGAGCATCGCAATGGCGCGACCCGCGTCGTACTGGTGTCCGACGCGACCGGTGCCATCCCCGCGCACTGGCGCGTGACGGTGCGCGACATGGCCGGCGCGACGCTGGGCGTGCGCGAGGCCGATGCGACCCTCGCGCCGTTGTCGTCGACCACCGTCGCGACACTACCCGACGCCGATCTGTTCGGCAGCGCCGATCCGGCGAAGAGCTACGCCGTCGCCGAACTGATCGTCGGCGGCCAGCCGGTCAGCCGTACGATCGTCGAACGCCTCGTGCCGAAGGACATGGCCTATCCCGATCCGGGCCTGACGATGCGCCGATCCGGCAACGACCTGACGATCACCGCCAAGAACCTCGCCCGCGCGGTGATGATCGACATGGGCAACACGCCCGGTCAGGCAAGCGACAGCGGCTTCGACCTGCTGCCCGGCGAGAGCAAAACGGTGACGCTGACCGGCAGGCAGACGCCCGTGCTGCGGACGCTGGCCCGCTGATGGCCCGAACGCTCACCCCACCCACCCGGTCACCCCGGGCTCGTTCCGGGGTCCACCGGGCCACGGGGGCAGCGTTCGAGCCTTTTGCCGCCCCCCTCGCCGCAAAGTGGACCCCGGAACGAGTCCGGGGTGACGAACCCCTTGGGGCGAACCGATCGCCCCACCGCCCCCATCGGAGCGCCTGAATGATCCCCGCCCTCCTGCTGCTCGCGCAAGCGGCCGACCCCATCTCCGCCGCCATCGCCACGATGACTCCCGAACAAAAGGCCGCGCAGTTGCAAAGCACCGCGCCGGCCGACCCTGCGATCGGCCTGCCCGCCTATGACTGGTGGAACGAAGGCCTCCACGGCCTCGCCCGCGATGGTCAGGCGACCGTTTTCCCACAGGCGATCGGCCTCGCCGCCACCTGGGACACCGACTTGCTCGGCCAGGTCGGCACCGTCGTCTCAACCGAAGCGCGCGCCAAGTTCAATGCGCAGCCGGTCACCGCGAACCGCCGCATCTACCAGGGCCTCACCATCTGGTCGCCCAACATCAACATCTTCCGCGATCCGCGCTGGGGTCGTGGGCAGGAAACCTACGGCGAGGACCCGTATCTCACCGGCACGCTCGGCGTCGCCTTCGTGCGCGGGTTGCAGGGTCCGGACCCCGCTCACCCCCGTGTCGTCGCGACCCCCAAACATTTCGCCGTCCACAGCGGCCCCGAAGCCGGTCGCGACAGCTTCGACGTCGATCCCAGCCCGCGCGATCTCGAAGCGACCTATTTCCCCGCGTTCCGCCGCACGATCACCGAAGGCCGGGCCATGTCGCTGATGTGCGCCTATAACAGCATCCACGGCGTGCCCGCCTGCGCCTCGTCACCACTGATGAACGAGCGCCTGCGCCGCGACTGGGGCTTTACCGGCTTCACCGTGTCGGACTGCGACGCGGTCGGCAACATCAGCAGCTATCACCATTACCGGCTCGACACGGCTGGCGGCGGGGCGGCGGCTGTGCGCGGCGGCACCGACGTGAATTGCGGCAGCGCCTATGCCGCGCTGCCTCAAGCGTTGAAGCAGGGCCTGATCACCCAGGCGGAAGTCGACACCGCGCTTACCCGCGCCTTCCGCGCGCGCCAGGCGCTGGGCATCGCGTTCGGCGGCACCAGCCCCTACAGCCGCATCCGCCCCGATCAGGTCGGTACGTCGCAGCACCGCGCCGTCGCGCTGGAAGCGGCGCGCAAATCGATCGTGCTGCTCCAGAACAATGCCGACCGCCTGCCGCTGAAACCCGGCGCGAAGATCGCGGTCATCGGCGCCGATGCCGACGATCTCGGCGTCTTGCAGGGCAATTACCACGGCACCGCGATCCGCCCGGTCACCCCGCTCGACGGCATCCGCGCGCGCTTCGGCGCCGCCAACGTCAGCTATGCGCAAGGCTCCGCCCTCGCCGACGGCGCCGCGGTCGTCGTACCCGAAACCGCGCTCCGCTCGAACGGCAAGCCCGGCCTGCGCGCGGACTATAGCGGCACCGCCTCCGTCACCCGGCAGGACCGCCGCATCGACCTCGACTTCAACCGCGCCCCCGTCGCGCCCGGCCTGCCCATCGGTCCGTTCAAGGCGAACTGGACCGGCGAATTCGTGCCCCCCGGCCCCGGCCAGTACCGCCTGATCATCGACCAGTCGCAATGCTGGAAGGATTGCACCACGCACGATAGCGCCCGCGTCACGCTGGACGGCAAGGTGCTGCACGACGGTCCGCTGCCCAAGGGCCGCGTCGAGATGGCGGTGGACAGCGACGGCACGCCGCAGCCCATCGCGATCACGCTGGACCATGTTTCGGAAGACGAAAGCTTCCGCCTGCTCTGGATGCCGCCCGCTCAGCCGCTGCTCGAGCAAGCGGTGGCGGCGGTGCGCGGCGCCGACGTCGCGGTCGTCGTCGCCGGCCTGTCGCCCGATCTGGAAGGCGAGGCGTTGTCCGTGTCCGTCCCCGGCTTTGTCGGTGGCGATCGTACCGACATCGCCCTTCCCCTGCCGCAACAGCGCCTGCTCGCCGCGTTGAAGGCGACGGGCAAGCCGATCGTCCTCGTGCTCAGCAGCGGCAGCGCGGTCAGCGTCGATCCCACGTCCGCCGACGCGATCCTCGCCAATTGGTATCCGGGCGAGGCCGGCGGTACCGCGCTCGCCGACGTGCTGTCGGGCGTCACCAATCCCGGCGGCCGCCTGCCAGTCACCTTCTACCGCGCCACCACCGATCTGCCCGCCTTCATCGATTACGCGATGAAGGAGCGGACCTATCGCTACTTCACCGGCACGCCTTTGTGGGGCTTCGGCCACGGCCTCAGCTACACCCGCTTCGATTATGCCGCCCCCCGCGGCACCGCGAGCGTCACCGCCGGGCAACCGCTCAAGGTGGAAACCACCGTCACCAACACCGGCCAGCGCGACGGTGATGAGGTCGTGCAGGCCTATCTCGTCCCCCCCGCCTCCACCCGCCCGCTCGGCAGCACGGAGGCGGTGCTGCAACGCCAGCTCGTCGGCTACCGCCGCGTGAACCTGAAGCGCGGCAAGGGCATGAGCATCGCCTTCACCCTCACCCCCCGCGACATGAGCATCGTCGACCACGACGGCCGCCGCCACGTCGCCCCCGGCGCGTATCGCCTCTACGTCGGCGGCGGCCAGCCCGGTGACGGAGCGGGCCAGTGGTTCGACTTCGCCGTGACCGGCACCGATACGGAGCTGCCGAAATGAGCCGCGACCTCTCCCCACACGCCCCGTCACCCCGGACTCGTTCCGGGGTCCACCCATCCGCGAGGGCAGCGGCAGAGCCTCTTGCCGCCCCCCAAGTCGCAGAGTGGACCCCGGACCAAGTCCGGGGTGACGGTGGAATTACGGCGACCGTCCCGAGCCTCAACCGCCGAAGCCTGCTCACCGCCGGTGCGCTGGCAGGCGTGGGGATGGCCACCCCTGCCTTCGCCGCGCCCGCCTTCCCCAGCAAGCGTCCCGCCCCCGCCGACCGCCGCTTCGTCAGCCCTGCGGTCGAGCGCGATCTCACCCGCGTCACCAAGCTAATCGGCGACCCCAAGCTGCGCTGGATGTTCGGCAACTGCTACCCGAACACGCTCGACACCACCGTCCGCATGAGCACGGTCGACGGCAAGCCCGACGCCTTCGTCATCACCGGCGACATCCCCTGCCTCTGGCTGCGCGACAGCTCCGCGCAGCTCAAACCCTATCTCCACCTCGTCAGACAAGCGCCCGAACTGCGCCGGCTGTTCACGGGCCTCATCGCCCGCCAGGCGCGCTGCATCCTGATCGACAGCTACGCCAACGCCTTCATGGAAGACCCCACGGCCAAGTCAAACCTCGAATGGTCGCTGCACGACGACACCGTGATGAAGCCGGGCGTCGCCGAGCGGAAGTGGGAGGTGGATTCGCTCTGCTACCCGATGCGCCTCGCCCACCAATATTGGCGCGCCACCGGCGACAAGACGCCGTTCGACGCGACCTGGTCCGCCGCGGCGAAGCGCAGCATCGCGACCTTCCGCGAACAGCAGCGTCTGGACGGCCACGGCCCCTATAGCTTCCGCCGCTCCGCCCCCCAGCCGACCGAGACGCTGTTGTGGGGCTATGGCAACCCCACCAAGCCCAACGGCCTGATCCATTCGGGCTTCCGCCCGTCGGACGATTCCTGCACCTATCCGATGCTGATCCCCAGCAACCTGTTCGCGATGACCGCGCTGCGCGAACTCGCCACGGTTGCTCAGGAAACGGGCACCGACGGCGGCATCGTCCGCGATGCGACGCAGCTTGCGCTCGAGATCGAAAGCGCGCTGCGCCGCTTCGGCACGATGCGCCTGCGCGACGGGCGCGAGGTCTGGGCCTATGAGGCCGATGGCTACGGCAACGCGCTGTTCATGGACGACGCCAACGTGCCCAGCCTGTCGGGCCTCGCCTATCTCGGCTGCGTCGATCCCGCCGATCCCCTGTGGCAGCGCACCCGCGATGCCTGCTGGAGCGACACCAACCCTTGGTTCTTCAAGGGCAAGGCCGGCGAAGGCATCGGCGGCCCGCATGTCGGCGAAGGCCAGATCTGGCCGATGTCGCTCACCATCCGCGCGCTGACGTCCACCGACGACGCCACGATCCGCGCCTGCCTGAAGACGCTGCGCGACACCGACGGCGGCACCGGTTTCATCCACGAAAGCTTCGACCAGAACGACCCCGCCAAATTCACGCGGAGCTGGTTCGCCTGGGCCAACGGGCTGTTCGCCGAACTGATCCTCCACCTCGCCGCCACCCGGCCCGCGCTGCTCAAGGCTCCGCTATGATTCCTGGCTCGATTTCTCGCCGCACCCTGCTCGCCTCCACCGCCGCGATCGGCCTGCCGCTGCCGGCCTTCGCCGCCGCAAGCGCCCCCACTCGCGCGAACCTGTTCATCGGCACCGGCGGCCACGGCCACACCTATCCCGGCGCGACCGTTCCGTTCGGCATGGTGCAGCTGTCCCCCGACACCGATGTCGAGCGCTGGGATGCATGTTCGGGCTATCACCGCACCGACACGTCGATCATGGGCTTCAGCCATACGCATTTGTCGGGCACCGGCATCGGCGACATGCTCGACGTGCTGGTCGTGCCGACCGCCCAAAAAACCAAGGACGCCCCGGTAAAGCTGCTCCCTGGCCCGCTCGACAACCCGGACGCCGGCTACCGCCAGCGCTTTACCGCCGAACATGCCGAGCCCGGCTATTACCGCGTCGCCCTCGAAACCGGCGTCCGCGCCGAACTGACCGTCACCGAACGCACCGGCTACCACCGCTACACCTTCCCTGCCGGCCCCGCGCACGTTCTGGTCGATATGTCGCACCTGATCCTCGACAAGAGCGATCATCCCCCGCTCGTTACCGACGCCAGCCTCGACATGGACGCCGCCGGCACGCTGACCGGCAGCCGCACGGTCAACCGCTGGGCCAAGGGCCGCCACATCCACTTCGCGATGCAACTGTCGCGGCAACCCGACCGCATCACCTTCTACGGCGACGCCGATGCCGAGCAGCCCCAGGGCGCGCGCGGCGTGAAGGGCAATCGCGTCAAGGCGGTCCTCCACTATGACGACGCCGGCCGCGCGCCGCTCGTCATCCGCTGCGGCATCTCCGGCGTCGATGTCGCCGGCGCGCGCGCCAACCTCGCCACGGAAGCCAAGACCTGGGACTTCGACGCCGTCCGCCGCGCTGCGCAAGGCCGCTGGGCGCGCGAACTTGGCGCGATCGGCGTCGAAGGTGGCACCGAGGATCAGCGCACGATCTTCACCTCCGCGCTATACCACGCCCTGCTCGCCCCGACGCTCTTCTCCGACGTCGACGGCCGCTACATCGGCCTCGACCGCAAGCCGCACACCCTCCCGCAGGGCAATGCCGCCTACAGCACCTTCTCGCTGTGGGACACGTATCGCGCGCTCCATCCGCTGCTCACCATCGTCGCGCCTGACAAGGCCCAAAGCCTCGTCGCCGACCTCATCCGCCAGACGCAGCAAAGCCCCTACGGCCCGCCGTGCTGGCCGCTGCAGGGTGTCGAGACGGGCACGATGATCGGCTGGCACGCCGTCTCCGTCCTCGCCGAGGCGCAGAAGAAGGGCATTAAGGCCGATTACGCCGCCGCCTGGCCCGGCATCGCCAAACGCAGCTTCGATTTCTCGGCGCCCGACCTCGACAACAGCAAGGGCCGCGACCTCTACGACACAATGGGTTACGTGCCCGCCGACAAGCTGTTCGAAAGCGTCAGCCGCACCCAGGAATATGCGTATGACGACTGGGCCTCGTCGCATCTTGCCCGCGCCGCCGGCAAGACGGCGGAGGCGGACCGCCTACTCAAGCGCTCGCGCAACTGGCGCAACGTCATCGACGGCCGCATCGGCTTCGCACGGCCGCGCTTCGCCGACGGCAGCTGGTGGACACCCTACGATCCGATCCAGTTGGGCCACATGCCCAAGCCTTGGTGGCGCGATTACACCGAAGCGAATGGCTGGCAGGCGACCTTCCTCAACCAGCACGACATCTACGGCCTGATGGAGCATATGGGCGGCGAGGCGAAATTCGAACGCCAGCTCGACGCCTTCTTCACCGCGCCCTCGACATTGCCTGCCAACGCCCCGCCCGACATCGCCGGCCTCGTCGGCCAATATGCACACGGCAACGAACCCGACCAGCACGCCGCTTACATGTACGCCTATACCGGCGCCGCGTGGAAGACGCAGGCCATGGTCCGCCGCCTGTGTACCGAGATGTACAAGAACGACCCCGACGGCATCATCGGCAACGACGATTGCGGCCAGATGAGCGCGTGGTTCGTCCTGTCGTCGCTCGGCTTCTACCCCGTCGATCCGGTCGAGGCGGTCTACGTCTTCGGCTCGCCGCTGTTCGAACGCGCGCAGATCGCGCTCCCCGCTGGCAAAAGCCTGACGATCGAGGCGCCGGGCAACACCGCCGACACGCCCTACGTCCGCGCGATCACCTTCAACGGCCGCCCCTGGACGCGCAACTGGATCAGCCACGCCGACCTGATGAAGGGCGGCCGCATGGTCTTCACGATGAGCAAGACGCCGGTGAAGACCTTCGGCCAGGCCAAGGCCGACCGCCCACCGTCCAACGGCCGCCAGTTGGCGTGACCTCTCCTTCGTCAAACCGTCGTACCCATTGAGCGGAGCCACCCCGTGACCGACCTTTCCCGCCGCACCCTGATCGCCTCCGGCCTCGCCGCGAGTGCTGCCACCGCCGCCCCCACCTTCGCCGCAACGCCGGTCGCCGCCCCCAAGCCGTGGGGCGCCACGCCCTCCAAACGCCAGCTCGCCTGGCACAAGCGCGAACGCTACGCCTTCGTCCATTTCTCGATTAACACCTTCACCGATCGCGAATGGGGCTATGGCGACGAGAGCCCGAAGCTGTTCAACCCGACCGATTTCTCCGCCGACCAGATCGTCGCCGCGGCCAAGGCGGGCGGCATGACCGGCATCGTCCTCACCGCCAAGCACCACGACGGCTTCTGCCTGTGGCCGACGATGCTGACCGAGCATTGCATCCGCAACAGCCCGTACAAGAACGGCAAGGGCGACATCGTCCGCGAGATGGAGCAGGCGACGCGCCGCCACGGCCTGTCGTTCGGCCTCTACCTCTCGCCCTGGGATCGGAACCACGCCGGCTACGGCCGCCCCGAATATATCGACTATTATCGCAAGCAGGTGGTCGAACTCTGCACCCGCTACGGAGAGCTGTTCGAATTCTGGTTCGACGGCGCCAATGGCGGCGACGGCTATTACGGCGGCGCCCGCGAAACCCGCACGATCGATGCGCCCAAATACTACAACTGGCCCTCGATCATCGCGCTCGTCCACCAGCATCAGCCGATGGCCTGCACCTTCGATCCGCTGGGCGCGGACATCCGCTGGGTCGGCAATGAAGACGGCATCGCCGGCGATCCCTGCTGGCCGACCATGCCCGACCACCCCTATGTCCAGTCGGAGGGCAATAGTGGCGTACGCGGCGCGCCTCTGTGGTGGCCGGCGGAAACCAACACCTCGATCCGCCCCGGCTGGTTCTATCACGCCGACGAGGATTCGAAGGTGAAGACGCCCGCCCGCCTCGTCCGCTTCTTCGATGAATCGGTCGCGCGCGGCACCAATATGCACCTCAACCTGCCGCCCGACCGCCGCGGCCGCCTGCCCGATCATGACGTCGCCGTACTCAAGAGCTTCGGCGATGCGATCCGCGGCAGCTTCGCGACCGATCTCGCGACCGGCGCCGTCGCCAGCGCCTCGGCGACCCGCGGCCCCGCCTTCGCGCCCGCCAGAGTGCTCGACACCGATCGCGACACCTATTGGTCGACACCTGATGGCGTCACCACGCCGACGCTGACGCTCGACCTGCCGCCCGGCCGCCGCTTCGACCTGATCCGCATCCGCGAATACCTGCCCCTCGGCGTCCGCGTCACGCGCTTCGCCGTCGAGGCGGAGGTCGGCGGAACGTGGCAGCGGCTCGCCACCCACGAATGCATCGGCGCACAGCGGATCATCCGACTGCCCCAGCCGATCACCGCCCGCCGCGTCCGCCTCGTCATCCTCGAAGCGCCCGCCTGCCCGGCGATCAGCGAACTGTCGTTGTTCCTCGCCGTCGCGCCGGTTCCGGTGGCCGCACCGCCCAGCCACGATGCCGCAGTCCTGTCGCCGCGCGACTGGAAGGTCGTCACCGCCACCGCGCCCGGCGCCGAGGCCCTGCTCGACGGGGACGGCTCCACCGTCTGGAGCCAGCCCGCGCCTACCACGACGCCGGCGTCGGTCACGCTAGACATGGGCAAGACGCAGACGGTGGCCGGCTTCAGCCTCACCCCCTGGCGCCACCCCGACAAGGTCAGCGCGCCGCCCCGCGGCTATCGCGCCGAAACCAGCATCGACGGCAAGACCTGGGCACCGGCCGCAGAGGGCGAGTTCCAGAATATCGCCTACGCCCTCTCGACGCAGCGCATCCCGTTCACCACCCCGCGTCCCGTCCGCTACCTGCGCCTGACCTTCGCCGCGACTGCGGTCCCGGCGCAAAAGCTGGCGATCGCCGACGTGGGAGCCTTCACCCGCTAACCCCCTCCGTCACCCCATTCACTCCGTCACCCCGGCCGCAGAGCCGGGGTCCCGCTTCTTCTTCGGCCCGACGAATGAAAAAGCGGGCCCCCGGGTCAAGCCCGGGGTGACGAAGTATGGAAGTGGCGGGGCGATCGGGGCTAAATCCCCTCCGGCACCACCGCACGCCCCGTAGCCTCCAGCTCCCGCGTCAAATCCGCGAGACACCGCTCGACCAGCCCCGCATCCGCGCTGCGCACGACGAAATTCGCCCCCGTCCGCCCCTCACGGAAGAACGGATAGCTGCCGATCGACACGCCCTCGTGTGCCTTCTCGGCGTTGCGCAACAGATCGGCGACTTCGCTCTCGGCAACCCAGCAGCCGATCGTCCCCGACACCACCGGCCGGCCACCTTCCAGCGTGCCGGTCAGCGCATCCAGCATACCCGCGGTGATATGCGGCACGCCCGCCATGATGTAGATATTCTCGACCTGTATCCCCGGTGCGCCCGACACGCGATTGGGGATCAGCCCTGCCCCCGCCGGCACCCGCGCCATCCGCGCCCGCGCTTCGGTCAGCCCGCCGCGCGTCGCATAATATCGCTCCAGCGTCGCCATAGCGTCGGGGTGATGCTCGACGCCGACGCCCAGCGCCTCCGCGATCGCATCGACCGTGATGTCGTCATGCGTCGGCCCGATCCCGCCGGTGGTGAACAGATAGTCGTTGCGTGCCCGCAGCGTGTTGACCGCCTCGACGATCGCGGCGGTCCTGTCCGCCACCACGCGCACCTCGGCCAGCCGGATCCCCTGCACGTTCAGCCAGCTCGCCAATTGCGCGACATTCTTGTCCTGCGTGCGCCCCGACAAAATCTCATCGCCGATGACGACCAGCGCGGCGGTCCAGATACGTTCCTGATCCATGTCGCCCGCTTTACCTCGCAAAATGACGCTCGCCACGTTATATACGCGCGATGACCGAATATGTGACCGTCACCTCCGACGCGCCGGAAGGGCGCACCGGCGCGATCAAGCTCCATGGCCCCGCCGCCTTCGCCGGCATGCACAAGGCGGGGCGCCTCGCCGCCGAAACGCTCGACATGCTGGTGCCGCACATGGTGCCCGGCGTCACGACCGCCGAGCTCGACCGGCTGATCTACGACTTCGTCACTGCGAACGGCGGCGTGCCCGCGACTTTGGGCTATCGCGGCTATACGCATTCGACCTGCATCTCGATCAACCACGTCGTCTGCCATGGCATCCCCAGCGAAAAGACGCTGAAGTCGGGCGACATCGTCAACGTCGACGTCACGCCGATCGTCGACGGCTGGCACGGCGACACCAGCCGCATGTACCTGATCGGCGACGTACCGCTGAAGGCGAAGCGGCTGGTCGAAGTGACCTATGAATGCCTGATGCTGGGCATCGAACAGGCCAAGCCCGGCAATCACATGGGCGACGTCGCCCACGCGATTCAGCGCCACGCCGAAAAGCATCGCTACGGCGTCGTCCGCGATTTCTGCGGCCATGGCCTGGGGCTGTTGTTTCACGACGCGCCCGAAGTGGTGCACGTCGGCAAGCCCGGCACCGGGCCGGAGCTGCGGCCCGGCATGATTTTCACGATCGAACCGATGATCAACATCGGCCGCCCCGACGTGAAGCTGCTCGACGACGGCTGGACGGCGGTGACCCGCGACCGCTCGCTGTCGGCGCAGTTCGAACATTCGATCGGCATTACGGACGAGGGCTGCGAGATCTTTACGCTCTCACCCGCCGGCTTCCACCAGCCGCCCTACGCCTGATCCGCGTCACCCCGGCCGAACAGCCGGGACCCCACTTCTTCTCGCCTCGACCGAAAAAGCGGGACCCCGGGTCAAGCCCGGGGTGACGAAACCGGTGCTATCCCCTCACCTGACGTCGAGCATCACCACCGACTTCGCCGGCAATGCCACCGACAGCAGGCCGTTCGCGCTCAGGCTCGCGCCGGTGAACGCCACCGGCTTCAGCGTATCGGGCGCATCGAACGTATTGTGCGCGTCCATCGTCGGCGCGGTCAGGATCCGCCCCGTCACGCTCTTGCCCGCCAGCCCGGCCAGCTGGACGGTCACCGTCGTCGCCCGGTTGGGATCGACGTTGGTCAGCCCGACATGGACGACGCCATCGGTCCCCCGCACCGCGCTCGCGCTGACCGCGCGCACCTCATATTTACCGCGCTGATACCAGTGCGAGGCGACCTCGACCGGCAGCACCGTTCCGTCCTGATAATCCTTGTACATGTCGAACACCCAATAGGTGGGCGTCTTCAGCATGCGATTGCCGTCGGTCAGGATCATCGCCTGCAGCACGTTGACCATCTGCGCGATGTTCGCGCCGCGCACACGGTCGGCATATTTGGCGAAGATGTCGAGGTTCAGGCTCGCTACCACCGCATCGCGCAAGCTGTTCTGCTGATACAGGAACCCCGGATGCGATCCCGGTTCCTGATCGTACCAGGTACCCCATTCATCGACCAGCAGTGCGACTTTCTTGTTGGGATCATACTTGTCCATGATGCGCGAATGCTCCTGGAGCAATTCGTCCGTCTTCAGCGCCTTGGAGATCGTCACCGCCCATTCGTCTTCGCTGAAGCCGGTGGCCGCGCCCTTATGCTCCCAGCTGCCGGGGACGGTGTAATAATGGACGCCGATGCCCTGGATCATGGTGCCCGCCTTGCGCATCATGACGTCGGTCCAGTTATAGTCGGTCGAATTGGCACCGCTGGCGATCTTCATGATCGGCACGCCTTCGGGCGTCTTGACGAAGGTGGCGAACTTGCGCGTCTCGTCGGCGGCGTACTCGGGCAGCATGTTGCCGCCGCAGCCCCACAATTCGTTGCCGATGCCGAACATCGGCAGCTTCCACGGCGTCTTGCGGCCGTTGGCGGCGCGCTCCTTGGCCAGCGTCGATCCGGTCGGCGAGGTCATATATTCGACCCACTCGGCCATCTCGCGCGGCGAGCCCGACCCGACATTGCCCGACACATAAGCGTCGGCTCCGAGGATCTCGGAATAGTCCATGAATTCGTGCGTGCCGACCGCATTGTCCTCGGTCACGCCACCCCAATGGGTGTTGATCTTGACCGGGCGCTTGTTCCGCGGGCCGATGCCTTCGCGCCAGATATATTCGTCGGCGAAGCAGCCACCCGGCCAGCGGACGACGGGCACGCGGATCGCCTTAAGCGCGTCGAGCACGTCGGTGCGATAGCCACGGACGTTGGGGATCTTGCTGCCCGGCCCGACCCAGATACCGCCGTAGATGCCGGTGCCGAGATGCTCAGCGAACTGGCCGAACAGGCGGCGATCGTATTTGGGCCCCGGATGGTCGCCGCGCACCGATACGATATCGGTCGGCCCCGTCGCTGTGGCCGTCGCATCCTGCGCATCCGCCGCCACAGGCACCGCCGCCGCCAGCGCAGAGCATAGCAGCAGCCTCAGCATCGTCTTCATGCATCTCTCCCCGACGCGTCCCTGCGCGCTGGGGCCATGACTATCGGGCTACACCCGACCCGTCAATTTGTTAGACAAAAGGAGTTTTAGCGCCGTCCGCGGCGGCTTTCGGCCTGCCGCGCCGCTGCGATCGTGTCGACGACCAGCTCGTAATGCGCCGGCGAATAACCGGCCGCCAGGAAGGCCTTCACCTCGGCCGAGGCGATCGCATAGCCGCGCTTCCAGCTCAGCACGGCAACCCGGCGCAGCGCCTCCAGCTTGGGATCGGCGAGCATCGGGCTGATCCGCACGCCGAACACCAGCTCCAACCCACGCGACAGCCGCCCCGGCTGGCGTAGCGTCGACAGGCCGTCGCCGCGCGCAAGGCCGATCACCGACCGCTCCAGCTCGCTCAGCACCGGACGGTCTTCGGCCGGCGCCGTCACCCGCGGGGCGTCCGCAGCCAGCCCCTGAGCGCTCACGCGGGCATAGCCGGCGTTGCCCGGTTCGGCGAAAGCGAGAAAAGCCATGGTGTCACTCCCTTTTATCCGAGCCGCAGGCCTCCCGTCCGTGCCAGGGGGCACGGTGCGCGCTGCATCGTCAGTGTCGTTCGATCGAGATGGCAAAGGCTCTTCATCCGGCGCTGCGGACCCTCGCAACATGAATGCCTCGTCATCTTCTATACCAAGCGGTATAAAAGCGGATTGCAGGGCCGTCAATGGCTTTCGTACCGGTCGGTATTAAAAGAACGCGATCGCTGCCGACCCTACGGATTGCGCCGATTTTGAACCAGTAGCGCCGTCAGGGACGTCCGACGGGATACGCCCACGATCCCAACGCGTTACCTGTCATCTCACGACAGGAGGCATCGATGTCCGACACCAACAAGGTCGATCCCGGCCGCGACACGACCGGCAATCCCTTCGATCGCGATGCCGGCGAATATGGCCTGGACTATCACCGCGATCGCGAAGCCGAACTCGGTCGCCAGGCCCCCAGCGGCACCGTCGCCGCCCGCCCCGGCGATCCGCACCCTCCGCGAGATCCTAACCTGCCACCCGAAAACGGCCTGCGTGCCTCGTTCGACCCTCGGACCGGCGAAGTCCACGGCAGCGGTAGCGGCGCGGGCGGCGGCAATCCCGGCGAGGACTTCAGCAGCGATGCGGCAGCCGGCGACGGCTATCCGCAGACCGGCGGCGAAGGTCTGGACAAGAACGGCGACACCGACCTGGGACCGACGCATTCTCAGGAATGAGTCGGCGGGGTGACCAGCCGCTAGTCCAGCGAAAACAGGACATTTGCAGAGGCCCGTCGGCCGCAAAACCCCACCCCGTCATGCCGGACTCGTTCCGGCATCCACCGGGCCGCACGGGGGTGGCCAGAACCTCAAGCCGCCCCCCTCACCGCACAGTGGCCCCCGGAACTAGTCCGGGGTGACGGATCGCGTGAGGCATCTAAAACGCAGGAAAACGCTGGGTCAGGCACAATCACGCCGAAACGCGACCGGTCTGACGACCATCAGCGCCCCTCGCCGACCGCCCTTACTTCAACGGAACGATCACCTCGTCCGGATGCGCGACGTTCAATTCCTTGCGCACCATCTCGTCGACCATATCCGGATTGGCATGGTCGGGGTCGAGCAAGGCGACGCGGTTCTGCAGCACCGTCCGCTTCTGGTCGAGCGAGGCATATTGCACCTCCCGCCGCGCCAGCTGCTTCTTGTAATCGCCATAGGCCAGGATGCCGTTCGGCCCCAGTACGGCATAGGCGCCGAAAAACGCCATGATCGTAAAGCCCAGCGCGGGCAGCGCGGCACGACGCATGACCTTGCGGAACGCGGTCGATGTGTTCGACCGCCCTCCGTTCGTGCCTTTCCGTGCCGTTACCGCCCGCGCCATGGTTTACATCCTTGCTTGCATCCCGTCCGGGATCAAGCCTTCAGAACGCTCCGGCCCGCATAACGTGCCGAGTCGCCCAATTCTTCTTCGATCCGAATCAGCTGGTTGTACTTGGCGAGCCGGTCGCTGCGCGCCAGGCTGCCGGTCTTGATCTGGCCGCAGTTGGTCGCGACCGCCAGATCGGCGATCGTCGCATCCTCGGTTTCGCCCGAACGATGGCTCATGACGGCGGTGTAGCGGTTGCGCTGCGCCATGTTCACCGCTTCCAGTGTCTCGGTCAGCGTGCCGATCTGGTTGACCTTCACCAGCAGCGAATTGGCATAGCCGCCCTCGATGCCGCGCTTCAGGCGCTTGGGGTTGGTGACGAACAAATCGTCGCCGACCAGCTGCACCTTGTCCCCGACCAGGTCGGTGAGCGCCTTCCAGCCCTCCCAATCGTCCTCGCTCATGCCGTCCTCGATCGAGAAGATCGGGTAGCGGCGGGTCAGGTCGGCGAGATATTCGGCCATCGCGCCGCTCTCGAGCACCTTGCCCTCGCCCGAGATATTGTAGCGGCCGTCCTTGTAGAATTCGGTCGCCGCGCAATCGAGCGCCAGCATCACGTCGTCACCCGGCGTATAGCCCGCCTTCTCGATGCTCTGCATGATGAAGCCCAGCGCCTCTTCGGTGCTGGCGATGTTCGGCGCGAAGCCGCCCTCGTCGCCCACGCCGGTCGCCAGACCCTTGTCGTGCAGCGCCTTCTTCAGCGTGTGGAAGATTTCCGACCCGCAGCGCACCGCCTCCAGAATGTTTTCCGCGCCGACCGGCACGATCATGAATTCCTGGAAATCGATCGGGTTGTCGGCATGCTCGCCGCCGTTGATGATGTTCATCATCGGCACCGGCAGCACGTGCGCCGACACGCCGCCGACATACTTGTACAGCGGCATGCCGCGCGCTTCCGCCGCCGCCTTTGCCGCCGCCAGGCTGACGCCCAGGATCGCGTTCGCGCCCAGGCGCCCCTTGTTCTCGGTGCCGTCCAGCTCGATCATCGCCGCGTCCAGGTCGGCCTGATCCTCGGCATCCATGCCGATCAGCTTTTCGACCAGCTCGCCGTTCACCGCCTCGACGGCATCGTCGACGCCCTTGCCACCCCAGCGGCTCTTGTCGCCGTCGCGCTTTTCGACCGCCTCGTGCGCACCGGTCGATGCGCCCGAGGGCACCGCCGCGCGGCCGAAGCTGCCGTCTTCCAGCAGCACGTCGACTTCCACCGTCGGATTGCCGCGGCTATCGAGGATTTGCCGGCCATGGATGTCGATGATTGCGGTCACGTAACGATGCTCCTACCTCTGGGGCTCAGATGCCGCGGCCTCTACCCGCTGCCGGCGCGGGCGGCAATTGCCTGACGCAAGGGAACCCGCCGTCGCCGGCCGGGGTTAGAGGCCTTCGAACGCGATTTTCACGAAAGGGCGCGCCATGTCCGATACCGATCTGAACCCCGTCATCGACGGCGACACCGTTTCCAACACTGCCGGCGATGCCGCTGACGCCGCCACCAGCCGCGTCGATCAGGCGAAGCAGACCGCCAAGGACTATACCGCGAAGTACGGCGCACAGGCGACCGACAAGATCCGCACTCTCGCCGACACCGGTAAGGAACGTGCGATCGGCGGCCTCGACCAGCTGTCGCAGATGATTCAGGACGCCGCCGGCCAGGTCGACGACAAGCTCGGCGCCCAATACGGCGATTACGCCCGCTCGGCGGCCGGCGTCGTCTCCAACTTCTCCGGCCAGATCCGCGACAAGGACGTCGAGGAACTGCTGGAAGACGCGCGCGCCTTCGTCCGCAAGAGCCCGGGCGTTGCGATCGGCGTCGCCGCGGCGCTGGGCTTCGCGCTCGCCCGGGTCGTCCAGTCTGGCCTCGACGACAAGGCGTAAGGGGCTCGTGGCGGTCTTGCCGACAATCGAAACCGCGGGCGAAGCCGTGGGTGCTGGCGAGGAAGGGATCACCGACCTCGTCAGCCAGCTCGTGGAGGATGCCCGCGGGCTCGCCAGCGCTGAGGTAGCGGTGGTGAAGGCGCGGATCGGCGAACGCGTCAGCGCCTATCGCAGCGCGATCGTGTTCTTCGTCGTCGCCGGGGTGCTGGCGCTCGCCGCGTTGATCACGGCGCTGGTCGGTGCGGTCCTGACGCTCGCGACGCTGTTCGGCCCTGGCCTCGCGACGCTCGCCGTCGTGATGGCGGTACTCGCTATCGCCGCCAGCCTCGCCCTCGTCGGCAAGAGCCGCCTCGCCCCTGCCACGGAGAAGCGGCCATGACCGATCCCGCCACCCGCCTGATCGACGCCGAGGCGGAGGCTGCCGCGGCCCGCGAACGCCTGTCTGGCACGCTCCGCAAGCTGCAGGTCCGCCTCAACCCGCGCGACCTCGCCAAACAAGCGGCGCGCGACGTCGCCGACAAGGGGCAGGCCGCCGCCCAGGCCAGCCTCGACACGGCGGTGCGCAATCCCGGCGCGGTCGCCGGGGTCACTGCCGTCGCCGGCCTGTTCCTCGCCCGCCATCGCCTCGCCGGCCTGTTCCGCAAGAAGGACAAGCCACACCGCTTCAAACGCAATCACGAACCAGGCCTCGGTCCCAAGGACTGATCCCGTTCCCCGCGCATCCACGCAAAGGATAGACCCATGACCGACACCCAGACCCAGGATCGCGTCGCCGACGCCACCGCCGACATCAAGGCCGACGTCCACCACCGCCTGGACGATGCCAAGCACGCCGCCACCGACGCCGCCCGCCGCACCGCGGACGCGATCGAGGCGAACCCGCTCGCGATCGTCGCCGGTGGCATCGCGATCGGCGCGCTCGCCGGCGCGCTGATCCCGCGTTCGGCCAAGGAAAAGCAGTTGCTCGCCCCGCTCGGCCGCACGCTCGGTGAACGCGCGCGCGGCGCCGTCGCCGCCGCCCGCGAAGCCGGCGCCACCGAGCTGCAGAACGCCGGCCTGTCGAAGGACGCCGCCAAGGATCAGGTGAAGTCGCTGTTCCAGGGCATCGCCAAGGCCGCGACGACCGCTGGCTCGGCCGCGGCGCAGTCGGCACGCGCCAAGGACTAGGTTGGGGCCGATCCCCTCGAACTTATTACGTCATTGCGAGCGGACCGAAGCAATCCAGAGCCGGACCAAGAGTCCCTGGAGTGCCGCGCGTCGCTCGCAATGACGCAGACGGATGACCTTGGCGCTTGCCGCCTTTCGGGCATGTTGACGCGCCTCATCCCTTTCGTCGCCGGGACTCCCTCCGGCAATACGAGATATGGAGACAAGGGTCGTCCTCTCGCGGCCATCCGGGGTTCAATATTGCGCCGCAACACGCTAGGGACGGCGGGGTAAAATCACCACCCCAGGAATCTCAGCGCATGAGCAAGCTCCACCTCGTCTTCGGCGGCCGCGTCACCGATCCCCGCACGCTCGACTGGGCCGATCCGTCGAAGCTCGACGTCGTCGGCATCTTCCCCGACTATGCGAGCGCCGAAAAGGCCTGGCGCGCCAATGCGCAGCGCACCGTCGACGATGCCGAGATGAAGTTCGTCGTCGTCCACCTCCACCGCCTGCTCGAACCCGATCTGGTCACCACGCCCGAAGCGTAAGCCGACAGGGGCGCTTCGCCCCCACTGGGCCCCGGACCGGATCCGGGGCCGCAACGACCATGGGTGAAACGTGCGAAACGCCGCAGCGTCCGAACCACCTGCGCGGGATATTCCGTCCCGCCTCCCCCGTCATTCCCGCGAAGGCGGGAATCCAGACACGCTAACGGTAGCGATGGAGCCGAGACTCCACGGCATATGGATTCCCGCCTCCGCGGGAATGACGATGTGATTAGGGTCGCTTCGTGCGACCAACAGCCGCGAGCCGGTACGTAGACGACTAGACGCCACGAACAGGCCGCGCCCCGCTCCGAGTAACGGCTCGACCACCGCCCTCCTCGTCATCCCGGCGAACGCCGGGATCCACGGAGGCTAAGAGGCCGCTGTGACGCGCCAATGCGAATGGCGCCGTATCCATGGGTCCCGGCGTGCGCCGGGATGACAAAGGGGCGGGCGAACCCGCAACCCCTCAGATAAACTCGACCTTCGATACCACATAATAGCGGTCGCCCGCCGGCACCGACACCTCGACCTCGTCGTCCACCTTGCGGCCGATCAGCGCGCGGCCCAGCGGTGAATTGTACGAAATCCGGCCCGTCTTGGCATTCGCCTCGGTCTCGCCGACGATCTGATACTTCACCGGCTTGTCGTCGTCGTCGAGCAGCGTCACGGTCGCGCCAAACACCACCTTGTCGCCCGACAGTTCGCGCGGATCGATGATCTGCGCGCGCGATAGCTTGCTCTCGATATCGGCGATCGTCGCCTCGTTCTGGCCCTGCTGCTCCTTGGCGGCGTGATATTCGGCGTTTTCCGACAGGTCGCCGTGCGCGCGGGCTTCCTCGATCGCGTCGACGATCAGGGGGCGTTCGGCTTTCAGACGCTTCAGATCCGCGGTGAGCTTCTCATAGCCCTCCTGCAGCATCGGCATCTTTTCGACGGTCGCCATGTGTCAGTCCCCAATTGCTTCATCCCCGCGGGCGGGCCGTTATCCGGCCCGCCCCCGCACATCACGTCATTATGTCGGGATCAGTTGTGCGACTGCGAATAGTAGGATTGCAGGGGGCGGACTTCAAGGGAGGCGACGCCGATTGCCGCAGCCGCCTGCACGCTGGCGGGGGCCGTGGTGAAATATGGGATCTTCTGCGCCAGCGCCGCCTGCCGGATCGGCTTGGAATCCTTCAGGCTCTGCCAGCCCTCGGTCGTGTTGAAGATCAGCGTCACCTCGCCGTCCATGATCCGGTCGAGGATGTGCGGCCGCCCCTGCGCGACCTTGTTGACCTTCTCGACCGCCAGCCCTGCGGTCTCCAGGTAATCGGCCGTCCCGCCGGTCGCCAGCACCTTGAAGCCCCGCGCCAACAGCGCCTTCACCGCCGGCACAATATGCGGCTTGTCACCGTCCTTCACGCTGACGAAGGCGGTGCCGCCGGTCGGCAGCACGGTGCCCGCACCCAGCTGCGACTTCATGAAGGCCGTGGTGAAGTCGGGGTCGATCCCCATGACTTCGCCCGTGCTCTTCATTTCCGGCGACAGCACGGGGTCGATGCCCGGGAAGCGGTTGAACGGGAAGACGGCTTCCTTGACCGCATAATAATCGATGTGGCGGTCGATCGGCGGCATGTCGGCGAGCTTCTCGCCCGCCATCACGCGGCTGGCGATCTTGGCGATGGGCGCGCCGATCGCCTTGGCGACGAAGGGCACGGTGCGGCTGGCGCGCGGGTTCACCTCGATCAGGTAAACTTCGCCATCCTTCACCGCGAACTGGATGTTCATCAGGCCCTTGACGCCCAGCGCATGCGCCAGCGCCACCGTCTGCCGCTCGATCTCGGCGATCGTCTCGGGGGTAAGCGAATAGGGCGGGATCGAACAGGCGCTGTCGCCCGAATGGACGCCGGCTTCCTCGATATGCTGCAGCAGGCCTGCAACCACCACCTCGTCGCCGTCGCACACCGCATCGACGTCGACCTCGATCGCGTCGCGCAGATACTGGTCGATCAGCACCGGGCTCTCGCCCGACACCTGCACCGCGGTCTGGATGTAATCGTCGAGCTGCTGCAGGCTGTCGACGATCTCCATCGCCCGGCCGCCCAGCACATAGCTGGGGCGCATCAGCACCGGATAGCCGATCCGCTCCGCCGCCGCGACCGCCTCGTCCCGGCTGCGCGCCAGGCCGTTCGCCGGCTGCTTCAGGCGCAGCTTGTTGACCAGCGCCGCAAACCGCTCGCGGTCCTCGGCCAGGTCGATCGCGTCCGGGCTGGTGCCCAGGATCGGAATCCCTGCCTTTTCCAGCGCCCGCGCCAGGTTCAGCGGCGTCTGCCCGCCGAACTGCACGATCACACCGGCAAGCTCGCCCTTCGACTGTTCGACGTGCAGGATTTCCAGCACGTCCTCTGCCGTCAGCGGCTCGAAATACAGCCGGTCCGACGTGTCATAGTCGGTGCTCACCGTCTCCGGATTGCAGTTGACCATGATCGTCTCATAGCCCGCATCCGCCAGCGCGAAGCAGGCGTGGCAGCAGCAATAGTCGAACTCGATCCCCTGCCCGATCCGGTTCGGGCCGCCGCCCAGGATCACCACCTTGCGACGGTCGGACGGCATGCTCTCGTCCTCGGGCTCGCCGAACGACGGCGCCTCATAGGTCGAATACATATACGGCGTCTTGGCGTCGAACTCCGCGGCGCAGGTGTCGATCCGCTTGAAGACGGGGCGCACGCCCAGCCGGTGGCGAAGGCTGCGCACTTCGTCCTCGGTCACGCCGCCGGTCATCGCCACGACCGCCTCGTGGATCAGGCCCGATCCGCGCGCGATGCCCCGCTCCATGCCGCGCAGATTGGCGGACTTCAGCGCCAGATAGGCGAGCCGCTTGTCGCTGAAGCCCATCGACTTCAGGCGGCGCATGCCCGCCGCTTCGATCGGCAGGCCGTTGCGGCACACTTCCTCTTCCGCTTCGACGATCTCGGCGATGCGCTCGAGGAACCACGGATCGAACTTGGCGATCGCATGCACTTCGGCGACGGTGAAGCCCTCGCGCAGCGCCTGGGCGGCGACCAGCAGCCGGTCCGGCGTCGGGTTGGCCAGCGCCGCCTCGATCTCCGCACGCGGCGCACCGACCAGATGGTCGACCGCGTTGAAGCCCGACAGGCCTGTCTCCAGGCCCCGCAGCGCCTTCTGCATCGATTCCTGGATGTTGCGGCCGATCGCCATCACCTCGCCGACCGACTTCATCGCCGTGCCCAGCACCGGCTCGGCGCCCTTGAACTTTTCGAAGGCGAAGCGCGGAATCTTGGTGACGACATAGTCGATCGTCGGTTCGAACGACGCCGGAGTCGCGCCGGTGATGTCGTTGTCGATCTCGTCGAGCGTGTAGCCGACCGCCAGCTTTGCCGCGACCTTGGCGATCGGGAAGCCGGTAGCCTTGGACGCCAGCGCCGACGAGCGCGACACGCGCGGGTTCATCTCGATGACGACCAGGCGGCCGTCCTTGGGGTTCACCGCGAACTGGACGTTCGACCCGCCCGTCTCGACGCCGATCTCGCGCAGCACCGCGATGCTGGCGTTGCGCATGATCTGATATTCCTTGTCGGTCAGCGTCAGCGCCGGCGCGACGGTGATGGAATCGCCCGTGTGGACGCCCATCGGATCGACGTTCTCGATCGAACAGATGATGATGGCATTGTCGTTGCGATCCCGCACGACCTCCATCTCATATTCCTTCCAGCCGAGCAGCGATTCCTCGATCAGCACCTCGGTGGTCGGCGACGCGTCCAGGCCCTTGCGGACCATGTCGACGAATTCGGACCGGTTGTAGACGATGCCGCCGCCCGACCCGCCCATGGTGAAGCTCGGCCGGATGATCGCCGGCAGCCCGGTGATCTCGAGCCCCGCCAGCGCCTCCTCGACGGTATGCGCGATCGCCGACCGGGCGCTTTCCAGCCCGATCTTGTCCATCGCCACCTTGAACTTTTGGCGATCCTCGGCCTTGTCGATCGCCTCGGCATCGGCGCCGATCATCTGAACGCCGAACTTTTCCAGCGTGCCGTCATGGAACAGCGCCAGCGCGGTGTTCAGCGCGGTCTGCCCGCCCATCGTCGGCAGGACCGCGTCGGGCCGCTCCTTCTCGATGATCTTCGCGACCACCGCGGGCGTGATCGGCTCGACATAGGTCGCGTCGGCCAGCTCGGGATCGGTCATGATCGTCGCCGGGTTCGAATTGACCAGGACGATGCGATAGCCCTCTTCCTTCAGCGCCTTGATCGCCTGCGTGCCCGAATAATCGAACTCGCACGCCTGACCGATGACGATCGGCCCCGCGCCGATGACGAGGATGGAGGAGATGTCGGTGCGTTTTGGCATCTACTTGGCCTTAGCTTTTTTCTTATCCCACATGACGACGCCGAACTTGTCGTTCGCGCCCGGGATTTTATCGAGCTGCGCACGAACGCAGCCCATCACCATGAAACTGTCGTCGGGAGACGCGAGCAACAGAACGTGATCGTTCTTGAGAACGAGCCGTTCTGTTGGAAGACCGCACGTCTTTGCGATACCGTCGAGATCCCCCTGACTCTGCGCCGACGCAGAAGTCGATAGCAGTGCGCTGGCCATTCCGACCGCCACAAGCAAAGACGTTGAAACCAGTCTCACCGGAGCGCCCCTACGAACTTCTCGAATAGATACAGACTATCCTGCGGCCCCGGCGACGCTTCCGGATGATACTGCACGCTGAACGCCGGACGATCAGTCAACTCCAGCCCCGCGTTGCTCCCGTCGAACAGCGACACATGCGTCTCGCGCACGTTGGCCGGCAGCGACTCCCGTTCCACCGCGAAGCCGTGGTTCATGCTGGTGATCTCAACGGCACCGTCGGACAGACGCTTGACCGGATGGTTGGCACCGCGGTGGCCCTGGAACATCTTGGTGGTCGTCGCGCCGACCGCCAGCCCGAGCAGCTGATGGCCCAGACAGATGCCGAACAACGGCTTCCCCGTATCGAGCAGCTGCCGGATCACCGGCACCGCATAGTCGCCCGTCGCGGCGGGATCGCCGGGACCGTTGGACAGGAAGATGCCGTCGGGGTTCTGCGCCATCACGTCCTCGAACGTCGCCTGCGCCGGCAGCACCGTCACCTTCGCGCCGGCCTTCACCAGATTGCGGAAGATGTTGTGCTTGCTGCCGTAATCGATCGCGACAACGTGCGGGCGCTCACCCTCGCCGGCCGCACCATAGCCGAAGCCCAGCCGCCACACGTCGCCCTCGCGCGCCTCGCCCCAGGCATAATGCGTCTCGGTCGACACCGTCTTGGCGAGGTCCATGCCCTCCAGCCCCGGCCACGCCCGCGCCATTTCCAGCAGGGCATCGAGATCGAACTCGCCACTCGCCGAATGCGCGACCACGCCGTTGGGTGCACCGCCCGCGCGGATGCGGCGGGTCAGCGCGCGCGTGTCGATGCCCGACAGGCCGATGCGCGCATGGCGCTTCATCCAGCCGTCCAGCCGCTCGACCGCGCGGAAGTTCGACGGCTCGGTCACGTCCTGCCGCACGATCATGCCTAGCGCATGCGGCGCGTCCGCCTCGATATCGTCGGGGTTGGCGCCGACGTTGCCGATGTGCGGGAAGGTGAAGGTGATGATCTGGCCCGCGAACGACGGGTCGGTCATGATCTCCTGGTATCCGGTCATCGCGGTGTGGAAACACACCTCGCCCACCGCCGCGCCTTCCGCGCCGAAGCCGCGGCCCCAGGCCACCTCGCCGTTCGCGAGAACCAGAACGCCCGTCGCGCCGTCAGGCTTTGCGGGCATGGCAATGGGCTTGGCGTCGGCCATGGCTTGGCGGGCACTCCTGAAGGTTTCGTCTATGTCGCTAAGTGGCGCCCGCTACCCCCCAGCTTGGCCTAGGTCAACCGGTTCACGGGGCCGCCGCTTTCCGCTAGGGTCCCCGGCTTTCCCGTATTCGAGGCTTTCTTCCATGATTCGCGACGACATCAAGGCCGCCCAGGTCACCGCCATGAAGGCCGGCGACAAGGAAGCGCGCGCCGCGATCGGCCTGATCCAGGCGGCGATCAAGAACCGCGACATTGAATTGCGCACCGGCACCGCCCCGACCGACGACGACGCGGTGGTGGTCGAGGTGTTGCAGAAGATGGTGAAGCAGCGCCGCGAATCGATCCAGATGTACGAAAGCGGCGGCCGCCAGGAACTCGCCGACGCCGAAAAGGCCGAGGTCGCGGTGATCGAACGCTTCCTCCCCGCGCAGATGAGCGACGCAGAAACCACCGCCGCGATCGAGGCGATCAAGGCCGAACTCGGCGCGGCCGGCATGAAGGACATGGGCCGCGTCATGGCCGAACTGAAGGCGCGCCACGCCGCCAACCTCGACATGAGCAAGGCGAGCGGCCTGGTGAAGGCGGCGCTGTCGTAAGCGAAGGCGCCCTTGTCATCCCGGCAAACGCCCACCCCCATTCGTCATCCCGGCGAACGCCGGGATCCATGGAGAGGATGACCGCGCCGGATCGCGCCACCGCCAGCCTCGCGCGTCCATGGATCCCGGCCTTCGCCGGGATGACGAAATAAAGGAAGCCCCTGTCCTGCACGGAACAAACCGTGTATAGAGCGCCTCGCTCTTTGCCATCGTCCACCCGACCGGCGCTCCCAGGCGCCTACGGCCACCCCGTGGCCCGCTCGCACAGGGCCGCATCCGGGACGTTACGTATCGTCCACTTCGTCCACTTCCGCGCCCATCCGGCATCGGCGCATTGCCTAACCGCCCCCCATCGGGCATAGTAGAATCGCACGCATGAGCCTGTCACCGCAGTTCCTCGACGAGCTCCGCGCCCGCACCTCGCTGTCGGCGCTGATCGGCAAGACGACCAAGCTCACCAAGGCGGGTCGTGAGATGCGCGGCTGCTGCCCGTTCCACAACGAAAAGACGCCGTCGTTCTACGTCAACGACGACAAGGGCTTCTACCACTGCTTCGGCTGCTCCGCGCACGGCGATGCGATTCGGTGGATGACGGACCAGCGCGGCCTGCCCTTCATCGATGCGGTGAAGGAACTGGCTCAGGCCGCCGGCATGGACATGCCCGCACAAGACCGCCGCGCCGCTGCCAAGGCCGAGCGCGCCAAGGGCCTGCACGACGCGATGGCCGACGCTGCGAACTGGTTCACCGAACAGCTGAACGGCATCGGCGGCGCCGAAGCCCGCGCCGTGCTCGCCAAGCGCGGCATCAGCCAGGATACCGCCCGCACCTTCGGCATAGGCTTTTCCCCCGACAGCCGCGGCAAGCTGAAGACCGCGCTGAAGGACTATGGCGACCCCGCGCTCGTCGAATGCGGCCTGCTGATCCAGGTCGAGGGGAAGGACCCCTACGACCGGTTCCGCGGCCGGCTGATGATCCCGATCCGCGACGCCCGCGGCCGGACGATCGCCTTCGGCGGCCGCGTCATCGGCGACGGCGAGCCCAAATATCTCAATTCCCCCGACACGCCGCTCTTCGACAAGGGCCGCACGCTCTACAACCTCGACCGCGCCGCCCCCGCTGCGCGCAAGGCGAACCGCGTACTGGTCGTCGAAGGCTATATGGACGTCATCGCGCTGAGCCAGGCGGGCATTCACGAAGCCGTCGCCCCGCTCGGCACCGCGCTCACCGAAGCGCAGCTCGAACGGCTGTGGCGGATGGTCGACGTGCCGATCCTTTGCTTCGACGGCGACAGCGCCGGACAGAAGGCCGCGCTCCGCGCCGCGAACCGCGCCCTCCCCATGCTCGCGCCCGGCCGCAGCCTGTCCTTCGTCACGCTGCCCCAGGGGCAGGACCCCGACGATCTGGTGAAGGCCGGCGGCGCCGCGGCGATGGAGGCGCTGCTCGGCCAACCCCAGCCGCTGGTCGACCGCCTGTGGCAGAGCGAGGTCGCGGCCGGTCCGCTCGACACGCCCGAACAGCGCGCCGGCCTGAAGCAGCGGCTCGCCGATCTCGCCGCGACGATCGCCGACGTGTCGGTCCGCAAGGAATATGAGAGCGATTTCCGCAATCGCTTCTACGAACATTTCGCGCCGAAACGCCGCGCCTTCACCCCCAACGCACCGCGCTCCCAGGGCAAGCGTGGCGCGGACGGCCAATGGAAGCAGCCGATCGCCCCGCCGACCGAGGATGTGAAGGCCTTCCACGCCGCCGGCATCGATCGCGTGCTGGCCAAGGCGGTACTCGCCGGCCTGATCCGCCATCCGGTGGAGATCGCCCGGCATATGGAGGTGCTCGGCAGCCTCAAGCTGGTCGACGGCGCGCTCGGCCGATTGTTCGAGGCGGTGGTCGATGTCGCGCTTGAGGATCAGGCGCTTGATAGCGCGCGTCTGCGCACCATATTGGCGCGGAGTGGGTTCGATGCGATCGCCAGCGATCTGTTGAGGGCCGACACGATGCCCTATTCGTTCACGCAAAGCGGCGGCGACGTCAGCCGCGCCCGGGCCGATCTTGACGAGGCGATCGCCATTCTGGTGGCCCGCCCCGAAGTCGACCTGGCCCTGCACGAGGCGACCGTCTCGATGCAGGCGCATTTCACCGATGCGGCGTTCGAACGGCAGGTGGCATTGGTGAAAGAGAAACAGGCGTTGGAGCTTCGACTTGCAAATCTCGTGCAAGCGAACGAAGACGCCCGAGCGTTTGGTTCCGAGGACAATTGATGGCGAAGCTTAACGGTAACGGTGGTGACGACGGTAGCGATGGGGCCGATGCACCGCTGATCGACCTGAACGATGCCGACATCAAAAAGCTGATCGCGCGCGCCAAGAAGCGCGGCTACATCAACTACGACCAGCTGAACGAGGCGCTGCCGCAGGACCAGATGTCCTCCGACCAGCTCGAAGATATCATGGCTGCCCTCAACGAGATGGGCGTCAATATCGTCGAGAATGAGGAAGCCGGCGAGGACGGTGACGAGAAGGAAGCGTCCGAAGAGGACGAGGCCGAGGTCACCGAGGTCGATGGCGACGGCACCGCCGCGCCCGCGCTCGAGACCAAGAAGAAGGAAACCGTCGACCGGACCGACGATCCAGTCCGCATGTACCTGCGCGAAATGGGCGCAGTCGAACTGCTCAGCCGCGAGGGCGAAATCGCCATCGCCAAGCGGATCGAGGCCGGCCGGGACACGATGATCCTGGGCCTGTGCGAATCGCCGATCACCTTCAACGCCATCATCGACTGGTCGACGCAGCTCAACGAAGGCACGATGCAGCTGCGCGAGATCCTCGATCTCGACGCGATGCTCTCCAAGGGGCCGTCGGCCGAGCAGGTCGAGGGTGCCGAGGACGACGACACCGGCGAGATCAGCGAAAAGACCGCCGGCGCCAGCTTCAAGGAAGAAGCCGAGCCGGAAGAAGCGTCCGCGGATGACGAGGATGAGGACGGCAGCCCGCGCCCGCCGCGTCCCAGCGACGACGAGGAAGAGGACAACACCCTCAGCCTCGCGCAGATGGAAGAAACGCTCAAGCCGCAGGCGCTGGAGCGGTTCGCCAACATCACCGCGCTGTACAAGAAGTTCAGCAAGATCCAGCAGGCGCGCCTCGATGCGATGCAGGCGGGTGGCGAGCTGTCGGCAGCGGACGAGCGCAAGTATCAGAAGCTCCGCGAAGAGCTGACCGCCGAGGTCGAGAGCGTCCAGTTCCACAACGCGAAGATCGAATATCTCGTCGACCAGCTCTATGCCTTCAACCGCCGCCTCACCGCGCTGGGCGGCCAGATGCTGCGCCTCGCCGAACGCCACAAGGTCAGCCGCAAGGACTTCCTCGACCGCTATGTCGGCCACGAGACCGATGACACGTGGCTGCAGTCGGTCGCGAAGCTCGACAAGAAGTGGGGCAATTTCGCCGCCAACGAGGAAGCGGCGGTCGATCGCATCCGCGGTGAGATCAGCGAGATTTCGCAGCAGACCGGCATGGCGCTCGGCGAATTCCGCCGCATCGTCAACATGGTGCAGAAGGCGGAGCGTGAGGCGCGCATCGCCAAGAAGGAGATGGTCGAGGCGAACCTGCGCCTCGTGATTTCGATCGCCAAGAAATATACGAACCGCGGCCTTCAGTTCCTGGATCTGATCCAGGAGGGCAACATCGGCCTGATGAAGGCGGTCGATAAGTTCGAATACCGCCGCGGCTATAAGTTCTCGACCTATGCGACCTGGTGGATCCGTCAGGCGATTACGCGCTCGATCGCCGATCAGGCGCGCACGATCCGCATCCCGGTTCATATGATCGAGACGATCAACAAGCTGGTCCGCACCAGCCGTCAGTTCCTCCACGAGCAGGGCCGCGAGCCCACGCCCGAGGAAATGGCGGAGCGCCTGAGCATGCCGCTCGAAAAGGTGCGCAAGGTGATGAAGATCGCCAAGGAGCCGATCTCCCTTGAAACGCCGATCGGCGACGAGGAAGACAGCCACCTGGGCGACTTCATCGAGGACAAGAACGCCGTCATCCCGGTCGATGCCGCGATCCAGGCAAACCTCAAGGAAACGGTCACCCGCGTCCTCGCTTCGCTCACGCCCCGCGAGGAACGCGTGCTACGCATGCGCTTCGGCATCGGCATGAACACCGACCATACGCTCGAAGAGGTCGGCCAGCAGTTCTCGGTGACGCGCGAACGTATCCGCCAGATCGAGGCGAAGGCGCTGCGCAAGCTCAAGCATCCCAGCCGCAGCCGCAAGATGCGCTCGTTCCTGGATCAGTAAGCCCGCAGTTATTCGTCATTGCGAGCGCAGCGAAGCAATCCAGAGCCAGACCCGGACGTCCTGGATTGCTTCGCTGCGCTCGCAATGACGACAGGCGGGACTTGGTTGTTACTTTCGAAGGCGGATGGCCCTACCCCATCCGCCCCCTCAGGTTGAACAGGATCACCAGCGTCCCACTTGCCATCAGCGCGATGATCAGCGTGGTGAACAGGATCAGCTGAAGGTCATGCCGCGACGACCGCTTCAACCCGATGTGGAGGAAGCAGCGGAACTGCACCACCATCTGCACGAACCCCAGCGCCAGCACGATCCCGAACGTCGTCCGGCTGGCAAAGCTCGGCCAGCGCACCGCGACGAATGCCGCTGCGGTCAGCGCCAGCGAGCCCGCATAGCCGACCGCATAGGTCCGTAGCGCCGCCGCCCGCTCCCTGGCCGGATCGCTCATCGGATCGCTCCCGGCAGATAGACGAGGCTGAAGATCGCGATCCAGACGATATCGATCAGATGCCAGAACAGCCCCAGCCGCAACAGGTTGAGCCGCACCCTGGCATCGCAGCCGTAAGCGACGATCTGCCCGATCATCACCACCAGCCAGAAGCTGCCCAGTGCGACGTGCAGTCCATGCAGTCCGACAAGGGCGAAGAAGGATGACAGGAAGCCGCTCCGTGTCGGAAAGGCGCCATGGGCAAACATCGTCGCAAAGTCGTTCGCCTCCAGCGCCAGGAAGCTCAGCCCCAGCCCCAATGTCACGACCAGCCAGCCGATCAGCACGCGCCGCGGCTCCCGGTACGTCATGGCGACACTCGCCCGACCAAAGGTCGCGCTGCTGGTCAGCAGCAACAGCGTTTCGACGAAGGTCGGCAGCAGCTTGAACTCGGACGCCGGCGTCGGCCCGCCCACCGTGCTGGCCAGCATCGTGCCATAGGTCGCGAACAGCAAAGCGAAGAGCACGGCATCGCTCATCAGGAACAGCCAGAAGCCGAAGATCGCCGTCTCCGCCTGCTCCCTGTCCAACCCCTCACTCTTGCCGAGCGGCAGGCCAACATGCGCCAGTTCGGGATCGCTCATGCCTTGATCTCCGCACGACCGCGATTGGCGTCGCTCATCTCCGTCTGCCGCGGCGTCGGCGGCGTCGCGTGAACCAACGCGAGCCAGGCATCATGCTCCGCCGCTACTTGTCGCGCCGGGATGGTCCGATGCTGCCCCCGCCCAAAGCTGCGCAACACCACCGCTGCGACCACCAACTCGACGCCAACGACCGCCAGCCACCACATGCCCCACACCAGCCCGAACGCCGCCATCGCCGCGGACAGGCCGATCGCCATACCGCTGATGGCGTTGCGCGGCATGTCGATGGCTTCATAGCCTGCGGGCCGCTGGTACGGATCGGGCTTTGCCGCGTCGTGCTTGCGATCGTAAAACCAGTCGCGCCGATCGACTGGCGGCAGCACGGCAAAGTTGTACGCCGGCGGCGGCGACGGGATCGCCCATTCCAGGCTCCGCCCGTCCCACGGATCGCCTGCCGGCACCCGCCTCGCGTCGCGGGTTCGGACACTCACCCACAATTGCATGCCCAGCGAGACGAGCGCGGCGAGCAGCACGAATGCGCCAACGCAGGCGACGTACAGCCACGGCCGGAAATCGGGTTCGAAGATCGCGCTCGTCCGCCGCGCCATCCCGCTCGCGCCGAGCACGTACAGCGGCATGAACGCGAGGTAGAAGCCCACTACCCAGCACGCCACCGCGACCCGCCCCCAGCGCTCGTCGAGGCGGAAGCCGAACGCCTTGGGGAACCAATAGGTATAGCCGGCCAGCATCCCGTACAGCAGCCCAGGGATCAGCATATTGTGGAAGTGCGCGACGAGGAACAGCGTGTTGTGGACGAGGTAATCAAGCGGCGGCATCGCCAGGACGATGCCCGTCAGGCCGCCCAGCACGAACGTCATCATGAAGGCGATGGCATACAGCATCGGCACGCTGAACCGCACCTCGCCCCGAAACATCGTCCAGATCCAGTCGTAGATCTTCACGCCCGTAGGCACCCCGATCGTCATCGTCGCGATGCCGAACACCGCGTTGATCTCAGCCGATTGCCCCATGGTGAAGAAGTGGTGGACCCAGACGGTAAAGCTCAAGACCGCGATCGCCATCGTCGCGATGACGAGCGAGGTGTAGCCGTACAGGTCCTTGCCGGAAAATGTCGACACCACCTCAGAATAGACGCCGAAGGCGGGCAGGATCAGGATGTACACCTCAGGGTGGCCGAACAGCCAGAAGAGGTTGGCGTAGTTCATCATGTTCCCGCCGAGGTCGTTGGTGAACATGTGGAAGCCCAGATACCGGTCGAGCGCGAGCAGGCCCGTCGCAACGGTCAGCGGCGGCAGCGCGAAGATCATCAGGATCGCCGTGCACAGCGACGTCCAGCAGAACATCGGCATGCGCATCATGGTCATGCCTGAACACCGCAACTTGTAGAGCGTGCAGGCGATGTTGATTCCCGCCATCGTCGAGCTAATCGACGACAGCGTCACCGCCCATATCCAGTAGTCGACGCCGACGCCGGGGCTGAACGCACGCTCGGTATAGGGTGGATAGCCGCTCCACCCGCCGGTCGAAAACTGTCCGACGACGAGGCTCGCCATCATCAGCCCAGCCGCGCCGATCGTCAGCCACAGCGCGATCGAATTGGCCCATGGAAAGGCCATGTCGCGCGCGCCGATCTGAAGCGGCATGACGTAATTGATGAGGCCGGTGAGGAACGGCATCGCCATGAAGAAGATCATGATCGATCCGTGCGTCGAAAACAGCTGGCCGAAATGGTCGGGCGACAGGAAGCCCGGATCGCCGATCGCCACCGCCTGCTGTACGCGCATCAGCACCGCCTCGACCAGCGCGCGGCTCAGCATCACGAACGCCGTGACGATGTACATGATGCCGATCTTCTTGTGGTCGAGGCTGGTCAGCCATTCCGTCCACAGCCGGCCCCACAGCCGATAGCGGGTCAGCAACACCACGAGCGCTAGGGCGCCGATCACCACCAGCCCGCCGGCCGCGGCACCGACGATCTCGCTCGCATTCGGATCCTGCCAAGCCCGCACGAACGGCAGATCGCTCCAGGCGAACCGCCCGAGCAGCACCGGAAAGACGGGGGACGCGGCGGTCATCGATGGTCCTTCCTATGGCCGTGATCGCCCGCCTGCGCGACGACCCGATCGAAGAGCTGCGGCGTCACGCTGGAAAAGACGACCGGTCGCGCGATCACCGACCGGGCAGACAACCGGCGCCATGTCGCGGCATCGAGCGGCCGATGCGCCGCACGCGCCTTATTCCGCCAGCGATCGTACGCGCCGGTCGGAAGCGCCACCACGTCGAAGCGCTGATGCGCAAAGCCATCGCCATTATATTGCGTATTGGCGCCGCGATAGCGCCCGGGGCGCGACGCCATGATGTGGAGCTGCGTCGTCATGCCCGCCATCGCATAGACCTGCCCCGCGAGCTGCGGGATCATCAGCGACTGCATCACCGTCCCGCTGGTCAGCCGGATACGCACCGGACGCCCCGCGGGAATGGTCAGGCGATCGACCGCGGCGATCCCCTCCCCCGGATAGACGAACACCCATTTCCAATCGAGTGCGATCGCCTGCACCTCGACCGGCGGTCCGCCGGGCAGCGGCCGATAGGGGTCGTCGCGGATCGTGTGGTGCCACAGCAGCACCGCAAGGCCGATGACGATCGCGGTCGGCGGGATCCAGATCAGCGCCTCGACCGGCCAGGAGAAGGACCAGTTGGGGCGATAGGCGTGGCGGGTATTCGACAGCCGGTAATGCCAGGCGAACAGCGGTACGAGCAGCAGCACCGGCCCGGCGACGAACACGAGCACACAGGCGAGCACGACGAACAGATGACGCTGATCCGCCGCGACCGGCCCGGCGGCGTTGACGAACCCATGCGACAGCGCGGCGCAGCCACTCGACGCCAGCACCAGCGCACCGCCGACTACCAGCCGCACGAGACCCTTTGTGCGCACGTCGTCCCCTTTTCGATCCGGTCCCCATCGCCGGTGTCCCATGTCGTCAGACGAATGCCCGGCAGGCCGGTTCCCGCGCGATCAAGGCGAGAACCGGCTTGCCAGTTTCAGCGTGTGCCGCAGCTGACCGGCCCCGGCGGCGCGCTGGCGATGCGGACGCCCGAGACATCCACGCCGAGCCGCCCGGTGGTCGCGATCACCCAGGGACGCTGCACCGCCCCCATCGTCGCGCCACTCTGCGCAAAGCAGCGCAGCGGCACGGCAATCTGCCGCCATTCGCCGACTTCGCCTTTCAGGGCGCCGGTGATCGGCACCGTGCCGGCCGCCTTGCCCAGCACCCCCAGCGTCACCTCTGCAGTGGGCGCCTGCGTCACACGATAGTCGACGATCAGGCTGAGATCGCCGTTCGTCTCGCGCGTCAGATCGATCGGCGTCGCTTCGTCCAGATAGGCGCTGGCCTCACCGGTGCCGGCGAAGGTGAGGCGCAGACTATCCTCCTGCGAACTGCGGTCGACCCGGCTGAGCTGCACCGGTCCCTGCGTCTCCAGCCGTGCGCCGGGGACGATGCGCCCGCGCACGAACAAGGCATTCTGATCGGCCGCACCGCCCGCGGGCCTCGCCTCGCTCAGTTGCGGCACGGTGGCGCCCTTCGCATAGGTCAGGCCATAGCCGAACGGGAACAGCGGGTCGTAATTGGGATCGCGCCGGTTGAGCACATATTGGTCGAGCCGCTTGGGCCATGAAAAGCTGAGCGTGCCATGGAAGTCGTTGCGCGGCTTGCCGTCGGGCCCTGCAATCAGCACGTCGGCGACGCCGCCGCCCTCCGTGCCGGGTAGGAAGGCCGCAACGAACGCATCGGCCGCGTTCAACTCCGGATTCACCCACAGCGGCCGCCCCGACAGGAACACCGCGACAACCGGGATACCCGCGGCCTTCAGCTTCTTGAGCAGCGCAAGGTCGCTTTTGTCTTCGGGGCTGTATTCCAGCGTCGGGCGGTCGCCGGTGAATTCCGCGTAAGGCGTTTCGCCGAATACGACGATCGCAGCGTCGGGCTTGGTCGTATACGCGCCATCGACCGCCAGCGTCGCCTTGCCGCCGCCCGCCCGCACCGCCTGATCGATGCCACTCCAGATCGACTGACCGTTCGGGAAGGCCGCGTTGGTGACGCCCGTGCCCTGCCAGGTGATCGACCAACCGCCCGACTGCTGGCCGATATTGTCCGCGCCACGGCCGGCGACGAGGATGTTCGCACCAGGCTTCAGCGGCAGCACGCCGCCGTTGTTCTTCAGCAGCACTAGCGATTCGCGCACCGCCTGCCGCGCGATCGCGCGATGCGCCGGAGCGCCGAGCAGGTCGAACTTCCCCGCCATCGGGCGCGAGGACGGCCGCCCGGAATCGAACGTGCCTGCCAGCATCTTCACCCGCAGGATCCGCCGTACCGCATCGTCCAGCCGCGCGGCCGGGATCGTCCCGTCCTTCGCCTCGCGCAGCGTGTTCGCGTACAGCTCCTTCCACTTCGGGCCGGAATACATGAACATGTCGAGCCCCGCATTGATCGCTGCCGGGCAATCCTCGTTGCTGCATCCCGGGACCTGGCCATGTGCGTTCCAGTCGCCGATCGCAAAGCCGTCGAAGCCCATCCGCTGCTTCAGCACACCGGTCAGCAGACTTTTGTTGCCGGTCATCTTGACGCCGTTCCAGCTGGAAAAGCTCGGCATCACGGTCAGCGCCCCCGCGGCGAGCCCGCTCTTGTAGCCCGCGGCATGCACGTCGCGCAGCACCTGTTCGCTGACACGCGTGTCGCCCTGATCGCGGCCACCGGTGCCGCCGTCGCCCAGGAAATGCTTCACCGAGGAAATGACATGGCCGGGCGTCATGAAGTCCTGGCCAACCGTGCCCTGCAACCCTTCGACCATCTGCCCGGCATAGGCCTGGACGATCTCCGGCTCTTCCGAATAGCTTTCGTAGGTCCGGCCCCAGCGGTCGTCCTGCACCACCGCCACCGTCGGCGCGAAGCTCCAGTCGATGCCCGTCGCCGCCGTTTCCGCCGCGGTCGCGGCGCCAATACGCCGGATCAGCGCGAGATCGCGCGTCGCGCCAAGGCCGATATTGTGCGGGAACAGCGTCGCGCCGACAATATTGTTATCGCCATGCACCGCGTCGGTGCCCCAGATGATCGGCACGACCGGCCTCCCGTCGCTGCGCTTCACCGAGGCGTCGTAGAACGCGTCGAACAGCTTCAGCCATTCCGCAGCAGGGGCGAATTCGTCGCTGTTGGGCGCCGAATTGCCCCCGTTCAGAACCGAGCCGAGTTTGTACGTCTCGAGGTCTTTGGGCGTGATCGAGGCGATATCGACCTGGATCAGCTGGCCGACCTTATCCTCCACGCTCATCCGCTTGAGGATCGCGTCGACCCGCGCCTCGACTTTCGGATCGCGTTTCAGCGTCATCGGCAGCGTCGGCCAGAGCTCGGGATGCGCGACGCCGGCAGAAGCCGCCTGCTGCGCCAGCCCCTCTCCTGTCACCATGCCGGCCGCCAGAGCGCTGGCGGCAACGATCATCGCCACGCTGCGGGAAAACGCCATTCAACCTCTCCTGATCCTGTCGGGCTGACTTGCCGGGCAGAGGCGAGCGACGTCAACCGCTTAGGTCCGCGCTGCGTGGTTTCGCTATCATAAAACCGTTGCCAGCAGTGGCACCCAGCTACCCTTCACGATAATTGCATGCGATTCGCAATAGCGATATTGGCCCCGCCGTTACCAAAGGGGATTTCATGTCAGCTTTCGCATTGCTCGCCGGAACTGCGCTGGTCGCACTGACACCGGGCGCCGCCGCCACCGACGATACCACCGACGCCCAGCGTAAGGTTGCAGATGGGCAGTCGGGCGGGGATATCCTCGTCGAGGGCCGCGTGACCGAAGCGCAGGCGTCGACCAAGACCGACACGCCGGCGATCGAGGTGCCGCAGCCGGTCACGGTCATCCCGAGCGAGACCTATCTGTCGCAGGGCGCGATCAGCGTTGCCGATACGATGCGCTATGCGGCGGGCGTGCTGACCGACCTGTATGGCCGCGACACGCGCGTCGACACGTTCACGATCCGCGGCGTCAGTGCGCTGCAGTTTCGTGACGGCATGCGCGACATCTACAGCTATTACGTCAACATCGCATCGGACCCGTACAATTTCTCGCGGGTCGAGGTGGTGCGCGGCCCCGCCTCGGTCCTGTTCGGACAGGGATCGATCGGCGGGCTCGTCAATCTCGTGTCGAAGACGCCGGTGTTCACGAACACGGGTGAGGTGCAGCTGACCTATGGCAGCTTCGATCGCAAGGAGGTGCTGGCCGACCTCAACCTTGCAGCCGGCGACAAGCTGGCGGGGCGCATCGTCGCGCGGGTTCGCGATTCGGGCACCTATGTCGATCACGTTCCCGACGACCGGATCATGATCGCCCCTTCGGTCACCTGGCGCCCGGATGCGCGCACCGATGTGACGCTGCTCGGCCTCTACCAGCAGGACAAGACCGGATCGACGCTCAACTTCCTGCCGATCGTCGGCACGGTGCGCGACAATCGCGGGCGGCCGCCGCTCGATCCCTATCTCTTCGTCGGCAAGCCCGGCTGGGATCGGTATGACGGACGCATGTGGCAGGGGTCGGGGCTGCTGACCCACCGGTTCAGCGATGCGGTGAAACTGAGCCTGAAGGCGCGCTACATCGATAGCCACCTCACCTATAACACCCATTATCCGGACAGTTATTCGAACCCGACGAATCCGTACGTGCCGGGCAGCGACGGCCGTCTGATCGGCGTTTACGCGGGGTCGCAGCTCGGGCGGCTGAACGTATTGTCCACGGACAATAACGTGCAGGCCCGCTTCAACACCGGCGCGCATATAGAGCACATATTGCTCGCGGGGGTCGATTACAGCTGGAACAAGGTCGGCATCACGTCCGCCTATGATTATCAGACGATCGACCTGTACGATATCGACTATGCCACGCTCGCGACGCCGGTCGCCACCGACCCCTATTCCCGCACGACCCAGTCTCAGCTGGGCCTGTATGCGCAGGATCAGCTACGCTTCTACGATCGCGTGTCGCTCGTCCTCGGCGTTCGCCGCGATCATGTGATCGGCCACAGCGGCGCAACCCGCACCTCGGACAGCGCCACCACCTTCCGCGCCGGCATCATCGGCGAGGTCGCGGCGAACATCTCTCCCTTCTTCAGCTATACCGAAAGCTTCCAGCCGATTGCAGGGACCACCAGCGACGGCAAGCCGTTCCGCCCGCAGACCGGCACGCAATTCGAAGCGGGCGCCAAGTGGCAGCCCGGCCCGAACACGATGGTCACCGCGACCGCCTTCCGCATCAAGGAAAATGGCCGCCCGATCACAGGCCCCGGCATGCGCATCACGCAGACCGGCGAACTGATGACCAAGGGGTTCGAGGTCGAGGCAACGCACAGCCTGCCCGGCCGGTTCGACCTGTCACTCGCTTATGGCCACAATACGATTACCGGCGACGAGGAAGCGGCGGGATATTTCCCGCGCACCACAGCATCGGCGTGGACGACGAAGAGCTTCGACGCACCGCTCGGCACGCTGCGGCTGGGCGCGGGCGTGCGCTATGCCGGCCGGCAGGTTACGAGCGACGCCAATTGGTCGATCGTGACGCCGGCCCGCGCAATGGTCGATGCCCTTGCCGAGATCACGCGCGAGCGCTGGCGGCTGTCGCTCAACGCGACCAATCTGTTCGACCGGCGGGGCTATGCATCCTGCCTGGTCCGCGGCGACTGTTTCGCCAACGCGCCGCGTAACGTGATGCTGTCGCTGCGCTACGGCATCTGACGGTATTGGCTGGCGCGACCTAGCGCGCCAGCCACCCGCCATCGACGGCGAGGATATGGCCCTGGACATAGGCCGCGGCGTCGGAGGCGAGGAACACCGCCGCGCCGCCGAGGTCGGCGGCATCGCCCCAGCGCCCTGCCGGGATGCGATCSAGGATCGCGGCGTTGCGGGCTTCGTCGGCCTGCAGCGCGGCGGTGTTGTTGGTCGCGATGTATCCCGGCGCRATCGCGTTCACGGTCAGCCCATGCTTCGCCCATTCGTTGGCGAGCAGCTTGGTGAGGCCGCCGATCCCCGACTTCGATGCGGTATAGCTCGGCACGCGGATGCCGCCCTGGAAGGTCAGCATCGAGGCGATGTTGATGATCCGCCCCCTGCCCTTTGCGATCATATGGCGCCCGGCGGCCTGGCAAAGGAAGAACACCGACTTCAGGTTGGTGTCGACCACCGCGTCCCAATCCTCTTCGGTGAAATCCACCGCATCGGCGCGGCGGATGATCCCGGCATTGTTGACCAGGATGTCGAGCCCGCCGAGTCCCGCCACCGTCTCGTCGACGATGCGCTGCACCGGCTCGATGCTCGACAGGTCGGCCGAGACGATCAGCGCCCGGCGGCCGAGGTCGCGGATCGCATGGGCCGTGTCCTCAGCCGGCGTGCGCCCGACCAGCGCGACGTCTGCGCCCGCTTGCGCCAGCGCGATCGCGATCGCCTGCCCGATRCCGGTGTTCGCACCGGTCACGACCGCCACGCGGCCCGAAAGATCGAAGGGGTTCATCGTTACGCTCCTCCCCTCCCTGGAAGGGAGGGGCTGGGGGTGGGTGGGGTCCGGGGATACGGTGGCGGGCAGTGCTCGCCCGCTCGTACCGCGAGCACGCCACCCCTCCCCAACCCTCCCCTGTCAGGGGAGGGAGCAGGATCRGCTTACGCCAGCTGGCAGATATCCAGCACGTTCATGTCGGTATAATCCTGGTTCTCGCCCGCCATCGCCCAGATGAAGGCATAGGCCTTGGTCCCGGCGCCCATGTGGATCGACCAGGGCGGGCTGATCACCGCTTCCTCGTTCTGCATGACGATRTGGCGYGTCGCCTYGCCCTCGCCCATGAAGTGCATCACGCGGTCGGTGTCGAGATTGTCGAGCTCGAAGTAGAAATAGATCTCGCTGCGSCGCTCGTGGATGTGCGGGGGCATCGTRTTCCACACGCTGCCGGGCTTCAGGACGGTGAGGCCCATYACCAGCTGCGCGCTGTCGCAGATGCCGGGGATGACGAGCTGGAAGATCGTGCGCTCGTTCGATTCGGCGAGGCTRCCRCGCTCGAGCGCATTGGCATCGGCGATGCCGAGCTTGCGCGTCGTATAGGCCTGATGCGCGGGGCACGAGGCGAGGTAGAAGCGTGCGCCGTCGCCCGAAAACTGAACGTCCTTCGCGCCCATCGTGACGTACAGGCAGTCCTTGTTGCCGAGCGTGAAGCTCTCRCCATCGACCGTCACGRTSCCGTCGACCTTGCCGACGTTGACGATCGCCATCTCGCGGCGTTCGAGGAAGGGGTGGCCCGCCGCCGAWGCCGGCTCGGTCTGGTCGGGCAGCTTGACGCTGCCGCTCGCCACCGCGACCCCGCCGATCACGAACCGCTCRGCATGYGTGTAGTTCAGCACGCACTCGCCGTCGCGGAACAGCCCCTGGATCAGATAACGGTCGCGCAACTCGTCGTTCGACACGCACTCCATCATGTCCGGATGCGTCGCGTAATAGGTCCGGTCGTACATGGTCACTCCTTCGGGCCGCGCTGGGCGGCCGTGCTCTGGTCGATACGATAGGCGCGGCGGACGAGGCCGGCGGTCAGTTCCTGTGCGAGGTCCGCCGCCTCCCAGTCCGCGATGCGATGTTCGGCGACGAGCCGCGCCAGGAAGGCACAGTCGACGCGGCGCGCAACGTCGTGCCGCGCGGGGATCGACAGGAATGCGCGCGTGTCGTCGTTGAAGCCGACGGTGTTATAAAATCCGGCAGTCTCGGTCGTCATCTCGCGGAAGCGGCGCATGCCTTCGGGGCTGTCGTGGAACCACCAGGAGGGGCCCAGCTTCAGGCACGGATAATGGCCGGCGAGCGGCGCGAGTTCGCGTGCATAGGCGCTCTCGTCCAGCGTGAAGAGGATGATCGACAGATCGGGCGAGGTGCCGAACCGGTCGAGCAGCGGTTTCAGCGCGCGGACGTAATCGGTGCGCGTCGGAATGTCCGCACCCTTGTCGCGACCGTGACTGGCGAACAGACCGGCATTGTGGTTGCGGAAACTACCGGGGTGGATCTGCATGACCATGCCATCCTCCGTGCTCATCGCCGCCATTTCGGTCAGCATCTGCGCGCGGAACAGCTCGGCGTCCGCGGGGGTCCAATCGCCGCCGACGATGCGCGCGAACAGCGCTTCGCATTCCTGCGGCGTCAGATTGGCGGTCGCTGCCGTCGGATGGCCGTGATCGGTCGCGGTCGCGCCCGCTGCGCGAAAGTGGGTGCGGCGCTTGCGGTGGGCAGCGAGATAGCCCTGCCAGCCATAGACGTCCTCGCCGGTCAACTCGGCGAAGCGCGCCATCGCCGGCACGAACGCCTCATGTTCGACATCGATCACCCCATCGGGGCGATAGGTGGTGACGACGCGTCCGCCCCAGCCCGACGCGTGGATCGTATGATGCGCATCGAGACTGTCCTGCGCGCCCTCGGTCGTGGCGAGAAAGTCGATGCGGAAGCGATCGAACAGCGCGCGCGGCCGAAACGCATCGGTGGCGAGCGCCTCCCCGATTGCGTCGAAATAGAGGTCGGCCGTTTCCGCCTCCAGCGCGACGTCGATCCCGAACACCTCCGCGAAGACATGATCGAGCCACAGGCGCGAGGGCGTCCCACGGAACAGGTGATAATGGTCCGCGAACACGCGCCACGCCGCGCGCGGATCGGTGGCAGGCACGCCGCCCTTGTGCGGGATCGCGAGCGTGTCGAGTGCGATGCCCTGGCTGTAGAGCATGCGATACAGATAATGATCGGGCGCCAGCAGGAGCGAGGTCGCGTCGGTCCAGTTCGCATTCTCGGCGAACCAGCGGGGATCGGTGTGGCCGTGCGGGCTGACGATCGGCAGGTCCGCGACACCGGCATAGAGCGTGCGCGCGATGCTGCGTGTCGTCGGATCAGCCGGGAACAGGCGGTCGGGGTCGAGGCGCAAAGCCCGGGCCATCTCTATCCTCTCGAAGCGCCCTTCGGCAGGCGGCTGACAGCTTGGTAACCGGTGTCAAATCGTGACGCAACCCCCAGTCTCATTCGCGGGGCGCGGCGACCGATGCACGGCGGATCAGCGTCGACAGGAAGAGCGAGGGTTCTTCCACGTCCGGTTCCTGCTCCATGCCGCCTGCGATCAGTTTGAGCGCCGCCGATCGGGCCATGGAGGCGATCGGCCAGCGCACCGTCGTCAGCGGGGGCCAGACATGCGCGGCGATCGGCGTGTCGTCGAAGCCGATGATCGAAAGGTCACGCGGAATCTCCAGCCCACGCTGGCGGGCGGCATGGATCACGCCGGCGGCCATTTCGTCGTTCGAGGAGAAGATCGCCGTCGGGCGCGGCACGACATCGAGCAGCCGCTCCGCCGCGACCAGCCCCGAATCGAAGGTATAATTGCCATCAGCGATCATTGATCGCGGCAGCGCGATCCCCGCCTCCGCCAGCGCGTCCTCGAACCCCTGCCGCCGCTCCCGCGCCGAGCGGAAACCGTGCGGGCCTGCGACCAGGCCGATGCGGCGATGCCCCTGTTCTATCAGATAGGCGACCGCGCCCTGCACTGCCTCTCGGTCGTTGGAGGCGACCATATGGTCGGCCGCATCCAGCACCGCCGACCCCATGCGCACGTAACGGCAACCGATATCGTCGCACAGCTTCGCCACCGAATCGTTCTCGCTGATCGGCGGCATCAGCAACACGCCGAACAAACGCTGGCGTTCGAGGAAGTGACGCAGATCCTCCAGCATCGTCGCCGAGCCGCGATCGAGCGGGCGCACCACCATTTCGAATTCGGTATCGTGCAGCGCTTCCAGCATGCCCTGCTGGACGTTCATCACCGTCTGCGCATTGGGATTGTCATGAACGAGGCCGATCAGGAAATTGCGGCGCAGCGCCAGCGCCCGCGCTTGCGGGTTCGGAATGTAGCTGAGATCCGCGATGACCTCTTCGACACGTTTCCGCGTGTCTTCGTTGAGCAATGGCGAGCGGTTGATGACCCGGCTGACGGTCTTCTTCGATACGCCGGCGACGCGCGCCACATCGTTGATCGTCGGCTGGCCGGTCTTCTGCATGGCATCGGGTGTAAAGCGGCTGAAACAATCCCGCCAGTCCCGCACCCTTGCAAAGATCGTCCGGACAGGACACATCTGACACCGGTTACCGAAACGAATGTCGAGAGGATGGCATGGCGAGGGCATGGAAGGTGGCGCCGACCGATACGGTCGCCACGATGCTGGACGACGCACGCGCCGGCGACACGCTGACGATCGATGGGGCCGCCGGAGACGCGATCGGGAGCGTGATCACCCTCGCCGACGATATCGCGCGGGGTCACAAGGTCGCGCTGCTGCCGATGGACATGGGAACCCCAGTCCTCAAATACGGCTTTCCGATCGGCCATGCCACGGCCGCCATCCAGCCCGGCGCACACGTTCACAGCCACAATCTGTCGACCGCGCTCGATGCGACGCTGGACTATCGCTACGCGCCGACCCCCGCGGCGACCTTGCCACAGGTAGAGGCGCCGACCTTCATGGGCTATCGCCGGGCGGACGGGCGGGTCGCGACGCGTAACGAGATCTGGGTGCTGCCGACGGTCGGTTGCGTCGCGCGGACAGCGCAGCGGATAGCGGCAGGCGCTGCGGCGCAGGTCGGCGATGCGGTGGATGGCGTCCACGCCTTCACCCACCCGCACGGCTGTTCGCAGCTGGGCGATGACTTAGGCGGCACTCGCGCGATCCTCGCCGGGCTGGCGAGCCATCCCAATGCCGGCGGGGTCCTGATCGTCGGGCTGGGTTGCGAAGAGAATCAGGTTGCGGCGCTGCTCGACGCGGTTCCCGCAGCGCATCGCGGCCGGATTCGCACGCTGACCGCTCAGCTGAGCGCCGACGAGGTCGAAGAGGGCATCGCTGCGGTCGTCGCGCTTGCCGAGGCGGCGCGGACGGAACGCACGCCGTGCCCGCTAAGCGATCTGGTCCTCGGCGTGAAATGCGGTGGATCGGACGGCCTGTCGGGCCTGACAGCCAACCCGCTGGTCGGGCAGATGAGCGACCGCGTCGTCGCGGCGGGCGGGCGCGTCGTCTTCACGGAAATCCCCGAGATTTTCGGCGCCGAACAGACGCTGATGGATCGTGCCGCCGCGCCGCAGGCGTTCGACCGGATCGTCGGCGTGGTGAACGGCTTCAAACGTTATTTCCTCGATCACGGCGAGCCGGTGTCGGAAAACCCCTCCCCCGGCAACGTCGCCGGCGGGATCACGACGCTGGAGGAAAAATCGTTCGGCGCGGTGCAGAAGGCCGGACGGGCCCGCGTGGGCGCGGTGATCGGTTACGGCGAGGAGGCCACGCAGACCGGCCTCACCTTGCTGGAGGCGCCGGGTAACGATGCGGTATCCTCCACCGCCCTTGCCGCCGCGGGGGCGACCGCGATCCTGTTCACCACCGGGCGCGGTACGCCGCTGGGTTTCCCGGTGCCAACGATCAAGATCGCATCGAACAGCGACCTTGCAGCGCGCAAGCCCGGCTGGGTCGATTTTGACGCAGGTGCGGTGCTCGACACCGGGTTCGGCGCGGCATCCGAGGCCTTGCTCGCGCGCATCGTCGCAGTTGCGTCGGGCGAGACCACTGCCGCCGAACGCAATGGCGAGCGCGAGATCGCGATCTGGAAACGAGGCGTCACGTTATGAGACTATCCCGCGCCACCCTGCCTCAGGTCCCGGCCGCTATCGCGGCGCCGCGCGAGCGGCCGGAGAGCAAGATCGGCATCGTGCACTTCGGTCCGGGCGCGTTCCACCGCGCGCATCAAGCGACCTACATCGACGATCTGCTGGCGCGCGACCCGAATTGGGGCATTGCAGCCGTATCGTTACGCAGCGCCGGCACGGTAGAAGCATTGGCCGCTCAGGATGGCCTGTATACGCTCGTGGTGCGCGACGCCGAACCGGCGATGCGCATCATCGGGGCGCACAAACGCTTCTTGGGGCCGGACGATCATACAGATGTCGCGGCGCTGCTGGCCGACCCTAACGTCCGGCTGGTGACGATGACGGTGACCGAAAAGGGGTATTGTCTGCAGGCCGATGGCACTCTTGACATGGCCCACGCGGATATCGTCCACGATCTGGCGGGCGAGCCGCGGCGCAGCATCGTCGGCTGGCTGGTGGCGGGGCTGGCCGCGCGCCGGACAGCGGGCGTCGCTCCGTTCGTGGCGATGCCTTGCGACAATCTGGCGAGCAACGGGCGTAAGCTGCACGCCGCGCTCGTCGCCTTCGCCGCCGCCAGCGACCCTGAACTGGCAGCATGGATCGCCGAGACTGTGCGCGTCCCCTCCACGATGGTCGATTCGATCACGCCGGCAAGCGATGCGACATTGCTCACCGACGTGAGTACCGCGATCGGCTTGGACGATGACGCCCCCGTCCAGCGCGAGGCCTTCGTGCAATGGGTGATCGAGGACGTCGGGGCGGACGCCATCACCGCCTTGGGCAGCGTGGGTGCGACGCTGACGCAGGATGTCGCCAGCTACGAGCGGGCCAAGCTGCGCATCCTCAACGGCGCGCATTCGACGCTTGCCTATATCGGCCTGCTGCGCGGCGCGACGAGCGTGGCCGAAGCGATGGCGGATGGCCCCCTCGCCGCATTCGTCGCCGCGATGATCCGACAGGATATCGCGCCGATGCTGACCCCGGTGGCGGGCTTCGACCTCGACGCCTATGCAGCAGCGATCCTGACGCGGTTCCGCAATCCCGCGATCGTCCACCGGCTGGACCAGATCGCGCAGGACGGCTCGCAGAAGCTGCCCTATCGCCTCGGCGATACGTTGGTCGCCAACCGGCAGGCGGGGCGCATGCCAGCCCATGTGGTTCGGGCCCTCGGCGCTTGGGTCGCATTCCTGATGGCGCGCGCACGCACGGATACGGCGATCGTCGATCCGGCGGCCGAAACGCTGCTGTCGATCGCGCAGCAACGCGACGTCGCGGCGGTGATCGACGCGCTGATCGCGGCCGGCCATCTCGTACCGTCCGCCATCGCCACCGACGCCGAGGTGCGCGCAGCGATCGTCTCTGCCGCGACTGCCGCCGCATCGGCGGACTGGCCGCGATTTTTCGCGTGAGGACGCTCGCCATGCTTGCCAATGACACCGGTTTCCCATATCGATCCGATAACGACGAATGACATGGGAGGGGCTGCGGTGAAGCCGGACAGCGATATCGCGCAGGTTGCGCAGGCGTTCGTGGAGGCGCGACGGACCGCCACGGCTTTGCCAGACTATCCAGGCACGATTCCGCACGATCTGGCGAACGCCTATGCGGTACAGGATGCCGCGCTGGCGCTCAGCGATCGTCCGGTTGCCGGCTGGAAAGTCGGCCGGATCAACCCGCCCGCCGAAGGGTTCGACCGCCTGGCCGGCCCGATCTTCGCCGATCAGGTCACCAACACCGAACATTGCGAGATGCCGATCTTCGCCGATGGATTCGGCGCAGCGGAAGCGGAATTCCTCCTGCGCATCGGCCGTGCGCCCGATCCGGCGCAGCGTGAATTTTCCATGGCGGACGCGCGCGCGCTGATCAATGCGGTGCATGTGGGCATCGAGATCGCGAGTTCCCCCTTCCCCGGGATCAATACCAACGGGCCGACCGTCACCATTTCGGACTTTGGCAACAACAACGGCCTCGTCATCGGCGCCGCGATCGACGGCTGGCAGGATACCGACCTCAATTGCTGGCCGGTCGCACTCTACATCAACGATGCGGAGATCGGCACCGGCATCGCCGCCGACATGCTCGACGGCCCCTTCGGCGCGGCGCGCTTCCTGTTCCAGCATCTCGCCGCACGCAATATCCCGGTTACGGCGGGACAGTGGATTTCGACCGGTGCGGTCACCGGCGTCCATCAGGTCGCCGTGGGCGACCGGGTGGAGGCGCGGTTCGACGGCCGCCTGTCGATCCACTGCACGATCACCGCGCAATAACGCGCCATCCCAAGACAAACGGCCCGCCAAGAGGCCGCTGACACAGGAGAGACAGACCGATGGCAACGATCGAAGCGCCGGAGGTCACGGCCACACCCGCCACCGTCGGGCGCTATCGCTGGGTGATCTGCGGCCTGCTGTTCGCAGCGACCGCGATCAACTATGTCGACCGCCAGATGATCGGGGTGCTGAAGCCGACGATCTCGGCCGAACTCGGCTGGTCGGAGACGACCTATGCCGACGTCATCTTCTGGTTCCAGGCCGCCTATGCGATCGGCTATCTGAGCTTCGGGCGGATCGTCGACGCCGTCGGCGCGCGGATCGGCTATTCGATCGCCTTCGTCATCTGGACGCTCGGTCATACGCTGTGCGGCTTCGTCGGCTCGGCGTTTCAATTCTCGGTGGCGCGCTTCATTCTGGGCATCGGCGAAAGCGGCAACTTCCCTGCGGGCCTCAAATCGGTGACCGAATGGTTCCCCGCCAAGGAGCGCGCGCTCGCGACCGGCATCTTCAACGCCGGCGCCAACGTCGGCGCCGTGGTGACGCCGCTGATCGTGCCGGTCATCACGCTCGCCTTCGGCTGGCGGATGGCGTTCATCGTGACGGGTGCCGTCAGCTTGTTGTGGCTGGTCGCCTGGATCGCGCTGTACCGCCGGCCGCGCGAAAGCACGAAAGTGTCCGCGGCCGAGCTCGCCTATATCGAAAGCGATCCCGCCGACCCGGTCCAGAAGATCGGCTGGCTGAAGCTGCTCGGCTATCAGGAGACCTGGGCTTATGCGCTCGGCAAGTTCTTGATCGATCCCATCTGGTGGCTGTTCCTCTTCTGGACGCCCGATTTCCTCGCCAAGACCTATCACCTCGACCTCGTCAGCTTCGGGCCGCCGCTGGTCGTCATCTATCTGATCTCCGACTTCGGCAGCATCGCCGGCGGCTGGTCGTCGTCGCGGCTGATGAAGCGCGGCTTCACCGCCAATGCGGCGCGCAAATGGACGATGTTCGCCTGCGCGCTGCTGGTGACACCGATCTTCTTCGCGCAATATGTCGACCATCTGTGGCTGGCGGTCGCGATCGTCGGCCTGGCCACCGCGGCGCACCAGGCCTTCTCGGCCAACCTCTACACCATCCCATCGGACATGTTCCCGCGGGCGGCGGTCGGATCGGTGGTTGGCATCGGCGGCACGGTCGGGGCAATCGGCGGCATGATGATGGCGAAGTTCACCGGCTACATCCTGCAGACGACGGGCAGCTACACGATCATCTTCGCGGTGGCGGGCAGCGTCTATCTGGTCGCGGTCGGCGTCGTCCATCTGCTCAGCCCACGCCTCGCGCGGGTCGACGCGTTGTGAGGGGCGGCAGGCGTTCGCTGACCTCCGCGCTCGCGCTGGCGACCGCTGCCCTCGCGGCGACCACGGCGCAGGCGCAGGAGACATCGCCCGGCCTGCTGTTCCACGCGCCGCTCGACACCGGCTTCGACGCGACGGTCGCGCACGGGGAAGCGGTGCCGAACTTCCGCGCCAACCTGCGCATCGTGCCCGACGGCGCGATCGGCGGCGCGGCGCATTGGGCGGACGACGGCTATGTCGCGTGGCGAGCGCCGGGCAACATGCGCGGGGCACGCGGCACCCTCTCCTTTTTCTGGCGCGCGCGTGAACCGCTGGGCGAGGCGCCGTTCGTGATCTTCCGCGCCGGCTTCGCCGATCACACCAGCTGGGACATGGCGTTCCTGCGTATCGACTGGAACGGCCACGGCTTCGACGCCTTCGTGACCGACACGAACCTGTCGCGCATCCGCGTGTCGTGGCGCATGCCGACCATCCCCGATGCGAAGGCATGGCAGCATATCGCCTTCGCGTGGGACGAGACCAAGGGCGTGACGCTCTACGTCGATGGCGAGGAGGTCGCGCGCAAGGATCAGACCGCCGACCTCGACACCGGCCTCGACCAGTTCGGCCTCGCGGGGCGCGTAATGGCGCCGCATCAGGTGCAGAGCCGCTACAATTTCATGCGCGGGTCCGATGTCGACGATATCCGCGTCTATGACCGGATGCTGTCGCCCGCCAATATTGCCGCACTGGCGGCGAAGGCGGAAGCAGGCCCCCTGCCCCCCGCCGATCCGCAAGGGGAGCGGCAGGCGTGGCTGCACCGCTACGGCTGGGACAAAAGCTTGCCGCCGGTGCTCGACGCGCCGGTCACCCGCGTGCGCAAGGTCGAGTTTGCGGATGCGAAGGACCTGAAGGAATGGATGTGGAAGGGGGTCGACGGCATCGCCGAGACGACCTGGCCCGGCGTCTACAACCGGTCGCGCCTGCCGGGTCGCGACGATTATTTCGAGCTGCCTGACTGGAACGTCTATGTCGAGGGCGGCAAGCGGTACGACCTGACCGTGCCGGCGGGCGAGCGGTTCAACCGCGTCGAACTGCGCGGCGCGGCCTATGGCAGCCTCAGCTGGACGGGTGACGGCAAGGACACAATTCTCGCCACCCGGCCGAAGGGCGTGGTGCGCAGCGTCGACCAGTTCGAACCCCGCACCGGTGGCACGCTGCACTTCACCAATGTGATGCAGGAACAGCCGATCCAGGAGCTGTGGGCCTATGACATCGGCGCCGGCACCGAACCGGCGGGCAGCTTCAAGCTCGACTATACGATCCGGGCGGACATGGCGCCGACGCTCGCCGCGCTGGCACCGCTCAACGCCTTCATCGCCGGCCGCTACGCTCCCGATGAGCGGGCGACGGTCGTCGCGATGCCGACCGCAGGCGTAAAGGCCGCGGTCGGCGCCGGCGCGGCGGGCGGTGACGGCACCGTAGCGCGCCCCGCCGGCATGGCGCCGATCGTCCATATCCTGATCCCGGCGAGCCTGGGCGATGCGCTGCCCGACCAGCCGGTCGCCCGCGCCTTCGATTACGGCTGGCAGAATTTGCGCGACGGGCTGGACGGCATCGCGATCGACCTGCCCGCGCTGCCCGGCACCAAGCCGGTTGCGCTCGACATCCGCGTCAAGGATCCGATCTGGCCCGAGCGGGACATGATCGACCTGTCGGTCACCGTACCGCCAGGGCAGAAGCGCACGCTGTGGCTCGACCTGCGCGATCGCATCCTGCCCAACGACAGCCTGTATCTGTCGATCGCCGCGTCCGATCCCGCATTCTCAGCCAAAAGCCTCGACGGCGCGCGCATCCGATTGGTGTTCAAGCCCCGCGCCCAGGCGATCACCGAACATGTCGCGGACCGCTTCAACCAGGTAAAGGACAATTGGGCCTTCCTGGTCGAGGAACATACCGCATCGAAGCGGATGGCGCTGTATCGCCGCCTGTTCGCCGACATCACCGACCTGCTGCGCGTCGGTCCGGACCATAAGGAGGCGCAGGCCTATTGGGCGGATATCGACTATCGGCCCGAAAACCTGCCGCCCTTTACCCAGCCGGTCCCGACCAAAGGCGAGCCGCTGTGGGCGTTCCGCCAGCTCGAGGACCTGAAATACGTCCGCCGCTTCGTCGACTGGTGGATCGATCACCGCCAGGTCCCCTATGGCGACTTCGGCGGCGGCATTTCGGACGACACCGACCTGACGCAGCAGTGGCCGGGCCTGGCGCTGATGGGGGTCGAGCCCGACAAGGTGAACGCCTCGCTGCGCGCGCTGTCCGATGCGGTCTTCACCAACGGCATGCGCGTCAACGGCCTGGGCTATATCACCAGCGACGAGCTCCACGCCTATGAGGAGGGGCTGAACTCCGACGCCGAACGCCTGTACCTCAACTGGGGCGAGCCCAAGGCGGTCGAGCGGCTGATGGAAACGACGCGCGCCTTGCAGGGCGTGATCCTGAAGAACCCCGCCGGGCACCTGCATTTCGCCTCCAGCTGGTACGGCGGGCGCAAGATGTATCGCGACGCACCGTGGGCGTGGCAGAAGCCCTATGCCTTCACCGTAATGCACGCGCCGATCCTGATCGGTCTGTACAACGGCAATCCCGCCGCCCGCGGGCTGGTGACCGGTGTGATCGACGGCTGGATGGCGCACGGCAAGCAGGATGCGAAGGGCGTCTGGACCTATCCCAACGAAATCCACTGGGACAGCGACGCCGAACGGGCCGGCGACGGCGGCGGCATCTCGACGCCGTTGCAGAGCGCGTGGAGCGCGTGGCGCTTCACCGGCGATGCCAAATACCTTCGCCCGTTGACCAGCCGCATCGCCAAATCGGGACCGACTGCGCTTGCCGAAATGAACGAAAATGCCTTCGCCGTCCTGCCCGAAGGCACGAGCTATCGCGACGCCATCGCCGCGGCGGCGAAGGACGATCCCTTCGCGCTGTACACACGCTGGGATGCGACGGGGGATATGACCGCGCTCGAACGGCTGCATGCCGACGCCATCGCCGACAAGGCGCGGCACGAATACATGTACACCGAAGGCCATTGGTGGTCCGACCGCGTCGAACAGCCCAATGAAATTCTGCAACGCGAACGGCTAGGCGGGATCGCGCTGCGCCGGAACCAGACGTGGCCGGGCAATACGGTGTCGTGGCGCTTCGCCGAGGCCGACGCCGCCGGCGACGTCGCGATCCTGATGCCGAACGCGACGCCGGACCACTTCCGCGTCATCGCCTATAACCGCACCGACCGGGTGCAGCGGGCGGAGATGACGACATGGAACGTCACCGCGGGCCAATGGACGATGCAGCGCGCGACGAGCCGCGACGACGGCAAGACGCTGGTTCCCGATGGCGGCGCAACCACGCTGCCGCTCGAACGCAGCCTCGCCACCACCGTCGCCTTCGCGCCGCACACCACCACCGTCTATGACTTTACGCTCGCCAAGCCGATCGCGCCCGTCGAGCAGCGTCCCGATATCGGCATCGGCCGCGACGACGTGGTGCGCAACGGCCGCGGCCTGACGGTGACCGTCCACAGTCTCGGTGCGCAGCCGACGACCGGGGGCACGCTGACCGTACGCGGCGCCGACGGCGCGGTGCTGGCAACATCGGCGATCCCGCCGCTCGCCGCGCCGACCGATCTGCGTCCCCGCACCGCCACGATCCGCATCGCGGCTTCGCCGGCCAAAGCGACGAGCGTCGAAATCGCCCTGCCCAACGACGCGCCCGAGGTGACGCGGCTGAACAACCGCGTGGTGCTGGACGCCGCGCGATGATGCGCAGGCGGCAGGTCCTTGCTGCGCTCGGTACGGGAGCGGCCTCCGCCCTCGCCGCGCCGGTCTTCGCCCGAACGGACGACGACCAGACGATCGGCGCCGCGCTCGACACGGCGGCGACGCTGCCGGCCGCCCAGGCGCTGAACCTGCTCGCCCCGCTATCCGCAGCTGGCGCAAGCACCGGCCGCCGCCTCGACCTGCAAGCCGCCCGCGCCGGCCTTGCGATCGACGCCGCCCTGACGAACGCGAGCGATGCGGCGACGCGCTTTTCGTTGCAGACGCAACGGGTCGCGGGCAACGACGCGCGGCTGGATATCGTCGCGCGCGACCTCGCCGCCGCCAAAGCCTCGCTGGAAGCGCGTGCGGCGCGCCTGTTCGACCGGGTGGGCATCGCGGATGGCACGACGGGCGCCCGGTTCGAGGCGCTGTGGCACGACCCGCGCTGGCTGTTCGCCGACGATGCCGCCGGGCGAGACGCGGCGGTGGCGGCGATGCGCGCGACGCTGGCGACGATCCGCCCGCAAATGCCTCGCCTGATCGGGTCGCTGCCCGCGGCATGCCTGTCGGTCGACGTCCGCCCGCTCGACGCCGCCGAGATCGCCGCCGGCAAGGGCGGTTACCGCATTTTGCCCGCCCCGGGCGTGCAGGGCCTGTACGTCGTCGACCTGAAGGACATCCGGCGCCGCCCGCGCTTTTCCTTGCCCAGCGTCGTCGCGCATGAGCTTCTGCCCGGCCATATGGCGCAGATGCCGCTGGAGACGCTCGCCCACCCCCATCCGTTGCGGCTCCGCTATGCAGCCGGCTTCAGCGAAGGCTGGGGCGTCTATGCCGAAAAGCTGATGGCCGACGCCGGCCTGTTCAGCGATCCCGCGACCATGCTGGGGCACATCCATTGGATGCTGTTTCGGGTGACTCGTGGCCTTGCCGACATCGATCTGCATGTGCGTGGCGTCGACGCGGACCGCGCGGCGGCCCGGATACGCGAGAGCCTTGGCGAATCCGTTTATTTTGCCCCCATCGACCGCGACGTGGTGCGGATCACCAGCGATCCGGGATTGCGCGCCGCGGAGGCGTGGGTGCCCCTGCGCATCACCGCCGCGCGCCCGCGCGCGCGCCATCGGTGGCCGCAGTTCCATACGCCCCTGCTCGCCTTCGGCCGGCGCCGGACCGAACAGATCACAGGATAAGCGCCGCGGCGCGCGCGTGTTACAGCGCGCGGAACCGGAAATCGCGGAAGCGCGCCTCGCCCGCGCCGGCCGAATACAGCCCCGGCCGCAGCATCAGGAAACCGCCGCGGACATTGTGGTGGTAGCCGGACACCTCCATCCCCCGATCGAACCGCTGCCAGGTGGCACCGCCGTCTCCCGACGTATGGATCGCGACGATGTGCCGTGTGTTGGCGATGCGGATCAGCATGCGGCGTCCGTGCGGATTGGCGGGGCGCCCGCGTTCATTGCCATATTGGTGGGTGACGAAGCGTTTTTCGTCGAAGCCGAGCCCGCAATAGAGCTTGTCGTCGTAGAACAGGATCAGACCCGCCGTACCACCCGGCGAAATCTCCACATCGCACTGGAATTCGTAGGCCTGATCGCCGGCGGTCAACAGCAACGGCGCGGAATCCACGGGTGCCGTGCCACGTGCCGCCAGATACAGCGTGCCCGCGTCGACCCGCACCCGCTCCTGTTCGGCAGGGCCGGGGCGAAAGAAATTCCAATGCGCGCCGAGCGCCAGCCGCCGGGTAAAATCGTCCGACAGCGGCTGCCCGTGCGGACCGCCCTCACCGCCTTTCGGTTTGGGCAGCGGCTTCGACAGGTCGCCGCCCAGCATGCGGAACCAGCCATCGGCGGTCCAGCGTACGGGATCGAGCAGCACCTGCCGCCCCAGCGTCCAAAACCCGTTTTCATAGCCGTGATACACCGACCACCAGCTGCCGTCCGGCCCCTCGACGAGGCTAGCATGGCCGCGGGACCACCATGTCTCGTCGTTGGAAACGGTGCGGACGACGGGATTGCCCGGATCGTTGACCCAGGGGCCGTGGATCGAGCGCGATCGCGCGATGATCACCATATGCCCCGTCGGCGGTCCGGCGGTGCCGCCGACCGCGGTGATCATGTAGAACCAATCGCCGTGGCGATGGATCTTGGGGCCTTCGGGGCTGAAGCCTTCGACGTCCCAATCGTCGGGGTAACGCCAGGGATCGTAGACATGCTCGACCGATCCAACCGTCGACAGGCCATCGTCGGCCAGGCGGATGCGGTCGCCGCCGGACATGAACAGCCAGCGCGAACCATCTTCGCCCACGGCGTGGCAGGGATCGATATGGTCGTGGAGGCCGAGGCTGATCGGGTCGGACCAGGGGCCATCAATATGATCGGCGTGGATGACGTAGATGTCGTTCCGGGGACTCGCCTTGACCGGGATGTACAGCAGGTAGCGGCCGGCATGCTTGTCGAGGCTGACCGCCCAGACCGACCCGATGTTGCGGGTCAGCGCCGCCTTTCGCGGGCGCCAATTGACCAGGTCGCGGCTGTGCCAGATCGTCAGACCGGGATAGCTGTCGAAGCTGGAAAAGGTCATGTAATAATCCGCGCCGTCCTTCAGGATCGCGGGATCGGGCCGGTCGCCGCCGATCAGCGGATTGAGGAAGCGACCATCGCCGAGATCGGCGATCCGCTGCCCTTCGTACCCGCGGCGCCAGGGCGACCGCCTGGCTGCCGCTCCGGCTCCGGCGGCCGGAGTGGCGGGAATCAGAGCGCCGCCACCGGCTAGCGCGGCAAGACCGAAGGCATCGCGCCGATTATACTCGGTCATGCAGCGTCTCGGATCGGGCGGCGGAGCGACACGTCATACCGTTGCATTGGCACGCCTTTTCCCAAAGAAAGCGACTCCGCATACCGTTACCGGTACACGAAGCCGAAGTCGCCCCCGGGGAGATGGGGGAAGATCAGAAGCTGAAGCGCGCGCCCAGACGATAGACGCGGCCCGAGCTGCCATATTGCGACACCGCCTCCTGCCCGGAATAGGCGTAGCGATTGCTGGTCTGGTTGGTCAGGTTCAGCCCCTCAGCCGAAATCGACAGTCCCTTCATCAGGTTGATGTTGAGCGAGGCATCGACGTTGGTCGTCGCCCGGCTGTAGGCGAAGTCATTGATCAACGGGCTGTCGCAGCCGACGCTTTCGACGCTGCCGCCGCCGACGGTGATCAGGCCCGGGCTGCACGATCCCGCCGCCAGCGGATAGGTCGTGCTGTAGCCCGCCCGCTGTGCCAGCGACACGCGGGCGCGGAACCCCTTGGTCTCGTAGAACAGGGTCGCGTTGATCGCGTCCGGCGAGACGCCGAGGAACGGGCCCTTGCCCAACAGCTGCGGCCGGATCGTCACGCCGGTCCCGGACACCGCGCCCGGATCGAGGATGTAGTTCAGCTCCGATTTGATGTGCGTGTAGTTGAAGAGCACGCCGAAGTTGCGGAATACCCACGGCAGGAACGTGAGGTTCTGCTGAAAATTGATCTCTATGCCTTTGATGTAACCGCCCGGCGCATCGCGATACTGGCGGGCGATGAAGGGATTGTTGTTGTCGAGATAGGCAAGCTGATTGATGTTGGTATATTGCGCGCGGATCGCGGCGCGCGTCGTATCGTCGACGAATTGCGACAACGGCGCGGCGAACAGCACCGTCTGCGGGAAATTCTCGACGTCCTTCTTGAACACCGCAACCGAGAACAGGCTGCTGCGCGTGAAATACCATTCGGCGCTAAGGTCGATGTTGGTCGACCGGAACGGCGCGAGCTTGGGATTGCCGATGGTGAACGAGGCGCCCTGATTGTCGCCGTTGCTCGGGATCGAGATCGAGGTGATCGTGGGGGACAGATTGCCCAGCAGCGGGCGCGCCATCACCTTCGACACGCCGAGCCGCAGGATGAGGTTGCGGACGATCTCGTAATTGAGGTTCATCGAAGGCAGCCAGTCGGTGTAGCTGTTCCGCCCGACGATCGGACGCCCCGCCTGCGACGTCCCGATCGACGTCACGTCGGTGAAGGCGACGCGCGTGCCCGCATTGCCGCGTAGCGAGCGGCCGAAAATCTCCGTGTTGAAATCGAACTGGAGGTAGAGCCCCTTGTCATATTCGTCGACGCCATAGGTCGCCGACCCGCCATTGCGCTTGGTGGTCAGACGCCAGTCGCCATATTTGTTGATGCAGTCGCACTGGAAGCCGAGCAGGTCGTTGAATTTGGCAAGGTCGGGAACGAGGAAACGCGACACGGTGCCTGCCGGCGTCTGCAGGCCCTGACCGAACGACACGATCTTGCTGTTCGCCGCGGTGGTCGACCCCGCCTCCAGCAGCGTCGGGTTGAGCGTATCAAGGTTGCGCTCGCCCTGCGACGTGAAGAAACCGAAGCGTCGGAGCGTACCGCCGAAGCCGATGTTGAACTGATCGTTGACCCGCCAGTCGAAATCGGCGCGCATCGCCTGATAGGTGTTGCTGACGTAGCGTTCATAGTGGCGGATCGCCGAAAAGCCCTTCACCGTCGTCCAGTTCGCCGGATCGGCGACGTCGAACCCGAAGTCGAGCAATGGCATGTCGCCGTGGGCACGGTCATCGTACACGAAGTTCTGGGGCGAATCCATACGATTGAATTCGACGAGCAGCCCGGTGCTGTAGTTTACCGACTTCGACCGGCCGTAGATGGCGGTCATCTTGAAATTGTCGGTAAATTCCTGATCCAGGCGGAACGTGCCCTGCCAGAACTTGGTCGTATATTCCGAATAATCGACCGCCGATCGCATATCGACGTTACGCAGGACCAGATAATCGGCCAGCCCGTTCGTCACATTCGCGTCCAGGACGTCGACGCTCGGCCGACCGATCAGTTGGCCGCGATAGGCAAGGCCGTTGCTCGACGGAATATACCCGACCGAATTCGGATTGTTGTAATAGTCATACGGGTCGAGATTATGGGGGTTGGTCGAGAAGATATTGGCATTGCTGGGGTTGGTCGCGCCCGGCACCACCGCCGCAGTGCCGAGGACCGAGGATACCAATTGCCCTTGCGCGTTGAGCGCCGTGCCGAACGCCGGCTTCGTCCCGTACAGCGACTGGCCGCAATCCTGCGACACGGCGATGTCGCTGCCTGCCGCCGGGGTGCAAAGCCCCGGATAAGAGGCACGTGCCGCCGCCGGCGTCAGCCGCCCCGCGGCCGTGTTGTAGGCGGCGCTCGTATTGTTGCGATTGAGCCCGACCGGCGAGAGCTGGTCGTTTTCGCTGCTGTTGTGGAAGCGCGAATAGAGCCCGTCGATCGAGATGCGCGTCTTGTCGGTCACGTCCCATTGATAGGCCGCGGTGAGGCCCAGGCGCTGGTTGCGCACGACCTGGTGCGTCAGCGACGGCAGAGCGGGAATACGCACCGTGGAATCGTCGAACCGACCCGGCGTATTGTACGGCGCGCCCGGGTAGAGCTTGGCATAGGCCGTCGGATCCGATCCCGTCTGGAAGGCCGTTGCGTCGGGATTGGCATAATTGATCGCGCCGACCGGCGCCGAAAAGCCGGCGCGTTGCGGCGTCCCTTCGCCGACGAACTGGCTGCTGCGGTACAGATAGTCCGAAGCGCCGACGCCGCGGTTATACTGGTCGATGATATTGTCGGTCCTGTTGTACGCGCCCGACACGAGCAGCCCCATCCTCTTGTCCGCCCCAAAGCGGAAGGAGGCGAGCCCAGCAAGGCGCGGATTGGCCTTCTTGCTGTTCTCATTATAGCTGGCGGTCGCCGATCCGCCGATGCGCGTCCCCTTGAAATCGAAGGGTTTGCCCGTCTCCAGATCGATCGTCGCGCCGAGCGAGCCCTCGTCGGTTTCCGCCGACGCGGTTTTCTGCACCTTCAGTGCGCTGAACAATTCGGAGGCGAAGGTCGAGTAATCGAAGCTGCGGCTGCGGTTGGGGCTGGTGCCCGAATCGTTTGATCCCGCCGTGGACAGCGCCTCGATCCCGTTGAGGCGCGTGCGGTTGAAATCGCCGCCCAGGCCGCGAACGGTGATGCCGCGCCCTTCGCCGTTGTCGCGATCGATCGACACGCCGGGCAGGCGCTGGAGCGACTCCGCCAGATTGGCGTCCGGAAAATCGGCAATATCCTGAGCGTTGATCGCATCGATCTGCACGTCCGAATAACGCTTCTGGTTGAGCGAATTCTGGATCGATCCGCGGAAGCCGGTGATGACGATATCCTGGGTCGGATCGAAATTGTCGGCGTGCGCGCCCTTCTGGCCACCGACGGTCGCTGCCGTATGCGTGACCTTCGCCTGGGCTTCGTGAGTGCCCGATGCTTTGCCGTCGGCATGGGTCGGCGCGGGAGTGCCGCTGGTCGCGACCGGAGCGGCCTGTTGCGCCGGGGCGATCGGGGTGGCCTGTCCCTGCGCCGATCCGGCAAACAGGCTGGCAAGCGACAGCGCGCCGAGCGACGCCCCGAGTTTGAGGAAGGGCATGGTCGAGCAGGTCATCATCTTCTCCCAGGATATGGCCGGCGACCTCATGGGACCCGGCCTTGTCGACGTGCGTCCGGCGCGGGGCCGCAGCCCCGTCACCGGTCAGATATGTGCGTGAGGGACGCGCCGTGCGGGCGCCGGTGCGATTGCGATTCGCACGCGCTCGAAACGGGCGGCATAACGCGTCACCGCAGCTAAAAAGCGTTTGTTACCGGTGTCATAGCAAGTTGTTTTCGGCCTGAAGGGCGATGCGGAGAGTGGAGAGGCCGTCGCCCCAGCCGCGGCATCTTTCGGCCCGCGCCAAGCATGACGTAACAACTTAAGTCTTTGTAGTTTCGCCATACTATCTGTCATCGCCCCCTCCTTGCCAATGGTCCCGTCGAACTCTGATGGCAGGGGTGAAGCTATTCATTTCGGAGAAAGTCGCAAGCGTTTATTGTCACCGGTGTCATTAACTGGCACGATGCTTCGCACAGACACAAAAGTTGGAGAGGATCGCGCGATGAAGGGCTTTGTTCTGGCGTGTGTGTTGACCACATTCATGGTCCCGGCAGCCGCGACGGTGATCGGGCATATGGCGCCGCCCCCGTCCCTGACCATCGACCGACTGGGCGCCCTGCCCCCGGTGCAGCGGACCGCCTGGGCAGACTATATCGCGCGTTCGACCGCCGCGATGGCGCGCGACAAAGCAGCTTTGGCCGCCGAACGGCAGGGCCTCGCCGCGATTCCGGCGCCGCCGCCCGAAGGCAAGATCAAGACCATGCCGCTCGATCGCGAACCGGCCTGGTATGCCGGCGACGCCGCGCGCGCGATCGCCGACAATATCGTCAGCTTCCAGACGCCCACGGGCGGCTGGGGCAAGAATCAGGATCGCAGCGCTCCGGCCCGCGTCCGTGGCCAGATGTACATCCCCTTCGATAGCAAGGCCGGCGCGCATGCGGCCGCCGATCTTGCGGGCGGCTGGGGCTTCGTGGGTACGATCGATAACGATGCGACGACCACCGAACTCGCCTTTCTGGCGCGCGCGCAGGCCGGGCGGCCGGGCGCTGACGGCGCGCGGTATCGCACCGCCTTCGTCGACGGCATCCGCTATCTGTTGCAGGCGCAGCAGCCATCGGGCGGCTGGCCGCAGGTCTATCCGTTACAGGGCGGCTATCACGACGCGCTGACGCTGAACGACGATGCGATGCTGCGGGCGACCGCGCTGCTGCAGCGTACCGCGGCCGGGTCCGGCGACTATGGCTTCGTGCCGCCGGCGTTGCGCATCGCCGCGCGAGAGGCCGCGGCGCGTGCGGTGGCGACGCTGCTCGCGACCCAGGTGGTCGTGAACGGACGGCGCACGATCTGGGCGCAGCAATACGACCCGCTCACGCTCCGCCCGGTCGGCGCACGCAATTTCGAACCGATCGCGCTCGCCACCGCCGAAAGCGCCGCGGTGCTGCGCTTTCTGATGGAGGAACCCGACCCATCGCCGGCGATGCGCGAGGCAATCACGTCCGGCGCCGTCTGGTTCGCCGCCCATGGCATCGAAAACCATGCCTGGACGGATGCTACCACGCCGGGTGGCAGGCGGCTGATCGATCAGCGCGGCGCCAGGACGTTATGGGCGCGCTTCTATGACCCCACCACCGAACGCCCGGTATTCGGCGATCGCGACCGGTCGATCCACGACGACGTCAACGATATCAGCGAGGAGCGCCGCAACGGCTACGCATGGTTCAACACCACCGGCGCAAACGTCGCCGCGGCCTATGCGAAATGGCGCCGCCGCTATGGCAGCTGAGCTCGAGCATTAGTGGGGGCGCTCGCCCTCCCGCTGGTTCACGGCGACGACCAATGATTGACTGGAGGATCGGCTTACCCTGCGCGACGGCGGCGCGTTTCCGGCCCGGCACCAGCGCGTCTCGCTCGATCGCGCTCCGCCTATCGCCAAAAGGCGCGCAATGCGGCACCGAGCCGCGATGAACCGTCTCGCATTTTTGGCCCTCACGCTGGCTGGGCTCGCCTGGGGGCTTGGCTTTCCCCTCGGCAAGTTAGCCCTGCGTGAAATCGACCCGGCGCATATGGTGCTGCTCCGCTTCATTGTCGCCTGTATCGTCGCTGCTCCCTTTGCCCTCGCCACGAAGGCGGCACGAGCGCTGTTCCATTCGCCACCGGTGCTGCTGGCGGGCGCGCTGTACGGATTGGCATTCGTCGTCCAATTCGAGGGGCTGGCCGGAGTCACCGTTACGCTGGCTGCCCTGCTGGTCGGAGCGATGCCCGCACTGATCGCGGTCTCGGCGTATCTGATGGGCGAACGCGTCACGCGCGCCTCGTGGATCGGGGTCGTCGCGGCGACGGGTGGCGCGGCTTTGATCGCGGGCAAGCCGGGCGGTGCCGGCACCGCGATCGGCATCGCGCTTTCGCTGGCGTCGCTCCTGATCTTCCTGGCGTGGCTGCTGGCGCTAAAGCGCGTGCCTGCGACCCGATCGGCGATGACGGTGCCTGCCGTCACATTGGTTGTAGCGACGCTCACCGTGCTACCCATCGCTCTGCTGCTCCATGGCGCGCCCCCGCTCGCGCTCAGCCCCGTCGCGTGGAGCGGAATCGTTGGGCAGGGTCTCCTCTCCACCTTCCTAGCCACGGCCGCGTGGCAATATGGCGCGGCCCGGGTCGATAGCGCCAGTGCAGGCGTGTTCATCAACATCGAACCGCTGATCGGTGCCACGCTGGGCATCGGCCTGTTCGGTGATCCGGTGGGATGGCCAGTCCTACTCGGCGGAATGCTGATTGTGCTCGGCAGCATCGTCGTCGTTCGCGGCGAGCGACCTAACGCCAGTCACGCAGTGGACGCTACGCATGGCCTGTCGATGGACTAATGCTGTCGGCCCGACTGCTGCGCTGCCGTTCACCGGCGGCGCGGTTCCGCGAGGAGGGGCACGGCCACCGCGGCAGCATCTGTCAAAAAACAACATCGAACAAGCCTCCCGCCTTTCGGATCGGGAACGGCCAACGAAACGAGGATCGTTGGCTACAGCATGATGAGGCCGCCATCGACGGCATATTGGCTACCCGTGACATAGGAAGCCTCGTCCGACAGGAGGAACAGCGCGACGGCTGCGGCTTCGTCCGCTGTGCCCGCGCGGCCGAGCGGGACCTGTCCGACGACGAAATCCTCGAAACCACGCTTTGCGTCGTCCGGCAGGAAGTGGCGAAAATTGGTGTCGATCGGTCCCGGCACGACGACGTTCACGCGAATGCCGCGCGGCGCCAGCGCGGTTGCCCAAGACCGCGCCATCGCAATCAGGGCGCCCTTGGTGGCCGCGTACAGACCTGTCGCGGCCGCCCCCTCATAGGTGGACGACGACGAGGTCACGACGACCGATGCCCCACGCGTCAGGTGCTCGGACAGGGCGGCAAGTTGCAGCATCGGTCCGCGCACGTTGGCGGCCATCATGCGGTCGAAGGCGTCGGCGTCGACCTCTTCCGGCGCACCGAGCGCGGCATAGCCGGCGTTGAGCCATAACCCGTCCAGCCCGCCTGCATCCTTCGCCACCTCGACCAGCATGGCGACGCTGGAAGGATCGGCGGCATCATTGGCGAGAACCCGGCCGCGATCACCGAGAGCACTGCGTGACGTGTCGATACGATCCGGATCGAGCCCCGTGACGATGACGCTTCCGCCCTCCCGGACGATGCGCGTCGCCCCCGCCAGCCCCATGCCGCTCGTTCCGCCCGTGATAAGGACGCGCTTGTTGTCGAACCTTGCCATTGAGCGATCCTAGCAGATGCCACCCTTCCCTGCATCTGGCCGTCTCGCACGCGGATGGCGGTCGAGACGGCCGAGTTCTTCCAATGGTGTAGCCATAAAAGAAACCCTCCCTCGGTCGCGCGCTATGCGACCGAGGGCATCGGCGTCAGAATGCCGTGCGCAGGCCCACCGCCACCGCACGTCCGGGCAAAGGGGCCCGCAGGCGGAGGAAGGAGTTGTGTAACCGCGCCTCTGCATTCGTCAGATTGGCGACGTCGACAAACGCCTCGTACCGGGCCGCGGTGCCGAAGCGATAGGCGGCATGGGCATCGACCAATGTGAAGCCGTTCGAGATCGGCTCGCCCTTCGCGACATCGGCCTGCCGCAGATAGCGTACCGCGCCGATCGACGCGCGCCACGCGCCGCTTTCCCAGCCCAGATCGCCACCATAGCGCGACATCGGTGTGCGCGGCAGATAATCGCCGTCGAGCCGCTGCCGATAATATTGTCGATCCAGGGCAGCGGTCGAACCACTGTCGAACGGGCTGTAGCCATCCGGCAGGGTGAAGATCGGGCGGACCTGCACATAATCGCCGAAGCCGTGCAGCGCGAATCGTCCGACGCGCGTGGTCGCCCGGAACGTCGCCTCCCCCTCGATACCGCGGAAGCGGGTATCGCCCTGTCGCCATTCGCGTACCGGCAGGGTCCGCGACACGCCGGTGTTGCCGAGATAGATATAGTCCACGAACTTGGTGCTGTAAGCGGACACGGAGGCGGACAGCCAGGATGTGTCGATCCCGCCGCCGACTTCGACCGTCTCGGCGCGCTCCTTGCGCAATCGGGCGTCTCCCTGCTCCTCGGTCAGGATCGAGAAATGGTTGCCGTTGGCGTAAAGCTCGTTGATCCCCGGCGCCCGCTCGGCATGCGACCAACGCCCCCGCAGATACAGCGAACTGAACAGCGCCAGACGCGCACCGACATCGCCGCTCAGCAGATGGAAGTCGGCATCGCGGGCATAGGCCGCCCCCTGCCCGCGGCCCGCGCGCACGCTGGCCTCGTCGAGATCATAGCGCACCCGATCATATCGGATGCCTCCGCTGAGCGTCAGCGGCGACAGAATTAATTGTTCGGCCAGGAACGCCGATCGATCCGCCGTGGCGACGCTGGGGAGGTAGGAGGTCGTCTCGGCGGTGCGCAGGGTGCGATCGGCGATCTGCCCGCCGATCGATCCGCTCAGGGGGCCGAGCGGACGATGGGTAATCTCGACTCGCATCTCCTCACCATTGCCATCGAACCGGCTCCAGTCACGATCTGGCACGCGTTCGCGGTCCCGTGACCGGACATGCGCCGCGCGCAGCGTTACCGTCGCGACACCCGGCAGCGGATCGTACAACGCGCCCTTTAGGTCGAAGCGTGTCTGCCCCACGGTCACGCCGATCGGGCTGGCGCCGGTTCTGGACGATGTGATGAGGGCGAAGCCGGGCACGCCATAGCTGTTGTCGTACCGGCCGATCGACAGGCCCAGAAAGCCGCCATCGACGATGATGCTGCCGCCCGCCGTGACGGCGGTCGTTCGGATTGCGCTATTGGGCAGGCGCCCGTCCGCGTCGCCGGTGGGATCGAGGTTCGTGATGATCTGCCCCGACAGCGGCGTCGCATCGACATAGCGTTTGACCGTAGCGTCATACACATAGGTCGGCCGTGCCAACCGGACCTGGCACAGCGCCTGAAGCCCGGTGTTCGAGACGAGCGACGACCACGTCCGGCACGTATCGGCTTTCGCCAGGCCCGGTATCGCCTGATCCCCCTGATACCGATACAGGCCATCGAGGTGCCACGCGAACGCACCACGTCCGCCGTCGAGGCGCGTCATGGTCGTCACGCCGACATTGTCGCCGCTGCGGACTTCCGCCCGGCCGGTGGGCGCGCCGCCATGCCGCTGCGTCGGTATACGACCGTCGATCACGTTCACGACGCCCCCGATCGCGCCGCCGCCATAGGGGACTGCGGCGCTGCCCTTGAGCAGCTCGATCCGGTCGGCGAGGAACGGTTCCACCGCCGCGGCATGTTCCGCCCCTATTCCGGAGGCATCCTGTGTCGGCAGACCGTCGACCAGGATCGCGACCCGGCCGCCGGTCTGGCCCCGGATCGTCGGGCGGCCGACCGCCGGGCCGAAATAGTCATTCTGCACGCCCGGCACCCGCGATACGGTCTCGCCCAGCGTCGGTGCCCGGCGCCGTTCGAGTTCCGCCCCGTCGACCGTCGCGCCCGACGCGCTCGACAGACGTTGGGCGGCGGAAGAATCATCGCGCTGCCCCTCTACGACGATCGTGGACGCCGCCTTGTTGGGCTCGGGCGGTACGGCAGCAGGTCCTGCGGCAACCGCCAGCAGGATGAAATTCGGTAGCATCGACGTCTAGTCCCCCTTTTGAATGAGGGCGCTCACTGCAATGTTATACCATATCACGCAACCGTTACTGCCAAGATCGCTCGTGCGGCAGCCTGACCCTGCGAAAACCGCCTCGCAGGCGCTTGGACGCCCTAACTTGGCCTATTCGATCGGTGATGGCCTGCCCCGCTCTTCACTGCCGGAGAACGAGATACCACTCTGTCTTGAATAGCCGGCGTGATCGGCAATGGGAGAGATGCATGTCGCTCGACATGGCAGACACGATGATACGCATGCCACGCACGCAAGAGCGCCCGACGGCAGGCCCCGAACAGCGTGGCGCCGGCCGCCAATGGCCCACAATCATCATCGGCACGGGTTTCGCCGGTATCGGCTGCTCGGTTCGCTAAGAGTTTTCACCTTCAGCGCAGTGAGCTTGCCCCTCCGCGTATTGGCCCACGGTCTAGCCAACAGCTGAGCATGGATTGGGGTGGATCGCCGCCTACATCAGCGGAACAAAAACGCCTGATTTCTGCGGCTTTGTTTCAGTTATGGGTTTGATCAGCGAGACCAGAACTTGGCTGAAATGGCGGAGCGGGAGGGATTCGAACCCTCGATACGCTTTTGGCGTATACTCACTTTCCAGGCGAGCGCCTTCGACCACTCGGCCACCGCTCCGCATGTCCTGGAAGGGGGCGCCTAGCCTGTCCGTCGGCGCGCTGCAAGTGATTGCGCGTGACCGTGGGTTGCGTCAGTCTGGCGCCATGATCCTGAGCCTGCTTCTCGCCGCCGCGCCGCTCCAGGCGACGCCCCCCGCCCCGGCCGCAACGCCCGCCGATCCGATCGAGGCCGATTGGCGGACGATCCCCGATGACGAACTGCTGGTGATGACGCTCGCCAGCGGCAAGCAGGTCGTCATCCGGCTCGCGCCGCGGTTCGCGCCCGCGCATGTCGGCAATGTCCGCACGCTCGCGCACGCGCATTGGTGGGACGATGCCAGCGTCTATCGCGTGCAGGAAAATTGGGTCGCGCAATGGGGCGATGCGACCGAGAAGAAGCCGCTGCCCGCCGGCGTGACCGACCGGCCGGCGGCGGAATTCGAGATTGCGGCGTTCGACCCCGCGGTGCGGATGACGCGGGCCGATCCCTATTCTACCGCATCCGGGATTACCGCGGACGGCTGGCCGGTCGCGACCAATGGACGACAGGCATGGCTGACGCATTGCTATGGCATGGTCGGCGTCGCACGCGATGCGTTGCCGAGCACCGGATCGGGGGCAGAGCTGTTCACCCCGATCGGCCAGTCGGCGCGGCGGCTGGACCGTAACTATACCGTCGTCGGGCGGATCGTGGAGGGCATGGGCTATCTGTCCGGCCTGCCGCGTAGCGATGCGCCGATGGGGGTCTATGCGACGCCGGGCGAGCGTACCGGCATCGTGTCTGTACGGCTGGCGAGCGACGTGCCGGCCGCGCAGCGGCCGCACTTCCAATATCGTGCGGCGGACAATCCCCGCTTCGCCGCGGCAGTCGCCCGGCGCGAGAACCCCGACGCGCCGATGGTCAGCCTGGGCGGCGCAGCGGTGTGCGATGTACTGCCGGCGGTGCGTCGGCGGCCGTAAGGCCGGGGAGCGTTAGGCTCGACGGGACCCACGTTAGACGGCTACCGAGAGATCCCGGCCTTTGCTGGGATGACGTTCGTGTCGTTTGGCGGGCCGCGTACCGCCGTCCCCACACCTGTCAATACGCAGACCAAGCCGGGGGCGATTGCCGCCCCCGGGATCAGTTCGCTGCGACCCAGGTCGCGACTTCGCCAGCGACCCGATTGGCGGCGTTGCTGAGCGCCGGGCCGGCATTGGCCGCATCGATCGCGCCGATCGGCACGTGCGCCTCGAAGCGGCGCTTGACGACATTGTCCGTGCCCGCCGGCGTCAGCGCCGCGTCATAGACCACCACGGCCTCGCGCCGGGTCGCGTCGAGGCCGAACCGACGCAGTTCGCCCGCCAGCGTCGCGGACGGATCGGCGATCGACTGGACCGATGACAGCACGACCATGTTGGTGCGCGCGGTGACGGTGTCGGCCAACAATCGTGCGAACAGGCGCGCGGGCGGCTCGGCCCATTGCGCGTTCTTGACATAGGCGAGGCTGGTCGGCGTCTCTTCGACCGGCACGCGCGTCACCGCGATCGCGGCGGGCGTCGTCGGCACCTGGATCACGATCGAGCGGGCGTTAGCCGAATTCTCGACCTTGCCGACCGCCGGCATCGCCGCCTCTTCCAGCGTCAGCAGCGAGGGCGGCGGCTTGGCGCCGAAGCTGATGCAGCCGGCGAGCGGCAGGGCCGCGGCGAGAAGGAGAAGTCTGGTCTTCATGATCTCACTTGCCCTTGTAATCGGGGAGCTTCTGCTGGCCGATCAGCGATCCTGCCCCACCCTGATCGACCTTGTCGGCGATCGAGGACAGCGCGGTCACGGTGACGCGCAGGTCGCGCACCAGACGGTTGGCTTCCGGAATCGTCTGCTTCGAGAAGGTCTGCAGGCCCGGCCGCGCATCCTGAATCGCCGAGTTAAGCGTCTCCGCGCTCTGCTTGGCCGCAGCGATCGTCTGGTTGAGGTTGGCGAGCGTCGGCTTCACGTCCTCCGCCAGCACGCCGTTCGTCGTGTCGGCGAGCTTGCCGATCGACTGTGCGGCATCGCCCGCCTGCTGGATCGCGATGCGGGTCTGCGCCAGCGTCGCCGCAATCTCCGGCCCGCGATCGGCGAGCGCATCGGTCAGGCGATTGGTATTGTCGAGGATGCCGGCGATCGACGCCTGATTGCGGTCGGTGAGCAGGCCGGTCAGCCGCTCGGTCAACGTCGACAGGCGCTCGAGCAGCTGCGGCGCGCTGTTCAGGATCGCGCCGATGCCACCCTGCTTGGTCGGGATGACCGGCACGCCATAAGGGCATTGCGTCGGATCGGGCCGTTCCGGGCAGACGATCGGCGGCGCACCCTTGCGCGCGCCATCCAATGCGACGGTGCTGGTACCGGTGAAGCTGCCCTGGATCGTCGCGGTCGTGCCCTGCAGGATCGGCGTATCCTCGTTGAGCGAAACGCGCACGCGCACGAACTGGGGATCGGGCTTCCACAGCGCGATCTTCTTAACCTGCCCCGTGGGGACGCCCGAATAGGTGACGGTCGATCCGGTCGCCAATCCGTCGACGGATTGTTTGAAGAAGATGTCGTATTCATGCGTCTTCGCGCCGCCGAGACGGGCGATCCAGACGGTGAAGATCGCAAGCACGGCGAGCAGGATCAGTACGACCGCGCCGACGATCACATGGTTGGAACGGGTTTCCATCAGTCGCTTCTCGCCTGTTCGGCCGGTTCGGTCGCTGCGGCGGGACTTGCCGCGAGTTGGTTGGTCTTCACTTCAGTGGGGTGATCGCGCGCATTCGCCTCTTGCGTGGCGATCGCGGCGCGGCCGCGCGGGCCCTTGAAATATTCCTGGATCCAGGGGTGATCGAGCGCGAGCAGCTCGTCGATCGTCCCAACCGCGATCACCTTCTTGTCCGCCAGCACCGCGACCCGGTCGCAGATCGCGTACAGCGTATCGAGATCGTGGGTGATCAGGAACACGGTCAGCCCCAGCGTCTTCTGGAGCGATTGGGTGAGATCGTCGAACGCCGCGGCGCCGATCGGGTCGAGACCCGCCGTCGGTTCGTCGAGGAACAGCAGTTCGGGATCGAGCGCCAGCGCCCGCGCAAGGCCGGCGCGCTTCTTCATGCCACCCGACAGTTCGGCCGGATATTTGGGGCCGGCATCGGGCTTCAGGCCGGTCATCACAACCTTGTACGCGGCGATTTCCGCCATCAGCGCGGGGTTCAGGTCGCGATAGAATTCGCGCAGCGGCACCTGCACGTTCTCGGCGACGGTCAGCGTCGAGAAGAGCGCACCGCCCTGGAACAGCACGCCCCAGCGTTTGCGGATATTGGTGGCCTCGGTTTCCTCGCGGCCGATCGTCGGTTCGCCGAAGACGGTGATCTCGCCCTCGACCGGCGTCTGCAACCCGATGATCGAGCGCATCAGCACCGACTTGCCGGTGCCCGATCCGCCGACCACGCCCAGAATCTCGCCGCGCCGCACGTCGAGGTCGAGCCCGTCGTGGATCACCGAATCCCCGAAGGCATTCTTCAGGCCGCGGACCTGGATGACATGCTCGCCGTCGTCGCCGGGGGCGGTGTTGCGCTGCGCCATCAGTTCCACCCCACCCAGGTGAAGAACACCGCGAAGAAGGCGTCGAGCACGATGACGAGGAAGATCGCCTGCACCACCGCCGACGTGGTGCGCAGGCCGACCTGCTCCGCATCTGATTCGACCAGCATGCCCTGGAAACAACCGGCGATCGCGATGATCGCCCCGAACACCGGCGCCTTGATCAGGCCGATGTACAGATCGGTGATCGGCACGACTTCGCGAATACGCTGGATGAAGGTGACCGGCGGAATGTCGAGCGACGCCCAGGCGAGCAGGCAACCGCCCATGATCGCAATCAGCGACGAATAGAAGCCGAGCAGCGGCATCAGCAGCACCGCCGCGATCGTGCGCGGCAGCACCAACGCCTCCATCGGCGAAACACCGATCGTGCGCATCGCGTCGATCTCTTCGGTCAGCTTCATCGTGCCGAGCTGCGCCGCAAAGGCCGATCCCGAGCGACCCGCCACCATGATCGCGGTCATCAGTACGCCGAGTTCGCGCAAGGTCAGGCGCCCGACGAGGTTGATCGTGAACACCTCCGCACCAAATTGTCGGAGCTGCACTGCGCCCTGTTGCGCGATGACGATGCCGATCAGGAAACTCATCAGCCCGACGATCGCCAGCGCCTGCACGCCGACCACCTCGAACCGGTGAACCGTCGCGTTGAAGCGGAAGCGGCTGGGGTGGCGCACGACGTTGACGAACGCGATCGTCGTCGCGCCCAGAAAGCCGAGCAGGCCGTACAGGGTGCGGAAGGTGATGACGACCGCATCGCCCATCTCGCCCAGCAGACGGACGAAGGCATTCGACGGGCGCTGCGGCAGCGCGACCGGCTGGTCTGCGGCAACGACATGATCGAGCAGGTAGCGCCCGCCCTCGTCCAGGCCATCGATTTGGGCGTCGTGGCGGGCGGCGAAGCGGTGGATCACCCAGGCGCCGACCGTATCGATCCGCCCGACATCGCTGAGATCGATACGCGAGACCGGTCCTGCGACGCCATCGAGTCGTTCGGGCAGCGTACCGATGGTACGCAGCAGCAGATCGCCGGAAAAGCGCAGCGTTCCGCCGCTATCCTGCTGGAAGTCCGGTGAGCCGCTCATCGCCATGGCTTGTGCGGCAAGTTGCCCTAAACGGCAAGGCGTTTCGCAGGTGCGACGGCCCACGGCGGGACGGTCGGCGTGTTCAGCCCCGGTTCGATCAATCGCCGCGCCTTAAATGCGCGATACCGTTTATAGCAGAACGTCGACGCTATGGATGACGAGGCCGACGAGCCCGCCCACCAGCGTCCCGTTGATGCGGATATATTGCAGATCGCGGCCGACGGCATTTTCCAACCGGCTGGTGATCGTGCGCGTGTCCCAGCCACGAACGGTTTGCGACACGAGTGCGACGATGCCCTCGCCATAATCCGCGGCGATGCCCACGACGGTACGGCGCACGAAGCGATTGATCGTGCGCGCAAGGCGCGGATCGCTGGTCAGCGTTTGCCCGAGTTGGCGCAGCAGGTCGCCGATCTGACCCTGCATCGCGCCTTCGGGATCGCGGGCGATGCGCAACAGGCCGGCACGCGCCGATTCCCACAGGCCGTCCATCCAGCGCTGCATCGCGGGATTGGCGATCAGCTCGACCTTCATCGCCTCCACCTTCGCCTGCGTTTCGGGATCGAATTGCAGGTCCCAGGCGAGACGATCCAGCCCCTCCTCGACCTTCAGACGCAGCGGATGCTGCGGGTCTTCGGCCATGTCGACGATCAGCCGGTCGAGACCGTCGATCAATTTGTCCGCAACGGTTTCGTCGAGCCCCGTCCAGCGCAGGATCGATCCCGCTCGATCGTGCACCATCTGGCGGATCAAATGTTCGTTGGCGGCCAGCGCCTTGGCGCTCCAGCGGATCGCGCCGTCGAGCAGCGGGGCATGGCGATTGTCGGCAACCGTGGCGGTGAGGATCCGGCCGAGGATGGGCGACACATCGGTCTCGCGCAGCCGCGCGGCGATCCCCGCCTTCACCATGCCGCCCAGCCGCTGCGGATCGAGGCCGTCGAGCACCTGCGCCACCAGCTTCGACGCACCCTGGCGGAACCGCCCCCCCGCCCCTTCCGGCGGATCGGTCAGCCAGCGGGCGATAGCCGTCGCGACATCGACCCGGCGCATCTGACGCGCGATAATGGCGGGCAGCAGGAAGTTGGTGCGCAGGAAGATCGCGAGCGTGTCGCCGATCCGATCCTTGTTGCGCGGCACGATAGCCGTATGCGGGATCGGCAACCCCAGCGGATGGCGGAACAGCGCGGTCACCGCAAACCAGTCGGCCAGACCGCCGACCATCGCCGCCTCGCTGAACGCCTGCACGAATCCCGCCCAGGGGTAGATGGGCGCATAATGCCGGCTGACGAGGAAGATCGCGGCCATCGCCAACAGCAGCCCGCCCGCGATCCGCCGCATCCTGACGAGGGCTGGCGGGGCCGCCTCGCCGGCGCGGATACGGGGAACGGACGTCATCGGCGAAACAATCCCCGAAAGCCGGGGAAGTTCAAGAGCCGTGATGGATGGCGGATGCGTTGGTCACCGCGTCGTCTGTCGCCGGACGTCATTGGTGCTGCACCTGCCCCTCCGTCGCGCCTCCTTGTCCGTCACACCCTGACTTCGCCACGCCCCTACTTCGTCATTCCCGCGAAGGCGGGAATCCAGACACGCTACCTCCGCGAAATACTCGCCATCTTAGCGGTTATGGATTCCCGCCTTCGCGGGAATGACGGGGGGAAGCCATGCAACCCTTTCCCTCCGCCATCCCGGCGAACGCGTGTCCCGCCCCTACTCCGCTGGCTGCCCGCCATGGCCCAGTCGCCCGGGCACCGGCCCCAGCAACGGCGTGTCCGGACCCGCGATGCCGACCACCGTGCTGCCGTCGTCACCGGGGCGGTAGGTCAGCAGGCGCCGGCCCAACCGCGGGCCGATATAGCGCTCGACCCCCACCGCCAGGCTGAACGCCGCGGGCACGATCACCAGCGTCAGGATGGTCGACAGGATCAGGCCGCCGATCACGACGATGCCCATCGGCGCGCGCCACGATCCGTCGCCGCCGATCGACAGCGCCGTCGGGATCATGCCCGCGACCATCGCGACCGTGGTCATCACGATCGGCTGCGCGCGCTTGTGCCCGGCGTCGATGATCGCGGTCAGCGTGTCGACGCCCTTGTTCATTTCCTCGAGGGCGAAGTCGATCAGCAGAATCGAGTTCTTGGCGACGATCCCGAGCAGCATCAGCAGGCCGATGAACACCGGCAGCGACAGCGGATTGCCCGTCGCCCACAGCGCGATCAGGCCACCCAGCGGTGCCAGCAGCAGCGACGCCATGTTGACGAACGGGGGCAGCGCCCGGCGGTACAGCAGCACCAGTACCGCGAACACGAGGAACGTGCCCGAGATCACCGCGACGACGAAGTTCTGCAACATCTCCGCCTGCCACTTCGCCTGGCCGAGCGTCAGCTTGTTCACGCCGATCGGCAGATTCTTCATGATCGGCAGATTGTCGATCTGCTTCTGCGCGACGCCGGAAATGATGCCGGGCGCCAGGTCCGCACCCACTGCAATGCGGCGCTGCTGATTGACGCGGTCGATCTGCGTCGGCCCCGAACCCAGGCTGATGTCGGCGATCAGGCTGAGCGGCACCGATCCACCGGTCTGCGTCGCGACCGGCAGGTTCTGGATCGTCGACAGCTCGGTCCGCGCACCCTGGTCGAGCGCGACGCGGATCGGCACCTGACGGTCGGCCAGGCTGAATCGCGCCGAATTCTGGTCGATATCACCCAGGGTCGCGATGCGGATCGCGCTGGACAGGGCCTGCGTCGTCACGCCCAGATTGGCGGCGAGGTCGAAGCGCGGCTTGATGATGATCTCGGGCCGCTGGAGGTTGCCCGAAATGCGCGGCTGGGTAATCGTCCCCAGCTTCGCCATCTGGTCGACCAGGGTATTCGCGGTCTTCTGGAGCAGCTCGGGATCGTCGCTGCCGAGCACGACGGTCATGTCGCGACCCGACGAGCCCCAGCCGAACTGCGACCGGAAGCCGACGCGCGCGTCGGGGATTTTGGCGAGTTCGGGCGCAAGCTTGCGTTCGAACTCCGTGCTGGTGACCTTGCGGTCGTCGCGCAGCGTCGCCGTCACGCGGCCATTGGCGACCGATCCGTTCGAACCCGTGCGCGCATAGACCGCCTGCACCTCCGGCTGGCGGCGGAGCAAATCGGATACGCGCGTCACCACCGCGTCGGTCTGTGCGAGCGTGGTGCCCGGCACCATCTCGATCGTCGCGGTCGAATCATCATTGTCCTGCGGCGGCGAGAATTGCATCGGGATGACGAAGAACATCGCGATCGTCATGACGAACGCGAGGATTCCCAGGCCCATCACCCACATGCGATGGTCGCGCCAGCGGCTGGTAACGCGGTGGAAGCCGCCACGCGCCGCGCTCGCCTTTTGCCGCGTGCTGTCGAGCGTCCAGCGCAGGACCGCCATATAGGCGTCCATCAGCTTGCCCTCGCCGTGGCTGGCGTGGCCGAAGCTCTTGAGGAAATAGGCCGCGATCATCGGCGTGATGAGGCGCGCGACGGCCAGGCTCATCAACACCGACACGACGACGGTCAGGCCGAAGTTCTGGAAATACTGGCCGGAAATACCCGGCATCAGGCTGACCGGCATGAATACCGCGACGATCGACATCGTCGTCGCCAGCACGGCGAGGCCGATCTCGTCCGCCGCATCGATCGACGCCTGATAGGCCGATTTGCCCATGCGCATGTGACGGACGATGTTTTCGATCTCGACGATCGCGTCGTCGACCAGCACACCCGCGACGAGGCTGAGGCCGAGCAGCGTCATCTGGTTCAGGTTGAAGCCCAACAGCTCCATGAACCAGAAGGTCGGGATCGCCGACAGCGGGATCGCCAGCGCCGAGATCAGCGTCGCACGCCAGTCGCGCAGGAACAGCAGCACGACGAGCACCGCCAGCACCGCGCCCTCGATCATCGCATGGATCGCGGACTTATACTGCGCTTCGGTATATTTGACGCTGTTCGAGCGCAGCACGAAATGCACGCTCGGGTTGCGCTTTTCGAGCGCTTGCAGCTTCTTCACCGCCTCGTTGAAGACGCTGACGTCCGAGGCACCCTTGGCGCGCTGGAAGTCGAAGCTGATCGCCTGACGCCCATCGACCGCAGCGCGGCTGCGCTGTTCGGCATAGAGGTCGCGCACCGTCGCGATGTCTGCCAGGCGGATGGTGCGCCCGTCGCCGACGCTGATCCGCGTCTGTGCAAGGTCGTTGGCATTGCGCGCGTTGCCGAGCACGCGGACCGACTGTTCGGACCCGGCGATCTCGGCGCGACCACCGGCGGCGTTGAGGTTGATCTGACGCAGCTGCGCATTGACCTGCGCCGCGGTGAGGCCCTGCGCCTGCAGCTTCAGCGGATCGAGGATGACGCGGATTTCGCGACTGACGCCGCCGTTGCGGTTGACCGCGGCCATGCCGGGCACCGACAGCAGTTCCTTGGCGACGGTGTTGTCGATGTACCAGCTGAGCTGTTCGACCGTCATGTCGCTGGCGATCGCCGAATAGCTGGCGAGATCGTTGTCCGTCGTGTCCGCGCGGAAGATCTGCGGTTCGAGGATGCCTTCGGGCAGGTTGCTGCGGATCTGCGCGATCTTGTCGCGCGTGTCATTGACCGCGCGGTCGATCGGCGTGCCGATCGCAAGCTGGACGACGGTGGTCGACTGGCCCTCGGTCACCGTCGAGGTAATCTCGTCGATGCCTTGCAGCGAACGCACCGCCGATTCGACGCGGTTGGTGACCTGGTTTTCGAGTTCGGTGGGCGCCGCGCCCGGCTGGCTGATGACGACGATGACGACCGGGAAATCGATGTCGGGGTCGTTGTTCACGTCCATCCGCATGAAGCTGACGATGCCCGCCAGGGTCAGCGCGATGAACAAGACGATCGGCGGAACCGGGTTCCGGATCGCCCAGGCGGAGATGTTGCGAAAGCTCATGTCAGCTCGCCTTTCCCACGACCGGCTTCACCTTCTGGCCCGGGACGAGGAAGCCACCCGCCGCCCGCACCACACGCTCGCTGCCGTCCAAGCCCGAGGTGATCGTCACGCCCGCATCCGACACCTGGCCGATCTTGACGTTGCGGCGTTCGACCTTGTCGTCCTTGCCGACGATATAGACGAAGCTGCCCTTGTCGTCGCTCTGGATCGCCGAATCGGGCAGCAGCGGCGCCACCGCCGCCCCGCCGACGATCATCGCCGACGCGAAGCCGCCCGGTCGTAGCGCCGGATCATAGGGCAGTGCGACGCGTGCGATGCCCTGTCGCGTCTGCGTATCGATGACTGGCGACACCTGCCACACCTCGCCCGCAAAGCTGCGGTCGCTGCCGACCGGCGTCACCTGCGCCCGCGCGCCCGTGTGGAGCGTCGCGAGATCGGCTTCTGAAAGCTGCGCACGCATTTCGATCTGGCCGCCCTGCGCCATGCGGAACAGCACGCCGGATCCAGCGCTGACGATCTGGCCGGGTTCGGCCTGGCGCGTCAGGACGAGGCCCGCGGCGGGCGCGCGGATGTCGAGGCGGCCGTTGCGCGCCTGTGCCTCGCGCAAGCCGGCAGCGGCCACCTGCACGCGGGCGGCGGCGGCATCGCGCGTCGCGGCCTTGCGCTGGAGGTCGGCCTTGGAAATGAAGCCGCGGTCGACCAGCTGCTGGGCACGGTCGAGTTCCGCCTGGGCGATCGTCTGGTCGGAGCGCGCGACCGCCACCTGCGCGGCGAGGCTTTGCGCGGTTTGCGTCTGCACGGAGCGGTCGACGGTGGCGAGCACCTGCCCCGCATTCACCCACTGGCCCGGCTCGACCAGCACGCGCGTGATCATGCCGCCTTCGCCCGCGACGCCGACCGGCATCTCGCGCCGCGCGGCCAGCGTGCCGGTGGCGTTGATCTTGCGGTCCACCGTCTTGCGACCCGGCACCACATAGGTGACGGCCGGCATCTGCTCGGTCTTCTTGCCGGCGTTAGGATCGGCCTTCTTGTGCCCGAACATGACATAGGCGAGCATGCCGAGGAGCGCGATCACGATCACGGTGATGACGATCGTCCGTCCACGGCTCGACGGCGCCGGTTCCCCCGGCAGCGCCATCCGCTCTTCGTGACCGATCGACCCGTTATATTCGTTCATGCCCGTCCCATCCCCGTCCCGGCTTACGTCCGGCCTGTACCCGTCACACTGTGTTATCGGAATATATCACCGCACTCAAGCCCTGGTCGCTACGATGGGCGCACGGTCGCCGCGTCATGCCGCAAGCCATTGATCTACGCAACGGATCGACGTCGTTCAGCAACGGTTGACCTTATCGGCGGCAGAGACCGCCCAGACACGCAACAACGGGAGTCGTGCGATGAAATATTGGACCGCGCTGGCAGGAGCTGCCGCCGGATTGGTGACGATGACGGGCGCCGCGCACGCGCAGAGCCTGCCGACCACGGTCGAGCCGCTGGTGCCCGCGCAGGGCACGATCCTCGACATCCAGGCGGAAGGCCGCACCACGCGCGTGCCCGATATCGCGACGATCCGGGCCGGCGTCGTTTCGCAGGCGCCGACCGCCGCCGCCGCTCTGTCCGACAATGCGCAGCGGATGGCGCGCGTGATGACGAGCCTGAAGCGCGCCGGCATTGCGCCCCGCGACATCGCGACGTCGACCGTCGGCCTCAACCCGCAATATCGCTACACCGACGGCCAGCCGCCGGCGATCACCGGCTATCAGGCGACCAACACGGTCAGCGTCCGCTTCCGCGACGTCGCGCGCGCCGGCACCGTGCTCGATGCGTTGGTGGCGGAAGGCGCTAACCAGATCGAAGGGCCGAACCTGTCGATCGACAAGCCCGATGCCGCGCTGGACGAAGCACGCGCGGATGCGGTGAAGCGCGCCCGTGCCCGCGCCGATCTGTACGCGTCGGCCGCCGGTATGCGCGTGGTGCGCGTCATCTCGATTGCCGAAGCAGGCCAGAACGATGGCGGATCGCCGATCATGCCGATGATGGTCCGCGCCATGAAGGCGGATGCCGCCACGCAGATCGCACCGGGCGAGAAGGACGTCACCGTCACGCTGTCGGTACGCTACCTGCTGCAGTGAGGTGAGGCGGGGCGGTTCGCGGCATTCGCCGACCGCCCCTACCCTTCGTCATCCCGGCGCACGCCGGGATCCATGGTTGCGACGCGTTCGAAGTGGCCACCCACTTTGCCACGGCACCCGGTCCGTGGATCCCGGCGTCCGCCGGGATGCCGAAAGAAGCGGTCGATCCGGCGCACGGAAAAGGGCCGCCCGGTTGCCCGGACGGCCCTTTCTTCAACCTCGAGGGGATGCGGCGCTTAGCGCACGCTGCCACGACGCACGAGGTTCACGATCCCGAGCAGGATCACCGCACCCAGCAGCGACACCAGGAACGACGTGACGTTCAGCGGCGCGTTGTTGATCGAACCGCCCGAGATGATCAGGCCGCCGATGAAGGCGCCAACGATACCGACGACGATGTTCAGGAAAATGCCCTGCTGCGCGTCGGTGCGCATGATGATGCTGGCGAGCCAACCGATGACACCGCCGATGATGAGCCAAAGAATGATACCCATAAGTCCCTCCGTTTATCGCCCGGCGTGGGCTCTGGCGGAAAGACTCATGAGGCCGGATAAATGTTCCGCACGCGTTTCGGTCTAGCGTACGATATCGATCAATATTTCTGCTGGCGCTCGTACAGCGACTTATAGTGCTGGATGCGCGTGACGCGCAGTCCCGGCATGCCCGACCGGTCGATCGCGCGCTGCCACCCGGCGAATTCCTCCACCGTCAAACCATAGCGCGTGCAGACCTCGTCCACCGTCAGCAGCCCGCCGTTCACCGCGGCGACCACCTCTGCCTTGCGGCGCACCACCCAGCGCGTCGTCGACGGCGGCGGCAGCGTATCGAGCGTCAGCGACTCGCCGAGCGGGCCGATGACCTTGGCGGGGCGGATTTTCTGATTTTCAATCATCATTCAACCTCGATCGGGGCGGGGGGCCCCCTCTCTGAAAGCAGCACTGTCCCTAGCGACACGGTCTTGAAGATCGGCTGAAACGCCTAGGTAAACGCCGTCTTCATGTTCGTGAGCATCGCCGTTTCCGGCACCGGTCAACGTCCGCAACAGCATCGCCACCGCGCCGTTGAAGGCACAGTCGAGCGGGTGCAGCAGCCGTGAACGATGTCCCGTCCGGCCGCTCCGCATGTCGGAACGGAGCGCCGGTGGCACACCCTGCCGCGTCGCCACATCCGCCACGGCCGCGGACAGATCGCGGGGAAGCCGGCTGACTTCGCTGCGTCTGTCGAAACCGGGAAAGCTGAGATCCAACGCGGCTGCACTCGTGTTACTCACTAGGGAGAAACGGCTTTATCCCCGCCGGGGTGAAGGTCGGGTAAAGCCCGGTGCAAGAATATGTGAACCATCCTTACTTTGCGGTTCCACCGCCAACGGCGTATGAGACGACCGTTATGGACGACACGGATTTCCAGCTGCCCGCCCCCCTCTCCGCGCGGCGCATCGTCGTTGCCATGTCGGGCGGCGTCGACAGTTCGGTGGTGGCGGCGCTCGCCGCGCGCACCGGCGCCGAGACGATCGGCGTGACCTTGCAGCTTTACGATCATGGCGAGGCGACGGGGCGCTCGGGCAGCTGCTGCGCCGGCCGCGATATTCGCGACGCACGCGCGGTGTGCGACCGGCTGGGCATCGCGCATTACGTCTTCGACCATGAAAGCCGATTTCGCGAGACGGTGGTCGATACCTTCGCCGACGCCTATCTCGCCGGCCAGACGCCGATTCCCTGCGTCCAGTGCAACACCGGCCCCAAGTTCACCGATCTGCTCGCCCTCGCCCGCGATCTCGGTGCCGATTGCCTTGCCACGGGCCATTATGTCCGTCGTATCGCGGGGGCCACCGGCGCCGAGTTGCATCGCGGCGCTGATCCCGCGCGAGACCAGAGTTACTTCCTGTTTGCGACGACGCAGGAGCAGCTCGACTATCTGCGCTTTCCGCTGGGCGGCCTGCCCAAGGCGCGGGTGCGCGAGATCGCGGCGGAGATGGGCCTTGCCGTTGCGGGCAAGCCCGACAGTCAGGACATCTGCTTCGTCCCCGACGGCGATTATGCCGGGCTGGTGCGCAAATTGCGGCCCGAGGCCGATACCGCGGGGGATATCGTCGACCTCAACGGCGCCAAGCTCGGCACGCATCGCGGCATCATCCACTTTACCGTCGGCCAGCGCCGCGGTCTCGAAATTGGCGGCAGCCCCGAACCACTCTATGTCGTGCGGGTCGATGCCGCGAGCCGGCAGGTGGTCGTTGGCCCCCGCGCGGCGCTGGCCGTGGCGGCGGCGCGGCTAAGCGGCGTGAACTGGATCGGCGGCGACCATGACGGGCCGCTGACCGCCAAGGTGCGCTCGATGGCCAAGCCGGTACCAGCGCGACTGGAGGGCGACCGCCTGATGTTCGATGCCCCCGAATATGGCGTCGCGCCGGGCCAGGCGGCGGTACTCTACGCCGATGACCGGGTGCTCGGCGGCGGCTGGATCGCGGCGACCGAAGCCGCAGCACTCGCGGCGGCGGCATGACCGTCTCGATCGCGGCGCTGCAGGCGGAGATGGAGGCAGCAGCGGAAGCGCTCGATTTCGCCAAGGCCGCGGAATTACGCGACCGCATCAGCCTGTTGCGCGCCGGCGGCGAGGACGCGGACCCCGCCGGTCTGACGCGTCAACAGCCCGGCGCAATGGGTCTCGGCACGAGTCGCCAGCAGGTCGAACCGCCGGCGGGATGGGTGAAGCCGAAGAAGCCCGATCCGATGACCAAGGGGCGGAAGCGGTAGGCGCCTGCCCCCGCCCGCCGTCATTCCCGCGAAGGCGGGAATCCAGAACCGCTAACGGTGCGGCTCTTTCGCGAAGGTCCGCGCGTCTGGATTCCCGCCTTCGCGGGAATGACGTTGGTTATGAGACGGGGCCACCCTACGGCAGCAGAAACGTCCCCTCGATCACCGTCACGCACGCCCCGCCCAGCACCACGCGGTCGCCTTCCAGTGCGCAGGACAGCAGCCCGCCGCGCTTGCTCGCCTGATACGCCGTAAAGCGATCCCGCCCCAGTTTCTGCGCCCAATAGGGCACGACCACCGCATGCGCCGCGCCGGTCACCGGGTCTTCGGAAATGTCGTAATAGGGCGTGAAGGCGCGGCTGACTATGTCGGTCGCCTGCCCGCGCGCGGTGACGATCGCGACGATCGGCCCCTCTGCGGTCAACGCGCGATCGTCCGGGCGGACGGCGCGCACCGCCGCCTCGTCGGCGACGACGACCACGGCATAGCCCTTGTCGTGCCACAGCGTCTCGACCGGGTCGGTCACGCCCAGCGCCGCGACGACGCCGGCCAACGGTTCTGGGCTGGGCCCCCATGCCGGCAGCGCCACGCGATAGCGGTCGCCATCGCGCGCCACCTCCAGGATGCCCGCCTGCCGCGTCGCGAAGCGCACCCGCGTCAGCGCCGCATCCGACGACAGCACGAAATGCCCACTCGCGAGCGTCGCGTGGCCGCACAGCGCCACCTCGGCGGCGGGGGTGAACCAGCGCAGATCGAAATCGGCATCATCGCCGTCATGCGGCACGATGAAGGCCGTCTCGCTGAGGTTGTTCTCGCTGGCGATCTGCTGGAGCACGTCATCGGCCAGCCACGCGGCGAGCGGCATCACCGCCGCCGGATTGCCGCCGAACGCGCTTTCCGCAAAGGCATCGATCTGGGCGAAGGGGATACGCATCAATAGCCCACCCGCTTGCCGAACCAGTGCGGCGTCACGTCGGCCTCGACCAGCGGATTGTCGGTATCGACATGGCCTTCGGGATCGAGGTGGATGAGCACTTCCACCTTCGGAAACATCTGCCTGAGGTTGCGCTCGACGCCCTCGACGATGTCATGCGCAGCGCCGACCGTCAGGTTGCGATCGACCTCCATGTGGAATTGCGCGAAATCGTGGCTGCCGGATCGGCGCGTCCGGAAATCGTGGATGCCCTTCAGTCCCGGCTGGCGCGCGGCGACGTCGAGGAAGGCGGCGCGCTGATCCTCGGGCCATTCCTTGTCCATCAGCTGGTCGATCGCGTTGGACGACGCCTGGAACGCACCCCAGGCGAGCCACAACGCGATCGCGATGCCGAAGATCGGGTCCGCCTTGTGCCAGCCCAGATACTGGTCGACCACCAGCGCCAGAATCACCGATCCGTTGAGCAGCACGTCGGACTGATAATGGACGTTGTCCGCCATGATCGCGACCGAACCCGTCGATCGGATGATGCGGCGCTGATACCAGAGCAGCACGATCGTCGCGACGATCGCGATCAGCGACACGCCGATGCCGAATTCGGCGTCCGCCGTCGGCCCGTTCTCGCCCAGCGCCGTGATCGCGCGCCACGCGATGCCCGCCGCCGATGCGGTGATCAGCGCGACCTGGAACAGCGCCGCCAGCGCCTCCGCCTTGCCATGGCCGAAGCGGTGATCGTGATCCGCCGGCGTCGCCGCGAGTCGCACGCCGTACAGCGTCACGAGGCTGGCAAGCAGATCGAGCGCGGTGTCGGCCAGGCTGCCGAGCATCGCGACTGATCCAGTGTGCCATGCCGCAAAGCTTTTCAGCGCCAGCAGGAAGCAGGCCATGCTGACGCTGGCGAGCGCGGCGCGGGTCGCCAGCGGCAGGAAACGGCGTTGTTCGTCGCGCGTCATGGGAACAGCAATCCTTCGGTCCAGCCCGTATCGGTCCGCTTGAACAGGCGGCGTTCGTGCAGGCGATGCGCACGATCCTGCCAGAATTCGATTGTCTGCGGCGTCACGCGATAGCCGCCCCAATGCGGCGGCCGCGGCACGTCGCCCCCCTCAAACCGAGCCTGCATCTCGGCGAAGCGGGCCTCGAACGTTTCGCGCGTATCAAGGGGCCGCGACTGGTCCGATGCCCAGGCACCCAGCTGCGAATCGCGGCCGCGCGACGCGAAATACGCGTCCGACTCGGAGTCGGTCGCCTGGGTCACGGCGCCCTCGATGCGAATTTGCCGGCGCAGCGACTTCCAGTGGAACAGCAGCGCCGCCTTGGGCACCGCCGCCAGATCGCCCGCCTTGCGGCTTTCGCGGTTGGTGTAGAACACGAAGCCGTCGGGGTCGTGCCCCTTCAGTAACACCATGCGTACCGAAGGCTGCCCGGCGGCATCGACGGTGGCGAGCGCCATCGCATTGGGGTCATTGAGTTCGCTGTCTTTCGCCTCGGCATACCAGGCGTCGAACAGCGCGAAGGGATCGTCGGCCATGGCCGGCCCCTTAGCGGAAAAACATGCCAAGGGAAAATTCCTCCCTCGCCAGGGGGAGGAGTAGCGGGAACGACTCTTTCTTCCATGAATTGAATCGCTTCCGCAACGGAAAGCCCTCGCAATGCCCGCACGCGCTTATTGGCAAGGACAGATCCGGCTCGCGCTGGTGTCGATACCGGTCGAAATCTATTCGGCCACGAAAAGCGGCGCCAGCGTCGCCTTCAAGCAGATCCACGAACCCAGCGGCAAGCCGATCCATTACGAGAAGGTCGTCACCGGCGTCGGCCCCGTCGACACCGACGAGATCATGAAGGGCTATGAGGTGTCGAAGGGCGAGTTCGTGCTGCTGGAGCAGGACGAGATCGACGCGGTGAAGCTCGAATCGAAGAAGACGCTGGAGCTGACCCAGTTCGTCGACGCCGACGAGATTCCCGTCCTCTATTACGAAAAGCCCTATTTCGTCGTGCCCGCGGACGATCTGGCCGAGGAGGCGTTCATCGTGCTGCGCGAGGCGTTGCGGCGGACGAAGAAAGTGGGGCTCGGTCAACTGGCGATGCGCGGGCGCGAATATGTCGTCAGCCTGAAGCCATGTGGCCGCGGCATGGTACTGGAAACGCTGCGCTACGCGGACGAGGTGAACAAGGCGCAGAGCTATTTCCGCGAAATCCCCGACGCCAAGCCCGACAGCGAATTGCTCGACCTTGCCGAGGCGCTGATCGACAAGAAGAGCGCCGCCTTCGACCCGCAGGAGTTCCACGACCGCTACGTCGACGCGCTGAAGGACCTGATCGAGCGCAAGCGCAAGACGAAGGGCAAGGTGATCGAGGAGGTCGACGACGACACACCCGCCAAGAGTAGCAACGTCGTCGACTTGATGGCGGCGCTGAAGAAGTCGATGGAGAAATCGGGCGGGTCGGCAGCCAAGGCGACGCCGAGCAAAAAGCCCACGGCCAAGAAGGCCCCCGCCAAACGCGCGCCGGCGAAGAAACGTGCCTGAGACCGATCCGCTCGCCCGCTATAACGCCAAGCGGGATTTCGCGAGGACGGCGGAGCCGGCGGGTACGCTCGCACCCGGCAACGGCAACAGCTTCATCGTGCAGAAGCATGACGCCACCCGCCTCCACTGGGACTTCCGCCTCGAAGCGGACGGTGTCCTCAAAAGCTGGGCGGTAACGCGCGGCCCCAGCCTCGACCCCGACGAAAAGCGCCTCGCGGTGCGCACCGAGGATCATCCTTTGTCGTACGCGACGTTCGAGGGCACGATCCCCGAAGGGGAATATGGTGGCGGCACGGTGATGCTGTGGGACCGCGGCACCTGGGCGCCGGTTGCGGGCAAGTCTGCCAACGATATCGACAAGGGGCACCTCCACTTCGTCCTCGATGGCGAGCGGATGAAGGGCGAATGGCTGCTGATCCGCCTGACGCCGCGCGGCAAAGAAAAGCGCGAGAATTGGCTGTTGCGCAAGATCGACGACGCGCACGCCGGTGGTACCGACACGTTGGTCGAGGAAGCGCTGACGAGCGTGTCGACCGGCCGGACGATGATGGAGATCGCCGAAGGCAAACCCGCCCCGGCGCGGAGCGGGGCGCGCAGCAAGCGCAGCACGACGAAGGCAGCGCCCACCCCGAAGAAAGCGGCCTCCGCCAAGGCGCAAAGGCGCCCTCGGTCCCGGCGGTCGGGCGGGGATCTGCCCGCTTTCCGGGACCCCCAACTCTGCACCCTGGTCGACAGCGTGCCCGCCGGCACCGGCTGGCTGCACGAAATGAAGTACGACGGCTATCGCGCGCTCGTCGCGGTCGCGGATGGAGCGGCCAAGGTCTACACCCGCAACGGCCTCGACTGGACCGACAAGTTTGCGGGCATCGCAGAAGCCGCTGCCGCCCTCCCCGTTTCGTCTGCGCTGATCGACGGCGAGATCGTCGCGTTCAAGGACGGCAAGCCCGATTTCTCGACACTGAAGGACGCGATCGGTGCGGGCGGCGCGATGACGCTGTTCGCCTTCGATCTGCTGTCGCTCGACGGCGAGGACCTGACCGGCCTGACGACCGTCGAACGCAAGGAGCGGCTGCGCGGCATCGTCGGCGACGACGGGCGCCTGCAATTCTCCGAACACGTCCTCGGCTCGGGCGAGCAATTGTTCGATGCGATGTGCCGCGAGGGGATGGAAGGCGTAGTGTCGAAACGCGCCGACGCGCCCTATACCGGCGGGCGCAACCGCACATGGTTGAAGGCGAAATGCACGCGCCGCCAGGAGTTCGTCATCCTCGGCTGGGTGCCGTCCGACAAGCGCCGGGGCTTCAAGTCACTGCTGCTGGGCGTGCGCGAAGGCGATGGCAAGACCGGGGGCTGGCGGTACACGGGCAAGGTCGGCACCGGCTTCGATGCCGCGACGATGGACGATCTGGCCGAACGCCTCGCGACGCTCAAGACGGACGCGCCCCCGGTCGACGCGACCGCGCTGAAACCCTTTCGCGCAGCCATCCGCGGCGCCCGCTGGGTTCGCCCCGAGCTGGTCGCGGAGATTGCCTTTGCGGAGACGACGCCCGATGGCCTGCTGCGCCATGCGAGCTTCCTGGGCCTGCGCGGCGACAAACCCGCCGAAACGGTCGTCGCGGAAGTGCCCGAACCCGCCCCCGACCAAGGCGACACGCCGGACATCCACGTCAAGGTCAGCAATCGCGACCGCGTGATCTTCCCCGAAAGCAACGTCACCAAGGGCGAACTCGCCGATTATTATGCGGCGCTCAGCCCGATCATGCTGCCCTGGGTCGCGCGCCGCCCGCTCAGTCTGGTCCGCTGTCCGCAAGGCCGCGCCAAACAATGCTTCTTCCAGAAGCACGACGCGGGCAGCTTCGGCGAACACGTCCACCATGTCGACGTGCGCGAAAAGGACGGCAGCGTCGAGCCGTACCTGTACGTCGACAGCGCCGACGGTCTGGTCGCCTGCGTGCAGATGGGGGGCATCGAATTTCACGGCTGGGGGAGCCACGTCGACGCGATTGAGAGGCCCGACCGGCTGGTGATCGATCTCGACCCCGACGAGGGCCTGGGCTTCGCCGAAACAAAGGCCGCCGCGGATCACGTCCGTGCACAGCTTGCGGAAATCGGCCTCGTCAGCTTCCCATTGCTGTCGGGTGGCAAGGGCGTCCATGTCGTCGTGCCGCTCAAGCCCGAGGCGGAATGGCCCGCGGTAAAGGATTTCGCCGACCGCTTCGCGCGCGCGCTGGCCGCGGCGGAGCCGGACCGCTTCGTCGCGGTCGCGACCAAGGCGAAGCGCAAGGGCCGCATCTTCATTGACTATCTGCGCAACCAGCGCGGCAGCACCGCGATCATGCCCTATTCGGCGCGGGCACGGGCCGGCGCACCGGTGTCGGCCCCCGTGTCGTGGACGGAATTGCGCGACATCGACACGGCAGCACGCTGGACCGTACGCGACGCGGACGAACTGCTGAAGCGGGCGACGTCACGCGCACTGGCGGGCTGGGGCGTGGCGGACCAGGTGCTGCCGGACGTGTGAGGCGCCGCGGTTGCCGCAACACCCCAGTCGCCCCGGACTTGTTCCGGGGTCCACCGGGCCGCAAGGACGCGGCAATAAGCTTAACCCATCCCCCTCGCCGCGGAGTGGACCCCGGAACGAGTCCGGGGTGACGATGTGGTTGTTGTGACCGCCGCCCTCCCCAAAGCCTGTTGCATCCGCCCCAGCATGTGTAGACGATGCGCCGCAACACACGGGGGCTGACAGCGATGGCGACGCAGGCGGCGCCCATATTCGATGCCGAGACGCATGCCCGGCGCTGGATCGCCGACTATTGCGCCCGCACGCGCGGCGGCGACGTGCTGTGCGATAGCGGCGATCCCGCCTGGGGCGCGATGTTCGCCGAGCTCGCGAGCGTCGCTTCCGACGACCTTGACCATGTCCGCGAACGCGTCCGCCGCCACGCCGCCGACATCGGCACCGGCTTTCGCATCATCGGCGAGGCGGACGAGCGCCCCTGGCCGGTCAGCCCGGTGCCGCTGCTGATCGAGGCGGAGGAATGGGCCGGGATCGCGCGCGGCGTCACGCAGCGCGCCGAGCTGATGGAGACGGTGATCGCCGATCTTTACGGCCCGCAACGTTTCGTCGAGCGCGGGTTGATCCCGGCCGCGCTCGTCACCGGCAGCCCCTATTTCCTGCGGCCGATGGTGGGGCTGGATCCGCCGGGCGGCAAGCATCTGCATTTCATCGCGATCGACCTCGGCCGTGGGCCGACCGGCGAATGGCGCGTGCTTGCCGATCATCTGCGAGCGCCGGCGGGTGCCGGCTATGCGCTCGAGAACCGGCTGGCAGTCAGCCGCACGCTTGGCGGATTGCAGGCGCGGCTCAACGTCCAGCGCCACGCGCCCTTCTTCGCCGCCTTCCGCGCCGGGATCGCCGCGATGTGCCGCCGTGCCGACCCGCGCATCGGGCTGCTGACGCCGGGGCGCTACAACCCGAGCTATCCCGAACAGGCGCATCTCGCGCGCTATCTCGGCCTGCTGCTGGTCGAGGGCGCCGACCTCGCCGCACTGGAAAACCAGCTCTACGTCCGCACCATCGCCGGGCTGAAGCGTATCGATGCGCTGTGGCGCCGGGTCGATCCGCGCATGCTCGATCCGCTGGCGTTCGATTCGCACTCGCAGATCGGCGTCGCCGGCCTGATCGACGCCTATGCGGCGGGCAATGTCGTGCTGTCGAACGCGCCGGGCGCGGGCGTGCTGGAGGCGCCGGCATTCGGCGCCTTCCTACCGCAGCTCGCGACACGGTTGCTGGGCGAGAGCCTGCATCTGCCCAATATCGCGACCTGGTGGTGCGGCCAGCCGACCGAGCGCGCACGCGTCGCCGAAGACCTCGATCGCATGTTGATCGGCACCGCCTTCGGTCCCGCCCCGCTTGGGTTGCCGCAGGGCCGCACCGTGCATGGCGGCGAGCTGGACGACGACGCCCAGGCGATACTCCTCGCCGACATGGACCGGCGCCCGCAGGATTATGTCGGGCAGGAGATCGTGCGCCTGTCGACCATGCCCGTCGTCATCGGCGATACGCTGGAACCGCGCCCCTTTACGCTGCGGGTCTTCGCGGCACGCGACGCGAGCGGTGGCTGGACCGTCATGCCCGGCGGCTTCGCCCGCATCGGCGAGGCGACCGACCCACGCGCCAGCGTGCTGGGCGAAGGCCTATGGTCCGCCGACGTCTGCGTCCATGGTGCCGAGGCGGTGGAGCCCGTCTCGCTCCTCCCCGCCCCCGATTCGCATCACGTCCGCCGCAATCCCGGGACCCTGCCCAGCCGCGTCGCTGACAACGTCTATTGGCTTGGCCGTTATCTGGAGCGTGGCGAGGCGCTGCTCGCAGCGATCCGCGTGATGTTGGGCCATTCGATCGCGGCGGACGGTGGTGCGGCCCTGTCCGACGCCACCGTCGCCAAACTGGTCGGCCTGATCGCGGGCAATGGCGCCGCGCCCCACCCCGATTCGATGCGCCGCGGCGACCTCACCGCCTTCGCGCGCACCGCGATGGAGGACGAGGGCTGGCATTCGGTCGCGAAGATCAACCGCCTGGCCCGTGGTATCGGCGAAGGATCGCGCGACCGCCTGTCCGCGGACATGATGCGGCTGCTCGAAGCGCCCTTCCCCACCCATCGCGGCATGCTCGACCGGGCGGGCTCGCTCCAGCGCCGCTATGCCGCGATCCTCGGCCTGTCGGCGGAGCATATGGGGCGCACCGCCGCCTGGCGCTTCCACGACATCGGCCGGCGCATCGAGCGCGCCATCGCGATGACGCGCGCGCTGCGCCTGTTCGGCATGCCCGGCGCGACTGCGGACGATCTGTCGACGCTGCTCGACCTCGCCGACAGCCAGATCAGCTATCGCCAGCGGTATCTGACCGGCATCGCGCGCGTCCCTGTTGTCGATCTCGTCGCCCTCGATCCCGGCAACCCGCGCAGCCTCGCCTATCAGGCCGAGCGCATCACCCAGCGGCTCGCCGACCTGCCGGTCCTGAGCGACGACGGCATGCCCGAACCGCAGCAAAGCCACGCCGCCGCGCTCGCCGCGACGCTGGCGATGACCGATGCGGCGGCGATCGACGCCGATGCGCTCGGCGATATCGAGCGGCGCCTTGCGCAATTGTCCGACGCGATCGCGCGCCGCTACTTCCTGCAAGGCGCCGAGCCGCTGCGCGCCGTGGGCCTTACTCTGGCATGAGGTGGGGCGCATGACCACGCACCCGATGCGTTACGACGTCCGCCACGTCACCCGTTTCGACTATGGCGGCAACGTCAAGTTCGCGCGCTGCAACCTGCGCCTGAAGCCGATCGACTGGCCGGGGCAGGTGCTGGAAGATTACCGCCTGACCGTCGAACCCGCCGGGCGGACGAGCACCGGCCTTGCCGAAGCGGGGCTTGCCCATGTCACGCGACTGGTGGTCGATACGCCGGTGCGCAGCCTGACGATCGAAAGCGTCGCGCGCCTGACGGTCGACCGGCTGGTGCCGGTGCCCGCCGCCGACGACCCCACGCTGGGCGAGATCGCCGCGCTGGCCCTCGCCAGCCGCGACCTGTCGGCGGCGGGGCCGGCCAATTATCTGTTCCCCTCGCCGCTCATCCCGCTCGATGGCGACATCGCGGCCTATTGCGCGGAGGACCTGTCACCCGAGCGCGGCAGCCTGGAGGCGGGGATCGCGCTCGCCCGCCGCATCCAGCGCGATTTCGCCTTCGATCCGGATGCGACGCTGGTCGATACGCCCCCGCGCGAGGCGTTTCGCCAGCGCAAGGGCGTGTGCCAGGACTTCGCGCAGATCATGATCACCGGCCTGCGCGCCGCCGGCCTGCCCGCGGCCTATGCGAGCGGCTATATCCGTACGATCCCGCCGGAGGGGCAGCCGCGGCTGGTCGGCGCCGATGCGACGCATGCCTGGGTGCTGTTGTGGTGCGGCCCGGCGCGCGGCTGGATAGGGCTCGATCCGACCAATGGCATCTGGATGGCGGGCGACCATATCGTGATGGCGGTCGGCCGCGACTATGCCGAGATCGCACCGGTCGATGGCGTGGTGCTGGGCTCGCAGGCGCAGAGCATGTCGGTCAGCGTGGACGTGGCGCCTCTGTCATAATCCGTCATTTCGTCATCCCGGCGCACGCCGGGATCCATGGGCACGGCGTGCGCCGGTGCTACGCGCACCATCGGCCTCATCGCAACCATGGATCCCGGCGTGCGCCGGGATGACGAAGGTTAGGAAGCCAGGATTACTTCGTCACCGCATTCGCGTTCCCGACGTCCTCGTCCGTATCGCCATCACCCGTGCCGGAATAATCCATCCCGCTCTGCCCGCCATGGCCCAGAAAGCCTCCGCCGACATCGTCGCGGTCCTTCGCATCCTTGCCCGTATGCGGATTGGGATAGGCGCCACCGTTGCTCTCGCTGGCAGATTTGCCGCCCGGCGCCTCGACGCCGTCGTTCGATCCGCCGCGATCCGTGCTCATCGCCTGCGTGGGCTGTGTGTCGGTCATCATCACTCTCCTCGATGATCCACCAACGAAGCAGCCACCGATTGCGTTGCGGCGCGGCCTCCCCCACATAGGTTCATAATACACCAACGGGGAACCAATGGCCGATCCATATCAGACTTTGGGCGTCGCGCGGGGCGCGTCCGAGGCCGACATCAAGAAGGCGTATCGCAAGCTCGCCAAAGAGCTGCATCCCGACCGCAACAAGGACAATCCCAAGGCGGCCGAACGCTTCAGCCAGGTGACCGGCGCCTACGATCTGCTCACCGACAAGGACAAGCGCGCCCGCTTCGATCGCGGCGAGATCGACGGCGACGGCAACCCCGCGTCGCCCTTCGGCTTTGGCGGCGGCGCACGCCCCGGCGGCGGGAGCACCAATGCGGGCGGCGGCTTCAGCAGCGCCGGCTTCGAATTCGGCGCGGGCGACGCGGACATGAGCGACATTTTCGAAGGGTTGTTCGGCGGCGCGCAGCGTGGCGGTGGTGGCGGCTTCGCCAGTGGCTTCGGCCGGCGACCGCAGCCCAAGGGCGCGACGATCACGTACCGGTTGCAGGTGCCCTTCGTCGATGCCGCGACGCTCGCGCCCCAGCGCGTGACGCTGGGCGACGGCAAGGCGATCGATCTGAAGCTGCCCGCCGGCGTCGAGACGGGCACGCAGATGAAGCTCGCTGGCAAGGGCGAAGCCGGCCCCGGCGGTGCGGGCGACGCGATCGTCGCGATCGAAGTGCAGGGGCATCGTTTCTTCACGCGCGACGGCGACGACGTGCGGCTCGACCTGCCGATCACGCTCACCGAAGCGGTGAAAGGTGGTTCGGTTCGCGTGCCCACCGTCGACAAAGCCGTGATGCTGACGATCCCGAAGGGGACCAGTTCGGGCAAGACGCTGCGCCTGAAGGGCAAGGGCTTCCACAAGAAAGATGGCAGCCGCGGCGACCAGTTGGTCACGGTGATGATCGACCTTCCGTCCGATGATGCAGCGTTGCAACAGTTCGTTGACGGATGGCAGGACCCACGGAACCCGCGCGCCGCGATGGGCGTCTGACGAGGGTAGTGACCGATACGACAGCCCTGACCCCCGAAGCTCGCGCGCATCTGCGCAAGGGCGCCCGTCATCAACTGGCCAAGCTGAAGCCCGGCCCCGCCGCGATCGAGGTCGCCAAGCGGGCCGGACTCGGCGTGTTCAACGACGGGTTCATCCACGCCGGCAATCTTGCCTATCTCGCGCTGATGACGGTGTTCCCGTTCTTCATTACCGCCGCGGCGGTACTGTCGCTGCTGGGGCAGAGCGCCGAAACGCAACGCGCGGTCAGTTCCTTCCTCCACGTCCTGCCGCCCAACGTCGCCGATATCCTGCGCAAGCCGATCGCCGACGTGCTGGTCGCGCGGACGGGATCGCTGTTGTGGCTGGGCGGCCTCGTAGGCCTGTGGACCGTCGGCAGCTTCGTCGAGACGATCCGCGACATCTTCCATCGCGCCTATGGCGTGAAGGCGAGCGTCCCCTTCTGGCGGTCGCGCCTGTCGTCGTCGGGGGTCATTATCCTGTCGGTCATCATCGCGCTGATGAGCTTCCTGGTGCAGGGTATCCTGACCGCGGCGGAACAGTTCATCTATCGCCTGCTGCCCTTCGCACGCGACGCCGCGGGCTGGGTTGGCCTGTCGCGACTGATCCCCGGCCTCATCATGTTCGGGGCGCTTTATCTGCTGTTCTACTCGGTGACGCCGGGCAAATATCGCCACAGCAACTGCCCGAAATGGCCAGGCGCGCTGTTCACCGCAGGCTGGTGGGTCAGCATGACCGCGCTTCTGCCGCTCGTGCTCAGCCAGCTTGGGGGATACGACCTCACCTACGGCAGCCTCGCGGGCGTCGTCGTCATGCTGCTGTTCTTCTATCTGATCGGTCTGGGCCTCGTCTTCGGTGCCCATCTCAACGCAGCACTGGCGGAACCCCCCGAACCGGCGCTACAGGAGGCCGCGACCACAGAATAAGGTAATGAGCGCGTGACGGGTTTGATGGCAGGCAAGCGGGGGCTGATCATGGGCCTCGCCAACGACAAGTCGCTGGCCTGGGGCATTGCCAAGCAATTGTCGCAGCAGGGCGCGGAACTTGCCTTTTCCTATCAGGGCGCCGCGATGGAAAAGCGCGTGCGTCCGCTCGCCGAACAGCTCGGCGTCGCCCGCCTGTTCGATTGCGACGTGTCGGACATGGCGGCACTGGATGCGACCTTCGCGGCCCTGGCGCAGGAATGGCCGACGATCGACTTCGTCGTCCATGCAATCGGCTTTTCCGACAAGTCGCAGCTGCGCGGTAAGTTCTACGATACCACGCTCGACAACTTCCTGATGACCATGAACATTTCGGCTTATTCGCTGGTCGCCGTCGCACAACGCGCGCGGGCGATGATGCCGCAGGGCGGGTCGATCCTGACGCTCACCTATTACGGCGCGGAAAAGGTCATTCCGCATTACAACGTCATGGGCGTCGCCAAGGCCGCGCTGGAGACGAGCGTGAAGTATCTCGCAGTCGACCTCGGCCCGGAAAACATCCGCGTCAACGCCATCTCGGCCGGCCCGATCCAGACGCTGGCGGCGCGTGGCATCGGTGACTTCAACTACATCCTGAAGTGGAACGAGCTGAACAGCCCGCTGCGTCGCACCGTGACGATCGAGGATGTCGGCGGCGCGGGCGTTTACATGCTGTCCGACCTGTCGGCGGGCGTCACCGGCGAAATCCACCATGTCGACGCCGGCTATAACGTCATCGGCATGAAGGCAGAGGACGCGCCCGACATCGCGCTGGCGTGATGCCGACGATCCGCCCCGCCGCAGGCCGCGACGTCGCCGCAATCGACGCGCTGCTGCGCGACTGTTTCCCGGCGCCCGACGAGGCGACGCTGGTGCGTGACCTATGCGTGGAGGGCGACATGGTGCTCGTCCTCGTCGCCGAGATCGACAGTGCGCTCGCCGGCCTTGTCGCGTTCAGCCGGATGCGGGTCGATGTCGGCGGCAAATCCGTGGCTGCGGTCGCGTTGGCACCGCTCGCCGTCGCCCAGGAATGGCGGCGGCAGGGTGTGGCGGAGGCGTTGGTCGCCGCCGGGATCGAACAACTAGAGGCGGCGGGTATCGTGCTCTGCTTCGCGCTCGGCGAGCCGGCTTTCTACACCCGTTTCGGCTTCGCCACCGATGTCGCGAGCGGGTTCGCGTCGCCGTATGCGGGCGACTATTTCATGGCGCTGCCGCTGCAGGGCGGACTGATCCCGTGCGGCGTACGGGGCGAGGCGGCGCACGCACCCGCCTTTGCGCGACTGGGGGCAACGCAATGAGCATCAACAGCTTCGGCCATCTGTTCCGCTTCACCACCTGGGGCGAGAGTCACGGGCCGGCGATCGGCGCGGTCGTCGATGGGTGCCCGCCGGGGATCGCCCTGAGCGAGACCGACATCCAGCCCTGGCTCGACAAGCGCCGCCCGGGCACCAGCCGCTTCACCACGCAGCGGCGCGAGCCCGATCAGGTGCGCATCCTGTCCGGCGTGTTCGAAGGCAAGACGACCGGCACGCCGATCAGCCTCATGATCGAGAATGTCGACCAGCGTTCGAAGGATTATTCCGAGGTCGCACTCGCCTATCGTCCCGGCCATGCCGATTACGCCTATGACGCCAAATATGGCTGTCGCGATTACCGCGGTGGCGGGCGGTCATCGGCGCGCGAAACGGCGAGCCGGGTCGCGGCGGGCGCGGTGGCGCGTGCGGTGATCCCACAGGTCAAAATCCGTGCCTGGGTCGAGGCGATTGGCGGCGACCGGATCGATTACGCCGCGTTCGACGATGCACAGATCGACGCCAACCCCTTCTTCTGCCCCGATGCTGCGGCCGCCGCCCGCTGGGAAGCGATCGTCGATGCGGCGCGCAAGTCCGGCTCGTCCGTCGGCGCGATCGTGGCATGCGAGGCAACGGGCGTGCCCGCCGGCTGGGGCGCGCCGCTCTATGCCAAGCTCGACAGCGAACTCGCGTCGGCCTGCATGAGCATCAATGCGGTGAAGGGTTTCGAGATCGGGGACGGCTTCGCCGCCGCGGCGCTGACCGGCGAACAGAATGCCGACCCGATGCGCGCCGGCAATACCGGCCCCCGCTTCCTCGCCAATCATGCGGGCGGCATTGCCGGCGGCATCGCCACCGGCCAGCCGATCACGTTGCGCGTCGCGTTCAAGCCGACCAGTTCGATCCTGACCCCCGTCGACACGATCACGCGCACCGGCGAGGAGACTCAAATCGCCACAAAAGGCCGCCACGACCCCTGCGTCGGCATCCGCGGCGTGCCCGTCGTCGAGGCGATGATGGCATTGGTCTTAGCGGACCAAGCGTTGCTTCACCGGGGCCAGACGGGCCGCTGAGGGCACACAGGGCGGAACACTCTCCATGCCAACCCGTTGGGGTCAAGCAATTTTTGCAGGAGAGAACAATGCGTAAGGTCCTTCCAATCATGGCAGCTGCCATGCTGATCCCGACCGCCGCTTTCGCCCAGACCACGACGGGCGGTTCGACCACCGGTTCCATGGGCGGCCAGACGACGACCACGTCGCCCACCGACCAGAGCACCACCACCACCACGACACAGAGCCGCTCGTCCAAGTCGATGAAGCGTGGCCGTAGCGGTACCGCCGGCATGAACGGCAGCACGACCGGCACGACGAATTCGACGACGACCACCACCCCCGCCCCGGGCACGACCGATACGATGGGTGGCACCACCGGCACCGGCACGGGCACGACGACGGGCACGATGGGCGGCACCGGCACGACCGGCACCATGGGCGGTACGTCGACCACCGGAACGATGGGTGGCACCATGGGCGGCACGACCGGCACCACCACGCCGACCCCGTAATCGACGGCTGACGCCTAAAAAAAGGGCCGGGTCGCTTGGCTACCCGGCCCTTTTTTGCATCCTCAATCCGCGAAAGGATCGCGAACCAAGATCGTATCCTCCCGCTCGGGGCTGGTCGATACCAGGGCAACAGGGCAGCGGATCAGTTCCTCGACGCGGCGGATATACTTGATCGCCTGTGCCGGCAGGTCCGCCCAGCTCCGTGCGCCTGCGGTCGACTCCTGCCAGCCTTCCATCTCTTCATAGATCGGCTCGACATTCGCCTGATCCGCGGCGTGCGCCGGGAAATAATCGAGTTCCTGCCCATTCAGGCGATAGCCGGTGCAGATCTTCACCGTCTCGAACCCGTCGAGCACATCGATCTTGGTCAGCGCGATGCCGGTGATGCCGCCTACCGCCGCCGACTGGCGCAGCAGCACCGTGTCGATCCAGCCGCAGCGCCGCTTCCGCCCCGTCACCGTGCCGAATTCGTGACCGCGCTGGCCCAGCCGCTCGCCCGTTTCGTCATCCAGCTCGGTCGGGAACGGCCCCGATCCGACGCGGGTCGTATAGGCCTTGGCGATGCCCAGGACGAAGCCGACCGCGGCCGGCCCCAGGCCCGATCCGCCCGCCGCGGTACCCGCGATCGTGTTGGACGAGGTGACGAACGGATAGGTGCCATGATCGACGTCGAGCAGCACGCCCTGCGCGCCTTCGAACAGGATGCGCTTGCCGCGGCCACGCGCTTCGTTGAGGTCACGCCACACCGGCTTGGCGAAGGGCAGGACGAAGCCCGCAATCGCGCGCAGTTCGGCGAGCAGGCCCGCCCGATCGATTGGTGCCGCTCCGAACCCGGCGCGCAGCGCGTCGTGATGCGCGAGCAACCGATCGAGTTGCGGCCCCAGATCGTCGAGATGCGCCAGATCGCATACGCGGATCGCGCGGCGGCCGACCTTGTCCTCATAGGCCGGACCGATGCCGCGACGCGTGGTGCCGATCTTGCCCGCACCCGATGCATCCTCGCGCAGCCCGTCGAGATCGCGGTGCAGCGGCAGGATCAGCGCACAGGTATCCGCAATGCGCAGCGTCTCCGGCGTCGCTGAAACCCCCTGCTCGCCCAGGCGCTCGATTTCGGCTTTGAGCGCCCAGGGGTCGAGCACCACGCCATTGCCGATGACGGAGGGCGTGCTGCGCACGATGCCCGACGGCAGCAGCGACAATTTATAGACGTTCTCGCCGACGACGAGCGTGTGGCCGGCGTTATGGCCACCCTGGAAGCGCACGACCATGTCGGCGCGCTCGGCGAGCCAATCGACGATCTTGCCCTTGCCCTCGTCGCCCCATTGCGCGCCGATGACTGCTACGTTGGCCATGGATACAGGTCTCCGCCTGCCGGCGTGGTCCGTGGCGCCCTTCGACAGGACTCGGCGCAACGGATGGTCCTGAAATACGAGCGCGCAGCTACCGGCATGCGCGCGGCGGGTCAACCGGGTAGTGGTGGATCGGCCTCACCCTTCCGGCGCTGCGCTGGCGACGTGTGAGGGAGAGGATGAAACGAGCGTTGGTACTAGAGCGCCCGCGCCGCCCCGTCGGCGTACACGTGCGTCGCAAGCTGCGCCTCGGGCGTATCGCCTGCCTCCAGCGCCGCGACCGTGACCCAGCCCTCCGCGCGCATCGCCGCCCCCGCCTCGGCCGGCGTGCCGAAAGGCAGGAACAACCGCCGCCGCTCGACCGGGCCAGCGGTTGCCAGAATCGCATCGGCGTAGAGGGAGAAGCCGGTTGCCGCCTCCTCCGCGCCGCCTTCGTGCATCACCGTATAGGTGCCGCCACGGCCCACCTCGCGCGGCGCCCCGGCGATGAACAGCGAGAACCCCAGCCACGTCTGATATTCGAAGCCGTGCCGCTCGGTCGGATCGAGCGTCAGCGTGACGCCGTCGCCTAGCCCCGCGGCGATCGCAGCCAGGCCATCGAGCCGGCTCGCCAGCACACCATCGCGATCGAAGGCGCGCAGTCGTTCCAGTGCCGATGCGAACGGCCCCGCCGCCTCGACCAGCGGCAGATAATCGGGCGCCAGCGCCGCCACTGCGCCGGCATCCTTGGCGTCCAGCCGCTCGCGCAACGTGTCGATCTTGTCGGCGGGAACAGGGAACGGCCCGGCGGCGAGCGTGTCAACCAGATCGGGCAAAGTGAAGTCGATCGACAGGCCACTCGCTCCCGCCGCGGTCAGCGCCGAGACCGCGACCGACACCACTTCCTGTGCTGCGGGTATCGAATCGAGGCCGATCAGCTCGCAGCCGATCTGCCGCCATTCCCGCGCCGGCGCGAGTTCGGGACTGCGCAGCTTCAGCACGGGCCCAGCATAGGACAGGCGCACGGGCCGCGGATGATGCCCCATGCGCGTCGCCGCGATGCGCGCGATCTGCGCGGTCACGTCCGGCCGGATCGCCAGCGTCCGCTGCGACACGGGATCGACGTAACGCACCGCGTCGGTCAGCGCGCCGTCCTTCAAGCGCGATCCCAACGCATCGGCATATTCCACCAACGGCGGATCGGCGCGCTCGTAGCCGTAAAGGCGCGCCGCCTCCAAGGCGCGCGCCTCGATCGCCGCGGCGGCATCGGCGTGGGGCGGCAGGCGGTCGCGAAAACCTTCGGGAAGCAGGGGAGTCATGATCACGCCGCCCTATCGCCAGCCGCCGAACCGGGCAACGCCGTATCGCGGCGCTGCCCGGCCAGTCATCAGAACGCCAGGCCCATGGCCGTCTTCACGCCGGGCAGCGCCTTGACCTTGGCGAGCAGGTCCGCGCTCACCGCTTCGTCGACCGAGAGCAGCAGCACCGCCTCGCCGCCCGCCGAACGGCGGCCGAGGTGGAAGGTGCCGATGTTGACACCCGCCTCGCCCAGCGTGGTACCCAGACGGCCGATGAAGCCCGGCGCGTCTTCATTGACGACGTAGAGCATCGGGCCGGCAAGATCGGCCTCCACCTTGATGCCGAACAGCTCGACCAGGCGCGGCGCCTGATCGCCGAACAACGTCCCCGCGACCGAGCGTTCGCCGTCCGCGGTCTTCACGGACACGCGCAGCAGCGTGTGGTAATCGCCCTCGCGTTCAGTCCGCACCTCGCGCACCTCGACACCGCGATCGCGGGCGAGCAAGGGCGCGTTGACCATGTTGACCGTGTCGGTCTGGTTGCGCAGGAAGCCGGCGAGCACTGCGCTGACGATCGGCTTGGCGTTGAGGTCGGCCGCCGCGCCTTCGGTGTGGACCGAGATGCGCGTGATCGCGCCGGTAGTGAGCTGCCCCACAAGGCTGCCGAGCTTTTCGGCGAGCGCCATATACGGCTTCAGCTTGGGCGCTTCCTCCGCCGACAGGCTCGGCATGTTGAGCGCGTTGGTGACGCCGCCGGAGACGAGGAAATCGGCCATCTGCTCCGCGACCTGAATCGCGACATTGACCTGCGCTTCGGTGGTCGATGCACCGAGGTGCGGCGTGCTGACGAAGTTCGGCGTGCCGAACAGCGGCGACGCCTTGGCCGGCTCTTCCACGAACACGTCGAGCGCAGCACCGGCGATATGGCCCGCGTCGAGGCCTTCCTTCAGCGCTGCCTCGTCGATCAGGCCGCCGCGCGCGCAATTGATGATGCGCACGCCCTTCTTCGTCTTGGCGAGATTCTCCGCCGACAGGATGTTGCGCGTCTGGTCGGTCAGCGGCGTGTGCAACGTGATGAAGTCGGCGCGCGCCAGCAGTTCGTCCAGCGTCACCTTCTCGACACCCATTTCGATCGCACGTTCGGGGGTGAGGAACGGATCGAACGCGACGACCTTCATCTTAAGCCCGCGCGCGCGATCGGCGACGATGCTACCGATATTGCCCGCGCCGATCAGACCCAGCGTCTTCGCGGTCAGCTCGACGCCCATGAAGCGGTTCTTTTCCCACTTGCCGGCCTGCGTCGACGCATCCGCCTCGGGCAGCTGGCGCGCGAGCGCGAACATCAGCGCGATGGCGTGTTCGGCGGTGGTGATCGAATTGCCGAACGGCGTGTTCATCACCACGACGCCCTTGGCGCTCGCTGCGGGGATATCGACATTGTCGACGCCGATGCCGGCGCGGCCGACGACCTTTAGGTTGGTCGCGTGCTCGAGAATGTCCTTGGTGACCTTGGTCGAGCTTCGGATGGCGAGGCCGTCATACTGGCCGATGATCGCCTTCAGTTCGTCCGGCGTCTTGCCGGTGATCTCGTCGACCTCGACACCGCGCTCGCGAAAGATCTGAGCGGCCTTGGGGTCCATTTTGTCGCTGATGAGGACTTTGGGCATTGAGCTATCCCTTCAAATTCGGTCGTCATCCCCGCGAAGGCGAGGATCCAGAGCCGCTGACGTTGCGACTCCTTCGACGACCTGCGTGTCTGGATTCCCGCCTTCGCGGGAATGACGAAGTGAGTGGGTTAGGCGGCGTTCTTCGCGGTCGCGTAGGCCCAGTCGAGCCACGGGCCGAGCGCCTCGATATCCGCGGTATCGACCGTGGCGCCGCACCAGATGCGCAAGCCCGCCGGGGCGTCGCGATATCCGGCGACGTCGAACGCAGCGCCTTCCTTTTCCAGCGCGCCGGCCATCGCCTTGATGAACGCCTCGTCGGCGCCCTCCACGGTCAGGCACACGCTGGTCTTCGACCGCGACGCGGGGTCCGCGGCAAGATGGCCGAGCCAGTCGCGCGCGTCGACGATCCGGTCGAGCGCGGCGGCATTGGCGTCCGAGCGTGCGATCAGACCGCCCGTGCCCAGCGACTTCGCCCATTCGAGGCTCGCGATCGCATCTTCGACCGCCAGCATCGACGGCGTGTTGATCGTCTCACCCTTGAAGATGCCCTCGGTCAGCTTGCCCTTGGATACCAGGCGGAACACCTTGGGCAACGGCCAGGCCGGCGTGTAGCTTTCCAACCGCTCGACCGCACGGGGCCCGAGGATCAGGACGCCATGACCGCCCTCGCCGCCCAGCACCTTCTGCCAGCTGAACGTCGCGACATCGATCTTCGACCAGTCGATGTCATAGGCGAACACGCCGCTGGTCGCATCGGCGAAGGACAGGCCCTCGCGCTCCGCGGGAATGAAGTCCGCGTTCGGCACGCGCACGCCGCTGGTGGTGCCGTTCCAAGTGAACAGCACGTCGGTCGACCAGTCGATCGCATTCAAATCGGGCAGCTGGCCGTAATCGGCGCGGATGACGGTGGGGTCGATCTTGAGCTGCTTGACGGCGTCCGTCACCCAGCCTTCGCCGAAGCTTTCCCAGGCGAGCGCGGTCACGGGACGCGCGCCGAGCATCGTCCACATCGCCATCTCGAACGCGCCGGTATCGCTACCCGGCACGATGCCGATGCGGTGCGTGTCGGGCAGGTTCAGCAGCTCGCGCATCAGATCGATGCAATATTGGAGGCGCTGCTTGCCGATCTTGGAGCGGTGCGAACGGCCGAGCGATTCGGTAGCGAGCTTCGACGCATCCCAGCCCGGAGGCTTGGCGCAGGGACCGGAGCTGAAGAAGGGGCGTGCCGGCTTGGTCGCAGGCTTCACACCCGACGCGGGTGCGGTGGCAGTATCCGTCAATGTATCTCTCCTCACAGAGAGCGCGCGCCGCGTTGGGACGGCGTGGCCCGCCGACGGCCCTAGAGATGCGGACGCGGGCTGGCAAGTCCGGATCGGCCGAGGACGGATTGATCTTTCACCTGCCGTATGAGTCGAATACGGTCCTATCGTGACGAGGAGGCGGACCATGTACGAACAACGCGATCCGACGAAGGCAGGCCGATTCGCCGTCATCGCGACGGCGGCCTGGATAACGCTGACTGCGATCGACGCGGCATCGTCCGTCTATACCATCTCCGTGCTCAACCAGTTTTCGGGCGGGGTGACGCCGGACGTAATGCGTCAGGCGCGCCTGTCCGATGCGATCAACCTGCCGACCTCGGCGCTGTCCGGTATCGCCTTTTGCATCGCCGGTTTCGCGATCCTGCGCTGGATTTTGGTCACTAACCGCAATGCGCACGGCTTCGCACAAGACTCCGGCGATCAGATGACCGTCTCGCCACGCTGGTCCATCGGCTGGTTCTTCATACCGTTCGCGAACTTCTACATGCCTTTCAAGGGCGTCAGCGAGACCTGGCGGGCGACCATCAATCCGCGCGACATCGCAGCGGTGGAGGTTCCCTGGGCACTGCGGCTCTGGTGGGGGCTGTGGATCGTCACCAATTTCTGGGGCAATCTCACGTTCCGCGCCTGGCGCCATACCGATACGACCGACCAGTTGATGGCGGCCCATTCGCTCACCGCGCTCAACCTGTTGATCGACCTGCCGCTCGCCATCGTGCTGATCGGCATCATCCGCAAATTGACCGCGATGCAGCATGCGGCGCTACACACCGGGGCGTTTCCGGCACCATCAGCCGACGGTCAGGTGCCCGCAAGCTTCGATACGCCTATAGCGGAGCATGACCTTCCGAATTGACCGTCGCCGGGCCGGACTTTCGACCGCGGCACTGCTCGCGCTCACCGGTTGCGGCAGCCGCGAACGTCCCGCACCAGCGCCGGCGCAAGCGCCACGCGCGTCGATCGCCACCCCGTCAATCCGTGAAACCGCGCAATGTCTCGCCGACCTGCGGAGCATGAACGTCGCCTATCGCGTGCTGCCGGACAAGGATTACGGCAACGGCTGCGGCCTGTCCGGCGCGGTGCAACTCGTAGAGATCGGCGTACCCGTTCCCGGCCTGGGCGCGGTTCGCTGCGGGGAAGCGCGCGCCTTTTCGGCATGGGTGCGCAACGCGGTGGCCCCGGCCGCGTATCAGATTCTGGGCAGCGAACTGGCAAGTGTGCAGAGCATGGGCAGCTATGCCTGCCGCAACGTCGTCGGCACCGCCTATGGGGGGCGACGCTCCGGTCATGCGATCGCCAACGCGATCGATATCGGCGGCGTCACGCTGAAGGACGGGCGGCGCGTCTCGATCCTCAACGACTGGAGCTCGCCGGACCCGGCGGTGCAACGCTTCCTGACGACGATTCACGCCTCGGCTTGCCGGCGGTTCGGCACGGTCCTGTCCCCGGCGTATAACGCGGCACATCGCAACCATTTGCACCTGGAGGATGATCACGCCGGCCTTTGCCGATAGGCCGTTGAGCAGGCGGAAGCTTTGCTCTACTTCCCTCGGATGACCGATACACGCGTACCCGAGCGGGTCTTCCCCCGCGCCAGCCAGGATGCCGCCTCCGCCCAACAGGCGATTTCGACGCCGCAGACCGAGCATCCCGCCTACAAGCTCGCTTTCCAGGACATGGACTTCCTGCTGCGCGAGGATCTGCGCCCCGTCCGTTTCCAACTCGAACTGCTGAAACCCGAACTGCTGCTGGAAGAGGCGAAGATCGCCTCCACCTTCGTCATGTACGGCTCGGCGCGTATTCCCGAGCCTGCCAAGGCACAGGCGATGCTGGAGCTCGCCACCGACGACACGAGCCGTGCGATCGCGCAGCGACTGGTCGACAAGAGCCGCTATTACGAGGTCGCGCGCGAACTCGCCCAGATCGCCAGCCGCGTGCCGCGCGATCAGAAGGGGATGCGCCAGTTCGTCGTCTGCTCCGGGGGCGGCCCGTCGATCATGGAAGCGGCCAACCGCGGCGCGACCGATGTCGGCGCCGAATCGATCGGCCTGAACATCGTCCTGCCGCACGAACAGGCGCCCAATCCCTATGTCACGCCGGCGCTGAGCTTCCAGTTCCACTATTTCGCGCTCAGGAAGATGCACTTCCTGCTCCGCGCCCGCGCACTGGCGGCCTTCCCCGGCGGGTTCGGCACGTTCGACGAACTGTTCGAACTGCTGACGCTGATCCAGACCGGCAAGATCAAGCCGATCCCGGTGCTGCTATTCGGCCGCGAATTCTGGGAAAAGGTGGTGAACTTCCAGGCGTTGGTCGACGAAGGCGTCGTCAGCCAGCGCGACCTCGGCATCTTCACCTACGTCGAAACGGCCGAAGAGGCGTGGGACGTGGTGCGTGCCTTCTATGAGGAACAGGCGAAGCAGGAGGGCTGAGCGCGGTTTCGCCCTGTCAGCGCGGCATTGCGCCATCTGACGGAATACCCGTTTCCAGCAACCTCTCACTACGCACCGTCACCCCGGGCTTGACCCGGGGTCCCGCTTCTCACGTCACGTGAGCCGGCATTGCTGCCGAAGGCGAAGCGGGACCCCGACTCAAGGCCGGGGTGACGAACGATGGTCTCTTGCCGCTCGCTGCGGCGCGGTAAATCCCGGAACACGTCCGGGGCGGCGGTTGCACGTAGACGGTCCGCCGGGAGAAACCTCGGCGGCGGAAATCCGGTTTACTTCCCCGCCTTCGCGCCTTCCTTGGCGGCGTTGGGATCCACCGACGGCGCGCCCGATGCGGGCGTGCCGGTGTTGCCGAGGTTGTTCGCAGCGTCGGCGTTCGTCACCGAATCTTTGGCGGCGTTGGTCGCGGGCTTCTCCGGCCCAGCACCCTTTTCGCCGCCAGCGGCGGGCACTGCACCCGCAGCCGGTGCCGCCGGCAGCGGGAGGTTCGACCCCTGGCTGTTCAGATAGGCGATGACGTTGGCGCGATCCTGCGCGTTGCCGAGGCCCGCGAAGGTCATCTTCGTGCCCGGCGCGAACTTGCGCGGCGACGTCAGCCACGCGTTCATCTTGTCAAAGTCCCAGTTGCCGCCGACGCCCTTCAGCGCATCCGAGAAGGCGAAGCCGCCCTTGCCCTGACCGATCGGTTCGCCGAGCGTGCCGTACAGGTTCGGACCGATGCCGTTCGCCCCGCCCTGGTTGACGGTGTGGCAGGCGGCGCACTTCTTGAACACTTCCGCGCCCTTGGCGACATCGGCGGTCGGCAGCAGCGTCGCGATCGGCACCGCAGCGGCCTCGCCACCGCCGCCGGCTTCCTCGACGCCCTCAATCGCATAGCCCATCTTTTCGGGGCGCTCGCTGTGGAAGGCCATGCCGCCGACGATCGACAGACCGAGCGCGAGCCCGCAGGCTGCCAGCGTCCACCCGGCGATCGTATTGGTGCGGTTATCCATCTGCCTAACGCTGCCCCTGTTTTATACTTTGCGCAGCGAACCCATAGGAAAGCCGCGGGCCGTCCGCAAGCATCGCTTGCCGGTCGGCCCCCACGCCACTAGGTCCGCGGCCCCATGGAGACCTACGCCGCCCCCGCCCGCCCGATCGTCGCCGCGATGACCGCCGCCGCCGCCGCCGAGCCGGAACGGGCCGTCGCCTTTCAGGGCGCGCCGGGCGCGAACAGCCACGTCGCCGTCACCGAAACCTTTCCCGGCGGCCTGCCGCTGCCCTGTTTCAGCTTCGAGGATGCGATCGACGCGGTGCGCGACGGGCGTGCCGATTGCGCGGTCATACCGATTGAAAACTCCCTGCACGGCCGCGTCGCGGACATGCATTTTCTGCTGCCGGAATCGGGTTTGGTCATCACCGGCGAACATTTTCTGTCGATCCGCCATGCCCTGATGGGACCGGGCACGCGCGACCAGGTGCGCGAGGCGATGAGCCACCCGCAGGCGCTGGGCCAATGCCGTCACTGGCTGAAGGCGCATGGCATCGCGCAGGCCGCCTATCCCGACACGGCCGGTGCCGCAGCCTATGTGGCCGAGTTGGGCGATCCGGCGATCGCAGCACTCGCCCCGCCGGGCGCGGCGGCGATCTATGGCCTCAATCTGCTGGGCGTCGACATCGCCGATGCCGAGCACAATACCACGCGCTTCGTCGTGCTGGCGCGTGGCGGTAAGCCGCCGGTCGGCGAGGGCCCGTGGATGACGACGCTGATCTTCGAGGTGAAGAACATTCCCGCCGCGCTCTACAAAGCGATGGGCGGCTTCGCGACCAATGGCGTCAACATGACCAAGCTGGAAAGCTATCAGCGCGGCGGCCAGTTCGTGGCGACCGAATTCTTCTGCGATATCGAAGGCAAGCCGGGCGACGCCGCAGTCGACCGCGCGCTGGAGGAGCTGGGCTTCCATTCCAAATGGGTGCGCGTGCTCGGCACCTATCGTCGGGCGCGCGCGCGGGGCTGATCAGCCCGGATCGCGATCGACGATGTCATAGTGGATGCGCACCCACGCACCGATCTGCGGCTTGCCGTTGATCCGCGGCGGGCGGACCTTGAACTGCCACGCCGCCTCGCGCAGCGCGCGGGCAAGCCCCAGGCCGGGGCGCGAATCGCCGAGCTGGACGCAGTCCTCGACCCGGTAATTGGGCGCGGTCTTGCATGCGATCTCGCCCCACGATCCTGCCGGCAGCTCGCGCGGCATGTACGGGCCGGTCTGCGATGCGCTGGGCCGGACATACCATTCGGCGGCGTAGAGCCGCTGGCCGCCGGGGCCGATGCCCGCCGACGCACTCGTCTCGCCGGCATCGCCGTCGCCCTGTCCGTCGGCCGCGGCGAGTTGCTTGCCCGCGCTGCCGCCCGATCGGGTGGAAGGCATCTTGCCGACGTCGGACGCGCGGAAATCGTTTCGGCTGAGCACCAGATAGCCAGGGAACGGCGTCTCGACCGGGGGCGGCACCGGCGTGTCGTCGGCGGGCGTCCTTGGCGCGGCGGGCGGTTCGGGCGCGGTGCGGCGGCTCGACTGGGCGGCGCGCGCCGGTGCCTTGGCACTTTTCGTCGCGGTCGACTGATTGTCCCCAACCGGCAGCATGTTGACGGTGAGCGAGCGACCCGGCTCCTTCTGCACGTCGAACACGGGGGCCAGGCGGATCAGCAGCCAGACGAGCAACAGGTGCGCGGCAATAGTCAGCGCCAGCGACAGCACCCGACGACGGTCCGACGATGGCTGATAGGACCGCATCGAAGGCCGCGCCTAGCGCGCAGCGATGACGGCCGCAATGGGCCGGCCGCTCGACAGACGAAAAGGGCTCAGCGCGCCGGCAGACGCGCGATGGCGATCCCGCCGGCCAGCACCGCCGCATCCTCGACAAAGCCGGTCGCGGTCTGTCCCCAGCGCCGCATGCCGTAGCGCCGCACCGCGAGGCCCGCATACGCCGCGGCCACTGCAGTCGTGGCGGCGACGAGCGCGCCGGTCCCGCGCCGCCGCTCCGCAAGCGCTGCGCCCGCGAATCCGGCGCTCATCGCGCGGGCGATCAGGCCTGGCAGGATCGTACGATCGGGCGCGGTCGCCATCTTGTCCCCCGCCATCTCCGCCGCCGCCAGCGCGACCGCGCCGCTAGCGACGACCGGATGCGCGAGCAGGCCAGCGCCCGGTGCCTGTGCCGGCAGCGTTCCCCGCCGCGCCGCGCCGGCCGCCACCGCCAGCGGCGTCACGCCGCGCTGGCCCGCGACGAGGCCGATCAGGAAGGAGCGTAGCATGAAGGACATCCCATAATGGCGTTGCCCGGCTCATAACCCGCGCTACGCCAACGGGTTGCCCGGGACTCAGCCGAGCGCCGCCATCTTTTCTTCGGCTTCGCGATCCATCTGCGCGCGGCTCTTCTTCTCGGCGGCGGTCTTCAGCTGCCCGCACGCGGCGTCGATGTCGCGACCGCGTGGCGTGCGCACCGGCGCGGAGATGCCCGCTTCGAAGATGATGTCGCTGAACCGGCGCACTCGATCGGGCGTCGACGTGTCATAGGGCGCGCCGGGCCAGGGGTTGAAGGGGATCAGATTGACCTTGGCGGGCAGCTTGTACTTGCGCAGCAGGCGGACGAGTTCGTGTGCTTCCGCGTCCGAATCGTTCTTGTCCTTCAGCATCACATATTCGAACGTGATGCGGCGCGCATTGTTGGCACCGGGATAGTCGGCGCAAGCCTGCAACAGCTCCTCGATGCCGTATTTCTTGTTCAAGGGCACGATCTCGTCGCGCACCTCCTTGGTCACGGCATGCAGCGACACGGCGAGGTTCACGCCGATCTCTTCGCCCGCGCGCGCCATCATCGGCACGACGCCGCTGGTGCTGAGCGTGATGCGGCGCTTCGACAGCGCCAGGCCGTCGCCGTCCATCACCAGCTTCAGCGCATCGCGCACGCTATCGAAATTGTAGAGCGGCTCGCCCATGCCCATCATCACGATGTTGGTGAGCATGCGCCCCTCGGGCTGGCTCGGCCATTCGCCCAGCGCATCGCGCGCCAGCATCACCTGCCCGACGATCTCACCCGCGGTCAGGTTGCGGACGAGGCGCATCGTGCCGGTGTGGCAGAAGCGGCAGTTGAGCGTACAGCCGACCTGGCTCGACACGCACAGCGTGCCGCGATCGGCATCGGGGATGAACACCGCCTCGTAATCCTGCCCGTCGGGCGAGCGCAGCAGCCACTTACGCGTGCCGTCGGTCGACACCTGCGCCTCGACCACTTCCGGGCGGCCGATGACGAAGCGCTGCTCCAGCCAGGGATGCTGCGCCTTGGCGATATCGGTCATCGCCGAAAATTCGGTCGCGCCGCGATTGTACAGCCAGTGCCAGATCTGCTTGGCGCGCAGCTTCGCCTGCCGCGGCTCCATGCCGGCGTCGAGCAGGGTCTGGCGGAGTTCGTCCTTGCCGAGGCCGATGAGGTCGATCCGACCATCCTCGCGCAGCGTCTTCGCGCGCGGCACGGGCACAGGATCGATATGGCCCGGAATGGGCATGGGGGGCGCAACGCTGTCGAGCATCGCGGGCATATAGCGGAAAATCGCGTCCATTTCCATCCCGCCGCGGGGAGGGGCTATCCGACGCATCCCAGGGTTGCGGCATCGATCGCGGTGGCGGCGCCGGCGAGCAGGTAGACGTCGGCGAAGGGGCGCCCCCCGCCGCCCACCGCCTCGACGCTCATGCTCCGGCCCGAGCGCAAGGCGGCGACGATCGCACGGTCGCTGGGTGCATCGGTCGCCCAGGCGTCGAGCCCACCTGCGGCCAGTTCGAACCGGCGCTCGCCGATGGTCAGCGTAACGGGCGCCGAACGGTCGCGCTCCCGCGACAGGCGGATGTGGAGCGAGGCGCTGAGGCCGCGGCCCGGCCAACTCGCGACGCTCGCCCAGCCCGCGCTGCGCCCTCCCGCCGTCACCGGACGGGCGATGGCGTAGCAGCGGTGCGGCGCCGCATCGCGGAACGCACCCCACCCCTTGTAGACGCCCAGCGTCTCGCGTGCCGCCGCGGGCCCCGCGACCGCCGCCGCCAGCAGCAGGACCACCCCCAGCCTCACGCGGGGGCGTGGCCCGTGCCGCGATGGACGATCGTCTCCACGCCCCGCTCGATCATGACCAGCGACCCTTGCGGCAGGCCGTCGGCGATCGGTGCGCGCCATTCGGGGTGATCGGGCAGGCCAATCATCACCCCGCGCAGCACTCGGCTGGAGATGCCGTGCATGATGATCAGCCGGTCGCCCGGATGGTCAGCGGTCGTCGCCAGCCATGCGGTCACCCGGGCGGCGATCGCCGGATAGTCCTCGCCATCGGGCGCCGGACGCAGCAGGCCTTCGGGCGTGATCACCGGCCCCACCTCGCCCACGACATCGGCATAATAGCGCCCGCCCCAGCGCCCCATGCCGATTTCCACCAGCCGCGCGTCGTGATGCGCGCCATGCCAGTCGAGGTCCAGATGCTCGGCGATCACCGCCAGCGTCTGCAGCGCGCGGCCCGTCGGCGAGGCCCATAAGGTCAAGGCGGGCGTCGCCCCCAGCGTATCGCGCAGCGCCCGCCCCATCTCGTCGGCCTGCGCAAAGCCCGCGCGGGTCAGCGGCGTATGCGGGGCATCGCCCTGCAACCGCCGGGCTGCGTTGAACACGGTTTCGCCATGTCGCGCGATAAAGTCGCGGCCCTGGCGGACCGGCAGAGAGGTGACCGTCATTGCCGCTGTCTCGGATCGCTGTGGCGCAAAAGCAACGGTTTTCCGTGTTTAGCTGAGGTTCATGCAACGCCGTTCCGTCTGGGCCATTGACCCATTGCGCCCCAGCGTTCGGGGCGCCCGTCATACGGAGTAGCTTATGCGTAACCTGATTCTCGCCGCGGTGGCCACCACCGCCCTCGCCGCCCCCGCGTTCGCGCAGACCACCGCCGGCGCGCCTTTCACCGGCCTGCGTATCGAAGGCGTCGCCGGCTACGACGCGCTGAAGGATGGCCACGACACCAGCGACGGCTTCGTCTACGGCGGCGCGGTCGGCTATGACGTACAGCTCAACAACCTCGTCGTGGGCGCCGAGGGCGAGTTGACCGGATCGACCACCGACACGCGCACCGACAATCTGATCAACACCGGCGATCGCTTCCGCGTCGGCATGGGCCGCGACGTCTATCTCGGCGCGCGTGTCGGCGTGCCGCTCAACCCGACGACGCTGGCCTATGCCAAGGGCGGCTACACCAACGCCCGCGTCGACACCCGCTATACGCAGGGGTCGACCGAGACGCGCGATCACACCGACCTGGATGGCTTCCGCCTCGGTGCCGGCCTGGAGCATCAGATCGGCGCGAACACCTATATCAAGGGCGAATATCGCTACTCGAACTACGGCAAGGCCGACAATTCGGTCGGCCGCTACAACATCGACGTCGATCGCCACCAGCTGGTCGCCGGCGTCGGCATGCGCTTCTGATCGGAAGTCTTGTACGTCACCCGGGCTCGACCCGAGGTGACGGATGAAGGGCATAACGGAACCGGAATCGCGACCAATCCGCTAACCGGCTGTTAACCGGAATCGCCCGAGGGGTCGGAGTGCTTGCTCCGACCCCTTTTTCGTGGGTAGGACTGATGAGGAACACGCCCCGGACTCGGGGGACGGGGGATATCCATGAAGGCGACGATCGAACGTGCAACGCTCCTCAAGGGACTGAGCCATGTCCAGTCCGTCGTGGAGCGGCGCAACACCATCCCGATCCTGTCGAACGTGCTGCTCGAGGCGACGGCCGAGGGCCAGCTGCGGCTGATGGCGACGGACCTCGATTTGCAGATCAACGAATCGGTGCAGGCCGCGGTCGACCAGCCGGGTTCGACCACCGTGTCGGCGCACACCCTGTTCGACATCGCCCGCAAGCTGCCCGAAGGCGCGCAGGTGCAGCTGACTGCCGCCGAAGGCCGCATGACGATCGTCGCCGGCCGCGCGCGCTTCAGCCTCGGCACGTTGCCGCGCGATGACTTCCCGGTGATCGCGGAAGGCGAGCTGCCGACGCAGTTCGAAATTCCGGCGGACACGCTGAAGCAGATCATCGACAAGACGCGCTTCGCCATCTCGACCGAAGAAACGCGCTATTACCTCAACGGCATCTTCCTGCATGTCCAGGACGAAGCGTCGGAGCCGACGCTGAAGGCCGCCGCCACCGATGGCCACCGCCTCGCCCGCGTTACGCTGCCGCGCCCGGAAGGTGCCGCAGGCATGCCCGACGTGATCGTCCCACGGAAATGCGTCGGTGAATTGCGCAAGCTGCTCGACGAGATCGACGGCTCGGTTGGCGTGTCGCTGTCGGGCACCAAAATCCGCTTCGACCTGGGCAATGCCATTCTGACCAGCAAGCTGATCGACGGCACCTTCCCCGATTACAGCCGCGTCATCCCGACCGCGAACGATAAGATCCTCAAGCTCGATCCCAAGAGCTTCATGGAGGGCGTCGATCGCGTGTCCACGATCGCGACCGAAAAGACCCGCGCGGTGAAGATGGCGCTCGATCGCGACAAGATCACCTTGTCGGTCACCAGCCCCGAAAACGGCACCGCCGCCGAAGAGGTGCCGGGCGATTATGCTGCGATGCCGTTCGAGATCGGCTTCAACAGCCGCTATCTGCTCGACATCCTCGGCCAGATCGATGGCGACGTGGTGGAGGTGCATCTCAACGATGCCGCCGCACCGACGCTGATCCGCGAAAACGACAAGGCGCCCGCACTCTACGTGCTCATGCCGATGCGCGTCTGATTCGGGTAAGCGGCGGGCTCTGCGCGCATCCTTGCGTGCGTCCCGCCGCTGCCCCATAGCGACGCGCATGGATACGCCGATCGAAACCCTGTCGTTCGAAGACGCTCTGAAGGAACTGGAACGCATCGTCAGCCGCCTTGAAAGCGGCGAAGCGACGCTCGACGAATCGATCCAGCTCTACGAACGCGGCGATCGGCTGCGGCAGCGCTGCGCCGACCGGCTCGACGCGGCACAGGCCCGGATCGAGGCGATCCGCCTCGATGCCGAGGGCAAGGCCGCCGGCACCCGCCCCTTTGCCGCAGGCTGATCCGATGACCAGCGCGACCGCGCCCTTGCTCGATCAGGCGCTCGCCGCCGTCGCCGCGGATATCGACGCGCGCTTCGACCGGCTGCTCGCCGTGCCCGCGGATCCGCGCGCCGATCTGTACCAGGCGATGCGCCATGCCGCGATCGGTGGCGGCAAGCGGCTGCGCCCGCTGCTGCTGTGCGCGACGGCCGACCTGTTCGGCGTCGATCGCGATTGCGCGGGCGAGGTCGCGATGGCGGTCGAGGCGATCCACGTCTATTCGCTGATCCACGACGATCTGCCCGCGATGGACGACGACGACATGCGTCGCGGCAAACCGACGGTCCATAAGGCGTTCGACGAGGCGACCGCGATCCTGGCGGGCGATTGCCTGCACGCGCTCGCCTTCGAAGTGCTCGCCGATCCCGCGACGCATGCGGACCCCTTCGTTCGCGCCGAACTGGTGATGGAACTGGCGCGCGCCTCCGGCCCGTCAGGCATGGCGGGTGGGCAGATGATGGACCTCGTCGCCGAGCGCATGACGTTCGACCTCGCCACCGTCACCCGGCTGCAGCAGATGAAGACTGGGGCGCTAATCGGTGTGTCGGTGGAAATGGGAGCAATCCTGGGGCGCGTCCCGCCAGAGGGGCGCCGGAGCTTGCGCGGCTATGCGCACGACCTGGGCCTCGCCTTCCAGATCGCCGACGACCTGCTCGATGCCGAGGGCGACGAGGCGGTGGTCGGCAAGGCGCTGCGCAAGGATGGCGCGGCCGGCAAGGAGACGTTCCTGACGCTGCTCGGCGTCGACCGCGCGCGCGGCCAATGCCGCATGCTTGTCGACCAGGCGATCGCGCACCTGCATGCCTTCGGACCGGAAGCCGATGTGCTGCGCGCGGTGGCACGCTACGTCGTCGAGCGGGATCGCTGACCGACATTCACGAAACACCATAAGTATCGAACACAGGGGGCGGACATGAGCGAGCGGATCGGCGTCTATCCGGGCACCTTCGACCCCATCACTTTGGGGCATATGGACATCATCCGCCGCGGCGCCAAGCTGGTCGATCGGCTGGTGATCGGCGTGACGACCAACCCCTCCAAGTCCCCGATGTTTAGTCTCGACGAGCGCATGGCGATCGTCCGCCGCGAGGTGGAGGGGATCGCCGGATCGATCGACGTCGTCGCCTTCGATTCGCTGCTGATGGACTTCGCCGAGCGCGAGGGCGCCAAGGTCATCGTCCGCGGCCTGCGCGCCGTCGCCGATTTTGAATATGAATATCAGATGGCCGGCATGAACCAGCAGATCAACCCACGCGTCGAAACCGTCTTCCTGATGGCCGATGTCGCGCTGCAGCCGATCGCCAGCCGGCTGGTCAAGGAGATCGCGATGTTCGGCGGCCCGATCCAGCGCTTCGTCACGCCGACGGTGTGCGAGGAAGTGGTGGCGCGCGTGGAGAAGTTGGGCCGGCGGGGTAGCTGACGCCCCTTCCCCTCCCCGTCACCCCGGACTCGTTCCGGGGTCCACCGGGCAGCGGCGGAATGGCAAGAGGCTCAAACCACCCCCTCGCCGCAGAGTGGACCCCGGAACAAGTCCGGGGTGACGAGGGAGTGAGGCACCCGCCCGCCCCATTGCCGCCACGATGTTCAGTTTGGTGCAACCTGCGATTTGCTCTAAGCCGCCTCGCATCACCTAGGTTGGGAATCTCATGCGCCCGTTCGCCCGTCTGTTTGCGTTTCTGTTGTGCCTGTTCGCCGCGCCTGCCTTTGCGCAGAGCGTTCCCGGCACCGACGACGTCACCCAACGCGCGACGCCGCCGCTGACCACCGACAAGGAAAACCTGTGGCTGCTCGACCTGTCGGACGGTGGCCGCGTCACCATCTGGCTACGTCCCGACGTGGCCCCCAAGATGGTCGAGCGGATCAAGACGCTGACCCGCCAGCATTTCTATGACGGCCTCGCCTTCCACCGCGTGATCGACGGCTTCATGGCGCAGGGCGGCGATCCCAAGGGCGACGGCACCGGCGGATCGACGCTGCCCAACGTGCCGTCGGAGTTCAACTATCTGCCCCATGTCCGCGGCGCGGTGTCGGCGGCGCGCGCGGACGATCCGAACAGCGCGAACAGCCAGTTCTTCATCGTCTTCCAGCCGAAGCTCAGCCTCGACAAGAAGTACACCGTCTTCGGTCGGGTGATTGATGGTATGCAGTTTGTCGATGCTATTCAGCGGGGCGAGCCGCCCGCGGATCCGACCAAGATCGTCCATGCGTACATCGCCGCCGACAATCCTCCTGCCTACACCCCCGCGCCTGCTCCGGCGCCGGTGACGCTCGGCGCACCCGTGACGCTGCCCGGCGGCGAATCGGCTGGCACCGCTGCGCCGAAGAAGGCGGTCGCCCCGGCCCGCAAGACGGCGCCCGCCAAGAAGGCGCCTGCCCGCAAGTGAAGGTCGAGCTTTTCGATTTCGAGCTGCCGGCCGAGCGGATCGCGCTGCGGCCCGCCGCTCCGCGCGATTCGGCACGGCTGCTGGTGTTGGACGGCGATGCGACGCGCGACCGCATCGTCCGCGACCTGCCGGCCGAATTGCGCCCCGGCGATTGCCTGGTCTTCAACGACACGCGCGTCATCCCCGCGCAGCTCGAGGGGCGACGCGGCGAGGCGAAGATCGGCGCGACGCTGCACAAGCGCGAAGGGCCGCGCCGCTGGCGCGCCTTCGTCCGCAACGCACGCCGCCTGCGCGACGGTGACAGCATCGATTTCGGGTCGGGCGTCACCGCCATTGCCACCGATCGCGGCGAGGATGGCAGCCTCGCACTCGACTTTGCGGGGGACGAACCGGTCGAGCTGCTGCTCGAACGCGCCGGCCGCATGCCGCTGCCGCCCTATATCGCCGCCAAGCGCCCGACCGACGCGCGCGACGCCGACGATTACCAGACGATGTTCGCGGCGGAACCCGGCGCCGTCGCCGCGCCCACGGCGGCGCTGCACTTCACGCCCGACCTGATTGCCGCGCTGGATGCCCGTGGCATCGGCCACGAGACGCTGACACTGCACGTCGGCGCCGGCACCTTCCTGCCCGTCAAAGCAGACGACACCGACGACCACCGGATGCACGCCGAATGGGGCCGCATCGACGCCGCCACCGCCGACCGCTTGAACGCGGTCCGCGCACGCGGCGGCCGGGTGATCGCGGTCGGCACCACCTCGCTCCGCCTGATCGAAAGCGCGAGCGACACGGATCGCGTCATCCGCCCGTTCGAAGGCGACACCGCGATCTTCATCACCCCCGGCTACACCTTCCGCGGCATCGACGGCCTGCTCACCAACTTCCACCTGCCCAAATCGACGCTGTTCATGCTGGTGTCGGCGCTGATGGGGCGGGAGCGGATGCAGGCGGCGTATGCACATGCCATTGCCAACGGCTACCGCTTCTATTCCTACGGCGACGCCTCGCTGCTGCTGCCGGCGCGCGGATAGCGATGGCGCACGGGCCTGCCCGCTGGCATGATCGCGGCCGATGCTGCTGACGCTTCTTCTCCAGGCGGCGACGCCTGTAGCCGCCCCGGCCCAACCGCCCGCAACGCTGGTCGTCGAGCCGGTTGCGATGGCGATCGCCGCATTCGACAGCGACGGCGACGGCCGCACCACCCGCGCCGAGCTTGCCGCGGGCGTGGCGCGCAGCTTCGCCGCGATCGACACCGCTCACACCGGCTCGCTCGGCTATATTGCGTTCGCGGACTGGTCGACGCGCTGGCTGGGCGATCCCAATGCGCTGCCCAGCCCGTTCGAAGTGGATAGCGATGGTGACAACCGCATCACGCTCGCCGAATTGCAGGCGGCGATGGCGCGGGCGTTCGTGCGGCTCGACGTCGACAAGGACGGCGCCGTCACACGGAAAGAATGTCTAACGATCCGCAGCATGGCACCCCGCGCCCCCGATCCGCGCGGCGGCAAGCGCAAGCGGTAGCGGCGGCTCGACACCGCTGACCGCTTTCGCCAAAGCGCACGACATGTCTTCCCGTTTCGCCTTCACCATCGCCGCCACCGACGGCCGCGCCCGCACCGGCACGATCCAGATGCAGCGTGGGGTCATCCGTACGCCCGCCTTCATGCCGGTCGGCACCGCCGCCACCGTGAAGGCGATGAAGCCCGCCGACGTCGCCAACGCGGGCGCCGACATCATTCTCGGCAACACTTATCACCTGATGCTGCGCCCCGGCGCAGAACGGGTCGCGCGGCTGGGCGGCCTTCACGGCTTCATGGGCTGGGACAAGCCGATCCTGACCGATTCGGGCGGCTATCAGGTAATGAGCCTCGCCGACCTGACCAAGCGGTCCGAAGAGGGCGTGTCGTTCAAGAGCCACCTCGACGGCACGCGCCATCTGCTCAGCCCGGAGCGATCGATCGAGATCCAGCGACTGCTCGGCTCCAACATCGTGATGGCGTTCGACGAATTGGTGCCGACGACCTCGACGCGCGAGGTGCAGGCCGCAGCGATGGAACGCTCGATGCGCTGGGCGAAGCGCAGCCGCGATGCGTTCGACAGTGGCGGCGAGCATGCCGACAACAATGCGATCTTCGGCATCCAGCAGGGCGCGCTCGACGAATCCTTCCGCAAGGCGAGCGCCGACGCGCTGATCGACATCGGCTTCGATGGCTATGCGGTCGGCGGGCTGGCGGTTGGCGAAGGGCAGGAGGCGATGTTCGGCTGCCTCGACTTCGCACCGGGACAATTGCCGCAGGACAAGCCACGCTATCTGATGGGCGTCGGCAAACCCGACGATATCGTCGGCGCGGTGGAACGCGGCATCGACATGTTCGACTGCGTCATGCCGACGCGGTCGGGGCGGACCGGCCAGGCGTTCACCCGCAACGGCCCGATCAACCTGCGCAATGCGAAGTTCAGCGAGGATCAGGCACCGCTCGACCCGGCATGCGGCTGTCCGGTCTGTGCGACCTGGAGCCGCGCCTATATCCACCACCTCGTCCGCGCGGGTGAAATTCTGGGTGCGATGTTGATGACCGAACATAACATCTGGTTCTACGAAGCCTTGATGGCGGACCTCAGAGCCGCCATTGCGGCTGGTGAACTGACCTCGTTCGCGAATGGTTTTCGCGCAGCGTATCAACGGGGCAAGGGAGAGTGAGTATGTCGGATCAGCCCAACGAGATCCTCGAAGCCGCCGCTGCCGCCAAGGCGCAGCAGGATGCCGCCGCGCAGGCCAAGGTGCAGGGCCGCAAGAGCCATTGGCCGATGCGCATCATCGGCGTCGGCATCGGATCGGCCGCGGTCGCCGCGGCGGTGCTGTTCGCCAATTCGGGGAAGAAGAAGGACTGAGGGGCGACTGCCCGACTGTCGCGCTCACCCCCGTCATCCCGGCGCACGCCGGGATGACGAGCGTTAAGATTGACACCATCCCCAACCTCCGGTTCAACCGACGGCATCATCCCGTCCTAACCGGAGCATCCCATGCGCCTCGTTCGTGCCGCCCTTCTGCTCGGGGCCGCGCTGCTCCCCCTCGCCGCCACTGCGCAGACCGCCGCGCCTGCCGCGACCGCCGTCAAGCCGATCGCCTATACCGAGCGCACGCTGCCGAACGGCCTGCGCGTCTATGCGCTGCGCGACACGTCGACGCCCAATGTCGCGGTGCAGGTGTGGTACGATGTCGGGTCGAAGGACGATCCCAAGGGCCGCTCGGGCTTCGCGCACATGTTCGAGCATCTGATGTTCAAGGCGACGCGCAACCTCGTCTCCGAACAGATGGACCGCCTGACCGAGGACGTCGGCGGCTATAACAACGCCTCGACCAACGACGATTACACCAATTATTACGAGGTCGTCCCCGCCAACCATCTGCAGCGGCTGCTGTTCGCCGAAGCGGATCGCATGGCGAGCCTGGTGGTCGAACCCAAGAGCTTCGCATCCGAGCGCGACGTGGTGAAGGAAGAGCTGCGGCAGTCCACGCTCGCGCGGCCCTACGGCAAGCTGTTCTCGACCTATCTGTCGGCCGCATCCTACACGACGCACCCCTATGCGCGATCGACGATCGGCAGCATCGAGAATCTGGAAGCCGCGTCGATCGACGACGTCCGCGCCTTCCACGCCACCTATTACCGGCCGGACAATGCGATCCTGGTGGTCGCCGGCAATTTCGATCCCAAGCAGCTCGACGCCTGGGTCGATCGCTATTTCAGCAAGATCGTGCGGCCGACGACGGCGATCCCGCGCGTCACCGTGCAGGAACCGATGCGCGCCAAGCCGGTAAGCTACACCGTCTACGAACCCAATACGCCTCTGCCCGCGGTCGTCATGACATGGCACGTCCCCGCCGACCGTAGCGCCGACATTCCTGCGCTGACCGTGCTCAACACGATCCTGTCGACGGGCGAGAGCAGCCGGATGTACGAAAGCCTCGTCTATCGCGACCAGCTGGCGCAGGATGCCTCGTCCTTCCTCGACAGCAAGCAGGGCACGGGCAACCTCGTCGCCTATGCGATCCTGGCCGACGGCAAGACCGCGGACCAGGGCGAGGCTGCGCTGAAGCGCGAGATCGCGCGGTTCCGCGACGCGCCGGTCAGTGCCGCCGAACTCGCCGAGGCGAAGAACGAGATCGTCACCGCCGCGATCAAGAGCCGCGAAACCGCGGAGGGCAAGGCACGCCTGCTCGCCTCGTCGGTGATCATCGATGGCGATCCCCGCGCCGCCGATCGCCAGCTTGCCGCGATCCAGCAGGTCACCGCCGCCGACGTGCAGCGCGTCGCGCGTCAGTATCTGGGGGATGCCCAGTCCGCGACGATCCGCTATCTGCCCGACAGCGCCAAGCCGGCCGGCCAGACCGGCGACAGGATCGCAGTCGCGCCGACCGTGCAGACCGAAGCGCTGACCCCGCCCGCCGACATCGCGATCGTCACGCCCGCACCCGAAGGCCAGCGCGTCCTGCCGCCCGCCCCCGGCGCGCCGGTCACCGCCAACCTGCCGCAGCCGGTCGAGGCGCGGCTCGCCAACGGTCTGCGCGTCGTCACGGTCGAGCGTCACGACCTGCCGATCGCCACCGCCTATCTGGTCGGCACGGGCGGCCAGGCGCTCGATCCGGCGGATCGTTCGGGCGTCAGCAGCCTCGCCGCCAATCTGATGACCAAGGGCACGACGACGCGCTCGGCGACCGAGATCGCACGTCAGGTCGAAAGCCTGGGCGGCTCGATCGGTGCCAATGCGGCAAGCGAAGGCGGCAGCGTCGAGGTGACGGTGAAGTCGGACCAGCTGGCCCCGGCCCTCAACATCCTGGCCGATGTGGCGCAGCATCCCGTCTTCGCGCCCGAGGAACTGGAGCGCGCGCGGACGCAGCAGGTCGACGCGGTGAAGGTCGCGATGAAGAACCCGGCGCAGCTCGCCGCTCTGGTCGCCGACCGCGCGACCTTCGGCGCCTCGCCCTACGGCGCGCCCGGATCGGGCACGCCGGCATCGCTGAAGGCGATCACCCGCGCCGACGTCACCGCCGCCTACGCCCGCACGTGGCGGCCCGATCAGGCCACACTGATCCTGGTCGGCGACGTGACGCCGGCACAGGCGGAGGCGCTCGCCAAGGCGCAGTTCGGCGGCTGGCGTGCGCCGGCGGGCGCGCCGACGCCACTGCCGGCGGTCGGCACGCTGCCGGCGCCGCGCACCGTCGTCGTCGACATGCCGGGCGCAGGCCAGGCGGGCGTCGTCGTGGAACGCGTCGCCATCCCGCGGTCCGATCCGCGGTATTATCCCTTTGCGGTCGCCAACACGGTGCTGGGCGGCGGCTTTTCGTCGCGGCTGAACCAGGAAGTGCGGATCAAGCGCGGCCTTGCGTATGGCGCGGGCAGCAGCGTCGATGCGGCGCGGACCACTGGCAGCATCGCGGCGCGTACGCAGACCAAGAACCAGACCGCGGCAGAGGTCGTCTCGCTGATGACCGCCGAAATGGCGCGGATGAGCGCGACGCCGGTGCCCGAGGCGGAGCTGTCGACGCGCAAGGCGGTGCTGGTCGGCAATTTCGGCCGTGGTGTCGAGACGACCGACGGGATCGCCGGGATCATCGGCGAATATGTGCTCGACGGCGTGCCGCTGACGGAGTTGCAGCGCTACACCGCAAAGGTGGAGGCGGTGACGCCGGCGGCGGTGCAGGCGGCATCGGCCGAGCTGCTCGATCCCAAGGCGGCGAGCGTCGCCGTGGTGGGCGACGCCAAGCAGTTCCTCACGCCACTGAAGGCGGCGCGCCCCGCCACCGAGACGCTGACCGAGGGCGAACTGAAGCTGGACAGCGCGACGCTGAAGTAAGAGCGCGGGTGGGCGGGGCATACGACATCGGCCCCGCTCACCTCGTCACCCCGGATGTGTTCCGGTGACGCTTTGCGTGGGGAAGCCGCCCCCAAATTCCTACCGCTCAGCCCCGTCGTGCCACTCCGGTACGTCCGGAAATCCATGGCGGACGCAGCACGTGCCTTACGCTATGGCGGCGGCATGCAGGTCCGCAGGCAGACGATCCGGAGATTGACGCGGGCTTGGATCGCGCTCGTGGCGGTCGGGTTGTTCGTGCTCGCGCTGATCGTCGCGCAGGGCGCATGGCGGGCGATCGCGGCGCATGGGGCCGGCGATCCCCCGCCGATGCCCGCCCCCGCCGGCTATGAGGCGGAGGATCACTTCCCCGGCGCCGCCCTGCTTTACACCGATGTCGCCACCGCCGTAGCGTCGAGGGCGAGCGACGGCGCCGCCCCTGCCCCGGGCGTGACCGGTACGATCGCCCTGCCCGCCACGCCGGTCTCAGCGGCGCTCGCGGCGGCGGCGATGCGCGCCGATGCCGGCGTGGTCGCCGCTGCGCCCTTTTCCACCAAGGCTGCCTCCAGCGTCGATCGCGCCCGCGCGCTCGAATGCCTCACCGCCGCACTCTATTACGAGGCGGCATCCGAACCCGACGCCGGGCAGCTGGCAGTAGCGCAGGTGATCCTGAATCGCGTGCGTCATCCCGCTTTCCCGCACACGGTGTGCGGCGTCGTCTATCAGGGGTCCGAGCGGTCAGGCTGCCAGTTCAGCTTCGCCTGCGACGGCGCAATGGCACGGGTGCCGTCGCGGGCTGCCTGGATCAGAGCGGCACGCCATGCCGGCATGGCGCTCGCCGGCTATGTCTACGCACCCGTCGGGCTGGCGACGCATTACCACACCTATGCCGTGACGCCCGCCTGGAACCGCAGCCTGGTGATGACCGACGTCGTCGGCGCGCATCTATTCCACCGGTGGAAGGGCTATTGGGGCACCAGGGCAGCGTTCAGCGCGCCCTATCGGGGCGGCGAGCCGGTCCCCGGCCCGCACATGCCCCTGATCGCGCCACCCGTCGCGACGTCGCCAGCGCTGATCGCCAGTGTTGCGCCGGTGCCACCGATGACGCGGCCCGAGCAGGTCCAGCCCGGCTATGCGGCGAGCGGCAGCTATATCGTGCCGCCCGCCACCACACCGGACAAGGCGCGCCCGACCGACAACCTGCCCGCAGCACCCCAGGTGCTCGACCGGTTCAAGGATTCGGGCAAGCCCCTGCTCTGACGCCTTACTTCGCGTTCTTCACGTACGTGTCGAACCACGCGATCGCCCGCGCACGCACGTCGGCGGCCTGCGCCGGCGCGGTCACGCAATGGCCGGCATCGGGATAGATCACCAGGCTGACCGGCACGCCCTTGGCCTTCAGCGCGTGCCACCATTCGACCGACTGGGTCGGCGGCACCTCGATATCGCGCTCGCCGACATAGATGAACGTCGGGGTCTGCGCACTCTTCAGGCGGTACACCGCCGACACGTCCTCATAGGCCTTCATGTCGTCGTACATCGACTTGCCGAAGAACGGCAGCATCCACTGGTCGATGCCGTTGGTGCCGTAATAGCTGATCCAGTTGGAAATGCCGGCGCCCGCGACGATACCCTTGAACCGGTTCGTCTGCGTGTTCGCCCACATCGTCATGAAGCCGCCATAGCTGCACCCGCCCAGCCCCAGCCGGTTGTCGTCGATCGGCGCGACGCGTTCGACCGCGTCGATCCCGGCGAGGATATCGCGCAGATCGCCGCCGCCGAAGTCGCGCTTGTTGGCGGCGGTGAACGCCTCGCCCTGGCCGAAGCTGCCGCGGGCGTTGGGCAGGAAGACGTAATAGCCCGCCTTCAGCAGCGCGCCGTTCATCGAATTGGGTGTGACATAGCCCGGCACCGACGCCGACGACGGGCCGCCGTGGACCATCGTGATCATCGGCGCCTTGCCTGCGGACGGGGTCAGGGGCGCGAGCAGCCAGCCCTGCACGTCATAGCCCTCGTTCTTCCAGCTGACGCTCTTCGCACGGGTCAGCGCGGGCGCGGCGTCATTGTCGTGCGTGATCTGCCGCACCGCGGCGATCGGGCCGGCGTAGATCGCCGGCGCATGCTCATAATCCTGCACGACGGCAGCGACCGCGCGCCCATCCGCCGAGAAGGCGGCGCGGCCGTCGCCTGCGCTGGCCGTGGCGGGCTTGGCGAACCCGGGAGCGACGGGCTTGCCGGGCACCAGCGTGCCGAATTGCGTCGCGTCCCCGGCCAGCGTGACCGTACGCAGGCCGCCCGCCGTCCAGTCGAGCGTCGTCACCGTCGACTTGGCGCCCGCGGTGATGTTGGTCGGCGTACCGCCCGCGACGGGCACGGTGAAGACGTCGCCGCCGATCGAGCCGTAATCGCTCATCAGGCCACCGATATAGGCCACCGTTCGGCCGTCGGGCGAGACGCGAGGATGCTTGATCTGTGTCGCGGGCTTGGCGATCGAGCGCACCGCGCCGCTCTGCGCATCGATCGCGTCGAGCGTCGCCACCCACCAATTGTTGTCGCCATTGCCCAGTGCCGTCGTCGCGACGAAGCCGCGCCCGTCCGGCGTCCAGTCATATTCGTAGACGTAGCGGCCGGCCGGCGACAGCGGCGTCACGGTCGACGACGGGCTGGCGACATCGAACACCGCCAGCCGCTGTTCGTCGTTCTTCTCGCCGATCTCGCCGATCATGCGCACGCCCGGCTGCGTCGCGCCCGCTTCCTTTTCGGCGCCCAGCGTCACCAACAGCGCGATGCGCTTGCCATCGGGCGAGACGCGCGGCGTCTGCGCGATACCGGGGATGGTCGCGATCGTCCGCGTCGCGGTGCCGCTCGCATAGTCGAGCATCACGCCCTTGCTGGCCGGATCGCGCGCGAGGAAGACGAGGTCGCCATTGGGTGCGAAGCTCAGGTCCGAATAGCCGCAGGTCGCGCAGGGATCGATCGTCCGCAGCACGCGCCCGTCGGTCGCACTGCGCAGCGTGATGACGGTGTGGCCGCCGCTGGTTTCGATCGTCGCGGTACGGCTGCCGTCAGGGGCGATGGCGAGGCCATAATATTGGTGAAGCCCCTGTGCGACCGCGGGCGCAGCGACGGCGGTGGCGAGCAGGGCGGCGAACAGGGTCTGACGCATCGGAACTCCGGGCAAGGCGAGATATCCCCACCATGCTTAACCGAAGAGCGCGGCGCGGCAAGCGGAACGGCGCCCCGCCGCCGGCCGTTCGTGCCGGCATAAGGAGAGACAGCATGCCCCATTCGTCCGACGACGCGACCACGCCCACCACCGAAACGCGCGCGCCCAATCTGTCGACCGAGCACCAACGCGACGGCGACGCCCGCCGTCCCAGCGAAACGCTGGACAAGGGCCAGCCGAAGGGCGAGACGATCCCGCGCAAATCCTCGCTGCTCGGCAACGACTGACACGAAAAAGGGCGGCCCGCCATGGCCGCCCTTTGCCGTCACAGCCGCCGTGGATCAGCGGCAGCGCACGTTGTTCCGGTCGACCGACTGGCCAATCGCCGCACCGGCCGCACCGCCGAGCAACGCGCCGAGCAGGCCCGATCCACCCGGTGCGATCGCCGCGCCCAGCGTACCACCCGCGGCCGCACCGACGATCAGGCCGGTCGTGCCATCGGTCCGGCGGCAGTAATAGCGGCCATCCTGACCGCGGTAGATGCGATCGTTCGACGACAGGCGGCGTTCGCGATAGCGCGCATTGTCGACATAATAGCGATCGGCATAATAGCCGTTATAGCTCGGATCGACGCGGTCATAGTCATAGGCCGAATAGCTCCGATAGCGATCGTCGCCATAGGTCGCACATCCCGCCAGCGTCGTCGCCGCCGCCATTACCGCCAAAATCGCTGTCCGCATTGCATCCTCCTGTTCCCCGCAGTGGAGCCAGAATGTCCCGGCCCACCGAAAGGTTTCACTCGATCAGGCCGCTCCGGTCGCTTCGCTAAAGCCGCTGCCGCGATCGGCGACCAGTGTGGGGGCGGGGCCGGTGGCGGGGCGCAGTGCCTCCTTCTCGTCCTCGGTCGGTACCGCGGTGGGATCGGGACGGAAGGGTTCGGCCGCCCGGCTGTCGTTACCGGGGTGCGTGTCGCCCATCAGATCGGTCGGCACATGCTCGGCCGCGGGATTGCCGGCGCGCTCGGTAAAGTGCTTCTCGGTTTCCGCCATACCGACCGGGGCCGCCGCCATCGTCGCAGGCCGCGGCGCGATCGGACTGGTGGTGCTGTCACCCGCCACGGCGCCCGCGCCGTCGTCGTCATTGGACGCCACGCGCCGCGCCCCAACTTTCGGGCCGATCAGCGCCGTACCGGCGGTCCAGGCCGCCGCGCCCACTGCGAAGGCCCCGAGGCCAAAGCCGATCTTCTTGTAATCCATGGCATATCGTCCCGTCGTTGCTCGCAATTCCGAACCCAACCAACCACAGGCCGCGACCCGTTGTTCCGATCGATGTGCGATCGGCCGCATCATCGGCGCGGCAACCGCTTGCCAAGCCACGACTTCCGCGTCATGCTGACATCATTGTCAGTAAAGGAATCGGTCCATGGCCAAGCTTCCTCCCCTCCCCGGCACGACCGGCCGCCGCGACTGGCGCACCGCCTTCGGCGCGTTGCGCAAGCTGCTCGCCAATGGCGACGACACCAGCCAGGTGTTCCGCATCATGCGTTCGCTGAACGTCGGCGACACGGCCGAGGCCTATGCCCGTCTGATCGCGACCCCCGAGGGCGGCCGCATGGCCTATGAGCGGGTCGAGCTGGCGCGCCGCTTTGCGGACCGCGACTGGGTGAACGGCTTCGCGCCCGGCACGGTGGGCGCCGCCTATCGCGAATTCCTCGACACCACCGGCTATTCCGCCGACGGGCTGGTCGAGGTCAGCCGGCTCGATCCCTCCGAAACCGACGTCATCCATCCCTATGCCTGGATGGGGCGGCGCACGCGCGACGTGCATGACATCTGGCACGTCCTCACCGGCTACAAGGCCGACGAGACGATGGGCGAAGCGTGCCTCGTCGCTTTTTCCTACGCGCAGACGCGGGGCCTCGGCTGGGCGTTCATCGCCACCGGCGCGGCGCTGAAGTCGATCCGCGAGACCGGCGGTACCCTGCTCGCGAAGGCGGTGCGCGAAGGATATCGCAACGGCAAACGCGCCGCGTGGCTGCTGGGTGAGGATTATGAGGCGTTGATGCACGAACCGCTCGACGCGGCGCGCGCGCGGCTCGGGATCGCCGATCCGGTGATCTACCGCCATGCGCAGGTCGCGCTGGGGCCGCAGCTCGCCTCCTATGCCTCCACGCAAAAGGCACGGGCGCAAGCCGCGCTCGCCTAAGCGCTTCAGAACCTGCTAGGCGCGACCGCGATGCTGTCGCGCCTGATCCTCACCGATTTCCGCAACCATGCGGAGCTGGTGCTGGCGCCCGCCCCCGGCTTCGTCGTGCTGACCGGCGAGAATGGCGCGGGCAAGACCAACGTGCTGGAGGCGGTGTCGCTATTGTCTCCCGGCCGTGGCCTGCGCCGCGCAGCGCTATCGGCGATGCAGCGGCAGGATGGGCCGGGCGGGTTCGGCATCGCGGCGACACTGGCGCTGCCCGATGGCGCTGTCGAGATCGCGACCGGCACGCTGGCGGCGACGCCCGAACGGCGCCAGTTGCGCATCCAGGGCGCCGCCGCGACCGCCAATACGCTGGCCGAATGGCTGACCGTCCTGTGGCTGACCCCGGCGATGGACCGGCTCTTCGTCGAGCCGGCGGGCGAGCGCCGCCGCTTCCTTGATCGGCTGACGCTGGCACTGGTGCCGGCACATGCGCAACACGCCGCGCGCTACGAAGCCGCGATGCGCGCACGCACCCGGCTGTTGACGGCGGACGAGCCGGCCGACCCGCAATGGCTGTCCGCGCTCGAGGCGCAGATGGCGCAGCATGGCGCGGCGCTCGACGCCGCGCGGCGTGAGACGGTGGCGGCACTCGGCGAGCGGCTGGCGGAACAGCCCGACGGGCCGTTTGCCCGCGCGGCGCTGCTGCTGGAGGGGTGGAGCGGGACCGCCGATGCGCTGCTTGCCGATCTGCGACACGGCCGGGCACGCGATGCGGCGGCCGGCCGCGCGCTCGCCGGGCCCCATCGCGCCGACCTTGCCGTGACACACCTCGGCAAGGGGCAGGCCGCAGCGCTTGCCTCTACCGGCGAGCAGAAGGCGCTGCTGCTCGGCATCGTTCTCGCCCATGCCGAACTGGTCGCCAGCCGCACCGGCCATGCGCCAATCCTGCTGCTCGACGAGGTGGCGGCCCACCTCGACCCGCTTCGCCGTGCCGCGCTGTTCGATCGGCTCGCGGGCCATGGGCAGGTGTGGATGACCGGCACGGAGCCGGCGCTGTTCGCCGCGATCGGCGCGGATGCGACGCGCATCGCGCTCGGCTGAGCGGCCCTTGGAGGCGCACGCGCGGCTGAACCCCGGCTGTCGGAGCGGCTCACGGAACGTTCAAGCCACATCGGCCATTCGGCTCGCCATCGGGCGTGGGGCCAATGGAGATTATCATGAGCAAATCCATCATCATCGCCGCCATGCTGGCAGCCGGGATCGCCACCCCGGCGCTGGCGCAGGATCGCTGGGACTGGAGCGGAGGCCGGCCTGGCGATCGGCCCTATCGCCTGATTGGCGCGGGCGTGCAGGGCCTGATCCCCGAATTGCGCGACACGCCCCGCGGCCGCGCGTTCGTGATGCGCAATTTCGACCGCAATCGTGACGGCCGCGTCTCGCCCGCCGAGGCTGCCGACGCCAATAGCGCCTTCCTGCGGATCGCCGGCCCGCGCCGCGACCGCTTCGACTGGGATGCGCGCGACCGTACCGTGGTGGTCGAGACGCGCGAGGTGCTCGCCCCTGGCTGGGATCGCCGCGCGATGCACGATTACGGCTTCCGCCAGACGCCGCGCGGCGCGACGCTGACGCTGTCCGAAGACGTGCTGTTCGCGACCGACAGCGATCGTCTGCGCCCCGGCGCGATCGAGAAGCTGCGCCCGCTCGCGCGCTATCTGCGGGACAATCCGGGCGTGCGCGTCGCGATCGACGGCTACACCGATTCGCGCGGCACCGATGCCCACAACCAGGATCTGTCGGAACGCCGCGCCGCCAGCGTCCGCGCCGCCTTCGACGCGATGGGTGTGACGCGCGCGCGCTTCAGCGTCGTCGGCCATGGCGAGCGCGACCCCGTCGCGACCAACGCCACCGCTGCCGGCATGCGCCAGAACCGCCGCGTCGAAGTGACGCTGCTCGGCCGCCGCGCGACGGAATTCGCCCGATATTGATCCCGATCATTCCTCCCTCGCTTCAGCGGGGGAGGACTTGGAAGCCCCATTTCGCTTTCGTTACAGCCTTCCCGCCCCTATATCGGCACGATGGCAGAACCCCAGAATGCGAACGAATACGGCGCCTCGTCGATCAAGGTGCTGAAGGGCCTCGACGCGGTGCGCAAGCGGCCGGGCATGTATATCGGCGACACCGACGATGGATCGGGCCTCCACCACATGGTGTTCGAGGTTAGCGACAATGCGATCGACGAAGCACTCGCCGGCCATTGCGACCGGATCGATATCCAGCTGAACGCCGACGGATCAGTCAGCGTAACCGATAACGGCCGCGGCATCCCGACCGGCATCCATCCCGAAGAGGGCGTATCGGCGGCCGAGGTCATCATGACCCAGCTGCACGCCGGCGGTAAGTTCGAAAACACCAGCGACGACAATGCGTACAAGGTGTCGGGCGGCCTGCACGGCGTCGGCGTCTCGGTCGTGAACGCACTGTCCGAATATCTGGACCTTACCATCTGGCGCGATGGCGAGGAGCATTACATGCGCTTCGCGCACGGCGACGCGGTCGCACCGCTGAAGGTGGTCGGCCCGTCGGAGGGCAAGAAGGGCACGCGGGTCACCTTCCTGCCGTCGCCCGCCACGTTCAAGATCACCGAATTCGACTTCGACAAGCTCGAGCATCGCTATCGCGAGCTCGCCTTCCTCAATTCGGGCGTGCGGCTGTTCCTCACCGACGCGCGGCATGACGAGCCGAAGACGGTGGAGCTCTATTATGAGGGCGGCATCGCCGCATTCGTGAAGTGGCTGGACCGCGCCAAGACTCCGCTCTTCCCCGAACCGATCGCGATCAACGGCCAGCGCGACGCGATCGGTATGGACGTGGCGCTCGAGTGGAACGACAGTTATTACGAGAACGTCCTCGCCTTCACGAACAACATCCCCCAGCGCGACGGCGGCACGCATATCGCTGCTTTCCGTGCGGCGCTGACCCGCACGCTCAACAATTACGCCGAAAAGTCGGGCCTTCTGAAAAAGGAGAAGGTGACGCTGACCGGCGACGACATGCGTGAAGGCCTGACCGCGATCGTATCGGTCAAGCTGCCCGACCCCAAGTTCAGCAGCCAGACCAAGGACAAATTGGTCAGCTCGGAAGTGCGCCAGCCGCTCGAATCGCTGATGGCGGACAAGCTTGCGGAATGGCTGGAGGAAAATCCGGCGCACGGTCGTTCGATCGTCGGCAAGATCATCGACGCCGCCGCCGCACGCGAGGCGGCGAAGCGCGCGCGCGAACTCACCCGCCGCAAGGGCGTGATGGATATCGCCAGCCTGCCCGGCAAGCTCGCCGATTGTCAGGAGAAGGACCCTGCCAAGTCCGAACTGTTCCTCGTCGAGGGCGATTCGGCGGGTGGATCGGCGAAGCAGGGCCGCGACCGCCATTTCCAGGCGATCCTTCCCCTGCGCGGCAAGATCCTCAATACGGAGCGTGCGCGTTTCGACCGAATGATCTCGTCGAAGGAGATCGGCACGCTGATCCAGGCGATGGGCACCGGCATCGGCCGCGACGACTTCAATGCCGACAAGCTGCGTTACCACAAGATCGTCATCATGACCGACGCAGACGTCGACGGCGCGCATATCCGGACGCTGCTGCTGACCTTCTTCTACCGCCAGATGCCCGAGTTGATCGAGCGCGGGCACCTCTTCATCGCGCAGCCGCCGCTGTACAAGGCGACGCGCGGCCGTTCGGAAGTGTATCTGAAGGACGATGCCGCGCTCGACGATTATCTGGTCGAGGCGGGCGCGTCGTCGATGGTGTTCGAGGCGCCGGGTGGGCCGCGTTCGGGTGCCGACCTCAAGCATCTCGTCGACCATGCCCGCCGCATGCGCACGCTGATGCGCTACGTGCCGCGCCGCTACGACGCCGGGATCATCGAGGTGCTGGCGCTCGCCGGTGCGCTCGACCCGACCTTCACGCGAGATCAGCGTGCGGCGACCGTTGCCGAAGTGACGCGCCGGCTCGATGCGGGCGACGAGGAAGCCAAGTGGACCGCGCGGCTGACCGAGGACGGAGGCATCCACTTCGAACGGCTGTGGCGCGGCGTCACCGACCACCACATCGTCGAGGCGACGTTCATTGCCAGCGCCGAGGCACGCAAGCTCCATGGGCTGGCAGCCGAACAAGCGGAGAGCTTCGCCCATGCCGGCAAGCTTATCCCCGCCAAGGGTGCTGCCGCCGTGGAGGCGGACCCCGTCGCGGACGGGGACGGTCAGATCGGCAGCGTCAACACCACCGTCGGCCGCGGCGAAAGCCTGGTCGCGCGGCCGTCGCAGCTGCTCGAGGCGATCCTGGCCGCGGGCCGCAAGGGCCTTGCGATCCAGCGCTATAAGGGGCTGGGCGAGATGAATGCGGAACAGCTGTGGGAAACCACGCTCGATCCCGCCAACCGCACGATGCTGCGGGTCACCAGCGACGACGTGTCGGCCGCCGACATGATCTTCACCCAGCTGATGGGCGAAGTCGTGGAGCCGCGCCGCGAGTTCATTCAGGACAACGCGCTGAACGTCGCCAATCTGGACGTCTGATTTAGTCATCCCGGCGCATGCCGGGATCCATGGACACGGGCGACTGGCGTCAGCGTACTGCCATCCGCCTCACCCCTTCCATGGATCCCGGCGTTCGCCGGGATGACGAGGTGCTATACGAACCGCCCCCGCTGCGCCGCGACCAGTGCCGTCAACCACTCCCGGAACGCCCGTACCCGCTTCGCGCCGCGCGTGTCTTGGTGCGTCACCAGCCAGAACGACCGGCGGATCGTCCGCTCCGGCAGCACCCGCCTGAGCGACTTGTCCGCATCGCCGATGAAGCGCGGCAGCACCCCCAGCCCCGCCCCCGCGGCGATCAGCCGATATTGGCCGTTGATGCTGGAGCTGCGGATGCGCGGGGACAGCCCTTCCTCGATCTCGGCGAGATAGCGCAATTCGGGTGCGTACAGCAGGTCGGGAACGTAGCCGACCAGCGGATGGTCGCGCACCGCCGCCGCGATCGTCGGGAGCGCATGGCGCGCCGCGTACAGCTCACCCGCGTACAGGCCCAAGGTGTAGTCGGTCAGCTTGCTGCTGACGAGCGGCCCGGTCTGCGGCCGAGCGAGGAGGATCGCGACATCCGCCTCGCGCCGCGACGGATTGAGGAAGCCGCTCGACGCGACGAGATCGATCGTCAGGTCGGGATGGCGCGCGGTGAAATCGGGCAAGTGATGTGCCACGAACCACGTACCGAACCCCTCCGACACGCTCACCCGCAGCACGCCGGACAAGCGGTCGGGATCGTCGTCGGTCGGCACGATCCCCGCCGCCGCCTGTCCCATGGCTTCCACCGCGACCAGCAACGCCTCCCCCGCCGCGGTCAGCACCTGCCCCTCGCGCGATTGCTCGAACAACGTCTGGCCGAGTGCGCCCTCCAGGCGTCGCAGGTGCCGCGCCAGCGTCGTCGCATCCACCCCCGCCGCAGCCGCCGCGCGCGCGATCTGTCCGGCGCGGGCGACACGCAAGAAATCCTGAAGGTCGTCCCAGCGCGGCTGCATAATTGCAGCCATCGGTCGCACTTTACCCCCTTGCCTGCAATCCTGCGCAGGCCGATCCTGGGCACAAACGGAGAGGCATCATGCGCGACATCGACCATTTCATCGTCGGCCATGCCGGCGGCGTTGCCAACCGCCACGGCGACGTGTTCGATCCCAATAGCGGCCAGGTCCAGGCCCGCGTCGTCCTTGGCGAACAGGCCGAGCTCGATCGCGCCATCGCCGCCGCGCAAAAGGCGCAGCCCGGCTGGGCCGCGACCAACCCGCAGCGCCGTGCCCGCGTGATGTTCCGCTTCAAGGAACTGGTCGAGGCGAACATGGATGCGCTCGCCCACCTGCTCAGCTCCGAACACGGCAAGGTCATCGCCGATGCCAAGGGCGACATTCAGCGCGGCCTGGAGGTCATCGAATTCTGCTGCGGCATCCCCCACGTCCTGAAGGGCGAATACACGCAGGGCGCCGGCCCCGGCATCGACGTCTATTCGATGCGCCAGCCGCTGGGCATCGGCGCCGGCATCACGCCGTTCAATTTCCCGGCGATGATCCCGATGTGGATGTTCGGCGTGGCGATCGCATGCGGCAACGCCTTCATCCTGAAGCCCAGCGAGCGCGATCCGTCGGTGCCCGTCCGCCTCGCCGAACTAATGCTGGAAGCAGGCGCGCCCGAGGGCATCCTGCAGGTCGTCCACGGCGACAAGACGATGGTCGACGCGATCCTCGATCACCCGGCGATCAGCGCGGTCAGCTTCGTCGGCTCGTCCGACATCGCGCATTATGTCTACCGCCGCGGTGTCGAGGCGGGCAAGCGCGTCCAGGCGATGGGTGGCGCCAAGAACCACGGCATCGTCATGCCCGACGCCGATCTCGACCAGGTCGTCGCCGATCTGTCGGGCGCCGCCTTCGGCTCGGCGGGTGAGCGATGCATGGCACTGCCCGTGGTGGTGCCGGTCGGCGACAAGACGGCGGATGCGCTGCGCGCCAAGCTGATCCCGGCGATCGAGGCCCTGCGTGTCGGCGTCTCGACCGATGCAGAGGCGCATTATGGCCCGGTCGTGAACGCCGCGCACAAGCAGCGGGTGGAAAACTGGATCCAGACCGGCGTCGACGAGGGCGCGGAACTGGTCGTCGACGGCCGCGGCTTCACCCTGCAAGGCCATGAGGACGGCTTCTTCGTCGGCCCGACGTTGTTCGACCGCGTCACGCCCGACATGTCGGCGTATAAGGAGGAAATCTTCGGCCCCGTCCTCCAGATCGTCCGCGCGACGAGCTTCGAGGATGCGGTGCGCCTGCCGAGCGAGCACCAGTACGGCAACGGCGTCGCGATCTTCACCCGCAACGGCCATGCCGCGCGCGAATTCGCCGCGCGCGTCAATGTCGGCATGGTCGGCATCAACGTGCCGATCCCCGTGCCCGTCGCCTATCACACCTTCGGCGGCTGGAAGCGCAGCGCCTTCGGCGACACCAACCAGCATGGCATGGAGGGCGTCAAATTCTGGACCAAGGTCAAGACGGTGACGCAGCGCTGGCCCGATGGAGCGGTCGAGGGCGGCAATGCGTTCGTCATTCCTACCATGGGATGATCCGAACATGCGCACGACACTGATCCTCGCCACCGCGCTAAGTCTCGCCGCCTGTTCGGGCGGCGAGAGCCTCGACAATCAGTCGGGCGGCAGCGCCGCGGTCGAGCCGACGCCGTCCAACCTGACCGACGATCCGCAGAACATGGTCGTGCCGCTCGAGGCGCCGGGCAATCAGGCGACACCTGCACCGGTGCCGCTGCCCACCGCATCGCCCGTGGCGCTGACCGCGATCCCCCAGGGGTTCCAGGGCCGCTGGGGCGTCAACGCGGGCGATTGCGACCCGTCGACCGGCGCCGACAAGGGCAAGCTGACGATCGCCGGCAATAGGCTGTCCTTCTTCGAATCGCGCGGCACCGCCACGAAGATCACGCGCACCCAGGCCGACCAGATCGCCTTCGACCTGCCGATGAGCGGCGAGGGCATGACGTGGAGCGAGCCCACCACGCTCACCCTGCTCGACAACGGCAAGACGCTGGTCCGCGTGGTGAAAAGCCCCGCCGATCGTGCCACCACCGACCGCTACAGCCGCTGCCCGGCCTAGGACCATCATGACCGACCAGTTCGACCTGACCGCAGACCAGCGCGAGATCCAGGATCTCGCGCGCCGCTTTACCGCCGATCGGATCACGCCGTTCGCGGCGGAATGGGACGAGACGCACCATTACCCCGTCGACGTCTGGAAGGCGGCGGGCGATCTCGGCTTCGGATCGATCTACGTCAGCGAGGAATCGGGCGGCATCGCGCTCGGGCGGCTGGAGGCGGCGCTGATCATGGAGGCGATGGCCTATGGCTGTCCTGCCACCAGCGCGTTCATCTCGATCCACAATATGGCGGCGTGGATGATCGACCGCTTCGGTTCGGCCGAGCTGAAGGCGCGGTTCCTTCCCGATCTCGTCAGCATGGACAAGATCGCCAGCTATTGCCTGACCGAGCCGGGTTCGGGCTCCGATGCCGCGGCGCTGAAGACGACCGCCCGCCGCGATGGCGACGATTTCATCCTCAACGGCACGAAGCAGTTCATCTCGGGCGCCGGCTATAACGACGTCTATGTCGTCATGGTCCGCACGGGCGAGGAAAAGAGCCGCGGGATCAGCGCGCTCGTCGTCGAGAGAGACACGCCCGGCCTGTCGTTCGGCGCGCCCGAGAAGAAGCTCGGCTGGAACGCCTCGCCGACCGCGCAGGTGATCTTCGAAGACGCCCGTGTCCCTGCCGCCAATCTGGTCGGCGGCGAAGGCGAGGGGTTCCGGATCGCCATGGCGGGCCTTGACGGAGGCCGGCTCAACATCGGCGCCTGCTCGCTGGGCGGCGCGCAGCGCTGCCTCGACGAGGCGATCCGCTACACCAAGGAGCGCCAGCAGTTCGGCCAGCCGGTCGCGGAGTTCCAGAACACGCAATTCACGCTCGCCGACATGGCGACGGACCTCGAAGCCTCTCGCGCGCTGCTCTATCTCGCTGCCGCCAAAGTGACCGCCAACGCCCCCGACAAGTCGCGCTTCTCGGCGATGGCCAAGCGGCTGGCGACCGACAACGGCTCGGCAATCGTCGACGCGGCGCTGCAGCTGCACGGCGGCTACGGCTACCTCAAGGACTATCCGATCGAGCGCTTCTGGCGCGACCTGCGCGTCCATTCGATCCTGGAGGGGACCAATCAGGTCATGCGCATGATCGTCGGCCGAGACCTGCTGCGGCAGTGAGACCGCAAAATCGAAAGTTTAGGAGAGCATCAATGGCACGCGTCGCCTTCATCGGCCTGGGCAACATGGGCGGCGGCATGGCCGCGAACCTTGCGAAGGCGGGGCACGACGTTCGCGCCTTCGATCTCAGCCAGGATGCGCTCGACAAGGCGAAGGCGGCGGGCTGCCTGCCCGTCGCCAGCGCGGCGGAAGCGGTCGAGGGTGCCGAGGCGATCGTGACGATGCTGCCCGCCGGCAGCCATGTCGAGGGCGTCTACAAGGATGCGGTCTTCGGGCGGGCGCAGCCGTCGGCGATCCTGATCGACTGTTCGACGATTGACGTCGCCACCGCGCGACGCGTTGCTGAAGCGGCAGCGGCCCAGGGGCTGACGGCGGTCGACGCCCCCGTGTCTGGCGGGATCGCGGCGGCGAATGCCGGCACGCTCACCTTTATGGTCGGCGGCAGCGCCGAAGGGTTCGATCGCGCGCAGCCGTATCTGGCGCAGATGGGCAAGGCGGTGATCCACGCCGGCGCCAGCGGATCGGGCCAGGCGGCCAAGATGGCGAACAACATGCTGCTCGGCGCAACGATGATCGCGACGTGCGAGGCATTCCGGCTTGCCGAGCGGCTGGGTCTCGACCCGCAGACCTTCTACGATATCTCGTCGGTCAGTTCGGGGCAGAGCTGGTCGATGACCAGCTATTGCCCGGTCCCCGGCGTCGGTCCCGAAACACCCGCCGATCGCGATTATCAGGGCGGGTTCGCCGCAGCGCTGATGCTGAAGGACCTGCGCCTCGCGATGCAGGCGGCGGCGGAGGCCGGCGCATCGACGCCGCTCGGCGCGCACGCAGCACAGCTTTACGAGGCGTTCGTTGCCGATGGCCACGGTGGCACGGACTTTTCCGGCATCATCAAGACGCTGTAATCCTGTCCGCCCTATCGCGCAGCTGTTCATGCGCCACGCGCTGCAGCGAGGCGGCGAGATCGGGCGACAGACCGAGTTCGTCCGCCGCCCGCTCGCCCCGGCCCAGGCTGCGCGGATCGACGCCGGTCACCGCGCCGAAGACGGTCAGCGCCTCGAGGTAATAGCCGGCAGTGCTGGCGTGATATTGGTCGTATGACCACAGGTTCGCCTGCCCAAAGGCGATGCCGTCATAGGGGTTGGGATCGGCGATGCCGAGCGCGAAGGCGCGGTTCCATGCCTGCCCCACCGGCACGACGCCCGCGACCCAGGGATGCGCGCGGCGGGCGCGATCGGCGGCGCGGCGCAGGTCGTCGGCCATCGCCGCGATCGGCCGGCCATACCAGCGGCCCGCGGTCAGGTACGTCAGGTCGGCACGGCTCCACGTCGCGGTCAGATGGACACGCACCGCCGGATTGCGCGCCCGGAAAAGCGTGCCGAGCAGACCCACCGCGCGGATATAGGCGGCGGGATCGCCCGGCCGATCGCGGTCGAGCGTGCTATATTCCTGCAGGACCACCGCATCCCACGGCCGGTCGAACAGCTGGCGCCGCTGGTCGTAGTGGAAGGTCAGGCTCTGTCCGCCCTGCGTTTCCAGGCTGACGGCATAGTTGAGGCCGGATTCGTCGGCGAATTCCTTGAACAGCGCCGGGACACCGCCATAGCCATCCCGGTTGAGATCGGTGACGCGGTTTGCGTGCCAGTTGCGTACCGCCGAATGCGCGCCCTGGGTGAAGCTGTTGCCGAGGAACAGGATCGTTCGCGGCGGCGCGGCGACGGCGATCTGTTGCACCCCACCCTTCGCATCGGCCGCCGCCGTGTGACTCGCCAAGGCCATGGCCAGCATCGTCGCCAGCAGCCGCATCCTTGCCATCATCATCCACCCTGCCGTGACATCGCCCGCCGCCTACCGGATCGCTGCCCCCGAAGGCCAGCCCCGTCGTCGCGGACTGGAACGGGACGAGCGAGTTGCTAAGGCGGCGCGATGCTGGACTTCTATCGCGACGATCTGTCCCGACTCGATGGCGCCGGACGATTGCGCCGGCTGCGCGGGCGGACGGGGCACGACTTCACCTCGAACGACTATCTCGGCATCGCCCAGTCGGCGCGGCTGCGGGACGCCGTGGCGGCAGCGCTCGACCGCGGCGTGGCGGTGGGATCGGGCGGATCGCGGCTGTTGCGCGGCAACGATCCGGAACATGAGGCGCTGGAAGCGGAGGCGGCGGCGTATTTCGGCAGCGAGGCGGCGCTGTTCTTCGCCAACGGCTATGCCGCCAACATGGCGGCGCTGGCGACCTTGCCGCAGCGGGGCGATATCGTCCTGCACGACGCGCTGATCCACGCCAGCGCGCATGACGGCATGCGGCTGGGCCGGGCACCCGTCCGGTCGGTGGCGCACAATGACGTGGGCGCGTTCGACGACGCGATCCGCGCGTGGCGTGCCGATGGTGGGACGGGCGTGCCGTGGGTCGTCGTGGAAAGCGTGTACGGCATGGACGGCGACCGCGCGCCGCTGGCCGAGTTCGCCGCGCTGGCCGACCGGCACGGTGCGATGCTGATGATCGACGAGGCGCATGCGACGGGCGTATTCGGCGCAGGCGGGCGCGGGCTGGCGGCCGACCTTCATGGCCGCGAGAATGTCGTCAGCTTGCACACCTGTGGCAAGGCGCTGGGCGCGGAGGGCGGGCTGCTGTGCCTGCCCGGCGTGCTGCGCGACTTTCTGGTCAATCGCGGGCGGGGTTTCATCTTTTCCACCGCGCCGTCGCCATTGATGGCGGCCGCGGTGCGCGAGGGGCTGCGGATGATCGCCGACGAGCCCGAACGGCAGGCGCGGCTGTGGGCGCTGGTCGCGCTGGCCGAAGCGGCCCTGGGCTTTGCGACGGGATCGCAGATTCTGCCCGTCATCGTCGGCGACGATGGCGCGGCGGTGGAACGGGCCGCACGACTGCAGGCCGCGGGATATGACGTGCGCGCGATCCGGCCGCCGACGGTGCCGGTGGGCACGGCACGGCTGCGGCTGTCGATCACGACGCAGGTCGACGCGGCGGCGATTACGGGACTGGCGGAGGCTTTGCGATGACCGATACGATCGTGGTGACGGGGACGGATACCGATGTCGGCAAGACGGTGTTCGCCGCTGCGCTCGCCGCCGCGCTGGGTGCGACCTATTGGAAGCCGGTGCAGGCGGGCCTTGCGGACGGCACCGACGAAGGCACGGTGCGGCGGCTGGGCGTCACCCGCGTGCTGCCCGAGGCGTATCGGCTGGTGACCCCCTGTTCGCCGCATCGCGCCGCTGCGATCGACGGGGTGACGATCGATGCGGATCGGCTGACGCTGCCCGCGGTTTCCGGCCGGCTGGTGGTCGAGGGCGCCGGCGGTGCGCTGGTGCCGTTGACCGACGATCTGCTCTACGCCGACCTGTTCGCGCGCTGGCGCGCGCCGGTGGTGCTGGTGGCGCGCACCCAGCTCGGCACGATCAATCACAGCCTGCTGAGCCTGGAAGCGTTGCGCGCCCGCGGCGTGCCGGTGCTGGGCGTCGCCTTCAACGGCCCGCCCGAGCCCGACAGCGAGGCGACGATCGCGCGCATCGGGAAGGTGAAGCGGCTGGGGCGGCTCGACCGGGTGGAGCATCTCGATGCCGCCAGCCTGACCGCCGCCTTTGCTGCCGGGTTCGATGTGGAGGATTTCCGGTGAGCTCATCGATCTGGCACCCCTTCACGCAGCATGGCCTGCGCGAGCCGATCCCGGTGGTCGCGCGGTCCGAGGGCGCGGCGCTCTACACCGTCGACGGGCGGCGGATCGTCGATGCCATTTCCAGCTGGTGGGTGACGACGCACGGTCACCGCGAGCCGCGGATCATGGCGGCGATCGCCGAGCAGGCGGGAAAGCTCGACCAGATCATCTTCGCCGGCTGGAGCCACGAGCCGGCCGAGGCGGTGGCGGCTGGCCTCAGGCGGATGATGCCGGCCGAACTGACGCGGGTGTTCTTTTCCGATTCCGGATCGACCGCGGTCGAAGTGGCGCTGAAGATGGCGCTGGGCTTCTGGCTGCATCGCGGTGAGGATCGGCACCGCATCCTGGTGCTGGAGCACGGCTATCATGGCGACACGATCGGCACGATGTCCGTCGGCGCGCGGGGGGCGTTCAACCGGGCGTACGAGCCGCTGCTGTTCGACGTGGAGACGATCCCCTTCCCCGGCGCCGGCGCGGAGCAGGCGACGCTGGATGCGCTGGAGGCGGCGTGCCGCGCCCGGCCGGCGGCACTGATCGTCGAGCCGCTGATCGTCGGCGCGGGCGGCATGTTGATCTATCCGCCCTGGGTACTCGCCGAGATGCGGCGCATCTGCGCGAGGCACGACGTGCTGTTCATCGCCGACGAGGTGATGACCGGCTGGGGTCGGACGGGCACGCTGCTTGCCTGCGAACAGGCCGATGTCGTGCCCGATATCCTGTGCCTGTCGAAGGGGCTGACCGGCGGCGCAGTGCCGCTGGCGGTGACGATGGCGCGCGAGGACATCTATCAGGCGCATTATTCCGACGACCGCGCGAAGATGTTTTTCCATTCATCGAGCTACACCGCCAATCCGATCGCCTGCGCGGCGGCGGCGGCGAATATCGCGATCTGGGAAGACGAGCCGGTGCTGGCGCGGGTCACAGACCTTGCGGTGCGGCAGGCGGAGCGGCTGGCGGCGCTGGAGGGCGTGCGGAATGCGCGCGCGCTGGGGACGATCGCGGCGGTCGACCTGGGGACCGAGGCGGCAGCCTATCTGTCGACTCTGGGGCCGCGATTGCTGGCGTTCTTCCGGGAGCGCGACCTGTTGCTGCGGCCGCTGGGGAATACGGTGTACGTGATGCCGCCCTATTGCATCGAGGATGCCGATCTGGACGCGATCTATGCCGCGATCGGGGATGCGGCGGCGACGGTTGCAGGGTGAACATAGACAACATGAACACCTTGGCGGAAACGATTGGGGGTTATCGTTTCGAGTTTTGCGATGATGAGACAGAGCGTTTTGGTCGGGGTACGGCGTAGCAAGTGCGGGACGTGTAGGAAAGAGGGGCGAGTTTTTGGTTTCAAATCAGGCGGTTAGGCACCGCCCCTTCCGTCACCCCGGACTTGTTCCGGGATCCACTCCGCGGCGAGGGGGATGGCTGGAGCCTCTGCCGTCCCCATGCGGACGAGTGGACCCCGGAACAAGTCCGGGGTGACGAAGAAAGCGGTGTCCCCCGGCCAATGGCCTAATCGACGAACGGCTCCACCACGTGGCGTTTGCCGCGCAGGAAGGCGTCGGCGACGTGGCGCAGGGGAGCGATGTCGACGTCGCTCTGCCCCGACGTGACCAGTTCGGCGAAGCGGCGGTAGAGGCCGGCGTATTCGCCGTGGAGCGCGGCCGCCGTGGTCGGCGAGCTGCCGTCCGGCAGGATCAGGCGCGCGCCGCCGTCGTGGAGCGTCAGCGTGCCTCCGTCCGTCTCGACGACGATGTCCCAGCTTTGCGGGCCTTCCTGACGGAAGTCGAAGTCGGCGGCGATGGGCAGGCCGGCATCGTCGGTGAAGGCAATGCGCGCCGCGATCGGCGAGTCGCGGTTTTCGGGGTAATCCAGCTCCGCCTCGGTGACGAAGAACGGACGGGGCAGGATGCGGGTGACGATCGAAAGGGCGTTGATGCCGGGATCGAACACGCCGAAGCCGCCCGCATCGAGGATCCATGCCTGCCCCGGGTGCCAGACGCGAATGTCCTCGCGCCACGTCACCGTGACCCGGTCGATCCGCGCATCGGCGAGCGCGGCGCGGGCGGGTTCGACGCGGGGGGCGTAGCGCGAATGCCAGCTGGCGAAGAGGGTGACGCCCGCCGCTTGCGCCGCTGCCTCGAGCGTGGCGACCTCTGCCAGCGTCGCGCCGGGTGGCTTTTCGAGGAAGACGTGCCAGCCGGCCTGGATCGCCTGCATCGCAATGACGTGGCGGACCTGCGGCGGCGTGCAGAGCGCGACGGCGTCGATCCCCTGCCCGCTCGCGATCAGATCGGCGATGTCGTGGAAATGCGGCACGCCCTCGACGCCTTCGCCGTTGCGGCTGACGGTCGCGGCGAGCGCGATGGCGGGTTCGCCGGCGATGGCGGGGACATGCTGGTCGTGGGCGATCTTGCCCATGCCGATCAGCGCGAGGCGGATCGGGGCGCTCACAGCGGCTTCACCATGACGGTGTCGCCCGGCGCGGTGGCAAGGGCGTTGCGCAGCGGCAGCGTGAAGGGCGCGGCCTCGATTTCGAAGACGTCCCCGTCCTGTGTCTGGACGTTGTCGGCGCACGACAGCGTGGCGGTGCCGAAAAAGTGGACGTGGATGTCGCCCGGCCGGCGGAAGGCGGCATATTTGAAGTGATGATATTCAAGGTTGGCGAGGCTGTGCGACATGTTGGCTTCACCGGTGAGGAACGGCTTTTCCCATAGCGTCGCGCCATCGCGGACGATGCGGCTGGTGCCGCGAATGTCGGCCGGCGGCGTGCCCAATAGCAGTTCGGCGCCGAGCGACGCCTGACGCAGCTTCGAATGGGCCAGCCACAGGTAATTGTGGCGTTCGGTGACGTGATCGCTGAATTCGTTGGCGAGCGCGATCCCCAGGCGGAACGGCGTGCCGTCGTCGCCGATCAGATAGATGCCGGCGAGTTCGGGCTCCTCGCCGCCATCCTGCGCAAAGGCGGGCGAGGCGAAGGCGGCTTCGGGCGCGACGAGGCCCTGGCCGTCGCCCTTGTAGAACCATTCGGGCTGCGCGCCGATCGCGCCGGCTGCCGGGCGGCCGCCCTCCATGCCTTCGAGGAACAGGCGCATCGAATCGGTCTGTTTCCCCTCGGCGGCGGCCTTGTGCATCGCGTCGCGGCCGGCGGCGGAGCCCAAGTGGGTCAGGCCGGTGCCCGCCAGCATCAGCCGCGCGCTGTCGGGATGGTCGATCGCGGGGAGCAGTTCGCCCGCCTCCAGCGCGGCGGTGAGGTCGACTGTCTCGTCTGAGCGGCGCGCGCGGGCGGCGTCGAGCAGGCTGACGCCCTCCCGAATCGCGGCCTGCGCCAGTTCGCGGGTGGTGGCGATGCCGGTGAGGACGTGGGCGGCCTGTTCGGCGAGGATCACGCGGCGGGTGCCGTCGGGCAGGCGCTGTTGGAGCAGGCGAGCAGCAGTCATGCGAGGTCCTTTGCGGCGTGGACGAACGCCGCGGCATCGCGCGCGACGTCGGCGGCGGACTTGCCGGCGCGATAGAGGTTGGAGCCGAGCCCGAAGCCGTCCGCACCCGCAGCGTGCCATTGCGGCATCGTGTCGGGGGTGATGCCACCGACCGCGAGCACCTTGGTCGCCTTGGGCAGGACGGCGCGCTGGGCCTTCAGGAAGGCGGGCGCGGCGCCTTCCGCCGGGAAGAGCTTCAGGCCGTGCGCGCCGGCAGCGAGCGCGGCAAAAGCTTCGCTGGGGGTGAAATAGCCGGGGAGCGAGATGAGTCCGCGCGCCACCGAGGCGCGGATGACGGCGGGGTCGGTGTTGGGCGAGACGATCAGCGCGCCGCCCGCGTCGGCGACGGCGGTGACGTCCTGCGGGGTGAGGACGGTCCCCGCGCCGACGATCGCGCGGCCGGCGTAGCGCTTAGCCAGGGCGGCGATGCTGGCGAGCGGGTCGGGCGAATTGAGCGGGACTTCGAGCAGGGTGAAGCCGGCATCGACCAAAGCGTCGCCTATGGGGGCGGCTTCGTCGGGGGTGAGGCCGCGGAGGACCGCGACGAGCGGGCAGGCGGCGAAGGCCTCGGCGAAGCGGGTGGCGGGGTCGGTCATGCTTGGGGCTCCGGGTGGGATGCGGGGCGGTTGCCTATCCTCGCCGTCACCCCGGCCTTGAGCCGGGGTCCCGCTTGTCTCACCACCGCCCGGATGAAGCGGGACCCCGGCTCAAGGCCGGGGTGACGGTGTGGGTGGGGTGATCGGTGGGACAAGACCGGCTGCCTGGATCGGGGTCGCCGGTTGTGCGCGGGAGAATCGCCCATGCTCCTCGTCACCCCGGACTCGTTCCGGGGTCCACCCGGCCGCGGGGGCGCCGCAAGAGGCGCCAGCCGCCCCCCTCGCCGCAGAGTGGACCCCGGAACGAGTCCGGGGTGACGGAGTGGATGGGGGAAGGACTGGGTCACAGCATCGCCCGCAAGTGATGGATGCCGGCGACGAACGCCGCGGTCGCATCCACCGGCACGACGCGGCCGTCGCAGGTTTCGATCGCGACCGCGTAGAGCTCCGCCAGCGCGCCGGTGGCGAGCAGGTGGACCGCGCGGCTGGCGACATCACGCGCGCCGACGTCGTTGCCGATCAGCACGCCGCTGGCATAGGCCGCGGCGTCCTCTGCCGAGCGGCGGCCGAGCAGCACGCCGCTGCGCACTTCGAACAGCGCGGCACCGAGGTCGCAGGCCCCTGCCCCGCGCGCGACGCCGTCGCGGAACGCCGGCCCGTCCGCCACCGCGCCGTCGAGCATGCCGGCGAGGATGCCATGGCTTTTCAGCAGCGCGAAGAGTTCGCCGGTCATCACCGTGGCGATGTCGGTAATGCGGCCGCCATCGGTCGCGACCCATTTGTTGTGCGTGCCGGGCTGGCAGAACAGCGCGTCGGCGGGCGCGAGGCCGGCGGCGATCGCGCCCAGCACCTGCACCTCTTCGCCGCGCATCACGTCGGCACGGGGCCCGTGCAGCAGCGCGACGCCGGGGACGATCGTCGCGCGTTCGGGCTCGATACGGAGCGCCGCGGCGGCGAGCGCGGCGAGATCGGCGGGGGCGGCCGCATAGGGTGCCTCGTGCCAGCCGCGCGTCGAGCCGACCATGCCGGCGGCGATCACGGGCAGGTCGCCGAGGCGGCCCCGCAGATCGGCGAGTGCCGGGGAATACTCCCCCGGCGCCAGCCCAAGCACGCCCGCCCCGCCCTCGACACGGTCACCGACGCGGCCGTCGGGCTCGATCCGATAGGCGCGCCGGTTGGTCGTGCCCCAGTCAATCGCGATCACCGCGCTCATGGCCGTGCCCATCGTCATCGCCTCAGGCGGTCGGCTCGACGGTTTCCTCGATGACGTGCGTCGGGGCCTTCAGCGCCGCGCGCGCATACCAGAGGACGTAGAGATAGCAGACCAACGGCACGACGAAGGCGAGCGAGCGCGCGCCTTCGGGTGCGAAGCCGGCGAAGGCGTCGATCACCGCGCCGTACAGGATCGACACGAAGCCGCCGCCGCAGATTGCCATGCACATCAGCCCCGACGTCGCCGAGGCAGGCGCGGTCGACCGCTCCAGCGTCAGCGTGAAGATCGTCGGGAACATGATCGAGTTCATCAGGCCGAGCAGCAGCGCGGCGACCGCGGGCACGAAGCCCATCGTCAGCGGCGCGACATAGCCGCCGGGCAGCGTGATCGTGCCGCCGAGCGGCGTCGCCGCCATGTCGTAGGTCGCGATGATGACGAGGCACAGGATCGATGCGCCCGCACCGACCAGCGTCAGCAGCGTCGTCGCCTTGGCATAGCGCAGCAACACGCTGCCGCCGAAGCGGCCGATCATCGCGAGCAGCATGAACAGCGGCGCGATGTAACCGGCGATCTGCGCCGGCACGTCGAGGATGTGCCGCTGTTCGAGGAAGAAGATCATGCCCGAGATCACGCAGACCTCGGCGCCGACATACAGGAAGATCGCGACCGAGCCGAGGTTCGCCCAGCGCGAACGCAGCGCCGACAGCGGCGAATCGACGTTGGTGGCGAGCGCGGGCGCGTGCGCGTTGATCGTGCGCTTGTCGAAGAAGACCAGGCCGGTGAAGACCGCTAGGATCACCGCGATCATCAGATAGACGTGGGTGACGAAGCCGAGGCTGTCCGCCTTCAGCGCTGGCGTCAGCACTGCATCCTTGGCGAACAGGTCGCCGCGCAACAGATAGGCCGCGCCGAACGTGCCGCCGACATAGGCGCCGAGCGAGTTGAACGCCTGGCTGAGGTTGAGGCGGAAGTGCGAGCCCTTGGGATCGCCCATCGACGCGATCAGCGGGTTGGCCGCGACCTGCAGCAAGGTGACGCCCGACGCCGCGACGAAGAGGCCGAGCAGCACGGTGACGAAGCTGTTCGACCAGGCGGTCGACCAAGCGACGAGACAGCCGGCGACGACGCCCAGCAGGCCGAGGACGATCGAATTGGCGTAGCCGCGACGCGACAGATACCAGGCCGACGGGATCGACATGACGCCATAGGCGATGAAGAAGGCGAACTGGTTGAGCTGCGTTTCGAAGTCGCTGAGCGTGTAGATGACCTTCATGCTCTTCACGAGCGGGTCGATCAGGTTCGTCACGAACGCCCAGATGAAGAACAACGTCGTCACATAGACGAGCGCGAGCGCGACGCCCGCCTTGCGTCCACCCGCCACGCCGCTGCCTGCGGCCGCGGGCGGTGGTGCCATCATCGGTCCAGCCATGTCCTCTCCCCTATTTGTATCGCTACCACAGGCTGCCTTGCGCCCCGGCTATTTGTCTGACTATATAGCGAAGAACCACCGGGTCAATGCCGGGGACGAACGGGGAGAGGCGCAACATGAAAGTGGGTTTCGCGTTCCAAATGGCCTGTGCGGGGATACTGACGATCGCGGCGGCCGATGCCGCCTGCGCCGCGACCGCGACGCGCGCCGATTTCGGCCGACTGCCAGACGGCACCCGGATCGAGGCGGTGACGCTGACCGGGGCGAATGGCGTGAAGGCGCGGGTAATGACGCTGGGCGCGACGTTGCAGGCGTTCGAGGCGCCGGACCGCAACGGCACGCTCGCCGACATCACGCTGGGCCATGACACCGCCGCCGCGTATGTCACACAGCCCAATTTCTGGGGCCAGACCGTCGGCCGCTATGCCAACCGGATCGCGGGCGGCCGCTTCACGCTGGACGGCAAGACGTATCAGCTGCCGCTCAACGACAAGACCAACTCGCTGCATGGCGGCACCACCGGCTTCGACAAGGCGGTGTGGCGGATCGTGTCGGTCACACCCAGCGGCGCCCGCGCGAGCGTAACGATGGCGCTGACCAGCCCCGCGGGCGATCAGGGCTATCCGGGCCAGCTCGACGTCGAGGTGACCTATGCGCTCGACGACACAGGCGCGCTGACGATCGATTTCACCGCGAAGACCGACGCACCGACGATCGTCAACCTGACCAACCATGCGCTGTTCGACCTCGCCGGCGAGGGATCGGCGGGCGGCATCTATGCCCAGCGGATGACGATCCCCGCCGCGCGCTACACGCCGGTCAATGCGGCGCTGATCCCGACGGGCGAACTGAAACAGGTAGCGGGCAGCGTGTTCGACTTCACCAGGCCGCGCGCCATCGGCCAGAGCATCCGCGACGGCCGCGATCCGCAGATCGTCATCGGGCGCGGCTACGACCATAATTTCGCGCTCGATGCCGGCCGCACCGCGCAGCCCAAGCTCGCCGCGCGGGTCGAGGATCCGGTGTCGGGCCGCGTGCTCGAGGTGCTGTCGACCGAGCCGGGGGTGCAATTCTATTCGGGCAACTTCCTCGACGGCACGATCGTGGGGAAGCAGGGCCACGTCTATCGCATGGGCGATGGCTTCGCGCTGGAGCCGCAAACCTTCCCGGACACGCCCAACCAGCCCGCGTTCGGATCGGCGCGCGTCGATCCGGGCAAACCCTATCACCACCAGATGATCTATCGCGTCTCCGTGGCGCGCTGACCGGAGCTTTTATGACCACCGACACGCCCAAACGCCCCAGCGCCCTGCGGTCCCGCGCCTGGTTCGACAACCCGGACAATATCGACATGACGGCGCTGTATCTGGAGCGCTATCTGAACTTCGGCCTCAGCCTCGACGAGCTGCGCTCGGGCAAGCCGATCATCGGCATCGCGCAGACGGGCAGCGACCTGTCCCCGTGCAACCGCCACCATCTGGTGCTGGCGGAGCGCGTGCGCGAGGGCGTGCGCGAGGCGGGCGGCATCGTGCTGGAATTCCCGGTCCATCCGATCCAGGAAACCGGCAAGCGTCCGACCGCGGGGCTGGACCGCAACCTCGCCTATCTGGGGCTGGTCGAGACGCTGTACGGCTATCCGCTGGACGGCGTGGTGCTGACGATCGGCTGCGACAAGACGACGCCGGCGATGCTGATGGGCGCCGCGACGGTGAACATCCCGGCGATCGCCTTGTCCGTGGGACCGATGCTGAACGGCTGGCACAAGGGCGAGCGCACCGGATCGGGCACGATCGTGTGGAAGGCGCGGCAGATGCTGGCCGCGGGCGAGATCGACGATGCGGAGTTCATCCGCCTGGTCGCCAGCTCGGCACCGTCGACCGGCTATTGCAACACGATGGGCACCGCGACGACGATGAATTCGCTGTGCGAAGCGCTCGGCATGAGCCTGCCCGGATCGGCGGCGATCCCCGCGCCGTATCGCGACCGGCAGGAGGTCGCGTACCTCACCGGCAAGCGCATCGTCGAGATGGTGGCGGAGGACCTCAAGCCCTCGGACATCCTGACCAAAGAGTCGTTCCACAACGCGATCCGCGTCAATTCGGCAATCGGCGGATCGACCAACGCGCCGATCCACCTGGCGGCGATCGCGCGCCATATCGGCGTCGACCTGCCGATCAAGGATTGGGAGACGGAGGGGCACAAGGTGCCGCTGCTCGTCAATCTGCAGCCCGCAGGCGAATACCTCGGCGAGGATTATTACCGCGCGGGCGGCGTGCCCGCGGTGGTCAACCAATTGATGGGCCAGGGCCTGATCCACGAGGGCGCTCTGACCGTCAACGGCCGGTCGATGGGCGACAATTGCCGCGGGGTCAGCATCGAGGACGAGAAGGTCATCCGCCCGTTCGACCAGCCGCTGGTGACGGATGCGGGCTTCATCGTGCTGTCGGGCAATCTGTTCGACGCGGCGGTGATGAAGACCAGCGTGATCTCGAAGGAGTTCCGCGACCGTTACCTCTCCAACCCCGACGATCCCAATGCGTTCGAAGGGCCGGCGGTCGTCTTTGATGGCCCGGAGGATTACCACCACCGCATCGACGATCCCGCGACCGGCATCACGCCAGAGACCTTGCTGTTCATGCGCGGCGCCGGTCCGATCGGCTATCCCGGCGCGGCGGAGGTCGTGAACATGCGACCGCCGGCATATCTGATCACCGAGGGCGTGCATGCGCTGCCGTGCATCGGCGACGGCCGCCAATCGGGGACGAGCGGGTCGCCGTCGATCCTCAACGCCTCGCCCGAAGCGGCGGCGATGGGCGGGCTTGCGCTGCTGAAGACGGGCGACCGGGTACGGATCGACCTCAACACCGGCAGCGCCAACGTGCTGATTTCGGACGCGGAGCTGATGGAACGCCGTGCCGCGCTGGAGGCGGCGGGGGGCTATGCCTATCCCGCGTCGCAAACGCCGTGGCAGGAGATCCAGCGCGCCGTCGTCGGGCAGATGAACACCGGCGCGATTCTGGAGGGCGCGGAGAAGTACCAGCGCATTGCGCAGACGATGGGCCTGCCGCGCGACAACCATTGATGCGGGGGGTGGGGCGCGCCCGCTTTTCTGTGCGCGCGCCCCATCCCGCCGTCATTCCCGCGCAGGCGGGAATCCATAACCGCTCCCGCTGGTGATGGAGTCGAAACGGTAACGCGTCTGAATTCCCGCCTGCGCGGGAATGACGAATGGGGGAGCGCCGGTCCTCATCCTCCGTCATCCCGACGTTCGCCGGGAAACGCGTGCCCCCCTATTCCAGCAACGAGCGTTCGGTGTCTTCGTGCGCCTGTTCCAGCAGGACGAGGGTCGCGGCGCGAGCCGATACGGTGTCGCGGGCGCGGATCGCTTCGTACAGGCGGTGGTGCTGCGGCATCGAATCGCGCGGCTTGGTGCGGCGGCGGAACTTGAAGATCGTCGTCCAGCGCACCGCGGCGCCGATGCTGCCCGAGAGGCTGACGAGCAGTTCGTTGTCGGTCGCCTCCAGGATCGTATTGTGGAAGCTCTGGTCGGCCGCCTGCCCCTCCGCCGTGCCGAGGCCGTGACGCCGCATCCCGTCGAGCGCCGCCGCCATCCGCGCGAGCTGTTCGTCGGTGCGGAAGGTCGCGGCCATTTCGGCGGCGGCGGGTTCGACGATCATGCGCAGTTGGAACAGGCTGCGTACGAAGCTGGCGGGCGGTTCGCCTTCGAACATCCAGGCGAGCAGGTCGGGATCGAGCAAATTCCACTGCGCGCGCTCGCGCACGCGCGTGCCGGCCTTGGGACGGCTTTCGACGAGACCCTTGGCCGACAGCATGCGCAGCGCCTCGCGTACGACGCTGCGCGAGATGCCGCGCTGCGCGGCGAGATCGACCTCGCCGGGGATGATGCCGCCGGGCGGATAGCGGCCGGTGACGATCGCGATGCCGAGGTCGCGCGCGATCAGCGTATGGGACGGCTCGCGTCGTTCGCTCTTGGTCAACTCACGGCTCTCCCCTCTCGTCGTGCGTGCGTAAGCGGTGGCGGTGCGCTTGGGAAGACCGTCGCCGCTACCCCGGCCGACGCATGGCGAAGCGATTGGCCTCGGTAATCTCGAAATAGTCCGCCGGGCCGCCGCCGCGCATGATGGGACGCGCGCGGGCGGTCTGGTAGATGCCGTCGTCGAGCAGCGCAGTGTCGATATGGATGCCGACCGCCTCGCCGATCACCAGATACTGGTCGAGCTCGCGCCCCTCTTTGGTCTGCAGGCGGACGATCTGGGTGAGCTTGCATTCGTACGCGACCGGGCTGGCCGCGACGCGCGGCGGCGCGACGAGGCGCGAGGGCGCGGTCTCCAGCCCGGCGAGCGCGTGTTCGTCCACCTCCGGCCCCACTCCGGCCGAGGTCGCATTCATCGCGTCGGCCAGGTCACGCGTCGCGAGGTTCCAGACGAATTCGCCGGTCGCATCGATATTGGCGACGCTGTCCTTCCACCCCATCGACGAAAAGCCGATCAGCGGCGGCCGATAATTGAATAGGTTGAAGAAGCTGTAGGGCGCGAGATTGGGCACGCCGTCCGCCGACACGCTGCCGATCCAGCCGATCGGGCGCGGCGCCACGATGGCGTTGAGGGGGTCGTGCGGCAGGCCATGGCCGTTCGCGGGTTCGTAGAAATGCCAGCTAGTCGTCATAGTCCCGCCCCTGCTACACGGATGCTATGGCTGCGCAAACGCCCGGAACGACGATCCTGCGCCACGCGCTCGCAACGCGGCTGTGGCATTGGGTGAATGCGGTGTCCGTCTTCATCCTGCTGGGCAGTGGACTCGGCATCTCCAACGCCCATCCGCGGCTGTACTGGGGCCGCTATGGCGCGAACTTCGACCATGCCTGGGCGCAGCTGCCGCGCTTTCCGGCGTGGATCACGATTCCGGCAAACTACAATCTGGCGATCTCGCGGCGCTGGCACCTGTTCTTCGCTTTGGTGTTCGCGTTCGGGCTGCTGGCGTTCATGGTGGCGAGCCTGCTCAACCGGCATTTCGCGCGGCTCAGGCTCAGCGCCAAGGACGTCAGCGCCCGGCATCTGGCAAAGGATGTGCGCGATCACTGGAACTTCCGCTTCCACGATGCCGACGATCCGGGTGCATACAACAGCTTGCAGAAATGGAGCTACATCCTCGTCATTTTCGTCGCGCTGCCGGTGATGATCTTCACCGGCCTCGCGCTGTCGCCGGGGATGGATGCGGCATGGCCGTTGCTGCTCGATGTGTTCGGCGGACGGCAGTCGGCACGCTCGATCCACTTCATCGCGGCGAGCCTGCTCGGCGGGTTCATCGTCGTGCATCTGGTGCTCGTGATCCTGGCGGGCGCGTGGAACGAGGTACGATCGATGCTGACCGGCAGATGGCGGGTGCCGGAATGATCCTGGCGCGACGCAATCTGATCGTCGGGTCGGCGGGGCTGCTGCTCGCCGGGTGCGACAAGGTCGTGGCGAACCCGCAGGCGCGCAAAATCCTGTTCGCGGGCGAGGACATGCACAAGGGGCTGCAGCGCGCGCTGATGAACCGGGCGGCACTGGCGCCGGAGTTCACCCGCGAACAGATGTCGCCGGTGTTCCGCGCCAACGGCACGCGCGATCCGGGGACGCCGGCCTATGCCGCGATGGTGGCGGACGGGTTCGCGAGCTATCGCATGGCCGTCGGCGGACTGGTCGATCGGCCGCTGTCTTTGAGCCTCGCGCAGCTCGCGTCGATGCCGTCACGATCGCAGATCACGCGCCACGATTGCGTCGAAGGGTGGAGCGCGATCGGCCAGTGGCAGGGGCCGATGCTGGGCACGGTGCTGAAGGCGGCGGGGATGCGCCAGAGCGCGCGCTACGTCGTGTTCACCTGCGCGGACCTGTACAATGGCGAGCCGTATTACGAGTCGATCGACACGATCGACGCCTTCCACCCGCAAACGATCCTGGCGTTGAAGATGAACGGCGCGCGGCTGACCGTGCCGCATGGCGCCCCGGTACGGCTGCGCGTCGAGCGGCAGCTGGGCTACAAACATGCCAAATACGTGACCGGGATCACCGCGGTGAGCGATCTCAATAGCACAGGTAAAGGCAAAGGCGGCTATTGGGAGGACAATGTCGATTACGATTGGTATGCCGGCATCTAGGGTCCAGACCCGCAACTGCCAATGACCGTGATCGCCCTGAGGCGACCGCCGGCAAGGAGCGCAGCACAGACGCGTGGCTTACGCCACGCGCAAGCAAGCGACGCAGTCCGGCGGTCGCCTCAGGGCGACCGCATGGCGGCGGGCCGATATTGGCGCTAAGCGGCGTCGCGCGTCGGTCACGATGCATAAGCATCGCTTCCTCCTTGCTCCTAGCCTAGCGCCAATATCGGCTCCGTCACGGCCCTTGGCAGTTGTGGGTCTGGACCCTAGGGCATAGTAGCTTCCTCATGGCGCTGATCGACATGTTCCTCAGCCGCGCCGTCAAGCGTGGCCAACTGACCCTCCATCGGCCCGGCAAGGCCCCCGCGACCTTCGGAACGCCCGACCCTGCCTTCGGCCATATCACCATCCGCTTCGCCGATTCGGGCGTCGCCGGCCGCATCATCCGCAACCCCGCGCTCGCCGCCGGCGAGATGTACATGGACGGGCGGCTGACCGTCGACGACGACGACATCATGGGGCTGGTCAAGCTGATGACCGGCAATAGTCCCTGGGAGCGCGGGCAGAATGCGTTGCAGCCCTCCGCGTTCGTACGGGGCCTCGGCGCCGTGAAGCACCGGCTCGACCGGATCAACATGGAGCGGCGGTCGAAGCAGAATGTCGCGCACCATTACGATCTGTCGGCGCGGCTGTACGACCTGTTTCTCGACGCGGACAAGCAGTACAGCTGCGCCTATTACACCGACCCCGACACTAGCCTGGAGCAGGCGCAGAGCGACAAGCTGGCGCATATCGCCGCCAAGCTGGCGCTGCGGCCCGGCATGCGCGTGCTCGACATCGGCTGTGGCTGGGGCGGCATGGCGCTGTACCTCAACCGGCATTTCGGGGTGGAGGTGCTGGGCGTCACCTTGTCCGAGGAACAGCTGAAGATCGCGCGCGAGCGGGCCGCGGCGGCGGGCGTATCGGACAAGGTGAAGTTCGAGCTGATCGATTACCGGCGCGTAGAGGGCCGGTTCGACCGCATCATCTCGGTCGGCATGTTCGAACATGTCGGACCGCCGCAGTACAAGACCTATTTCCGCAAATGCCGCGACCTGCTGACCGACGATGGCGTCGCTTTGGTGCATACGATCGGCCGGTTCGGGCCGCCGAGCGTCACCGACGACTGGACGACGAAATACATCTTCCCCGGTGGCTACAATCCCGCGCTGTCGGAGACGATCGCGGCGTTCGAGGGACTGTCGATGTTCCTGACCGACGTCGAGGTGCTGCGGCTGCACTACGCCTATACGCTGCACGAATGGTATGCGCGGACGCTGAAGGCGCGTGACGCGATCGTAGCGCTGTACGACGAGCGCTTCTACCGGATGTGGACCTTCTACCTCGCCGGCGCTGCGATGGCGTTCGAGAATGGCGGGCTGTGCAACTTCCAGATCCAGTTCAGCCGGAGCCGGACGGAATTGCCGATCGTTCGGGATTATATGTTCGAGGGCGAGCGGGCGCTTAGGGGGCGGTAAATTCGCTGCTTTCCGCTGCCGTCATTCCCGCGGAGGCGGGAATCCAGACGCGCTACGTTGCGCCTCTTGCCGAGACGTCAGTGGTTATGGATTCCCGCCTTCGCGGGAATGACGGGTGTGGCGGTCACCCACCCCTTTCCGTCACCCCGGCCTTGAGCCGGGGTCCCGCTTGATCCTGCGGGCGGAGAAGAAGCGGGACCCCGGATCAAGTCCGGGGTGACGGGTGGGATTGGGGCGACCGGAGCGCGCCGTTACCGCCCCTTGGGCAGCGCCTGCTGCGGGCCGCCCATCACCGCGGCGCGGGCGGCGGCGCGTTCGTCGAGGCTGATGACGCCGTCATGATTAAGGTCGTAGCGCGAGGCGATCGCGCGGAAGAGGCCCTGCATTTCGGCGGGCGAAACCTTGCCGTCGTGGTTGGCATCGGCGGTGTTGAACCAGGCGTCGGCCATCGCTTTTGCCTTGGCGGCGGGCATCTGCGTCTTGCCGACATCCATGCGCGCGACGCGGGCGTCGACCTCGGCGCGGCTGATGAAGCCGTCATGATTGGTGTCGGTCTTGTCGAAATCCGCCTTGATGCGCGGATCGATCTTCGCTGCCGCCTTGGGATCGGCCTTGCCCGCGGCGAGCGCCGGGGTGGCGATGAGCAGCGGCAGGATGACGAGTGCGGTGCGGATCATGGGAACTCCGGAATACATGTTCGAAACGGGCCTGTAGGCCGCCGCGCCTAAACCCGCGGTGAACGCAGACGTTGCACCGCAGCGCTGTGGGCCGTAGGGGCGCGGCCATCCATTCCATGGTCCAAGGAACCCGTGCCGTGACCGATCAGATCAACCGCGTCGTCCTCGCCTATTCGGGCGGTCTGGATACGAGCGTGATCCTGAAATGGCTGCAGCAGACGTATAACTGCGAAGTCGTCACCTTCACCGCCGACCTGGGCCAGGGCGAGGAGCTGGAGCCCGCCCGCCAGAAGGCGCAGATGGCCGGCGTCAAGCCCGAGCATATCTTCATCGACGATCTGCGCGAGGAATTCGTGCGCGATTACGTGTTCCCGATGATGCGCTCGAACGCGCTGTACGAGGGGCTGTACCTGCTCGGCACGTCGATCGCGCGCCCGCTGATCGCCAAGCGCCAGATCGAGATCGCGAAGATGGTCGGCGCCGATGCCGTCAGCCACGGCGCGACCGGCAAGGGCAACGATCAGGTCCGCTTCGAACTCGGCTATTACGCGCTCAACCCCGACATCAAGGTGATCGCGCCGTGGCGCGAATGGGACCTGACCAGCCGCACGCGCCTGATCGAATTCGCCGAACAGCACCAGATCCCGGTCGCCAAGGACAAGCGCGGCGAATCGCCCTTCTCGACCGACGCGAACCTGCTCCACACCTCGTCCGAGGGTAAGGTGCTCGAGGATCCGTGGCAGGAGGTGCCCGATTACGTCTATTCGCGCACGGTGAACCCGGAGGACGCGCCCGACGCGCCCGAGTACATCACGATCGATTTCGAGCGCGGCGACGGCGTCGCGCTGAACGGCGAGGCGACCAGCCCGGCGACGCTGCTGACCAAGCTCAACGAGCTCGGCCGTCGCCACGGCATCGGCCGGCTCGACCTGGTCGAGAACCGCTTCGTCGGCATGAAGAGCCGCGGCATGTACGAAACGCCGGGCGGCACCATCTATCACCTCGCCCACCGCGGCATCGAGCAGATCACGCTGGATCGCGGCGCCGCGCACCTGAAGGACGAACTCGCGCCGCGCTATGCCGAGCTGATCTACAACGGCTTCTGGTTCTCGCCCGAGCGCGAGATGCTGCAAGCCGCCATCGATCACAGCCAGGCGAAGGTGAGCGGCACGGTGCGGCTGAAGCTGTACAAGGGCGGCGTCTATATCGTCGGCCGCAAGTCGCCGAATTCGCTCTATTCGGAAAAGGTCGTGACGTTCGAGGACGATCAGGGCGCCTACGACCAGCGCGATGCGGCCGGGTTCATCAAGCTGAACGCGCTGCGGCTGCGGTTGCTGGGGCGGCGGGACGCGTAAGGCGTTCCGGGACGCGTTCGTCATTCCCGCGGAGGCGGGACTCCAGACGCGTTTCCGTTGGAGGTTATGGATTCCCGCCTTCGCGGGAATGACGGGCTGTTTTGGGATCAGGCCCTCGCCAACCGCCCCCCGTCACCCCGGAGGCGTTCCGGGGTCCACCGGGCCGCGAGGGCGCGGCTGGAGCCTTTGACCACCCCCTCGCCGCGAAGTGGACCCCGGACCAAGTCCGGGGTGACGGTGTCGGTGGGCCGAGGCGCCCCCCCCCCTCCCCTCCCGTCACCCCAGGCTTGACCCGGGGTCCCGCTTTTGGGGTTCGGCGGAAGAAAGAAGCGGGACCCCGGCTCGAGGCCGGGGTGACGGTGTGGCTGCTGCGGCCGTTCCGCACATAATCTGGATCAACAAAATCCTCGCTTCATCGCACGCGCGCGGGAACTTTTTGCGACAATGCTTGTCGTGGCCACGCCAAAGCCCCTAAGGCGGCGCGATGCAGGGGCATAAGCTGCACTGGTGGCAAACGCGGACGTTCGTCGTGGCGGTGGTGATCGCGACGATGATCCCGCTCGTGTGGCCGACGATCCCGCCGCTGGTCGACCTGCCCGGCCATATGGGCCGCTATCGCGTGCAGCTGGACGATGGCGCGCATCGCTGGCTGTACGACTGGTATAATTTTCAGTGGTCGATGATCGGCAATCTGGGCGTCGATCTGCTCATCGAGCCGCTGGCGCCGATCTTTGGCCTCGAACTTGCGGTCAAGCTGATCGTGATGGCGATCCCCGCGCTCACCGTGTCGGGCCTGCTGTGGATCGCGCGCGAGGTGCACGGGCGCATTCCCGCGACCGCGCTGTTCGCCCTCCCCCTTGCCTATTGCTACCCGTTCCAGTTCGGCTTCGTGAACTTCGCGCTGTCGATGGCGCTGGCGCTCAACCTGTTCGCGCTGTGGCTGCGCTTGGGCCGGCTGCGCAAGGTACGGTTGCGCGCGGTGCTGTTCGTGCCGCTGTCGTGCGCCTTGTGGATCTGCCACACCTTCGGCTGGGGCGTGCTCGGCATCCTCGCCTTCTCGGCCGAGATGATCCGCCAGCACGACCGGCGCAAGGACAGCCAGAGCGGCCATTGGCTGGAAAGCTGGGTGCGCGCCGCCATCGGCTGCCTGCCGCTCGCGCTGCCCTTCCTGATGATGGTGCTGTGGCGCTCGGGCGACCATGTCACCGGCAAGACGATGGACTGGTTCAACTGGCGCGCGAAGGTGGGCTGGGTGATCATGTCCCTGCGCGATCGCTGGATGGCGTTCGACCTCGCGTCCGTCACCGTGCTGTTCGTCATCCTGCTGAAAGGCGTGCGCGACGAGCGGATCGAATATTCGCGCAACCTGCTGCTGTCGGCGCTGTTCCTGTCGGTCATCTATATCGTGTTGCCGCGGATCGTGTTCGGATCGGCCTATGCCGACATGCGGCTCGCGCCGTTCGTGCTCGCCATCCTGCTGATCGCGCTGCGGCCCAAGCGCGGCCTGTCGTTCCGCGGCGCCGCGACGCTGGCGGCGCTGGGCCTCGCCTTCTTCGGCGTGCGGCTGGCGGCGACGACGATCAGCTATTGGCAGTTCAGCCGAGAATACGACCGCACGCTGACCGCGCTGAACCATGTGCCCCAGGGCGCGCGATTGCTGACCATGGTCGGGCGCACCTGCCATGACGAATGGCTCTATTCGCGCGAAGAGCATATCGCCGGCATCGCGCTGGAGCGGAAGCTCGCTTATGCCAACGACCAATGGTCGATGGCGGGCGGGCAGCTGCTGACCGTGCGCTACACCCCGGCCGGTGCCTTCGCGCACGATCCCTCGCAGCTCGTTACCGACCGGCGCTGCCGCGGCGAATGGTGGCGACCGCTGAAGGTGTCGCTCGCCTTCCTGCCGCGGCAGGCGTTCGATTACGTCTGGCTGGTCAACCCGCCGCCCGTGGGCCCTGAGTTCCTGACCGGCCTCACCCCGATCTGGCGCAGCGGCAAGGACGTGCTCTATCGGATCGACGACCGCACGCCGGCGAAGGTGACGCTGGACCCGGCCCTGCTGCCGCCGCGCCGCCGCGTGATGCTTACCCCCCGCCCTTCCTGAACGGGGCGAGTTCCGCCAGATAGTCCTGCTCCTCGGTGACGGCAGCCCGTTCGCGCACCAGGAAATCGGCGACCGCACGGCGGAACCCCGCATCGGGCAGATAATGCGCCGACCAGGTCGGTACCGGTACATAGCCGCGCGCGAGCTTGTGCTCGCCCTGCGCCCCCGCCTCAACCGTCTTCAGCCCGCGCGCGATCGCGGCGTCGATCGCCTGATAATAACAGAGTTCGAAATGGAGGAAGGGCACGTCCTCGGTGCAGCCCCAATAGCGGCCGTACAGCGTATCCGCGCCGATCAAGTTGAGCGCGCCCGCAACGGGCTCGCCGTCGCGCATCGCAAGGATCAGCAGGACGCGGTCCCCCATCGCCTCGCCCAGCAGGGGGAAGAAGCTGCGGGTGAGATAGGGCCGACCCCATTTGCGGCTGCCGGTATCCTGGTAGAAGGTCCAGAAAGCGTCCCATTCCGCCTCGCCGATGTCCGCCCCGGTCAGGTGGCGGATGGTGAGGCCCTCGACCGCCGCGGCGCGCTCCTTGCGGATCGCCTTGCGCTTGCGGCTGGCGAGCGCGCCCAGGAAATCGTCGAAGCTGGCATAGCCTTGGTTCGCCCAGTGGAATTGCGTCCCTTCGCGGATCAGCCAGCCCGCCGCCTCGAACGCCGCTACCTGATCGGGCGCGACGAAGGTGGCGTGGGCGGAGGAGAGGCCGTTCTGCTCGGTCACCGCCTCCAGCGCGCCGAGCAGCGCGGACGCGGCGGCGGGATCGCGCAACAGCAGGCGCGGCCCCGGCACCGGGCTGAACGGCGCGGCGACCTGTAATTTGGGGTAATAGGCCCCGCCCGCCCGCTCCCACGCATCTGCCCAGGCATGGTCGAAGACATATTCGCCCTGGCTGTGGCTCTTGGCATAGGCCGGCGCGATGGCGACCGGCGCGCCGTCCGCCCCATCGACCACGATTGGCAAAGGCTGCCAGCCCGAGCGCCCGCCGACGCTGCCCGAGTCCTCCAGCGCGGCGAGGAAAGCGTGGGACACGAACGGGTTGGCGGTGCCGGCGCAGGCGTCCCATTGCGCAGCCGGAATGGCGCGCACGCCCTCCACCATGCGGGCGGTGAGCGCGGTCATGCGGCGACGGGACAGGCAGTCATCGCCGCCAATATAGGGCGCACGGCGCGCTTGCCGAGGGGGTGGTGCGACGAAGACTGGACGCCGCGATGCCCCCTTGCGAGGGTGGCGGTTCATGACGCTGCCTTCTTCCCTGCGATCTCCGCTGGCGACCGCCGCCATCCTGCTTGCCGCCGCCCTCGCCATCCGGGCGTGGCAGTTCGGCAATCCGGTGGTCCATATCGACGAGCAATTCTACCTGCTGGTCGGCGACCGGCTGTGGCAGGGGCGCGGGCTGCCCTTCGTCGATTTCTGGGACCGCAAGCCGTTCGGCCTGTTTCTGGTCTATGCGGCGACCCGGATGTTCGGCGGCGATGCGGTAATCGCCTATCAGCTTGCCGCGACGCTGTGCGCGGCAGCGACGGCGTGGATCGTGCAGCGGCTGGCATGCCGGGTCGCGGACGGTGGGGGCCCGTTGTTCACCGGGGTCGCCTATCTCGTCTATCTGTCGGTCAATGGTGGCGATGGCGGGCAGAGCCCGGTCTTCTACAATCTGCCGGTCGCGGCGGCTGCGTGGGCCGTGGTTCACGTCTACGAACGGCCCGCGTTCGATCGCACCGCGGCCGGATACGCCGCGCTGGCGATGGCGCTGTTCGGCGTGGCGCTGCAGATCAAATATTCCGTTTTGTTCGAAGGTGTCTATTTCGGCGTCGCGCTGCTGGTGGCGGCTCGCAGACTGCCGATGTTGCGGATCGTGGGTTGGGCGCTTCTGTGGTGCGTGCTGGCGCTGCTGCCGACCGCAGCGGTGTTCGCGCTCTACTGGCATGTCGGCGAGGTCGACGCGCTGATCTTCGCCAATTTTCAGTCGGTGTTCCTGCGCAAGGCACCGGAGGGCCCGCTGATGGCGGAGCGGCTGGCGATGATCGCGCTGCACCTGCTGCCGTTGCTGATCGGCGCGGGACTTGGCGTGACGGGCGTGTCGCGCCGAGGGGCGGTGGGACCCCTGCTGATCGGTTGGGCGGGGGCGGCAATCGCCGGACTGCTGCTGTTCGGCACCTATTTCGATCATTACGCCCTGCCGTTGGTCGTGCCGCTGGCCGTACTCGCTGCGCCGGCACTGGGGCGGCCGCTTCAGGGGCTGCGCCGTTCCGTCCCCGTCGCAGTGCCGGTGCTGGCGATCGGGCTTGCCTATGTGCTGGTCAACACCATCGTGCTGCGCGGCACGCGCGGCGACGGTCACGGCGCCTACCGCCTCGCCGCGACGATCGGCCGGGCACCGGAAGGCTGCCTGTTCGTCTTTCAGGGCGATCCGATCCTGTATCAGCTGACCGACGCCTGCGTACCGACCGCCTATAACTTCACGACGTTTCTCAGCGAGATGGGCGACAGCCGCACGCTCGGTATCGATCCGCATGCCGAGCTCGCACGCGTCATGGCCGCCCGCCCAGCCTATGTCGTCATCAGCAGCGTCGATCCCGAAGCCACCGACATAGAAGCACGCAGCTTCGTGATGCGGCAGCTCGCGCGCCATTATCGGCTGGTCGACCAGTTCGCGCTCTCGGAACGGGTCGACCAGCTGTATCGTCGGGTGGATTAAACCCGCACCAGCATCTTGCCGGTGTTACCGCCCGAGAACAGGCCGAGGAACGCGTCCGGCGTCGCTTCCAGCCCGTCGAACACCGTTTCGTTGCGCTTCAGCTTGCCGTCCTTCAGCCAGCCGCCCATGTCGCGGTAGAATTCGCCCGCGCGGTCCATATAGTCGCTGACGATGAAGCCCTGGATGCGCATCCGCATGCCGATGAGGCGCGCAAGGTACCGCAGCTCGGTCGGCTTGGCGCTGTTATACACGTCGATCATGCCGCAGATCGCGAAGCGGGCATGCAGGTTGCCGTGCGCCAGCGCGGCGTCGAGATGGTCGCCGCCGACATTGTCGAAATAGACGTCGATGCCGTTGCGCGCGACCTCGCCCAACGCCTTCACCACCGGGGTGCCGCTCTTATAGTCGATCACCGCATCGGCGCCGAGCGACTGGACCCAGGCGCATTTGTCCGCGCCGCCGGCCGAACCGATGACGTGGCAGCCCTTGGCCTTGGCGATCTGCACCACGGTGGATCCGACCGCGCCCGCCGCTGCCGAGACGAAGACGGTGTCGCCTTCCTTCGCGCCGGCCACCTCGATCAGGCCGAAATAGGCGGTCATGCCGGGCATGCCGAGCTGGCCCAGGAACGCCTGCGGATCGACGTCGAGCTGGGGCAGCGCCTGCACCTGCTCGGCGGGCAGGATGGCCTCGTCCCGCCAGCCGGCGAAATGCTGGACGGTGTCGCCCTGCTTGAACCGGTCGGAACGGCTTTCGACGACGGTGCCGATCGCGCCGCCCTGCATCGGCTGGTCGAGCTCGAACGGCGGCGTGTAGCTCTTCACGTCGTTCATCCGGCCGCGCATGTACGGGTCGACCGACAGCCACGTGTTGGCGATGCGCACCTCGCCATCGTTCAGGTCACGCGCGGGCAGATCGACCAGCGCGAAATTGTCCATCGTCGGCAGCCCCTGGGGGCGTGAGGTCAGCGTCCAGGCACGGGCCATCATCTCTCTCCTGTAAGAATCTCAGCCTGATCTGGCGCAACAAGTTGCAATATGCAACGCAAAAAGGCCCGGGATCGCTCCCGGGCCTTTTCCGTCGTTACCGCTCGGGATCAATAGGTGCCCGAGAAGCTCCGGTTGAGCGTCTTGCCATCGGCATCGGCGGAACCGCTCGTTCCCGTCGTGCCGGTGGTCGTTGCGCTGGACGTCGCGGTGCCGGTGGTGCCAGCCGACTGGCCGCCATATTGGCCGCCATATTGGCCGCCATACTGATTGGTCGTGCGGTTCTGGTCGCGATCGCGATCGTCACCGAACATCGCGCCGTTGCGCTCTTCGTCGCGCCACGCGGCCTTCGCCTCGCTGGCGGTCTTGCGCAGCGTCACCTTGCCATCGACCGACTCGAGCCAGCTCGACGGGATCGAATGGTGATGACCACCGGCCGCGGGATCGTTCTTGGTGAGGATGATGCGATCGCCGCGCACCTTGTCGACGGTGCCGACATGCTCGCCGTCGGAACCGACGACGTCCATATGCTCGTCGACCTTGTTCAGCAGGTCGCGCTGGCCCTGACGGCCGGTGCGCCACGCGCTGAATTCATTGCTGAACTTGGTACGGTTTTCCTGGCGGTATTCGTGATAGTCGCGGTCCAGGGCGTCGATCTGGCCACGGCGCCAGCTGTGGTAATCGTCGTCCTGCGCGCCATAGGCTCGTTCATCCATGCGCGAATCATATTCGCGGCGACGCTCTGCTTCCTCGTCACCGAACCACGAACGGACCTCGTCTCCGGCGCGCGCGAAGAAGCCGCGCTCTTCATAGTCATAGCCCTGCGGCTGACGGCCATAGCCCTGCTGCTGCGAGCGGCCATAGGCCTGCTGACCACGATCGCCGCGGTCGCCGCGGTAGTCGCGGCTATACCGGTCGCGATAATTGTCGTCGTCGGCATGCTTTGAAGAACCGAAGTCTTCGAACCGGCGACCGCCCGAACCGTAGCTGCCGTGATATTCGCTGGAATAGCCGCGGTTCGCATCCGCGCCATAGCGGCTGCGTTCGCCATAGCGGTCGTTCTGCATGCCATAGCCGCCACCGCTGCGGCCGGTTTCGTAGCGCGACTGCTGATCGCGCTGGCCATAGCGCTGGTTACCATAGTCGCGGCCGCCATAGGGACGATCGTCGTTGGATTGGCGATCGCGGTTGCCCATCATACCCGCGGATTCGTAATCGCGTGCGCTCGAATAGGTGTAGTCGCGGCCTGAGCCATAGTCCCGGGTGTAATCGTCACCACCGGAAAAACTGGCGCCGGGATAGCGTTCGTAGCCCATGATCGTCTCCTTGAAAGCAAACATCCTGCGGGGTGGGCACGTCGTATTGCGTGCGCCTGCTCCGGACCTAACAAGCATCAAGAGAGGGCTTCGTTCCTGTCATTAAACCTGCGCAACGACTTTGCGTCGCGCCGGGCGAACGGGCTGCCGCAGAGCGGAACGACCGAATTTTTGTGATGACACGTATCGCCGTTGTTGCATCGCCCGAACGGGGCGGCTAAGGGCAGCGCTCCCGGGCGCGACCCGGGCCCGGGGTGCGGGGCTGTAGCTCAGATGGGAGAGCGCTGCAATCGCACTGCAGAGGTCAGGGGTTCGATTCCCCTCAGCTCCACCACCACCCCGTTTCTCGCTTTCCCACGATCGCCGGCTCCCATCGCGCGCATGACGCGTTAGGATGCGCGATGGCCGACACTCCCATTCCTGCCGCGACCCTGGTGCTGTTCCGTGAGCGGGCAGAGGCGCAGCCCGAAGTGCTGATGACCGAACGCGCGCGGGCGATGGCCTTTGCCGGCGGCGCGATGGTGTTTCCGGGCGGGCGCATTGATCCGGGCGACCATGCGCTTGCGACGCTGATCGGCGGGGGCGCGGATGCCGCGGCACGGATCGCCGCGATCCGCGAGACGATCGAGGAGGCGGGCGTCGCGGTGGGCGTTACGCCAGCGCCATCGGCCGAACGGCTCGCGGCGATGCGTGCTGGCCTCCACGCGGGCGAGGCGTTTGCGGGCATATTGCACGCGGCGGGCCTGACGCTGAACCTCGAGGCGCTGGTGCCGTTCGCACGCTGGCTGCCTGACCATCCCGGCATCCGCATTTTCGACACACTCTTCTTCCTCGCCCGCGCGCCGGACGATGCCGCACCGACGGTGGACGCGACCGAAACGGTGCGGCTGCTCTGGACGACCGCGGCGGACATGCTGGCGGCGGCGGACAGGGGCGATGCCGCGATCATCTTCCCGACGCGCCGCAACCTCGAACGTCTGGCACAGTTCGACAGCTTCGATGCCGCCGTGGCGGATGCCCGCGCCTATCCGGTGCGAACGATCACGCCGCATATAGAGGAGCGCGACGGCGTGCCCCACCTCTGCCTGCCCGAGGATAGCGGCTATCCCGTCACCGCCGAACCGATCGAGGCGGTGCGGCGCGGGTGAGCGCACAGCGCGCCTTCCGCCGTGCGATCGGATGGATTGCCGCCCTTGCGGTGATCGGCACGGTGGCGCTGTTGCTATGGGGCATGGCGCGGGGACGGCCGCAGGATCTGCCGTGGACGCCGCTCGACCTGGGTGCGCCGATCGGGATGTTCACGGGGGCGAAGCTCGCCGCGCTGGGGCGCGATTTCCCCCAGTGCCGGGCCAAGCTGGATGCGGCGGGCGTGCGCTACACCGCGCTACCGCCGCGGCGCGACGGCGCGCAATGCGGCTATGCCGATGGCGTCCGCTTTACCGCAGGCGGCGCGCGGCAGATCGCGTTTCGCCCGGCGAACCTGGGTATCGCCTGCCCGGTCGCGGCGGCATTGTCGGTGTGGGAATGGCAGGTGGTGCAGCCTGCGGCGCAGCGGCATTTCGGCAGCCGGGTCGTCGGGATCGACCATTTCGGCAGCTATTCCTGCCGCCGTATCTACGGGCGCGATGCGGGGACGTGGAGCGAACATGCCACTGCCGATGCGGTCGATATCGCGGGCTTCCGGCTCGCGGACGGCCGGCGGATCACCGTCGTCGGCGACTGGACGGGATCGGGCGACAAGGCCGCCTTCCTGCGCGACGTGCGCGACGGGGCGTGCAGGCTGTTCGCGACGACGCTGTCGCCCGACTATAATGCGGCGCACCGCGACCATCTGCATCTCGACCAGGCAGATCGCGGCACGATGGGCTGGCGCGCCTGCCGCTGAGCGCAGTTAGGATTCATTGCATCGCGACGCCGTCACCCCCGCCGACGCCGGGATGACGGTTGTACGCCCCGCTCAGTGCGGCAGGGCGGCGGAGCCGTTGTCGACCTTTTCCACCCAATGCGGGAAGAACGCCGGCTGCCGGTTCGACCAGCCCGATGCGGTCGCCGCCGCTTCGCTGATCGACTGGAGCAGCTTGCGCCGCAATTCGGGATGCAGGTGTGGCAGTGCCGCCGCCGCGCAAAAGGCGCTGGGCAGCCACGGCCGCGCTTCGGCACCGATCAGCCGTTCGTAGAGGAAGCGGAACGCCGAGAAGCTGGTCAGCCGCCCCTGCCCCAGGTCGAACCCGGCCAGCGTCACCAGCGGCGCGAGGAACGGTTCGACCAGCGCGAGATCGGCATCGTCGGGCACCATCTGGCGCAGCGCCGGCAGGCCGCGGTACAGCCGCGCCTGCGCGCGGATGCTTGCCGCCTCCACCACGTCGCGCGACCAGCGCGCCATGGCATCGTCGCGATCCAGCCCGATATCCAGGCTGCGCCGGATGTAGCGCTGCGTCGCGGCCGGAAAGCTCGCGAACTCCTTCATTTCAGCCAGCGTCATCGCGCCTTCGGCTCTCTTGGCACCCATGATCCGTCTACCCCGCCCCATGCCTTACCAATCGCCCGACCCTGCCATAAGTTGGTTAACAACCCGATGAATGGCGGGGGTCGAAGCGGTCATAAAAGCATCATGAAACGCGCTGCATCGCAACATGCTTTGCGATGGGTGGAGTTCGGCTCGTCGCAAAAGCGGGTTTGTGTCGTGGTTGCGTAATTATCGTACGCGATGCCCGCTCCACCCTCTTCGCCATGCCGGACTCGGTCCGCGGTCCACCGGGCCGCACGGGGGCGGCAAGAGGCACCAGCCCCCCCCTCGCCGCAGAGTGGACCCCGGAACGAGTCCGGGGTGACGGGGGGGGTGTGGGGCGAGCGTCACGCCAAACAAAAACGGCGGCCCCTTTCGGGACCGCCGCTTCTGGATCAAACCACCAGTGTCACTTCTGCCGCGCGCGCTCCGCGTCTTCGTCATAGCCCGACGAGGGCGCCGGGTCCTGGCTGTGGACCGGCTGCGTCGACGACAGCGGGTCGCTGGCGTCCATCGACTGATCCAGCCCGGCGTCGAGCCGCGCGTCCTTGTCTTCCGGATTCTCTTCCAGACGCGCGTTGATCGCCTCGTCCTGGCCCGCGTCCTGCCGCGGATTGCGTTCCTGGTTGCTCGCCTGTTCGCCGTCTGGCGCCACCGACAGGCTGTCGAGCGCGCGCTCATCGATCCCGTTCGTCATCCCATCCTCCTGTGAGTACGAGGGAAGAACGATTGCCCGATCGTTTCCGTTCCTAGCCGCCGGGCCGTCAGGCCTGCGTCACCCGCACGGTCTGCGCAACGAATTGCGCGGTGCCGAACACGGTCATGAAGGCGATGTCGGTGGCGTCGCGCCCTGCGCACACGCGCGCGATCGTGTCCGCCGTCGCCATGCCGGTCGCATCGACCAGCCGCCACGCGCCGTCCAGCCACAGTTCCGCGACCGCATGGAAATCGGGCGGATCGACGCCCGGCGCATAGGCTGCGACGCAGCGCGCCGGAATCTCTCCCGCGCGCGCCAGCGCGACGAGCAGATGCGCATAATCGCGGCACACGCCCGACCGGCTGGCGAAGGTATCGAGCGCGGTCGTTTCGCCGCTGCTGGTGTTGCTGCGATACTCCAGCTCCGCCTGCACCCAGGCCGCGAGCGCGGCAGCGAGCGCGCCACCCTCCAGCCCGGCGAAGCGGCGGCGGACGAAGCCCTCCAGCTGGTCCGACTGGCAATAGCGACTGGGCAGCAGATAGGGGACGAGCGCACCGGCAAGCGCGCGCACGGGTGTTGCGCGCAGCGGCGCGAGGTCGACGGGCGCCCGCTCCACGTCCACGGTCGCGCGATACTCCGCCTTCAGCCAGTGTTCGGCACGGATCCAGCAGCGCTGTCCGACGCCATCCTCGCCCGCCACCGCGGCGATCGGATGGTCGCTCCAGATCGTCAGCCGTTCGTCGACGATGCGCTGGTCGGGCGTTGCCGCCGCCTCGATCTGCAACAGCACGTCAGTCGACGGGCCGATGATCGCATAATCGAGATCGACGGCGATATTGAGCCGCATGGCTTGGCGTCCTTCACCCAAAAGAAAAGCCCGGCGGCAGCGCCACCGGGCTCGTATCCGTTACGCCGGACCGTCGATCAGTTGCGCTGCGAACCGAACAGGCGGAGGACGAAGAGGAACATGTTGATGAAGTCGAGGTACAGCGACAGCGCCGACATGATGACCGCCTTGCCGACCATGTCCGTACCCGCGACCTGGAAATACAGGCTCTTGGTACGCTGCGTGTCATAGGCGGTCAGGCCGGCGAAGATCAGCACGCCGACCGCGCTGATGACCAGGCTCATGATGCCCGACTGCAGGAACAGGTTGATCAGGCTGGCGACGATCAGGCCCACGAGGCCGACGATCAGGAACGTACCGAACGCCGACAGGTCGCGCTTCGTGGTGTAGCCGTAGAGGCTGAGGCCCGCGAAGCCCGCCGCAGTCGCGAAGAACGCCCCTGCGATCGAGGTGCCGCTGTAGACGAGGAAGATCGTCGAGAGCGACATGCCCATCAGCACCGCAAACGCCCAGAACAGCAGCTGCAGCGTCTGCGTCTTCATACGGCCCTGGCCGAAGCTCATAGCGAACACGATGGCGAGCGGCGAGAAGGCGACGATGAAGCCCAGGCCGTTGGTGCGGCCGGTCGGGCCGACCAGCGCGTTCACCGCGCCGCTGGTGGCGAACAGCAGGGCGACGATGCCGGTCAGCAGCACGCCCGATGCCATATAATTGTACACCGACAGCATGTACGAGCGCAGACCCGCGTCATAGGCGCCGCTGCGCGCGGCATCGGCGCGTGAAGCCCCGAACGGCGCGGCGCTCTGCCGGGGGTCGGACCAGTTGGCCATGGTATCCAAAACTCCTTTGCCGGCGACACTGCCGGCTATCCGAAATATCGGCCCCGACCCGTCCCATTTCAAGCGAAACCGGTTATGATCGCGCCGGATGGCAACAGAACATTACAAAGGGCTTTTCGTTCATCATGTTGCGTCTCTTCGTCGCGCTCCGCCCGCCCCGCGCCATCCGTGAATCGCTGATCGCCGCGATGGGCGGCGTGCCGCATGCGCGCTGGCAGGACGACGAACAGTTGCACTGTACGCTGCGCTTCCTCGGCGAGGTCGACCGACCGCAGGCGGAAGACGTCGCGGCGGCGTTCGGCAGCATCCACGCGCCTGCGCCCGTGGTGCGGATCGCCGGCGTCGGGCGGTTCGAGCATAAAGGTCGCACCGATACTCTATGGGCCGGCCTCGCCCCGCACGACGCGCTGCGCCACCTGGCGCGCAAGGTCGATCAGGCCTGCGTACGCGCCGGGCTGGCGCCCGAACGCCGGGCCTATCTGCCGCACATCACGCTCGCCCGGCTGCCGCGCAGTGCCGGCATGTCGCCCGAGATCGAGGGCTGGCTGGCGGTGCACGCGGGCCTTGCCAGCGCCGATTTCGTCTGCCCGCATATCGTATTGTACCAGAGCCATCTGGGCCATGGCGGCGCGAGCTACGAACCCGTCGCGCGCTGGCCGCTGGTGACGGCGGCGGAACCGGCACTGTCGCTGCCGGGTTCGGCCGGGTAAGAACCGGACAACTTTCAGGGAGAATTCCGATGCGCGCGATGCTGATCCTCGGCCTGTCAACGGCGGCGCTGGCCGCCTGCGCCCCCAAGGACGAGGTGGCGGTGGGCAGCCCGGTGGCGGGCGGCGCGCGCGCCGTCGCGATGCTGAAGACCGCCACCGGCGCCGATGCCGGGCGTGCGACCGCGACCGAAGTGGCGGGCGGCATCCGCTATACGCTCGACGTGAAAGGCCTGCCCGCCGGCACGCATGGCGCGCACATCCACACGGTCGGCCGATGCGACGCGCCCGACTTCACCACGGCAGGGGGCCATTGGAACCCCACCGCGATGAAGCACGGCAGCATGAACCCGCAGGGCCCGCACGAAGGCGACCTGCCCAATCTGATCGTCGACAGCGCCGGCCGCGGCACGATCGGCATGACGGTGCCGGGCGCGACCATGGCGCAGATGCTGGATGCCGACGGCGCCGCGATCGTCGTCCACGCCGGCCCGGACGATCTGATGACCGATCCGTCGGGCAACAGCGGCGGTCGCATCGCGTGCGGGGTGTTCACCGCGGCGTGATGGGCGAAGGGGGTGGCAGACGCCGCCCCCACGCGAAAAGCGTCACCCCAGCGCAGGCTGGGGTCTTTCTCGGCTCATGGCGCGCGCCCTAGCCAGCAGATCCCAGCCTGCGCTGGGATGACGTTTGATGCAACGTGGATGGGGCAGCCCCCGGAAGCGGCTATTCCGCCACCGACACCCGCCGATAGGCCGCCACCGCGATCAACACGCCCGCGATCTGCGCGAGCGTCGCCACCCCCGCCGCGAACGCATGGACGATCGCGACGGCCAGCGGATTGGCCCCGCCGCCCTCCGCCGCCGTCCCGCCCAGCCAGCGCGCGACCAGCATGAATGGCTGGCCCGCCAGGATCGCGCCCAGATAGACGGTGACGATCGCGCCGAGCAGCGAGAATTGCGCCTTGCGCGTCAGCCGCCACGATCGGCCGACCGCCGCCATCGCCCCCACCGGCGCTTCTGCGAACAGGATCGGGCCGGCCAGCATGAACCGGCTCATCAGCCACAGGCCCGGCAGCAGCAGCAGATACATGCCCGCCCCCGACGGGATCGACACGACCACCATTGCCAGCAGGTAGCGCGGAAACATCACCGCGGTCCGCTTCAGCGCCTCGCCCACCGTCGGCCGGGCGCGATCGAGCAACAGGCAATAGAGCAGCGCGGTACCGAAGTAGGTGACCGCATAAGCGACGACCGATCCCAGCCCGTAATTGCCGACCCAGACGTCCAATTTGTCCATCCACGCCTGCGCGCGCGCCTGCGTGTCGGCGATATCCGGATCGGGGAACGGCAGCGGCCCGACCAGCAGCAACAGCGCATAGGTCGGTACGAACAGAAACAGGCCGGCGGCGCGCACCAGCACGTCGGCCTCACGCCGGAACAGCGCCCAGGCATCGCTCAGCAAGGCGGCAAGCGTGATCTTCACGCGGCGGCCCGCGCCCGCAGCATCGCGTCGCGCGCGACGAACGCGACATAGGCCTGGCCTGAAAAGACGATCGCCACCAGCGTCAGCGCAGTCGACGCCGCCTGTGCCGCCACCGTGCCGACGAACCGGACCGTCGCCGCGGCATCGCCGCCCAGCACCAGCGCGGTGACGAGCCCCGCGACCGCCTGTGCCGCCCAGCTCGCGATCATCACGACGACCATGAACAGCAGCACCGCGCCGACCAGCCGCCACGTATGCCGCCGCGTCAACCGCCACGCGCGGCCGATCGCGCCCAGGCCCAGCCGTTCGCGCAGCACCACCGCATAGAGCGGCAGCAACCGCGCGCCGACGAACAGCAGCGCGATAAAGGCGACAAGAATATACAGGCTGGCGGCCAGCAGCGGCCCCGGCGCCTTGGGGCTGGCGGGCGGCGTGCCGTTCGCCATCGCGGCGAAGTCCAGTCCCGACATCGCCAGCAGCACCCCGGCCGGCAGGAAGACGATCGTCAGGACGACACCGAGCACCAGCATCACGCCCAGTGCGGGCAGCAGCCGCTCGGTCGCCTGCCGCTGCGCCACGGGGCGCGTCGTCGACGGATCGGTGGCGGCGGCAATAATCGCCAGCTGCCCCCAGATCGACGCGATCGTCACCGCGATCAGCAGCAACACGACGATCGCCGATCGCAGGCCGCCGGCCGGCGCATAGGAGGTATAGGCCGCATTGATCACGCCCGGCACGAACAATGTCAGGATCGCGATGCCCGCCAACATGCCGCCACGCCCGGCCAGCACCTCGCTGGTCCGGTCCCACACGTCACCCATCTTGACCATCGGCTCGCCCCCTTCGCGGTTCGCGCGACGGACTAGCCCAACGTCCGCGGCTTGACCACTCGCAACCGGCTCCCTCGCAACCAGCCTCGCACGACTTGCCAGCGTGCCGCCGCTGACACACATGGCGAGGATGAGCGAGATCGACGTCGGCACGATGCATTCCAACGCCATAGACGGGGGCCGCATTGAATGGCGCGTGTCGCCCGGCCTCACCCCCTATGACGTGGCACTGGCCGAGATGGAGGCGCGCGCCGCCGCCGTCCTGGCGGGCGAGGCGCGCGAGCTGATCTGGCTGCTCGAACACCCGCCGGTCTACACCGCCGGCACCAGCGCCGCGCCCGGCGACCTGATCGACGCGCGCTTTCCCGTCGTCGCGACGGGCCGCGGCGGCAAATACACCTATCACGGGCCGGGGCAGCGCATCGTCTATATGGTGCTCGATCTCGGCCAGCGCGGGAAGGACGTGCGCTGCTTCGTCCATGGCGTCGAAGGCTGGGTGATCGCAGCGCTCGCAGAGCTCGGCGTATCGGCCTTTCGCGTCGAGGGGCGTGTCGGCATCTGGACCCGCGATGCGCCGAACGGGGACAAGGGGCCGGAAGCGAAGATCGGCGCGATCGGCGTGCGCGTGCGCCGCTGGATCACGCTGCATGGCCTGGCAGTAAATGTCGCGCCCGACCTGTCCCATTTTGGGGGGATTGTGCCATGCGGCCTGCCGGAATTCCCCGTCACCAGCCTCAAGGCGCTGGAACGCAACGCCGATCTCGCAACCTTTGACGCCGCCCTCGCGTTGACCGCCCCGGCCTTCCTGTCCTCCCTCGCCTGCCCCGCATCCCCCAGGGGAGAAAACGAGGCTTGAGGGCAGGCCGTTATGCGATTAATGTCTACCGTGATTTGGGAATTAAAGGGCCAGCAAGCCGTCCAAATCCTATTCTAGGGAGCTTCCAATGCGTGCAACCATCTCCAAGATCCTGACCGGCTCGCTGATCGCCGGCGCCGCTCTCGCCGTGTCGGCCTGCGGCCCGAAGACCGAGACGACCACCGAGAACACCATGGTCACCGACATGAACTCGACCGACGACATGGGCACCATGAGCGACAACATGACCGCCGTCGACGGCGCGTCGAACGGTGGCATGATGGCCAACGACACCATGATGGCGAACGACACCATGATGACGTCGAACACCACCACGACCACGAACGCGATGTAATTTCCCGCTTCGGGTTATTTCATTTGCGAAACGGCCGTCCGGGCGACCGGGCGGCCGTTTTCGTATCCGCCTACCCGGCAAGAGCTTTGGCGCAGACCCATGGCGGAACGGGGCAACGCTTTGGCGCATTCGCGACGAAATTTGGCGGAACATGCTTAATCAGGGATTGGGTCGCCCGCCAAAACCATCTAGAATTGCCCGATATTGCTTCGGCGAGGATGGGTTCAGATGAGTAAGTTGCGGATGGTGCTCGCGCTGGGATGCGCGGCGACCAGCCTGGTGGCGGCGGCGCCCGCTTCGGCGCAGTTCTTCCTGCGATCGCACGATTATCACGGCGAGGAAGTGACGGGAACGGAGGCCAATCTGGGCCAGGTGCTGCCCGGCGCCACCCCGGTGGAGCTGCGGGCGGCGATGGCGTGGAACCTGCGCGCGGCGCTCAACGTCGCGGCGCTGCAATGCCAGTTTGAACCGACATTGCTGACGCGCGAAAACTACAATGCGGTGCTGCTCGACCATAAGGACGAACTTGCCGGCGTCTGGCAGACGCTGACGAAATATTTCACCCGCACGTCGAAGACCCCGCGCGACGGGCAGAACGCGCTCGACCAGTTCGGCACGCGCACCTATTCGAATTTCGCCACCGTCTCCGCACAGCTCAACTTCTGCCAGACCGCCAGCGAGATCGGTCGCGACGCCGTCTTCGCGCCGCGCGGTGGCTTCGGCCCGCTGGCGCTGTCGCGTATCCGCGAATTGCGCAACAGCCTGACGCCCTATGGCGAACAGCATTTCCAGCGCTACCTGGGCCGCGATTACGCCTCCAAACCGCGGTTCGACCCGATCTGCTGGAACAAGAAGGGCGAATGGGTGACCAAAAAGTGCGGCGCCTTCGCCTGGCCGCCCGCCGCCCCGACCACGGTCGCGGCCACCGCAAAGGGCACCGAGACGGCGCAGCGCTAAGGGGATCGGGCGCGGTTCGCCCGCCCGCTCCGTCACCCGGAAGTAGTCCGGCGTCGAATTGCCGGTGTGGCAGGCCGTCAGTATTCTTCGCCGCCGCCCCATCCGCCCGATCGTCATCCCCGCGCAGGCGGGGATCCAGACACGCTAGCCCTGCGGTTGTTTTCGAAAACCTGCGCGTCTGGATTCCCGCCTTCGCGGGAATGACGGTTTATGGACCAGCAAGGGCGCGCCCCGCCCCTATCGCAACCCCAGCAGCTTGTGCGTCTGGAGCGACAGCCGCCAATGCGGGCGTTCCATCACCAGCGCGATCGCGGCGTCGACATTCGCCTGACCGGCGGCGTCGTCCATCGGCTGGAGCAATCGGTGCGCAAAGTCCCAGCTTTCGATCGCGTCGATGTCCGTACCCGCCTGCGGCCAGACGAGCTTCAGTTCGTCGCCCGATTGCTGCACCACCACGCTCCCCGCCTTGGGGCTGATGCACACCCAGTCGATACCGGGATGGACGGGCAGCGTGCCGTTGCTCTCGATCGCGATGCGGAAGCCTGCATCATGCAGCGTATCGACCAGCGCATCGTCGACCTGCAACATCGGCTCGCCCCCGGTCAGCACGACGAAACGATCCGACTGCCCCGCGCCCCAAAAGCCCGCGACCGCCGCGGCCAGCGCGCCTGCGTCCGCGAACTTGCCGCCGCCAAGGCCATCGGTGCCGACGAAATCGGTATCGCAAAAGCGGCAGACCGCGGACGCGCGGTCCTGTTCGCGGCCGCTCCACAGATTGCAGCCGGCGAAGCGGACGAACACCGCGCGTCGCCCCGCATTGACGCCCTCGCCCTGCAGGGTGAGGAACATCTCCTTGACCGCATAGCTCATCGCATCACACCCGGACGGCGTAGACCGTGGGATCGGGAATCCCGGCGTCCTCGAACCCCTTGGAGCGCAGGCGGCAGCTGTCGCAGGTGCCGCAATGCACGCCGCCTGGGGCAGGATCGTAGCACGACCAGCTCAGCCCCATGTCGACGCCCAGCCGCTGGCCTTCGCGGACGATATCGGCCTTGGTCATATGCTGAAGCGGCGCGTGGATCTTGAAGCGCTGACCCTCGACGCCCGCCTTGGTGGCGATCTCCGCGAGGCCTTCGAACGCCGCGATGAATTCCGGCCGGCAATCGGGATAGCCCGAATAATCGAGCGCGTTGACGCCGATGAACAGGTCGCGCGCGCCCGCCGCCTCGGCCCAGCCGAGCGCGAGGCTGAGGAAGATCGTATTGCGCGCAGGCACATAGGTGACGGGGATGCCGCCGCCCCCCTCGGTGCCGACGCCGTCCTTGGGCACGGCGATATCGTCGGTCAGCGCCGATCCGCCGAAGGCGGACAGGTCGAGCGGCAGGATGATGTGGCGTTCCGCGCCGAGCACGTTGGCGACGCGGCGCGCGGCCGCCAATTCGACACGGTGGCGCTGGTTATAGTCGACCGACAGCGCGAGCACGCGATACCCCTGCTCGCGTGCGCTGGCGGCGGAGATCATCGAGTCGAGCCCGCCGGAGACGAGCACGACGGCCAGCGGTACGGCCTGGTTCTGGTTCATCATGATCTGCCGCCCGCTAGGCGAATCGCAGCCAAAAGAAAAGGCCCGCACGGGGGGCGCGGGCCTTAAAGGAGAGGGCGCATGCGCCCTTTAGGGAGAAAAGCGTGCGACGCCGAAGCATCCACGTGCCTGTATTAGCGAGAAATCCTTACCATCCGGTGCAGATTGGCCCGCCGGCCGGCCGTCGGATCACGCCGCCGCGGCCGTTTCCGCCGAAATGGGGAATTTGGTCGCACAGAACGCGCAGTCGACCTGGATCAGCCCGTTCTCGTCCGCCATCTCGCGCCGTTCCTCGGGCGTGAATTTGGCGAGCACGCTTGCGATATACTCGCCGGTGCAACGGCAGCCGCGCGACAGCGGCGTCGAGGCGAGCGCGCGCACCTCCTCTTCCTCGTTGAACAGGCGCCAAATCAGCGTTTCCAGCGGCAGTGCCGGGTCGGCGAGTTCGTCGACACCCATCGTGCGGCCCAACGCCTCGACATGCTCCCATTCGGGATGGTCGAGCCGCGTGTGCAGCCGCTCACGCCCCACCTCGCCCTCGGGCAGATGCTGGAGGAACAGGCCGCCGGCAATCGTATGGCCGTCGCCGTCGCGCGCAATGCCGACGCTGACCAGACTCGGGATCTGCTCGGACTGGACGAAATAGCTTTCCGCCGCCTGCGCCAGCGTGTCGCCGTCCAGCGGCACGATGCCCTGATAGCGTTCGCCGGTGGTGGCGAGGTCGAAGGTGATGGCGAGATAGCCCTGGCCGAACAGCGCGAACAGCGTCGGCTTTTCCGGCATTTCGGCGAACTTGTCCGCGTCGTAATCGATGTAGCCGCGCACCTCGCCGCCGCGATAGTCGCACACCAGCAGGCGGACGACACCGTTTTCGGTGCGCGTCTGCATGGTCAGCTGGCCGCTCGGGTCCTTCAGCGTCGAGCCGATCAGTGCGGCGAGCGTCAGCGCTTCGGCCAGCAGCGCTTCGATCGCGGGGGGATAGGCGTGGGCGGCGAGTACGCTATCGAGCGCCGGCCCGAGCCGCACGACACGGCCGCGCGCCGAGCGGCTGGGGATCGCGAAGCCGAGCGCGCGATCGAGATCGGTAGTGGTTTGTTGCATGTCCGCGAGATGGGGCGTGGCGCGGCGAGGGTCAACCGGTGGGCGTTGCGTGCCCGCCCTCACCCCTCCGCGCCCTCCCTCTCCCACCGGGAGAGGGAAGAGGCGCGCAGCGCCGAAGGGTGGGGGTGAATGCAAAGCGGCGGCTACAGCCCTACCGCCGCACGCCCTTCGCCAAAGCCCGCAGTCGCGGATGGCTCATCGCCCGCTTCGCCACCGCCACCGCGCCATCGAACCCCGTCAGCGCCGCCAGCGTCGCGCGATTGGCCAGTGTCGGCGTCAGCACCAGCAGGTCGACGCATTCCACACCGCCGGTCGCGAAGAGCCGCTTGTGCTGCCCCTCCCCCTCGGTGAAGTCGAAGCGTGCGAAGCGGTCGTGGTACAGGTCCTCGAACGCCGCTGCCTGTAGCACCGTACCTGGCGACAGATCGCCGAACGCCGGATCGTGGCCGACATAATCGTAACGCAGCGCGTGCCCCTCGACCGTGCAGCACAGATAGGCCGCCGGCGCGCCGCCGATCAGCAGCAGCCATGCGCGCAGGCCATCCGCCGCCGCCAGCGCGCGCAGCCGTGCGACCGCCTCGGGCGCGGCAGGCAGGCCCGAATCGAGCAACCGCTCCTGATAGGTGCGCGCCGAAATGCCGCGCGCGATCGGGTGGAAGGCATCAAAGTCCGCCGCGTCGCGATAGGCGCGCACCGCCATCCCCGCCGCCGCCACCTTCCTGGTCTTGCGCCGCAGCGTCGCCCGCGCCGATCCCGACAGGCTCGCCAGCCACGCGTCATGCCCGATCGACAGATCGGTATAATACCGCGTGTAGCGCTGCCGCTCCCGCACGATCCGCCCCGCTGCGGGCAGCGCATCGGCCAGTGCTGCGGGCAGCGAGGTCACCAGATAGCCGTCGTCCTGCGTCGGCGGCAACGCCGGCAGCGTGCCGGCCAGCACGTCATCCAGCGCCAGCGGCACGCGCACCAGCTCGCGCCGCACCGTGGCGAGCGTCCGCGCACCCACCTGAAAGCGTAACGGGATCGCGCTCACCGGCGCCGTTCCGACACCCAGTTCGACCAGGCCTGCTCCGCCTGCCGCGCCCGGCGCCGCCACAAGGCGGGTCCCAGCGGCCGGTCGTCCGCATCCAGCGCCAATACGGGCCGGTCGGCGAAATGCCGCGTCGGCAACTCCGCCGCGCGCTCGGCCAGCCGCCGGCACAGCGCATCGAAGCGCCGGACGTGCACGGCATTGGCATGCGTGCCCGCGCGATTGGCGAGTTCGAAGCCGTGGCTGACGATCGTCACCGCCTGATGTGCCTGGGCCACCGCATGATCCAGCGCCGCCGCCGCTTCATGCCGCGACAGCGCGCACAGCTGGAACGTGCGCAGCCGCCCCGGCAGTTCCTCGATCACCGTCACCGGCACCTCGACCAGCTGGCGCATCACCGGCGCGATCTGCGTCGGCGCTAGCCGGATGCGGCTGACCTGCGCCTCGCCGCCATTGTGGCTGCTGTCATAGACAAAGCCCAGATCGGCGAGCGCCCGCAGCGTCTCGTCATTCGCGGAATAGCTGCCCGCGCGAAACGCGATCGGCGGCGGCGCGCCGGCCGCGACCAGCAGCTCGGTCGCCGTGACGAGCAAGGCGCGCTGTTCGTCGGCGCCATATTCGTGCAGCTGGAACCGGCCGTAACGGGTCTTGCGATCGCTGTCTTCGGCCCCGCGCCAATTGGGATGGATGTGCAGTTGCACCTCCTGCCCCGCCGCCAGGATCATTTCCACCATCCGCCGCACGGGATCGATGCCGAAGACCAGCGCCGGCATCGGATCGACGAAGAAGCACGCCTTCAGCCCATGGCGGGCCAATTGTGCCAGTTGAAAGGACAGCCCCACCCCTGCCGGCTCGATCGAACGAGCATAAATCGTATCGACGTCATATCCCGCGGCATAATGGCGCCACGCAAATTCGACATCGACGGTCAGGAAGACGGAGGTCGTCATCCCCTCCGCCCTACCCGCCGCCAGTGAACAAATAGCTAGGCTGCATCATATATCAGGCCATAATGGCCGTAACAAATTGTGTCTCGGTCGATTTCGGCCGTTGTACAACCGGCCAGTGGCGCACGGATCACGCAAAATCGCCATCGCGGACCCAGTCGATCGCACGGGGCGACTCAGCCGGGCCGCTCTTTTGAGCGAGGACGAGGGCCATCACGGCTGGATGCCGTAGCGCTTGTAATCCTCGTCGATCCGCGGATTGATCAGGCGCGCGGCGGCGAGATCCGCCTTGCCTTCGGCCTTGCCCTGCCGCCCCAGGATCAGCCCGCGCATGTAGAGGCTCGCCGCCAGCCCCGGCGCATTGTCGAGCGCCGCGTTGAGGTCGGCGAGCGCATCGTCGAAGCGATTCATGCGAAAGAACACCATCGCCCGGCTGTCGAGCGCCGCGGTGGTCGAATCGCTCAGCTCGATCGAGCGCGTGCAGTCTTTCAGCGCGGTATCGAGCGCGACGTTCAGCGTGCCCTTGATCCAGCATCGACTGTTGAGCAGCCGCGGATTGCCCGGCCCTGCCGCCACCGCCTGGTCGATCGCCGCGATCGCCCCGTCCTTGTCGCCGGTGCGCGCCAGCACGTCGGCCTTCAGCGCGATCATACCCGGCTTGCTCTTGCCGCCCGCATCGATCCGTTCCTGCACCAGCTCGATTGCCGCGTCCTTCTCACCGCGATCGGCGCGCAGCGTCGCCAGCGCCTCGACGGTATCGTCGTCGGACGGGTCGATGCCGCGCGCGGCGGTCAGATCGGCGAACGCCTTGGCCAGGTCGCCAGTCTGCCGGTACAGCGCGGCGCGCCGGGTATAGGTGCTGGCATCGGGCGTGATCGCGATCGCGCGCGTCAAATCGGCGATCGCCTTCGGCCGGTCGTACGTCTGCTCGTAGAACCAGGCGCGATTGGTATAGACCTCCGCCTCGTCGGGCTGGTCGGCGACGCCGCGATCGTACAGCGCGGCGAGCTTGGCGAACCCGCCGGCGCGCTTGGTCGCCTCTACCCGGGCGGGCAGGTTGGGCAGATCGGCGGGCGCGACGACGCTCAGCAACCGGTTCTTGGCGGCGCTGATCGCGGCCCGGTTGGCGGCGATCTCGTTGGCGGGCACTTCGGCGCCCGACAGGACCGAACGGTCGTCGATCGTCACCACGCCATTCGCCTCCGCGACGGTCCGCGTCACCGTTACCCCCGCCATCGGCTTGGCGAAGCTGCGATCGCCTTCCAGCGTATAGCCCTTGCCGCCATCGGGCAGGCGGATGCGCGTCAGGCTGCGGTAATAGGCCGCGTCGCCCGTCGCGACCGGCATCGCCGCCCAGGCGGCGCGCGCTCGATCGGGTTCGAACGTCATCCCCGCCACCGTCCGGTCGATCACGCTGCGATAGCGTTGGTCGACGCGATTCCAGTCGGGATAGGCGATGCCGGTGACGGTCACCGTGGCCAGGCCCGTCGCAGGGTCGTATTTCAGCGTCCGGTCGACCACCGTGGCGGAGCCGACGATCCCCTGCGTCATCTTGTCCGCCATCTTGCGGATATCCTCGCGGCTCGCCTGTGCCTGCGCCGCCTGCAGCATCTGGCCGATGCGACCGCGCAGGTTGACCGTCGCGGTCAGCACCGCCGGCAGGCCGACGCCGGCGCTCTGATCCAGATCGATCGTCGCCTCGATATGCGGCCGCGCCGGCGTCCGCATCGGCAGCGCGAGCAGCGGCGCCCCCGCCGCACGCACCGGCAGCGTCCAGCGGAACGGCGGCGTATCGCGCAAGTCCGCCAGCCGGGCGCCGGCATCGGTGCCGTCCAGCCACAAGGTCTCGCCGTTCACGCTCGCGCGCACCAGGATATGATCGAACGCGCCCGGCGTCGGCAGGCGATCGGGCAGCAGGTCGCCCAGCTTGCTGCTCGCCAGCACCGGCTCGGCCTCGATATCCAGCGCGCGCAGGATCGACAGCAGCAGCAAAGTCTTCGCCTTGCAGTCGCCATAGCGCAGCTGCCACGTCTGGGCCGGGCTCTGCGGCTTGTAATTGCCCTGGTCCATGCCGTTGAACAGATAGCGGACCTGTTCCTGCACCAGTTGCAGCGCCGCCGCGGTGCGCTGCATCGGGTCGCTGCTCGCCGCCTTGATCTTCGCGACCTCCGCCGACAGCGCCGGATCGGCGGCGATCAGCCCGTCAGTGGCGTAAAGCGGCGCCATCACCTTCGACACCGCCGCCCAGTCGGCAAAGCTCGTCGCCTCCAGCAGCCCCAGCCGCTGGAACCGCACCGGCGCGTCATTGGGCAGGTCGGGCTGCTTGGCGAGCGGCAGCGGCACGCTGATCTCCCGATAGCCGCCCACGACGCTCTCCACCGGCTTGGGCGCCTCGGCATAAAGTTTCCAGCGCACCTGATCCGCCGCGGGCCACAGTACGCGGGCCCGGGCATAGCCGATCTTCAACGGCGCCGACGGCAGCGGCTGGAAGCCCTGCATCGCGCCCTGCAGGACCGCGTCTTTGCGCGTGATCGAGACGACGACGTGCAGGATATCGCCGACGCGCAGGCCCTCGACCGCCATCGTCGCGGTCAGCATGCCGTCCAGCTGGCGCTGTTCCAGCTTCTGTTCACGACGCAGCACGTCGAAACCCGCCTTGGCGCCATCCGCGCCGGGCTTCAGCAGATCGATACGCTCAGGCCCACGGATGATCTCGGCGCGGTGGACGATCAGGTCGCCCGCCGCCGGCTGCCATTGCAGGCTGACCGTGCCGGCCTGCCCCAGCATCTCGGCCGTCGCGATCCGCGTCGCGGTGTCCGTGTACTGCCACACCGTGCCACCCTCCAGCCGCTGCTGGTTGTCGAGCACCAACAGCACCGGCGAATCGGGCGTTACGCTGGCGGGATCGATCGCGGGCGCCGGCTTCACCCAGGTCGGCACCGGCTGGTATAGCACCTTGTCGGCCGCCTGCGCCGCCCAACTGGTCGACCCGAACAGCGCCACCAGCGCCAGTCGCCGCACATTCATTGCAATCCCCCCAAATACAGGGGCTATCCTAACGAGCGACTGTGCAGCGGCAACGCAGAAAAGACGAAGAAGAGGTGAGCAGGGTGTGCGGTATCTCCCACACCACGTCCCCCGTCACCCCGGACGCGTTCCGGGGTGACGGGTCTCTTTAGGCAGCGCGCCCGAACCTCACCGCGCGTGGTAGAAGTCGTACACCTGCTGCGCGACCCCCGCCGACACGCCCGGCGCCTTCTTCAGATCCTCCAGGCTCGCATTGCGCACCGCGCGGCCGGTGCCGAAGTGCATCAGCAGCGCCTTCTTGCGCGCGGGGCCAATGCCCGGCACCTCGTCCAGCGGCGATGCGCCGATCGCCTTCGCGCGCTTGTCGCGATGCGCGCCGATCACGAAGCGGTGGACTTCGTCGCGCAGCCGCTGGAGGTAGAACAGCACCGGCGCGTTGACCGGCAGCTGGAATTCGCGCCCGTCGAGCAGGTGGAACACCTCGCGCCCCTCGCGACCGTGGTGCGGCCCCTTGGCGATGCCGACCAGGCACACGTCCTCGATCCCCAGATCCTCCAGCACCGCCTTCGCGGCGCCCAGCTGCGGCTTGCCGCCGTCGATCAGCACCAGGTCGGGCCAGGTCCCGTCATCGCGGTCGGGCGCCTCCTCCAGCTGGCGGGCGAAGCGGCGGCGGAACACCTCGCGCATCATGCCGACGTCGCTATCGGTCGCCGCCTCATTCCCCTTGATATTCCACTTGCGGTACTGGCCCTTGCGGAACCCCTCCGGCCCCGCGACGACCATCGCACCCACGGCGTTGCTGCCCTGGATATGGCTGTTGTCGTAGATCTCGATCCGGTCAGGCGGGTCGCCCAGGTCGAACAGCTCCGCCACCTCGCGCAGCAATTTCGCCTGCGTCGTGCTCTCCGCCAGCCGGCGTTCGAGCGCTTCGATCGCGTTGCGCTTGGCCTGGTCCATCAGCCGGCGCCGATCGCCGCGCTGCGGCACCGACAGCGCGACCTTATAGCCCGCGCGCTCGCCCAGCGCCTCGCCCAGCAGCGCGCCCTCGCCCAGCTCGCGGTCGAGCAGGATCGTCTTGGGCGGCGGCACCTCTTCGTAGAATTGGGTGAGGAAGCTCGCCAGCACCTCATCCTCGGGCACGTCGTTGGTGTGCTGCGGGAAGAAGCTGCGATGGCCCCAATTCTGGCCGCCGCGGATGAAGAAGGCCTGGATGCCGATCACGCCGTCCTTGCACGCCAGCGCAAAGACATCGGCATCGCCCACGCCCTCCGCATTGATCGCCTGCGTGCCCTGGACGAAGGTCAGCGCCTTCAACCGGTCGCGCAGCAGCGCGGCCAGTTCGAAGTCCATAGTCTCCGCGGCCGCCTGCATCTGCGCGCCGAGCTTGGCCTGCACCTTGGTCGACTTGCCGGCCAGGAAGTCGCGGCAATCGTCGACCAGCTCCTTGTATCCGTCCTTGTCGATTCGCCCCACGCACGGCGCCGAACAGCGCTTGATCTGGTACAGCAGGCACGGCCGGTCGCGCGTCTTGAAGAAGCCGTCGGTGCAGCTGCGCAGCAGGAACAGCTTTTGCAGCGCATTCAGCGTGTTGTTGACGCTGCCCGCGCTGGCGAATGGCCCATAGTAATTGCCCGGCGCGCGGCGCGCGCCGCGATGCTTCTGCACGCGGGGAAAATCGTGGTCGCCGCGCAGCAGGATGAACGGGAACGACTTATCGTCGCGCAGCAGCACGTTATAGGCCGGGCGATAGCGCTTGATCAGCTGCGCCTCGAGCAGCAGCGCCTCCGCCTCGTTGTTGGTCGTGACGATCGTCATCGACCGCGTCTGCGCGATCATCCGCTGCAGCCGCTTGGTGAGGCCCTTCACCTGCGTGTAATTCGCGACGCGTTGCTTCAGCGAACGCGCTTTGCCGACGTACAGCACGTCGCCCTTGGCATCGTGCATGCGATACACGCCGGAGCGCGTCGGCAGCGTTTGCAAGACGTTACGGATCGCGGCGACCCCCGCCTCGATATCGGGGGTATCCGATCCGCGGACGGCGTAGGTGGCGCGTTCTTCGTTGAATCGATCGGGCGGACCGTAGGACGACATGCCTCGCCATGTAGGAGTCGGCCGGGGTCGGGGCTAGAGGTTAACGCCCGGTCGGCAATCCCTTGCGCGACACGGGCGGGGGCGCACCACCGCCCAGCGCGGCGAGATCATAGGCGAGCTTGCCCATAAGCTCCGCCGTCATCTGCCCGCCGCTCAATGGCGCAAGCCGGCGCAGCGACAGCGCCTGGAACTTCGACAGATTCTCGTCGTCGCTGAGGCCCGGCATATCCTTGTCGAGCACCGCCTTCGCGCGGGGGTCGGCGAGCAGGTCGACGATCGGCGTGTCGAGCGAGAAATGGGTGCGAGATGCCGACGCGGCTGCGGTTGGGGATGCGGCTTCGGTCGGCGCAGACGGCGAATCGACTGCGGTATCCGGCTTCGTCTCGACCGGTTGCGCCTCGGGCTTCGGCGTCTCTTCGGCCGCGGCTTTGGGCTCGGCTGGCGCGGTGACCGTTTCGTCCGCCGGGATGTCGAGCGAGAATTTCCCCGCGCGATCCGCCGCCTGCGTCTGGGCTCCGATCAACAGCAACGACAGCAGGATCGACATGGCTACACCTCACCTCGCGCCGTGGCGCGTGCGAGCGGTGTAGCATCGCTAAACGCTTTTCGTCACGTCGAACGTTTCTGGGATCCGCACACCCCTGTTCGTCATTGCGAGCGGAGCGAAGCAATCCAGGGCGTCCTGGTCCGGCTCTGGATTGCTTCGCTCCGCTCGGAATGACGGGTTAGAGTTCGCGGCCTGAGGAAAGGAGCCGCCCCCCCTCACGCCTGCGCGAACAGCTTCGTTCCGACGATCCCCACCACCGTCACCGCCATGAAGCACGCCTGCACCAGGCTCACCTTGTCGCCGAACAGCAGTACCCCGCCGATGATCACGCCCACCGCGCCGCAGCCCGTCCATACGGCATAGGCCGTCCCCGCCGGCAGGCCGCGCATCGCCAGCGCGAGCAGTCCCATATTCACGAACGACAGCACGATCGGCACCGCCGACGCCTGCCACGTCGCCAGCGTCGCCGCCCATTTCAGGCTGAGTGCCCAGCAGATTTCGGTAAAGACGGCGACCGCCAGAATAAGCCACGACATCGGATTGCTCCTGTGCGGGCTCGGACAAGATGGGACGGCGCCGGAAACCCGTGAAGAGACGCACGTCGGAAGAGAAAGTCCTCCCCGCTTGCGGGGAGGGGGACCGCCAGCGGAGCTGGTGGTGGAGGGGGCTCGCCGCGAGCGCAGCCTATGATGAAGCCCCCCCTCCGTCAGCGCTAACGCGCTGCCACCTCCCCGTGCCGGGGAGGAATGAAGGGTCAGTTCGGCCGGCCCAATCCGGCGATCGAGCGATCGATCATCGCGCGATCCGCATCGGCATCGAGCTTCTCGGCGATCACCAGCGCCGCAGCCTTGGACGCGGTCTCTGCCGCAAGTGCGCGGACTTCGGCGATCGCGGCGCGTTCCGCGGCGGCGATCTTGTCCTCGGCGCGCTTGGTGCGGCGGGCCATCAGGTCCTCTGCATCATGCTTGGCCTTGGCGATGATCTGGTTCGCCTCGGCTTGGGCATGCGCACGCATCGTTGCGGCGTCGGCTTCGGCGGCCTTGGCCTTCGCCTCATATTCGCCGCGCAGGCGCTCGGCCTCGGCGCGCAGCGCTTTGGCTTCGTCCAGCTGGGCGCGCACGCCGGCGATCTGCTTGTCGAGGCTTGCGGCGATCTTCGCCGGTACCTTCACGAACAGCATACCGATCAGCACCACCAGCGCGGCGATCCCGACCCAGCCGGTGGTGTTGAGGCCGAGCGCTTTCGGCTCCTCGACGTGATGCGCGGCAGGTTCGGAGACGTTGGCGGTCAGCTGGCTACCGTCGCGCACGTTCTGCGTCTGCAACCCTTGCGCGGTCGCGGCATCGGCGAGGTTGGCGGCGACGGCGGCATCGCCCGCGTCGCCGGCCGGCGTGTTCTGGGGGGCGGCCTCAGCCATGCGCGTTGCTCCTGCGCACCGCATCCGCGGCGGCATCGATGCCGACGGTCAGGCCCGACACCTTGGCCACCAGATCCTGCGTCACCTCGGCGGCGACCGCCTGCAGGTTCAGCATCGCCTGCGCCTTGGCATTGCCGACCGCGAGGTCGTGATGCGCAAGACGTTCGGCGAGTTCGACGTCAATCGACTTGATCTGGCTTTCGGTCGCCTTGACCGCCTGCGCCTTGGCGGCGGTGGTCTCGGCATGCGCCGCGGCGCGTGCCTCGTCCATCTTGGCGCGCCAGGCCGCTTCGACTTGGTCGGCGGCGAGGCGGGCCTGTTCGGCCGCGGCAAGGTCGCCCGCGATCTGGCCTTCACGCGCGTCCACGGTCGCCATGACCTTCGGGACCATCATCTTGCCGATCCCGAAATACAGGATGCCGAAGGTGATGAGCAGCCAGAAGATCTGCGAAGCGTAGGTGGCGGCGATCTGCGAAATCTGAGGCATCGAAACCCTTTAGCGCGACCTCGAACGATCCGCCGGACGCTAGTGTGCGCCCGGCGAACGCATCCGATGTTAGGCGACGAACAGCAGGATGATCATCGTCACGAAGGCGAGCAGGCCGAGCAGCTCGGCGCCCGCGAAACCGATGAACAGACGGCCCTGCTGGCTGTCCGCCGCACCCGGATTGCGCAGCGCGCCTTCGAGGAACTTGGCGAACACGTTGCCCACGCCCAGCGAGGCAAGGCCCATGCCGATCGCGGCCAGGCCGGCGCCGATCATCTTGGCGGCTTCTGCGTCCATGTCAAAACTCCCGTATCAAACAGTTGGGTTGAAACTAAAAACGAAACTCAGTGCAGGTTGACGGCGTCGTTCAGATACACACTCGTCAGCAGCGCAAAGACATAGGCCTGGATCGCGGCGACCAGCAGCTCGAGCAGCGTGATGCCGATCATCAGCACGAAGCTGGGCAGCGACACGAGCAGGCCGTAACCGACGCCCAGGTTCATGCCGGTGATCACGAAGGCGGCAAGCACCTTCAGCAGGATGTGCCCCGCGGTCATCGCGACGAACAGTCGCAGACCCAGCGAGAAGGGGCGCACCAGGAAGCTCATCAGCTCGACGACGAAGATCAGCGGGATCATCAGCGGCGGCGTGCCGTGCGGCACGAACAGGCTGAAGAAGTGGAAGCCGTGCTTGCCGAAGCCGACGATCAGCACGATCGAGAAGCTGATGATCGCCAGCACGCCGGTGACGGTCAGGTGGCTGGTGACGGTGAACGGATGCCAGCCCGGCACGACGCCGACCGGCGACAGGCCCCACAGGTTGGCGAACAGGATGAACATGAACAGCGAGAAGACGTAGGGCACGAAGCGCTTGCCCGCCGGCCCGACGTTCGACGTCAGCATGTTCGACACGAAGCCGGTGAAGCCTTCGACCGCGGCCTGCCAGCGGCCGGGCACCAGCTCGCGCTTCATCCCGCCCAGCATGAACAGCCACAGGCTGACCAGCGTGACGACCATCCACAACGCGGAGTTGGTGAACGAGATGTCGTATCCCGCGACGACCCAATGCCGACCGAACAGGGGTTCGATCAGGAACTGGTGCATCGGATCGATTCTGCTGCCCGATTCTGCCGCCACGTGTGGCCTTTCGCTCCCTGATACGACAAACGCCCGGTTTACTCCGGGCGCTCGCCTGCAATCCGTAAGATCTGCCTGAACGCGACCGCGATTCCGAGGAACAGCATCACGATCAGCGCCCATGGGGTCGTGCCGAACCAGCGGTCGATACACCAGCCGATCAGGGCACTGCCGACAAGGCTTCCGATCAGGGCGGCGAGCACGCGATTGCCGAGCGAATATCCCGCATCGGCCGTCGGCGCCCCCTGCCCCGTCCGCAACGCTTCGGCGTGCCGGGCTTCCCTCAATCGCTCGTCGAGCGCGGAAAGCCGCGGATCCTCCGCGCTGGTGAAGTCTCGTCCGGTATCGTCATCCGCCACGCGCATCCCCTCGCCTGTATCGTTCAACCGGGGGAGAAAGCGCGCAGGGCGACCGATCCCGCCAAGGCGTGGTCCGTTTAGGTGGGGGTGCCGAGGGTGTCAACCGGTGAGAATCGTCATCCTTTCCCGGCAGGAACAGGCACCAGCGTATCCATCACAATGCAGAGCCTGCCCTCACCCTTCCGCGCCTTCGGCGCTCCCTCCCTCTCCCGGCGGGAGAGGGAAGGGGGCCGCCCGGCGCAGCCGGGTGGGAAGGGTGAGGGGCGACAGCGGATCTACCGCGTCACTTACACCGCCCGTCGAGCTCCGGCGTGCCGGTATTTTCCTTCCACTGGCCCGACGGCGTCTTGTACATCTCGCCCACCGGCACGCGTGCGACGAGGTTGCAGCCGGTGGTGAAGGCGAATTGCTCGACCGTCGAACCATTGGCCTGCGCACTCTGCGTATAGGCCGCCTTGCGCTTGATGTTGATGTCGCGGACCAGCGCCTGGATCGCGGGGCCACCCTTCACCACGCCGAGATAGCCGTCGGGCTGTTCGCCGACTTCCTTCGCCTCGCGCGCCGCCGCATAGGCAGGGTCGCGCTGCGCGAACGCCGCGCCCGACAGGCCGGCCAGCGCCACCGCGGCGGCTCCTATCATCATCATGCTCTTGGTCATCAGAAAATCCCCGGTTGCTTCTCGATCAGCGCCTTCGCCTCGCCGTCCAGGCGGTACACCACCTGCTGCGTGACGCTGATGTTGAGGTTGATCTGGATCGGCTTTTCGGGCGCGGACACGTTGATGCAGCCGCCCAGCGTCGCCGCCATACCGATCCCGGCCATCCCCATCGCGATCCGCAATGTCGTGATTCGCTTCACCATCTTCAATCCTGTTTCGGTTGTGGCACGGGTGCGCTTGCGGAAGGCTGAATGGCCCCGTTCCGCCGCTCGCGTTCGAGCAATTGGGGCAGCAGGCGACTCGGGTCGTAGAAGCTTTGTGCGCTGTCCAGCAGGCCGCGGAACGGCGCCTTGATCGTGATGTTGAACACGAAGGGCAGCTTCTGCAGCCGGCGGACGATGAAGTTGCTCTTCGCGCCCTCACCCTGCGTCACCCCGGCAAAGCGCACCGCGGTCACCATTTCGCCCGCCAGCGGGCCGTTCATCGAGATGGTGAGGTTGCGATAGCGTAGCGATTTGAGCGCCTGGAACGCGATATTGCCCCAGATGCCCAGATCCTTCTGCGTCAGGTCGCCGACATAGGCGATGCTGCCCCCGCCCGGCCGCACCGTCAGCCGCCCGCCCTCGATCCGCCCGCCGGTGTCGTCGAAGATCATCGGCAGCTCGCCGTCGAAGATGCCGGTCGCGTCGAGGTTCTTGAAGTCGAACTGCTGCAGGAACTGGTCCGCCGCCACCCCGTCGAGGCGGAAGGTCAGCCGCCTTTGGCCCGCCTGCGCGAAATCGAGCGTCGTCGGCAGCAGCGTCATCTTGCCACCCGCGAACGGCCACACGCCGCTGTCGATCTGCACGCGCTGTTCGGGCAGCAACTGGTAGACGATCGTGCCGTCGGTCACGGCGATGCCGGGGTTGATCGTCTTCACCGTCGCCACCTGCCCCGGCGCGCTCGCCAGGCTCAGCAGGTCGCTGAAATGGATCGTCGTGCTGAGCCCCGACACGGGGCCGAATGCCGCGGCCAGCGCCGCATCCTTCGTCGCGAAAGTGCCGGTGGACGTGACCCCCTCGGGCGCCCAGCCGATATGGGCATCGCCGGTCACGGTCGCGCGCACCTCTGCGACCACGCCGAAGGTCAGGCGGGTCAGCAGGTCGGGCTGGAAGTCCTTGGTGAAGACGATGCCCGGCACCGTCAGATCAGCGGTGCCCGTCCCCGCCGACAGACGATGGACGATGCGCACGTCGGCGACCTTTACGCTTTTGGTCGGCTCGTACAGCGTGCCCCCCGCCGTAATCGTGCCATCGGCAAGGCGCAGCGTCACCTCGCGCGCCGCCAGCGTCTTGAAGCGCGGATCGGCCGCGGCATCGTCGACCGTCATTGCGCCGGTCAGCGCCAGCACGCCGCCGCGCAGGTTCCAGTCGCCCGCCGCCGCGCCCAGCAGCAACGGCACGTTGCCGATCTGGCCCGATCCGCCGGCGAACTGCCCGGCAACCCCGCCGCCAGCGATCCGCCCGGTCAGCTGCCCCAGATCGATCCGCGTCACCCGCTCCGGACTGCCCAGCCGCGCCGCGACGCCGCTGAGGGCGAAACCATTATCCTCCAGTCGCAATTCGCTGCCGCTCGCCGCCAGCGTCAGCGGCGTGCCGCCCAGCCGCCCGGTCAGCCGCGTCGCGGGCAGTCGCACGCCGCCGCCGATCCGCCCGCGCTCCACCGTCACCACCGCCGCCGCACCACTGCGCGGACACACGCGCGTCCGCACCGGATCGAGCACCAGCCCCGCCACCGCGAGCCGCTGGATCGCGACGGCCACGCACCCCGGATCGACACGCAGCCGCCCGCGCCCGTCCCAGTCAAGATCGAGCGGCGCCTGCAACCCGTCGATTCGCCCGTCGCCGAGCGGCCCGCTCAGGTCGATCCGCGTCGTGATCCGCGTCACGCCGCCGCTGCCTGCGCTGAACGTCACGGGGGCCAGCGCCAGCCTTGCCCCACCCGCGGCATAGGGCGCGACGATCGCGCGTCCGCGGATCGGCGCGCCTGCACGCGCCTGCGCCAGCTGCACGTCCGCCTGCGGCAGGCCCCCGCCCGCGATCTGCACCGCGGTATCGATATGCACGCGCGCCTGCGGCCAGCCGTATGCGATGCCGCTGCCGCCCCCCAGCCGCAGCCGCGCGCCGCTCGCCGCCGCCAGCGCCGCGCGCGTCACGCGCAGCTGGCCGCTGCCACCCGCCTGCCGCACCGCCAGATCGGCGCTGCCGTCGATCGCCTGACCCGCTTGGCGCAGCGCCAGGCTCAGCTGCCGCACCAGCGGCGCGACCGGCGATCCCGCACCCGTCCGGGCGTCGAGCACCGCCAGCATCCGCGGCGCGACCTGCCCCCCGGCCACCGTCACCGTACCCGCAAACAGCTGTTCCGCCCCGATTCGGTAGCGCCCCTGCACCGCCAGTGTCCGCGCCGCACCACCGGGCGCACGCACCGCCGCTGCGGCAAGGTCCGCCTGCCCCTCGGTCGCCGTCGCATTGCCGTCGAACGTTGCCGATCCCGTCAGCCGCGCCGCACCTGCACCGCCGCCGGCCACCGCCTCGCTCGCCAGCCGCGCCGCGCCGCGCCACGCATCGAACGCCGGTGACAATCGCGCGTCGACATCGGCCGCCACGCCCGCGATCCGGCTCGTCCCGCATGCGCCGCGCGCCAGCCGCACCGGCCCGGCGACCGTCGGCGCGCCCTTGGTGACCGTCACGCGCAGCGCCGCCTGCACGCCGCTCGCGACGCAATCGTTCAGCCGCAGCGTATCGCCGACCAGTGCGACATTCCCCGCAAAGCCGTCGTCCAGCCGCCCACGCCCGCTGACCTTCAGCCCCAGCACGCCCGCCGGCGTCTCGACCCGCAGCCGCGCATCCTCGGCGTCGACGAACAAAGCCGGCAGCGCGAAGGGCGTCGCCTGGCCCGACGGCGCCGGCAGCAGCCGGTCGATCGCCCCGAACGACAGCTTGCCGCCCACCCAGCGCGCGCGCAGGCGGACATGCCCGGCGCGCACGCCGACCACCTTGGCGCCGTCGAGTCCGATCCGCGTCTCCGCCTCCAGCCAGTCGGCGACGAGGTCGGGGTCTGCCGGATCGCCGAGCACCACATTCTTCAGCCGCTGCCGCCCGGTCCCGAACGTGCCGATCGTATAGCGCGCCGGCACGCCCAGCTTCGCCAGTTCGCGGTCGATGACGCGTGCCGCGATCGGCCGCCGCACGCTCCACAATGCGATCAGCGCCGCCAGCACCACCAGCGTCACGCCAAGCGCGATGCCGCGGCGCCGGCTGAACGCGCCGAAGCCCCGTCGCCGGCGGGGCGGCGTCTCGCGCGGCGGGTGGGCGGCATCGTCCATCACCGCGTACATAGGCTTGGGGAAAGCGCGGGCGCAATCGTTGCACCCGCTCCGGCCGCGTCATAGGATCGCAGGCCATGGCCCCCGCCCCGCCACCTGACGATGCCGCCGGTCACCGCAAGCGCCTGCGCGGGCGGTTGCTCGCCGGGGGTGGCGACGCCTTGCTCGACCATGAGCTGATCGAATATCTGCTCACGCTCGCGCTGCCGCGCATCGACACCAAGCCGATCGCCAAGGCCTTGTTACGCGAATTCGGCGGCATCGGCGGGCTGCTGACTGCCGACCCGGAGGCGCTGGCTCGTGTGCCCGGCGTCGGCGACAGCGCCGCGGCGGCGATCAAGATCGCGCATGCCATCGCGATCCGGCTGCTGAAGGCGGAGGTCGCCGAGCGCCCCGTGCTCGGCAATTGGCAGGCCCTGCTCGATTATCTGCGCGCCGACATGGCGCACCACGTCATCGAACGCTTCCGCGTCCTGCACCTCAACACCCGCAACATGCTGATCCGCGACGAGGTGATGAGCGAAGGATCGATCGACCAGGCCGCCGTCCACGTCCGCGAAGTGATCCGCCGCGCGATGGACCTGGGGTCGGCGGCAATCATCCTCGTCCACAATCACCCCTCGGGCGACCCCTCCCCCAGCCGTGCAGACGTGCAGATCACCCGCGCCATCGCCGACGCCGGCGCGCCGATGGGGATCGTCGTCCACGATCACATCATCATGGGGCTGAACGGCCACGTCAGCCTGAAGGCGCAGGGGCTGATCTGAGCCCCCCCGTCACCCCGGCCTTGAGCCGGAATCCCGCTTCTTTCGCCGCTGGGAATTGAAGCCTGATCCATCTCCATAGAACCGTCGCCCCAGCGAAGGCTGGGGCCTCCTGCGGCTCCTGTCACGCGCTATCGCCGGGAGATCCCAGCCTGCGCAAGGATGACGCCTCGGTCAACGGCAATAGATCAAACCCTAGCGGGACCCCGAATCATATCCGGGGTGACGAGTAGGTAGCCCCCGCCCTTAAAAATCCGGCGCCGGATCGGCAGGCCCCACCACCGTCGCGGGCACGTACATCCGCCCGCCATTGGCGAAATTGAGCGTCAGGTTGAAGATCTTGCCCGGCTTCGCCCGCGGGTTGATGTCGAACAGCATCACATGCTTGCCCCCCGGCGCGAACACCACCTTGGCGCCTGCCGGCACCGCTACGCTCGCCAGCGGCTTCATCCCCGCCATGCCGCCCGCGCCGCCCATGCTCTCATGCATCTCCGCGCGGACCGCGACATCGGCGCTGACGTCGATCAGCGTCGCATCGCTCCGCCCGCCGTGCAGCGTGAAATAGGCCGCCCCCGGTCGCCCCGGCGCGGCGGGCAGGCGGATCCAGGCATCGTCCGCGGTTACGCGATCGGGACCGCTACAGCCCCCCAGACCCGCCGCCATCGCGCCCGCCAGCGCCATTGCCTTGACCGCCGTACCCAGCCGCATGCCTGTTCCCTTCCCGAAACGGGATCGTTTCGCGCGTAGTTCCTATGGCCCGCCCCGTCTTGCGGCAAGCGCAACCCCACCTATATCGCGCCCATCAACGGGCACCTTTCGTCGCCGCAACGGGGCAAAAGGTTCCCTTCTCGTTTGTATTTTTTTGTTCGTGAGGGGCTCAGCAAGCACACATGGCTAAAGTAATCGGCATCGATCTCGGCACCACCAACAGCTGCGTCGCAGTGATGGAAGGCGGCAAGCCCAAGGTGATCGAGAATGCGGAAGGCGCGCGTACCACGCCGTCGATCGTCGCCTTCGCCAAGGACGGCGAGCGTCTGGTCGGCCAGCCGGCCAAGCGCCAGGCAGTCACCAACGGCGACAACACGATCTTCGCGGTGAAGCGCCTGATCGGCCGTCGCTTCGACGATCCGATCACCAAGAAGGACACCGAGCTGGTTCCGTACAAGATCGCGCGCGGCCCGAACGGCGACGCGTGGGTCTCGGCGGGCGGCAAGGATTACAGCCCGTCGCAGATTTCGGCCTTCACGCTGCAGAAGATGAAGGAAACCGCCGAATCGTATCTCGGCGAGACGGTGACGCAGGCGGTCATCACGGTGCCCGCCTACTTTAACGACGCGCAGCGCCAGGCGACCAAGGATGCTGGCCAGATCGCCGGCCTCGAAGTGCTGCGCATCATCAACGAGCCGACCGCGGCGGCGCTCGCCTATGGCCTCGAGAGGCAGGACGGCAAGACGATCGCGGTCTATGACCTTGGCGGCGGCACGTTCGACGTTTCGATCCTCGAGATCGGCGACGGCGTGTTCGAGGTGAAGGCGACCAACGGCGACACCTTCCTGGGCGGCGAAGACTTCGACAACAAGCTGGTCGATTATCTGGCCGAGGGCTTCAAGAAGGATGAGGGCATCGACCTCACCAAAGACAAGCTCGCACTGCAGCGCCTGAAGGAAGCCGCGGAAAAGGCGAAGATCGAGCTCAGCTCGGCCGCGTCGACCGAGGTCAACCTGCCCTTCATCACTGCCGACCAGAACGGCCCGAAGCACCTCGTCAAGACGATCAGCCGCGCCGATCTGGAGCGTCTGGTCGACGACCTGATCAAGCGCACGATCGAGCCGATGAAGAAGGCGCTCGCCGATGCCGGCGTCAGCACCGGCGACATCAGCGAGGTCGTCCTCGTCGGCGGCATGACCCGCATGCCGAAGGTCCGCGAGGCGGTGAAGCAGTTCTTCGGCAAGGAGCCGCACACGGGCGTCAACCCGGATGAGGTCGTCGCGATGGGCGCCGCCATCCAGGCGGGCGTGCTACAGGGCGACGTCAAGGACGTGCTGCTGCTCGACGTGACGCCGCTGTCGCTGGGCATCGAGACGCTGGGTGGCGTGTTCACCCGCATGATCGACCGCAACACAACGATCCCGACGAAGAAGTCGCAGACCTATTCGACCGCCGACGACAACCAGGGCGCGGTGACGATCCGCGTGTTCCAGGGCGAGCGCGAGATGGCGGCGGACAATAAGCTGCTCGGCCAGTTCGACCTGGTCGGCATTCCGCCGGCGCCGCGCGGCGTGCCGCAGATCGAGGTCACGTTCGACATCGACGCCAACGGCATCGTCAACGTGTCCGCCAAGGACAAGGGCACGGGCAAGGAGCAGCAGATCCGCATCCAGGCCTCGGGTGGTCTCAGCGACGCCGACATCGACCAGATGGTCAAGGATGCCGAGCGCTTCGCCGAAGAGGACAAGAAGCGTCGTGCCGGCGCCGAGGCGAAGAACAACGCCGAATCGCTGATCCACACCACCGAGCGTCAGCTCGCGGACAATGGCGACAAGGTCGACGACAGCCTCAAGTCGGAAATCCAGTCGGCGATCGACGCGGCCAAGGCGGCGGTCGAGGGCGGCGATGCCGACCAGATGAACGAAAAGGCGCAGGCGCTCGCGCAGGTTGCCATGAAGCTCGGCCAGGCGATCTACGAAAAGTCGCAGGCGGCAGAGGCTTCGCCGCAGGGCGACGCCGGTGCCGAAGCGCCCAAGGACGACGTGGTCGACGCCGAATTCTCGGAAGTCGACGACCACAAGGCGTAAAAGCCACCCTGTCCCCCTGCCGCACAACACATGCTTCGGCGTGACTTTTGTGACTTTCCGGCAGGGGGACAACGGGGTGGAATGTGGGGTGATATGACGGCAGCCTACCCCCAACCCGTTCGCCCTGAGCCTGTCGAAGGGCGTGTGCCCCAAGCGAGGCGCTCGCGGAGAGCCGCGCTTCGACAGGCTCAGCGTGAACGGAATACTGGTATGGCCGTCCGATCGTCTCGCGCTAGAGGACGGGCATGAGCACCACAGTCGACTATTACGAGCTGCTCGAATGCGAGCGGAATGCCGACGGCGCGACGATCAAATCGTCGTACCGCAAGCTCGCGATGAAATACCATCCGGACAAGAATGCCGGGTGCAAGGACAGCGAAGCGCGCTTCAAGGCGATCAGCGAAGCCTATGACGTCCTGAAGGACCCGCAGAAGCGCGCGGCCTATGATCGCTTCGGCCATGCCGCCTTCCAGAACGGCGGCGGTGGCGGCGGCGGTGCGCAGGATTTCGGCGGCTTCTCCGACATCTTCGAATCCGTCTTCGGCGAATTCATGAACGGCGGCCGCGGCGGCGGGCGTCAGCAGCAGCGTCGCGGTGCCGACCTGCGCTACGACATGGAAGTGACCCTCGAAGAGGCCTACCATGGCAAGGCGACCGAGATCACCGTCGACGTCTCGGCGCAATGCGACACCTGCCACGGCTCGGGCGCCAAGCCCGGCACGCACGCCTCCACCTGCCGCCATTGCAACGGCCATGGCAAGGTGCGCGCGCAGCAGGGCTTCTTCGTCGTCGAACGCGCCTGTCCGGTCTGCCAGGGTTCGGGCGAGATCATCGCCGATCCCTGCCCCGATTGCCGTGGTGACGGCCGGATCGAAAAGACCAAGACGCTCAGCGTCAACGTCCCCCCCGGCGTCGACGAAGGCACGCGTATCCGCCTGAGCGGCGAAGGCGAGGCCGGTCCGCGCGGCGCGCCTCCAGGCGACCTCTACATCTTCCTCCATGTCGCGCGCCATCCGATCTTCGAACGCGAAGGCACGACGCTGTTCGCCCGCGCGCCGATCAGCTTCACCACCGCGGCACTGGGCGGCACCTTGTCGATCCCCGGCCTCGACGGCACCCGCCACGACATCAAGATTCCCGCCGGCATCCAGTCGGGCAAGCAACTGCGCCAGCGCGGCGCCGGCATGCCCGTGCTGCAGGGCCGCGGCCAGGGCGACCTCGTCATCCAGATCGAAGTCGAAACCCCGACCAAGCTCTCGACCCGCCAGCGCGAACTGCTCGAACTGTTCCGCGAAACGGAAACGGGCGACGAATGCCCTGAAAGCCAGGGCTTCTTCGCCAAGCTGAAGAGCGTGTTCGCCGGGGAATAAGCCGGAATGGGTGGCGGCGGGGCGCAGGCTCCATCCGCCCGCCCCGCCGATCGCCTTCCCCCATCCCGTCACCCCGGACTTGATCCGGGGTCCCGCTTCTCCCCCGCAGCAGCAGAAAGAAGCGGAATCCCGGCTTACGGCCGGGATGACGGATAGAGGCAATGGCCGTACTCAGCCCCCGCCAGCTGCACACCTCCACACCACTTTCCAATCCAGAAAATTACCACTTGCCGAATCGGAAAGTCTCAGCCACTCTCTTTCCAACTTGGAAAGGGAACGTCATGGACCATAACAGCGCGAACGCCGCAGAGGCGCTGGCCTTCATCGAACAGTCGCGCCTGCGCCTCGCCGCCGCGTCGGGCGTGCCGCCGATCCGCCATGCCGCCTTTGCCGCGCTGATCGGCGCCCTGGTTGCCAGCCCGATGGCACCCGGCATCTCGCGGTTCGTGGTGTTGATCGGCATCTTCGTCGCGCTGATCGCGATCATCCGCTGGGACCGGCGGCGCATGGGCATGTTCATCAACGGCTATCGCGCCGGCAAAACGCGCTGGATCACCTTCGCGATGCTCGGTGTCATCTTGCCGCTGCACATGCTCGGCTTCTGGTTGATGATCGACCACGGCATCCGCTGGGCGCCGCTCGCCCTCGCGCTCGTCGCGTCCGCGATCGCCTATGGCGGCAGCGTCTGGTGGTGCCGCGTCTTCCGCCGCGAATTGCTCGGCAGCCTCGCATGAGCGGCTTCGATCCGGTCATCCACCCGCCCGCCCGTCTTCAGATCATGGCGGTGCTGACGGAGGTGCAGGACGCCGAATTCGCCCTGCTCCGCACCACGACGCAGGTCAGCGATTCGGTGCTGTCGAAACATCTGTCGGCGCTGGTCGACGCGGGCTACGTCAGCTTGCGCAAGGCGAGCAGCGATGGCCGCTCGCGCACCTGGGCCGCGGCCACGCGCGCCGGACGCAAGGCCTTTGCCGCGCATGTCGGCGCGCTCACCACGCTCGCCCGCCTGACCGAACGCCTCGCCGCCGAGTAGCCTCTTGCGCGCCGCCGCCTGATCGCCACAATACACCTTGAACGAGCCGGGGAGTGGGCATGCGCGGACAGGTGTTGGGTGTGGATACGCGGAGCGGCGAGGGGCTGGTCGCGGGCGATGACGGCAAGCGCTATCGCTTCACCCCCGAAGACTGGGCGCAGCGCGGCGAGCCCAAGATCGGCGTGAAGGTCGATTTCGAAGCGGAGGGCGACCGCGCGCTCAGCGTCTTCCCGATGCCCGCCGAAGCGGGCACCCGCCACGTCCTGGCACCCCCGCCGCCCCGCGCGCCGGTGAACGATCGCAACAAATATGTCGCCGCAATCCTCGCCTTCCTGCTCGGCACGCTCGGCATCCATCGCTTCTACACGGGGCGGACCGGATCGGGGATCGTGATGCTGGTTCTCAGCATCACCGTCATCGGCCTGTTCGTCACCGCGCCCTGGGCGTTCATCGACATGATCCGCTATTTGATCATGTCCGACGACGAATTCGCCGCGCGTTACGAACGCAAACGCTAGCGAAACAGCGCGCTGATCGCCTGGATCACCGTCGCGCCGCCGATCGGCGCGATCAACAGCAACAGCACGTTGACGCCGATGATCGCCGCCAGCGCATTCTGCTGGCGCGGCGTCAGCTGCGGCCGCGGGTCACGGGGCTTGGGTCGCCACGGCGGCGGCGGTGGCGGTGGCTCGCGAAAGTCGACGAACATGGCGGATGGGACGCTCGGGATGCGCCGTCGGTTCCGCCCCGTCGCCCTAGCCGCCCCCTCTACGCCGTCAGGCGGAAAGCGGGCGGGCGGGCCGATGGGTCAAAGGGCGGAAATGATCACCCCGACCACCAGCGCCTGAGCCGCGATCGCCAGCACCGAGCTGGCCGCGGTTTCGAACATGCGCATGGAAGGTCTCCGTGCCGGCGGAATAGCCGGCTGCCGCGATATGTAGATCGTTACACGAATGCGCAATATTGTTGCTTGCAACGACGCATGCGTTTCACGCAACTGTAACAATTCTACAAGGCAGCGCCGCTCGTGGTCGAGAAAGCCGCGCTTTTCGCCGGTGCAGCACGCACCACCTTGCAAAGGTCGACGCCAGCGGCTGAAATCGGCCTTTCCCTTGTCGGAGGTGTCGATGTCCCGCCCGCTCATGCTCGCCCTTGCGCTCGCCGCTACCCTGCCGGCGGTCGCCGATGCGCGCGTCGCCGCGCCGCGCGTCGCGATCGCGACGCTCAACCAGCTGCCGCAGCCGCTGCCCCTGCCCTATGACGGCGCGGCCGACGCCAAGTCGCAGGTCGCCGCCGCCAAGGCGCGGGCGCTAAAGGGCCACAAGAAGCTGCTGATCGACATGGGCGGCAATTGGTGCCTCGACTGCCGCCTGCTCGCCGGCGTCATGGAGCTGCCCACGATGCGCGGCTTCATGGCGAAACATTATGAAGTCGTGACGGTAGATATCGGCCGCTTCGACAAGAACCTCGATATCCCCGCAAGCTACGGGATCAAGGGGCGGCTTGCCGGCGTGCCCGCGCTGCTGATCGTCGACCCGAAGACCAACCGCGTCGTCAACGCCGGCCGCGAAACCGCACTCGCCGACGCCCGCTCGCTCTCCCCGCAGGGCCTCGCCGACTGGCTCGCGCAATGGGCGTAAGGCGCTAACCAGCACATCCACTACACGTCGCCCCAGCGCAGGCTGGGGCCTCCCGCGGCTCCTGCCCGAACCTGACCGCGAGAGATCCCAGCCTTCGCTGGGATGACGTTCGACAAGTCCTCCCCCTGGCGGGGGAGGACTTGGGATCAGCCAAACACCCGCGCGAAAATCGTGTCGACGTGCTTCAGGTGATAGCCCAGATCGAACTTGTCCTCGATCTCCGCCGGCGACAGCGCCGCGGTCACCTCGGCATCGCCCTTCAGCAGCTCGAGCAGCGACAGCTGGCCGTCCGATTCCCACACCTTCATCGCGTTACGCTGCACCAGCCGGTACGCGTCCTCGCGGCTCACCCCCGCCTGCGTCAGCGCCAGCAGCACGCGCTGCGAATGGACCAGCCCGCCCATCTTGTTGAGGTTCTTGTCCATCCGCTCGGGATAGACGAGCAGCTTCTCGATCACCCCGGTCAGCCGCGCCAGCGCGAAATCGAGCGTGATCGTCGCGTCCGGCCCGATGTAGCGCTCGACTGACGAGTGGCTGATATCGCGCTCATGCCACAGCGCGACATTCTCCAGCGCCGGCGTCACATAACCGCGCACCATGCGGGCAAGGCCGGTCAGGTTCTCGGTCAGCACAGGGTTGCGCTTGTGCGGCATCGCCGACGAACCCTTCTGGCCGGGCGAGAAATATTCCTCCGCCTCCAGCACCTCGGTACGCTGCAGATGACGCACCTCGGTCGCGAGCCGCTCGATCGAACTCGCGATCACGCCCAGCGTCGCGAAGAACATCGCATGCCGGTCGCGCGGGATCACCTGCGTCGAGACGGGCTCGACCGACAGCCCCAGCTTGGCGGCGACATGTTCCTCGACCGACGGATCGATGTTGGCAAAGGTGCCGACCGCACCCGAAATCGCACAGGTCGCGATATCGGCGCGCGCCGCGATCAGCCGCGTGCGGCAGCGGTCGAACTCGGCATAAGCCTGCGCCAGCTTCAGCCCGAACGTCACCGGCTCGGCATGGATGCCGTGGCTGCGGCCGATCGTCGGCGTCATCTTATGCTCGATCGCGCGCGTCTTCAGCACGCCCAGCAGCTTGTCGAGATCGGCGATCAGGATGTCCGCCGCCTGCGCCAGCTGCACCGCCAGCGCAGTGTCGAGCACGTCGGACGAGGTCATGCCCTGGTGCATGAAGCGCGCCTGGTCGCCGACATTGTCCGCGACCCAGGTCAGGAACGCGATGACGTCGTGCTTGGTCACCGCCTCGATCGCGTCGATCGCGGCGACGTCGATCGCGGGGTTGGTGTTCCACCACGCCCACAGCGCCGCGGCGGCATCCTTGGGCACCACGCCCAGTTCGGCGAGCGCGTCGGTTGCGTGCGCCTCGATCTCGAACCAGATGCGGAACCGGTTCTCGGGCGTCCAGATCGCGGTCATTTCGGGGCGGGAATAGCGGGGGACCATGGTGTTCCTTCGTCCTGACGGCTGCACGGTTCGTCGTGGCCGCATCGGCCGCGACTCGCGGATTTCCGCGGGTTCCTAGCAGCGGGGGTCGCAAGCCGTAAACCCGTCAGGCTTGCATCCAGATCATAATTCCCCATTTTAAGACGACGCGGCGCACGGTGAAGTGATGTGCGCCGCAGAGATTGAATAACGATGGGAGACCAGCAATGCTGAAATATGCTTTTCTCGCCGGAGTGATGACGGTTGCTACGCCGGCAATGGCGCAGCAGACGACCAATACTGCGCCGACCCAAGCCACGACGCAGACCGCGCCGCAAACTCAGGCGCCTGCCGGATCGCCAGTAACCGACGCGCAGCCTGCGGCCGCCACGCCGATGGATTCGGCGACCGCGGCAGCGACGCCCGCTGATGCGACGCAGACCACCACCCAGCCGGCAACCGGCGCGGACCAGGTAGCGAGCGTGGTCGAGACCGAATTCCCGACCTATGACGCGAACAAGGACGGCAAGCTCGAAAAGGCCGAATTCGCCAGCTGGATGGTCAAGCTGAAGCAGGCGAGCGACCCCAAGGCAACCGCCACCGATGCCAAGACCAAGTCCTGGGTCGCCTCGGCCTTCGCCCAGGCGGACAAGGACAAGAGCAAGTCGGTGTCCAAGCCCGAACTGATCGGCTTCCTGAGCCAGGGTCAGTCCTGATCCTGACCGATGAATGAGAGCGGCCGCCGGAGCGATCCGGCGGCCCTTCGCGTGCGGGCCGTCGGGAAAGGGCGCCCCATTCCCACTCCGTCATTCCCGCGAAGGCGGGAATCCAGACACGCTACCGTCGCCCCTCCAGCCGCAAGGTCAGAGGTTATGGATTCCCGCCTACGCGGGAATGACGAATTGGTGAATCTGGTGCGCGAGAGGGCACGGACTGAAACTGCCAGAAGGACCGCCCAACCACCCCCGTCACCCCGGCGTTGTTCCGGGGTCCACCGGGCCGCGAGGGATTGGCAGGAGGCTCCAGCGCCGCCCCTCGCTGCAAAGGGGGCCCCGGAACGAGTCCGGGGTGACGGACGGTAGCGACCCACGCCCGTCCCCACCACTGGCACACCCCCACCCCGCCCCCTATCTCCCCCGGCAATGCCGCACCCTACCCGCCCGCTCACCGACGGCGAACGCGCCCTCGCCGCCTCGGTCTTCCACGACACGATCGACTACAGCCGCGTGACGCTCTCGCGCAGCAAATGGGCCTTCTTCCAGCCGCGCGACACGGTGATGGCACCACGCGGCTGCATCCATTTCCACCCCAAGGGCCAGGGCTGGCGCGACGACTTCGCCGCCGCCGCGCTGATCGACCAGGGGCTCTTCATCCACGAGATGGTGCATATCTGGCAGCATCAGCGCGGCATCTGCCTGCCACTCGCCCGCCACCCCTTCTGCCGCTACGATTACGCGCTCAAGCCTGGCCAGCCGCTCCACCGCTACGGCATCGAACAGCAAGGCGAGATCGTCCGCCACGCCTTCCTGCTCCGCCACGGCGCCCGCATCCCCGGCGCACCGAGCCTCGCCCAATACGAAACGCTGCTACCGTTCGGCTAAGCCTTACCCTAACCCCCGTCACCCCGGGCTCGACCCGGGGTCCCGCTTCTTCTTCGTCCGCTCGACCAAGCGGGCCCCGGGTCAAGCCAGGGGTGACGAACCCTACAACGCCCCCAGATCGATCGCCCCATGCCGATCGAGCCACGCCGGCGCCTCCGGCATCGGATATTTCAGCCCCGTCGCGCAGTTGAACAGCACGACGCGCTCGTCCTCATCGACCTCGCCATCGCGCAGCGCCTGGCGGTAGGCCGCCAGCGTGGCGCCGCCCTCGGGGCACAGCAGCAGGCCGTCCTTCCGCGCCGCCTCGTCCACCGCCGCCAGGATCGCGGGGTCACCGACGCCCACCGCCTTGCCGCCGCTCTCGCGCACCGCGCGCAGGATCAGGAAGTCGCCGACCGCGCGCGGCACGCGGATGCCCGCGGCGACGGTGTGCGCATCCTCCCAGCGCTCGGCATGCTCCTCGCCCGCCTCGAACGCCCGCACGATCGGCGCGCAGCCGCTCGCCTGCACCGCATACATGCGCGGCCGCTTGGACCCGATCCAGCCGAGCCGTTCCAGCTCGTCGAACGCCTTCCACATGCCGATCAGACCCGTGCCGCCGCCGGTCGGATAGAAGATCGCATCGGGCAAGTCCCAGCCCAGCTGCGCGGCCAGTTCCAGTCCCATCGTCTTCTTGCCCTCGATGCGATAGGGCTCCTTCAGCGTGGAAAAGTCGAACCAGCGCCCCTCGGCGGCGCCCTTCCCCACGATCGCGCCGCAATCGTCGATCAGCCCGTTGACGCGATAGACGCGCGCGCCCTGCATCGCGATCTCGCGGACGTTCACCTCGGGCGTGTCCTCGGGGCAGAAGACGATCGTCTCGATCCCCACCCGGCTGGCATAGGCCGCCAGCGCCGCGCCGGCATTGCCGTTGGTCGGCATCGCGATGCGCGTGACGCCCAATTCCTTCGCCATCGCGACCGCCATCACCAGCCCGCGCGCCTTGAAGCTGCCCGTCGGCAACCGCCCCTCGTCCTTGACGAGCACGTTGCCACCGCCGCCGCTCTTCAGCAGCGGGATCAGCGGCGTCTCGATCTCGCCCAGGCTGACGATGTTCTCCGTGTGCCGGACGGGCAACAGCTCGCGCCACCGCCACAGGTCGGTCGGCCGCGCGATGAGCGCGTCCTTCGCCAACGCACCGCGCACGCCGTCGAGATCATACCGCACCAGCAAGGGCCGCCCGGCACGCGACAGGCCATGCAACTGGTCCGCGTCATAGCGTTCGCCGGTCAGCGAACATTCGAGGTGGGTGACGAAGGTCGGGCGATCGGCGGTGAGATTTGGATTCATGGCAACTCCAATTCCTCCCCGGCACGGGGAGGGGACCGTTCGCGAAGCGAAGGGTGGAGGGGGCCGTCCGCGAACGCTCCGCTTGCCGAAGCCCCCCTCCGTCAGCCCTGCGGGCTGCCACCTCCCCGTTCCGGGGAGGACTTAGATCAATCCGGCTTCCGCGCCACGCCAACCAGCGCCGGGCGCAGCAGGCGGTCCTTGATCATATAGCCCGCCTGCATTTCCTGCACGATCGTGCCCGGCGCGGCGTCGCTCGGCACTTCCATCATCGCCTGGTGCTTGTTGGGATCGAGCGTCGCGCCCATCGCCTCCACCTTCACGATGCCGTTGCGCGCAAACACGCTGTCGAGTTCGCGCCCCGTCGCTTCCAGCCCGGTGACGAGGCCCTTCAGCTTCTCGTCCGCGCGCAGCTCTGCCGGAATCGCCGACAGCCCGCGTGCCAGATTGTCCGCCACCGACAGGATGTCGCGCGCGAACGATGTGGTCGAATAGGCGCGCGCATCGGCGATTTCCTTCTCGGCGCGACGGCGCACGTTCTGGATTTCGGCCTGCGCGTACAGCACCTGCTGCTTCGCATCGGCCAGCTGGTTCTCCAGCTCGGCCACGCGATCATGTTCCGCCACTTCGGGCGCCGCCGCCGCCGTATCCTGGCGCAGCGCCTCGGCGTCGGTCTTGGTCTCTTCGGTCATTTACGATCCCTGTTTGTCGTCGTCAGCCCATCAAACGGGCAAGCGTTGCCGCCGTGAAATCCACCATGGGCACGACGCGCGCATAGTTCAACCGCGTGGGGCCGATCACGCCGACCACGCCGACCACCCGCCCGCCGGGTCCGCGGAACGGCCGCGCGATGACGGAACTGCCGGACAGCGCGAACAATTTGTTTTCCGCGCCGATGAAGATGCGGGTCGCGTCGCCCGCCCGCGCGCTGTCGAGCAGCTGCGCGATCTCCTGCTTGCCCTCCAGATCGTCGAGCAGGTCGCGCAGGCGTTCCAGGTCGGCGGCAGCGGCGGCATCAATCAGCCGCCCCTGCCCGCGCACGATCAACACCGGGCGGCGCGCATCGTCCTCGCTCCACACCACCAGCCCCGCCTCGACCAGCGCGCGCGCCGCACCGTCCAGCGCATGGCGATCCTCGGCCAGCTGCCGCTCGATCCGCGCCCGCGCCTCGCCCAGCGTCAGCCCGGCGAGCGTCGCGGTCATGTAATTGCCCGCCTCGATCAGCGCCGACGGCGTCATGCCCGCGGGCAGCGCGATGACGCGATTTTCGACGCTGCCGTCCTCGCTGACCAGCACCGCCATCGCCTGGGTCGCCGACAGGCCGATGAAGCCGATCGAGCGCAACGGCACTTCGCGCTTGGGCACCATCACCAGTCCGGCACAAGCCGACAGGCCGGACAGCGCAGCGGTGGTCGCCGCCAGCGCCTCCTCGACCGGGCCATGATGGCCCGCACGCGCCTCGATCGCCGCGCGCTCCTCGGCGCTCGGTTCCAGCGCCTGCATCATCCCGTCGACGAACAGCCTGAGGCCGCGCTCGGTCGGAATGCGCCCCGCGCTGGTATGCGGGCTGGCGAGCAGGCCCAGCTCCTCCAGCTCCTGCATCACGCCGCGAATGGACGCGGGCGACAGGTTGAGCCCGGAGGCCGCGGCGATCGTCTTCGACCCCACCGGCATGCCGCTCTCGACATAACCATCGACGACGGCACGAAAGATATCGCGCGCGCGATCGGTCAGTTCGGTGACGGGCGGAGCCATAGGTGCAATCTAGTGCCGTTTGCGGGGCGGGCAACCGCCCCGTCTTCGTCCCCTCCTCGTCATTCCCGCGAAGGCGGGAATCCATAACCTCTGCCCTCACAGCTAAAGACGCAGCGGTAGCGCGTCTGGATTCCCGCCTTCGCGGGAATGACGAGGCGTATGAGGCAGGTACACCAACACCGCTGGCATCCCCCCGCCGTCCGGTCTATCGCCACGCCAAATCCCAAGGAGACCCAAATGCGCCCCAGCGGCCGCGCGCCAGACCAGATGCGCGAGATCACCATCACCCCGAACTTCACCCGCCACGCCGAAGGATCGGTGCTGGTCGCGTTCGGCGACACCAAGGTGCTCGTCACCGCCAGCATCGAAGAGCGCGTGCCGCCGTTCCTCCGCGGCAAAGGCGAAGGCTGGGTGACGGCCGAATACGGCATGCTGCCCCGCGCCACGCACACCCGCGGCAGCCGCGAAGCCGCTAAGGGCAAGCAGTCGGGCCGCACGCAGGAAATCCAGCGCCTGATCGGCCGGTCCCTGCGGTCCGTGGTCGACATGAAGTTGCTCGGCGAACGCCAGATCACGCTCGATTGCGACGTCCTTCAGGCCGACGGCGGCACCCGCACCGCGGCGATCTCGGGCGCCTGGGTCGCGCTGCGCCTCGCGGTCAACACTTTGCTCGCCAGCGGCAAGCTCACCGTCGACCCGATTCTGCAAAAGGTCGCGGCGGTCAGCTGCGGCATCCACCAGGGCACGCCGGTGCTCGACCTCGACTATCTTGAGGATTCGGCCGCCGACGCGGACGGCAATTTCGTCCTGCTCGAAAACGGCAACATCGCCGAGGCACAGGCGACCGCCGAACACGCCACCTATGACGAGGAGGCCTTGCTCCGCCTGCTCCGCCTCGCCCGCATCGGCTGCGCAGAAATCTTCGCCGCCCAAGACCGGGCTGTAAAATGAGCGGCGAGGGCGACATCCCGCAGGCGATCCGCAAGCTGCGCCCCGGCCAGCTCGTCATCGCCAGCCACAATCCCGGCAAGGTACGCGAGATCGCCGAGCTGCTCGGCCCCTATGGCGTCGAGCCGATCTCGGCGGGCGAACTCGACCTGCCCGAGCCGGAAGAGACGGGCACCACCTTCGTCGCCAATGCCGAACTGAAGGCGCGGATCGCCGCCGACCTCAGCGGGCTGCCCGCGCTCGCCGATGACAGCGGCCTGTGCGTCGATGCGCTGGGCGGCGATCCCGGCATCTTCTCGGCGCGCTGGGCCGGGGAGTCGAAGGATTTCGACCTCGCGATGCGCCTGGTCGAGGACCGCCTGAACGAAGAGCCCGACATGGCGCGCTCGGCGCATTTCGTGTGTGCGCTCGCGCTTGCCTGGCCCGACGGCCATGTCGAATGGTTCGAAGGCCGCGTCGACGGCACAATCGTCTGGCCGCCGCGCGGAGGGAACGGCTTCGGCTATGACGCGATGTTCCTGCCCGACAGCGGCACCGAGACGTTCGGCGAAATGGACGCCGCCGCCAAGCACGCGATCAGCCACCGCGCCGACGCCTTCCGCCAGCTCGTCGCTGCGGTGTTCTGAGGCACGGGTGGGGAGCACACCCTCTCCACCTTTACTTCGTCACCCCGGACTTGTTCCGGGGTCCACCGGGCCGCGAGGGCAACGGTCGAGCCTCCAGCCTCCCCCCTCGTCGCGGCGTGGACCCCGGACCACGTCCGGGGTGACGGAGCGCATGAGGCAAGGGCACCCCACCCCATGACCCCCGACACCGCCCCCGACCCCGCCCTCGTCCGCGGCTGGCTCGCCGCCCGCTCCCTCGCCCGCGGCCTGCCCGCGCCCGTCGCGGACCATGGCGGCTGGCGCGTCGACACCGGCATCGACGCCGAACGCCAGCGCTACGTCTTCGCCGAAGCCGGCCCCGGCCTCGCCCATCTCGCCGCGACGATCACCGAACCCGCCATCTTCCTCAAACTCTGCGCCGACGCCGCCACCTTGCGCGCACTGCTGCCACCGCGCTGGACGATCACCGACGCCAACCGCATGATGGTGACCGACGGTCCGCCGCCGCCCCGCCGCCCACTCCCCGCCGGCTATATCGCCACCACCACGCACACCGCCGGCGTCGCGCATGTCGCGATCACCGGCCCCGCCGGCGATCTCGCCGCGAGCGGCTATGCCGCCGAACTGGACGGCGTCTTCGTCTACGATCGCATCGTCACCGCCGAAGCCCACCGCCGCCGCGGTCTCGGCCACGCGCTGATGACGACGCTCGCCACCACGCGCCGCTCACCGCAGTCGCAGCAGATTCTCACCGCTACCGACATGGGCGCGGCGCTCTACACCAGCCTCGGCTGGCGCGAATATTGCGCCTACACCAGCGCTGCGATCGTGTGAGCTCACGCGAAGACGCGAAGACGCAAAGAGGTGCGCCCGACGCGCGGGCATCGCGCCGTCGCCATCCCCAAACCGTCGCCCCAGCGAAGGCTGGGGCCTCAACCGGCTCTTGGCCTGCGCCATAACCACGAGATCCCAGCCTTCGCTGGGATGACGGATAGGCGGCCAGCCCTCCAACCACGCGAACAGGCAGACCGGGAGCCCCCCCACCCGAACCCTCTTGGCGTCTTCGCGTCTTCGCGCGAACACACCCCTCCGCAGCGAGCGCCTAAAACGCCACCTGCCCGAACACATTCCCCGGCGGCGCATAGCGGCACACCAGATAGTCGTCGCTCCGGTTGCTCGCGATCGCGCAGCCGACCGCGGTCGATCCACGCCACACCATCTGCGTATAATGCCCCACGTCCTGCCACCGCCCGGTCCGGCTGAAGTTCGGCGTCGGCAGGTTCACGAAATCGCGCCGCTCCGCGATCCAATACCCCACCATCTCGTCGAAACGATACGCCCCCCGCGTGCCGGTCCACAGATTTTCGCCCTGCCGCCCCGGCCCCATCGGCTGCACGGCATGTTCGAACCGCCCGGTCCGCGCCATCTCTTCCGCATAGCCACGCGCCGAGCCGGCAAGCGTATCGCTCCACACCAAGGGCGCGACGCCCACCTCGCCCCGCGCGCGATTGTGCGCAGCGGGCATCACCGACTTCAGCAGCACCGATCCGCGCGGCGCGGCGGACGCGCTCACCCGCGGCTCGATCACGCGTTCGGGCCCCTCCGGCGCCTGCGCACAGGCCAGCAGTAAAGGGGTTACCAACAGCGGCAGCGCAAGCGCGCGGTAGCGTTTCGCGATCATCGCCGCCATATCGGCACCATCATGACCCCCGACAAGACGCCGGCAGCCCGGCCCCTGGCGCTCTACGTCCATTGGCCGTTCTGCGTTTCCAAATGCCCCTATTGCGACTTCAACAGCCATGTCCGCGATGTGGTGGACCAGCAGGCGTGGCGCGACGCGCTGCTCGCCGACCTCGCGCATGAGGCCGCCGCGCTGCCCCGCCGGACGCTCGGGTCGATCTTCTTCGGCGGCGGCACCCCCTCGCTGATGCCGCCTTCGACGGTCGCCGCGATCCTCGACGCCGCGCAGACGCACTGGACGCCCACCCCCGATATCGAGATCACGCTGGAGGCGAACCCCTCGTCGGTCGAGGCCGCGCGCTTCGGCGATCTCGCCGCCGCCGGCATCAACCGCGTCTCGCTCGGGCTGCAATCGCTCGACGACAGCGCGCTCGCCTTCCTCGGCCGCGCGCACAGCGTCGCCGAAAGCCTGCGCGCGCTCGACACCGCGCAGGCGCATTTCGCCCGCGTCAGCATCGACCTGATCTATGCTTTGCCCGACCAGAGCCTCGCCGCGTGGGAGCGCGAACTCACCCGCGCGCTCGGCTTCGGCACCGAACATCTCTCGCTCTACCAATTGACGATCGAACCCGGCACCCGCTTCGCCACCGAAGCCGCGCAGGGCCGCCTCACCATCCCCGATGGCGATACCGCCGCCGATCTGTTCGAACTGACCCGCGCGATGACCGCCGCCGCCGGCCTGCCCGCCTACGAAACCTCGAACCACGCGCGTCTCGGTGCGGAGAGCCGCCATAACCTCACCTATTGGCGCTACGGCGATTATGCCGGCGTCGGCCCCGGCGCGCACGGCCGCCGCGACGGCCTCGCCACGCAGCGCCGCCGCAAGCCCGAAAATTGGCTGTCCGCCGTGGCACGCAACGGCCATGGCCTGGAGGTCGAGGAGCCGCTAGCCCCCCACGACCGTGCCAGCGAAGCGCTCGTCATGGGCCTGCGCCTGCGCGAAGGCGTCGACCTCACCCATGTCGCGGCCTTGGCGGGCGGCACCGCCCCGATCGACTGGCCCGCGGTCGAGCGCCTCTCGCACCAGGGCATGATCGCCCACGGAGGCCACCGCCTCCGCGTCACCGAGGCCGGCGCACTGCTACTCGATTCGATCCTGCCGCTAGTCGTCGCCGACGCGCCCTAACCCCGGTCCTCCCCCGCCAGGGGAAGGACTGGACTCACGCGAAGACGCGAAGCCGCAAAGAGGGTACGCCCGCGGCGCAGCCGCCGCTCTTCATCACGGTCGCACCAAGCGGTGCCGCGTGAAAAGAGAAAGCCCGCGGCAGCAAACGCAACACCTTAGCGTCTTCGCGTCTTCGCGCGAAAAACCCCTTACCGCCCAAACCCGGAAGGCGCCGGCGACACCGTCACCAGCCCGCCCGCCTGGATCTCCTGCACCTCCAGCGCCCGCTCCGCCACGCCGTCGCGACCGAAGCGGAACGCGCCGTCGATGCCCGCAAAGCCGTCGCCATCGCGCAGCTTGCCCTCCGGGAACGCCCGACCCACCGGCCAGTCGCGCGCGATCCGCACCGTCAGCAGCACCGCGTCATAGCCCAGGCTCGACAGCCGGTACGGCCCGGCATTGTAGCGCGCGCGATACTTGGCCGCATATTGCCGGTACAGCGTGTTGGACACGCTCGCGAACCACGCCCCCGCCAGCGCCGGCTTGGCCGCCAGCCCGTTCTCCGAATTCCACAATTCGGTGCCCAAGATCCGCGTCGACGCGCCGCTGCCGCGCTTGATCAGCGGCGCCGCCACCGCCGCGGTCGTGCCCGCATCGGCGACCAGCACCGCATCATACGGCGCCTTGGCATTGAGCCGCGTCACCGCGCCCGTCACCCCGCCCGCGGTCCGGCCATAGGTCTGCAACGACACCACCGATCCGCCCGCGCCCTCCACCGATCGCAGGAAGGCGGTCGATGCCCGCTCGCCGTACAGGCCGTTGGGGATCAGGCCGGCAAAGCTCGAAACCCCGCGGCTGCGCGCATATTGCACGACGCGGTCGATCGACTGGCCGGGAACATAGCCCATCAGATACACGCCATTGCCCGCCACCGACGTGTCGTTGGAAAAGCTCAGCACGGGCACGCCCGCCGCCTTGGCGATCGGCGCGACGGCGCGCACGTCGTCGGCCAGCAGCGGCCCCAGGATCAGCTGCGCGCCTTCCGCGATGGCGCGCTGTGCCGCGGCGCCCGCGCCGGTCGCGGTGTCGTAATTGGTGATCCGCACCTTGTCGGTGCCGGTGTCGAGCACCGCCAGCATCGTCGCATTGGCGATCGATCGGCCGACGCCCGAATTGGCGCCAGACAGCGGCACCAGCAGCGCGACGCGGTTGCGCTGCGTGTCGCGCGGCAGCCCGGCCTCGACCGGCGCGTCGGGCCGCTGCGCCTGCGGCCGGCCCGGCCGCGTCGGCGCCTCCACCGGGCCGCGCGGCACCACGGTGGAACAGGCCGCGAGCAGCCCCGCCCCCAGGATCGCCAGCCAGCGCTTGATGCCGCCGCCCTTCGCAGGCTGTCCAACCGCGCTCGCCTCTGTCATGACGTTCCCCGTGACCATCGTCGAAAATCCCCTACAGCCCGGTCTTTATATCGTTGCGACCCCGATCGGCAATCTTGCTGACCTATCGCCCCGCGCCGCCGACATCCTGTCGCGCGCCGACGTCGTAGCGGTCGAGGACAGCCGAGTCACCGCCGGCCTGCTCCGCCATATCGGTGCAAAGCGTCCGATGGTTCCCTATCACGACCATAATGCCGAAGGCGTCCGCCCCGGCCTGATCGCGCGCATGGGGACGCAGGCGGTCGCGCTCGTCTCGGACGCCGGCACGCCATTGATCTCGGATCCCGGCTACAAACTCGTCCGTGACGCCCGCGCCGCGGGCCACACGGTGGTGACGATTCCCGGCCCCTGCGCCGCGATCGCCGCGCTGACGCTGGCGGGCCTGCCCACCGATCGCTTCCTGTTCGCCGGCTTCCTGCCGAGCAAGGCCAAGGCCCGCGCCGACGCCATCGCCGAAATCGCCCCGATCCGCGCGACGATCGTCCTCTACGAATCCGGCCAGCGCCTGTCCGCCTGCCTCACCGCCCTGGCGGAAGGCCTCGGCGACCGCGAGGCCGCGGTGACCCGCGAGATCACCAAGCGTTTCGAAGAAGCGGTGACCGGCACGCTATCGACCCTCGCCGCCCGCTACGCCGACGCGCCGCCCAAGGGCGAGATCGCCATCGTCATCGCCCCTCCCGGCGAAGCTCCGCCCGCCGCGATCGAAGACGCCGACGCCGCTCTGGCCGACGCCCTCACCCGCCTGCCGGTCGCCAAAGCCGCCGGCGAGGTCGCCAAGGCCTTCGGACTGGACCGCAAGGAATTGTACGCCCGCGCCCTGGCGATGAAAGGGGAAGGGTAGACCTCAGAACCGCCGACGGCGCCCCGGCAGAGCGCAGGCGTCCCCAAGAGTCGCCTATCGTGTCGCCGCGATCCTGTGGCGCGACGACCGCCGCGACGGAGGGGCCTCCGCCCCAGGCGGGACCAGTCGCAAGGCGCACTTCCCGTTATGGGTGCGTAATCGGCTGGCTCGCGGGCGTTATCGCCATCGTGATAGCCGCCTCCGTTGCATGCTGATCCTCGATCACGCAGCGATATCTCAGGCCGGTGAGGCCGTGATCTGACGGCACAATTGCCTGGGCGATGATTAGACCATCCCGATGGGACAAGTGCGCCGCGGATGACGGGATCGCATACGGATGCTTTTCGTGAAATGTATAATTCCCGTCCGTTGCTACAACGCGGCCGGCGTCATCGATAATTGAGGTGACGGACCGTGACCTGCGACCGCCGACCGCGTTCATGATCTGCTCCGCCTGACCTTGAAAATCATATTCTAGATAGCACACCCCGATATTCACGCCTGATGACACTATGGGCGCGACAAACACTAGAACCTTACGATGATTCGACCATGGGTTGTCCCAGACCTCATCGGTAAACCACCCGTCTTCATCGACAGATCTTCTTGCGCGCTCAAATTGGGGCATGCCAGAAAAGTTAACTGATTGTACCGATGCGTTCTCGTGGGCGCATACCGCGACGTTACCGTCTGCATCGACGATAAAGGCGTTCAAGAAATACGGGGATATACGCAGGAGTTTGCGCATGCGTCCGAGAGCCGCCGCACGGTAGTGATCGGGTCCATTGTCGAGCGACAGAGCATCCCGAATTGTACGATCCGAGGCCAACAGCCTGACGTCGATCGACCTATCATAAAGGGTTCGAGACAAGCTATCAGCGATCGCCTGGGCCAGTTCACGCAGGCGCCCGCCTTCAAGCTCAGTTAGCATGTCATCGGCCATGTCTGCACCGGACTGCAACCGATCGATAACGTGCGCCCGGAACGATTTCGAGGCTTGGCGCGCAGTTGTGGCCAGATTCTTAATCTCATTTGCCACCACAGCGAAGCCGCGACCCGCCTCGCCTGCGCGCGCGGCTTCAATAGCAGCGTTGAGAGCCAAGAGATTTGTCTGAGCGGCGATTGTCTCTGCGTTTGTAGCGTGGGACTCTACGTCGTTGGCTAAAGCAGTCATAAGGGCGCGAAGGATTCGAGGCATATCGACCCGATCTGGACGTAACACTTTGCAATGTAGATCAAAATGGGTGCGTCCGATAGGCGTGATTGCCTGACCGACCTTCCGCTCGCGCAATACTGCGTACCTGCCGATGCGGTTGCGGCGTAGCGGTGTTTGCGGCGCGCAGTGTCCCCTTTGGGCGTTAGCGGCCCGTCCGCTCCTGAACGGCACGAACCATCCCAAACCTTGCGGCCGTCGGCGCGCTGCGCCACCCTTCTCCCATGCCTCGCCAGCCCCGTCTCCGCACCACCCAGGCGCGCCAGTCCGCCGAAGCCGCTGGCCGACGGGCTGAACGGATCGCGGGCTGGTGGTTGCGGCTGAAGGGCTGGCGCATTCTCGATCGCCGCGTGCGCACGCCGGCGGGCGAGGTGGATATCATCGCCCGCCGCGGCGCGCTGGTCGCGTTCGTCGAGGTGAAGGCGCGTGCGACCGCCGCCGAGCTCGATTTCGCGATCGACGAACGCCGCCTCGCCCGCGTCGCCGCGGCAGCGGAGGTGTTGATGCCGCGCTATGCCGGGCCGGGCGACGACATCCGCGTCGACGTCATCCTGCTCGCCCCCGGCACACGGCCGCGGCACATCCAGAATGCCTGGATCGGCTGAGCATGTTGGATCGCCGTCGCCGCAAGTGACGGATCGGGCGACGAAAAACAGGACACGCTGTCCTACGCGGCCCGGCGTCGATAGCGTCCTCCCATGCCCGCCCCCTCCCCACGCCGCGTTCCGTGCAAGGGTCCCAATCCCTCCCCACCGCCCCCATCGTCATCCCAGCGCAGGCTGGGATCTCCCCGTTATCGAGTGCAGCACGAGCGGCGAGAGACCCCAGCCGGCGCTGGGGGACGCTTTGCGATAGCCGCACCATGGTGCCGCCTGCCGTACCGGTACGGTGCGTCACCCCGGCGGGAAGTGCAGCGCGACGTCGCACGACACACCTCCGCGCCCTCCGCGCCTCTGCGCGAAACCCCTTGGTCGCGGTCGACAAGAGGCGTTCCGCCCCCCCGCCTCCCGACGACGACGTATCCTCCACTTCGTCCACTTCCGCGCGCGCTCCGGGTGACATTCCACCGCCCGCCCCCTAAGTCCCACCCCGAACCAACCCACTCGCGAGTGTGCCCATGACCCTCACCGTCGCCGTCCAGATGGACCCGCTCGATCAGATCAACATCGCCGGCGATTCGAGCTTCGCGTTGATGCTGGCAGGCCAGGCGCGCGGACACCGGCTGTTCCATTACCTCGCCGAAGACCTCAATTACGCCGATGGCCGCGTCTGGGCGAAGGCGCACCTGGTGACGGTACAGCGCCCGGCGGCACCGGGCGCGCGCGACCACTTCCACTTCGACGCCCCCGTCAGCCTCGATCTCGGCGAGCAGGCCGACGTCGTGCTGATGCGGCAGGATCCGCCCTTCGACCTGGGCTATATCACCGCGACGCACCTGCTCGAACGCATCGCGGATCGGACGCTGGTGGTGAACGACCCGCACAGCGTCCGCAACGCGCCCGAAAAGGTGTTCGTGCTCGACTATGCGCAGTTCATGCCGCCGACGCTGGTGACGCGCAGCCTCGACGAAGCGCGCGCCTTCCTGGCGCAGCATGACGAGATCGTCGTCAAGCCGCTGCACGGCAACGGCGGCAAGGCGATCTTCCGCGTCGGATCGGACGGCGCGAATCTGTCCGCGCTGATCGAGGTGTTCAACCAGACCTGGCGCGAACCGCATATGATCCAGGCGTTCCTGCCCGCGGTGGCGAAGGGCGACAAGCGGATCGTCCTGATCGATGGCGAGGTCGCGGGCGCGATCAACCGCCTGCCGGGCGAAGGCGAAATCCGGTCGAACCTCGCGGTCGGCGGCTCGGCGGTGAAGACCGAACTGACGGAGCGCGAGCGCGAAATCTGCGCCGTGCTCGGGCCGGAATTGAAGCGTCGCGGGCTGCTGTTCGTCGGCATCGACGTAATCGGCGGCGAATGGCTGACCGAGATCAACGTCACCAGCCCGACCGGCATCGTCGCGATCCAGACATTCGACGGCACCGACGTCGCCGGCCTGATCTGGGATGCCATCGAAAGGCGGATAGCGGAACGCGGCTGACCCCCGCGCCGTTACCCTGGGCCATGACCGAGTTCATCCTCAACGCCATCGCCCAGGGCGGCTATATCGGCATTTTCCTGTTGATGGCGCTGGAAAATATCGTCCCGCCCATCCCGTCGGAAGTGATCATGGGCCTCGGCGGCATGGCGGTGGCGCGTGGCGACATGGCGCTGGTGCCGCTGGTCCTGTGGGGCACCGCCGGCACCACCGCGGGCAATTACTTCTGGTATTTCATCGGCCGCCACATCGGCTACCAGCGCTTCCGTCCGTTCATCGAACGCCACGGCCGCTGGCTGACGATGGAGTGGGAGGACGTCGAAAAGCTGCACCGCTTCTTCCTGAAACGCGGCGGCGGCGTGGTGTTCGTCTTCCGCTTCATGCCCACCTTCCGCACCATCGTGTCGCTGCCCGCGGGCATGACCTGCATGCCGCTGTGGCGCTTCCTCGTCTGGACCTTTGCGGGCAGCCTGATCTGGAACACTATCCTCGCCGCCGCGGGCGTGTTCCTCGGCTCGCGCTTCGAAGAGATCGACCGCTACGTCGGCCCCGCCGCCATCGCGGTCACCGTCGCGATCGTCCTCGGCTACCTGTGGCGCGTCCTCACCTGGAAACCGCGCGCCCGATAGGATCGGGGAGCGGGGAAGGCGATGAATGCATACGGGAATTCGAGACCCGCTGTCCTACATCCACCGCATCCGCTACAGCCAGTGATCCGAAATTCCCGCGTCATTGCGAGCGTAGCGAAGCAATCCAGAGCCGGACCAGGACGCCCTGGATTGCCGCGCTTCGCTCGCAATGACGACCGTCTATCGGCGACGGAACAGCTCTTTCAATGGGTGCAGCAACGGAAACGATAACCCCCGATCGTTTCACCCAAGGTGTTCATGTTGTCTATCTTCGCCGGCCGTCACGCCCGCGGATGCGCATTCCGGTAAACGTCCATCAGATGTGCCGCATCGACCGCGGTATAGATTTGCGTGGAACTCAGGCTCGCATGCCCCAACAACTCCTGCAACGCGCGCAGGTCGGCACCGCGGCCCAGCAGATGCGTCGCGAAGCTGTGGCGCAGCGCATGCGGCGTCGTCCGCTCGCCCAGCCCCAGCCGGCCCCGCGCCGCGCGCACGGATCGCCGGATCATCCCCGGCGACAGCGGCCCGCCCTTGACGCCGCGGAACAGCGGCTCGTCCGGCGCTAGCGCCCAGGGCGTCTGCGCCGCATAGGCCTCCACCGCGGCGCGCACCTGCGGCAGCAGCGGCACGATCCGCGTCTTGTCGCGCTTGCCCGTCACCGTCAGCGTCTCCCCCAGCGGCAGAACGCGCGCCGGCAGCGCGATCGCCTCGCCGATGCGCAGCCCCGCGCCATACAGCAGCAACAGCACCGCCCAGTCGCGCGCGCCCACCCAGGGCTCCGCCGCCTCGTCCGCCACCTCGCCGGCCAGCGCCATCACCTCGTCCGGCGCGATCGGCCGCGGCACGCCGGGTTTGACGCGGGGGCCGCGCAGCCGCGGCATCGCCGCATCGGGCGCCGCGAATGCCAGAAACCCGCGCACCGCCGACAGTTCGCGCGCGGCAGAGGCATTGCCCAGCCCCTCGCCACGCCGCGCCGCCAGAAAGGCGCGCAGGTCCGCCGCACTCACCCGTGCCAGGGCCGCCGCCGTCGGCCGCTCGCCCCAATGCGCCTGCAGGAACGCGACCAGCCTCTCCGCACTGGCGCGATAGGCGCGCACGGTATGTGCCGACCGTCGCCGGCCACGCGCCAGATGCGCCGCCCATTGCATCGTCAGGGGCAGGGCCTCAGAGGGATCGCTCTTGCTCATTCCGTCGCGGTTGTGGCTCGGACCGGCCTGTGAGGGAAGGACATTTTAAGACCTTGAGTGGCATGGCAAATTTCATGAACGATGCTGTCCTTCCCCCACAGGCGGCCTATGACGAAGCCGGTCGTCTGGCAGCGCTCCATGCGCTCAACCTGCTCGACAGCGAGCCCGAACGCGAATTCGACGCGGTCGTCGCGCTGGCCGCCGACCTCCTCGGCTGCCCCACCGCATTGCTCAGCCTCGTCGATCGCGACCGGATCTGGGTCAAGGCGATGAACGCGCCCGGCCCGAACGAACTCGGGCGCGACGTCGCGATGTGCGACCGCACCGTGCAACGCAACGAACTGATGGTCATCACCGACATGACGCTGGATGCGCAATATCGCACCAGCCCCGTGGTGACCGACGCGGGCCACCGCTTCTATGCCGGCGTCCCGATCCATGTCGTCGACGGCCATGGCGTGACGCAGCCGATCGGGACGTTGTGCGTGCTCGATGCCACGCCGCGCTCGCTCAATGCCGCGGGCGAAGCGGCGCTGCGCCACCTCGCGACGCTGGCCGAGGTGCTCATCGCCGCGCGGCGGAACGCGATGGAGGCGATCCGCATCGCGACGACCGGCGAGCAGCTGGTCCGCGAGCATGCACGGCAGGACAAGATCTTCCGCCAGGCCGAACGCATCGCACGCATCGGATCGTGGCGCCTGTCGCTCGGCGACTCGCAGCTCGAATGGTCGGAAAACGTCTTTCGCATCCACGGCGTGCCGACGGGCGACCAGCCCCCGCTTAGCAAGGCGCTCGATTATTATCCGCCGCATGTCCGCGATCATGTGTCGTCGACGATCGAGCATACGATCCGGACCGGCGAGCCCTTCGATCTCGAATCGGAACTCCATACCGCCGATGGGCGCGTGCTGCGGGTCCGCGCGGCGGGTGAGGCGGAGCGTGGTGAGGACGGCAGCGTCCAGGCGCTGGTCGGCGTGTTCCAGGACATCACCGAACGCCATCGCCTGGAAACGCAGCTGCGCCGCTCGGCCGACACCGACGCGCTGACCGGCATCGCCAACCGCGCCGCCTTCGACCGTGAGCTCGATGCGGCGATGACACGCGCCCGCGCCGACGGCAGCGCGCTGATGCTGATGCTGATCGATCTCGACGGGTTCAAGGCGATCAACGACGCGCTCGGCCATGACGCGGGCGACGACGTGCTGCGTCTGACCGGCGCGGCGCTGACCCAGCCGTGGCTGCGCGACTGTTTCGCGGCGCGGATCGGCGGCGACGAATTCGCGCTGATCGTCACCGCGCCCGCGCTGATCGCCGACCCGGAACAGCTGTGCCGCGGCCTGGAAGCCGCGCTGCGCGTTCCCGTCAGCGCCGGCGGCATCACGATGACGAGCGCGGGGTCGATCGGCTATGCGATGTTCGACACCGACTGCCATTCGCTGCGCGACTTCGCCCGCCGCGCCGATGCGATGCTCTACGCCGAAAAGCGGAAGCGCATCGGCCGCACGCCCGCGGCGCAACGGCGCGCGGGTTAGCGCGCCGCCTCGAGCATGCGCTTGCCGCGCAGGTACATCTCCAGCCGCTGCGCCGCGAACAGGCCCAGCGCCAGTGCCATCAGCACGTCGGTCGCCGCCATCGGATCGAACGCGCCGCCGCTATAGCTCATCGCCCCCCGCGCCCCGCTGCGCACGACGAGCAGGACGACGATGAACAGCAGCGCGGCGGGCGACGACGTCTGGTTCAGCCGATGCGTTTCGGGATCGAACATGATCCGCATCATCTTACCCCGCTGCCAGCCCAGCGCCGCACCAAGCCCCAGCGCCAGCAGGCAGAAAAGCCACGCCAGCCCCTTGGGCGGATGCATCGAGAAGGCGAAGACGACGAGCGCGGCATAGGCAGCGGGCAGCATCCACAGCCGCTCCAGTTTCAGCGGCGTCACGCGGCTCATCCGCCTCCACCGAACCGCCACGACGATCGCGATCATGACGAACGGGATCGCATAGCTGATCCAGCCGCCCGCCTGATGTGCCTGCATACGCTACCCCTGCCCCTGTTCGGGCGAAGGGTAGCGAGGGCAAGGACCTGACGGAAGAGGAGAAGCCGTTACTCCGCCGCCGCCGCCAGCGGCTGCTCCTTCCACACCAGCACCGGCTTGCGCGCCGCCAGCGTCTCATCGAGACGGGCTCGGGGCGCGAAGTGTGGCGCGGTCTTCAGGCTGGCATCGCCCGCCTTCGCCCGCTCCGCCACGCTGCGCAGCGCGCCGATGAACTGGTCGAGCGCCGCCTTCGATTCAGTCTCGGTCGGCTCCACCAGCATCGCGCCATGGACGACGAGCGGGAAGTAGACCGTCATCGGGTGGAAGCCCTCATCGATCAGCCCCTTGGCAACGTCGAGCGTTGAGAAGCCGTCGGCAAGGTTGGCGTCGCTGAAGATCGCCTCGTGCATACACGGCCCCGCCTTTGCGAACGGCGCGTCGAGCGTGCCCTCCAGGCTGCGCAGCACGTAATTGGCGTTGAGCACCGCGTCTTCGGCGACCTGCTTCAGCCCATCGGCACCATGGCTAAGGATATAGGTCAGCGCCCGGGTGAACATCCCCATCTGGCCGTGGAACGCGGTCATCCGCCCGAACGTGTCGGGATGGTCGTCGCCCGCCGTCTCTTCCTCGATCAGCTGGATATGACCATCGGCCATCCGCGCGGTGAAGGGCAGCGGCCCGAACGGCGCCAGCGCTTCGGACAACACCACCGGCCCAGACCCGGGCCCGCCGCCGCCGTGCGGCGTCGAGAAGGTCTTGTGCAGGTTGATGTGCATCGCATCGACGCCCAGATCGCCCGGACGCACCCGCCCGACGATCGCGTTGAAGTTCGCGCCGTCGCAATAGACGTAGCCACCCGCCGCATGCACCGCGTCAGAGATGCGCTTCAGGTCGCGTTCGAACAGACCGCAGGTGTTGGGGTTGGTGATCATCACCGCCGCCACGTCCGGCCCCAGCCGCGCTTCCAGTGCCGCGGTGTCGATGCGGCCATCCGGCGTCGCGGGAATGTCCTCGACGGTGAAGCCCGCAAAGGCGGCGGTCGCCGGATTGGTGCCGTGCGCCGATTCCGGCACCAGCACGACCTTGCGATGCCCTTCGCCGCGCTTTTCCAGCGCCGCCTTGATGCACAGGATGCCGCACAGTTCGCCATGCGCGCCCGCCTTGGGGCTCATCGCAACGCCGTACATGCCGGTCAGCTTGATCAGCCACACCGCCAGTTCGTTGATGACGCCCAGCGCGCCCTGCACGGTGTCGACCGGCTGCAAGGGATGGACGTCGGCAAAGCCCGGCATCCGCGCGACGCGTTCGTTCAGGCGCGGATTGTGCTTCATCGTGCACGAACCGAGCGGGAACAGCCCCAGGTCGATCGCGTAATTCTGCCGGCTGAGCCGCGTATAGTGGCGGATCGTTTCCGGCTCGGCGAGGCCCGGAAGCCCGATCGCGGCCTTGCGCGTCAGGTCACCCAGCCGCGAGCCCGCGACGTCGCCCTCGGGAAAATCGACGCCGGTCGTCTCGGTCGAGCCGATCTCGAAGATCAACGGCTCTTCCAGCATCAGCGCGCGATTTCCCGTAAAGGTCTGACCCGCCGCGCCGTCGCGCGCGGTCATCTCGGGGCGCCAGCCGCTCTGGTTGATGCTCATGCCAGGACCTCCTCGAGTGCGGCGGCAAAGGTTTCGACGTCCTCCGCGGTCGTCGTTTCGGTGATCGCGACGATCAGTCCGTTGGCGAGGGCGTCCTCGCCCGGATACAGCCGGCCGAGCGACACGCCCGCCAGGATGCCGCGATCGGCGAGCGTGCGCACGACGGGACGCGCTTCCTTTGGCAGCTTCAGCGTGAATTCGTTGAAGAAGCTCTGCGTCACCAGCTCGACGCCCGGCACCTTGGCCAGACGATCCGCCGCGCGGCACGCGCCGGCATGGTTGATCGCCGCTAGCCGGCGGAGGCCCGCTTCGCCGAGCAGCGTCATGTGGATCGAGAAGGCGAGCGCGCACAGGCCCGAATTGGTGCAGATGTTCGACGTCGCCTTTTCGCGACGGATATGCTGTTCGCGCGTCGACAGCGTCAGCACGAAGCCACGCTTGCCGACGGCGTCCACCGTCTCGCCGCAGAAGCGACCCGGCATCTGGCGGATATACTTCTCTTTGCAGCCCATCAGCCCGACGTACGGACCGCCGAACTGGAGGCCGACGCCCAAGGACTGGCCTTCGCCAACGACGATATCGGCGTCCATCTCGCCCGGCGAACGGATCGCGCCCATCGCGACCGGCTCGGTGACGACTGCGATGAGCAGCGCCTTGTTCTTGTGGCAGGCGTCGGCGAGCGGCGTCAGGTCGGCGATGCGGCCCAGGATATCCGGATATTGCACGACGACGCACGACGTATCGCCGTCGATCTTCTCGATCAGCCGATCGATATCCATCTCGCCGGTCAGCCAGGGCGTCGTCGTGTCCAGCGTATCGCCGGTGTACTTCGCCATCGTCTTGGCGACGCTGACGTAATGCGGGTGCAGACCCGCCGACAGGATCGCCTTGCCGCGCTTGGTGATGCGCCGCGCCATGCCGATTGCTTCCCAGCAGGCGGTCGAGCCGTCGTACATCGACGCATTGGCGACATCGGTGCCGAGCAGGCGCGCGACCTGCGTCTGGAACTCGAACAGCATCTGCAACGTGCCCTGCGCGATCTCGGGCTGGTACGGCGTATAGGCAGTCAGGAACTCGCCGCGCTGGATCAGGTGATCGACCGTCGCGGGCACATGATGCCGATACGCGCCCGCGCCGAGGAAGAAGGGCACCTCGCCCGCAACCGTATTCGCCCGCGCGAGCTTGGCCATATGCCGCTCGACCGCAAGTTCGGTGGCGTGATTGGGCAGGCCATGGACGGGGCCGTCGAGCCGGGCAGCCTCGGGCACATCGACGAACAGATCGTCGATGCTGGCGGCGCCGATGACGGACAGCATCGCCTCACGGTCGGTTTGGGTAAGCGGCAGGTAGCGCATCTATGATCCTTGGCGGAAAGCGTCACCCCAGCGAAGGCTGGGGTCTCCGTCCACAAGCGCGCGCCCGCGGCACGAGATGCCAGCATGCGCTGGCATGACGCTAATCTTTACAGCTTCGCGACGAACGCTTCGTAGGCGGTCTCGTCCATCAGCGTTTCCAGCTCCGACGGATCGCTCAGCGTGATCTTGAAGAACCAGCCCTCGCCCTCGGCGTCCGAATTGACGAGGCTGGGATCGTCGGCGAGCTGGCTGTTGCCTTCCAGCACGTTGCCCGACACCGGCGAATAGACGTCCGACGCCGCCTTCACCGATTCGACTACCGCCGCCTCGTCGCCCTTCGACAGCGCCTTGCCGTCTTCCGGAACGTCGACGAACACGATGTCGCCCAGCTGGCTCTGCGCATATTCCGAAATGCCGACCGTGCCGATGTCGCCATCGACGTCGACCCATTCATGATCTTCGGTGAAGTAACGGCTCATCTCACTTGCCTCCTGCGCGGACATAGCGGTGGGGAACGAAGGGCATCGGGGTGACAATGCCCTCATGGATCTTGCCGCGCTGGACGAGACGAACGGCGGTGCCGGCGCTCGCCAGGTCGGCGGGGATATAGGCCATCGCGATCGGCGCGCCGACGCTGGGGGCGAAGCCGCCGCTGGTGACGCGGCCGATCACCGCGCCATCGGCGTCGACGACGCTCGCACCCTCGCGCACCGGCTGGCGCCCGGCGACCGACAGGCCGACGCGCTTCACCGCCGCACCGCTCTCGCGCTCGGCGAGGATGCGGGCCGCCCCGGCAAAGTCGCCCGCCTCGCGACGCCGCTTCGACAGCGCAAAGCCCAGGTCCGCCATTACCGGCGTCGTTTCGGGATCGAGGTCGTGACCGTAGAGCGGCAGACCGGCTTCGAGCCGCAGCGAATCGCGCGCGCCGAGCCCGATCGGCTTCACCTCAGGCTGCTCGCACAGGGCATCGGCGAAAGCTCCAGCCGCCTCGGCCGGGATCGAAATCTCGACGCCATCTTCACCCGTGTAGCCCGAGCGGCTGATCCATAGCGCATGGCCGTTCCATTCGAACGCACCCGCGGTCATGAACACGAGGCGCTCGACACCCGGCACCAGCCGCGCGACCGCTTCGACCGCCTTCGGCCCCTGCACCGCGAGCAGCGCCTGCTCGTCCATCAGGTTGAGCGTCACGTCGTCGGGCAGCACGTCGAGCAGATAGGCGAGGTCGTCATATTTGGTCGCGCCGTTGACGACGACATAATGGCTCGCCTCGCCGAACGGATGCGCGCCTTCTGCCGGTAGCGTCGTCACCATCAAATCGTCGAGGATGCCGCCCTCGTCGTTCAGCAGCAGCGAATAGCGGATCTTGGTTGGCGCCAGGCCGGCGATGTCGCCCGGCAGCACCGCTTCCAGCGCCTTGGCGATCACCGCCGCATCCAGGCCGTCCCCGGTCAGCGTCACCTGCCCCATGTGGCTGACGTCGAACAGACCGGCCGAGTCGCGCACCCACAGATGCTCGGCCATGATGCCTTCATACTGGACGGGCATTTCGTAGCCGGCGAACGGCACCATGCGGCCGCCGCGGGCGCGGTGCCATGCGTCGAGCGGCAGGTGCAGGATGGCGGGTTCGTCGCCCTCTTCGATCCCATCGAGCGGGTCGGGCAGGGTTTCCGTCAGCGTCTCGCTCATCAACCGTCTCCAGATCAAGGCCACGCGACCGTTCCCGCGGGGGCGTACCCGCCGTCACGATCCGTCGAACCCCCTCTGTCACGGGAACCTGAGAGCTTTCGCCGGCACCGCCGGCTTACCCCTTCGGTGGCCCCTAGAAGGGGCGCTTTCCAGAGTATCGATAAGGCCTGCGCGGTCCGTTTGCCTGAGAGATTCCGGGGTGGTTGCTCCTTCGGCGGCCCCTTTCGTGAAGGGCTCTCTCCCGCGCATGCCCATGACGGTTCGCACCGCCATCGACATGCGCCGCTCTGGCGAGCGAGGCCGGTTTAGTCAATTGAGAAAGCGGCCGCTCGAGCCAAGTTGGGTGAGCGAGACGACCGCCCCATCTCCCCCGTCACCCCGGACGTGTTCCGGGGTCCACCGGGCCGCGGAGGAAAGGCAAGAGGCTGGAAACACCCCCCTCGCCGCCGGTGGACCCCGGAACACGTCCGGGGTGACGACGGTAAGGTGGCAACCGCCCTCTTACCGCTGCGCGTTATACTTCAGCTGGTCGTCGGTCAGCTGGAAGCCGACGAGCGCCTCGAACGTCGCGCGCAGCACGGCGCTGCGCACTTCGGGCTTGGTCAGCGGATCGACGGCGGCATCCTCGTCGCCCGCCTTGCGCTTCTTGGTCAGTTCCTCACGCACCGACTCCGGCAGCGTCGCCGCGGCGCGACCGATCGTGGTCGATGCCGTGCCGCTCGCCTGCGCGCGGGTCTGGCCGGCGTCGAAATGCACCGTCACCGTTCCCTTCCGCTTCGCCGTCACCGCCGTGCCACCGCGCACGATCGCGATATAGTAAGGCAGCGTCACGTCACGCGCCGCATCCGCGCGGGCACGGCGGGCGAGCACGTCGAAGGTGATCGTCGTGTTGATGTCGTCGCCCACGTCCGCGCAGGTGCCGCGGACGTGCGTCATGTTCGCGACGACGTCGATCGCATTCTCGTCGCGGCTGGTCGCCGGATCGAACAGTGTGATGTCGCCCGTGCCCGCCGCGACGCCCACCGTCGGGCAGGCCGAACGCACGGCGGTGATGCCGCCTTCCACGATCTCGCCCTTGCCCGCGCAACCGGACAGGATCAACGCGAGGGCGCAAAGGCCGATTGCCGGGGTTTTCACGAGGACGCGTACCTTTGTCGAACGAGCAGGACCAGCGCCGGCGCGGGGCCGGCGTTGCGGCGCGCACCATAGGAACCGCCTTTCGCGCGCGCAAGCAATCGCGTAAGCGGCAGGACATGGCCTCCATCCCCGCAGACGCCGCCGCCGGCACCGCCCGGCTTCCGCTCGACCTGCTGATCGCCGCGCCGCGCGGCTTCTGCGCCGGGGTCGACCGCGCGATCCGCATCGTCGAACTCGCGATCGAAAAGCACGGCGCGCCCGTCTATGTCCGGCACGAGATCGTCCACAACAAGTTCGTCGTCGACACGCTGAAGGCGAAGGGCGCGATCTTCGTCGAGGAACTGGATCAGGTGCCCGACGGCGTACCCGTCGTCTTCTCCGCGCATGGCGTACCCAAATCGGTGCCTGCCGCCGCCGAAGATCGTGGCCTGTCCTATCTCGACGCGACCTGCCCGCTGGTGTCGAAGGTGCATCGCCAGGCCGAACGGCTGGTTGATTCCGGCCGTCATATCGTCTTCATCGGCCATGCCGGCCACCCGGAGGTGATCGGCACGTTCGGCCAGGTGCCCGAAGGCGCGATGTCGCTGATCGAAACGGTCGCGGACGCCGAAGCCTTCACGCCGTCCGATCCCGCCAACCTCGCCTTCCTGACGCAGACGACGCTGTCGGTCGACGATACCGCAGCGGTCGTGGCGACGCTCCAGCGCCGCTTCCCGCTGATGCAGGCGCCGCGCGGCGAAGACATCTGCTACGCCACCTCGAACCGTCAGGCGGCGGTGAAGGCGATCGCCGGCCAGTGCGATGCGATGCTGGTGATCGGCGCGCCCAATTCGTCCAACTCCGTCCGCCTCGTCGAGGTGGCGGAGCGCGAGGGCATCCCCGCGCGCCTGATCCAGCGTGCCGCCGACCTCGACTGGTCGTTCCTCGACGGCGTCGGCACGCTCGGCATCACCGCCGGCGCATCGGCGCCCGAACAGCTCGTGCGCGAACTCGTCGACCTGCTCGCCACCCGTTACGACGTCACCGAGCGCGAGGAAGAGACGACGCGCGAGACGATCGCCTTCAAGCTGCCCCGCGGTCTGGAAGCCGCAGCCTAGCGGCCGGCGCCCCGCCGAATCGTCACCCCCGGGCTTGACCCGGGGTCCCGCTTCTTCGATCCGCACCGTGTTCAAGCGGAACCTGGGTCAGGCCCGGGGTGGCGTCGAAGAAGGATCGGAAAGCCCATGGCCGTCTACACGCAGGTTTCCGCCGAATCCCTCGACGCCTTCCTGCGCCGCTACGATGATGTCGGCGACCTCGTCTCCGCCAAGGGCATCGCCGAAGGGGTGGAGAACAGCAACTACCTCGTCGATACGACCACCTCGCGCTTCATCCTGACCCTGTACGAAAAGCGCGTCGACGCAGGCGACCTGCCCTTCTTTCTCGCCCTGCTCGATCACCTCGCCGCGCGCGGTCTGCCGGTGCCGCCGGCGCTCACCGATCGCGAGGGCGTCGCGATCCAGACGCTGGAAGGCCGCCCCGCCTGCCTGATCCGCTTCCTAACCGGCATCTCGCTCTCGCGCCCCACGCCGCAACAGGCGGTCACCGCTGGCGCCGCGCTCGGCCGGATGCACGGCGCGGTCGCCGACTTCGCCGGGCAGCGGCGCAACACGCTGGGGATCGCCGACTGGCGGCCGTTGCTCGACCGCTGCGGTCGCGACCTCGATGGCATCGCCCCCGGCCTCTACGGCCGCATCGACGCCGCGCTGGCGACGGTCGAGGCCGGCTGGCCGCGCGATCTCGCCACCAGCGTCATCCATGCCGATCTGTTTCCCGACAATGTGCTGATGCTGGGCGACCAGGTTACCGGGCTCATCGATTTCTATTTCGCCTGCAACGACATCCGCGCCTATGACGTCGCGGTGATGCACACCTCCTGGGCCTTCGATTCCATCGGCGCGCCGCTCGATGGCGTCGGCTCCGCGGTGCTCGCCGGTTACGACGCGGCATTCGGCCTGTCCGCCGACGAGCGCGCCGCGCTGCCCGTACTGGCCAAGGGCGCGTGCATCCGGTTTCTGCTGACCCGCGCGTGGGACTGGCTCAATACTCCGGCCGATGCGCTGGTGACGCGCAAGGACCCACTCGCTTATCTGCGCCGCCTCGACTGGTATGACGCGCATCCGGAGGCTTTCGCATGACCGAACCGCAACTCGTCGAGATCGCCACCGACGGCGCGTGCAAGGGCAATCCGGGCCCCGGCGGCTGGGGCGCGCTGCTGCGCTTCGGGACGCACGAAAAGGAGCTGTCGGGCGGCGAGACGCTCACCACGAACAATCGCATGGAGCTGACCGCCGCGATCGAGGCATTGCGCGTCCTCACCCGCCCATGCCGCATCCGCCTGTCGACCGACAGCAAATATGTGATGGACGGCCTGACCCGCTGGATCCACGGCTGGCGCAAGAACGGCTGGCGCACCGCCGACAAGAAGCCGGTGAAGAATGCCGAACTGTGGCAGGCGCTGTTCGCCGAAACGCAGAAGCACGAGATCGAATGGGTCTGGGTGAAGGGCCACGCCGGCCACCCCGACAACGAACGCGTCGACAAGCTCGCCAGCGATGCCGCGTTGGCAGCGAGCCGCCCGGCGAGCTGACGCCATGTCGCCCGCCACCCCGGCCGCAACGCCGGGGCGACGGCAACAGGCTGGCCGTCAGTCCTCCTGCACTTCGGCGGCCGGACCGTTCTTCAGGATCGAGGCGATCGCGTTGCGCGCCGAGGCACGGCTCTCATAGCCCTCGGTCCACCAGATCAATTCGTTGTTGAACTTGAACTTGGCGACGAACTCGCCCGCCTTGTTCTTCTCGATCACGAACCTGTGCGCCACGACGACACTCCCGCTGATACGATGTGCAGCGTCATAGCAAAGAATCGGCCCCGCTAGAAGCGCGTCGGCGCGTACCGCTCAGGGTCCACGCCCACCAGCCAGTCGGGCAGGCCGCGCCCCAGCAACAGGTTCGCCGCCAGCGCAGCCGCGGCGGGCGCAGTCTGGATGCCGAAACCGCCCTGGCCGGCGCACCAGAAAAAGCCGGGTACGTCGCGATCGAAGCCGTACACTGGCAACCGGTCCGGCGCGAAGCTGCGCAGCCCCGCCCAGCGCCGCTCGACCGCATCGACGCGCCAGTCGACAACGCTCTCGAACCGTTCGATTGCGATGGCGACGTCCATCTCGTCGGCCGCGGCGTCGCTGGGTTCGACCGGCGTCTCGTCGTGCGGGGTCAGCCACAGCCGCCCGCCCGCCTCCGGCTTGAAGTAGAAGCGCCCGCCGATATCCTTGACGTGCGGCATCGCCGGGGGTGCGGCGGGATCGGTGCGCAGCTGCACCATCGTCCGCCGATAGGGGGCAATGCCGAGCGGCCGGGCGCCCGCCCGCACCGCCACCGTATCCGCCCACGCCCCCGCGGCATTCACCAATATGCTGGCATGATATCGGCCGGCCGCCGTCTCGATCGTCCACACGCCGTCCGTACGATGGGCCGCGATCAGTCCCGCCCGCGTCACGATCTCGCCCCCCGTCCGCCGGACGATACCAAGGTACGCAAGGTGCAGGGCGGCGACGTCGATATACGCGCAGCTCGGTTCGATCACGCCCAGCGTCCAGTCGGCACGCAGCCCCGGCACGTACTCGCGCGGATCGACCCGCGCCAGCCGGACCGGCGTGTCGGCGAAGGCGGCGAGCAGCGCGTCGATCGCGCCCGCATCCTCGGCGCGCCCGATATGCAGCGACCCCAGCGGTGTCAGCGCGTCATGCGCGCGCAATCCCGCCTCCGACGCGCTGGTCAGCGGCTGGATGCCCGGCCCGCCGTAGGTTTCAGACCAGAACGCCGCCGATCGACCCGTCGCGTGGTATCCAGGCTGATCCTCCGCCTCGAGCACCAGCACGCGGGCATCGCGCCCAATCGCCGCGGCAAGGCTCGCGCCGGCGATGCCTGCACCGACGATGGCAATGTCATGGATCATGCCGCCAGCCGTTTGGCGAGGAAGGCATCGATCAGACGATAGGCCCGCAGCCGCACCCCATCCGCCTCGCGCAGGATCTCATGCGCCGATTCGGGCCCGAACCGCACCAGCTCGACATCGGGTAGCCGCCCGGCGAGCCGCACGGCGGCGGCGGGATCGACCAGACCATCCTCGTCGGCGACGAGCATCAGGATCGGCGTCGTCAGCGTGGCGAGCCGCGGATCGGCCTGCAACCGTGCGCCCGACGCGAATGCCTCGGCCACCCAGCCCCAGCTCGGCGGCCCCAGCCGCAGCGCCGGATCGCGCGCATACCAATAGGCCTCGTCCGCATAGCGTTCGCTCGAATGCGTCAGCAGCCGCTCGCGATGTCCGGCGGAGGCCGCATCGCCGCGTACCTTCCACGCCGCCCGCGTCGGATCGAGCCGTGCCAGCGCCCGCGCCAGCAGCGCGCCCAGCCGGTTGCCGACCGGCGATCGGATGCCGACCATCGGCGCAACCAGCACCGCCGCATCGGGGTCGACCCGCCCCTCGATCAGCGCCCGCAGCACCAGATGCCCGCCCATCGAATGGCCAAGCAGCGCCACCGGCGTATCCGCCTCCGCCCGCCATGCGCGCCAGAAATGGCCGAGGTCCTCGACCCAGGGCGCAAAGCTCGCCGCATGGCCGACGTGCGGATCGGCGCACAGCCGGCCCGATCCGCCCTGCCCGCGCCAGTCGAACGCGGTCACCGACCAACCGCGATCGTGCAGCCACCCCATCGTCTCGACGAATTTCTCGATGATGTCGGCGCGCCCGCCCTGCACCAAAATTCGCCCGCGAGGGGCGGGATGCGTCCAGTCGAACCGCCGATGGCGCCAGCCGTCGGGCGCCACCCATTCGGACAGGCGCGCATCCGCAGGCCAGTCGCGGCGCAGCGCATCGGGATCGGGGGATACGGTCGTGCTGGCAGCGGTCATGCCGATGGAGTCATGCAAATCGGGGTCATCGCCATCATGGTTACGGTTTGGCAAGCCATGCCGTCTACCAGTGATCGCGTGATGGGATGGAACGCTTTCGCGATCATCGGACTCGCCGTGGTCCTGGCCGCGCTGCTGCTGGCGGCGGGAATCGAGGATGCGCGCACGCGCGAGATCGCCAATGGCAAGAATGCGGCAATCGCACTGCTCGCACCCTTGTGGTGGTGGGCCCTTGGCTTGGGCTGGACCGACGTCGGCGTGCAGCTGCTCGTCGCCGCCATCGTCTTCGGGGTGTTCGTCGGCGCGTTTGCCGCCGGCTGGATGGGCGGCGGCGACGTCAAGATGATTGCCGCCATCTCGCTGTGGCTGCCGCTCGGCAGCCTCGTCGACATGCTGATGGTAATGGCGGTGCTGGGCGGCGCGATCACCGTGCTGATGATGATCGACCAGCGCCGCCGCCGCGCCTTCGGCACGATCGAAGTGCCGTATGGCGTCGCCATCGCGGCCGCCGCGCTGCTGGTGCTGCCGGCGATCCTGCCGATCGACGGTCCTGTGCCGGCCACGGCCCAAGTGGCGCAAACCCGATCTTAACCACTCCGCTGCAATGATTACCGTCGGATCAACCACCGGCGACCTGAAAGGCCCGATGAGACATGGATAGTCGCAAGATCGTTTTGCTGGTGGGCGCGCTGTTCGTGGCCGGCATTACGGCATTCTTCGCTCGCACGCTCATCGCCGGGTCCGCGGCACCGCAGGCGGCTGCCATGGGCACCACGCCGCCGCCACCGCCGGTCAGCGGCCCCGAAGTGCTGGTCGCGACGCGCGCGCTACCCGTCGGTACCATCCTGGATGCGACCGCGCTCAAGTTTCAGCCCTGGCCCAAGGAACTGGTCGATGGCGCGTATTACCTGAAGCCGACGACGGATATCACCAAGCTGCAAGGCACGGTCGTGCGCAACGCGATCACCGCAGGCCAGCCGCTCACGAAAGGCGCGCTTGTCTCGCCCGGCGACCGCGGCTTCCTGGCAGCGGCGCTCGGCCCCGGCATGCGTGCGGTCACCGTCTCCGTGTCAAATCAGGCTGCGGTCGCGGGCTTCGTCTTTCCGGGCGACCGGATCGACCTGGTCCTGACGCAGACCGTCGCGGGCGGCGGCGATGGCCCGCCGCTCAAGGTGTCCGAAACGATCATGCGCAACGTCCGCGTGCTCGCCACCGACCAGCGCACCGACAATGTCGTCGGCGAGGACGGCAAGACCAAGGTCAGCACCTATTCCACCGTGACGCTGGAGGCGACGCCCAAGATGGCCGAGCAGGTCGCCGTCGCCCGCACGATCGGCGAACTGTCGCTGTCGCTGCGCGCACTGGCCGACAATCCCAGCGAACTCGAAGAAGCGATTGCCAATGGCGCAGTGAAGGTGCCGGGCGATGCGAAGGGCGAAAAGGCGATGATGCTGCGTGTCGCCGCCCAACCGCAGAGCGGCAGCTCCAGCTTTGCCACCGGCGCCGACGTGTCGCGCTACCAGCGCAGCACGGTGCCGACCGGCAAGGGCAATGGCCCCGCACCGGTCCAGGGCGTGGCCCTGCCGGGTGCAGGAATGCCGGGTGCGGCAGCGGCGGGCACGGCCGTCGCCATAGGACCCGTCGTGCGCGTCGCGCGCGGCAATAACGTGACCGTCGTTCCGGTCGGGGGGAAGAATTAAGATGCGCACCATCGTATCTGCCGACGCACGCCGGCGCACCGCGCCGACGCGCACGGCATCGCTCGGACTGGCGCTGGGCCTCGTGCTCGCGGCCGGCACCCTCGGCGGTAGCGCCGATGCGCGCCTGCCCGCCGGCGGCGCCAGCGTGGCCGGATCGTCGATCGTGCAGGTCAACACCGGCCGCGGCCGGCTGGTGACGCTGCCCCGCGCGATGAGCGACGTGTTCGTCGCCGACGAAACCATCGCCGACGTGCAGGTCCGCTCGCCGACCCAGCTCTATATCTACGGCAAGAAGACCGGCGAGACGACGATCTCCGCCACCGCCAAGGGCGGCGCGGTCGTCTATGCGACCACGGTCCGCGTCGGCCACAACCTCGATTCGATCGGCACCATGCTGCGTCTGGCGATGCCCGATGCGCAGCTGACCGCGACGCCGATGAACGGCCTGGTCCTGCTCACCGGCACGGTTGCCGGGCCCGGCGATGCCGCCGAGGCGGAACGCCTCGTCCAGGCCTATGTCGGCGATACGACCAAGGTACTCTCGCGCCTGCGCACCGCCACACCGCTGCAGATCAACCTGCAGGTCCGCGTGGCGGAGGTCAGCCGTAACTTCATCAAGAACGTCGGCGTTAACTGGCAGACCAATGACGGCACCAGCGGCTTCAAATTCGGCCTGGCGCAGGGACGCGGCGCCAGCACTACCTTCGCGCCGAGCGGCCCGCTGGGGACGGGGTTCACCACCCCCGCCCCTAATAGCAGCGTCATCACCCAGGCCGCGAACAGTGCGACGCTGGGCCTCGCCAGCAAGCTCTTCGGCATCGACGTGATCGGCGCCCTCGATCTGGGCGAAACGACAGGTCAGGTGACGACGCTCGCCAACCCGAACCTCACCGCTTTGTCCGGCGAGACCGCGACCTTCCTCGCGGGCGGCGAAGTGCCGGTGCCGGTCGCGGGCGGCTTCGGCACGACCTCGGTCGAATATAAGCAATATGGCGTCAGCCTGGCCTATACGCCGACGGTGCTGTCGGACGGGCGCATCTCTCTGCGCGTCCGGCCCGAAGTGTCGCAGCTCGATTACGCCAATGCCGTTCAGCTCAACGGCACGCGCGTGCCCGGCCTCACCACCCGCCGCGTCGAAACGACGCTGGAACTGGGATCGGGCCAGAGCATGATGATCGGTGGCCTGCTGCAGAACGGCCACAACAACACGATCCAGAAAACGCCGTTCCTCGGCGATCTGCCGATCATCGGCTCGCTGTTCCGGTCGAACGGCTTTCAGCGCAACGAAACCGAACTGGTCATCATCATCACGCCGTATCTGGTGAAGCCGGTGAACAGCCTGTCGCAGATCGCGATGCCGACCGACGGCTATCGGGCACCGACCGATGCCGAGCGCCTGCTGCTCGGGCAATTGTCCGGCACGCCGGGCGGCCCGCGACCGGGGCCGGTGATGGTGCCGGGATCGCCGATGGCGGTGTCGCCGACGATCGGAGCCGCCGCGGCGGTGCCGGTCGGCGGAACGCCCGCTCCCGGTTCGCGCACCACCGCCGATCCGCGCGCGACCGTGCGCAGGGCCGGCGCGGCGCCCGTCCCCGGCTTTTCCAACTGATGGCTTGCTCCAAGGACATGGCTGCGATGACCAAGCGTTCGATCCTCCCTGCCACGCTGCGCGCGACGCTCGCCGCGCCGGCCTTGCTGCTCGGCGGCTGCATGGGCACGGAGAATCCGGGCATGACCTCGGTGCATCAGCCCGTCGTCTCCCGGCAGGACTATGCGCTCGACGTCGCCACCGCGGGCGGGCGGCTCGCCCCCAGTGAAGCGCGCCGCCTGTCGGACTGGATGAACACGATGCATCTGGGCTTCGGCGATCGTGTCGGCATCGATGCCGGCGGCCCGATGCCGGTCGCGGCGCGCGACGAGGTCGCCGCCGTGGTCGCCAGCTATGGCCTGCTGCTGTCGGACGATCACCCCGTCACCGCCGCCCCGGTCACGCCCGGAACGGTCCGCGTCGTGGTCAGCCGCATGCACGCCCGCGTCCCCGGCTGCCCCGACTGGAGCCGCGACGCGTCGCACGAATTCGACGCCAACACCTCGTCGAACTTCGGCTGTGCGGTGAACACCAACCTCGCGGCCATGGTCGCCCGTCCGGGCGATCTGGTGCGCGGCGTCGACCACGATCCGATCAGCGATCCGGTGCTCACCACCAAGGCGATCGATGCCTATCGCAAGAAACCGGCGACCGGCGCAGGCGCGCTGGAGCAGGTCAGCGCCAAGGGGGGCAATTGATATGAACGCGCCGTGGAAACCGGCCGGCATCGTCAGCCGCGATCCCTTCGCCGCTTATGTCTGCGACGACGCCAGCGCCGAAGCGCTGCGCCCGATCGCCGGCGACATGGGCTGGTCGATCGACAAGGTCTACAAGGGCGGCCTGCGCAACGCGGTGCAGTCGCTATCGGTCTCGGCAAGCCCGCAGATCCTGTTCGTCGACCTCGCCGAATCGGGCGATCCGCTCAACGATATCAACGCGCTGGCCGAAGTGTGCGAGCCCGGCACGGTGGTGATCGCCGCCGGTCAGGTGAACGACGTGCGCCTGTACCGCGACCTCACCGCGAGCGGCATCCAGGACTATCTGCTTAAGCCCTTGCAGCCCGATGCGCTGCGCGAATCGCTGGGCCACGCCCATGCGATGCTCAACGCTCCCAAGCCGATCGAGGCGAGCCTGGACCGGCCGCACAGCGCGATCGCGGTGATCGGCACGCGCGGCGGCGTCGGTGCGTCGACGATCGCGACCTCGCTCGCCTGGCTGGTCAGCGACAAGGAAAAGCGCACGACCGCGCTGCTCGACCTCGACGTGCATTTCGGCACCGGCGCGCTGACGCTCGACCTCGAACCCGGTCGCGGCCTTACAGACGCGATCGAAAATCCCAGCCGCATCGACGGCCTGTTCATCGAACGCGCGATGGTGAAGGCCAGCGAAAAGCTCGCGGTTCTGTCCGCCGAAGCGCCGATCAACACGCCGCTGATGACCGACGGCACCGCCTTCCTTCAGTTGCAGGAAGAGATGCGCGCCGCGTTCGAAGCGACCGTGGTCGATCTGCCGCGCAGCATGCTGATCCTCTACCCCCACCTCATCCGCGACACGCAGTCGATGGTCGTGGTGACGGAGCTGACGCTCGCCGCCGCGCGCGACACGATCCGGCTGCTGTCCTGGCTGAAGGCCAATGCGCCGCAGACGCAGGTGACCGTCGTCGCCAATCGCGTCCACGCCGCCGGCCAGCTCGAAATCAGCCGCAAGGATTTCGAAGGGTCGATCGAACGCAAGATCGATTTCCTGATCCCGTTCGACCAGAAGCTCGCGGCACAGGCGGCCAAGCTCGGCAAGCCGCTGGCCGAGGCCGGCAAGAACTCCCGCACAATCGCACCGATCATCGCGCTGACCCGCCATGTGCTCAACGCCGCCGACGACATGGTCGTGGGTGACGATGACGGCGGCACCGGCAAGCCCAAGAGCAAGTCCCTGCTCGGCGGCATGTCGGCGATGCTGTCGAAGCGCAGCAAGAAATAACGTCGGGCAAGGGCGCCGCGATGGATCTGTTCCCCCTTGTGATGCTGGGTCTGGGCGCGTCGATCGCGCTCGGCATGGTCGTGTTCGTGTTCGCCGGCCCCTCGCCGCAACGCGCGCAGGCGCGGCGCATCGCCGCCATGCGCGAACGACACGGCGACAGCGGCGTCGTCGCCGATGCGCAGATGCGGCGGATCGCGGCGGGGCGCGAACAGACACGGTCCGACATCGCCTTCGGCCGCCTGCTGCCCAACCCCGAACAGCTTGCCAAGCGGCTGGCGATGACCGGCCACGACTGGACGGTCGGCCAATATGGCATGGTCAGCGCCGGGCTGGTCGCCGCTATGACCGCGCTGTTGTGGCTGAAGGGCGCGCCGGTGCTGCTCGCACTCCTGTTCGGCCTCGCGGTCGGCGCGGGCATACCGCATTGGCTCGTCGGCCAGTTCATCAAGCGCCGTATCGCGAAATTCACCGCCAAATTCCCCGACGCGATCGAATTGCTCGTCCGCGGCCTGCGCTCCGGCTTGCCCGTCAGCGAGACGATCCAGGTCGTCGGCAACGAAGTGGAAGGCCCCGTCGGCGAGGAATTCCGCATGGTCGCCGACAAGATGAAGATCGGCAAGTCGATGGACGCGGCGTTGCAGGACACCGCCGATCGGCTCGGCACGCCCGAATTCCAGTTCTTCGTCATTACCATCGCGATCCAGCGCGAAACCGGCGGCAACCTTGCCGAAACGCTCGCCAATCTCGCGACGGTGCTGCGTCAGCGCGGCCAGATGAAGCTCAAGATCCGCGCGATGTCGTCGGAATCGAAGGCGTCGGCCTATATCGTCGGTTCGCTGCCCTTCATCGTCTTCACGATGATCTGGTTCATCAACACCAGCTATATGCAGAACTTCTTCGTCGACCCGCGTCTCATCATCACTGGCCTCGGTGGCCTGCTGTGGATGGGAATCGGCGTGTTCATCATGGCCAAGATGGTCAGCTTCGAAATCTGACGGCGGGAACGGGTAGAGACATGCAGGCTTCCGGTCCGACACTGATGGGTATCGACGTGCTGTGGGTCGCAACGATCCTGTCGGGCGTCGCCGCCTTTGCGGTGATGATCGCGATCTACGCGGCGACGACGGTCAGCGATCCGATGAGCAAGCGCGTCAAGTCGCTCAACGACCGGCGCGAACAGCTGAAGGCGGGCATCACCGCCTCTACCAAGCGGCGCGCCAAGCTGATTCAGCGCAACGACACCACCGATCTGATGCGCACGATGCTGTCGTCGCTGAAAGTGTTGCAGGACAGCCAGGTCAAGGAAGCACAGCTGAAGCTGATGCGCGCCGGCATCCGGTCGAAGGATTGGGCGGTCGGCGTCATCTTCGGGCGGATGATGCTGCCGATCGTATTTGGCGGGATCATGGCGTTCATCGTCTATGGCACCGCGACCTTCGACGATTGGTCGGCGCTCAAGCGCTATGCGCTGGTCGCAGGGACGCTGGTGCTGTCGTACAAAGCGCCCGACATCTACCTCAAGAACGCCATCACCAAGCGCACCGATGCGATCCGCAAGGGGCTGCCCGATGCGCTCGACCTGCTGGTGATCTGCGCCGAAGCCGGCCTGACGGTGGACGCCGCCTTCCATCGCGTCGCGAAGGAACTAGGCCGCGCCTATCCCGAGCTCGGCGACGAATTCACGCTGACCGCGATCGAACTGGGCTTCCTCACCGAACGGCGTCAGGCATTCGAAAATCTCGCCACGCGCGTCGAGCTCGATGCCATCAAGGGCGTGGTCACGACGATGATCCAGACCGAGAAATACGGCACGCCGCTCGCCTCGGCGCTCCGCGTCCTCTCGGCGGAATTCCGCAACGAACGCATGATGCGCGCCGAGGAAAAGGCCGCGCGCCTGCCCGCGATCATGACGATCCCGCTGATCCTGTTCATCCTGCCGACGCTGTTCATCGTCATCCTCGGCCCGGCGGCCTGTTCGATCAACGACGCCTTCTGACGGATCCGGCAGGTTCGGGGGTTTAGCCTTCGAACCGCCATCCGACGGCGTCGCCGGCCAGGAACGGCACGACCGACGTCTCGCCCTCGCCGATCCGCTCGGGCACCGTCACCGTGTCGCGAACCAGCGTCACCGTGCCCTCGTTCAGCGGCAGGCCATAGAAACGCGCGCCATGTTCCGACGCGAAGCCCTCGAACCGGTCGATCGCGCCGTCCTCGTCAAAGGCCTGCAGATACGCTTCGAGCGCAAAGGGCGCATTGAAGATACCCGCGCAGCCACAACTCGACACCTTGGCGCCGACCACGTGCGGCGCGCTGTCGGTCCCCAGGAAGAAACGCGGGCTGCCCGACGTCGCCGCGCGGCGCACGGCCAAGCGATGCGCCTCGCGCTTCAGCACCGGCAGGCAATAGGCATGGGGACGCAGACCGCCGTCGAACATCGCGTTGCGGTTGATCAGGATATGCTGCGGCGTGATCGTCGCGGCGATCGGATGATCGACCTCACCGACGAAGGCAGCGGCTTCCGCGGTGGTGATATGCTCCAGCACGACCTTCAGCGCCGGATAGTCGCGGATGAGCGGCATCAGCACGCGCTCGATGAACACCGCCTCGCGATCGAAGATATCGACCGACTTGTCCGTGACTTCGCCATGGATCAGCAGCGGCATGCCGATCCGCTGCATCGTCTCCAGCACATCGGCCAGCGCGCGAATATCGGTGACGCCATGCGCCGAATTGGTCGTCGCATGGGCCGGGTATAATTTGCACGCGGTGAAGACGCCGGCCGCATGCCCCGCCGCAATCTCTGCGGCGTCGATGCCGTCGGTCAGGTAACAGGTCATCAGCGGCGTAAAGCCGCCACCGTCGCCGACCGCCGCCAGGATCCGCTGCCGATAGGCCTCTGCCGCAGCGACGCTCGTCACCGGCGGGGTCAGGTTCGGCATCACGATCGCCCGGCCGAATTGCCGCGCGGTGTGCCGTGCGACCTGCGTCAGCATCGCGCCATCGCGCAGGTGAACGTGCCAGTCGTCGGGGCGGCGGATAGTCAGGCGGTCGGTCATGCGCCCTCCTACCGTCGTCGGCGCCGTGTCGCCACCTTGGAAAATGGCGGCGACAGCCTAGGTGCACACGTATGAACGCCACCACGCTCGCCGATCGCGCCGTCATCCGCCTGTCCGGAGAGGATGTGCGCGGATTCCTTCAGGGCCTCGTCACCAACGACGTCACCGGCGCCTTGCCGGTCTGGTCGGCGCTGCTGACGCCACAGGGCAAGGCGCTGTTCGACTTCTTCGTCTGGGCCGATGGCGACGACCTGCTCCTCGACGTCGAAGCGGCCCAGGCGGACGCCCTCGTCCGACGGCTGACGCTCTATCGCCTGCGCCGGCCGATCCGCATCGCAATCGACACCGCGCTGGCGGTGCATTGGTCGCGCGATGGGACGGAAGGGGTCGCCGATCCCCGCCTGCCCGCGCTCGGGCAACGCTGGATCGCTCCCGCCTCGGACCCGGTCGACGGATGGCATGCCCACCGCCTGTCGCTCGGCGTGACCGAAGGGGTCGGCGAGCTCGGCAATGGCGAGACGCTCTGGCTCGAATGCAATGCGCGCGAACTCCACGGCGTCAGCTTCACCAAGGGCTGCTACATCGGCCAGGAAAACACCGCGCGCATGCACCACCGTGCCAAGGTCAACCGGCGCCTAGTCGTCGCGCCCTTGACCGAGCCGGGCGATCGTACGCATGCGACCTATCCCGACCTTGGCCTCATGATCGAACACCGCCGGGTCGAAGCCCTCGGCGATGCCCTGATCCCCGACTGGCTCGCCCCGGCACTCGCCTGACGCTCAGCGCCCGACGGCAGTATAGGCGAAGCCGGCGGCTTCCACCTCTTCGCGGCGGTAGACGTTGCGCAGGTCGACCAGCACCGGCGCGACCATCAGCGTCTTGAGCCGCGTCAGGTCGAGCGCGCGGAACGCGTCCCATTCGGTGACGATCACCACCGCGTCCGCGCCCTCCACCGCATCATAGGCGTCGCTGCAATAGGTGAGGTCCGGCATCATCCGCCGCGCCGGCTCGACGCCTTCGGGATCATAGGCCCGCACCGTCACGCCCTCGTCGAGCAGCGCCTGCGCGATCGCGATCGACGGCGCGTCGCGCATGTCGTCGGTGTTGGGCTTGAAGGTGAGGCCGAGCAGCGCGACCGTCTTGCCCTTGGGGGCATCGCCCAGCGCGTGCAGGACCTTGCGGCCCATCGCGCGCTTGCGGCTGTCGTTCACCTTTACCACCGCTTCAACGATGTGGATCGGGCTCTCGAAATCCTCGGCGGTCTTCAGCAGCGCGAGCGTGTCCTTGGGGAAGCACGAACCGCCATAGCCCGGGCCGGCATGCAGGAATTTCTTGCCGATGCGGTTGTCGAGCCCGATGCCGCGGCTGACGTCCTGCACGTCCGCCCCCACCGCCTCGCACAGATCGGCGATCTCGTTGATGAAGGTGATCTTGGTCGCGAGGAAAGCGTTGGCGGCGTATTTGATCAGTTCGCTGGTGCGGCGGCTGACGAACAGGATCGGCGATTCGTTGAGGTAGAGCGGGCGGTACACGCCGCGCATCACCCGCTGCGCGCCCTCGTCATCGGTGCCGATGACGATTCGATCCGGACGCTTGAAGTCGCCGATCGCCGCGCCTTCGCGCAGGAATTCGGGGTTGGAAACGACCTGGACGTCGACCTCGGGGCGCTTCTCCCGCAGGATCGCCTCCACCTTGTCGCCCGTGCCGACGGGTACGGTCGACTTGGTAACGACGACGGTCGGACCGGTCACCGCCGCGGCGATCTCTTCGGTCGCGGCAAAGACGTAGCTGAGGTCGGCATGGCCGTCGCCGCGGCGCGAGGGCGTACCGACCGCGATGAAGATCGCATCGGCGCCCGCCACGGACGAGGCCAGATCGGTAGTGAAGGTCAGCCGGCCCGCTGCCACGTTGCTCGCGACCAGCGTATCGAGTCCCGGCTCGTAGATCGGCATCCGCCCCGCCTTCAGCGCGGCAATCTTGCCCTCGTCCTTGTCGACGCAGATCACCTCATGCCCGAAATCGGCAAAGCAGGCGCCCGATACCAGGCCGACATAGCCCGAACCGATCATCGTAATGCGCATCGATACCTCGTCGTGAGGGGGTGATCCCCGGTCACGCGCTCTCTAGCCGAACAGGACGCGATTGCCACCCTCCCAACCGGAGGGGCTTTAAACCTATGATTATCAGCGCGTTACTCTCTGCGAGAAGTCGGATCGACCCGCCCGGACGCCTTCACAACTGTGCATCGTGCGGTGAACCATATCGACCGCAAACAAAAAGGGAGGCCGGCTTGCGCCGACCTCCCCGATCGTACCCCAACGGTGGGACTGGTCTTACTGACCAGCGCCCGGACCGTAGGTGATCTCGACGCGACGGTTCTGCACTTCGCGAACGCCATCGGCGGTCTGAACGCGCAGACGGGTTTCGCCGAACGCCTCGGTCGAAATCTGCGTGGCCGGGACGGCGTGCGAGGTCATGTACGCCTTGACCGAGTCGGCGCGACGCTGCGACAGACCCAGGTTGTACTTCGGCGTACCCGACGTGTCGGTGTAACCCGCAACCATGACCTGCGCGTTGTTGCAGCTCTGGTACTGGCTGACCGCGTTGTCGAGGATCGACGCTGCTTCCGGCGTGATGTCGGACTTGTTCCATTCGAAGAACACGATGAACGGACCAGGCGAGCAAACCACGGGTTCCGGAGCCGGGGTCGGAGCAGGCGCAGGAGCCGGCTCCGGAGCAGGCGGCGGCGGCGGCGGCGGCGGCGGGGTCGGCGAACCGAAGTTGTAGGTGATGCCGCCCAGGATGCTGTGCGAGCGGAAGCGACCGTCGAACGTGCGGTTGGTCACGTCGACCAGCTTGACGTTGTCGGCGTTGAAGAAGCGATACTTCAGCGTCGCGTCGATGTGGTCGGTCAGCGGAGCGCGAACGCCCGCCAGGCCCTGCCATGCGAACACGGTGTCCGAATCATCGACGAAGTTACCGCGGGTGTTCAGCTGGTAGTTCGCCTTGACGCGAGCAACGCCGACACCGCCGCCGACGAAGCCCTGGATGCCGTCATCGTCACCGAAGTCGAGCAGGCCGTTCAGCATGAAGCTGAGCGCCGAGGTGCGGCCGCCAGCGTAGCTGTACGAGCCGGCCGGAACGTTCACGAGAGCGCCCGTCGACGTGTACGCCGGGGTGGTCAGCGTCGAGGTGTAGCCATCGACGGTCGCGCTGCGATAGCCGACTTCGGTTTCGACGCGGAACCCGCCGAAATCGTAGCCGATCACGCCGTCGACGTCATAGCCATAGTTGTGATCGACGGTGGCCGCATTGCGCGACGCGCCGATGTCATAGTTGATGTCTTCGACGATCATCGCACCGCCTTCGACGCCGACGTACCACGACTTGTCGCGGGCGAGGGCGGGAGTGGCGAGTGCGGTGGAGGCCAGTGCCAGAACGACGGCAAGCTTCCGCATAGAAGTCCCCTTTCTTGAGTGTCACTACGGACAGCGCAAACTCACTATCGGAGGGTTGGTTTCCACGCAAGCCGACAAAAGGTTGGAACTGTTGCGTCAATGTCACAGGTCAGCTGGTGCCGATCAGGCCGTGGCCGCGCAGCGCGGCAAGGATCGCGACCAGCGTGGACCGCGCGACATCGTCGATCACGCCTCCGCCCTGCGGGTCGCCGATCGCGCCCTTGCGGGGTCCGACGACCTGCTGCCCGCCCACTGTCAGGCGCGACCCGCGTACGTCACTTTCTTGCCACAGACCGCGCCTGTAAGCGATTGGTATCGCTTGCGAAACGTCCCATACGATCAGGTTCTCCCGCGGATCGACGAAGCGCCATCCCCCCTCGCTCCAGCCCGCCAGCCGGTTGGCCCGACCCGCCCATGCCCCGGTCGGATTGCTGCCGACGACCCAGCATTGCCCGATGCCCGGCGACGACGGCGGCGCCGCCAGCCCGACCCCCTGCACCACCGGATGCAACAGCATATCGATCAGCGTCAGCGCCTCATTATGCGTCAGCTCCTTGTCCGCCTGCCCCGCCGCCAGCAGCGGCAGGGCGAATCGCGACGTCGTCAGACTGGTCATCGATCAAGCTCCCAGATCGGAAAATGTCAGGTGCGCTGATGGCGAGACCGCGAGCGTTCCCTGTTGCACGACGGCGACGACGGCACCGGCATCGCCCGCCTCGATCGACAGCGTCGGCGCCGTCGTCTCGACGCTGCGCACGCCGCCATGCGGCCGCGCGATCGTCACGCGATAGCGTTCGCTTTCTTCCCCCACGGCCGCGTCGAGCCCATCGCGCCAAGTCCACCCCGCCCGACTGCGCCGGATCCAGCCGAGCTGCCGCCCGCCCGCCGCGTCGCGCTGCAGCCCCAGATGCACGGGCGATGGCGGCGCTACCGACGCGCCGGTCACGATCACCGTGGCAGTGGCGGGCGCGGCAGCATCGCCCACCCCGCTCGCCATCAGCCGCACGCGCCGTCCGATCGCCGTGACCGGCAGATCGATCGCCGCCACCGCATCGCGTTCGATCAGCGCGAAGCGATCGCTCGGCCGCTGCGTACCGATCGCCGCCTCGGTTCCACGCACGCCCCGTCGCAGCCCGGTCAACGCCCAGCGCCCTGCACCAAGCGGCTCGGCAAGCGCGAACCGGATGAGTTCGTCGCCGACCAGCGCAAGGTTCCCACCCTGCGCCAGCCGCGTCGCGTCGGCATCGCCGAGCACCATGTCCGCCCGCATCAGCCTTACGATCAGCCGGCTGCGCGAATCGATCAACCAGGGAGACGCCGCGTCTGGCGCGCCCTCGATCACCCCGATCGTCGCCGGCGCCGCCGTCCCGCCCGCGCCCGTCCAGCTGGTGCCATCGTCGAGGCTATAGAGCAGCGCCGCCTGCCGCCACCCCGCCCCCTCGCCACAGGCCAAAACCGACACGCGTGGCTGGGCCAGCGGTGCATCCTCCAGCCCGGGCCATTCCGCCGCCACAAGCAGCGTCCGCCCGATACGCACATCCGCCGCCCCCGCGACCGTGCCGCTGCTCGCCCGCGCCGGCAGCGCGGCCGGCGCCAGCGGGACCAGTTCCAGCGTCGTCGCCAGCCCCGCCATCGTCGCCTGCGCCACTCGCCAGCGCCCCGCCTCACCGGCGATCGTCACGATCGCACCCGGTGCGATCCCCAGCCCTTCGCGACCCAGCGTCACCCGTCGCCGCGTCCGCTCGCTTTCGCCCCGCGCCAGCAGCGCCGCCGCCACGCGCTTCGCCTCGTTCGCGACCAACACCGCCGGCAGATCGACGCGGTCGACCGCCTGGCCCGCCCCCGGCCGCCGCACGCGCTGCACGCCGATCTGATAGTCCCGCGCCGGGTCATGATGCGCCACCGCCACCTCGCGCACGGTTCCGCCCGCCGCCGCGACGCTGCGCCGGCGCTCCGTGCCGGTATCGGCGATCGCCACCGCCGCCCCGCCGGCGTCGGATCGCACCAGCGTCACGCCCTCCGCCCGCCACCAACCGCCATCGATAGTCGTCAGCGTCTCCAGCACGCCGCGCACGCTTGCGCCCGACGCCGCAAAGCCACCCAGCATCACCCCGTCCGCGCCGCGCACCTCGGGCGCCAGCGCTGCGGCGACCGCCCCGCTCGCCACCGGCGCCGCGTCGGCTTCCACCTCGAAGGTCAGCGACGGGATGCGGTTGCCGTAATCGGCCAATTGCATTCCCTCGAACACCGCATAAGCGATGCCGCGATACGCCGGTACCGCCCCCAGGGCCGAGGCGATCAGCGGATCGACCGCCTGATCCTCGCCACCGGTATGCAAACGAAAGCCCGTCACGCTCTTCCAGTCGCCCGCCGCCCCGCGCAGCAGCTTCCCCTCCGCCCAGATCCGCCGGACGCTGCGGATCGGCCGCGCCGACAGCGCGACGGCGAACGACACGCTATAGCTATAGGTGTTGGTTCCCGGCTGGCCCTTGCCGCTGCGGCTGGTCGTGCGCGTCTCGATCAGGTCGGTCGACCAGATCACCGTGCCCGCCACCCGGATCGTCCCGAACAGCTTGGGGATCGGCGTGCCATAGCTCGACGTCTGCACCGACAGGTCGCTCAGCCGCGGCCCCTCCCGCGCCGCGCCGCGGAACAATCGCCCGTCGATCGCCTGCCCCGCCAGCGCGCCCAGCGCACCCCCGATCGGCCCGCCGATCGCCCGCCCGACCGTCGTCAGCACCAGCGTCGCCATCCGCCCCTCCCCTGATATACCGCCACGCCCCGATCAGCGGCCAGTCCGCCGCCCCCGGCCGCTCGACCACGCGGCGCAATCCCGCATCGGCATGGACGAAGCCCGCCGCCGTCTTCACCGCACCATGAATCTGCCCCGGCCCCACCGCGAACAGCAGCACATCGCCCGCTCGCGTTCCGTCGGCACGCTCCAGCACCGCATCGAAGCCCGCCGCCACCACCGCCGGATCGCCGCCGCGCAAGGGATAGCCGCTCGGCACCTCCCCCTCCCAGCCGGCGTCCCGCAACGCCGCCGCAATCACCCCGATACAGTCCAGCCCGTGTGCGCCATCCCGCCCGTGCAACCGGAACCGCGTGCCGACCAGCGCCAGCGCCGCCGCCGCGACCAAATCCGCCGCGCCGTCATCCACCGGGATAGCGCGTCAGCAGGTCGATCCCCGGCAGATGCGGCTCACCGCGAAAGTTCGCGCCATTGCCGAACCGCGCCACACAGGTCGCAAAGCTCTTGTCGCAGCCCTCGCTCACCTCGACCACCGTGCCCGCCGCCACCGCAAAGGCGGGCGCGGCGCGCAGCGTCACCGTCGTGCCCTCCGACGCGTCGATGCCCTGTGACAGGCCGGCATTGCCGCCGCCGAACCAGCGCAGCACGCCGCCCGCATAGCCTCCCGCCACCGGCTCGCTCCCGTCCAGCGTTACCACCCGCTCGACCGCCGACACCACCCGCGCAAACCGCCGCCGCCCCGCCATGGCCACGCGGCAGCGCGCATCGCCCAGGTCGGCGCGGCATTCGGCGGAGGTTTCCTCCACCACCGCACGCGCCAGCGCCGCGCTCACGCCCGCCAGCTCCGCGGTAAAGCCATGGTCGGTCAGCTCCACCGCGCCGATCCGCCCTTCGCCCAGCTCGGCCAGCCGCTCGCCCGTCTCCCAGTCCACCGCGAACACCCGCATCCGCGCCCCGTCCCAGCGCCCGGCGAGCAGATCCGCCTCGCCGATCGCCGCGCTGGTCAGCGCCCCACCGATATCCATCGTATCCGCCTCCAACCCGGCGGAGCGCTCGATCGCCGACGGCACCATCCCCGGCGCCGCGCGATGGATCAGGCCATCGATGGTCACATCGCGATCGTGAGTCGTCAGCCCGATCGCGACCCCGTCGCGTCGCTCCACCCGCCAGCACAGCGCGATGCACGACAGCGCGCTCACCCGCGCACCTCGATCAGCGGCACCGACACCGCCTCGCCCGCCAGGAACGTCGACCGCGCCACCCGCAACCGATCCTCGGCAAAGCGCACCATCACGTCGAAGGTGAAGCTCGCCCGCACCACCGCACCCTTGGCCGGCGCCGCGTCGAGCACCACCACGCCATCGGCCTCGAGCGCAAACGCCTGCGTCGCCGCGCCATCAATGCTGAGCCGCACGCTCCCCGCCACCGGCCGCACGATCCGCCGCGTCGCCGTACCATAATGGCGGACCAGCTCGAACCGCCGCGTCGCGCCGTCCCCCGTCCCGATCGCCTCGTCCACGCCGCTCGCATCGAACGGATCGCGCAGCCGGAACGCACGCACCGGCCCCATCCGCGCGCGGAAGAAGGCGAGCAGCGTCGCGATGTCCGCCTCCGACCGGATGCCCGGCCCGACGTCATAGCTCGTCCGCGCCTCCGCCCAGCCCGCGCTGCGCTGCTCCGCCCCGCCCGCCGCGGTCAGGATCGCGGTGGAAAAGGCCGGCGCCACCTCCGCCTCGCGCCCAAGCGCCAGCGGGAACAGCACGTCGTCATAATCCTGCATGTCGCCTTCCCCCTCGAAGCGGACGAAGCCGTCGCGCATCACCTGCGGCAGCGCCCACAGCACCACCGACGCGACGCCGCGCGCCCGCGCCACCTGTCCCGCCGTCTCGATGAGCGCCCATTGCGCCGCCTGGTCGGGGCGCAGCACGAAGCCCGACAGATAATGCTGCCGGTCGCGCGGATAGCCGAGCCGCGCCTCCGCCGCGGCGACGCCCCGCGCGGTCGCGGCGGCATCGCCCTCCGTCACCCAGTCGTAATCCTCCAGTTGCAGCACGTCGAAGGCGGGCCAGGCCCAGCCCAGCGGCATATTGGCGCGCTTCAACTCCGGCGCCGCGCGGTCGAGCACCGTCGGCAGATAGGTCAGCAGCAGCGTCTGCGTCTCCGGAAACGCCGCCTTCACCCATCCCGCCAGCGCCGCGGTCGACGCCGCCAGCGCCGCCCCCGCCCGATCCATCGTCGCGCGCTGGCTTGCGTCCATGGTCCCGCGCACACTCGGGATCGCCACCGGCGTCAGCGCCGCCACGGCCGCCGCGTCGTACAGGCACGGTCGCCCGTCCGGCATCGTCCACCACCATGGCTCGCCGATCTGGAACTTCGGCCGCAATCCTCCCGCGACCCCGATCCCGACGAAGGCCGCCGCCACCTGCCGCAGATAGCCCATTGCGCTCGGCTGGCACGGCGACAGCAAGGTCGACGGCGGCTCCCAGCCGGTCAGCGCCGGCGCTCCGTCGGCCGCGCGCTGCTTCCAGTCGTTCCAGCAATGCGCGTCGAACAGCTCGTAGCTCAGCGACCAGATGACGTCATAATCCAGCGCCTTCGCCCGCGCCGCAAAGTCGCGATGCCACGCCGCGCAGGCCACGTTCAGCACGCCCCCGGTCAGCCCGACGTAGAAACCGCCGTACAGCGCATCGAGCCGGAAATAATGGCTCATCCCGACATAATGCGTGATCGCCCCGCGATAGCCGAGGTGCAGCGCATTGCGCAGCAGCCGCGCCGGCGTCAGATGATAGCTGTCGTCATAGCCGCTTGCGATCTGGAACCCGTGTTCGGGCAGCACCGCCTCACCGATGCCGATCACCGCCCCCGGCCCCTCGCACGCGATGCCGGTCAGCTCGACCCACCCCTCCTGCGCCGCGGCGAGCGGCGCGTCGGTCTCGTCGAAATCCGGCGCGACCAGCGATACGAACATCCGGTCGACATCGCCCGCCCATACCGGGTCCGCCTCGGCCGGCAGGGCGAAGCCGCCCACCACGCTCGCGAAGTCGATCGCGACACTGGCATCCTCCGGGTTGCCGGTCGCATAATTCCACAGCCGCACATGCCACACGCGCGCCCTGCCCGCGGCATCCCGCCCCTCGATCGTCAGCGTCGGCCCGCGGATCGCATCCAGCGGCTTCACCCCTGCCGACCGCCAGCGGAACCGTAGCCGGCAGCCCCGAAAATCCCGCGTCGTCTCGTACCGCAGCAATGGATGGTCGAACCGATCCTCCGCCTCCCAGATCAGCCCGGCTAGGTCGCTCCGCCGATAGAAGACCGCATCCACCCGCAGCGCATCCGGCGCCGGATTGGTCACTGCCGCCATCATCGGCCGCGGGAAATTGACCGTCCAGAACCGCGGATCGAACCGGCTGAGGACACCTGCCTCCTGCTCCACCCGCTGCGAACACAGCCAATGCGCCATGATGTGTCTCCAAGATTGCGAGGCAGGGCGGCGAGGGCCGGCCCCCTCCGCCCTCCGTCACCCCGGCCTTGAGCCGGGGTCCCGCTTCTTCTTCGCCCGCCCCGCGCCACCGCGGGACCCCGGATCACGTCCGGGGTGACGAGGAATGCAGCCCTCAAAACCCCTACCCCTCCAACGCCGCCCGCACCGCGCGCGCCACCTGCCGGCTCGACCGCTGCAGCGCCGCCGGCGCTTCCCCCGCCCCCGCCTGCACATGGATCGTCACCCGCACGTCCCGCGCCGCCGCCGGAACCGCCGCCTCAACCCGCCCGGCCGCCGTCGGCACGAACAGCTCCGGCCCACGCTCGCCGACGACATAGCCGCGCCCCGGCGTCACCGGCCCGCCGGTCGCCCGCCCCGGCAGACCACCCAGCAATCCGGCCAATGCCCCGCCTAACGACCCGCCCCCGCCCGTCGCCTGCACCCCGCTGCGCACCGCCGCCCGCGCGATCTCCGCCAGCACGCCCAGCGCCGTCGCCTTCAGGTCGTCGAACCCGAACTGGCCGGTCCGCGCCGCGCGTAGCAGCGCCCGCTCGATCGACTGCCCCGCCCGATCGGCCCCTGCACCCAGTTCGCCCTCCAGCGTCGCGCGCATCTTTTCCACCTCGCGCGCGAAGCCCGCGGTGTCGGCGCGCACGCCCACCGCCATCCGCTCCACCTCATCCATCGGGATCGGCCCTCCGCATCGCCGCGATCGTCGTGGCATCGGGCGGCGTCACCGCCGTCCCCGCCCCGCCGCTCGCCGCCGTCACCACCGCCGCCAGTTCGGCCGGCGTCGCCCGCCAGAAGGCATCGGGCGTCCAGCCCAACGCCGCCCCGGCAAAGCCCGCCAGCCGCACCGCACAGTCACGAAAGTCGCTCATCGCCCGGCCAGGATCTGGCGGAGCAGCACGCGCAGCACCGGCGTCAGCCTCGCGAGCCCCAGCGCCGCCAGCGCCTCGCCCAGCACCTCGCGCGTCACCTCCTCCGGCACCTCGCGCAGGCAGTGCCAGAACAGCGCCACCAGTTCGCCGAACCCCAGCTTCCCCGCCGCCGCGCGCTCGACGAGTTCGAACAATGGCCCCAGCTCCGCCTCCGCCGCGACCAAAGCCTGAAAGCTCGGTCGCAACACCAGGTCGCAGCCGTTGACCCGCACCGCGCATTCCCCGCGCGCCTCGTTCACCCCGCTCATGCCGCCACCACCGGGCCGGAGCTTTCCAACGCGATCGTGTAGGAGCGCTCGCCATTGAAATCGCCCGCGTAATCCAGCCGCGTGACCAGGAACCGGCCGGTCATGCTCTCGCCGCTCTCGAAGCTCAGCCGATAATCGTCGATCGTGCCGCCGAGCGCGCTCGCCTTGATCCGCGTTTCCGCCGCCGATCCGGTGAAGACGCCCGCGCCGCTCACGCTGACGCTGCGCACGCCCGCGCCCGACAGCAATTGCCGCCAGCCGCCCGAATCCTTGGTCGTCACCACCACCGCTTCGCCGTTGACGCTCAATTGCGTCGTGCGCAGCCCCGCCACCGTCGCGAAGGCCGGCGTCGCCGCCCCGTCGCCGACCTTCAGCAGGAACGCACTGCCCCGTTCCACCACCATCGCCATTCTCCTGTTATTGAACCCGGTACATCCGCACCGCGAATTCGCTCGACGCGACCCAGCGGTCGCCCTTGCCGCGCTGGATGCGGCTCTTGGTCAGTCGCAGCCCCATCAGCTGCCACCCCTCGCCCAAGCTTCGCGGCACGCCCGCTGCCGCCGTCTCGACCGCGCCGACCAGTGCACGCAGCCGCGCCGGGCTTTCGCCCGTGTCGACATAGTCGACCGCGATCGTGCCGGTCCGCCCGCTCACCCCCGCCGCATCGCTGGCCCCCAGCACCGCCTCGCCCAGCACCGCGATTGGCATCGCCGCCCGTGTCGTCGGCGCGTCGAACACCCGGCACGTCGCGTTCAGATGCGCGAGCACCGCCGCATGCAGCACCGCCCCCGCGCTCATGCCCGCGTCTCCACGCCCAGCCGCATCCGCCGATATGGCCGCCACAACGCCGCCACCGCCGCGGGCGGCATCGCTTCGCCATCGCGCCGCTCGAACAGATGCGCCGCCAGCAGCACCACGCCCTGCATCACCGCCTCGGGCAGCGCCTCCCACGCCGCCGCAAGTCCCGCCGAATAGCGCACCACCATCTCGCCGCCGTCGATCTTCACCCAGCCGACCCCGCCCGCATCGATGTCGATCCCCAGCCCGCTGCCGCCGGTGATCCCACGCACCGGCATCGCCGCCAGCCGCTGCCACCCGGCGCGCGGTTGCAACCGCTCCTCGCAGTCGCGCGCCACCAGCATCTGGCCGCAGAACGCCTCCGCCAGCCCCAGCGCCGTGCCGCTCGCGCGTAGCAGCACCGCATCGGGCGCCTCGCCGATCCGCAAATAGGTCGCCGTCGCAGCCGCCGCGTTCGCGACCGCCGCGGCCGGCATCGCCGCCGCTCCCATCCCGCTCTCCCCGCAAAAGAAAGCGGCCCCCGCCCATCCCGACGGGGGCCGCGCGCCATCAGGCGGTGGCAATCTTCATCAGCTTGATCGCCGCGCTGTCCGCGACGCAGCCGCCGACGCGCTTGGTTGCGTAGAAGCTGACGAACGGCTTGTTGCTGTACGGATCGCGCAGGATCGCCGTCTCACCGCGTTCGGCGATCAGATAGCCCGCCTGGAAATTGCCGAAGGCGATGCTGAGCGCATTGGCGGCGATGTCCGGCATGTCCTCCGCCTCGACCACCGGATAGCCGAGCAGCGTCGCCGGCTGCCCCGCCGCCAGGCTTGGCTGCCACAGCGGCATGCCGTCCGCGGTCTTGAACTTGCGGATGCGCGCCAGCGTGTTGGCGTTCATCACGAAGCTTGCGCCCTGGCGGTACGGTGCGCGCAAGGCATGGACCAGATCGAGCAGCCGCTCATCCGGCGCGGTGCCGAAATCCTCCGCCGCGCCCGACGGCAGATATTGCAGCGTCCCCAGCGGCCGCGCAGCATCCTTTGCGGTGGATATTGGCGCGGTGAGGAAGCCCTTGGGCCGGTTGACGCCGGTGCCGCCGACGAACGCCGCCCCTTCGGCGCGCGCGAACTCCGTCGCGATCTCGCCGGCCAGCCACGCCTCGACGTCGAATGCCGCATCGTCCAGCATCGCCTGGCTGGCGGAGGGATTGGCGTACAGCTCGCCCATCGGCGGCACCAGTTCGGCGAACACCGGGCTCGCCGTCTCCGGCCGCGCCGCCGTCTCCGCCGCCCAGCCCGACGGCGTGCCGCCGGTGGTGATCAGTTTGCGATAGCCCGCCGACCCCACCGTCACCACATTGGCGATCGCGCGGATCGGCGAGATGCTCTTCAGCACCTTGGCGATCTCGCCATCCACCTCGCGCGGCACGGCATAGCCGCCCGCATCGCCGGTGACGCCGGTGAAGGCCTTCATCTCCAGCACCGTCCCCGTCCGCACGAAGCCCGCGAATGCCCCGTCCGCCTGCTCCACGCGCGCGCCATCCAGCGCCGGCCTTTCGACCACGTCCATACGTCTTCTCCTCGTTGAAACATTCTGAAGGCGGTGCCGACCCGCCAACCAAATTCAGCCGACCTGCGTGATCCGCGCCAACGGCTGCATCGGCACCACCACCAGGCTCACCTCGGCCAGCGCCACGCGCAACAGCTCGCGCCGCGCGCCCTGCCGCACCACCAAGGGCCGATACCCCACCGACAGCCCATCCACCGCGCGCGCCGTCACCAGCCGCGCAATTTCCGTATCGTCGATCACACCCTCGACCCGCAGTCCGCGCGCGTCCTCAGCCAAAACGTCGATCCGCCCCACCGGCGCCCCACGATGCTGCCACAGCAATGGCACGGGTCCGGCGCCGGCAAAGGCCCCCGCCCGCATCACATCACCCGCCCGGTCGACGCGGTCGAACACGGCGGCATATCCGGCGAATTTCACTCCAGCCACCCGCCGAACCCCAGCTTCACCGCCAGCCCCGTCAGCAGCAGCGCACCCGCCAGCCGCACGATCCACCCGGCCGCTGCCTTCCACGCCGATCGTTTGGCATCGCGCCACGCACCCAACAGCTCGCGCAGCTCGGCCAGGTCCCCCCGCGCCGCCTCGTCCGCCAGCCCCAGCCGGGTCAGCGCCCGCATCGCCGACAGCTCGCCCGCCTCCTCGGCGATGCCGCGCATCGTGGACAGGTCTGCGCCCTCTCGCGCCGCCTGCGCCATCAGCTGCGCCAGCACTCCGGTGTCCGGTCCCGCGCCGCTCATGTCCCCATCCCCACCATCGCGCGCTTCTCCTCCAGGCTCAGAAAGTCGGCCCCCGCCACGCTGCGCCACAGCCGCTCGCGATCCTCCGCCAGCGCCGGCACGCGATCCAGATCGACCGACAGCGCCGCCCCCCCGAACCAGCTCCCCAGCCCTTGCGCCAAGGCGGTCAGGATCGTCCCCGCCAGCGGCAGCACCGTCAGCCGCCACAGCGCCCGGTTCGCCTCGCGATAATTGGCGTAGGTCGCATCGCCCGGCAGTCCCAGCAGCATCGGCGGCACGCCGAACGCTAGCGCGATCTCGCGCGCCGCCGCCGCCTTCAGTCCGACGAAGTCCATATCGGCGGGCGACAGCGACAGCGCCTGCCACTTCAGCCCGCCTTCCAGCAGCATCGGGCGCCCGGCGTTGGTCGCACCCGCGAACCCCGCCTCCATTTCCGCCTTCAGCCGCTCGAACTGCTCCGCCGATAACGCCGCGCCATCGCCCGGATCGTAAACCAAGGCGCCCGACGGCCGCGCCGCATTGTCGAGCAGCGCCTTGTTCCACTTGCCGGCGGCATTGTGGACGGCAACCGCCCCTGCCGCCGCACCCAGGCATCCCATGCCATAATGATCGTCGACGGGGTTGAAGCTGCGGATATGGATCACGTCCGGCCGCGGGCCCTCCGCATCCAGCCGCACCCGCCGCTCACCCACCGCATAGCGATAGGCGGTCGGCCACCCGCCCGCGTCCACCTCGACGCTCACCCGCTCGGGCCGCAGCGCATACAGCGCGCCCACCTGCCCCTCGGAATCGCGCAGCACCTGAACATAGGCATTGCCGTGCAGCAGCAGCTGCGCCGCCGCCGCCTCCAGCAGCACCTGCCCGCCCGATCGCGCCGCCACCAGCGCGGCCAGCTCTGGCACATTCGCCGCCACCGGCGCGCCCGCGGTGCTTTCCGCCACCAGCTTCACCGCCCGCTGCGCAATGGCATTGCCCGCATAGGCCGCGCGCACCTGCGCCTCATACGACTGCGGCCACTCACCCAGCGCTATGCCCCCACCACCCCGCGACAACGCCGGCCGCGCGCCATCGCGCGCAGCCTTCCACCCGAACAACCGCATGTTGAATCTCCCATAATGTCGTTCCGGCAATGGCGAGGCCACGCCCCCTCCCTCGTCATCCCGGCGCACGCCGGGATCCATGGACGCCCGCCGCCAGCGTAGGCGCGCATCACCGACCCCACCCCCTCCATGGATCCCGGCGTGCGCCGGGATGACGAGGAAACGTGGACGACGGCCCGCCCTACAGCCCCCGCACGCCCGCCTTCCCATGCGGCCGCAGCATCAGCTCGCTCACCGCCCACACCAACGCATCCGCGCGATCCGGCGAGCGGCCCGGCCCCTGATAGCCGCCCCCGGCCATCAGCCCGCACATCTCGTCCTCCAGCGCGGCGAACCGGCCGCAATGCCGCACGCGCCCGCGCATATAGAGCGTCGCCACCGGCTCGGCCCGCGCCACCTTCCCCCGGCTTGCGCGCACCAGCGTCAGCGGCAGGGTCACGTCGGCGGCCATCAGCACCGATCGCACCATCGCCCCGCCCTGATTGGCCTCCGCCACCACCCGATCGGCGCGATGTTGCGCGGCGCAACCCGCCACCGCCCGCGCCCAGCCCTCGGGCGACGCGGCCGAGACGCTCGCATCGCCGAGCACATGCGCGACGCCGTCGCCGTCCAGCCCGACCGCGACGATCCCGCACGCATCGCCCGCCGTGCCGTCCTCCAGTCCCCCCGCCGGCGGATCGACACCGACCACCACGCGCACCAGATCGTCGGGCACATCGCCCCGGCACGTTTCCAGCAGCGCACGCGACCACAAGGCGCCGGCCAGATCCTCGACCATCTCGCCGTCCAGCTCCTGCCGCCCCAGCGCGGTGCCGGCATAGGCCTGCTCGATATGGTCGACGAACACCTGTGGCAGGAGCGGATTGTCGCGCGTCGCCCCCCGCGTCTCGACCAGCCCCTTCGATCGCAGCACGCGCTTCATCAGATTGGTCGGCCGCGGCGTCGTTGTCACCAGCACGCGCGGGGCAGCCCCCCGCCGCAGCCCCATCATCAGATTGTCCCAGGCGGCATCGCCGCGTCGCCATTTGGCCAGTTCGTCGCACCAGGCGGCGCTATGCTCCGGCCCGCGCAGCTGCTCGGGCGCATCGGCCGAATAGACATAGGCGACCGCCCCGCTGGGCCAGCGCACCTCGCCCTTGTGGATCGTATAGCGCGGCACCTTGCCCGTCTTGGCTACCGCGCGCAGCCCGCTCGGCCCGTCGATCATCACCCGCCGCACGTCCGCCTCGGTCGCGCCGACCAGCGCGATCGCCGCATCCTTGTCCGCCGCCAGCGCCGTCACCCATTCCGCACCCGCGCGCGTCTTGCCGAAGCCGCGCCCGGCGCGGATCAGCCAGATCCGCCAGTCCCCCTCCGGCGGCGCCTGTCCCGCCCGCGCCCAGCCCCCGATCCAGCGTTCCGACAGCTCGCGCCGCATCGCCGGTGTCAGGCCGCGCATCACATAGTCCCGATCGTCCGGCGTAAGCCCGGCAAGCACCTTTATGGCGTCGATCGGCTCCCGCTGCCGGCTCATGCGCCACCCATCGGCAGCGCCTTGGTCCGGCGCGCCGCCAGCGCCGCCAGCCGCGCCACGATCGCCGCATCCGTATCCTCTCGCGTCGCCGCTTTGGGCGCCGGGCCGGATGGCTTGCCCCGCCCCTCCCGCCGCGCGTGGTGGATGGTCAGCAGCTTGATCGCCCCTTCCCAATGCACCGGCCCCAAAGCATCCGGATCATCGGGCGCGATCGTCTCGCCACCGCCCGCCAGCACATAGCCGAGCAACCGCATCTCGAGTAGCTGGTAGCCCGCCTCGATCGCATCCGCCCACAGGGCCGCGAACTGCGGGTTGGTCCGGCGCCTGTGCTGCACCTGCGACGGACTGACGCCGATCGCGGCAGCCGATGCGGCGATGTTACAACTTCCGGCAAGATGCGCGAAGAACGTGTCGCGCATCGCTGCATTCCACCGCGCCCAGCGTTTGGTCGGCCGCATGCCTCGCGCGATGAGCGCCCCCGCTGCCTCGCGCCTTTCGTCGGCCTCCGCCATCGACCGCTCCGTGCCCATACGCTCATCCCCCTCGCCCTGCCCCGAAACGCAGCGGGCCGAGCGCGGCGGGGATCGATCCCCGCCGCCCCGGCCCGACTCGCAATTCTTCAGCGTTCCCGTTATGTACCGAATGAGCGTGACGATGTCAAGCGAATTGTACCATATGGGTTACCCGCGCGGAGCCTATCCCTGGATCGACACGGCCGGACACAAGATATGCTATCAAGCCACTATAGTCGGACAACGGGTTTCATTTTGCCACGAAAGGCCGCTATCGTAGCCTATGCCGTATCGTTCAGGACATATCGGCCATGCGCTGATCAATCGCCGCAGGGACATCGTCGATATCGACGATGGCTATGCCGCGCTCGTCGGTGTCGGGCGCGATGCGGTGATCGGACGTCCGGCCAGCGAATTCGCCCATCCGACCGAACGGCTGATCGCCGACGCGTTCCTGCAGACCGCATGGCGCGATCCCAGCCAGAAGACGCATCGCGGCACGTTGCGCTGTATGCAGGCCAATGGCGGGGTCGTCTGGATCAACGTCACCGTCTCACGGCTGGGCCCGGGCGATGCCGCCGTGCTCGTCCTCAGCGCCCGCCTGCTGTGCCGCCATGCCGAAACCGAATCGGTCCATGCGTATTGGCGGATGGCGCGGGTGTTCCTGCACGCGGTCAGTGGCAGCAAGCGCGCGTTCGGCCCGGCGCTGGCCGGCAATCCCGCCTGCGAGATCCTGTTGATCGCCTATCTGGCAGAGGCGGAGGCGAGCTCGGTGACGGCAGCCGAACTCGCCAAGCGGATCAGCACGTCACAGGCGCTAGCCAACCGCTGGATCCTGGCGCTGATCGACGCGGGCTTCGCCGAGATGGAGGCGCCGGGCGCGCTCGGCCCTTCGACGCCCATTCGCCTGTCGCCGCTCGCGCTGTCGCTGATCGAGGCGCTGTTCAGCTCGCTCGGGTCGGAATTGCAGGGACCGCGCGTTCCCGCCTGAGCGGCACGCTCAGCCCCGCGCCTCGCGCAACCGGCGCAACGCGAGCCGTGCGCGCGCCAGCCACCCGGCCGGCGGCGGTGGCGCCAGCGGGCGCAGCAGGGGTTCGAATTCGTGCGGTTCGAACGGCACGCGCGACAGGTCGAGCATCAGCCCGGTCACGTCGCGGCTCAACGTCGCGTGATTGTCGGCATCGAAGGTGGCGCGCAACGCGACCGCCACCGGGTATAACTTCCCCTCCGGACCGTCGTCCGCCCGCGTGCCCGCCCGTACTTCCGTATCGCCCGGACCATGCCCACCGGGCGTCGGATCTTGCGCCTCGTCCGCCATTCCTACCTCGCTGCCCTGCAACGCATGGGACTCGCGAGGGTTCACCCGGTCGGTGTCACGCCAAGCACGGCACCGGCCGGTCACCCGCCAGGGTCAGGCGGCATCGCCCTCGTCGGCGGGCGCCGCGGCAGCATCGTCCGGCGGCCCGCCATAGCAGCGGTCGAGATAATGGTTGGCGATGATGTAATGCGCGCGCACCGCCAGCGGGTGGGTGGCGCGCTGCGCCAGTTCGAGCTCGGTTTCGGCCCGGTCGTAGAAATAGTTCGAATCGTCACGCATCGTGATACTTTTCTCTAAGCGATACAGGAGGATGCGCCCAAAGGGACGGACCTCGCCTTCAACTGGATCAGGTCTGGGACGGGTCAGCGGCTCGCGGCGTCGGCTAACTGCGCCCAGGCGGCGATCTCCGCATCGGCATGACCCTCAACGCGCAAGCTTCCCGCCTGCTCCGTCGCCAGGTCGACATCGACCGATCCGCGCCATTCCCAGGTCGCATTGCCCGACAGGCTGACCATCGCGTTCTCGGCGACGACCGCACGCACCAGCCCGCCCTTGTTGAACACCGTGATGGGCGCGCCATAGGCCAGTCGCCCGGTCAGGCAGGCCGCAAAGCTCGACGCCGCCATTGCGCTGCCGCAGCTGTCGGTCAGCCCGACGCCGCGTTCGAACGTCCGCACGAACAGATCGCCACCGCGCACCTCGACGAACGACACATTCGCGCGATTGGGCAACCATGCCGGTGCCGCTTCGCACCGCTCGCCCACGGCGACCAGCTCCGCCTCGTCCACCGCATCGACGAACGTCACCAGATGCGGATTGGGCATCGATACCGCGGTGAACAACCGCGCGCTCCCCAGCGGCGGCACCGCCGCCTCGACGATCCGCGGCCCGGCGCCGGTCAGCGGCCACGCCGCCGCATCCAGCCCCGCCGGCCCCGCCGTCTCGCGCACCGTGTACACGCCCGGCGCCACATCGGCATCGCGCTCGACATAGGCCGTCGACGTCTTCAGCGACACGTCGGCGGCATCGATCCCCAGCGCCTCGAACCCCGCCCGCGCCACGCAGCGCAGCCCGTTCAGGCACGTTTCCGCCTCACTGCCATCCGAATTGAACATGCGCATCGAAAACGCAGCATCTCCAATGCCTTGGCCGAGCAGCAGCAGCCCGTCACCGCCGACCGGCCCACGCCGGTCGGCAAGCGCCCGCGCCACCGCCGCCCACTCCGCGTCGCTCAGCGACAGCGCCCGCGCGTCGATCAACGGAAAATCGTTGCCGGACCCATGACATTTCACGAAGTCGAACCGCACTGCACCCATCCCGTCATCGGCACGTATCCGTGCCACTTATGTTCTTCTCGGCGCGCGCCCTACACCCGTGCGCGCCGTCAGGCCAGCCGATAGTGATCGGCCAGCCGGCGGGCCGTCAGGCCAGCCGGTAGTGATCGGCAAGCCTGTCGAGCGCCAGCGTCAGCACCAGCCGCCCCGATCGCACCGGCCAGCCGAGCGCCTTTTCCGCCACCGGCAGCGCCTCGCCCGCACAGATCGTCCGCCACGCGATATCCGACAGGCCCTTGCCCGCCGCGTCGAGCGCCGCATCGAACCGCCGCTTCGCCGCAATCTGCGCGGTCGTCGGGTCCAGCCCCTCGCCCGCCCCGCCATCGACGCGCGCACTCCACCGCATCGTCACCCGCGGGCCCAACGCCGCCGTCTCGTAATCGCCACGCAGCCGCTCGCCCGCCTCGAACTGTCGTGCGTCCACCATGCCTCGCGCCTTCAACCACCCCAGGGGTGATTCCGCGACGTTCACGCGCACCCGCCGCGCATCGCCGATCGTCCGCTCCACCAGCTCCCGCATATCCCGCGCTCCTTCGCTTTCCGAGTCGCGGGGGCTTGCCATATCGCGCACGTTGTAGGACAGCGAAATAACCGCACTGGTTAGAGAGCCGCTATGATTACCGCGATCCGTCAAGTACGTAGGGCCAAGGGACTGACCCTCGAAGAGGTCGCGCAAAAGTGCGTCCCTCCAACAACCGCGCAGACGATCGGCCGTTTGGAGACGGGCACGCGGACGGTTTCGGTCGACTGGCTGAACCGCATCGCCGCCGCGCTGGAAGTCGCGCCCGCCGATCTGGTGACGTTGCCCGAACGTACCGCGCTACCGGTCGCGGCGACGCTCGACAGCGACGGCACCCATGTGCCCCGCCGCGAAATGACGCTCCCCGCGCCGCAGCCGAGCAACGGCGGCATCGCCATATCGGTGACGGGCAGCGTCGGCGACTATCGCGCCGGCGACGAAATCTGGTGCGACCTGCGCGCACCCGACGGTTTCGCCCAGGCGCTCAACCGCGACATCCTGCTCCCCGAACCCGCCGGCCGCTTCCTGTTCGCGCGGCTCATCGGCATCGACGGCGAGGCGCTGCTCGTCCTCCCCCCCACGCCCGCCGCCCGCCCCGTCTCGATCCCCTCGCCCCCCTGGATCGCGCAAGCCGTCCGCCTGATCCGGTCGCTGTAAAGGGTTCACGCAAAGCCGCGAGGCCGCAAAGGGCGCGCGCCGCAGGCTCTCACCCGCCGGCCCCCTTTGGGCACACCGGCGGCGCCGAGCCCCACCCTCTTTGCGCCTTCGCGTCTTCGCGTGAGAACCCCGTCTTCCGGCCCGCTTTAGCTGCAACGCAACATCTGCTATGGGCCGGCCATGCTCAACCTCAACGGCATCACCGTGCGCCTCGGCGGCCGCACGATCCTCGACGGCGCATCCGCGGCGCTGCCGCCCGGCAGCCGCGTCGGCCTGATCGGCCGCAACGGCGCCGGCAAGTCGACGCTCGTCCGCGTCATCGCCGGCATGCTCGAGCCCGATGACGGCAGCGCCGACATGCCCAAGGGCGCGCGCCTCGGCTATATCGCGCAGGAAGCCCCCTCGGGCACCGCCACGCCGTTCGACACCGTGCTCGCCGCCGACGTCGAGCGCGCCGCGCTGATGATCGAATCGGAGACGTGCGAAGACCCCGACCGGCTCGGCGACGTCTACGAGCGCCTGATCGCGATCGACGCCTATACCGCGCCCATGCGCGCCGCGCAGATCCTGCTCGGCCTCGGTTTCGACGAAGAGATGCAGCAGCGCCCCTTGGACAGCTTTTCGGGCGGCTGGAAGATGCGCGTCGCGCTCGCCGCGCTGCTCTTCTCGCAGCCCGACCTGCTGCTGCTCGACGAACCGTCGAACCACCTCGATCTGGAAGCGGTGATGTGGCTCGAGGATTTCCTCGTGAACTACAAGGCGACGATCGTCGTCGTCAGCCACGAACGCGATTTCCTCAACAACGTCGTCGACCACATCCTGCACCTGCAGAACGGCAAGATCACGCTCTACGCGGGCGGCTACGACAGCTTCGAACGCCAGCGCGCCGAGCGCATGGCGCAGCTCGCCGCCGCCAAGGCGAACCAGGACGCGCAGCGCGCCAAGCTGCAGGATTACGTCGCCCGCAACTCGGCCCGCGCCTCCACCGCCAAACAGGCGCAGAGCCGGCAGAAGATGCTGGCGAAGATGCAGCCGATCGCCGAACTCGCCAACGATCCGACGCTGTCGTTCGACTTCCCCGATCCCAGCGAGCTCAGGCCCCCGCTCATCACGCTCGACATGGCGTCGGTCGGCTATGCCGAAACCCCGATCCTCAAGCGCCTCAACATGCGCCTCGACCCCGACGATCGCGTCGCGCTGCTGGGCCGCAACGGCAACGGCAAGACCACGCTCGCCCGCCTGCTCGCCGCGCAGCTGACGCCGATGGACGGCGAGATGAACGCGACCGGCAAGATGAAGGTGGGCTATTTCACCCAGTATCAGGTCGAGGAACTCGACGCCGACGACACACCGCTCGAACACATGACCCGCATCATGCGCGGCGCCAGCCCCGCCGCGGTGCGCGCGCAGCTCGGCCGCTTCGGCTTTTCGGGCGACAAGGCGGTGGGCAAGGTCGGCAAGATGTCGGGCGGCGAAAAGGCGCGCCTCGCATTGGCGCTCATCACCCGCGACGCACCGCACATGCTGATCCTCGACGAGCCGACCAACCACCTCGACGTCGATGCGCGCGAGGCGCTGATCCAGGCGCTCAACGCCTATACCGGCGCCGTCGTGCTGGTCAGCCACGATCGCCACATGCTGGAAATGACCGCCGACCGCCTCGTGCTGGTCGACGGCGGCACCGCGCGCGAATTCGACGGCAGCCTCGACGATTACATCGCCTTCGTCCTCGCCGGCGACAAGCAGCCCGAAGACAAGAAGGCCAAGAAGGACAAGGCCAAGCCGATCGATCGCGACGCCGACAAGGCGCGCCGCAAGGCGATCCGCGATACGGAAGCCGAGATCGCCAAGCTCACCACCGAACGCAACGCGCTCGATCGCGCCATGTTCGATCCCAAGACCGCCGAACCGCGCTTCGCCAAGCTCGCCATGAGCGATTTGATGAAGCGCCGCGCCGACGCACAGGACCGCATCGACGCGCTCGAAGCGCAATGGCTGGAGGCGACCGAGGCGCTCGAGGCGGCGTAACCCGCCCCTCTACCGCAGCGGGTCCGCCCCCGGCCAGGCGAAGGCGAGGAACTGCGTCACCTCGTCCTTGCTGAAATTGTCGTCCGCCACCAGGATCAGCGTGTGTCGCCCGTCTTTCAGGCGCGGGCCCCACGCCATCCCCTCCAGATTGTCGATCAGCACGCCGTCATAATGGCCGGGCAGGTCGAGCAGCACCTCGCGGGTCATCGGCACCGCGGCGCAGCGCGGCAGCGCCGGGCAGGACAGCACGTCGGTGGTGTCGTCGGCGATGCGGGACAGGACAATCCGCGCGTGTACGCCCTGCCGCGCATCGAACGGCGCGACGCGTTCGATCGACAGGAAGCGCCGGTCGTCGATCGCCAGCAATTCCGACACGCTGTACTGCGCATCCGGCACGTCATAGACATATTGGCGCAGCGCCCGCCCAGTGCGCGGATCGAAGCGGGTCAGGCGATGCAGCGCAGGCCCATTCGCCGTCCCGTCCTCATACGCCGGCACCTCGTTGATCGCGAACACGCCCCCCTTGGGTCCGATCGCCAGCCCCTCCAGCACGCCATTCGATGCCGCCCCGCGCGTGCGATTGTCCGCATACAGATAGGCGGACGGCAAACGGAAGTGCCGCAGCACACGCCCGGCCGCGTCGCTTTCGTAGATCGCCGGTTGCACCCGCAGCCCCGGGTCCGCGCTCCACGTGCCCTCGGACGACCACAGAATATGGCCGTTCGCCAGATGGCGGATGCCTTCGGGATCGACCACCGCGCGATCCTTCGGGAAGGGCACGCCCCGCGCGTCGCGCAGCGGTGTCTGGCGTTCGACCCGCACCGTCATCGCGCGATGCGCCGGATCGAGCCCGATCGCGAGCCGGTAGAAGCGCGGCGGGCGGCCATCGCCCTTGTCGTCCGAGATGGCGAGATACTGGTCGCCGGTCAGCCGATCGAGCCCCGACAGTCCGCCGATCGTGATCCCGTCGAACCGGCTGTCGAAGTTGATCTGCGTCGCGCCGATCAGCTCCAAGCCCGGCTCGCTGGCAACCGCCGGCCCGGCCGACAACATGAGCCCGCCCGCCACCATCGCCATCACGGCACGCCCTGCCCGGCCCATTACCACCTCCGACGCTCGTCCAGTCCACACGGTCCGTCACCCCCGACGTCCCGGGCCGACCATGCCGCCGCATTTTGACGGTTTTGCGTCCACCAGCGCCGGCTCCGCGCGACAAGGCAAAGCGTCCGCGCATCGACCGGGCATGCGCCCCAACGCGGCCGATGCTGCGCGCCGGAGATCGATGGCAACGATAGCGTTGCCTAACCAATGCGTGTCGATCATAAGCAACCGCAGGGTTGCCAGCATTGCAACCGTTCGGTTGCCCTGTCGGCATCCAGACGGTTGCCTGCGCAACCGGGAGGTTGCCGATGTCCGTTCCGCCGTCCGTCGCCAAGCCCGTGCAGGCCGCGCGGCTGTTCGCCATTCTCGGCGATCCCACGCGGCTGCTGCTGCTCGTCACGCTACGCAGCGGCGTCGCCCGGCCGATCGCCCGATTGGCGACCCATGCGGGCATGACCCGCCAGGCCGTCACCAAACATCTGCACCTGCTCGAACAGGCGGGCCTCGTCACCCGGACCAGCGCGGGGCGCGAAACCCACTATCGCTATGTACCAGGAACGCTCGACGTCGCGCGCCAATATCTGGACGCGATCGCAGGCCGATGGGATGCCATGGCCCCGCCGACAGAGCCAACGTACCAGATCGGTAACCCCGCGCAACCCTCTTGAGGCGGGTGTCACTGGCAATCGGCGCCAATATGGTTAACGAGCGCCTAGCCATAGCCTCACCGACTTATCACCCATACGCCTCGATGCCATCGCCAACCGGCCCCCATTACCGCCGCCCGCGCGCCGCCCAAGCGAACCACGGTGACCCCCGCCAGCGCGCGCCGTGCTCACCAACGACGTTCAGCAACGCGCAAGATTGAACCGCGCAGATTGCCCGCGCCTCGTCCGCGAAGGATGCATGCTTATGCCGCTGCTCGCTCTGCTCCTGGTCGCCGCCTCCAGCCCCGCCGCGCCTCCGCTGCCGGCCACGATCTACCTTACCCGCCCCTTCGCCACCCGCACTCCGTGGCGCCTCGCCGCGACGCAGGGGCCTGCCATCCCCGATCCGATCCTCGGCGACGGCACCGTCCCCGGCCCGATCCGCCTGTGCCTCGGCCATCCCGGCGGCGCCTGCCAGCCCGATGCCGCGCGCCTGCTCACCCCAGCCGGCGGCGCCGATCCCTATGCCGAGGCGCACGACCTGCTCGCCGCGCGCATCGTCCGGCCGCATGGCACCGCGCCGCTGCTCCTGCTCCGCGTCGGCAGCCTGCACGGCGCCAACGGCGACCAGCGGATCGCCACCGCGCTGTTCGCGTACGACCGGACCGCCGACCGCTTCACGCCCGTCTTCACGCACCAGACCGGCCGCAACAACAATCAGGAGGTGCGCTATATCGATGCCGGCCCGCTCGCCGGCGACGTGATCGTCGCGGAGCCGACCCGCACCGCCCCCTTCGCTTATTGGATCACCGTCAGCGCCCCCGGCACCGGCGCCCACCCCTATCGACAGCTGCTCCGCTATCGCAGTAGCGTGCGCTACGGCGACGGCGATCCCCGCCCGGTCATCGATGCGGAGATGCCTGCGATCCTGCGGCACCTGCCGAAGCGATAAGCCGCCGCTGCAGGAGGCCGATCCCGATGTCCCATCATGTCGTCGCCATCGTGCCGAGCAGCGATCTCGCCGCCAGCACTGCTTTCTACGCTAGGCTAGGCTTCACCCTCGCCGCCGACTGGGGTGAGTATCGCATCCTGGAGGATGGCCGCGGCTGGCACCTCCACCTCCGCCACGCCCCCGGCTGGCCGGCGAAGGTCGAGGACAATCCCTTCGGCCTCTACCTCTATGTCGACGACGTCGACGCGATCGCCGACCGGGTGCGCGAGCTCATCATCCTGCCCGACACCCCGCACGCCACCCCCTGGGGCACCTACGAATTCGCGGTCAGCGATCCCACCGGCGTCCTCGTCCGCATCGGCCGCATCCTCGACTGACGCGGCGGACGCGTCGATCCACCCACCCCAAACGTCATCCCAGCGCAGGCTGGGATCTTCCGGTGACAGCACGCGACCCGAGCCGCGAGAGACCCCAGCCTCGCTGGTGTGCCGGTTTCGGGGGACGATCGTCACGCCTGAAACCTCCGTCGCACGCCCATCGCCCAGCAAAAAGGGCGCAACGGTTCCCCGCCACGCCCTCACGGTCTGCCAGTCGCGATCGGGGGCTCAGCCCTCGGCGCCGTCCTCGCCCTCGGTCCCTGGCGCGGGCCGTTCGAACCACGCCTCGACCTCGCCGGTCAGCTTGATCGTCAGCGGGCGGCCGTGGCGATCGACCTTCTTGCCCAGCGCGACGCGGATCCAGCCGGCGGCGCGGTCATATTCCTCGACGTCGTGGCGCTGCTTGCCCTTGAAGCGGATACCGATGCCGCGCTCCAGCGCGGGCTGGTCGAAATACGGGCTCGACGGGTCGGTCGACAGGCGATCGGGGGGCGTATCGGTCATCCGCGCGCGCTTAACGCCAATGGCGCGCGCCCGCCACGAAAAAGCGGCGCGGGCATCGCTGCCCACGCCGCCTTCCCGACGAAACCGCTGCTATTAGTAGCCGTAGCCATATCCGTACGACGGATAATTATAGTTATAGTAGCGCTCGCGCACCACGACCCTCGGCGGGGGCGGAGGCGGCGGCGGCGCGTAATAGCGGTCTTCATAGACGACGCGCGGCGGGGGCGGCGGCGCATCGTAATAATAGCCGCGATCGTAATAGCGCGGACGGTTGCTGCTCGCGATCGCCGCACCGATACCCAGGCCCAGCACGCCGCCGATCAGCGCACCGGCGACGGCATCGCCGCCACCACGGTTATAATGACGATAGCCGCCCCAGCGCTGCGCATCGGCCGGCGCCGCGGCGGTCAGCGCGGTCGCGGCGAGCGCCACACCCAATCCTGCCTTCTTGAAAAACCCGTTCATGACGAACCTCCTCACTGACGACGTCCGGGTTGGGCCAAACGCACAACGGTCCGAGCGTGTTGCCTGTGCTCTAGGTGATTCGGGCTGAACCGAGCCGGAATGCGGCGTTCATCCGGCGTTTACCGTCCGGCCGGACACATATGTTCACGAAGACGACACAATCCGCGCTTAGTCGCGCGACAGCCGCAGGGGGCATCATCCGACACGACGGGCATTCGCGAACGGGATCACCCGCGCGCCTGCCACGCGAGCATGGCCCCCTTGCGCCAGACCATAAGGGGAAATTCGTGACGTCTCGCCTGCTCAAGACCATGCTGCTGCTCGGCGCCGCCGGCCTCGCCGCGCCCGCCCTCGCCCAGACGGCGCCTGCGCCCGCCACCCCGGCCGACGCCGCGCCGCAGGCCGACACCGGCGATCTCGGCGACATCGTCGTCACCGCCGAACGCCGCAGCGAAAATCTGCAGCGCGTGCCGCTCTCGGTCGCCGTCGTCGGCGGGCCGGAACTGCGCAGCCTCCAGTCGGGCGGCGAAGACATTCTCGCGCTCTCGGGCCGCGTCCCCGGCCTCTATGCGGAAACCACCACCGGCCGCATCTTCCCGCGCTTCTATATCCGCGGCCTGGGCAACATCGACTTTTACCTGGGCGCCAGCCAGCCCGTTTCGATCATCCAGGACGATGTCGTCCTCGAACATGTCGTCCTGAAGTCCAATCCCGTCTTCGACGTGCAGCAGGTCGAAGTCCTGCGTGGTCCGCAGGGCTCGCTGTTCGGCCGCAACACGACGGCCGGCATCATCAAGTTCGATACGATCAAGCCGTCGCAGACCTGGCAGGGCCGCGTGTCGGCATCGGCGGGCAGCCTCGGCACCTTCACCTATGACGCCGGCGTCGGCGGTCCGATCGTGCAGGACAAGGTCGCCGTCCGCCTGTCGGGCCTGATGCAGCATCGCAACGACTGGGTCGACAACACCTTCGCCGGCTACAGCGCCGACGGCACGCGCACGCCGCAGAAGGATGCGATGGGCGGCTTCACCGAAAAGGACGTGCGTTTGCAGGTCCTGCTGACGCCGACCGACGCCTTTTCGGTCAACGTCTCGGGCCATGCGCGCGGCTATCACGGCACCTCGACGATCTTCCACCGCGCCGCGCTGAAGAAGGGCTCGAACTCGGTCTCGGCCGAACCGCGCGACCGCATCGCGCTCGACGAAGGCAACGACAACCCGCAGGATTACGACACCTACGGCGCGTCGGTGAACAGCGCCTATGACTTCGGTCCGGTCACGCTCACCTCGATCAGCGCGTACGAGACGACCTCGGGCTACAGCCGCGGCGACACCGATGGCGGTGCGGCGGTGAACTATCCGTTCAACGGCCGCCCCAACGGCTACGGCCAGAGCCAGGGCAACATCCGCGGCCTCGATCAGTATACGCAGGAAGTCCGCCTCGCGTCGGCGGCGGGCCAGCGTTTCACCTGGCAAATCGGTGGATTCTACTTCAACCAGAAGGACACCACCGAATTCTACCAGCGCACCTACTTCCTCACCGGCCCGGATGCCCTTGGAAACACGCGCAATCCCAACAACTGGGTGCGTCTGCGCGACGTCAACACCAGCTGGGCGGCGTTCGGTCAGGCAAGCTTCAAGGTGACGCCGGACTTCACGATCACCGGCGGCGCGCGCTATACCGAGGACCTCAAGAAGACGGCGCTCGTGAAGCCCGTCTATGACGTCACCGGCACCGTCGACCAGTTCCGTCGCTTCAACCCCACCGCCCCGACGTCGGTGCGCCTCGAGGGCAAGGAGCCGAGCTGGGACGTCTCGGCGCTCTACGCGATCGACGGCCAGAACAGCGTCTACGCCCGCGTCGCGCGCGGCTTCCGCGGCCCGACGATCCAGGGCCGCTCGGCCGTGTTCAACTCGCCGTTCAGCACCGCGAACAGCGAAACGATCACCTCGTGGGAAGTCGGGTCGAAGGGCCTGTTCCTCGACGGGCGCCTGCGCATCAATTCGTCGCTGTTCACCTATGTCGTCAACGACATTCAGCTGAACGGCAATGACGTGAACGGCAACGGCGTGCTGTTCAACGCCGACAAGGCGCGCGCCTATGGCATCGAGATCGACAGCGAATTCCGCCCGATCCCGAACCTGACGCTGACCCTGGGCGCCAGCGCGCTCGCCTCGAAGATCCGCGACAAGCGCGTCTATGCGCAGGTCTGCATCCTCAACGGCGTGGTCGTCTGCACCGTGCAGAATCCGACGATCAAGGTCGGCGCCAACACCTTCGCGGCGGTCGACGGCAATCCGCTGCCCAACGCTCCGCGCTGGAACCTCGACGCGACCGCCCGTTACGACGTGCCGCTGTCGAACGGCGGCAAGCTGTTCGCCGCGACCGACTGGAACGTCCAGGGCTATACGAATTTCGTGCTCTACAAGACCGCGGAATTCTACGCGAAGGGCAATTTCGAAGGCGGCCTGAAGATCGGCTACACCACGCCGGACGACAATTACGAAGTCGCTGCCTTCGCCCGCAACATCACCAACGAAAAGAACCTGAAGGGCGTGATCGAAAACTACATGGCCGCGGTCTTCAACGAACCGCGCATCATCGGCGTCTCGGTCAGCGGCCGCTTCCGCTAAGCGATCGTTACCGACGGCAAGGGGCGGCACCACACGGCGCCGCCCCTTTTTTCGTGCCCCGCCGTCGCCCCAACCACGCCGTCACCCCGGACTCGTTCCGGGGTCCACCGGGCCGCTAGGGGGCGGCAAGAGGCGCAAAACACCCAATCGCCGTATAGTGGACCCCGGACCTGTTCCGGGGTGACGGAAGGTCGGGACACCTGCCACCCGCCCCATCGGTGAGCGCCCACGTCCGATAAGCGATCGCCTCTGACGGCAGGAGACGGCACCGCAAGGCACCGCCCTTTTTCTGTGCCTCGCCCGCCCCCCGTCACCCCGGGCTTGGCCCGGGGTCCCGCTTCTTCTCCGCCACGCCCAAAAGCGGGACCCCGGGTCAAGCCCGGGGTGACGGAGTAGATAGGACACCGGCCCGCCCGCCCCACCGCGCAAAAAAAGAGGGCGCCCGATCGCTCGGACGCCCCCTCCTCGAACCAAAGCCTGAAAGCCTTACGCCGCCATCTTGGCGCGCGACGCCTTCTTGCGCTCGTGCGGATCCAGGTGGCGCTTGCGCAGGCGGATCGACTTCGGCGTCACCTCGACCATCTCGTCGTCGTCGATGTACGCGATCGCCTGTTCCAGCGTCATCTTCTTCGGCGGGGTCAGGCGGATCGCATCGTCCTTGCCGCCCGAGGCGCGGAAGTTCGTCAGCTGCTTCGCCTTCATCGGATTGACCTCCAGGTCATCCGTCTTGGCGTTCTCGCCGATGATCATGCCTTCGTACAGCGCCTCGCCGTGGCCGACGAACAGGATGCCGCGATCCTCGAGCGGGCCGAGCGCATAGCTGTTCGCTTCGCCAGCCCCGTTCGAGATCAGCACGCCGTTCTTGCGGCCTTCAATCTGGCCCTTGTGCGGACCATAACGCTCGAACAGCCGGTTCATGATGCCGGTGCCACGCGTGTCCGACAAGAACTCGCCATGGTAGCCGATCATGCCGCGCGACGGCGCGGAGAAGGTGATGCGCGTCTTGCCGCCGGTCGACGGACGCATGTCGGTCAGTTCCGCCTTACGCAGGTTCATCTTCTCGACGACGGTGCCCGAATGCTCTTCGTCCACGTCGATGATGACGGTTTCGTACGGCTCGGTCTTCTTGCCGTCCTCGTCCTCGCCGAACAGCACGCGCGGGCGGCTGATGCCCAGCTCAAAGCCCTCGCGGCGCATCGTCTCGATCAGCACGCCGAGCTGAAGCTCGCCGCGGCCGGCGACCTCGAAGCTGTCGCGGTCGGCAGCTTCGGTCACCTTCACGGCGACGTTCGATTCCGCCTCGCGGAACAGGCGGTCGCGGATCATGCGGCTCGTCACCTTGCTGCCCTCGCGACCCGCCATCGGCGAATCGTTCACGGCAAAGCGCATCGACAGCGTCGGCGGATCGATCGGCTGCGCGTGCAGCGGCTCGCTGACGGTCGTGTCGGCGATCGTGTTGGCGACGGTCGCGACGGTCAGGCCGGCGAGGCTGATGATGTCGCCAGCGCTCGCCTCGTCCACCGGCACGCGGTCGAGGCCGCGGAACGACAGGATCTTGGACGCGCGGCCCGTCTCGATGATATTGCCATCGGCGTCGAGCGCGTGGATCGCCTGGTTGGTCTTCACCGTGCCCGAATTGACGCGGCCGGTCAGGATGCGGCCCAGGAAGTTGTCACGGTCGAGCAGCGTCACCAGGAAGGTGAACGGCGCGTCCTTGTCGAGGTTGGGCGGCGGCACGTGGTTGACGATCGTCTCGAACATCGGGATCAGCGTGCCTTCGCGCGCGTCCATGTCGGTCGAGGCATAGCCGTTGCGGCCCGAGGCATAGAGCACCGGGAAGTCGAGCTGCTCGTCATTCGCGTCCAGCGACACGAACAGGTCGAACACCTCGTCCAGCACTTCCTGGATGCGCGCGTCGGGGCGGTCGACCTTGTTGACGACGACGATCGGCTTCAGGCCCAGCGCCAGCGCCTTGCCGGTCACGAACTTCGTCTGCGGCATCGCGCCTTCCGACGAATCCACCAGCAGCACGACGCCGTCGACCATCGACAGAATGCGCTCCACCTCACCACCGAAGTCGGCGTGGCCAGGCGTGTCGACGATGTTGATGCGAACGGTCTCGCCGCCACCGGGAGGCGCCCAGTCGACCGAGGTCGGCTTGGCGAGAATGGTGATCCCGCGCTCCTTTTCGAGGTCGTTCGAATCCATCGCGCGCTCTTCCACGCGCTGGTTGTCGCGGAAGGTGCCGGACTGGCGGAAGAGCTGATCGACCAGCGTCGTCTTGCCGTGATCGACGTGCGCGATGATCGCCACGTTGCGGAGGCTCATGGGAATTCCTGATCTATAGGGTATCGCGGGCGCCCATAGCCGAAATGTTGCGTCGCGGGAAGGGGGGCGGGGAAACCCAGTCCCGCCCGAGGTTCAGACGCCGTAGTAGCGCGCGACCGTCACCGTCCTAAGGATCGATCCACACGCGAATATGCCAAAGACGAGGAAGGGGATGACGAGCTTGGAGCCACGAAATGGGACTCCCCTCCATGCGCTGATCGGCATGCTCAAGCTGCCCGCGCAACAAAACAGCGGAAACACGAATAGAAAGGTCGTACTATCTTCGGGTTTTGCCGGCCGACTGTTGTCATAGACCACGTTGTACAGATCCGCGACGTGCGGAATGTGCAACCAGACCCGCCAGGCAGCGGCGAGCAACATCAGACTGAACGCCAACATCGCTCCGCCACACTTCAGCGCCGTCCTCGTTTCCATGCCTATCCCCCCCGTCACGATCCCGGCTGCGCATTCACCGAAGCGACAGCAAACAATCATGCAGATCGTCCGGAAACGCGTCTTCGGGATCGAGCGGCGCCAGACCTCGCAGCGTATCGATCAGGCGCGACCGGAATTCCGGCTTGATGCTGAGCCGGTCGCCGTCCTTTTGAATAGGCGCTCGACCGTCGGAACACTCGGACTCCGCTGAGATGCGGACCGCATGGCTGCAGTTATTGCGAAAGAGCTTCGCCACCCGAACAGTACGATTAGTCGCCGGTTCTGCCAAATCACCCTCCTGAGGATGCGCCATGTATATACCACGGAGCACCCGCAGCCCAAACGCCCGAGGCTCCGACGGGCCCTCACCTAATGACCGCTTTGCGTGGAAAGCGGACGATGCCTTCACGTAATCTGCACCGCGTTCCGATAGGTGTAGGCGTTCTCAGAATGCTAGAGGGGAACGCGCAATGCAGCGAAACGGTGTGCATCAAGGTATCGGCTGCATGGCCGCCCTTCCGGCAGCTGTCATCGGCTTCGCTGGACTAACCGACGGCATCGGCCCGAAGGGTTGGCGTGGTTTTGCCGAGGTATTCGGGTGGGCCGTGGCCTGTCTGCTCACGGCCATAATTGCTGCCTTCTTGCTTGCTCGGGCAAGTCGTGCCGGCACTCTGGCGTATATGCTCTCGTTGGCAACGGTCGCCGGCATGGGCGCGCTCGGATACAGGCTACTCGAATGGCTAGGCCTTGACGCGCCAATGTCAGCAAAGGCGTTATTCACATCCTCACTGCAAGTGCTTGGAGCGTTTGGAGCCGCGATCTGCGTGATCTTGGTTGCCAACGTTTTTTGGGAACGGGTGACGACCTAATGTCCGTAAGTCGACGAATCTAGTCTCACTTCTCTGGAGTAGCCCACCAGTCGAACACGCCTCTGTCCTACAGGCCCCCGATCCGCTATAGTCCCGCGATGGCCACGCCAACCCTCGCCCCGCCCTCGGCCGGCAGGCGCAGCACGGGTGGCGTTTCGGGACGTAACGTACCGTCCACTTCGTCCACTTCCGCAGCCCGAATCACCCCCGCCACCGCGCTCCAGCGTATTATTCAAATGACACACTTGAACCCCGCCCCCGCAACCGGCACATTGCGGGGCAACGGGCCGATGCCCGCTGGAGGACGATGATGGCGACGAGCGCCGATACGCTGAGCGCACCTACGCAACCGGGGCTGGTGCTTACCCCGCCCGATCCCGTGCCGACCGTTCAGGCCGAGCGCGCCGCCGGGCTCGTGCCGATCGACGATACCAAGAAGACGCAGCTCGAAGCGCGCGTCGATACCTTCGTCCGCGATCTCGTCGCCGAAGACGTCAACAGCCCCGAATTCGGCAAGCGCGTCGATGCGATCACCGCAATGGGCGCGAAGGAAATCCGCGAGGCGGCGGGCCAGTCGAACCGCTTCCTCGATCGGCCGATCCGCGCCATGGACAAGGAGAGCGGCGTCGGCGCCGACCTCGCACAGCTGCGCCGCGTGATTGAAGACCTCGATCCCGGCCGCAAGGGCGCGCTCAGCGGGCCGAAGAAGATCTTCGGCATCATTCCCTTCGGGTCGAAGATGCGCGACTATTTCGAAAGCTATCAGTCGTCGCAGACGCACATCAGCGCGATCCTGAAGAACCTTGCCAGCGGCAAGGACGAACTGCTGATGGACAATGCCGCGATCGATACCGAACGCGCCAATCTGTGGGGCGCGATGGGCCGCCTCGAACAGATGATCCACCTCAGCAAGGCGATGGACGCCAAGCTGGAGGAAACGGCGGCCGACCTCGACCACACCGATCCCGCCAAGGCGAAGGCGATCCGCGAAACCGCGCTCTTCTACACGCGCCAGCGCACGCAGGATCTACTGACGCAGATGGCGGTGACGGTACAAGGCTATCTCGCGCTCGATCTCGTCAAGAAGAACAACGTCGAGCTGGTGAAGGGCGTCGATCGCGCCAGCACCACCACCGTCTCGGCGCTACGCACCGCGGTGACGGTGGCACAGGCACTGACCAACCAGAAGCTGGTTTTGGAATCGATCACCCAGCTCAACACGACCACCGCCAACATCATCGATTCGACCGGGAAGCTGCTGCGCAGCAACACCGCCGCGATCCACGAACAGGCCGCGGCCTCCACCATCCCGCTGGAAACGCTGCAACGCGCCTTCCAGAACATCTACGACACGATGGATGCGATCGACACGTTCAAGCTGAAGGCACTCGATTCGATGAAGACGACCGTCACCGCGCTCGGCAGCGAGGTCGAAAAGTCGAAGGGCTATATCGCGCGTGCGGAAGGCGCCGCGCAGGGTGCGCTGAAGGGTCCCTCGGCCGACAGCTATCGCCTGGAGTCGCTGTAACCGATCATGAGTGAGGTCGACGAACAGATCGCCCGCGCCCGCGCGACGATGGCCCGGATCAGCGAGGAATATCGCGGGCCGGTCACCGAAAAGCTCGGCACGGTGTATCGCGCGCATGGCAAGCGCCTGAAACGCAAGGCGGTGGGTGTCGGCACGCGCTTCGCGATCATCTGCGCCGTCAATGCGATCATCCTGATCGCCGCCGCGGTGGCGGGGATGGTCGTGCCGCTCGGCCTGTTCGGCGGCCTCGCCGTCCTGCTGCTGATGGCGGCGGTGACGATCGCGATCGCCATCGCGCCGGCCGCCCGCGCGCCGAGCGAAAGGGTGTTGCGCGAAACCGACATCAAGACTTTGCCCGCCAAGACCGAACGCTGGCTCGATGCGCAGCGCCCGATGCTGCCGGCTCCGGCGCGCGGGCTGGTCGACCAGATCGGCGTCCGGCTCGAAACGCTGTCGCCGCAGCTCGGCCGGCTCGATGGCCGCGAGGAAGAGGCCTATGAGGTCCGCCGCCTGATCGGCGAACAGCTGCCCGCCTTCGTCACCGATTATGCGCGCGTCCCCGAACCGCTCCGCCGCGTCGAACGCAACGGCCGTACGCCGGATGCGGAACTCGTCGCCGGCCTCAGGCTGATCGAGCAGGAGATCGCCGACATGACCGCGCGGCTGGCGCAGAGCGACCTCGACAACCTGTCCACGCGCGGCCGCTATCTGGAGATCAAATATCGCGACGAGGGCGGCGATCGCTCATGACGGGTAAAATAATGCCGGTACGGTCGCGACTTGCGCGTCGGCGTTCCCTGCGGCATGCCCGAATCCATGGATGACGACACCCAGCGCACCGCGTCCGACGCGCCACTGATCGGACAGGCGACCGGGGTTCCCTCCGCGGGCACGATCGACAGCGGGCACGACGATCCGATCGGCCGCCCCGGTCTGCATCACTGGCGCGAAAGCACGATTACGCGCCCCGGCCTCGACGATCGCGGCAACGTCTTCTTCGCCGCGATCGAGATGACGCGGATGCCGATGATCCTGACCGATCCGAACGCGCCCGACAATCCGATCGCCTTCGCGAACAAAGCGTTCCTCGACCTCACCGGCTATGAGGAAGCCGAGGTGCTGGGCCGCAACTGCCGCTTCCTGCAAGGCTCCCAGACCGATCGCGGCGCCGTCGCCGAATTGCGCGAGGCAATCGAGGCCCGCCAGTCGATCGCGCTCGAATTGCTCAACTACCGCCGCGACGGCTCGCCCTTCTGGAACGCGGTCTTCATCGGCCCGGTTTACGACGTCGAGGGCAACCTCCTCTATTTCTTCGCCAGCCAGCTCGACGTCACGCGCCGCCGCAACGTCGAACAAAGCTATCGCCAGGCGCAGAAGATGGAATCGATCGGCCAGCTCACCGCCGGCCTCGCCCACGATTTCAACAACCTGCTGCAGGTGGTGAACGGCAACCTCGACCTGCTGTCCGCGGTCACCGACAGCGACAAGGCCAAGCGCTACGTCGCCGCGGCGCAGTCGGCCGCCGAACGCGGCGCCAAGCTCACCCGCCAGCTGCTCGCCTTCGCCCGCAAGACACGCCTCGAACCGCGCGCGATCGACCTCAGCCACCTCGTCACCGAATTCAGCGAAGTGATCGAAAGCTCGGTGTCGAAATACGTCGACTTGCATCTCAGCCTGCGCCGGGGTCTGCCGCACGTCGTCGTCGATCCCGATCAGCTCGAAATGGCGCTGCTCAACATCGTCAACAACGCCCGCGACGCCATGCCCAATGGCGGCGAGGTGACGATCGGTACGCGCCGCCTGTCGCTCACGCCCGAAACCGCGCGCGAGCTCGCGCCCGGCGACTATGTCGTGCTCGAGGTGAAGGACGAGGGCACGGGCATGCCGCCCGAGGTGCTGGAGCGCGCGGTCGAACCGTTCTTCACGACCAAGGGCGTCGGTCAGGGGACTGGCCTCGGCCTCGCCATGGCCAGCGGCTTCCTGCGCCAGTCCGGCGGCCGCCTCGACATCGAGAGCGAAGACGGTCGCGGCACCAGCGTCATGATGATATTCCCCGTCGCACGTCCGACCGAAGAGGCGACGTCCGATGCCAGCGTCGACGCGCTGAACGCGGCACCGGCGCAGCCGCGCGGCTATGTCGAACATGTGCTGATCGTCGAGGACAATGACGAGGTGCTGGCGGTGGCGAGCGAGATCCTGACTAGCGCGGGCTATCGCGTCACCACTGCGATCAGCGGCGAACAGGGCCTCAAGACCTTCGACAAGGTCCATCCCGACAACCATATCGACCTGCTGTTCACCGATCTGGTGATGCCGGGCGGCATGAACGGCCTGATGCTGGCCGATGCGGTGATGGAGCGCGATCCCAGCGTCTCGGTATTGCTGACCACCGGCTATAACGAGGAATTGGTCGTCAACGGCCCGCGCAAGCGCGCCACCGACGTGCTCAGCAAGCCCTATCGTCGCACCGAATTGCTCGACCGGGTGCGCCAGGCGCTCAACCGGCGCGGCAGCGGCGGCCCGCGGCGGACGCCGTCGGACTTCGGAGCGGCACAGGCCTGATCATCGGGGGATGGTGGGCGCTGACGGGCTCGAACCGCCGACCCTCTCGGTGTAAACGAGATGCTCTACCAACTGAGCTAAGCGCCCCCTCTCGGGGATGTCCGCCCTGCCAAAGCCGGAGCGGAACCGCAAGAGGGAAGCGCACTCACGCCTTCCGCGCTGCGACCAGATAGGCGCGCATCGCCTCGCTGGCCCGGGAAGACAGGGTCATGAAGGCGCGGCGGCGGTCGACGGGGTCGGGGTGGCGGACGAACAGGCCCATGTCGGTCATGCGGGCGATCCAGCGCAGCGCGGTGGTCGGCGCGACGCCGGCGGCGATGCACAGGCTGGACACGCTGACGCGATTGCCCTCCAGTTCGGCGGCGAACAGGTCGAGCAGCATGTCCCACGCCGGGTCTTCAAAGAGCCCTTCGCCGATGAACTGGCCGAAGAAGCGGCTGCGGGACTGGCGCAATTGGATCACACGGCGCACCTCCTGCGGCGTGACGACCTGGCCGCCGGGCGCGGGCTCGCTGGCGAAGCTGCGGCGGCGGTCGGCGAGGTCGCGGGCGTCCGGGCCACCCTCCGCCGGCGCGGTATGGGAGAGGAGGCCGGCGGTGATGCGCGAGATTTGCGCGATCCCTTCGGCCATCCGCCGGATGTGCTGGTCGTCGGATTCGGAGCCCTGCGGATGGTAGGCGTGGCGATCATCCTCGACGCGGTCGGGCATGCTGTCGTTCAGCATCAGCGCCCGGGGCAGCGCTGCCTGCGCCAGGGCCAGCGCGCGCTGCGGGATGGTGGCGTCGCAGAGCAATTCGACGGGGGCATCCATCAGGTGGCGGGCGACGAGATCGATCTGGTCCGGGCCGAAGGTGACGACGCCGCGCGTCTCCATCGCCTCGAGGAAGCGGCACAGCGCGGGCAGCGCCTGCTCCAGCCGTTCAGGAGCGACGCCGCCCGCCTCAGCCAGCACGACAGGCGCCGCGACGACGGCGGCGAGACCGGCCTCCACCTCAGTCCAAGCGATGCGCCGCAACGGCCGCCCCCCGGCGGCGGCGATGGCCGCATCGGCGGCATCGCCTACGTCCGTGTCGGCGATCAGCAGCATCGCCCGGCCGCGGTGTCTGTAGGAGCCGGCACCGCCCTGCCCCGCCCATTCGGTAAACGTCGCCTTCCCCATGGCGGTACGATACGCGGGCCGGGGGCGGGATCGCGGTCAGTCACCTCCATTTCCGAGGTAAATGGCGCCAAAATGCCCATTACCTCCAAAATGGAGACAGCCGACGCCATTAGTCGAGCGCCTTGACGATCTCCTCGACCATCTTCTTCGCATCGGCGAGAAGCATCATGGTATTGTCCATGTAGAACACGTCGTTATCGACCCCGGCATAGCCGACGCCGCCCATCGAGCGCTTGATGAACAGCACCGTCTTCGCCTTTTCGACGTCGAGCACGGGCATGCCGTAGATCGGCGACGATTTGTCCGTTTTGGCTGCCGGGTTGGTGACGTCATTCGCGCCGATCACGAAGGCGACGTCGGTCTGCGCGAATTCGGAGTTGATGTCCTCCAGCTCGAACACCTCGTCATAGGGCACGTTGGCTTCGGCGAGCAGCACGTTCATGTGGCCCGGCATGCGGCCGGCGACGGGATGGATCGCGTATTTTACGCGGACGCCATGCTCCTTCAGCTTGTCGGCCATTTCGCGGAGCACGTGCTGTGCCTGCGCGACCGCCATGCCGTAGCCGGGGACGATGACGACCTGTTCGGCCTGGCTCATCAGGAAGGCGGCGTCTTCTGCCGAGCCACGCTTCCACGGGCGATCGACCTTGTCGCCGCCGCCGCCCGCCGCGGCCTCTGCCCCGAAGCCGCCGGCGATGACGCTGATGAAGCTGCGGTTCATTGCGCGGCACATGATGTAGCTGAGGATCGCACCCGACGAGCCGACCAGCGCACCGGTGATGATCATCGCGCTGTTGTGGAGCGTGAAACCCATCGCCGCCGCCGCCCAGCCCGAATAGCTGTTGAGCATGCTGACGACGACCGGCATGTCCGCGCCGCCGATCGGGATGATCAGCAGGAAGCCGATCGCGAAGCTGAGGATCGTGATCGTCCAGAAGATCCAGGGGCTCTGATCCTGCGTGAAATAGGCGACGAGTAGCAGGATCGCGGCCAGCACGGCGAGGTTGATGGCGTGGCGGCCGGGCAGCAGGATCGGCTTGCCGCCCATGTTGCCGTTCAATTTCAGGAAGGCGATGACGCTCCCCGAAAAGGTGATCGCGCCGATCGCGACGCCGAGGCCCATTTCGACCCGGCTGACGCCATGGATGACGGCAAAGGGCTGGCCGATCATCGGGATCACCATGTCGGCGATGCCGAAGGCGATGGGGTTGAGGAAGGCGGCGCAGGCGACGAGCACCGCGGCGAGGCCGACGAGGCTGTGGAAGGCGGCGACGAGCTGCGGCATCGCGGTCATCGCGATACGGCGCGCGGTGGTGATGCCGATGACCGCGCCGATGCCGATCGCAGCGAGGATTTCCAGCATCGTGACGTAATCGACGCGGCTCAGGATCGCCGTGTAATCATAGGCCGGCGTGGCGCCGGTGACGAGCAACTGGTCGATCGGCACGTGCGTCACCAGCGTCGTCACCACGGCGATGGTCATGCCGATCATGCCGAAGCGATTGCCGCGCTGGCTGGACGTCGGCGACGACAGGCCGCGCAGCGCGAGGATGAAGCACACCCCGGCGATCAGATAGGCGAGCGCCGCGAACGAGCTGCCGGCGGTTGCGTGTTCCATCCTGTTCCCCCTCGTCACCCCGGCCTTGAGCCGGGGTCCCGCTATGTTGTCCCACTGCCAGAAGAAGCGGGACCCCGGGTCAAGCCCGGGGTGACGAATTGCCTAGTGTTTGGCCGGTGCCGGCCGGTCCTTCTTCTTGTACATGGCGAGCATGCGGCTGGTGACCGCGAAGCCGCCGAAGATGTTGATGCTGGCCAGCACCACGCCCAAGAGCCCCAGCCATTTCGACGAGGTGCTGCCCGCCGCCGCGCCGGCGATCAGTGCACCGACGATGATGACGCTGGAGATGGCGTTGGTCACCGCCATCAGCGGCGTGTGCAGCGCCGGCGTGACCGACCAGACTACATAATATCCAACAAAGCAGGCCAGCACGAAGATCGAGAGGATCGCGACGAAGTCCATGATTCAGCTCCCGACCGATTCGGCGCGGCGTACCGGCGCTTCCAAAGTGGACAAAGTGAGCGAAACGGTACCCCCCTCTTTGCCATACCGCGAACCTGAACGGTTCGTCGTGGCAGAACGGGGGCGCGATTCGCGGTTCATGGCCGCAAGACTAGGCTCTTTCGCCGCGTGTAGGACAGCCCCCCTCATGCGCCGAGCAGCCGAGCGTTCACCACCTGCCCGTCCTTGGTCAGACGAACGGCATCGCCGATCTCGGCGTCGAGCACCGGGCGGCCGGCCTCCTTGTCCCAGAAGGTCGAGAGGAAATTGTAGAGGTTGCGGCTGAACAACGCCGAGGCGTCGGCGGGCAGGCGACCGGCGACGTTGCGATGACCGACGATCGTAACGCCGTGGCGCTCGACGATCTCGCCCGCCACCGCGCCTTCGACATTGCCGCCCTGTTCAACCGCGAGGTCAACGATGACGCTGCCGGGGCGCATGCTGGCGACCTGCGCATCGCTGATCAGGCGTGGCGCCGGGCGGCCGGGGATCAGCGCCGTAGTGATGACGATGTCCTGCTTGGCGATATGAGCCGACACGAGTTCGGCCTGGGCGGCCTTGTATTCGTCGCTCATTTCGCCAGCGTAGCCGCCGGCGCCTTCGCCCTCGATACCCTTCACATTCTCGACGAAGATCGGTTTGGCGCCGAGGCTCTGAATCTGTTCCTTGGTGGCAGAGCGCACGTCGGTGGCAGAGACCTGCGCGCCCAGGCGCCGCGCGGTGGCGATCGCCTGCAACCCGGCGACGCCGACGCCCATGACGAACACCTTGGCGGCGCTGACCGTGCCCGCTGCGGTCATCATCATCGGGAAGGCGCGGCCATATTCGGCCGCGGCGTCGAGCACCGCCTTGTAACCGGCGAGGTTCGACTGCGAGGACAGGATGTCCATCGACTGCGCGCGGGTGATGCGCGGCATGAATTCCATCGCCAGGGCTTCGTAGCCGGCAGTGGCATAAGCGTCGATTCGCGCGCGGTCCCCGAAGGGGTTGAGGCCGGCGACGATCCACGCGCCGGACGCGGCGCCCGTCAGACCGGCGGGATCGGGGCCCTGCACGCCGAGGACGATGTCCGCGCCGGCGAGTGTGCTGGCGCGGTCGGCGACGCTGGCGCCGACATCGGCATAGGCCTGATCGGCATAACGGGCGGCGGCACCGGCGCCGGCTTCCACCGCGACGGTCGCACCCAGGGCGATGAATTTCTTGGCGGTTTCCGGCGTGGCGGCAACGCGCCGCTCGCCGTCAACATGCTCCTTGAGGACGGCGATCTTCATGTCGGCGGGCGCTCAGGCGATCAGCCAGATCACCAGCGCGGCGATCACCGCACAGGCGATGGCGCCCCAGAACAGCATCTTCGTGACGCTCGAATAGGTCGCCACATGCGCCTTCATGTCACCGTTGCCGGCCATCATCCAACCCCTGTTTGCCTGTGGCGCCTTCGCCCCTGTTGCACGATCACTGCCCGCAAAGCGCCATGGGCGTCAAGGCAAGGTACGCGTGCGCTGGCTTAAGCCCGCCTTTACTCCGACCGTGTATCGCTTGCCCCGAACCGGGACGGAAAACCTTATGACGCGCAACGGGCAGCGCCTGCTTCTGCTGATCGACGACGAACCTGCGCAGCGGCGATTGGTGTCGGCGCTGGCCGCGCGCGCCGGCTGGCGATCGATCTTCGCCGCCGATGGCGAGATGGCGCTGGCGCAACTCGGCACGCAGGACGGGATGCAGCTGGACGCGATCCTGCTCGATCATTGGGCGCCCGACGCCGATGCCGGCCCGCTGATCGCGGAGCTGCGCGAACGACGCCCGGCGCTCCCCATCCTGATGCTGACCGCCAACGGATCGGTCGCGCATGCCGTCGCGGCGATGCGCGCCGGCGCGACCGATTTCCTGGTGAAGCCGCTGGCCCCCGAACGCCTGCTCGCGGCGCTGGAGGCGGCGGTGGCGGGAACGGCGGCGGGGGAATTGCGCCCGCTGACCGAAAAGATCCCGGCGTTGCTGGCGTTCGACGAGATCGTCGGATCCTCGCCCGATTTCCGCGCCGCGCTCGCCATCGCCGCCAAGGCGGCGCGGGCGCGCGTGCCGGTGCTGGTCGAGGGCGAAAGCGGCGTCGGCAAGGAAGTGGTCGCCGATGCGATCCATGCCGCCTCGCCGCGGTCCAAGAAGCCGATGGTCACCGTCAATTGCGGGGCGATCCCGGCGAACCTCGTCGAATCCGAATTGTTCGGGCATGAAAAGGGCGCGTTCACCGGCGCGTTCGAGCGCAAGATCGGCAAGTTCGCCGATGCCGACGGCGGCACCATCCTGCTCGACGAGGTGGGCGAAATGCCGCTCGAGGCGCAGGTGAAGCTGCTGCGCGTGCTGCAATCGGGCGAAATCCAGCCGATCGGCGCGCGTCACGCGCGGCAGGTGGACGTGCGCGTGATCGCCGCGACGAACAAGACGCTGCTCGACGAGGTTGCCGCCGGGCGGTTCCGCGAGGACCTCTATTACCGGCTCAACGTGGTGCAGGTGACGATCCCGCCGTTGCGCGAACGGCTGGCCGACGTGCCGGCGCTCGCGCGACATCTGCTGGCGCGGATCGCGCAGCAGCCGGGGCTGCGGCCGCTGGGGATCACCGACGATGCGCTGGCGCTGCTGGTGCAATATGACTGGCCGGGCAACGTCCGCCAGTTGCAGAACGCGCTCTTCCGCGCGGCGGTGCTGTGCGAGGGCGCGGCGCTGACGCGGGCGGATTTCCCGCAGATCGCCTCGCTGGGCAATCGCCGCCCAGGTGGCGCGGGCACCGCCACGCTGTCGGGCGGCGGCGTGACGTTGTTCCGGCCCGACGGCAATCTGCGCCCGCTGGAGGATATCGAGGCGGACGTGATCCGGCTCGCCATCGGCCATTATCGTGGGCGGATGACCGAAGTCGCGCGGCGGCTGGGGATCGGGCGGTCGACCTTGTACCGCAAGCTCGGCGAGCTGGGGATCGATAACGCCGCGGCGTGATGCGTGCCGAGTAGGTCTCGCACCGACGGCGGCGGCCCGCTCTTACCAGAGCACGCCCTTTACCGGGGTGACCGGCGGGGGTGCCTCGTCACCGATCGACTGGAGCAGATCGATCTCGATCGTCCGGCACATCGCGGTCAGCGGCAGATCGTGAACCGTATTGGCGAACGGATCGACCAGATCGTCGCCGATCGCGAGCACCGCGAGGAACATCAGCCCCGCCACCGTCGATCCCAGCGGCGTCGCGAAGCCCAACGTCTCGACGAGGCCGATCGGCAGCAGGATGCAGAAGACGTGGGTGAACAGCGTCGGAAAGAAGCGGAACTGGTTCGGCAGCGGCGTATTCTTCAGCCGCTCCATGCCGCCCTGCGAATTGGCGATATCGACCAACGTCGATTCCATCCGCGTCTGCTGGATCGTGTCGATCAGGCCAGCGCGGCGCGCATCGTCGATGCGGCGGCCGGTGCCGTCGAGCAGGCCGTTGGCGATATTGGTGCGGGCCAGCGCTGGCTCCGCCTCGCCACGCGACAGATATTTCAGGACCTGCTCGTCGACCGGCTGCTTGCGCAGCTGGCAGCGTAGCGCGTTCACATAGGCGATCTGGCGCAGCACGATCGTGCGGCGCAGGTCATGCGCCTCTTGGGCCGGCAGGAAGTTGCGCGCTTCGCGGCTGATGTTGCGCGAGGCGTTGATCATCAGCCCCCACAGCGACCGCCCTTCCCACCAGCGCGCATAGGCCGAATTGGCGCGCGTGCCGAGGAACAGCGCCAGCACCGAGCCGAACAGCGTCAGCGGCAGCGACGGCGCCTTGAACGGCAGGACGTAATAAGTGACCGTGACGATGACGTCCCAGACGAACAGGAGCGTCAGCGGCTTCCAGACCTCGGCGATGATGCGGTTCAGTCGAGGGGAGGATGCGACGATCATGTAACCTCACGAATGATGACGGAGCGGCCATAACGCACATCCGCGCGCTATGCTGCACCGCAACACTATTTTACGGTTCAGCCACCCGCGAGGGCCCGGTCACGCAGGCCGCGCCACACGCGCAGCGCCTGAACCGTTGCGGAAACGTCATGAACGCGCAGGAGTTGCACGCCGGCTTCGGCCCCTTTCAGCGCAAGCGCGAGACTACCGCCGAGGCGCGCCGCCACCGGGGCTTCATTGTCCAGCGCGCCGATCATCCGCTTGCGGCTGGCGCCTAGCATGATCGGGCAGCCGAGACCGTGGAACAGCGCGAGGCCGTTGAGGAGGGCGAGATTCTCCGACAGCGTCTTGCCGAAGCCGATGCCGGGATCGACGATGATGCGCGATCGGTCGACACCGGCGGCGACAACAGCGGCGATGCGCGCGTCGAGCCAGTCGAACACCTCGGTCAGCACGTCGCGATAGCCGGTGCGGGCGTGGCCACCCTCCTTGGGATCGGGCGAATGCATCAGTACGACGGGGCAACCGGCCTGCGCCACGACGGCGAGCGCGCGATCGTCCCAGAGCAGCGCGGAAACGTCGTTGACGATCTGCGCGCCGGCAGCGAGTGCGGCTTCCATCACCGCGGCCTTGCGGGTGTCGATCGAGATCAGCGTGCCGCTGCGGGCGAGGCGTTCGACCACCGGCTGGATGCGGGCGATCTCGTCGCCTTCCCAGACCTGCGCGGCGCCGGGCCGGGTGGATTCGCCACCGAGGTCGATCAACGCGGCGCCGGCGGCGGCCATGTCGACTCCGGCGGCCGCGGCGGCGGCGGGATCGGCGCTGTGCTGGCCGCCGTCGGAGAAGCTGTCCGGCGTGACGTTGAGGATGCCGGCGACGAGCGGCTGGTCGAGGCGGAGCGTGCGCTCGCCGAGGACGAGCGGGGCGCGGGGGCTGGTGATCGCGGCGTGGAGCGCCTGGGCGCGGGCGCCGAGGGTGGCGATATCGGCAACCGGGACGGTGCGCTTGGTGCCCCCTTCGATCACCTCATAGGCCGCGAACCATTGCAGGCCGCCGGCGAGGCGGGCGACGGCGCCGTCGGTCTGGGTGACGGGGGTGTCGACAAATTGGACAGGGCGGAGGTGGAGCGTCATCGTTCCCGTGTCCTTGCTGTGGGCCGACAAGGCAACCCTCACTCCTCCCCGGCACGGGGAGGTGGCAGCGCGTCAGCGCTGACGGAGGGGGGCTTCCTCTTGGGGCATCGTTTGTGCCCCCCTCCACCACTGCCTTCGGCGGCGGTCCCCCTCCCCGCGGCACGGGGAGGATTGTCAGGGCTGTGTCGCCAGCAGATACGTCTGTCTCAGCGTGTCGATCGGCTGGAGCTTGCCGCCGGCTTCATGCTGCCAGAAGGTCCAGCCATTGCAGGCGGGGGCGCCTTGCAGCGTCGCGCCGAGCTTGTGGATCGAGCCGCTGGCGCCGCAGTCCGACAGCAGGCTGCCGTCGGCGCGGACGGTCACGCGGAAGCGGCGCTTGGTGTCGGTGAGCACCGCGCCGGGCTGGAGATAGCCGTTTTCGACCAGGACGCCGAACGCGACCTTGGGCTGTTGGCGCGGCGACTGCATCGTCGACAGCGCCGATTCATCGAGCGGCAGCGCGGCGGCGATGCGTTCCTCGGCGGCGGCGATATAGTCGCCCTCGCGCTCGATGCCGATCCAGTGGCGGCCCAGGCGCTTGGCGACTGCGCCGGTGGTGCCGGTGCCGAAGAAGGGATCGACCACGACGTCGCCGGGCTTCGTGCAGGCGAGCAGGATGCGGTAGAGCAAAGCCTCGGGCTTCTGGGTCGGGTGGACCTTCACGCCGTCCTTCTTCAGGCGTTCCTGCCCGCCGCAGATCGGGAATTCCCAGTCGGAGCGCATCTGCAGCTCGTCGTTCAGGGTCTTCATGCTGCGGTAGTTGAAGGTGTATTTCGCGCCCTCGCCCTTCGACGCCCAGATGAGCGTTTCATGCGCGTTGGTGAAGCGGGTGCCGCGGAAATTAGGCATCGGGTTGGCTTTGCGCCACACGATGTCGTTTAGAATCCAATAGCCCAGATCCTGCACCGCGGTGCCGACGCGGAAGATGTTGTGATAGCTGCCGATCACCCAGATCGAGCCGGTGTCCTTCAGGATGCGATGCGCCTCGGCCAGCCAGGCGCGCGTGAAGGCGTCATAAGCGGCGAAGGTGTCGAACTTGTCCCAATCGTCGGTCACCGCATCGACATGGCTGCCGTCGGGACGGAACAGCTCGCCGCCCAATTGCAGATTGTAGGGCGGATCGGCGAAGATCATGTCGACCGATTTGTCGGGCATGGCGCGCATCGCCGCGATGCAATCGCCACGGACGATCTGATCGAGCGGCAGCACGCGCGTATCGACCGGCGCCACCTTGCGCGCCATTGTCCGCGCCGAAAGCTTCGGCTGCCTGACCTTCTCGATAACCGCCATTACGTCCCCCTTGGACCTCTATTCGCGTCAGATGGTGGACTCGCGTCAAGGCCTGAGTGGTTAACGATAAAGCTTGCCATCCCGTTAAGCGGTTGGATCAGCGACTCGGCCCCGCAAGATATGGGAGCGTCGATTCCCAGCGTCCCCCAGCACTGGGGGTGTGACTCAAAAGACTCAGCCATGAAATTGGTTAGCGGCAGAGGCGGTAAACAGCGGTCCGGCAGCGGCATCGGGCGTGATTCGGGCGTAAGCGGCGGCGACGGGGGCGAAGCTGCGGCGGTGAATCGGAGTGGGCCCGTGTTCGAGCAATGCCGCCAGGTGGTGCTTGCAGCCGTAGCCCTTGTTCGAATGCCAGTGATAGTGCGGGTGGACCGCGGCATGTTCGAGCATGATCGCGTCGCGCGTTTCCTTGGCGAGGATCGAGGCGGCGGCGATCGACAGGCTGTGCGCGTCGCCGCTGACGATCGCGGTGGCGGGATAGGACCAGCGCGGCAGGCGATTGCCGTCGACTAGCACATGGCCGGGATCGCAGCCGAGCTTCAGCGTCAGCGCGTCGACCGCGAGCGTCATCGCCTTCATCGTCGCCCAATAGATGTTGAGCGTATCGATCTCGTCCGCCTCGACGATGCCGATGCCGAAGACGGCGCGCGTCTGGATGAGCATGCAGAGGCGGGCACGTTCGGTGGCCGAGAGCTTCTTCGAATCATCGATGCCGCGCGGCGTGCCCTTGGCGGGCAGCACCACCGCGGCGGCGACCACCGGGCCGGCGAGCGGCCCCCGCCCCGCTTCGTCCACCCCCGCGACGGGGGGCAGGCAGGCTTTTTCGTGCTTCAGTCCGGGCATGCGAGGCGCCATGGCGGGAAGCGGCGATGTTCGCCAGCGGTGTAGAGACAGAGCGCATTGCCGGCGGGATCGGTGACCCGCGCCTCTCGCCAGCCCCAGGGTTGCGCGACCGGATCGGCGACGGCGTGCCCGGCGGCGCGAAGGCGGGCGACGGCGGCGTCGAGGTCGGCGGTTTCAAGGAACAGGATCGGGCGACCGTCGATCTCGTCCGCCGCCTCGATCGACAGCGTCGTGCCGGCGGTGCTTTCGAAGCGGGCGTAGCGGCCGGCGCTGTCGACGATCGGGGTGAGGCCGAGGGTGCGAAAGAAGGCGAAGGACGCGGCGTGGTCGGTCGCGGGCAGCGTCACCTGATTGGGGCTGAGGCCGCCGAGGTCGCTGTCCATGCGGACACGGGCATGCCCCATCGGGCCGTGCCCGGCGCCGAGGCCCGGTGCCCCGTGCAGCGCGATACGGACGAACCCGATCCCGCGCGCGACGGCGGCGCCGAGCGACAGGCCAGCGGCGAGGCCGGTGGCGATCGCGCTGGCGAGCGTGCAGCCGGTGCCGTGGCTGTGGCGCGTGTCGATGCGGGGGTTGGACCAGGTCCGCTCGGTGCCGTCGGCGTAAATCAGGCGATCAAACACGGTGTCGCCGGGGGCATGGCCGCCCTTGGCAAGGATCGCGGCACCGCCCGCGCGCACCGCGTCGATGCCGCCGAGCGCGGCGAGTTCGGGCAGGTTGGGCGTGATGACCGTGGCGCAGCGCATCAGCCGCGCAAAGGCGGCGATCGTGTCGGCGTCGGCGAGGACGGAACCGCTGGTCGCGATCATCACCGGGTCGAAGACGACGGGGACGGCGAGCGCCTCCAGCACGTCGGCGACGGCGTGGACGGTCGCGGCCGATCCGATCATGCCGATCTTCACCGCGTCGACGCCGATGTCGTCGAGGACGCTCGTCATCTGCGCGACGACCATGTCGACGGGGACGGGATGCACCGCCTGCACCCCCAACGTATTCTGTGCGGTGATCGCGGTGATCGCGGTCATGGCGTGGCCGCCGAGCATCGTGACGGTCTTGATATCCGCCTGGATACCGGCGCCGCCGCCCGAATCGGATCCGGCGATGATGAGGACGCGGGGGATCATATGTGATGCCGGAAGTGGACGAAGTGGACGGTACGTAACGTCCGGAATCGCTCCCCGTGCTGGGGCGTTGGGACGACGATGGCGGGGGTGTGGCTTGTCAGGTGAGCCATGGTGGTTTGCCATGGCATATTTGGGGGCGTGTAGGACAGCGGTTTTGGTTCGCGCGAAGACGCTAAGACGCGAAGAGGGGGCGTGTGGGGTGGCGCTTGATCCTGTCGGCGAATGCGCCGCAGGACCTCTTTGCGGCTTCGCGGCTTTGCGTGAACCATCTGCGGTGCCTGGGGCGATGGGGATTGGGTCCACGCGGAGACGCGGAGACGCGGAGGGTTGCGCTTGCGAGATGGGTGACACGCTTCGCGAGCGGGGTCCATTGCTGAACCGTTTTGGTGAGAGCTGCCGCGGATCGAGAGCGACACCTCCGCGTCTCCCCGTCTCCGCGTGAACCAAAATTGTTCGTCATCCCGGCGAATGCCGGGATCCATGGTGGCGGTGAGGTCGCGGTGGTGCGCCGACGCTGGCTGCGCCGTGTCCATGGATCCCGGCGTTCGCCGGGATGACGGATTGAGGGTCAGGCCTGGAAGCGGCGTTCGGTGACGGCGGGGTTCGCCTTCAGGGTTTTACCAAGCCGGGTCGGGCGGTCGAGGAGTTCGCCGCTGCAATTGGGGCAGCGTTCGTCGAGTCCGTCGGCGCATTCGGTGCAGAAGGTGCATTCCATCGAGCAGATGAACGCGCCGGGTTCGTCCGCTGGCAGGTCCATGCCGCAGCGTTCGCAGTCGGGGCGCATCTCCAGCATCAGGCGGCAGCCTGACGGACGGCATCGCAGATGCGGTCGACGAGCGTTTCGACCTGTGCCGCATCGTCGCCCTCCGCCATCACGCGGATCACCGGTTCGGTACCCGAAGGGCGGATGACGAGGCGGCCGGTGCCGGCGAGCTCGGCTTCGGCGGCGGCGATCACGTCCTTGACCGACTGGGCCTCCAGGGGCTTGCCGCCGGCGAAGCGGACGTTCTTGAGCAATTGCGGCAGCGGTTCGAAGCGGTGGAGCACTTCGCTGGCCGGCGCGCCGGCGCGCTTCAGTTCGGCGAGCACCTGCAACGCGGCGACGAGGCCGTCGCCGGTGGTGCCGTAATCCGACAGGATGATGTGGCCCGACTGTTCGCCGCCGACATTGTAGCCCGACGAACGCATCTTTTCGAGCACGTAGCGGTCGCCGACCGACGTGCGGACGAGGCCGAGGCCCTGCGCCTTCAAATGGCGTTCGAGGCCGAGGTTCGACATGACCGTCGCGACGAGGCCGCCGCCCGCCAGCCGGCCGCGGCGCGCCCAGCCGGCGGCGATCGTCGCCATCAGCTGGTCGCCGTCGACCACCCTGCCCTGTTCGTCGACGACGATCAGGCGGTCGGCGTCCCCATCCAGCGCGATGCCGATGTCGGCGCCGCTGGCGACGACGGTTTCGGACAGCGTCTGCGGCGCCGTCGAGCCGACGCCGTCGTTGATGTTGACGCCATTGGGCGTGACGCCGATCGCGATGATGTCCGCGCCCAATTCCCACAGCGCGGAGGGCGCGACCTTGTACGCGGCGCCGTTGGCGCAATCGATGACGACGCGCAGCCCGTCGAGCCGCAGGTCGGTGGGGAAGGTGTTCTTGGCGAAATGGATGTAGCGACCCTGCGCGTCGTCGATGCGGCGCGCGCGGCCGATCTGTGCGGCGGGTGCCAGGGCCACGTCGCTGTCGATCAGGCCCTCGATGGTCAGTTCGGCCTCGTCGGACAATTTGTAGCCATCGGGGCCGAACAGCTTGATGCCGTTGTCGGCAAAGGGGTTGTGGCTGGCCGAGATCATCACGCCGATGTCCGCGCGCATCGTCTGCGTGAGCATCGCCACTGCCGGGGTGGGCAGCGGGCCGACCATGATGACGTCCATGCCGGCGCTTGTGAAGCCCGCGACGAGCGCGGATTCGAGCATATAGCCCGACAGGCGCGTGTCCTTGCCGATCAGCACGCGGTGCTTGTGATCGCCGCGCTGGAAATAGGCGCCGGCCGCCATGCCGACCTTCATCGCCATCGCCGCGGTCATCGCGCCCGCGTTGGTCAGCCCGCGAATTCCGTCGGTGCCGAAGTATTTCCTTGCCATCGCGTGGTTTCCGTCCCGCTATGCGTTTTCGTGTTTTCCCGATGCGCCAAGGAACCCGATGTCGCAAGCCACCCGTATCCTTCTGGCGCTCGTCGCCGGCATCGCGCTCGGCATTCTGGGGGTGGCGATCCACCGGGACTGGGCGCTGGCGGTGACGACCGTCACCCAGCCGATCGGCGAGGCGTGGCTGCACGCGCTCCAGATGGTGATCGTGCCGCTGATCGTCGGGCTGCTGGTTACGGGGATCGCCGCCACCGCGGAAGCGGCACGCGCCGGACGGATCGCGGGACGCGCGGTGGCGCTGTTCGTGGTGGTGCTGTGGGGGACGACGCTGATGTCGGCGGCGGTGATGCCGCTGTTGCTCGATGCGTGGCCGCTACCTGACGCGTGGTCGCAGGCCTTGCGCGCGGCGCTGACCGCGGCGCCGGTGATGGGCAAGGTGCCGACGCTGGCCGATTTCTTCAACACGATCGTGCCGACCAACGTCGTCGCGGCGGCATCGGGGGACGCGTTTCTGCCGCTGACCGTGTTCACGTTGGCCTTCGCCTTCGCGATCACGCGGCTGGAGGCGGAGTCGCGCAAGCGGCTGACCGACCTGTTCCAGAGCATCACGGACGCCATGCTGGTGATCATCGGCTGGGTGCTGAAGCTGGCGCCGATTGGCATCTTCGCGCTTGCCTATGGCGTCGGCGCGCGGACCGGGGCGGCGGCGTTCGGCGCGCTGGTCCACTACATCGTGCTGGTGTCGACGATCGGCTTTATCGTGCTGCTGGCGGGCTATGGCGTGGCACGGGTGTTCGGAGGAGTGCCGATACGCGCCTTCGCCAAGGCGGTGGCGCCGGCGCAGGGGATTGCGATCAGCACGCAAAGCTCGCTCGCGTCCTTGCCGGCGATGCTGAAGGGATCGGAAGCGATCGGCGTGGCGCCGGCGACCGCGGGGATCGTGCTGCCGGTGGCGGTGGCGATCTTTCGAGCGACCAGTCCGGCGATGAACCTGGCGGTGGCGCTGTACGTCGCGCACTGGCTGGGGGTGCCGATCGGGCCGGGGCAGCTGGCGGCGGGCGTGGCGACCGCGGCGATCACGACGATGGGGTCGGTGTCGCTGCCGGGGACGATCAGCTTCTTCGCCAGCGTCGCGCCGGTGGCGTTCGCGATGGGCGTGCCGATCGAGGCGCTGGGGTTGCTGGTGGCGGTGGAGACGGTGCCGGACCTGTTCCGGACGGTGGGCAATGCGACGATGGATGTGGCGGTGACGAGTGTGGTGGGCAAATTCTCCCCGCTTCGCGGGGAGGGGGACCGCCCGGCCTAGCCGGGTGGTGGAGGGGCCGGCGAAGCCGGTGCTGCGCACCGCCCCTCCACCACCGCCTTCGGCGGCGGTCCCCCTCCCCTGCAAAAGCAGGGGAGGAAGTGGGGCTTACTTCACGCCGTGCATCCACTTCTTGAGCGGCCAGGACAGCAGCAGCAGGACGATGCCGAGGCCGATCGCCCATTCGGCAATGAGGGTGAAGACGCCGTTGTAGGTATCGAGGCTGACCTTCAGGTTCGTGACCTGACCGCCAACGGTTTCGACGCTGGCGACCTGCGCGATCATGCCGGCGAAATATTGCGCGACCGAGATCGAGAGGAACCACACGCCCATCATCAGGCCGACGATGCGCGCGATCGACAGCTTGGTGATCATCGACAGGCCGACCGGCGAGATGCACAGTTCGGCAAGGCTGTGGATCAGGTACAGCCCTGCGAGCCACCAGATGCCGACCTTGAAATCGGGGCCGACGAAGCGGCTGCCGAAGACGAGGAACAGGAAGCCCGCGCCGACGCCCATCAGCGCAATGCCGAACTTGACGGGAATCGACGGTTCGCGACCTGCGGCGGCAAGCTTCGTCCACATCGCCGCCATGACGGGGGCGAAGAGCACGATGAACAAAGCATTGAACGTCTGCGTCTGCCCGGCCGAGATCGGATAGCCGAAGATGTGAAGGTCGGTGTTGCGATCGGCGAACAGCGTGAGGCTGGAGCCGGCCTGTTCGAACAGCGTCCAGAACACGACGTTGAAGGTGATGAGTACCATCGCCGCCAGCATCATCTGAAATTCGGTGCGGCTACCCGACACGAAGCTCCAGATCAGGATGCCGGGGACGGCGATGATGAAGGTGCCGAACAGCAACTTGCCCATCAGCGGCAGCGCCAGGACGTAGGCGACGATCGAGCCCGCACCCGCGGTCGATTCCGCGCTGTTCATCAGGTTGACGAACAGGAGGTAGAACAAGGGGATGCCGATCAGCGCCGCGGCGTAGATGCCAAGCGTGCGGTTGGCGGGCTGGCCGGCGGGCTGTTCGCCATAGCCGTTGAGGCGGCCGCCATCGAACTGGACGAGGATCCACGACAGCAGCATGCCGACCGCGGCGAGGCCGAAGCCCGCCCACCAGCCGAGGCCCGCCCAGACGCCGGGAATACCCACCGCAAGCAGCGGACAGAGGAATTGCGAGAGCAGCGAGCCGAGGTTGATGCCCATGTAAAAGATGGTGAAGCCGCTGTCGCGGCGTCGGTCGCCCTGGGCATAGAGTTCCCCGACCATCGTCGAGATATTGGGCTTGAAGAAGCCGTTGCCGACCGAGACCATGCAGAGCGCGATCAGCATCAGCGTGGTGTAGAAGGCGCTGCGTTCACCATCAGAGGCGAAGCCGCCCTTGGCGATCGTGCGCTGCGGCTGGCCGTCCGCCCCAAGCAGCGCGACGGTGCCGTCGTCATTGCCCTTGATCGCCAGTTTCTGCGTGCCGTCGATGACGTAGCGCGTCTCGACGCCGTTCACCTGCGCGACGGCGACCTCGTAGCGCTGGCCGTCGATCGTCGCATAGGGCTTGGCGGGCTGGCCGCCGAAGGCGAGCGTGAAATAGCCCAAGGCCATCAGGATCGCGCCGAACTTCACCGCGCGCTTCGAGCCCAGATACTGGTCCGCCAGATAGCCGCCGACGAGCGGGGTGAGGTACACCAGCGCGGTATAGCCACCGTACAGACCGGTCGCGGCGCGGTCGCCGAACAGGAAATGCTGCGTCAGATAGAGCGTCAGCAGCGCGCGCATACCGTAATAGCCGAAGCGTTCCCACATTTCAGTGGTGAACAGGCGGGCGAGCTGGCGGGGGTGGCCGAACCACGTGCCTTCGGCGGCCGGATTGATATGGCTGATGTCAGGCTCGCCGCGGTTGTCCGCGGTCGGGGTGTCCACCATTCGTTACGCTCCCTGAACTGTGCCGCATCGCTGCGCGCGCATCGTCGTTAATGGTATCAAGAGTAACGACAAAGCCGCGACTGTAAACATCGGCGTCTCGGGGCTATGGCGGCGCCCATGTTCAACGACACCTCCACGCCGCTTTCGTTGCTGACCACACGCCGCTCGGGCAAGCCGCGCGACCTGATCGCGCCGGGCCCCTCGCCCGCGCAGCTCGAGCAGATGATCGCCATCGCCGCGCGCACGCCGGACCATGGCAAACTCGCGCCCTGGCGCTTCGTCATCGTCGACGATCGCGCGGCGCTCGCGACGCTGATCACCGACGCCTATCGCGCGGAACGCCCGCAGGCGGCGCGGACCGAAATTGAATCGCTGGAGCAGTTCGCGCATCAGGCGCCGGCTTTGGTCGTCGTCCTGTCCTCGCCCAGCACGACCAGCCACATTCCGCGCTGGGAGCAGGAGCTGTCGGCCGGCGCGGCGACGATGAACCTGCTGCATGCCGCGCATGCGATGGGCTTTGCGGGCGGATGGCTGACGGGCTGGCCGACCTTTTCGGAAGTGGTGCGCGATGCGTTCGGCGGGCCGCACGAGCGGATCGCGGGCTTCGTCTTCCTCGGGACGCCCGGCAGGCCGCTCGACGAACGGCCCCGTCCCGATCTGGCACGCGTGATCAGCCACTGGCCCTGATCGCGCGGGATTTTAAGGCAGGTTCGGACAGAAAGGTTTGGGATGGACCTTTCGCGCGACTGGTGTATTAAACAACCATGACAGCGCTCAGCAACGAGGACAGCCCGGTCTACATCCGGCTGCGTGGCACCATCGCCGCCGGGATCCTGCGCGGCGATTACCGCACGGGTGACCAGCTTCCTTCGGTCCGCGCCTTCGCCGCCGAACATGGCGCCAATCCGCTGACGGTCGCCAAGGCGTATCAGAGCTTCCAGGACGACGGCTATGTCGAGGTGCGGCGCGGTGTCGGCATGTTCGTGCTGCCCGGCGCGGCGGACAAGCTGCGCGCGGCGGAACGCGCGAGCTTCATCGAAAATCAGTGGCCGCGGATCCGCAGCTATATCGACCTGCTGGGCCTCGACGCGGCGGATTTGCTGAACGCTGAACGGGTCTAGGCCCACATTTCCCCGTCACCCCGGGCTTGACCCGGGGTCCCGCTTCTCACGGCGGCGGGCAGCAGAAGAAGCGGGACCCCGGGTCGAGCCCGGCGTGACGAACTTCTAGAACAGCTCCAGCGCTGCAACCTCGTCCGCGGTCAGGTCGATCCCGAACATCAGCGACATGCGCATACGGTAGACGCGCGGATCGGAGATCTCGCCCGCGGTGTCGTTGTCGCCCGCGCGGCGGTGGTAGCGGCGATCGGTGAGCCCCGCGAAGCCATGGGGCAGGACGATGCTGGCGATCGTCATCTGCGTGAAGCGGCTGCCGGGTGCGGTCGACGTCCAATGGTTGGACAGTGCGAGATCGGCATCGGCGACGGCGGTCTCGTGGAAGCTGTATTGCGGCTGCCAGCCCTCGCCCGTGCCGCGGCCGTCTGTGGAGCCGGCGGCGCCCTTGCGCAGCAGCATCCAGCCGTGCGCGGCGTCGCGCGTCAGGCGGAAGCGCGCACCGTCGGGGGCGTCGACCTCCCACCCGTCGACCAGCGCCATCACCGGCGCATAGCTGCCGCCGAAGCCAGCGTCGGCGATCCAGTCCGCGCCGTCGATCGTCACGAGGCTGAACGTGTGGGTGAGCGGCGGCACCTCAGTCGCGCCGAGCCAGACGCGGGCGAGCAGCGGGCGCGCATCGAAGCCCAAAGCGGCGAGCGCATCGAGGAACAGGCGGTTGTGTTCGAAGCAATAGCCGCCGCGCTTGGCGGTGACGAGCTTGGCGAACACGCTGGCGCTGTCGATCGCGATCCCGCGGCCAAGGCGGACATCGAGGTTTTCGAACGGGATCGCCAACCGGTGTTCGCGCTGCAGGCGGCCGAGGCCTTCGGCGTCGGGGGTCACGCGGGCCGGCAGGCCGATGCGGGCGAGATAGGCGTCGAGATCGAACATGCCTGCGCTTTCGGGACGAATGCTGCGGTTGGCAAGGGTTAGGTGGTGGGTGGCGGTGAGCCGGCGGTCGCAGCGGGTCCTGCCCTTCTTCGTCATTCCCGCGCAGGCGGGAATCCAGATTGGCTGACGTTGGGATGGAGCCGAAAGGCTTGCCAGTCTGGATCCCCGCCTGCGCGGGGATGACGATTGGGGGGTGTCGACGTTTGATACCTCCCCGGACGGGAGGTGGCAGCCGAAGGCTGACGGAGGGGCAGCCGCGGGCGGTATCGCTTGGGGCTGCCCCTCCACCACTCGCCTCGCGAGCGGTCCCCCTCCCCTGCGGAGTAGGGGAGGAATGGGTCAGGCGGCGAAGGCTTCGGCCGGGACGGCGTACAGGACCTTTGCGCTTGCCGTCGCCGCCGCCTTCAGGCCCAGCGCTTCGGGGACGATCTGGTCGAGGTAGAAGGAGACGCTGGCGCGCTTCATCTGGGCGAAGGTTTCGTCGCCCGTCGCATGGCGGCCTTCGCGTTCCAGCAGCCAGCCGCAGGTCGCGACCGAGGTCATCGTCAGGAAGGGATAGCTGGCGGCAAGCTTGTCGTCGGCGTCCGCGGTGGCGAGGCGGTGGGCGATGGCATCGACCGCGTCGATCAGCGCGACGAGCTCCGGATGCAGCGCCTCGGCGCGCATGTCGGCGACGAACGCGGCGAAGGCGGCGCCGTTTTCCAGGCCCAGCTTGCGGCCGACGAGGTCGGCGGCCTGGATGCCGTTGGTGCCTTCGTAGATCGGCGTGATGCGCGCATCGCGGAAATACTGCGCGGCGCCGGTTTCCTCGACATAGCCCATGCCGCCATGGACCTGGACGCCGAGGCTGGCGACTTCATTGCCGATATCGGTGCCGTGCGCCTTGGCGAGCGGGGTGACGACCTCCAGCCGGTTCTTCGCCGCCGCATCGCCGAGGCCCGCGCGGTCGACCTGACCCGCGGCATAATAGACGAGCGCGCGCGCGGCCTGGGTCTGCGCCTTCATGCGCAGCAGCATGCGGCGAACGTCGGGGTGTTCGACGATGCGCACCGGATTCTTGTCAGGCGAGCCGGCGCGCGCGGACTGGACGCGTTCGAGCGCATAGGCGACCGCCTTTTGCGTCGCGCCCTCCGCAACCTGCACGCCCTGCAGGCCGACGTTGAGGCGCGCGTTGTTCATCATCGTGAACATCGCGCGCATGCCGCCATGTTCGGGGCCGATCAGCTCGCCGACGCACGCGTCATGGTCGCCGAACGACAGGACGCAGGTCGGCGAGGCGTGCAGGCCCATCTTATGCTCGATCGACACGACGCGGACGTCGTTGAAGTCGCCGGGCGTGCCGTCGGCATTGAGGCGGTATTTGGGGACGAGGAACAGGCTGATGCCGCGCGTGCCGGCGGGCGCATCGGGGGTGCGGGCGAGGACGAGGTGGACGATATTGTCCGCCATGTCGTGATCGCCGAACGAGATGTAGATCTTGGTGCCCTTGATGCTCCACGTGCCGTCGCCCAGCGGCTTGGCGGTCGCGCGCAAGGCGCCGACGTCGCTGCCCGCCTGCGGTTCGGTGAGGTTCATCGTGCCGGTCCACGCGCCGGTGGCGAGGTGCGGCAGATATTGCGCCTGCTGTTCGGGCGTGCCGTGGTGGATCAGCGCCTCGATCGCGCCGACGGTGAGCGTCGGGCACAGCGCGAAGCCCATGTTGGCGCTGCCGAGCGTATCGAGCACGGCGGTCTGAATCGCGAAGGGCAGGCCCTGGCCGCCGAAATCCTCCGGCACGCCGATCGTGCCCCAGCCACCCTCGACGTAATCCTTATACGCCTTGATGAAATTGGCCGGCATGTGGACGCCGTCGGGCGTCCATTTCGCGCCGACCGTGTCGCCCTCTCGGTTGAGCGGCGCCCATTCGCCCGCGGCGAAATCCGCGACGCCGTCCAGCACGGCATCGACCACGTCGGCGCTGGCGGCGGCAAAGCGATCCGTGTTCGCCAGTTCGTCGATCTTCACGACATGCTCCAGCACGAAACGCTGGTCGGCGACGGCGGCGGTAAAGGACATCATTCTCTCCCAAGGATCACCACGATATAGCGTCGGAAAATGGCCGATCCAAACCCGCGCATCTTACCCTACGGCATGGCCGCGATCGACGAGGCGGCCGCGCGAATCACCCGCGGCGAATGCGTCGCGGTGCCGACCGAGACGGTCTATGGCCTCGCCGCCGACGCGCGGAATGCGACAGCCGTGGCGGGTATCTATGCGACCAAGGGGCGGCCGAGCTTCAATCCACTGATCGTGCATGTGCCCGACCTCGCCGCGGCGGAGCGGATTGCGATATTCGATGATGACGCGCGGGCTTTGGCGGCGCGCTTCTGGCCGGGGCCGCTGACGCTGGTGCTGCCGCTCCGTGCCGACGCCGGGATCGCGTCGCTGGTGACGGCGGGGCTGGAGACGATCGCGCTGCGCGTGCCGCGGCATCGCGCGATGCAGGCACTGCTTGCGGCGAGCGGGGCGCCGCTCGCCGCGCCGTCGGCCAATGCGAGCAACGGGCTGAGCCCGACGCGGGCGGAGCATGTCGCCAGGAGCCTGGGAATGCGGGTGCCGCTGATCGTCGACGACGGCGCGTGCGCGGCGGGGGTGGAATCGACGATCGTTGCCGGGCGGACGATCCTGCGACCGGGACCGATCGCGGCGGCGGACCTGCCCTTTCCCGTCACCCGCCGGGCCGAGGGCGCGGCGATCACCGCGCCGGGGCAGCTTGCGACGCATTATGCGCCGGACAAGCCGCTGCGACTGGAGGCAACCGCGCGCCGGGAAGGCGAATGGCTGATCGGCTATGACTCTATAATAGGGGACGACACGTTGTCGGCGTCCGGCGACCTGACAGAGGCGGCGGCTCGGCTGTTCGATGCGCTGCACCGGGCCGATGCGAGCGACGCCGCGGGAATCGCGGTTGCGCCGATCCCGCATGCGGGCTTGGGCGAGGCGATCAACGACCGGCTGGCGCGCGCCGCGCATCGGTAACGGCGCCCGGATGGGGCGCGGTACGGCCGCCTCGCACAACGCGTCAGCCCGGACTTGTTCCGGGGTCCACCGGGCCGCGAGGGCGCGGCTGGAGACTCTGGCCATCCCCCTCGCCGCAGAGTCGACCCCGGAACGAGTCCGGGGTGACGGTGTGGGTGGGGTGGGCGGTGCGTGTAGCGCACGCCGGAAAGACGAAGGTGGGACGCCGAAAACCCCGGCGGTCGCTGGCGACCACCGGGGCTCTGGCTTGCTCGACCTTGGGGGACGAGCTCGGTCCGGCGCCGGCACCCTTGGGGGGGGGGCGGTGCCCGCGCCGAAGTACGCGGTTACTGAAAGTCGTCGGCTGCCGTTACTGGAGCAGCTTCATCACGCCCTGCTGGCTCTGGTTCGCCTGGGCGAGCATCGCGGTCGAGGCCTGGCTGAGGATCTGCGCCTTGGCGAGGTTGGTCGTCTCGGACGAGAAATCCGCATCCGTGATCTGGCTCTTCGCCGCGGTGAGGTTGGTGGAGTTGGTGGTGAGGTTGTTCACCGCCGACTGCAACTGGTTCTGCGCGGCACCCAGGCCGGCGCGGTAGGTGCTGACCGTCTTCAGCGCCGAGTCCACCGTGGCGAGCGCGGTGTTGGTCGCGGTGGTGAGGTCGATCGACGTCGCGTTGGTGATCGTCGTGTCGTCGGTCAGCTTGTTGAACTTGACGTTCACCGAGTCGGCCGCATTCGCACCCGCCTGGATCTTGAAGGTGCTGTAGGCGGGCGCCACCGGTGCCGGTGCCGCCGTGGCGGCGGTGACCGTGCCGGCCGACGCGTCGAACAGCTTGTTACCGTTGAACTGCGTGTTGGCGAGCGTCGAGGTGATCTGCGTCGACAGAGCGGAGACTTCGGCCTGCATGTTCGCCTTGTCGGACGAGCTGTAGGTGCCGCTGGTCGCCTGCACGGTCAGTTCGCGGACACGCTGCAGCATGTTGGAGACTTCACCCAACGCGCCTTCGGCGGTCTGCGCCATCGCGATGCCGTCGTTGGCATTGCGGATGCCCTGGTTCATGCCCCGGATCTGGGCCGTCATCGTATCGGAAATCGCGAGGCCGGCGGCGTCGTCCTTTGCCGAGTTGATGCGCTGCCCGGTCGACAGGCGCTGCATCGCGGTGGACAACGCGGCGTTCGCGTTGGTGGAGGCATTGGCGGCGCGCAGCGATGCCACGTTTGTGCCGATGACGGTCATGATCGTTCCTTCTGTAAGGGGGGTTAGGAAGGAGCCTCCCCGTCACCACGAAGGTGACGGAGCTGCGCGGGTAGCGGAACCTTACTGGAGCAGCTTGAGCACGCCCTGCTGGCTCTGATTGGCCTGGGACAGCATCGCGGTGGATGCCTGGCTCAGGATCTGCGCCTTGGCGAGGGCAGTCGTTTCGGCCGAGAAATCGGCGTCCGTGATCTGGCTCTTCGCCGAGGTAAGATTGGTGGAGTTGGTGGTGAGGTTGTTCACCGCCGACTGGAGCTGATTCTGCGCGGCACCCAGGCCGGCGCGATAGGTGCTGACCGTCTTCAGCGCCGAGTCCACCGTGGCGAGCGCGGTGTTGGTGGCGGTGGTGAGATCGAGCGACGTCGCGTTGGTGATCGTCGTGTCGTCGGTCAGCTTGTTGAGCTTCAGGTTGATCGCATCCGCCGAGTTCGCACCCGCCTGGATCTTGATCGTGCTGTAGGCGGGCGCCACCGGGGCCGGTGCCGCAGTCGCGGCGGTCACGGTGCCGGCCGACGCGTCGAACAGCTTGTTGCCGTTGAACTGCGTGTTGGCGAGCGTCGAGGTGATCTGCGCGCTGAGCGCGGTGACTTCGGCCTGCATGTTCGTCTTGTCGGACGAGCTGTAGGTGCCGCTGGTCGCCTGCACGGTCAGTTCGCGGACACGCTGGAGCATGTTGGAGACTTCACCCAACGCGCCTTCGGCGGTCTGCGCCATCGCAATGCCGTCGTTGGCGTTGCGGATGCCCTGGTTCATGCCGCGGATCTGTGCGGTCATCGTGTCCGAGATCGCCATGCCGGCGGCGTCGTCCTTGGCCGAGTTGATCCGGCTGCCGGTCGACAGGCGCTGCATCGACGTTTGCAGCATCGCGTTGGCGGAGGTGGAAGCATTAGCCGCGCGGAGCGAGGCGACGTTGGTGCCGATAACAGCCATGTGACAATCCTTGGTTGGTTATTGGCACCTCACCGCCGCCCCCCCTGGGCGAAAGGCTGAGCTACCATGTTGGGATACGGCCGGACGGCGTCCGAACTTGCGGAGTTTATCCGGCCGTCAGGAAGGAAATTACTGGAGCAGCTTGAGCACGCCCTGCTGGCTCTGGTTGGCCTGGCTGAGCATCGCGGTGGATGCCTGGCTCAGGATCTGCGCCTTGGCGAGGGCGGTCGTTTCGGCCGAGAAATCGGCGTCCGTGATCTGGCTCTTCGCCGCGGTGAGGTTGGTCGCGTTGGTGGTGAGGTTGTTCACCGCCGACTGCAGCTGGTTCTGCGCGGCACCCAGGCCGGCGCGGTAGGTGCTGACCGTCTTCAGCGCGCTGTCGACGGTGGCGAGGGCCGAGTTGTCGGCCGTCGTCAGGTCGATGCCGGGGACCGGCGCCGGCGCCGGAGCGGTGGCGTCGCCGATGACCGCGGTCAGCGAGGAATTGTTGGTCAGCTTGTTGAACGTCAGGCTGACCGCGTCGGCGGCGTTGGCGCCCGCCTGGATCTTGAACGTGCTCGACACGGCGACGACGGGGGCCGGGGCGGTGCCGGTCGTGTTGACGGTGCCGGCGGTCGCGTCGAACAGCTTGTTGCCGTTGAACTGCGTGTTGGCCAGCGTCGAGGTGATCTGCGTCTTCAGCGCCGAGACTTCGGCCTGCATGTTCGTCTTGTCCGACGAGCTGTAGGTGCCGCTGGTCGCCTGAACGGTCAGTTCGCGAACGCGCTGCAGCATGTTGGCGACTTCGCCCAGCGCGCCTTCGGCGGTCTGCGCCATCGCGATGCCGTCGTTGGCGTTGCGGATGCCTTGGTTCATGCCGCGGATCTGCGCGGTCATCGTGTCCGAGATCGCCATGCCGGCGGCATCGTCCTTCGCCGAGTTGATGCGCTGCCCGGTCGACAGGCGCTCCATCGACGTCTGCAGCATCTGGTTGGCAGCCGTCGACGCATTGGCGGCGCGGATCGAAGCAACGTTAGTACCGATAACAGCCATGAGAACCTCCATTGGTCTGCGGCCTGTCGCTGCCTCGTTGGCGAGGAAGGCCGAGCCGTCATGGTGGGTAACGGCCGGCCGAAACGGGCTTTAAGCAAAAAATCGTGCGCAATCGGCGATGGCCGGGAACCCGGATCGTGCGGCAGGAAGAAGCACGCGCCCGCGACGTACGCCCGCATCGGGCACGTGCGTGTCGTGCGTGCAGCGCGTGCACGAGGGCGTGTGCGAGGCGTGCGCGCACCCGACGCGGGCACGGGTGCGGCGCGTGCGCGCTAAGCGCGTACGAGCGCCCGGAAATATTTTGCCGGGCGGCAACCGTTTTAACGACCCGTTTACCACTCTTGCCGCATTTCAACGCTCATCCTTGGGGGATGACCATGCGTTCGATTTTTCCTTCCGCTGCAGTGATGCAGCGCAAATATGCGCTCGTTTCGGGCCTGCGCGCCCAGGGCTTCGGGATCGGATCGTTCGAATCCGGCCAGCCCGCAGCCACCGACCTGTTCCTGGTCGCCGAGGGCGAGGCCCCGCCCGCCCCGGCGCGCACGGTCATCATCGGTGATGGCCCGCGCCATGTCGTGCCCTCGCACGGCGGCAATCCGGCGCGCATCGCCTTCGGTCCCGAGGATGCGGCGGTCGGCAACGGCTTTGCCCGCGCGCTGGTCGCCGGCCCCGACACGCCGACCGCAGCCGACCCCGAGAGCCTGGCGCTGCTGGCGCTGGCCGAGCGCGTCGCCCAGGCCGACATCACCGTCCTGATCAACGGGCCGACCGGCACCGGCAAGGAAGTGCTGGCGCGCGCGATCCACAACAATTCGCCCCGCAAGAACGGGCCGTTCGTCGCGATCAACTGCGCGGCGCTGCCCGAAACCATGCTGGAGGCGCTGCTGTTCGGCCACCAGAAGGGTGCGTTCACCGGTGCCTCGTCGGGCGGTGAAGGCTTCTTCCGCGCGGCCGACGGCGGCACGATCCTGCTCGACGAGATCGCCGAAATGCCCCTGCAATTGCAGGCCAAGCTGCTGCGCGTGCTGCAGGAGCGCGAGGTGGTGCCGATCGGCGCCTCCGTGCCGCAGCCGATCGACGTGCGCGTCGTCGCCTGCGCCAACCGCGACCTGCAGGCCGAGGTGGCTGCGGGCCGGTTCCGCGCCGATCTGTACTACCGCCTGTCGGTCTTCCCGCTCAGCACCAAGCCGCTTGCCGACCGCACGCAGGACATTCCGGCGCTCGCCGCGACGATGATCCTGCGCCACGCCGGCACCCGCGCGGTGGTGCCGTGGCCGACCGCAGAGGCGGTCGAGACGCTGATCCGCCACGACTGGCCGGGCAACGTCCGCGAGCTGGAGAATGTGATCCAGCGCGCCTTGCTGTTCGCCGGCGGCGACACGATCGAGGCGAGCCACATCGTGTTCGATCGCCCCATCAGCTTCACCTTCCGCGAAACCAGCCCGGTGACGCCGCTGTTCGCGGTCGCGCCTGCCGCCCCTGCCCTCCCCGCCGAACCGGCGACCTTGGGCAACGTGGTGCAGATGAGCGAATTCCAGGCGATCCGCGAGATGCTGGCCGCGTGCGGCGGCAGCCGCGTCGAGACCGCACGGCGCCTCGGCATTTCCGAGCGCACGCTGCGCTATCGCCTCGCCAAGGCGCGCGAGCAGGGTGACGACCTCGCCCGGCCCGCCACCGCCTGGGCCGCTTCGGCATGAGCGGCATCGGGGGCGTCGGCGGCGCGATGAGCGTCGACCGCGTGATGCAGCTGCGCGCGCAGATCCTGGAACGCAACCAGGCGCTGGCCCGCGCCGGATCGGCCGAGGGCGCCGCCCCGACGCAGAGCGCCGCGACGAAGCCCGCGAGCTTCGCCGACACGCTGCAGGATGCGCTGAAGGACGTGAACGCGAGCCAGAACAAGGCGAGCGCGCTGTCGGAAAGTTACGAACGCGGTGAGACGGTCGATATCGCCAAGGTGATGCTTGCCCGCCAGGAAGCCTCGGTAGGGTTCGAGGCCACGCTGCAGGTCCGCAACAAATTGCTGTCCGCCTACAAGGACATCATGAGCATGCCGGTGTAATCGATGACCACTGCACTCGCCACCACCACACCCGGTGCCGCGCCCGCGCTGCCCGAGAAGTTCGCCAACCCGCTGTTGCAGATCAAGTCTGTCCTGGCGCAGCCCGCGGTGCGCCGCAGCCTGCCGATGGCGATGCTGGTCGCGCTGATCGGCGCCGCCGCGCTTGCGTGGATGACGCTGTCGACGCCGACGCAGAAGACGCTGTTCCAGGGGTTGACCGACGCCGACAAGCAGGCGGTCACCGCCGCGCTGACCCAGGCGAACATCAAGAGCCGGATCGACGAGGGCACGGGTGCCCTGACCGTCGACGAGGATCAGTTTAGCAAGGCACGGATGCTGCTGGCGGGCCAGGGCCTGCCGAAGCAGGCGCCCGGCGGCTATGCGATCCTGGACCAGCTGCCGATGGGCGTCAGCCGCGCGGTGGAGGGCGAACGCCTGCGCCAGGCGCGCGAGACCGAGCTTGCCCGATCGATCGAGGATATCGACGCGGTCGCCGAGGCGCGCGTCCACCTCGCAATGCCCGAAGCCAGCGTGTTCGTGCGTGACAAGGCGTCGCCTTCCGCATCGGTGGTGGTCAAGTTGCAGGGCGGCCGTGCGCTGAGCCAGGCGCAGGTCCAGTCGATCATCAACCTCGTCGCCAGTTCCGTCCCCGGCATGAAGCCCGAGGATGTGACGATCGTCGACCAGATGGGCGCGCTGCTGTCCAAGCCCGGCGGCGCAAGCGGCGTCGATGCCGAGGGCGACGCGCGCCTGGAAATGCAGCGCAAGACCGAGGACAAGGTGCGCCAGCAGCTGATCCAGCTGCTGACCCCGCTGGTCGGCGCGGGCAATTTCACCACCGAGGTGCAGGCCGACATCAACCTCGACCAGACGCAGGCGACGCGCGAAAGCTATGACAAGCAGGGCGCGCTGCGTGCCGAGACGGGCAATTGGACCGGCAATCAGGCGCCCAGCCCGACGACGCCCGGCGGCATCCCCGGCGCGCTGAGCAACACGCCGCCGCCCGCCAGCCAGTTGCAGCAGCCGCAGGCCGCGAACGGTGCGTCGGGTGCGGCGCCGACGCCCGACCCCTCGCCGGTCGCCGGTGGCCCCGCCCCCAACCCCAACAAGCAGAGCGACAGCTTCCAGCGCGCCTATGACCTGGGCCGCGAGGTGTCGGTGACCAAGGCGACGCCGGGGTCGATCAAGCGCCTGTCGGTCGCGGTGCTGCTGCGCGATCCCGACAAGAGCCGCCGCACCGCGATGGAAATCCAGCAGATCACCGATCTGGTGAAGAGCGCGGTCGGCTTCGATGGCGCGCGGCAGGATCAGGTGACGGTCATCAGCCGCAAGTTCGCCGACGCGACCGACGTCGCCCCGCCCGCGTGGTACGACAACGCCTGGGTGCCGGTCGCGGCGCGCAACGGCACCGCGATCCTGATTGCCCTGCTCGTCCTGCTGCTCGGCGTCCGTCCGATCGCCAAGGGCCTGATGGGCAAGCGCGAGGACACGCTGGCCAAGACGAAGGCCGAGGCGGACGCCGCCGGCAAGACCGACGCGCTGGAAGGCGCCGAGGGCACCGAGGGCGCCACCGCCGGGATCGGCGCCGACGGCACCGCGCCGCTGGGCATCGCCGTCCACGAGCCGGTGACGCTCGAGCAGCTGGAACAGCCGCAGACCATGGACGAGCGGATCATGGCGGTGCGCGGCTTCACCCGCGACAACCCGGCCCGCGCCGCGCTGGCGCTGCGCGACATGATGAAGGCTGAAGAGCAGTGAGCGAAGCCCCCGCCCCGCGCACCTTCAGCGGCGTCGAACGCGCCGCGGTGCTGATGATGCTGGTCGACGAGGAGGAGGCTGCGGCCATGCTCCAGAAGCTCGATCCCGACGAGGTGCGCGAGCTGGGCACGGCGATGCTCAACGTCGCCGACGTCTCCGAGGAGGAGATGCAGATGGTGCTCGACGATTTCACCGGCAAGGCACGCGAGCGCAACGGCATCACCTTCGACCCGCGCGCCAAGGTGCAGGCGCTGATGACGCGCGCGCTGGGCGAGGAAAAGGCGGAGAGCATCCTGGCGCGGATCGGCCCGGCCGAAACGTCGAGCGAGCTCGAGATGCTCAACTGGCTGGACGCGCCCGAGATCGCGCAGATGATCGAGAAGGAGCATCCGCAGATCGCCGCGGTGATGATCGCCCATCTGCAACCCGCGGTCGGCGGCAAGGTGCTGGAACTGCTGCCCGAAGGCGTGCAGCCCGACATATTGCACCGCATCGCGCGGCTGGGGCCGATCAACGCCGATGCGATCGAGACGCTGAAGACCGTGCTCGCCAACCGGCGCAACGGCGGCGGCACCACGTCGGGCGGGCTGACGCTGGGCGGCACGCGCGAGGCCGCGCTGATCCTGCAGGGCGCGCGCAAGGCGACCGAGCAGCGCGTGATGCCCAAGCTGTTCAAGATCGACAAGGAAGTCGCCAAGGCGATCGAAGAGGCGATGTTCATCTTCGACAACCTGCTCGACATGGACGACAAGAACCTGGGCACGCTGATCCGCAACGTCGACGGCGACATCCTGTCGCGCGCCCTGAAGGGCACCGACGAAAACGGCCGCAACCGCTTCCTGGGCTGCATGTCGGCGCGTGCCGCCGACGGCATCCGCGACGAGATGGAGGCGCGCGGGCCGATGAAGCTGGCCGAGGTGCTGGAGGCGCAGAAGGCGATGATCACCATCGCGCGCAACCTGGCCAAGGACGGCACGATCGTGATGGGCGCGGGCGACGACGATTATGTCTGACGCCTTTGCGCGCGGCACCGTGCCGCTCCAGCCGACCGACTTCGTCGCCGGCTTCGCCTCGCGCCACGACACCGCGACGCACCTGTTGCAGGCGGCGTTCGCGCCGCCGGTGCCCGGCTTCACCCCGCGCGATATGTGGGCGACGCTGGAGCGCGAACTGGGTGGCGAGGCGCCGGACTATTCGCGCGCGCGTACTGCCGCCGACGATGCGGACGAGCGCCCGGTCGGGCCGAAGCATTTCAGCCCCGCCGACCGCGACGGCGACAAACCGACGCAGGGCTGGGACCCTCTGGACGTCGAGGCCGAACCCACGGCCTTCATCGATCCGGTCGAAACCGCCCATGCCGCCGGCTACGCCGAGGGCCTGGCCGCCGCGGCCGCCGCGGCGCGCGAAAGCGGCGACCGCGATGCGGCGCTGATGACCCAGCTCGCCGCGGCGCTGGCCAACGGCCACCAGCTCGACCGCGACCGGATCGCGCACCAGCTGCGCGCCACGGTAATGACGCTGGTCAGCAAATTGGTCGGCGAGTGCGGCGTCGGTGCCGACATGCTGAACGCGCGGATCGCGGCGGCGGCGGAGCTGCTGGCCGATGCCAGCGAATCCGCGCTGCTGCGCCTGAACCCCGACGACATGCCGCTGCTGGCCGATGCCTTGCCCAAGTCGATCTTCGCGGCAGCCGATCCCCATCTCGCCCGCGGCAGCTTCGTACTGGAAAGCGCCTCCACCCTGGTCGAGGACGGCCCCGACCTGTGGCTTGCGCAACTGGCGCAGGCGATCGAGCGCGTGCCGCTGCCCGTCGTGATCAATCCGGACGCGTGATGTTGAACCGCTTTACCACCGATTATCTCGAGACGCTGGGCGTCGCCGACTTCCGCCCCACCGCCAAAGTATCGGGCCGGCTCGCCTCGTACGATGGCCTGCTGATGGAAGCGGTCGGCTTGTCGCTGCCCGTGGGCACGATTTGCGAGATCGGCGGCGGCAGCGCTAACGACACGGGTGCGGCGCGCGTCGAGGCCGAAGTGATCGGCTTTCGCAACGGCCGCACCTTGCTGATGAACCTCGGTGGCCCCGCCGCGCTGCTGCCGCGCGCGCCGGTGCGCCCGATCGGCCCTCCGGGCGAAGCGGAGGTCGGCGCCGCCATGTTGGGCCGCGTGGTCGACGGATCGGGCAAGCCGATCGACGGCCTGGGTCCGATCCGCGGCGCGGGCAAGTGGCCGCTCGCCGGCAAGCTGCAATCGCCGCTCGACCGTGGCCGCGTGCTGCAGCCGATGGACGTCGGCGTCCGTGCGATCAACGGCCTGCTGACGATCGGCCAGGGCCAGCGCGTCGGCATCATGGCGGGATCGGGCGTCGGCAAGTCGGTGCTGCTCGGCATGATGGTGAAAGCGGCCAAGGCCGACGTCATCGTCATCGGCCTGATCGGCGAGCGCAGCCGCGAAGTCGCCGACTTCCTGGAGACCAAGGTCGCGGGCGAAGCGCGCAAGCGTGCGGTCGTCGTCGCGGTGCCCGCCAACCACAGCCCGGTGCTGCGCATCCGCGGCGCGCTGCGCGCCACCGCGATCGCCGAAGCCTTTCGCGACGAGGGCAAGAAGGTCCTCCTCATCATGGATTCGCTGACCCGCGTCGCGCATGCCGGCCGCGAGATCGGGCTGGCGCTGGGCGAACCCGCCAGCGCGCGCGGCTATCCGCCGTCGGCGATCGCGATGCTGCCCAATCTGATCGAGCGGGCCGGCACCGACGTGCGCAGCGGCGGATCGATCACCGCAATCTATACCGTGCTGGCCGATGGCGACGACGGCAACGATCCGGTCGTCGATTCGGCGCGGTCGATCCTCGACGGGCATATCGTGCTCAACCGCCACCTCGCCGAACGCGGCGTCTATCCGGCGATCGATATCGGTCCGTCGGTCAGCCGCGTGATGACGGATATCGCGCACCCCGATCACGTCCATGCCGCGCGCGTGCTGCGTCGGCACCTGGCGACGTACGAGGAAAACCGCGACCTCGTATTGATGGGCGCCTATCGGCCCGGCGCGGACCCGGCGATCGACAACGCCATCGCCGCGCATCCGGTGGTGATGGAATATATCAAGCAGGCGTCGAACGAGACGGTGAGCCTGGACGAGGCGATCGCCGAACTGACCGGCGTCTTCGGTGCCTGACGCCAAGAAGCTCGCGCGCATCCACCGGGTGCGCACGCTGCAACTGGGGCTGGTGCGCGCCGACGAGATGCGCGCGCACGAAAAGCACGCCAGCGAAACCAGCCTTCATAACCGGATCCGGGCGCTGGCCGATGCGGTCGCGCCCGCGCCGGACACGCGCGTCACCGCCGCATCGATGGTCGCGCAGGCGCACTTCCGCGAGCGGCTGCATCAGTCGGCCGCCGCTGCGCAGGCGCGTGTCGACACCGCCGAACTGATGGTCAACCGCGCTACCGAGGCGACCCGGTCCGCCAAACGCGACCAGAGCGCGATCGAGAAACTGCTGGAGCGCGCACGCCGCACCGCCTTGGCGAAAGAGATGCGCGCGCTGGAAGAGACGCCGCCCGTGTCGCCCTTAAAGGTAAAACGGCACGATCCTTGCTGACTGTCTCGGGACACCTCTGTCCGATGAGATGATGACCATGATCGACACTGCTCTTACCGTCGCCTCTCCCACCCCCGGCCATCCGGGCAAGGGCGCGTCGTCGGCGGGCGGTGATCTGTTTGCGTTGTCGATGCTTCAGATCGGCGGCGGTGAGGACGAGGCTGCCGTGGCACCGGGGGGTGCCGCGGCAGTCTTGCCCATCCTTGCGACCAAGACGGCGGCAACGGCGCCAGCCGGCGCGGCGGCAAGCGCGCCAGCCGGGCGGCAAACGGTTGCCGCTCCTGGCATGCCCCTGCCGGCCGTGGCGGCGGCGGCGGTGGCGGCGGCGCCGGCCGAGGTCGATCCCGCGCTGGCGTGGCTGCCCGCGGTCAATATCGCGGTGCCGGCACCGCTCGAGATCCCGGCGGCGCTTGCCGCGAAGCCGGCTGCACCGATTGTCGCAAAAGCGACGGCGATCCCAGCGATCGTGGTGCAGACGCTGAGCAGCGGCACGTCGGCGAAGGCGATGGCGAGCACGTTGCCCGCACCCGCTCCCACATCCGCCGTGGTAACGAAGCAGGTCGCTGCGTCCGTCGGAGTCGGCGCCCCGGCGGCACCCGTGGTCGTTGCTGCCACCGATACGGTGGTTGCGCCGCCTGTTACGGTGTCGGCCCCGATCGCGGCCGACGCCGGGGCGGTGGTGGTGGATTCGCCGGTGCCGGTCGTCCCATCGACCGCGACCGAGACCGCCGCTGCGACAGAGGCACAGCCGCTGCCGTCGCCTGCCGTCGCTGCGCCGACGGTGCCCGCGTCGGTCGCACCGGCATCGAAGACGCCCGGCGCCGCACCGGCGACGACGGTGCAGACGACCGCGCCGCGCGGTAGCGTAGCGCCGCAGGCCGCCGAACCGTCCGTGGTTGTGCCGTCTGTCCTGACGCCGGCCGAACCCGCGCCCGTCACCACGGCCGAGGTTGCGCCTGCACCTGCGCCCACCGCTCCCGTGTCGACGAGCGGTGCACCGACGATCCGCGTGCCGCAGCCTGTACCGGTCGCGGCGCCGATGACGGTGGACGCGCCTGCTCCGGATATGTCCGTGAGCACGCCTGCGCCGATCGGTAGCGCGCCGGTCGCTGCACAGGCGACGACGGTGGACGCGCCTCAGCCGGTCGCCGCGCCTGTCTTGCAAACGCCTGCGACTACCAAGGTGAAGCCGGCCCCACACAGGGTGGAGGCGCCGGTCGTCTCCGCAGAGGCACCGGTCCGCCCCTTCGCAGCAGCGCAGGCTCCATCCCTTGCCAAGTCTCCCGCGGATGCCGACTCGACCGAGCAGGATGCGGATGACGCGCCGGCACAGGCCGATGCCTCCGTGATCGTGCCGGCGACCATCGCACCGATCGTCGATCCGACGCCCGTCGTAGCAACGCCCGCAGTGCCCGTCGCCGCGGCGCCCGTCGCCGCGGCGCCCGTCGCCGCGGCGCCGCAGCCCGAGGCGGCGCCCGCACCGGTTGCGGCGCCCTCGCCACGCGCCGGAAAGTCGACGCGTGCGGCGGTCAGCGTGCCAACCGCGACGGCGACGCCTTCGCCGGTTCCCGCACAGCACGCAGCTGTGACGCAGAGTGCCGCCATGGCGCCGCCTGCGCACCGCGACGCCGCTGTTGAAGAGCATGCCGCTACGCCGGACGCGGCTCCGCAACAGGATGCGGCGGCCGATACTGCCAGTGACCCCGGCTCCGACGCTCCCGTCCAGCCGGAAACCGTGTCGGTCGCCACGCCGACGCAGACCGTGACGGTGCAGGTCGCGCAGAGCGTCTCGACCCCGCCCATAGCGACGACCACGCCGGTGTCCTCACCCGCGGCGCCCGCCGCGATGGCCCGTGCGACCGCCACGGTCGGCCCCCGCCCCGCCGCCGGCCGCGGGCGTCAGGCCTCGCCCGCCAGCGTGCCCGCGGCGCCGACACCCAAGGCCGACGTCGCGACGCTTGCCGTGCAGCAGGCGGCCGTGTCCGGGACGACCACGCCCCTTCCGGCCGCCACGCCGCCGGGTGTCGGGGCGGCCACCCCTCATGCGCACCCGCAGGCAGCCGCGCAGACCGCGCCTGCCGCCTCGCCAGCGCCAGCCGATGCGGCGCCCGTGATCGCGGCGGCCGCGCCGGTGCCCGTCGCCGGTGCCCCCGTGGTCGCCGATGCGCCCGCCCAGCAGGCCCAGCCCGCCGAGCCTGCCCAGCCTGTACAGCCCGCGCCCGTCCGCCAGACGTTCGCGCGCGAAGTCGCGGGCACGCCGCGCCAGACGGTCGCGCTCAGCGCGCAGTCACTGCCGCGGCTGCAACCGGTGGCCGGGACGACCGCGTCGGCGGCGGAGGTGTTCGGCGCCGCGATCCATGCCGCCAGCACCGGCGAGGAGCGCGACGCGCAGCCGGTCGCACCGACGCCGGTCGCGACGCAGACCGTCGAGGTCCGCAGCACCGCCACCACGCCGACGCAGGCGCCGCTCGACATGCGCCAGAACGACTGGCCGGCGACGATGATCGACCGGATCGAACGGCTGCGCGACGCCGCCAATGCGCAGGACACGCGCATCCGACTGGTTCCCGACGCGCTGGGGGCGCTCGACGTATCGGTGAAGACGATCGGCGGCGCGCTGCACGTCCACTTCGCCTCCGACAGCGCCGAGACGCGCGCGCTGATCGAGGGCGCCAGCCCTCGCCTTGCCGCGATCGCCGAGGAACGCGGCATGCGCATCGGCCAGACGACGGTCGAGGCTGCCACCGCCGCCGCCAGCCAGCAGCAGGCGGGCAACCAATCGTCGTCGCAGGGGCAGACTCAGAGCCAGAGCCAGCCATCCACGACGCAAAGCAACACCGGCAGCCAGCAGCAGAGCGCGGGTCAGGCCCAGTCAGGTCAGGCCCAATCGGGCCAGCCCCAAAGCGGCCAGCAGCAGCCCCGCCAGCAAACCTCCACCGCGCGCCAGCCCGACCGCGCCGCGCGCAGCCCCAACCCCGAGCGTGACGCCGCCGAAGACGGCCGTCTCGCCTGATTCCAGTCGTTAAGGAACCCGAGCGATGAGCGACAAACCCGAAGAGGCCGAACCCAAGAAGAAGGGCGGCGGCAAGATGAAGATCATCGTCATGGTGGTCGTGTTGCTGGTGCTGGTCGGCGGCGGCGTCGGTGCCGGCGTCTTCGCCGCGAGCAGCGGCCTGATCGGCGGCGGCCATGCCGCGGCCGAGGAAGACCACGGCCCCAAGCTGGTCCCCAAATCCGAACAGAAGCGCCCCAAGGCGGAAGGCGAAGGCGGTGAGGGCGGCCATGGCGGCGGCGAATCGGGCGGCAGCCACGACAGCGGCGGCGGCAAGCACGTGCCGTCGGGCGGGCCGGGCGATCGCTATGCCTCCAATTACTATACGATGGAGCCGAGCTTCACCTCGAACCTGCAGAATTCGGTCCATGTCGTGCAGATCGGCCTCGCCATCTCGACGCCCTATGACGACACGGTCATCGAGAATCTGAAGACCAACGACATCGCCGTGCGGTCGGCGGTGCTGCTGACGCTGGGCGACACGCCCGAGGATCAGGTGTTCAGCAGCGAGGGCAAGGAGCAGCTGCAGAAGCGCCTGGCGAAGGCAATTAACGATACGCTGACACAAAAAGAGGGATTCGGCGGCGTTAGTAACGTCTACTTTACCAATTTCGTTGTTCAGTGAGGCATGGTTAACGCCGCAGCAACCACCGAACGACGGACGCGCGATCGCGCCACCGCCGCGCATGCGTCGGTGCTGGGGGCGGCGAAGCTCAATCCGTTCGGCGACCTGCACACGCTGCAGCATCTGTCGGCACGCTATGCCCGCACGTTGCGCGGCGTGTTCGAGCCGGTGCTGCGGCGCGAGGTGCGCACCTGGGCCGAGCCTTTGGTCGTGCAGCGCTTCGCCGATTACCGATCGGAGCGGCCCGAGGGGCTGACCGCGTGGCTGCCGATGACGATGGCGCCCAATGCGACGAACGGCCTGTGCGTGCTGGACGGCGTGTTCGTGCTGGAACTGCTCGACCTGTTCTTCGGCGGCACCGGCACCGCGCCTGCGGTGATGCCGGCGGAATTCTCGCCGGCGGGCGAGGCGATGGTGACGCGGCTGGGCCAGTGGATCGCCGCGCCGCTGCGCAGCGCCTGGGAACCGCTCGCGCAGATCGACTTCACGCCGACCCGCGTCGAGATCAACGCCGCGATGCTGGCGATCGACGGCGAGGATGCGATGATCGTCACCCGCTTCGGCATCGCCGCGGGCGACGCGAAGCCGGTGTTCATCGACCTGCTGTATCCGGTCACGACGCTGAAGCCGCATGCCCCGACGCTGACCGGCAAGGTGCTGGAAAAGGCCGACGCCAATCCGGTGTGGCGCAATTCGCTGACGCGCGCGGCGCTCGGCGTGCGCTTCCCGATCCGCTCGGTCCTCGCCGAACCCGTCGTGCCGCTGTCGCTGCTGATGGACCTGAAGCCCGGCGACGTCATCCCGATCAGCTTCGGCCCCGAAGTGCCCGTCATGGTCGGCAGCGGCCGGCTGGGCATGGGGACCGTCGGCACCTCGAACGGCCATGCGGCCGTCCGCCTCACCCATCTCGACCGTATCGACGACGAAGGATTCGACGCATGAACGACATGACCGGCAGCTTTCCGGTGGAGGGTGGCGTCGCCGCCAATTTCCGCCTGCTCCAGGATGTCGACGTCAAGCTGACCGTCGAGATCGGATCGACCCAGCTGACGCTGCGTGAGCTGCTGGCGCTGGGCGAATCGAGCGTCATCGAGCTGGACCGCCAGGCGAACGAACTGCTCGACGTGTTCGTCAACGGCACGCTGATCGGCCGCGGCGAAGTGGTGACGGTGGGCGACCGCTTCGGCGTGCGCATGACCGAGCTGGTCTCGCCCGACAAGCGCGCCTGAGGACACGACGCCATGATGTGGTCCTATATCCTGAAGCTCGTCGTTCTGCTGCCGCTGGTGTGCGGCCTGATGATCGGCTGCCTGTACCTGTGGCGCCGGATCGAGACGCGCATGCCCGGCAAGCCGACCAACCGGCTGATCGCGGTCAAGGAAACGATGATGATCTCGCCGGGCCTGCGCCTTGCCGTGCTCGATTTCGAAGGCAAGCGGCTGCTGGTCTCGGTCGGCCGTGGCGGCGTCAACCTGATCGACAAGGTGGACCAGTGAGCCCGACCGTGACCCGGCTGGGCCATGGCCCGGCCCTGTTCAAGACTTCGCGCCGCACCGTTTCCCGCGACGGCGGCCGTAGCGCGCACAAGTGGATCTGGGCGATCCTGGCAATCGCGCTGGCGCTGCTGATCGCGGTGCCGGCCTTTGCCCAGGCCGCGCCGGCCGCCCCCGCAGCGGCCCCCGCGCCGGGCGTCGGCGATGCGGTGGACCGCGCGCTCGGCCAGCTGAGTTCGGGTGCGGCATCAGGCGGTACGCAGTCGGCGCCGCTCTCACTGTCGCTCCAGGTCCTTATCATCATGGGCCTGCTGACGATCCTGCCGGGCATCCTGCTGATGATGACCAGCTTTACCCGGATCGTCATCGTGCTCGCGGTGCTGCGTCAGGCTCTGGGCCTGCAACAGACGCCGCCGAACCAGGTGCTGATCGGCCTCGCCCTGTTCCTGTCGCTGTTCGTGATGGCACCGACGATCAGCCAGATGAACCGCGACGCGATCCAGCCCTATGCCGCCGGCCAGCTCGCCGGCACGCAGATGATCGAGCGCGCCGGCCAGCCGCTGCACGCCTTCATGGTCAAGCAGACGCGGATCAAGGACGTCACGATGTTCGCCGACATGGCGAAGTCCGGCCCCTATGCCAGCCCGAAGGACATTCCCTTCGCGGTCCTGCTGCCCGCGTTCGTCACGTCGGAGCTGAAGACCGCGTTCCAGATCGGTTTCCTGATGTTCCTGCCCTTCATCGTCATCGACCTGGTCGTCGCGACGGTGCTGATGGCGCTCGGCATGGCGATGCTGTCGCCGACGATCATCTCGCTGCCGTTCAAACTCCTGCTGTTCGTGCTGGTCGATGGCTGGGCGCTGACGATGGGTAGCCTCGCCAACAGCTTCGCGACCTGAGGATCATCACATGGACGCCGATTACTTCCTCACCGTCGCCAACCAGACGATGTGGGTCCTCGCCCTCGCCAGCGCGCCGATCCTGATCCCGGCGCTGCTCGCGGGTCTTATCCTCGGCATGATCCAGGCCGCGACGTCGATCAACGAACAGACGCTGAGCTTCGTGCCGAAGCTGCTGGTGGTCGCGTTTTCGATCATGATCTTCGGCAGCCTGATCCTGGGGCTGCTGAGCGACTTCACCGTCGGCATGTTCGAACGCATCCCGGATCTGGTGAAATGAGGCGCGGGCAGCAAGAGCGCGCGCGTCGCGCGCCATGCTGCCAAGCCCGGCCGGCGGGGCGCAGCACCCGTCCGACGACGCGGCTTTGCCGCGGCGTGGCCAGCACCATGCCATCGCCCACGCCGCGGCAAAGCCGCGTCGTCGATCCTCAGCTACGCCGAGGTCGGCCGGGCTTGCGCCCCGGCTTTCGCCGGCCGCGCGGTCGTAGCCGCGCTGGCGCTGCGCCATGCTAGGATTTGGATTAGCGATCGAACCCAAGCTGTGGGCGCTCATCTTCGTGATGGTGCGCATCGGCGCGGCGTTCATCCTGGCGCCGGTGTTCGGCGCGGTGGCGATTCCGCTGCCGGTGCGCGTCGGCCTGACCGGCGCGGTCGGAATCTTCGTGCTCGCCGTCCATCCCGTCGCACCGCCCGCACAGGTGTTCGCGGTCGCGACGTTCCTGTCCGTCTTCTCCGAAGCGTTGGTCGGTGCCGCGATCGGCTTCATCCTGCAGATCGCCTTTGCCGCGCCGATGGTCGCGTCCGAAATCATCGGCGGATCGATGGGCATCGGCTTCGCGTCGTCGATCGATCCGCAGAACGGCCGCTCGTCCCCGGCGCTCGGCCAGTTCTTCACGATCATGCTGACGCTGCTGTTCCTGTCGGTCGACGGGCACCTCGTGCTCGTGCAGCTGCTGGTGAAGAGCTATGAGACGATGCCGCCGGGCAGCTGGATCTCGACCGATCGGCTGAAGGACATCGCCTTCTTCGGCGGCTATGCATTCCTCGCCGGGCTGCTGCTGGCGCTGCCGGTCGGCTTCCTGTTGCTGTGTCTCAACCTCGTCGTCGGCATGGTCAGCCGCGCGGCGCCTTCGCTCAACCTGTTCTCGGTCGGCCTGCCCGCCAGCCTTGCGGTCGGCGTCGTCGCACTCGCCGTCGCCTTCCCGGCGATGGGCGATTACATGCTCGTCATCATCCGCGAGGGCCTGGCCGCCACCGATACGCTGGTGAACGGCTGATGTCGGGAGGCGGCGACAAGACGGAAGCGCCAACCCAAAGGCGCAAGGAAAAGGCCGCCGAAGACGGCAATATCCTCAAGTCCAAGGATTTCGCCACCGCGCTCGTCGTCATGGCGGGCGTCGCCTGGCTGATCTTCGCCGGGCCGTCGCTGATCGCGGCGTGCAAGGCGGTGATGACCGCGAGCTTCCAGTTCGACCGTACCGACGTCGAGGATTTCTCGCCCTGGCGCCCGCTGCAACAGGCGGGGTGGAAGCTGCTGCCCTCGCTCATCACGCTGTTCACGGTCAGCGTGGTGGCGACGATCATCAGCTCGGCGGGCCTGGGTTCGCTGACGTGGAACAACAAGCTGATCGCGTTCAAGGGCGAGCGCATCAACCCCGCGTCGGGCCTGAAACGCATCCTGGGGCCGCAGGGGTGGATCGAGCTCGGCAAGTCGCTGCTGAAGGTCGCGCTGCTGGCGGTGATCGGCGGCTACATGCTGTGGAAGTCGAGCCGCACGACGCTGGGCCTGTCCTCGTCCAGCCTGGGCGATGCGGTGGGGGCACTCGGCGGCACGTTCACCGGGATCATGATCGCCATGGCCGCAGGGCTCGTCGCGATCGCGCTGTTCGACGTGCCGATCCAGATCATTCAGCTGCTCTCCAAACTGAAGATGACCAAGCAGGAGGTCCGCGACGAGCATAAGGAAACCGAAGGCTCGCCCGAGGCCAAGGGCCACCAGCGCAGCGTGCAGCGCGCGATGGCGAAGGGCGGCGTACGGAAAGCCGTGGCGGAGGCGCATGTCGTGCTCACCAACCCGACGCACTTCGCGGTCGCGCTGCGCTACGATCGCGGCAAGGACCAAGTGCCGGTGGTCGTCGCCAAGGGCCGCGGCGCGACCGCGCTGGCGATCCGCGAAGTGGCGGGCGAGGCGCGCGTGCCGATCCTGGAATATCCGATGCTTGCCCGCGCCATTTACTACACCACGCGCGAGAACCAGGAGGTCCGCGACGACCTGTATGTCGCGATCGCCACCGTGCTCGCCTTCGTCTTCAACCTGAACGCCGCGGCGGGCGGCACCGCGCAGCCGCCGGTGGAGGTGCCCGAGAGCGCGCGGTTCGACGAACATGGCATCAAGATTCCGGCGAAAACCCCTTAACCTTTGCATGGCGGCGGCCGTTAATCCTGTTGAAGCGCGTGGAGTAGACCAGTGGCCAGCACCGTAGGCAGCAGCACATCGACGCCGACACCGACGCCCACCCCGGCGCCCGCGTCGACGACGAGCCTGACCAAGAATGCGGCGCAGAGCCTGCTGACCTCGCTCAACACGGGGTCGGGCATCGACATCGCGACGCTGGTCCCGGCGCTGGTACAGGCGCAGTTCGCCGCCAAGAACGCCGCGCTGACCGCCAAGAACAACACGCTGACCGCGCAGATTTCGGCGACCAGCACGCTGCGCAGCACCATCTCGAATTTCTCGACCGCGCTCGCCAACCTCAGCGCCGGCGGCACGTTGCAGACGCAGCCGGTCAGCTCGAACACCAGCGCCCTCGGCGCGACCGCGATCGCAGGGGCAAAGGTGGGCCAGCTGTCGTCCAGCATCTCGATCCAGGCACTCGCGACCGCGCAAGGATCGCGCTCTGCGAAGATCGACGATCGCACCGCAACGATCGCGACCGGCAAGATGACGCTGACGTTCGGCACCGCGACGTACAACAGCGACGGCACGCAGATGACCGACTTCGCGGCGGGCAGCGCCCCGACCGTGTCGATCGACGTCACCAACGGCAGCCTCGACGGTATCGCCAGCGCGATCAACGGCGCGAAGGCGGGCGTCACCGCGACCGTCATCACCGATGTCGACGGCAAGTCGGTGCTGTCGCTGAAGGGCTCGACCGGCGCCGCGCAGGCCTTCACGCTGAAGGCGGACGATGCCGACAGCAAGCTCAACCAGTTCAACATCGACAAGAACACCGGCACGCTGACCGGCACCGCGGCGAATGCGAAGCTGACCGTCGATGGCGTGCAGGTCCAGCGCGCCTCCAACACGGTCAGCGACCTGGTGTCGGGCGTGACGTTGCAGCTGAACGCGGTGACGACCAGCGCGGTGTCGCTCACCAGCGTGCGGCCGACCAGCGCGCTGGCCCAGGCCGTCGGCGATTTCGTCGACACCTACAATCAGGTGTTCGCCAGCGTGAAGGGCGAGATCGACCCGACGAGCGGCGACCTGAAGGGCGACACCGCGGCCGCGACGCTGATGCGCTCGCTGCAGGCGCTGACGACCAAGGGGCTGGTGTCGGACGACGGCAGCGGCGCACCGACGACGCTGGCGCAGCTGGGCGTCGGCACCAATCGCGACGGCACGCTGAAGGTCGATACGACGACGCTCAATCGCGTGCTCGCCGCCAATCCCGACCAGGTCGAGGCGATGTTCGCCAGCACGTCGAGCAATGCGCTCGGCCTTTCCAGCACCTTGTCGGGTATCTCGCTGACGACATCGAGCAGCATCTACGGGCTCGGCGCGTCGGCGGACCGCTATACCAAGGCACAGAAGGACCTCGCCTCGCAGCAGGATCAGGTCTCGCTGCTGTCGGATGCGATGAACAAGCGGCTGACGCAGCAATTCTCCGCCATGAACAGCAAGGTCGGCTTCTACAAATCGACACAGACCTTCCTCGATAATCAGATCAAAGCTTGGAACAAGAGCGAGTGATGGCTTACGCGACTGCACTCTCGGGCGACCCCTATGCCACCTATCGCCAGATCGACGTCGTCGGCCGCACGGCCGAGGCGCAGGGGCCGGGCCTCGTCCAATTGCTCTACGAAGAGCTCATCTCGGCGCTGCGCGCCGCGGCTTGGGCGATGGACAACAACCAGCTGCGCACCAAGAGCGAGCGCGTGACCCGCGCGACCGCGATCCTGTTCGCGCTGGAATCGGGCCTCGATTTCGAACGCGGCGGCGAAGTGTCGAACACGCTGGCGCGGCTGTACGCCGGTATCCGCCGGACGGTGGTGGACGCGTCGGTCGGCACCGATTCGTCGCCGTTCCGCGATGCGGCGAGCAGTTTGTCTGAGATTGCCGAGGCGTGGCGCACCGCCCGCGCGGCGTGATCAAATCCTCCCCGGCGAGAGTCTGATCCATACGCGTTCAACAGGCCGTCATCCCAGCGAAGGCTGGGATCTTCGGGTTGTAGCGCGCGCCGGGAGCCGAGAGAGACCCCAGCCTTCGCTGGGGTGACAGTTCGTAGCGTGCGCATCGTCCTCCAATGCGAGGGACGACTTAGGTCATTTCTGGAACCAGTGCTGCTGGACGAAATAGCCCAGCACCGTGACGGTGATCAGCCCGCACAGCCCCATGATCGCGTCGAATGCCCAGGGTTCCTGCGCATAGGGCAGATGCGCGACGTTCATGCCATACAGGCCGGTGATGAAGGTCAGCGGCAGAAACACCATCGCCACGATCGAGATGATGAGCGAGCGGCTGTCGATCTGTTCGCTGCGCAGGTCGGTCAGCGCCTCGTGCATCAGCGAGGCGCGTTCGCGGATCGCCTCCAGTTCCTCCGCCATGCGCGCGGCGCGGTCGGCGGCGGCGGACAGGTGGCGGCGGTCGTCCTCGGCCAGCCAGGCGCCGGGCAGTTCGGCGAGCTTTTCCAGCGCCGCGCGCTGCGGCGACAAGAAGCGGCGATAGCCGATCGCGGCGACGCGCACGCGCGTGACGGTGCGGCGCAGGTCGAAGACGCGATTGGCGTCGAGCCGTTCCTCGCAATCGTCCAGTTCGTCACCCAGGTCCGCGACATGCGGGTCGAGGTCGGCGGTGATCGCGGTGGCGAAGGCGGAGATGAGATCGCCCGGATCGGCGACATGGCCCGACTCCACCTCTTTCTCGACCGCATCCACCGCGTAAAGCGGGCGGCGGCTGACCGAATAGACGCGGCCCTTGATCGCCCAGATTCGCACCGAGGCAAGCGCATCGCCGCTAGTCTGTTCGTCGGTGGAGCGGCCACGCAGGTTTAAAAGCGCGCCCTTCTCGAACGCCTCGCAGCGCGGGCGCGTTTCCATCGCGGTCAGCGCGTCGACGACATAATCGTCCAGCCCCGCCGCGTCGCGCAGCCAGATCTGCGCGCGCTCTTCGGTGGTGTTGAGGTGGACCCAGACGAAGTCCGCAGGATCGGCCAGCGCCTGTTTGACCGCGACGCGTTCCGCCGAGCGGCCGTTGATGCGATATCCGAAGCCGCTCATGCCATCTCCAGCTCGACCGTCAGGCCGTCGTGCGCCGTCCTATCCTTGCCCCACGCCTCGCGCACCGCATCGGCACGGGCGCGGTCAAGGATCGCCGCCGGTACGCCGGGATGGAAGACGACGCGATCGGCATTGGCGAGCCAGCGCGCCTGGCGCAGCGTCAGGTCGTCGGGGTCGGGCGAGGCCAGCGCGAGGCGGACATGCCCCTGCTCGATGACCTGCCCACCCGCGATCCAGCGCGGCACGTCGGCATCCTCGCGCAGCGGATCGAGCGCACCGCCCGCCGCCAGCGCCGCGCCGAGCGCACGCCGCCGCGTTGGGCCATCGGGATAATGCGCGCGCAGCGCGGCGCGGGCATGGTGGAGCTGGTCCGCGAGCCGCCCCAGCCCCGCCGGCAGCAGCGCCTCCAGCCGCTGGCGCAGCGCCGCGGCGAGGCCTGCCGACACGCCACCGGTGCCGATCGCGATCAGCACCGGCGCACGATCGATGATCGCGGGCGTGGTGAAGTCGCACAATGCCGGCCGGTCGACCGCGTTGACCAGCAGCCCACGCGCCTTCAGCCGCTCGACCGCCGCCAATGCTTCGTCCTCGTCCTCGATCGCCACCACGGCGAGCGCCGCCGCCGCGTCCTCGCCGACGATCACCGCGCCGGCGCGTTCGAGCAGTCGCCGCTTGGCGTCCGCCGCCTCGCCTTCGCCCAGCAGGATCACCGGGCGCCCCGCCAGCCGGACGAACAGCGGCAGGCTGTGGAGGCTCACGCCTTCAGCCACTCCGGCACGCGCTCGGCGGCGAGGATCGTCTCGGCGGCGATGCGATCGGCGACGACGGCATAACGGTCGCCATCGACCAGCACTTCGGGGACGAGATCGCGGCTGTTGTAGGTCGACGCCATGGTAGCGCCATAGGCACCGGCGGTGCGGAAGACGGCGAGGTCGCCGCTCTCCACCGCGTCGATCTCGCGCCCCATCGCGAAGGTATCGCCGCTTTCGCACACCGGGCCGGCGATGTTAGCGGTCATCCGCTCGCCCGTCGGGGTCACCGCGTCGAAGTCGTGCCACGCATCGTACAGCGCCGGGCGGGCGAGGTCGTTCATCGCCGCATCGACGATGACATAGGGGTTGGTGACGCCGGGCTTCACCCAGACGACTTCGGTCAGCAGCACGCCCGAATTGCCGGCGATGACGCGGCCGGGTTCGAACATCAATTCAACGTCCCAGCCCTGGGTCGCGCGCGCGACCATCGCGCCGTAATCCGCCGGGCTCGGCAGCACGTCGCCGGCCTTGTAGGGGACCCCGAGGCCGCCGCCGAGATCGACGCGGGTGATCGTGTGGCCACGGCGGCGCAGCTCCACGACCAGCTCGCCGATACGGCGGTAGGCCTCTTCCAGTCGCGACAAATCGCTCAGCTGGCTGCCGATGTGGCAGGCGACACCGCGCAGGTCGAGGCCGTCGAGCGGGGCCAGCCGGTCGAACATATCGGGCGCCTGATCGATCGGCACGCCGAACTTGTTCTCGGCGCGGCCGGTCGAAATCTTGGCATGCGTACCGGCGTCGATGTCGGGGTTCACCCGCAGCGTCGCGGGCGCGCGCTTGCCCTTGGCGTGGGCGATCTGGGCGAGGACGACGCCCTCTTCCTCCAGCTCCAGGTTGAACTGGCCGATGCCTGCATCGATGCCGCGAGCGAGTTCGGCCCGCGTCTTGCCGACGCCTGAAAACACGATGTCCACCGCGGGGATGCCCGCCGCGAGCGCACGCGCCATCTCGCCGCCCGAGACGACGTCGGCGCCATAGCCCTCTTCGGCAAGGACACGCAGCACGGCGAGGTTGGGATTGGCCTTGATCGCATAGGCCAGATGGATGCGGCCAACGTCCTTCAGCCCCTCGCGGAACACCTGCGCATGACGGCGGAAGGTGTTGGTCGAATAGACGTAGACGGGAGTACCCACCTCTTCGGCGATGCGGGTGAGCGGCACGTCCTCGCAGTGGAGCACGCCGTCGCGATAATCGAAATGGTTCATGGGTATATCAGTTCGGCGGGAGGTCGAATTCGTCGCTGCGGCGGGCTTCGGACTGTTTGAGCAGTTCGTCGCTGCGCTGCGGCCGCTGCTGCGTCGTCGGCGTGAGCAGCTGGTTCGCGGTCGGCGTCGCGGTCGCGCCATAAGGGGCGGGCGGCAGCTTGGCGCCGGGGGCAGGCTGCAATTCCTTGGCGGCGCCGCAGCCGGCGAGCGCCAGCGCTAGAAACGGAACTAGGCGTTTCATGACAGGCTCTCCCGCGCGGCGGCAATCGCGGCACGTACGTTGGCCGGCGCGGTGCCGCCAAAGCTCGTCCGGCTGGCGACCGAGGCATCGACCGACAGCACGTCGTACAGGCTTTCGTTCACCCGCGCGTCGATCGTCTGGAATTCGGCGAAGGGCAGCTGGTCGAGCCGCACGCCCAGTTCCTCGGCACGTTTGACCGCGCGCCCCGTCACGTGATGCGCCTCGCGGAACGGCAGCCCCGCCTCACGCACCAGCCAGTCGGCGAAGTCGGTCGCGGTGGCGAAGCCGCTTTCGGCGAGGCCACGCATGCGATCGGTGCGGAAGGTCGCGCTGTCGACCATGCCGGTCATCGCCGCGATCGACAGGCCGAGCAGGTCGTGCGCCTCAAACACCGGCGGTTTGTCGTCCTGCATGTCCTTCGAATAGGCGAGCGGCAGCCCCTTCATCGTCACCATCAGGCTGGTCATGCAGCCGAGGATGCGCCCGGCATGGCCACGGACCAGCTCGGCGGCGTCAGGATTGCGCTTCTGCGGCATGATCGAGCTGCCGGTCGACCATTGGTCGGACAGCGCGACAAAGCCGAACGGCTGCGACGCCCACAGTACGAACTCTTCGGCGAGGCGGCTAAGGTGCAGCGCGGTCTGCGTCGCGCACGTCAAATAATCGAGCGCGAAGTCGCGGTCGCTGACCCCGTCCAGGCTGTTGCGCGTCGGGCCGTCGAAGCCGAGCGCCGCCGCGGTCATCTGCCGGTCGAGCGGGAAGCTGGTGCCGGCAAGCGCCGCGGAGCCGAGCGGGCACAGGTTCATGCGCGCGCGGGCATCGCGGAAGCGCGAGATGTCGCGCGCGGTCATCTCGACATAGGCCATCAGGTGATGGCCCAATGTCACCGGCTGCGCGGATTGCAGGTGGGTGAAGCCCGGCATCACCGCATCGGCATGCTCCTCAGCGCGGGTCAGCAGCGCGTGCGTCAGGCCGGTCAGTGCGGCGAGCACCTGGTCGATCGCATCGCGCACCCACAGGCGGAAATCGGTCGCGACCTGATCGTTGCGGCTGCGCGCAGTGTGCAGGCGGCCGGCGACGGGACCGATCGCTTGCGCAAGCTTCGCCTCTGTCAGCATATGGATGTCTTCGAGGCTGAGATCCTCCGGCACCCCGTTCGCGGCATAATCCGCCGCGACCGTGTCGAGACCGGCGTCGATCGCCGCGGCATCCTCGGCCGACACGATGCCCTGTTTCGCCAGCATCGCGACATGTGCCTTCGATCCGGCGATATCCTGTTTCCACATCCGCTTGTCGAAGGGGATCGAGGCGTTAATCTCGCGCATTACCGCAGCAGGGCCTTCGGCAAATCTGCCGCCCCACATCGAATTGGAACCGCTCATGTCCGCACGCGTCGCGATCGTCTGTCTCCTGGCGCTGATGGCCGCGGCTTGCGATAGGCAAAGCGCCGCGCCCGGGCAAGCGAACACGGCCGATACGAACGCAGCTTCACCCGACGAAGCGACCGCTCCGGCTGCCACGACCGCGCAGGTCGGCGTCGACCGCAGCCATGCCGGCGAGGCCGCGCCGACGACGACGTTCAAGGGGCCGGACGGCAAGCCCACCACCCTCGCCGCGTTCAAAGGCAAGCCGGTGCTCGTCAATTTGTGGGCGACGTGGTGCGGGCCGTGCATCGCCGAACTGCCGACGCTGGAGGCGCTGGCCAAGCGCGGCAGCGTGCGGGTCGCCGCGATCAGCCAGGATACGCAAGGGGCGGACAAGGTGCCCGCGTTCCTGAAGGCGCACGGCGCGCCGACGCTCGCCCCGTATGTCGACGACCAGATGGCGCTGTCGCTGGGGTGGAACGCGAACCTGCCGACGACGGTGCTGTTCGATTCGGCGGGCAAGGAGGTGTGGCGCTGGAAGGGCGGCAACGACTGGGCCGGCGCGGACGCGGCGAAGTTGATCGCGGAGGCGAAGTAAGGGGCCGTATTCTCGTCCACTCGCCCAAAACGTCACCCCAGCGAAGGCTGGGGTCTCCCTCGGCTCCTGCAACGCCCGCCACCAAGAGATCCCAGCCTGCGCTGGGATGACGGGTGGTTCGGTGCGGATGCATCGGACCTTGAGTGATCCGCCCGCCCTACCCCAGCGTCACGTCCTCGCTCACCACCACCCGCGCGATCTGCGGCAGGATATGCTGAACTGCAAACGCATGCAGCTCCGCCGAGCGCGAGGTCGAGGCGTCCTCGACGATCACCACGTCGTACGACAGCTCCCAAGCACTGCGCGCGGTCGATTCGACGCCGAAGTTCGTCGCGATGCCGGCGATCACCACCGTCTTTACCCCACGCCGCCGCAACTGAAGGTCGAGATCGGTGCCGGTGAAGGCGCCCCAATGGTGTTTCATCACGACGATATCGCCGTCCTGCCGCAACCCCTCGACCAGCGCATGGAACGCGGGCGGCGTCCCCTCGGCGGGCAGGCGCGGCTGGTCGACATTGCGACTCGGCATCGTGTCGGGGGTGAAGCCGACATGGACGAGCACCACCGGCGCGCCCGCGGCGCGGAAGCGGTCGGCCAGCGCCTTTCCGCGCGTGACGACGTCGGCGGCGCTGTGCGGCCCCTTGTCGCCGGCGACGATGCCGTCCTGCAGGTCGATGAGGATGAGCGCGGTGGTGCGGGGGTCGAACGTCGGCATGGCCACTCAACCGGCGAAGCGGGCCGCCGTTCCGTCCTCACGCGGTACCCAGATCGCCGACTCCGCGTCGCCATAGGCCTCCGCCTGCCCGCCGAGCGCGGTAATCCCCACCCAGGCGCAGACGATCGCGTCGATCATGTCTTCGTGCGCCTTGCGCGCGACACCGCTCGCGTCGTCGGGCAGCGGCGGCAGCGCATCCTCCACGCCATCGATCCGGGTCGCCAGCAGGCCGACGATCCGGGCCCATTCCGCCGCCAGCAGCACGCGCCGCGCGGCCAGCGATTCCTCCGGCCAATAGGTGCGCGTCTTCGACGCCTTGTACGGCAGCCGCCGCGGCGCCTGCGCGAGCACGACCAGCGCCGGGTGCGGATAGACCTCGATCAGCCCACCGGCCTGAGCGTTGGCAGTGCGCAGTGGATAGCCCGCATCCTCGAACCCTGCCCGCAAGCCGTCGGATAGCGGCCCCGGCCGCGCCGCGCTGGGCGAATGCGTGCCGCAATAGCGTCCCCCGAACGCCCGCGTGATCGCATTGTCCGACGTGCGCCGCGCGACGATCGGCGTGCGTGCCAGCGGCATGTCGATCGCGACCAGGTCGACGCGCCCGCCCGCCAGCGCCTCGGCCGCGGCCAGCAACGCCCCCGCATCGGGCGACGATCCCCGCGGCGGTGCGTCGCACGCCACGCCGGCCGCCCGATTCAGGAAATGATCGTAGGATGGCGCCACCGCCCGCAATCCCCAGCGCGCACCCTCGCGCACCGCCAAAGCGACGCCGCTCGGCTGACCCGCGGTCCAGGCCGCATCGATCCCCAGCACGACCTGCGTGGGGGTAGAAGCGGTATCAGCGATGTGAGGGATGCTCGTAGGAGCGGGTGGTAAGTGGATGCCCGACAAGGATTCGAACCTTGATTGACGGAGTCAGAGTCCGCTCTCTTACCATTAGAGGATCGGGCAACGAGGGCCGCGCATCTAGGCGGGCACCGTGGGCCTGTCAACAGGTCAAATTGCTCGCCTTGTCGCAAGGGCTTGTACGCGCTACCTAGAGGGCAAGCACCGAGCGGGGCGTTCATCCCCGTGACGGCAGAACAGAAACAGATAGAAAGTCACCACGGCTATGGGGGATCGTTCCGCCCGAATGCCGTACCGGCAGGCCCCGCCTGCCCGTTCGGCGCCGAGCCGACCGCAACGCGGTCGCTGGTCCGATGCGCAGGCCTTTGCCGCGCTCGACCTCGGCACCAACAATTGCCGGCTGTTGATCGCCCGGCCGCAGGGCGATGGCTTCGCCGTCATCGACGCCTTTTCGCGCATTGTCCGGCTGGGCGAAGGCCTCGCTGCTACCGGCCGGCTGAGCGACGCCGCGATCGAACGCACCATCGCCGCGCTGCGCGTCTGCGCCGACAAGTTGAAGCGCCGCAACGTTACGCTCGCGCGCTCGGTCGCGACCGAGGCATGTCGCCGGGCGAGCAACGGGCAGGATTTCATCGCGCGCGCGCTCGAGGAAACCGGCATCCACCTCGACATCATCTCGGCCGAGGAAGAGGCGCGGCTGGCCGTGCTCGGCTGCCATGCGCTGATCGAACCGGGCGACGACCCCGCGCTGATCTTCGACATCGGCGGCGGCTCGACCGAGCTGGTGCTGATCGACACGACGCGGGGCAGCATGCCGCGCGTGCTCGACTGGCATTCGGCCCCCTGGGGCGTCGTGTCGCTGACCGAACATGCCGGTGGTGGTGAGGGCGAAGGCGGGCGGCTCGCGGCCTATGAGCGGATGCGCGGCATCGTCGCGGACAGTTTCGCCGATTTCGCCGGCCGGTTGCCCAAGCACGTCCAGCGCCCGCGCCTGCTCGGCACCAGCGGCACGGTGACGACGCTCGGCAGCGTGCATCTGGGCCTGAGCCATTACGATCGCGCGCAGGTGGACGGCCTGATCGTGCCTGCCGATGCGATGCGGCGGATCAGCGCCGACCTGTCGCGCAAATCGGTGAAAGAGCGCGCGCAGCTCGCCTGCATCGGATCGGAACGCGCCGATCTGGTCGTCGCGGGTTGCGCGATCCTCGAAACCATCCTCGATTTATGGCCCGCGGAACGGCTGGGCATCGCCGACCGTGGGATCCGCGAAGGCATCCTGCGCCGCCTGATGGGCAGCCCCAGACCGTGAGTATCATGACATGAGCAGAGACGGCGGCGGCCTGCGCACCCGCGTCAAGACCGCGCGCGGCCGCACCGCGCAATCGACGCGCTGGCTGGAACGCCAGCTCAACGACCCCTATGTCCGTCGCGCCAAGGCGGAGGGCTATCGCAGCCGCGCGGCGTACAAATTGCTCGAACTCGACGAGCGGTTCGGCATCATTCAGGGCAAGCGCCGCGTCGTCGACCTCGGCATCGCGCCGGGTGGCTGGAGCCAGGTGATCCGCCGCCGCGTGCCCAAGGCGGCGGTGGTCGGCATCGACCTGTTGCCGGTCGATCCGATCGACGGCGTCACGATCTTCCAGATGGATTTCATGGACGATGCCGCGCCGGGTGCGCTCATGGAGGCGCTGGGTGGCGCGCCCGACCTGGTGATGTCGGACATGGCAGCGAACACCGTCGGCCACCCGCAGACCGACGCGCTGCGCACCATGGCACTGGTCGAAACCGCGCTCGCCTTTGCGGTCGATGTGCTGGAAAAGGGCGGCACCTTCATCGCCAAGGTCTTTGCGGGCGGCGCCGATGCGCAGCTGGTCGCCGAGATGAAGCGCAACTTCACGACGGTGAAACACGCCAAGCCGCCGAGCAGCCGCAAGGGTTCGGTGGAATGGTTCGTGGTGGCGCAGGGGTTCAAGGGCAGGTCAGCGGAATAGCCAAGCTATTCCGCGCCGCGGACCTGCCCCGGCCAGCGTCGCGAAAGCGACGACTGACGACGCGGCTTCGCCGCGGCGGGGCCTTGTGCGACGTTCCTCTTGGCCACGACCGTCATCCCAGCGAAGGCTGGGATCTCCCTGTGGCGGCCACCGCCGCTCATCACACAAAGACCCCAGCCTTCGCTGGGGTGACGTTGGTGGGAGGCCGGCAGCGGCGGTGGGAGCTTGGAGCGCCAGCTCCACCACATCCCCCCGCCAGGGAGAGGTGGCAGCGCGTCAGCGCTGACGGAGGGGGCGGGCACGGCGGACCTTGCGTCTAACTCCACCACCGGCTGCCGCCGGCGGTCACCAGCGCAGGGCAGATCATGCCTCCGGCACGATCTAGGATTGCTGGAGCAATCCCGCCCTGCACTCCCGCTAACGCGCGGGAGGAAGTGTATGCCCCTCCCCAAAACCCACCCGCCGCGGCAAAGCCGCTTCGTCAGTCGTCGCTTCGCGACGCTGGCCGCGGATCGGCTCGCGACGTCGCCGAGCTGCGCTCATCGACTAGCCGATCCCCAAACGCAAACGACGCGGCAAAGCCGCGTCGTCAGTCGGGCTAGGCGCCCGCTGGCCGTGGACTGGTCCGCGACGCGGATTAGCCGAGGCTAATCCGCTGACCAGTCCTTACCCGTCGTAATCGGCGCCGAGATTCTGGTTCCGCGGCGGTGCGGCGGCGGTCAGGCGGAGCGCTTCGGCCGAGGCTGCGAGCGAGCCGACGGCGTCGACTTCATCGTCGTCGTCGATCTGGACGCGCTGCAGGCTGTTGACGACCGCTTCCTCGAGGTGATCGGGACGGACCAGTTCGTCAGCGATTTCGCGCAACGCGACGACCGGGTTCTTGTCGCGATCGCGATCGAGCAGCAGTTCCGCGCCGCCCGAAATCTGCCGCGCGCGCTGCGCAGCGAACAGGACCAGATCGAAACGGTTGGGGATCTTGTCGACGCAATCCTCGACGGTAACGCGCGCCATGGACGCTTTCCTTCGCAAATACCGATTCAGTAAGGGGCGGCGTGTAGGCGGAGGGTGTGGGTAAAGTCAAGAAAATCGGGGTCGGGGCTGTCGTGGCAGGGGTGAGATGCGCGGCGCCGGCCCCGCCTTACCCGTCGCCCCGGACTTGGTCCGGGGTGACGATGTGGGTGGGGTTAAGCGCCCGACGGCCAACGCCCCGCTACCACCGCACCGCCCTTGCCACCCGCCGCACCGACGGGCACAGACGAACGCGATGGATGCGCCCGCTCTCCAGCCGACCTTTGCGGTCGATGGCAACCGGCTGACGCTGCTCGATACCGGTCCGCGCCGCCTCGACGCGCTGCTCGCGCTGATCGCGGGCGCCCGCCATTCGCTGCGCATCCTCTATTACATCTACGCCGACGACGCGACCGGCCGCCGGGTCAACGCCGCGCTGATCGCGGCGGCGGAACGGGGGGTGGATACGGCGCTGATTGTCGACGGCTTCGGCAGCGAAACCGACGATGCCTTTTACGCGCCCCTGCGCGAGGCCGGCGTATCGGTGTGCCGCTTCGCACCCCGGTTCGGACGCCGCTACCTGCTGCGCAACCACCAGAAGCTGGCGCTCGCCGATGCGGGGCAGGACGGCGAGCGGATCATCATCGGCGGGTTCAACGTCGAGGACGATTATTTCGGCACCCCCGCGCAGGAGGCGTGGCGCGACCTGGGGCTGCTGGTCGAGGGACCGGCGGCGGGCCGGCTGGCGGGCTATTTCGATGCGCTGCACGATTGGTTGCGGCTCCCCAGGGGCCGCGTGCGCCCGCTGAACAAGGCGCTGGCGCGCTGGAGCGAGGCCCATGGCGATACGCGCTGGCTGATCGGCGGGCCGACGCGGCGTCTGTCACCCTGGGCGCGCGCGGTGCGCGACGACCTGCGCCGCGGCAAGCGGATCGACATCATCGCCGCCTATTTCACGCCTTCGCCCACCATCCTGCGCCGGCTGGACAAAGCGGGGCGGCGCAAGGCGAAGGTGCGCGTCGTCACCGCGTCCAAATCCGACAACAATGCAACGATCGCGGCGGCGCGCTTCACCTATGCGGGCCTGCTGCGCAAGGGCGTCGCGCTGTACGAATATCTGCCGACCAAGCTGCACACCAAGCTCTACGTCATCGATGACGTCGTCTATGTCGGATCGGCCAATTTCGACATGCGCAGCCTGTTCATCAACATGGAGCTGATGCTGCGCGTCCACGACGCCGCCTTTGCCGCGCATGTCCGGAGCTATATCGAAGGCGAGATCGCGCGATCGCAGCCGATCACGCGCAGCTGGTATAAGGCGCATACCGGCGTGCTGCAGCGCCTGCGCCAGTTCGCTGCCTATCTGCTGATCGCGGTGGTCGATCCCGGCGTGTCGCGCGGGCTGAACTTCGGCATCGACGACTAGCCGCGCGTCACCGGCCCAGCGCGTCGATCTGTGCGCGCGCCTCTGCGGGGATCAGCGCCTCCATCACCGCCCAATAGCCTGCCACCGCCTCTTGCCCAGCATAGCTGTATGCCTTGGCCATGCGGTCGCGCTGTTCCTCGAACAATGCGGTCTCCAGCGCGACCCCCTCTTCCGTCAGGCGTAGCAGGCGCTGGCGGCGATCGACATCCCCGGCACGCATGCAGACGAGGTTGCGATCGACCAGATCCTTCATCACGCGGCCGAGCGACTGTTTGGTCACCGCCAGCAGCAACAGCAGGTCGCCGACGGTGACGTCGGGGCAGCGGCCGATGAAATACAGCGCGCGGTGGTGCGCGCGCCCGAGGCCCAGTTCGGCCAGCTTTTCGTCCGCCGTGCGCAAAAACCGCGTCTGGGCGAACATCATCAATTCCATGCCACGGCGGATCGCGGTGTCGCGCAGGAACAGGGCAGAGGAATGCTTTGGAGCGTCCATATCGGACGCGATTAGCTTAACCCGACGTGAAGGAAAAGGGCCCGCATCGGCAAAATCGTTTGATTGTGTCGTAGCAGGCCATTTTGGCGATCAATCCTTCCACGCCCAATAGAGCTGGGCGGGGGGTACGTTCCACCATTCCATATCGTGATCGATATTGGTGAAATGGGGGGTGAGGAAGTCCTTCACCTTGGGCGAGAATTGATAGACCAGGAAAGCGCCGCCGGGACGGATCACGCGATGCGTCGCCGCGGCGATCGCCGGACCGACGCCGGCGGGCAGCGTCGAAAAGGGCAGGCCCGACAGCACGTAATCGGCATGGTCGTGCCCGCGTTCGCGCACGATCCGCTCGACGTCCGCCGCCGATCCCTCGACCGCGACAAAGCGCGAATCCGTGATCGTGTGGTCGAGGTAGCGGATGAAATCGGGGTTGGTGTCGATCGCGATCAGCGTCGCGTCGGGCGCCATGCGCTCCAGGATCGGGCGGCAGAAGGTGCCGACGCCCGGACCATATTCGACGAACACCTTGCATGCCGACCAATCGACGGGCGCCAGCATCTTGCGGATCAGCTTGTCCGACGACGGGATGATCGACCCCACCATCACCGGATGCTTCAGGAAGCCCTGAAAGAACATCGCGACCGGGCTCGGCACGCCGGTGCCACGGGTACGGCGCCTGGCGGCGGTGGTCGAAGAGGGCATCGGTTTCCTGTCGTTGATCGCGTGTCGGGACCCCGCGCAGGACCGCGCGGAAAACACCCCGTGCCACGTTTCCCGAACGCGTTTCAAGACATGCGGTTGCGTGGCCCCCTGCGGTTCGTCGCAGCGAGCACCCCTGCGACACCGCTTGCCCTGCCCCGTCGCCGGACTAGGAAGGGGATGACGGAGGGGAAGAAACCATGGCAGTGCAACGGGCTGGCGAGGTCGCGGTGATCTTTACCTCGCAGCGCAACGGCGCCGACGCGGCGGGCTATGACGCTGCCGCTGCGGCGATGGCGGATCTTGCGGCACGCCAACCGGGCTATCGCGGCGTCGACAGCGTGCGGGGCGCGGACGGCGCCGGCATCACGATCAGCTATTGGGCGGACGAAGCGGCGGCCATCGCCTGGCGCGACCAGCCCGATCACGCAGCGATCCGCAACGCGGGCCGGGCGCATTGGTACGACCGCTATCAGGTCCTCGTCTGCGCCGTGACGCACGACTATGCCTGGGACCGCACCGGGCGCCGCGCGGCATGACCGGCCGGACCCGCAGCCCGATGGACCGGCGCTTTGCGCTCATGTTTCTCGTCATGCTGACGATCGCGGCGGGCAATACCGCGCTGCAATCGATCCTGCCCGCGCTGGGGCGTTCGCTGAAGGTCGCCGACAGCGCCGTCGCCGCCGCCTTCTCGGTATCGGCGCTGTTATGGGTCATCGCCGCGCCCTTCTGGGCCAACCGGTCCGATCGGCACGGGCATCGCGCGATGATCTTGCTGGGCGTCGGCGGCTTTTCGGTGTCGCTCAGCCTGTGCGGCCTGTTCCTCGCCGCAGGAATCAACGGCTGGATCGGCGGCACCGCCGCCTTCGGCCTCTTCATCGCCGGCCGGCTGATCTACGGCACGTTCGGCTCCGCCGCGCCGCCTGCGGTGCAGGCGCTGGTCGCCGGCGAGACGAGCCGTGAGGATCGCACACGCGCGCTCACCCTGCTCGCCAGCGCCTTCGGGCTCGGCACGATCCTGGGGCCGGCGATCGCGCCGTACCTGCTGCTCGGCCATCTCGGCCGCATCGAGGTGGGGCTGGCGGGCCCCGCCTTCGTCTTCGCGGTGTTCGGCGTCGGCGTATGGATCACGGTGCGGGCGATCCTGCCCGACGACCGGCGGGCGGCGTTCCATGAACATGGCGCCTCCTCCGCCTATCCCTCGATCGGCGGCGCCCCCACCGGCGCGACCGTCGCCGCCGCGACGCAGCCGCATATCGAGCATGTCGGCTATCTTGATCCGCGCGTGCGCGCCTGGATGATAGCCGGGCTGGTGATGGGCCATGCCCAGGCGATGACCAGCCAGGCGATCGGCTTCCTCGTCATCGACCGCCTGCATATCGCGCCCGCGCTGGCGCTGGAGCCGACCGGCATCGTGCTGATGATGGGCGCGGGCGCGGCGCTGCTGGTGCAATGGGGGGTAATCCCGCTGCTTGGCCTGACGCCGCGGCGGCTGGTGCTGGTGGGGCTGGTGCTCGCCGCGATCGGCGTGGCGCTGACCGGGCTGGCGACGTCGCTCTACGGCATCGCCACCGCTTATGCGCTGGCGAACCTGGGCTTCGGCTTCACGCGGCCGGGGTTTACCGCGGGGTCGAGCCTTGCAGTCGGACCCGCCGCGCAAGGGTCGGTCGCCGGCAAAGTAACGAGCGTCAACGGCGCGAGCTTCGTGCTCGGACCGTCGATCGGCGTCGGCCTGTACGAACTGTCGCGGCCGCTGCCATACCTGACCGCCGCGGCGGCGCTAGTGGTGCTGTTCGTCTATGCGTGGCGGGCGTTGACGGAGCGGGGGTGATTCTCCCCGGCAGGGGATCACCTCGCGTATCATCGCCTCAAACGTCACCCCAGCGCAGGCTGGGGTCTCTTGCGGCTTTCGCCGAACGCCAGAACCGCGAGATCCCAGCCTTCGCTGGGATGACGGCTGGTTCTGGCGTACGGGTCAATTCAGGCTCAGTCCGCGCCCTTGGGTCCGCGTCCGCGCAATTGCCCCGGAGAGATGAAGCCGATCGGCTGGATCGCCGCCGCGTCCTGCTTCAGCTGCGACGCGATCTTCTCGTAATCCTTCTCCATCTCGGGCGTCACGCTCGCCCGCGATTCGGTCAGCGCCGCTTCGAAGTCCGCCATCGTCACCGCGGTCGACTGCAACGATCGCCGCAGCGCGACCAGGCCGGCGCGGCGCACCACGTCTTCGAGATCGGCGCCTGTGAACCGGTCGGTCTGGCGCGCAATGGCGTCGAGATCGACGTCGTCGGCCAGCGGCATCTTCTGGGTCTGAATACCCAGGATACGGCGGCGCCCCTCCTGATTGGGGACGCCGACATAGACCAGCTCGTCGAAGCGGCCCGGCCGCAGCAGTGCGGGATCGATCAGGTTCGGGCGGTTGGTCGCGCCGATGACGACGACCGATTGCAGCTCCTCCAGCCCGTCCATTTCGGCAAGGATCGTGTTGACCACGCGCTCGGTCACCTGCGGCTCGCCGAGGCCGCCACCGCGCGCGGGCACGAGACTGTCGAGCTCGTCGATGAAGATCACGCACGGCGCCACCTGCCGCGCCCGCTGGAACAGGCGGGTGATCTGCTGCTCGCTCTCGCCATACCATTTCGACAGCAGGTCGCTCGATTTGGTGGCGATGAAATTCGCCTCCGCCTCGCGCGCCACCGCCTTCGCCAGCAAGGTCTTGCCGGTGCCCGGCGGGCCGTAGAGCAGGAAGCCCTTCGCGGGCCGGATACCCAGCCGCCGGAACGCATCCGGGTCTTTCAGCGGCAGTTCGACGCCTTCCTTCAGCCGGTTCTGCGCGGCATCGAGGCCACCGACATCGTCCCAGCGCACGCGCGGCGCCTCGACCATCACCTCGCGCATCGCGCTCGGCTGGACGCGCTTCAACGCCTCGAGGAAATCCTCGCGCGTCACCGACAGGTCGTCGAGCACTTCGGCAGGGATCGTCCGCTCTTCGAGGTTCAGCTTGGGCATAATCCGCCGCACCGCCTCGATCGCCGCCTCGCGGGTCAGCGCGGCCAGGTCGGCGCCGACGAAGCCATAGGTGGTGCGCGCAAGCTCGACGAGGTCGACCTTGTCGCCAAGTGGCATGCCGCGGGTATGGATGCCCAGGATTTCGCGGCGGCCGCGCTCGTCGGGCACGCCGACGACGATCTCGCGGTCGAAGCGGCCCGGTCGGCGTAGCGCCTCATCGATCGCCTCGGGCCGGTTGGTGGCGGCGATTACGACCAGGTTCGCGCGCGCCTCCAACCCGTCCATCAGCGTCAGCAGCTGCGCGACGACGCGCTTCTCCGCCTCGCCCTGCACGCTGCCGCGCTTGGGGGCGATCGAATCGATCTCGTCGATGAAGACGATCGACGGCGCGCTCTTCGCCGCTTCCTCGAAAATCTCGCGCAGCCGGCCCTCGGACTCGCCATAGGCCGACCCCATGATCTCGGGGCCGTTGATCAGGAAGAACGACGCGTCGCTCTCGTTCGCCACGGCGCGCGCAAGGCGCGTCTTGCCGGTGCCCGGCGGACCATAGAGCAGCAGGCCCTTGGGCGGATCGACGCCGAGCCGCTGGAACAGCTCGGGGTAGCGCAGCGGCAGCTCGACCATCTCGCGCAACTGGTCGATCGTCTGCGCCATGCCGCCGATATCGTCATAGGTCACATCGGCGCGGCGCTGCGTCGGCTCTTCATATTCGGGACGCAGCTCCACCTCGGTATTTTCGTCGATGTGGACGATGCCCTTGGGGCTCGCCGACACGACCGACAGGCGGATTTCCTGCAACGCATAGGCCGGCGCGTTCATGAACTGCTGGATGCCCGGCGGCATGTTGCCGACCCGCTGGTGACCCGCGGTCGCGACGACGTCGCCCTGGCACAGCGGGCGCCCGAAGAAGGTGCGCTTCAGCGCCTGGGGCTGGCCCTGCAAGCGGAGGTTGGCCTGTGCGGGCGCGAAGACGACCCGCGTTGCCGGCTTCGATTCCACTTTGCGCACCTCGACGAAATCGCCCGCGCCGACGCCGGCATTGGCGCGTTGCAGGCCGTCGATGCGCAGGATCTCGATCCCCTCGTCCTCGGGGTACGGCCCGACGGCGCGCGCGGGGGTCGATTGCTTGCCGACGATCTCGATCACGTCGCCCTCGCCCACGCCCAGCGCGGCCATCAGGCTGCGCGGCAGGTGCGCGAGGCCGCGGCCGGAATCCTCCGGACGGCTGTTCGCCACCTGGATCTTGCGGGTCGGGGTATCGCTGTCGGCCATCCACTCTCGTCCTGAAGGGTGCGTTCGAAGCGCGCGAGATAGGAAGGCGGTTCCGATGGTACGAGGGTCAAGCGCCGGAAAACGCGCTCACGCGGATCAACGGGTGCAGCCCGCAACGGCGGCGTGCCTGCGCGCATGCCTCACCGAAAACGCACAAAAAAAGGGCCGGCGAAACGCCAGCCCGGGAAAGTTTTTAGGAGAGGATGCCTGAAAGGCCCGTCCTCTTTCCCCTCCGCAGCTTTATGTTGCAAGTGCGAAAAGATTCGATACGATTGCACAATCTGCATTCGTTAACGCGACACTGGGGCGAGGAAGGACCGCGATGCGCAGATTGCCGCCGCTCGGCGCCATCGAGGCGTTCGTGCAAGTCGCCCGACTGGGGTCGGTGAAGGCTGCCGCCACCGAACTGGCGCTGTCCGCCCCCGCGCTCAGTCGCCGCGTGCAGAGCCTGGAGCGCTTCATCGGGCGCCCGCTGTTCGAACGCCGCCACCAGGCGATGGTGCTGAATGCGGACGGCGACCGCCTGCTCGGCCAGATCGCGCCGATGCTCGACAGCCTGTCGGATACGATCGAAGAGATGATGGGGCATAGCGACGTGCTGCGCCTGCGCCTCGGCATCCTGCCGCTGTTCGCCTCGCAGCGGCTGTTCCCGCGACTGGGCGAGTTGCGCGCGGCGCATCCGGAACTGCATCTCGATATCGACACCGCTGGCCACGGCATCGCGCGGCTGGGCGAAGGGCTGGATGCGGTGATCGCCCTGTCGCGCGAGATCGATCCGACGCTGTACGCCAAGCGGCTCGATCGCAATTCGGTCTATGTCATCGGCGCCCGCACGCTGCTGGAAGGGCCCGACCCGGTCACCCGGCCCGAACAGTTGAGCGGCCTGACCGCGCTGATCCATCGCGAGATGCCCGACAATTTCACCGCATGGCGCGACGCCGCGGGCATCGACCCCACGATCGAACCGCTGGCGATCGACTATTTCGATTCGGGGGCCTTGATGCTGGAGGCCGCGGCGCAGGGCATCGGCGTCGCCTTCATGCACGAAAGCCATTTCCAGGACGCCCGCGACCCGCGGCTGGTGCGCCTGTTCGATATCGTGGTGGAGAGCCCGTACAGCTATTGGTTCGTCTGCCGCCCACGCGCGCTGCAACAGCGTCCGGTGCGGCTGTTCCACGACTGGCTGATTCGGACGTTGGGCGACGTGTGAAAACAGCAGCTTAGACCTAGTTTTGCCCATTATGGACATAATTAGGCTTTTGGTAATGCTGATCGGCTAATTCTTTCCCCGTCAAAACAAGGCAGGGAGAATATGTGATGCAACTCCGTAAGATCATTAAGAATAGTCGCGGCGCGACGGCCATCGAATACGGTCTGATCGCAGCGCTCATCGCAGTGGCGGCGATCGCGGCGATGAAGGGCCTGGGCACCAAGCTGACGACAACGTTCAACAACGTCTCGTCGAACATGTCGGCCAGGTAAGGATTACGCCGCCAAGTCCGGCTTCGATAGACTTGTCACCCGGATTCGGGCGCCGTTCCACGACAGGAGCGGCGCCCGTTTCGCGTCATTCCGCCTTGGCGCTGACGATCTTGCCCGGATTGCGGGGCGGCTCGCCCTTCGGCAGCTTATCGATCAGGTCCATGCCGTCGGTCACTTCGCCCCAGACGGTATACTGGTTGTCGAGGAAGCGCGCGTCGTCGAAGCAGATGAAGAACTGGCTGTTCGCCGAATTGGGATCGCTGGTCCGCGCCATCGAGCAGACGCCGCGCACGTGCGGTTCCTTGTTGAATTCCTGCTTCAGATTGGGCTTCGACGACCCGCCGGTGCCGTCGCCACGGCCACCGTCACCGCCCTGCGCCATGAAGCCCGGGATCACGCGGTGGAAGGGCACGCCGTTGTAGAAGCCTTCGTTCGCCAGCTCGCCGATGCGCGCGACGTGGTTCGGCGCCAGGTCGGGGCGCAGCTTGATCGTGACGTCGCCCTGTTCGGACCCGGTGTCGAGCGTCAGCGTCAGCGTGGTGAAGGTATCGGCCATGTGTTGTCCTTTATGGTGTTGCCGCAGCAGGTAGTGTCGCTTCGGCCGAAGGGCAAACCCCCGAAGGGTGGCCAATCGTGCCGCAGCGCGGTAGACGCCCCCGATTGCACCACGACACGATTGCAGCACGGACGGAGGCAGCGATGAGCGATACCGAGCTTCCCGAGATGCTGGCCCCCGAACAGGACGAGCTGGACGAGGACGATCGCCTGCGTCCCGAATTCGTCGATGCGGTGCTGGATGCGGTGCGCGCGGGCGACGACGAGGAAGCGCGCGCGCTCGTCGAGCCGCTGCACCCGGCCGACATCGCCGACCTGTTCGAACTGACGCCGCATGAGGATCGCGCCGGCCTCGCCCGCGCGCTGAAGGAATTGCTCGACGGCGACGTCTTCGCCGAGATGAACGATTACGTCCGCGAGGACCTGATCGACGCGCTGACCCCGACCGAGGTCGCCGACATCGCGAGCGAGCTCGATACCGACGACGCGGTCGCGATCATCGAGGATCTGGAGGAAGCCGACCAGCGCGCCGTGCTGCGCGCGCTCGACCCCGACGATCGTGCCGCGATCGAAGAGGCGCTGTCCTACCCGGAGGAAACCGCCGGCCGCCTGATGCAGCGCGAGCTGATCGCGGTGCCCGATCACTGGACCGTCGGCGATGTCATCGACTTCCTGCGCCACCACGAAGAACTGACCACCGACTTCTGGGAGATCTTCGTCGTCGATGCCGGCCACCACCCGGTCGGCACGTGCCAGCTATCGTGGATCCTGCGCACGCCGCGCAGCATCGCGATCGGCGACGTGATGAAGCGCGAACAGACGCTGATCCCGGTCGACATGGACCAGGAAGAGGTCGCGCTCCGCTTCCAGAAATACGCGCTGATCAGCGCCGCGGTGGTCGATGCGTCCGACCGGCTCGTTGGCATGATCACCGTCGACGATATCGTCCACATCATCCAGCAGGAAGCGGGCGAGGACGCCCTCCGCCTGTCCGGTGCGGGCGAAGGCGACATCAACGAACCGATCCGCTTCACCGTGCGCACGCGTATTGCCTGGCTGGTGGTGAATCTGGGCGCGACGATGCTGTCGGCGTCGGTCGTCGGCCTGTTCCAGGGCGAGATCGCCCGCTTCGCACTGCTTGCAGCGCTGATGCCGATCGTGTCGGCGCTGGGAGGAAATGCCGGTACGCAGACGCTCGCCGTCGTCGTCCGCGCGCTCGCGACCAACCAGCTGACCAGCTCGAACACGCTGCGCATGCTGACGCGCGAATTCCAGATCGCTTTGTGCAACGGCGGCGCGCTCGGCCTGGTCGGCGCGGTCGGCAGCTTCGTGATCCTCGGCAATCTGCAGCTGTCGATCGTCTTCGCGGTCGCGATGGTCATCAATTCGATCGTCGCAGGGCTGGTCGGCGTCATCGTGCCGGTCGCGCTCGACAAGGCCAATGTCGATCCGGCGGTGTCGTCTGCCGTGTTCGTGACGACCGCGACCGACGTGATGGGGTTCTTTTCGTTCCTGGGCCTCGCGTCGCTGTGGGGTCTGGGCGGGTAACCACGCAGCATCTGCCCCAAACCGTCACCCCAGTGCAGGCTGGGGTCTCAAGCGGCTCTTGTCGCGCGCTAACGCACGGAGATCCCAGCCTTCGCTGGGATGACGGTTGGGTTGCCTAAGGCTAGATCTGACGCCGGATGAGCCTTGCGGCCACCACACCCCCCACCCACATCGCGCAGCCATGCTGCATCTCACCAAAGTGGCCTTCGGCGCGACGAGCGTCGATCATCTCGCCGAACGCCTGACGCAGCGCGCCGCGGACGGGCCGGTGTTCCTGACCACGCGCTATCTGCCCAAGCGGCACGAAGAGGTAGGCGGCCAGGGGTCGCTGTTCTGGATCATCAAGCATCAGCTCGTCGCGCGCTCGCCGATCCTTGGCTTCGGCGAGGCGGAGGGTGGCCGCGTCGCGATCCATATCGACCCGGCCTTGGTGCTGGTGCAGGCCCGGCCCAAGCGCGCGCATCAGGGCTGGCGCTATCTGGAAGCGGCGGATGCGCCGCCCGATCTCGGCGGCGACACGGACGGCCTGTCGCTGATGCCGCCCGCGCTGGTGGGCCGGCTTGCGGAACTCGCGCTGATCTGAGGCGCGGCTCCGCCAAGCCCATCCCGTCACCTTGGACTTGATCCGGGGTGACGGAGGGGATTACCCCATCAACACGGCGCGATATGCCTCGAAACACCGTTCGCCGCACTTCAGCCGGATCAGCGCGCCTTCCGCCATCGCCGTCGCGCGGCGTGGGTCTTCCTCGACCGCCGGGCGGATCGCCTCGCGGTTCCAATCCTCGCTGTGCTTGATGTCGAGCACCGCGTGCAGGTCGAAATAGCGGCGCTCCTTGTCGGAGAAGCCCAGTCGTCGCAGCCCCTTGGCGGTCGCCGCAGACCGATCCGGCGCGGTCAGCTCGATCACGCCCAGCGCGCCCACCGACTGCCATGCATAGCGGCGGTTGGTCGCCATCGCGGTCATCGCATTGGCCAGCGCCAGGCTCTGCCACAAGGTGTTCTCGATCACCGGGTTCACCGCCAGCGTTTCGACCAAGGCATCGAGCATCGGGCCGTGCATGCCCTTGGCATTGCCGCGGCCCATCTCATCCCAATAATTGCGCGCCAGCTCCAGCTTGGGCAACGTCGGCAGCTTGACCTGGGTCATGGCGACGAGGTCGTCGAACCCCGCCTCGCCCGCCGCTTCCTGTTCGAAGAACCAGCGCAACTGGTCGAGGTTCGCTTCCTCCGCCAGCCACGGAAACAGTGCGTCGTGCTGACCCGGGCCGGTCGCCTTCAGCTCCTCGAACCACGCGATGAAGCCCTCGACATCGGTCGGTGCCGCGGCGGCCTCGTCGGCCACCTCCGCGCGCAATTCCTCCAGGAAGCCGCCTTCCAGCCGCTGCATCCGCACGTCGCGGTCCAGCGTGCGCTGCCAGTCGGCGGTGGGGAAGCCCGGCTCCAGCCGCTCGCGGTTCCAATGGGCGAGGCCACGCTGAAAACTGTCGGTCAGGAATTGCGACGCCGGAATACCGGCGTCGATGATACGGGTTGCCACTGCTTCATCCCCTCGAACCTGTGCCGCCGTACGGGCGGCCTGATAGGGCTGGCTAACCGCCTGTTTCGGCGATCGTTCCCGCCTGTCCCGAGTCGGTTGACGTGGATCAACACGATAGGTTGCCGGCATCGCGCCGCCCTTTCCCCCGCGCCCTCGGCCGCGTATAGCCGGCCCGATCATGACCGCCGCGACGCCCCTTTTGCCGCCAGCCGACTGGCGCGATTTCCTCGCGCTCACCAAGCCGCGCGTGATGACGCTCGTGGTGTTTACCGGCCTGTGCGGCATGCTGGCGGCACCGGTCAGCGTGCATCCGGTGATCGGCTTCACCGCCATCCTGTGCATCGCACTGGGCGCGGGCGCGGCGGGGGCGCTCAACCAATGGTATGAAGCGGATCTCGACGCCAAGATGCGCCGCACGCAGAAGCGGCCGTTGCCCGATGGCCGGATGGACCGCCAGTCGGCGCTGCACTTCGGCGTCGGCCTTGCCGCCTTCTCGGTCATCCTGATGTATTTCGCAGTCAATCTGGCCGCCGCGGCGATCCTGACCGTCTCGATCCTGTTCTACGTGCTGATCTACACCGTCTGGCTGAAGCGCCGGACGCCGCAGAATATCGTGATCGGCGGCGCGGCGGGCGCCTTTCCGCCGCTGATCGGCTGGGCGGCGGCGACGGGGCATGTCGCGTTGCTGCCGGTGCTGCTGTTCGGACTCGTCTTCCTGTGGACGCCGCCGCATTTCTGGGCGCTCGCGCTGTTCGTGAAGACCGATTACGCCAATGCCGGCGTGCCGATGCTGCCCGTCGTCGCCGGCGAGCGCACGACGCGTCGCCAGATCGGCCTGTACACGATCCCGATGGCGCTCGCTGCGCTGCTGCCCTGGCCGCTCGGCCTGACCGGCGCGATCTACGGCGTGGTCGCCACCGTCACGACGCTGGTGTTCGCCGCCCTCGCGCTGATCGTCGCGACGCGCACGACGCAGCCCGACGATACGATGAAGCCCGAAAAGCGATTGTTCAGCTATTCGATCCTCTACCTCTTCGTGGTGTTCGGCGCATTGGTCGTCGACCGCTGGGTGCTGCCATGACTCCTGACGACCAAGACCTGATCCGTGCACGCCAGCAATCGCGTGCGCGCGTCATGGCGCTGCTGCTCGGCGCATTCGTGATCCTCGTCTTCGCCATTGCGATCGTGAAGATCCGCGAGGGCATGTGACCGGGGCGGCGACCGATCCCGGCACCCGCCGCCAGCTGCGCACCGCCATGCTGGCGGTGCTCGGCATCTGCGTGATGACCGGGATCGCCTGGGCCAGCGTGCCGCTCTACCGCCTGTTCTGCCAGGTGACCGGCCTCAACGGTACGACGCAGCGCGCGCTCGAGGCGCCCGGCGCGGTCAATAAGCTGATCCGCATCGATTTCGACAGCAATGTCGCGCCCGGCATGAAATGGCGCTTCCGCCCCGAAGCGGGGTCCGAGACGGTTAAGATCGGCGCGCGCGACATGGCGTTCTTCACCGCGACGAACCTCGACACCAAGCCCGTCACCGGCACCGCGACCTTCAACGTCACGCCCAGCCAGGCCGGCAAATATTTCACCAAGATCCAGTGTTTCTGCTTCACGCAGCAGACGCTGAAGCCCGGCGAAACGCAGCGCATGCCGGTCATCTTCTTCGTCGATCCCAAGATCATGGACGATCCCGACGCATCGGACGTCGAGACGATCACGCTGTCCTACACCTTCTATCCCGCCGATGCCGGCAAGACCCCCGGCCGGGCGCAGACGCGATCGGAATCCTGATCGACGGCCGGCGTCCTGCGCCGGGCGCTAAAATCGTCGCCGCCACGACCTTGTTCTAGGGGCGTTTGGGCCTTAGGGTCCCGCCCCAAAGAGGATAAGAGAACAGGGACCTGACCATGGCCGGCGCCAAGAACCACGACTACCATATCCTGCCACCCAGCATCTGGCCCCTGTTCGGATCGCTGTCGGCGCTGGTGATGGCGAGCGGCGCGATCATGTGGATGCACGGCGGCCATCTGGCGGCCGACAAGGCCAATGGCGGCGGCTGGATCTTCTTCGCCGGCCTCGCGGGCGTGCTGTTCACGATGTACAGTTGGTGGGCGGACGTGGTGCGCGAGGCGCATCATGGCGATCACACCCCCGTCGTCCAGTTGCACTTCCGCTACGGCATGATCCTGTTCATCGCCTCCGAAGTCATGTTCTTCGTCGGCTGGTTCTGGGCGTTCTTCGACTTCAGCCTGTTCCCGACCGCGATGGCCTTCGTCGACGGCCAGGTGGAGCGCGCGGCCGAAGGCGCCGCGGCGATCGCCGCGCAATGGCCGCCCAAGGGCCTGACCGTCATCAACGCCTTCGAACTGCCGCTGCTCAACACGCTGATCCTGCTGACCAGCGGCACCACCGTCACCTGGGCACACCATGCGCTGATCCACAACCAGCGCGGCGGCGAGAAGCGTGGCCTCTGGGGCATGCTGGGCGTCGGCGACCGTGACGGCGTGCTGAAGGGCCTGTGGCTGACGGTCGCGCTGGGCGTGCTGTTCAGCAGCATCCAGGCGTATGAATACATGCACGCGCCCTTCCCGTTCAAGGGTATCAACTATGGCGCCGCCTTCTTCATGGCGACCGGCTTCCACGGGTTCCACGTCCTGATCGGCACGATCTTCCTGATCGTCTGCCTGATCCGCGCGTACAAGGGCGACTTCACGCCGCGCCAGCATTTCGGCTTCGAAGCCGCCGCTTGGTATTGGCATTTCGTCGACGTGGTGTGGCTGTTCCTGTTCGTCACCATCTACGTCTGGGGCGGCTGGGGCGCACCGGTTCACGGCGGCTGATCGGGCGGGCTAGAGGGCGTTTGGCGGGCGTCGCATGACCGATCCGACGCCCGTGTCCTCGCCAGCGATCGCCGAGGTCGCATTGAAGGGGCTGTGTCCGCGTTGCGGCCGGCCCCTTTTGTTTGCCGGCTGGGTCAGGTTCGCGGATCGCTGTTCGGGTTGCGGCCTGGATTTCTCGCGCTTCAACGTGGGGGACGGGCCCGCCGCCTTTCTGACGCTGATCCTAGGCGCGCTGGTCGTCGCCGGCGCAATCACGCTGGAACTGACGCTGCACCCGCCGCTGTGGCTGCACATGCTGATCTGGATCCCCGTCACCGCGGCGGGCGTGATCTGGTCGCTGCGCGTCGCCAAGGCCGCGCTGCTCGCCGCGGAATACAGGAATGCAGCGCGCGAAGGCCGCATCGACGAGTTCCGCAGCGACCCCACCCCATGAAACGCATACCCCTGATCCCCACGCTCGTCGTCGCCCTCGCGGTGGCCGCGATGATCGGCCTCGGCCTCTGGCAGTTGCTCGACCGCGCGCCGAAGAAGGAGGCGTATCTCGCGCAGCTCGCCGGCAATCCCGCCAAGCCGCCGATCGCCTTCCCGCGGTTTCCCGACGACCGCCTGCTGTTCCGCCGCGCGTCGGGCATGTGCGTCCGCGTCACCGGCCAGCGGCTCGCCGGCGCGGGCAAGGCCGGGTTCCGCCTGATCGCGGACTGCGCCACGGGCGCGGAGGGGCCGGGCATGCTCGTCCAGCTCGGCACCACCACCGATCCCGCATATAAGGGCACATGGACCGGCGGCCCGGTAACCGGCTTCATCAGCCATGCGCCTGACGCCCGCTCGTTGATCGGCTCGCTGTTCGACCATACGCCACAGCGTCTGATGCTCGTCGCCGATCGCCCCGCCCCGGGCCTCGCCGCCAACGGCCAGCCCGATCTGTCGTCGGTGCCGAACAACCACCTGTCCTATGCCGTGCAGTGGTTCCTCTTCGCCGCCATCGCCGCGACGATCTACACGCTGGCGCTGCGCCGGCGGCGGTAGTCGGGTGCCGTCTTGAGCACGATCCTCGTGTCCGTTATGGCATCGGTATGACCTGCGCGATCGCCTCGATCCAACATCACCGCGTCACGACGGCGGTGTTCGCGCGTGCGTCAGGATGTCGAAGCGGCTGACCAGCCTATTCGTCCCGACACGACCCACCCCGCCCGACCGGCGGGGTTTTTTTGTGCCAGTCGGGCCTGACGAAGGAAGGCCAACCATGATGATATCGACGGACGCGGCCATCGCCCGCATCGCTTCGGGCGTGATCGATCGCACGTTACCCAAGCGCGACTGGACGCACGCCGCCCATTTCGCCGCCGCGCTGTGGCTGTGTCGCCATCGCCCCGACCTGACGACGCCAGAGGGCATGCGGACGCTGATCTCGCGCTACAATGACGCGACGCTCACCGCCAACACCGATAGCAGCGGCTACCATCACACCATCACCTGCGCGTCGATGCGCGCCGCGGCGCATTATCTGGAGCGCCACGCGCCGGACGAAGCGCTGCATCGCGTGCTCGCCGCGCTCATGGCATCGCGACCGGGCAATCCGGAGTGGCTGCTGGATCACTGGCATCGCGATACGCTGTTCAGCGTGCCCGCGCGCCGCGACTGGGTCGAACCCGATCGGCTCCCCCTGCCCTTTTGACGGCGGAAGGGGGCGGCGGGCCTGACGCACCGCCGCCCCTGGCCCCTCACCCTGCGTGAAACGCCTTGAACTGCGCCTGCGCGTCGTCGCTCATCAAATTCTGCATCATCGTCCAATAGCCGCTGACCGCCTCTTCGCCCGAGGCGGCATAGGCGCGGCTCATATTGGCGTGCAGGCCGGTGAACAGACGACGCTCCAGATCCTCACCCGCCGGCGTCAGCCGCAGCAGGCGCTGGCGGCGGTCCGCCTCGCCCGGGCGCTGTTCGATCAGGCCGTTGTCGACCAGCGCGCCGAGCACGCGGCCCAGCGACTGTTTGGTCACGCCCAGCAGCCCCAGCAATTCGCCCACCGACAGATTGGGCCGCCGCCCGACGAAATACAGGCAGCGATGATGCGCCCGGCCCAGCCCCATGGCGGTCAGTTCGGCATCGGAATGGCGCAGGTGCGATTTGTGGGCAAACAGCAACAGGTCCATCCCCCCACGGATCACGTCGTCGCGCAGAAACTGGGCGGGGGGCGGCTTGATCGGTTCCGGCATAATGCGTGGTTTGTCCCTCGGTTCACGACGAGCTTGTCGTTGCTGTCATGACGATACGGAACGTCAGCATCCTCACCCGAAATTGGCGGATACTGTCCAAAAAAATGCAATCAATTGCTCATTCTGGCAGATTAGGTCTGCGGCGGAGTAGAAAACTACTCAGCCGGGCATTGTGCCGGGGCGCAGATAGGCGAACATGTGCGCGACATAATCCGCCTTGCCCAGCGCCGCGCCCTCGGCCCGCAGGATCGCGTAGGCGGTCATGACGTGGAAATAGAACTGCGGAATCGCCCAGTCGCGCGCATATTGCTCCGCGCTGAGATCGAAGATCATGCCCTGCGGCAGCGCATGCGCGATATCGCGCGCCGGATCGACCGCCGGCATCGTCGCCGCCGCACCTTCGACCATCGCGATCGTCTCGGCGATCCGCGCCCGGGCATCGGCCAGCGTCCCCGGCGCCTCGGCCGCGCCGCGTCCCTCGGCGAGCAGCGTCTGCACCACATCGGGCAGCGGCTCGTCGCGCAGCCGGGCGACGCCCTCATAGGCCTGCACGCAGGCGAAGCGCAGCTGCGTCGCCAGCGGAAACATGTCCGGCGCCAGCCGTGCGGTCAGCAGTGCCTCCCCGCCGTCCTCCCGCCCCGCGCCCGCTTTTTCGAGCCACGCGGATAGCGCGCGGAGCATCTGCGTGTAGGTCGGCAGCAGCAAGTCGGGGAGGATCATCGGATAACGCCTGTATCGTAAGCAATTCTCGGCGTGTCTAACCAGTCCGCCGACCCGGCGCCATCCGCCCTCTGGCGACAATGCCCCGCCGCATCGCCCGCCTGTCCTACGCGCCGTCGATACGCTATGACCGCGGCATGTCCGACCGTCGCCTTGCCGCCCCCGTGCCGCCCGGCACCGGGCGGGTGGGCGATTTTGACATCGACGTACCGTCCACATCGTCCACTTCCGCGCGGCGATCGCCGCGAATCGGTACGCTTCCGCCGCGGCCGCACGCTGATAGCCCAGCCGCACCACCGCCAAGGAAACCCGCCGTTGCCCCGCCGCGTGCGGGTCGCTACCCAGCCGCCATGCGCTACGTCAGCACCCGCGGGGCCGCCCCCGCCCTCGATTTCCGCGACGTCACCCTCGCCGGCCTGGCGTCGGACGGCGGCCTGTACCTGCCCGACGCGTGGCCGAGCCTTACCCGCGAACAGATCGCGGGCCTCGCCGGCCTGTCCTATGTCGACACGGCGGTCGCGGTGATGACGCCCTTCATCGGCGACGCGCTGACGCCGGCCGAGCTGAAAGAGCTCTGTACGCAGGCCTATGGCCGGTTCGCCCATGGCGCGGTCACGCCGCTCGTTCAGCTCGACCACGATCAGTGGCTGCTCGAACTGTTCCACGGACCGACGCTGGCGTTCAAGGACGTCGCGCTCCAGCTGCTGGGCCTGCTGTTCGAACGCTTCCTCAAGGGCAGCAGAGACCATCTGACCATCGTCGGCGCGACCAGCGGCGATACCGGATCGGCGGCGATCGATGCGCTGGCGGGGCGCGCCGGGGTAGACGTGTTCATGCTCCACCCGCACGGCCGGGTCAGCGACGTGCAGCGCCGCCAGATGACGACGGTGCTCGCCCCCAACGTCCATAACATCGCGATCGACGGCGACTTCGACACCGCGCAGGCGCTGGTGAAGGCGATGTTCAACGATCCCGGTTTCTCCGGTCGCTTCCACCTCTCCGCGGTCAATTCGATCAACTGGGCGCGGCTGATGGCACAGGTGGTCTATTATTTCTACGCCGCGGTCCGGCTGGGCGCGCCCGATCGCGCGGTCGCCTTCTCGGTGCCGACCGGCAATTTCGGCGACGTCTTCGCCGGCTATGTCGCGGCGAAGATGGGCCTGCCGATCGCCAAGCTGATCGTCGCGACCAACGTCAACGACATCCTGCACCGCGCGCTGTCGGCGGGCGATTACAGCAAAGGCACCGTCCAGCAGACGCCGACCCCGTCGATGGACATCCAGGTCAGCTCCAATTTCGAACGCCTGCTGTTCGACCTCGGCGGTCGCGACGGCGCCGCGCTGGCTCAGCAGATGCGCGGGTTCGAATCGAGCGGCGCGATGCGGCTCAGCAATGCGCAGCAGACCGGTACCTCGCTGTTCGCCAGCGCCCGCGTCGATATGGACGACATGACGCTCGCGATGCGCTGGGCGCATGACGCGGCGGGCCAGATCATCGACCCCCACACCGCCATTGCCCTCGCCGCCGCGCGCGCGCAGGCGGGCGATGCCCCGATGGTGACGCTCGCCACCGCGCATCCCGCCAAGTTCGGCGATGCGGTGGAGCGTGCGACCGGCCAGCGCCCCGCGCTGCCGGCGCGCGTCGGCGACCTGTTCGATCGCGAGGAACGCTGCGCCCACCTGCCCGGCACGTTCGAGGCGGTGACCGCCTATATCGCCGAACGTGCGCGTCCCCGCGCATGACACCCGCGAACACACGCCTCGACACGCTGATCGGCGAACCCTGGGCGGATTACGGCCTCGTGGATTCGGGCAATGGCCGCAAGCTGGAGCGCTACGGCCGCTTCCGCTTCATCCGCCCCGAACCGCAGGCGATGTGGGCGCCCGCGTCGGAGAATTGGAAGGCGCAGGGCGAGTTCCTGCCCGCCAGCGACGAAGATGGCGGTGGCCGCTGGGTCTTTGCCGAACCCGTGCCGCGCGAAGGCTGGCCGCTGAAGTGGAACGAGGTGCGCTTCACCGCACAGACCACGCCGTTCCGCCACCTGGGCTTCTTCCCCGACATGGCGCCGGTGTGGAGCTGGATGCGCGAACAGGTCGCGGACATGGACCAGCCGGAATGCATGAACCTGTTCGGCTACACCGGCGTCGGCACGCTCGCGATGGCGACGGCGGGTGCCAAGATGGTTCATGTCGATGCCTCCAAGAAATCGGTCGAGGCCGCGCGCGCCAATGCCGCTTTGTCGGGGATGAGCGACGCGCCGGTCCGCTGGATCATCGACGATGCGGCGAAATTCGTCGCGCGCGAGGTGCGCCGCAACCGCCGCTACGACGGCATCCTGCTCGATCCGCCGAAATATGGCCGCGGGCCCGAGGGCGAAGTATGGCGGCTGGAGGAAGACCTGCCCCGCCTGCTCGCCGATTGCCGCCGGCTGCTCGATGCCGACAGCCGCTTCCTGTTCCTCACCGTCTATGCGGTGCGCATGTCGGCGCTGGCGCTGCAGGAATTGATGCGCCAGCTGTTCGCCGACCTGCCCGGCAAGGTGGAAGCGGGCGAACTCGGCGTGCGCGAAGAGGCCCGCGGCCTGACGCTGCCCACCGCGATCTGGGCGCGCTGGAGCCGGTAGCGGCTCGTCTCACCGCTCGAAATGCGTCGCCCCAGCGCCATGGTGCGACGCAGCAAGAAAACGTAACGGAACGCTCGTCGATCAGAAGACTTGATATGCCTATATCTCGGCTTCGGCAGACAGAGAGGCTTATCATGCAGCTTGACGACGATATCGCCAAGACCAACACCGACGACAGCCCTCCCAATCCGCTGTGGGGCAGACTAGCCTTGCTGATGTTCGGCCTGACCGTACTGGCATTTCTGACCGCGATCGACCGCCCGGAATGGTTTCACTTGAAACCGGCGACCGGAACCGCGGCCGCGATGGTCTATGCATCGGATAACAACCAGGGCTGATCTTGCCTTAGTCCATGCCAGCACGGATCGCCGCGGCGGCGATCCAGGGTGCGCCAGCCGTCAGCAACAGGCTGACCGCGCCGAGCAGCTTCAGCGCCCCCACCCCATTGTCGAGCGATCCCGCGCCGAAGATCAGCAGCGGGATCGCGAGCGGCAGCATGACGAGGCCTGCGACCCCACCCCCTCCGCGCAGGCCCGTCACCAACGCCGATGTGGCCACCGCCAGAGCGGCCAGGCCCGGCGTGCCTACCAGCAATCCCGCCTCGACGCGCAGCAAGGTCCCCGCCGGCAGATCGAACAGGCCGGCGGCGACCACCGCCGCCAGCATCAGCGGCAGCGCGAAGCCCAGCCAGTGCGCGACCGTCTTGGCGAAGGCGACCAGCGCCAGCGGCACGCCCCGCACGGCATATTGATCGATCACCCCCGCCTCGACATCGGGCGCGACCAGCCGCTCGACCGGCAGCAGCGCCGCGAGCAGCGCCGCCGCCCAGATCACCCCGCCGCCGATCCGCCCGATCAGCGCCGCATCCGGCCCGACCGCAAAGGGGAACAGCGTCGCGACGAGGAGGAAGAAGGCGACGGGCCACAGCAACCCGCCGCCCGTCCACGCCCGCCGCAGGTCGCGCAGGATGATCGCGGACAGCCGCATCAGCCGAGCGCCAGCGTCTGCGCGCCCGGCAGCGCAAGCGGCAAATGCGTCGCCACCACGGCAATGCCGCCGCCCGCACGATGGCCCGCGACCGCCGTCTCCAGCAATGCGACCCCCGCCCCGTCTAGCCCGTTCGCCGGCTCATCGAGCAGCCAGATCGGCGCCTCTGCTCCGATGACCCGTGCCAATCCTGCGCGGCGCCGCTGCCCGGTCGACAGCAGCCGCACCGGCACCGCCGCCGCCTCTGCCAGCCCAACCGCCGCCAGCGCCGCCGCCGTCCGGGCGCCGATCCAATAGCGCAGCGCCAGCGCCAGCGGCCGCTCCGGGTCCAGCGCATGCGCCTCGCTCAGCAAGGCGACGTCGCCCTCGCGCGTCACCGCGCCCTCCACCGGCCGCAGCAGGCCGGCGGCGATGCGGATCAGGCTCGACTTGCCGACGCCATTGGGTCCGGTGACGCACAAGGCGCCGCCCGCCGCGAGCGCAAAGCCGATCCCCTCGAACAGCATCCGCCCGCCGCGTTGACAGCCAACATCCTCGAACCGCAGGACGCTCAATCCGTGGCCGCCTCTTCCAGCGCATGCATGTCGTCGTCGGACAGGCCGAAATGATGGCCGATCTCATGGATCGTCACATGGCGGACGAGATCGTCGAGCCGCACGCCCGTCTCCACCCATTCGGCCAGGATCGCCTGCCGGTACAGATGGATGCGATCGGGCAGCGCCCCCGATCCCATCGACGATTTCTCGCCGATCGGTCGGCCATGATACAGGCCGGTCAGATCGAGCGGGTGTTCGAGGCCCAGCGCGGCGAGCGTCTCGTCGTCCGCCTCTTCCTCGACGATCAGGACGATATCGCCCAGATGCTGCGCGAACGCCGCGGGCAACCGCGCGATCGTGTCGCGGGCGATCCCCTCGATCGCATCGGCGTCCGGCGCCAGGCCGTAGGCATCCTGCCGATCGGATTCTTGCCCATTAGATTCTTGCGGCGCCATGATAACGGCCATACCCCGGCGCCACGCCCTCCAGCAAGGAAGACCGGATGATCGAGGCTCTCAGCGAAACCGACCGCGCCGATGCGCTCGATGGCCTGCCCGAATGGGATTATGACGAGGCCCGCGACGCGATCACCCGCAGCCTGGTGTTCGCCGATTTCGTCGAGGCGTTCGGCTTCATGACGCAGGTCGCGCTGATGGCGGAAAAGGCGAACCACCATCCCGAATGGAAGAACGTTTACAACCGCGTCGAAATCCTGCTGACCACGCATGATGCCGGCGGCCTCAGCCACCGCGACATCGACATGGCCGAGGCGATCGACGCAATCGTCGACGAATAGCCGCAACGCATTTCCCACCCACCGTCACCCACTCTCGTCATCCCGCCTTCGCGGGGATGACGAGCGGGGGAAATGTGCCGCAGTTTCCCAACCTACCGCATCGCCCGCCGCATCCGCTTGCGTAGCGATCCCGGCATCCAGCGCGCGGCGAAGCGCATCCGCTCCGCGGTCTTGCCGACATAGGTGTGGACCGCGTCGCCATGCACCGCCTTCCACGCGGCCTCCGCGACCACGTCGACCGGCGTCAGCTCCAGCCCTGCGCCGGTCACACTCTCCCGGATGGTGCGGTTGCTGCCCGACGACACGCCGTTCAGCAGCGGCGTTTCGATGAAGCTCGGCAGCAGGCAGCGCACCTTGATGCCCTCCGCCGACCATTCGCCGTCCAGCGCCTCGCTCAATCCCCGCACCGCGAACTTGGTCGCCGAATAGGTTGCCAGCCCCGACGAGCCATAGATGCCCGACGCCGATGACGTGTTGAGCAGCACCGACCCCGGCGTCCTTGCCAGATACGTATGGCCGATGCGCGCGCCGTTCAGCACACCGGTGAAGTTGATCGCGACCGTCCGGTCGATCTCGTCGAAGCTGGCGGTCGCGATCGGCCCGCCGGTGCCGATACCGGCGTTGTTGAACAAGACGTCGAGCCGCCCGCCGCTGACGCGCGTGAAGCCGTCGAGGCTCGCCGTCCACGCATCGCGATCGCGCACGTCCATGACATAGCTCTGGTGCCCCTCGCCCGGCAGCGCCGCCAGTGTCTCGGCAAGTCCGCCCGCATTGACGTCGGCCACGCCGACCAGCCAGCCGCGGCTCGCGAACAGCCGCCCGACCGCGCGGCCGATACCCGATCCGCCGCCGGTGATGAAGATCGCCTTCCGCTCGCCCATCTCGCTCTCCCTATTGGACTTTGCATCAGGCATCCCGCATCGTCGGCCCCGATGCCAGCAGAATCGCTCCGCTTCGATGCCGTGACCAAGAGGTTCGACGACACGGTCGCGGTCGATGGCGTTTCCGCAACGGTCCCTGCGGGTCAATTCGTCGCGCTGGTGGGCGCATCCGGCTCCGGCAAGTCGACCTTGCTCAAGACCGTCAACCGTCTGGTCGAGCCGAGCGACGGCCGCGTGCTGATCGACGATGCCGACGTCGCCACCCGCCCCGCGCCGGCGCTGCGCCGGGGCATCGGCTATGTCTTTCAGTCGATCGGCCTGTTCCCGCACATGACCGTCGCGGAGAATATCGCGATTGGTCCGCGCATCGCCGGAGGGCCGCCCGTGGATGTGCCCGCACTGCTCGATCTCGTCGCCTTGCCGCGCGAACTCGCCGGCCGCAGGCCCGATGCGCTGTCGGGCGGGCAGCGCCAGCGTGTCGCCATCGCCCGGGCACTCGCGCCGGGTGCCAAATTGCTGCTGCTCGACGAAGCGTTCGGCGCGCTCGATCCGGTGACGCGCGATGCGCTGGGCCAGGAGATCCGCGCGCTGCACGATCGCCTCGGCCTCACGACGATCCTCGTCACGCACGACATGGCCGAAGCCTTGCTGCTCGCCGACCGCGTGCTGGTGATGCAGGCGGGCAGGCTCGTCGCGGACGCCACCCCCGCCCAGCTGCTGCGCGGCGAAGGCGGCGACACCGCGCAGGCGCTGGTCGCGGTGCCGCGCGACCAGGCCGAACGGCTGCGCGAGATGGCACGATGAACGCCCTTCTCGCCGCACTCGGCCGCGTGCCGCCCCTGCTCGCCCAGCACGTCCTGCTGTCGGCAGCGGCGCTGGCCATCGGTATCGCGATCAGCCTGCCGCTCGCCATTCTCGCCGCGCGCCGCCCGCGGATCGGCACCGCGATCCTGGGGATCGCCAGCCTGATCCAGACGATCCCGGCGCTGGCGCTGCTCGCGCTCTTCTACCCGCTGCTATTGTGGCTGTCGGGGCTGGTCGGCGGCGGGATCCCGGCGCTCGGCTTCCTGCCCTCGCTGATCGCGCTGACGCTCTATGCGCTGCTGCCGATCATCCGCAACGGCGTCGCCGGCCTTGTCGGCATCGATCCCGCCGTCACCCAGGCGGCGGATGCGGTCGGCATGACGCCCGCGCAGAAGCTACGCCTGGTCGAAGCGCCTCTCGCGCTGCCGGTGCTGGTCGCCGGCATCCGCACCGCCGCGGTGTGGACGATCGGCGCCGCGACGCTTTCCACGACGGTCGGCCAACCCAGCCTCGGCGACATGATCTTCGCGGGTCTGCAGACGCAGAACTGGGTGCTGGTGCTGGCGGGCTGCACCGCCGCCGCCGGGCTGGCGCTCGTCACCGACGCACTCATCGGCCTTATCGAACGCGGCATCGCGCACCGCCGCCGGCCGCTGTGGATCGGCGCGCTGATCGCGCTCGTCGCCGGCCTCGCACTCGCCACCGCGCCGCTGTGGCAGCGCGCTGACACGAAGGTCGTGACGATCGGCGCCAAGAACTTCTCCGAACAATATATTCTCGCCCGGCTGATCGGCGACCGGCTGACCCGCGCCGGCTATACCGTGCGCTATCGCGATGGCCTCGGCTCGGCGGTGGTCTATGGTGCGCTCGCGGGCAACGATGTCGACGTCTATGTCGATTACGCCGGCACGCTGTGGAACGGCCAGATGCACCGCAGCGACGTGCCGGACCGCCGCGCGATGGTCGCCGCGATCGGCCGCTGGGCACAAGGCAGCAGCGGCGTGCGCCTGATCGGCCCCTTGGGCTTCGAAAACGCTTATGCCTTTGCGATGCGAGGAGCGGACGCCAAAGCGCGAGGAATCGCCAGTCTGGCCGACCTTGTCGCCGCCGCGCCCTCACTCAAATTCGGCAGCGACCTCGAATTTCTTGAACGGCCCGAATGGGCGGCGGTGCGCCGCGCCTATCCTCTGCGCTTCGCCGCGGCCAAATCCTACGCGCCGACCTTCATGTACCGCGCGCTCGCGAGCGGTGAGGCGGACGTAATTTCCGCTTTCTCCTCCGACGGCCGGATCGCCGCGGACGGGCTGACCGTCCTTACCGATCCCAAGCACGCCATCCCGAGCTACGACGCGCTGCTGCTTGTCGCCCCGCGCCGTGCGAAGGACGCTACCTTCGTCGCGGCGCTCCAGCCGCTCGCCGGCCGCATCCCCGTCACCGCGATGCGCGAGGCGAACTATCGCGTCGACCGCGACGCCGACAAGCAGACCCCCGACCAGGCGGCGGACTGGCTCGCCCGGCGGATCGGCCTTTAGAAGAACAGCTTCCGCAACGATAGCCGCACCGTCCGCCCGATCGGGTCCTGATAATCGGGCTGGTAGCTGATCGGCGTCACGCCCGTGGCGTCGGTCACGCGCTGGCGACTGTTGAAGATGTTGCTGACCGAGAAGGTGACGCGCGTACCGCGGATCCACGGATGCGCCTTCACCAGACTGAGCTGCTGGCCCAGATCGGCGAACAGCCGCAGGTCGGCGGTCGCGAGGCCGGAGAAGTTGAGCGTCTGCGGGTTCGCCGCGGTGCCGCCATTCACCCGCGTGCCGGTCGCATAATTGGCCGACAGGCGCACGCCGATGCCGTTGTTCGAATAGCCCGCTTGCCCTTGGAATTCATGCCGCGGCTGGCCACCGTTCGATCCCAGCGCATCGCCGTTGAGCAGGTCGAGCACCGGACCACCGTTGGCGATCGTGGTCCGCTGGACCAGGTGCCAGGTGTGGTAGAAGGCGAACTGGACGCGGCCACCGCCAGCGCCGCCGCGGCCACCCCCGAACCCGCCGCCACCGAAGCCACGGCCGCCGCCACCCGGACCGCCGAAGCCGCCGCGCGGCCGGTCGCCACCATCGGCCTGTTGGTTCGGGCGCGCCGCCGAACCGTCACCGGCCTGCCCGCTGGTGCCCTGCGTCGCATTCTGGTCGCCGCCCGCTGGTGGGGAGCCCGCGCCTCCACCCGAACCTGCCCCTTCGCCACCACCGCCACGCCGCCGTCCGTCCGCACCGGGGAAGCGCAAGCCGGCGAACGGATTGGGGCCGGTGCCGGCACGGAACGCCTCGATCTGCTTTTGGACCTTGGACTTGATCGGCTTGGAGAAATTGATGCCCCAGCGGAATTCGGAGCTCTCCGCCCGGGCGAAATTGACCGGCCGCGTATCGAGTCGGGTCAACTCGCCGTCGGCGTCGCGGCTGAAGCGGTCCGGGAATGCCGACTCGATCACCGCAGTCGGCGACGGGAAGCCCTGGATCGGGTTGCGCGTATCCTGCTTGGTGTAGTTGCCGATGATCGTCAGGTCGGTCTGGTCGATCGGCCGGATCGTCACGCCCAGCTTGGTCACGCGGCGGCTGCTCTCGCGCAAGCCCGGGTTGCCGCCGCTGATCGTCGTCACCGTCACCGTCTGGCCCTGCACATAGTCGAAGACGCGCACGTTCGGCGTCACGACCGTGGGGTTGCCCAGCTGCTGTGCGGTCGGTGCGACGTCCTGCTGGTTGATCGACCCGATGACGCGGATCGCATTGATCGGCGCCCAGTTCACCCCATAGCCATAGGCGGTCAGCGTGCCGAAGTCGGACAGCTGATTGACCGCCGCGTTGCCGTTGATCGACAGATTGCCGAGGAACGGCAGCACGGCGCGCGATTTGCTGGCGATCGGCAGGTCGATGTTGACGCGCGCATTCGCCTGATCGCGCGACACCCGGCCGCCGCTGACCAGCCCCGCGCGCAGCGAGTTGCTGGTGAACTGGCTGGTCTGTGCGCCGACGCGCACCGCCGTCGTCACGTCGCCCGCGGGCAGCGTGAACAGCGGCCCGTTGACCAGCGCCTCCAGATCGCCGGCATTCGACACCGAATGCGCGCGGTTGGTGCCGCGGCCGCTCACCGTATCGCCGATCGTGCGCGTGTCGGCGCGGTCGAACGATCCCGTCACCGTCCACAGCCAGCGCGGGCTCAACCGCCCGTTGAAGCTGGTGCCGAGGTGCCCGGTGACGCCGTTGGTCTGCTGACGCAGCGGGTCACCGCTAACCGGCGCGCCGGTGCCGTCGAGCGGAAGGCCGAACTGGCCGGTGCTCTGCGTCGCCGCAATCTCGCCGTTGATCGAGGCGTTGATGTCCTCGCCGATCGTCTTGGCATAGGTCGCGTTGGTGCCGAAGCTGCGGCTGAACGGCAGCAGCGTGCGATACGGCCGCTGATCGAAATTGTTGGTCTGGCCTTCGGTCGACGCGGCGGCGATGTCGCGCTCCGATTCGGTCAGCGCCGAGGTCTGCTGGTATTTGCTGTGGATGTTGAGCCGCGCGCCCTGGCGGATGGTCAGCAGGTCCAGCTCGCCCTGCGGCGTGTTGCTGCCGCCTTCGGTCGCGCCCTTGTCGGCCAGCTCGACCGTCGTCGCCCGGAAGCGGCGGCGCAGCACGAAATTCACCACCTTCTGGTCGGCGGTATAGCCGTATTTCAGCGCGACCTCTTCGGGTAGAATATCGACGCGCAGGATCGCCTCGGTCGGGATGTCGCGGATCTCCTGGAAGCCCGAGATGCGATGCCCGTCGAGCAGCACCACCGGCGGTCCACCCGCGCCGCTCTGCGTCTGCGGCCCCAGTTCGGTGAGCAGGTCGGACACGCTGCTGACGCCATAGCTGCGCACGTCGGCGGGGCTCAGCGTCTGTTCGGCGGGGATGTCGCCGACGACGGAGCCCACCGGCTTGCGGCCGGTGACGACGATATCGCCCTCTTCGCTGTCCTCCTCCGCCGGCGCGGCGGGTGGCGCCGCCGGGGTCGCGGGTGCGGCCTGTGCGGTCGCCGCCGCGGGCACAGGCGTCGTCGGATTCGGCGTCGGAGCGGGAACCGGTGCCTGCACGGGCGCCGGCACCTCTTGCGCCAGCGCCATCGCCGGCCAGCTTGCCGCCACCATCATCGCCGCAACGATCCGCATGATTCGCTTGTCCCTCTTACCCGCCGCCATCCCTGTGGCGACCGGCCGGCGCGTAAACGCCAATTGTCGCACGATTGTGCCAGAGCGGTGTTCGCGATGTGGGAATGCGCTGCAGGATGCGATCAGGTGTCGAGCGCCAGCGTCACCGCCTCGACCCGGCGCAGCATCTCCATGAACCGCGCGACGTCGTCGGCCGGGAATTGCGAAAAGATGCGGCTTTCCAGGTCCAGCGCCTTGGGCGCCACCACCGCATACAGGTCGCGCCCCGCGTCGGTCAGGTCGAGCAGGTGCGACCGCCGGTCCTCCGGATTGCCGCGCCGGTCGAGCAACCCCCGGTCGACCAGCGCGATCGCCGCGCGGCTGACCGTCACCTTGTCCATCCGCGTGGCCCGGCCGATCGCCTGCTGCGTGATGCCGCCCGTTTCGGCGATCACCGCGATCAGCCGCCATTCCGGAATCGTCAGCCCGAACAACGCCTCATAGGTCCGCGCAATCGAATCGCTGACGAGGTTGGACGTCACCGACAGCCGGTACGGGATAAAATCGGCCAAAACCAACGATGGCGCGGGCGACGAGGCTGGGCGTGGGTCGGCCATGCCGCATTCGTATCAGTTGACACCAGTTTGGCAATGTCGCAGGGTTTGGTAACGGATGATACCATCTCGGAAGGCCAGACTGATGACCGATGCCGCCCAGACCGACGACCATATCGACGTCAACCCGATGGGGCTCGACGGCTTCGAATTCTGCGAATTCACCTCGCCCGATCCGGATGCACTGGCCAGGCAGTTCGAGGCATTGGGCTTCGTCCCCGCCTCGACGCACAAGACGCGCGCCATCACCCGCTACAAGCAGGGCCGCATCAACCTGCTGATCAACCGCGAAGACAGCGGCCACGCCGCCGACTTCCGCGCGGCGCACGGCCCGTCGGCGAGCGCGATGGCGTTCCGGGTGCAGGACGCGCGAGGAGCCTATGACGCGGCGATCGCGCGCGGCGCCAAGCCCGCCCCCGCCGGTCAGTCGCTCGACGGCATCCCCGCGCTGGAAGGCATCGGCGGTTCGCTACTGTACCTCGTCGATCGCCATGGCGCCGAAGGCAGCGTCTATGACGATTGGGATCAGGTGCCCGGCGCAGCGGAGGCGGAAGCCGAGAACAACGTCGGCCTCGACCTGCTCGACCATCTGACGCACAACGTCCGCCGTGGCCAGATGCGCACCTGGTCGGCCTTCTACGGCCAGATCTTCGGCTTCGAAGAGCAGAAGTATTTCGACATCAAGGGCAAGGCGACCGGCCTGTTCAGCCAGGCGATGATCGCCCCCGACCGCGCGATCCGCATCCCCTTGAACGAGAGCCAGGACGACAAGAGCCAGATCGAGGAATTCATCCGCGATTACAACGGTGAAGGCATCCAGCACCTCGCACTGACCACCGACGATATCTACACCACGGTCGAAAAGCTGCGGTCGCGCGGCGTCAAGCTGCAGGACACGATCGAGACCTATTACGAACTCGTCGACAAGCGCGTGCCCGGCCATGGCGAGGACCTGGAACGCCTGCGCCAGAACCGCATCCTGATCGACGGCAACGTCGGCGAAGAGGGCTTGCTGCTCCAGATCTTCACCGAAACCATGGTCGGCCCGATCTTCTTCGAAATCATCCAGCGCAAGGGCAACGAGGGCTTCGGCAACGGCAATTTCCAGGCGCTGTATGAAAGCATCGAGCTGGATCAGATCCGCCGCGGCGTAATTACCATCGACGCCTGACCCACTTCCCCCGTCACCCCGGACTCGTTCCGGGGTCCACTCCGCGGCGAGGGGGAGGGCCTGAGCCTCTTGCCCTTCCTTGGTGGAGGAGTGGACTCCGGAACAAGTCCGGAGTGACGAAGGATGGGACGCCGGGGCGACGCCCCAAGTCGTCATCCCCGCGCAGGCGGGGATCCAGACGCGCTACCGTCGGCGATGGAGCCGCAGCGTCAGCCAGTCTGGATTCCCGCCTCCGCGGGAATGACGAATACTGAGGTAAGACCACGGGGTGGTGGAAACAGGAGAGGACGCCAAAACAATGACCGACCACCACCCCCGCAGCGACTATATCCCCGGCTTCGGCAACCACGTCGCGACAGAGGCCGTCCCCGGTGCGCTTCCGGTCGGTCGCAATTCGCCGCAGCGCCCCGCCTTTGGCCTCTATGCCGAACAGCTGAGCGGCACCGCCTTCACCGCGCCGCGCCATGAGAACCGCCGCTCGTGGCTCTACCGCATGCGCCCGACCGCGGAGCATCCGCCCTACACCCGCTATGACGGCGCAGAACGCTTCGCCCCCGGCACCGTCGACGCGCCGCTCGCGCCGAACCGCCTGCGCTGGAATCCGGTCGCGGAGTCGCCGCACGGCACCGACCTGATCGACGGCATGACGACGATGCTCGCCAACCGGCATCCGGCGGACCTCGAAGGCGTGGCGATGCACGTCTACGCCGCCAATGCCGATATGACGCACCGCGTCTTCATGGATGCCGATGGCGAGCTGCTGTTCGTGCCCCAGGCGGGCCGGCTGCAGCTGCTGACCGAGCTCGGTCGCCTCAACGTCGCGCCCGGCCAGATCGCGTTGATCCCCCGCGGCGTCCGCTTCCGCGCGCTGCTGCCGGATGGCGAGGCACGCGGCTATGTCTGCGAAAACCACGGCAGCCTGTTCCACCTGCCCGACCTGGGACCGATCGGTGCCAACGGCCTCGCCAACCCGCGCGACTTCGAAACGCCGGTCGCCTGGTTCGAGGATCGCGACGAACCGACTGAGGTGATCCAGAAGTTCATGGGATCGCTGTGGACGATGACGCTCGACCACAGCCCGCTCGACGTCGTCGCCTGGCACGGCAACCTCGCCCCTTGGCGCTACGATCTGTCGCGTTTCAACACGATCAACACCGTCAGCTTCGACCATCCCGATCCGTCGATTTTCACCGTCCTCACCTCGCCCAGCGACGTGCCCGGCCGCGCCAATGCGGACTTCGTGATCTTCCCCCCGCGCTGGATGGTGGCGGAGGACACGTTCCGCCCGCCCTGGTTCCACCGCAACGTAATGAGCGAGGCGATGGGCCTCATCACCGGCGCCTATGACGCCAAGGCCGACGGTTTCTCGCCCGGCGGTATCTCGCTGCACAATCTGATGGCGGGCCACGGCCCCGATGTCGCGAGCTGGCAGGGTGCGTCGGCGGCGGAGTTGAAGCCGCACAAGATCGACGGCACGATGGCCTTCATGCTGGAAAGCTGCTGGCCCTATCGCCCGACCGCCTATGCGCTCGACCATGCGCAGCTCGATTACGATGCAGTGTGGAACGACTTTCCGAAGGCCAAGCTGCCCAAGGGCCCAACGGCATGATCCTGCACGGCTATTGGCGCTCGGGCGCCGCCTATCGCGTGCGCATCGCGCTGGCGTTGAAAGGTATCGCCTACGACCAGGTCAATCACGATCTGCGCTCCGGCGGCCACACCGATCCCGGTTATGCCGCGCTGAACCCGCAGCGGCTGGTGCCCGCGCTGGAGGTCGACGGCCTGATCCTGACGCAGAGCGTCGCGATCCTCGAATGGCTGGAGGATCGCTTCCCGGCCCCCGCGCTCCTGCCCGCCGATGCCAACGGCCGCGCCATCGTCCGCGCGATGGTCGCGACGATCGCGACCGACGTCCACCCGCTCCACAATCTGCGCACGCTGAAGGCGCTGCGGCAGGATTTCGGCGCCAGCGAGACCCAGGTCAACGCCTGGATGGCGCATTGGATGGGGCTGGGGTTCGCGGCGTTCGAGGCATTGGCGACCCGTCACGGCGGCACCTTCTGCTACGGCGACACCCCCACCCTCGCCGATTGTATCGCCGTTCCCGCGCTGTATTCGGCCGAGCGGTTCGGCGTGGACACCACGCCCTACCCGCGCATAGTCGCTGCCGCCGCGCGCACCGCGGACCTGGCGCAGGCCGCCCACCCCAGCCGCCAGCCCGACGCGGACGCGTGACCGAACGCCTTTCCGCCACCCCCGCCGGCGTCGCGCTCGCCCCGCTCGCCGACATCGCCGACGGCAGGGCGCGCAACTTCGTGCTCCAGATGCGCGCCGGCCGCTTCCACGGTTTCGTCGTGCGACAGGGCGATGGCGTCGTCGGCTATGTCGACCGCTGCCCCCATGCCGGCGTACCGCTGACCCAGACGCTCGACGATTATCTGACCCCCGCGGGCGATCTCATCGCCTGCAACTGGCACGGCGCGCTGTTCACCATTGCCGAGGGGCGATGCGTCGGCGGCCCCTGCGTCGGTCAGCATCTGACGGCATGGCCCGTCACCGTCGTCGACGGGATCGTTACCACCGCGTGATCCGCGCCCCAATCCATGCTACGCCTCGTCGCTTCGAACCTTGAGCGACGGAGACGGGCATGCAGAGCGCGACACGCTGGACCCTCGGTAGCCTGGTGGGCGGCGCGGCGCTGACGGTCGCCGGCGGGCTCGGGCTCTCCTACTATTCGGATCGGCTTGCGCGCGACGCGGAGCGGCAGGTGCCGCCCGACGGCCGCTACATCCGGGTGGATGGCGCGCGGTTGCATTATGTCGACAAGGGCACCGGCCCCGCGATCGTCATGGTCCACGGCCTCGCCGGCCAGTTGCGCAACTTCGGCTATGGCATGCTCGATATCCTGGCCAAGGACCATCGCGTCATCCTCGTCGACCGTCCCGGCTCGGGGTATTCGACTGCCGACGAGGATCGCGAACCGAATGTCGTCGAACAGGCGGCGATCGTCGCGCGCTTCATCGAAGCCCTAGGGATCGACCGGCCGTTGCTCGTCGGCCATTCGCTGGGCGGCGCGATCGCGCTGGCGCTGGCGCTCGACCATCCGGCACTGATCCGCGGCCTCGCGCTGATCTGTCCCCTCACCCAGCCGCAGGACGGCGTGCCCGAGGCGTTCCGCAGCCTCGCCGCCATCCCGCCGTCGCTGCGCCGGCTGATGGCGAGCACGATCGCCACGCCGCTCAGCCGCCTCACCTCGGAACGGACGCTCGCCGCGGTCTTCGCGCCCGAAGCGCCGCCCGCCGATTTCGTCACCCGCGGCGGCGGCGCCCTGTCCGCCCGCCCTGCAGCGATTGCGGCGGCGGCCGCGGACCTGTCGCATGCCGCCAGCGACATCGGCGCGATCGCCGCGCGCTACGGCGACCTTCGCGTGCCGCTGTCGATCCTCTACGCGCGCGAAGACCATGTCCTCGACCCCGACCTGCACGGCCACCGCACCGCCGCGTCGATCCCCTGCGCGCGGATCGACGTGATCGAGGGCGGCCACATGATCCCCGTCACCCGGCCTGAAGAGACCGCCCGCTTCGTCGCGGAGGCGTCGGCGCGCTACGCCTGAAGCGCGCGTAGCCCGGTGCGATAGCGTTCGGCATTGGCGACATAGGTCGCCGCCGACAGCCTGAGGCCGGCAATCTCCGTCTCGGTCAGCGGGCGCAACACCCGCGCCGGGCTGCCGACGATCAGCGATCCGGGCGGGAAGCTCTTGCCCTCCGTCACCAGCGCGCCCGCGCCGACCAGGGAATCGGCACCGATCACCGCGCGGTTGAGCAGCGTCGCGCCCATGCCGATCAGGCTGTTATCGCCGACGGTCGCGCCATGGACGATCGCATGATGGCCGATGGTGACGCCACGCCCGATCGTCGTCGGCACGCCGGGATCGGCATGCACCATCGCACCGTCCTGCACATTGCTGTCCGCGCCGATCGTGATCGGATCGTTGTCGCCGCGCAGCACGGCATTAAACCAGACGGACGCCCGCGCACCCAGCGTCACGCGCCCGATGACCTGCGCACCCGGCGCGACATAGGCGTCGACGGCAAGGTCAGGCTGGGCATCGCCCAAAGCGTAACAGGTCATCGACACGTCCTTCGCAAGCCATTTTGAGCACACATATTCAAATTGGTTCAGTGCCAAAATGGACGTAGTTTACCGGGCCTTTACCCTTTTCGCGCAAAGCGGGCCAATCGATTCCGAGAAGCATCGGTGGCCCGGAGGGGGAGCCGCTTCAGCTCGACGGTCTACGCGAAAAGGAACGCCGAACGATGCTAAACTGGTTTGAGAAAAGCGCCCCCATCAAATTGAAGTTCAAGGTTCTGCTGGTGATCCTTGGCCTGTTCACTGCAGGCGGCATCGCCACCACCTACCTTGCCGCGCTCGCCGATCCCGCGCAGGTCCATGTCTATCTCGCCGTCGCCTGCGTGCTGACCGCGCTCACCATGGCAACCGTGTTCGTCGCCGGCAAGCTGATCAGCGATCCCTATGTCGCCACCGTCGTCCGGATGGAGGGGCTGGCCGCGGGCGATCTGACCACGCCGATCGCCAACACCGACTATCGCGACTGCATCGGCCGCATTTCGCGCGCGATGGAAATCTTCAAGGAAAATGCCGAACGCGTCCAGGCTGGCGCCGCCGCGCAGCAGATCATCGTCGGCTCACTCGGCGAAGGGCTGACCCGCCTTGCCGGCGGCGACCTCAGCTATCGCATCGACCGCGCCTTCCCGGCCGAATACGAACAGCTCCGCATCGACTATAACCGTGCGATGGACGCCGTTGCCGAAACGATGAGCGCGGTCACCGATGCCACCAATGGCATCAACAGCGGCGCGATCGACATCCGCCAGGCCTCCGACGATCTGTCGCAGCGCACCGAACAGCAGGCCGCGAGCCTGGAAGAAACCGCCGCGGCGATGGACGAGATCACCTCGACCGTCCGCCAGACGGCCGCCGGCGCGGTCCGCGCCAACGGCGTCGTCGAGGAAGCGCGCGTCGAGGCCGAACAGTCGGGCGCCGTCGTGGCGCGCGCGGTCGAGGCGATGGGTGGCATCGAGCGCTCGTCGAACGAGATTTCGGAAATCATCAGCGTCATCGACGGCATCGCCTTCCAGACCAATCTGCTGGCGCTGAACGCGGGCGTCGAAGCGGCACGCGCCGGCGACGCCGGCAAGGGCTTCGCGGTGGTCGCCTCCGAAGTGCGGGCCCTGGCGCAGCGCTCGGCGGAAGCGGCCAAGGACGTCAAGACGCGCATCAATGCCTCGTCCGAACAGGTCGAAGCGGGCGTCGAACTGGTCAGCGAGACCGGTCAGGCGCTGCAGCGGATCATCGGCCGCTTCGGCGAGATCAGCAGCCTGGTCAGCCAGATCGCCACCGCCGCCGAACAGCAGGCGACGGGCCTGCAACAGGTCAACACCGCGGTCAGCGAAATGGACGGCGTAACGCAGCAGAACGCCGCGATGGTCGAGGAAGCCACCGCCGCCGCGCGCAGCCTGTCCGCCGAATCGGACGAGCTCGCCCGCCATGTCGCCCGCTTCAAGGTGGGCGACGGCGAGCCCAAGCCGGTGCCGGCGGTGCACCAGCTCCAGAATCGCGCCGCCGACGCCGGGCGCCGGATCGCCCGTGCCAGCCGCCGGGCCACCGGTGGCGGAGCGGCCGTGGCCGTGGCGCCGAGCGACGACTGGTCAGAATTCTGATCCCGCGATCGGCGGGTCCCTGCCCGCCGGTCTTCTTCCCTTTGGCTTTGAAAGAAAGGCGACGCCATGTCGGTTCGATTGAACGACTACCGTTTTCGTGTCGTCGCCCGCCACCCCGGCCACCGGACAGCGCGGCGGCGTCCGCCCCGGACCGGTTCGGGTCGTGCGAAAATCGCACCCATTTCGGTTGCTCAACCGCTCGTTAAACACGTGTCGCGACAACCCGCGCTTATGGTCCGGGGGGACTTGCCTTTCCGGGCCCTGAGGGAGGGTCTGATGATATTGGATTGGTTCGCAAAACACGCGCCCATCCGCACCAAGTTCCGGGTGCTGGCCGCGACGCACGCGACGCTGGGGGGCATCGCCGTTACGATCACCGCAGGCGCCGCGACGGGCACGATCGCGACCGGCCCGGTCTTCGACATCACGGTCGTCGCCGCCGCCGTCGCGGGAATCGTCGCGACGACGATCCTGGCCGGGCGCCTGGTCTGCACGCCCTATGTCGACACCGTGCTGCGCATGGAGGCGCTGGCCGACGGCGACCTTGATTCGCCGATCGCCTATACCGAGAACCGCGACTGCGTCGGCCGGATGACGACCGCCATGGCGATCTTCCGCGCCAATATGGAAAAGGCGAACACCGCCGAGGCGCAGCAGCACATGGCCGCAGCGCTTGGCGAAGGGCTCGGCGCGCTCGCGCAGGGCGATCTCACCTTCCGCATCACCGCAGCCTTCCCGGCGGATTTCGAATCGCTACGGGCAGACTTCAACGCCGCGATGGACGCGATCCGGACCGCGATGACCGCGGTCGATCAGGCGGCCACACGCATCAACCACGGCTCGCAGGGCATTCTGCAGGCGTCGGACGATCTGTCGCAGCGGACCGAACAGCAGGCCGCAAGCCTGGAGGAAACCGCCGCCGCGATGGACGAGATCACCGCGACCGTCCGACAGGCCGCCGCCGGTGCCACACGCGCCAACGACGTGGTCGCCGCCGCGCAGACCGAGGCCGAACAATCGGGAGCCGTCGTCGCCCGCGCCGTCGAAGCGATGGGCGGCATCGAGCGTGCCTCGGCCGAGATTTCGGAAATCATCAGCGTCATCGATGGCATCGCCTTCCAGACCAACCTGCTCGCGCTGAACGCGGGCGTCGAGGCGGCGCGGGCCGGCGACGCGGGCAAGGGCTTTGCCGTCGTCGCCTCCGAAGTGCGCGCGCTCGCGCAGCGCTCGGCCGAGGCGGCCAAGGACGTCAAGACCCGTATCAACGCCTCGTCCGAACAGGTCGATGCCGGCGTCGCGCTGGTCAGCGAAACCGGCCATGCCCTGCAGCGCCTGATCGGCCGCTTCGGGGAGATCAACGGCCTCGTCTCGCAAATCGCCATCGCCGCCGAGCAGCAGTCGACCGGCTTGCAGCAGGTCAACACGGCCGTCGGCGAAATGGACGGCGTGACGCAGCAGAATGCCGCCATGGTCGAACAGGCCACCGCCGCCGCTCGTGAACTATCTGGCGAAGCAAGCGAACTCGCCCGTCAGGTTGCACACTTCCGCGTCGGCGACACCGATGCCGGTCATGGTGTGCGCGTCGTTAGTCATTCTGTCAGCAATAGTGTGCATCATCTTCAGCAACGCGCCGCCGAAGCGGGCCGTCGCCTCGCCCGTCCCCGGGCCGGCAACGCCGCCGTGGCGATCGCGGACGACGATTGGTCGGCGTTCTGATGCGTCCGCAGCCACTCCGATCGCCGTCGTGCCGTCCGTAGGAAAGTCGAACCCGTATGTCCGTGCCATCGCTTCCGCTTGCCCCCACGCTCGATACGTCGGCGGCCGTGCCGCTGCGCCACGCGCTGCTCGGCCTGCTCGAGCGCGGTGAGGCGCTGCGCCTCGACGGGGCAGAGGTCGCCCGGGTCGGCCAGGCCTGCCTCCAGGTGCTGGTCAGCGCCCGCACCACCGCGATCGCACGCGGTCTCGATTTCCGCATCGATCGGCCCAGCGAGGCGCTGGAACGGATGATGATCGTCGCCCGGCTCGACACCGCGCTCGAACCGACCTGCGGCGCCTGAAAGGATTGATGATGAACCTCGACGAGATCCAGCAGATCTTCTTTCAGGAATGCGAGGAAGGTCTCGCGACGATGGAGGCGAGCTTCGCCTCCGTCCGCCAGGGTGGGCACGACAACGAAACGATCAACACGATCTTTCGGTCGGTCCATTCGATCAAGGGCGGCGCGGGCGCATTCGGGCACGAACGGTTGCAGGCGTTCACCCATGAATATGAAACGCTGCTCGACCTGGTGCGCAACGGCACGCTCGATCTGACGTCGGACCTGCTCGGTACGATCGTCGGCGCGTTCGACATGCTGTCCGATCACGTCGCCGCGGCGCGCGACGGTGGCGATGCGCCCGCCGACGGCCCGATGCTCGCCCGCCTCGTCGCCGCCTCGACGCCTGGCGCCGTGGTGGAGGCCGCACCCGAACCCGTGGCGGAGGCACCCGCGCCTGCGCCGATCGACGATTTCGACGACCTGTTCGCAATGTGCGAAAGCGTGCCCGAACCCGAAGAGAGTGTCGGCAATCCGGGCGACTGGACCGTCACCTTCGTTCCCGGCGTCACCGCGCTCGACAATGGCGGCGATCCGCTGCTGCTGGTGCGTGAACTGACGCTGCTGGAAGGCGAAGTGCTCGCCGCCGACGTGTCGCGCCTGCCGCTGCTGTCCGAACTGCATCCGGAACGCTCGTATCTCGGCTGGACCGCGATCGTGCCGGGCAGCGTCGCCGAGGACGATATCCGCGGCATCTTCGAATTCATCGGCGATTGCGAACTCACCGTCACCCGCATCGGCGAACCCGCCGTGTCGGATGACGATCTGATCGCCGACATGCTCGCCGACGTCATGCCGGCCGCACCCGCATCGGCGCCGGTCGAGGAGATCCTGCCAGTCGCCGCGCCCGTGCCCGCCGCTATCCCGGCGCCCGCTCCGGTAGCCGCGGCACCCGCACCGGCGCCGGCACCGATCGAGGCCCCCGCGCCGGCGACGCCTGCACCGGCGGCGACGGTCCTGCCCGCCGAACCCGCTGCGCCGCGCCCCGCGGCCGCGCCGCCCGCGCAGACGATCCGCGTCGACCTCGACAAGCTCGACCGCCTCGTCAACCTGGTCGGCGAGCTCGTCATTACCCAGGCGATGCTGGCGCAGCGCCTGTCCGAACATGGCGCCGGCGGCATCAGCGAACTGACCGACCTCGATCACCTGACGCGCGAGCTGCAGGAATCGACGATGGCGATCCGCGCACAGCCGATGAAGACCGTCTTCAGCCGCGTGCCGCGCATCATCCGCGAACTGGAAGTCGAAACCGGCAAGCGCGTCCGCCTCGACATCGTCGGTGAGATGACCGAGGTCGACAAGACCGTCGTCGAACGCATCGGCGAGCCATTGACCCACCTGATCCGCAACGCGGTCGACCACGGCCTCGAAACGCCGGCCGATCGTCTCGCTGCGGGCAAGCCGGAGGAAGGCGTCGTCACGCTCTCCGCCGCGCATCATTCAGGCCGCATCGTCATCACCGTGAAGGACGACGGCCGCGGCATCGACCGCAAGCGCGTCCGCGCCAAGGCGATCGAACGCGGCATCATCACGCACGATGCGATCCTGAGCGACGAAGAAGTCGACAACCTCATCTTCGCGCCCGGCTTCTCGACCGCGGCGACCGTCTCCAACATCTCCGGCCGCGGCGTCGGCATGGATGTGGTGCGCAAGAACGTGCAGGCGCTCGGCGGCCGTATCGGCATCACGTCGAACCTCGGTTCGGGGTCCAGCTTCGCGCTGTCGCTGCCGCTGACGCTGGCCGTGCTCGACGGCATGATCGTGACCGTCGGCGACCAGACCTTCGTCATTCCGCTCGGCCATATCGTCGAAAGCCTGCGTCCCGACGAGGATGGCGTGAAGGTGCTCGGCCCCAGCGCGTCGCTGCTCGACGTGCGCGGCTCCTACGTGCCGGTCCACCGCATCGCCGAACAGCTCGGCATCGGCGGCGCGCAGGCCAATCCTGAGGACGCGGTGCTGATCGTGGTCGAATCCGATCACGGCCAGGCGGTGCTGATGGTCGATTCGATCCAAGACCAGCGCCAGGTCGTCGTGAAGAGCCTCGAGGCGAATTACGAAGCCATCCCCGGCCTTGCCGGTGCCACCATACTGGGCGACGGCCGCGTCGCGCTGATCCTCGACGTCGATGCGCTAATCTCGCGCTGGCGCCGTGAACCGCGCCACACCACGCCGCCGCACGCACCGCTGAGCCTCGCCGCATGAGCGCCGCCGCCGCGACACTCAACGGGCAACGACCGACCGAATTCCGGTTCGAGGCCGCCGACCACAAGGCGATCAGCGAATTCGTGTACGAGGCGGCGGGCATCCTGCTGCCGCCGAACAAGATGCAGCTCGTCTATGGCCGGCTGGCACCGCGGGTGCGCGCGTGCGGCCTGACGACCTTCGCCCAATATGTCGCGCTGATCGCAACCGATCCGGTCGAACGCACGCAGGCGCTGGATGCGCTGACCACCAACCACACCAGCTTCTTCCGCGAATCGCATCACTTCGATCATTTCATGGAGCATTGCTGGCCCGCCCTCGACGCGCGGCTGACGACGCGCGGCAAGGTGCGCCTGTGGTCGGCGGCCTGTTCCAGCGGCGAGGAACCCTATTCGCTGCTGATGGCGATCTTCGGTCAGGAACGCGGCAACGGCCAGCGCCTCGCGCGCACCGACCTGCGCGTGCTGGCGACCGATCTGTCGACCGAGATCCTCGCCGCGGCCAAGGCTGGCCGCTACACATTGGATACCGCATCGGGCGTGCCGCAGTCGCTCCGCTCGATCTGGATGACGCGCGACGGCAATCAGGCGGAGGTTCATCCGCTGATCCGCGAGCGCATCGCCTTCCGTAAGCTCAACCTGCTCGAAAACTGGCCGATGAAGGGACAGTTCGACGCGATCTTTTGCCGCAACGTCATGATCTACTTCGACGAACCGACCAAGGAACGCCTGCAGACCCGGCTTGCCGACCACCTCGTTCCGGGCGGGTTCCTGTACATCGGGCATTCCGAGCGGCTCTCCAACTCGGTCGCGCCACGCTTCGCATGCGTCGGCCGCACCACCTTTCAGAAAGTGACGGCATGACGGTCCGCGCTCTAGTGGTCGATGACTCGCCGACGATGCGGGCGATGGTGTCGCACAGCCTGTCGCAGGACCCGGATATCGAAGTCGTCGGCACCGCCGACGGCCCGATGACCGCGCGCGAGATGATCAAGTCGCTCAACCCCGACGTCATCACGCTCGACATCGAGATGCCGGGGATGAACGGCCTCGACTTCCTCGAAAAGATCATGCGCCTGCGCCCCATGCCCGTCGTCATGCTGTCGACGCTGACCGGCAAGGGCGCGGAGGCGACGATCCGCGCGCTCGAACTGGGTGCGTTCGACTGCTACGAAAAGCCCAAGCAGGCGTTCGGCGGTGGCCTGGGCAACGATCTGACGCGGCTGGTCAAGGCCGCGGCGAAAAGCCGGGTCCGCCCCCGCTTCCAGGCGACACCGGTGCCGCGTGCGCCCGCCGCCGATTACGTGCCGCGCCAGGACGCGATGATCGCGATCGGATCGTCGACCGGCGGCGTCGAGACGCTGATCGAGCTGCTCGGCGGCTTCCCGGTCAACTGTCCGCCGACGGTCATCGTCCAGCACATGCCCGAAAGCTACGTGCCGACCTTCGCCGCGCGGCTCGACCGCCTGTCGGCACCCCACGTCAGCGTCGCGCGCCCCGGCGCGCCGCTGGAGGTGGGTCATGTCTATGTCGCGCCCGGCGGCGCCTATCATACCGAGATCACCGGCGGCAGCTTGCGCCGCTGCCGCCTGGTCGAGGACGAGAAGATGAGCGGCCACCGCCCCTCGGTCGACCGCCTGTTCCATTCGGTCGCGCGCTGGGCCGGCGCCTCCGCGGTCGGCGCGATCCTGACCGGCATGGGCGCCGACGGCGCGCAGGGCCTGAAGGCTATGCGCGACAAGGGCGCGATGACGATCGGCCAGGATGCCGACAGCTGCGTCGTCTACGGAATGCCCGCCGCGGCGTTCCAGATGGGCGCGGTGACGGCGCAGCTGCCGCTGTCGAAGATCGCGGCGCGATTGATGGCGGAGTGCCGTGCATGACCCCATTGTCGAACCTTCCCCGTGCATCCGACGGCCTGCGCCGCATCAACATCCTGCAGGGCGAAACCAAGGTGTCCGACGACGCCGGCGTCGTGCTGACGACCGTGCTCGGCAGCTGCATCTCGGCCTGCCTCTACGATCCGATCGCCAAGGTCGGCGGCCTCAACCACTTTCTGCTCGCCGAGCCGGGCAGTGGCGAAACCGACGTGCGCTCGCTGCAACGCTACGGCGTCTATGCGATGGAAGTGCTGATCAACGCGATGATGTCGATGGGCGCGACGCGATCGAACCTGAAGGCGCGCATCTATGGCGGTGCCAGCCTGCGCGACGGATTCCGCGATATCGGCGCGACCAACGCGCTGTTCGCCCGCCGCTTCCTGCGCGACGAACGCATCGCGCTGGTCGGCGAGGACGTCGGTGGCCATGGCGCCCGCCGGATCGAATTCCGTCCGACGCTGGGCCTTGCCCGCTGCCGCATCGCCACCGATCGCCCGGTCGAAAAACCGCGCGTCGCCGCTCCCGCTCCCGTCATCGCCGATGCCGTCGGCGATGTGGAATTCTTCTGATGACCCCCCTCCCCCAAAAAGGAACTGCCGTGTCCAGCATGATCATGACCGTGGACGATTCACCCAGTATGCGGATGCTGCTGAAGGCAGCACTGACCGACATGGGCTACAACGTCCTCGAGGCCGAAGACGGCGTCGATGCGCTCGAACGGCTCGGTGGTGCCTGTTCGTCGGGCAACGGTCCCGACCTGCTCATCACCGACATCAACATGCCGCGTCTCGATGGCTTCGGCCTGATCGAGAAGGTGCGCGAACAGGATCGGCATCGCAACCTGCCGATCCTGGTGCTCACCACGGAAAGCTCGGATGAAAAGAAGCAGCGCGCGCGCTCGGCGGGCGCTACAGGTTGGATCGTCAAGCCGTTCCATCCTGACAAGCTCGCTGCGGCGATCCGCCGCGTCCTGCACTGATTTGCAACAGGAATAACATCATGTCCCGTCAGCTCATCACCTTCCAGATCGGCGAACAGGTTCTCGGCGTCGACATCATGGCGATTCGCGAAATCCGCGCCTGGTCGCCGGCCACGCCGCTGCCCAACGTGCCGGCGCATGTGCGCGGTGTCGTCAACCTGCGCGGCGTCGTGCTGCCCGTGCTGGATCTCAGCCATCGCCTGGGCTGGGGCTCGACCGACCCGTCGTCGCGCCACGTCATCATCGTCGTGCGGATCGGCGAACAGTTGCAGGGACTTATCGTCGACGCCGTCAACGATATCGTCAGCATTCCTGACGATGGTATGCAACCGCTGCCCGATATCGGCGAAACGCCCGCCGCCCAATTCCTTGAAGGACTGGCGACGATCGATCAGCGGCTGATCCTCGTGCTCGCGCTGGAGCGGCTGGTCGATAGCTCGGCTTCGCTCTCCGACGCTGCCTGAACGATTACCTTCCGTCTTCTCGTTACCCAAGGATAACAGGCATGGCCGCCGCCCCGGTTAAAGTTCTCGTCGTCGATGATTCGCTCACCATGCGCGCGCTGCTGTCGGGCGCTCTCGAACGCATTCCGGGCGTCACCGTCGTCGGTTCGGCCGACGGCGCCGAGGAAGCCCGCGTCATGCGCGACAAGCTGGTTCCCGACGTCATGACGCTCGACGTCGAAATGCCGGGGATGAGCGGCCTCGAATATCTGGCCGAGTTGATGGAACAGCGGCCGATGCCGGTCATCATGTTCTCGACGCGGACCGAGGCGGGGGCGGAAGCATCGATCGAGGCGCTGCGGCTGGGCGCGATCGACTGTTTCCCCAAGCCCAAGGTCGCCGTGGCGGCGGAGTTCGACAAGATTCTCGCCAAGCTCGGCAAGCGGATCAAGGCCGCCAAGGGCGCCGCGGTGAAGGCTGCTGGCGCGACCAAGGTGGTGGCCTCGCCGCCGCTCGACTGGAACGGCCGCCTGCTCGCGATCGGCGGCGAGGCTGCGGCGACGCAGACCTTGTTCGAACTGTTCGGCGCCTTCCCGGCGAACTGCCCGCCGACCGTCGTCGTCCAGCATCTGGGCGCGGGGCTCGCCGGTACGATGATCGACAAGCTGGCCGCGGAAATCGCGCCCAAGATCGTGCTGGCCGAGGACGGCATGCCGGTCGAACAGGGCACGATCTATCTCGCGCCCCCGGGCGAGACGCATGTCGTCGTCGATTCGTGGCCGAACGGCAAGCTGCGCATGCTGCCGCGCGATCCCGTCGCGGGCGAGCGGCCGTCGATCTCGATCCTGTTCGCCTCGGTCGCCAAAGCGGCGGGCGCCGAATCGGTCGGTTTGCTGCTGGGCGCGGATGGCGAGGATGGTGACGCCGGCGTGCGCGCTTTGTCGGCGGGCAACGGCTTCTACATCACGCCGGCCGAGGACCGGAGCCAGGGCTATACGATGGCGCGGCGCATGGCGAACCAGCCGGTTCCGGCGGACCAGCTCGCCCGCACCCTTCTGAAACTGTGCAACAAGTGATCGGGCTGCCCGTCGACATGGGATCCGCCACCCCGATCGCGCCGGGCTGCGAACCGGCTCTCGCCCATGCGCTGGCGGACGAGCTGGTCGGGATCACCGGCCTGCTCGCCGACCTCGCCTTCGATCTTGCCGGCAATCCGGACACGCTGCGCCATCACATGCACAGCCTGCAGGGGATCGACCGGATCACGCAGGCGCAGCTCGCGGTCGCCGACCTGCTGCGCTCCTGCGCCCCGGTCGAACAGCGGATCGCCGCGGTCACGCTGGAGGAAATGGGCGGCAATATCCGCCGCGCGGTCGATCGCTATCGTGCCGAAGGGGTACCGATCGACCCCACCGAATGATCGGTTGACCGATTTAGTCTCGCACGACACCACTTGATTTCGGACCCGCTAAGTTTATGCGCTAACAGCGAAACCAAAAGCGGGGCACGATGGGAAGCGCAATGCGAGGACAGGACGCCGCTCTGTTTAGCGATCAGAATGCCAATAACGGGCTGCTCTCACCCATTGCGGTGAGCGCGACGCCGGACGAACACCTCTACGCGCTCGCACGGGCCTTCACGGCATCGCGCCGGCGGCTGACCACGCATCTCGACGCGTCGCTGTTCGCCAATCCCGGCCTGGATATCATGCTGTTCCTGTTCGCCGAAGGCCAAGGCGGCCGCGCGGTCACCACCAACGCCTGTTGCGCCGCTGCCGGCGTGCCGCGCACCACGGCGCTGCGCTGGGTGAAGCTGTTGCAGGAGCGTGGCCTGATCGACGGCAGCGACGATATCACCGATCGGCGGGTGACGATGCTGGCGCTGAGCGATCGCGCCCGTCAGATCATCCGCACCTGGCTGACCGACATCACTGTAGTACCGTAGACGATCCCGGGTCTCCGCGGTCGCTGGGCGCATAGCACAGCGCGTCGAGCGCATGGGCGACGTACAGAGCCGCGACTGGACAATGTTGCTGATCTAACAGCACGAGCACCTCGGACAATTGGGTGCATATCCGCTCGTGCGTCTCGGGTGCCATCCCGTTCTTTCCCAATAAGAACCCATCGACATGACAGTTATGTCATGTCGGCAATCGACGTTTATGCTCGGTCGGTTTTGAAAGCAACCGTTCCGGAGATAATCGTTTGCGCGACGACGGATCTCTAACCTTCGACCAGGATGGGATGTGCGGCACGCAGATCGTCGGCGATCCGTTCGACGATATCGTTCTCGGCCGCGGTGCCGGACGGCGTCACCGACCAGTTGCAGTGCGGATGAGTGGCAATGGGGTAGACGCGCAGGTCCCCCGTCACCAACCGCCAGCGCCGCCGGTTGCCGCCCGCCTGACGAATCAGCGTCGACAGAAACAGGTCGTGAAGCGCACCGCTGGTCATCGCCTGCCCCTAGCCGCCTGACCGGCCGAGGAAAAGCGCCACGCGCTTGCCTCACCCCGATCGACCCGGCACAGCGCGCACCATGTCCGCCGCCTCCTCCACCCGCACCGGCCTGCTCCAGGGCATCGGCGCTTATACCTTGTGGGGGGCGCTGCCGCTCTACCTGCACCTGCTGTCCGGCGTCCCGCCGCTCCAGGTGATCGCGCACCGCGTGCTCTGGTCGCTGGTCCTGCTCGCGGTGATCGTCGTCGCCACCCGGCGGCTGCGCCCGCTGCTGGCCGTGGCGCGCGGCCGCACCTTGCTGATGCTGGCGGGCAGCGCGACGCTGATCGCGATCAACTGGTTCGTCTACATCTGGGCGGTCGATAACGCGCATCTGGTCGAAGCAAGCCTCGGCTATTTCATCAACCCGCTGGTCAATGTCGCGCTCGGCACGCTGTTGCTGCACGAGCGGCTGGGCCGGGTGCAGGCCATCGCGATCGGCCTCGCCGCCTGCGGCGTCCTCATCTTCGCGCTGAACGGCGGCGGCGCGATCTGGATTTCGCTCGCCCTCGCGTTCAGCTTCGCCTTCTACGGCTTCCTGCGGAAGATCTGCGCGATCGATTCGCTCGGCGGGCTGACGGTGGAGACCGCGCTGATCGCACCGGTCGCGCTCGCGATCCTGATCGCCGCCGGGCGCAACGGCACCGCCGCTTTCGGTAGCGGTACATCGATGGACCTGCTGCTCGTCCTCGCCGGCCCCGTCACCGCCGCGCCGCTGCTGCTGTTCGCCGCGGCCGCGCGCACGCTGCGCTACACGACGATCGGGCTGCTCCAGTTCATCGCGCCGACGCTCCAGTTCCTGGAAGCGGTGCTGCTTTATCACGAGCCGGTACGCCCGGCGCAGCTCGCCACCTTCGCGCTGATCTGGGCGGGGTGCGGCCTGTATGCCTGGAGCAGCGTCGCCGCCGCGGCGGCTCAGCGGCGCACGTCGAGCCCGCCCGCCAGATAGGCGTCGAGGTCCGCCTGCCGGAACAGCGCGGCATCACCGGGCAGCGAATGTTTGAGCGCGGTCAGCGCCACGCCCGCCTCCGCCGCCGCCGCGATCCCCTGCCCCCGCCGCAGCGCATGCAGCACGCCCGCGGCAAAGGCATCGCCGCCGCCGATCCGGTCGACGATCCCCGCCAGCGTCACCTGCGGCGTTTCCACCCAGGTCTCGCGCGTATCGATCCGCGCCGACAGATAGTGGAGATCGACATTCTCGACCGTCCGCGCGGTCGAGGCGATCGTCTGCAGCTTCGGAAACGCGGCGAACGCCGCCTCCGCCGCCGCGCGCGCATCGCCCGCCTCGAACGGCGTGCCGAGCAGTAGCGCGATGTCGCGATGGTTACCGAACAACAGGCTGGCGCGCGCGACCAATTGCGTCAGCAGGCCACGAGGATCGCCATCCCACCGCCCCCACAATTTCGCGCGGTAGTTGCCATCGAACGAGATCGGGATGTCGCGCGCCGCCGCCGCCTCGACCGCGGCGATCGCGCTCCGCGCCGCCACTGCCCCCAGCGCCGGGGTGATGCCCGACAGATGCAGCCCGTCGACCCCGTCGAACAGCGCGTTCCAATCCCAAGCCGCGACGGGCGCCTCGGCAAAGGCGGAATGCGCCCGGTCGTAAATCACCTCGGTCGCGCGCATGCCCGCGCCGGAGGTGACGAAATACAGCCCCATGCGCGCGCCGCCCAGCGTGATGCCGCGCGTATCGACGCCATGCCCGCGCAACGTCGCGATCGCCGATCGGCCGAGGTCGTTGTCCGGCACCCGGCTGGCAAAGCGCACGTCATGGCCCAGCCGCGCGAGCGCGGTTGCGACATTCGCCTCGGCCCCCGCGACCCAGACGTCCAGCTTGGGGGTCTGCAACAGCAGCTCGCGTCCCGGTGGCGACAGACGCAGCATGATCTCGCCGAATGTCAGCAACGTCCCCATGCTTCCCCTCTTTGTCTCCGCTTCCCGCCTGCCACGTCGCCACCCATTCGAATAGATGAAAAGCATACCCACGATATGGGAACGGCAAGATCGGCAATACTTCCTGACACGATGGAACGATCGGCGACGGACCCGCCGCACCGGTTCGCGCGTCTATCGCGACAACCTCTGGAGGGTGCCTTGGCCGCAACGTTCGTCCGCCATCTGAAGCCGACGCTGCTTCCCGATCCCAAGCGTACCGTAATCCGCCCCTTTTTGCCCGAAGACCCCGCCCCGTTCGCGGTCGAGGGTGCGCCGCGCGGCGACCGTATCGTCGACCGCCTGCTTGCGCTCGACGATGCGCGCACCGCCGAACTGGTCGAGGTGATCGTCGAGGGCCTGGGCGCCCGCCATCGCGAAGTGCCTGCGCTGCTGCTTCGCCGGTTCGACGAGGTCGCGGCGCAACTGGATCTGCCGCCCGATCTGTCGGAATCGCGCCGTATGCTGATCGGCGGCTATTGCAGCGCCGAATATTCGTTCGAAGCCGCAGCGCTGTTCAACCCCAGCATCGTCCCCCATCCCGACCAGAGCGACTGCGCGGATGGCGCGATCCGCTTCGTCCTGTCGCTGCGCGGGATCGGCGAGGGGCATTTGTCCTCCGTCACCTTCCGCACCGGCACCTGGGGGCCGGACGACGACGACCTCGTGCTGCATCCGCCCGGACCGCAGGGCGTGCCGCCGGTGGTCGAGGAGCCCGACCCCGAACTCGTCCGCCAGATCGGCGCCAAGGCCCTGGTTCAGCTCAACTGCCGCGATGCGCGCGAGCCATCCGAAACCGTGCTGTTCCCCGTCGTCCCTAGCCAGAGCCGCGGGATCGAGGACCTGCGCCTCGTCCAGTTTCGCGAGGACGACGGCCGCACCACCTATATGGGCAGCTACACCGCCGTCTGCGCCGAAAGCGCGCGGCAGGAACTGCTCCAGACCGACGATTTCCGTCTGTTCCACATGCACCCGGTCGAAGGGCCTGTGGCGAGCGGCAAGGGGATGGCGCTGTTCCCGCGCAAGATCGGAAGCAAGTTCGCCGCGCTGTTCCGCCACGACAACGAAAACCTGTGGTACGCCACCAGCGACACCCCGCTCGCCTGGGATCATCCGGTCCGGATCATGGAGCCCGAATACCCCTGGGAATTCGTGCAGATCGGCAATTGCGGCTCGCCCATCGAAATCGACGAAGGGTGGCTGGTCCTTACCCACGGTGTCGGCATGGTCAGAAGCTATTGCATCGGCGCCGCTTTGCTCGACCGCGACGATCCGACGAAGGTGCTCGGCCGCCTGCCCGAACCGCTGATCGCACCCGATGGCGAAACCTGGGACGGCTATGTTCCGAACGTCGTCTATTCCTGCGGCGCGATGGTCCGCGGCCGCACGCTGCTGCTCCCCTATGCCCTCGCCGACGACATGACGAGCTTCGCCATCGCACCCCTCGACGACCTCATCGCCGCCATGCGCTGACCCTGAAAATTCCTCCCCGCCTGGGGAGGAACTCATTGCTCAGCCCACACCGTCAGCAGCGTATGCGCGATCGCATAGGGCGGTGGTGGCAGGAACGGCCCGGGTTCGCCCGCCAGCACCGCGCGCACCGTCGCGCGGTCGACCCAGATCGCATCCTCCAGCTCGTTGGTATCGAGCGTGATCGTATCGCCCTCCGCCCGGCCGATGCAGGCGATCATCAGCGACGACGGAAACGGCCAGGGTTGGCTGGCGACATAGCGCACGTCGGCGACGCGCACGCCCGCTTCCTCGACGATCTCGCGCGCCACCGCTTCCTCCACCGACTCTGCCGGCTCGACGAAGCCCGCCAGCGCCGAATAGCGCCCCTCCGGCCAGCCCTTGCCGCGGCCCAGCAGCGCGCGGCCGTCATGTTCGGCGATCATGATGACGACGGGGTCGACGCGCGGGAAATGCTCGGTCGCGCAGACGTCGCACTGCCGCCCCCAGCCGCCGCGGAACAGGTGCGTCGTGCCGCCGCAGCGCGCGCAGAAGCGATGGCGGCTGTGCCAGTCGATCAGGCTGCGCGCCGCGGCATAGGTCGCCGCCTCGCCCGGCTGAAGGCTGGCGAGCAGCCCCATCAGCGCCGGGCTGCGCATCGCGGGCACCGTGCCTTCGCCACTCTGCGGCAGCAGCGCCGCGACATGCGCGCGGCCGGCCTCGTCCAGCCCCAGCAGGATGACCTCCGCGTCCTCTGGCAGTGCGGCGAGGCTGTCCCACACCAGTCGCCCGTCGTCCCCCGCCGCGGGCATCAACCCGTCGAGCCGCAGCAACCGCGCCCGCCAGTCGAGCTTCGCCGCCAGCGCCGCCGGATCGTGGCGCAGCGCATCGGCGCGATCGAGCGTGCCGCCGGTGAACCCGATGGCCGTAAACCCAGGCGCGACGCTCACCGCTTGAACCGCGACAGATCGGCGGCCAGCGCACGCACCGTCTCCTGCCGCACCGGCCAGCGATCGGCGGGGAAGTAATTGACCATGATCGTGCCCCGCACCTTCTTCACCGGATCGACGAACGCGACCGTGCCGGCCGCACCACCCCAGCCATAGGTTCCCTTGGAGGGCATGCCCCCCGGCCCGTCGGCAAGATACACCGAACCGCCCGCGCCGAAGCCCATCGGCGTCGCGGCCTGCGTGCCGCCGGTATTGCCCTCCACCCCGCCGAAGGTGACGCCCGCCGGTAGCAGGTTCGACATGGCGAGCCGCACCGTCTCTGGCTTCATGACCCGCACGCCATCCAGCGTGCCCTCATCGGCCAGCATGTGCAGGAACCGGTCATAGTCGCGCGCCGACATGACCAGGCCGGCGCCACCATAGGGAAAGCTCGGCGGCTTCAGCCATACCGAGGTCGCACCGGGATCGAGCGGCGACAATTGATCGCCGACGATCGCATAATTGGTCGCCAGGCGCGACGCATCGCCGGCCGGCACGGTCCAGAAGCTCGACGTCATCTTCAGCGGGTCGAACAAGCGCTGCTGGACGAAGCGATCGAACGGCATGCCCGATGCCACCTCGATCACGCGGCCCATCACGTCGAGGCCGATCGAATAATGCCAGCGCGTACCCGGCTGGTAGATGAGCGGGATGCTCGCGACGCGATCGGCGAAGTCGGCGAGCGTCGCGGGCCGGGTACGCCGCGCCGCCGCCTCGATCCGCGTGTTCACCGCCGCCGGCACGATACCCTTCGCCTCCAGGAGCTTGAGCAGGGGGCCCTTGGCGTTGATGTTATAGCCCAGGCCCGACGTATGGGTCAGCAGCTCTCGGATCGTGATCTCGCGCTCCGCGGGCACCGAATCGAGCGTCACGTCCGGGTTGGTGAAGACGCGCATCTGCTTGAACGCAGGGATATATTTCGACAGCGGGTCGTCGAGGCCGATCTTGCCCTCTTCGATCAGGATGATCGCCGCCATCGCCGTCACCGGCTTGGTCATCGAATAGACGCGCCACAGGCTGTCGGGGGTCGCGGCGGGTGCGTTGGCGTCGGTGGCGATCCGCCCGGCAGAGACGAACCAGGTCGGCCGATCGCCCACACCGAAGGCGCCGACGATGCCCGGCATCTTGTCATCGCGGACATAGCCGTCGAACAGCGCCTGCGTGCCCGGCAGCACTGCGCGGCCCAGCGTATCGACCGACCCGCGCTGCGCGATTGCAGGCGCGGGTGCGGCTTGGCGTGCCTGCCCCGCAAACCCCGCGCTCGCGACCAGCGCGACCAGACCAGCACCGACGATCCCGTGAACGCGCCTCATCCATCCCTCCTCAGCACCGCCGCGGCGGCTTTTGCGAACAGCGTCGGCAGGCCGGCGCGATCCAGATCGTCGATCGGCCACCATTCGCCGTTAAGCGGGTGATGGCCCTCGCCTTCCGCGACGGCAAGCGCCAGTTGCAGATCGAAATGGGTAAAACCGTGCGCGACAGTTGCGTTGCGCAACTCCCACGCTGCTGCCACTGGCGCATCGGCAAGGCCCGGTGGCGCATCCTCCCACGGCCCGGTCGGCAGCGCACGCATGCCGCCGAGCAGCCCCTTGCCCGGCCGCCGCACCAGCCACACCGCGCCGTCACGCTCCAGCCAGAAGATCGTGCCGTGCCGCTGCGGCTTGGCCTTCTTCGCCGCCTTCAATGGCAGTCGCTCGGGATCGCCCTCGCGGAACGCCCGGCATTCGCCCTGCAACGGACAGAGCAGGCACGATGGTTTCTTCGGCGTGCAGATGCCCGACCCCAGATCCATCATCGCCTGCGCAAAGTCGCCCGCCCGCGCGTCCGGCGTCACCCGATCGGCTGCCGCACGGATCGCCACCCGCGCGCCCGGCAACGCCTCGCGAATCGCGAACAGCCGCGCGACGACGCGCTCGACATTGGCATCGACCACTACGGCGCGCTGCCCGAAGGCGATCGCCGCCACCGCCGCCGCGGTATAGGCGCCCAGCCCCGGCAGCGTGCGCAGCGTCGCCTCGTCCGACGGGAAGGCGCCGCCATGCTCCGCCACCACGACCTTGGCGGCGGCGACCAGATTGCGCGCGCGGGCATAATACCCCAGCCCCGCCCAGGCGGCCATCACCTCCGCCTCGTCCGCCGCGGCCAGGCTCGCGAAATCTGGCCAGCGCGCGACCCACGCCTCGAACCGCGGTCGCACCGCCGCCACGGTCGTCTGCTGCAGCATCACCTCCGACAGCCACACGCGATACGGGTCCGCCGTCTCGCCGGGCAGCGCCCGCCACGGCAGCGCGCGGCGGTGGACGTCGTACCAGGCGAGCAGGGCGGGGGCGATCATGGCGGGATCGGGATAAGAGCGTGTAGCGTCCACGCATCCGCTATGGCATGGAGCCGCAGATGAGCAAGCGCGCCCGCGCCACCGATACCGAAGCCCCCCGCCAGAACCGCGCCCGCGCGGTCAGCGAACTGCTGCCCGCGATCCACGGCGCCGCGTTCAAGCGATTCGGCTTCGTGCAGAGCGCGCTCGTCACCCGCTGGCCCGAGATCGTCGGCGAGCGCTGGGCGGCGGCATCGGCACCCGAATCGCTGCGCTTCCCGCCTGGCCAGAAGGCGGACGGCGTGCTCACCATCGTCGTGCGCGGCGCGCATGCCCCGATGATGCAGCATATCGCGCCCGAGATCGTCGAGCGCGTGAACCGCTTCTTCGGCTATGCCGCCGTCGCGAAACTAACCATCCGCCAGGGCGAAGTCGCCAAGCGCATGCCGCGCAGCGCACCCGCCGCCCCGCGCGAGGCCCCGGCCGAGATCGGCGAGGGGCTGAAGACGATCGCCGACCCCGAATTGCGCGCCGTGCTCGAAGCCCTCGCCGCCGGCGTCCACGCGCCGCGCACCCTGCCCAGGATCAGCTGATGACGCTTTCCCGTTTGCTTCCGATCGCGCTCCTTACGGTCGCCGCCACCGCGCCCGTCACCGACTGGTCGGCCGCACCCGCGCGCCAGACCTCGAAGGGTGCCTATGTCTTCGGCAATCCCGCCGCGCGCGTGAAGCTGATCGAATATGGCAGTTACACCTGCCCGCATTGCGCGGTCTTCGCCAAGGAGAGCGAGCCGGAGCTGAAGGGCAAGATGATCCGCTCGGGCGGGCTCAGCCTCGAATACCGCCACCTAATCCGCGATCCCGCCGATCTCGGCGCGGCGATCCTCGCCCGCTGTGCCGGGCCCCGCGGTTTCGCGGCGGCGCATACGATGATCTTCGCGACGCAGCCGGTGTGGCTGAAGAAGGTCGGCGACTATCAGGCGGCGCATCCCGATATCGACACCAAGCCGCCGATCGTCCAGGCGCGCACCTATGCCGATGCCGGCGGCCTGACCGCCGCGATGCGCGCACGCGGCCTGACACCGGCGCGCATCACCGCCTGTTTCGCCGACAAGGCAGAGGTCGCGCGGATCACCGCGATGACCGGCGACGCGCCGATCGAGGTGAACAGCACCCCCAGCTTTTATGTCGACGGCGCGCTGCAACCGCCGGGCGACTGGAGCACCCTCGCCCCCGTGCTGCGTGCCAAGGGACTCAAGTGATTTTCGTGATGGAGCGTAACGCCATGAAGACCCGCCTCACCGCCGCTTTGCTCGTCCTGCCGCTGGCGCTCAACGCTTGTTCGAAGGAGGGCACCGGCACCCCCGCCGCGCCCGCCAGCCCCGTCGCCGCCGTTGCCGCGCCGTCGGGCCAGAACTGGACCGACGTCGTCTCGCGCACCGCGGAAGGCACGATCGTCGGCAACCCGAACGCGCCGATCAAGGTCGTCGAATATGGCTCGCGCCTGTGCCCGGTCTGCGGCGCCTTCGCGCGCGACGGCTTCGAATCGCTGATGAACTACGTGAAGAGCGGCAAGGTCAGCTTCGAATATCGCGAATTCCTGGTCCACGGCGCACCCGACGTGCCGCCGGCGCTGCTCGGCAATTGTGCAGACAAGGCCGCCTTCTTCCCGATCCTCGAACAGATGTATCAGTCGCAGGAAGGCTTCCTCAACAAGCTCCAGGCGATGACGCCGGCACAGCAGCAGCAGTTGCAGACCGCCAAACCGGTCGACGCGATCAAGATGATGGCGCAGCAGATGGGCCTGATCGACTTCGCCAAGCAGCGCGGCATCCCCGAAGCCAAGGCGATGCAGTGCCTGGGCGACATGAGCCAGATCGACCGCTGGACCAAGCAGACGCAGGACAAGGGCGCCGACGGCACCGTCACCGGTACGCCGACGCTCATCATCAACGGCAAGAAGAGCGACGTGACGAGCTGGAGCCAGTTCGAACCGCTGCTCAAGGCCGCCGGCGCGTAATTCGGTTCACGCGAAGACGCGAAGACGCAAAGAGGTAGCGCAGGCGGCGCAGCCGCTCTCGGAAACGCCGGTCGCCTATGCGGCGCCGTTGCAAAAGAGGGAGGCCTGCGGCGCTTAGGGCGACATCTTTGCGTCTTCGCGTCTTCGCGTGAACCCAAAACTTGCCACCGCCCAACATTCGCGCCACCCCACCCTCGTGCAGATCAAGCGGCTCCGCATCGCCGGGTTCAAAAGCTTCGTCGACCCCGCCGACCTCCATATCGAGCCGGGGCTGACCGGCGTCGTCGGCCCCAACGGCTGCGGCAAATCCAACCTGCTCGAAGCGCTCCGCTGGACGATGGGCGAATCGAGCGCCAAGTCGCTGCGCGGCGCGGGGATGGAGGACGTCATCTTCGCCGGCACCGCGACGCGCCCGCCGCGCGCCTTTGCCGAAGTGTCGATCCTGCTCGACGCCGCTGACGGTGACGAGCGCGAGGTCGTCCGCCGCATCGAACGCGGCGCGGGCAGCGCCTATCGGATCGACGGCCGCGACGTGCGCGCCAAGGACGTCGCGCTGCTGTTCGCCGACGCCGCCACGGGCGCGCACAGCCCCGCGCTCGTCAGCCAGAACCGGATCAGCGCGGTCATCGCGGCGAAGCCCGCCGAACGCCGCGCGATGCTGGAGGAAGCCGCGGGGATCGCCGGTCTCCACGTCCGCCGCAAGGACGCCGAACAGAAACTGCGCGCGACCGAGGCGAACCTCGAGCGCCTCGGCGAGTTGATCGCCGATCAGGACGCCCGCGCCGCCGCGCTGCGCCGACAGGCGCGCGCCGCCGAACGCTATCGCGAGCTGTCGGCGAAGATCCGCCTCGCCGAAGCGCGGATGATCTTCGCACGTTGGCGCGACGCTGCCGCCGCCGCCGATGCCGCACGGGCCGAAGCGACCGCCGCCGACACCCGCGTCGCCGAGACGACCGACGCCGAACGCATCGCCGCCGCCGCGCAGGCCGAAGCGATGACCGCGGTCGCCACCGCCCGCGCCGCCGCGCTCGCTGCGCGCGATGCCGCCAACGACCTCGGCCACCGCCTCACCACTCTCCGCGCGCAACGCGCCGCCGCCGCGCGCCGGGTAAGCGAATTGGACGAGGCCCGCCGCCGCATCGCCGACGATCGCGCGCGCGAAGGCACGCTCGCCGCCGACGCCGCGCAGGCGCTCGCCCGCCTCGCCGACGAGGTGAAGGCGCTCGACCGCGCGATCCTTTCCGCCGCCGATGAAGCCCCCCGCCTCGACGCGACGCTCGCCGAGGCCGAACGCCACGCCCGCGATGCCGAGGTCGCGCTCGCCCAGGGCCTCGCCCGCCAGGCGAGCGAAGCCGCCGAGACCCGCGTCGCCGATGCCGCGCTCGCCGCCGCCCGCACCCGCGCCGACCGTGCCCGTCGTGAGGTCGCACAGGTCGCACAGGCGCTCGCCGCTCTGGACGACGCCGCCCCCCTCGCCGCCGCGCGCGACGAGGCCGCCACACGCCGCCAACAGGCGCTTGCCCGCGCCGAAGAAGCCCGCACCCTCCTCGCGCAGGCGGAAGCAGAGGAACGCGCCGCCATCGCCGGCCGCGACGCCGCCGAAACCGCCCGCGCCGCCGCGCGTGCCGACCTTGCGCAAATCGATGCCGAGATTGCCGCCCTCACCCGCGCCACCCAGCGGACGGGCAAGGAAAAGCTGCTCGACCACCTCGCCCCCGCCGCCGGCTACGAACGCGCGCTCGCCGCGGCGCTCGGCGACGAGCTCGACGGCGACCCCGCCGCATGGGAGGGCGCTACGCCGCAGCCCGGCGATCCCGCCCCGCCAGAGGGCACGACGCCGCTCGCCGACCACGTGACCGCCCCGGCCACGCTCGCCCGCCGCCTCGCCCAGTCCTTCGTCGCCGAGACCGACGACGGCCAGCCGCTCGCGGTCGGCCAGCGCCTCGTCACCCCCGCCGGGCACACGCGCCGCTGGGACGGCCATGTCGCCACCGGCAGTGGCGCCGCCGCGGCGGAACGGCTCGAACGCCTCAACCGCCTGAAAGCCCTCCGCGACACCCGCCCCGCCGCCGCCGCCACGGCAGAGGCCGCCGCTGCCGCCTACGCCGACATCGACCGCCGCATCGCTGCCGCCCGCACCGCCGCCCAGTCCGCCCGCTCCGCGCTGACTCAAGCCGACGCTGCCACCCGCGACGCCGAACGCGCCGAAGACCGCGCTACCACCGCGCTCGACCGCCTCGCCGGCCAGCGCGCCGATCTCGACGCCCGCGCGCTGCGCATTGCCGCAGAAAGCGACGAAGCCGAAGCCGACCGCACCGCCGCCGAAGCCACCCGCGCTGCCCTCCCCGATGGCCGTGACAGCGCCGCCGCGGTCGCCGCTTTGTCGCAGGTCGCAGACCGCTGCCGCACCGCCGTCGCGCAGGCCCGCGGAGACCGCGCCGCGCTTGATCGCGCCGTGCAATCCAACCGCGAACGTCTCGCCGCCGTCCAGGCCGACACGCGCAGCTGGCGCGCCCGCGCAGGCGAGGCCGCCAAGCGCATCGCCGACATGGACGCGCGCGAGGTCGCCCTCGCCAGGGAGGCTGCCGACGCCGCCGACCGCCCCGCCGCGCTCGACGCCGCCATCGCCACCGCCCATGCCGAGCATGACGCCGCCCGCCGCGAGGCGGATACGCAAGCCGCCGCCGAACGCGACGCTGATGCCGCCGCCCGCCGCGCCGACGACGCGCAGCGCCGCGCGATCGAGGCGCTGTCCCAAGCCCGCGAAGCCCGCGCCGGCGCCACCGCCCGCCTCGAATCGCAGGAGCTGCGCCGGGTCGAGATGGGCCGCCTGTCGGGCGAACGCTTCGAATGCCCCGCGCCCGTGTTGCCCGAGCGCCTCGGCTTCGCCGGCGCCGACGTCGGCACGCCCGCCGCGGAAAGCACCATTCACGAACGCCTCACCGCCGATCGCGAGCGCATCGGCCCGGTCAACCTCGTCGCGGAACGCGAACTCGCCGAGCTGGAAGCCACCGGCAAGAGCAACGCCGCCGAACGCGACGAGCTGATCGAGGCGGTGAATCGCCTGCGCGGCTCGATCGGCACGCTCAACCGCGAAGGCCGCCAGCGCCTCACCGCCGCGTTCGAAGCGGTCGACGGCCACTTCCGCCGCCTGTTCACCACGCTGTTCGACGGTGGCGCCGCACATCTCGCTCTGGTCGATTCGGACGATCCGCTCGAGGCCGGGCTGGAGATCATGGCGCAGCCACCCGGCAAGCGCCTGCAATCGCTCACGCTTCTATCGGGCGGCGAACAGGCGCTGACGGCCGTTGCGCTGATCTTCGCATTGTTCCTCACCAACCCCGCGCCGATCTGCGTCCTCGACGAGGTCGACGCGCCGCTGGACGACGCCAATATCGAACGCTTCTGCGATCTGCTCGACCGGATGACGCGCGAAACGCAGACCCGCTATCTGATCGTCACGCACAATGCGGTGACGATGAGCCGCATGCACCGGCTGTTCGGCGTCACCATGGTCGAACGTGGCGTCAGCCGGCTGGTATCGGTCGATCTGGGCGGCGCGACCAGCTTGCTCGCGGCGGAATAGCCTCGCGCAGGCCGGCGAGTACGCGGCCCGTATAGGCCAGGCACATCGCCTGATGCGCTGCCGCCGCAGCTGGATGGTCCGCCTGAATCGATCGCACCGCTTCGGCGAACGAGCGCGCGGACAGATAGGGCATGTCCTCTGTCGTCATCTCCGACTCTCCTTGGCGGACCTTATCGCGCACCATCATTGCGCGCGGATGACTGAGACCAAAAATCGTGTTGCCTCCGCCCCTTGTCGGCAGCAACCGCGGAACGTATATCGAACGCATGGCCCAGCTCGACACCCGCCAGAAGCTGGAAATTCTCGCCGACGCCGCGAAATACGATGCGTCCTGCGCCTCCTCGGGCACCGCCAAGCGCAACAGCCGCGACGGCAAAGGTCTCGGCTCGACCGAGGGCATGGGCATCTGCCACGCCTACGCGCCCGACGGTCGCTGCATCAGCCTGCTCAAGATCCTGCTGACCAACAGCTGCATCTTCGATTGCCATTATTGCATCAACCGCAAGAGCAGCAACGTCCGCCGCGCGCGCTTCACCGCCAAGGAAGTCGTCGACCTGACGATCGCCTTCTACAAGCGCAATTATATCGAGGGCCTGTTCCTCTCGTCCGGCATCATCAAATCGTCGAACTACACGATGGAGCAGATGGTCGAGGTCGCGCGATCTTTGCGCGAAGACCACCATTTCCGCGGCTACATCCATCTGAAGACGATCCCCGACGCCGATCCCGAGCTGGTTCACCAGGCCGGTCTCTACGCCGACCGCGTCTCGATCAACGTCGAGCTGCCGACGGTCAGCGGCCTGAAGCGGCTCGCCCCCGAAAAGGACGGCACCCGCATCGAAGGCGCGATGCGCGACGTGAAGGGTGCGATCGCCGACAATGGCGACGCGCGCAAGAAGTACAAATCCGCCCCCCGCTTCGCCCCCGCCGGCCAGTCGACGCAGATGATCGTCGGCGCCGACGCCGCCACCGATGGCGAGATCGTCGCGCGCGCCTCGACGCTGTACGATCGCTTCGGCCTGCGCCGCGTCTATTACAGCGCGTTCAGCCCCATTCCCGACGCCAGCACGGTGCTGCCGCTGCAACGCCCGCCGCTGATGCGCGAACATCGCCTCTACCAGTCCGACTGGCTGATGCGCTTCTACGATTACAGCCCGGCAGAGGTCGTCGCCGCGGCGGACGATGCGACCGGCATGCTGCCGCTCGACATCGACCCGAAGCTCGCCTGGGCGCTCAAATTCCGTGACCGCTTCCCCGTCGACGTCAACCGCGCCCCCCGCGAGATGCTGCTGCGCGTCCCCGGCCTCGGCGTGAAGGCGGTCGACCGCATCGTCGCCACCCGCCGCTGGCGCCGCCTGCGCCTCGACGACGTCGCGCGTCTGACCGTCAGCGTCGCCAAGGTCCGCCCCTTCATCGTCACCGACGACTGGCGCCCGGTACTGCTCAGCGACCGCGCCGACCTGACGCCGCTCGTCGCGCCCAAAAAGCAGCAGCTCGAACTCTTCGCCGCGTGAGAATGACTCGCGAGTGAAACGCCGTGCGCGCTCGCCGGTTGGGCGATGCGAAGGAGACACACCCATGGCCCTCGCCGACATCTACGCAGACCTGAAGCGCGACCACGACAAGCAGCGCAAGATGCTGAAGGAGCTGGCCGAACTGACCGATACGGCCAAGCGCGGCAAATTGTTCGAGGACTTCCGCCTCGAGGTGCAGAGCCACGCCGCCGCCGAGGAGGAATCGCTCTACGCCACGATGCTGCGCGATCCCGACTTACGCGACGATGCCCGCCATTCGGTCTCCGAGCACAAGGAGGTCGACGACCTGCTCGCCGAGATGACCGAGCTGGAGGTCTCGTCCGACGAATGGAACGAAAAATTCTTCCACATGCGCCGTCGCTACGAACACCACATCACCGAGGAAGAGGAAGAGATGTTCCCCGCCGCGGCCGACGAGCTCGACACCAAGACCGAAAAGAAGCTCGCCGAGATCTATGAAGAGCGTAAACCCGAGGAACTGAAGCTCGCCAAGGAAAAGCCCGCCGGCGGCGACGACCGCGACTGACCGGTGCGGCGTCGAACGGTTCCATCCAGTACTTCGTCATCCCCGCGCAGGCGGGGATCCATACTGGCTACCCTCTCGGCTCGATCGCGACGTGAGAGAATATGGATTCCCGCCTTCGCGGGAATGACGTGGGTATTGGGGAGTCGGGCAGGTCGCCAGGCCAGGGTGGGCATGCCATGCGCATAATCACCCTCCCCACCCCCGACGACTTCGACGCGTGGCGCGACGCCGCGCGCCCGCTCGCCGCCGCCGACGTCCCCCCCGACGATATCGTCTGGCAGGTCGGCGACATCCCCGCCGACCTGTTCGCCACTACCGCAGACGCCGCCCCCGCCCCGCCGCCCGCCGGCGGCACCGTCTCCGTCCCTCGCGCCTTCATCGATCTCGCGCGCAGCGTCGTGCTCTCCAGCGATCCCGAACGGTTCGCGCTCCTCTACACCGCGCTCGCCCGCCTGCGCCGCGAACCGAAACTGATCGAGGATCAGGCTGACCCGCTCGTCCGCCGCCTCGAAGGCCTCGCCAAATCGGTTCGCCGCGACATCCACAAGATGCGCGCCTTCCTCCGCTTCCGCGAGGAACAGGACGATGAGGGCACGCGCTACGTCGCCTGGTTCGAACCCGAACACCATATCGTCCGCGCCAACGCCGCCTTCTTCGTCAATCGCTTCGCCAGCATGCGTTGGTCGATCCTGACGCCGGAGGTGTCGCTCCACTGGGACGGCAAGGCCTTGGCCGAATGTCCCGGCGCGCAAAAGGCCGATGCCCCCGATGGCGATCCCACCGAAGAGGTGTGGAAGACCTATTACGCCAGCATCTTCAACCCCGCGCGCGTCAAGATCGGCGCGATGCTGAAGGAGATGCCGCGCAAATATTGGAAGAACATGCCCGAAACCGCGCTGGTCGGGCAGCTGATCGCCGGCGCACAGGCACGGGAAAGCGGCATGATCACCCAGTCACGCGAGGCGCCGGCCATCGGCGACAATGTCACCGCCGCCTGGGCGGCATTGCGCGAAGAAGCCGCGACCTGCACCCGCTGCCACCTCTACAAACATGCGACGCAGACCGTCTTCGGCGAAGGCCCGGTCGATGCGCCGCTGATGTTCGTCGGCGAACAGCCGGGCGATCAGGAGGACCTCGCCGGCACCCCCTTCGTCGGCCCCGCCGGACAGGTCTTCAACCGCGCCATCGCCGAAGCCGAGATCGACCGCGCCCGCGTCTACGTCACCAATGCGGTGAAGCACTTCAAGTTCGAACAGCGGGGGAAGCGGCGCATCCACGCCAAGCCCGACACCGGCGAAATCCAGGCCTGCCGCTGGTGGATCGAACAGGAACAGATGCTCATCCGCCCTCGCGTCACGGTCGCGCTCGGCGCCACCGCCGCCCGCTCCTTGTTGGGCCGGACGGTCACGATCAGCCGCGAACGCGGCAAAGCGATTGCCCTCCCCGAGGGCGGCGACGCTTGGATCACCGTCCACCCGAGCTATTTGCTGCGCCTGCCCGACGAAACGCAAAAGGCCGAGGAATACGCCCGCTTCGTCAAGGACCTGAAACAGGCCAAGGCTGCGCTAGGCTGACGCTGCGTCCGCTCCCGGAGGGCGGAAGGTACGAATAACGGACCGTACGCGGAAACGCCCCCTCCACCACCGGACTGCGTCCGGCGGCCCCCCTCCCCCGCTAAAGCGAGCGAGGAATGACAAGAACCAAGTCCTCCCCCGCCAGGGCGAGGTGGCACCGCAACGCGGTGACGGAGGGGGAGGGAAGCGACGCCCCCCGCGATGTGCGCAATGCTCTAACCGCAGGAAGCCCCAGCCGTGTCGTCCCGCTACAACGACCCTGTTGGACGCCCCTTACAGCAACACGTTGGAATAGCGGCCTAAGCTCCGCCCTCTGTCCTACACCCACGGTTTCACATAAACCGGGCGGCAACGGCGCCATGAGCCCGCATGCAACACCCGTCATCCCAGCGAAGGCTGGGATCTCCCCGTTGCAACGCGCGCACGAGCCGCGAAAGACCCCAGCCTACGCTGGGATGACAAGTCAGGGTAGGGCCTATGCCCACCCCTTCTTTCTCAGCACCGGATCACATTCGGAAACGATAGAAGCCAATCGTTTCCATCAAGGTGTTCATGTTGTCTATGTTGCGGACAAATCACATCGCCCGCGCATCCTCGCCCATCCGCTCCTGCCGATCGAGTGCATCGATCGCCGCCATATCCTCGTCGTCCAGCGTCAGGTCGGCCGCGGCGAAATTATCCGTCATATGCTCGGGATCCGCCGCCTTGGGGATCACCGAGAATCCGTGCGCCAGATGCCAGGCCAGCACCACCTGCGCCGCCGACCGCGCATGCTTCTCCGCAATCCGCACGATCGCCGCGTCCTGCAACAGATCGCCGCCCTGCCCCAGCGGGCTCCAGCTTTGCGTTACGATGCCGTGCGCTTCGTGATACGCGCGCTCCTCGCGCCGCTGGTGGCGCGGGTGCAACTCGATCTGGTTGAGCACCGGCGTCACGCCCGTCGCCTCAATGATGGCGTCGAGATGCTCGGGCAGGAAGTTCGACACGCCGATCGATCGCGTCTTGCCCGCCTCGCGCAGGGCGACCAGCGTCTTCCAAGCCTCGACATATTGCCCCTGGCCGGGTGCGGGCCAGTGGATCAGATACAGGTCGACCGCGTCCATCCCCAGCAGCGCCAGGCTCTCGTCCAGCGCCGCCTCGGGATCGCCCTGCCGATCGTTCCACAGCTTGGTCGTGACGAAGGCATCGCTGCCCGCCAGCCCTTCGCCGACGCCGCGTTCGTTGCGATAGATCGCCGCGGTGTCGATCAGCCGATATCCGGCATCGAGTGCCCCGCGCACCACCAGCGGGGCCTGCGCATCGGGCAATTTCCAGGTGCCGAAGCCCAATTGGGGCATGGTCCGGCCATCGTTCAGGGTAAGATCGGTCATCGTCGTACAGCGTCCCACGGGCATCTCCGGTTCCCCCTTCCCCCGTTCCCCCTTCCCTTAGCCCTCGCGATCCGCCAAGCCCCACGCCCATGTTCGAGAAAATTCTGGGCGTGCTCGCCACCTTCACCATCTGGGTGATCTCCAGCGGCGGCTATGTCGGCATCGCGATCCTGATGGCGATCGAAAGCGCCTGCATCCCCCTGCCGTCAGAGATCATCATGCCGTTCGCCGGCTATCTCGTCTCGACCGGCCGCTTCGACCTCTATCTCGCGGCGACCGCAGGCGCGATCGGCTGCAATCTCGGCTCGATCGTGGCGTATGAGATCGGCAAGCGCGGCGGCCGCCCGGTGGCGGAACGCTGGGGCCGCTACCTGCTGATCGGCCCGGGTGAGCTCGACGCGGCCGATCGGTTCTTTGCACGCTGGGGCTCGATCGCGGTGCTCATCGGTCGGCTGCTCCCCGTCATCCGCAGCTTCATCGCCTTCCCCGCGGGCGTCGCGCGGATGCGGCTGGTGCCCTTCCACGTCTACACCTTCATCGGCAGCTGGCCGTGGTGCTTCGGCCTCGCCTGGGTCGGCATGAAACTCGGCGACAAGTGGGACAGCGATCCCCGCGTCAAGGCCGCGTTCCACCGCGCCGACCTGGCGATCGGCATCGTCCTGATCGCGCTCGTCACCTTCTACATCTGGCACCGCGTCCGCGGCCTGAAGCGCAATTCTCAGGCCTGAGTCCGCCGCACCCGCCAGACAAGCCATCCCAGCATCGGTAGCGCGAGCGCGCACCACCAGCGGAAGCCTGCCCAGGGGCTCCAGCCGAACCATTCGCTCGGCAGCGTGCGCAGCGTGCCGCTGGCGAAGGGCCCGGCGATCACCGCCTGCCAGACGGGAAAGGCGCTGCCCGGCGGCGCGAAGATCTCTGCCGCAGCGATCGCCACGTTGATCGCGATCGACAGGGCCAGCAGCGCCCCCATGCCGATCCGGATGCTGCGGTCGCCGGCATGCGCCCAGGCGGCGGCGAGCCCCAGCGCCAGCGGGGCCACCGCGGGGATGGCAAAGCGCGGGCCGGTGGTGTTGCCGCCCTGCCAATAGACATAGGCCGCATTGACCAGCAGCACGACGGCCGCCGCCAGCGCCATGGCAACTGCCAGGCTGCGCGTCCGCGGTCGCTGCCCCCACATCCACAGCCCATATGGCGCCAGCACCAGCACCGGCGCGACCCAGATCAGCCCATAGCGCGCGCCGATCGTCACCTCGCGCAGCACCGACACGCGCGGCACGCCCAGTCCGAACAGCCCCTGGTGCATGCCCTCCCAGCCGACGACACCGGCATAGCCGATCCGGAACGGCGTCCCGAAGGCGACGAGATTGTAGGTCGCGAACGGCACCAGCGCGATCGCCCCGCCGATCAGCGCCGCGCCGATCAGCCAGCCGCGATCCGCCCGGTCGCGCGCCGCCCATGCCGCCCACAGCGCGAGCACCGCGCCCGCCAGCACCGCCTGATGCTCGACCACCACCGCCCAGCCGAGCGCCACGCCCGCGAGCAGCGCATGCCCGCTCGCCCCGCGCGGCAGGGACAGGCCGCGCCAGATCGCCCAGATCGCCACGACATACAGGTCCGCCACCACCGCATGGCCGAACAACGTCGTCGACCAGCCCCACACCGGCGTGCCGAGCGCATAGCCCAGCGCGGCGAACAGCCCCGCGCCCGCGCCGCCCGTCCATCCCGTGCCCAAATCGAACAGCAGCACCGCGGCGAGCGCGGTCAGCAACGCCGGCCCCAGCGCCGCCGCCAGCCGCACGCGCAACCGCAGATAGCGGTCGAAGTCATAGCCCCCGATCGCACCATCGTAATGGCTCGCCCGATCGCCGGTGACGCGGTCTGCGATCCACACCGCGGGCAGCGCCATCAGCGTCATGCCCGGCGGCTTGTCCAGATAGGTGCGGCCGCCGAACATCGCCTTGTCGATCGTCAGCGTGGCATAGGGGTCGATCGAGGCATCGCCGCGCTCGACCAGCCCGATCGCCGCGTACATCCGCGTCGCCTGATTGTCGTTGCGCTCCCACGATCCGAACCAGACACAGCTCAGCCAGACGAGAGCGAACAGGACGATGCGGACGCCGCGCATACCCTCAGCCGAACAGCCAGTGCCCGAGCAACCGGCCGAACGGAAAGGTGAAGAAGCCCGCGATCAGCAGCGCCCCCGTCACCATCCCGCGTACGCTGCCCCGGTGCAGGGCAACCTTATGGGTGCGCGCCGCATACCATAGCAGCGGCACCTGGATGACGACCCAGGCCGACAGGATATGGATAAAGCTGAACCTGCCACCGTTGGTTTCGCGAATGCCGAACGACAGCAACGCGGTCAGCAGCATCGCCACCGCCCAGATCTGCCCCAACACGCGATGCCGCCTATCGCCGCGCGGCGACAGCAGGATGACCGGCGTCAGCACCAGCGACACGAGGATGGTGAGGATATGCGCCCAGACGATCCCCGGCACCATCGCCCATTGCGCTTGACCGCGCGCGAGCGCGGTCAGCACCGCGGCGAGCAGCAGCAGTGCGCCGACCGACAGCGCCTTTTCATACGCGTCCGCGGCCCAAGGATTGACCCGCGTTCCGCCCCGTCCGATCGCCGTCGCCATGTGCGCATCCCCCTGACGACGAGGGTAGCCGAGGCAATGCGGCACGCCAAGCGGCTGGTATCGGCCACGCCCTCTGCCACACTCACCCCGTCACCCCGGACTTGTTCCGGGGTCTACTGGGCCGCGGGGGTAGCGCCTGTGCCTCTGACCATCCCCCTCGCCGCAAAATGGACCCAGACCAAGTCCGGGGTGACGGCCGAGGATGGCGCCACCGCCCTCTTAAGGAACGCGCGCGTCTTCCGCCTTGCGCGCCTGATTCTCCTTACGCGCCGCCCGCGCGCTCTGCATGAAGCAGCCGGTCTGCCCGCCGGCCCCCACCGTCGAGCAGCTCCCCGTGCTGTTCGCGCCGACACCGGCGTCCAGCGTACCCTGCGCGCGTGCCGCCCAGCTTTCGTTCTGCGGCGTCACCTGGAATTCGCGCAATTCCTTGGGCACGCGATATTGCTCGCGCGCGCTGCGACGTTCGCACACCACGATTTCCTGCCCGTCGCTGTTCGTCGGGCACCGTTCGTTGCCATAAAGGACGAGCACGCCGTTGATCGGCGCACGCTTCGCGACCTCGCCCGGCGCCTGGATCACGACCGGCTTGGGCGCGCCGGGCAACGCCGGCTTCGTGCTGACGGTCTGCGCCGGGGGCTGGGCCGTCGGCTGCGCGCCTTGCGTAAACTCCTGCGCCAACGCGGGTCCGGCAGTCAGCATCAAGGCGGTGGCGATGAAGGCTCGCATGCGTCGTCCTTTCAAATCCTCTTGGCGGTCGCGATCGCGACCTTGCAGCCCAGCCGGATCAGGCCCGACAGGATCGGATAGCCGACCGCCTGTTCCGCCCCCGCGGCTAGCGCATGGTCGCGGTGCTCCAGCTCCTCCGCCTGGAAATCGGCGATCGCGTCCGACAATTCGGGATCGCTGTCCCCGAGTTCGTCGCGCTGCTGCTGATAATGTTTGTCGATCTCGGTCTCGACCGCCGCGGTGCAGGCCATCGCCGCATTCGGCCCAATCGCCGCGGTGATCGCGCCCAGCGCAAAGCCCGCCTTGTCCCAGAACGGCTGGAACAGCGTCGGCCGCACGCCGCGGCGCGCCATCATCGCATCGAAAAAGGCGCGGTGCCGCTCTTCCTGGCTCGCCATATGATGGATCGCGCGCGCCGCCGGGTGCCGGTCGCCCAGCACCGCCAACTGGCCCGCATAGATCCGCGTCGCGCCATATTCGCCCGCCTGATCGACGCGGATCATCGACTTCGTCGCCTCGCGCCGGTCACCCGGCCGCCAGTGCGGCCTGCGCGCGTTCGCGATCGTCGCCGTCATCGTGCCTTCCTCATCCACCATAGGATCAGCAACGCGCCACCCAGCGAAAAGATCGCGTTGAACCCGGCGAGCGAGATTCCGAACAGCGTCCACTGCGGCGTATCGCAACGCACCATGGGCGCATGCATCAACGCCTCCAGCCGCGCATCCGGGCCCAAACCGCGCAGGTCGACCGTCTGCGTGCAGGCGGTAAAGCCCTCCCACCAGTGATATTCGACGCCGGCATGCGCCACGCCGATCGCACCCGATACTGCGATCAGCAGCGCGGCGATCACCACCAGCGCTTTGGCGATGCTCCGCTGCGGCACGACGAACGCCAGCAACGCGAACGGCAGCGCCGCATAATGCGGCCAGCGCTGCCAGTGGCACATCTCGCACGGGTAGAGGTGCCCGACGAGCTGCGATCCCCATGCCCCCGCCAGCAGCGCCGCAGGCAGCAGCAGCGCGAGCGCCCGCGCACGCCGCTCGGCCGGGGTAAACGCGCGGCTCACTTGCCGCCCGGACGGCTGGAGGGCACCGGCTTCGTCGCCGCGGCGACCTGCGCCGCGCCACCCAGGCGCGCGACCGTCTTCAGCGCATAATAGAGCTGGAAATCGTCGATCCCCTGCTTCTTCAATTGCTCCGCGGTCATCGCGAAGCGCGGATCGTCCTTGGTGTCTTCCTCGAGGATCTTGTTATCCGCCTTCACCTCGTTGATCAGGTGGCGGCGCAGATCGGCCTCGCGGAACACGGGGCGCGTCTTGATGTCGGGATCGCTGATCTGCGGCACGCGGATATCGGGCTCGATGCCGCCTTCCTGCACGCTGCGGCCCGACGGGGTGTAATAACGCGCCGTGGTCAGGCGTAGCGCGGTCTGCGGACCCAGCGGCAGCAGCGTCTGCACCGATCCCTTGCCGAAGCTGCGCTCGCCCATGATCAGCGCGCGGTGATGATCCTGCAACGCGCCCGCGACGATCTCGGAGGCCGAGGCCGTACCGGGGTTGGTCAGCACCACCACCGGCAGCCCATGCGCGTCGTCGCCCGGCTTGGCGAAATAGCGCTCGATATCGCTCTTTTCGCGCCCGCGCTGCGAAACGATCTCGCCATGATCCAGGAACGCGTCGCTGACCGCGATCGCCTGCGTCAGCAGGCCGCCGCCATTGTCGCGCAGATCGACCACATAGCCCAGCGGCCGATGCCCCAGGCTCTTGTCGATCGCCATGATCGCCGCGCGCGTATCCGCGCCCGTGCTTTCGGAGAAAGTATTGATGTTGATGTAGCCGACGTCGCCGCGCACCTCCCACTTCACCGGGCGCTGCACGATCACCTCGCGCGTCATCGTGATGTCGAGCGGCTTGTCCTGTCCGGGGCGGACGATCGTCATGCTGATCTTGCTGCCCGGCTTGCCGCGCATCAGCGCCACCGCTTCGTCCAGCGTCTCGCCGTAGATCAGCTTGCCGTCGATATGCGTGATGTAATCGCCCGACTTCACGCCGGCGCGATAGGCGGGCGTATCCTCCTGCGGCGCGACGACCTTAACCGCGCCGTCCTCCATCTGGACGGTCAGGCCGAGGCCGCCGTAATTGCCCTCGGTCTGGATCTTGAGGTTGTCGTAATCGAGCGCGTCGACATAGCTCGAATGCGGGTCGAGGCTCGCGAGCATGCCCTCGATCGCGCCCTTGATCAGCTTCTTGTCGTCGACCTTGTCGACATAGTCGGCCTTGATCCGATTGAAGACGTCGAGGAACTGGTCGAATTCGCGATAGGTATCCGTGTCCACCGCCGCCATCGCCTGCGTGGCGAGCGGGATCAGGGACAGGGAACCGATGATAGCAGTCGCGGTCAGCAGCGGACGGGGCATCGAAAGTCCTGCAAGGCGGGAAAACCCCGCACGTCTATCCCTTTTGCGAGCCGGAGCAAAGCACGGCGAGGCTTAACCGTCGCTGACGGCAAAGGGCGCCTGCGGCCGATCCGTCTATGGCACCCGCACGCTCCCTCCCGCCCTTGCGAACGGAGCGAAGCACCGACGAAGCGGAAGACGGGATACGCTTAGTCTAGGCGAACCGTCGCGCCCGCTCAGCCCAACAGCGCGGCGATATCCACCGGCCGCCCGCGGCGACGCAATTCGACGGTGATCCGCGGCTCTTCTCCCCCCGCCGCCCTGCCCAGCGGCGCTCCCGCCGCGATACGCTCGCCCGGGCGAACCCCCGCAGCGGCGAGCCCGGTGACGAGGCTCGTCCAGCCGTCGCCATGGTCGAGGATCACGATCGTGCCATAGCCACGATACGCCCTGGCGTAGCGCACCACGCCCCCCGCCGGCGCCACCACCGGCGCGCCCGCCGCGACCGCAAAGGTCAGTCCGCGCGAGCGCACGCCCGCGTCGGAAATCTCGCCCGTCCCGGTCACGAGCCGCCCGCGCACCGGCAGGCGATACGCGCCCGACGCCTGCACCGGCACGCGCGTTCCAGGCGCCAGCGGGCGCGGCAGGGGACCGGGCAGTGCCGCCAGATCCGCCGCCGTCGCCTGTGCCATTGCATCGTCGCCGAGCGATTCGACCAAGTCTCGCGCGCGTTCGCCCAACGCCAGCGCGCGATCCTCCTCGCTCATCGCATTGCGGCCGAGCGCACTGGCGCGACGCCGATGCGCCGCCTCCAGCGTCGCGAGCGCGACCCGGTCCGTCTCCAGCTGCGCCCGCCCGCGCCGCAGCGCCGCCGCGGCGACCGCCGCATCCTGCTCCAGGCCCCGCGTCCGCGCGATCTGCCGCCGCACGCCATCGGTCCGCTGTTGGACCAGCGGCAGCGCTCCGCCCAGCACCGCGCGGACGTGGACGAGGTCGTCGATCGATCCCGGCTGCGCGATCGCGACCACCGCCGGCCGGCGCGCCAAGGCGGTCAGCGCCGCGAGCAAGCGCGCAACCGGCGCCTGCTGCGTGGCGAGCGTCGTCTGCTGATCCGCCAGCAACCGCGTGACGATCGCCTGCCGCGCCCGCGCCGCCGCCAGGTTGGCCTCCGCAGCACGCACCCGCGCCGCCAGCGCCGCCTCCTCGGCCCGCGCCTTGTCCGCAGCGTTGCGTTCGGCCGCCGCGTCGCGCGCCAGCGCCTCCGCACGGCGCGTGGCGATCACCGCATCGCGCTTCGCCGCGACGAGCCGCTGACGCTGGTCGACGACGGGCTGGCTTTGCGCGGGCAAGGCGAGAGCGAGGAAAGCGACACAACAGAATGCGACGCGCCTACCCTCACCCTTCGCCGCCTTCAGCGGCTTTTCCCTATCCCAACGAGAGAGGCAGGGAGTAGCGTAGCCGCGGAAGGGTGAGGGTGGGTGCGGGATGGCAGCCATCACCCCTCCCGATGATAGGGGTGCCCCGCCAGGATCGCGGTCGCACGGAACAGTTGCTCCGCCAGCATCGCGCGCGCCAGCATGTGCGGCCAGGTTGCGCGCCCGAACGACAGCAGCAGGTCCGCCCCCGCCCGCTCGGCATCATCGAAGCCGTCGGCGGCCCCGATCATGAAGCGCAGCTCGCGCGTGCCGCTATCGCGCCACCGTTCGATCCGCCGCGCGAAGTCCAGCGAGCCGAGCACCTCGCCCTTCTCGTCCAGCATCACCCGCACCGTCTGCGGTTCCACCGCGGGCACCTTGCCCCCGGTATCGGGCAGCTCGGTGACGCGCGTCGGCCAGACGATCCGCTTCAGATAGCGGTCGACCAGCTCCGCCTCGGGCGATCGCCCAATCTTGCCGCGCGCCACGATGTGGAGAAGGATGTCAGGCCTCGTCCGACATCGTCGGGGTCTGGGTCTGCGTCTGGGTCGCCTCGGGCGACTTCGGCATCATCGCTTCCGGCGGCAGCGGCTTCAGCGACGACGACACGGTATCGCCGAACTGCCACATGCGCTCCAGATTATAGAAGGTGCGCACCTCCGGCCGGAACAGGTGGACGATGACGTCATTGGCGTCGATCAGCACCCAGTCGGCGGTCTGCAGCCCTTCGATCCGCACCGGACGGCCGAAATCCGCCTTCACCTTTTCGGCGATCTTGTTGGCCATCGATGCGACCTGCCGCGTCGAGCGGCCGCTGGCGATCACCATATGGTCGGCGATCGTCGATTTGCCCGCGAGCGGAATCGAAATGACCTCTTCGGCCTGATCGTCGTCCAGCGACGTCAGGATCAGTCGCAGCAGCGCTTCGACTTCGGCCGGGTCGGCCGGACGCACGGCCTGGGGGGTACTCGCCAAGGGGACTCCTGGGTTGCTGGGCCGGCATCAGTGCCGGTGCCAGTCGGGATCGGCCGCACGGACCGCGGTGGCGGAGGTCGGGTCGGGGCGGAAGCGCAACAGCACGAGTGCCGGCAAACTCCACGAGGTCCAATGCTTCGCCTGGCGTGCGGGCCGTTGGAAGCGCCGCAGCCAACCCATCGCGACACCCGCGAGGGCCTTGTCGTCATACCCCGGACGCGCGATCACCGCAATCGGCATCGTGCGCGCGATCTCGCGCCATCCGCGCCAGCGGTGAAATTGCGCCAGATTGTCCGCTCCCATCAACCAGATGAACTGCCGCCGTGGGTAACGCCGCTGCAACTTGCGCAGCGTGTCGAGCGTGTAGCGGGTGTGGAGCCGCGCCTCGATATCGCTCGCCCGGATCGGCGCCCGCCGCGCCATCGCCCGCGCGGACGCGAGCCGCGCGGCCAGCGGCGCCATGTCGCGCGCACCGCTCTTCAACGGATTGCCCGGCGACACCAGCCACCACGCCTCGTCTAGGTCGAGCGCCCGGATCGCGGCGAGCGTGATCGCCCGATGCCCGCGATGCGCCGGGTTGAAGGATCCGCCGAGCAGGCCGACACGGCTCACGGCTCCAGCTGCCAATCCTCACGCTCATGATGGACGCGAATGACTTCGACGACATCGTTCTTGATACGATACCGGATCAGGTAGGGTGTATCTAAAACCCGCAGTACTCGCTGATTCAGCCCATGGGGCCGGCCACCGCGTGGAAAATTTTCGAGGAAACGTGCGCGACTTCGAATGTTGCCTACTATGCGCAATGCCGTCCCGGGTGAGGCATCCCGCTTCAGCCAATCACTGATCCCGCGTACATCCTCCAGAGCCAGTGGCGCCCAAATTATCCGCATCGCGCGCGATGCTGCGCGATCATCGCGTCGAGCTCGGCCATCACCTGCTCATGAGGGATTCCCTCACCCCGGTCGAGCGAATCGATGCCCGCCTGGATGAAGGCGTCGAAATCCGCGTCGCTCTCTGCGGCACGGCGGATCGCCTGCGCAGCGAATTCACCGTTGGTGATCCCGCGACGCTGTGCGACACGATCTACCAACGCCATCGTCTCCGCATCGATTTCGGTGCTTATCGGCTGCAGGCTTTCCATGCCTCTTATATATCCCAACAGACGGGGCTTCTCAACTCAACCGCGCACCTGCCCCGTGCCGCGGCCGACCCATTTGTACGTCGTCAGCCCCTCCAGCGCGACCGGCCCGCGCGCATGCAGGCGGCCGGTCGCGATGCCGATCTCCGCGCCCAGCCCAAACTCGCCGCCGTCGGCGAATTGGGTGGAGGCGTTCCACAGCACGATCGCACTGTCGACGCCGTTCAGGAAGCGCTCCGCGACGCCCGCATCCTCGGCGACAATGGCGTCGGTATGGTGCGAGCCGTGGCGCGCGATATGCGCCATCGCCCCCTCGACCCCGTCGACCAGCGCGACGGAGGCGATCGCATCGAGATATTCGGTGTCCCAATCCTCCGCGCTGACGGGCACGACGATGTCGCCGAAGGCCGCCTCGACGGGATCGCCGCGAACTTCGCACCCGGCCTGTTGCAGCGCTTCAACCAGCTCCGCCGGCTTCGCAAAATCGCGATCGATCAGCAGCGTTTCCATCGCCCCGCAGATGCCGGTCCGCCGCATCTTGGCATCCAGCACCACCCGCTCCGCCATCGCCGGATCGGCGGAGCCGTCGACATAGACGTGGTTGATCCCGTCGAGATGCGCCAGCACCGGCACACGTGCCTCCGCCTGCACCCGCGCGACCAGGCTTTTGCCGCCACGCGGCACGATCAGGTCGATCAGGCCATCGGCCGTCAACATCGCGCCCACCGCGGCGCGATCGGTGGTCGGCACCAGCTGCACCGCATCGACCGGCAATCCCGCCGATTCCAGGCCCGCAACCAGCACATGGTGCAAAGCCCGGTTGCTATAGATCGCCTCGCTGCCGCCCCGCAGGATCACCGCATTGCCCGCCATCACGCACAATGCCGCCGCATCCGCGGTCACATTGGGCCGCGATTCGTAGATGATGCCGATCACCCCGATCGGCACGCGCACGCGGGTCAGCTGCAAACCATTGGGCCGCTCGCGGCGATCGATCACCTGCCCGACCGGATCGGCCAGCCCCGCCACCGCCTCGATCCCCGTTGCGATCCCCTCGATCCGCCCGGCATCCAGCCGCAGCCGGTCGAGCAGCGCACCGCTGAGGCCCCGCGCCTCGCCCGCCGCCATGTCGCGCGCATTGGCATCGAGGATCGCCGGCACCTGTTCACGCACCGCCGCCGCTGCGGCGCGCAGCCCGGCCGCCTTCGCCGCCGTCGGCAGACCCGCCAGCACCCCGGCGGCCCGGCGCGCGCGCGCGCCCATCTCTGCGATCATTTCGTGCGTATTGTCTGCGTCAGCCATGCCGTTCGTTACCATGGGACCCGGCCTTATGCCACGAAGACGATCTTGCCCGGCCGATACAGCTTGCTAAGCTGCTGCCATGTCGGGGGATATCGCAGCAGCAGGGGACTTCATCACGGGCGCGCTCGCCGCCCGTACGGTGGAGCCACACGCCGGGGAAACACGCGAGCACGGGCATGGCCTGTGTCTCAATTGCGGCACGCGGCTGATCGGGGCGCATTGCCATGCCTGCGGGCAGAGCGGCCACGTCCATCGCACGATCGGCGCGATCGGGCATGAGATCGCGCACGGCGTCTTCCATTTCGAAGGCAAGATCTGGCGCACGCTGCCGATGCTGGTGTGGCGCCCGGGCGATCTCACCCGCCGCTACGTCGCCGGTGAGCGCGCGCGGTTCGTCTCACCGCTCGCCGTGTTCCTGTTCACCGTCTTCCTGATGTTCGCGACGATCAGCGCATTGGGCGGCGACATCGCCGAACTGGCGACGCCCGAAGGCGTCAGCCGCCACATCGTCGGCATCGCCGGCGGGGTCGAGAAGGTGGAAAAGCAACTCGACGTCGCGCAGAAAACACGCGCCAAGCTGGTCGCGGCGGGCAAGCCGACCAAGAGCATCGACGAGGATATCGCCGGCTTGCAGACCGCGATCGCCGCCCTCAAGCGGACGCAGGGTCGCGGAGCCGGCGACGACAGCGTGCAAACGTCGTTTACCAACGCCAAAACCGGCTGGGCCAGCCTCGACCACGGCCTGGAAAAGGCCAACAAGAACCCCGGCCTCGCCCTCTACAAGCTGCAATCGAGCGCGTACAAATACAGCTGGCTGCTGATCCCCATCTCGACGCCCTTCGTCGCTTTGCTCTTCCTGTGGCGCCGCCGGTTCGGCCTGTACGATCACGCGATCTTCGTCACCTACAGCCTCGCCTTCATGATGCTGATGGTGATCACGCTGATGATTGCTGGCGTCATCGGCGTCGGTAGCGGCTGGATCGTGCTCGCCGTCTTCGCGCTGCCGCCGATCCACATGTTTCGCCAGCTGCGCGGCGCCTATTCGCTGCGCACCTTTTCCGCAGTGTGGCGTACCGCGGTCCTGCTCGTCTTCGCCTGGGCGGCGCTGCTCACCTTCGTTTCGCTGCTGCTGGTCCACGGGCTGACGGACTAAGGGACTGGTCGCCCGCGGGCCCATGTCCTATCTTCGCGGTCATGCAGTTCTTCAGCCGCTTCTCGCCGGTGCGGGCCATTCGCGACCTGCGCTTCTTCCTGTCGCAGCGCGAGCCGCGCGACCTCGGCTTCCTCGCGCTGGCGATCGCGATCACGGGGTTCTTCGTCTACGCATTCATGCGCAACGACATTCCGCCCGAACCCTATCAACCCAACATCATCTATTTCAAGAACTACGCCGCCGACCGCACCGATGCGGAGATCAAGGCGCAGCAGGCGATCGACAAGGTCGAACAGGACAAGCGTATCGCCGCACAAAAAGCGCGCGAGGAGAAATTGCGCAGCCAGTTCAAGAAGGTCGATGACGCGATGAATAAAATGGGGCTGTGAGCACGAACGATTCGCGCTGGATGGCCGCTGCGCTCGCGCTCGCCGGGCGCACGCGCGGACGCACCGCCCCCAATCCCAATGTCGGCTGCATCATCGTCCGCGATGGTCATGTCGTCGGTCGCGGCTGGACCCAGCCCGGCGGTCGCCCGCATGCCGAGGCGATGGCGCTCGCGCTGGCAGGCGACGCGGCGCACGGCGCCACCGCCTATGTCACGCTCGAACCCTGCGCCCATCTCTCGACGCGCGGCCCGGCCTGCACCGATCTGCTGATCGCGGCCGGCATCGCGCGCGTCGTGATCGCACTCGGCGATCCGGACCCGCGCACCAACGGCCAGGGCATCGCCCGGCTCCGCGCCGCCGGCGTTGCGGTGGCGGTCGGCCTCCTTGCCACCGATGCGGCGCGCAGCATGGCCGGCTTCCTCACCCGCCGCCGGCTCGGCCGTCCGTTCGTGACGCTGAAGCTCGCCACCTCGCTCGACGGCTGCATCGCGCTCGCCGACGGCACCAGCCGCTGGATCACCGGCGCAGAGGCGCGCGCCCACGCCCACCTCGAACGCGCCCGCCACGAAGCGATCCTCGTCGGCCGGGGGACATGGGAGGCGGACCGCCCGACCCTCGACGTGCGCCTGCCGGGACTGGAGGGACGCAGCCCGCAGCGGGTCGTGCTGTCATCCTCCCCGTCCTTCGTCATCCCGGCGAACGCCGGGATCCATGGACACGGCGCGGCTGGCGGATCGAGCGTCCCCCCATCCATAGATCCCGGCCTGCGCCGGGATGACGAAGTTATAGGGGACAAGGAGTGGACCATCATTCCCTCCCCCACCGCCATCGCCACCCTCCCCGGCGACCACCTGCTCGTCGAGGGCGGCGCAGGCACCGCGGCCGCCGTCTTGCGAGACGATCTGGTCGACCGCCTGCTCCTCTACCGTGCGCCCATCGTCATCGGCGGTGGACTGCCCGCGATCGGCACGATCGGCCTCGCCGATCTCGGATCGGCACACGGCCGCTGGCAGCTCCACGATGCGCGCCAGCTTGGCAGCGACCAGCTCGAGGTCTACGAGCGCACCCCATGTTCACCGGCATAGTCAGCGATATCGGCACGATCGAACGGGTTCAGAGCGAGGGCGACACGCGCGTGCGCATCGCCACCAGCTACGACCCCGACACGATCGACCTCGGCGCCTCGATCGCCTGTTCGGGCGTCTGCCTGACCGTCATCGATAAGGGCACGGCCAACTATCATTGGTTCGACGTCCAGGTCTCCGGCGAGACGATCGCCCGCACCGCGCGCGACCAATGGGTCGAAGGGCGCCGCCTCAACCTCGAACGCGCGATGAAGCTCGGCGACGAACTCGGCGGCCATATCGTCACCGGCCATGTCGACGGCATCGCCGAGGTGATCGGCATCTGTCCGGAGGGCGATTCGCACCGCATCGGCTTCGCCGTCCCCGCCGCCCTCGCGCCCTTCATCGCGCCCAAGGGGTCGATCACGATCGACGGCGTCTCGCTCACCGTTAACACGGTCGAGGATCAGGGCGACACCACCCATTTCTCCGTCAACCTCATCCCGCATACGCAGGCGGTGACGACGCTCGGCGCCCTCGCCCAGGGGCAGATGGTCAATATCGAGATCGACGTCCTCGCCCGTTATTTGCAACGCATGGAGCATTACCGTGGCCGCTAACCCTGAGATCGCCCAGCTCCGCCACGCCTTCCTGTCGTCGCCCGAAGAGATCATCGACGAGGCGCGCAACGGCCGTATGTTCATCCTCGTCGACGACGAGGATCGCGAGAACGAGGGCGACCTCGTCATCCCTGCGCAGATGGCGACGCCCGAAAAGATCAACTTCATGGCCCGCCACGGCCGTGGCCTGATCTGCCTCGCGATGACGCGCAACCGCGTCGAGGAACTCGGACTCGACCTGATGAGCCGCAACAACGGCACGCGCCACGAAACCGCCTTCACCGTCTCGATCGAGGCGCGCGAGGGCGTGACGACCGGCATCTCCGCCGCCGACCGCGCGCGCACGATCGCGGTGGCGACCGACAGCGGCAAGGGGCGCGCCGACATCGTGACTCCCGGCCACGTCTTCCCGCTCGTCGCGCGCGACGGCGGCGTGCTGGTCCGCGCAGGGCACACCGAGGCGGCCGTGGACGTCTCGCGTCTCGCCGGCCTCAACCCCTCGGGCGTGATCTGCGAGATCATGAACGAGGATGGCACGATGGCGCGGATGGACGACCTCGTCACCTTCGCGCAGTTCCACAACCTCAAGATCGGCACGATCCGCGACCTGATCGCCTATCGCCGCCGCTACGACCACCTCGTCTCGCTGGTGTCGGAAACCCGCTTCACCAGCCGCTGGGGCGGCGAATGGGCGGTGCGTGCCTATCGCAACACCGCGACGGGCACCGAACAGGTCGCGCTGGTCAAGGGCCGGCTCGACGTGACGCAGCCGGTGCTGGTGCGCATGCACGCCCTCTCCCCCTTCGCCGACGTGTTCGGCGAGGATGGCGACCGCGGCCGCATGCTCCAGCGCTCGATGGAGATGATCGCCAACGAAGGCTCGGGCGTCATCGTCCTCATCAACCGCCAGCGCGCCGACGCCTTCACCACCGCCGTCCGCCGCCATGCCGGCGAGCAGGTCGAGATGCCGATGGAGGAATTGCGCGACTATGGCGTCGGCGCGATGATCCTCGCCGAACTCGGCGTCCATGACATGATCCTGCTCACCAACACCCACCACACGCTCGTGGGGCTCGACGGCTACGGCCTGTCGATCGTCGCCGAGCGCCGCATCGAAGGCGAAGGCTGACCCATGGCCAATATCCTCATCGTCGAAGCCCGCTTCTACGACCATCTGAACGACATGCTGCTGGCTGGAGCCCGCGCCGCGATCGAGGCGGCGGGCCATACGCATGAAACCGTGACGGTGCCCGGTGCGCTCGAAGTCCCCGGCGCGATCGCGCTGGCGTCGGACACCAGCCGCTACGACGCCTTCGTCGCGCTCGGCGTCGTCATCCGCGGCGAGACCTATCATTTCGAGATCGTCTCGAACGAAAGCGCCCGCGGCATCATGGCGCTGACCATGGACGGCCTCGCCATCGGCAACGGCATCCTCACCACCGAAAACGAAGCGCAAGCCATCACCCGCGCCGACCCCGGCCAGCTCGACAAGGGCGGCGGCGCGGCCCAGGCGGCGATCACCATGATGGACCTGCGCGCGCGTCTGGGCTGAGGCCCCGACCTCGCATCGTCACCGCGCTTGGGGGGCAGTCGCGCACAGCGACCAGTCGCCGTCACCCCGGGCTTGACCCGGGGTCCCGCTACTTCCGCCGACGTCGATGAAGCGGGACCCCGGCTCTTCGGCCGGGGTGACGACGGTAGGGCGCAGCCGCGCGCCCGGTGACGATCTGCGTCACCCGCCGCTCCACCAGCAAAAAAAGACCCGGTACGTCACCGTACCGGGCCAGGGTCGTCCGCAGGAGGAACGTCGGTGGGGTGCGGGACCTGCCGTCCCGCTCCCGATCAGTTGTAGGCGCGCTCGCCGTGTTCGCCGAGGTCGAGGCCTTCCTGCTCGACTTCGGGAGCGACACGCAGGCCGGTGAGCAGCTTGGCGATGGTGATCGCGATCACCGTGCCGATCGCCGCCCAGACGATCGTCGTCGCGACCGCCTCGATCTGCACCAGCAGCTTGGCACCCATGGCGTAATCCGCCGCACCCGGCCCGCCGAGCGAGGGCGCATAGACGATGCCCGTGCCGACCGCGCCGATCATGCCGCCGATGCCGTGCACGCCGAAGGCGTCGAGCGCGTCGTCATAGCCGAGCTTGGGCTTGAGCACCGACACTGCGAAGAAGCAGACCACCGAGGCGACCGCACCCAGCACGATCGCGCCGAACGGGCCGGAGTTACCGGCAGCCGGCGTCACCGCGACCAGGCCGGCGACGATGCCCGAGCAGAAGCCCAGCGCCGATCCTTTGTGACCGCGCACCCGCTCGATCAGCATCCAGAACAGGCCGCCCGACGCCGTCGCGACGAAGGTGTTGATCATCGCAAGGCCCGCCGAACCATTGGCTTCCAGCGCAGACCCGGCGTTGAACCCGAACCAGCCGACCCACAGCAGGCCGGTGCCGACACCCGTCAGGGTGAGCGAATGCGGCGGCATCGGCGTGTTGGGATAGCCCATGCGCTTGCCCAGCATCAGCGATGCGACCAGTGCCGAGACGCCGGCGTTGATGTGCACCACCGTGCCGCCCGCGAAATCGAGCGCGCCCGCCTTGAAGAACAGGCCCGACGATGCCCACACCATGTGGGCGATCGGGAAGTAGACGATCGTCAGCCAGACGGCGCCGAACGCCATCACCGCGCTGAACTTCATCCGCTCCACCACCGATCCCAGCACCAGCGCGACGGTGATCGCGGCAAAGGTCATCTGGAAGCAGATGAAGACATATTCGGGGATTTCGACGCCCGCGGTGAAGGTCGCCGACTGCGATGCCGCGGTCACGCCCTTCAGGAACGCCTTGTCGAAGCTGGCGATGAAGTTGGTCAGGAACCCGCCGCCGGCAAGGTCCGGCCCGAAGGCAAGCGAATAGCCGTACATCACCCAGATCAGCATCGCGAGACACGCGACCGCGCCGATCTGCGTCATCGTCGACAGCATGTTCTTGGCCCGGGTGAGACCGCCGTAGAACAGCGCCAGGCCCGGCAGGATCATCATCATCACCAGCACGGTGCTGGTCATCATCCAGGCGGTGTCGCCCTTGTTGACCGTCGCGACGACGGGTGCCGCAGCGGGCGCCGCCTGGGCGAAGGCCGGCAGTGCGGTGAAGGCCGCGGCAGCGCAGGCCGCCCCGACACCGGCGATTTTCTGTGTCAGCTTCATCTTACCCCCCTCAGAGCGCCGAATCGTCGGTTTCGCCGGTGCGGATGCGCACCGCCTGCCCGACGTCGAGCACGAAGATCTTGCCGTCGCCGATCGCGCCGGTGTTCGCCGATGCCTGGATCGCCTCGACGACCCGGTCGGCCAGGTCGGCGGCGCACACCACCTCGATCTTGATCTTGGGCACCATGTTGGTGCTGTATTCGGCGCCGCGGTAGATTTCGGTCTGCCCCTTCTGGCGGCCGAACCCCTTGACCTCGGTAACCGTCATCCCCGCCACGCCCAACGTGGTGAGCGCTTCCCTCACCTCGTCGAGCTTGAACGGCTTGATGATCGCAATGACCAGCTTCATCCCTGCCCCCTTAGCGTTGCACGCCATGCTGCATCGCAACGACCGTGCCATTTACGATTTGGCAGGATTTCAGGGCATTTCGTGCGCGACGCGCACCGGGGACGTCAGATTATTGTGCAGTCAACTTTCTCTGCTCAAAAATCAGGCAGCGCCGACGATGGCCTGTGCCGCCGTCAGATCGTCCTCGTCCACCATCACGCGGACCGGGATCAACAGGTAGCTGCCATCGGCGATGCTCGCGCCGCCGTCGAAGGCGATCGCCGCAATCCCTTCCGCCGCCAGCCGCCCGACGAGGATATTGGCCAAGTTGCGATCGTACCGACCGAGTTCGACGAGGGACATGATGCGCTCCGTTGACGCGCATGGATGATGCGCATACTTTCGCCGCATGAAGCATGATCCGATCGCTTCGGGCAAGCGCAAGCCCGTCAATTTGTCGCTGGATACCGGCATCGTGGCCATGGCCAAGGAAGCTGGGGTCAATCTGTCGCAGGTGAGCGAAGCGGCGATCCGCGATGCGGGCCGCAAGCTACGTGATGCGAATTGGAAGGAAGAAAACCGCGAGTGGATCGCAGCGCATCGCCGCTGGGTCGAGGAGAATGAGCTTCCCCTCGAAAAATACCGACTGTTCTAATGGCACGGTTCGACGTCTACAGCCTCGCGGACGGGTCGCTGGTCGTCGATTGCCAGGCCGATTTCCTCGACGAGATCGGCACGCGCTTCGTCGTGCCACTCCTGCCGCGCGGCGAAGGACCCGCGCCACATGCACGGATCAACCCCGTTCTCGTATTCCGCGACGAAACGCTTGTCCTCGTTCCACAACTTGCCGGTGCGCTACGAACGAGCGAGCTACGCCGGCGCGAAGGCTCGCTCGATCACGAGCACTACACGATCACGCATGCGATTGACGTGCTGATCGGCACGGCCTGACCGCTCACGCCGCCGTACCCCCCACCGTCAGCCCATCAACCAGCAGCGTCGGCTGACCCACGCCCGCTGGCACGCTCTGCCCGCCCTTGCCGCATACGCCGATCCCTTCGTCGAGCGCGAAGTCGTTGCCGATGCCGAGCAGCTTGGTCAGCACCGTCGGCCCGTCGCCGATCAGCGTCGCGCCCTTGATCGGCGCGCCCAGCTTGCCGTTCTCGATCCGGTACGCCTCGGTGCACGAGAAGACGAACTTACCCGACACGATATCGACCTGCCCCCCGCCGAAGCTCTTGGCGAAGATGCCCGTCTTCACGCGGGATAGCAGTTCGGCGGGATCGTTCTTGCCGTCCTTCATGAAGGTGTTGGTCATCCGCGGCATCGGCGCATGCGCGAAGCTCTCGCGCCGGCCATTGCCCGTCGCCGGCACCCCCATCAGCCGTGCGTTGAGCCGGTCCTGCATATAGCCCTTCAGGATGCCGTCCTCGATCAGCACCGTCTCGCGCGTCGGCGTGCCTTCGTCGTCGATCGACAGCGACCCGCGCCGGTCGGCGAGGCTGCCGTCGTCGACCACCGTCACACCCGGCGCCGCGACACGCTCGCCGATCCGACCGGAAAAGGCGCTCGTACCCTTGCGGTTGAAGTCGCCCTCCAGCCCGTGGCCGATCGCTTCGTGCAGCAGCACGCCGGGCCAGCCCGGTCCGAGCAGCACGGTCATCTCGCCCGCCGGCGCTGCGACCGACTCGAGATTGACCAACGCCTGCGCCAGCGCCTCGTCGATCCCGCGGTTCCACACCGCCGGCTCCATCAGCCGCTCGTACAGATAGCGCCCGCCGATGCCGAAGCTGCCTGTCTCGCGCCGGCCATTCTGTTCGACGACGATCTGGATGTTGAGCCGCACCAGCGGCCGCACGTCGGTCGCGACGAAGCCGTCCGGCCGCACGATCTCGACCACACTCCATGTCCCGCTGAGGCCCACCGACACCTGCGCCACGCGCGGGTCACGCGCGCGCGCCGCGGCGTCGATCGTCTGGCACAGGTTCACCTTGTCGGCGAACGGGACCAGATCGAGTGGATCGGCGTCGGTATAGAGGTGGCGGTTGTTGCCCTGAGGCGGCGGCGCCTTTGCGGCCTTCGACGGGTCGATCAGCGCCATCGTCTCGCCCGCACGGCGGATGGCGGCTTCGGACAGCTCGTTCGCATGCGCGAACGCCGTCATCTCGCCCGACACGGCGCGCAGGCCAAAGCCCGCATTGGTGTCGTAGCTCGCGGTCTTCAGCCGCCCGTCATCGAAGCCGAACGCCTCGGCCTTGCGATATTGCAGGTAGAGTTCGCCATCGTCGGCCGCCCCCAGCGTTTCGGCGGTCAGCCGCAGCGCGGCGTCGGGCGACAGAGCGTCGCGATACAGGAACGAGCGGGGATCGGCGGATACGGTCATACCGCCAATATAGGCGCGGTATCGCTACCTGCTAGCTCCGTCCGGCGCATTAGCGCGGGCTGGCGCCTTCCGAAATGTCGCGCAGGGTGGACTGGTCGACGCCATCCGCCGGCCCGCCGATCAGCACGAAGCGCCGATCGCAATAGCCGCAGTCGATATAGCCATTCTCGTCGATCTGCAGGAACACGCGCGGATGACCGAGCGCCGCCCCACCCGGAATGTCGGTGGCGCCATCGCAGGCGACGCGGCGTTGGGAGACACGGACGATTTCGGGCGGCGCGATCATGCGCCAGCGGATAGCAAGGGCGACGCCCCTCTTCAATCCTCCCCGGCACGGGGAGGTGGCGCCGCGCAGCGGTGACGGAGGGGGGCTTCCGCAAGGGGTGTCGCTCGCGACGATCCCCCTCCACCACTCGCTGTCGCGAGCGGTCCCCCTCCCCGTGCCGGGGAGGATTTAGTTGCCCCCCTCCACGATCGGCGCGTATGCCGCCGCCATGACCGAGGCCGCGATCCGCATCCAGAACCTCTGCAAGACCTATCAGGGCGGCAAGCGCGCGCTCGATGGCGTCAGCTTCGACGTGCCCCGCGGCCAGATCTTCGGCCTGCTCGGCCCCAATGGCGCGGGAAAATCGACGCTCATCAACATCCTGGCGGGGTTGGTGAACAAGACCGACGGCGCGGCCGAGATTTGGGGCTTCGACATCGACGCCCATCCGCGCAACGCCAAGGCATCGATCGGCATCGTCAACCAGGAAATCCTGTTCGACCCCTTCTTCACACCGATCGAGACGCTGGAAATCCAGGCGGGCCTCTACGGCGTCCCCAAATCGCAGCGCCGCAGCCTCGACCTGCTGCGCGCCGTGCACCTCGAGGACAAGGCCAACGCATACGCCCGCACGCTGTCGGGCGGTATGAAGCGGCGGCTGATGGTCGCCAAGGCGATGGTCCATTCGCCCCCCGTCCTCGTCCTCGACGAACCCACTGCCGGCGTCGACATCCAGCTGCGCCAGCAATTGTGGGCCTATGTCCGCGAATTGAACGCCGCCGGCGTCACCGTCGTCCTCACCACCCACTATCTCGAAGAGGCCGAGGAGCTGTGCGATCGCATCGCGATCATCAACCACGGCCGCCTGATCGCCAACGAACCGACGCGCGACCTCGTCGGCAAGGCGCAGGAAAAGGTGGTGGCGGTCACCGTCGACCGCGATGTCGCAACGCCGCCGCAAAACGCCTGTTTCGCCAAGATCGTGCTGAAGGGCAGCCGGACGCTCGAAATCACCTATGCCAAGGATCGGGTGAATGCCGGCGAAGTCCTCGCCGCGGTCCAGAACGATGGTTTCGGCATCGTCGACGTGACGACCAAGGAACCGGACCTAGAGGATGTATTCCTCAGCCTCACCCGCACCGACGCCTGAACAACCTTACGACAGCGAAACAAAGCTGCGCGTCGGCAATAGTACGTCAAACAAACAAATCCGGTCCGAAAATCACCTCAAAGTCGTTCTGACAGAAATGTTTAGATCGACTTGAGGCGACATCCTCCATGCCCCGTCATGGAGGAAAGAGAATGACCGGAGTTGATGTTCGCAACGACGCCGTCAGCGCCCGCACCGCGGGCCGCGGCCGGAGGGGAATTGCGGCAATTCTGTCCCATACGGGCGGATCCATGCTGATCGAATTCGCCGTCCTGTTGCCCGTGATGCTGATGCTGACCTTCGGCATCACCTCCTATGCCTGGTGGTTCCTGATCGCCAACGGCGTCCAGCAGGCGGCGAACGACGGCGCCCGCGCCGCGATCGCCGGCCTTGACGCGACCGAACGGCGTACGCTCGCCACCACCAAGGCCACCGATCACCTCAAGAACCTCGGCCGCTACGACATGCAGCGCGCCACGATCGCGGTCAGCGAAGCCTCCAGCCAGCTGACCATCACCGTCAGCTACGACGCCAGCCGCGACGGCAATCTGCGCCTGCCCTTCGTGCCGGCCCCGCCCAGCCGCATCGTCCAGCGCGCCACCATCCTGCTGGGGGGCCTGTGAGGGGACGCTTGGCCGTCCCCCCGATTGGCCGACGACTGGCGCGCGACCGGCGCGGCAGCGTCGCGGTCATGTCGGTCTTCCTGATCATCATCTTCCTCAGTGCCGCCTCGCTCGCCGTCGATTACGGCTGGATGGTCGTGCGCAAGCGCCAGCTGCAGGGCGTCACCGATCGCGCCGCCATGGCCGCCGTCCTGCAGGGCGGCGATCCACGCACCGCCGCGCAAGGCGCGGTCGCCGTCGACAGCGCCCCCAACGTCACGATCGTCACCGCGCTGTCGGGCGCCTACAATCCGGATCCGGCGGTCGCGGTCGCGGCGCGCTTCCAGCCGGCCGCGAACGGCGTCGCCGCGGTGCAGGTACTGGCAAGCCAGCGCATTCCGCTGTTCTTCTCCGGTATCCTCACCGGCCGGCGCTACGTCGATCTGCGTGCCGCGGCGATCGCCGCGCGGACGGGGGAGGCGGCGATCAGCGTCGGCAGCCGGCTGGTCAACGTGCAGGGCGGCCTTCCGGGGATGCTGCTGTCGCAACTGGCGGGCGTCGATCTGAACCTCAGCGTCGCCGACTATAACGCGCTGGTCGGCGCCAACGTCGATCTCTACGCGCTGTCCGGCCTGCTCAAGACGCGCGCCGGGGTCGGCCTCGGCACGTTCGACAGCACTGCCTCGGCGGTCGTCGACCTGCCGACGCTCGTTACCGCGATGGCCGATGCGGCCACGCCGGGCACCGGCGCTTCCGTGCTGCGCAGCATCGCGGTCAAACTGCCCCCGACCAAGGTCGATTTGACCCGCATCGTCAAGCTGGGCGACGGCACCATCCTGAAATCGCTCAACGTCGGCGCGGACGAGCTGTTGCGCGAAGCGCTGATCGGCACCGGCGGCGACCGCCAGCTGACGCTCGACCTCGGCGGGCAGGTGATGGGCGTCGGATCGACCAAGGCGACCGTCATCATCGGCAGCCGCGTCGCCACCTCGCCCTGGGTGCGCGTCGGCCGCGATTCGTCGGTGACGGTCAGCACCTCGCAGATCCGCATCGCGCTCAACGCGCGGATCGACGTCGCCGGCCTCGGCCTCGCCACCGCCAACCTGCCGGTGATTCTGGAGGGCGCCGGCGGCGAAGCACGGCTCGCCTCGGTCGCCTGCGGCACCGGCGGCGCCACCGTCGGCGTCGACGGGCGGGTCACGCCGATGCGCGCGATCATCGGCCAGGTGTCCGACACCGCGCTGCGCAACCTCAATACGCCACTCCAGCCCCAGCCGGCCACCTTGCTGTCGGTGCTGGTCACCGCGGTGACCGGACTCGCCGACGTGCAGGTCGGCGGCAGCGACTGGACGCGGGCGACCTTCACCCCCGGCGACATCGCCGATCATGCGGTGAAGACGGTCAACACCACCCATGCCTTCGGGGGCCTCATCGCCTCGCTGCTCCAGCGGCTGGATCTCCGGATCAGCGTGCTCGGCCTGACGGTCAGCACCTCGCCGGTCACCGCTCCTCTGCTCAGCGCCTTGTCTGGCGCCGCGCCCGCGCTGGACGGCATCCTCGAACAATTGCAGCAGCTTGCCGGCGTTCGCATCGGCCAGGCCGACCTGCGCGTCGTCGGCGCACGCTGCGGCGCACCGGCACTCGTCGGCTAACCCGCCCCACCCCGTCACCCCGGACGTGATCCGGGGTCCCGCTGTCACCCCGCATCGAAGCAGCGGGGCCCCGGCCCAAGGCCGGACGATATGAGAAGGCCACCGCCCTCACACTTCCGACGTCTGCGTATCCAGCCATGCCCGCATCCGCCGGCACCCATCGTCGCTCATCACGATCCAAGATCGCCGATGATCCTGATGATCGGCGATCCGCTCGCAATAGCCCAGCGCCTCCAGCCGCGCGATCCAGCGCAGGCCGGTCGATTCGGACACGCTGCACTGCCGACTCAGCGTCAGCATGCTCAGCCGCACGCCCTCCTCCTGCGCGATGAACAATTGCAGCAGCGCCTCCAGCGCCGGCTCGGCGAACAGCTCGGATGCAAAATGGTCGCGGACCGATCGATGCCGTTGCAGCGCCGCACGCGCGGCAACGGAATACAGCGTCTGTCCGATCAGAACGGTCATGGGCACCGCCTCCCTGAAGCGGCTTTTCCCAAGACCGCGTCGAACCTATCCTACATTAGGCACAAGACGCAGAACGATAGGATCGGTTTCCCGACATCGCGCCGATTGTCGGATCGTTCGCGCCGAACACGAAACCGTCTGTCCTACACGCCCCGGTTTATGCCACAGCGGTCCGATGCCTGATCCCTGCCCCGCCCTGCCCGCCGGCCGCCGTCATTGCGGGCGGTCGCACGGGGGGCGTTTCCGGACGATACGTATCGTCCACTTCGTCCACTTCCGCAGGCCTGAAAGCGCCCCGCGATGACCGAATCACCCCCCGCCACCGACGTGCTGATCGTCGGCTCGGGCGCCGCCGGCCTCACCGCGGCCCTCAATCTCGCCGATCGTTTCCGCGTCACCGTCCTCGCCAAGGGCGCGCTCAACGAAGGGTCGACCGCCTGGGCACAGGGCGGAATCGCCGCGGTGCTCGAACCCGGCGACACGTTCGACAACCATGTCGAGGACACGATGGTCGCCGGCGCCGGCCTCAACGACCGCGACATCGTCGAATTCGTCGTCGAGAACGCCCCTGCCGCGATCGAGCGGCTGACGCAGCTTGGCGTCCCCTTCGCGACCGAGGGGAACGCTCTTCACCTCACCCGCGAAGGCGGCCACAGCCATCGCCGCATCGTCCATGTCGCGGACGCGACCGGCTGGGCGGTGCAGGAGGCGCTGCAACGCGCTGCGGAGGCGCATCCCAACATCACGCTCGTCCCCGATCAGGTCGCGATCGACCTTGCGACCAGCCGGCACGAACAGCGCTATTCGGGCGCAGGCAACGTCTGGGGCGTGTACGCGGTCGATCGGGGTACGGGGCGCGTCAACCTCTACACCGCGCGCGCGACGATCCTCGCCACCGGTGGCGCAGGCCGCACCTACCTGTTCTCCACCGCGCCGCGCGGCGCGACGGGGGATGGCATCGCGATGGCGTGGCGCGCGGGCTGCCGCGTCTCCAACATGGAGATGATGCAGTTCCACCCGACGTGCCTCTACAATCTCGAGGTCAAGAACTTCCTTATCACCGAAGCGGTGCGTGGCGAGGGCGGGCGACTGATCAACCCGACCACCGGCAAGCGTTTCATGTCCTATTACGACGCCGAGCGGATGGAACTGGCGCCGCGCGACGTGGTGGCGCGCGCGATCGATGCCGAGATCAAGCGCTACGGCCTCGACTATGTCCACCTCGATATCAGCCATCAGCCGCCGGAGTTCGTGAAGGGCCATTTCCCCAACATCTACGAAAAGCTGATCGGGCTCGGCATCGACATGACGACGCAGCCGATCCCGGTCGTGCCTGCGCAGCATTACACCTGCGGCGGCATCGTCATCGACCGCGACGGCCGTACCGATCTGCCCGGCCTCTATGCGGCGGGCGAATGCACCGAAAGCGGGCTGCACGGCGCCAATCGCCTCGCGTCCAACTCGCTGCTCGAATGCTTCGTCTTCGGCGAAGCCTGCGCCGACCATATCGCCACGCATTGGGACAGCCTGCCGCCCGTCCCCGTCATCCGGCCCTGGGATGAAAGCCGCGTCACCGATTCGGACGAAGAGGTGGTCATCAAGCAGAACTGGACCGAAATCCGCCGCTTCATGTGGAATTACGTCGGCATCGTCCGCACCACCAAGCGGCTGGAGCGTGCGCAACACCGCATCCAGATGCTGACCGGCGAGGTTGCCGATTATTACGGCCATTTCCGCGTGACGCCCGACCTGATCGAGCTGCGCAACCTGCTCCAGACCGCCGAGCTGATCGTGCGATCGGCGCTGCACCGGCACGAAAGCCGCGGGCTGCATTACACGCTCGACTATCCGGAGACCGCGGCAGAGGCGGTCGACACGGTGCTGGTGCCCTGATGCCGACGCGATTCGCCGCGCGTGCGCCGCGCTTCACCGCAGCGGCTTGTTTCGCCGGTATCCGCACCCGAAATGGCGGATATGGAGGATGCTACGCCTAGCGGGGGCCAGTTCACGATTATGATAGCGTACGGCCGGTCGGCCCGATCCATCCTGATGACCGGCGCCTGCGCCGCGCTCGCCGCCTGCGGTTCGAACGCGCGGCCAGGCGGCAATGGCCCCGTGCCGGCGGTGACGACGCCCACCGCCGCGGTGTCGATCCCCATCCCCGCCGCCGCCCCGCCGCCCCGCCGGGTCGCCCCCGCCCGCCTCACCGCGGCGATCGACAGTCTCGCCCGCAATTTCGACGGCAAGTTCGGCATCGCGATCCGCGCGGTCGACGATGGCTGGACCGTCACCTCGCCCGGCGCGCGCACCCGCATGCCGCAACAGTCGGTCAGCAAGCTGTGGGTCGCGATGACGCTGATGGACCTGCGCGATCAGGGCAAGGCGCGGCTCGACGATCCCGTCGTCGTCCGCGACCAGGATCTGACGCTGTTCCACCAGCCGATCGCGATGCTGGTGAAAGGCGACGGCTATCACACTACCGTCGGCGAACTGCTGACGCGTGCCCTCACGCACAGCGACAATACCGCCAACGACCGCCTTTTGACCTATGTCGGCGGCCCGCAGGCGGTGCGCGCGATGATCGAGCGCAAGCAATTGGGCGACATCCGCTTCGGTCCCGGCGAACGCCTGCTCCAGTCGAAGACCGCCGGCCTCGTCTGGAACCAGGCGACCATGTCGAAGGGCAATGGCTTCGAACTCGCCCGCTCGCGCCTGTCGCCCGAGGTGCGCGCCGCCGCGCTCGACGCCTACGTCAACGATCCGCCCGACGGCGCCGCCCCGCTCGCCATCGCCGATGCGCTCGCACGCCTCGCCCGCGGCGAATTGTTCACCGAAACCTCGACCCGCATCCTGCTCGACACGATGGGCGCCTCGGTCACGGGCCGCGCCCGCCTGCGCGCCGCGGTGCCGGCAGGGTGGAAGATCGCGCACAAGACCGGGACGGGCCAGGACCTGGGCAGCCGCAACGCCGGCTTCAACGACGTCGGCCTGCTCACCGCCCCCGACGGCCGCCGCTACGCGATCGCCGTGATGATCGGCGATAGCCGCCGCCCGATCCGCGAACGCCAGCAACTGATCCAGTCGGTGGCAGCAGCCGTAGCGAACGACGCCACCTCCTAAAGCCCCCCCCGCCAGGGGGGGGTGGCACCGCAAAGCGGTGACGGAGGGGGAGGATACGGGACATAGCGACCGAAGCCCCCTCTCCACCCAGCAAGAGCGGACCGAAGGGGCATTTTGTGCCCCAAAAGCCACACTCCGCCAAAGCTTGCGACCCTGCTCGCCAGAGGTTGGTGCGCCCCCGCCGATCCGCTAAACGGCACCCACGATGCCCCATCTCTATCTCGTCGACGGCTCGGGCTATATCTTCCGCGCCTATCACCGCCTGCCGCCGCTCACCAACCGGCACGGCGAGCCGGTCGGCGCCGTCTATGGCTATACCGCCATGCTGTGGAAGCTCGCCGACGAGTTGCACAAGGCGGATGGCCCGACGCACATGGCGGTCATCCTCGACAAATCGTCGCAGACCTTCCGCAACGCGATGTACGACCAGTACAAGGCGCACCGTCCGCCGCCGCCGGAAGATCTCGTCCCGCAATTCCCGATGATCCGCGACGCCACCCGCGCCTTCTCGCTGCCCTGCATCGAGGAGGAAGGCTGGGAGGCGGACGATCTGATCGCCAGCTACACCAAGGCGGCGCTGGCGCAGGGCTGGCAGGTGACGATCGTCAGTTCCGACAAGGATCTGATGCAGCTGATGACCGATCCGTCGGTCGACATGCTGGACACGATGAACAACCGACGTCTCGGACCGGATGCGGTGGTCGAGAAGTTCGGCGTCGGCCCGGAGAAGCTCGGCGACGTGCTCGCGCTGATGGGCGACAGCGTCGACAATGTGCCCGGCGTCCCCGGCGTCGGCCCGAAGACCGCCGCGAAGCTGATCCTGGAACATGGCGATGTCGAGGGCGTGCTCGCCGCGGCGGCGTCCGACACGTTCAAGAAGGGCAAGCTGCGCGAAAATCTGATCGAGCATGCCGAGGCGGCGCGTCTCAGCCGCAAGCTGGTCGAATTGGCCTGCGACGTACCGCTCGTCCATCCCCTCGAGGAACTGGAACTGCCCGCGAGCGGCATTCCCGATGCGCCGCTGCGCGCCTTCCTGGAGCATCACGGCTTCAAGACGCTGATGAACCGGCTGGGTCAGGTCGCGGACGCTCCCGTCGCGGCGCCCGCCGACGTGCCGTTCGAAGCCGATCCGCCGTGCGACCATGACGGCTATGAGACGGTGGTCGATACCGCGACGCTCGACCGCTGGGTCGCCGAGGCGCAGCACCAGGGCTGGGTCGCGATCGATACCGAGACGACCGGCACCGACGCGACGCGCTGCGATCTGGTCGGCGTGTCGCTCGCCCTGGGCGCCAACAAGGCGTGCTATATCCCCTTGGGTCACGGCACGACGGACCTGCTCGCCGAAAACCCGGTGCAGATCGACCGGGCCGAGGCGCTCGCGCGGCTGAAGACGCTGTGCGAGGACGCGTCTGTGCTCAAGATCGGGCACAATCTGAAGTTCGACATGATCGTACTTGGTCTCGCCGGCATCGCCGTCGCGCCGCACGACGACACGATCGTGATGAGCTTCGACCTCGACGCCGGGCTGCACGGCCACGGTATGGACGAACTCGCCGCGACGCACCTGTCGCACAGCTGCATCGCCTACAAGGACGTGGTCGGCACGGGGAAATCGCAGCGCGGCTTCCACGAGATCGACCTGAAATCGGCGACGCGCTACGCCGCCGAGGACGCCGACGTCACCTATCGCCTGTGGAAACGCTTCAAAGCACGGCTGCCCGCCGAAGAGGCTACCCGCGTGTACGAAATGGTCGACCGCCCGCTGGTGCCGGTGATCGCGCGCATGGAGACGCGCGGGATCAAGGTCGACCGCGAGAAGCTGTCCGCGCTGTCGGCCGGGTTCAGCGAACAGATCGCCGCGCTCGAAACCGTGATCCACGGCCTCGCCGGCGCGCCCTTCACGATCGGCAGCCCCAAACAGCTGGGCGACGTATTGTTCGAACGCATGGGCATCAAGGGCGGCCGCAAGGGCAAGTCCGGCGTCTATTCGACCGACGTCAACGAACTGGAGCGGATCGCCGCCGACAAGGATTCGCCGGGGGCCGAGATCGCCGCACGCGTGCTCGACTGGCGCCAGCTGACCAAGCTCAAGAACACCTATACCGACGCGCTGCAGAACGAGATCAACCCGCGCACCGGCCGCGTCCACACCAGCTACAGCCTGACCGGCGCGCAGACCGGCCGCCTGTCGTCGACCGAGCCGAACCTGCAGAACATCCCGATCCGCACCGAAGTGGGGCGACAGATCCGCGACGCCTTTGTTGCCGAACCGGGCAACGTCATCCTTGCGGCCGACTATTCGCAGATCGAGCTGCGGCTGGCGGCGCATATGGCGGACGTCCCGGCGCTGAAGGCCGCCTTCGCCAATGGCGACGACATCCACTCGCTCACCGCGATGGAGCTGTTCGGCGAGGTCAATCGCGACACGCGCGGCCGGGCGAAAACGATCAACTTCGCGATCCTCTACGGTATCAGCCGCTGGGGGCTGGCCGGGCGGCTCGACGTCACCGCCGACGAGGCGCAGGCGATGATCGACCGCTATTTCGATCGCTTCCCCGGCATCAACAATTACATTGCCGAGACGACGCAGAGCGTGCGCGAGCGCGGCTATACGACGACGCTGTTCGGGCGGAAGACGCACTTCCCCCGTATTCGCAGCAAGGTGCAGCACGAACGCCAGGGCGCCGAGCGCGCCGCGATCAACGCACCGATCCAGGGCACCAGCGCCGACATCATCAAGCGCGCGATGGTGCGGATGGAGCCGGCCCTGCTCGCGGCGGGGCTGCCGAACGTGCAGATGCTGTTGCAGGTCCACGACGAACTGGTGTTCGAATTGCCGGAAGGCGACGTCGACGCGGCCAAGCCGGTGATCGAGCGCGTGATGGCAGAGGCCGCCGCGCCGGCGGTCGAACTGTCCGTGCCGCTGGGGATCGAGATCGGCGTCGGCGCGAGCTGGGGGGCGGCGCATTGATCATGGCCGCCTCGCGCTCGCGCTCGCCCTCACCCTTCCCACCCGGCTGCGCCGGGCGGGCCCCTTCCCTCTCCCAATGGGAGAGGGAAGGAGCGCCGAAGGCGCGGAAGGGTGAGGGCGGCTTGCCCGTTCTGTCGTGACCGAAACCAAGGACATCGATGCGCTCGCCAAAGGCGGCCGCACCAATATCGCGGGCTTCGTCCTGCGCCTCGCCGCGCGCATCCCGTTCCTGTTCATCGCGGGCCGGCTGTATGGCCCGGACCTCGTCGGCCGCTTTGCGCTCGCCGTGGTGGTGGTCGAACTCGCCGCCCTCGTCGCAACGCTCGGCCTGAAGCGCGGCCTCGCACAGGCGCTGTCCTCTTCCGATCAGCCGCATGTCTGCGTCGTCTGGGACGCGCTGGCGCTCGCCTTCGTCCTGTCGATGGCGGCGAGTGCGGTGCTGATCGCCTTTCCGGAGGTGATGTACGCCAATACGCAGGTGACGGGACTGGACCGCTTCCTGCCCTGCATCATCGTCGCGGTGGCGTGGTCCGACGTCAGCCTCGCCGCGCTCGCCTATCGCCACAATGTGAAGGCCACCGTCACCGCACGCGCGGTGGTGGAGCCATGGACGATCTCGATCGCGGCCTGGGTCTTCTCGTTCGTCACGATCAAGGACGGCCTCGTCCTCTCCTATGTCGCGTCGATGATCGCGGCACTGATCGCCAGCTTCGTGCCCTTCATCCGCAGCTATGGCGTACCGCATGGTTGGTCGCCGCATCTGGGGCAGTTGTTCCGCCTCGCCCGCGCCAACGCGCCCTTGGCGGGGGCGGATGCGCTGGAATGGGGCACCCGCAACGTCGATCGCTTCATCCTGGGCGTGATGTTCGAACCCAAGGTCGTCGGCATCTATTACATGGCGCAGCAGGTCGCATCGCTGCCGCAGAAGCTGAAGACCAGCTTCGACCCCATCCTTGGCCCCGTCATCACGCAGAGCCTGGCGGTGAACGACCGCGCCGCGATCGCCAATCAGGTGCGGCAGGTCGCCTTCTGGATCATGGCGGCGCAGACCGGCCTCGCGCTGATGGGCTCGATCCCCGCCGAAGCGGTAATGGGCGTCGTCGGCCCGCAATTCGTGTCGGGCAGCGCGGCGCTGGGCTTCCTGCTGTTCGCCGAAGTGCTCGCCTCGACCGGCGCGGTGTGCGAATCGGCGCTGGTCTACACCGCGCGGCACCGTAACCTGATGATTTCCATCGCGATGCTGGGCGTGCAGATCGCACTGAGCTTTGCGCTGATCCTCGGCATGCGACGACTGGGCCTGCCCCAGACATGGCAGGCGGCTGGACCGGCGGTGGCGCTGATGATCGGCGTCGGCCTCACCTCGATCATCAAGGCACGGCTGCTCGGGCGGATCCTGTCCGCACCCGTGTCGCCATGGCGCTGGTCGCTGGCGGGGGCGGCGCTGGCTGCGATCGTCGTCGGCGCGGCGTTCACGATGCTGCCGCACGACTTCGAATGGCTGGAGCTGGCCGGCGGCGAACCCGCGATCGCCGCGACCTATCTGTTCGTGCTGTGGAAATGGGCGTTCGGCCCGGCGGACCGGGCGCTGTTCGGCAAGATGCCGACCGCAGAGGAAGCGACCCTGCCCAACGTCGGATCGCCGGTGCGCTGAGCGCTCGCGAAAAGTCACAAAAGTCACGCCGAGGAGGATGTTTTTCGGATGACACCCTCGTCCGATGAAGCAGGGCCCCGCAGGGACGGCGTCGGCGCGGGCCATGATGACATTCTCCCTGTCCGTCATTGCGAGCGTAGCGAAGCAATCCAGAGCCGGACCCGTACGCCCTGGGTTGCTTCGCTACGCTCGCAATGACGAATGGAAGGGCCGACCCGCCATTACTCTCGGGCGCTGATGGCACACGGACGCCAAGGTCGCGTTGTTGTGTCCGGTATTGAGAAAGAGCACCGAGCCATGCGGCCCGATGCTCCCTCTATCAGAATTTAACCAAATAGGCTAGATGGAATGGTGTATGCCGTCCCGATCAGTGCCGGAAGTGACGCATACCAGTGAAGACCATCGCGAGGCCCGCCGCATCGGCCGCCGCGACCACCTCATCGTCGCGGATCGAGCCGCCCGGCTGGATCACTGCGGTCGCGCCCGCCTCTACCGCCGCCATCAGGCCGTCGGCGAAGGGGAAGAAGGCGTCCGACGCCACCGCCGAGCCGATCGTCCGCGGCTGCGCCCAACCGGCCTTCTCCGCCGCGTCCTTCGCCTTCCACGCCGCGATGCGGGCGGATTCGAGGCGGTTCATCTGCCCCGCGCCTACGCCGGCGGTCGCGCCGTCCTTGGCATAGACGATGGCGTTCGACTTGACGTGCTTGGCGATCGTCCAGGCGAAGCGGCAATCCGCCAGCTCCTGTTCGGTCGGCGCACGCTTGGTCACGACTTTGAGGTCGCCCGGTACGCCCGCGTCGCGATCCTGCACCAGCCAGCCGCCGGCGATCGTCTTGGCGAACAGGCCGGCACGCGCCGGATCGGGCAGCTCGCCGGTCAGCAGCAGGCGCAAATTCTTCTTGGCGGCGAACAGCGCCAGCGCCTCTTCGTCGGCGTCCGGTGCGACGACGACTTCGGTGAAGATGCCGGTGATCGCCTTGGCGGTCGCCGCGTCGAGCGGACGGTTGACCGCGATGATGCCGCCGAACGCCGAGACGGTGTCGCAGGCGAACGCCTCGGCATAGGCTTCTTCCAGCGTCTTGCCCGTCGCGACGCCGCACGGGTTGGCGTGCTTGACGATGACGCAGGTCGGCGCGGCGTCGCGGAATTCGGCGACCAGTTCCAGCGCCGCGTCGGCATCGTTGAGGTTATTGTAGCTGAGTTCCTTACCCTGCACCTGGCGCGCCTGGCCGATGCCACGCACGCCATCGGTGCTGGCGTAGAAAGCGGCGGACTGGTGCGGGTTCTCGCCATAGCGCAGCGTCGCCGCGCGGCGCATCGTGACGGGCAGGACCGGCGGGAAGGCCTCGGCCTGATCGACCGTGCCGAACCAGCGCGCGATCGCGCCGTCATAGGAAGCGGTGGCGGCGAAGGCCTTGGCAGCGAACAGGCGACGCTGGTCGAGGCTGGTCTCGCCGGTCGCGACGATCGCGTAATCGGCAGGATCGGTCACGATCGCGACATAAGCGTGGTTCTTGGCGGCGGAGCGCACCATGCTGGGGCCGCCGATGTCGATATTCTCGATCACCGTGTCGCGATCGGCGCCGCGGGCTACGGTCGCCTCGAACGGGTAGAGGTTGACGACGACGAGGTCGATCGCACCGATGCCATGGTCGGTCATCGCCTTGGCATGCTCGGCGTCGTCGCGCACGGCGAGCAGGCCGCCATGGACCATCGGGTGCAGCGTCTTGACGCGGCCGTCCATCATCTCCGGGAAGCCGGTAAGGTCGCTGACGTCCTTCACGGTCAGGCCGGCGTCGCGCAACGCCTTGGCGGTGCCGCCGGTCGAGACGAGCTCGACGCCCTTGTCGGCAAGCGCGCGGGCGAGGTCGACGACCCCCGTCTTGTCGGACACGGACAGCAGGGCGCGGCGGATGGGGATCGTGGTCATGATGGTCCTAGCGGGGGAGGAGTCTCGCGCGCGTTCCCTAGCGACGGATGGCGCCGGGGAACAGGTGGGAGTTGTGAGCGCTCGCCTCCATTCCCCCGTCACCCCGGACTTGTTCCGGGGTCCACCGGGCTGCACGGGGGCGGCAGGAGGCTCCAACGCCCCCCTCGCCGCAGAGTGGACCCCGGAACGAGTCCGGGGTGACGGGGGGAGTGGGCGGCTGAACGCCCCCTCAGATCGCCCGCTTCAGCGCCCAGCTTACATTCGCACCGCCGGCCGGCGCTTCGCCGGACACGACAAGCTGCTGCGTCGCGACGGGGCGCCCCTCGCCATCGATCCAAAGCGAATCCTCGATCGTCAGCATCCCCCCGCGGCAGCGGAACTGCCACAGCGCACCGCCGGGCAGGCGAAGCAACGCTGCAAGGCCATCCGCGGTCGGCGACGCCTGCACGCCGGCACCGAGGTGGAAGCGGATGCAGAAGGGCGCCATGCCCGCCTTGCGCTTGCGACCCTGCGGCAGCAGCGCATCTTCGCCGCGCAGCTCCTTGCCGTCGCCGGTCAGCATCAACTGGCGGCGGTGGATAAGGCCCCAGCGCCGGACATAGCCGTCGTGGCTCGCCTCGATCCGGCTCGCCACGTCCGATTCCTGCCGCGACAGCTCGACCTGCGCGACGCCGCGGCCCAGCGTGCCGTCGGCGTGGATCGCGGTGGAATTGGAGTCGCCGACGGTCAGCGTCGAATGCGCCGCAGTGGTGCGCAGCCCTTCGGCAAAGGCGGCGGGCAATTGCGCGACGGCCGCACGCGCGCCGCCGCAATTGACGACCAAACGCTGCTCGCCGTCCGAAAATTCGAAGGCCAGCGTCGAGGCGCACCCGCCCTCTACCACCTTGGCGATCGGCGGCGGGGCGGCATCGACGATCAGCACCGCGCCCCCCGCGGCGAGCCGCTGATAGCCCCAGTCGCGTGCCTGACGCAGCGGGCGCGTCCGGATGCCGCTCGCCTCGATCAGCGCGGCCAGATCGTCGGCGGTCGCCGGGCCGGCACCCTGCCAGCTCGCCAGCATGCGGTCGCCATGCATCACGCCGAGCAACGCCGGCACCGCACGGGCGAGCGCGGTCTGCGCCACCTCGGGCATCTCTTCGCGCCGCGCCGTATAGACTTCGCGCAGGGTGCTGAGCAGCTGGATCGTGTCGGCGAGCATTGCCGGGCTGCGCGACACCGAACCGCCGTCGTCGGTGAGCCCACTCGCCAGCGCACGCGCGAGGCCCGCCTCACCGAACGCACGGCGCGGGTCACCGCCGGGGATGAGAAGGCCGGCGGTGATGACCCCGCACCAGGCGGCGATGCGCGGCGCGCCCGGCGGTGCCTTGTCCGCACCGCGATCGAGATGACGGGCGCCGCGCGCCAGCGTGTTGAGGACGCTCGATCGATAGACGAGGTCGGTCGACGACAGGATGAGCGGCGCGTGGCACGTCCAGAACAGCAGCCGCCGGCCCCACAGATCGGGGCGCCATGCCAGCGGATCGATCCGCTCGGCATAATCGTCCAGCCAGCGCGCCATCAGCGCCTCGGCGATCGGTGCGCCCTGCGCGCGCGTCGCCACGGTCGACAGATCGCGCAGCCAGGCGAAGCTGTGGACGTAATCGGCGAACGGTCGACCCCAATCGCCGCGCTTGAACGCGAGCGTATCGATCGGATGCGTTTCGCCCTGGAACGCCAGCTCGCCACGCAACAACGCATGGCCGCGGCGCACGTCGCCCGTCACGGGGTCGTCGGGCACCGCAACCAGCTTCAGCGGATAGCGGCCCTTCAGCCGCATCGTGTGGATCGGCGTGCGCCACGTCAGCTTGTGAAAGCGTTCGGCGAGCCGCTCGGCGAGGCTGAGCCCCTTGTCGCCGCCGACGCGCATCAGGCGCTTGCCCTCCTCGATCCCGTCGGGCGCATCCGGCCCGTCGAGCGGGGTCACGGGATGACGGTGGGGCGACAGGTCGCTCATTCGCGCATCAGCCCCGCAGCGCGGCGATATTGGCGGCGTAGCACGCCGGCCCGCCACGGAAGGCCGCGGTGCCGGCGACCAGCGCATCGGCACCCGCCTCGACGCAGCGGCGGGCGTGCGCGGCGTCGACGCCGCCATCAACCTCCAGGTCGATGGCACGGCCGCTGTGATCGATCATCTTGCGGATCGCGGCGATCTTCTTCAGCTGGCTATCGATGAAGCTCTGCCCGCCGAAGCCGGGATTGACGCTCATCACGAGGACGAGGTCGACCATGTCGATCAGATAATCGAGCATCTTGGCCGGCGTCGCCGGATTGAGCACGACGCCCGCGCGCTTGCCCAACCCCTTGATGTGCTGGATCGTGCGGTGGACGTGGGGGCCCGCCTCCGGATGGACGGTGATCGTGTCGGCGCCCGCCTCGGCGAAAGCGTCGAGGTACAGATCGACGGGCGAAATCATCAGATGGACATCGAACGGCTTGGTCGTATGCGGGCGCAGCGCCTTCACCACGGCCGGGCCGATCGTGATGTTGGGGACGAAATGGCCGTCCATGACGTCGATATGGATCCAGTCGGCGCCCGCGGCATCGATGGCGCGGACCTCTTCGCCCAATTTGGCGAAATCGGCGGACAGGATGGACGGGGCGATGCGGACCGGCTGCATGGCGCCTCTCTAAGCCCCTGTCGGGCGATGGCAATGCGGTTGGGGTGGAGTTTGATCCTTTGCCACACACTCTTCGTCACCCCGGACTCGTTCCGGGGTGACGGCGGAGTTTTGGACGGCGTCAGCTCTTGCGCCGTAGCCGTGCGATGAAGAAGCCGTCGCAGCCACCTTCTGCCGCCAGCATCCCCGGCAGCGTGCGGACGTAGCCGCCGGCCTGCACCGGGACACTCGGTGGGAGCAGCGCGGCATCGGGCGCATCGATGGCATAGTCCGGGCGATCGGCCAGGAATCGGTCGACTTGCGCCTCGCCCTCCGCCGGCTCCAGGCTGCACGTCGCGAAGACGAGGCGCCCGCCGGGCTTCACCCAATCGGCGGCGCGGGCCAGCAAACGGGCCTGCAGGCCCGCCATCTCCTCGATGATCGCCGGGTGGACGCGGTGGAGCACGTCCGGATGGCGGCGGAAGATGCCGGTGGCGCTGCACGGCGCGTCGATCAGCAGCGCATCGGCCGGCGCATCCGGCGCCCATTTCAGCACGTCGGCGGCGATCACCTCCGCCTTCAGCCGCGTGCGGAACAGGTTCTCGCGCAGCCGCTTGATCCGTGCGTTGGATACATCGACCGCGGCAACGCGATAGCCCGCAGCGGCGAGTTGCAGCGTCTTACCGCCGGGCGCCGCGCACAGATCGATCGCCTGAGCGCCTTCGGCGATCCCGTCGGCCAGCAACCGCGCGGGAATGGAGGCGGCGATATCCTGCACCCACCAGCGTCCCTCGGCAAAGCCGGGCAGCTCAGTGACCGCGGCAGCGTCGGTCAGACGGACATGCCCCGGCATCAGGCTGGTGCCGCCCAGCTCGCGCGCCCAGTGTTCGGTTTCGGCGGGGTCGGCAAGGCTGAGGTCCAGCGGCGGCGGCGCGGCGATCGCCTGTGCCGCGCCCTCGACCATCTCGGGGCCCCAGGCGGCGTCCCACCGCGCCTCGACCTTCGGCGGCAGCGCGGGAATTTCGGGCAGCAGCACGCCCGACCGGACGATCGCGCCGAACACGCCATGCACCAGCTTGCGCGGCCCGCCGTCGACCAGCGGCAGCACGGTCGCGATCGCGGCATGATGCGGCGTGCCCAGCACCAGCGCCTGCACCAGTGCGATGCGCAACGCCATGCGCGCCTTGGCATCCTCGGGTAGCGGGCGCTCCGTCACCGAATCGATCAAAGCGTCGAGATCGGGCAGACGCCGCAGCACCTCCGCCGCAATCGCATGCGCCAGGCCGCGGTCGGGGCCGTAGACGTGGCGCGTCGCGGCGACCAGCGCCTGTTCCAGCGGCTCGCCCCGGCGCAGCACCGCATCGAGCAGGCGGATGGCGGCGCGGCGCGACGGCGTGCCGAGCGGTTCGGCAGGAGCCACGGGCTGACGGTTGAAACGCGGTCGACGGGGATCGGGCAAGCTTGAGAAACCTTCGGTACGGAACGATATAGTGGGTCCCTTAGACCGGAGAGACGCGATGGGCCAACGTCCCGAACATCTGAAGCCGCCCGCCTATCTCAGCCAGAACCCGCCCGTGCCCACCCCTGAGCCGGTCGAGCCGAAGACGGAAGACCCGTTGGGCCTCGATCCCACGCGCTACGGCGACTGGGAATTGAAGGGCATCGCGATCGATTTCTGATCCCGCAGCGAACTGGCCGAAGGACCGTGCCGGAACCAATGGCGCTCCGGCGCGTCCCGCTGGCATGACCCCCCGTCTCCGCGCCGGCAGGCGTTACGTGCCTGTCCTCGTTGCGGTGCCGCTGGTGTTGCTGCTCGTCATCGCCGCCTTTCCTTATGGGGTGCTGAAGGGCGTGGTCGCCGATCGGCTTGCCAAGCGCTTCGGCCGACCGGTGGTGATCGGGGCGATGGATCGGGTGGATACGATCGGCTTCACACCGACGATCCGCGTCCGCGACGTCACGATCCCGCAGGCGGGCTGGGCCGGCAGTGGCAATTTCCTGACCCTGCGCGAAGCGCGTGTCACCTTCCCCGTCTGGCCGTTGCTGACCGGCACCTTCCGCCCGCGCGATATCGTTGCGGACGGACTGCAACTGGCGCTGGTGCGCGACGCGAACGGCCGGACCAACTGGTCGCGGCCTGGCGAGGCGGAAAGCGGCGGCGCGTCGAGCGACCTCAAAGGGCTGACGATCCGCGACGCGACCATCCGCTATCGCGACGACAAGCGCCGCCGCAGCGCCGTGGTGCAGGTCTCGTCCGATGCGCAGGGGCTGCGCGCCAAGGGCAACGGCACGATTCGCGGCGTGCCCGTCCGCATCGCGCTCGACGGCGCGTCCGTCGCACAGCCCTCCCCCGGCCCCTGGGCCTTTACCGCGACGATCGACGGCGACCGGCTGTCGATGCGGGCCAAGGGCAGCACCGACGTGCCACTCGATACCGACGCGATGACGCTGGACGTCACCGCGCGCGCCGCGGACCTGCGCCTGATCGACGCGGTGATCGAAGCGGGCCTGTTCGGCACGCAACCCGTCGCGCTGACCGCGCATGTGCGCCATGATGCGCCCAAGTGGATCGTCAACGACCTGAAGGGCACGATCGGCCAGTCCGACATCGCCGGCCATGTCACGGTCGACAAGCAGGACGGCCGCACGAAGCTGGACGGCGCGGTCACCTCCAACCGCTTCGATTTCGGTGATCTCGCCTCCGACGAAGGCCGCGCGCAAGCGGCCGCACGCGAACGCGCGATCGGGCCGCATGTCGTGCCGGATACGCGGATCGACCTCAGCAAGATCGGAAAAACCGACGGCCGCCTATCGCTCCGCATCGCGCGCGTCGTCAGCCGCAGCGGGCCGACGCCGGTGCGCGCGCTGTCGACGGTACTGGCGCTCGACCACACGCGGCTCGACGTCGCGCCGCTGACGCTGGTGCTCGCCGATGGCACCGCCAAGGGCAGCCTGCGCGTCGACCAGCGCGACGGTGCCCCCAGCCCGCTGCTGACGGTCGATATGCGACTGAGCGGCACGCGGGTCGCGGCGCTGCCCGGCACCGGCGGCGACTTTACCGGGCGGATCGCGGCACGGGCGCGCCTCTCCGGCCGCGGCGATACGATCCGTGCCGCCGTGGGGCGGTCCGACGGCCGCATCGGTTTCGTGGTGCGCGACGGCACGCTGCCGCAACGCTACGCCGCGGCGCTGGGCTTCGATGCCGGACGCGCGCTGCTGGCGGGTGAAAGCGAACGCGCCCGTCTGCGCTGCGTCGTCGTCGGGCTGAAGGTGACGGACGGCCTGGGCCACGCCGCGCCGATGATCGTCGATACGAGCGCCAGCCAGTTGCACGGCACCGGCACGTTGCGCTTCCCCGCCGAACGGCTCGACATGCGGCTGACCGGCGCACCCAAAGGCGACGGCCTGCTCCGCCTACCCGGCGCCGCCTTCCTCACCGGCACGCTCAGCGCGCCCGAGATCGTCGTGCCGGCGCAGGTCAAGTCCGTCGGCAACGTGCTGAAGGCGCTGGGCCGCGCGATTACCGGCAAGCAGGAACCCCGTGCCGGCGACGCGGATTGCGTGGCGCTGTCGGCGCATGTGCTGGGTTCATGACAAACCCCCTCGCCCCCTCGACACGCCATCGCTAGGATCACCCGCATGAACGACACCGCCTCTGCCGGCGGCGCCTCGGGCGCCAGTCTGATCCCGAGCACCACCGACGCCTTCACCGCCGCACATCTGGCGATCATCGCCATCTTCGCGCTGCTGACGATCGTCGCGATCATCTGGGGCATCCGACTGAAGCGGCAGCGCCGTACGGCGGAGCGTGATATCGCCGATCACAATGCCGAAGTGGTACGGACCGCGGACGACACGTCCGCACCGACAGCGGAAGCCCCGACACCGACACCAGCACCGGTAGCGGCGCCCGCGCCCGTCGCGCCACCACCCGTCACCGCGCCAGCACCGCAGGCGGCCGATCCCGCACCCGACATGCCCGCGGCGACCGACCCGATCGCCGACGAACCGATCGCCGCCAGCGCACCGCTGGACGCCGCACCGGCGCAGGAAGCCGCGTCCGCACCGGCGGCCCCCGCGCCCGTCACCGCCGATCCCGCCAATGCCCCGGTGTCGACGCTGAAGGGCCTCGGCCCCAAGCTCGCCGCGCGGCTCGGTGAACTCGGCATCAGCACCGTGGGTCAGGTCGCCGCGCTCAGCCCAGAACAGGCTGCGGCACTTGATGCGCAGCTGGGGCCGTTCGCCGGCCGGATGGAGCGCGACCGCTGGATCGAACAGGCCCGCTTCCTCGCGGCGGGCGACACGGCCGGGTTCGAGCGCGTCTTCGGCCGGCTGTAACGCGCCGGCGCGCCTTACTGGTCGAAATCGTTGGTGACGTCGTCGGTGCCGTGCAGGCGGCGCCACAGGCCTTGCGTGCCCGCCTCCTGCGCGCGGTTGACGAATTGCGATGCGACCAGCCAGCCCTTGATCGGCCGCAGCGGCAATAAAGTCCCCGCGACCATCACGGGCACCGACGTGATCAGATGCACCCAGAAGGGCGGTTCGAACGCCACCTGCAGCCACACGACGAAGAAGATCAGCGGCAGTGCGATGATGCACAGCGAGAAGAAGGCGGGGCCATCGTCCGGCGCGGCGAAGCGATAGTCGAGTCCGCAATGCTCGCAGCGATCAACGATCTTCAGCCACGATCGGAACATCCGCCCCTCGCCGCAGCGCGGGCACAGCCCCTTCCAGCCGCAATGCAGGATCCAGCGGAGTTTGGAGGGCTGGGCGGGCGTGTCGGGCTGTTCCATCCGCGATAGGTGGGCACGCCCGCCCCCGCCGTCGATGGGACGAATTGTCCTATGCCAGGCGGATATTGCCTTATGTTAGCGAGATAGCATCGAAACGGACGCCGCCGGCATACCGGCCGGCCACATCAGATTTCGCTGACGAGCAATTTGTCGATGCGGCGGCCGTCGAGGTCGACGACCTCGAATCGCCAGCCCTGTTCTTCGAAATGCTCGCCCTCGCCTGGCAAATGGCGGAAGGCAGCAAGCGCCAGACCGGCGACAGTCGCGTAATCGCGATCCTCGGGCAGGTCGATGCCGAGCCGTTCGGCGAGTGCGTCGGCCGCCATCGTACCGGCGACCAGCAACGATCCGTCATCGCGTACCACGACGGAGGGCGCCTCGTCGGGATCGGCATCGCTCGCGAACTCGCCTGCGATCGCAGCAAGCAGGTCGGCCGGCGTCACGATCCCTTCGAAATGGCCGTATTCGTCGTGGATCAACGCCATCGGCACTTCCGCCTGGCGCAGCGCGATCAGCGCGTCCATCGCGTCGATCCGATCGATCACGACCGGCGCCTTGCGCATGAGCGTCTTGAGGTCGAGCGGCTCGCCGCGGAACAGCGCAGACGCGATGTCGCGCGACTGGACGACGCCGACGACCGCATCGACCGACCCTTCCGCCACCGGCAGCCGGGTGTGCGGCGTGGCGAGCAGGATGTCGCGGATACGGTCGGCGTCGAGGTTGCAATCGAGCCAGTCGACTTCGGTGCGCGGCGTCATCACCTCGCGCACCGGTCGGTCGGCAAGGCGAACGACGCCGGAGATGATCGTGCGCTCATGCTCCTCGATCACGCCCGACTTGCTGGCTTCCGCGACGATCAGGTGCAACTCCTCCGCCGTCACCTGGTCTTCCGATTCGCGGTTGAGGCCGAGGATTCGAAAGACGAGCGCGCTCGACGAATCGAGCACCCAGACGAGCGGCGCGCAGACCAGCGCGATATAGCGCATCGGCAGCGCGACGAGGCTGGCGACCGTTTCGGGCTTACGCAGCGCAAACTGCTTGGGAACGAGCTCGCCAATGATCAGCGAGGCGTAGGTGGTGAGGCCGATCACCAGCGCGAAGCCCAGCGTTTCCGCCGTATGTGCGGACAGGCCCAGCAGCTGCAGCCGGGCAGCGGTGGGGCTGCCCAGGCTCGATCCCGAATAGGCGCCGGCCAAAATGCCGATCAGCGTGATGCCGATCTGCACGGAGGACAGGAATTTGCCGGGATCGGCAGCGAGTTGCAGCGCGGCGGCGGGGCCTTTGCGCCCCGAACGCGCCATCGCCTCCAGCCGCGCCTTGCGCGACGAGACGATCGCGAGTTCGCTCATCGCGAATACGCCGTTCAACGCGACAAGCGCGAGGATGATGAGGACGTCGATCCAGGGGAAGGGCGGAAGCGGTGCCATCGGCGTGACGTGTCTTTGCCGTACAAGTCCGGCCGCGACAACCGCCTGATTGCACCGTGGCCGCGGAAAGTGCGTTGCACTCGCATCGGCCCCCGGCTCATCCACCGTTCAGATCGCAGGCGGAACAAGCCGCTTCGGACCTGAGTTATTCCCCCCAGACGAAGGCCACCTGCAAGCAAAGGGACATCATGCGCTCCAAATTCCTCGCCGCCGCCGCACTCACGGCGCTCGTTACGACCAGCGCCTGCACCACCGATCCGGAAACCGGCCAGCGCCGTATCTCGTCGACCGCGATCGGCGGCATCGGCGGCGCGCTCGGCGGCTATCTGCTCGGCGACCTGGTCGGCGGCCGTAACGATCGTACCGCGAAGATCCTGGGCGCCGGCATCGGCGGCCTCGCGGGCGCCGGCATCGGTGCCTATATGGACAAGCAGGAACGCGACCTGCGTGCCCGCACCGCCGGCACCGACGTGCAGGTGACGCGCGAGGGCGACAATCTGATCCTCAACATTCCGTCGGGCATCACCTTCGGCTATAACAGTTCCGCGGTGCAGCCGCAGTTCCAGCGCACGCTCGACCAGGTCGCCGACACGCTGTCGCAGTACAACCAGACCTTCGTCGACGTGTACGGCTTCACCGATTCGACCGGCTCGGATTCGTACAACCAGCAGCTGTCGGAACGCCGCGCCGTGTCGGTCGCCGACTATCTGGCCGCGCACGGTGTCCAGGCCGCCCGTATCGGCACGCGCGGCTTCGGCGAGAGCAACCCGGTCGCCTCGAACGACACCGAAGCCGGCCGCGCCGCCAACCGCCGTGTCGAAATCAAGATCGTGCCGATCTCGCAGAACGACCTGCGTCAGTAAGATGCCGTTGCCCGCCGGTGCCATTGGTGCCGGCGGGTGTTTGGCGCTGAGACGCGCGCTGCGGCGCCAGTTTGGTTCGCGCGAAGACGCGAAGACGCCAAGAGGTCGCATTCGAGGCACCGTCAGCGCCAATCATTCTGTGAGGGACAAGCTGCGCCGGCCCAGACCGCACCCTCTCTGCGCTCTCAGCGCCTCTGCGCGCACAATCCATGAAACAGACCAACGCGGCTCCACGGCGCGACCCGTTCGCGTCTTAGCGGCTTCGCGCGAACCCGATTACCGCCGGTCGCGAAAGAAAGCCCGCAGCAGCGCCGCCGCCTCTGCCTCGCCGATCCCACCGTACACTTCTGGTCGGTGATGCACGGTGGGTTGCGAGAACAGCCGCGGCCCATGCTCGATCGCCCCGCCCTTGGGGTCGCTCGCGCCGTAATACAGCCGCCCGATCCGCGCATGCGCGATCGCCCCCGCACACATTGCGCAGGGCTCCAGCGTCACCCACAGATCCGCCTCTTCCAGCCGCTCACGGCCCAGCCGCGCCGCCGCCTCGCGGATCACGCGCATCTCGGCATGGGCGGTGGGATCGCACAGCGCGCGCGGTGCATTGGCTGCCTCGGCGACCACCTCGCCGCGCCACAGCAGCACCGCACCCACCGGCACCTCGCCTGCCGCGGCGGCGGCAGCGGCTGCGTCGAGGGCGCGTCGCATGGGGGGCGGCAGGGGAAACATCGCCCCCTCCTGCCCCCGATCCCCGATTCGCGAAAGCGCCCCTTATTGGGCGTTGCCCGGCCGCTCGACATTCACGGTCGGCACCTCGACCGTCTTCTTTTCGGTACCGACGCTGACGCGGGCGACGTCGGCCTTGAACTGCGGCGCCTGCACCAGTGCCGGGCGCGTCTGATCGATATTGATGAAGCCGAAATACATCAGCGCCACGACGATGAGCGCGATGACCCCGAGCAATGCCAGCAACGTGCGCATGTGAACCGTCCCCTGTTCGTGACCTTTACGATGGCGTAACAACGCCGCGTGTCCGAGTCCGTTGCACCCGGCATTCGACGGTGCGCGGATCGCCCCATGGTTGACGGATCGCCGCGAAGCCGCTAGTGGCGCCGGCTTTCCGGGCAACCGAATTCAGGATTTAAAGCCATGTCGCGCATTTGCGAGCTGACCGGCAAGGGCCGGCAGGTGGGTCACAACGTTTCCCACGCCAACAACAAGACCAAGCGCACGTTCCTGCCGAACCTGCAGAACGTCACGCTGATGTCCGATTCGCTCGAGAAGAGCGTGCGTCTGCGCGTGTCGACCCACGGCCTGCGCTCGGTCGAGCACAATGGCGGTCTCGACAACTGGCTGGTGAAGACCGGCGACGACAAGCTGTCGCTGCGCTGCCGCCGCCTGAAGCGCGAAATCGTCAAGAAGCTGTCGGCGACCGCCGCCGCCGCGTAAGCGGTCGACAGCGACGTTCGTTTCCGGCTTGCCAAGGCCCGCTGCTCCCCCGGAGCGGCGGGCTTTTGGCGTTGATGATGGCGGCGCAGACAACCAGGGCGGGGGCGGATCGCCCGGTCGTCGACGGCGCGCGGTCCGTCAGCGCGAATCGAGCCGGAACTTCAGCAGCAACGTCCGCTGCATCGGCAGCTGATTGTCGTCGGACACCAACCAGACGATCGTCGCGCCATCCTCGATCGTCGTCGCGACCCCTTCGAAATTATCGTGGATCAGTGGCGAATCGAGCGTCGCGAGCAGACGCCCCCGCGCCACGGCCCCCGCACGAATCGCGGATGCCGGCACCAGCGACAGGCGATTGCTGAACCGAAAGGGCAGCCGGAACGCCCGATCGAGCACCAGCAGATCGCCGTTGGGCAAGGCGGTCGCATCGGCGGGATCGTACCGCCCATAGGGCATATAGGCGAAATAGACCGGCCGCGTGCGGATCGGATCGCCGGGGAAGAGTAACGCGGTGCGACTGTGCAGCCGTTCGGCTTCCGCCCCCGTCCAATGGGCTGGCGGGACATGCGCATCCTCGCTGATCGTCACGAATTGCCCGTCCGGCAGGCGCGCGAGCGATTCGGGGCCGCCGTTGATCGGCCAGCGTGCCATCTCGGCCGGCGTCCGCTGCGCCACTGCGCGCGCGAAACCGGGAGCGTAGCGCCAGATGGCGTTATAGCGCTCATATCCCACCCAGATCTGTCCCGTCGTCGGATCGACCGCCATCGATTCGGTGTCGCGGTCGCGCTTCTCCCACCCGGTGCCCGGTCCCTGCGGCAGGTTCTGAAACTGCACGCCATGCGGCCGCCAGTCCGCGCCCATCGTGAAGGCGACGATATTGCCGCCATCGCTGAGCAGCGTGAACCGGTCGCCGTTCGGTTGTCGCTCCACTCGCAGCGACGAATAGCCGCCGAACGCCGGATCGCGGCTGCGCAACTCGGCACCGCCGAGATACGTCAGCGATCCCAGCCTGCGACGCGATGGATCGGCGGGGTCGAGATCGACGCGCCGCACGGTCAGCTCGGGATGCCGCCCCAGCAGCGGCAGGCGCTCTTCCCCCGCCCAGTCGGGGACGATCAGCAACACCGCCAGGATGACGAACAGCACACGCATGCCGCGCCTCATAGGGTGCGGAGCGGCATGCGGCACCCCTGCTCTGCCTGAACGGGCGATAACGGGCGCATTCAGGGTTCGGTCAATGCGACTCGGGCAAAAGACATGCATCGACGACGGGCAGGTGCCCCCCGCATCGCCGTCGAAACGGACAGATTACGGACGGGAGAAGACCCATGCTGAAGACCCTGAGCCTCGCCGGTGCCGCGCTCGCCATGACCGCCTCGGCCCTCGTGCCGGTCAGCGCCGCCTCTGCGCAGCGCGGCTATTACGGCGGTTACGACCGCGGCTACGCCTATGACCGCGGCTATCGTGACGATCGCGTCTATCGCGGCGACCGTGGCTATTACCGCGACCGCGGCAACGCCCGCCGCTGCAACGACGGCACCACCGGTACGGTGCTCGGTGCGATTGCCGGTGGCCTGCTCGGCCGCACGATCGACACCCGCGGTGACCGCTCGCTCGGCACCGTCCTCGGCGCCGGCGCCGGCGCCCTCGCCGGCCGCGCGGTCGAGCGGTCGGATCGCCCCGGCTATTGCCGGTAACGATTAAGCCCCGCGTAGCGTAACGGGGTGTGAGGCCCGGTCTTCCCTTGGGAAGGCCGGGCCTTGTGTTGCGTGTGAAGTTCGTGACCTCGCCCCACTCACACCGTCACCCCGGACTTGGTCCGGGGTCCACCGGGCCGCAGGGGGGAGCGCCTGTAGCGCTTGTTCTGAGCCTCGAGCCATCGGCAAAGGCGCCGGGCGCCAGATCGCGTCGGCACAACGTCACCCCAGCGAAGGCTGGGGTCTCCCTCGGCTCTTGCGCTGCGCTGCGGAGACGGCATCTTAGCCTCGCGCCGCCTCTCGCCTAGCGTAGATCCCGCGCCGCGACCGGGCTGACTGAGCGCGACGGGGGCACAATTCATCCCCACAAGGACGCCGGCAAAGCCGTCGTCGGACGGGTTCGTCCTTTGGCGACCCGCCAGCCGTGACGATGCATGCGTGCCCGTAGCGCGCGCATCGGGGCGTAGCCTTGGCTACGCCCCTCGCATCGTCAGTACATATGTTGCCCGCCGTTCAGGCTCAGCGTCGATCCCGTCACGAAGCCCGCATCTTCCGAACACAGGAAGGCGACGCCGCGCGCGATTTCGCTCGCCTGGCCCAGGCGGCCGACCGGGATCTTGGCGACGATCTTCTCCAGCACGTCACTCGGCACCGCCGCCACCATGTCGGTGTCTATATAGCCCGGTGCGATCGCATTCACCGTCACGCCGGCCCGTGCGCCTTCCTGCGCCAATGCCTTGGTGAAGCCGTGAATACCGCTCTTCGCCGCGGCATAGTTCACCTGGCCGTACTGGCCCGCCTGGCCGTTGATCGAACCGATGTTGACGATCCGCCCCCATTTGCGCTCGCGCATGCCGGGGAAGGTCGCCTTGGCCATGTTGAAACACCCGCCAAGATTGGTGTCCATGACCTCTTTCCACATCTGGTAGGTCATCTTCAGGATCGTGCCGTCGCGGGTGATGCCCGCATTGTTGACGACGATGTCGACCGGCCCCAGATCCGCGGCCACCTTCGCGCAGCCGTCCTGGCAGGCGTCGTGATCCGCGACATCCCATTTGTAGGCGGCGATGCCCGTACGCTCGGTGAACTCGCGCGCCCGTTCGTCATTGCCGGCGTAATTGGCGGCGACGGTGATGCCGGCCTCTTTCAGGGCAAGGCTGATCGCCTCGCCGATGCCACGCGTACCACCGGTGACGATCGCTACTCTGGCCATTCCAACCTCTCCCGTTAGACGTTCGGTGGGACGCTAGGCGGGCGCCCGGACGGTGGCAATGGCGGAACCGGGGCCGGACCGGTATTTCCATATTTCGTTACGGAATCCAGCCTTGCAGCTCGCGGTGCAGCAATGTCCGCAGCATCGCCATGCCCGGCGCGCCGTCGTTCAGGCACGGCAGATAGGCGAAGTCCGTGCCGCCCGCCGCGATGAAGCTTTCGCGGCCGCGGATGGCCAGTTCCTCCAGCGTCTCGAGGCAATCGGCGGAAAAGCCCGGCGCCACCACCGCGACCTTGCGCACCCCTTGCGCAGGCAGGGCCTCCAGCGTCTCGTCGGTCGCCGGCCCCAGCCATTTCGCCGGCCCGAACCGCGACTGGAAAGCGATGGTGAGATCGCGATTCATGGCCTCGGACAGCAACCGCGCGGTCTTCTGGCAATGACAATGATACGGATCGCCCAGCTCCAGCGTCCGCTTGGGCATGCCGTGGAAGCTGGCGACGATCCGCTCGGGCACGAAATCGAGGCCCGCAAGCTGCGATTCGATGCTCTCCTTCAGTGCGGCGATATAGGCGGGGTCGTCATGATAGGGCGGCAGCGTGCGAATCGCGGGCTGCCAGCGCATGCCGGCCAGCGCGGCGAAGGCCTTGTCGTTGGCGGTCGCGGTCGTCGCCGCGCAATATTGCGGATACAGCGGCGCGATCAGGATACGCTCGCACCCGGCATCCTTCAGCGCCGCCAGCCGGTCGGCGATCGCCGGATTGCCGTAGCGCATCGCATAATCGACGATCACGCCCTCGCCGAACGCTCCCTGCAGCGCCTGCGTCTGCCGCCGCGTGATTGCGGCGAGCGGCGAGCCCTCGTCGCTCCACACCAGCCCGTAGGCGTGCGCGGATTTCTTCGGCCGGGTGTTGAGGATGATGCCGCGCAGGATCGGCTGCCACGCGATCGGCGGGATCTCCACGACGCGCCGGTCGGACAGGAATTCCCCCAGATAGCGTTTCACCGATTTCGCATCGGGCGCATCGGGCGTGCCGAGATTGGTGAGCAATACCCCGATCTTGCGGGGCGGAATCGCGGGGTGGCCGGCGGGAATCGTCATGGCTTCGGCTGTAGCGGCAGTGTGCGCAGCCGCCTACCGGTCGCGGAGAAGACGGCGTTGGCGATCGCGGGCGCGACGGCGGGCACGCCCAGCTCGCCCACCCCGCCCGGCGCCTCGCCCGACGCGATCAGCTCCACGACGATGTCCGGACTATCCGCGAGCCGCGGCAGGTTCAGCCCCGCAAAGCCGTGCGCCTTCGTCCGCCCGCCCGCCATGCCGGTCGAGGCACCGAGCGCCTGCGCCATGCCGAAGATCAGCCCGCCCTCGATCTGCTGGCGGACCAGGTCGGGGTTGACGATCCGCCCGCAATCCACCGCCGCGACGAGGCGGTCGACGCGGATACGGCCGCCGTCCTCCGCCGACACCTCTGCCAGCACTGCGATGCGACTGCCGCGAAAGGCATGTGCGGCGATGCCCTGCCCCGATCCGTCCGCGCCGCCGTCCCAGCCGCCCAGCGCCGCAACCGTCGTCAGGCAGCGCGCCAGCCGCGGCTCGCCGCCCAGCATGCCGATCCGGTAGGATAGGGGTTCGGTGCCCGCGACGTGGGCCAGTTCATCGATGAAACATTCGGTGAAGAAGGCGGTGTAGCCGTGCGCGCCGCCGCGCAGATGTCCGGTCTCGATGCCGATGTCGGCGGGATGATGCGCGATGGCATAGGCCGGGATGCGATAGACCGGTGTCGCGCCCGCCACCGCATAGGGATCGCCGCGCCCCAGCAGCGCGCCCGCCCCGGGCAGCAGCCGCCGGGCGAGCGCATGGCCCGTCGCCGGCGCCGCGATCGCTGCGTCCCAGGCGGCGATGGCCCCGTTGCTCGACAAGCGCGCCCGCAACGTCGCGCGGGCGGGTGGGCGGAAGCGATCGTGCAGCGTTTCCTCACCTCGCGACCAGACGAGATTGACCGGACGCTTCAGCTGCATCGTCAGCAACGCCGCCTGTTCGGCAATTACCGTGTCCAGCCGCGCACCGAAGTCGCCGCCCGCCAGCGTCCGATGGATCACCACCGCCCCCGGCGACAGACCCGCAACACGCGCCGCCGCCGCCCGCGCCGCCGCGGGGGCCGCGGTCGGCAGCCACAGCTCCAGTCGCCCGTCGCGATACGCCGCCGCCGCGCTCGCCGTTTCCAACGCGGCATGCACGCCCAGCCCGACGCGGTAGTCCGCCGACACGACGCCACCACCGTCCAGCAATCGCGCCGGATCGCCTGTCGTGGCCATGGCCTGCCCCGGCGCAGCCAGCGCCTCGGTCAGCGCGCGGTCGATCCCCGCATCGTCGGCGAGCGGCGTGTCGCTGGCGAACCGCGGCGCGAGCGCCTCCAGCGCGCGATTCGCGGCCCACCAGGTCGTTGCGACCGCCGCCACCCATTTGGGGTTCTCGACGACCGCCAGCACGCCACGGATGCGATCCGCCGCGGCGCGATCCGCCGCAACCAACCGCGCATCGCCGATCGGGCCCTGCCGGATGGCGGCATGTACCATGTCCGGCAGGCGGATATCGCCCGCAAAGCCCGCCGAGCCATCGACTTTCGCGGGCACGTCGATGCGCGGCACCGCCTGACCCGCCAGCTTGCCCGCGCCTGCGACGCCGATCGGCAACGGGCTGGGCACGCTTTCGCGCGCCGCCTCCGCCGCCAGTGCCGCAAAGCGCAGCCGGTCGCGGCCGTGGACGATGAAGCCCGCCTCCGCGCTGCACGCGGTCCAATTGACGCCCCAGCGTCGCGCCGCCGCCTTGCACAGCAGCGCCCGCGCGGTCGCGCCCGCGGTGCGCGCATCGTCCTCGAACATGCGAAGACTGGTCGATCCGCCGGTCAGCATCACATCGCTGCGTTGTGCATAGCTGTCGTAGAGGTGCTGCGGCAGCCGCGCGAGCGTGCCTTCGAACAGCGATTCGAGCGCCAGCGGATTCGCATAGAGCGCATTGACCGGCGCCGCCTCGACGCCGACCGTGCGCCAGTCGGCGCCCAGTTCGTCGGCCACCACCTGCGCCAGCGCTGTATAGATGCCCTGCCCGTGCTCCAGCTGCGGCACCGCGATGGTGACATGGCCGTCGTCGCCGATCTTCAGCCATGCGCCGAAGGCGGTCTCGCCGGGCGCGGTCGGCAGGTTCGGGGCATAGGCGCGCGGCCACAACCCCCAGGCGACGACCAGCCCGACGCCCGCGCCCCCCGCGACGATCACCTTGCGCCTGCTGATCCCTGCCATGGCACCGGCTCTACCGGGGGCAGGCGACGGGCGGAAGCCGGTTGATGGCGGGCGCCCCTCCCCGAAATCAGGAAGGGCGCCCGTCGTTTAGATCGCGTCCAACGCCTGCGCGAAGTCGGCGATCAGATCGTCGGCATCCTCGACGCCGATCGAGATACGCACCAGGCTGTCGGTGATCCCCAGCGCGTCCTTGCGTTCCTGCGGCACCGACAGGTGCGTCATCGCGGCGGGGTGGCTCGCCAGCGTCTCGGTGCCGCCCAGCGACACGGCCAGCTTGGCGATGCGCAGCGCGTCGAGGAAGCGGAACGCCTCCGCCTCGCCGCCCTTCAGGATCAGCGAGAAGGTGGAGCCGGCACCCGAACAATGGCGGCGATAGATGTCCGCCTGCCGCTCCTGCCCCGGCTCGTCGCCGAAGAAGCCGAGATAACCGACGCGCTCCACCTTCGGATGCGTGCGCAGATAGGCACAGACCTTGGCGGCATTTTCACCCGCGCGGCTCATGCGCAGTTCCAGCGTTTCCAGCGACCGCAGCAGCATCCACGCGGTGTTGGGATCGCAGATCGTGCCGATCGTGTTGCGCATCGATCGGATCGTATTGATGTGGGCCTTCGACCCCAGCACGCCACCCGCGACCAGATCGCTATGGCCGCCGGCATATTTGGTCAGCGAATAGACGACGATATCCGCACCATGGCGCAGTGGCTGCTGCCACAGTGGCCCCAGGAAGGTGTTGTCGATCGCGATCGGCGGTTTTTCCGCGGCGTCCGCGAAGATCGCATCGCGGCTCGCTGCCACCGCCTCGATATCGACGAGCGCGTTGGTCGGGTTCGCCGGGCTTTCGAGATAGATCAGCGCAACGTTGCCGGTCGCGGCTTCGGTCAGCACCGCGTCGATCTCCTCGCGCGTCGCGCCGGCCGGGAAGTCGAGCCACTTCACCCCGAACTTGCCGAGGATGCGGCCGATCAGCGTCTCGGTCGCCGCATAGAGCGGGCCCGAATGGACGATCGTGTCGCCGGGCTTGGTCATCGCGAGGAACAGCGTGGCGATCGCCGACATGCCGCTGGAGAAAGCGAGCGCGTCCTCCGCCTCGTCCCAGATCGCGAGGCGATCCTCGAGGATTTCCTGGTTCGGCCCGTTGAAGCGCGAATAGACGAGGCCGTCGGCGCCGCCGGGCCGCTTGCCGGTCACGCCCTCGAAATGGCGCTTGCCTGCCGCAGCATTGGGGAAGACGAAGGTCGAGGTCAGGAAGATCGGCGGCTTCAGCGCGCCTTCGGACAAGGCCGGGTCGAAGCCGTGGCCCATCATCATCGTCGACGGCTTCAGCTTGCGGTCGCCGATCGTCTGCGGCGTGTCCGCGGGCAGATTGCCCCCGACGCCGGTGATCTGTGCTTCATCGGGCATGATACTCTCCTTTGCCGAAGAGCATAGCGCCGACTGGTAACGTTGGATACTAGTATGCCGAAGAGCCTATCGCCCGCATTCGTCATCCCGGCGCACGCCGGGATCCATGGAGACGATGCCGCCGGTGGGACAGGAGCCGCGTGCCGCTCGCGTCCATGGATTCCGGCGTTCGCCGGAATGACTAGCAAAGATTACGCCGGCAACCCGATCACACTGATCTGCCGCCCATAATCCGCCTCGCGCTTATGCGTCGCCCGGCGGTAGCTGTAGAAGCGGTCGGATTGCGCATAGGTATCCAGCCCCAGCGCCTCGATCCGGGCAAGGCCAGCCGCGGCAAGCCGGTGCGTCACATAAGCCTCGAGGTCGAACTGGTAACGCCCGTCCCGACCGCTCGCGAAGAACCGCTCATTCTCCGGATCGACCGCGGTGAAACGCCCGAGGAACCCCTCGTCCACCTCGTAGGATGCGCGCGCGATGCACGGGCCGATCGCGGCGGCGATCCGATCGCGCCGTGCCCCGATCTTCTCCATCGCGCCGATCGTTGCATCGGTGACGCCGGCCAGCGCCCCCTTCCACCCGGCATGCGCCGCGCCGATCACGCCCGCATGCGCGTCCGCGAACAGCACCGGCGCGCAATCCGCGGTCAGGATGCCGAGCAGCAATCCCGGCCGTTCGGTGACGAGGGCGTCGGCCTGCGGGCGCTCGGCATCGGGATAGGCGGCGTTGACGCGCACCACATCCGCCGAATGGACCTGATACAGCGATGCGAGCGGCGCACCGGGCAGCACCGCCGCCGCCGCCCGCCGCCGATTTTCCGCAATCGCGGCCGGATCGTCCTGCGACCCCAACCCGACGTTCAGCCCGGCCACCAGCCCCTGCGACACGCCGCCGCGCCGTCCGAGAAAACCGTGCGGCACATCGCCCAGCCCGCGCGCGCGGATGACCTCTACGTCGCTCACAGGTCCAGCCGCATCAGATGATCCTCGTCGGCGTGATTGCCGACCATGAAGGTGTAGCGGCCGACCGCTTCGAAGCCATAGCGTTCGTAGAAGCGGCGGGCGCGATGGTTGTCGACGTACACCGACAGGAACAGCTCCCGCGCGCCACGATCGCGCGCGGTGGCGATCACCCAGTCCATCATCCGCGCGGCAAGGCCGCTGCCCTGCTGGTCGGCGGTGAGGTAGAGCTGGCGCAGCTCGATCATCGGGCCGGTCGGCGTCACGGGCAACCCGTGCGGCCCCAGCTTCGCAAAGCCGACCGCGCGGCCCTCCTGTTCAGCGAGCAGGAAGGCGAAGGCGGGATCGGCCAGCTCGCGCCGCCACGCCGCGATCGTCATGCCGTCGAGGAAGGCCGCCAGGTCCGCGGGATCGTAGAGGTGACCGAAGGTCGCGGTGAAGCATTGGGCGAACAGCGCGGCGATCGCCTCGGCATCAGCCACCGTGGGCGCACGCAGCGTAGCGGTCATGCGCCGAACGCCGCCGGAACGGGCCAGTCCGCGCGCGTCACCGCCAGCGCCCGGAACAGCGTCCCCATATCGCTCATCAGCCGCGCCCGATCGGCCAGGATCGCCTCCGATTTGTCCGGGGTTGCGCGGGCGAGCGCCGTGGCGCGCGTGTCGATGCCCAGCCCACCCAGCAGGTCGCGCTGCGTGATCGGCCCCCAGGCGACTGCGCCCGCTCCCTGCGCCGCGGCGGCGAGCGTGGTAAAGTCGACATGCGCGCTGAGATCGACGGTGCCCGGCGTGTCGAACGGATTGGCGAAGCCATGGCCGCGCACCGCCTGCAACGTGTCGCCGAGCGCCGGGCCTTCATACCCGTAATCGATCGCCAGCATCGCGCCACCCTGTGCGACGATACGACCGGCAAGCGCGGTCATCACCGTGACGCTGGCGGGGGAAATTTCCAGCACCGATCCGGCGGGCGCGTCGCGCAACGGTTCGGGCAGCACCTCCGGCGGCACGGGCTTGCCCGCGATGGGGAGGAACAACGTGTCCTGGCAGGCGACCAGCCGCTCGTGCCAGCCGCCGCCCTGCTCCCTGGCGCCGCGGCGGATCAGCTGGCGGATCGGCAGCGCATCGAAGAATTCGTTGGCGACGACGATCAGCGCTTGGGTCGTCGGCAGGCTGTCGACCGAATCATGGAAGGTCGCATCCGGCACCGCGGCGGCCTGCAGCTCACGCAGTCGCGGACTGGTCTCGACGAAATGCACGGGCGGCGCGAACCCCGCCTTGGCCATCGCGCGCCGCGCATCGGCGGCGAGCGTGCCCCGGCCCGGCCCCAGCTCGACCCATGCCGCCTCGGGCCTCCCGGCGCGGTCCCACAGATCGGCGCACCACAGGCCGATCAGCTCGCCGAACATCTGGCTGATCTCCGGCGCGGTCACGAAATCGCCGCCTGCGCCGATCGCCTCGTGCGTCGCATAATAATGCGCATTGGCGGCGGCCATGAACTGCGACACCGGCATCGGCCCCGCCAGCGTGATCGCACGGGCAAGCCGGTCGGGCAGAGGAGCGTCGGGGATATCGGTCACGTCGGTCACAGGCGGCAGATGCCGTGGCCGGGCGGTGGGCGCAAGGGTGGTGGGGTGCAAGGGGTGCCCAGCTTCCCACCGTCATTCCCGCGCAGGCGGGAATCCAGAAACGCTAACGATGCGAATCTATCGATGGTCCGCGCGTCTGGATTCCCGCCTGCGCGGGAATGACGAAGAGGATGGAACTGGGCAGCTTACGCCACGCTCTCCGTCCCCGCGATCGGCTCCACCCGCGTGCGGCGGCCCTTGGCGGTCAGCACCAGATACAGCCCGCCCGCGATCATCGGCACGCACAGCCACTGGCCCATGTGGATGCCGGTCGCTTCGATGAAGGTGCCGTGGAACTGCGGGTCGGGTTCGCGGAAGAATTCCACGATGAACCGCGCGATGCCGTATCCCAGCACAAAGAGTCCGACGAGCTTGCCAGGCTGGTAGCGTGCCTTGGTGCGCCAGAAGGCGAACCACAGGACGGCGAACAGGATGATCCCCTCCATCCCCGCTTCGTACAGCTGGCTGGGATGACGCGCCGGCTCGGGGATGCCGAAGGGCACGGTCCGCTCGAACACGATCGCCCAAGGCACGTCGGCGGGCTTGCCCCACAATTCCCCGTTCACGAAATTGGCGAGCCGGCCGAAGAACAGGCCGAAGGGCACGCAGCAGGCGAGGTAATCGTGGACGCGCAGCCAGTCGAGCTTGTGCTTGCGCGCGAAGAGAATGATCCCCAGCGACGTCCCGATGACGCCGCCATGGAAGCTCATGCCGCCATCCCACAGCCGCAGGATCCGCACCGGATGCAGCAGCATTTCGGGCGCGTAGAACAGCACATAGCCGATCCGCCCGCCCAGGATGATGCCCAGCGTCGCGTAGAAGACGAGGTCGTCGGCATGGCGCCGCGCCATCGGCGCCCCGGGCTGCGCGAGCAGCTTCAGCAGATACCACCAGCCGATCAGGATACCGCCGATATAGGCGAGGCTGTACCAGCGCAGCGGAATACTGCTGTGGGGGAACACCATGGGATCAAGCCCCAAATCGGCGAAGCGGATATGGCCGCCCCCGGAACCCACCAGCGGATCGGCGAGTGGAGCGGCGGCGGCGAGCAACGGCAGGATCAAGGCTTTCCCCCTGGGTTTCGCCCCTGCATAGTGGGGCAAAGGCACAAGACCAAGCGGAGAGCATGCATGCGGACGACCCTCGACGAGCGGATGGACGCCACGATGGCGGCACTGACCGGGCCGGGGGGCATGCTGGCGCTGGGGCAGGCGGAGCGCGGCGGGCGCAGCTATCCGATCATCGCCGCCGCACCGCCCGCCTTGCCGCATTATTTCGCGCATTATTGCCATGAGCATGCCGACAAGACCTTCCTCGTCGCCGGCGACGAGCGGCTGACCTTCGCGGCCGTCTATGCCGCCGCGCGCGCGGTCGCCGGCGCCCTCGTCGCCACGCACCGCGTCGCCAAGGGCGACCGGGTGGGTATCGCCATGCGCAATTCGCCGTCGTGGATCGTGCTCTACATGGGCATCTTGATGGCGGGCGGCGTCGCCACGCTGCTCAACGGCTGGTGGCAGGCCGAGGAACTGACCGCGGCGATCGACGAGGTGGAGGCGCGCCTCATCTTCGCCGATGGCCCGCGCGCGCAGCGGCTGGCGGGATCGTCGGCGCAGGTGGTGGCGATCGACGACACGCTGCCGCTCGGCGAGGCCCTGGGCGCGATCACCGCGGCGGGTGGCGAGGATGCCGCGCTGCCCGATGTCGCAGGCACCGACCATGCGACGATCCTGTTCACCTCCGGATCGACCGGCCGGTCGAAGGGCGCGATCGCCGATCACCGCGGCGTGGTGCAAGGCACGTTCAACTATCTCGCGCAGGCGCTGATGATGCTCGGCCTCGCGACGCAGGACGGCAATCCGCCGACCGAACAGCCCTCGACCCTGCTGACGTTGCCGCTGTTCCACGTCACCGCCGAGGTGCCGGTGATGCTGCAAAGCTTCGCCATGGGCCGCAAGCTCGTCCTGATGCGCAAATGGGACGCAGTCGAGGCGATGCGCCTGATCCAGGCGGAGCAAATCAGCTATTTCGTCGGCGTGCCGCTGATGAGCTTCGAAATCCTGACGCATCCGAATCGTGCTTCGTACGACCTCTCCACCGTCACCGACTTCGCGGCAGGCGGCGCGCCGCGCCCGATCGAGCACGTCCGCCGCATCGATGCGGAGATGGGCGGATCGGCACCGCTGATCGGCTATGGCCTGACCGAAACGAACGGCATCGGCACCGGCAACTGGCGCAGCAACTATCTCGCCAAGCCCGACAGCGCCGGGCGCGCCTCCGCCCCGCTGGTCGACCTCGCCATCCTCGACGATGCCGGCGCGCCCGTGCCGCAGGGCGAACGCGGCGAGATCGCGATCCGTTCGATCGCCAATTTCCTCGGCTATTGGAACCGGCCGGACGCGACCGCGGCGTGCATGACCGCGGACGGCTATTTCCGCACCGGCGACATCGGCTATCTCGACGCGGACGGCTACCTGTTCATCGTCGATCGCGCCAAGGACATCGTGATCCGCGGCGGCGAGAATATCGCCTGCCAGGAAGTCGAAGCCGCGCTCTACGCTCATCCCAACGTCGCGGAAGCGGCGGTGTTCGGCCTGCCCGACGAACGCTTCGGCGAAGTACCGGGCGCGGTGGTGCATCTGCGCGGGGACACGGCGCTGGATCAGGCGGCGTTACAGGCGTTCCTCGCCGAACATATCGCCGCCTTCAAGGTGCCCGCCCGCATCTGGGTCTCCGCCGCCGCCCTTCCCCGGCTCGGGACCGAGAAGATCGACAAGGTATCGCTCCGCAACACCTATCGCGCGCTGGCGGCGGCGGGCTGAGGAAAGCCACCGCGACAGCCACATCGTCATTGCGAGCGAAGCGCGGCAATCCAGGGCGTCATGGTCCGGCGCTGGATTAAGTCGCCTCGCTCGCAATGACGCACCTCCTCCGTCATTCCGGCACACGCCGGAATCCATGGTCACGGCGCCGCTGCTGGTTCACACACCACAACCGTTCCGCGTTCATGGATCCCGGCGTCCGCCGGGATGACGTAGGCAGAGGGCCACACCCCCACACCACCCCGCGCTTGCCCCTGTGCCGCAATGCGGCAAAAAGAGCGCATGCCCGTGTTCACCCCCATCCCGCACGACGCCGTCGTCGCCGCCGTCCTCACCCTGCGCGATGCCATCGTCGCCAGCGACTGGCGCCCCGATGCGATCGTCGGCATTGGCCGCGGCGGCTTGGTGCCGGCCGTCTACCTCAGCCATGCGATCGACGTGCCGATGCGCTCGATCGACCTGTCGGCGCGTGACAGCGATGCGGTGACGCAGGCGGGCCTTGCCGCCCTCGCCGCCCGGTCCCGCGCCGGCGAGCGCCTGCTGTTCCTCGACGACATCAACGATTCGGGCCGTACCATCGCCTTCGTCCGCGCCGCGCTGGCCGCCGCGGACGGCGATGCCGCCAACGTCCGCTTTGCCACGCTGATCGACAACAGCCGCTCGGCCGAACGCGTCGAGCTGGCGGCGCGCACCATCGACCGCGATGTCGTCAAGGACTGGTTCGTCTTCCCGTGGGAAGCCGTCGCCTCCAGCGAATCGATCGCCGCGGATGCGGCCGAAGTGCCGGACCGGATCGCCTGATCCGCACGCGCAACCCGCAAGGCCAGCGATGACGATCCTCGCCACCATCCTGCCGATCTTCGTGCTGATCCTGGCGGGCTTCGCCTTCGCCCGGCTGCGCGGGCTGGACGCGGGCGCGGTCAGCATCCTCAACACCTATGTCGTCTGGCTGGCGCTGCCCGCGTTGCTATTCGATTTCGTGGCGGAGGCGGACTGGGCCACGCTCGCGCAGCCACGCTTTACCCTGGTGTTCGCGATCGGCATGGTCGCAACCTTCGCGCTATCCTATTGGGCCACCCCGCGCGTCGCCTGCATGCCGCGCAGCATGGCGCGCCGCTCGCTCGATGCGCTGACCGCCAGCTTTTCCAACTGCGCCTATATGGGCATCCCGATCGCGCACGGCCTGCTGGGGCCGGAAGGCCTTGCCGCCGCGGTCATCGCCGCGCTGCTGACCAGCTGTGCATTGTTCGCTTTCTCGCTGATGCTGGTCGAGGTCGATCTCGACGGCAGGGGGCTGCGGATCGCGACGATCGCGCGCGTCGTCGGGTCGGTGTTGCGCAACCCGATCGTCGCCGCGCCGGTCGCGGGCGCGCTGTTCGCCCTGACCGGCCTCGGCCTGCCCACCCCGGCCGCGACCGTCCTCACGATGCTGGGCGGATCGGCGACTCCGGTCGCGCTGGTGACGATCGGCATGTTCCTCGCGCAGCGGCAGGGACAGGGCGAGCCCGCCGAACTGGGCTTCGCGGTCGTCGCCAAGCTGGTGGTGCAGCCGCTCGTCACGCTGGCCGCGCTATGGGTGCTGCCCCTCCCCAAGCCCTATGCCGCCGCCGCGCTGATCGTCGCCGCGCTGCCGACCGGCACCGGCCCGTTCATGGTCGCCGAACTCTACGCGCAGGAGGTTACGCTCGCCGCTCGCGCGATCCTGATGTCGACGATCCTGTCCCTGATCACGGTGACGGCCGTGGCCTGGTGCGTGTTGTAGACCGCCGCCGCACCGCCCCAAACGTCACCCCAGCGAAGGCTGGGGTCTGTCTCGCCTCTTGTCCCGCGCTGTAACGGGGAGATCCCAGCCTTCGCTGGGATGACGGCTTATCGGAACGGGGGAGGGACCAAGCGTTTACCCGTCGCTCGCCCGCTCGATATCCGCGCCGACCGCCGACAGCTTTTCCTCGAGCCGCTCATACCCGCGGTCGAGGTGATAGACGCGCGCGACCGCCGTCTCGCCCTCCGCCGCCAGCCCGGCGAGGATCAGGCTCATCGAGGCTCGCAGGTCGGTCGCCATCACCGGCGCGCCGACCAGGCGGTCGACGCCCTTCACCACCGCGGTGCGGCCGTGGACCTGGATGTCCGCGCCCATCCGCGCCAGCTCGGGCACGTGCATGTAGCGGTTTTCGAAGATCGTCTCGGTCAGCACGCTGGCGCCGTCCGCCTTGCACAGCATCGCCATGAACTGCGCCTGCATGTCGGTCGCGAAACCCGGATAGGGCGCGGTCGACAGCGTCACCGGGCCAAGCGGACCCGATGCTTCCACCTTCACCCCGTCGCGCGTCTCGGTCACCGTCACGCCCGCCTCGCGCAGGCCGTCGATCGTCGCCTGCATGTCGCCGGCATTCGCGCCGACCAGCTCCAGGCTGCCACCGGTGATCGCCGCGGCGCAGGCATAGCTGCCCGCCTCGATCCGGTCGGGCATGACGGCATAGGTCGCGCCGTGCAGCCGGTCGACGCCCTCGATCTCCAGCGTATCGGTGCCGATGCCATCGATCCGCGCGCCCATCGCGACCAGGCAGTTGCACAGGTCGACGATCTCCGGCTCGCGCGCCGCATTCTCGATCACGCTGGTGCCCTTCGCCAGCACCGCCGCCATCACGACATTCTCGGTCGCGCCGACCGACACGACGGGGAAGCGATAGCGCCCACCCGACAGGCGCCCGCCGGGCGCGGTCGCCTTGACGTAGCCCGCCGCCATCTCCAGTTCGGCGCCGATCGCCTCCAGCGCCTTGAGATGCAGGTCGATCGGGCGGTTGCCGATCGCGCAGCCACCGGGCAGCGACACGCGCGCCTCGCCCGCGCGCGCCAGCACCGGGCCCAGCACCAGGATCGACGCGCGCATCTTGCGCACGATGTCGTATGGCGCCTCGGTGGAGGTCAGCTGCCCCGCCCGGATCGTCATCACCCGGCCAAAATCCTCGGGCCGCGTGCCCTGGATCGCGGTCGACGCGCCCAGCTGGTTGAGCAGGTGGCCGAAGCCGTCGACGTCGGCGAGGCGCGGCAGGTTGCGCAGCGTCAGCGGCTCGTCGGTCAGCAGCGCGCACGGCATCAGCGTCAGCGCGGCATTCTTCGCGCCCGAAATCGGCAGGCGCCCCGACAGGCGGTTGCCGCCACGGATAAGGATACGGTCCATGGCATAGCGTCTAGCGCGCCGGTCGACGGGTGCAAGTTGCCAATGAACGCCGCGCGCTTGATCGACTTTAATGCAAGCGTTTCTGTCCTTTCGCTAACCCCCGCGCCTCAGGGTTTTAGGGGAATGATACAGCGTGGGCAGTTGCCTCGCCGACCGGCTCGGCGAACTGACAGAGCTATCCGCCAGCGAGCGGCGTGCGCTCGACGGACTCGAAACGCGCGAGCGGACCGTGCGTCGCGGCGCGGTGCTGCTGCGCGAGCATGATCGCGCGACGGAGCTGTTCGTCATCCGCCGCGGATCGCTGATGAGCTATATCATCCTGCCCGACGGCAGCCGCCAGATCCTGCGCTTCCTGTTCACCGGCGATCTCATCGCCACGCCCGCGCTCGTCTATCGCAGCGCGCCCGAAACGCTGATGGCGCTGACCGAAAGCACCGTCGCCACCATCGATCGCGCGCAGATCGCCGGGCTCATCGTCGATCATCCGCGCATCGCCGGCCTGTTGCTGGTCCGCGACCAGATCGAACGCGTCGCGCTGACCGACCGGCTGGCGAGCCTGGGGCGCGGATCGGCAAAGGCCCGCATCTGCGCGCTGCTGATCGGCCTGCGCAACCGCCACCGTCGCCTGGATGCCAGCGTGCAGGACAGCTTTTCGCCCTGCCTGACGCAGGAACAGATCGGCGATGCGACCGGCCTTACCGCGGTTCACGTCAATCGGATGCTGCGCCAGCTGGAGGACGAAGGCCTGCTGGCCCGCGACGGCGGCCGGATCACCTTCCTCAACGAACACGCGCTCGCCCGCACCGCGCACTACATCGACCGAACGCAACATATCGAGCTAAGCTGGCTGCCACCGGCGCGGTAAACCGCGGCGGCGCGGCTGCGGCCTCCAAGGGCTCCTGCCGCACGCCACCATTGGACGAACCAGCCTTGGCTAGGTTGACGTTGACGGTGGATATCGGTTTGCGCGCAAACCCTCGCCGCGCGCTAGCGTCTCAGCGCGACCGCCGATCCGCGATCACGCCTTCTCCAGCGTGCATTGCAGCGGGTGCTGGTTCTGCCGCGCAAAGTCGATGACCTGACCGACCTTGGTCTCCGCCACCTCGTAAGAGAAGACGCCGCATACCCCGACGCCCTTCTGGTGGACGTGCAGCATCACCCGCGTCGCCTCTTCCATGTTCATGCGGAAGAAGCGTTGCAGGCACAGCACGACGAATTCCATCGGCGTGTAATCGTCGTTGAGCATCAGGACGCGATAGGGCGTCGGCTGCTTGGTGCGCGTACGCGTCTTTGTGGCGAGGCCCGTGCCGGCGCCGCCGTCGTTGCCGTCATCCGTTCCGTCGTCGCGGCGTTCGGCCATGGTGATCGGTTCAACTATCATGTGGATCGCGAAAATATGGCATCGGGCATGCCCGGGGCAAGGGGGTCGCGCAAAAGTTGGCGACGGCCGGCCCGCCATCCAACGAAAAGGGGCGACCGCATCGCTGCGGCCGCCCCCTTATCGTCGATCGATCGCAGCTTACGCGACGACCTTCATCTTCTCGGCGGCAAGCGCGACGCGGTTCGACAGCGGCTGCGCCACTTCACCGGCCAGCTTCAGCATCGCTTCGGTGTTGCGCGAGGTCTGCTGCACCATCGCGTCGAACGCCGAACGGGCATAGTCCGACTGCAGCTTGAAGAAGTCGGTCGGCGACTTGACGCTGGTCATCGTCTTGGCGGCGGCGGTCGCCTCTTCGAACGACTTCTTGGCGAAGGCGGCGGCGTCCTGGCCGAGCGCTTCCAGACCGCGCACCGCGATCTTCGACGATTCAACCATCGCCTCGATGTTGCCCTTGCCGAATTCGTTCGCGTCTTCGAACATCTTCTGGCTCTTTTCGACCGCACCCTTGGCGCGCTCGGTCGCGTCGGCGAACGCGGTCTGGGTCTTGGCGGTGACGGTTTCGATCGTTTCCATGATGACTTCCTTCGCTGCGTGGGGGGCGATCGGCGCGGTCGTTGCCGCAGCGATCGGGTCGGTGGTGGTGACGGCGGGCGGTAGCGCGGCCGCGTTCGGCGCGACCGGCGGATTGGGAGCAGGCTCGCCCGTCACCGGCGTCGCCTCGACCGCCACTTCGGGCACGACCGAAGCGGGCACGATGGACGCAAGCGGCGGAACGATGTCGGCGGCAGTCGGCGTCGTCGCGAGCGGCACGGCCGGCACGCTCTTCTTGGCGACCTTGGCCTTGGGCAGCGACGGCTTCACCGTCGATTGCGGCGGCGTGGCGACGGGACGCTCCTGACGACGGGCGACCTTGGCAGGCTTCACCGGCGGTTTGGGGGCGGTATCGTCCACGGCTCCTACTCCAGCTATTATGCTGCAACGCACAAATAGGGAGCGGCGACGCTACGTCAAGCGCATTTTTGTGCGCTGCAACATGAGAACGTTCTCAGGCTTTGACATACTCCCCAGGTGCATCGCAGAGCGCCACCAGCGCGCCGCCTCCCGGCTGCCGCGCGCCCTCTGCCGGCACCATGTCGGACGACAGGTTTCGCAACCACGCGAGCCAGTCCGGCCACCAGCTGCCCTTCGTCTCGGTGGCGCCCGCCACGAAGTCGGCGAGCGAGTCCGCGGCGGCATCGTTCGTCCAATATTGGTATTTGCCCGCCGCCGGCGGATTGACCACCCCCGCGATATGGCCCGACCCCGCCAATACGAAACGCAGCGGCCCCTGGAACAGATGCGTGATCTTCCACACGCTCTCCGCCGGCGCGATATGGTCCTCGCGTCCGGCCTGCACATAGGCGGGCGTCGTCACGCGGGTGAGGTCCAGCGCCTCGCCCGCCACCGACATCGCCCCCGGCTGCACCAGCAGATTGTCGCGGTACAGATCGGTCAGGTATGACAGGTGCCATTTCGCCGGCAGGTTGGTCGTGTCGCCGTTCCAGTGGAGCAGGTCGAACGGCATGTAATCCGCGCCGAGCAGATAATTGTTGGTGACGTAATTCCAGATCAGGTCGCGCCCGCGCAGCAGATTGAACGTCGCCGCCAGATACCGCCCGTCCAGGAACCCCTGCGGCGACAGCGTGCCGATCACCGCCAGCTGGTCGTCGGTCACGAAATTCTGCAATTCGCCCGCCGCGGAAAAATCGACCTGCGCGGTGAAGAAGGTGGCAGAGGCCACCCGCTCCGACTGCCCCCGCGCGGCGAGCAGCGCCAGCGTCGCCGCCAGCGTCGTCCCCGCGACGCAATAGCCGATCGTATGCACCGCCGGCACGTCGAGCAGCGCCCGGATCGTGTCGATCGCATCGGTCTGCGCGGTAACGTAATCGTCCCAGATCACGTCCTTCATCGACGCGTCTGCCGACTTCCAGGATACCATGAAAACGGTGATGCCCTGCTCCACTGCCCAGCGGATGAAGCTTTTCTCGGGCGTCAGGTCGAGGATGTAATAGCGGTTGATCCACGGCGGAAAGATCACCAGCGGCGTCGCCAGCACGTCTGGCGTCGTCGGCGTGTACTGGATCAGCTCGTACAAGGCTGTACGCTTCACCACCTTGCCCGGCGTCATCGCCAGGTTGCGCCCCACCTCGAACGCGCCGTCGCTGGTGTGGGTCAGCTGCCCCTTGCCGATGTCGGCGAGCATGTGTTTCATGCCGTCGAGCAGGTTCTGGCCCTTGGTCTCGATCGTCTTGGCGACCACTTCGGGGTTGGTCAGCGCGAAGTTCGACGGGCTCATCGCGTCGACCAGCCCGCGCGCGGCGAAGCGCAACTGCTCGCGCTGCTTGTCGGGCACCCCTTCCAGCGCCTCGACCCCGCGCAGCAGATGGTCGGCGATCAGATTATAGCTGCGGCGGATCCAGTCGAACCACGGGTCCTCACGCCATGCCGCCGCCTTGAACCGCTTGTCGCGGGCGTCGCCCTCCGATTGCGGCGGGGGCGGCGGCGCGGCGGCAGGATCGACGAAGCGCTGCCACAGCGCCAGATTGTCCGCCCAATAATCCTGCACCTGCTGCGCCAGCCGGCTCTGGCCCTCGCCGGATACGGGGCTGCCCGGCGCGGCGGCGCCTGCCGCGAATACGCCGATGCCCTGTTCCATCATCATCTGCTGCGCCCGGCCCATCACCCAGGTCCAATGCTGCAGATCGGCGAGATCGGGCGCTGCGCCGGTGCCATGGGCCGCGCGCGGCGCGTCGGACGAATCGGTCTTGGGATCGGCCATGGCATCCTCTTCTTATCACGGCGACCGTAGCGGCGGCGGCCGATGGTGGGAACCGCGATCGTCGCCTGGCGGGTCGTCGGTCTCGGTTCCGAAGCAAATCACTCAAACTGGCGCCCCGACCGCCAGAATGGGTCGGTTTACAACCAATCGTAAAGCACCAGGGCGCATTTACGGGCCCATGAACAGCATTCACATCGCCACGCATAGAGAGACGCCGTCATGCTGATCCGCGTTGCCACGCGCGAGGTTCAGGTCGGAATGTATGTCGATTCCATGGAAGGGGCATGGATCGACAATCCGTTCTGGCGCCGCAGTTTTCTGATCAAGACCGACGCCGAGCTGGACCGGCTGCGATCGTCGGCAATCCAGCATGTCACGATCGATACCACCAAGGGGCGCGGCGTCACCGTGATCCCCCAGGCCGAACGCCGTCGCCAGGTCGAAGCGCCCGCCGTGGTCGAGCCGCTGCCGGTCGAGCGGCGCAAACGGCGCAGCGGGCCGCAGCCCGACGACCTGACGCAGACGATCGATCGGTCGAAGGAGCATGTGATCGCGATGTTCCAGGAAGCGCGCCTGGGCCGTGCGATCGATCTGGAAGCCGTGACCCCGGTGGTCGACGACATTTCGGTCGCGTTGCAGCGCGACCGGGCGGCGTTCGTCAAGGTCACGCGCCTCAAGATGAACAACGAATACACCTATCTGCATTCGATTGCGGTGTGTGCGCTGATGGTCGACCTCGCGCTTCATCTCGGCCTGCCCGAGGCCGAGGTGCGTGAGATCGGCGCCGCGGGGCTGCTGCACGATATCGGCAAGGTGGCGACCCCCACGACCATCCTCGACAAGGCGGGGCAGCTCGGTCAGGACGAATGGCTGGTGATGCGTCGCCACCCGTCGGAGGGGCATGCGATGCTGCGCAAGGACGCCACCGCGTCCAACATTGCGCTCGACGTCTGCCTGCATCACCACGAGCGGCTCGACGGCAGCGGCTATCCCGAACGGCTGAAGGGCGACCAGATCAGCCTGCACGCGCGCATCGCCGCGATCTGCGACGTCTATGACGCGGTCACCTCGGTCCGCCCCTACAAGCGTCCCTGGTCGCCGCACGAGGCGCTGGCCCGCATGCTGGAATGGGAGGGGCATTTCGACACCGACCTGCTCGACGCCTTCATCGTCAACCTCGGCATCCAGCCGCTGCACGCGCTGGTGCGGCTCAATTCCAACCGGCTCGGCATCGTGCTCGACGGCAGCGCCGACCCCTATGCGCCGTTGGTCCGCACCTTCTATCACGTGCCCGATTCACGCTTCCTGGGGATCGAGGACGTCGACACGACGCAGGATCCGGTGCTGCGCCGCGAACGCGGCGACTATTGGTTCCAGGATCGCTGGCCCGCGCTGCTCGCCGACGTCCAGGCCGGCATCCAGCCGCATGAGGCGCCCCTGCTGCGCGCGGCGGGGGCTCGCTGATGCCGCACAGTAGCAATGCGGCGCGCCTGCCGCGCCTCGCCTCGTGGTGGAAGGGGCTGGACACGCCCCCCGCCCCCGCTGCCGCTGCGGCCGCCGCCCCGTCCGCCTCGGCCGTGCTGCCGCCGCGCAGCAATGCACCCGGCGGCAGCGGCGCCGGCGACCGGGACGGCGCGGTGGCGATGATGCGCCGCACCGCCAATCACGAACTGATCGAACGGATCGTCGCCTTTCTCCACACGCACGATCTCGATCCCAGTCCCGACCATCTGCTGATCGCACGCAGCTATGCGATCGGCGACGATCCTGCACTGGCCGAGGCGATCGACGCGCGCGTCCGCACTGGCGAGCCCGTCTCGCCCGCCTTCCTCGACCGACTGCCGACGCAGGCGCTCGCCGAGCGCAACCATGCCGCGACGCTCGCCGATCTCGGCGACACGCTGCAGGCCGCGATGCTCGAAAACAGCCGCCTCCTCGGCCGGTCGAGCGATTCGGCCCGCGCCTATGAAGCCGCGCTGGGCGGCACGATGCAGGAAATGGCGGCCGATCCCTGCGCATCGCTCGGGCGGCTGGTGATGCTCACCACCGCCGCGGTGGATGCGACGCGCGACCTCGCGCACCAGCTCGATACGATGGAGCGCGAGACGACGCGGCTGCGCAGCCGCCTCAACGCCGCGCGCCGCACCGCCGAGCAGGACCATCTGACCCGCCTGCCCAACCGCCGCAGCTTCGATACCCGGCTCGCGCGCGAGACCGGGCCGGAGCCGCGCTGCGTCGCGCTCTGCGACATCGACGATTTCAAGCGGATCAACGACATCCACGGCCATGAGGCGGGCGACCGCGTGCTGAAGGTCGTCGCGCGCCATCTCAAGACCGCGCTCGGCGACAAGGCGGTGGTGGCGCGGCACGGCGGCGAGGAATTCGCCTGCCTGTTCCCCGGCACGGCGATCGACAGCGCACGCGCCCTGCTGGAGGGGATGCGCGAGGGGCTGGAAATGCGCAGCTTCGTCAATTCGGAAACGGGCACGTCGATCGGCTGCATCACCGTCTCGATCGGCCTTGCCCCGCTGGAAAGCGATCCACGGGCCGCCATGCGCGCTGCCGACGCCGCGCTTTACGCCGCCAAGCGTGCAGGCAAGAACCGCGTCATCGTCGCGCAACCCGGCGACCCGGGCGGTTGAGCATGCGTCGCGACGCACCGCGCCACGTTCTGCGGCACCAGCCCGATTGAAGTGGTGAAACCCGCGCCTGCGCGTTAGGGTCATGGCGTCCACGATCAGGTGAGCCATGTCCGACGACGAATTCTACCGCATCAAGCGCCTGCCGCCCTATGTCATCGCCGAAGTCAACGGCATGCGGGCCGCGGCGCGCGCGGCGGGCGAGGACATCATCGATCTCGGCATGGGCAACCCCGATCTGCCGCCGCCGCCGCACGTCCTCGACAAATTGATCGAGGTGACGAAAAAGCCCGACGCCCACGGCTATTCGCAGTCCAAGGGCATCCCCGGCCTGCGCCGCGCGCAGGCGAACTATTACGGCCGCCGCTTCGGCGTCGATCTTGATCCCGAGACCGAGGTCGTGGTGACGATGGGGTCGAAGGAAGGGCTCGCCAGCCTGGCGACCGCGATCACCGCGCCGGGCGACGTCATCCTCGCGCCCAACCCCAGCTATCCGATCCACACCTTCGGCTTCATCATCGCCGGCGCGACGATCCGCGCGGTGCCGACGACGCCCGACGAGGCCTATTTCGAAAGCCTCGAGCGCGCGATGGCCTTCACCGTGCCGCGCCCGTCGGTGCTGGTGGTCAACTATCCGTCCAACCCGACGGCGGAAGCGGTCGACCTCGCCTTCTACGAACGCCTCGTCGCCTGGGCGCGCGAGAACAAGGTCTGGATCATCAGCGACCTCGCCTATTCGGAGCTGTATTACGACGGCAATCCGACCCCTTCGATCCTGCAGGTGAAGGGGGCGAAGGACGTCGCGATCGAATTCACCTCGCTCAGCAAGACGTACAGCATGGCCGGCTGGCGCATCGGCTTCGCGGTCGGCAACGCCAAGCTGATCGCGGCGATGACGCGCGTGAAGTCCTACCTCGACTATGGCGCCTTCACGCCCATCCAGGCCGCCGCCTGCGCCGCGCTCAACGGCCCGCAGGACATCGTCGACAAGAACCGCCAGCTCTATCACAAGCGCCGCGACGTGCTGGTCGAAAGCTTCGCGCGCGCCGGCTGGGACATCCCCAGCCCACGCGCGTCGATGTTCGCCTGGGCGCCGCTGCCGCCTGCGGTCGCGCACTTAGGCAGCCTTGAGTTCTCCAAACAATTGCTGACTCACGCTCAGGTCGCGGTTGCGCCAGGGGTGGGCTACGGCGAGAATGGAGAAGGCTTCGTGCGCATTGCCCTGGTCGAAAACGAACAGCGATTGCGCCAGGCGGCGCGCAACGTGAAGCGCTACCTGCAATCCATGGGGGTCAACACCCCCAGCCAGTCCGTAGGCCAGAAAACCGGTTGAGCGGCGACCGCCGCGCATGACCATCGAACCGCTCTATTCGCTCGCCGGCGTGCTCGTCGGCGTTCTTGTCGGCCTGACCGGGGTGGGTGGCGGATCGCTGATGACGCCGATCCTGGTGCTCGCCTTCGGTTTCCATCCCGCGACCGCGGTCGGCACCGACCTGCTCTATGCCGCGGCGACCAAGACGGTGGGCACCACCGTCCACGGCTGGCGCGGCACGCTCGACTGGAGCATCGTGCGCCGGCTGGCGCTGGGCAGCGTGCCGACGACGATCCTCACCTTGCTGCTGTTGGGCCAGGCGAGCGAGCATTCGTCCGCGACGCAGCATCTGCTCGCCACGCTGCTCGGCGTCGTGCTGGTCGCCTCCGCCGTCGCGACGCTGCTGCGCCATCGCATCGTCGCCGCCCTCACCCCCCGGCTGGGCGAAACCGACGGGCGCGAACCGGTGGCGCTCACCGTGCTACTCGGTGCGATCCTGGGCGTACTGGTGTCGCTGACCTCGGTCGGCGCCGGCGCGCTCGGCATGACGGCGCTGCTCGTCCTCTACCCGCGCCATCCCCTCAAAAGCCTGGTCGGCGCCGACATCGCGCATGCGGTGCCGCTGACGCTGCTGGCGGGTACGGGCCATTGGCTGCTCGGCTCGGTCGATCTCGGTCTGCTCGGATCGCTGCTGATCGGGTCGATCCCGGGCATCATCGTCGGCAGCCTGCTGGCGGGCGTGATGCGCGAGGCGGCGCTGCGCCCGGTGCTGGCAACCGTCCTCGCCATCGTCGGGGTCAAGCTGCTGATGTAACGGCGGGATCTGCCGAAAGCGCAGGCCTGCTCGATCATACCGCGACCCGGTTTCCCCCGGCAGCGACCGCGCCCGCCAGCGTCTCGCGCGCCCGGCCGATCATCGCGGTGAGATCGTCGCCCTGATCCATCACCACTGCCCCCGATGCGGTCACCGTCCCGATCCACTCGCCGGTTTCCGCCAGCTTGAACTTCCGCGATTCGAGCAGCGACAGCACATCCTCGGCCTGGCTGCGCACCGCGGTGATCGTCCGGTCGGGCACGACGACGATGAACTCATTGCCGGCCCAGCGGATCACCTCCTGTTCGGGGAATTGCTTCTGGATCTTGGCGGCGAAGCCGTTGAGCACGTTGTCGCCCACGCTCGTGCCGAACTCACGATTGATTTCGACCAGCCCGTCGATGCCGAGCATCACGATCACATAGCGCCGGTCGTGCTTGTCGATCTGGTCGAGGACATGGCCGGCAAAGGCGGGCTTGAGCGCGCTGGTCAGCGGGTCGTGTTCGGGATCGATCGCGCGCCGCACGTCGGCGACCATCGCCTTCTTCAGCGTTTCGAACTGCTGCCGCAGCATGGCCAGCTCGGTCTCGGCGGCGGCCAGGCGCTGCACCGTCTCGTCGCCCGACGGCAGCGCCCCCTGCGCCTCCCGCACCAGATCGCCGACGTTCGCCCCCGCCGTCCGCGTGACGGCGCGCGCTTCGTCCGCCAGCGATCCCAGCCGTTCGGCATGTTCGGCGATCCCCGTCGGGACCGGCGACGGTACGTACCGGGCGATCATCCGCGCGGCATCGGTCGCGGTCAGTCGAAAGCCATCGCCGATCAGCCCGGCGATCTCGCGCGACAGTGCGGCGTTGCCACCGGTGACATGTGTCAACGCCAGGCCGTAATGCGGGACGGTCGGCTCCAACCGCTGATGTTCAAGGAAGGCAAGAGCGTCGCGCGCGCGTTCAAACATCACCTGCATAGGGTGCCGTTTTGACGCGGATCATAAAAAGTATCAATCAAGATGAATGGGTTAACAGTATTAGTACCATGCTATAGGGTAGTTTTGTCGGCACCGCTTACATCGGGTCGTCGACATCCTCCGGCAGCGCCCAGATCAGGTCGCCCTTGCCCAATATGCGTCCGTCATGGGCCTGCACCGCGACCGGTGCGATCGGGCGACGGTCGCGCGCGTCGACCAGGATCGGAAAGGCCGGCGCGCACAATTCCCAGCGCTCGCCCCATTGCCGCAGGGCGATCATCGTCGGCAGCAGCGCATGGCCCTTTTCGGTCAGCGTATAGCGGATCTTGCGCCGGTCGGCGGGCATCGCCTCGCGCTGCAGAATGCCATGCTCGACCAGCCGTCCCAGCCGGTTCGCCAGGATGTTACGGGCGATGCCCAGCTCGGCCTGGAATTCCTCGAAATGGTGCAGGCCGTTGAACGCCGCGCGCAGGATCAGGAAGGCCCAGCGCTCGCCCATCGCCTCCAGCGCCGCGGGCAGGCTGCATTCCCGCAACGTTTCGCGCAGCGTTTCCCGGATCGGCGCAGCGCACGCGGAATCGGGCCCATCGGCCGGTGTCGGCATCATGATCCTCGTCTGATCGTCGACAGCGTATCGCACAAACCGGCCGACAAGACAGCCTTTATACGTTTTCCGTTGCAACCTAAAACCGAAATAGGTAGCGGGCGCGCATCGTCATCACCTGCGAATCGGTTCGGGAGGACCCCTCGTCATGAAGCTGCTGTCCACGCTCGCCCCCACGCTGGCGCTCGCCGTCACCACCTTGTTCGGCGCGACCGCCGCCGGCGCCGCCGGTGCGGACACCTATGTCGCCGTCCCCACGGCGCCCTCCGCCAAGGCGAGCTTCATCACCCGCTCGACCGTATGGCGCGCGCGTGAGGGCGGCTTCGTCGCCGGCCAGGCGCCCGAGCGTCCCGCCGTGCTGTGCGAACTGGTCGCGCGCGAAGTCGGCACGCTGTCCAGCTTCTCCGTCGGCGGCACCGCCTACGACGCCGAACAGCTCGCCAAGTGCAACGCCAAGGCCAAGAAGGCGTAAGGGTGTCGCGAGGACGCGCCGATCCGCGTGTCCCCGGCCCATCGTTGATAGATCCCGCAAAATCGCCTGCCGCTCTGCAACATTGTGTTGCAAAGCGGCATGCCCCTCGCCCATGTGTAGGCCGTGCTACGGCAATATGAACTGGTCGATCGGGTCCTCGATTACGACCCCGACGCGGACGAAGCGCTGCTCAACCGCGCCTATGTCTTCTCGATGCAGGCGCATGGCTCCCAGAAGCGCGCCAGCGGCGATCCCTATTTCAGCCACCCGATCGAAGTGGCGGGCATCCTCACCGATCTGAGGCTCGACGACGAGACGATCGCCACCGCGATCCTCCACGACACGATCGAGGATACGGTCGCCACGCCCGAAGAGATCACGCGCCTGTTCGGCCGCAACGTCGCGCGGCTGGTCGACGGCGTCACCAAGCTTTCCAAGATCGAGGCGCAGACCGAAAACGAGCGCGCCGCCGAAAATCTGCGCAAATTCCTGCTCGCCATGTCGGACGACATCCGCGTCCTGCTGGTTAAGCTCGCCGACCGCCTGCACAACATGCGCACGCTCCATCACATTCCGAAGCCCGAAAAGCGGCGGCGCATTGCGAAGGAGACGATGGATATCTACGCCCCGCTCGCCGAGCGGATCGGCATGTACGAATTCATGAAGGAGATGCAGACGCTCGCCTTCGCGCAGCTCGAACCCGAAGCGTATGAATCGATCACCAAGCGGCTCGATCAGCTCAAGACCGGCGGCGGCGATCGCATCGCCAAGATCGGATCGGGCCTGAAGCTGCTGCTCGGCCGTGCCGGCGTCGATGCCGAGGTGACGGGCCGCGAGAAGCATCCCTATTCGATCTGGCGCAAGATGAGCGAGCGCCACATCAGCTTCGAACAGCTCAGCGACATCATGGCGTTCCGCGCGATCGTGCCGACGGTCGAGGATTGCTACGCGGCGCTGGGCATCATCCACCGCCGCTGGCCGATGGTGCCGGGGCGGTTCAAGGATTACATCTCGACGCCGAAGCGCAACGGCTATCGCTCGCTGCACACCAGCGTGATCCACGCCGACAATGCGCGCATCGAGATCCAGATCAGGACGCCCGAGATGCATGCGGAGGCTGAATTCGGCCTCGCCGCGCATTGGGCGTATAAGGAAAAGAAGGTCCGCGCCGACAGCCAGCACAGCTGGATCGCCGACCTCGTCGAAATCCTGGAAACCGCGGGCAGCCCTGAAGAGCTGCTCGAACACACGCGCATGGCGATGTACCAGGATCGCATCTTCGCCTTCACGCCCAAGGGCGAGCTGATCCAGCTGCCCAAGGGCGCGACGCCGATCGATTTCGCCTATGCCGTCCACACCGATCTCGGCGACCAGGCGGTCGGCGCCAAGATCAACGGCCGCGTCGTACCCCTGTCGACCGTCATCGAGAATGGCGACCAAGTGCAGGTGCTCCGCTCCAAGGGGCAGGTGCCGCAGCCCGGCTGGCTCAACTTCGCGATCACCGGCAAGGCGCTCGCCGCGATCCGCCGCCATTTACGCCAAACCGAACGCGCCGAACTGATCGCGCTCGGCCGCAAGCTTTACGACGACATCGTCCGCCGCCTGCCCGCGCCGCTCGGCCCCGATGCGCTCACCCATGCGCTGTCGCGGCTGAAGATGGGCGACGAGGCGACGCTGATGGCGGGGATCGCCCGGCGAACCGTGTCCGACGCGACGGTGATGGAGGCGCTGATGCCGGGTTCGGCCGGTGCCGATCTCGCGCTGATCGCGCCGCAATCGACCGCCATCTCGATCAAGGGGCTGACCCCCGGTGTCGCCTTCGACCTCGCCGAATGCTGCCATCCGGTGCCCGGCGACCGCATCGTCGGCCTGCGCCGCCCGGATGCGGGGATCGAGGTGCATGCGATCGACTGCCGCGTCCTCGCCGAACTCGCCGAACGCGGCGCGGACGAAACCGACTGGGTCGATGTCGACTGGGGCGACCAGAGCGAAGGCGCGGTCGCGCGCATTTCGGTGCAGGTGAAGAACGAACCCGGTGCGCTCGGCATCGTCTCGACGATCATCGGCGCCCACCGCGCCAATATCATCGCACTGCGCCTCGATACGCGCGACACGATCTTCCACACCAACGTCATCGATGTCGAAGTCCACGACATCCACCAACTGATGCGCCTGATCGCCGCCCTGCGCGCGGCAGATGCGGTCAACGCGGTGGAGCGGGTGTAGGGAAGCGGGCAACCGTCGCACCACCGTCCCCGTCATTCCCGCGAAGGCGGGAATCCAGACGCGCTACCCTCACCGCAAGATACGCAACCGTCAGAGAATATGGATTCCCGCCTCCGCGGGAATGACGGAACGTGTGAAAGGCCGGCCCACCCAACCTCCGTCATCCCGGCCTCCACCGGGATGACGACAAAGGGGAGCGCCACCGCGCTCGACCCTCCGCGCCCCTTACAGCAACCCCAACGCCCGCAGCTCCCCGCGCAGCTTCGGCTCACCCTCGAAATGCAGCGCGATCAGCCCGACGCCCTGCGCCCCCGCAACGTTCGCCGCATTGTCGTCGATGAACACCGTGCGACGAGCCTCCAGCCCGAACCGAGCCAGCGCCAGCTGGTAAATCGCCGCATCCGGCTTCACCAGCTTCTCCGCGCCCGACACCACGATGTCGCGGAAGCGATCGAACATCGCCGATTCGCGCGCCCGGAACGGCGGCCAGAATTCGTGGCTGAAGTTGGTGATCGCGTACAGCGGCACGTTCGCCGCCTCCAGTTCGTCGACCAGCGCGGGCATCCCGGGGATCGGATCGCCGATACTCTCCAGGAACCGCGGGCCCCAGGCGGCGATCAGGTCGGCATGCTGCGGATACAACGCGGAAAGCTCCGCCGACGTGTCGGCGAAGTCGCGCCCAGCGTCATGCTGGAAATGCCATTCGTGCGTGACGACGTCGCGCAGGAATGCATCGAGCGCCCGATCGTCGTCGATCAGGCGCCGGTAGAGGATCCGGGGATCCCAGTCGTACAAGACCCGACCGATATCGAAGATGACCGCCGTCGGCGTGACGGCAGGGACATCGACATCGGCCACGGGCAGCGCCAAAGTGGCTTAGCCCTGACGCGCCTTGAAGCGACGGTTGGTCTTGTTGATGACATAGGTGCGGCCGCGGCGACGGATCACGCGGTTATCGCGATGACGGTCCTTGAGCGACTTCAGGCTGTTGCGGATCTTCATGATCGATTCGCTTCTTTTCGTGTTTATAAGGTGTCGGTGAAAGCGCGAGCGCCTAGAGAGCAAGGGCCCAATAGTCAAGCAACGGCGCAGGCGTTAGAGCGTTTCCCAAGCGCAACGTATCGCAAAGGCTGCCCCTCCATGACCCTCCGCCCGTTCCTGGCCCTCGGCATCTCGGCCGCGCTGCTCGCCGGCTGCGCCACCTCGGCAGGTCCGCTGCCGCCGACGGACGTGATCCGTTACCATCTCGGCGAGCCGATCCCGCGCGGGACGATCGCGGTCGAACCGCTGTCGGGCGGCGCACCGGCCAGCCTGGAATTCAAGACCTATGCCGCCGCGGTGCAGACCGAACTGCTCAAGGCCGGCTATACCGTGCCGCCGCAGGGCGCGATGCCCGATTATGTCGCGACCGTCGGCTTCACCCGCACCAGCCGCGAAGGGCCGCCGCGCCAGTCGCCGGTCAGCATCGGCCTGGGCGGTGGCGGCTTCAGCGGCGGGCGCAGCGGTGGCGGCGTCGGCCTCGGCGGCGGCTTGAGCTTCCCGATCGGCAAGAGCCGCCCGACCGAGCTGCTCGTCGCCGAACTCAGCGTCACGATCAAGCGCCGTGCCGATCTGTCGCCGATCTGGGAAGGCAAGGCGCAGGGCGTCAGCGACATCAAGCGCGCCGACCAGCAGGCCGCCCGCCTCGCCCGCGCGCTCTTCACCGGCTTCCCCGGCCAGTCCGGCCGCACGATCAGCGTGAAGTAACGCACACCCTCACCCTTCCGGCGCTACGCGCCTCCCTCCCTCTCCCGGCGGGAGAGGGAAGGGCCGCCGAAGGCGGCGAAGGGTGAGGGCGTCCCCTCCCAACCCCAAAACCGATCGGCCACCCCATGACCATCACCATCGACGCCGGCTTCGACGGCGGCAACATCCGCCTCGTCTCGATCGACGGCGACCGCATCGACTTGGAGATCGCCAAGGATCACCAGTCGGACTTCTTCCAATGGTTCTCGTTCCGCGTCGCGGGCGCGCATGGCCGTCGGCTCACCTTCCGCATCCTCAACGCCGGCGAATCGGCCTATCCGTTCGGCTGGCCCGGCTACAAGACGCGCGCCAGCACCGATCGCGTCCACTGGCGGATGATCGACACGACCTACGACAACGGCGTCCTCTCGTTCGACTATACGGTCGAGGGCCAGCTCGCCTGGTTTGCCTATTTCGCGCCCTATACGATGGAGATGCATCACGATCTGGTCGCGCGCACCGCGGCGAAGCCGGGCGTCGAGCACCGCCAATTGGGCACCACGCTCGACGGTCAGGCGATCGACTATTTCAAGATCGGCAACGGCCCCAAGCCCGTCTGGCTCTACGCCCGCCAGCACCCGGGCGAATCGATGGCCGAATGGTGGATGGACGGCGCGCTCGACTGGCTGACCAGCGATGCCGCCAAGCCCTTGCTGGAAAAGGCGACCGTTCACGTCGTCCCCAACATGAACCCCGACGGCACCCGCCGCGGCCATTTGCGCACCAATGCCGCGGGCGTGAACCTCAACCGCGAATGGCACGCGCCCTCGCCCGAACGCAGCCCCGAAGTGCTGTGCGTCCGTAACGCGATGGACGAGACCGGCGTCGCCTTCGCGATCGACGTCCATGGCGACGAGGCGATTCCGGCGAACTTCATCGCCGGTTTCGAAGGCATCCCTAACTGGACCGAGGAACACGGCGCCAAATTCTACGACTTCGGCCACCGCCTCGCCGCGCACACCCCCGATTTCCAGGTCGAAAAGGGTTATGAGAAATCGAGCGCCGGCAACGCCAATCTATCGATGTCGACGAACCAGCTCGCCCAGCGCTTCGGCGCGGTGTCGGTGACGCTCGAAATGCCGTTCAAGGATCACGATCCCAATCCCGACGCCGAATACGGCTGGTCGGGCGAACGCTCCAAGGCGCTCGCCGTCTCGTGCCTCGAGGTGCTGACCGACATGATCGACACGATCTGACGTCTGGGATCGCAATAAGGCGATTCACGCTAAGACGCGAAGACGCGAAGAAGAAGGCAGGATCACGCGGAGACGCGGAGGAGCGCGCGCCTCGCCGCAGGCGCGGCCCTCCGTCATCAACGGCTGGTTGATGGAACGCGACCGGAGCGACCGTGCGCGCCTTCTCCGCGTCTCCGCGTGAACACCCTTCTTCTCTTCGCGTCTTCGCGTCTTCGCGTGAATCAATACCCACGCCGCCACTGGCGGCTAAGCGGTGGGTCAATCGACACACGCCCCACCACGCTCTATCCCCGCCCCGAACCACAGACCCCTCGACCCACGGGAGCCCGCATGCCTCGCCTAGTCCTGATCCGCCACGGCCAGTCCGCCTGGAACCTCGAAAACCGCTTCACCGGCTGGTGGGACGTCGACGTCACCGAAAAGGGTGCGGCCGAAGCGCGCGCCGCGGGCGAGCTGATGGCGGCGAAGGGCCTCGATTTCGACATGACCTTCACCTCGCTCCAAACGCGGGCGATCAAGACGCTCAACCTCGCGCTGGAAGCGATGGGCCGGCTGTGGCTGCCGGTCGAAAAGGACTGGCGCCTCAACGAACGCCACTATGGCGGCCTCACCGGGCTCGACAAGGCAGAGACGGCAGCGAAACACGGCGACGAGCAGGTCCACATCTGGCGCCGCAGCTTCGACATCCCCCCGCCCCCGCTCGAAACCGGCAGCGCCTACGACCTCAGCCAAGATCGCCGCTACGCCGGCATCGCCATTCCGCAGACCGAAAGCCTGAAAGACACGATCGCCCGCGTCCTCCCGTATTGGGAACAGCGGATCGCACCCGCGCTGAAGGACGGTCAGCGCGTGCTGATCTCCGCCCACGGCAACTCCCTGCGCGCGCTGGTGAAGCACCTGTCGGGCATCTCGGACGACGACATCACCAGCCTGGAAATCCCCACCGGCCAGCCGATCGTCTACGACCTCGACGCCAACCTCAACGCGACGGACCGCTACTACCTCAACGAGCGCTGAGGGCTCACCATCATCTCGGCGTTCTGTGAGGCGGAACGCCCCCCTGCTTCGTCATCCCGGAGCGGGGCACGGGAAACGCCCCCCTCCGTCATCCCGGCGCACGCCGGGATCCATGGGCACGCAACGCCGATGGCGTCCGCACCATCAGCGGCACCACATCCATGGATCCCGGCGTGCGCCGGGATGACGAGGAGGAACGCCCGCCTCCCCCTCTTCGTCATTCCCGCGAAGGCGGGAATCCAGACGCGCTACCGTCGCGCCTCCAGCCGAAACGTCAGAGGTTCTGGATTCCCGCCTTCGCGAGAATGACGACCGTGGGGGCGGCGGAGGTAGCAAAGACGCACCCAGCGACTGCATGTTGGACCCACCTCCCTCCAACCCCCTGCACCAAAACCCAAATCCCACACCCCTGTCCTACACCGCCATCGTCTGCCAAAACCAACCCGATGCCCGATCACCACCAAAGCGGAAACGATACCCCCCGGACGTTTCCATTCAGGTGTTCGTGTTGTCTATCTTTCCCCTACGGACGCGCGCTCCAGGGCGTTGCCCTCGCCGCCCGCCCCCGATAGACGACGGCCATGGACACTCCGCTGGTCGGCATCATCATGGGTTCGACGTCCGACTGGGACACGATGCGCGGCGCCGCCGACGTGCTCGCCGAGCTGGGCGTGCCGCATGAAACCAAGGTCGTCTCCGCGCACCGCACCCCCGATCGCTTGTACGATTACGCCAAGTCCGCCGCAGACCGCGGCTTGAAGGTCGTGATCGCCGGTGCCGGCGGCGCGGCGCATCTGCCCGGCATGGCCGCGGCGATGACGCACCTTCCCGTCCTCGGCGTCCCCGTCCAGAGCAAGGCCTTGTCGGGTCAGGACAGCCTGCTCTCGATCGTCCAGATGCCCGCCGGCATCCCCGTCGGCACGCTCGCGATCGGCAAGGCGGGGGCGACCAACGCCGGCCTGCTCGCCGCCGCGATCCTCGCGATCAACGACCCCGCGCTGTCGCAGCGATTGCAGGCCTGGCGCCAGCGCCAGACCGACGCCGTCGCGGACGAGCCCGCCTGATGCTGCCCCCCGGTTCGACGATCGGCATCCTCGGTGGCGGCCAGCTCGGCCGCATGCTCGCCGTCGCTGCCGCGCAACTGGGCTATCGCACCCACGTCCTCGCCCCCGATCGCGAAAGCGTCGCCGCGCAGACCGCCTCCAGCCTGACGCGCGCCGATTACCACAACCGCATCGTCCTCGCCGACTTCGCCGCCGCCTGCGACGTCGTGACCTACGAATTCGAGAATATCGACGTCACGCCCGTCGAATGGCTGGCCGCGCGCGTTCCCGTCCACCCCAATCCCGCCGCGCTGCGCGTCGCGCAGGACCGGATCGCCGAAAAGCGCTTCGTCGAGACCGTCGGCGGCCGCCCCGCCCCTTGGGCGCCGGTGAACAGCGAGGCCGACCTGATGGCCGCGCTCGACCGCATCGGCTATCCCGCGATCCTCAAGACCACGCGCTTCGGCTATGACGGCAAGGGGCAGGCGGTGATCCGCGACGCCGCCGACGCGGCCGAAGCCTGGACGACGATCGGCGGCCCGGCGGTGCTCGAAGGCTTCATCGCCTTCACCCACGAATTTTCGATCCTGATCGCCCGCGGCCAGGATGGCGCCAGCGTCCGCTACGATCCGCCGCACAACGTCCACCGCGACGCGATCCTGCGCACCTCCACCGTCCCCGCGCCGGCCCAGATCGTCGCGCAGGCCGACGAAGCCACCGCCCTCGCCTGCCGCATCGCCGACGAACTCGGCTATGTCGGCGTCCTCGCCTGCGAATTCTTCGTGGGCAGCGACGGCCCGGTGTTCAACGAAATGGCCCCCCGCGTCCACAATTCGGGCCATTGGACGATCGAAGGCGCCGACACCTCGCAATTCGAAAACCACATCCGCGCCATCTGCGGCCTCCCCCTCGGCGCCACGACGCTGACGGGGCGCGAAGTTACGCTCGAAAACCTGATCGGCGACAATCCCTGGGAACCGGCCCTCACCCAGCCCGGCGCCCACCTCCACCTCTACGGCAAGGGCTCCGCCCGACCGGGCCGCAAGATGGGCCATGTGACGCGGGTCCTACGGAACAACGCGCAGTAGATTCGCCGGCTTGCCATCAACCGGCGCCATTGCCGGATTCGGGCGATGGGCTACCATAGCGCAGACCATGCCCCTCCCGTATCACCCGAAGCCCGGTACGATCGTCTTCTGCGACTATTCGACCGGCTTCCGTCCACCGGAAATGATCAAGCGGCGTCTCGCCGTGACGATCTCGCCGAAGCTCAAACGGCGCAATGACCTCGTGACGGTGGTCCCGCTGTCCACCACCGCGCCGGTGCCGACCGAGAGCTGGCATGTCGAGATGCCGGAGGACATCCCCGAACCGTGGGGCCCCGGCCCGCGTTGGGCGAAGTGCGATATGGTCGCGACGGTGGGATATGCGCGGCTCAATCTTCCGCACAGCAAACACCCCGTCACAGGCGCACGCCGATATCATCAGATCGAGATCGATCCGGCACAAGTCGATCGCCTGCGTCGTGCCGTGGCCGCTGCTATCGGACTGGTCATTGAAGCTTAAACCGCACGGCACTATATATGGCGGGTTCCTGCGCTGTCCGGTGTGCCGGGCATCAGGCTTAAGTCCGGAGCGATCCGGCAGGGTCTCTGGCGATGCAAGCTAGTGGCTCGATAAACCCCAGTCGGTCCGCCGACTGGGGTTTATCATTTCGGCCCTACCAAAAACCGAAACGGCCCGCCTTCCCTTCGGAAGACGGGCCGCCCGTTACCCTAACGAACCGCGCAATCAGCCGGTGCGCTTGCCGTTCAGCGGGAAGCTGCCGAACGCGCCCGCGCCGACGGTGCCGGTCAGCGTGTCGCCCTCGGCGGTCGCTTCGCAGTCGAGCGTCATCGGCATCGGCACGGTCATCTGCTGCTTCCAGCGGATCGTGTTGCCCGACACCTCGCCCGACACGTCGCTCGAGCCCATCGCGCCCGAAGCGGTGCCGGTAAAGCTGCCGCCGTCGCTCTGGACGGTCAGCGTCAGATTTTGATCGCCCAGCGGCGACTTTACGGTGCAATCCCAGCTGCCATCGACATCGGCCATGCGCGTCTCTCCTTATTTCGCGGTGGTGGAGGGGGTTACATTGGCCACCGCGCTTGCCGGGATGACCTCGACCGGCAGGCCCAACGTGTCAAGCTGCGGCTTAACCTTCGCCGCGTCGCCGACCACGATCCAGCTGAACTGGCCCGGCTTGATCGTCTGTGCCGCCGCGCTGCGCAATGCGGGCAGCGTCAGCGCGCGCAGCCGCGTCGGCAGCGTCGCGTAATAATCGTCGGGACGCTTCAGCAGGTCGTTGGTCTGCATCGCGCCGAGCACCGCCTGCGAGGTCTGGAACTGGCCGGGCAGCTGCAGGATCGCACCGTTGATCGCCAGGCCATATTCGGTTTCGGTCATCGGCTTGGTCGTGACGAACTGCGTCACGTCCTCGCGCGCCGACGCGACCGACGGGCCGGTCTTGTCCGCCTGCACGCCTGCCTGCATCACATAGGGCGCGGCATATTCGGACACCTGGAACCGCCCGCCGGCGCCATAGGACCAGTGCTTCTCTTCGCGCAGATCCATGTTGAACCGGCTGAGGAAGCTGCCGCCCAGCGCATCGTTCACGGTGTTGAGCGCCAGCAGGTCATCCGTGCCCTTCAGCCCGGTGCGCTGCGCACCGACGACGATCGACTGCGGGCTGTCCGGGCGATCGACCAGCACGATGCGCGGGGTCAGCGGCGGCTGCGCACCGCCGAACGTCTTGGTGCCGGGCGTGCCCGTGCCCTGCCAGTCGCCGAACCGCGCGTCGAGCGCCGCCTTCACCTCGCCCAGCGGCCGGTCGGAGACGACGAAGATCTTCGCCTTTTCGGGGCGCAGCCACGCCTGTTCGAAGCGGCGCAGATCGGCGGGCGTCAGCGACGCCACCGCCACCGGATCGCCGGAGCCCTGCGCCTTGGCATAGGGCGTACCCGCCGCGAGCAGCCGCGTCGTCATCCGCGCCGCGAGCGCGCCAGGATTGGTCAGCTCCTGCTGGATGCCGGCAACCTGCTGCGCCTTGAAGCGCGCGACCTCGGCATCGGCATAGGTCGGGTGCCGCGCCACTTCCGCGAACAGGTCGAGCGCACCGTTCAGGTTCGCGCTCGGCACGCCCATGAACAGCGTGCTGCGATCGTTGCTGGCAGAGGCACTCAGCTGCATGCCCAGCCGCTCGCGCGCCTCGGCGAGCGCGTTGGCGTCATACCGGTCGGTGCCCTCGTCCATCATCATCAGCGCGACGAGCTGCGTGCCCAGCTTGTCGGGCACGTCAGACGCATAGCCAGCATCGAAGCTCAGCACCGCCTGCGTCACCGGCAGGGCGCTGCGCTGCGCATAGACGATTTCGATGCCGTTCTTCAGCCGCGCCCGCTCGATCTTTGGGAAGGTAAGGCCGGTGATCGCGCCCACGCCGGGCATCGCGCCGCGCGTGCCCTTGGCGGGCTGCGTCGGGGCTGCGACGACGTCCACCTTCGGCGGCACCTTGGCTTCGGCATAGGCGTCGCGCGCGCCGGGGACGACGTTCACCGCCAGCACCGGACGACTCAGCCACTTGTCCGCCGCGGCCTTCACGCTCGCCGGCGTTTGCGCGGCGAGCTCGGCCAGCTCCTTCTTGTAAAAGCCCGGATCGTTCGAATAGAGCGCGCCCTCCGCCAGCACCGATGCCTTGCCGTTCACCGATTCCAGGCTGCGCAGCCGCGCCGAGATCGTCGCGGTGACATAGCGCGACACCTCGTCCGCGGTCGGCCCGGTGCGCAGGAAGTCCGCGATCACCGCGTCCAGCCGCTGTGCCGCAACCGCCGGATCGACGCCCGGCCGCACCAGCCCGTTGATCGAGAATACGCCGATCTGCGCGAAATCGCTGTTGTCGGCGCTCAGCTGCGTGAACAGCTTTTCCTTGCGCACCAGCTCGTTGGCGAAACGCGACGAGGCCATGCCGCCCAGCACGCCCGCCGCGACGTCCAGCCCCGCGCTGTCCTTGTCGTTCAGGCCCGGCACCGCCCAGTTGCGCGACAGCATCGTCGCGGCGACGCGGTCCTTCAGCGTCACCGTCTTCGCCGCGGGCAGCGTCACCACCGGCGCAACCGGCAATTCGCTCTTGGGGCCCGGCTTGATGGCGCCGAAATACTTTTCGACCAGCGGCTTGGCGGTCGCGGTATCGATATCGCCCGACAGCACCAGCACCGCATTGTTCGGGCCATAATGGCTGCGGAACCAGTTCTTCACCGTCTCCAGGCTGGCGGCGTCGAGGTCCGCCATCGAACCGATCGTGTCGTGGCCGTACGGATGCGTCGTCGGGAACAGCCCCTCGGTCACCGCATAATCGAGCAGCCCGTAGGGGCGGTTATCGCCCTGGCGCTTTTCGTTCTGAACGACGCCGCGCTGCTCGTCGAGCACGCCTTGCGTGATCGCGCCGAGCAGATAGCCCATGCGATCGCTTTCCAGGAACAGCGCACGGTCCAGCGCGCCGGTCGGCACGGTCTCGAAATAATTGGTGCGATCGAAATAGGTCGTGCCGTTGAGGTCGGTCGCGCCGATCTGCTTCAGCGGCGCGAAGAAATCGCCCGGGGCATTTTCCGATCCGTTGAACATCAGATGTTCGAACAGATGCGCGAAGCCGGTCGAACCCTGCGGCTCGTGCTTCGACCCGACGTCATACCATACGCTGACCGCGACGACCGGCGCCTTGCGATCGGTGTGGACGATCACGCGCAGCCCGTTCTTCAGCGTGAACTGCTGGTACGGGATGTTCACTTCCTTCACCAGCGCCGACACCGGCGCGGCCTTCACCGCTGCGGGCGTGGTCTGCGCGACGGCGGGCATCGCAAGCGCAAGCGTCGCGGCCCCGGCCAGCGCGGCAAATTTGATCGTCGTCATGCAATCCCCCCGAGAGCGTCCCGTAATGGACGTGAACGGCGACGAGCATAGCCGCGCCCCGACAACTGGCAAGCGGTGTCGGATGAAACCATCGACGACTATTGTGTTGCACAAAGGCAACACTACATTCCTGCCCAGTTAGGAAGGGGTAAGTGATGAACCTCGAAAAGTTTACCGACCGCGCCAAGGGCTTTCTGCAATCGGCGCAAACCGTCGCGATCCGTATGAACCATCAGCGGATTGCGCCCGAACATCTGTTGAAGGCGCTGCTCGAGGACGAGCAGGGCATGGCCGCCGGACTGATCCAGGCGGCCGGCGGCGACGCGCGCCGCGCCACCGCGGACACCGACGCCGCACTCGCAAAGATTCCTGCGGTCAGCGGCTCGGGCGCACAACAGACGCCAGGTCTCGACAACGATACCGTCCGCGTCCTCGATTCGGCCGAACAGGTCGCGCAGAAAGCGGGCGACAGCTACGTCACCGTCGAGCGGCTGCTGCTCGCCCTCGCGCTCGCGCAGACCACCGCCGCGGGCAAGGCACTCAAAACCGCCGGCGTCACCGCCGAAGGGCTCAACGCCGCGATCAACGACCTGCGCGGCGGCCGTACCGCCGACACTGCCTCGGCAGAGGATCGCTACGACGCGCTCAAGAAGTTCGCGCGCGACCTGACCCAGGCGGCGCGCGACGGCAAGCTCGACCCCGTGATCGGCCGTGACGAGGAAATCCGCCGCACGATCCAGGTGCTCGCGCGCCGTACCAAGAACAATCCCGTCCTCATCGGCGAACCTGGCGTCGGCAAGACCGCGATCGTCGAAGGCCTCGCGCTGCGCATCGCCAATGGCGACGTGCCCGATGGCCTGAAGGACAAGACGCTGATGGCGCTCGACATGGGCGCGCTCATCGCAGGCGCGAAATATCGCGGCGAGTTCGAAGAACGGCTGAAGGGCGTCATCGACGAGGTGAAGGGCGCCGAGGGCGACATCATCCTGTTCATCGACGAGATGCACCAGCTGATCGGCGCCGGCAAATCGGACGGCGCGATGGATGCGGGCAATCTGCTCAAGCCCGCGCTCGCCCGCGGCGAACTGCATTGCGTCGGCGCGACCACGCTCGACGAATATCGGAAATACGTCGAGAAGGACCCCGCGCTCCAGCGCCGCTTCCAGCCCGTGTTCGTCGGCGAACCGACGGTCGAGGATACGATCAGCATCCTGCGCGGCCTGAAGGACAAATATGAGATGCACCACGGGGTGCGGATCACCGACGGCGCGCTCGTGTCCGCGGCAACGCTGTCCAACCGCTACATCACCGACCGCTTCCTGCCCGACAAGGCGATCGACCTGATGGACGAAGCCGCCAGCCGCATCCGCATGGAGGTGGAGTCGAAGCCTGAGGAGATCGAAAGCCTCGATCGCCGCATTCTGCGCCTCAAGATCGAGCGCGAGGGCCTGCGCCGCGAAACCGACGCCGCGAGCGTCGATCGGCTCGAGACGCTGGAGGGCGAACTCGCCAACCTCGAGCAGCAATCGGCCGAGCTGACCACGCGTTGGCAGGCGGAAAAGGACAAGATCGCCGGCGAAGCGAAGCTCAAGGAGCAGCTCGACGCCGCCCGGCTCGAACTGGAGCAGGCGCAGCGCGGCGGCGACCTCGCCAAGGCGGGCGAGCTCTCCTATGGCCGCATCCCCGCGCTCGAGAAGCAGCTCGCCGAAGCGCAGGGCGCCACGCAGGGCGCGATGCTGCGCGAGGAAGTCACCGCCGACGATATCGCCGGCGTCGTCAGCCGCTGGACCGGCGTTCCCGTCGACCGCATGTTGGAAGGCGAACGCGAAAAGCTGCTCAAGATGGAGGAGGTGCTCGGCGCCCGCGTCATCGGCCAGTCCGATGCGGTGCGTGCCGTCTCCACCGCCGTCCGCCGCGCCCGCGCGGGTCTACAGGACCCGAACCGGCCGCTGGGCAGCTTCCTGTTCCTCGGGCCGACGGGCGTCGGCAAGACCGAACTCACCAAGGCGCTCGCCGAATTCCTGTTCGACGATCCCGCCGCGATGGTGCGCATCGACATGAGCGAATTCATGGAGAAGCACGCAGTCGCCCGCCTGATCGGCGCGCCTCCCGGCTATGTCGGCTATGAGGAAGGCGGCGTGCTGACCGAAGCCGTGCGGCGCCGGCCCTATCAGGTCGTGCTGTTCGACGAGGTTGAAAAGGCGCACGGCGACGTCTTCAACGTGCTGTTGCAGGTGCTCGACGACGGCCGCCTGACCGACGGTCAGGGCCGCACCGTCGATTTCAGCAACACGATCATCATCCTGACGTCCAACCTCGGCAGCCAGTATCTGGCGAACCTCGAGGACGGCCAGTCGGTCGACAGCGTCGAACCGCAGGTGATGGAGATCGTCCGCGCCCATTTCCGCCCGGAATTCCTCAACCGGCTGGACGAGATCATCCTCTTCCACCGCCTGGGGCAAAGCCACATGGGCCCGATCGTCGACATCCAGGTCGCCCGCGTCGCGAAGCTTTTGGCGGATCGCAAGATCACGCTGGAGCTGACGGATGCGGCACGCGAATGGCTCGGCCGAGTCGGCTACGACCCGGTCTATGGCGCCCGCCCCCTCCGCCGCGCCGTCCAACGCCACCTTCAAGACCCCCTCGCCGAAGCGATCCTGCGGGGCGAAGTGAAGGACGGATCGACGGTGAAGGTGGACGAGGGGGATGGAAAGCTGGTGCTGGATGTAGCGTAAACAAAAAGGGGCGGCCTCCTCGCGGAAGCCGCCCCATTTTTTGTCTAGCGGTCGGTTTAGAAATCGACCTTAGCGCCGAAGCGGAAGTAGCGCCCGATGAACAGGCTGTCGCCCCACGCCGGGTTGAACTGATACAGGCCGTATGCCGCATTCGGATCGTACGACGGCTTCCTGTCGAGCAGGTTCTTTACGTCGAGATAGAAGGTGAACTTGTCCTGCACCTTAATCTCGGCATGGCCATCCATATAGAACACCGACTTCGACCGGCACTGCACCGGATCGCCGTTGTTGTAGCTGACCAGCTGCCCCGTTGCGGCGCTACCTGCACAATCACCATAGATGCCGAGCGAGTCCGTTGCGACAGACGAATAGCTGCTGGTGTAATAGGACGTCAGGCTGACGTTGCCGCGGCCATTGAAGTCCAACGTGTTCTGCCACGACGCACGCCATTTCGGCGCACCCGAGCAAGACGAGATGTTACAGGGGCCGAGTGTCCCATCATAACGCTGTACCGTACCGTCCTCTAGCGTCTGCTGCAGGCGCAGTAGGTGCGACGCATTCGCAGTGGAGATCCACTTGACGTCCGCGGTGATCGGGAAGTTTACGCTCGCCGAGAAGTCAATGCCGCGAACAAGATAGGTATCGGCATTCTTGTACGACCCGCTTGCGAAGCCGAGCAGCGGCAGCGCGTTCGGATTCTGTTGGTCGGCAACGCCCGGCGTCAGCGTGATACCCGGCGCCGTCACTTGGCCGTTGTTGGTGTAGTATTGCGTGATCTGATCCGCGCTGACCTGCGCCGCGATGATCACGTTGTTGATCTTGGTCTGATAATAATCGACCGTGAAGGTGACGTTGCGCACCGGCGTCAGCACGACACCGCCGGTGAAGCCTTCGGTCGTTTCGGGCTTCAGGTTCGCATTGCCGCTTGACGTCAGGCCATAGGAATAGCCGCCCTGATAGTAGGACGGGTTGCTCTTATGCGCCGCGCAGAACGCGGCGTAGGTGGCCGACGCGCAGTTGATCGTCGCGTTGACATAGCCGGTGGTCGGCAGCGCGAACGACTCGCTGAAGCTCGGGATACGGAACCCGCGCGAATAGGTGCCGCGCAGCTTGATCTGTTCGATCGGCCGGAATTCCGCCTCGAACTTCGGCGAGAAGCGGCTCTGGCCGGTCGAATAATGATCGTACGATCCTTCGGCCTTGACCTTCAGCGAATCGAGGATCGGTGCGGTGATTTCGTAACCAGCCGACCAGACGTCGCGTTTGCCCGACACACCCACCGCATTGATGCCGAAATAGCGGGCGTTCGGATTGACGTTGTTGGCCGGGTTCGCACTCGGATTGTTGATCTCTTCATGCCGATACCCGCCGATGACGGCGACGTTGAAGCGACCGCCCGGCAGCGTGAACAGGTCCTTGTTCACCGATGCCTGGACCTGACCCAGCTTCGAGAACGAGGTGTTACGGTTCTCCGGGAACACCTGCGCCGTCTGCGCCGCCGTATTCTGCGTTTGGTCGACGAAGTTATACGTACCTTGCGCGATAGCGTTCAACAGGCCTTGAAGATAAATGTAGCCGTTGTTGATCGTCTGAAGGGTGACCTTCGAGGCCGTGGCTGCCACGTTGTAATTGAAACCATCGCCGAACACACCATTGATGCCCGCCGAGAAGCGATACGTCTTGGTGTTGGTCGAGGTGTTCCGCGTCGTCTGGGGCAATGCGACGAGGCGCGCGAGCTGCCCCTGAGCCGCGAACGGGTTGTTCGGGTTCAGCGTGCCGTTGGCTGCGGTGCAGCCATTGGCGACGATTGCATTGGTCAGGCCGCCGACTGTGCCGATCGATCCAACGCCGCCGGCGCAGACATAGGCCGGCAGCAGGATGCTGCTGACGGTCGCCTGAAGGCCGCCAGCAGCCGTCTGACCCGTAAAGCCCTGCGGACCGGAATTGTTATCGCTGGTCGTTGTGTTGTAATAGTTGAACATCGCGTAGACTTCGGTGTCCGCGCCGAGGCGACCCGTCGCCCGGATCGTCGCACCCTTGCGCTCGATATTCGAATTGTACGCGCGATATTCGTTGACCAGATCTTCCTGGCAGACCGTGGCCGGGGTCGAACCAGCAATAGGATTGTCAGCGGCAGCCGACGCAGCGCGTTCCGCCGCGGTGATCGTATGCGCCTGCAAGCCTTGGCAGCCGAGTGCCGGGTTCAGCAGCTGATAGCCACCAAGCGAGGCACCCGTGGTCGGATCGTACGGACGGACGAAGGGCACACGAGTCGATTGGAAGCCGTTATAGGTACCATCGTACTGGATACCATTCCGGATGCCGTTGGTCAGACAGCCCTGCGCCGTGGTGCCGCAGATGCGGCTCTGGTCGGCGGTATTGAAAGGGTAGCCGCGGTTGCGCAGGAACAGCGGGTCGCTCTTCTGGTACTCGCCATTGACGTAGACGTTGAAGCCCTGGCTATCGAGATCGCCATAGCCCGCCGTGCCGCTGATCCGCTGCTCGCCGTTATCGCCGCGCTGCGAGATACCGGCCGAGGCGTTGAGATGCACGCCAGTGACTTGCCGCTTGATGATGACGTTGACGACGCCCGCGATCGCGTCCGAACCGTAGGTCGCCGACGCGCCGTCGAGCAGCGTATCGATGCGATCGACCACCGAGCCCGGAATCGTATTGATGTCGACGAAGTTGCGATAACCGTCGTCGGCGAGCGGGAATGGTGCGGTGCGCAGGCCGTCGAACAGGGTCAGCGTATAGGCATTGTTCAAACCGCGCAGCGACGGCGAGCTGGCACCCGTCGCAAAGCCGAACGACGACCAGCTCGGCGGCACGGTACCGGCATTGTTGGCGGTCAGCAGCTGCAACGCGTCGGCGACCGTCGTGACGCCGCGATTCTGCAGGTCCTGCGCCGACACAGAGATGACCGGCGAGGCCGTTGCCGCAGCCGGATTACGGACGATCGATCCGGTAACGATGATGTCGGCGCCGCTCGCCGGCGTATCCTGCGAAGTCTGCGCTGCCGCAGCGGTCGCATCCGCGGCCGTCGTCGTATCCGTCGTGGCCTGAGCCGAAGCCGTGCCGGCGTACAAAAGCGCGAACGGCGTCACGGCTGCAAGCAGCGCGGCCTTGCGCGTCGAACGGGTGAAAGCTGTCATCATGGTCCCTTTTGCTTGCCCCAGCCCGCTCCCCCTAAGATCGCTGGACAAAGGCTGCTGCGCCCTCCCTTCGCCGCCAAGCGACGCAGGAACGACATGGGACAGAAATGATCCGACACATTTCAGCTGTAAACAGACCGATCCGGACTGAGATGCGTTTAGCCGAGCCTGTAGCAAAAATGCCACGTTTGCGGCCCCGTTTCTCCTATCCAACCGGACGGGTGCCGCTTTTTGCAGCGGCAGGAAGGCGCCCGCTTCTTTTTTGTACAGCAGTGCTGCCGCTTCAAAGCACACAAAAAAGGGGCGGCTCCGCAGAGCCGCCCCGTCCTTGAGTCGCCGCCCCTTCGCCGGGGGCGGAACATTCGCGTTTAGAAACCGAACTTCACGCCCGCGCGATACTGACGGCCGAAGATGCCGTCGCCGCCCTGGACGGCGTTGTACAGATACGCACCGTAGGTGACCGGATCGATCGGAGGCAGGCGATTGAAGACGTTCAGAACGTTCACGTAGAACGAGAACTTGTCGTTCACGCGGAACGTCGCGTTCGCATCCGCCGTGATGTAGCTCTTCACGCGGCATCCCGAATAGGCCGGTGCCTGACCGCAGTCCTTGTACGCATCGCCCTGGTCCATCGCCGACAGGTCGTAGCCCGACGTGTAGTTGACGGTGCCGGTCAGCGCGAAATCGCCGAAGTCGAACGTGTTGGCCCAGTTGCCCTTCCACTCGAACGTGCCCGAACCGGCCGTCAGGTTGAAGTTGCCGAGCGTGTCGACATAGGTCTGGCGCACGCCGTCGACGGTGGTGCTCAGCTCCAGGATGAGGCTGGCGTTCAGCGCCGTGGTCCACTTCACGCCGCCGAAGTTGACGAAGCCGTTGGCGCCGAAATCGATGCCTTCCGACTTGATCGTCTGCGCGTTGATCAGCTGCGAACGGACGAACGCGATCTTGGGCTTGGCTGTCGGATTGTTGACGTCGACCGCGTCGGGGATGACCTCGAAGCCCGCGGGGATCGCATTGCCCGCATAGTAAGCGGCAATCGCCGGCGACAGATCTGGCGTGGTGATCGCGCCGGTCTTGCGGATGTTGTAGTAATCGACCGTGAACGACAGGCTGCGGATCGGTTCGAACTTGATGCCGGCGGTGAAGCTGCGCGACTTTTCAGGCTGCAGGTTCGGCGACGCCAGCGTGGTCTGACCGATCGAATAGGCCGTGATGTACGACGAGCAGGCGGTCGGTGCCGCGACCGAACACGGCGTGGTCGAACCGCGGTTGGTGTACTGCGCCAGGAACGCGGCTGGGATGCTCGACAGCTGCTGCGTCACGTAACCCGTCGTCGGCAGGGCATTCGCCTCGCCGAACGAGGGGATGCGGAAGCCGCGCGAATAGGTGCCGCGCACGGTGACCTGACGGATCGGATTGAAAATCGCGCCGAACTTCGGCGAGAAGGCGCTCTGACCGGTCGAATAATGGTCGTAGCGGCCCGAGGCGTTCAGCGTCAGCTGGTCGAGGATCGGCGCGTTGATTTCGCCGAACGCCGAGGTGACGGTGCGGTTACCGCTGGTGCCGAAGGCGTTCAGGCGGAAGTAGCGCTGCGTCGGGCCGTTGGTGTCCGGGTTGCCGCTGGGGGCGTCGACCGCTTCGTAGAAGATCGAGCCACCGAGCGCCACGCGCAGGTCGCCGCCCGGCAGCGCCATCAGCGCCTTACCCAGGGTGAACTGCGCCTGGTACAGATCCGACGAGCTGTTGTTGATGAACTGCGGCGTCAGATAGTCGCGCACCGCCTGGCTGTTCTGGCCAGGGTTGATGAAGTTGTAGCTGCCGTCGTTGATCACATCGAGCAGGTGCTGGATGTAGACGTAGCCGTCGGTGCGACGACGCAGGTCGGTGTGCATCGCGGTAGCATCGACGCGATAGTCGACGTCGCCGAATACGGTGCCGTTGATGCCCATCGCGGCGCGATAAACGCGACTGCGGGTCTCGTTGAACTCACGCTCGTTGGCGAGCGTGCCGACGATGCGCGCCACCTGGCCCAGCCCCGCGAACGGGTTGTTCGGGTTGAGCGTGCCGTTCGCCGCGGTGCAGGCCGCGGTCGTGCCGCGCGGGCAGATGTAGACCGGCAGCGCCAGGATCGCCGAACGCGGATCGATCGACGGCGTCGGGCCCTGCGAGGTCGAATATTGCGGGAAGAGGATGCCCGCCGGTGCGTTGGCGCGGATCGTCGCCGGAACGCCCGTGTAGCTCGACGTCGACTGCTGGAAGTTGACCTGGAAATAGGCTTCCGACGTGTCGCCGACCTTGGCGGTGAACTTCGCCGAACCGCCGAAGCGCTCGATGTCCGGGGTCACGTTGCCGTACAGGTTCTGGGTGTCGACCTGGCAGACGGTGCCCGGTGCGGTCGGGTTGTTGGCGAGGTCGGTCGCGGTCAGGTTGTACGGCGTGCCGACGACGCAGCCCAGCGCCGGGTTCAGGAACTGGTAACGGCCCAGCGCGGTCGTGTTGGTCGCGTCGGCCGGACGGACGTAGAAGTTGCCGGTGCCGATCGAGAAGCCGGGCAGCGTGCCGTTCGGGCCGACGCTGTTGGCGATGTTGTTCGGGCCGCAAACCGTGGTGCCGGTGCGGTTGCTGCACAGGCTGCGCTCGTCGCTCGAATTGTACGGCGCCGGCAGCGACGACGCCTTCACGCCTTCGCTGCGGTAATAGAAGCCGCTGATATAGGCGTTATAGCCCTTCTCATCGAGATCGCCGGTGCCGGCGGTCAGCGACAGACGCTGGTTGGCGTTATAGCCACGCTCCGCGATGCCCGCTTCGACGCGGCCGGCGATGCCCTGGAACGAGCGCTTGGTGATGATGTTGACCACGCCCGCGATCGCGTCCGCGCCATAGCTGGACGAGGCGCCGTCGCGCAGCACGTCGACGCGCTCGACGATGTCGTCCGGGATGGTGTTGAGGTCGACGAAGTTGCGCGAACCGTCATCCGACAGCGGATAGTAAGCGGCGCGCAGGCCGTCGAACAGCACCAGCGTCGAGTTGGTCGACAGGCCGCGCAGCGACACCGACGATGCGCCCGAAGCGAACGCGCCGTTGGCGGTGAACGAATTGGTCAGCGCCGGGCCATTGTTCGACGACAGCGCCTGGATGCCCGCCTGCACGGTGTTGATGCCGCGCACGTCGAGGTTCTCGGTCGTGATCGTGCTGACCGGCGACGGGCCGGCATCGGCGCCGCGGATGATCGAGCCGGTGACGACGATGTCGTTGCCGGTCGACTGTTCCTGCGGCTGTTCCGGTGTCTGCGGTGCAGCGGCAGCGGTCTGATCCGACGAATCGGTGGTCGGCTGCGGAGCCGGAGTGGTCTGCGCCGCGGCGACGCCGGCGGACAGCAGCACGAACGGCGTCGCGGCGGCGAGCAGGGCCGCCTTTCGCGTAAAGCGGTACATCGTGGTCATCGTCTTCCCTCGCTTGACCCGGATGTGTCGGCCCGTTGTGACGGTGCCGGTTCCAGGCATGGCCAAGCCCCCTCAAGCCGCATTCGGCTTCCAAAGGACATGGGACAGGAATGCGTTCACGTATTTGGGGTGTAAAGCCGTCATTCATCCGCGCTCCATCTTTGCGCGCTGGTGTCGCCGAAATGACACAATGACTGCCCTGCAAGGCGGATCGAAGCGAGAATCCTGCCCGGTCTCGGGCAGAACGCACTGACAGGCATCATGGTTCAATGACCGGGCAATTTGTTCCGAAACGGCTTTTTATCATAGGTTTATGGCGCGAGGTGTGGCGAAACACCCACATCGTCCGGCCCACCCAGCCTGCGCCTGCCCCTTGGGACCAATTGTCCGCATGCTGACCTAATGGCCTGGTTTGGCCGCCGACTGACCACCACTCCCCGCCATGTCCTAGTCGAAAAGGATAGGACACCTACTATGCCCTGCCTGTGCGTCACGCGGCTCCGCTGTCGCGCGCCCTGCGAGCGCGCGCCATCGTCCGATCGTGAAAAAGCCGGCTTACTTTGCCGGCATCGCCCCCGCGACGAGCATCGGGTCGAGGCGCGCATCGCGCCAGCGCAGGCTCCAGTGGAGGTGGGGACCGGTCGCGCGCCCGGTCTTGCCGACCGCGCCGATCACCTGTCCCTGCCGGACGTGATCGCCCACCGCTACACTGATGCGCGACAGATGCAGGAACGCGCTGTTCAGCCCCATGCCATGGTCGATCATCAGCAGATTGCCCTCCAGCGTGAAGGGATGGTCTGCGGCCAGGATCACGACGCCGTCAGCCGGCGCGACGACGGGCGCGCCGACTGGGAGCGCGACGTCGGTACCCGAATGATAGGCGCCCGGCTCGCCGCGATAGACGCGCTGCGACCCGAACCAGCCTGAAATGCGGCCGATCGCCGGCCAGACGAAGCGCTGCCGCCATCCCTGCGCGTCGGTCTCGATCGCGCGTGCCGCGGCGATCTGAGCGAGTTCGGGCGGGCGCAGCTGCGCCATCACCGGATCGGGCGCCGGAAAGCGTGGAAGGGTATTGAGCCGCTCGATCCGCCACGCGCGCGGCGCGACAGCGAGCAACTGCACGACGTGGCGTCCATCAGCCAGCGTCGCGTCGAGCGTCGCGGAAGGGCCCGCGTCCCGGTCAAAGCCGACGATGACCCGCCCATCCGGCGCCACCGTCAGCGGCTTGCCATCGAGCGTAACCGATATGGTGCCGACGGGCGCCTGACCGGCGATCAGGCCCCCTTGCGTCGGCACGCCATTCCAGCGGAATGCGGCAGACGTCGCGGGCGGGGTCTGGGCCAGCGCAACGCCCGTCGCGCCCGACACCGCCAGTGCCACCGCCAGCCAACGCCTCATTGCGGGCGCATCGCCTCGCTCGCGATCGCCGCGGTCGCATAGGCTTCCTGCCTGGCGACGCTCCAATAGCGCAGCAGGTCGATCGGCACGCGCGCGCCGGTCACCGCGCAGGTCACATGGTCGCCGGGCGACAGCACGCGAAAGCCATTGGCCATATAGTGCAGCCGCGCGGGCCGGTCGGAATTGGAAACGAGCATGTCTTGTGTTCCTGTCAGAGCCCGAATCTCAGGGCGCGGATGTCACAGCCCAAGTGTTACAAAAGCGTCGGCTGGTCGGGTTTAGGGGCGACATAGGCGCGCGCCGCCTTGCGCTCAACCTTGGCCGCCACCGGGGCAGGCGCCGGCTCCGGCGCAACGTCGCCCACCACCGCATCGACGCTGTCGTCGCGGAAGCGCAGCGTCACCGCGCCCGCGTCGCGCACCGCCGCCGCCGAGGACAGCGTCGTGCCGTCGCGCGCCGTCACCCGCGCATAGCCGCGGTCGAGCACCGCATCGGGGTTGAGCGACTGCACCAGCCGCCACGTCGCCGCCAGCCGCTCGCGGCCGCGTTCCACCTGTCGCTCCAGCACCGCCGGCCGTAGCGCCCCCGCCGATCGATCGAGGCTACCGCGCGCCAGCGTCACCCGCCGCTCAAGCCCCCGGTCCAGCCGCTGCCCGGCCTCGTCGGCGCGCTGCCGCTGCGGCCCGAGCAGCGCCTCGCGCTTCGGCAGCAGCCGGGCGAGCGCGGTCAGCCGCTCGCGCCCGCGCTCGACATAGCGGTTGGCGCACCGCTGCGTCCGGCTGCCGTGGCTCTGGATCGTGTAGCGAAGGTCGGCGAGCACGGGCACCGCCAGCTCGGCGGCCGCCGTCGGCGTCGGCGCACGCAGATCGGCGGCGAAATCGCACAGGGTCGTGTCGGTCTCATGCCCCACCGCCGAGATGATCGGGATCGTGCAGTCGGCGACCGCGCGCACCACCACCTCTTCGTTGAACGCCCACAGATCCTCGATCGACCCGCCACCGCGCGCGACGATGACGAGATCGGGCCGCGGCACCGGCCCGTCCGCCGGGATCGCATCGAACCCGCGCACCGCCGCCGCCACCTCTTCCGCCGCGCCCTGCCCCTGCACCTTCACCGGCCAGACGATGACATGGCTCGGACAGCGATCCTCGAGCCGGTGCAGGATATCGCGGATCACCGCGCCGGTCGGCGACGTCACCACCCCGATCGTCCGCGGCAGATACGGCAGCCGCACCTTGCGCTCGCGATCGAACAGGCCCTCGCCCGCTAGCTTCGCCTTCAGTTTCTCGAACAGCGCCATCAGCGCACCGGCGCCGGCCAGCTCCATCCGTTCGATGACGATCTGATATTTCGATCGGCCGGGATAGGTGGTCAGCTTGCCGGTCGCGATCACCTCGATCCCGTCCTGCGGCGCAAAGGCAAGCGCGTTCACCTGCCCCTTCCACATCACGCCGTCGATCACCGCGGCATCGTCCTTCAACGCCAGATAGACGTGGCCCGATGTGGCGCGCTTGTATCCCGAAATCTCGCCGCGCAGCCGGACGTGGCCGAACTCGCCCTCCACCATCCGCTTCAGCTTGAAGCTCAGCTCGCCCACCGACAGCGCGAGCGCGTTGTCGCCGGGGCGCTCCTCGGCTAGCAGCCGGGCATCATCGGTATCGGATAGGAACTCTGGCATGAACGTCCTGCTGCTGGGCTCAGGCGGCCGCGAACACGCTTTGGCGTGGAAACTGGCGCAATCGCCGACCCTCGATACGCTCTACGCCGCGCCAGGCAACCCCGGCATTGCAGCCCATGCGACGTGCGTCGCCCTCGACGCGACAGATCACCCCGCGGTGATCGATTTCGTGCGGGCGCAAGCGATTGGCCTCGTCGTGATCGGCCCCGAAGCGCCGCTGGTCGACGGCCTCGCCGACAGTTTGCGCGCCGCCGGCGTCCCCGTCTTCGGCCCGAGCAAAGCCGCCGCGCAGCTGGAAGGGTCGAAGGGATTCACCAAGGATCTGTGCCGCCGCGCCGACATCCCGACCGCCGGCTATGTCCGCGTGGGCTCCCGTGCCGAGGCGGACGCCGCGCTCGCCGCGACCTTCGGCTATCCCGTCGTCATCAAGGCGGACGGCCTCGCCGCCGGCAAGGGCGTGGTGATCGCGACCAGCGAGGCGGAGGCGACGCAGGCGTTCGACGCGATGTTCGCACAGGGCGACGCACCCGTGGTGCTCGAGGAATTCCTCGAGGGCGAGGAAGCCAGCCTGTTCGTCCTGACCGACGGCACCGCCCTCATCCCCTTCGGCAGCGCGCAGGACCACAAGCGCGTCGGCGAGGGCGATACCGGCCCCAACACCGGCGGCATGGGCGCCTACAGCCCCGCCCCCGTTCTCACCCCTGCCCTGCAGGAGCGTGCGATCGCCGAGATCGTCGCACCGACCGTCAAGGCGATGCGCGACGAGGGCATGCCGTTCAGCGGCGTCCTCTACGCCGGGCTGATGCTGACCCGCACCGGCCCCAAGCTGATCGAATATAACGCCCGCTTCGGCGACCCCGAATGCCAGGTGCTGATGATGCGCTTCCAGGGCGATCTGCTCGCGGTGATGCTGGCGACCGCCGAAGGCCGGCTCGCGCTGCTCGGCGACGTCGCGTTTTCGGACGACACCGCGATGACCGTCGTCCTCGCCGCCGCGGGCTATCCGGGCACCCCCAAGGCTGGCGGCGCGATCCGCGGCATTGATGCGGCGGAAGCGACCGGCGCAATCGTCTTCCAGGCGGGCACGAAGCAGTCCGGCGACACGCTGGTCGCGTCCGGCGGCCGTGTCCTCGCGGTGACCGCCACCGGCCCCGACATCCGCGCCGCCCGCGACGCGGCGTACCGGGGCGTCGACGCGATCGACTTCGCCGACGGCTTCTGCCGCCGCGACATCGGCTGGCGCGAACTGGCACGGTAAGGCGCGCACCCGACACACACCCGCCGTCATCCCCGCGAAGGCGGGAATCCAGACCCGCTACCCTCGCGCCTCCAGCCGAAACGTCAGAGGTTATGGATTCGCGCCTGCGCGGGAATGACGGAGAATCGGGGGGTAACGGCAGGTAAAAAAAGGCCCGCCGGATCGCTCCGACGGGCCTTTTGTCATTCCCAATCCAAGGATCAGAAGTTGATCGTCGTCCCGATCGCGATGTTGCGACCCAGCGAGTCATAGCGCTGCGGGATCGTGTTCCCGCGGGCCAGGCTGATATTGTACGAATCCGGCACGATCGGCGCCGCCTTGTCGAGCAGGTTGTTCGCGATCAGGCGCAGCGAAAACTGCTTGGCGATCGCGAAGTTGAGCGCGAGGTCGAAGTAATTCGCCGGTGCGACCCGGTAATAGCTCGTCCGCGCGCGCGCCGCCGTGCCGCCGATCGCCGGATCGCCCGAATTGTCGGCGTTGGTCAGCGAGCCCACGTAGCGCCAGTTGAACGATGCACTGAAGCCGCGCCCTTCGGTCGAATAGGTCGCGCGCAGGCCATGGCTCCACTTCGGGATCAGCTGGCCGCAGCCGTTGCCGTAATAGCCCGCGCAGTTGCGCTCGGGCTGCACCGGCGAATCCTGGCCCCCGGCAAAGGTGGTCAGCGAGCCGTTGAAGCTCCAGTCGATCCGGCCCGCGCTGCCCAGCTCCATCGGATATTGCGCCTGGAAGTCGTAACCGCGCGCGATCGAGGTGTAATAGTTGCTGGTGCCCTGGCGGATGAAGCCCGTCGTCGGGTTGCTCGCCGCGTTCGAGAACAACGTGCCGTTCGCGTTGCGGACGATGCCCTGGCAGAAGAACTGGTCGCCGCCCGAGCGCAGGCAGCCATCGGTGTAATAGCTGTAATCGTTGTAACCCAGCGAGTTATCTATCTTGATCCGATAGCGGTCGACCGAGAACACCAGGCCCCGCACGAACCGCGGCTTCAGCACCAGGCCATAGGTCTGGGTATAGGCCGTCTCCGGATCGGCAGTGAAGCCGCCCGAGCGCACGGTGCAGGCCGCGGTGCCGTTCGGCGTCGTGCCGTTGCTGCACAACAGGCTCGTGCTGCCATACAGCGCGTCGGACAGGCCGGTCGCGCGGCACACCTCACGCGACGCGAGCGGCGCGCCGTAGGTCACGCCATTTGGTCCGGGGATCGGCGTCGGCGCGCAGAAGTCGTTGAACGTGCCCGCACCGCCAGCGGCGAAGTCGATGTTCGTCGCCTGCCGGATTTCGACCACCGTCGGCGCGCGCTGCGCCTTGTTGAACGAGGCGCGGAAGGTGATGTCCTTCACCGGCGCGTAGATGCCCTCGATCTTCCAGGTGTTGAAGGTCGACGGATTGCTGCTGTACTTCGACAGGCGATAGCCGCCGTTGACCTGCGCCAGCTCGACGAACGGCTTGTGCTCGATCAGCGGCACCTGCACTTCGGCGTTGGCTTCCCACACGTCCTGGCTGAGGTAGCTGTCGGTGCCGCCCAGCGCGCTGCGATAGCTGGCGTCGGCGGTCGATTTCAGCGTGTCCTTGCGATATTCGGCGCCCAGCGCGATCGCCACGCCCTGTTCGGCGAACGGCGAGGTGATGCCGTATTTGCCCAGGTCGCCGCTGACGTTGGCGAGCACGTCGTACAACGTACCCGTGGTCTGCGACGTGCCCGTCGTGAACAGATAGTTGATCAGCGCCGGATTGGTGTTGCCCGCGCTGAAGATATCGAAGGGCACGCAGCCTGCCGCGCCGCTCGCGCACACCGGGTTCGCCGCGGTGCCGCCGACGTTCACCGCATTCTGCAGATTGCCGGGGGTGCGGAAGCTCGGGATGTAATCCTGATGGTTGCGCGCATAGACGCCGCCGACGTCATAGGTCCACGCATCGCCCACCTTGCCGCGTACGCCGCCGGTCAGGCGCACGCCGGTGTTGACGAAGGTGTCGGGACGGTCGTTCATCTCGCCCAGGCGATAGGCGAGGCTGACCGGCACGCTGGTCGCGCCCGCGACGCCGCAGCCGATCGCGGTCGCCTGGGCAGCCGACAGGAAGGGGTTGGCGCAGGACACGTTGACCGTGCCGCTCGCGATGGTCGGATAGTTGGTGTACGACTTGTCGCGGAACCACAGGCCCGAGGCGTAGAGTTCCGCCTCCGGTGCCAGCTCGGCCGTCACGAAGCCGCCGGCGTTCACGCGCTCGCTGGGACGCTGATAGGCATAGCCGCTGAAATAGTTGGATGCATTGCCCTGGCCCGCGCCGAACGGCACGAAGGTGCGCGTGCCATTCGGGTTGTTGACCAGCTGCGCGCCCGCATTCGGGCCCGACTGCGGCGTGATGAGGCCGCTGGTCGAGCTGCTCGGCGTCAGGCCGCACGACAGCGGGCCGTTGAGCTGCAGCTGCGTCAGGTAACAGCCGGCGTTCGAGCGCGACGTCAGCGCGATCTCGTCGGTGTTCTTGTAATTGACGAAGCCGCTGACGTGCACCTTGTCGTCGAAGAAGCCATGGCCCGCGGTCAGCGTCAGGTCGGCCCGGCCGCCGTCGTTGGTCCAGCCGCGCGGCGACGTGAAGCCCGCCGCACGTGCCAGCGGCGACACGACCGTGTCCTTGTTGTTGTGATTGTAGAAATTGTAATTGGCGTCGAGCTGCAGCCCTTCGAAATCCTTCTTCAGGACGAAGTTGACCACGCCCGCGACCGCGTCCGAGCCATAGACCGACGACGCACCACCGGTCAGCACGTCGACGCGCTCCAGCAGCGTTGCCGGGATGATGCCCGTGTCCTGCCCGTTCTGCGTGCCCAGGCGCTTGCCGTCGATCAGCACCAGCGTGCGCTCGAAGCCCAGGCTGCGCAGCTTGATGCGCTGGCGCCCGTCGGAATCGTTATAGGTCTGCTGCGCGTCCGGCGCGATCTGCGGCAGGCGGTTCAGCACGTCCTCGACGTTCACCGCGGCCTGTGCGCGGATGTCGGCGGAGGTGACCGAAGTGATCGGCGCAGCGGCGGTGACGTTGGGGCGGACGATGCGCGTGCCCGTCACGACGATATCGCCACCCGGCTGCGCGGCCGGCGGCGTCTCGCCTGCGGCGGTCGCGGCCTTGGTGGCGGCTTCCTGCGGCGATTGTCCGATATTGGTATCGTCGGTCGTGGTGGTCTGTGCCAGCGCGGGTGCGCTGATCATCGCCAGGCTGCCTGCCAGCGCAACGAGCGAAACCCCATTCTTCCCAATCATAGCCTTGCCTCTCACCGAGGCTCGCTACCATGGAGCCTCTTTACGTCAGACAAGTTTTCCTATCCGGGAGACGGCGTCAATACCGCAGTGATACCTTTGCATACCATTTTGTCACCGCTGTGACAGGAAAGCATCACTCACCCTTTCGCCACGCCGAACCGTGCGCGGCGGACGCCGAACGCCCGCCCGCGCCACGTACGCGTTCATGCGGCGTTCGGATTGCGGCGCGATTCAGCCCAGCTCGGCGCGCAACGGGCGGGCGAGCAGCGCGCCGATCACGTCCGTCGCGGGTGCGCCATCCAGCAGGCGGCACACCGCCGCGGTCACCGGCATGTCGACGCCGGCCTCCGCCGCCGCCTCGGCCAGTACCGGCGCGGTGAACGCGCCCTCCGCCACCGTCCGCCGGTCGGCGAGCAGATCGGCCGCCGCGCGCCCCTGCCCCAGGCCCAACCCCAGCGAGAAATTGCGGCTGCTCGTCGACGAACAGGTGAGCACCAGATCGCCCAGCCCCGACAGGCCGGCGAGCGTTTCTGCCCGCGCGCCCCGCGCCAGGCCGAAGCGCGTCATCTCGGCAAAGCCGCGCGCGATCAGCGCCGCGCGCGCATTCTGCCCCAGCCCCGCGCCCTCGACCACGCCGCACGCGATCGCGAGCACGTTCTTCACCGCCCCGCCGATCTCCGCGCCGATCACGTCGCGGCTGGCATAGGGGCGGAAGTGCGGTGCCGCGAGCCGTGCGGCCAGCGCCTCGCCCAGCGCCTCGTCCGCCACCGCCAGCGTCACCGCGGTCGGCAGGCCCGCCGCCACCTCATGCGCGAAGGTCGGGCCGGACAGGACGGCGATCGGCGCCTGCGGATGGACGGCCTTGGCGACCTCGCCCACCAGCCGACGCGTCCCCGCCTCGATCCCCTTGGCGCACAGCACCAGCGGCCGCGTACCGACGTCGATCTGCGCGAGGACGCCGCCGACATGCTGCGCCGGCGCGACGACCAAGAGCGCGTCGGCTTCACCCAATTCGCCGAAATCGGACGTCGCGCGGATCGACGGCGACAGCGGCACGCCGGCGAGGAACAGCCGGTTCTCGTGGGCTTCGTTGATCCCCGCCACCACCTCCGGCTCGCGCGCCCATAGCGTCACCGGTTCGCCGCGATGCGCCGCGACCTGCGCCAGTGCCGTACCCCAGGCGCCGCCGCCGATGACCCCGATCTTCATGCCTTCACTCCTGCACCGCGCACCGCCTCTGCCCCCGGATCGAGCGGCCAGCGCGCCCGCGCCGGCGTGTCGAGCGGATCGGTCAGACCCGCGGCGAAGCGCTCCGCCCCCGCCCAGCCGATCATCGCCGCATTGTCGGTGCAGAGCCACAAGGGTGGCGCGACGAAGCGCAGGCCATGCTCGGCGGCGAGCGCCTGCAACGCAGCACGCACCGCGCCATTCGCCGCGACCCCGCCCGCGACGACCAGCGCCGTCGCTTGAGCGCCCGCGATCCCCCGCCGCGTCCGGTCGATCAGGCAATCGACCACCGCCGCCTGAAAGGATGCGGCGATATCCTCGGGCGCATGATGCCCCACCGCCCGCGCCACCGCGTTCTTGAGGCCGGCGAACGAGAAATGCGGTTCGACCGATCCCTTCAAGGGCCGCGGCAACGGCACGATCGGCTGCCCCAGCGCCGCCGCCTTTTCCACGTTCGGCCCACCGGGAAAGCCCAGGCCCAGCAGCTTCGCGGTCTTGTCGAACGCCTCGCCCGCCGCATCGTCGATCGTCGTCGCGATCCGGCGATAACGGCCGACACCCTCGACCAGCAGCAGCTGGCAATGCCCGCCCGACACCAGCAGCAGCAGATAGGGGAAGGCGAGGTCCGGATCGGACAGCCGTGGGCTCAGCGCATGCCCCTCCAGGTGGTTGACCGCCACGAACGGCTTGCCCGCCGCATGGGCCAGCGCCTTGCCCGTCACGAGGCCGACCATCACGCCGCCGATCAACCCCGGCCCCGCCGTCGCCGCGATCGCATCGACCTGATCCAATCGCAGCCCGGCATCCTGCAACGCCGCCGCGACCAGCGGCTCCAGCGCCTCGACATGCGCACGCGCCGCGATTTCGGGCACCACGCCCCCGAACGGCGCATGCGCCGCCTCTTGGCCCGCAAGCCGGTGGCTGAGCACCTGCCGATCGCTGGTGATGAGCGCGGCGGCGGTTTCGTCGCACGAGGATTCGAGGCCGAGGATGATCCGGGGGGGCATGGCCGGCCTTCTATCGCGCCGCACGGAGGTTGTCGAAGGGTGGGGGTTTGGGCATGGCTGGCGGCAGGATTGGAAACACTCTCACCCTCCGCCGCCTTGGCGGCTCTTCCCTCTCCCGGCGGGAGAGGGAGGGAGGCGCGCAGCGCCGGAAGGGTGAGAGTGTGAATGGATGAAACGATGGCGATCAGGTTCAAACTCGGCACGCGCGGATCGCCGCTGGCGCTGACCCAGGCCAATATGGTCCGCGACGCCTTGTGCGCCGCGCACGGCTGGGCGCAGGACGAGATCGACCTCGTCGTCATCCGCACCACCGGCGACCGCGTGCAGGACCGCGCGCTCGCTGAGATCGGCGGCAAGGCGCTGTGGACCAAGGAACTCGACCGCGCGCTTCTTGCGCGTGAGATCGACGCCGCGGTCCATTCGATGAAGGACGTCGAGACGATCCGCCCGGCGGACATCCGCATCGCCGCGATGCTGCCGCGCGCCGACGTGCGCGACCGGCTGATCGGCGCGGACAGCGTCGCGGAACTGCCCCGCGGCGCCGTCGTTGGCACCAGCTCGCCGCGCCGCCGCGCGCAGCTGCTCCGCCTGCGTCCGGACCTGAAGGTCGTGCTCTTCCGCGGCAACGTCGACACCCGCCTCGCCAAACTCGCCGCCGGGGAGGCAGACGCCACCCTGCTCGCCGCCGCCGGCCTCGACCGGCTGGGCCGCGACGGCGTCGGCCGCGCCATCCCGACCGACGAGATGCTGCCCGCCCCCGCGCAGGGCGCCGTCGGGATCGAGGTGCTGTCCAGCCACGACGAAGCCATGGTCGCCGTCGCCGCGATCGACGATCCCGCGACCAGCGCCTGCGTCCGCACCGAACGCGCGCTGCTCGCCGCGCTCGGCGCCGACTGCCACTCCCCCGTCGCCGCGCTCGCCGCTTTGTCGGGCGAGATGCTCACCCTGCGCGCCGAACTGATCGCCGAGGATGGCAGCCTGTTCGTCGACGGCAGCGGCGAAGGCACCGACGGCGCGCTCATCGCCGCCGAGCTCGCCGCCGACCTGCTCGCCCGCGCGCCCTCCAGCGTCCGCAGCCTGTTCGCGCCGTGACGGGGCTCCCCATTACCGGTCTTCTGGTCGTCCGCCCCGAACCCGGCACTGCGCGCACCCTCGCCCGCCTGCGCGCGCTGGGCGTGGACGCCGCCGCCGTCCCCCTGTTCGCAACAGTACCGGTACCGTGGCAGGCGCCCGATCCCGCGGCCTTCGACGCCTTGCTGATCACCAGCGCCAATGCAGTGCGCCACGCCGGCCCCGCCCTCGCGCGCCTCGCGCATCTCCCCGTGATCGCGGTGGGCGCACAAACCGCCGAGGCAGCGCGCGCCGCCGGCCTGACGGTCGCGGTCGTCGGCACCGGCGGCGTTGCCGAGGCCCTCGGCCCCGCCAGCTTCACCCGCCCGCTCCACCTCGCCGGCCGCGACCACGTCGACAGCGGCCACCCGACGCGCATCGTCTACGCCAGCGACGCAATTGCCGTAGACCCCGCCGCCTTTGCCAGCGCCGCGCGACAGCGCATCGTCCTGCTCCATTCGGTCCGCGCCGCCACCCGCGTCGCCGCATTGCTGCAAGACCGCAGCGCCACCGGCATCGCCGCGCTCAGCCCTGCGGTTCGTGCCGCGGCCGGCGACGGCTGGGCCTGCGCCATAACCGCCGACACCCCCACCGACGCCGCACTGTGCCGGGTCGGGGCGGCGGCATGCACGCCAGCGATTGACCCTGCGGCGGGGGCCGGGGATAAGGCGCCATGAGCGATTACGTGCCGATCGACCCGCCGTCGGGCGCCCGCGGAGCGCAGGGCCTGCGCACCGGCGTCTTCCTGGCGATCATCGCGCTGGCCTTCGTCGCGGGCGCGGTGCTGACCGGCTATCTGATGCGCCACGTGCCGTGGCTGGGCGGCACGACCACAGCGCAAAAGGCGACGCCCGAGCCGGTCAACTACAACCCCGCCTTGCCGCTCAACGCCAATGGCGAGCGGACCAACCCGCAGCTCGATCCCAATGCGCTCGCCTCGCGCGAAGCGACGCTTGCCGGGCAATTGTCGGCGCTGGAAACGCGCACCGCCGCCGTCACCACCGACGCCAACGCCGCCGCCGCGCAGGCCGGCCGCGCCGAGGGGCTGCTGATTGCCGTCGCCGCGCGCCGCGCGCTCGATCGCGGTGTCGGCCTGGGCTATCTCGAGGAACAGTTGCGCAGCCGCTTCGGCACCGCGCAGCCGAAGGCGGTCGCCGCGGTCATCGACGCCGCGCGCCAGCCGGTGACGCTCGAGGACTTGCGCCAGGGCCTGGAGGCGATCGCGCCCGACATCGCCTCGGTCAGCACCGACGGCTGGCTCGCCAGCCTGCGCCGCGAGGTTGCCGGCCTCGTCGTGCTGCGCCAGGCCGGCACGCCTTCGCCCCGCCCCGCCGACCGGCTCGCCCGCGCGCGTCGCCTGCTCGACGGTGGCCAGGTGGAAGCGGCCCGTGCCGAGGTCGCGCGCCTGCCCGGCGCCGCGCAGGCCGGCAATTGGATGCAGGCCGCCGACCGCTATATCGAGGCACGCCGTGCGCTCGACCTCATCGAAAACGCCGCGCTGATGGGTCAGGCCGTCGCCCGGCCGATCCCGGCGACGACGGTGCAGGCCCAGGCGCCTGCCGATACCACGCCGGCGACCGATCCCGATACGAACACGCAGGAAACCACCTCGGTCGGGATGTAACGGCGCGCATGATCGCCCCCGTCGTCACCACCGACCGGCTGATCCTCACCGGCCACCACCCCGACCACCTCGACGCGCTTGCCGCCATGTGGGCGGAGCCGGCGGTCTACACGATGATCGGCGGCGTGCCCCGCAGCCGCGAAGAGGTCTGGCTGCGCCTGCTTCGCTCGATCGGTCAGTGGCAGGCGTTCGGCTATGGCAGCTGGGTGTTCTGCGATGCCGACGGCACCGTCCTCGGCGAAGGTGGCCTGATGGAGGCACGCCGCGCGATGGACCCGCCGCTGACGCTGCCCGAGGCGAACTGGGTCCTCGCACCCCATGCCCACGGCCGCGGGCTCGCGCTGGCGGCCATGATGGCGGCGCTCGGCTGGGCCGACGCGCAGGGCATCGCCCGCACCACCTGCATCATCAACCCCGCCAACACCCCCTCGCTCCGCCTCGCCGCCAAGCTCGGCTACACCCCCGTCCGCAACGCGACCTACAAGGACCACACGGTCCACGTCCTCGAACGCTGAGCGGCGCCCCCGCCCACAATCACACCGTCACCCCGGACTTGGTCCGGGGTCCACTCCGCGGAGAGGGGCATGGCCAGTGCCTCTTGCCGCCCCCCCGCGGCCCGGTGGACCCCGGAACAAGTCCGGGGTGACGTAGGGGGTGTAGGGCGGCCCCCATCCACCACACGCCAAGGCGACGTCACCACCACGGCCCGCCGCCAAGCCGACAACGCAACGAGCAGCGACGCGACAAAAACCACCGTCCCCGCCCTAAATCCCTGACACACGCCCCATAGACACCGTCACCCCGGACTCGTTCCGGGGTCCACTCCGCGGCGAGGGGGATGGCCGGAGCCTCTTGCCGTCCCCCCGCGGCCCGGTGGACCCCGGAACAAGTCCGGGGTGACGTAGGGAATGCGGCCACCCTCATCCTCCACCAAAGCCAGGGTGACGAACGGATGCGGGCACCCCGTATCCCCCACCCCCACAATCCGCTACACCACGCTTATGCTGCTCGCCGTCACCCTGTCCGCCTTGGCGATGACGCTGATCGTCGGCGTCCGGTATCTGATCGTCTCGGGTGCCTTCGCCGCGGCGACGCGTCTGAAGCACCCCGGCCTCTACCGCGGCCTCGATGCGCAGATGCGGCGCGAGATCGCCTGGAGCCTCGCCTCCGCCGCGATCTACGGCGTGCCCGCGGGCATCCTCGCCTGGGGGTGGAAGGCGCATGGCTGGACGCGCATCTACGACGACGTCCACGCGCGGCCGCTCTGGTATGTCCCGCTGTCGGTCGTCGTATACCTGTTCCTCCACGACACTTGGTTCTACTGGACGCATCGCTGGATGCACCGGCCCGCGGTGTTCAAGGCCGCGCACGCCGTCCACCATGCCAGCCGGCCGCCCACCGCCTGGGCGGCGATGGCGTTCCACCCGATCGAGGCGGTGACCGGCGCTGTGGTAATTCCGCTACTGGTGCTGCTGATTCCGATCCACATCGGCGCGCTGGGCTTCGTGCTCGGCCTCATGACCGTTATGGGCGTAACCAACCACATGGGATGGGAGGTTTTCCCGCGGTTCATGTGGGGGGGACCATTGGGGGGCTGGCTCATCACCGCGAGCCATCATCAACGCCATCATGAGCAATACGGGTGCAATTATGGGCTGTATTTCCGCTTCTGGGATCGCCTGTGCGGCACCGACCGGGGGGTCGGGGACTTTTCGCGCAGCCACGCCAAGGCGGCACGCGCGCACGCTGGCGCTGGCGGGCCTGCTGCCGGCGGCGGTGCTGATGCTGGGCGCCGCGCCGATCGCGCGGCTTGACGTCGGCGTCAGCCAGATGCGCTCGGCCAAGGGCAGTCTGCGTGTCTGCCTGACGGCGGATCCGGATAATTTCCCCGCCTGCGTCGACGATGCCAATGCCGTCACCCGCTCCGTGCCCGCCGCCACGCACGCGCTGCGCTTCGACGGCCTGCCGCTCGGCAATTATGCGGTCGCGGTGATCCACGACGAAAACAACAATGCGAAGCTCGACACGCTCGCCGGCATCCCGCGCGAAGGCTTCGGCTTTTCCCGCAACCCGCCGATCCGCTTCGGCGCGCCGCGCTTCGCCGCCGCGCGCTTCGCGGTGACGACTGATGTAAATCAGCAACAGATCAGAATGCGCTATATCTTCTGAGCGGCCGGCACGGGATAGATTCCGCAACCGCTGCGTTACGGTGACGTAACAGGTTGGAGCTTTCCTCGTGTCGTTCAAGCACATCATGCCGCTCGCGCTCGTCGCGGCGGCCGCGTTCGCCGCTCCTGCGTGCGCGCAGGAAACCCCCGCGGAGTTCGACACGAACCGCGACACGATCACCGCTGGCGTCGCCGGCGTGTACCTCAGCGACTATGAAGGCTCGAACGACTATCGCTGGGTGCCCGCGCCCGCCGCGGTCGGTTCGGTGAAGGGCTATGCCTTCCTGCTCGCCGGCAACCGCGCCAGCGTCGACCTGATCCGCAACGAACCGGGCCCCGTGTGGGACCTGCAGGCCGGGCCGATCGGCGTCGTCAACTTCAACCGCTCCAGCCTCGACAGCATCGACGATCCGCGCGTGAAGGCGCTCGGCAAGGTGAAGACCGCGATCGAACTCGGCGGCTATGTCGGCATCGGCAAGACCGGCGTCATCACCAGCCCGTACGACAAATTGTCGGTCTCGCTCAGCTACCGCCACGACGTCGCCGGCGCGCACGACAGCGGTATCTGGCAGCCGAGCATCAACTACCTCACCCCGCTCAGCACCAAGGCGGCGGTCGGCCTGTTCGCCACCGCCGAACATGCGGGCCGCGGCTATGCGACCAGCTATTTCTCGATCTCGCCGACGCAGGCGATCGCCAGCGGCCTGCCGACCTACAACGCGCGCGGCGGCTGGAAGAACTATTCGCTGGGCGGCCTCGCCACTTATTCGCTGACCGGTAACCTGCTGCACGGGTGGAAGGTCGTCGCCGGCGGCACCTATCGCCGCATGCTCAACGACTTCGGCGACAGTCCGGTGGTCAGCGTTGCCGGTTCGCGCAACCAGTGGCTGGGCGCGGTGGGGGTGGCGTACACCTTCTAAGGCCGTCGAGAGTCGCCGACCCTCTCCCCACCCACGCCGTCACCCCGGACTCGTTCCGGGGTCCACTCTGCGGCGAGGGGAATGGCACGAGGCTACAGCCTCCCCCGTGCGGCTCGGTGGACCCCGGAACCAGTCCGGGGTGACGGACAAAAGAGGAACCTCAGCCCCCAGTCACCCCGCCAGCTTCCCCGCCGCCACTACCGGCCCGGTCGGCAACCCGGTCGGCGACCCGCCCGCCGGCTCGATCGAGATCGCCAGCACCGTATCCGCCGCCATCTCGGCGCGCAGCGCGGTCGGCACGACCACCCGGCCCGCCGCCATCACGCCCAGTGAGCGCGGCGCCGCGGTGCCGCGGATCGCCCACAGCTCGGCCGACCGCCCGGCCGGCACCGCCACCGCGCCGCCGATCCGCACCACGCCGCTCTCGCGATCATAGGCCGCGGCGATCGGCGCGCCTTTGCCTTCGCTCGGCGCCAGCGCGGCGAGCAACGGCGCCTGCGCCGCGACGGGCACCGGCACGCGGACGGGTTCGGGCGCCGGTCGCAGCGCCAGCATCACCGTCACCACGAGCAGCAGGCACGCCGCCAGCCCCGCCGCGATCGCCGCGCCGCGCCATGCGCCGACGCCCGGATTGTCATTTGCGGCCACTACGCGGCGCCCGCCATCCAGCGCAAGGCCATCCAGCGACGCCTCGATCCGCCGCAGCACGGCGGGCGGCACCGCCACGTCCGCGCCATCGGCGAACAGCGCGGCAAAGCGCGCCTCCCACCAGGCGACCGCCAGCGCGAACGCCGGGTCCGCCGCCACCCGTGCCAGCGCCGCGGTCCGCGCCTCGCCGTCCAGCAGCCCCAGCGCCAGTTCGGCCGCGGCGAGATCGTCCGGCCCGATATCGTCCTGGTCAGCGCTCGCCATCGAGGCATCCCTTCAGCGCCAGCAGCCCGCGCCGCACCCAGCTCTTCATCGTGCCCAGCGGCACCGCCGCCTGCACCGCCAGCTCGGCATAGGTGAGGCCACCGAAGAAGGCGCGGCGGATCGCCCCGCGCTGCCGTTCCTCCAGCGTTTCGAGGCACAGATGCAGCCGCGCCTGCGCCTCTTCGGCCATCAGCACGTCATCCTGGCGCAGCGCGCCATCGGCCACCGCCTCGGCCTCCTCAATCGGCGCGGTGACGCGCCCGTGCCGCCGCCGCCAGTCGATCGCCCGGTTGCGCGCGATCGTCGCCAGCCACGAAATCGGACTGGCCCGCCCCGGCTGATAGGCGCCTGCGCGCTGCCAGATGGTGATGTAGACGTCGTGCAACACGTCCTCCGCGGCCTGCCTGTCTCCGCAGATACGCAGGCAGATGCCGAAAAGCTTCGCGGAGGTCAGCGCATAGACGCGGCGGAAGGCGTCGCGGTCCGCCGCCCCCGTCGCCATCAGCGCCTCGACCAGGCGCGCACGCGCCGCCGCAGCGGAAATTGAGGGCAGGTCGGCAGGATCGTCGGCGGGCACCACGGGGGCGAAGGCTAAGCGGCCGCCGCCGGCCGGGCAAGTCTTCAACGCGTCACAAGTTGCTGCAGATTAATTATTTTTGTTTCTTGCATCTTTTTATCGCCACCGAACGTACCTGCGACTGGTCATCCCGATCCGTGCGCATCGACGCGCCCCGGGTACGCGAGGCTGGCCGGGACAGGTGAGGAAAGGCAGGCTGACGATGACCCAAACGGATCAGCTCATCGAGGCGTTCGACGCCGAAGCGAGGCGCCGTGAAGACCGGCGCGACTTCTTCCGTAACATGATGGGCGCCGCCGCGATGACCGCCGCGGGTGCCGCAAGCCTCTCGCTGGCCACCGCCGCGAGCGCGCAGTCGACCGCGCTGTCGGAAATCGACGTGCTCAACTTCGCGCTCAACCTCGAATATCTCGAGGCGCAATTCTACAGCTATGCCGCTTATGGCACCGGCCTGCCCAATAACCTGCTGACCGGCGGCGTCGGCACGCAGGGCGCCGTCATCACCGGCACCGGCGCCGGCTCGGCGCGCAAGGTCAACTTCACCGATCCCGCCATCGCCGCCTATGCGCGTGAGATCGCGGCAGACGAAGTGGCCCACGTCACCTTCCTGCGCACCGCGATCCGCGGGTCGAGCGGCAGTGACGCGCTGATCGCCGCGCAGCCGACGATCAATATCTCCGGGTCGTCGGGTGGCGCCTTCGCCGCCGCGGCGTCGAGCACGAGCCCGTCGCTCGCCGGCTTCGATCCGTACGCCGACGACAACAGCTTCCTGCTCGCCGCGTACATCTTCGAAGACGTCGGCGTTACCGCCTATAAGGGCGCAGCGGGCGCACTGATCAACAACAAGACCTATCTCGAGGCCGCCGCCGGCATCCTCGCAGTAGAGGCCTATCACGCCGCGCTGGTCCGCACCGCGCTTTATGCACGCGGACTCAACGTCGCATCGCTGCGCACCGCCGCCGATTCGATCTCGGATCTGCGCGACTCGGTCGACGGCTCGACCGATCTCGACCAGGGCATCTCGCCGACCACCCAGTCGGGGAACCTCGTGTCGAACATCGTGCCGCTCGACAGCAACGGCCTCGCCTTCAGCCGCACGCCCGCGCAGACGCTCAACGTCGTCTATCTGAACCGGTCCGCGGTCTCGTCGGGCGGGTTCTTCCCGGCCGGTATCAACAATGGCAACGCCGCCATCCGCACCAGCGGCGCGAACTGAGGGGACCCGACATGACCAAGGAAGTTTCGGTCCTCGAGATCATCGAGAAGACGACCGCCCGCCGCAACGCGCGCCGCGCCTTCATGAAGACTGCCGTTGGTGGCGCCGCCGCCGTCGGTGGCCTGTCGTTGCTCGCCGCCTGCGGTGACAACAACGATTCCGCGCAGACGCCGGCCCCCACCCCCACGCCGACGCCGACGCCGACCGCGGTCAGCACCGACGTCGCGGTGCTGAACTTCGCGCTCAATCTCGAATATCTCGAGGCGCAATTCTACAGCTATGCCGCCTTCGGCACCGGCCTCACCGCCGCGCAGCTGACCGGCAGCGGCACGCAGGGCGCCGTCATCACCGGCAGCGGGGCGGGCTTCCCGCGCGCGGTCGACTTCAGCGGCGATCCGCTGATCGGCCAGTACGCCCGCGAAATCGCCTATGACGAAATCGCGCACGTCAACTTCCTGCGCGCCGCACTCGGCACGTCGGTGGTGGCGCAACCGGCGATCGACATCTCGGGCACGTCGACCGGCGCCTTCACCGCAGCGGCGCGCGCCGCTGGCGTGGTCGCGGCGGACGGCCTGTTCGATCCGTACGCCAGCCCGACCAACTTCCTGCTCGGCGCCTATATCTTCGAAGATATCGGCGTGACCGCGTACAAGGGCGCCTCGCCGGTCATCTCGTCGATGTACCTCGACGCGGCGGCAGGCATCCTCGCGGCAGAGGCCTATCATGCCGGCCTCGTCCGCACGATCCTGTACAATCGCGGCATCACCAACGCCGACATCATCACCGCGACGACCAAGATCTCCGACGCGCGCGATCTGCTCGACGGCACGTCGGGCGGCACCAACGGCGACGACGATCAGGGCATTGCCGGCAGCAATATCGGCAACCTTGCGACCGGCATCTCTAACATCGTGCCGACCGACGCGAACGGCATCGCCTACAGCCGGACGACGCAGCAGGTTCACAATATCGCCTATCTCAACGTCAATGGATCGAACCGCACGCGTGGTGGTTTCTTCCCCAACGGCACCAACAATCCCAATCCCGCCTTCACCGTCGGCCTCGGCTAACGGGTAACACCTCGGGCACCCGCTCCCCCTCCCCCCTTTGGGTGCCCGGCGATCGTCCGTTCCTTCCGTGGACGGGCCGGTCATGGATCCTCCTCCACCTGCCCCCCGGGTGGGGGAGGATTTTCATTTTTGAGGGGCGCGCTGCCCCATCCAGGCGAAAGAGAGATCTGCGGATTGAACTCATCACCTGCCAACTCCACCCGTCACCCCGGGCTCGTTCCGGGTCCACCGGGCCGCACGGGGGGCGGCATGAGGCTCCGGCCATTTCCCCTCGCCGCAGAGTGGACCCCGGACCAAGTCCGGGGTGACGGGGTGAAGAGGGCGCCCGCGCGGCTGATAGCGATCGATCTGAAATCTCCCCACCTTCGCGCAAACCCCGCTCTCCCTTCACGTCCTCGCGCGAGCCACTGCCGCCGCAAGACGACACGTTGATCATCCTCCGCCACCCTGAAGACACGCCGAGCCGAGTGGTTTCGCCGACTTGCGGGGTTGACGCGTCCGGCGGGATGCGGAACGGCTGTTGCCATTCTCGGCGGTCCGCCGCCGCCCGCGTGTTTGGGGAGGACCCTGAAGTCATGACCGCCCGTACCGATATCGACAGCGACCGGCTGATCGCCGCCCTCGACGCCCGCGTCGACCGCCGCGAACAGCGCCGCGCCTTCTTCCGCGATGCGCTGGGCGCCATGGCCGTCACCGGGGCGCTGGGTCTCGCCAGCGGCGCGTCCGCCCAGTCGACGCCGACGCCCACGGCGACCCCGACGCCGACCTATAACGATCAGGACATCCTGAACTTCGCGCTCAACCTCGAATATCTCGAAGCGCAATTCTATGCCTATGCCACCACCGGCGCGGGCATTTCGTCCAGCCTGCTCGGCGGCGCCGGCACCGCCGGTTCGGTGAATGCGACCGGCGCCACCGCGGTGCCTTTCGCCGATCCGATCATCGCCCGCTACGCCCGCGAAATCGCCGCGGACGAGGTTGCGCACGTCACCTTCCTGCGCAACGCGATCGGCAGCAGCACGGTGGTCGCGCAGCCCGCGCTCGACCTGTCGGTCGGCGCGAACAGTGCCTTCTCGGCCGCTGCGGTCGCGGCCAAGATCATCACCGCCGGCCAGACGTTCAATCCCTATGCGAACGAGGACGCCTTCCTCCTCGCCGCCTTCATCTTCGAAGACGTCGGCGTCACCGCATACAAGGGCGCCGCGCCGCTGCTGACCAAGACCTATGTCGAGGCCGCGGCCGGCATCATGGCGACCGAGGCGTATCACGCCGCGACGATCCGCGGCGAACTGTACCGCAAGGGCTTCGTCTCGGGTTCGCCGCTGATCGGCTGGGTGCAGGGCATTTCCGACGCTCGCGACAGCCTGGATGGCGCGACCGACATCGATCAGGGCATCACCCCGGGCACCACCACCGCGCCCGCGGGCGGCGTCACCGCGACGCCGACCCCGACGCCCACGCCCACCCCGACGCCGACCCCCACCGCAACCGCCTCGCCGACGCCCGCACCGACCTTCCCGGTGTCGAACATCGTGCCGGCGGACGCGAACGCCGTCGTCTACAGCCGCAGCCCCAACCAGGTGCTCAACATCGTCTATCTCAACGCCGCGGCGACGAGCGCGGGCGGGTTCTTCCCCGCCGGCCTCAACGGCACGATCAAGGCGGCCACCGCCTCCTGATCGCCGACGCGCTCCAACCGATTTCGCCAGGGACAGACCCGATGACCGATCTTCCGACCGATACCATCCTTTCCGCGATCGCCGATCGCCGTGCCGAACGCCGCGCCTTCCTGCGCTATGCCGGCGGCGCCGCCGCCTCGGCGGGTGCGCTCTCGCTGCTCGCCGCCTGCGGTGGCGACACCGGCGGCACCGCGACGCCGACGCCCACCCCCACCGGCAGCCCGACGCCGATCGCCGCGGACGCCGACGTGCTCAACTTCGCGCTCAACCTCGAATATCTCGAGGCGCAATTCTACAGCTGGGCCGCCTTCGGCCAGGGTCTGAACCCCGGCCTCACCACCGGCGTCGGCATCGGCGGCACGGTGACCGGCGGCGCGCAGGTGCCCTTCCAGGATCCCGTCGTCGCGCAATACGCGCGCGAAATCGCCAATGACGAAATCGCCCACGTCACCTTCCTGCGCACCGCCTTGGGCGCCGGATCGGGCGGCGTCGGTGCGGCGGTGGCGATGCCGGCGATCAACATCTCGGGCGACGCCAACGGCGCCTTCACCGCCGCCGCCCGCGCGGCGGGCGTGGTCGGTGCGAGCGGCACGTTCAACCCCTATGCCGACGACATCAGCTTCCTGCTCGGCGCGTATCTGTTCGAAGACGTCGGCGTCAGCGCGTACAAGGGCGCCGCACCGGCGATCGGCAACAAGGTCTACCTCGAAGCCGCCGCCGGCATCCTCGCCGCCGAAAGCTATCACGCCGGCCTGATCCGCTCGGTCCTGTACCGCAAGGGCATCGACGCCTCGTCGATCCTCTACAACCCGGCGATCCTCAACAACGCGCGCCTCATCTCCGACGCGCGCGACAGCCTCGACGGCGCCAGCGACGCCGACCAGGGCATCGGCGACACCAGCACGGCCAACATCGTGCCGACCGATTCCAACGGCATCGTCTACAGCCGCTCGACCGGCCAGGTGCTCAACATCGTCTTCCTCAACAAGGCAGCGGTGACCGCCGGCGGCTTCTTCCCCAACGGCATCAACGGCAACATCCGCACGTCGGCGGCCAGCGGCTGACGCACCCCGAGACCAGAGCGTCGCCCCAGCGCAGGCTGGGGCCTCCCTCGGCTCCTGTCCCGCGCCGTCACGGGCAGATCCCAGCCTACGCTGGGATGACGGCGTGTCCCTGGCCGGGCAGGAATATGTTGGCGCCCTCCCGAAAAAGCGCGTAAACCCCTGTCATCCCCGGGGGAGCGCTATATCCGGCGCTTGAGAGGCGGCCACGAGGCCGCGACCCGCTGAACCTGATCCGGTTGACACCGGCGGAGGGAGGGAGCGGTTTCACACCCATGAACCGCCCGCTCTCCGTAATTGGAGAGCAAGACCCATGGCCGACATCCCCGCCCGTACCGAGATTGGCGTCACCACCGGGCCGATCCGCGGTTCGAAGAAAGTCCACGTCGGCCCGCTCAACGTCGCGATGCGCGAAATCCATCTCGACCCCTCGTCGGGCGAGCCCCCCGTTCGCGTCTACGACACCTCCGGCCCCTATACCGACCCGCAGGCGCGCATCGACATCATGGCCGGCCTGCCCCAGCTCCGCCGCCAGTGGATCGACGCGCGCGGCGATACCGAGGCCTATGACGGCCGCGCCATCCGCCCCGAAGACAACGGCCAGCTCGGCCCCGACCGCTCCGGCGGCGTGCCCCAATTCCCCCACACCGGCCGCAAGCCGCTCCGTGCCAAGGCCGGCGGCAACCTCAGCCAGATGCACTATGCCCGCCGCGGCATCATCACGCCCGAGATGGAATATGTCGCGACCCGCGAAAACCTCGGCCGCGAGCGCCTTCGCGAATACGCCCGCGACGGCGAAAGCTTCGGCGCCGCCATCCCCGATTACGTGACGCCGGAGTTCGTCCGTGACGAGGTCGCCCGCGGCCGCGCGATCATCCCCAACAACGTCAACCACCCCGAATCCGAACCGATGGCGATCGGCCGCAATTTCCTGGTCAAGATCAACGCCAACATCGGCAACAGCGCGGTCGCCAGCAACGTCGCCAGCGAGGTCGACAAGCTCGTCTGGTCGATCCGCTGGGGTGCCGACACGGTCATGGACCTGTCGACGGGCCGCAACATCCACGACACGCGCGAATGGATCATCCGCAACAGCCCCGTGCCGATCGGCACCGTGCCGATCTACCAGGCGCTCGAAAAGGTCGGCGGCATCGCCGAGGACCTGACGTGGGAGATCTTCCGCGACACGCTGATCGAACAGGCGGAACAGGGCGTCGACTATTTCACCATCCACGCCGGCGTCCGCCTGCCCTACATCCCGATGACCGCCAAGCGCGTTACCGGCATCGTGTCGCGCGGCGGCAGCATCATGGCGAAATGGTGCCTCGCGCACCACAAGGAATCGTTCCTCTACGAACGCTTCGACGAGATCACCGAGATCATGAAGGCCTATGACATCGCCTACAGCCTCGGCGACGGCCTGCGCCCCGGATCGATCGCCGACGCCAATGACGAAGCGCAGTTCAGCGAGCTCTACACGCTCGGCGAACTCACTCACCGCGCCTGGGCGCAGGACGTTCAGGTCATGATCGAAGGCCCCGGCCACGTGCCGATGCACAAGATCAAGGCGAACATGGACAAGCAGCTCGAAGCGTGCGGCGAAGCCCCCTTCTATACGCTCGGGCCGCTCACCACCGACATCGCACCCGGCTACGACCATATCACCAGCGGCATCGGCGCCGCGATGATCGGCTGGTACGGCACCGCGATGCTCTGCTACGTCACGCCCAAGGAGCACCTCGGCCTGCCCGACCGCGACGACGTGAAGGTCGGCGTGGTGACCTACAAGCTCGCCGCCCACGCCGCCGACCTCGCCAAGGGCCACCCCGCCGCGCAGGTCCGCGACGACGCCCTCAGCCGCGCCCGCTTCGAATTCCGCTGGCGCGACCAGTTCAACCTGTCGTTGGACCCGGAGACAGCCGAACAATACCACGACCAGACGCTCCCCGCCGAAGGCGCCAAGACCGCCCACTTCTGCTCGATGTGCGGCCCGAAGTTCTGCAGCATGAAGATCACGCAGGAAGTCCGTGACTTCGCGGCGAAGCAGAATGCCGGCATCGACACCTTCCTCAATTCCTCCCCGCTCCGCGGAGAGGCGGACCATGCGCAGCATGGTGGAGGGGCAGCCCCAAGCGAAACGGACGCCGAAGCCGGCATGGCGGAAATGAGCGAGAAGTTCCGCGAGAAGGGCAGCGAGGTGTATCTGCCGGCGGCAGAGTAAGTTCTAAGCCTCAGTTCCAACTACAAAAGGCGACCGGCGCATTTATGCCGGTCGCCCATCTTCCAATTCGCTTCGGTTTACTCGCCTAAAGGCCGATCACGGCCATGCGAGCAACGTCTTGGTTCTGGACCGCTTCTTCCCTCGTGAAGAAACCATCCTTCGACATGGCGAATGCCTGGCCACGGCCGTTGGTCAAAAACCAACGCCACATCCAATGGCGATCCATGTGGAGGAACCATTCGTGCTGCACCATACGCCTTCTCCAGAAGTTCGCGTGGTGTGGTGCGCGATAAAGCAAAGCTGCGCGTAATAGGGTTTTCGATGAAGCTTGATCGCGTCTGGTATCTGGGCTTCCCCAACGTTTCCGTAAACGACCAATATCTTTATAGCCACCCGTTAGTCAGCTAGCGCTTCAAGCGCGGCGAATGCAAAGTCATTCATACCAATCGAATAGGCGCCTCCTTTATTTGGATCGGCCCGAAGCGAATCGGTCGACTTAAAGATGTTAGCACGATTTCCATCGCGAACAAGGAGGGAACACACGGGTGTGGCGGTGACTTCGTGCTACGCGTTCCGACAAAGGGCGCAGCGCAAAAGCTAGGCTGCTAATGGGGCGGATGCGCCATCACGGCATACCCAGCGCGGCCACCACCCCGGGAAAGCGGATCAGCTTCGGGTAGGATCCCTCTACCTCTTCCGCCACACCCGCATGGACGAGTTCGCGCACGTTGTTCGCGGCACCGGCATAGGTCACGCCCAGCGCGTCTGCGATGTTCGAAATCGATCGCGCGGGCCTTTCGAATGCAAGGTCAATAATCCGTAGCATCAGGGCAGATCGGCGCGCGGTCTGGAACCGTTCGCGATACTCGCGTTGCAGGTCCTGCAAGCGCTCGACCACCGCGATCGTCTCTTCGGCAGACACGGCGACAGCTTCCAGGAAGAAGGCGATCCATTCTTCCCATGCCCCGTCACGGGACACCGCGTACATCAGGTCGATGTAACGATCTTTATGCCGCTCCAGATACGGACTCATATACAGCAATGGCTGCGGGAGCGTGCCGTTGTCGATCAGCATCAAGGTGATCAGCATTCGGCCAACCCGACCGTTGCCATCAGCAAAGGGGTGAATGGCTTCGAATTGATAATGCGCGAGCGCCGCATCGATCAAGGGCGCAGGGCGATCCAGACGGTTGACGAAGGCCATAAGCGTATCGAGCGCGCTTGGCGTTTCGGCAGGCGGCGCAGGAATGAAGCGCGCGGTATCGATCCGACCGCCACCCCCTATCCAGTTTTGATCGCGCTTCAGTTCGCCCGCTTCGACCGCCGCACCTCTATGTCGTGCAACACCGCTCAACAGCACCCGATGCGCATCACGGACGAGGCGCGTAGAAATGGGCAGTTCAGCCAAACCACCAATAGCCCCTTCCAAGGCCCTGACATAATTGGCGACTTCCCGTGTATCGCCACGGATGGCCGCTTGATTGTCCCCCGCTTCGAACAGGAAGAGATCGGTCAGGGTCGTATAAGTGCCTTCCATGCTCGAGGAGGATACAGCCTCACGTCGCTGCAACGGTCGAACCAACAGCAGGGGATTGGAGACGGTCCGCCCAATACCCTTGAGTTCGCCGACCGCCTGCGTGGCGCGGGTCAATTCGGGCAGAAACCGCTCCACAGTGACATGTGGCGGCGGCAGGGGAGACGGCACAAAAGCTTTGCGCCCTCCGATCGTCGGTATGAGCGATCCTGTTGCCCGATCCGTGAAGCCATTTCGATCCATTAAACGGAAGTACAAAGCCCCAATCGCACTTTCAACAAAAAGGCCATTTCGTTTAAAGTGAGGACGTCACTTTCAACATCCGTATAAACCCACCCCCTAACCGACACCCCACCCCTGTAGGACGCCCCCACGCCACACCCCGCAGAAAACCGCGCATTTTGCCCACCCCCTGTCCTACACGCGCAAAACCTGCCCAATGCCCAAGCATGTCCCATGCACCCCATCGCTCGCCCCGCCGCCGCAAGGCCGCGGCCCGCAACCCCCTCGACTTCGACACCGTCGAACTCCGCCATCGCCACGATGGCTGGACGCCCGAGCGGCAGGTCGATTTCATCCGCGCGCTCGCCGAATGCGGCTGTGTCGATAGTGCGTGTAAGCGCGTCGGGATCAGCACCAGCGCGGCTTATGCGCTGCGCGCGCGCACCGATGCGCGGAGCTTCCGCTTCGCCTGGGATGCCGCGCTCGACCAGGCGATCCAGCGCCTGTCCGACGCCGCCTTTTCCCGCGCGATCCACGGCGTCGCCACGCCGATCTTCTACAAGGGCGAACAGATCGGCGAACGCCGCCGCTATGACGAAAAGCTGACGATGTTCCTGCTGCGCTACCGCGATCCCGTCCGCTACGGCGCGTGGATGGACACGGTGCGCGCCGAGCGCTCGCCCGATGCCGCGACGCTCTGCCTCAACCGCATGATCGATCAGGTCGAGGCGGACGCCTATGCCCGCGAGGCCGGCGATCCGCTGCCGAAACCCTTCGTTCGCTACCAGCCGCCGCGCTTCGTGTCGGAGGCGGAGCAGGATGCGATCGAGGAGCGGGCCGCGGCGGCGCGTGAAGAGGCGGCGTACCGCGCCGAGCTGCGCGCCAGCGACGAAGCGTGGGAGCGCGACCTCGCCGCGATGGGCGACGCCGGCTCGGCGTGATTCCGGACGATGACGTATCGTCCACTTCGTCCACTTCCGCGGCCGATGAGCGTCGCTCGCGCTCCGCCGGGCGACCGGGCGGGACACGGCCAGCTCACGCCGCCGGCAACGTCCAATCCACCGGCCCGCGGCCGTGCGCGGTCAGGAAGGCGTTCGCCTGGCTGAACGGCTTGCTGCCGAACCAGCCGTTATACGCCGACAGCGGCGACGGGTGCGGCGATCGCAGCACCAGATGCCGCCCGCCGCGCGACACGTCCGTGACGAACGCCGCCTTCTTCTGCGCATGCGCGCCCCACAGCAGGAACACGACCGGCTCCGGCTTGGCGGCGACCGCGCGGATGACCGCGTCGGTGAACGCCTCCCACCCCCGGCCGGCATGCGCCGCGGCGCGCCCCTGTTCGACGGTCAGCACGCTGTTGAGCAGCAGCACGCCCGCCCTCGCCCAGCGTTCCAGATGCCCATGGCCCGGCGGGGGGACGCCCAGGTCGTCGTGCAATTCCTTGAAGATGTTGCGCAGCGACGGCGGCACCTTCACCCCCGGCTGCACCGAAAAGCTCAGGCCATGCGCCTGCCCCGGTCCGTGGTACGGGTCCTGCCCCAGGATCACGACCTTCACCGCGTCGAGCGGCGTCAGCTCCAGCGCCCGGAACCAGTCGTGCGGTGGCGGCAGGATGGCCTTCCCCGCCGCCTCTTCCGCGGTCAGAAAGCGGCGCAGGTCCGCCATCGCCTCGCCCGCCAGCACCGGGTCGAGCGCTGCACGCCAGCTCGGGTCCAGCCGCAGGCCGATGTCCGCCACGTCCATTCAGCGCTTCCGCACGAACTCGGCGCGCAGCACCAGCCCCTTGATCCCGTCGAACTTGCAGTCGATCTCCTGCGCGTCGCCGGTCAGCCGGATGCTCTTGATCAGCGTGCCGCGCTTTAGCGTCTGGCCCGCGCCCTTGACGGTCAGGTCCTTGATCAGCGTCACCTGGTCGCCATCGGCCAGCAGGTTGCCGACCGCGTCGCGCACCTCGACATCGCTGTCGCCGCCACCACCCGCGTTGCCGGACGCGGCCGCCTTCGCCGCCGCGTCGCTGGCACTGATCCACTCGCCGCTCGCCTCGTCGTACACGAAGCTGTCGTCGTCCTGCATGTCACCCCCCATGTTGGTCGGGGATGGCCATACCGGCAAAAGCGCGCGGCGTCAGTACAGCCCCGGCACCTCGCGCTGCGCCGGCGTACGGCGTTCGAACGGCGGCATCAGCGCCTCGCGCTCGGGCACGTCGGTCAGCAGCGACGCACGCGTCGCCAGCGGGCCGTCTCCGCTGCCCGCATTCGCGCTCGCGCTTGCCGAGGCGGAGATGCGCGTGCAGCTCTTGCCCTGCAGGAAGTCGAGCGCCGCCCGCGTCGATGCCTCGCGCGCATCGCCCATCGGATACGAAATGTCGTCGCCGGCCTGGCAGGTCGACACCATCGTGCTCGCGAGGCCGTTATAATAAGCCCCCTGCCGCGCCGCATTCTGCAATGCGAAGGCGATTACGCGCAGCCGGTCGTCGCACGACTTCTGGTCCAGCGCGATCTGCCCCACCGGCTTGCCATAGGTGTTGCCGCCGATCAGCCCGTCGTTAGCGCCCAGATAGGGGACGAAGGCATTGATGACGAACTCGCTGGCCGATGCCGTGCTGCCCGTGCCGATGAAGGCGATCTTGGTCGCCGCGATCGCATTCGGCTCGGGCTTAAACAGATAGGTCGTGTTCTCCGACGCCTTTTCCGGACGGAAGCTCATATAGCTCATCACGTCGGTCGACGCACGATTCCCACCGAGCAAGTTGCTCATCACCACCGCGGTATCGACCAGGCCCCCACCATTGTAGCGCAGGTCAACGACCACATTGGTGATCCCCGCCGCCTTGAACTGCGCAAAGGCGCTGCGCAGCTGATCGTTCGCCGTGGTGATGAAGGTGCGAAGGTTCACATAGCCGTAGCGCTGGCCGTTGTCGGTAATGATCTTGGCGCCGTAGCGGCTGGACACAGGGCTCAGCGTGAAATCGGTCTTCGTCACCGCCACGGTCCGCGTGCCGCTGGCGTCACGAATCTGGAAATAGCGCTGCGTACCGGTCGTGCTCGGCCCCAGCGAATCGCTCAGCGCGCTGCCGCCGGCATTGTACAGGCTGCTGACGGTCTGCAAATTGCTCGACGACGTGCCGATCGCCAGGATTTCCGCACCGCGATCGATCCCCGCGGTCAGCGCCGGCGCGCTTTCATACGCTTCGGTGACGTACAGCCGCCCGGACGAATCGAGCCCAAGTCGCCAGCCGAAGCCCGCGCTGGATCCCTGCTCGTAATAGGCGGTTTCCTGCTGGATCGACGTCAGATAGGTGAAATACCGGTCCTTGCGCTGCGACCGCGCCGTCGCAGTCAGCGCATCCAGATAGCTGTCGACGGTCGTGTAGCCGCTCGGATCCAAGCTGTTCGGCAGGGTATCGTAGAACAGATACCATTCCTTCATCTGCGCCGCGACCCAATCCTGGCGGCTGCGCAGCGAGCAGCCATTGCTGGCAGTGGGGGTCGGCGTGGCCGTTGGCGTCGGTGTCGGCGCGCTGCCGGTCGCCCCGCCGCCGCCCGATCCGCCGCCATCACCGCCGCAACCCGACAACAGCGCCGTCAGCGCCAGAATCCCAACCGCACGCCGTACGCTCACACGTCTTCTCCCACCCCGAGACCTGTGCAGCCTATGCTTCGGCCGAAAAGCACGCAACATGGATCGCAGTAACAACCGAATTAATCTCGATCAGCGCCCTTTCCCGCGACAACAGCAATTCGGCGGCAAAGCTTCGCCGATCGGTAACGGCAAGGACATCAGCACGTTCGGCCCAAGTATTCGGCGTCCGCAAACCTTTGCGCCGGTCGGCGCGCGGCGCCCCGATCAGCGGATCGTCACCGGGTCTCGGCGTCCGGTCTCCCTCGGCCTGACGGCCGCCCGATCACCCCAGGCTCTTCGAAGCCTGTTCGAACAGGTCGCGCGACAGGCCGGGAACCGCGACGATCCGCTCCAGCGCGGCACGCATCGCCGCAGACCGGGTCGAATCGAAGCGGCGCCAGCGACCCAGCGGCGGCAACAGCTTCGCCGCGGTCTGCGGGTTCAGCTTGTCGAGCTGGATCAGCTGTTCGGCGAGGAAGCGATATCCCGAACCGTCCGCCGCGTTGAACGCGCGCTGGTTTGCCCCGAACGCCCCGATCAGCGAGCGGGCGCGATTGGGGTTAGCGAGCGTGAAGTCGGGGTGCCGCGCCAGATCCTCGACCAGCCGCCCGGTATCGTCACGCGCCGCGAGCGCCTGCGTCTGGAACCATTTGTCGATGACCAGGCTGTTGCCGGCATAGCGATTGTAGAAGATGTCGAGCGCCGCTTCCCGCTCGTCGGAATAGCCGCTCGCCAGCGTCGTCAGCGCGCCCTGCCGATCGGTCATATTGTCGGCGCGCTCGAACTGGCGGAAGGCAAGGCTCGCCGCATCCCCCGCACCGCTTGCGGCGATATAGCCCAGCGCCACATTGCGCAGCCGGCGCAGTCCCTTGGCGACCGGCGTATGGGCATAGGCATCGCGCGGACCCGCCTCATAGGCATGCCGCCACAAATCGGCGAGCTCGGTGCCGAGCGCCCGGCGCAGGCTTTCGCGCGCCGCGAAGATCGCATCGGGATCGACGAGCGCCAGCTGGTCGCCGATGAAGCTTTCGGACGGCAGCAGCACCGCTTCGGCGATGAAGGCGGGATCGAGATCGCGATTGCCCAGCGTATCGGCGACCGCAGCGATCACCGCACCATGGTCCGCCTGCCCCTCGACCGCGCCCGCCACCAATGTGTCGAGCATCAGCTGCTGCATGGCCTCGTAGCGGGCGAACGGATCGTCGTCGTGCCCGCTGAGGAAGGCGAGGTCGGCGGCGCTGCGATCGCTTTCGACGATCACCGGCGCCGAAAAGCCGCGGTTGATCGACAAAACGGGCCGTTCGGTGACGCCGTCGAACACGATCGTGCTCGCCGCCTCGTCGAGCAGTACCAGCCGCTCCGGCCCGATCGGCCGCCCCGTCTCGGCGCCGAACAGCCGGATCTTCAGCGGCAGCACCATCGGCTGCTTGGCATCCTGACCCGGCGTTGCGGGGACGTGCTGGGCGAGGCGCAGCGTCGCGCGGCCCTCGCCCGCCTCATGGCCCAGGCTGGCGGCGACGCGCGGCGTGCCCGCCTGGCTGTACCACAAGCGGAATTGGGCGAGGTCGATGCCGCTCGCCTCTTCCATGCAGGCGACGAAATCCTCGCACGTCGCCGCCGTCCCGTCGAAACGGCTGAAGTACAGGTCGGTCGCGGCGCGGAACGCCTTGGGGCCCAGGATCGTCGCCATCATGCGGATCAGCTCGGCGCCCTTGTTATAGATGGTCGCCGTGTAGAAGTTGCTGATCTCCAGATAGCTTTCGGGGCGCACCGGATGTGCGAGCGGGCCGGCATCCTCCGGGAATTGCGCCGCGCGCAGGCCCCGCACGTCCTCGATCCGCTTGACCGCCGCCGATCCCTGGTCCGCCGAAAAGCCCTGGTCGCGATAGACGGTGAAGCCTTCCTTCAGGCTCAGCTGGAACCAGTCGCGGCAGGTGATGCGATTGCCCGACCAGTTGTGGAAATATTCGTGCGCCACCACCGCGGCGATCGCGTCGTAATCGTAATCGGTGGCCGTGTCGGGATCGGCGAGGATGTAGCGGCTGTTGAAGATGTTCAGCCCCTTGTTCTCCATCGCGCCAAAGTTGAAATCGTCGACCGCGACGATGTTGAACACGTCGAGGTCGTATTCGCGGCCATAGACGCGCTCGTCCCACGCCATCGACAGCTTCAGCGCGTGCAGCGCATGATGCGTCTTGTCGATATCGGCCGCGCGGACCCAGATGCCCAAGGCAACCTCGCGGCCCGACTGCGTGACGAAGCTGCCGCGATTGACCGCCAGATCGCCCGCGACGATCGCGAACAGATAGCTGGGTTTGGGAAAGGGATCGTTCCACTCGGCCCAATGCCGCCCATCCCCCAGATCGCCGCTATCGACGGGATCGCCATTGGCGAGCAGCACCGGATAGCGCGCCTTGTCCGCCACCAGCCGCACGCTGTAGCGGCTGAGCACGTCGGGCCGGTCGGGGAAATAGGTAATCCGGCGAAAGCCTTCCGCCTCGCATTGCGTACACAGGATGCCGCCGCTGGCGTACAGACCCATCAACTGCGTGTTGCGCTCGGGCGCGATTTCCACCTCGGTCTCGACCGTATGCGCGTCGCCAGTCAGCGGGACGACCAGTTGCTCGCCCTCGATCCGCCAGTCGTTCACCGCGACACCGTCGACGCGTACCGCAAGCGGCTCCTGCCCCGCTCCGTCCAGCCGCAGCGGCTGGCCCGCACCGCCATCGGGATTGCGGGTTACCGACAGCGTCGCCGTCACCCGCGTCGCGGCGGCATCCAGATCGAACACCAGCCGTGTTTCAGGCACCAGCCACGCCGGCGGCCGGTAGTCATGCCGACTGATCGCCGTGGCGGGCGCAGAGACGGCGGGCTGGGCGATGCTGTTGGAAACGTCGAGCATGACTCCTTTATAGGAGCCCCCACGCCCCCTGCCAGCCATCGCTTGCGGCCTTTTCCGGTATCTTGCCACCCGCAGCAGTGCCGTTACGCTGGCACGATCGATAGTCGGGACTTTCCAGCATGATCCGTATTCCCGGCGCGCTTGCCGCGCTGACCCTCGTCGCGTCCGCTTCCGCCCAGACCGGCCCGGCCAAAACAGCCGCTGCCGATACCGCAGCCGTCCTGCCGGCCGATCAGGCCGCAATGCGTGCGCACGTGATGTTCCTCGCCTCCGATGCCCTGCGCGGGCGCGAGGCGGGCACGCCGGATTACGACGTCGCGGCGCACTATGTCGCGGCGCAGTTCCAGGCGGCGGGCCTGCGCCCGGCGGGCGATGCCGGCAGCTACCTGCAACACGTGCCGCTGACGATCTACAAGGCGGCGAGCGAAGGCACGATGCGCTGGATCAACGCGGCGGGCCGCACCCGGCCGCTCGTCTTCGGCACCGATTATATCCCCAGCCCCAACCCGGCGCGCGCCGACACCAGCGTTACGGCGCCGGTTGTCTTCGCCGGCCGCGGCATCGTCGCGCCGCAATTCGGCGTCGACGACTATCGGGGCATGGATGTGCGCGGCAAGATCGTCGCGATCTTCGCCGGATCGCCGACGCGTTTCCCCGGCGAAGAGCGCGCCTATTTCGGCTCTGCCGCCACCAAGGCGCAGATCGCGGCGGCGCGCGGTGCGGTCGGCATCGTCATGCTGGATGCTCCACGAGCAGGTCCGCGCCAGCGCCCGTTCGCAGCGCTGGTCGGCGGCTATGCCTCACCCAAAACCACCTGGGCCAAGCCCGACGGCACCGGCACCAGCGCTGCCCCGACCACCCCGGTGCTCGGCACGCTGAGCCAGGCTGCCGCCGCGACGCTGTTCGAGGGCGCCGCGACGCCCTGGTCCGCGATCGTCGCCGAAGCGCAGCGCGCCGATCCGACCTACACGCCTGTCGCGCTCACGGGCACGCTCGCCGCAACGACGCGGACCAGCTTCACCCCCGCCGCCAGCAGCAACGTCATCGGCATCGTGCCCGGCAGCGACCCTACGGTCGGCAAGGAGGTCGTCATCCTGTCGGCGCACCTCGACCATATCGGCGTCTCGCCCGCCCGCCCCGACGATGCGCCCGGCCGCGACCGGATCAACAACGGCGCGCTCGACAATGCGATCGGCATCGCCAGCCTGATCGAAGAGGCCAAACGCTTTGCCACGGCGCCGACAAAGCCCCGCCGCACCGTCATGTTCCTCGCCGTGACGGGCGAGGAGAAAGGGCTGATCGGATCGAGCTATTTCGTCGACCATCCGACTGTGCCGCTCCAGACAATCGTCGCCGATATCAACCTCGACATGCCGGTGCTGCTCTACACGTTCGAAGACATGATCGCCTTCGGTGCCGACCGCTCCAGCCTCGGCCCGATCGTGACCAAGGCGGTGAACGCGATCGGGATCGGCCTGTCGCCCGATCCGATGCCCGAGCAGGGGTTCTTCACCCGTTCGGACCATTTCAACTTCGTCAAGAAGGGCATTCCCTCGCTCTTCCTGTGGCCGGGGGTCAAGGGCGCCGGCGCCAAGCCGTTCGAGGATTTCCTCAGCCGCTGCTACCATCGTCCCTGCGACGATCTCAGCCAGCCTATCCTGTGGGATCAGGGCGTCCGCTTCGTCTCGACCAATTACGCCATCGCCCGCGCCGTCGCCGACGCACCGCAGCGCCCGACCTGGAACAAAGGCGATTATTTCGGCACCACCTACAACGGTCCGATGGCGAAGTGAGCGCTCCCTCCTTCTTGTCACCCCGGACTCGTTCCGGGGTCCACCGGGCCGCAAGGGAACGGCAAGCGGTGCCAGCCGTCCCCCTAGCCGCAGAGTGGACCCCGGAACGAGTCCGGGGTGACGGAGCATTCGGGGAAACCCCATGCTCCTGATCTTCGGCCTCGGCTACACCGCCGCCCGCATCGCCGCCGCCTGGCCAGACGCAACCATCGGCACCACCCGCGACGGCCGGAACGGCACGCTCCGCTTCGACGACGAACCCGCCGTCCGCAGCGCGCTGGCCACCGCCAGCCACATCCTGTCCTCGGTGCCGCCGGAAGGGGACGCCGACCCCGTCCTCGCCCGCTATGGCGACGCGCTGCACGACCGCTGGCTCGGCTATCTGTCCTCGACCGGCGTCTATGGCGACGCGGGCGGCGCCTGGGTGGACGAAACCACCCCCACCGGCACCGGCCGCCGCTCGGCCCGTACCGCTGCCGATGCCGCCTGGCTGTCCCGCGGCGCCCATGTCTTTCGCCTGCCCGGCATCTACGGCCCCGGCCGCTCGCCGCTGGAGCGCGTGGCGGAGGGTCGCGCCCATCGCGTCGGCTTGCCCGCGCAGGTGTTCAGCCGCGTCCATGTCGACGATATCGTCACCGGCGTCCTTGCCGCCCGGCACGCCCCGCCGGGCGCCTATAATCTCGCCGACGATCACCCCTGCCCGCAGGACGACGTGGTCGCCTTCGCCGCCGGCCTGCTCCGGCTGCCGCCGCCACCGATCGTCGCGCAGGAAACGCTCTCGCCGATGGCGCGCGCCTTTTACGCCGAAAACCGCCGCGTCGCGAACGGCAAGGCCAAACGCCTGCTCGGCTGGCGCCCGGCCTATCCGGATTACCGGTTGGGCCTGCGCGCACTCAAGGCGATGACCAGTCCGACGCCGGCCAGCCCTGCGCCCGCCGCAGCGAGCGGCGACCAATGATAATCCTCGAACAGCGTCGACAGCAGCATCGCCATGACGGGGACGATGACGCTGGAATAGGCCGCTTTGGCCGGCCCAATCACGCGCAGCACGCGGTAATAGAGCGGGAAGGCGAAGGCCGAGCCGAATAGCCCCAGATACAGGATGCCCGCCCAATAGCCGGGGCGCATCTCGACCACCGGCGGCCCGGTCAGGGCCCAGGCGACCGCCCCGTCGATCACCGCCCCGATCAGCATCGCGACCGCCAGTGTCGACAGCATCGGATAGCGTTTCGCGGTCGGCGTCGCCTGCAACACGTTGGCACCGGATGCCGACAGGATCGCGATGGCGGTGAAGCCGATCCCCGCCAGCGTCGCCGCGGCGCCCGCCGGCCCGGTGCGCGCCTCGTGGAGGAACAGCAGCGCGATACCCGTCATCGCCACGGCGGACCCGGCGACCAGCTGCCGCCCCATCCGCTGGCCGAGAAAGAGGCGCGCCAGCAGCGCATTGGGCACGAGCAGCATCGCGAACACCACCGCGACCAGACCCGACGTGATGTAATGTTCCGCCCGATAGACGAAGTTGAAGTTCAGGCAGAATTGCAGCAGCCCGACCGCACCGGCGAACACCCAGCCGCGTGTATCGAGCGCCCACCGTTCGCCTTTCACCTTCGCGACCAGCGCCATCGCGATCCCCGCGACGATGAAGCGATACGTCACCGACCAGCTCGGCGGCACGACGCCCAATTGATCGCGGATCACCAGCCACGTCGATCCCCAGATCAGCGTGACGATCGCGAACGGGATCAGGATCGCGGCCCGGGTCGATTGTGGCGGCGAGCCCTCCGTCACAGCGCCGCGATCGCCTTCGCGAGTGCCGCGACATGATCGCCTGCGCTGTCCCACGCCGTCACCAGCCGGATTTCACCGGGCGACCAATCGTAGAAATCGAAGGCCTGCGCCCGCAGCGCCGCCGCTTCTTCGGGCATCACCCGCAGGAACACCTCATTCGCTTCGACCGGATGGACCAGTCGGCTGCCGGCGGCCGCAGCGAGGTCGCTGGCGCAGGCATTGGCAGCGCGTGCGTTCGCCAGCCACAGATCGTCCTCCAGCATCGCGATCACCTGCGCAGCGAGATAGCGCCCCTTCGAGAACAACAGCCCGGCCCGCTTGCGGCGATAACGCGTCATATCGGCAAGGTCGGGGCGGAAGAAGACCAGCAGTTCCGCGCTCATCGCGCCGTTCTTGACGAACCCAAAGCTCAACGCGTCCACGCCTGCTTCCCACGTCACCGCGGCAGGCGTGCAGCCCAGCGTCGCCATCGCATTGGCGAAGCGCGCACCGTCCATGTGCAGGCCCAAGCCCCGGTGCTTCGCCAGCGCGCCGATCGCCGACACCTCGTCCGGCGTATAGACCCGGCCGTATTCGGTGGCGTTGGTAATCGAGATCGCATGCGGCTGCACGCGGTGGACGTCGTTGGGGATAGCATCCGCCACCGCCGAGATCGTCTCAGGCGTCACCTTCGCGCCGTCGCCTTCGGCCAGGAACAGCTTGGCGCCGTGGGTGTAGAATTCGGGGGCGCCTCCTTCGTCGTTCTGGATGTGCGCGTCGCGGTGGCAGATCACCCCCCCATGCGGCGGACACAGCGCAGCGAGCGCGAGGCAATTGGCCGCGGTCCCAGTCGGCACCCACAAGGCCGCGACATCCGTGCCGAACAGGTCGGACAGACGCGCATCAAGGCTGCGCGACAGGCCATCGCCGTCATAAGCGGTGTCGAGGTGGTTGGCGTCGGCCATCGCCGCCATCACGCGAGGGTGCACGGTCGCGGCATTGTCGGAAAAGAAGCGCATGCCACTGCCTTGCGGCGCGAGGGGGTACAGCGTCAACCATGGCTATCGCATCCCCGCCCGGCCTTGCTAAGCGTTGCCGCAGAAGGGGATTTATCGATGCGTTTTCTCGCCGCGGCTCTGCTGCTCGCTTCCGTTGCCACGCCGGCCCTCGGCCAAGCGTTGCCGCCGCCCGCCCCGCTACCCGGCGACGGCGCCGAAGATACGAAGCTCAAGCGCCTGTTTTACGACAGCGACGAACGCGATCTGGCGCTGAACCCAATCAGCGCGATCTTTCGCGGCGATCTGCGCTACGCCGATCGCTTCGGCGATTACATCAGCGACCCCGCGACCGCGCGCGACAAGCGCAACCTCGAGTCCGACCTTGCCGCGCTGAAGGCGATCGACCGGTCGAAGCTGACCCATGTCGACCAACTCGCCTATGACGTGTTCCGCAATCAGGCGGAGATCAACCTGCGCGGCTACGCCCCTGCGATCCAGGCAGTCGACCGGCTGCTGCCGATGGATCATTTCAGCGGCTTTCAGACCTTCTATCCCGATTTTGCGGGCGGCAAGGGCGCTGCACCGTTCAAAACGGTCACCGATTACGAGAACAATCTGAAGCGCAATGCCGGCTATGCCGCGCTGTACGATCGCGCGATCGCCCGCTTCCGCGAAGGCATGGCGAAAGGCGTCGTCCAGCCGCGGCTGGTCGTCGAGAATATGATCGCGCAGTTCGACGCACTGATCGCGCAGGGCGTCGAAGGATCGGTGTTCTACGCGCCGGTCACGATGTTCCCCGCCAGCATTTCCGCTGCAGAGCGCCAGCGGTTGACCGCGGCCTATGCCGCGCAGGTTCGCAACGTCATCACGCCGGCGCACGTGCGCATGCGCGATTTCCTGAAGACCGACTATCTGCCCAAGGCGCGCGCAACCGTCGGCCTGTCGGCCTTGCCTGGCGGCGCAGCGCTCTATGCCTATCGCATCGAGCAGAATACGACGCTGCCGCTGCCCGCAGAACAGGTCCACCAACTGGGCCTAAGCGAAGTGGCGCGCATCACGCGCGAAATGGAGGCACAGAAGACCGCCGCGGGCTTCAAAGGCACGCTACCCGCCTTCTTCGAGTATCTCCGCACCGAAAAGCGCTTCCAGCCGACGAGCGCCGAGGCGGTGCGCGAAGGTTTTGAGGCGATCGGCAAGCGCATCGACGCCCGCGTGCGCGAACAGTTCGGCGTGATCCCCAAGACTCCGCTCGAAATCCGGCCGGTGCCCGATTACCGCGCCAAGAGCGATGCGGCGGGCAGCTACCAGGGCGGCACCCCCGACGGAACGCGACCGGGCATCTTTTACTACAACACCTATGACCTGCCGGTGCGCTACACCTGGGGCATGGAAACGCTGTTCCTGCACGAAGCGGTGCCGGGCCACCACTTCCAGATCAGCCTCGCCCAGGAAAATGCCGCACTGCCCGCCTTCATGCGCTTCGGCGGCAATACCGCCTATGTCGAAGGTTGGGCGCTCTATGCGGAAACGCTGTGGAAGCCGCTGGGCATGGAAACCGATCCCTACCAGCGGATGGGCGGCCTGAACGACGAAATGCTGCGCGCGATGCGCCTCGTCGTCGACACGGGTATCCATGCCAAGGGCTGGAGCCGCGAGCAGGCGATCGATTACATGCTGACGCATTCGGCGATGGCAAAGACGGATGCGACCGCGGAAGTCGAACGCTACATCGCCATCCCGGGGCAAGCGCTCGCCTATAAGATCGGCCAGCTCACCATCCTGAAGCTGAAGGCGGAAGCGCAGGCCAAGCAGGGCGCATCGTTCGACCCCCGCGCCTTCCACGCCGCGGTCCTCGACAGCGGCGCGCTGCCGATGCCGGTGCTGGAGGACAAGGTCCGCCGCGAAATGGGGACGAAGTGACGATTTAGCGCACCTGGCCGGGATCGTACTCGGCCAGGAACCGCATAATGATCTGTCGCATCACCTGATTGGGGATGCCGCCATAGACGGTGTTGAAGTCGTGGCCCGCATAGGAAAGATCACCAGACGGATCGCATTCCCCCGCACGGCCGAGCGCGGCGCGAATTCCCGGGCGGAAGCTATCGGCAGGATCGGGTCGTCCTCCGCCGCTCGGATCAGCGTCGGCGATGGCGGACCGGCACATCGGTCGGCGATCCGCCGAGATAGGCGGCATCAGCCGGAGCTGTCCCGCCTGCATGACCCTCCGCGTCATCGCCGCGGGGGTAGTCCGTAAAGCTGAGGGCTGGGTTAAATCGTTGAAATGCCCCGAGCCGGCCGGATCATTCCCCTTCGCCGCCCTCATCGCCCCGCGTGCGGGGCTCGCGGGGGTCGCGCGGCGGGAGTTGTGGTTCGCGATCGCGGCCGGGCGTAATGCTGATGCTGCCGTCGCGGCCCATCTTCATCTGCAGACCCATGCCTTCCAGCGTGCCATCCATCATCTGCGGCGCCTGTTCGATCACGTCGCCGACCGGATCTTCCGGCCCGACGATCGCTTCAGGATCGGTCGCATTCTCTTCGACCACCACCGGTGCCTGTGGCGGCGCGAGGCCAAGCGCGGAGACCATGAAGTTTCGCCAGATTTGCGCCGGCACACCGCCGCCGTGCAGGCCAGGATTGGGCGAACTGTCGTCGTTGCCGACCCAGACGCCGACGACCAGATCGCCGGCAAAGCCGATGAACCACGCATCGCGGCTCTGCTGCGACGTGCCGGTCTTGCCATAAGCGTCCGTGCTCAGCACCGCCTCGCGTCCCGTCCCGCGGAGCGAGGACGACAGCAAATCGAGCATCTTTTCGCGGATGTCGTCGGGCATCTTGGTGGTGCCGCCGGTCAGCGATTCGTACCAACTCTTGTTGTCGCCCGTTTCCTCCAGGCCGCGCGGACGCACCGGATATTGGCCGTTGGCGATGGCCGCATAGGCTGCGGTCAGCTCGAGCAACGAGACTTCGGCCGTGCCGAGGCCGATCGTCGCCTCGTTCGGGATCGGCGTCGAGATGCCGAGGTCGCGCGCTGCCTTGATGACGTTGCGCACGCCAACTTCCTGCGTCAGCCGTGCAGCGACCATGTTGGACGAGCGTGCGAAGGCGCGACGCAGCGGGATGGGCCCCAGATAGCGCCCATCGTCGTTCTTCGGCTTCCACCCGGCGATCTCGACCGGCGTATCGTCCGCCATCGTGTCGGGCGTCATGCCCTTCCGCATCGCTGCGAGGTAGACGAACAGTTTGAACGTCGATCCGGGCTGGCGCTGCGCCTGTGTCGCCCGGTTGAACGGGCTCTTGGTGTAATCCTTGCCGCCGACCATCGCGACGACGCGGCCGTCACGTCGCATCGCGACCAGCGCGACCTGCGCCTGCCTGAGTCCCGCCTGCCGCACGACGCGCTCGGCGGTGCGCTGCAGTCGGCGGTCAAGCGTCGTCTTCACCGTCGCTTCGGTCTTGATCTCGCCCGCCTGATCGCGGGCCTGTGGCAGCACCCAGTCGGCGAAATAGGTGCCGCTCGGCAACGTCGTCGGCCGGCTCGCCAGCACGCGCTGTGGCTGGACATCGGCGGCTTCGGCCTTGGTCAGGAAACCGGCATCCGCCATCGCGCGAACGACGACCATCTCGCGGCGGCGCGCGCCTTCCAGATTGTTCGTCGGGGCGAGGCGCGAGGGCGCCTTGACCAGCCCCGCGAGCATCGCCGCCTGCCCGACGTTCATCTTTTCGGGTTCGCGGCCGAAATAATGTTTCGACGCCGCACGCAGGCCATAGACGTTGTCGCCGAAATACACGTTGGACAGATAACGCGACAGGATTTCATCCTTCGACAGCCACGCTTCCAGCCAGAAGGCGATCATGACCTCGCGGATTTTGCGCGCCGCGGTGCGGTCTGAGTCGAGAAAGGCGTTCTTTGCGAGCTGCTGCGTGATCGTGCTGCCACCCTCTCGCACGCCACCGGAGCCGACGTTGTGGACGAAGGCGCGCAGGATGCCGCGCGGATCGATGCCCCAGTGCGATCGGAAGCGTCGGTCCTCGATCGCCAGGAATGCCTCGGTGACGTGCGGGGGCAGCTTGGCGGCGTCGACCGGCTTGTCGATGATCGCCCCCCGCCGGGCGATCGGCGTGCCGTCGTCCGCGGTCAACGTAATCGACGGCGGCGTCGGCGGCTGCAGCGACTTGCTGAGTGGCGCAGTAACGGCGAGCCAGCCGATCGCGATGACCAGCAAGACGATGCCCGCGGCGATACCTCGCAAAATCCAGCGGCCGATATGGCGAGGCCGACGGGGCGGCGGCTCTGCCGCTGCATCGTGTTCGGGATCGAGGAAGGCGTCGAACCGCCCGGCGTATCGATCCTCGTCCGGCGCGCGCGCCTCTTCGCGGCGCCAGCGCGGCGCCGATTCGAAGCGATCCTCCCCGTCGTCGAGGTCGTAGCGCTGGCCGATGCTGCCGCGGCGGTTGGTATCGATCGGTTCGTGACGCATCGGCTCGTCCCAGCGGTCAGCCATGACGTGTATTACTATCCTATAACAGCACGCGCAAGGGCCGGACGCTGTGGGGGAGGTGCAAGCGCATTTACCCTTTTGCAGGCGCGAACGCCAGCGGCTGGCGCAGGCACGCAGGGAGCGCTATCGCGAAACCATGACCCAGCAGCCCTCCTCACCCCCGCTCGTCGTCGGTATCGGCGGAACGATCGGCGGCGTTTCCTCGACCGAGCGCGCGCTGCGCATCGCGCTCGACGCGGCGGAACGCGAGGGCTTCGCGACGCGGATGTTCGGTGGTGCCGACATGGCGCGCCTGCCGCTTTACGATCCGCGCGCGACGAGCCGGACGGAGGACGAACAGGCGTTCGTCGCCGCGGTGCGCGGCGCATCGGCGGTCATCATCGCCAGCCCCGGCTATCACGGCAGCATCTCTGGCGTGGTCAAGAACGCGCTCGATCTGTTGGAAGAAACCGCGCGCGACGAACGCCCCTATCTCGCCGATCTGCCCGTGGGCCTGATCGCCACCGCTTATGGCTGGCAGGCGACGGGGTCGACGATTGCGGCGCTGCGCTCGATCGTCCACGCGTTGCGCGGCTGGCCGACGCCCTTTGCCGCGGCGATCAACACGCAGATCACCAAATTCGACGACGAAGGCGGCGCGAGCGATCCCGCCGTCTACGATCAACTGTGCCTGATCGGTCGTCAGGTCGCGCGCTTCGCGCCGCTTGTGGCGCCGCGGTGAAGCCGATCAGCGCAAGCTGACCTGCAAGCCGTCCATCACGAACTGCACCGCCAGCGCCGCCAGCAGCACGCCGAGCAGGCGCGTAATCACCGCCTCGATCCGCGTACCGAGCAGCCGCATCAGCGGCCCCGCGGCGAGCAACGCGACCAGCGTGAGCAGCAGGATCGTTACCATGGCGGCCAGCACGACCAGCGTCGCTTCCAGCCCGTTGGTCCGCGCCATCAGCAGCATTACGGTCGCGATCGATCCCGGGCCGGCGATCATCGGCATCGCCATCGGGAAAATCGACACGTCTTCGACTTCCGGATCGGCAGCGACCTCCGCCGCACGGTCCTCGCGGCGCTGCGTGCGCTTCTCGAACACCATTTCAAGCGCGATCAGGAACAGCATGATGCCGCCCGCGATGCGGAAGCTCGCCAGGCTGATGCCCAGGCCATGAAGCAGTTTTTCTCCGAACAGCGCGAAGACGAACAGGATCGCACTCGCAACGCCGACCGCGCGGATGGCCATGCTGCGGCGTTGCAACGGCGACGCGCCCGACGACAGGCCAGCATAGATGGGCGCGCAACCCGGCGGGTCGATCACCACGAAGAAGGTGATGAGCGACGAGACGAACAGCTCGATCACGGCGCGACGCTCACGCCCTCGCGGCGGCAGGCGGATATGTACGTGTTTCGGATCAGACAGGCGATCGTCATCGGACCGACACCGCCGGGGACCGGCGTGATGGCGCCAGCCACCTCCTTGGCGGCGGCGAAATCGACGTCACCGACCAGCCCCGTCTCGGTCCGGTTGATGCCCACGTCGATCACCGTCGCGCCTGGCTTGATCCAGTCGCCCTGGATGAAATGGGGAATGCCCACCGCCGCGACGACGATATCGGCAGCCCGGCAATGCGCCGCGACATCGCGCGTGCGGCTGTGAACCACGGTGACGGTGCAGCTCTGCTGTAACAACAGCTGCGCCATCGGCTTGCCGACGATGTTGGACCGACCAACGACCACCGCCTCCATGCCCGCCAGGTTGGGATGGATGTCGCGCAGCAGCATCAGACAGCCCAGCGGCGTGCAGGGCACGAACCCCTCCGCCCCAATCGCGAGACGCCCGGCATTGACCGGGTGAAAACCATCGACGTCCTTGTCCGGATCGATCGCGAGCAGCACCGCTTCAGCATCGATATGCTTCGGCAGAGGCAGCTGGACGAGGATACCATCGACGGTCGGATCGGCGTTGAGCCGCTGTACCAGAGCCAGTAGAGCATCCGCATCCGTGTCCGCGGGCAGGCGATGCTCAAAGCTCTCCATCCCCGCCTCGCGCGTCGCCTTGCCCTTGGAGCGGACATAGACTGACGACGCCGGATCCTCGCCGACCAGCACGACGGCTAGGCCAGGCGCGCGGCCGGTCGTGTCGCGAAAAGCGGCGACATGCGCGGCGGTGCGGGTACGGAGCGCAAGGGCGTGCGCCTTGCCGTCGATGATCGTGGCGGTCATGACGCCACGTCATAGAGGGCGGCAGCGGTTTTCGCCAGCATGGCCGCGTCGCCCGCAACATGCAGCCGCTTCAACCGCGCGGTGTCTCCGCCGATGAGCACGACCGCGCGCTTCGGAACGCCGAACCGGTCCGCCACCAGCGCAAGAAGCGCCGCATTCGCCTTGCCGTCGACCGGTGCTGCGGCCAGCCGCGCGACAAAATGCTCATCGGTACCGGCCAGTAAGGCATCGCGCCCGCTACGTGGGGTCACTCGAACGGCAAGGACGATGCCATCGTCGCGCACCGCCCAGGCCGGCATCGGCAGCGCCTCAGGCCGCGCCGTTGGTCAGAATCGCAGCGGCGATATTGGGGAGGAGGACGGAGTCTAGGATGCGGATGATGATTAGCACCGCGAGAGGCGCCAGATCGATTCCATTTATGTTCGGCAGAACACGGCGGAGCGGCCGGTAAAGCGGCTCCGTCAGCGAATCGAGCCCGTAGTGCAGCGAACGCACGAAATTGTTCGACGTGTTGATGACGTTGAACACGATCAGCAGCGACAGCACGAACTGGACCATGATGATCCACCACAGCACGTCGAGCAGGATCATGATGATCTGAATCAGGGAAAGCGCGACCACGCCTGGGCTCCGGATAAGGGTTGAGGCCGGACCTAGCGATTAAACGGCGGAGGGCCAAGTCCTCCGCCCGTGCCAGGATGACGCAGCTCAGGCGTGGACGAGGGTGCCGGCGCCCGCCGAGGTGAAAATCTCGAGCAGCATCGCATGCGGCACGCGCCCGTCGAGGATCACCGCGGCGTCCACCCCCGCCTCGACCGCGGCGACGCAGGTATCCACCTTGGGGATCATGCCGCCCGAGATCGTGCCGTCCGCCTTCAGCGCCGCGATGCCCGTGGGATCGAGGTCGGTGAGCAGCACCTTGTCCTTGTTCAGCACGCCCGCGACGTCGGTCAGCAGGAAGAAGCGCGAGGCACCCAGCGCCGCGGCGATCGCGCCCGCCATCGTATCGGCGTTGATGTTGTAGGTGTGCCCGTCCGCACCCAGGGCGATCGGCGCGACGACGGGGATGATGCCGCTGGCCGACAGCGTGTCGATGATCGTGCGGTCGACCGCCACCGGCTCACCGACGAAGCCCAGATCGACGTGGCGTTCGATCCCCTGCAACGTATCGGGCGTGTCGCGGCCGACCTTCATCGCGGTGACGAGGTTCGCGTCCTTGCCCGAAATGCCGACCGCGCGGCCGCCCGCCTGCCCGATCCAGGCGACGATTTCCTTGTTGATCGATCCGGCCAGCACCATTTCGGCGATGCGCGCGGTTTCGGCATCGGTGACGCGCAACCCGTCGACGAAGCGCGATTCGACCCCCAGTCGCTTCAGCATCGCGCCGATCTGCGGCCCGCCGCCATGGACGACGACGGGATTGATGCCGACCGCCTTCAACAACACGACGTCCTCGGCGAAATCGCGCGCCAATTCAGGATCGCCCATCGCATGGCCGCCGTATTTCACGACGAAGGTCTGACCGGCATAGCGCTGCAGATAGGGCAGCGCCTCGGTCAGCGTTTCGGCCTTGGCGAGCAGGGCAGCGGTGGCGGCGGAGTCGGTCATGCGGCGGCCTTTAGCGGTCCAAGGGCGGTCCTCATAGTCCTCCGCCGCCGGACAGAGGCGCGCCGGGCCATAACGTGCGGCGTCGCTGACCGCCCCCTCCGTCCGCTTCGCTGCCACCTCCCCCTGGCAGGGGAGGACTTGGGCTCGCCTGCCGCCGTCGGCTGCGGAGCGCCGGGCGAGGGACTTAGGCCTGGCGGTCGAGCCGCTTGCCGAGGCCCACGAACACGTAGATCAGCGGCGGCACGAGGAGCGCCGAGAGCACCACCTTCACGATCATCTGCCCGGCCAGCAGTTCGCCGATCGGGAACACGCCGGCGAAGGCGATCGATACGAACAGCAACGTATCGACGATCTGGCTGAGCATGCTGGCGATGCCGGCGCGCAGCCAGAGGAGGCCGCCGCCCTCACGCCCCTTCAACGCCGCGAAGATCGTGACGTTCAGCGTCTGCGAGATGCCATAGGCGATGATCCCGCCCAGCCAGATGCGCCACGTGCCGCCAAGCACCAGCTGGATCGCATCGCGATTGGCCGCCTGCATTTCGGGCGCGGCGGGCAGCGCATGGACGATGAACGACAGCAGGATCGAGACGATCAGCGGCACGAAGCCGATCTGCACCAGCCGGTTGGCGATGCTGCGCCCGTGCAGTTCCGCCATCGCGCTGGAGGTGACGACGAGCAGGAGGAAGGCGAAGATCCCCGCTTCCACCGCCAGCGGCCCCAGCCCGACCACCGGGCCCAGCGCGGACAACGGCCCCAGCGCCACCTGCTTGTTGCCGAGCACGCCGGCGATGCAGACCATGCCGCCGTAGAAGATCGAAAAGGCGAAGAGCGAGCGCGGGATCGGCGCGGCGTGGGTGTCGTCCATCGCGCAGACCCTATCGGCTTTGGCGCGCGCGTCAAAGGGATTGGCGTGGGCGGCGGTGTCTGCGGCCTTTGCTTTCAAGAGGCTGGGGGCAATCGACATGCGGTGACGCGCTCATCCCCCCTCACGCCGGGATAGCGCCGTGGCAAGGGCGACGGCGGCGGCGGATAGGAGTCGAAGTGCTACCCTGACCTCCCCCTCCGTCATGCCACCTCCCCCTGGCGGGGAGGAATTATCGTCGTGGCGACTGTCGATCGGGACTAATCCACATTATAACCGGCGCGGCTGCAACCCTTTGGACTGTCATGCGCTTCACCCATTCGCGCGCGCGTGACGGACGCGTTTTGCGCAGGAGGGGCCGGCCATGTTGAAGATCGCACCCGGCCCCGACGCCGCCCTTACCGCACGTTATGATCGGGTCCGCGCCCTTACCGTCGCGCTGACCGCGCCGCTGTCCGACGCCGACGCCAGCGTCCAGTCGATGCCCGATGCGTCGCCGGCGAAATGGCATCTCGCGCATACGACCTGGTTCTTCGAAACCTTCGTGCTGCGCGATCACGTGGACGGCTATGTGCTGCATGACGAACGCTTTCCGTTCCTGTTCAACAGCTATTACGAGGCGGAGGGCCGCCGCCACGCGCGCGACCGCCGCGGCATGATCACCCGGCCGACGCTGGACGAGGTGCTCGCCTATCGCGCCTATGTCGATGCGGCGCTGCTGTCGGCGCTGCCCGACCTGCCCGACGCCGCATGCGAGCTGGTGGCGCTGGGCTGTCATCACGAAGAGCAGCATCAGGAATTGCTCGTCACCGATATCCTGCACCTGTTCGGCGAAAATCCGCTGGAGCCCGCGCTGTGGCCCGCCGCGCCCAAGGTGCCGGTCGCGATGCCGGGGCCGATCCGCTGGATCGAGCGCGATGCGGGAATCGTCCGTGTCGGGCACGATGGCGATGGTTTTGCCTTCGACTGCGAGGGGCCGCGCCACGATGCGCTGCTCGCCCCGCATGCGATCGCCGACCGTACGGTCACCAACGGCGAATGGGCGGCGTTCATCGCCGATGGCGGCTATGCGGATGCGCGGCACTGGCTCGCCGACGGTTGGGCATGGGTGAAGGCGAACGGCATCGCCGCGCCGTTGTATTGGGAACGGCAGGACGGCGTGTGGACGCGCTTCGGCCTGGACGGGCGCCGGCCGATCGATCCTGCCGCGCCGGTGACGCACGTCAGCCTGTACGAAGCGGACGCTTATGCCGCCTGGGCCGGCGCGCGCCTGCCGACCGAGTTCGAATGGGAGGCCGCTGCGCAAGCGGCTGATGCGGCAGGTGGCAATCAGATGGATGCCGCCGGCCCGGTCGAGCCGCGCCCCGCCGCCCCCGGCGACCCCGCCTTTTTCGGCGACGTGTGGGAATGGACGGGCAGCGCCTATCGCCCCTACCCCGGCTTTCGCACCGTCGACGGTGCGGTCGGCGAGTATAACGGCAAGTTCATGAGCGGGCAGTTCGTACTGCGCGGCGGCAGCTGCGCGACGCCCCGCGGCCATGGGCGCCCCTGCTATCGCAATTTCTTCTACCCCCACCAGCGCTGGCAATTCACCGGCGTCCGGCTCGCCAAGGATATCTGATGCTGAAGCCCGAAATCGAGGACGGTCAGGCGAGCCTCGCCGATCCGCAATTCCGTGCCGACGTGCTGTCGGGGCTCGCGCGGCGCCCGCGCGCGATTCCCGCCCGCTGGTTCTACGATCGCCGCGGATCGGAACTGTTCGAGGACATCACTGTGCTGCCGGAATATTATCCGACGCGCACCGAAACCGCGATCCTGGAAGAGATTTGCCCCGAAGTGACCGAGGTCGTCGGCCGCGGCCGCGCGGTCGTGGAGTTCGGGTCGGGATCGTCGACCAAGACGCCGCTGCTGCTGCGCTGTGCCGCGCCGTCCGCCTATGTGCCGATCGACATTTCGGGCGATTTCCTGCGCGAATCGTCGCGCGTGCTGAGCGAGGCCTTCCCCGACCTGACCGTGCTGCCGTTCGAGGCGGACTTCATGCGGCCGCTGACGCTGCCGGCCGAAGTGGCGGACACGCCGAAGCTCGGCTTCTTCCCTGGTTCGACGATCGGCAACATGATCCCGCTGATGGCGGTCGACCTGTTGCGCGCGATGCGCGCGTCGCTGGGCGAAGGCGCGATGCTGCTGATCGGCATGGACCGGATCAAGGACGAAAGCACGCTGGTCGCCGCCTATGACGATGCGGCGGGCGTGACGGCGGCGTTCAACCTCAATCTGCTGGACCGGATCAATCGCGAGCTCGACGGCACGATCCCGGTCGACGCCTTCGCACACGAAGCGCGCTGGAACGACGATCGGGCGCGGATCGAGATGCATCTGGTGGCGCAGCGCGACGTCGCCTTCACCATCGAAGGGCGCCCCTTCGCGATGCGCGCAGGCGAGAGCATCCACACCGAGAACAGCCACAAATACGCCTCGCGCGATGCACGTATCCTGCTGCGCTCGGGCGGGTGGACGCCGATCCGCGAATGGACCGACCCCAAGGGTCTGTTCGGCCTCTACCTCGCCGAAGCGCAGCCGGAGCGGCCGGCGCCATAAGCGCGCCAGCCGCGGCAGGGCGTCACCGCCGCATCGTGGCGCGCCATGTCGCGATATATTCGGTGTTGCCGCGGCATTCGCTCATCTCGTCCTGCGACACCAGGCGATAGCGGCTGCCGTCCCACGCGAAGGTCTGCCCCAAACCGCAATCCCCCAGACCGCGGCCCTTGGCGTAGCTGGTCAGGACGTTGCGGTCGAAATCACCGTTGACGACGCTGGGGACCGGGGTCTGTGAATCCGCGCCCGTCGCGTCGAAGCCGGCAGACGCGTCGACCTGCGCCGGGCGGACGTCGCTGCCGCGGACGACGAACAACGCGCCGATGACATTATACGCCCCCGCCGAACAGGGCTGGATCACCAGCAGGCGCCCGTCCGGCGTCCTGGCGACCGAGGGGGGCGATTCCATCCCTTCGGACAGATCGCACCGGCCGATCCGCTTCATCGCCGCGACCACGGATGTCGGCAGCTTGGCGGTATAGCGCGTCAGTCGCTGTGCGGTGACGATCGGCAGTGCCGGCGCGGGCGGCACGCTCGCAGCGGGCTTGGCGCCCTGTGCGACGGTGGCCGTTACGGTGCCGGCGCGCCCCTGCATCGCATCGATGTAGCGCAACGCGGCCGAGGCGCCCTTCAGCGAGATCGCGCCGCCGGGCACCTTGAGAACCCGACCGTTCGCCATCGCGGCGGCAAGGGCATTGGCGTCGCTGCCCAGATCACGACCGTCGACGGTGAATCGCGCCGCGGGCGTGTGCCCCGACGCGTCGGTCGCGCCCTCCCCCGATACCGTATGATAGCGGCCCTGCGGTCCCGGCGCGCGGATCAGGTTGAGCGTCGCCCCGGCGCCCGCGCCATCGTCCGGCAGCAGCGACGCCATGGTGCACACCAGCCCATTGTCGCAGCCGACCTGCCAGTCGCCGAACGTTTTGAGCGTGCCAGGTTTCGGCGTGACCGGCGCGCGCGTCTTCGCCGTCGCAGGCGGACTGGCCGCCGTGCGGGGCGCGGCCTCCGCCGTGCGGGTTGGCGCCGCGTCCGCCTGCGGCTGGCTGGAGCAGGCGGCGAGCATCAGGGCGGCAAGGGCGACATGGCGGGTCATGATGGTCCTACTCAGCGAACGTCTTCACGCGTCCAACGCCCCAATGCCGCCCGCAGCACCACGACGAAGATGACGAAGCCGATGATCACCGCGGGCAGCGACGCTTCGGGTCCAAACGCGCCGCCGCTCAGCCAGTCGGGGCTGCCCTGCACCGGCGCGCTGACGAACAGGCTGCCAGTGTCGGTGCCTCCGGAGACGCGCGCGCCGAACACCGGCCCCTGGACGAAATTCCACGCGGCATGCACCCCCACCGCCATCCAGATGCGCCCGGTGACGAGGTAGAAAGCGGCGAGCATCAGCCCCGCCTCCACCGCGATCGCCAGCGCGGCGACCAGCGTCGCATTGGGGTTGGCGAGGTGCATCGCCCCGAATAGCAGCGCCGAGATCGCCAGCGCCGGCCACAGTCCCGCCGCGCGCATCAGCAGGCGGAACACGACGAGGCGCAGCAGCAATTCCTCGGCGAACCCGGTACGCAGCGCCCACACGATGTCGGACGGCCAGTCGCCCCATTGGCCGGGCGCGAGCGTGTAGACGCCGAGCAGGCGCAGGCTGGTGAAGACGAGCGCGAACATCCCCGCCCCGATCGCGATGCCGGCGAGCAGCTCGGGCAGCAACGGCCGCGCGGCGATCTCTACCGGCGCGCGGCGTTCGCCGTAGCGGACCGCGAGCGCATAGACCGCATAGGCGACCAGCACCGATCCGATCCGCACGGCATCGCGATAGGCGGGCGCAGCGTGCAGCCAGCCGGGGAAGAGCAGGACGCTCATCACCGCGAACAGCGCGACCATCCAGCCGAGCGCCACCAGCCACCGCCATCGGCCCGGCCGCAACAGGCCGCTATCCCCCAATACGATCATGCCCCTCTCCTCTGTGCGCGCGAGCCTATCCGGCTGGCAGGCGCCGGGAAAGCGGCTATGGCGAACGGCAAAGCGATCGATGGAGAGACATGATGCAGGCAGTAGGTGTGATCGGTGCAGGCCAGATGGGCGCCGGCATCGCGCAGGTGAGCGCGGCCGCGGGCTATCGCGTGATCCTGTCCGACGTGTCGGTCGAACGCGCCGAGGCGGGCAAGGCGGGGATCGCCAAACTGCTCGCCCGCGCGGTCGAGAAGGAGAAGATCGACGCAGGCACGCGCGATGCCACGCTCGCCCGGATCGAACCGGTCGGCGACGTCGCCGCGATGGCCGACTGCGGCCTCGTCATCGAGGCGGCGACCGAGCGTGAGGAGATCAAGCGGGCGATCTTCGGCAACGTCGGCAAGGTGCTGGGCAAGGACGCGATCCTCGCGTCGAACACCTCGTCGATCCCGATCACCCGCCTCGCCCAGGCGACCCCCGATCCGGCGCGCTTCATCGGCGTGCATTTCTTCAATCCGGTGCCGGTGATGGGCCTGATCGAGGTGATCCGCGGGCTTGCGACGTCGGACGCCACCGTCGGCGTCATCGAGAATTATGCCGAGCGGCTGGGCAAGGCGGTGGTCCGTGCCAACGACGCGCCGGGCTTCATCGTCAACCGCGTGCTGATGCCGATGATCAACGAGGCGATCTTCGCGCTCGGCGAAGGCGTCGCGACGATCCGCGACATCGACCTAGCCTGCCAATTGGGCCTCAACCACCCGATGGGACCGCTGACGCTCGCCGACTTCATCGGCCTCGACACCTGCCTGGAGATCACGCGCGTGTTGTTCGAGGGCACCGGCGACCCCAAGTTCCGCCCGGCGCCGCTGCTGGTGAAGTATGTCGAGGCGGGCTGGTACGGCCGCAAGACCGGCCGCGGCTTCTACGATTACAGCGGTCCGCAACCCGAGCCGACGCGCTGAGGAGAACGCGCATGAGCCTGGACGACACGATCGTCGACACGCCCGAAGGTCCGATGACCTTCAAGGAATGGAAGAAGAAGAACCCAGTGCAGCTGCCCTCGCGCCGGACCAAGGGCAAGGATTTGCCCAATAAGGTGAAGACGCGGACGGGGGAGTAGGCATCCCCCTCCACCGTCATTCCCGCGCAGGCGGGAATCCAGAACCGCTTCCGTCGCGACCCTTGCGAGAACCTGCGCGTCTGGATCCCCGCCTGCGCGGGGATGACGATTATGGGGCGGGGCGGCGCAACCATAGCGCATACACGCCCGCCAGCATCGCCAGCACCGGCACGCCGTAGACCAGCGTCAGCGCGAAGGCGGCGGTGAAGGGCGTCGTCGCCAGGATCGCGGCGATCGCGCCTGCGCCGGCAAGGCTCACCCAGGGATAGCCCCACATACGAAAGCCCGCCGGCGGCCCATGGCGGCGCCGGAAGGCGAGGTGCGTCACGAAGATCATGCCCCAGGTGAACAGCGCGCCGAAGATCGACACCGCGATCATCACGCCCAGCGCCGCATCGGGCCGCCACGCATAGACGCCGCCCGCGATTCCGATCCCCGCCGCCGACACGAGCAGCGCCGCCACCGGCACGCCGCGCGCATCGACCGCGCCCAGTCGCCGCGGCGCAAGGCCGCTATCCGCCAGGCTGAACAGCATGCGCGAGGCGGTGTAGAGCTGGCTGTTCATCGCCGAGAGCGCCGCGACCAGCACGACGGCGTTGATGACGCCTGCCGCATAGGGCAGGCCGCTCGCCGCCATCACCGTGACGAACGGGCTGGTCGCGGTGCCGGCCTGCGTCCACGGCAGCACCGCCAGCATGACCGCAAGGCTGCCCAGGTAGAATAGCGCAAGGCGCAGCATCGTCGAGCGGAAGGCGCGGACGATCGCGCGTTCCGGGTCGCGCGCTTCCCCGGCCGCGACCGCGATCATCTCGATACTAAGGTAGCTGAAGATCGAGACGATCACCGCGCTCCAGATGCCGCTGATGCCGTGCGGCGCGAAGCCGCCATGGGCGGTGTAGTTCGCCAGCCCGACACCCGGCGCGCCGCGGCCGATCACCCACAGGCCCAGCGCGATGAAGGCGAGGATCGCGACGACCTTGATCGCCGAGAACAGATATTCGACCGCGCCGAACGCCCGCACGCTGACCAGATTGACGGCCAGCAGCGCGACGCCGAACCCGCCGATCCACCACGCGCCGGCCACGTCGGGCAGCCAATAGCGCATGTAGATCGCGACCGCGGTCACCTCTGTCCCGATCGCCAGGATGATGCAGGTGACATAGGCGTAGCGGACCAGGAAGCCGGCAAAGCGGCCGAGGTAGCGTTCGGCGAACAGCCCGAACGATCCGGTCGCGGGGTCGGCGACGGTCATTTCCGCGAGGCACCCCATCAGCGCCAGCGTGATGAACCCGCCGATCGCATAACTGACCAGGACCGCCGGCCCGGCGAGCTGGATCGCGAAGCCGCTGCCCAGGAACAGCCCGGTGCCGACCGCGCCGCCGATCGCGATCATCGCGAGCTGGCCCGGCCCAAGCGTCCTGCGAAGGCCGGTCATACCGCCCGCGTCAGCCGATCAGCAGGCCGGCGAGCGCGGCCGACATCAGGTTGGCGAGGCTGCCCGCGGCGAGGGCGCGCAGGCCGAGCTTGGCGATCATCGGGCGCTGGTTGGGGGCGAGGCTGCCCGTCACCGCCATCTGGATCGCGATCGACGAGAAATTGGCGAAGCCGCACAGCGCGAAGGTGACGACGGCGATGGTGCGCGGGCTGAGCTGCGCGGCCTGCTTGCCGAGATCGATATAGGCGACGAATTCGTTGAGCACGATCTTCTCGCCGAACAGACCGCCGGCGATCCCCGCCTCGTTCCACGGCACGTTGAGCAGCACCATCACCGGCTGGAAGACGTAGCCGAGCAGCGCCTGGAAGCTGAGGCCGGGCAGGCCGACCATGTTGCCGAGGCCGCCGAGCAGGCCGTTCGCCAGCGCGACCAGCGCGACGAAGGCGAGCACCATCGCGCCGACCGCGACCGCCAGCCGCACGCCGGTCTGCGCGCCCTGGGCGGCGGCCATGATGAGGTTCGCGGGCTTTTCCTCGTCATGCGTCGCTTCGGGCAAGGGCTCGCCCGGCGTGCCTTCGGGCAGCAAGGCGGCGGGGCCGGCACCGCTGATCCGGTGGTCGGCGAGCGCGATTACGCGGTTCTCGTCGGGCATGTCGCCCAGCGGCAGCTCGCCTTCGGGTGGCATGGTGCGATCGGGCATGATGATCTTCGCCATCAGGATGCCGCCCGGCGCCGCCATGAAGCTGGCGGCGAGCAGATATTCGATGCGGATGCCCATCGAGGCATAGGCCGCGAGGATCGTGCCCGCGACGCCCGCCATGCCGCTGGTCATCACCGTGAACAGCTGCGGCGGGGTGAGGCCGGCGAGATAGGGGCGGATCACCAGCGGCGATTCGGACTGGCCGACGAAGATGTTCGCCGCGGCGCAGAGCGATTCGACCTTGGACGTGCCGATCACCTTTTCGATCGCGCCGCCGACCCAGCGCACCACGACCTGCATGACGCCGAGATAATAGAGGATCGAGACGAGACTGGCGAAGAAGATGATGACGGGCAGCGCCGCGATCGCGAAGCTCTGGCCGCCGATGTCGGGGCTGGCGAGCTTGCCGAACAGAAACTCCGTGCCACGCTGCGAATAGCCGAGCAGCGCCGAGACGCCCGCCGATGCCCCCGCCAGCGCCGCACGGCCCGGGCCCCAGTAGAGCACGATCGTCGCGATCGTCGCCTGCAACGCGAACGCCGCGCCGACGACGCGCAGCCGGATCGCCTTGCGGTCGGTGGACAGCGCGAAGGCGATGCCGAGGATGACGAGGATGCCGGCAACGCCGATCAGGATACGATTCATGGTGTTTCCGCGAGGATAGGGAAAAGCCGCGGCCCCCCGGCAGCGACAGGGCAGCATACACGCGCTTTTTGTCGAGGAAAGTGAGGATTGAAGCGTGGCGGTCCGCGGTGGCGCGGCGGCGGCGCGAATCGGGGTTCCGGCGGGAGAGGGCTCGCGGAAGTGGACGAAGTGGACGGTATGTTATCGTCGGAAGCGAGGGGTCCGCGGCGCCCGTCGCGCAGCGGCGGGGCGAAGGGCGGACGGGTCATGGGGAGGGTATAGCAGACGGGGGGCGTGTAGGACAGGGCGGCGGGGGTTACCCGCTTCGTCAGCGCTATGGGGGGTCACGCTGCCGCACCCACCCCGTCACCCCGGACTTGGTCCGGGGTCCGCTGGGCCGCGAGGGCATGGCAAGAGGCGCCAGCCGTCCCCTCGCCGCGGAGTGGCCCCCGGAACACGTCCGGGGTGACGGGCTTTTTTGGGCTCGGTTATGGCCGCCAAAGTGTGTCGCACCAGCGCAGGCTGGGGCATCCCTGAGGCTTCTGACGCACTGGCCGCTCTCACACACAGGTCGTACTTCAGGGCGTCTGCGACACGCATTGAGGCCGCCCCTCCACGCCGTCACCCCGGACTTGGTCCGGGGTCCACTGGGCCGCAGGGGGTACGGCAAGAGGCTCCAGCCGTCCCCCTCGCCGCGGAGTGGACCCCGGAACGAGTCCGGGGTGACGGGGTTTTTTCGGGCTCGGTTCCAGCCGCCACGTTGCGTCGGCCCAGCGCGGGCTGGGGCCTTACCGTGGCGGCTGGCACGCTATCCTCTTGAGATTCCTGCCTTCGGTGGGATGACGATTGCTGACGGGATACGATCGGAGGCGAGCGGGACGCGCCCGCTCCGCCCTAGCGGCTGGCGCCGGGCTTCCAGAGCACGTCGCCTTCGCCTGCCCCGTTGACGACGCGGGTGGCGACGAAGAGCCAGTCGGACAGGCGGTTGAGATAGGCGAGTGCCTGGGTCGCCTCGCTGCCCATCGTCACGACGCTGCGTTCCGCGCGGCGGACGATCGCGCGGGCGAGGTGGAGCGCCGCTGCCGCCGGAGTGCCGCCGGGCAGGATGAAGCTGGTGAGCGGGGATAGGCCCGCGTTCATCGCGTCGATCTCCGCTTCCAGCCGCGCGACCTGTGCGGGCACGATGCGCAGCGCGCCCTCGATACCCATCGGCGTGGCGATATCCGCGCCGAGATCGAACAGGTCGTTCTGGATGACGAGAAGCCGGTCCGCGGGCGCCGCGCCGGCGAGCGCCGCGATCGCGACGCCGATCGCGCTGTTCGCCTCGTCGACGTCGCCGATCGCCTGCATCACCGCCGCGGCCTTGGACACGCGCGATCCGTCGACGAGGCCCGTCGTGCCCGCGTCGCCGGTGCGCGTGTAGATGCGGTTCAGCTTGACCATCGGGCGGGCGTGCGACGCTTAGGTTCGGCCGCCGACAAACAGGATGACGACGATGATCAGGATCGCCAGCGCCTGAAAGAAGACGCGCATCTGCATCATCTTGTTCGATTTGAGCGAAGCCGCGGACGGCCCTTCGCCATTGCGGACCTGGGCGTGACTATCCTGGAGGAAGGCGATGACGCCCCGCACCAGCGCGACCACCGTCGCCAGCATCGCCGCGATCAGCAGAATGACGAGGAAGGTGTTCATGACACGTACTTAAGCACGCTGCGCGGCAAAGCCAATGGGAAGCCGCCCGGCGCGCAACCGCTCCGCGAGGGCGCGGCCGTCCTCGCCCGCCTGCCGCAGATCCGCGAGCGCAGGCGCGCCGTTGCGCTTGGCGAGCCGCGCGCCGTCCGGCCCGGTCAGCAGCGGGTGGTGGCGATAGAGCGGCGTGGGCAGGCCGAGCAGCGCCTGGAGCAGGCGGTGAACGTCGGTCGCCGGGTATAGATCGACGCCGCGGACGACGTCGGTGACGCCCTGTGCGGCATCGTCAACGGTCACCGCGAGGTGATAGCTGGCGGGCGCGTCCTTGCGCGCGAGCACCACGTCGCCGAACGCCGCCGGATCGGCGGTGCGATCGCCCGCGTCCATGTCGTGCCAGTGGAGCGGACCCGTCTGCGCCAAGGCCGCGTCCATGCGCAGGCGCCAGGCATGCGGCTCGCCCGCGGCGATCCGCGCCGCCGCCACGGCCGGGTCGAGATGCCGGCAGAGGCCGGGATAGACCGGTCCGTCCGGGCCATGGTGCGGCGCGCTGGCGCTCTCCGCGATCTCACGCGCGATATCGGCGCGGGTGCAGAAACAGGGATAGAGCAGCGCCGCCCCACGCAGCCGGGCGAGCGCCGCGTCGTACAGCGCCAGCCGCTGCGACTGGCGCACCACCGGGCCGTCCCACGACAGCCCCAGCCAGGCGAGATCGTCGAGGATGCCGGCGACGAACGTCTCGCGGCTGCGCGTCCCGTCGATATCCTCGATCCGCAGCAGGAAGCGGCCGCCCTTGGCGCGGGCATGGTCGTGCGCCTGGATCGCAGCATAGGCATGGCCCAGGTGCAGCAGGCCCGTGGGGCTGGGGGCGAAGCGCGTGACCACGGTGCCGGCACCCGGGGCGCTCATGCCGCGCGGCCCCGCCGGCCACCGCAAGCCGCTTGACCGCACCCAAGGGCGCGTGCTGTCATACCCCCGTCACTCTCATGGGCGACATGGCCCATGGGTAACCCGTGGGAGGAGCCGTGTTTCATCCCGATCTGATCCGCCATCCCGACAATTGCCCCGCGTTGGTGCTCAACGCGGACTATACGCCTTTGTCTTATTATCCCTTGAGCGTCTGGCCATGGCAGACCGCGGTCAAGGCGGTGTTCCTCGACCGGGTCGACATCGTCGCGCATTACGAGCGCGAGGTGCGCAGCCCGAATGCGGCGATCAAGCTGCCGTCGGTCATCGCGCTCAAACAATATGTGCGCCCCTCCGCCTTTCCCGCCTTCACCCGCTTCAACCTGTTCCTGCGCGATCGCTTCGCCTGCCAATATTGCGGGGTCAGCCGCGACCTGACGTTCGATCATGTCGTGCCGCGCGCGCAAGGGGGCCGGACGACGTGGGAGAATGTCGTCACCGCCTGCGCGCCCTGCAACCTCAAGAAGGGCGGGCGTACGCCGAAGCAAGCGGGCATGCCGCTGTATGTCGAGCCGATCCGCCCGACCAACTGGCACCTTCAGGAACATGGCCGCGCCTTTCCGCCCAACTATCTGCACGACACGTGGCACGACTGGCTCTACTGGGATGTTGAGCTGGAAGCATAAGCGGAGACGATAGTTGCGGCGACACGGAATGACGGCATCGCTGGTCCTTGCGGTGGCCCTGCTGAGCGCATGCGGCAAGAAGAGCGAGGAGAAAGCGGCGCAGGCGGACGCGGTCGCCAACGCAGCCGGCTTCGTGCCGCCGGCCGTCACCAGCCGCGTCGATTTCTCGACCGCGATGGACCAGCGCTTCCGCAGCCTCGACCGCAACGGCGACGACCGCATCGACGCGACCGAATTGCCGCGCCAGAACAGCCGCCTGATGGGGCTGGACCGCAACAAGGACGGCGTGATCAGCCAGATCGAATGGAGCGAGGGCACGATGCGCCGCTTCGACCAGATGGACCTCAACCACGACGGCACGGTGACGTCGGAAGAGGAAAGCGAATGGCGCGCCGCCCGCGATGCAGGGCGCGAACCCGCCGCGCAACCGACCACGCCGGTGCTGGGTGATACGCTGAGCAACCAGGGGACGCGGGCGCAATAGGGGCGACGTAGGCCTCCCTAACACGCCGTCACCCCGGATTTGGTCCGGGGTCCACCGAGCCGCAAGGGGGCGGCAAGAGGCTCAAGCCGTCCCCCTCGCCGCGGAGTGGACCCCGGAACGAGTCCGGGGTGACGGAGTGGGTGGGGGCAAAGGCTCAGCACCTCTCCTTTAGCCTCGCAAACAGCAACGCCGGTTGACCCGGTCCCTGCCGCAGCGCAGCATGCGGACATGGCCAATATCGACCCCGCTTCGCTTCCGCCGATCGCCAACAATCCCGACGTGCGCTTCCTGGGCGCAAAGCTCGGCGACGTCATTCGCACCTATGGCGGCGAGGCGTTGTTCGAGGCGACCGAGGCGATCCGGCGGGCGTCGGTGGAGCGGCATCGTGGCACGGGCGACGGCGATGCGGTGCATCGCCACCTGCAGGACCTGGGCCTCGACGAGACGCTCGATTTCGTCCGCGGATTCATGCTCTTCTCGATGCTCGCCAATCTGGCCGAGGATCGCCAGGGCATCGCCGCCGAACAGGGGGCGGATGTCGCCGCCGCACTCGCGACGTTGCAGGCGGAGGGGATCGACCGGGCCGCGGTGCAGCGCCTGCTCGCCCATGCGCTGATCGTGCCGGTGCTGACCGCCCACCCCACGGAGGTGCGGCGCAAGAGCATGATCGACCACAAGAACCGCATCGCCGAGCTGATGGCGGCGAAGGATTCGGGCCGCGCGGAAACGCCCGACGGCGATCTGGTGGACGATGCGATCACCCGCCAGATCGCGTTGCTCTGGCAGACGCGCGTGCTGCGCCGCGAGCGACTGTACGTGACCGACGAGGTTGAGACCGCGCTGAGCTATATGCGCGACGTATTCCTGCCGGCGCTGCCCGCGCTGTACCAGCGTTGGGATCGTGCGTTCGGGGAGCGCGTGCCGAGCTTCGTGAAGCCGGGCAGCTGGATCGGCGGCGACCGCGACGGCAATCCGTTCGTCACCGCCGATTCGCTGCGCACAGCCTTGTCGCGCGCGGCGGAGGCGGTGCTCGGCTTCTACCTCGACGCGGTGCATGCGCTGGGTGCGGAGCTGTCGATCTCGACCGAACATGCCGCGGTGGACGACGCGGTCGTCGCGCTGGCGGATGCGAGCGGCGATACCGCGGCCAGCCGCAGCGACGAACCCTATCGCCGCGCGCTGTCGGGCATCTATGCGCGCCTCGCCGCGACGCACGAGAAACTGACCGGCAAGCCCGCCGCCCGCCCCGGCCGGCTGACCGGCGAGCCCTATCCCGACCCGCAGACATTCCGCGCCGACCTTGCCGCGATCGCGCACGCGCTGGCGAGCGCGGGCGCGCTCAAGACCGGCGGCGCGCTCGGCCGGCTGATCCGCGCGGTCGAGACGTTCGGCTTCCACCTTGCGACGCTCGATTTGCGCCAGAACAGCGCGGTCCACGAACGCGTCGTCGCCGAATTGCTGAAGACCGCAGGCGTCGAGGACGATTATCTGGCGCTGGACGAGCCGGCGCGCGTCGCGCTGCTGCGGGGCGAGCTGGCGCATGCGCGGCCGCTCGCCAGCCGCTTCACCACCTATTCGGACGAGACGCAGTCCGAATTGCAGATCGTGCTCGCCGCAGCGGAGGCGCATGCCACATACGGCCCGGCGTGCATCACCAACTATATCGTGTCGATGGCGCAGTCGGTGTCCGATCTGCTCGAAATCAACCTGCTGCTGAAAGAGGTCGGCCTGTACCGCGGTGGCGACGAGCCCTCCGCGGCGATCATGGCAGTACCGCTGTTCGAGACAGTCGGCGATCTGGAGGCCGCGCCCGGCATCATGACCGACTGGTTCGCGCTGCCCGAGATCGCGCACATCGCGGCAAAGCGCGGCCATCAGGAAGTGATGATCGGCTATTCGGACAGTAACAAGGACGGCGGCTACCTGACCTCGACGTGGCAATTGTCGAAGGCGTCGACCGCACTGAAGCCCGTGTTCGAGGCGGCGGGCGTCGGCATGCAGCTGTTCCACGGCCGCGGCGGTGCGGTGGGGCGCGGCGGCGGCAGCGCCTTCGCCGCGATCCGCGCGCAGCCGCCGGGCACGGTGCAGGGCCGCATCCGCATCACCGAACAGGGCGAGGTGATCGCGGCGAAATACGGCACCCGCGACAGCGCGATGACCAATCTGGAGGCGATCGCCTCGGCGACCTTGCTCGCCAGCCTGGAGCCCGAGCGGCTGTCGAACGCGCAGAATGCGGACTTCACCAGCGCGATGGACGCCTTGTCCGACACCGCGTTCCACGCCTATCGCGACCTCGTCTACGGCACGGAAGGCTTCCGCACGTTCTTCCGCCAGATGACGCCGATCGGCGAAATCGCGGGCCTGAAGATCGGCAGCCGCCCGGCCAGCCGCAAGAAGAGCGACGCGATCGAGGATCTGCGCGCCATCCCCTGGGTGTTCAGCTGGGCGCAGGCGCGCACGATGCTGCCCGGCTGGTACGGCGTCGGCCAGGCGATTGCGGCGTTCGAAGACAAGGCGCTGCTGCGCGACATGGCGCAGGGGTGGCCGCTGTTCGCCTCGACGCTCGCCAATATGGAGATGGTGCTGGCGAAGTCCGATATCGCGATCGCCGGCCATTATGCCGAGCTGGTCGAGGACAAGGCCCTGCGCGACGGCATCTTCACCCGCATCCGCGACGCCTGGCATCTGACGCATGACGGGCTGCTCGACGTGACCGGGCAGACGCGGCTGCTGGAAAAGCACCCGGCGCTCGATGCCTCGATCCGGCTGCGGCTGCCGTATATCGAGCCGCTGAACTTCCTGCAGATCGAACTGATGAAGCGCCACCGCGCGGGCGAGGACGATCCGCGGATCGGCGAGGGCATCCTGTTGTCGATCAACGCCATCGCGACGGCGTTGCGGAATTCGGGGTGATGCTGCGCGCACCCGCCTTACACCGTCACCCCAGCGCAGGCTGGGGTCTTTCCCGATGACGGGGTGACGGCAGCTGATGGGCGGCTGGGTCTACATCATGGCGAGCAAGCCGCACGGTATGCTCTATAGTGGTGTGACCGCGCATCTCGCCGCAAGGGTCGATCAGCACCGGCGTGATGTCGGGTCCGCATTCTGTCGGCGTTATGGGGTCCGGACGCTGGTCTACGCGGAGCCGTATGACCGGATTGAGGACGCCATCGCTCGGGAGAAAGCGCTGAAGGCGTGGCAGCGCGCGTGGAAGGTCCGGCTGATCGAGACGGCGAACCCGGAGTGGCGGGATCTGTTCGATACGATTGCCTGATTCTCCGTCATCCCAGCGAAGGCTGGGATCTTCTGCTTGGCTGGCGAGACGCGCGCCACGAGGAGACCCCAGCCTTCGCTGGGGTGACGTTTATGAGATGGGCGATTGCAGAAACGGCGCCGCCACCTCTGGCCGGACGCGCATCAGGCGGCCGGTGGCGCGGTCCGGTAGGGCCCAGGTCGTGACGGCCTCTACCTTGACCTTGCCGTCGGCGCCCACGAAGCGGACGTGGCGGTCGAAGCGGGCGCCCTTGGGGGGTTCGGGGACCCAGGTTTCACCCGTCACCGTCTCGCCCGCGACGACATTGCCGCGATAGTCGATTTCGTGGCGGGTCACGACCCAGACCATCGCCGCGCGGTGCTCCGCCGGGGCGACCGCATCCCAGTGGGCGACGGCGATGTCCTGGATCCAGCGTACCCATACGGCATTGTTGACGTGGCCGAGTTCGTCGATGTCCTCCGCCGCGGCGGTGATCGTCATCGTGAACCTAGCGCTCATGCCCGCCGGCTCCGCCACCAGCGGAAGGCGGCGAAGGCGCCGCCGAGCAGCACTGCCGCGCCCGCGACCCACAGCCATTGCCGCCCGTGGGGGCGATAGCGGCCGAGCAGCTCGGCGATCCCCGTGCCGAAGACATAACCAAGGCTGGTGAACAGCGCCCCCCACACCGCCGCCGCGACCGCGTTGATCCAGAGGAACTGGCGCGTGCGCACATGCGTGGTGCCGATCGCGATCGGGCTGACGGTGCGCAGGCCGTAGAGGAAGCGGAAGGCGAAGATGAAGCCGACCGGATAGCGTTCCAGCGTCGTCAGCGCCTTGGCGAAGGCGGGTTTCTTTTGCGCGCGCTGCACCCAGCGGTGCGAGCGGAAGCGCCGCCCCGCCGCGAAGAACAATTGGTCGGCGACGAACGAGCCGCACGCCGCCGCGATCATCGCGCCGGGCAGCGACAGCATGCCTTCATGCGCGAAGAGGCCGCCGGCGAGCACCATCGTCTCGCCTTCGATCCCCGCGCCCAAAAAGACCGCAGCCAAGCCGTATTCGGCGATCAGTGTCTCGATGCTCAGCCGCTTATTCCCAATTGCCACAGCACGAAGGCATGTTCCTCCGCGGCTTCGCGTAACGATTCGAAGCGGCCGGATTTCCCGCCATGGCCGGCGCCCATGTTGGTTTTCAGCAGCAGCACGTTGTCATCGGTCTTGGAGCTCCGCAGCTTGGCCGCCCATTTCGCCGGTTCCCAATAGGTTACGCGGGGATCGTTCAATCCGCCCGAGATGAACATCGGCGGATAATCCTGCGCGACGACATTGTCGTAGGGGCTGTAGCTGCGGATCAGGTCGAACGCCGCTCTGTCCTCGATCGGATTGCCCCATTCGGGCCATTCGCCCGGCGTCAGCGGCAGGTCGGCGTCGAGCATGGTGTTCAGCACATCGACGAACGGTACGTCGGCGATCACCGCGCCCCACAGATCGGGATCGGAATTGACGATCGCGCCCATCAGTTCGCCGCCCGCCGAGCGGCCCGCGGTGGCGATGCGGCCGGCGCTGGTCCAGCCCTGCTCGATCAGCCCCTTGGCGACGTCGACGAAGTCGTTGAACGTGTTGGTGCGCTTTTCCAGCTTGCCGTCGTGATACCATTGCTGGCCGAGGTCGTCGCCGCCGCGGATATGCGCAATGGCATAGGCGAAGCCGCGGTCGAGCAGGCTGAGGCGCCCGGTCGAAAAGCCCGGTGGGATCGCATAGCCGTAGGCGCCATAGGCATAGAGGAACAGCGGCTGCGACCCATCGCGCTGGAAGCCCGCCGGATAGACGATCGATACGGGGACCTGGGTGCCGTCGCGGACCGTGATCTTCAGCCGTTCGGTGCGATAGCCGGCCGCGTCATAGCCCGCCGGGATCTCCTGTACCTTCAGGACGGTAAGGCCGCCCGTCGCGACGTCATAGTCATAGACCGTGCCCGGCGTGACCATCGATTCATAGCCCAGCCGCAGCGTCGTGACGTCATATTCGGGGTTGTCGCCGAGGCCCGCGGCATAGCTCGCCTCCGGGAAGGTGATCGGCTGGGGCACGGTTGGCGCGTCGTAGCGGTGGATGGCGATCTGATCGAGGCCGTCGCGGCGCCCTTCGACCACGAAGAAGTCCCGATAGCATTCGACACCGGTCATGTAGAAATGCGGGTCCGCCGGGATCAGCTCGTGCCACTCGCCGGGCGCGTCGAGGCTGGCGGTACACAGCCGCCACATCGGATCGGTGTCGTTGGTGTGGATGAAGAGCGTACCGTCGTGCGCGTCGACGTCATACTCGCGGCCTTCCTTACGGGGCGCGACCAGGATCGGCGTGGCGAAGGGATCGTTGGTGGGGAGCAGCCGGACTTCGCTGGTGACGTGATCGCCGGTGCCGATGACGATCCACTGGCGATCGCTCGTCTCGGCGACCGCGACGCGATAGCCCTCGTCATCCTCGTGGAACAGCTCGACATCGTCCGCGACCGGCGTGCCGAGCCGGTGGAAGCGCGCATTGTCGGTGCGCCACTGGTCGTTGGCGACGCCGTACAGGAAGCCCGTATCGTCGGCGGTCCAGACGATTTCGGACAGCATGCCGGGGATGACCTCCGGCAGATGCTCGCCGGTGGTGAGGTCCTTCACGCGCACCTCGAACCGCTCGGCGCCGCTGTCGTCGATCGCATAGGCGAGCAGCTGCCCGTTGTTGCTGATCGCGAAGGCGCCGAGGCGGAAATATTCCTTGCCCTCGGCGAGGGCAGGCTCGTCGAGCAGCAGCTCGTCCGGCCCGCCGGCGACAGGCTTGCGCCACCATTTGCGATACTGGCCACCGGTTTCGAACGCGGTCCAATAGAGCCAGTCGCCGTCCTTTTGCGGGACGGAGGATTCGTCTTCCTTGATGCGCGCCTTCATCTCTTCGTACAGCGTGTCGACCAGCGGCTGGTGCGGCGCCATGACGCGTTCGAAATAGGCGTTTTCCGCCTCGAGATAGGCGAGAACGTCGGGGTCGGTGACCTCGGGATATTTGGGGTCCTTCAGCCAGGCATAGGGGTCTTCGATCGTCACGCCGTGCGTGGTGAAGCTGTGGGGGCGGCGCTCGGCGACGGGGGGCGTGGGGTCGGTCATTGCCTTGCTGTAGAACAGGATGGCGGGCGATGGGAACGCCATCCTCTTCGTCACCCCGGACTTGATCCGGGGTTCCGCTACATTACCGGCCGTGGGAAGAAGCGGGACCCCGGATCAAGTCCGGGGCGACGATGCGGGAGGGCTGGCGGCGTGCGCCCAGCAACATGCCAGCAACACGACCGCAGTTGAACCCGTGCGCGCGCGCCGCCATGCACGGCGCGGATAACACAGGGGAACACACATGGCCGGCGGACTGGTCGCACTGCTCGACGATATCGCGGCGATGGCGAAGCTTGCCGCCGCCAGCCTGGACGATGTCGCGGGTGCGGCAGGCCGGGCGGGGGCGAAGGCGGCGGGCGTGGTGATCGACGATACCGCGGTGACGCCGACCTATGTCGTCGGCCTCAGCCCCGCGCGCGAGCTGCCGATCATCTGGAAGATCGCCAAGGGCTCCCTCCGCAACAAGCTGCTGTTCCTGCTGCCCGCAGCGCTGATCCTGAGCGCGCTGGCGCCCTGGGCGATCACGCCGATCCTGATGGCGGGCGGCGCCTTCCTGTGCTTCGAGGCGGCGGAGAAGATCCTTGGCGCGCTGACCGGCCACGGCCATGGCGACGAGGCTGCCGCCACCACCTCACCGGAAGAGCTGGAGCAGCGGCAGGTGTCGAGCGCGATCCGCACCGACCTGATCCTGTCGGGCGAGATCATGGCGATCGCGCTCGCCGAGCTCGCCGACCAGAGCCTCGTCAATCAGGCGGTCGCGCTGGCCCTGGTCGCGGTGGCGATCACCGCGGGCGTCTATGGCCTGGTCGCGCTGATCGTGAAGATGGACGATATCGGTCTGCACCTCGCCCGCCGGCCGGGATCGGGCAGCCAGGCGCTGGGCCGGGGGCTGGTCGCGGCGATGCCGCGCGTGCTGTCGGCGCTGTCGATCATCGGCACTGCGGCGATGGTGTGGGTGGGCGGCGGCATCATCGTCCACGGGATGGAGGCGTTCGGCGTCACCGCCATCCCGCATGTCATCCACCACGCCGCGGAGGTCGCGGCGGCGTCGGCGGGGGCGCTGTCCGGCGTCGTCGGCTGGCTTGTCGGTGCGATCGGATCGGGGATCGTCGGGATGATCGTCGGCGGCGTCATCGCCGGCGTGCTGCACCTGATCCTGCGCCGCGGCCACTAGAGGGCCGATCCACTTGGTCGAAACCGTCCCCCCCAGCGCAGGCTGGGGTCTCCCGCGACGCCTGCTGCGCGCCCTGACGGCAAGATCCCAGCCTGCGCTGGGATGACGGTCGGTTCGAGCCGGAGCGATCCTATCCACGCTCCGCGAGAGTTGGCGGCAGGCCGCGGCGGGCGTATGCGCAAGGCCACGTGATCACAGGACCCTTCGCATGACCAGCACGCCCGCCGCCAACCTCGCCGCGCTTCGCGCAGACCTCGCCGCCCGCGGCCTCGACGGCTTCGTCGTGCCGCTGACCGACGAGCATATGAGCGAATATGTCGGCGCCTATGCGCAGCGGCTGGGCTGGCTGACCGGCTTCGGCGGATCGGCGGGCAGCGCGGTGGTGCTGGCGGACAAGGCGGCGATCTTCACCGACGGCCGCTACACGTTGCAGGTGCGTGAGCAGGTGTCGGCGGACGACTGGGCCTATGTGCCCGTGCCGCAGGAGAGCATCGCCGGCTGGCTCGCCGCCAACGCCAGCGAAGGAAGCCGCATCGGCTACGATCCCTGGCTGCACACCAGCGCCTGGGCGACGGACACCGCCGCTATGCTCGCCGACCGCGGCGTGACGCTGGTGCCGGTCGACAGCAACCCGATCGACGCGGTGTGGACCGATCGCCCCGCCCCCTCGCCCGCCACGCTGACCGTCCACGCCGATGCGCACGCGGGCCAGTCTTCCGCCGCGAAGCGCGCCGCCATCGCCGACTGGCTGGGCGCGCAGCGCGCCGATGCGGTGGTGCTGACCGCACTCGATTCGATCGCCTGGGCGCTCAACGTGCGTGGAACCGATGTCGCGCACACGCCGGTCGCGCTCTCCTATGCGATCGTCGGCAGCGACGGCACGACCGACCTGTTCGTCGCGCCCGAAAAGGTCGACGATGCGGTGCGCCAGCATCTGGGCAATGCGGTCCGCATCCATGATCGCGACGCCTTCGCCCCCGCGCTCCGCGGCTATGCCGGCCAGCGCGTCGCCGCCGATCCCGAACGCGCGGTGGCGGCCGTGTTCGACGCACTGACCGCGGGCGGCGCGAAGGTGCTCGGCCTGCGCGACCCCGTCGTACTGGCCAAGGCGCTGAAGAACCCCGCCGAGATCGCCGGCCATCGCGCCGCCAGCATCCGTGACGGCGCCGCGCTCAGCCGCTTCCTGCGCTGGATCGAGACGGAGGCGCCCAAGGGCGGCCAGACCGAGCTGTCCGCCGCGGCGCAGCTGCTGGCCTTCCGCGAAGCGACCGGCTGCCTGCTCGACACGTCGTTCGACACGATCTCCGCCACCGGCGCGCATGGCGCCAGCCCGCATTATCACGTCACCGAAGGGTCGAACGCCCCGATCCTGCCCGGCCAGCTGTTCCTGATCGATTCGGGCGGGCAATATGCGGACGGCACCACCGACGTGACCCGCGTCGTACCGGTCGGGCCGCCGACCGCGGAAATGCGCGACCGCTTCACCCGCGTGCTGAAGGGCCATATCGCCATCGCCACCGCGGTCTTCCCAGACGGGACCAGCGGCGCGCAGATCGATGCTTTTGCGCGCCGGCCGTTGTGGGAGGCGGGGCTCGATTTCGCGCACGGCACCGGTCATGGCATCGGCAGCTATCTGTCGGTGCACGAAGGGCCGCAGCGGATCGCGGCGCCCAATTATCCGGGTGGCGCCAGTCTGGAGCCGCTGCGGGCGGGCATGATGCTGTCGAACGAGCCGGGCTATTACAAGGCCGGCGAATACGGCATCCGGATCGAGAATCTGCTGCTGATCGTCCCTGCCGCCATCCCCGGCGGCGACCGCGAGCGGACGATGCTGCGCTTCGAAACGCTGACCTTCGCGCCGATCGAGCGGACGCTGATCGATCCGGCTCTGCTGACCCGCGACGAGCGCGACTGGCTGGACGCCTATCACGCGGATGTGGTGGCGCGGATCGGCCCTGAGCTCGACATTGCGGAGCGTGCGTGGCTTAACGCCAAATGTGCGCCGATCGCGGGGTGATCGTTGCCCCATCTGCGCGGGACCCGTCATCCCGCGCGGGCTGGTCGCCCCGGCGTTCTGGCGTGCGCCCCGGGCTGGAAATCGCCGCCCCTGCTGGGGCGACGGCGCGTTCAACGCGGAGGGATCGGATCCTGATCGGCCGTTTCTGCGGCCGGCGGTGCCGGCTGCGACGCCACGTCACGATCGCCCTCCGCCGCCACGGCGCGCGCCTGCGCCTTGCGCCGATGCAGGTTCGCGCGCAGCTGCGCGGCCAGCCGGGCGGCCCGTTCGTCGCTATTTGCCATGCCCAGACCCTAGCCCCGTCCGGTAACGCTTGACAATCCGCCCCCGGTCGTCTCTAGGCGCCCTTCCCGCGGCGAACGCCGGCGGAAAAACGAGTGCTGCCGTAGCTCAGTGGTAGAGCGCATCCTTGGTAAGGCTGAGGTCGTGAGTTCAATCCTCACCGGCAGCACCATTTTCTCCTGATATTACCGCCGCCTGGCGGAACGCGTCGGATCAGGCGGTGTGGTGCCTGAGATATTGGGGATCGAAGTCGCAGCGGCGGCGCAGCTGCGTCACGTCGGGGATGTGGATCATCCGGCCGTCGGTGACGATCAGCGCGTCGGCGCGCAGCCGCTGCATCATGCGATTGACGTGTACCGCGGTGAGGCCGAGCACGTCGGCGAGCAGTTCCTGCGTCAACGGCATCTCGAACTGGCTGCGATTGTCCTGCTCGCCGCCGCAGCGCAGGCTGAGTTCGCAGATCAGGCACGCGAGCCGTTCGAGCGCGGGCAGACGGCCATTGTACAGCGTCCAGCGCGACAGGACGGCATGGTCTGCCAGCGCCTGCAACAGGAACATGCGCGCGATGCCGACATGATCGGCGGCCAGCGCCTGGGCGCGATCCCGCGTCATCGCGCTGACCTCCAGCGGTGTGACCGCGCGGATGCCGCTGCCGCACCCGCCCTCGGCCAGCGTGTCGATATTGGCGACGTCGCCCGGCACCAGCACTGCCGAAATCTGGCGGGCGCCATCCCGCGCGGTGAGGTAGCGATAGGCCCAGCCCTTGACGACGACGTACAGCCGGTCGGCGCGATCGCCTTCACGGACCAGGTCGGTGCCGGCCCGGATCGTGCGCGGCGGCAGCGTCGCCTGTTGCAGCGCCTGTTGCGCATCGGGACAGTCGGGCACCGCATGCGCCAGCGCGAGCGCGACGAAGGACGCGTCGGCAGCGGCGGGATAGGCGAGGCCTCGGTCGGCCAAGCGGGCGGCGGGCGCAGAATGGCGCGCGAACCGGAGAGCCTCAGCCATGACCGCGCACCCCGTCGCCGCCACGGTTCACGACGCGCGCGCGATAGGCCTCGGCGAGCTGGCGGTGGATGGCGGCCGCTTCCGGACAGACGGCATGATCCGCCCGGCGACGCTCGGCGATCGCGCGGCTGTTGAAATAGGTAAGGTCATCGTGGGTCATCGCAGCTCTCCCGGCAACACGCAGAGGCGAAAGGCGACAGCCAGACGATCACGCAAAGCCCCGGAGGTTACGGACGCGATCGAATCCGGAATAGGCCCGAGTTCGGGTGCAATTCCTTGTTATAGAACAGGATTCTAAGAAACGATGCGCCGGACCGGCCGGTTTGTAGGACCAAAATCCATCGACAGGTGATCGAGATGATGCGGGGCAACCAGATCGCCCGCGCGCGCCAGCACCGCAGGATCCCCCGATTCGGTGCGCTGGAGATGCAGGTAATCGGCGTTGAACTGCCCCAACTGCTTCAGCTGCGCCGGATCGACGACGGTCAGCACGCGGCTGTGCCAGACGATGATCCCCTCGTCGCGCAGCCGGCGCAGCACGCGGTTGACGTGCGACGGGGTGAGGCCGGTCGCGTCGGCCAGATCGGTCTGGGTGATCGGAAAGTCGAACGTGTCGCCCCGCGTCTCGGCGACGATCCGGTGCCGCACCAGCATCTCATAAAGCAAATGCGCCACGCGCTCGTCGGCGGTGCGGCGACCGTGATCGACGATGCGTTCGCGCAGCACGGCGAGGTCGGTCATCGTCCCCCACCACAATGCTTCGGACACGGCCGACACTTCGCGCAGTAGCACCCGCATCGCACTGGCGGGGATCATCGCGGTGACGCTGGGCACCAGCGCGCCGATCGCGTGATCCATCCGGTCGAGCACGAAGATTTCGGCATCGCACAGGTCGCCGGGCACGAGAAACGCCATGATCTGGCGCTGGCCGTCGGGCAGGAGGGCGTAGCGACAGGCGAAGCCGCTGAGCAGCACATGGCAATGATCGCTGTGCGCGCCCTGGGCGATGATATCGTCGCGCGCGTCATGGTGTCGCTGCCGCGCGGCGACCAGCATGTCGAGACGACCGCGTTCCTCCGGAGTGAACCGGGTGAACTGCTCCATCTTCATCGCCCAGACGTTGTGCATGGCAGTTTTCCTGTTGGGTCAACGCCTTGCATACCGAACGGATGCGCGACATGCGATCAGCGCTGCCAGATATACGGTCCGATGAGTGTGCCGGTGAACCCGCCGGCGACCGTCGTGCTGAGAAAACGGATGTCGATGTCGCGCGCCAGCGTGGCGACGTGGCCGGCGACGGCATAATCGACCGCCAGCGTGCCGCGATCGATCCGCAGCTTCAGTGTCACCGGCCCGGCGGCAGCGAGCGATGCGCTGGCGACACGCCGTTCGGGGCCGTGGTCGCGCGTATAGAGTGCGATACTGCGGCGGCCGGCGATGCGGGTGATGCCGAAAATCAGGTAATTGTCGTCGCTCTGCATCGCGGCGAGGCCGGCGCGGTCGCCATCCTGCGCGGCATCGAAGGTCACCTGCGTCGAGACGGTGGCGATCGCATGCTGCTGCCGCCGCGCGACGAAGGCGGGGACGCCATCGACGTCACCGAGGGGCGCGCGGCCGTCCATCAGCAGCGCACCGCGATCGAGGCGGTAGAACGAAGCCTTGGGCGTGCGCACGCCGATCCATTCCATCCCCAGCGCGGTGCCGGCGAAGCCGTCAGTATAGCCGAAATCGCCGCTGGTCGGCCGGCGCGGTTCCGGCCCGTGCGGGAGCGCGGGAGCCTTGGCGACGAACGGCACGCGCGTCGCCTTGGGCAGGATGATCGGCCAGCCGTCCCGCCACGTCACGGGCAGCAGGAACGTCTCGCGCCCGATATTATAGTCATCGCCGCGATAGGGCCGCACGCCGAGGAAAGTCGCCCACCAGTCGCCGGTCTGCGTCTGCACCAGTTCGGCATGGCCCGCGGCGGACACGGGATCGGCGCGGTCCATCGGCAGGTCGCGCTGGGTGAGGATCGGATTGCCCGCGAACGGCACGTACGGCCCGCGCAGGGTCTTGGCGCGGAAGACGACCTGCGAATGGTTGACGCTGGTGCCGCCTTCCGCGGCGGTGAGGTAATACCAGCCGTCCTTGCGCAAGATATGCGGCCCTTCGATCCACACCGGCTTGCGGGCGATGTCGACGCCGCCGTTGACGATCTGGGTCGACGGGCCGACCATCCGTCCCGCGCGCCAGTCATATTCCTGCACCCAGATCGCGCGATGGCCGTCGTACCGTGGGGGCTCGTCCGGCGCGCGATTGTTGACGATGAAGGCGCGGTCGCCCTCCCAATAGATGGAGGGGTCGATCCCTTCGAACGGCAGCCAGATCGGATCGGACCATGGCCCCCTGGGGTCTTTGGCGGTGATGACGAAATTGCCGCGACAGCCGACACAGGTGTTGGCGATGTAGAAGAGGCCGTTGTGATACGAGATGTCGGGCGCGAACAGCCCCTCCGACACGTGGCGGCCGGTTAGATCGACCTGTCCCGGGCGATCGATCGCATTGCCGATCTGCGTCCAGTGGACGAGGTCGGTCGAGTGGAAGACGGGCAGGCCCGGAACATGCGCGAAGCTGGAATTGACGAGATAATAGTCCGTGCCGACCCGCACGACCGAAGGGTCGGGATAATAGCCCGACAGGATCGGGTTGCGATATTCGCCGCGGCCAGCGTGCGCCACCTCGACGCTGCGGCCCTCATAGGTGAAGCGTTCGAACCGCGCCGGATCGGCCGCGGCCTGGCCGAGCGCAAGACAGGCCGCCACCGCCGATGCAATGGCTTGCAGGAATATCCTCACGCCGCCTCCTCTCACCAAGACCGGGCGTTTGCACCCGTGCCGTTAGCGCTCACATTACCGGCGTCGGCATCGCGTGCAACGGCCGGCTTGATACCGGCATCGCTTTTCTTGCCTCCCCTTCCGCCGCGACGGGCCTACATCGGTGCGATGACACAGGATTTCGGCGCATGACCCGCCCCTCATTCGGCGTGCAGGTCTTCATCGGCATGGCCCTTGGCCTCGTGCTGGGCTTCGTCGCCCGCAGCTATGACCTCACCGGCCTGGCCGACGCCTTGCGGATCGTCGGCGAGATGTTCGTCCAGCTGTTGAAGGCGCTGGTGGTGCCGCTGGTATTCACCGCCATCGTCGCGTCGATCGCGGCGCTGCGCGACCTCAACAATGCGGCGAAGCTGGTGGCGAGCACGTTCATCTGGTTCGGCATCACCGCGCTGATCGCGGTGTCGATCGGGCTGACGCTGGGCACCGTGCTGCAACCGGGCGCGCATGCCGGGGTGAGCGCCGCCGCCGCGGTACGGCCGGATACAGCGGGGTCGTGGCTCGATTTCCTGCGCGGGCTGGTGCCGGCGAACATCCTGGGGCTTGAGGCATCGACCGCGCTGAAGGACGGCGGCGCGAGCACGAAGCTGTCGTTCAACGTGCTACAGCTGATCGTCGTCGCGATCGCGATCGGTGTTGCCGCGGTGCGCACGGGCGAGGCGGGCGCGCCGTTCCTGGGATTCAACGCGTCCGCACTCGCGATCTTCCGGCGCATCCTGCGCTGGGTGGTGCGGCTGACCCCGATCGGGACGGGCGCACTGCTGGGCAGTGCGATCGTCCGCTACGGCTGGCAGTCGCTGTCGGCGCTCGGCACCTTCGCCATCGCGGTCTATGCAGGCCTCGCGCTGGTGCTGTTCGTCGTCTATCCACTGCTGCTGCTGGCGAACGGGATGAGCCCGCGACGGTTCTTCGCCGCCGCCTGGCCGGCGATCCAGCTGGGCTTCGTCTCGCGCTCGTCGATCGCGACGCTGCCCGTCACCGAGCAGGTGGTGGAGCAAGGGCTGGGCGTGCCGCGCAGCTATGCCGCCTTTGCCGTGCCGTTCGCGGCGACGACAAAGATGGACGGATGCGCCGCCATCTATCCCGCCATCGCCGCGCTGTTCGTCGCGCAATATTACGGCATCCCGCTGCACGGGACCGATTATCTGCTGATCGTCGCAGTATCGGTGCTGGGATCGGCGGCAACCGCGGGGCTGACCGGCGCGCTCGTGATGCTGACGCTGACGCTGTCGACGCTGGGCCTGCCGCTGGAGGGCGCAGGGCTGTTGCTGGCGATCGACCCGATCCTCGACATGGGGCGGACCGCGGTGAACGTCGCGGGCCAGGCGCTGGTGCCGGCGATCGTCGCCAAGCGCCAGCGGCTGACCGAAGCCCTACCTGCGGCCGAGCCGCTCGCCGCCTGAGGGCGATCGGTCAGTCGACCTTGAACAACCGTAGCGGCGAGTTGCGTGGCAGCGGCAGCGGCGTCAGCCACGTCGGCGTCTGGCCATGGGCGAGCTGGTCGTAGAAGCCGCCCGGATCGCGCGCGCGATAATTGGTCGATTCCGAATGGTTGGGGCAGACGAGCAGCATCGTCGCGCCATGGCGGCGGATGATGGCATGCGCCTGATCCGCACTCCCGCCGAACGCATGCTGCACGTCGAGGATCGCGTCGCCGTTGCGATGATAGGGACCGGCGATGGCATTGTGGTGCGTCACGGTGACGAGCCGCGGCCCCAAATCGACGAAGGTGAAGATCGTCTGCGCCGGATAGTGATCGAGCGCCTTCAGCACCGTGTAGCGGACGCAATTGCCCGTCGCGCCATTGACCCGCTTGGTATAGGCGTTCGGCCGCGCGACCGGCAGATATTTGATGATCAGCCCGGCGAACATCCCGCTGACCAGCAGGAACGCCGCGACGGTGCCGCCGACGCGCACGGGCAGCGAACGGTGATTGAGCAGCCACGGCAGGATGATCCAGCCGAGCAAGGTCGCCCCCGGCACCGCGAGCAGCTGCGCCGCGGGGCCCGCCCGCACCTGCCACAGCAGCATCAGCGTCGCGAACACGACGAACAGTGCCACCGCAGTCCAGCCGATCAGTGCCGGCGTCCGGCGCGCACGCCACGTTCCCCACAGCACGCCGATCACGCCCACGATCGGCAGCGCCGCGATCGGGAAGGCGAGACGGAAGGGGTGTTTGTAGATCGGCTTGGCTTCGCGGACGTTGTTGAGCCAGTTCTTCTCCAGCTCCGGCGACACACCCTCCGGCCGCCCGAGGCATTGCGGGAAGAAATGGACGAAGCCCGCGACGATCACGCCACCCGCGACCACCGCCATCGCAATACGCAGCCCACGCGATTCGGGGTTCGCCCATGCCATCAGCAGCAGCAGCGCCCCCGCCGCGACGCAGACGCTGAGCCACACCGGGGTCAGCGCGTCGCAGCGCATCGCGTAATTGGCATTGGAGGCGAAGGCCGCAAAGCCGAATGCCGCGCCGCCGCCGAGGCTGACCGCATAGGCGGCGAGCCGCCGCGCCTCGGCCCGGTCCCACACCCAGCGCAGCGCCAGGATCGCGCCGGCCATCGCGCAATAGGGCAGCATTTCCAAGCCGATCGACAGGCTGACCGCACTGGCGAGACCGACCATCAGGCCCCCGCGGCGGTCGCGCTGGTCGCACAGGCCGGCGACGGTCAGGCTGAGCATCGCGAGCTGCCAGCCATGGTGATCGATGCGTTCGGGCAGGAACATCAGCATCGTCGCGGCGGTGCCGAGCAGGAAGACGATCGCCAGCGGCCACGCCAGGGGGTGGATCAGCCGTCGTACGGTGGCGCCGACGCCCAGCATCGTGATCGACAGCGGGATCAGCGGGGCGATGCCGCACGCCAGCCGCTCCGCCCAATAATTGCTGGTGAACAGCCGGAAGAAGAGGATGAGGCCGGCGATCGGCAGATCGACGATGCGGCTCCAATGGATGTTGAAGCCGACGGGCGGATTGAGGCGATAGTTGGTGAGATCGTACCAGCCCTGCCCCGCCAGCCAGCTGCGCACCTGCATCAGCCGCATATTGTCGTCGGTGTCGCCCAGCGACAGCCAGCGCACGAGGTTCCAGTCGCTCCACACATACCAGGCCGCAACCGCAACCCAGGCGAGCAGCGTCAGCGCGATCCAGCGCCTGTCGAGCGTATCGGCCAGCCGACCGCGAGAGGAATTCAACAAACTGGCGACCCTCGAATTGACCGTTTCGTTCCCGGCGCATTGCCTTTAGGGGCTGGCCGATGACGAGGGAAGCGCCTGCCCTGCTCGATATCCTGCAAGCCGACGACATGCGCGGCCAGATCCTGCGCTTCGGGATCACCGGCGGGCTGTCGACGCTGATCTATTCGGCGGTCTATCTGCCGCTGACCCTGTGGGTCTTTGCGCGGGAGCATGCGGTCTATGCCGTGCCGCCCGCCTTTGCGGTGGCGGTGATATTCGGCTACGTCATGCACAGCCGCTGGAGCTTCAAGGGGCAGGGTGCCGAACGGCGCGGTCCCCGCCAGCAGCTTCAGTTCGTCGCGGTACAGGGCACCGGCATGGCCCTCAACGCGCTGGTGACGTGGATCGGCACGGCCGTGCTGGGGCTTCCCGGCTGGGCGCCGCTGCTGCCCGCGGTGGCGCTGGCCACCATCGTCACCTTCATCCTCAATCGCTGGCTGGTGTTCGCGTAACCTATGGACCGCATCGTCTACGACCGCATGGCCGCGCATGATTCCACCCATTGGTGGTATCGCGCGCGTCGCGACATCCTGAGCGACTATCTGGAGCGCTACGGCAACGTACCCAAGGGCGCGCGCATCCTGGAGATCGGCTGCGGCACCGGGCACAATCTGCCCATGCTCGGCCAGTTCGGCGAGGTCGACGCGATCGAGATCGATCCCGCCGCACGATCGATCGCGAGCGAGCGACTCGGCAAGCCGGTGGGCGATGCCCCCCTGCCCGACCTGCCCGGCGTGGCGAAGGGAACGTACGATCTGGTCGCGGTGCTCGATGTCGTCGAGCATATCGAGGACGATGTCGCCGCGCTGAAGGGCATGGCGAGCCTGTTGAAGCCCGGCGGCAAGATCCTGATCGCGGTGCCGGCGCACCAATGGATGTGGAGCGCGCACGACGTGGTGAACCACCACCACCGCCGCTATTCCAAGGCCAGCCTGGTCAAGGCGATCGAGGCGGCGGGGCTGAAGAGCCGGAAGCTCACCTATTTCAATTCGCTGCTGTTTCCGCTGGCGGCTGCGGCACGGATCGCGGGCCGTTTGACCGGCCGCGACGACAGCGACGATTCGCCGCCGGCCAAGCCGCTGAACGCGCTGTTCGAGGCGATCTTCCGGCTGGAGCGCCATGCGGTCGGCCGCGTGCCGCTGACGCCGGGCGTGTCGATCGTGACGTTGGCGGAGCCGCGGTAGGATCACCCGGAGCAAACCGTCGCCCCAGCGAAGGCTGGGGCCTCGGGCGGCTCTTGCGCCGCGCCATCACCGGGAGATCCCAGCCTTCGCTGGGATGACGTTTGTCCGGGAAGGGAAAGCAGCCTCCCGCCGGATCACTCCGCCGCCTTGCGCTCCTCGGCGACCTCGAACTCCGGCGAGGGCTCGGCGGCGTTGAAGCCGAGCGTCGAATGGCCCTTCACCGGGCCGGCGATGTCGGCGACGAGGTACAGCGGCCGCCGCTTCGATTCGATGTAGAGCCGGCCGAGATATTCGCCGATCATCCCCAGCACGAACATCTGCACCGCGCTCAGGACGGTTACGACGAGCATCGTCGACGTCCAGCCCTGCACCGGCGAGCCTTCGAAGAAGCCCCACAGGATGTAGACGAGCAACAGCAGCGACGCCGCCGCCAGGATCACCGAGGCGTGGCTGGCGAAGCGCAGGGGCGCGGTGGAGAAGCCGGTCACCGCGTCGAAGGCAAGGCGCACCATCTTGCCGAGCGGATAATTGGTCTCGCCGGCATGGCGCTCGGCGCGATCATAGGGGAACGGCACCTGGCGGAAGCCGACCCAGGCAACCATGCCGCGGATGAAGCGCGCCTGTTCGGGCAGCGACAGCAGCGCATCGAGCGCGCGGCGGCTCATCAGGCGGAAGTCGCCGGTGTCCAAGGGGATCGGCGTGTCGGTGACGCGGTCGAGCACGCGGTAGAAAGCGGCGGCGGTCGCTTTCTTGAAGATCGTCTCGCCGTCGCGCTTGCGGCGCACCGCATAGACGACGTCCGCCTTTTGCGCCGCCATGGTGGCGCGCATCTCGGCAAGCAGTTCGGGCGGGTCCTGCAGATCGGCGTCGATGATGAGGATCTGCTCGCCCGAACACAGGTCGAGCCCCGCAGTGAGCGCGAGCTGGTGGCCGTGGTTGCGCGACAGGTTGATCGCGACGACGCGCGGGTCGGCGGCGGACAGGCGCTGCATCACCGGCCAGCTGTCGTCGCGGCTGCCGTCGTTGATCAGCACGATCTCGTGATCGTCGCCCACCGCCGTCCTGGCCGCCGCCGAAACACGCGCGTGCAGCAGCTCGAGGCACGCAGCCTCATTGTAGCAGGGAATGACGACGGACAGCGCGGGACGGTACATAACGCTCCGTCTGTAACGGTTCCGGCCCCCGTCATCCATACGTATCGTGTGGGTGAAGCCGTCACCCCGGCCGCAGAGCCGGGGTGACGGAGGGAGGTTCGCTCAGGCGTAGTCGCGCAGTTCGTCGCCGGTGATGTGGACGACGTGGAGCACGTTGGTCGACCCCGGCGTGCGGAAGGGCACGCCCGCCATCACGATCACGCGATCGCCCGCATGCGCGATGCCGGTGCGCAGCGCCATGCGCTTCGCCTTGCCGACCATGTCCTCGAACGATTCGACGTCGCGGGTGTGGACGGCATGCGTCCCCCACAGCAGGCCGAGGCGGCGCGCGGTGTCGCGATTGGGGGTCAGCACCAGCAACGGCACCGACGGCCGCTCGCGCGCGATGCGGCGCGCGGTCGAGCCCGAGGTGGTGAAGCAGATGATCGCGGTCGCCGACACGGTCTTGGCGATCTGCTTGGCCGCTTCCGCCAGCGCGTCGGCGGTCGTCGGATCGGGGCGCATCACGGTGAAGTGGACGCGATCGCCGTGCATCGGATCGCTTTCGACCGAAACGCCGATCGAGTTCATCATCGCGACCGATTCGACCGGCCACTGGCCCGCGGCGCTTTCCGCCGACAGCATGATCGCATCGGCGCCGTCGTAGATCGCGGTGGCGACGTCGGACACTTCGGCGCGGGTCGGCGACGGGCTCTGGATCATCGATTCGAGCATCTGCGTCGCGACGACGACCGGGCGGCCGAGGCGGCGCGCGGTTTCGACGATGCGCTTCTGCAAGGGCGGCACCGACTGCGGCGGCAGTTCGACGCCCAAGTCGCCGCGCGCGACCATGACGCCGTCGCACGCCTCGACGATCTCTTCCAAGCGGTCGATCGCCTGCGGCTTTTCGATCTTGGCGAGCAGCGCGGCCTTGCCGCCGATCAGCTTGCGCGCCTCCCACAGATCCTCGGGCCGCTGCACGAAGCTCAAGGCGATCCAGTCGACGCCCTGATCGACCGCGAAGGCGAGATCGCTGCGATCCTTTTCGGTCAGCGCCGCCATCGGCAGCACGACGTCGGGAACGTTCAGCCCCTTGTTGTTCGACAGCGGACCGCCGACCTCGACGACCGTGGTGATCCGGTCGGAATCATGGTCGGTGACGCGCAGCACCAGCTTGCCGTCGTCGAGCAGCAGGCGCGCGCCCGGCTCGATCGCTTCGAAGATTTCCTTGTGCGGCAATTCCACGCGGGTCGCATCGCCCGGCGTGGGATCGCGATCGAGCACGAAGGTGCTGTTATGCTCCAGCACGGTCCGGCCGCCGTCGAACTTGCCGACGCGCAGCTTGGGACCCTGCAGATCGGCGAGGATCGTCGTCGGGCGGCCGAACTCCTTTTCGAGCGCGCGGATCGCCTCGATCACCGCAACCTTGGACTGCTGGTCGCCGTGGCTCATATTGACGCGGAAAGCGTCCGCGCCCGCCTGGAACAGCGTGGCGATCATCTCGGGGGAATTGCTCGCCGGACCGAGAGTCGCGAGGACGCGGACCTTCCTCGATCGGGGCGCGATGGCAGTGGTCATGAAACAGGCTCCTGGGGAATGGCCGCGCTTCCCTCTAATCCCTATCTACCCGCGATCAACCTATCGGAGACGCCCGTGACCGACAAACTCGATTCGCTGCCCGATGCGGTCGCCGCGCAGGCGTTCCGTCGCCTTGTCCGCCACCTGCGCCACCGCACCGACGCGCAGAACATCGACCTGATGGGGCTGGCCGGATTCTGCCGCAACTGCTTGTCGGACTGGATCGAGGAAGCGGGCGGGCTGGACAAGGCGACCGCGCGCGAGACGATCTACGGCATGCCGCAGGCCGAGTGGAAGGCGCGCTACCAGACCGAGGCGACGCCCGAACAGCTCGCGCGGATGGACGAGAGCATGACGCGCAATCCCCCTGCCGACGCCACCAAGGATGCGGCCCTCGACGAAGCGCTGGACGAGAGCTTTCCCGCATCCGATCCGCCCGCGATGACCGAGCCCAGCCGGGGTTGAGGGCCGGGGTTGAGCGCAAACCGGTTAACGCCTAGACGCACCCCCCTGCCGGCCCGGCGCCGGCATCCTTTTCACGCGAATCAGAAGGGCCACGGGCGACCCGTGGCGGGTGGGACATATGGACGAACGGCAAGAAGGCATGGGCGGCGGCCAGGTCGCGGCGGATGAACTGCGCCTGCTGATCGAACGCGCCGAGCGACTCGAGGAAGAGAAGAAGGGCATCGCCGACGACATCAAGGACGTGATGGCCGAGGCCAAGGGCCGCGGCTACGACCCCAAGGCGATCCGCAAGATCCTCTCCATCCGCAAGAAGAAGAAGGAAGAGTATCAGGAAGAGGAAGCGATCCTCGAGGTGTATATGCAGGCGCTGGGCATGATCTGATCTGCGAATTGCAGGTCACGATTTCCTAAGACGTCGATACGCATCATGAGGGATGCAGCAACTGTCCGCATTCCTTATCCCCGCCCTGTTGTCCCTTGCGGCGATCAACCTGATGACCGTGCTCGCCTTCGCCCATGACAAGGCGCGCGCCGCATCGGGCGGCTGGCGGGTACGCGAATCGACCCTACTCGGCCTGGCGCTGTTCGGCGGATCGCCGGGCGCGCTCTGGGCGCGGCGGCGGTTCCGCCACAAGACGCGCAAGCAGCCGTTCGCAACGCAGCTCGACCTGATCGCGATGGTCCATGCGGGCCTTGCGATCGGCCTAGCGACGCTGCTGTTCTGACGCCCCGCTTGACCCACGCCGCCGCACCGTATTAGCCATATACATCACACGGGCGAAGGGCGGGGCATATGGCGATCGGATGGGCAATGGCGATGCTGGCAGCGGCGACGCCCGCGGCCCCTTCCCCCGATGCGGCAGCGATCGAACGGCTGGTGGAACGCTTCAACACCGCCCGCACGAACTTCGACGCAGCGGCGCTCGCCGATACGCTCGCTCCCGAGTATCAGGAGATTTCCCCGGTCGGCGACGTCGACGATCGGGCGAAGGTGCTCGGCTTCTACCGGCCCGAGGATCGCCGACCGGCGCCGCCGATGCAGGGCAGCGAACGGCAGATCCTTGTACGCGGCGCGACGGGCATCGAGACCGAACGGCGGACGATCACCATGACGCGTCCCGACGGCACGACGGTCACCCGTTCGATTCGCGTCCGCTATGTCGCGATGCGTGCGCCGAACGGATGGAAGCTCGTATCGGCGCAGTACACGCCGATCCCGCCGGCGAAATAGCGGCGCCTAGGCCGCCTCGCTCGCCGCGGTCGTCCAACCCAGGCGCGGGATGGTGATCGAGCGCTTGCCGGACAGGTCGACGCGCGCGACGATCAGCTCACGGCTCTCGATATAGCCGATCAGGCGGCGCACCCGGCCCAGCGAGCTGGTGCCATAGGTTTCGGCGAGCGCGACGTCGGAGGGACACGGCTGGCCTTCGCGTGCGGCACGGGCGATCAGCAGGAAAGCGCCGATCATGTCGTCGGGCAAGGTGTTGGCCAGCTCCATCGCCTCTGCCCAGTCGGGATCGGTGACGTCGAAGATGCCGGCGCGCGCCGCGGACAATCGCCGGGTGAAGCCGGGCAGGTCGAGCGGCGGCCTGGCGAGGCCGGCCATGCGGCAGCGGACCTGGAAATCCTGGAACAGCACCGAGGGTGGGCGCAGCGCCGAATCGCGATCGGCGACGATCGCTTCGAGGACGCTGGCATAGATCGCCTCGACCTCGACGTCCGACTTGTCCGGCAGCGGCGCGAGAGTCGCGGGGGCGGCGGGGCGCTCGATCGTGTCGAGCAGTTCGTCGGTGGGCACGCGACGCGGGCGCGGATCGAAGCTCATCGGCAGCTGCGGCGCCTCTTCGGGCGGGGGCGCGAAGATCAATTCCTGCAGGTTCTCGACCGGCGCGCTGGGTAGCGGCGTCAGCTTCGGGCTGCCGCTGCGCGCGGAGGTGGCGACCGCGCCGATCTTCACCGTGATCGGCCGGCGCGAGACGGCGGGGCCCAGCGCCAGGAAGGTGCCGCGCGCGAGGTCGCGGATGCCGTCCGCCTGCCGCCGCTCCATGCCGAGCAGATCGGCGGCGCGCGCCATGTCGATATCTAGGAACGTGCGGCCCATCAGGAAGTTGGACGCTTCGGCGGCGACGTTCTTGGCGAGCTTGGCGAGGCGCTGCGTCGCGATCACGCCGGCAAGGCCGCGCTTGCGGCCGCGGCACATCAGGTTGGTCATCGCCGACAGCGACGCGCGGCGCACCTCTTCGGCGACCTCACCGCCCGTGGTCGGCGCGAACAATTGCGCCTCGTCGACGACGACCAGCGCCGGATACCAATGTTCGCGCGGGGCATCGAACAGCGCCGACAGGAAGGCGGCGGCGCAGCGCATCTGCCCTTCCGCCTCGAGGCCTTCCAGGCTCAGCACGACGCTGGCGCGGTGTTCGCGCAAGCGGGTGGCGATGCGTGCGATCTCCGGCACCGAATAATCCGCCGCCTCGATCACGACATGGCCGTAGGGGCCAGCGAGCGTGACGAAATCGCCCTCCGGGTCGATCACCACCTGCTGGACCTGCCCCGCCGATCCTTCGAGCAGGCGGCGCAGCAGATGCGACTTGCCCGACCCGGAATTGCCCTGGACGAGCAATCGGGTGGCGAGGAGTTCTTCGAGGTCCATGGTCACGGGCGCGCCGCGCTCGTCGGCTCCCATGTCTACGCTGACGGTCATTGTGGCTGCCGTTTGGCCGATCCAGGGGGCATCGGGCAAGCGGTTTGCGCCCGGTTGCCCCATGGCGACCGGGCCAGTACGGGCCGATCCGATTCCGCTATCCCTGCGCGAGGACGCCCATCATGGCCCAGATCCCGTTTGCCGACCTCGCCCTGCGGCTGCTGCGCAAGCCGGCACACGCGCTCGATGCCGAGGAACGGCGCGTTCTCGACAGTATCGAAAGCGGCACTCTGGTCAGCCGCGACGCCGCCGACGAGGCCGATGCCCGCGCCAGCGTCGGCGACCGGCTGGCCGACAAGGTCGCGGCGATCGGCGGGTCCTGGGGCTTCATCATCAGCTTCACCGTCGTGCTGCTCGGCTGGATGCTGCTCAATTCGGACGTGCTCGCGCATTTCGGTGCGGCGTTCGACCCCTACCCCTATATCTTCCTCAACCTGATGCTCTCGACGCTCGCCGCGATCCAGGCACCGGTCATCATGATGAGCCAGAACCGCCAGGCGGCGAAGGACCGGCTGGCCGCCAGCCTGGACTATGAGACCAATTTGCGTGCCGAGCTCGACATCCTGCGCCTGCACGAAAAGCTGGACGGCGTGATCCTCGATCGCCTGACGGCATTGGAGGAAAAGATCGACAGGCTGGCGAATGCGGCGTCCGCGGCGTAAGGGCACGGGATTATCCGCTAGAGGCATCCATGGCAGGCCATTCCAAGTTCAAGAACATCATGCACCGCAAGGGCGCGCAGGATAAGAAGCGCTCGGGCATGTTTTCCAAGCTCAGCCGCGAAATCACCGTGGCGGCGAAGATGGGTCTGCCCGACCCCGACATGAATCCGCGCCTGCGCGCCGCGGTGAACGCCGCCAAGGCGCAGTCGATGCCCAAGGACAACATCCAGCGCGCGATCGACAAGGCGTCGAAGGGCGATACCGAGAATTACGAGGAAATCCGCTACGAGGGCTTTGGCCCCGGCGGCGTCAGCCTGATCATCGAGGCGCTGAGCGACAACCGCAACCGCACCGCGACCAATGTGCGCACCGCGGTATCGAAGAACGGCGGCAACCTGGGCGCGAGCGGTTCGGTGAGCCATGCGTTCGATCGCGTCGGCCTGATCAACTATCCCGCATCCGCGGGTGACGCCGAAAAGGTGTTCGAAGCAGCGCTGGAAGCGGGCGCCGAGGACGTGACCTCGACCGAAGAAGGCCACGAAATCTGGACCGCACAGGCCGATCTGCACGAGGTCGCCAAGGCGCTGGAGCCGGTGCTCGGCGAAGCGGAAGGCGCGAAGCTCGCCTGGCGCCCGCAGACGATGGTCGCCGTGACCGAAGCCGACGCCGCGACGCTGTTCAAGCTGATCGATGCGCTCGACGACGACGACGACGTGCAGACCGTGTGGGGCAATTACGAAGTGTCCGACGAGGTGATGGAGAAGCTGGGCTAATGATCCGGTCCTCCCTCGCTTTAGCGGGGGAGGGGGACCGCTCGCCGGAGGCGAGTGGTGGAGGGGGGCCGCCGTGGAACGGCGGCTGCGCCGCCGCCCCCTCCACCATGCTACGCATGGTCCCCCTCCCCCGCTGCGCGAGGGAGGAAGTGTTGTGATCATCCTCGGCCTCGATCCCGGACTCGGCACGACCGGCTGGGGCGTCATCCATGCCGATGGCAACCGACTGCGGCATATCGCCAACGGTCAGATCAAGACCGATCCGTCGATGCCCTTGCCACGCCGGCTGTCGAACCTGCATGCGGCGCTGGTCGATGTGATCCTTGCCGAGCGGCCCGACGGCGCGGCGGTGGAGGAAGTGCTGGGCAACACCAATGCGCAGTCGACGCTGAAGCTGGGGCAGGCGCGCGGCGTCGTGCTGCTCGCCGCGGCAGGCGCGGGGCTGCATATCGGCGAATATCACCCCTCGACCGTCAAGAAGGCGGTGGTCGGTACGGGCGGCGCGGAAAAGCGGCAGATCCAGGCGATGATGGCGGTGCTGCTGCCGGGCGCGAAGCTTGCCGGACCCGACGCCGCCGACGCACTGGCGGTGGCGATTACGCATGCGCATCATCTTGCCTCTGCCCAGAGTATGGCGCGCCGCGCTAAGGTAACCGCATGATAGCGCATCTGAAGGGCCGGCTTGATTCGACGGGCATCGATCATGCCGTGATCGACGTCGGCGGCGTCGGCTATCTCGTCGGCGCCTCGGCGCGCACGCTCGCGGCGATCGGCCCGGTCGGCGAGGCCGCGATGCTGCACACCGAGATGCTGGTCGCCGAGGATTCGATCCGCTTGGTCGGCTTCGCACGGGCCGAAGAGCGCGACTGGTTCCGCCTGCTCACCGGCGTGCAGGGGGTGGGCGCGCGCGTGGCGCTCGCCATCCTGTCGGCGCTGGATACGCAGGAGATCGCGCGTGCGGTGTCGGCGCAGGACAAGGCGATGGTCGCACGCGCGAACGGCGTCGGCCCGAAGCTTGCCGAACGAATCGTGCGCGAGCTGAAGGACAAGGTGGGAACGGTGGCTTTGGGCCCCGCCGCCGCGGCGCAGGTGGTGCCGGTCGGCGCCAGCGCGGATGCGGTGTCGGCGCTGCTCAACCTGGGCTTCCGCCCCGCCGAGGCCGCGAACGCGGTCGGTGCGGCGGAGGAGGATCTGGGACCGGGCGCGACGCTCGACGCGTTGGTGCGGCTGGCGCTGCGCAAGGCGGCGAAGTAACCCTTGCTGGACGGTCCCGGCGAATGGGACTATATCGGGAACATGGCACAGCTCCACGTCTCTCTGCCGGCTGATCTCGAGCGATATGTCGATGGCCGCGTATCGGCTGAAGGCTTTGCGAACCAGGCTGCCTTTGTGCGTGATTTGATCGAGCGGGATCAGGATGCCTACGTGGCTGACGTACAGCGCGTGCAGGCCCTGATCGATGAGGGGATCGCATCGGGCATCATCGACCGCGAGCCGCAGGATGTGCTTCGCGAGATCATCGCGGAGATCACCGACCCGCATGGGTAAGCTGCGTATCAGCAGGGCTGCGGTACAAGACCTCCGGCAAATTAGAGCGAACGGTATCCGCGATTATGGTATCGCCGCTTCGTCATCGTATATGGACGGCTTCGAACGTCTGTTTCGGGTGCTGTCAGGCAGCCCTCGCGCCGGAACGCCGCGTCCGGAGTTCGAGCCGGGGAACGTCCGCAGCCTGTCCTATCGCCCCCATCGCATCCTTTATCGCGTAATCGGCGACGATGTCGTCATCGACCGCATCATCCATCAGGCCCGCGACGTTCGCCGTGCGCTGCGAGATAAGCATTGACCGATAGCGACCGCCTCCTCACCGCCAGCCGCCGTCCGGAAGACGTGGATGCTGCGCTGCGCCCCAAGAGCCTCGACGATTTCGTCGGGCAGCAGGCGGCGCGCGAGAATTTGCGCGTGTTTATCGAGGCGGCGCGGGGGCGCGGCGATGCGCTGGACCATGTGCTGTTCTTCGGGCCACCGGGCCTCGGCAAGACGACGCTGGCGCAGATCATCGCGCGCGAGATGGGCGTGGGCTTCCGCGCGACCAGCGGCCCGGTGATCGCCAAGTCGGGCGACCTTGCCGCGCTTCTCACCAATCTCGAGGATGGCGACGTGCTGTTCATCGACGAGATCCACCGCCTGCAGCCCGCGGTCGAGGAGGTGTTGTACCCCGCGATGGAGGACCGCGCGCTCGATCTGATGATCGGTGAGGGGCCGTCGGCGCGCTCGGTCCGGATTGACCTGCCGCGCTTCACGCTCGTCGGCGCGACGACGCGGCAGGGGCTGCTGACGACGCCGCTGCGCGACCGCTTCGGCATTCCGGTCCGCCTGCAATTCTATACGGTGGAAGAGCTGACCCGCGTGGTGACCCGCGCCGCCGGGCTGCTCGATCTGGCGATCGCGCCCGATGGCGCCGCCGAAATCGCCCGGCGCGCGCGCGGGACGCCGCGGATCGCCGGGCGGCTACTACGCCGGGTGCGCGATTTCGCCAATGTCGCCGGCACGCCGACGGTCGATCGGATGGCCGCCGATCGCGCGCTCAACCGGCTGGAGGTGGATGCGCTCGGCCTCGACGCGATGGACCGGCGCTACCTCCACATGATCGCCGACATCTATCGTGGCGGGCCGGTGGGCGTGGAGACGCTGGCCGCGGGTCTCAGCGAACCGCGCGACACGATCGAGGAGGTGATCGAGCCGTATCTGATCCAGCTCGGCCTCGTCGCCCGCACCGCACGCGGGCGCGTGCTGAACGCGGGCGGGTGGAAGCATCTGGGGCTGAACCCACCGGTGGGTAGTCAGGACGGGTTGTTCGATGCGCCGTAGCGGGTGATCAGCATCGCTGCGACCGTCACCCCAGCGCAGGCTGGGGTCTCTGGCGGTTCCTGACGCGCGCTATAACGGGGAGATCCCAGCCTGCGCTGGGATGACGGCGGGTTTCGCGACGACAGATCGGACCCTAGCCCTGCCACTGGCGGAGGAGACTTTGATGCCGGCGCAAACACAATGTTGCGTGGCACCCGCCCGCGGCATCTGTTAGCCCTAGCGTCATGCCCAGCTCGGCCGTCGCCTCCGCCCGCGAAATCCTCACCCGCCTTCACGACGTCATGGCCGGGCGCAATCCGGCGCAGGCGAAGCTGAACGCCGTCGTCGGCATCATCGCCGAGGCGATGGATAGCGAGGTCTGTTCGATCTATCTGTTGCGCGAAGGCGTGCTGGAACTGTTCGCGACCCGCGGGCTCGATCAGGCGGCGGTGCACGTCACCAAGCTGGCGCTGGGCGAGGGACTGGTCGGCACGATCGCCGACGATGTCGAGGTGCTCAACCTCGACGAGGCCGCGAGCCACCCCGACTTCGCCTACAAGCCCGAGACGGGCGAGGAACGCTATCACAGCTTCGCCGGCGTGCCGATCATCCGGCGCGAGCGCGCGGTGGGCGTGCTCGCGGTGCAGCACAGCGAGCAACGCAAATATCAGGACGTCGAGATCGAGGCGTTGCAGACGGTCGCGATGGTGCTGTCCGAGCTGATCGCCAATGCCGGGCTGATCGATACGGCGGCGGGCGCGAGCGGGCGCGAGAAGTCGACTGCGGCGATCCGCCTGCCGGGGCAGAAACTGGTCGAGGGCATGGGGTCGGGCTATGCCGTCTTCCACCAGCCGCGCATCGTCGTCGAGCATACCGTTGCCGAAGACACCGACGCCGAGCGCCACCGCGTCTATGCCGCGTTCGACAAGATGCGCGAACAGATCGACCGGATGACGCGCGAGGCGGAATTCGGCGTCGGCGGCGAGCATGAAGAGGTCCTGCAGACCTATAAGATGTTCGCCTATGACGAAGGCTGGGCGCGGCGGATCAACGAAGCGATCGACAGCGGCCTGACCGCAGAGGCCGCGATCGAGCGCGTGCAGCAGCGTACGCGTCAACGCATGCGCCAGATCGACGATCCGCTGCTCGCCGATCGCATGCACGACCTGGAGGACCTGTCGAACCGGCTGCTGCGCATCGTGTCGGGCCAGATGGGCACCGCCGCGCAGCTGGGGCTGCGGCAGGATACGATCCTGATCGCGCGCAACCTGGGGCCGGCCGAGCTGCTGGAATATGACAAGCGCCGATTGAAGGGCGTGGTGCTGGAGGAAGGGTCGCTGACCGCGCACGTCACGATCGTCGCGCGGGCGATGGGCGTGCCGGTACTGGGCCGGGTGCGCGACGTGCGCCGCCAGATCGCCGAGGGCGACCTGTTGCTGCTCGATTCGGTGGCGGGCAACGTGTTCGTCCGACCCTCGGGCGGGATGGAAGAGGCGTTCGAGGCGAAGCTGGCGCTGCGCCAGAAGCGCAAGGCCGCCTTTGCCGCACTGCGCGACGTGCCGCCGGTGACGAAGGACGGGCATCGCATCACGCTGATGGTCAATGCCGGCCTGCGCGACGATGTCGCAGCGCTCGACACGACGGGGGCGGACGGCATCGGCCTGTTCCGTACCGAATTCCAGTTCCTCGTGTCCGCGACGCTGCCCCAGCGCGAACGCCAGCAGCGCCTGTACAAAGAGGTGATGGACGCCGCCGGGGATCGCCCGGTAATCTTCCGCACCGTCGATATCGGTGGCGACAAGGCGCTGCCCTATCTCAACAAGGCCGATGCCGACGAGGAAAACCCGGCGATGGGCTGGCGCGCCCTGCGTCTTGCGCTCGATCGCGACGGCCTGATGAAGGTGCAGGCGCGCGCGCTGATCGAGGCGGCGTCGGGCCGCACGCTCAACGTCATGTTCCCGATGGTCAGCGAGGCCTGGGAGTTCGCCGAGGCCAAGGCGCTGTTCGAGGCGCAGCGCCAATGGCTGGGTGCGCGCGGCCGGCGGCTGCCGACGGGCATCCGCTATGGCGCGATGCTGGAAGTGCCTGCGCTTGCCGAGCAGCTCGACCTGCTGCTGCCCGATCTCGACTTCCTGTCGGTCGGCACCAACGACCTGACGCAATTCCTGTTCGCCGCCGATCGCGCCAACCCGCGGCTAGCCGAACGCTACGACTGGCTGAGCCCGTCGATCCTGCGCTTCCTGTCGCGGGTCGTCGGACCGTGCCGCGAGGCGGGCGTCGACCTGGGCGTGTGCGGCGAGATGGGCGGGCGGCCGGTGGAGGCGATGGCGCTGATCGGCCTGGGCATCAATCGCCTGTCGATCACCCCCGCCGCGATCGGCCCGATCAAGGCGATGGTGCGCAGCCTGGACTATGACGCGGTCCGCACGTTCGTGACCGAGCTGATCGCCCGGCCGCCGCGTGACATGCGCGCCGCGCTAAGTGATTGGGCGGCCTCGCAAGGCGTCGACATGGCCTGAAACCTCGCCGAATAGGGTTTCGGGCGCGTTGACTTGCAGCAGTCCATCGGGGAATGTCCCGCCCGTCAGCGATCCGCAAACGCCCCTCCCCCGGAGATACGAATGGACGAGGTCGAATCCGGCCAGCCTGCCCCCACCCCCGTCGAACCGGCCCAGCCGGGCGATCGGTTGCGTGCCGCGCGGGACAGCCGGGGCCTGAGCCTGGCGGAGATCGCCGCACGCACCCGCGTGCCGCAGCGTCATCTGGAGGCGCTGGAGGCGGGCGATTATGGCGCCCTGCCCTCGCCCACCTATGCGATGGGCTTCGCCAAGGCCTATGCCCGCGCGGTGGGTATGGACGAGGTGGACCTTGCCGCCGACCTGCGCCGCGAGCTCGACCGGATGGGGCCGCGCCAGCCCGAATATGTGCCCTATGAAACCGCCGATCCGGCGCGCGTGCCGTCGCGCGGCGTCGCCGTGCTGGGCGTCGGCATCGCGCTCGCCGTCCTGATCCTGGTCGGCCTGTGGTATGGCACCAACCTGTTCCAGCAGCACGGCACCACGCCGCCCGCCGCGCAGGATGCCGTGGTCGCGCAGGCGGTAACGCCCCGGCCGACCGCCGCCGCGACACCGGCCGTGCCAACGGGTGGGCAGGTGGTGCTGACCGCGAAGGACGAGGTGTGGTTGCGCGTCTATGACGCCGACAACAAGACGCTGTACCTCGGCACGATGAAGCCGGGCGAAACCTTTGCGGTGCCGGCGACCGCCAACGATCCCAAGATCAACGTCGGCCGACCCGACAAGCTGGACGTGACGCTGAACGGCACCGCCATCCCGCCGCTGGGCGACGGATCGCGCGCGATCAAGGACGTTCGTGTCAGCGGCGCGGCGATCGCCGCCCGCCTGTCCGGCGCCCCGGCGCCGACCGCGACGCCGAGTGCCACCGCGACGAGCGCGACGCGCGCGAGCGAGGAGCGCTCCACCCGGCGCAGCGAGCGTCGCGCCGATCGTCCCGCGACCAGCGAGACGCAGCGGGCGAACCTGCAGTCCGCCGAGACGGCGCCGACGCCACCGCCGGCAACGACGGGTAATTCTTCCGCGCCTTAAGGCTGGCGACAGGCATGGCAATGCAGCTATGACTCGTTTCGTGTTAACCAAGGCTGCGCCGGGGGGCGCCACATCCATGCGTACGATCATCTGGGCGCTCGCTGCCGCCACCATCCTGACGCCGGTCGCCGCATCGGCACAAAGCAACGTCGAAGGCCGCGTCGGCAAGCTGGAAAGCGAAATGCGCGCCGTCCAGCGCAAGGTCTTCCCGGGCGGTGCCGGCCAGTATCTCCAGCCGGAGATCACGCGTCCCGACACGCCACAGCAGATCGGTGGCGTGCCCGCGACCAGCGCCGTCGCCGACCTGACCAGCCGGGTGACCGCGCTCGAAAGCCAGATGGCGTCGATGACCGACCAGATCGAGCAGAACGGCTATAAGGTCCGCCAGCTCCAGGACGCCTTCGATGCGTACAAGCGCAGCACCGATGCCAAGCTGAAGGCGATGGCGAGCACGCCGGCGCTGGCCGAAACCCCCGCCTCGGCGCCGCTGATCGGTGACACGGCGGCGAGCGATACGCCGGCCAAGCCCGGTCGTACGCCGGCGAAGACGCCGACCTCCACCGCGGTCGCCGCCGCGGGCGATACCGCCCCCTCCGCCACCGTGGCGAAGGTGGAAAAGCCCTCGACCGGCGACGCGCCCGAGGATGACTATCTCTACGGCTATCGCCTGTGGGCAGCGAAGCAATATCCGCAGGCCGAGGCGCAGCTGAAGAAGGTGGTCGCCACCTATCCCAAGCACCGCCGCGCCAGCTATGCGCAGAACCTGCTCGGCCGATCCTATCTGGACGAGGGCAAGCCCAGCCTTGCTTCCATGGCGTTCTACGACAATTACAAGAAGATGCCGGACGGCGAACGCGCGCCGGAAAGCCTGTATTATCTCGCGCAGGCGCTGATGAAGCTCAACAAGCCGGCCGATGCGTGCAAGGTATATGGCGAGCTGACCGACGTGTACGGCAGCAAGATCTCCAGCCAGATGAAGGCGAATGTCGAAAAGGGCCGCACCGCCGCCAAATGCCAGTGATCCCGCAGGGCCGGAGGGCCAGCGGTTTCGGGACGACCTAATCCGCGCGCTGGGACACACCCCGCGCGGCGGTATCCTGCTGGCCGTCTCGGGCGGGCCGGACAGCATGGCGATGCTGACGCTGGCGCGGGCCGGCGGGGTCGAGGGGATGCATGTCGCGACCGTCGACCATCGCTTGCGCACGGAGGCGGCGGCGGAGGCGGCGATGATCGCCGATCACTGCCGCGCGATCGGCGTGCCCCATACGATACTGACGCCCGCCGAACCGATCAGCGGTGCGAGCCTCCAGGCGGCGGCACGGCGCGCGCGCTATGCGCTGCTGACCGATCACGCGCGCGCGCTGGGCGTCGATGCGATCGCGACGGCGCATCACGTCGACGATCAGGCCGAAACCTTCCTGATGCGTGCCGCGCGCGGATCGGGCATCGCGGGGCTGGCCGGCGTGCGTGCGCGGGCGGCCGTGGACGGGATCACGATCGTGCGACCGCTGCTCGAATGGCGCCGCGCCGAGCTGCGTGCGATCGTCCGGCGTGCCGACGTGCCGTTCGTCGACGATCCCAGCAACCACGATCCGGCGCATGATCGCACGCGCTTTCGCCGCCTGATCGAGGGCAATGAGTGGCTCGGCCCGCCCCAGCTCGCCCGATCGGCGACCGCGCTGGCGGAGGCAGACGGCGATCTGCGCGCGATCGTCGACTGGCTGTGGGGCACGCGCGTGCGCATCCTCGATGCGAGTATCCGGCTCGACGCCGCCGATCTGCCCCGCGAGGTGCTGCGTCGGCTGGCCCGCCGCGCGATCGGAGAGGTGATCGCGACCCATGCCGTCGCGACCACGCAATGGAGCGAATCGGCGAATATCGAGGCGTTGCTCGATGCACTCATGTCCGGGCGACGCGCGACGCAGGCGGGGGTCATCGCCAGCCCGCACGGGCCCGAATGGCGTTTCCGCCCCGCCCCGCCGCGGCGTTCGTCGTCGCCGGCCGGCTGATCGGCGCAATTCCGCCGGGGTGTTCCATTGCCATTAACCTCCATGCGCCTATCTTGTGCGGTGAAAGGCACCCCATGAACGACAACGACAAGCAGCCGCGCGGCGACGGCGGGAATGATGGCGGCAACGGCGGTGGCAGCCCCTGGATGAAGAGCCTGCTGATCTGGGTCGGCATCCTGCTGGCGCTCGGTCTGTTCGTGACGATGTTCGATGGCCGCACCAGCGCCGCGAACAGCAACACCATCGCCTATTCGAAATTCCTCGATCAGATCGACGAAGGTACGGTGAAGGACGTGGCGATCAGCCGCGACATGATCACCGGCACCTATACGAGCGGCGAGAAGTTTCGCACCTATCCGATCAGCGATCCGACGCTGGTGCCGCATCTGCGCCAGAAGAACGTAACGATCTCCGCCAAGCCCGATGAGGGCACATCGGTGTGGATGGTGCTGCTGTATCAGTCGCTGCCGTTCCTGCTGTTTCTGGGCATCGCCTTCTTCGTCATCAAGCAGATGCAGAAGAATACCGGCGGCGGCGCGATGGGCTTCGGCAAGAGCCGTGCCCGCATGCTGACGCAGAAGGAAGGCAAGGTCACGTTCGACGATGTCGCGGGCATCGACGAAGCGCGCGCCGAGCTGACCGAGATCGTCGACTTCCTGAAGGACCCGTCGAAGTTCGCGCGATTGGGCGGCAAGATCCCCAAGGGCGCGCTGCTGGTTGGTTCGCCCGGTACCGGCAAGACCTTGCTCGCCCGCGCGATCGCGGGTGAGGCGGGGGTGCCGTTCTTCACAATTTCCGGTTCGGACTTCGTCGAGATGTTCGTCGGCGTCGGCGCGAGCCGCGTCCGCGACATGTTCGAGCAGGCCAAGAAGAGCGCGCCGTGCATCGTCTTCATCGACGAGATCGACGCGGTCGGCCGCCATCGCGGCGCGGGCCTGGGCAACGGCAACGACGAGCGCGAACAGACGCTCAACCAGCTGCTCGTCGAGATGGACGGGTTTGAGGCGAACGAGGGCATCATCATCGTCGCGGCGACCAACCGCCCCGACGTGCTCGACCCCGCGCTGCTGCGTCCGGGCCGCTTCGACCGCCAGGTCGTCGTGCCGCGGCCGGATATCGAGGGTCGCGTGAAGATCCTCGAAGTCCATATGAAGAAGGTGCCGCTGGCGCCCGACGTCGATGCGCGCACGATCGCGCGCGGTACGCCGGGCTTCTCGGGCGCCGACCTCGCCAACCTCGTCAACGAAGCCGCGCTGATGGGCGCGCGCAAGGGCAAGCGCCTGGTTGCGATGGCCGAGTTCGAAGAGGCCAAGGACAAGGTGATGATGGGCGCCGAGCGGCGGTCGATGGTCATGACCGAGGACGAAAAGCGGATGACCGCCTATCACGAGGCAGGCCACGCGATCGTATCGATCCATGAGCAGGCGTCCGACCCGATCCACAAGGCGACGATCATCCCGCGCGGTCGCGCGCTGGGCATGGTGATGCGCCTGCCGGAGCGCGACAGCTACAGCTATCATCGTGACAAGATGTACGCGAACCTGGCGGTGGCGATGGGTGGGCGCGTCGCCGAAGAGATCATCTTCGGCTATGACAAAGTGTCGAGCGGCGCGAGCGGCGACATCCAGTACGCCACCGGCCTTGCCCGCGACATGGTCACCAAATGGGGCATGTCGGACAAGGTCGGCCCGGTCGAATATGCCCAGCCCGAAGGCGAAAGCTTCCTCGGCTATTCGTCGAGCCAGCCGGTTCGCATGTCCAATGCGACCGCGCAGCTGATCGACGACGAGATCAAGAGCATCGTCGAAGGCGGCCTGACCCGTGCCAAGCAGTTGCTGACCGACCATGTCGACCAGCTGCACCTGTTGGCCGGTGCGCTGCTCGAGTACGAGACGTTGTCGGGCGACGAGATCAAGAAGCTGATCGCCGGTGAAGAAATCGGCCGCAGCGATCCGTCGGGGCCGAAGGCGAGCGTGCCGCGCGCCGGCACCTCGATCCCGAAGACGCGCCGTCCGGGCGGGCCGTTCGGCAATCCGGCACCGCTGGGCGCCTGATCCGAACGACAGAGACGGGGGGCGGTTCAGGCCGCCGTCAGTTTGATCCGATTATGCGGCGGCATTCCCATCCGGAGTGCCGCCGTTGTCGTATAAGCCTTTGATCGCCCTTGCCGTTTCGCTGGGCCTCGCCACGCCTGCCGCTGCCGCGATGAGCGTCGGCACCTTCCTGGCCAAGGCCGCGCCGCTGCGCGCGAACCCGTTCACCGCGTTGACCAACCCAGATTATCCAGTGCTCAAGGCGGAAGCCGATGCCGCAACGCGCCAGCTGCGTGCGGAGGGGGCCGCGCGGGTCGCCGCGGGCAAGCCGCCGATCGCCTGCATTCCCGATGGCCAATCGATCGGCATCCTCCAGATGCTGGGCGGACTGGATGCGCTGTCGCCGGCGGAAAAGAAGCTGCCGCTGAAGGACGGCTATGCGCGGGTGCTGGCGAAGACTTATCCGTGCTGAACGGGCTGGTTTCGGCTGGCTGGTGACCGCCGCGCCGGCGCCTACCCTCGGCTGGGGCCTTGCGCGGTTGGCGCGGCGTGCTGTTACCGCAAGATCCCAGCCTTCGCTGGGATGACGTCGGCTTGGGGATGACGTCGGCTTGCGGCCTCAATCGTCCCGCGGTGCATCCGCGGCGTCGGCGCTGGCCGTCACCCGCCGACCCTCACGCTCGTCGGTCAGGATTTGCCAGCCGGTGAGGAACAGCGCGGCAACCAGCGGGCCGACGACGATACCGCTGAGCCCCGCCACCTCGATACCGCCCAGCGTCGTCACCAGCACCAGCCAGTCGGGAATGCCCGTGTCGCGGCCGACCAGGATTGGGCGCAGAATGTTGTCGGCCAGACCGATCACCGCGACGCCCGAGACGATCACGACCACGGCCTGCCAAATCGCACCCGTCGCCAGCAGATAGATCGCGACCGGTCCCCAGACGAGGGCCGGCCCCACCGCGGGCAGCAGCGCGACCAGGGCCATCAGTAGGCCCCACAGCAGCGCCGCTGGCAGACCGACGATCCAGAAGGTGATCGCGCCCAGCGCGCCCTGCGCGAGCGCGACGAGCACCGAGCCCTTGATCGTCGCGCGCACCACCGCGACGAAACGACCGAGCAGCCGGTCCGCCACGGCACGCTCCAGCGGCAGCGCGTCCCGGATTTTGGGGGCGAGCCGGTCGCCGTCGCGCAGCAGGAAATAGGTGACGTAGAGGCCGACGCCAAAGGCGAGCAGGAACGCCGCCGTGTTGCGGCCGATCGACAGCGCCTGCGATGCGATGCCGCGGAAGCTGGAGCGCACCGCCTCGACGATACGGGCCTGCGCATTGTCGAAGCTGCCGAGACCCGAGCGATCGAGCGGGCGCTGCACCCATTGCGGCAGGCCGTCATGCACCTGCTTGAAGTAGCTGGCGAAATCGATCTGGCCGCTCTGTACCTTGGCATAGACGCCGGCGGTCTGGTCGATCACCATGCCGCCGATCGCCAGCGTCGGGATGATCACCGCGACGAAGATGATGAGCAAGGTCGCCGCCGCCGCCCGGTTGCGATGCCCCGGCCAGCGCTTGAGCAGCCATTGGAACAGCGACTGGAAAAGGATCGCGGCGAGCACCGCCCACAGCAGCGCGCCGATGAATGACGACACGATCGCGAGCAAGCCCACGCTCACCGCCACGAGGAAGACGATCAGTCCCCCCGATTCCAGCCGTCGCCTGTCGATCATATCGCCCCCGTCTGCACCCCCGCCGACTGCGGGACGGGGACAGAACCCGTCAGGACCGTTTCGGGTCCGTCACCGCTCGTCAGGGCCGAGCGCGGGATCGAGGTCGCGCGGGCGGACGTAGCGGTCCAGCCGCGCCTGCCCCTCGGCAACCTCACGCCAGCTTCCCACCCCGGTCGCCATCTCGGCGAGCGTCGCGGTCGGATATTTTTCCTCGAGCCGGTCGCGCAATGCGCCGTCGCCCAAAGGCACCAGCAGCATCGCCAGATCCTCAAGGCCGGGGTTGTGGCCGACCATCAGGACCCGGGCCGCCGCGTCGGGCAGCTCATGCACCACGTCGAGCAACGTCGCGGCAGAGGCGAGGTAGATGCGCCGTTCCCACACCGGTTCCAGCTTGCGGCCATAGCCGCTGGCGATCGCGTCGAGCGTCTCCATCACGCGGACCGCGGGCGAGGCGACGATATGGTCGAAGACGAGGCCCTCGTCGCGCATATGCCGGCCCATCGTCTGCGCGGCGCGGCGGCCCTTGTCGTTCAAGGGGCGGTCGAAATCACGGGCGACGGGATCGTCCCAGCCGGACTTGGCGTGGCGCAGCAGCGTCAGCGTCTTCAACCGGCGTCTCCGTCCTCGACCGCGATGCGCGCCTCATGCCCGATCGCGGGCGACAAGGAAAGTCGCCCGCCACTTCGCGCGCCAACGCGGGCCACCGCCTCGTCCAGCGTCACGCGGCTTACTGCCACGCCGGGCGGGAAGGCAGCGAGCAATCGCGACGGCATTGCGGCGGAGAGCATGACGAACGCGCCCGAATCGTCGGCGCGGCGGATGAGGCGGCCGAACGCCTGGGCGAGGCGCGCGCGGACGATACGGTCGTCATAGGCCGAACCGCCCCCCGCCAGCCGTCGCGCGGCGTGGAGCACGCTCGGCTTGGGCCAGGGCACGCCCTCCATCACGACGAGGCGCAGCGACGATCCCGGCACGTCGACGCCGTCGCGCAACGCATCGGTGCCGAGTAGCGAGGCGGCGGGATCGTCGCGGAAGATGTCGACCAAAGTGCCCGTATCGATCGGGTCGACGTGTTGCGCGTGGAGGGGCAGGCCCTCGCGCGCCAGCCGGTCGGCGATGCGGCCGTGGACACCGCGCAGGCGGCGGATCGCGGTGAACAGCCCCAGCGTGCCGCCGCCCGCCGCGACGATCAACCGCGCATAGGCATTGGCAAGCGCGGGCAGGTCGCCACGTTTGACGTCGGTGACGATCAACACCTCGGCCTGGCGTTCATAGGCGAAGGGACTCGCCGCCTCGAACCGCGACGGTGCGCGGGCGAGGTGGGGGGCGCCGACCCGGGCCTCCGCGGTGGGCCAGTCGCCGCCGCCGGTCAGCGTCGCCGAGGTGACGAGCACGCCATGCGCAGGCTTCAGCACCACCTCGGCAAAGGGACGCGTGGGGTCGAGCCAGTGGCGGTGCAGGCCCATGTCATATTCGCGCCCCTCCACGCGATCGACCGCGAGCCAGTCGACATGGTCGGGATCGGCGGGGCCGCCGACGCGCGCGAGCAGCGACAGCCACGCCGCCACCGTCTCCGCACGCCAGCCGATCGAGGCGATCGCCCCCTCGATCCGCGCACGTGCCGGGCCGTCCATCCAGTCTGGCGCCTCCGCCAGCACGGCTTCGAGCCGGCGGCCGAGTGTCACCAGCGGGCGGACCAAAGCGTCGAGCGCGGCGGCAGCGGGGGCGGCCGCTTCGATTAGTTCGGGAGACGGTTCGGCGAGCTCGGTTTCGAGACCGTAGCCGGCGTCACCCGGCTGTTCGGCACGGGCATAAGTGAGACCGCGCACCGCGGCGAGCAGATGCTCGATCGGGCCGAAGGGCGCGCCTTCCGCGATCCGCCCCAGCCAGCCGTCGCTGGCGAGATTGCGTGCCGCCTCCACCGCATCCTGGATCGCGATGCCGCCCTGTTCGTCGTAGCTCGCCACATCGGACAGACGCGCCTGCAGCCCGCGCCGCCGGCCGCGCCCGCCGCTCTCGGGGCCGAGGATCCAGCGGCGCAGTTCGATCGTCTCCTGCCCGGTCAGCGCGGTGGCGAACATCGAATCGGCCGCTTCGAACAGATGATGGCCTTCGTCGAAGACGTAGCGGGTCGGGCGCGTCGTCGTCTCGCGGCCGCGCGCGGCGTTGACCATGACGAGCGCATGATTGGCGATGACGATGTCCGCGTCGGCAGAGGCGCGCGCGGCGCGTTCGATGAAGCACTTCCGGTAATGCGGACAGCCGGCATAGACGCATTCGCCGCGCCGGTCGGTCAGCGCAGCAGGGCCGTTGCGACGGAACAGCGTCGGCAGCCAGCCCGGCAGGTCGCCGCCGACCATGTCGCCGTCCGCGCTATACGCCGCCCAGCGCGCCACCAGATGAGCGAGGATCGCGGCGCGGCCGGCAAAGCCACCCTGCAACGCATCCTCCAGGTTGAGCAGGCACAGGTAATTCTCGCGGCCCTTGCGCGTCACCACCTTCTCGCGGCGCACCGTGGCGTCGGGGAAGACACGCTCGGTTTCCTTGGCGAGCTGGCGTTGCAGCGCCTTGGTATAGGTGCTGATCCATACCGCGCCGCCCGCGCGCTCGGCCCAGAGCGAGGCGGGGGCGAGATAGCCCAGGGTCTTGCCGATCCCCGTCCCCGCCTCGGCCAAGACCATATTGGGCGCATCGCGCATCGCGCGCGGGGCGAACGCTTCGGTCGCCGCGGCGGCGAAGGCACGCTGGCCGGTGCGCTCCTCGGCGCCCGCGCCGGTGAGGGCGTGGAGCCGCGACTCGGCATCGCCGGGCGGGACGGTCGCGGACAGTGGCGCGGGGCGCGGGGCGTGCTCCTCCCATTCGGGCAGAGCGGCGAACAGCCAGCGTTCGTTGACACGCGGCTTGGCGATCAGCGGGCCGACCGCGGGTGCCCAGGGCCAGCGCAGCCGGCCGAGCGACTGCACCGCGGTCCACGCGCCCTCACGCTCGGGCCAGTCGCCTTCCGGGACGGCCAGCAGGGCCGCGGCAGCCTCGCGCAGGAAGGCGGCGACGTCCTCGTCGCGCGTCGGTGGAGACAGATCGACCGCCCGCGCGAGGCCCTTGGGCGTCGGCACCGCGAACCGCGCGGGGTGGAGGAAGGCGAACAGTTCGAGCAGATCGAGCCCCGACAGCTCGGGGTAGCCCAGCCGCTGCGCGACCAATGCAGCGTTGAGCAGGATCACCGGCGTATCCGCCGCGATGCGGATCGCTTCGCCGCGCCCGATCGGCCGCGTACCCTCCGCGGTCGCGATCCAGATGCCGCCATGGCTGGCGTGGAGGGCGGGATAAGGGATCACCGGTGTCGCTGTACTCCACCGGAACGGAATGGCAACTCGCCAACCCGTGCGCGACGGACGTCATCCTGCATTCATGAAACCGCGCCCTTTATCGCTCGTTCGGCAGACATCGTTCGACACGAAAGGGAAATATATTATGCGCCATATGCTGTTCGCGCTCACCGCCGCCGCGCTCGTCCTGCCCGCCAGCGTCGCGCTGCCGGTCAGCAAGGCGGAGGCCAAGCGGCATCACCACCGCTACGCGCATGAGCGCGGCTATCGCTACGCGCACGGCTGCCGCTATTCGAGCGGGACGACAGGCTTGGTGGCGGGCGGCGTCGGCGGTGCGCTCGTCGGCAACTCGCTGCTCGGCCATGGCGCGCTCGGCACGATCGCGGGCGGCGTCGGCGGCGCCTTTGCCGGCCGTGCGATCGATCGCACGATCACCGCCAAGCATCGGTGTCGCTGACGCGCCGCGATCCAAGGTGTTGCGGGATGCGCGTCGGAACCCTAGTCCGGCGCGCATCATGACCGATACCGATCTGCGTTCCGCCGCTCTCGACTCCAAGGCCTGGCCGTTCGAAGAGGCGCGCAAGCTGCTGAAACGCTATCCAGCCAATGGAAAAGGGGGCGGCAAGCCGGGCGGCGAACCGATCCTGTTCGAAACCGGCTACGGCCCATCGGGCCTGCCGCATATCGGCACGTTCAACGAAGTGCTGCGCACGACGATGGTGCGCAACGCCTTCCACGCATTGAGCGACCAGCCGACGCGGCTGATCGCGTTCAGCGACGACATGGACGGCCTGCGCAAGGTGCCCGACAATGTCCCCAACGGCGACATGCTGCGCAAGCATCTCGGCAAGCCGCTGACGCGCATCCCCGATCCGTTCGGCAAGTTCGACAGCTTCGCCGCGCACAACAATGCGATGCTGCGCGCCTTCCTCGACCGGTTCGGCTTCGACTACGAATTCGCCTCGTCCACGGACTATTACGAGGGCGGCAAGTTCGACGACGCCATCAAGGGCGTACTGCGGCACTATCAGGGCATCCTCGACGTGATGCTGCCGACGCTGCGGGCGGAACGGCGCGAGACCTATTCGCCCGTCCTGCCGGTCAGCCCGACGAGCGGTGTCGTGCTGCAGGTGCCGGTCGAGGTGGTCGACGCGGACGCCGGCACAATCGCCTTCACCGACGAGAGCGGCGAACGGATCGTCCAGTCCGCGCTGGGCGGCATGTCGAAGCTGCAATGGAAGGTCGACTGGGCGATGCGCTGGGTGGCGCTCGGCGTCGATTACGAGATGGCGGGCAAGGACCTGATCGATTCGGTGACGCAATCGTCGAAGATTGCGCGCGTGCTCGGCGGGCGCCCTCCCGAGGGCTTCAATTACGAGATGTTCCTCGACGAAAAGGGCGAGAAGATCTCCAAGTCCAAGGGCAACGGCCTCAGCCTCGACCAGTGGCTGACCTATGGCCCCGAGGAGAGTCTGGCGTTCTTCGCCTATCGCGAACCCAAGAAGGCGAAGGCGCTGCACTTCGGCGTCATCCCGCGCGCGGTCGACGATTACTGGCAGTTCCGCGGCAATTATCCGACGCAGGAACTGCCCCAGAAGCTGGGCAACCCCGTCCACCATATCCATGACGGCACGGTGCCCAGCGCGACGCTGCCGGTGACGTTCGGCCTGCTGCTCAACCTCGTCGGCGTGATGGGCGAGGCGAGCAAGGAACAGGTGTGGGGCTATCTGCGCAACTATGTGCCCGACGCGACGCCGGAGCGTGATCCCGAGCTCGACCGGCTGATCGGCTATGCCCTGGCCTATGCGCGCGACTTCGTCGCGCCGACGCTGAAGCGCCGCGCGCCCGAGGGCGTCGAGGTGGAAGCGCTGCGCCGGCTGGACGCCGATCTCGCCGCGCTGCCCGCCGACGCAAGCGCGGAGGATATCCAGAACGTCGTCTATGAAATCGGCAAGACCGCCGGCTTCGAGAGCTTACGCGACTGGTTCAAGGCGCTGTACGAGACGCTGCTGGGGTCCGAACAGGGCCCGCGCATGGGCAGCTTCATCGCGCTGTACGGGGTGGAGAACAGCCGGACGCTGATCGCCGAGGCGCTGGCGAAAGCGGCCTGAGTTCGGCGCCGCTTGGCGGCGGAGGTGGCTATGCGGCAGAGGTCGTGTTTGCGGAAACGCCCCCTCCACCGCTGACGCGAGGGAGGAATGGGCTGAATCTTCGCTCGTTCTGGCACACTAAAGGGGAACTACGCCGCGCCCTTGACCATTGATCTTGCTGCACTGCAGCAAGGCCGGTTAGGGCAGCATCCATGATGTTACGACAGACTGCCGAGGCGCATCCCGGCCTCGTCCATCTTGCGCTCGCCGTCGGCGGGTTTGCGATCGGGACGACCGAATTTGCGGCGATGAGCCTGGAGCCGGACCTCGCCCGCGGGCTCGGCATCGACGCACCCACCGTGGGGCATATCATCAGCGCCTATGCCTTGGGCGTGGTGGTCGGCGCACCGACGATCGCGGTGCTGTCGGCGCGTATGGCGCGGCGCAGCCTGTTGATCGGGCTGATGGCGCTGTTCGCGATCGGCAACACGCTGTCCGCCCTCGCGCCATCCTATGGCTGGATGCTCGCGTTCCGATTCCTCGCAGGCCTGCCGCATGGCGCCTATTTCGGGATCGCGTCGCTCGTCGCCGCGTCGTTGGTGCCGACCGCACAGCGGACGCAGGCGGTGGGGCGCGTCATGCTGGGCCTGACCGTCGCGACGATCGTCGGCGTACCGGTCGCGACCTGGCTGGGGCAGATGGCGAGCTGGCGCTGGGTGTTCGCCCTTGTCGCGCTGCTCGCGCTGACCACCGCGAGCCTCGTCGCCTTGCTGGCACCCGTCGATAAGCCCGATCGCAGCGCCAGCCCTTTGCGCGAGTTGGGCGCCCTCAAACGACGGCAGGTGTGGCTGACGCTGGGCACCGGCGCGATCGGCTTTGGCGGCATGTTCGCGGTCTACACCTATCTCGCCGCGACGTTGCATGACGTCACCGGCGTGGCACCGCAGACTGTGCCGATCGTGCTGGCGGTGTTCGGCGCCGGCATGACGATCGGCAATCTGATCGTGCCGCGCTTCGCCGACCGGGCGCTGATGCCGACGGCGGGCGCGCTACTGCTGTGGTCGGCGGCGTCGCTGGCGGTCTATCCCTTATGTGCGGAAAGCCTGTGGACGCTGATCCCCGACGTTTTCGCGATCGGCCTGGGCGGTGCGCTGGGCACGGTGCTGCAGACGCGGCTGATGGACGTGGCGGGTGACGCGCAGGCGCTGGCCGCGGCGCTCAATCATTCGGCGTTCAACACCGCCAATGCGATCGGTCCATGGCTGGGCGGCCTGGCCATTGCGGGCGGGCTCGGCTGGACGTCGACGGGGCTGGTCGGCGCCGGCCTGGCGCTGGGCGGCTTTGCGATCTGGGCGGTCTCGTTCGCCATCGAGCGCGGCGGGTTCGGCTTGCCAGCAGGGCGCGAGCCGTTACGTCAGACGGGATGACCAAGGTCCCCGCCCGTCGCCACCACGCGCTGCGCGCCTTTCTGCATGGAGAGGCGGCGGGCGGGATCGTGCTGATCGCCGCCGCCGCGCTGGCGATGATCGCCGCCAACTGGCCGGCAACCGCACACGGCTATGAGGCGCTGCTGCACGCGCAGATCGGCCCGACGCTCGCGCCCGCTTTGGGGCCGATGACGGTCCATCTGTGGATCAACGACGGGCTGATGGCGCTGTTCTTCCTGCTCGTCGGGCTGGAGATCAAGCGCGAGTTCGTCGGCGGCCGGCTGGCCAGCGCCGACCGGCGGCGGCTGCCGTTCATCGCCGCGGTCGCAGGGATGGCGGTGCCGGCACTCGTCTTCCTGCTCGTCGCGGGCGATGCGCCGGGATTGCAGCCTGGCTGGGCGATCCCCGCCGCGACCGACATCGCCTTCGCGATCGGCGTGCTGGCGCTGCTCGGATCGCGCGTGCCTTCGTCGCTCAAGCTGCTGCTGACCACCGTCGCCATCGTTGACGACATGGGCGCGGTGGCGATCATCGCCATCGCCTATACCGATTCGATCCGCGTTCTGGCGTTGGCCGGCGCAGGGCTTGCGCTGCTGGTGCTCTACGTCCTCAACCGGCGGCAGGTGATGGCGCTGTGGCCTTATCTGCTGGTGGGGGCCGCGCTGTGGCTGTTCGTACTGCAGTCGGGCGTGCATGCGACGATCGCCGGCGTGGCGACCGCCATGCTGGTGCCGATGCGCCGTGACGAGGCGGGGTCGCCGCTCCACCGGCTGGAGCATGCGCTGCATCCATGGAGCGCCTTTGCCATCGTGCCGCTGTTCGGCTTCGCCAATGCGGGCGTATCGCTGACCGGCGTCGGGCTGGAGACGTTCGCCCAGCCGCTGGTGCTCGGCATCGCGCTCGGCCTGTTCCTGGGCAAGCAGACCGGCATCCTTGCCGCCATCTGGGGCGCCGACCGGCTGGGGATCGCACGTCGCCCCGCGGGGGTGAGCTGGGGGCAGCTGTACGGCATGGCGCTGCTCGCAGGCATCGGCTTCACGATGAGCCTGTTCATCGGTGGCCTCGCCTTTGCCGAGCCTGCGCAGATGGATGCGGTGAAGATCGGCGTGCTCGCCGGTTCGATCGCTTCGGCACTGGCCGGCGCGGCGGTGCTGGTGATCGCGGGACGCCGAGCGCATGCCGCCCGCTGACGCGGCGATCGCGCCCATTGCGCTGGGCACGCCCGCCTATCGCCGGCTGACGCTGGCAATGCTGTTCGCGGGCTTTTCGACCTTTTCGCTCCTCTACGCCGTCCAGCCGCTGCTGCCGCTGTTCGCGCACGATTATGCGCTGAGTGCGGAGGGCGCGTCGCTGGCCGTGTCGCTTGCGACCGGACCGCTGGCGGTCGCCATCCTGTTCGCGGGCATTCTGTCCGACCGGATCGGGCGGCGGCCACTGATGATCGCGGCGATGTTTTCGGCGGGGCTGTTGACGCTCGCCGCGGCGGTGGCGCCGGGATGGCACGCACTACTCGCGCTCAGGCTGCTCACCGGCCTCGCGCTCGCGGGCGTGCCGGCGGTCGCGATGGCCTATGTCGCCGAAGAGGTGGATGCGGCGACGGTGGGTGCGGCGATGGGGCTGTACATTGCCGGCAGCGCGCTGGGCGGCATGGGTGGGCGGCTGATCGCCAGCCTGATCGCGGACGTTGCGGATTGGCGCTGGGCGCTGGGCGGCGTCGGCTTCGCCGGCGTGGTGATGGCGGAGGCGTTTCGCCGGCTGGCACCGCCGTCGCGCCGCTTCGTCGCAAGCACCGCGCGCAACCCGCTCGCCGGCGTCGCGACCTTGCTGCGCGACCGGGCATTGCCGCTGCTCTATGCCGAAGCCTTCCTGCTGATGGGCCTGTTCGTCACACTCTACAATTACGCGGGCTTCCGCCTGATCGCGCCGCCGTATGGCCTCAGCCAGGCGGCGGTCGGCATGGTCTTCCTGCTTTATATCCTGGGATCGGTGAGTTCGACGCTGTTCGGCGGCTTTGCGGGCCGAGTCGGGCGGCGCCGGGTGTTCTGGCTGCCGATCGTCGTGCTGATCGCGGGCATCGCCGTCGCGGCGGCGACGCCGCTGTGGCTGGTCGTCGTCGGCATCGCGCTGGTGACGATCGGCTTCTTCGGCGCGCATTCGATCGCCAGCGCCTGGGTCGGGCGGCGCGCGGCGGGCAATCGCGGTCAGGGCGCCGCGCTTTACCTGTTCTTCTATTACCTTGGATCGAGCGTGCTGGGCTCGGCCGGCGGCATCGCGTGGAGCCGCAGTGCCTGGCCGGGGGTGACGCTGTTCTGCCTGATCCTGGCGGCTCTGGCATTGGTGGTGGCGCTACTGCTGACCCGGATACCGCCGTTGCCGGTGCCCGAAACGAACGGACCCGGACTGCCCGCGGCCTGACCGAACCGGGCGCATCTTGGCAGCGGCAAAGCTTTTCTTTCTATTCCCACCGGAATGGAGGGATATGCTCGCAGGTCTGGGAGACTTGCCATGCCGACGCTGTCCTCACCGCCCGAATCCCCTGCCGCCGGCGCGACGCTGGACGAGGCGGTCGGCGCGCTACGCAGTGCCCGGGCAGCCTGGCGTGATCGGCAACAGCCCCAGCGCGCCGCGGCGATCTTCCCCTCGCGCGAGGCGATCGAGCGCGTCGTCGCGCTGCTCGCCGAAGCGCTTTATCCCCGCCGTCTGGGCCAGCAGCGCGTAACGCCGAAGGACGAGGATCATTTCGTCGCCGCCAAGCTGACCGCCGCGTTCGCCGATCTGGAACGCGAAATAGACCGTGAGCTCGGCTATTGGCAGATGGAGGCGCGCACCGCCTTCGCCGCGGATCAGGCCGCGACGATCGTGCGACTGTTCGCCGGCACGCTCGGCGACATCCGCCGGCTGATCGACAGCGACGTCGAGGCCGCATTCCTGGGCGATCCCGCCGCGGGCAGCACCGACGAAATCCTCGTCTGCTATCCCGGCGCGATCGCCAGCCTGCATCACCGCATTGCGCACCAGCTCCACAATCTGGGCGCGCCGATCGTCGCACGCATGATCTCGGAACTCGCCAACGAACGCACCGGAATCGACATCCATCCCGGTGCGACGATCGGTGCGCGCTTCTTCATCGACCACGGCACCGGCGTCGTCATCGGCGAAACCGCGATCGTCGGCACCGGCGTGCGCCTGTACCAGCATGTGACGCTGGGCGCCCGCAGTCCGCTGGGCGCGGCGCGGCGATCCCCGCGCGAACGCTATGCCCGGCATCCGATCGTCGGCGACGATGTCGTCATCTATGCCGGCGCGACGATCCTCGGCCGCGTCACGATCGGCGACGGCGCGACGATCGGCGGCAACGTCTGGTTGCTCGACGACGTGCCGGCCGGCGGCGTGGTGGTGCAGCCCGAAGCTACGTTGCTCGCCCCTTCCGCCAGCCTCGCGCTACGCGACACGCTGGTCGCGGCGCTGGTGTGATGGGGCAGGCCCGCCCCCTGTCGCGGCGTCCCGTCATCGGGGTGCTGTGCTGCAACGAGGTGGCGGCGCGGCCGGTACAGGTCGTCGCGAGCCGCTTCATCGCCCCGCTGACGACGCTGGCGCAGGCGACGGTGCTGCTGGTGCCCGCGATGCCGGGGACCACCGATACCGAGACGCTCTCTGCGGTGCTCGACGGACTGCTGCTCACTGGGTCGCGCAGTCACGTCGCGCCCGGCCGCTATGGTGGTGCGCCGCTGCCGGACGACCAGGTGACGGACGACTGCCGCGACGAGGTCGCGCTGGCGCTTGCCGGACGGATGATCGAGGCGGGCAAGCCCGTCTTCGGCATCTGCCGCGGGTTGCAGGAGATCAACGTGCTGTTCGGCGGCACGCTGGCTGCGGCCAGCCATCCCGGCCGCCACCATCGCGGCGCGTGGGAGGGCGATTACGATTCGCTGTTCGACCACGGCCATGACGTGGAGCTCACCCCCGATGGCCGACTGGCCGGCGCGACCGGCGCCCGCCGCGTCCGCGTCAATTCGGTGCATCAGCAGGGCATCGACCGGCTGGGCCGTGGCCTGTCGGTCGAAGCGATCGCAGCGGACGATGGACTTGTCGAGGCGGTGTCGGCGCGTCCCTGCGGCGGCGAGGTGTTGGGCGTGCAATGGCATCCCGAATGGGACGCGGCCGATTCGCCTGCCAGCCGCGCCTTCTTTTCGCTCATCGGCGCCGCCCTGCACGGCGGCCGCGCACCCGTTTCATCACCATCCGGTTTCTAAAGGGAGAACGACATGAAGACTGCCATCCTGCTGCCCGTCCTCGGCCTCGCCGCGCTGAGCCTCGCCGCCTGCGGCCCCAAGACCGAATCGGGCAACACCGCCGCGGAAACGGTGACGCTGAACGACGACGGCGCCGTCTTCGACAATGCAGCGGGTCTGGAAACGGACGGTAATGCGGCCGCCGGCGATACCGCGCTGACCGGCAATGTCGCAGACAATACCACGACCCCGGCGGCCGGCAACGCGCTGTAACGCCTACCTCTTTTGCGAACACGCCAAGGTAAGCTCCCTAGGCGTAGACTGGCGGTCCGACAATGCTGGTGTCGGGCCGCCTCTTTGTGTGGGGGCGGGGTGGCGATCCGGGGCGCGCGACGCCGTGAGTGCCGAGCGCGCCGTCCCTCAGGGATAGCGCATCAGGCCGGGTCGTCGCCCCAGCGTAGGCTGGGGCCCTTCGCGGTTCTATTCGCGCGCTATCCTCGGGAGATCCCAGCCTTCGCTGGGATGACGATGCCGGAACGGAGGCGAGGCTCGTCCAGCCTACCTCTCCAAGCCCACGACGCGGGAATAAATCCCGCGTCGTCAGTCGCCGCTGTAGCGGCGCTGGCCGGACCTGCGGGCAGGAGCCTGCGCGGTGCTGGCTCCTGCCGGCATGCAGTCGCGCTGCATGCCTCTCTTGGTCACAGCTTTTCGGTGAGCTCCGGCACGACCTTGAAGAGGTCGCCGACGAGGCCGATGTCCGCGACCTGGAAGATCGGGGCGTCTTCGTCCTTGTTGATCGCGACGATGACCTTGGAGTCCTTCATGCCGGCCAAATGCTGGATCGCGCCCGAGATGCCGACCGCGATATAGACTTCCGGAGCGACGATCTTGCCGGTCTGGCCGACCTGATAGTCGTTGGGCACAAAGCCCGCGTCGACCGCCGCGCGGCTCGCGCCGACGCCTGCGCCCAGCTTGTCGGCCAGCGGCTCGATCAGCGCATGGAAGTTCTCGCCGTTCTGCAGCGCGCGGCCACCCGACACGATGATCTTGGCAGAGGTGAGTTCGGGGCGCGCGTTCTGCGCGATCTCAGACCCGATATAGGACGAAACGCCCGTGTCGCCCGCCGAGGCCACCGTTTCGATCTCGGCAGAGCCACCCTCGGCCGCGGCCTTTTCGAAGGCGGTGCCGCGGACGGTGATCACCTTCTTGGCATCCGACGTCTGCACCGTCGCGATCGCATTGCCGGCGTAGATCGGCCGGGTGAACGTGTCCTCGCCCTCGACCGACAGGATGTCGCTGATCTGCATCACGTCGAGCAGCGCGGCGACGCGCGGCGCGACATTCTTGCCGGTGGTGGTCGACGGCGCGACGAAGGCATCGTGATGCCCCATCAGCTCCACCACCAGCGGCGCGATATTCTCGGCAAGCGCATGGGCATAGGCCGCATCGTCGGCGACGTGGACCTTGCCGACGCCGGCGATCTTCGCCGCCGCCTGCGCGACGCCATCGACGCCCTGGCCGGCGACGAGCAGATGCACCTCGCCCAGCTTCGATGCGGCGGTCACCGCCGACAGCGTGGCATCCTTTACCGTCGAGCCATCATGCTCGACCCATACGAGCGTCTTCACTTGGCAATCCCCATCGCATGCAGCTTGGTCACGAGTTCGTCGACATCGGCGACCTTGATCCCGGCCTGGCGCTTGCCCGGCTCGACGACCTTCAGCGTCGTGATGCGGGGCGTGACGTCGACGCCGTAATCGGCGGCGGTCTTCTGCGCGAGCGGCTTGGACTTGGCCTTCATGATGTTGGGCAGCGAGGCGTAGCGCGGCTCGTTGAGGCGCAGGTCGGTGGTGACGATCGCGGGCAGCGGGAACTTGTCCGTTTCCAGACCGCCGTCGACTTCGCGCGTCACGGTGACGTCGCTCGTCGTCAGCTCGACCTTCGAGGCGAACGTGCCCTGGCCCCAGCCGAGCAGGCCGGCGAGCATCTGGCCCGTCTGATTGTTGTCGTCGTCGATCGCCTGCTTGCCCAGGATGACGAGCTGCGGCTGCTCTTCCTCGACGATCTTGGCGAGGATCTTGGCGACGCCCAGCGGCTCGACCTTGGTGTCGCTGGTCACGAGGATGCCGCGGTCGGCGCCCATCGCAAGCGCGGTGCGGATCGTTTCCTGCGCCTTCGCCTCGCCGATCGAGACGACGACGATCTCGGTGACGCCCTTGTCCTTCAGGCGGATCGCCTCTTCGACCGCGATCTCGTCGAAGGGGTTCATGCTCATCTTGACGTTGGCAAGATCCACACCCGAGCCGTCCGCCTTCACGCGGGGCTTCACGTTATAGTCAAGCACGCGCTTGACCGGCACCAGCACCTTCATAGGCTTCCTTCCGATTGCGCCTCCGACACCTTTTTGGCGTCGTATCGGCGGGTGAGATGGCGGTTTTCCGTGCCTTTCGCAAGTCCGGTATGGAAAGCGCCGGTTGCCGTAACGGCAGGTCTACCGTCCAAACGAATCAGGCTCGGACATGATGCCCGAGCCTGACGAATTTTCTATCGCAAAGTCCTCACCCCCAGGGGGAGGTGGTGCCGCCACGGGCGGTCGCCCTCCCCCGCTAATGCGAGGGAGGACGGACGAATCACGCGGCCTTCTGCACTTCGGCGACGATCTTCTTCGCGGCATCGCCCAGGTCGTTCGCGGGAACGATCGCGAGGCCCGAGTTCGCCAGGATGTCCTTGCCGGCCTGCACGTTCGTGCCTTCCAGGCGGACGACCAGCGGCACCGACAGGTTCACTTCCTTCGCCGCGGCGACAATGCCCTCGGCGATGATGTCGCACTTCATGATGCCGCCGAAGATGTTGACGAGGATGCCCTTCACCGCCGGATCGGCGAGAATGATCTTGAACGCCGCCGTCACCTTCTCCTTGTTGGCGCCGCCGCCGACGTCGAGGAAGTTGGCCGGGAACATGCCGTTCAGCTTGATGATGTCCATCGTCGCCATCGCGAGGCCGGCGCCGTTGACCATGCAGCCGATGTCGCCGTCGAGCTTGATGTAGGCGAGGTCGTACTTCGACGCCTCCAGCTCCATCGCGTCCTCTTCGGTGGTGTCGCGCAGCTCCATCAGGTCCTTGTGACGGAACATCGCGTTGCCATCGAAGCCGACCTTGGCGTCGAGCACGACCAGCTTGCCATCGTCGGTGACAGCGAGCGGGTTGATCTCGATCTGCTCGGCATCGGTGCCGAGGAACGCGTCATACAGCTTCGACGCGACGCTGGCGGCCTGCTTGGCGAGGTCGCCGGTCAGCTCGAGCGCTGCGGCGACGGCGCGGCCGTGATGCGGCATGAAGCCGGTCGCGGTGTCGATGTCGATCGAGTGGATCTTCTCGGGCGTATCATGCGCCACAGTTTCGATGTCCATGCCGCCTTCGGTCGAGGCGACCATCGAGACGCGGCCGGTCGCGCGGTTGACGAGCAGCGCGAGGTAGAATTCCTTCGCGATGTCGACGCCGTCGGTGATGTACAGGCGGTTGACCTGCTTGCCGGCGTCGCCCGTCTGGATCGTCACCAGCGTGTTGCCGAGCATGTCGGTCGCGTGCGCACGGACTTCGTCAGCGGTCTTGGCGAGGCGGACGCCGCCCTTGGCGTCGGGGCCCAATTCCTTGAACTTGCCCTTGCCGCGGCCGCCCGCGTGGATCTGCGCCTTCACGACGTAGAGCGGTCCGGGGAGCTTCTTCGATGCCTCGACGGCTTCCTCGACGCTGAGCGCCGCAAAGCCCGCCGGGACGGGCACGCCGAACTTCGCCAGCAGTTCCTTGGCTTGATATTCGTGGATGTTCATGGCCTGCCTCGCATTATGCTATAAAGAGGAGATTGCCGCCGCCCTTTGCACAGGCGGCGCGACGAATCCACCCCGGATATAGCACGGGGCTCGATCGTTATCGCAAACGCTTCGCATTAGATGGAATACGCATGTCCTGGCCGATCGGCATCCTTCTGTTTCTGGCGACGGTGATCGGCATGGAGGGCTTTGCCTATGCCGCGCACCGCTGGATCATGCATGGGCCGGGCTGGTTCCTGCATGCGAGCCACCACACGAAGCGCGAAGGCAATTGGGAGCTGAACGACCTGTACGCCGCGATCTTCGCGGTTCCCTCGTTCGTGCTGCTGCTGGGCGGAGTACAGCTTGGCTGGTGGCCGGGCTTTGCGTGGATCGGCGCGGGAATCGCGGCCTATGGCGCGATCTATTTCGGGTTCCACGACATCATCGTCCACCAGCGGATCCCGACGCGCTATTTGCCCAAGTCCTCCTATATGAAGCGGATCGTCCAGGCGCATCGGCTGCACCATGTCGTCGAGACGCGGGAGGGCAATGTCAGCTTCGGTTTTTTGGTCGCCCCCCGGCCCGAAGATCTGAAGGCCGAGCTCAAACGGCGCGGGCGGCAGGGGGTTCGAGCGCCGGCCAACACGGAGCCGTTGGCAGAAAAGTAACGCCTTCCATGGCACGATACAGCCATGGAACAGCCGACCTTCACGCCGCCGTACCAGCCCATCGCCCTGAACGGGACGGAGGAGGGCGCCGAGTCGCGCCGATCGCTGCGCAAGGCGGTGACGATGCGCGCGCACCTGCGCGACCGCGGACAGACCCGGTTCGAGATCGACGTGACCGACCTGTCGCTGATGGGGTTCCGCGCCGAAACGGGATTCGCGCTGTGGCCGGGCACGATCGTGTGGCTGACGCTGCCGGGATTGGCCGGTCTGGAGGCCGTGGTCGCGTGGCGGGACAAGACGCAATATGGCTGCGCCTTCGCCAAGCCGCTGCACCCGGCGGTGTTCGACCATATCATCGCGCTCAGCCAGCGATAGGCGCGGCGACGCCCGAGCTGGCGTGCGATAGCGCCATTGCTGGCTTGGCCAGCGGGGCGACTTAAGCCGGATATCGTCCGACGGTGGCTTTGCCGTCGTTGGTGAGGGACACGGGAGACCGCGCGCTTCGACACGCTCGGGGCGGACCATAACGTTACGATCAGGTCGTCGGGCCGGACGCCGGCAAAGCCGTCGTCAGTCGGGTCGCGCCGGGCGGCGCCCGCTGGCCGTGCCGGGCGCTGCGCTTCGCGCATTGGCGCGGGCGTAGCCGCGCCTGCGCCCGTCAGTCGAAAAGACTACTGACGCTCGTCTCGTCGGCGATGCGCTTGATCGCCTCGCCGAGCAGCGGCGCGATCGGCAGGTGGCGGATCTTCGACGTCGCGCCGATCGATTCGTGATTGCCGATCGAATCGGTGATGACGAGTTCGGTCAGCACCGATCCCTCGACGCGCGCGACCGCACCGCCCGACAGCACGCCGTGCGTGACATAGGCGACGACATCCTCCGCCCCCGCCTGCCGCAGCGCCGCCGCCGCATTGCACAGCGTGCCCGCCGAATCGACGATGTCGTCGACCAGGATGCAGAAGCGGCCCTCGACGTCGCCGATGATGTTCATCACTTCCGATTCGCCGGCACGCTCGCGACGTTTGTCGACGATCGCGAGCGGGGCGTTGTCGAGTCGCTTGGCGAGCTGGCGCGCGCGCACGACGCCGCCGACGTCCGGGGAGACGACCATCAGGTTGCGGCCCTTGAAGCGCGCATGAATGTCCGCGCTCATGACCGGCGCGGCATAGAGATTGTCGGTCGGGATATCGAAGAAGCCCTGGATCTGCCCGGCGTGCAGATCGACCGACAGCACGCGGTCGGCGCCGGCGACGGTGACCAGATTGGCGACGAGCTTTGCCGAGATGGGCGTGCGCGGCCCCGGTTTCCGGTCCTGGCGCGCATAGCCCATATAAGGGATCACCGCGGTAATGCGCTTGGCCGACGCACGCTTCAGCGCGTCGATGATGATCAGCAGCTCCATCAGATTGTCGTTCGCCGGGAAACCGGTCGACTGGAGCACGAACACGTCCTCGCCGCGCACGTTTTCCTGGATTTCGACGAAGATCTCCTCGTCGGCGAACCGGCGGACCAGCGCGTCGGTCAACGGGCTTTCGAGATAGTTCGCGATCGCCTGCGCGAGCGGAAGGTTCGAATTGCCGGTGATCAGTTTCATGCGCTGGGCTCCCTTACGCCGCCCTTTATCGTCGATGGCGCCTTTCGCAAACCGCTTCGCTTCGCCCGCCCGCGGCGGTAGGAGCGCGGGCATGACCGTCATCACCCGCTTCGCCCCCTCTCCCACCGGCATGCTCCACGTCGGCAATATCCGGGCGGGGCTGCACAATTGGATGTTCGCGCGGGGGCAGCACGGGCGGTTCGTGCTGCGGATCGACGATACCGATGCCGAGCGGTCCGAGGAGCGGTTCGTCGACGGTATCCGCGCCGATCTCGCCTGGCTGGGCCTGACGCCCGACGCCGAGGTGCGCCAGTCCGAGCGATTCGCGCTGTATCAGGCGCGGTTCGACGCGCTAGTCGCGGCGGGGCGGATCTATCCGGCCTATGAGAGCGCGCAGGAACTGGACCTGAAGCGCAAGATCCTGCTCGGGCGGGGTCTGCCGCCGGTTTATGATCGGGCCGCGCTGGCGCTGAGCGACGCGCAAAAGGCGCAGTTGGAAGCGGATGGCGTCGCGCCGCACTGGCGGTTCAAGCTGGATCACGACGCACCGATCCACTGGGACGATCTGATCCGGGGTCCGCAGAGCTTCGATGCGAAGACGATGAGCGATCCCGTCGTACGCCGCGCCGATGGATCGTGGCTGTATATGCTGCCGTCGGCGATCGACGACGCCGATCTGGGCATCACGCATGTCGTGCGCGGCGAGGACCATGTGTCCAACACCGCGCTGCAATTGCAGATGTTCGATGCGATGGGCGTAACGCCACCCGCCTTCGCGCACGAAGCGCTGCTGACCGGCGCCGAGGGCAAATTGTCCAAGCGTCTGGGATCGCTGGGCGTCGCGCACTTTCGCGACGCGGGGATCGAGCCGCAGGCGGTCGTCGCGCTGCTCGCGCGGATCGGGACGAGCGATCCGGTCGAGCCGATGGTCGATCCCGCACCGCTGATCGCCGCCTTCGACTTCGCCCGCTTCGGCCGGGCGCCCGCGCGATTTGATGAGGCGGAGCTGGCGCAGGTGAATGCGCGGATCGTCCACCAGCTGACCTATGAAACCGTTGCCGACCGGCTGCCCGACGGGATGGGCGCGGCAGAATGGGACGCGGTGCGGCCAAACCTGTCGCGCGTCTCCGAGGCGGCGGACTGGTGGCAGGTGATCGAGGGGCCGATCGCCGCGCCGATGCAGGACGACGCGGCGCGCGTCTATCTCGCCGACGCGGCGGTGGTGGCAGAGGGTTTGGACTGGGGCGACGACGCCTGGGCGGCGCTGACGACGGCGCTCAAGGAGGCAACGGGCCGCAAGGGCAAGGCGCTGTTTCTGCCGCTGCGTCAGGCACTGACCGGCCTGGACCACGGCCCCGACATGGCGGCGCTGTTGCCGCTCATCGGGCAGGCGCGCGCCGTCACACGGCTGCGGGACGCAGCGGAAGCGACGGGATAAGATCGGTCGCGCGGCGGCGACCCACACGAGAGCCGGGCACGCGGAAGCGGCGTTAGCGTAGCGCCGTTCCGAACTCCTGCATGCCCCTTAACGGCCTGCTGACCTGCGCGCCCACGCAATACCCGGGCATCCCGCCCAACCCCTTGACGACTATATGTTATGGTGTAACGTTTCATGTCTGAGCGGCGTTGTCCCGGTCGAGGGCGACCCGACAGAGAGGAGACGGACGATGTATGCAGATCGCTACGCCAAGCCGACCCGTTTCAACCCCGGCGGCCTCACCGCCGCCATCGCAATCAACGCTGCCTTGATCGCGGCGCTGATGTTCGCAGGGCCGAAGATTCTGCCCGATGGCCCGGACCATGTGCTGGTCATCGACAATATCCCGGTCGATCCGCCACCTTCGCCACCGATACCCGAGGTGAAGCCGGCCGAAACTGCACCGCACCACGCGACCGAGACGATCCTGGCGCCCGTTCCGGAAATTTCGGTGCCGACCATCCCCACCGACCTGACCGTAACGACGATCCCGACGCCACCGGCACCGACCAAGATCATCGGCACCGATCCCGGGCCGGCGGTCGAGGCACCGACCCCGCCCGCGCCGTTGCCGTTCGTCGGCCCCAGCGTCGATCCGCGCTACGCCGACGCCTTCCAGCCCGATTACCCCGCGGTCGAACGCCGTGCCAATCGCGACGGGCGCGTGACGGTGCGCGTACTGGTCGGCGTCGACGGGCGTGTGAAGCAGATCGAACAGGTCACTGCGACCAGCGATGCCTTCTGGCGCACAACGCAGGAACGGGCGCTGAAGGCTTGGCGATTCAAGCCGGCAACGCGCGGGAACGTGCCGGTCGAGGCGTGGCGGACGATGACGCTGACGTTCCGCATGGAGGATGCCGGCTAAAACCGCAGGGGGCCGACGTGTTCGTCCGGGACGCGTCGCCCCTGCGTGGGCTTGGTCTGTTCGCGCTCGCGCTATCATCTAAGTCCGAAAGACCGCAGACTGTCTGGGAAGACGGCTGCTCGGATCGAAAAGGCCGAGTTACGACCGACGTGGCTTGGTGTCCGCCTTGGCGATCTGCGCGCCCGACGTGCGGCACTGGGCGCCGATCATCGGATAGGGCACATCGGTGTTGCGCGCGAGCTGGTCGGGCAGTGCCGCGCGGCATTGCGCCATCGACTGGTAGTGGATCGGGACGACCCGAGCCTCGGTGCATTGGACGTTGCCGTCGCCGCAGCCCATAATCGCCATCACGTAGAACAACGGTTCCATGATGCCCTCGCTTGTCAACTGGTAAAATTCGCGAAGGCGCTAGTATGTTCCGCGGCGCGCTTTCTTCGCTGGGGCGCCGTGCCTACATAAGCGGCAATGCCGCCTACCGATCCGACCAGCCAGACCCGCGTCGACCAGCCGTTGCTGCCGACGCTGCGCCGTTTCCTCCCCTATCTGTGGCCCGCAGGTGAAACGGGGCTGAAGGCGCGCATCGTCGTCGCGATGCTGCTCGTCGTCGCGAGCAAGATCGTTCAGGTCTTCGGCGCGGCCTATACGCTGAAATATGCGGTCGATCGGATGAGCGTCGGCGACCGTGGCCTCGTCACGATCGTCGTGCTGCTGGTGGTCGGCTATGCCGCCTCGCGCTTCTCGACGACGCTGTTCGACAATCTGCGCAACGCCGTGTTCGAACGCGTCGGGCAGGATGCGACGCGGCGACTGGCGGCAAGCGTCTTCCGCCACCTGCACGGCCTGTCGCTGCGCTTCCATCTGGAACGGCGCACCGGCGCGGTCACCAAGGTGGTCGAACGCGGCACCAAGAGCATCGATACGATGCTGTATTTCCTGCTGTTCAATATCGCGCCGACCGTGCTCGAACTGGCCATGGTGTTGACCATCTTCTGGACCAGCTTCGGCTGGCCGCTGGTCGCCGCGACGGTGGCAATGGTCGCGATCTATATCGTCTTCACGCAAAAGGTGACCGACTGGCGCAACGCCCTGCGGGCGCAGATGAACGACCTCGATACCGGCGCGGTCGCACATGCGGTCGATTCGCTGCTGAATTTCGAAACGGTGAAATATTTTGGCGCGGAGGAGCGCGAGGCGAAGCGCTACGACGCGGCGATCAGCGCCTATGCCGCCGCGGCGACCAAGTCGGAAAACAGCCTCGCATGGCTCAACGTCGGGCAGGCGCTGATCACCAACGCGATGCTTGGCGGCGGCATGGCCTATGTCGCATGGGGGTGGAGCCAGGGGCGCTTTTCCGCGGGCGACGTGGTGTTCGTGTCGACCTTGCTGTCGCAGCTGTTCCGGCCGCTCGACCTGCTCGGCATGGTCTATCGTACGATCCGCCAGGGTGTGATCGACATGGCGAGCATGTTCGCACTGATCGACACGCCGGCCGAGGTGGTCGATGCGCCCAACGCCACGCCGCTGGTGGTGGATCGCGGCCGGGTGCGGTTCGAGGATGTGCATTTCGGCTATGACGCCGATCGCGAAATCCTGAAGGGCCTCGACCTCGACATTCCGGCTGGCACGACGCTGGCGGTGGTGGGGCCATCAGGCGCGGGCAAATCGACGCTCGCGCGGCTGATGTACCGGTTCTACGATGTCGATGCGGGCGCGATCACGATCGACGGGCAGGACGTGCGCGCCGTGACACAGGCGTCGCTACGCACCGCGATCGGAATCGTCCCGCAGGACACGGTGCTGTTCAACGACACGATCGGCTACAATATCGGCTACGGCCGCGAGGGTGCATCGGAGGCGGAGATCGCGAACGCCGCGGCGGGTGCGGCGATCGCCGGCTTCATCGAACGCCAGCCCGAGGGCTTCGCGACGCGCGTCGGCGAACGCGGGCTCAAGCTGTCGGGCGGCGAGAAGCAACGCGTCGCGATCGCGCGCACGCTGCTGAAGAACCCGCCAATCCTGATCCTCGACGAAGCGACCAGCGCGCTCGACAGCCGGACCGAGGCGGAGATCCTCGACACGCTCAAGGCGATCGAACGCGGCCGCACGACGATCGTCATCGCGCACCGCCTGTCGACGGTGGTGCATGCCGACCAGATCGTCGTCCTCGACGGTGGCCGGGTGGCGGAGCGCGGTACGCACGTGGAACTGCTGAAGCTCGGCGGGCTCTATGCGGAAATGTGGGCGCGGCAGGCGCAGGAGCGCGACGACGAAGATGTCGCCGGTGCCGGCGAGGGCGCTCTAGCGGCGGAATAGCGGCCGTCTTACCGGGCGCAGGTGAGACGTATCACCTGCGCCGTCCGGTCGAAGACGATCGACGAGCAATGCTGCAGCTGGTCCGCCCCCAGCGACAGCGTATCGCGCCGTGGGTCGCGCTTTTTGCCCTTCGCCGTCACGACGATCTCGTCGGGATCGACCGGGGCGGCGGGCGCATCCGAATCGCGGATCGCGGCAGCGCTGCCCACGTCGTTGGTCCGAACACCCAGCGTCGTGATTCGCAACGCACCCAGATCGAGCGGCTTGCCCAACGTCATCGTGCGGATCGGTCGTTCGATGCCGAAGAAGATTTCGGTCGGCACCGTTGGCCCCGATATGCTGCCGTCATGCAGGGCCGCGATACGGACTGCCGCACCCGCGGTCGCCAGCGTCCGGGCGTGATAAGGGTCGAAGCGCAGCCGCATCGGCAGGCCGCCTACATCGATCTCCGCATAGGTCGCGCTGAAATTGCCGAACAGGCCGAATACCGCCGATTCGTGACGCGCCTTGAACGTCGTCGTGGTCTCTCCAGCTCGCGCCGCATGCAGCTGGAACCGGACGATCGGTTCCGCCAGCGCCGCCGGCCCGACGCTGACGTCGACGCCAGGGGCGAAGGGCCGCTTCGCCCATCCGACCCGGCGCTTAATCACGCCGTCGCCGAGATCGGCCTGCACCGCTTGAGTTCGGGTCATCACCTGCGTGCCGCCGACGGCATAGCCGATGCTGATACCCCAACTGCCCTCCAACTTGAGCTTCGCGCGCTCGGCAAGCGCCTGATCGATCAGCGGCATCGCCGGTGCCGCCGGATCGATACGTATCCGCGCGGGCAGGCCCGCGATCCGGCCCATGACGATACCATCGGCGTCCACCACCCGCTCCTGTGGGGGACTAGCCGCACCGACCAGCACAAGAGCGAGGGGCATCGTCATTCGCGTCATCGGCCATTCTCCCATCGACCGCTGAAAGAGGGTCACGATCGTGTCGTTTCGGTGGCGGATCGAAGGCCGGATCGGTCGCATCCTTCGGCACCGGCATCATCCGGACGGGTGGCATCGCGCAGCGGTGCGGCCTACATGAGCCGGCGATGCGTCCCGATCCCCTGCCCACCCTGTCCCGCGTCTTCGGCTTTGCGGGGTTTCGCGGCGTGCAGGAAGAGGTGGTGTCGCGGGTGCTTGCCGGCGAGCGGACGCTGGGAGTGATGCCGACCGGCGCGGGCAAGTCGCTGTGCTACCAGCTGCCGTCGGTGATGCTGGACGGCACCTGCGTTGTCGTCTCGCCGCTCATCGCGCTGATGCACGACCAGCTGCGCGCCGCCGAAGCGGTAGGCATTCGCGCGGGTACGCTGACCAGCGCCGACCAGAATCGCGGCGAGACGATCGCGCGGTTCAAGGCCGGCGAGCTAGACCTGCTCTATATCGCGCCCGAACGCGCCTCGACAGGGCATTTCCGCGAGTTGCTGGGCAGCGCGAAACTCAGCTTGTTTGCGATCGACGAGGCACATTGCGTCAGCGAATGGGGGCATGATTTCCGCCCCGATTATCGCCTGCTCGCACCTTTGATGGATGCGTTCCCGGACGTGCCACGGCTGGCGCTCACCGCGACGGCGGACGCGCATACCCGCGCCGATATCCTCGCACAGCTCGGCATTCCGCAGGACGGGCTGATCGTGTCCGGCTTCGACCGGCCCAACATCCGCTATGCGATCACCCCCAAGGCGAACACGACCAAGCAGATCGCCGACGTGATCGCAGGAACGCCCGGCCCCGGCATCGTCTATGCGCAGACACGCGCGGCGACGGAAAAACTGGCCGAGGCGCTCGCCCGCACCGGGCGGCCGACCCGCGCCTATCATGCGGGGCTGGAGCAGCATATCCGCGCGAAAAACCAGGCCGATTTCGTCGCAAGCGAGGACATGGTGATCTGCGCGACGGTCGCGTTCGGCATGGGGATCGACAAGCCCGACGTCCGTTTCGTCGCGCATGCCGGCCTGCCGAAATCGATCGAGGCCTATTATCAGGAAACCGGCCGCGCGGGCCGCGATGGCGATCCGGCGGTGGCGCATCTATTTTGGGGTGCGGAGGATTTCGCGCGTGCCCGCCAGCGGATCGGCGAGGTCGAGCCTGAGCGGCAGGCCGGCGAGCGGACCCGGCTGGCGGCGCTGGGCGCACTGGTCGAGACGGCGGGGTGCCGGCGCCGCATCCTGCTGAAGCATTTCGGTGAAGACCTCGTCGAGGACTGCGGCAATTGCGACAATTGCCTAGGGTCTCCCGACGCGGTCGATGCGACGACGGTCGCGCAGAAATTCCTGTCCGCCGTGTTCCGCACCGGCCAGCTGTTCGGCGCGGGCTATATCGAGCAGGTGCTGCTGGGCCAGTCGACCGACCGCAGCGTCGATCGCGGGCATGAGGCGCTGTCGGTGTGGGGCATCGTCGCGGGTGAGGAAGCGGCGCTGGTCAAGCCGGTGGCGCGTGCGCTGCTGCTGCGCGATGCGCTGCGCACCAATGCCCATGGCGGTCTGGAGTTCGGTCCCGGTGCGCGGCCGATCCTGAAGGAGGGCGCGCGGGTGATGCTGGTACTGCCGCCCAAGCGGGTCCGCGGCAAGAAGCGCGACGCGGGCGTGGCGATCAACCCAGCCGACAATCCGCTCTTCGAGGCGTTGCGCACCTGCCGCCGCGATCTGGCCAAGGAGGCGGGGGTGCCGCCCTATGTCATCTTCCACGATTCGGTGCTGCGCGAGATGGCGGCGCAGCGCCCGACCAGCCGTTCGGCACTCATGCACCTGTCCGGTATCGGCGCGCGCAAGCTGGAGGCTTATGGCGATGCGTTTCTGGAGGTGATCCGCGCGGCGGATTGAGGTGGGAATGGCCGCAAAAACGGCTGACGCGGATCGGTTGATCGCGTAACGGGACCGGATGGCCGATATCCGCACGATCAACGAATCCATCAGCGTCGCCCCCCAGATCACGCCGGAGGATTTGGCGACGATCAAGGCGGCGGGCTTTGTCAGTATCGTCAATAACCGCCCCGACGAGGAGGAAGCCGGCCAGCCAGCGGGCGATGCGATCCGCGCCGCGGCGGAGGCCGCGGGCCTGACCTATGTCGCGATCCCGATCACGCATGCGGGCTTCTCGCACCCGCAAATCGACGCGATGACGCAGGCGCTGGTCGGCGCCGACGGCCCCGTTCTCGCCTATTGTCGATCGGGGACGCGCAGCTGCAACCTGTGGGCGCTTGCCGCCGCGAAGGCGGGGCGCAACCCCGAGCTGCTGGTCGCGCAGGCGCGCGCCGCCGGCTACGATTTGTCGGGGATGCGCCCGACGCTGGACGCGCTCGCCGGCGGGCAGTGATCCGGCCATGCAGTTCGACGAGACGACGATCGGGATCGCGCTGATCGCCGCCCTGGCGGTGCTGCTGGTCGTTGGCGGCATCGTCTGGGCCGTGCGTCGCGGACGCGTCGGGCGGATCGAATCGCCCGAGGAAGCGGCGGCCGCGGCGGACGAGTCGCTGGGGGGCTTCGAGACCTTGGGCGCGGTGGTCGGTGCGGATGGCGTGGGCGCGCTGGCGGTCGACCGGGCGGGCCGCGTCGCGGTGATGCGCCGCTATGGCAAGCGGATCACGGTGTGCGAGATCGCCTGGCTCGCGCTGCGGTCAACGGTCGAAGGGATCGAGATCGACAGCGGCGACCGGCGCATGGGCCGGGTGCTGATCGCGGGCGTCGATGCGCTCGACGTGCGACGGCTGGCGCCGGCGGATCTGAAGAAGATGATCGGCTGACGTCGGTTAGGACGAGCGACTCCTCCCCCGGCTGCACCGAGGGAGGAATGTGACGGTTAGGCGTCCTGCGTTTCCAGTGCGGGATAGTCGGTGTAGCCTTCGGGGCCCTTGCTATACCACGTCTTCTGGTCGTCCTGGTTGAGCGGCGCGCCTTGGCGCAGGCGTTCGACCAGATCGGGGTTGGCGATATATTTGCGACCGAAGGCGATCGCATCCGCGACGCCCGAATCCAGATCGGCCTGCGCGCTGGCGCCGTCATAATCCTGGTTCAGCACCAGCGGACCCTTGAAGACCTTACGGATTTCCGGGCTGAGCTTGGGCACGTCGCTCTTGCCGAAGGTGCCATCGGGGCCCTGTTCGCGCAGTTCGAGGAAGGCGATGCCGAGCGCATCGAGCGCCGCCGCGGCGGGGACGAAGACGCTGGCGGGATCGCTATCGTCGGCGCCCTGCGTCTCGCCATTGGGCGACAGGCGGATGCCGGTACGGCCTGCGCCGATCGCATCGGCGACGCGCGCCACCGATTCGCGCATGAAGCGGATGCGGTTTTCCGGGCTGCCGCCATATTGATCGTCGCGATAATTGGTGCCGTCGCGCAGGAACTGGTCGATCAGATAGCCATTGGCGCCGTGCAATTGCACGCCGTCGAACCCGGCACGGATCGCATTGCGCGCGGCCGTCGCGTAATCGTCCTGCACACGGGCGATATCGTCGAGCGTCGCAGCGCGCGCTTCGCCATAGGGGTTCGGTTCCTTGTGATAGGGCGCGCGCGTGGCCGAGGAGGACAGCGGCGTCATGCCGATCACGTCGGGACGCGACAGGCGACCCATGTGCCAGATCTGCGCGACGATCCTGCCGCCGGCTTCATGCACCGCCTCGGTCACCGGCTTCCACGCCTCGACCTGTTCGTCGGTCCACAGGCCCGGCGCATTGGGCCAGCCCAGGCCTTCGCGGCTGATCCCGGTGCCTTCAGTGATGATGAGGCCGGCGCTGGCGCGCTGGCGATAATAGTCGATCATGATCTCGGTCGGCACATGATCGTCGGTCGAACGGCCGCGGGTCAGCGGCGACATGAAAATCCGGTTGGCGGCGTCGATGTCGCCCAGCTGGATGGGGTCGAAAAGGCTCGGCATGGATGCTCCGTTAGTGGCCTGACGCGAGGAAGATAGGACGCTACAGGGCGGCATGCATCGGCCCGACCCCACAAGAAAAACTGTGCCTGCGCCAACGGATCCGGTTGCCGCTACGGACACCGCGCCCGCGCTGGGCTTCGTCGCGTTGATCCTGGCCAATATCGCGCTGGCGTTCGGCCCCTGGTTCGTGCGGCTGGCCGATGTGGGGCCGGTGGCGGCGGGATTCTGGCGGATCACGCTGGCGATCCCCTTCCTCGCCGCGCTGTCGCTGGCGGCGGGCGCCCGGCCGGTGCGGATGCCGGGCGGACTGTGGCTGCTGATCGCGGTGGGCGGCGTCGCCTTCGCCGCCGATCTGGCGAGCTGGCACCTCGGCATCGTGCGCACGACGATGGCCAATGCGACGCTGTTCGGCAATTCGGCGATCCTGATCTATCCGCTGTACGGATTCCTCGTGGCGCGGGCCTGGCCATCGCGCGGACAAGGGATTGCGTTGCTGCTTGCGGCCGTCGGCGCGGGGTTATTGATGGGCCGGTCGTACCAGGTCGATCCGCGTAACCTGGCGGGTGACCTGCTCTGCATCGTCGCGGGCATTCTCTACACCGTCTATTTCATCATGATGGCCAAGGTGCGCGAAACGATGCGACCGCTGCCTGCGCTGGCGCTGGCGAGCTGCGCGACGGCGCTGCCGCTGCTCGTGTTCGCGGTGCTGCTCGGTGAGCGGGTGTGGCCGGGCCATTGGAGCGCGCTGCTCGGCCTCGCTATCGTCAGCCAAGTCTTTGGGCAGGGCTGCATGATCTACGCATTGGGCCGCATGTCGCCGCTGATCGTCGGCATCGCGCTGCTGATCCAACCGATCGTTGCGGGTGCCGTGGGCTGGATGGCCTATGGCGAGCGGTTGCAGGGAGCCGATTGGATCGGCGTGGCGTTGGTCGCGGTGGCGCTGGTATTGGTGCGCCGCGCCGAGGTTGCACCGGCGCGTGCGCGGGCGCAGGAGATGGCGGCATGACCCAGGATACGATCGACACCAGCGACCTGACGCTCGACGAGATTCGCGTGTCGCTCGCCCCCGGCATCGCCGCCAATGCCGCGTTCGATGGCTGGGGCGACGCCGCGCGCGACATGGCGGCAGAGGCGGCGGGGATCGACCGCGATGTCGCGCGACTCGCCTTTTCCGATGGCGCGGTCGACATGATCGATGCCTGGTTCGCGCACATCGACGCTGCAATGGCGGACGCGTTGCCGCCCGAACGCCTTGCGACAATGAAAATCCGCGCGCGGATCGCCGCATTGGTCGAGGCGCGACTGGACGCGTTGGCCCCCGATCGCGAGGCGCTGCGCCGCGCGCTGACCATCCTGGCGATGCCACAGAATGTCGCGCGGGCGGCGAAGCTCGGCTGGCGCAGCGTCGATACGATGTGGCGCATGGCCGGCGACACGGCGACCGATTACAATCACTACACCAAGCGGACGATCCTGCTCGGCGTCTATACCGCGACGATCACGGTGTTTCTGGACGACGACAGCGAGGGGCAGGCCGATACGCGCGCCTTCCTGTCGCGGCGGATCGACGGGATCATGCGGTTCGAGAAGGCCAAGGCGGGGTTCGTCAAGCGCTACGAGCACCGGCCCAGCCTGTCGCGCTTCGTCGGACGGCTGCGCTATCCGGTGGTGTGAGCACAGCGTCACACCGGACTTGGCCCGGGGTGACGGACTGTATGCCGCGCGCTGCGTCGCATCCCGATAGGTCGGAGACGCACCCTTTACTCCCCCCTGAGTAAATGATAATCACTCGCAGCATGGATATGTCGCGTACGCCATCCCTCGATCTCATCTCGCTGCCCCGGCGTCAGCCGGCGACGGTGGCGGGGATCGACTGGGCGCGACTCGCCGCGCCCGAGGCGCGGCGGTTGCGCGAACTGGGTTTTGATGAAGGCGTGTCGGTCGAGGTGCTGCACCGCGCATCGCTGGGCAGCGGACCGATCGCCTGCCGGATCGGGCGGATGACCGTCGCGCTGCGCCGCGCGGTCGCCGGAGCCGTCCACGTTGCTCTGCCGGCCGGCGCCGAATAAGCCGACGCCGCCCGTGCATGCAGCCCCGCTGGTGGCGCTGGTCGGCAATCCCAATGCCGGCAAGAGCGCGCTGTTCAACGCGCTGACGGGTGCGCGGCAGAAGGTCGGCAACTATCCCGGCGTCACCGTCGAACGCCATTCGGGCCGGCTGGTGCTGGACGATGGTCGTCCGGTCGAGCTGATCGACCTGCCCGGCGCCTACAGCCTCGAACCCTCCAGTCCTGACGAACGCGTGACGCGCGACGTCGTCACCGGCGCGAGCAGCCTGGAACGCCTGCCCGACGCGCTGGTGGTGGTGGTCGACGCGGCCAATCTCGACAACCATCTGCGCTTTACGTTGCAGCTGATCGCGCTTGGCCTGCCGGTCGTCGTCGCGCTCAACATGGTCGATCTTGCCGAACGCGACGGACTGACGCTCGACGCGGCGGTGCTGGAGCGCGAGCTCGGCGTACCGGTGATCGCGACCGTCGCGGTGCGCAAGCGCGGGCTTGACGGCCTGCGGGCGGCGCTGGGATCGATCCTGGTCGGCGGCGCGGCAACGCGCTTGCGCCCCTCGGATGGCAGCATCGACGACGATATCGTGACGCTGCAACGCCGCGCGCGGCAGATAGCCGCAGCGGCGACGGTGTCGGAGACGGCGGGGCGGCGCTGGGCACATGCGCTCGACGCGGTGGCGCTGCACCCGGTGGCGGGGCCTCTGCTGCTGGTGACGATCCTGTTCGTGATGTTCCAGGCGGTGTTCACCTGGGCGACCGTGCCCGCCGACGCGATCGATGCCGGCTTCGGCGCGCTGCAGGATGCGATCAAGAGCGCGATGCCCGACGGTTTCGTCCGCTCGCTGCTGACCGACGGACTGATCGCCGGCGTCGGCGCGGTGATCGTCTTCCTGCCGCAGATCCTGATCCTGTTCCTCTTCATCCTCGTGCTCGAGTCGTCGGGCTATATGGTCCGCGCGGCGTTCCTGATGGACCGGTTGATGGCGACCGTCGGCCTGTCGGGGCGCGCGTTCATTCCGCTACTGTCGAGCTTCGCCTGCGCCGTCCCCGGCATCATGGCGACGCGCGTGATCGACGACGAGAAGGACCGACTGACCACCATCCTGATCGCGCCGCTGATGACGTGCAGCGCACGCTGGCCGGTCTACACGCTGATCATCGGCGCGATGATCCCCAACACGCCGCTGCTCCCCTTCGTCCGGTTGCAGGGCGTCGTGATGTTCGGGCTGCTTATCACCGGCATCGCCGGCGCCTATGTCGCCGCGCTGATCCTGCGGCGTACCGTCACCAAGGGCGCATCGTCGGGCTTCATGATGGAAATGCCCAAGTATCAGATGCCGCGGATGCGCGACGTCGCGCTGGGGCTGTGGCAGCGCGCGGTGATCTTTCTGAAGCGCGCCGGCACGATCATCGCGGCGACGACCGTGGTGCTGTGGCTGCTGCTCAGCTTCCCCAAGCCGCCCGAGGGCAGCGGGATCAGTCCGGTCGATTATTCGGTTGCCGGCCGTATCGGCCATGGCATCGAATATGTCGTCAAGCCGATCGGCTTCAACCGCGACATCGCGCTCGCGCTGCTGCCGGCGATGGCGGCGCGCGAGGTCGCGGTGTCGGCGATCGGCACGGTCTATGCGATCGACGACAAGGACGGCAGCGGCACCGACCGCATCACCGACCAGATTCGCGGCCGTTGGACGCTGCCGACCGCGCTCGCCTTCCTGATGTGGTTCGTCTTCGCGCCGCAGTGCATCAGCACGATCGCCGTGACCCGGCGCGAGACGAACGGGTGGAAGTGGCCGCTGTTCATGGTTGGCTACCTTTTCGCCGCCGCTTATGTCATGGCGGGGATCACATTCTGGCTGGCAACCTTTGCCGGCCTCTAAGAGGATCCCATGGCAGGCAGCGTCAACAAGGTCATTCTGGTCGGCAACCTGGGGCGCGACCCCGAAAGCCGCAGCTTCCAGAACGGCGGCAAGGTGGTGAACCTGCGCATCGCCACGTCCGAATCGTGGAAGGACCGCAACAGCGGCGAGCGCAAGGAAAAGACCGAATGGCATTCGGTCGCGATCTTCAACGAAGGCCTCGCCAACGTCGCCGAGCGATTCCTGCGCAAGGGATCGAAGGTCTATATCGAGGGCCAGCTCCAGACTCGCAAATGGCAGGACCAGAACGGTCAGGACAAATATTCGACCGAGATCGTGCTGCAGGGCTTCAACAGCGTGCTGACCATGCTCGACGGTCCGAACGGCGGCCAGGGCGGCGGCGGCGGCGGCGGTGGCGGCCGTAGCGGTGGCGGCAACGACTGGGGCGGCGGCGACGACTTCGGTGGTGGGTCGAGCGGTAGCTATGGCGGCGGCAGTCGCGGCGGTTCGTCTGGTGGTGCATCCGGCGGCGGCCGCGGTGGCTTCGGCGGCGGGCAGAGTGGTGGTCCGGGCGGCGGCTTCGCCGACGATCTCGACGACGACGTGCCGTTCTGAGCCGTCGTTCAGCGATGACACCCGTCTGTGAACCGGCGAGCGAGACACGCCGGGCCGAAGCCCTCGCCGCGCACGACCCGCAGTCGCTGCGCGACGATGCGGCGCTCACCCGGATCACGGACTTTGCCGCGGCTCTGTGCGACGCTCCGATCGCACTGATCAGCCTAGTCGAGGCGACACGCCAGACCTTCCTGTCGCACACCGGCGTCGACATGACGGAAACGCCGCGCGACACGTCCTTCTGCGCGCTCGCCATGATGGAACACGGCATTACCGTGGTGCCCGACGCGACGCGCGACACGCGCTTTTCGGCCATGTCGCTGGTGACGGGCGAAGCGCACATCCGCTTCTATGCCGGCGCACCTCTGGTCGCCGACGATGGCGTGCCGCTTGGTTCGCTGTGCGTGCTCGACACCCGGCCCCGGCCCGAGGGGCTGACCGCCCTGCAGCGGCAGGGGCTGGAAACGCTGGCGGAGGCAGTGATGGCCCGGCTGCGCGACAGCCGCGATGCCGCCACGTGGCGCCGCACCGATCGCGACACGCGTCAACGCCTGTCCGACAGCGAGGATCGCTTCCGCACGCTGGCCGACACGATGCCGCAGATGGTGTGGTCGACGCTGCCCGACGGCTTCCACGATTATTACAACGCGCGCTGGTACGAATTCACCGGCGTGCCCGACGGCTCGACCGATGGCGAGGGCTGGAACGACATGTTCCACCCCGACGATCAGGCCCGCGCCTGGGAGATATGGCGCCATTCGCTGGAAACGGGCGCGCCGTATCAGATCGAATATCGCCTGCGCCATGCCGACGGTACCTATCGCTGGGTCCTCGGCCGGGCTCTGCCGATCCGCGACAATGACGGGCAGATCACGCGCTGGTTCGGTACCTGCACCGACATCCACGAACAGAAACTGGCGCTGCACGAGCGCGAATTAATCAGCCAGGAGCTGTCGCACCGGATCAAGAACATCTTTTCGGTGATCTCCGGTCTGATCTCGTTCGCAGCGCGCGCACGCCCAGAGTTCGCGCCGGCCGCCGCCGATCTGCGCGACCGGATCATCGCGCTGGGGCGCGCCCATGATTTCGTGCGGCCGCACAGCCCCAATTCGCGGCCCGCGATGCAGCAGAATTCGCTGCACGGCCTGCTCAGTGAGTTGTTCGAACCCTATCGGCGTGGGGACTATCAGCCGATTACGGTCAGCGGCGATGCGGTCACGATCGATGATCGCTCGGCGACGCCGCTCGCGCTGCTGTTCCACGAACTCGCCACCAACGCGATGAAATATGGCGCCCTGTCGAGCGAGGACGGCGCCGTCGACGTTACCGTCACGCGCGAGGACCCGGACGTCGTGCTGTGCTGGAGCGAACGCGGCGGTCCCTCGGTCGCTGCGCCCGATGCGCCGCACGGTTTCGGCAGCCAACTGATCGAACTGTCCGCCGTGCGGCAACTCGGTGGGCTGGTGACACGCGAATGGAAGCCGGACGGACTGGTCGTGACGGTCCGCGTGCCAATTGTGACGCTAAACCGCGCTTAGGCCTGGCGGGTCGAATCGAGCAGGACGATATCGTCGTTGGCGGCGGGCGACTGCCCTTCCGCCGCGAGAGCCGCTGCGGCGAGGATCGCCGATTCGCTGAACGGTTTACGGATATAGCCCAGCGCGCAGTCGCGCCCGCAATCGATCTGTGCCGGATTGGCGGTGACGAAGACGACCTTCACGCCATAATCGCGCGCGATCTGCTCCGCGATGCGCGGACCGGTCGGCCCGTCGCGCAGGTTGACGTCGACGAAGGCGAAGCCGCAGCCCGGTGCCGCCTGCAACGCGCTTTCCGCGTCCGCGGCGATGCCGACGACCTGATAGCCGCCATCGACCAGGATACGCTCCAGGTCGAGGGCGACAAAAATCTCATCCTCGACGATCAGTGCGGTTTTCGTCATCATCCATCCTGGCTCGGGGCCATGAAACCGCTTTCACATAGGTTTGTTCCGAACCGAACGGGTTTATGTTCGATACGGACGCATACCGTCAACGCCGCAATAGGAAAACCGCATGTTGTGCCAGCAAGTTGGCCGCTGCCGAACTGCGTTGCCGGTCGCCCGACAGAAACCATGCCCCCTCCACGGTCACGCCGCGCGCTTTCAGGAAGGCGCGGAAGTCGTCGATCGTGACGTGGTGGATATTGGGGGTGTCATACCATTGTTCGGGCAATTGCCGCGTCACCGGCATCCGCCCACCCCACAGCAGCGACAGGCGGATGCGCCATTGCGCGAAATTGGGGAAGCTGACGAACGCACGCCGGCCGATGCGGAGCAGATGATCGAGCACGACGTCAGGCGCCCGCGCGGTCTGCAGCGTCTGGCTGAGGATCGCATAATCGAAGCTGCGATCGGGATAAGCGGCCAAATCGATATCGGCGTCGCCCTGGATCACCGACAGCCCGCGCCCCACCGCCGCCGCAACATTGCTCGCGTCGAGCTCCAGCCCGCGCGCGTCGCAACCGCGCTGGTCGCGCAACGCCGCCATCAGCGCGCCATCGCCGCAGCCGATGTCGAGCACGCGCGATCCCGTCGCGACGTGCTCGGCGATGACGGCGAGGTCGGGGCGCAGGGTCATGACGCGGCCCTCAGCAACGTGGCGGCTTCTGGCGACAAGCGCTCCATGTAGCGATCGGGACGGAGCAACGCGTGGAAGCCAAGCGCTTCGTACACGCCATGCGCGTCCGCGGTGACGAGGCCGATGCGGCGGATACCGGCAAAGGCAGGATGATCGACGAACCAGCCGACCATGCGCCGGCCCAGTCCCTGTCCGCGGACAGCGTCGTCGACCCAGACGTCGGCGATCCAGGCGAAGGTCGCGTGATCGGTGATCGCGCGGGCAAAACCGATCTGCTCGCCGCCAGCATAGGCGCCAAGGCAGTGCGAGCCGGCGACGGCGCGTTCGACCAGCGAGCGCTCGATCCCCGGCGACCAATAGCTAGACGCAAGCCAGCCGTGGATACGCACGATGTCGAGTCGCGCTTTGTCGTCGTCGAGATCCATCATCGCCCGCCCTTCAGGAAGCCGTCGATCACGCGGTTCATCTCGGGCGCGTCGAGCAGGAAGGCGTCGTGGCCATAGGGGCTGGAGAGTTCGACGAAGCTGACCGGCGCGCCCGCGGCGTTGAGCGCGGCGACGATGTTGCGCGATTCGAGCGTCGGGTAGAGCCAGTCGGTGTCGAAGCTGACGAGGCAGAAGCGCGTCGCCGTGCCGCGGAAGGCGTTGGCGAGCAGGCCGCCATGTTCCTCGGCCAAATCGAAATAGTCGAGCGCGCGGGTGATGTAGAGGTAGCTGTTGGCGTCGAACCGGTCGACGAAGGCAAGGCCCTGATGGCGCAGATAGCTCTCGACCTGGAAATCGGCGTCGAAGCCGAAGCTCTTGGCGCCGTCCTGCTTGCCGGGGCGCGCTTGCAGGCGGCGGCCAAACTTTTCGGTGAGGCCGGCTTCGGACAGATAGGTGATGTGCGCGGCCATACGCGCGACGGCGAGGCCGGCGGCGGGGGGATCGCCGTCGTAATAATCGCCGCCGCGCCATTTGGGATCGGCCATGATCGCCTGGCGGCCGACCTCGTGAAAGGCGATGTTCTGCGCGGAATGGCGCGCGGTCGAGGCGATGACGACCGCGGCGGCGACGCGGGTCGGGAAGGTCGCCGCCCAGCTGAGCGCCTGCATGCCCCCCATCGAGCCGCCGACGACGGCCTTCAACCGTGCGACGCCGAGATGGTCGAGCAGCATGGCCTGCGCGCGCACCATGTCGCGGATGGTGATGACCGGGAAGGCCATGCCCCAGGGGCGCCCCGTGGCGGGGTTGATGCTCGCCGGGCCCGACGACCCCATGCAGCTGCCGATGACGTTCGAGCAGATCACGAAATCGCGCGCCGGATCGATCGGCTTGCCCGGGCCGACGAGGCGCGTCCACCAGCCGGGCTTGCCGGTGCGCGGATGGGTGGAGGCGACGTGCTGGTCGCCGGTCAGCGCGTGGCAGATCAGGATCGCATTGCCGCCATCGGCATCGAGCGTGCCATAGGTTTCGTAGGCGATCTCGACCGGCGACAGCAACGTACCGCCATCGAGGCGCAGCGGCCCCGGCAGCGTCGCCTGTCGCCCGCAGCCGAAACGCACATCCTCGCTCATGGGCGCATCGCTACGGCGGGGGGCGCGTGGAAGCAAGTTGTCAACGTCGGCGCCGCCCCGCTAAGGCTCGCGGCCATGTCGGACACCACAACCGCCCCCGCGCCGAAGCCCTGGATCCTGGGCATCGCCCCCTACATCCCCGGTCGCGCCACCAGCGAGGACGGCCGCAAGGTCGTCAAGCTGTCGTCGAACGAGAATCCGTTCGGCACGCCCGAGGGCGCGCGCGCGGCGTATCGCGATGCGGCGGAGCATCTGGAACGCTATCCCGACGCCGCGGCGGTTGACCTGCGCGGCGCGCTCGCCAGCCATTACGGCGTCGAGGCGGAGCGGCTGATCTATGGCACCGGGTCGGACGAGGTGTTGCACCTGGCCGCCGGCACCTTCGCCGGGCCGGGCGACGAGATCATCCACGTCCGCTACGGCTTTGCGGTGTACGAGATCGCGACGCGGCGCGTCGGCGCGACGCCGGTGATCGTCGCCGATCGCGACTATGCGACCGACGTCGACGCGATCCTGGCTGCGGTGACCGACAAGACCAAGGTCGTGTTCGTCGCCAACCCGAACAATCCGACCGGCACCTATACGACCCGCGAGGAGATCGCACGGCTCCACGCCGGGCTGCCCAAGTCAGTGCTGCTGGTACTCGACCAGGCCTATACCGAATATCTGGAGCCGGAGGACGACGACGGCGGGCTGGAGCTGGCGCGCACGCAGTCCAACGTGCTGGTGACGCGCACCTTCTCCAAGATTTTCGGCCTCGCCTCCGAGCGGGTCGGCTGGGGCTATGCGTCGGCGGAGATCATCAATGCGATGCACCGCATCCGCGCGCCGTTCGCGTTCAGCATCGGGGCGCAGGCCGCCGCGATCGCCGCGTTGAACGATGCGGCCTTCGTCACGCACAGCCGCGAGCATAACCGCCAGTGGCGCGGGTGGTTCAGCGAACAGGTCGATGCGCTGCCGGGCCTGCGCGCGGTGCCGAGCAAGGCCAATTTCGTGCTGGTGCTGTTCGAGGGCACTCTGACCGCGGAAGAGGCGTATAAAGCGCTGATGGCGGCGGGCTATGCGACGCGCTGGCTGCCGGGCCAGGGGCTTCCCCACGGGCTGCGCATCACGATCGGCACCGAAGACGAGATGCGCGCGGTGGTCGACGTGCTGCGCGCCGAGGTGGAAAAGGCCGGCTGATGCTCCCTTTCGCCCGCGTCACGATCATCGGGCTGGGGCTGATCGGGTCGTCGGTGGCGCGCGCGGTGCGGGCGCATATGCCGACGGTGCGGATCACCGGTTACGACGCATCGCCCGAGGTGCGCAGCATCGCCGAGCGGATCGAGCTAGCCGATGACATCGCCGACACGGCGGGCGCGGCGGTGATCGATGCCGATCTCGTCATGCTGTGCGTGCCGGTCGGCGCGATGGGCGCGGTGGCGGCGGAGTTCGCCGACGACCTGTCCGCGGACGCGATCGTCAGCGATGTCGGTGGGTCGAAGGAGAGCGTCCTCGCCGCACTGCGCGCCGTGCTGCCGCACGCGACGATCGTACCAGGCCATCCGGTCGCCGGCACCGAGCATAGCGGGCCGGAGGCCGGGTTCGCGACGCTGTTCCGCGGACGCTGGTGCATCCTGACCCCCGAAGAGGGTACGCCCGAAGCGCCGACGCTACGCCTGCGCGCCTTCTGGGAGGCGCTGGGTGCGCAGGTCGAGGTGATGACGCCCAAGCATCACGACCTGGTGCTGGCGGTGACCAGCCATGTGCCGCACCTGATCGCCTATTCGATCGTCGGCACCGCCAGCGACCTGGAAGAGGTGACGCAGAGTGAGGTGATCAAATTTTCGGCGGGGGGTTTCCGCGACTTCACCCGCATCGCCGCGTCCGATCCGACGATGTGGCGCGACGTGTTCCTGAACAATCGCGAGGCGGTGCTGGAGATCCTCCAGCGGCTGACCGAGGACGTGACGATGCTGCAACGTGCGATCCGCTGGGGCGACGGCGACCAGCTGTTCGACCTGTTCACCCGGACGCGGGCGATCCGCCGGTCGATCATCGAACAGGGGCAGGATGACGCCAAGCCGGACTTCGGGCGGAGCCACTGAGGCTTTCCGCGAACGGCAACCTAGACAACATGAACACCTGAACGGAAACGTTCGAGGCCTATCGTTTCGGTTTCTGTGGGGATGAGACAGAGCCGCAGCCGTCATCGCGAGCGAAGCGAAGCAATCCAAGGCGTCCTGGTCCGGCTCTGGATTGCTTCGCTCCGCTCGCAATGACGGAGCCAAGGGCTGTAGTTGGCGGAACGGCTGTAGGACAGACCCTCAGCAATTCACCCATGTTGCCAGCCACTTGCCGGCAACCCGATCCTACACGTCCAGCACGTTGATCGCCGCGTGGACGCGCGCCTCGATTGCGTCGCGGGGCAGGCCGGCGGGGATGACGTCGCCGATACGGATCGTCACCACGCCCGGGCGCTTGGGCCCATGCCGGGGCCAGACCACACCGGTGTTCAGCGCCACGGGCACACAGGGCATGCCCAGCGCGCGATACAGGCCGGCGAAGCCCGATTGCAGCGGTGGCCGTTCGCCCGGCGCGACGCGCGTGCCCTCGGGGTAGATCAGGATCGAGCGGCCTTCCGCCTTCAGCGCCTTGGCATCGCGCATCATGGCGCGGAGTGCGGTCGCCGACGCCTCGCGGTCGGCGACGATGCCGCCATATTGCAACGCCGCCCAGCCCCAGAAGGGGATGCGGCTGAGTTCGCGCTTGATGACCATCGCCGGGCCGCCGAGCAGCAATTGCAGCTCCAGCGTTTCGAACATCGCCTGATGCTTGGCGGCGTAGAAGACGGGGCCTGCCGGGCGCTGCCCCTCCACGACGACGCGGATGCCCATGATGGTGCGATAGAGCAGCCGGTGCATCTGCGCCCAGACATGCGCATGCCGCATCACTGCGCGCCGGCCGAAGAGCGCCGACACGGGCACGGCCAGCACGATCGGCACCGACAGACCGTAGAAGAACAGCGAAAAGAGCAACGTACGCAGGCGGTTCATGCCCCGATCCCCAGCCACAGCGCGAAGCGGCGCAGCAGCAGCTTGTTGTATTCGTTGACGAGCGTGCCGAGCCGCGGCGTGCTGGGCACGCCATCGCCCATCACGATGACGCCCGGCCCCAGCACCGCCGCCAGTTCCATCCGCGCGCGCGGCACGTGCCAGTCGGAGGTGACGAGGCGGACGGTGCGATAACCATGCGTCTTGACCCAGGCGGCGGTCTCCTCGGCGTTCGAACGGGTATCGACGGCGTCGGCGCCCAGATCGATGCAGCAGGCGAACAGCGCCGGCGAGGTGTGATAGGTGCGGGCGAGGTCGATCGGCCGCACGCCGGGCGCGACGCCGGTGACGAGCATCCGTCGCGCCTGCTTCGCCTGCAACAGCGCGATGCCGCGGTCGATCCGCCCCGCGCCGCCGGTCGGCACCACAATCGCATCGGTGGTGTTGCCGGTGAGCGGCGGCGGCAGCAGCAGCATGAAGGCGGCAAAGCCCAGACACCAGCCGAGCGCGGCGAACCCCAGCAGCCGGACGATCATAGGATGCGCCCCATCATAGCGTCCGCCGCAGCGCCGCGACGATCGTCACCCGCGCGATGAGGGTGGCGAGCAGGACGAAGCCGATCGGCAGCAGCAACAGCAGCGCCCAGTCGCCCACGGTCAGCGTGATGCCGCTGAGCAATTGCGATCCCAGCGCGGCGAAGCGCGTGGCGAGGAACAGCAGCATGGCGAGCGCGGCGACGCTGCCCGCCACCCCGCCGATCGCCGCATCGAGCGCGAGGCGGCGCTGGAACAGGCGCGCGACCTGCACGTCGGTTGCGCCGAGCATATGCATCACCTCGATCGTCGCGCGATGCGTCTCCAGCCCTGCGCGGGCTGCGAGGACGACGACCGCGCCGGTCGCCGCCAGCATCAGCGCGACGAGGCCGAGCGCGAGCCAGGTCAGTGTGTCGAGGAAGCTGCCGACCGGCGACATCCACCGCTGGTGCCGGTCGATGCGCGCCGTCGCGCTAATATCGTGAACCGCGGCGACGATCCGGCCGGCGTCGGCGCCGTCGGCCAGGTCGACGTCGATCATCGCAGGCACGGGCAGGTCGGGATCGGCGTCGCTGCGTCCCAGCCACGGTTCGAGCAGACGCATCAGCTCGGCGCGCGGCACCGGCGTCGCGCGGCGCACGTCGGGCAGCGCGCGCAGCACGGCGAGGATCCGCGCAGCGACCGCATCGCGCGCGACCGGGCTGCCATCGACCACTTGCACCGTCAGCCGCCCGGCAAGCTGGCGTTCGAGCGCCGTCGCCGACTGGCGCGTGCCGAGGCCGAGCGCGGCGGCGAGCAGGGTGAGGAACAGCATGATCGCCATCACCCCCGTCATCGCGCGAAAGCCGCCGGCCTCGTCGAGCACGCGGCGGTCGGCGCGGTTGGTGCCGCCCGCGCTCATGCCAGGCCCTTCGGCGTCGGCGGGTAGCGCAGCGAACCGGTGGGATCGAGCAGCTGCCCCTTGTCGAGCCGCATCATCTGCGCGCCCGCGACGCGGCTGAGCAGGTGCAGGTCGTGCGTCGCGACGACGACGGTCGTGCCCAGCTTGTTGAGCGATTCGAACAGATGGATCAGGCGATCGGCCATGTCGGGATCGACGTTGCCGGTCGGTTCGTCCGCCACCAGCACTTCCGGGCGGCCGATCACCGCGCGGGCGATGGCGACGCGCTGCTGCTCGCCGCCCGACAGCGTCGCGGGCCGCGCGCCGGCACGGTCGGCCAGCCCGACCCAGGCGAGCATTTCGCGCACCGGCTGTTCGATATCGGCTTCCTCCACCCCGGCGACCCGCAGGGGCAGCGCGATATTGTCCCAGGCGGACAGGTGCGGCACGAGCCGGAAATCCTGGAAGACGACGCCGATGCGGCGGCGAAAGCCGGGCAGGCGCGCGCGCGGCATCGTCACCGCATCCTCGCCGAACAGACGGATGATGCCGCGGCTGGGCCGCTGTGCGAGGTAGAGAAGCTTCAGCAGCGAGGTCTTGCCCGCGCCGCTCGCCCCGGTGAGGAAGTAGAAGGCGCCGCTGGTCAGCGTGAAGCTGATATCGGACAGCGTTTCCTGCCCGGTGCCGTACCGCAGCCCAACATTTTCGAACTGCACGATATTTGCCATGCGCCTGGCCGCAACCGCTCCCTATAGGTGCCAAGGGCCGTCAGCGGCCGCGTTCGCGCAAGCCTTCGCATGGCGACGCCGCGGCTTCAAGCTTGCCACGCAGGCGGCGCACGTGCTTACAATCGCCGCCATCCCGCGGAGGTCTCTTCCCCGCACGGCCATCTGTCGTAAAGCGTCGCGCATGATCCTCGAATGTCCCGAATGCAGCACCCGCTATCTGGTGCCCGACAGCGCGATCGGGGTGGAGGGCCGCACCGTGCGCTGCGCCAATTGCCGGCACAGCTGGTTCCAGGAACCGCCGGTGCCCGAGGCAGAGGCACTTGCCCCACCCCCGCCCCCTCCGCCTCCTCCTCCGCCGCCGCCCGTCATGGCGGAACAGCCCCGCTTCGACCTGCCCGACGCACCCGAGGAGGAGGCGCCGCCGCCGTTCCTGGAGCCCGCGGTGCTGCCCGGTGCGCGCGTCGCCGCGCCCGAGCCCGTCATTGCCGCACCCGATTATGACGCCTTCGCGCATCGCCCGCCGTTCCGGCCGCGCCGCAACACGTTGCGCCGCTGGACGGTGATCGCGGTGCTGGTCGGGCTGCTGCTGCTCGCCGGGATCGGTGCGATCCTGTTCGTCGGCGCGCCGGGGCTGCTCGCGCGCGTCGGCCTGCCGGTCGGCACCGACGAATCGCCGCTGCGGCTGAAGGACAATCCGATCGAGCGGCGCGAGCTGGAAAACGGATCCGAACTGTTCGCGGTCAGCGGCCAGATCACCAACCCGTCGTCCGAGAAGCAGCGCGTGCCCGATATCCGCGCCGAACTGCGCGATGCCCAGGGCCGCATCGTCTACAGCTGGACGATCAATCCGCAGCAGCGGACGCTGAATCCGGGTGCGTCGATCGACTTCAATTCCGCCAAGCTGGACGTGCCGTCCAATTCGAAGCGGCTGGAGCTCAGCTTTGCCGGCGAAGCCGCCAACCCATGAACGCGAACCGGCCGCCGTGCAGCACCGCGGCGGCCACCATGCCGAGGCCCGACGCCCAGACCAGCGCCATCGGCCCCATGCCCTGATGCACCAGCCACCAGCCGAGGCCGCCTGACACGACGAAATAGGCGAGGATGCTGTTGATCCCCGCCACCACCTGATCGCCGAGGCTGCGCAAGGCGTATATCAGCACGACCTGAATGCCGTCGAAGACGATGAACGGCGCCCAGACCGCCAGCATCGCGGTGCCGAGGACATGGACCGGCGCCGTCGCCGGGAACAGCGCGACGATGCCCGGCGTCGCGGCCCACAAGACCAGCACCAGCAGACCGAGCGCCGCGATCGCCAGCGCGACCGCGATCAGCGTGCGGGGGATGGCGGCGGCCGGCTGCCCCTCCCCCACCGCATTGCCCGCGCGCACCCCCGCCGCCGATCCCAGTCCGATCGCAATGGCGAAGGTGACGTTGTGGATCGAAAAGACGATCTGAAAGGCATGGGCCGCGACGTCGCCCAATTGCGTCGACAGCGCGATCAGGATCGAAAAGCCGGCAAGCTCCAGCCCCGAAGCGATCGCGGGGACGAGGCCGAAGGCGGCGAGCGCCACGACGCCGCGCGGCACGCTGGCCCAGGCGGCACGGTCGGTGCGCCGCACCTCACGCTCGCGGGCGCGCGGCAGGGTGAGCGCGCTCGCCACCATGCCGGCGGCGCCGAGCAGCGAGGCGATGCTGGTCGCGAGCGCCGCCCCCACCGCCCCCAGCGCGGGCAGGCCAAGATGCCCCGCCGACAGCGCCCAGGCGAGCACGGCATTGACCGGCAACACCGACAGATTGACCGCGGCGACGCGGCCGGGGCGGCTGACCCCTTCCAGGAAGAAAGCGGCGGCGACGTTCACCAGCTGGAACGGAAAGGCGATGGCAAAGGCGCGGACGACGCGGGCGCTCTCGTCGATCCGGTCCGCCGCGACGCCGACGAGCGCGAGCAGGGGTTCGGCGGCGAACAGGAACAGCCCGCCGATCGCGACGCCGAGCAGCAGCCCCAGCACGAGGCCCTCACGCAGCACGCCGCCGGTGCGCGGCAGGTCGCCCGCGCCGTCGGCGCGCGACGCCATCACCAGCACGCCCGACAGCCAGGAGAGCCCCGCGACGATGCCGACGAAGCCCAGCGCGCGGCTGGCGCCCAGCGCCGCCACCTCTTCGGTCGCGACGAGGCCGACGACCATCACGTCGGTCACCTGCAGCAGCGTCCAGTTGAGGCTGGTCAGCACCACCGGCCAGGCCAGCGCCAATAGGCGCCGGGTTTCGCCATGGGTCGAAAGAGCTTGGCGGACCGTCATGGCCCCGCGCTACCGGAGCGGGGGAGCCGCGAAAACGAAAAAGGGGCGCTTGCGGAGCATGAAACGCTTTGCTAGGGGCCTGCGCCTGCCAGATGCCGGCTCCGCCCGGTATTCTCATCACGTGCGGCCGTGGCGGAATTGGTAGACGCGCAACGTTGAGGTCGTTGTGGGCGAAAGCCCGTGGAAGTTCGAGTCTTCTCGGCCGCACCACTTTTCGAAATCGAGCAGAACGCCTGTCGGTCAGGCGGCGCCCAGCCGGCGCAGATAGGCGCGGACCGCGGTCTGGCCCGTATCGCTGAGCGAAACCTCCATCCGCCGCCGGTCGTGCGGATCGATGACGCGATCGACCAGCTTCAGCTTGTGCAGATGATCGATCCAGCGCTGCGACGTCGTGACGGGCGTATGCGCGGTGCCGACCAGCGCCTTGACGTTCAACGTCCGCCGTTCCTCATGTGCGACGAACAGCGCGAGCAGCATGTCCCACGCCGGCTCGTGGAACAGTTCGGCCGGAAAATGATCGAAACGCGCCATGCGCTGCGCCAGCAATTGCTTGGCGAGCTCGCGCGCGTCGGGCGCGGCCGCCGCCTCGTCGCGGTTCGGCCGGTCGTCGGTCTCGTCGCCGATATCGCCCTGAGCGAGCCGATCGGCACGCGCGCCAAATTCACTGGCAATGGCCGACAATTGTGCCGTCAGGTCCTTGACCAGCCCGGCAATGGATTCCCCCGCCATCCGGCGCCCCCCAAAGCGTTGGTTGTCGAACCGAAATCTATGCGACATCCATCGGGAAACACAAGAAATTCCCGGTCGTCTTCCGCATAACCGATGCGACCGAAATGCACCAATCGGCGCCCCATGGAAATTGTTGGCGCGCGCAAATTGCATGCATCCATTTTGGTGTTGGCGCGTTTATGTCTGTTGTTCGCCGTTTCGGCGGACATCTGAAGGACCCCGGTGCCGCCCCCGTCTTATGCCTGCCTGCGTGCCATCGGTACGGCCGTGCCCGCGAACGACATCCACGACGCCTTCATCGGCTGGGCCAAGGCCCAGGTCGAGCCGCGCCATGCCGCGCTGTTCGATCGCATGGCCGCGCGCGCGGGTATCACGCATCGCTGGTCGGTCCTGCCGGGCAGCGCGGGGCGCAGCCCCGTCGATGCCGGCGGATTCTATGCGGACGCGCTGCCCGGTACGGCGGCGCGGATGGCGATTTATGCCGAGGCTGCGCCGGCGCTGGCCCTCGCCGCGATCGACGATCTGGCAACACGCGTGGAGCTAGACGGCATCACCCATCTGGTCGTGGCAAGCTGCACCGGCTTCGTCGCGCCGGGGATCGACCAGATCATCGCCGCGCGACTGGGCCTGCCGACCGCGGAGCGGCTGCTGATCGGCTTCATGGGCTGCTATGCCGCGGTGGTCGCGTTGCGCACCGCGCGGCATATCGTCCGGTCCGACCCCGCCGCCCGCGTGCTGGTGGTGACGGTGGAGCTGTCGACGCTCCACTTGCAGGCGACGCACGAGATCGAGCCGCTGCTCGCCATGCTGCAATTCGGCGACGGCGCCGCCGCGGCGCTGGTGACGAGCGCCGATGCCGACGCGCGCGGCCTGATGCTGGGCGCGCCCTTCGCCGCGACGCTGCCCGATAGCGAAGCGCTGATCCGCTGGACCATCACCGACACCGGCTTCGCGATGCACCTCGATGGGGCGGTGCCGGGGCGCATCGCCACCGCGCTGCACGATCCCGCGCTGGTCGCGACGCTGACCGACGGGGCGCCGGCGCAGGACCTGTTCTGGGCGGTGCATGCCGGCGGACGATCGATCCTAGATGCGGTGCAGGGCGCGCTGGCGCTCGACGGCACCGCGCTGGCGGCGTCGCGCGCGGTGCTGAGCGACAATGGCAACATGTCGTCGGCGACGCTGATGTTCGTGCTGGCCCGCCTGCTCGCCGCCCCGCCCGCGGTGGAACAGGGCGTCGCGCTCGCCTTCGGTCCCGGGCTTGCCGCCGAGGGATTGCGGCTGCGGTTCGTGGCATGACGCTCGCCACCCGCGCCCAGGCGGACGAACTGATGGACGCGGACGATCTGCCCGCGGACGTCTATGCCGCGGTGGTCGCCGACCTTGCCCGCGTCAACGTCGTCACGATGGCGGCGCGGCCGACACTGCGCTTCCTGACGCGAGCCGCGCGCGGCGCCGATCGGCTGCGCATCCTCGACGTCGGGTTCGGCGATGGCGACATGCTGCGGCGGATCGCGCGCTGGGCGGCGAAGCGGCGGCTGCCAGTCGAACTGGTCGGTGTCGATCTCAACCCGCGCAGCGAGGCGGCGGCGCGCGCGCATACCCCGCCCGAACTGCCGATCCGCTGGATCACCGGCGATTATGCCGATCTGGCGGGCGGCGGATGGGACGTGATCCTGTCGAGCCTGGTCGCGCATCACATGACGCACGACCAGCTGATCGCCTTCCTGCGCTTCATGGAGGCCGAAGCGACGCGCGGGTGGCTGGTCAACGACCTGCACCGGCATTGGTTCGCGCATGCGGGCTTCCCGCTGCTCGCCTCGCTGGTGCGCTGGCATCCGATCGTGCGGCACGACGGCACGCTGTCGATCGCGCGCTCCTATCGCCCGGCCGAATGGCAACCGCTGCTCGCCGAGGCGGGCATTACCGACGCGCGCGTATTCCGCGCCTTTCCCTTCCGGCTATGCGTCGAACGGCTGCGCTGATCGTCGGCGGCGGGCCGGCCGGATCGGCCGCGGCGATCCGCCTGGCGCGCGGTGGCGTGACGCCGCTGCTGCTTGAGCGGCATGCGGCGGCCGACGCATTGTGCGGCGGCTTCGTCAGCTGGCGGACGCTCGATCGGCTGAAGGCGCTGGGGATCGAGGCCGATGCGCTCAATCGCGATCGATTGACCGAGGTGGTGCTGTTCGCAGGCAAGCGCGTGCGGACCGCACGCCTGCCCCGCCCCGCCGTCGGCGTGTCGCGGCGGCGGCTCGACACTCTGCTGCGCGAACAGGCGCAGGCGAGCGGTGCGGGGCTGGAGACCGGCGTCACCGTGCGCCGGGTGGAGGGCGATGCCGTGTGGCTGGACGAAGGCTGCCCGCTGCGCGGCGACGCGCTGTTCCTCGCCACCGGCAAGCACGACCTGCGCGGCCTCGCCCGGCCGGCGGAGGCGCGCGGCACGGACCCGACGTTGGGCGTGCGCGTCCGGCTGGGCCCGGCACCCGCGCTGGAGCAGGCATTGCGCGGGCGGATCGAGCTGCACCTGTTCGACCGCGGCTATGCCGGAATCGCGTTGCAGGAGGATGGCAGCGCCAATCTGTGCATGGCGGTCCACCGGTCGCGCCTGCACGAGGCGGGCAGCCTGCCCGCGCTGCTGGATGCCTTGGGCGCGGCGCATCCGCGGTTGGGCGAGCGGCTCGCCTATCGCGCGTCGGATGCGCCGATCGATGCGATCGCCAACGTGCCTTATGGCTGGCGCGAACGCGGCGGCGCGGCGGGACTGTTCCGGCTGGGCGACCAGGCGGGCGTCATCCCCAGCCTGGCCGGCGAAGGCATGGGCATTGCGCTGGCGAGCGGGATCAGCGCCGCGGACGCCTGCCTGCGGGATGGTCCTGCCGGATCGGCGGCGTGGCAGACGCGGTTCGCGCGGCAGCTGATCCGGCCGATGGCGGTCGCCGGGGCGATCCGGACTCTGGCGGAGCGTCGCTGGGCAGCACTGGGCGTGGCACTGGCGCCGCCCGGGCTCATCGGACTGATCGCCAGCGCGACGCGGGTGGCGGGCTGAGCCGCCATCGGTCGCAGCGTCCGCGCAAATCGGCGCTGCGGGATGCGCGCGTGCTTGTGACCCGCCCCGGAAGCGCGTAATCGCGAGCGCCTACATGGCTCGTGCGCGCACCTCCCGCTCCGCTCCCGCCCCCCGCTCTCGTTGGCGCCGGCGGATTGTCGTTACCCTCCAGATTCTGATCGGTCTCGGCATCCTCGCCTTCGGCGCGCTGGTGATAGCGGTCTATGTCGCGCGGTCGCAGCTGCCGAGCTTTGACGAGCTGAAGAGCTCGCCCAACGGCCAGATGATCCGCGTCCATGCCGCCGACGGCAGCATCATCGCCTCATTGGGCCCGAGCTATGGCGAATGGCTGCCCTATGCGCAGATCCCGAGGATCATGCGGCAGGCGACCGTCGCGGTCGAGGATCGCCGCTTCCGCGGGCATCCGGGCGTGGACCCGATCGGCATCGCGCGGTCGGTGCAGGTCCGCTTCGAACGCGGGCGCTGGGTGCAGGGCGGGTCGACGATCACGCAGCAGCTGGCGCGCAACGTCTTCCTGAACAACCAGAAGAAATTCGGGCGGAAATTCCGCGAATGGATCCTGGCGCTCGCGCTGGAACGCAAGTTCAGCAAGGACGAGATCCTCGAGCTGTACCTCAACAAGATGTATTATGGCGGCGGCACCTATGGCATCGACGCCGCCAGCCGGAAGTTCTTCGGCCATGGCGCCGGCCACCTGAGCATCGGCGAAGCGGCGGTGATCGCGGGGCTGGTGAAGGCGCCGTCCAACTACTCGCCGACCGCCGATGCCGAAGCGGCGCGCGGCCGCGCCGGGGTGGTGCTGCAGCAGATGGTTCGCGCGGGCGATATCACCGAAGCGCAGGCGCAGGCGGCGGACGTCGCCGACCTGAAGCTGACGCCCGAACGCCAGCAGAATAGCGCGCGCTACTTCACCGACTGGGCCTTGCCGCAGCTCGATACGCTGATCGACGAGACCAGCGCGCCGCTGGAGGTGTGGACGACGCTGGACCCCGCGATGCAGCGCGAGGCGGATGCGGCGATTCGCGCCAATGCGCCGAACGGCGTGCAGGGCGCGCTCGTCAGCCTGGATCGCGACGGCGGCGTGCGCGCGATGGTCGGCGGCAAGGATTACGTCACCTCGATCTACAACCGCGCGACGCAGGCGGTGCGCCAGCCGGGATCGGCGTTCAAGCTGTTCGTCTATCTCGCCGCGCTGGAGGCGGGTCACAAGCCTGAGGATACGATCGTCGACGAACCCGTGACGATCGACGGGTGGAGCCCGCGCAACGATTCGCGGCGCAATTCCGGGCCGGTCAGTCTGCGCACCGCCTTCGCCTATTCGCTCAACACCGTGGCGGCGAAGCTGGGGCAGGAAGTGGGCTTTTCCACCATCGCCGCGATGGCCCGCCGCTTCGGCATCACCACGCCGATCAACACGCATCCCGCGATGGTGCTGGGCACCAGCGACGTGCGGCTGATCGACATGACCAGCGCCTTCGCCAGCGTCGCCAACAAGGGCGTGGCGGTGACGCCGTACGGCATCACCCGCGTCACCGCGAACGGCCAGACGATCTATAGCCACGAGGTGGATCGCAGCCGTGTGCTCGTCGCGCCCTATGTCGCGGCCGAGATGATCGACCTGTTGCAGACCGCGGTGAACACCGGCACCGGCCGCGCCGCGCAGATCGGCCGGCCGGTCGCGGGCAAGACCGGCACCACCACCTCGCTGAAGGACGGGTGGTTCCTGGGCTTCTCGAGCGGGCTTACCACCGGCGTGTGGATGGGCCGCGACGACGCCAAGCCTGTCGCCGGGCTGCACGGCGGCACCGCGCCGGCCAAAGCGTGGGCGGCGTTCATGAAGCCCGCCACCGCCAACCGGCCGATCGAGCAGTTCGACACGCAGGTCACCCTGCCCGACTGGCAGCTGGAGCCGGATGAGGAGGCCTATTACGGCCAGCCCGACGACGGCTCTGCGGGCGCACCGATGGTCGATCCGGATGGCAACCCGCTGCCCCAGGCGCCGCGGGAGAGCGATCCGCAGGCGCAGGGCGAACCGGCGGACGGCGGCGCGCCCGACACGCCGCCGCAGCAGCAGCTGAACGACCTGATCGACCGCGTCACCGGCCGCGATGCGCCGTCGCGCGATCCGGCGCCGCGCGATGGCGCGCGCGACGGGCAGCGCGCGCCCTCCGCCACCGCTCCGTCGCGACAGGCTCCGCCATCGCGGGACGGCTATCCCGCGCCGCGGGCGCCGCTCCAGCGCCCGGTTCAGGACGATCGCCCGACCCAGTGAAGCCCCGCCCCGTGCGCGCGCAGCCAGGCGCGCGCCGGCGTCGGATCGCCCTCGTACAGCTGCGCGACGAGCGCGTGGAAAGCGGGGCCGTGGTTCATGTGGACGCGGTGCGCGACCTCATGCGCCACCGTCGCGCGGCGCACCCAACCGGGCGCCAGGATCAGCCGCCAGCTGTAGCGGATGACGCCGTCGACCGCACAGCTGCCCCAGCGTCCGCGCGCATCGCCGATCGCAACCTTCGTCACGATCACGCCGGCTTTGGCGGCATAATAGGCCGTGTCGTCGGCCAATTGGTCGAGCGCGGTGCGCTTCAGCCACGTCTCGACGCGGCGCGGCAGCGTATCGAGCGGGCCGGATAGCGACAGCGTGTCACCCGCCACCTCGACCCGGCGGCGGCTGCCCGGCTGCCAGTCGATCGTCAGCGGCCGGTCGGCGACGGTCAGCACCATGCCCGGCGCATAGGGCCGCGCCACCGGCAGACGCGCCTGCTGCTCGGCGATCCATTCCGCCTTGCCGCGCGCCCAGGCGAGTGCGGGCTTCAACGCGGCGCGGCGCGGCAGCACCAGCCGCGCGCGGCCGCTCGCCGGATCGATCGACAGGCGCACGCGCCGCGCGGTGGGGTGGCGGACGACCTCGAACGGGTCGCTCACAGCTCGCGATCGACGATATGGTTTTCGAGGTCGCCGACGTCGTCCTCGCTGACCGTCCAGCCGCGCACCGAGATGCCGGCGGTGTGGACGGTCTCGCGATCGCCGCTGATCAGATAATGCCAGTCGCGCAACGGCTCGCCCGCAGCGCGCAGGCGATAGGCGCAGGTGGTGGGCAGCCAGTCGATGTCGCGGACGTTGCCCGCGGTCAGCCGCACGCATTCGGGCACATAGACGCGGCGGTGCTTATAGTCGGAGCAGAAGCCGGTGCGGCGGTTCAACAGGCGGCAGGCGACGTTGGTCGGGACGACCTCGCCCGTATCCTCGTCCTCCAGCTTGTGGATGCAGCATTTGCCGCAGCCGTCGCACAGAGCCTCCCATTGGCCGCGATCGAGCTGCTCGATCGGCAGCTCCCAGAATTTGCTCATGTCGCCCAGCGCTTGATCTCGTCGGCCACGGCTTGCGGCCCCTTGTCCGACGGCAGCAGCGCGAGCGGCTTGCCGTCCGGGCTCATCAGATAGGTGGCGCGGCTGTGATTCACCAGATAGCCGCCGCCGGGCTGCGCCTCGCCCTTGCCGGCGAACACGCCATAGGCCTGCGACACCGCAGCGATCTGCGCTGGCGTGCCGGTTAGCCCGACCATCTGCGGCGAAAAGGCTGAGACGAAGCTTTTCAGGACCTTGGGCGTGTCGCGTTCGGGATCGACGCTGACGAAGATCGGGACGATCCGCTTGGCAAGATCGGGATCGCTCTTGGCGAGGAGCGCCACGCCCTTGCCGATCGCCGCCGCATCGGTGGGGCAGACATCGGGGCAATAGGTGTAGCCGAAATACATGATCCGGTATCTGCCCGCGAAATCGCGGTCAGTGACGGTGCGGCCGTCCTGATTCACCAACGTGAACGGCCCGCCGATCTTCGCACCCGCCAGCGGCGGCGACGTGGTGGCGGCGGGCTGGCAGGCGGCCACCGCCAAAGCGGCGACGGGCACGGCGAGGCGGGCGAAACGCAGAATGTTCATGACCGTGGCAGCTGTGATCTGTTACCGGTGCGCCCGCAAGTCTTGTCCAAGGGACCTACGATGATCCGCCGCCCTTTCCTGCTCGCCCTCAGCCTCGCCGCCGCCATGATCACTCCCGCCGCCGCGCAGCAACAGTCCGAAAGCTACAAGTTCCTGCAGGCGATCGAGAAGGAGGACGGCAAGACCGTCACCACGATGATCGAAACGCCGGGCAGCACGATCATCAACACCAAATCGCCCACCACCGGCCGCGGTGCGCTGCACGACCTGACGAGCCATTCGGGCAACCTCTACATGCAATATCTGCTGCAGCATAAGGCCGATCCCAACATCCGCGATGCCAAGGGCAATACGCCGCTGGCGCTGGCGGTGATGGCCGGGCGCGACGACCTGGTCGACCTGCTGCTGATGTTCAAGGCGAACCCCAATCTCGCGAATTCGTCGGGCCAGACGCCGCTGATCCTGGCGGTGAACACCCGCAACGAAGGCATCGCGCGCACGCTGATCAACAAGGGCGGCGACCCCGATCAGACGGACAATCTCGCCGGCCTGTCGGCGCGCGACTATGCGGTTCGCGATTCGCGCAATCCGGCGATGGTGGCGCTGTTCAAGGATGCGCCGAAGAAGGTGCGCGCCCAGGTGTCTGGCCCGCGGCTGTAAGAGGCTGCCCGTCACCCCGGACTTGATCCGGGGTCCCGGCTCAAGGCCGGGATGACGGGTGGATTAGAGGTTCAGCAGTCGGGCGACCTCGGTGAAGTCGTGTGCGATCGCCTGGACGCCCAGCGCCTTCAGCCGCGCGTCATGGCCGATGGCGCAATGCGTGCCGGCGCACAGGCCGATGACATGGCCACCCGACGCCACCGCGCCGGTGGCGCCGACCGGCGAATCCTCGAGGATCGCGCAATCCTCGATCGGCACGCCGATCGCCGCGGCGCCGTGCCAATAGAGATCGGGCGCGGGCTTGCCGCGGGTCACGTGCTCGCGGCCGCTGTAGATATGGTCGCCGAACGCGTCGGCGAGGCCGATATGGTCGAGGTGGCGGCGAATCCAGCGCGTCGGGCTGGACGAGACAACCGCGCGCGGCAGGTCGGCGGGCAGCGAGCGGACGAAAGCGACGGCCCCGGCCACCGCATCGATCCCCTCCGCCATCGCGCGCGCATCCTCCGCATTCCGCGCCGCGTCGAAGCTTTCGGGGATCGGGCCACCGATCCACGCCTCGATCGCCTTGCGGAAATCGGGGCCGGCGAGCCCCATGAAGTTCGCCATCGAATCTTCGGCCGTGGTCGGATAGCCCGCGTCGGTCAGCCATTCGGCAAGCTGGCGGTTGCCGGCGAATTCGCTTTCGATCAGCACGCCGTCGAAGTCGAACAACAGGCCACGCGGCGTCATGCGGCGGCACTCCCGCGGGCGCCGAACAAGGCGCTGCCGACGCGGACGTGCGTCGCCCCGATCGTCACCGCAGTCGGATAATCGGACGACATGCCCATGCTGAGGCCAGTCAGGCCCGACTCGCGCGCCAGCTTGGCAAGCAAGGCGAAATAGGGCGCGGGCTCGACGTCGGCGGGCGGAATGCACATCAGCCCGACGATCGGCAGCCCGGCGGCGCGCGCCTGATCGAGCAAGGCGGGTAGATCGGCGATGGCGCAGCCGCCCTTCTGGTCTTCCGCGCCGATATTGACCTGTACGAAACAGTCGGGGCGGCGGCCGGTCTTCGCCATCGCCTTGCCCAAAGCCTCAACCAGCGACGGGCGGTCGACCGAGTGGATCGCGTCGAACAGCGCGACGGCATCGTCGGCCTTATTCGACTGGAGCTGGCCGATCAGGTGGAGCGACACGCCCGGATAGGCCTCGCGCAGCGCCGGCCATTTCTCCGCCGCCTCGGCGACGCGATTTTCACCGAAGACGCGATGGCCTTCGTCGAGCAGCGGGCGGATCGTGTCGGCGTCGTGCGTCTTGGACACGGCGATCAGCATCACCGCCTCCGCCTTCCGGCCGGCGATGTGCGCGGCCTGGGCGATGGCGGTGGTGACGCCGTGGAGAGCGGATGGCGCAGGCGGGGACAGGGTGTCGACGGTCATGACGCTCGCTATAGCGGGGTGGTGGCCGATCTGAACCGCAATCTCTCGCCCCGGCGTCATGCGTGGCTGATGACCGACGAACGGATCGGCGCGGCGCTGCTGCCCGCGATCCGGGCGCTGCCGCCGGGTGCGGGCGTGGTGTTCCGCCATTACGGCCTGTCGCGAGGCGAGCGGCACCGGCTGTTCCTGACGGTGCGGCGGCTGGCGACGGCACGGCGGTTGCGGATCAGCGCTGCTGGGGACATGCCGGGCGTCGGGTCGCACGGCGGCCGCCGGCCCCTCACCCATGCGACGCATGACCGGCGCGAGGCGATTCGCGGGGTTCGTGCGGGGGCTGTGTGGCTGTTCGTGTCGCCGGTCTTTGCCACCCGGTCGCATCCGGGCGCGCGGGCGCTGGGCGTGCGGCGGGCGATGGGTATTGCGCGCGGGCTGGGCACGGGCCGTGTCGCGCTTGGTGGGATGACGGGCGCGCGCTGGCTGGCGATCCGCTGCTATGGCTTCGACGGCTGGGCGGCGATCGATGGGCTGATGCCTACGATGCGGTAGGCCCACCAGTAGTCGTCATTGCAAGCGTAGCGCGGCAATCCAAGAGGTCCTGGTCCGGCTCTGGATTGCCGCACTACGCTCGCAATGACGGGAAAAAGGCGTGCCGGGCTCCCACGATGGGTAGCCGTTCGTGGAAGCTGCGACGCGCTTTTGGCAGGAGATCCCAGCCTTCGCTGGGATGACGGGTGGTGGAGGGCAGGTCACGCTCGCCCCGACGCCAGCGATCAGAAGCGGAAGGCGGTGCCTACGTAAACCGACTGGCTGTCGCGCCGCGTATCGTCGAGGCGGGTCAGGCGGTCGCGGTCCGAGCGGTAGCGCATGCCGGCGGTCAGATCGAGGTTGCGGGTCAGCGAATAGGAGCTGCTGACATCGACCGAATAGCTCGACGGTTCCTGCGTCAGCTTCGGCGTAGTGTCGAGCGGACGATCGGAGACCGCCATCACGCGGCTGCTGGCGCGGCCGGCGCGATAGGTGAGCGCGACATCGGTCGATTCGCGGCTGCCCGGCACGGGGCCGAGATCGATGTGATTGATCCCACCCGAGACCGCGAAGCGCTTCCAGCCCACCGATGCGCCGAGGTTGTAGGCGATCGGCTGGATGCCGACGGTCGGTGCCGGGGCGGTGGTACGGGCGGCATCGGCGAGTGCGACGCGGTTCGAGCGGACGCGGACGGCGACGGTCACGGCGCGCTTGTCCTGCCGGGCCTCTGCCGGGGTGAAGCGGAAGTCCATGCCGTCGAGGCCGCCGCGCGCGATCGCTGCGGCGAGTCGCGGGTCGGCCGCGGCCGGGGTGAAGGACCCGGTGAAGCGCGGCGTGGCGGAGGTGATGCGACGGGCGGGCTGGGCGCGTTCGGCGGCGCCGAATGCGGGCGCGACGGCGACGCCGGCAGCGACCAGCGCTCCCGCCATCAACACAGTCATCGCACGCCCACCGGCACGCTTCGCAAACACAAGCAGTCCCCTCGACTCCCGCTGCAACGCGCCTAACACGATTCCGGCGCGCGCCAATATGGAAGTATTGCTGGCTCAGGCATCATTTTGCCCGACTGTTGCAATCGGCACACAGGTTTTGGCGGCCGATCGTCCCAATCCGGTCGAATCACGGCTCGCTTGCGGGCGATCGTGCGCATCTATAGAGCGAGAGCGCTTCTTTTTCTGCAGGACAGTCACGCCCATGATCCGCTCGTTGCGCACCGCCCTCATGGTCGCCGCCATCGCCCTGCCGCTCGCCGCTTGTGGCGGCCGCGGCAACAAGACCGTCGCGAGCGCCGATCTCGCCGCGTCGAAGATCACGACGATCGGCGTCAACTCCTACCTGTGGCGTGCGAGCCTCGACACGCTGTCGTTCATGCCGCTGCTCCAGACCGATTCCAACGGCGGCGTCATCGTCACCGACTGGTACGTCAACCCGCAGGTGCCGACCGAGCGGATGAAGGTGACCGTGTCGATCCTGGACCAGGATCTGCGTGCCGATGCGCTCCGCGTCGCGGCGCTGCGCGAAGTGAACCGCGGCGGCCAGTGGGTGTCGGCGCCGGTGCAGGCCGCGACGACGCAGAAGCTGGAAGACATCATCCTCACCCGCGCCCGCGACCTGCGCCGGGCGTCTATCGCGGGCTGATGCCTGCCTGCGGTGCCGAGCCCCATGCGGCCGGCACCGCGCTGATAACGGAAATTGCTGAATGACCACGCGTTTCAACGCGCTGACCGCGGACTCGGCCTGGCAGAAGGTCTGGGACGATCGCCAGACCTTTGCCGCCAAGGATAACAGCGGCAAGCCGCAGAGCTACGTGCTCGAGATGTTCCCCTATCCGTCAGGGCGCATCCACATGGGCCACGTCCGCAACTATACGATGGGCGACGTGCTGGCCCGGTTCCGCCGCATGCGTGGCTACGAAGTGCTCCACCCGATGGGCTGGGACGCGTTCGGCATGCCGGCCGAGAATGCGGCGATGGAAAAGGGCGTGCATCCGGGCACGTGGACGTTCGCCAATATCGAGACGATGAAGGCGCAGCTGAAACGCCTGGGCTTCGCGCTCGACTGGAGCCGCGAGCTCGCGACCTGCAAGCCCGATTATTACGGCCACGAACAGGCGCTGTTCCTCGACATGCTTGAGAGTGGCCTGGTCTATCGCAAGGAATCGGCGGTCAACTGGGACCCGGTCGACATGACCGTGCTCGCCAACGAGCAGGTGATCGATGGGCGCGGCTGGCGTTCGGGCGCCTTGGTCGAGAAGCGCAAGCTGAACCAGTGGTTCCTGAAGATCACGCAATTCGCCGACGAGCTGATCGAGGGGCTGGGCGAGCTGGAGCACTGGCCCGACAAGGTCAAGCTGATGCAGGAGAACTGGATCGGCAAGAGCCAAGGCCTGACCTTCGGGTTCCAGGTGTCGAATGGCGAGACGATCGAGGTCTTTTCGACGCGGCCCGACACGATCTTCGGCGCGAGCTTCGTCGCGGTCGCGGCGGATCATCCGATCGCGCAAGGCTTGGCCGGCAACCCGGAGGTTGCCGCTTTCATCGCGCGCTGCAAGCAGGGCGGCACCACCGCGGCCGAGCTGGAGACGCAGGAAAAGCTGGGCTACGACACCGGCCTGACCGCTGCGCATCCGTTCGATGCGGCGCACCAGCTGCCGGTCTATATCGCGAACTTCGTGCTGATGGATTACGGCACCGGCGCGGTGATGGGCGTGCCGGCGCACGACCAGCGCGACCTCGATTTCGCGCGCAAATACGACCTGCCGGTGCAGCGCGTCGTCGCCGATGGCGACACGACCGATCCGGTGTTCGCGGGTGACGAGGCCTATACCGGCCCCGGCGCGCTGGTGAATTCGTCGTTCCTCGACGGGATGGACGTGGAGGCCGCCAAGCGCGCGGTCATCGCGAAGGCCGAAGACGGCGGTTGGGGCAAGGGTTCGACCGTCTATCGCCTGCGCGACTGGGGCGTCAGCCGCCAGCGCTATTGGGGCACGCCGATCCCGGTGATCCATTGCGAAAGCTGCGGCGTGGTGCCGGTGCCGAAGGATCAGCTGCCCGTCGTACTGCCAGACGACGTGTCGTTCGACGTGCCGGGCAATCCGCTCGATCGCCATCCGACGTGGAAGCATGTCGATTGCCCATCGTGCGGCAAGCCTGCGCTGCGCGAGACCGACACGCTCGATACGTTCGCCGATTCATCCTGGTATTTCATCCGCTTCGCCAGTCAGCCGAAGGACAAGCCGTTCGACCGCGCCGTCGCCGAGAGCTGGCTGCCGGTCGGGCAATATATCGGCGGCGTGGAGCATGCGATCCTCCACCTGCTCTACGCGCGCTTTTGGACGCGGGCGCTCAAGCACATGGGGCTGCTCGACATCGCCGAGCCGTTCACCGGCCTGTTCACGCAGGGCATGGTGACGCACGAGACGTACAAGTCCGCCGATGGCCGCTGGCTGTCGCCCAACGACATTCGCGACGGGATCGAGACCGCGACCGGTAATCCGATCACGGTCGGCCGCGTCGAGAAGATGTCGAAATCGAAGAAGAACACGGTCGATCCCGAGCCGATCGTCGACCGTTACGGCGCGGATGCGACGCGCTGGTTCATGCTGTCCGACTCGCCGCCCGAGCGCGACCTGCCGTGGAGCGAATCGGGGATCGAGGGCGCGTGGCGATTCGTCCAGCGGCTGTGGCGCCTGTTCGATGGCGAGACGCCCGAACCCGGTGACGGCGACGATGCGGCGCTCGATCGCAAGCTGCACCAGACGATCCTGGGCATCGAACAGGATATCGAGGCGCTGGCGTTCAACAAGGCGGTCGCGCGATTGTACGAACTCGTCACCGCGATCGAACGCGCCGCGCCGGGCGCATCGCGTCGCAACGCTGTCTATACGCTAATGCTGCTCGTCGCCCCGATGGTGCCGCATATCGCCGAGGAAGCCTGGGCGGCCAAGGGCATGGACGGCCTGATCGCCGATGCGCCCTGGCCCGAGGTCGATGCGCGCCTGCTGGTCGAGGACGAGGTGACGATTGCGGTGCAGGTCAACGGCAAGCTGCGCGATACGCTGACCGTGCCCAAGGACATGGACCGCGACGCGCTGCAGGCCGTAGCGCTGGCCAGCGACAAGATCGTCCGCAGCCTCGACGGCAAGGCACCCAAAAAAGTAATCGTCGTTCCCGGCCGATTGGTGAATATCGTCGCATGATCCGTTTTCCCGCGCTTCGCCTGACGCTCCTCCTGCCGGTCGCGCTGATGGCGAGCGCGTGCGGCCTCAAGCCGCTGTATGGTGGGGGTGCGGGCGGCGCGGTCGCGGGCACGCTGTCGCATGTCGAGGTCGCGCCCATCGAAGGCAAGGCCGGCTGGCTGATGAGCAATGCGCTGCGCGACCGACTGGCGGCGGATGGCAGCAACGCGCCGCGCTATCGCCTTGACGTGAAGCTCGACGACAAGATCGCCGGCTTTGGCGTACGGCGCGACGACAGCGTGACGCGCGAGCGGCGGACGCTGCGCGCGCGCTATCAGCTGGTCGACCTCAGCGACGGCAGCGTGCTGGTCGACGCCACGGCAGGATCGGACGCGGGCATCGACGTCGTCCAATCCGAATATGCGACGATCGCGGCGGAAAATACGGCGCTGGAGCGCCTGTCGGGCATCGTCGCGGACCAGATCGTCTCGCGCCTCGCCGTGTACGCCAACGGCCGTCCTGCGGGGCGATGAAGGCTAACGCGCGCGATATCCGATCGGCGCTGGAACGCCCGTCGCCGGATATCCGCCTGTACCTGCTCTACGGCCCCGATGCCTCGGCGGCGGCGGAGCTTGCGGGCTTGCTCGCCAAGGCGATGGGGCCGGAGGCCGAGCGCGTCGATCTGGATGGGTCGACGCTGCGCTCCGATCCGGCGCGCTTGTCTGACGAGGCCGCGTCTATGTCCTTGTTCGGCGGCGCGCGGCATATCCGCGTGTCTCCAGCGGGCGAGGAATGTCTGGAGGCGTTCACCGCGCTGCTGGAGGCGGATCACGCCGGCAACCCCGTGGTGGCGCTGGCTCCGACGGTCAAATCGACCGCCAAGATCGTCAAGCTGGCGATCGACTCACGCCGGGCGATAGCGTTCGGCGCCTACGAGCCCACCGCGGCCGATCTGGAGCGCCTGGCGGCGGGCATGGCGCGCGATGCGGGCCTGCGCCCCGGCGGCAATGTGCCTGCGCGACTGGCGGCGGCGTGCGGTGGCGATCGTGCGGTGCTGGCGCGCGAGATCGAGAAACTGGCGCTGTTCCTCGACGCAGCACCGGATCGCCCGCACGACCTGGACGATGCCGCACTCGATGCGATCGGCGCGGATCTGGGTGAAGCGGAGACGAGCCGGGTGGTGGACGCCGTCGTCGGCGGGCAGACCGCGGTGCTGGGTGCGGAACTGGCCCGGCTGAGCGAAGCCGGCACCTCGCCCATTCCCTGGCTGCGCCAACTCGCGCGCAAGCTGATGACGCTGGCCGAGATGAAGGCGGAGATCGACGCCGGCGCCGGGCAGGACAGCGTTTTCAAACGCCACCGCGTCTTCTTTCGGGAAGAAGCCGCGACTGCGCAGGCACTACGGCGCTGGAATGCCGCGATGCTGGCGGCGGCGCTCGACCGGGTGCGGCATGCCGAGCGGGCGGTGATGGCTAGCGGCAATGCCGGCGGCGTTCTCGCGGATCATGCGCTGACCGAACTGACGCGGGGGGTCGAGCGGCGGGGGTAGACGACTCTGGCTCATCCCCCGCCCTGATCGTCACCCCAGCGCAGGCTGGGGTCTTTCGGGGCTCTTCGGACGCGATCCAACCGGGATATCCCAGCCCGCGCTGGGATGACGATCAGGTTGCCCTACCGCAGCGCCCGCCCGAATAGCGCCAACGCCCAGCCGATTGCCGCGACAAACAGCGCCGGATCGTACCGCGGCCCTTCGTCGCGCAGGAACGCGTGCTGCGCGTTCACCTCATGCCATTCATAGGTCGCGCCGACCTCTTCGAGGCGCATGCGGATCGCCTCACGCCCCGTATAGGGGACATGCGGGTCCTGCCGGCCCCAGACGAAGAGCGTTTCCGCCTTGAGATCGGCCATGCGCGCCAGGCTGTCGTCGCTGCGTCCTTCGCCCAGCGTGCCGCTGTGAATATCGGTGGGATAAAAGCATGCCGCGGCGCGGACCCGCGGATCGAGCGCCGCGCGATAGGCAAGATGGCCACCGAGGCACACGCCGATCGTCCCCAGCGCGCCGGTGCAGGCCGGATGCGCAACGAGCGCATCGAGCGCGATCCGGGCGTCGCTGTCATAGGCTGCAACGGGCTTGGCGATCTTCAGCGCATTGCCGCGATCCGTGCCCGGCGGATCGTAGCGGAGCACCGTGCCCGGCGCCTCATATTCGTGATAGACCTCCGGCACCGCCACGACATAGCCGTGCCCCGCAAAGAACGCCGCGAGACGGCGAATCGGGTCGGTGACCTGGTAGATTTCCGAAAACAGCAACAGCCCCGGATATCGCCCCTCCGCCACCGGGCGGAACCAGTGCGTCCGCATCACCCCGCCGTCCGGCGTCGGCAGATCATCGTGCTCGTCCGAGCGGAGGATCATATCGTGTCGCCGGTCAGGCGCTGGCACACCATGTCGAGCTGGTCGAGCGTGCCATAGGTCAGCGTCAGGGTACCGCCCTTTTCGCTATGCGCGATGCGGACGTTGAGACCGAGGAGGTCCGAGAGCTGGCGCTCCAGCGCCGCGATATCGGCGTCGGGTGCCTGCGGCGCGGCATTACCGCCCCGGCTGCCCCCTGCCCGCTCCGGCTTGGCGCCGCGGGCGAGCTTTTCGGTCTCGCGCACCGACAGGCCGCGGGCGACGACTTGCTCCGCCAGTATCTCGACATCGCGGGCACCGAGCAGCGCGCGCGCGTGGCCCATCGACAGCGATCCATCGGTGACACGCGCCTGGACATCAGCAGGAAGTTCCAGCAATCGCAACAGGTTAGCAACGTGGCTGCGCGATTTGTGGACGATTTTGGCCAGCGCTTCCTGCGTATGACCATATTCGCCGGCAAGCCGCTGATAGGCCTGCGCCTCTTCGATCGCGTTGAGGTCCTGGCGCTGAATATTCTCGATCAGCGCGATCTCGAGCGTTTGTGCATCGTCGAAGTCACGGACGACGACGGGCACCTCGTGCAGCCGCGCCCGCTGCGCCGCGCGCCAGCGGCGTTCGCCCGCGACGATCTGATAATCATGCCCGTGCGGGCGGACGACGATCGGCTGGATCAGCCCGCGTGCGGCGATCGAGGCGGCGAGTTCGTCGAGCAACGCATCGTCGAAATGGCGACGCGGCTGATCGGGGTGCGGCGCCAATGCGCTGACCGGCAGCATGCGCACGCCGCTCGGCGTATTGCTCTTAGCGCCGGGCGTGACCGGTGCCTCGGTCGCCATCTCGCCCAGCAACGCGCTGAGGCCCCGCCCCAGCCCGGCCGGGCGGCTGCGCTTGCCACCGTCGCTCATGCCGCCACCGCGGCCGTTTGCGGCAGGCGTGCGATGAGTTCGCGCGCAAGGTCGATATAGGCCTGCGATCCCGAACACCGATGATCGTAGATCAGCGCGGGCAGACCATGGCTCGGCGCTTCGGACAGGCGGACGTTGCGCGGGATCACCGTGTCGAACACGACCTGCCCCAGTACCGCGCGGACGTCGGCCGCGACCTGATCGGTCAGGCGGTTGCGACGATCGTACATGGTCAGCGCGACGCCGAGGATGGCGAGGCCGGGATTGAACCGTTCGCGGATGCGTTCGACCGTCGTGAGGAGCTGCGACAGGCCTTCGAGCGCGAAGAATTCGCATTGCAGCGGCACCAGCAATTTGTCCGCGGCCACCATGGCATTGATGGTCAGTAGACCCAGCGACGGCGGGCAATCGATCAGCACGATGTCCCAGCGTCCCTTTACCTGCGCCAACGCGCGGTCGAGGCGATGCGTGCGATGATCGAACTCGACCAGCTCGATCTCCGCGCCCGACAGATCCTGCGTCGCCGGCACCAGATCGAGGCGCGGGACCGGCGTGCTGATGACGGCATCGGCAATCTCCGCCTCGCCGACGAGGACGTGATAGCTCGACCGCCCGCGCTTGGCCTGACCGATGCCGAGACCGGTCGACGCGTTGCCCTGCGGGTCGAGATCGATCAGCAGGACGCTCTTGCCCGTCGCCGACAGCGCCGTGGCAAGGTTGATCGCGCTGGTGGTCTTGCCCACCCCACCCTTTTGATTGGCGACGGCAATACAGGTCATGATGCGCGCCCTTTTTGACGATCGACGATGAGGATCGCCGAGTCCGGATCGGTAAGACTATGTTCCACGTGAAACACTCGATCGCGCTGGCGGCGGAGCGCGGTAAGCTGCTCCGGCTCCATCCGACCGCGAGGCAGGATCCAACGCGTCTCCGGTTTGGCGCATGGCGCGGCCGCTTGCAAAAGCTTTTCGACGGATGCCACCGCGCGGGCGGAGATAATGTCGTACCGTCCCGAGACAGCCTCAACTTTGCTTGCCACCACATCGGCATTGGCGATGCCGAGTCGGTCGACGCATGTCTCTAGGAAGGCAGCGCGCTTCTTTCGCGGCTCCACCATCGTCACCTTGCCATCGAAGAGGAGCGCGATGACCATGCCGGGGAATCCGCCCCCCGTGCCGATATCCAGCCACGATCCAGCTGAGTGTTCCACGTGAAACATCAGCTGCGCCGAGTCGAGGCCGTGGCGCACCCAGATCGTTTCGACCGTCGATGGCGCGATCAGGTTTTGCTGGTCATTCTCGGCGATCACCATGTCGAGGAACGTGGCGACCCGCTCGATGCGCTCCGATCCAAACCGCTCCGTCATCAACTCGCGAGCGTCATCTTCGGTCATGCTGCCCGCCTTTGTGCGTAAAGATAGATGGCGGAGAGCGCCGCCGGGGTCACGCCCTGCACCCGCGAGGCTGCCCCCAGTGAGCCCGGACGCGCTTTGCAGAGGCGGTCGATCATCTCGTTCGACAGCCCCGGCACCGCCCCATAATCGAGGTCGGCCGGCAGCACTGCATGCTCGTCACGCCGCATCCGCTCGACCTCTTCGGCCTGACGGTCGAGATAGGGGGCGTAGCGCGCATCTTCGATGACTTCGTCCAAGACCTCGGATGGGGCGATGCCGATCACGTCGGGCGCGACCATGTCGAGCGTGACGCCCGACATGCGCAGCCACTCATAGGCACTCCGTCGGCTGCCATCCTGGGCGACCTTCGCGCCACGTTGCGCAAGCTGCGATGCGGTGACCATGCCCGACAATCCTGCGCGGATCGTCGCCCGCTGCTCGCGCAGATCGCGCTGGTGCGCCCGCCGGGCGTCGCCCAGACATCCGAGCCGTTCGGCGATCGGCCCCAGCCGCGTCTCTGCATTGTCGGCGCGGAGCGACAGGCGATATTCGGCGCGCGCTGTCAGCATGCGATAGGGTTCGGTGACGCCCTGCAATACGAGGTCGTCGATCATCACACCCGTATAGCTCGAGGCGCGATCGAGGACGCAGGGTTCCAGATCGCATGCGGTCGCCGCCGCGTTGAGCCCCGCGACAAGGCCCTGCCCCGCCGCTTCCTCATAGCCCGTCGTGCCGTTGATCTGCCCCGCACAATACACGCCGGGGATCGCCGCCAGCGCGAGGGTCGCGTCGAGACTGCGCGGGTCGAGATAGTCATATTCCACGGCATAGCCGGGCAGGGTGATCGTCGCGCGCTCGAGTCCGGCGATGCTACGGATCATCGCCGTCTGCACATCGACAGGCAAGGATGTCGACAGGCCGTTCGGATAGACGGTGGCATCGTCCAGCCCTTCGGGTTCGAGGAAGACCTGGTGCCCGTCCCGGTCGCCGAAGCGATGCACCTTGTCTTCGATCGACGGGCAATAGCGTGGGCCCTGCCCGGCGATCGCCCCCCCGAACAGTGGCGAGCGATCGAGCCCGCTGCGGATCGCATCATGCGTGGCGCCGTTGGTTCGGGTGATCGCACAGGCAACCTGCGGTAGTAGACGCGCCGCGGTCATGGGCGACATGGTCCACGGATCGGTATCGGACGGCTGCTCGTCGAGCCGCGCCCAGTCGATCGTGCGGCCGTCGATCCGTGGCGGGGTGCCGGTCTTCAGACGCGACAGTGGCAGGGCCAGCGCCCGCAATTGTTCTGCCAGCTTGCGCGCTGCCCGCTCGCCGATGCGGCCGCCCTCGTGGCGTTCGTCACCCCTGAACATCCGGCCGCCAAGGAAGGTGCCGGTTGCCAGCACCACCGTCCGCCCTGCGATCCGCGAGCCATCGCCCAATACGACACCGGTCGCGCGTCCCCCGTCGATGACCAGTGCGTCGACATCGCCTTCGCCGATCGTCAGCGTCGGGAGGGCGGCGAGCATCGCCTGGATCGCCGCGGCATAGCGTCGCCGGTCCGCCTGAATGCGCGGTCCCTGCACCGCCGCGCCCTTGCTGCGGTTGAGCATCCGATAGTGGATCGCCGCTGCGTCTGCGGCACGGCCGATCAGGCCATCGAACGCATCGACCTCACGAACGATATGCCCCTTGCCCAGGCCGCCGATCGCCGGGTTGCACGACATCGCCCCGATCAACCGTCGGTCATGGCTGAGCAGCAGGGTGTTTGCGCCGCGGCGCGCAGCGGCAGCGGCGGCTTCGGTGCCGGCGTGGCCACCGCCGACGACGATCACGTCATACATTCGTTGCGCCTATGTCAGCGCGTTGCGCACGTCAAAACTGTTCCACGTGGAACATCACTTACCGATGCAGAACCGCCCGAATAAAGCGTCGAGCATCGTCTCTGTCGCATCGATACCGAGGATGGTGGCCAGTGCCCGTCGTGCCAATCGCAACTGCTCGGCGATGACGAGCGGGTCACCCTCCGGCTGGCGTATCGCCTCCAGAGCGTCGAGGCAGGCCGCGCGTTCGCTTTCGCGAAACGCCAGCGCGTCGCCCCGGGGCACCATGGCCTCCCCCCGAGACGCGATCAGACGCCATACCGCCTCGACGCTGGCGGCGTCATCCTGCGACACCGCAGCTTGCGTTCCCTCCGCCGCAACCCGGCCGGGCACGTCAGCCCGCGCATGCAGCCATATCGCATCGTCGCGCGGTGGCCGGGTATCGCCCAGCCACAGTAGAACGTCCGCCGCAAGCACCGCTTTCTCCGCGCGCGTGACACCGATCTGTTCCACAGGGTCGTCGCTATCGGTCAGGCCCGCCGTATCCGTCAGCACATAGACCAGACCTTCACGCACCACCGTCGCCTCGATCCGATCCCGGGTCGTACCGGCGATCGGCGAAACGATCGCAAGCTCACGCTGGCTCAGCAGGTTGATGAGCGTCGACTTGCCCGCATTGGGTGGGCCGGCAAGGACGACGCTGATACCGTCGCGCAGCCGTTCGACCGGTGGGTTGGCGAGCACCGCCGCCAGCTCCGTTGCCAGCGCACGCTGGCCGTCGACCACCGCAGCCATCGCCACTGCGTCGTCGTCGACATCGTCCTCATCCGCAAAGTCGAGCTGCGCCTCGACCATCGCCGACAGCATCGCCAGCCGATCGAGCCAGCCGCGCACACGCTGGCTCACCACGCCTTCTGCCGCTGCCAGCGCCGCAACGCGCTGCCGCTCGGTATCGGCGGACAGCAGGTCGGCGAGACCCGAAGCCTCGGCCAGATCGATGCGCCCGTGGGCCAGCGCGCGGCGCGTGAATTCGCCCCCGATTGCCGGGCGCAGACCGGGTTGCTCACCCAGCGCCCGGAGTACCGCCGCAATGACCGCACGGCCGCCATGGCAGTGTAGTTCGACCAGATCCTCGCCTGTCGCTGTCGCAGGTCCCGGAAACACCAGCACGAGGGCGCGATCGAGCAGCGCCCCCCTGGCATCGCGTAACGCGCGTACCCGCGCCTCGCGGGGTGGCGGCAAGGTCCCCGCCAGCATCGCCACCGCGGCCATGGCGTCCGGACCGCTCACCCGGATGACGCCGATGCCGGCGGGTGCCGCACCGCTCGACAGCGCGAAGATCGTCGTCATCAGCTGCCCGAGCCGCTGCCCGTCTTGGTTGCCGTCTCGAACAGCTGCCGCCACATCGCAAAGCCCGCCTCGCCCATCGGCGCCCAGCTCTTCATCATGTTTTCGAGCAATTCGGGGCGGACCTGCCCGTTCATCGTTTCCAGCATCGCGGCGACATAGCGTTCGTGCAGCGGCGTCAGGTCGGGCAGGCCCATCGCGCGGCGTGCCTCTTCCGGGGTCAGATCGACGTCCACCGTTACCTTCATCGTATGCATCCCGTTGCGGCCTGTTGGCGTTTGCCATAGCCCAGCCGGATCGGCTGCGCGAGAGGAGCACCCATGACTGCCACGTCCCGGACGATCACCATTGAAACGCTGAACGGCAAAGGCCGTTTCGATACCTATGTCGCCCAGCCCGCAGGCACCCCGCGCGCGGCCATCGTCGTCATCCAGGAAATCTTCGGCGTGAATGCCGGCATCCGTAGCAAATGCGATCGCCTGGCCGCCGATGGCTATCTGGCGCTCGCCCCGGACCTGTTCTGGCAGATCGAACCGGGTATCGAGCTCGATCCCGACGTGCCCGATCAGATGCAGCGCGCACTGTCGTTGATGGACGAATTCGACCAAGACGCCGGCATTCGCGATATCGAAGCGACGATCCGCACCGCGCGTTCGATGCTCAATGACCTGCACCAAGGTGATGGCCTAACCAGCAAGGTTGGCGTCGTCGGCTACTGCCTCGGCGGTCGCCTGGCCTTCATGACCGCGGCGCGGACCGACGTGGACGCCAGCGTCGGCTATTATGGCGTCGGCATCGACGGCCTGTTGGGCGAAGCGCATGCCATCGCCCATCCGGTGCTGTTGCACATTCCGCAAGAGGATCATTTCGTCGACAAGGATGCGCAGGCCCGCATGCACGCCGGGCTCGACGATCACGCCAAGGTGACGCTGTTCGACTATCCCGGCGAGGATCACGGCTTCGCCACCGAGTTCGGCCAGCGCCGCTCGGACGAGTCGGCGCAGCTTGCCGATCAGCGCACCGCGTCCTTCTTCGCGGCGCACCTCGGCTGATACGAAAAGGGGGGCTTCGCGGCCCCCCCTCCCTTCAGAACAAGGCCTGGAGCCCCACGTTGGGATCCACGATCCCTTCGTAGATCATCTTGCCCGCGACATAGACGATGACGGCAAGACCGACGTACGCGATCCAGCGATAGCGCTCGATATATTTGGCGATCAGGTTCGCCGCGATGCCCATCAGCGCGACCGACAGCAGCAGCCCGATGATCAGGATGCCGGGATGATCGCGCGCCGCGCCGGCAACGGCGAGCACGTTGTCAAGGCTCATCGACACGTCGGCGACCGCAACGGCCCAGGCGGCGGCCGCAAAGCTCTTGGCGGCCTTCAGGCCTGCGGTCTCGTCGCCCTCGACCTCAGGTGAGCCGGCGTTGTGCTCGCCCCGCAGTTCGCGCCACATCTTCCACGCAACCCACAGCAGCAGGATGCCACCGGCGAAGATCAGCCCGATCACGCCGAGCAACCAGCTGACCGCCAGCGCGAAGATGATCCGCAGGACGAGAGCGGCGAGGATGCCGATCAGGATGACCTTCTTGCGCTGATCGACCGGCAGGCCCGCGGCCAGCGCGCCGACGACGATCGCATTGTCGCCTGCCAGCACGACGTCGATCATCAGCACCTGTACGAACGCCGACAGCGCCGCAGGGGTCGTGATGTTCGAAAAATCGTTGATGATATGCTGCCAGATCTCGGCCGGAGACCCCGGCCCACTGGCGGCGGCCGCGCTCAGCATGGCGATGATGGACACGTCGTTACTCCCCGTTGATGCTGTGGTGCATACCGCAGCAACGCGCGAAAGCCATCGGTGACGCGTGGGTGAGGATTGTGACGTTGTATTGCTGGTGACGAAGCGCCGGCACCACCCCGTCACCCCGAGCTTGACGCGGGGTCCCGCTATTTGTGTTCGGGACGGTAGAACAACGAGCGGGACCCCGGCTCTGCGGCCGGGGTGACGAATGGAATTCGGCGGATGCGTTCAATGCCCGCGTCGGACGGGTTGCCTTGCGGCACCCGCCGGCCGAGCCGGCATGAGTCCGGCCGCCGTAGGCGGCCGGCCATGCTCGGCTATTGATTCATGCTGTCGAAGAAGTCTTCGTTGGTCTTGGAATTCTTCATCTTGTCGAGCAGGAATTCCATCGCGTCGATCGTGCCCATCTGCATCAGGATGCGGCGGAGCACCCACTGCTTGCTGAGCTTGTCCTTGTCGACCAGCAGCTCTTCCTTACGCGTGCCGGACTTGCCGACGTCCAGCGCCGGGAAGACGCGCTTGTCGGCGACCTTGCGATCGAGGACGATTTCGGAGTTACCCGTGCCCTTGAACTCTTCGAAGATCACTTCGTCCATGCGGCTGCCCGTGTCGATCAGCGCAGTCGCAATGATCGAGAGCGAACCGCCCTCTTCGATGTTGCGCGCCGCCCCGAAGAAGCGCTTTGGCCGCTGAAGTGCGTTGGCGTCGACACCGCCGGTCAGCACCTTGCCCGACGACGGCACGACGGTGTTGTAGGCGCGGCCCAAGCGCGTGATGCTGTCGAGCAGGATCACCACGTCCTTCTTGTGCTCGACCAGGCGCTTGGCCTTTTCGATCACCATTTCGGCGACCTGGACGTGACGCTGCGCGGGTTCGTCGAAGGTCGAGGACACCACCTCGCCCTTCACGCTGCGCTGCATGTCGGTGACTTCCTCGGGCCGCTCGTCGATCAGCAGGACGAGCAGGAACACCTCGGGATGGTTGTCGGTGATCGCCTTGGCGATGTTCTGCAGCATCACCGTCTTGCCGACGCGCGGCGGAGCGACGATCAGCGTGCGCTGGCCCTTGCCCTGCGGCGAGACGATGTCGATGACGCGCGCCGACTTGTCCTTCTGCGTCGGATCGGCGGGATCGAGCGTCAGCTTCGATTCCGGATACAGCGGCGTCAAATTGTCGAAGTTGACGCGGTGGCGCACCGCTTCGGGATCGTCGAAGTTCACCGAGGTGAGCTTGGTCAGCGCGAAATAGCGTTCGCCATCCTTGGGCGCGCGGATTTCGCCTTCGACGGTATCGCCCGTGCGCAGGCCGTGCTTGCGCACCTGATTGGGCGAAACATAGATATCGTCCGGACCGGCGAGATAGTTCGCTTCTGGCGAACGCAGGAAGCCGAAGCCGTCCTGCAGAACCTCGATCGTGCCGAGGCCCATGATCTGGTCGCCATTCTCCGCCTGCACCTTCAGGATCGCGAACAGCAGATCCTGCTTGCGCAGCGTCGAGGCGCCCTCGACCCCCAATTCCTCGGCCATGCTGACCAGGTCGGCGGGGGTCTTCTTCTTCAAGTCTTTAAGATGCATGGAATAATCCGAATGCGTAGGCAGTGGGGAGAGGCTTCAGATCGGCGAAGGAACCGCAGCGACGAACAGCCGGAGGAGGAACGCGGAGCCACCGGGCGGCGGCTCTACGCGTCGGCAGGAGGTAAGAGGGGGCAAGGCCCCCGTCAAGCGCAGAACAGCGTCGCGCCGCTCAGAACGGCTTCACGAACACCAGCACGACGATCACCGTTGCCAGCAGCGCGGGCACCTCGTTGATCATGCGCAGCTTACGGCCATCGAGCCGCATCTCGCCGCGCGCCAGCCTTTTGGCATAGCCGACCGCCCAGCCGTGATAGCCCGACAGCAGCAGCACGAGGGCGAATTTGGCATGCAGCCACCCCTCGCCCCAATGCTGGCCCACGGTGGCGAGCGTCAGGCCGAGCACCCACACCGCGATCATCGCCGGGGTGAGGATGATCGAGCGGATCTTGCCCTCGCGCTCCACCCACAGCGCCGCCTCGTCGCTACGCCCCGCCGCCAGCGCTTCCTGATGATAGACCAGATAGCGGGGCAGCATGAACAGGCCCGCCATCCAGAAGATGACGAAGATCACATGCGCTGCGACGATCCACAGATAGGCAGCTGCCAAGGCTTCCATCACGCGTTCCTTACCCGTTGGATCAGATGTTCGACATGCGCGATCGAGGTGAACTGGCCGATGCCATGGCCGAGGTTGAAGACGTGCGGCCGATCGCGGAACGCCGCGAGCACCCGGTCGATGCCTGCATCAAGGGCCGTACCGCCAGCGAGCAGTGCGAGCGGATCGAGATTGCCCTGCACCGGCAGCCCCTGCGGCAGCACCGCGTCCGCCCAGGCCGGATCGACCGTCTCATCCAGCCCGATCGCATCGACGCCGGTTTCGCGGGCATAAGCGGGCAGCTTGCCCCCTGCCCCCTTCGGGAAACCGATGATGACCGCGTTCGGGCATCGCGCCCGCAGCCCGGCGACGATCGCCGCATTGGGGGCGATCACCCAGCGTTCGAATTGATCGGGCGATAACGACCCCGCCCAACTGTCGAACAGCTGCACCGCCTCGACCCCGCTTTCGATCTGTCGCGCGAGATAGTCGATGGTCATGCCGACGATCGCGTCGATGATCGCACCGAACGCAGCCGGGTCAGCATAGGCGAAACCACGCGTCTCGCCCTGATCCTTCGACCCCTGCCCAGCCACCATATAGGTCGCCACCGTCCAGGGACTGCCGGCAAAGCCCAGAAAGGTGGTCTCTCGCGGCAAGGCGGCTGCCACCCGCGCACAGGTTGCGTAGACCGGCTCGAGGCGCTGAGGCACCCGTTCCAGCGCGCCGAGCGCATGATCGACCAACGGCGGGGTCAGCCGCGGTCCCTCGCCCGGCCCGAACGTCAGCTCTTGGCCCAGAGCCCAGGGCACCATCAGAATGTCCGAGAACAGGATCGCGCCGTCGAAGCCGAAGCGACGGATCGGTTGCAGCGTCACCTCCGCTGCGGCGACCGGATCGGTGGCCAGCGCGAGGAAGCCGCCCTTCTCCGCCCGCAGCGCGCGATACTCGGGCAGGTAGCGCCCCGCCTGTCGCATAAGCCACATCGGCGGCACGGCCGGTTTCGCGCCGTTCAGCGTGGCGAGCAGCGGCTTGTTCACAGGATCGGTCAGCGTCCTTCTTCCTATATAAAGATTCTTAGAAAGGATGATGAAGTGATTGGCACGTGGAATACGGGATAAGCGGTTTCATGCCCTAATCACCCACAGGTTGACGGGCAAGGACGCACGGAATCGTGTCGATTCGGTTCGCGGTGTCCCCGTTTTCCACGATCTGTGGATAAAAACGTGCCATGTTGGCGAACATGTGGATGAAATGACGGTTGTCCACGCCGCCGGGGTCGCTTGGCTGACCTGCCGACTTGTCCTATCGATCATCCCCATGTTGTCCACAGGTCTGCCCCGGAGGTCGCGATGATGCGCCTCCACCTCCACCTCCTATCGGACTCGACCGGTGAGACGCTGGAGAACATCGCGAAGGCCGCCCTCGCGCAATATGATGACGTCGAGACGGTACGCCATTTCTGGCCGATGGTCCGGACCGAGGCGCATCTGGAGCGCATTCTGCAGGAGATCGCGCAGAACCCGGGGTTGGTGATCTTCACGCTGGTGAATGCCGCGACCCGCCGTATCCTGGAGCAGCGGTGTCTGGCGCTTGGGTTGCCGGCGGTGGCGCCCCTCGATCCGGTCAACGATGCGCTGTCGGGCTTGCTCGGCCAGCAGGCGAAGGCGCGGCCGGGGCGCCAGCATGCGCTGGACGCCGCCTATTTCGCCCGCGTCGATGCCATCCAATGGACGATCGCGCACGACGACGGCATCGCGCACGAGGATTGGGAAGAGGCGGATATCGTCCTGGCCGGCGTGTCGCGGTCGTCGAAGACGCCGACCTCCATCTATCTTGCCAACCGCGGGTGGAAGACCGCGAATATCCCGATCGTCGTCGAAAGCCCGCCGCCGCGGATGCTGTTCGACCTGAAGCGGCCGCTCGTCGTTGGGCTGACGACCAGCGCCGACCGGCTGATCCAGATCCGGCGCAACCGCCTGCTGTCGCTCAACCAGATGCCGGATACCGCTTACGTCGAGGAGGAAGCGGTGACGCGCGAGATCGCCTTTGCGCGGCGGATGTTCGCCGACAACGGCTGGCCGGTGATCGACGTGACGCGCCGTTCGATCGAGGAGACTGCGGCGGCGATCATTGCGCTGGCGAACGAGCGGAAGGGGTGATGTATTTGTTGCCGTTCCCTCATGGTCGTCATCCCCGCGGAGGCGGGGATCCAGACGCGCTACCGTTTCGGCTCCATCAGCAGCGTCAGTGGTTCTGGATTCCCGCCTTCGCGGGAATGACGGAGATTTGAGATGACTCCCCTCCTCCTTGCCTCGCAGAGCGCTTCGCGCCGCGCGATGCTCACCGCGGCGGGCGTCCCGTTCGATGCGACTGCGGCGGGCGTCGACGAGGATGGCGCGAAGGCGTCGCTCATCGGTCGATCCCCGCGCGACCTTGCCGATGCCCTTGCCGAATTGAAGGCGGTGAAGGTTAGCCTGCGCCACCCCGACCGGCTGGTGCTCGGCAGCGACAGCGTCGTCGCGCTTGCCGATGGGCGGCTGCTCGATAAGCCCGAGAGCCGCGAACAGGCGGCCGAACATCTCGCCGCCATGTCGGGTACGCGCCATGAATTGTGGAGCGCTGCGGTGATCGCCGAAGCCGGACGCCCGGTCTGGCGCCATGTCGAGGCGGCGCGGATGCATGTCCGCCCCCTCTCCTCCGCCTTCATCCAGGCGTATCTCGATCAGGAATGGCCGGCGATCAGCGGCTGCGTCGGCTGCTATCGGATCGAAGGGCCAGGGGCGCAGCTGTTCAGCCGTATCGACGGCAGTCAGTTCACCGTGCTGGGCCTGCCGCTACTTAACGTGCTCGACTATCTGCGCGTCCGCGGGATGCTGCTCGCATGAACGGCGATCGCGCGTTGGCCATCATCGTGGCGGTGATCGCCGGCCTTGGCCTGCCGTTCGCGGCGATGGCGATTCTGTTTTCGCCGATGCTCTATGATTCACCGAATGCGGGCGGATGGCCGCTGACCGTGTTGTTCGTCGGCCTGATGTCTGCCTTGCCCTGCCTGATCGGGGCGCTGATCCTCGGCATCGTGGCGGCGCTCGCAAAGTTTGCTGCAAAACGTCGTCCCTTGCTGCTCGCCGCTATCCTCGCGCTCGCCGCGCCGGTCGTGCTGATCGGTGTGGGCGCACTCACCATCGACCTTGTCTGCGACGGTCGTTTTGAATGCCGGAACCCTGCATGACCCCTTATGCCGAAGTGATCGGCGATCCGATCGCACAGTCGAAATCGCCGATCATCCATCGCTTCTGGCTTGATCAACTGGGACTCGACGCCGACTATCGCAAGACGCTGGTGACGACCGACGACTTGCCTCGCTTCTTCGCCGAGCGGCGCGACGATCCCGCCTGGCGTGGCTGCAACATCACGATGCCGCACAAGCTTGCCGCGCTCGATCATGTCGAGGATCGCGGGGACGTGCGCGGCGGCATCGGTGCTATCAACACCGTCTTCCGTGCGGAGGACGGGGCGCTGGTCGGGACCAACACCGATGCCGGCGGATTTTATGCGCCGATCGCCGGGTTTGATTTTGCCGATCGGCCGGTGACGGTGATCGGGGCCGGCGGCGCGGCGCGCGCCGTCCTGTTCGCGCTCGCCCGGATGGGCGTGGGGCCGGTGACGCTGCTCAACCGCAATGTGTTGAAGGCCGGGGTGCTGCTATCGTCCTTCGGCCTCAAGGGGCAGGCGCTGCCGCTGACGGCACCGGTGCCGCCCGACACGGCGCTGCTGGTCAATGCCAGCACGCTGGGCATGACCGGCCAGCCCCCCCTGCCCGTCGATCTGCCCGACCTGGACGACGATAGCGTCGTGTACGACATCGTCTATTCGCCGCTCGAAACGCCGCTGCTCGCGGCGGCGCGTGCGCGGGGGCTGGAGACGGTCGATGGACTCGAGATGCTGATCGGCCAGGCGGCACTGGCGTTCGAACTGTTCTTCGGCGTCGCACCGCCGCGCGACCGCGACGAGGAGCTTCGCGAGGCGCTGCTGGCGTGAGCGCTACGTCGCTGGGGCGTCCGCTGATCCTAGGCCTCACGGGCTCGATCGGTATGGGCAAGTCGACGGTTGCCACTATGTTTGCCGACGACGCTGTGCCTGTGTTCGACGCCGATGCGACGGTGCATCGCCTGCAAGGCCCCGGCGGCCGCGTCGTCGCCGCGATCGAGGCGGCGTTTCCCGGCACCACATCGGATATGGGTGTGGATCGGGCGAAGCTGTCGGCTGCCGTCCTTGGCGATGACGACGCGATGCGTCGGCTGGAGGGGATCGTCCACCCCGCCGTGGCGGAAGAGCGTGCGGCTTTCCTCGCCGCCAACGCCGAAGCGCCGTTCGTCGTCTTCGACATTCCCCTGCTCTTCGAAACCGGCGGCGACGCGCACGTTGACCGGATCGCGGTCGTCTCGGCAGCCCCCGAGGTGCAGCGGGCACGCACCCTCACCCGACCCGGCATGACGCCCGCCAAGTTCGACGCGATCCTCGCGCGCCAAATGCCCGATGCGGAGAAACGCGCGCGCGCCGACGTCATCATCGCCACCGATGTCGCGATCGACCAGACGCGAGAGGCCGTCCGCCGTGTCATCGCTTGCATGAGGGCCGAAGCAGGCGGATAAGAGGGTAATGCGTGAGATCGTCTTCGATACCGAGACCACCGGCTTCAAATTCAGCGAAGGCGATCGGTTGGTCGAGATCGGCTGCGTCGAGATGGTCAACCGGGTCGAAACCGGCCGCACCTTCCACGCTTATTACCACCCCGAACGCGACATGCCGGCCGATGCGGAGCGCGTCCATGGCCTGTCCGCGGCGTTCCTGTCGAAGTTTCCGGTGTTCGCCGAGGGCGTGGCGGAGCTGCTCGACTTTCTGGGCGATGCGCCGCTCGTCGCGCACAACGCCTCGTTCGACTTCGGCTTCCTGAACGGCGAGTTGGGCGCGCTCGGCTTTCCGCCGATCTGCCATAAGACGCGGATGGTCGACACGCTGCAGATCGCGCGCAGCCGCCATCCCGGCGCCAAGCATACGCTCGATGCGCTCTGCACCCGCTATGGCGTCGACCGGTCGCACCGTGTCCACCATGGCGCGCTACTCGACGCGCAGCTGCTGGCGCAGGTCTATGTCGAGCTGATGGGCGGACGGCAGATCGGCCTGGGGCTGGTCAGCGAAGTCGCGACCGCGGACACGCTGGCGCCGGTCGTGCGCCGCCCGGTCACGGTGCGTCCGCCCCGCACCTTTCGCCCGTCCGAGGCGGAACTTGCCGCCCACGCGGCATTTGTTTCCAAGTTGCAGGATCCAATCTGGGGGGTCGCGGCGTTCGATTAACGCCAACCGGGCAAAGGCCAACAGGTCAGCCCCTATCAATGGAGAAGACGATGGATATCCGGATTTCTGGTCATCAGGTCGCAACCGGCGACGCGCTCAAGGATCATGTGAGCGACCGGCTTCAGGGTATCGCCACCAAGCATTTCGCGCGCGCCATCTCGTCTGAGGTGACGTTCGGCAAGGGGCCGCACGATGTCGGCTTCCGCTGCGATATCGTGGTACACGTCATGAAGGGTCTGGTGCTGAAGGGCAGCCACCAGGCGCAAGAGGCACACCTCGCGTTCGACGGGGCGGCGGGAAAGATCGAGACGCAGCTGCGCCGCTATATGCGCCGCCTGAAGGACCGCCACGCCAGCGAGGCCGCGGCGATCCAGGAGGATCTGGGCTATGACAATGCGGGCTATACGCTGTTCCAGGAACCGGCCGCCACCGAGGAGGATGTGGGCGACGCGCCGCTTATCATCGCCGAAACGCGCGTCGACATTCCCGATGCCAGCGTGTCGGATGCCGTGATGATGCTCGATCTGCGCAACACCGCTGCCCTTTTGTTCAAGAATGCGGGCACCGGGGCGTACAACATGGTCTATCGTCGCGGCGACGGCACCATCGGCTGGGTCGAGCCGCAGCGTGGCAGCGTGCAGGCACAGCAGCCCGCCGCAAGCTGATCTTTCCACCCCCCGCCGGTACTGTTACGGGCCCGGCGGGGCCCTTTTCTTTTATTCGAGACCGGGATGAACGATTTCAGCGATCTGCTGCGCCCCGAGGCGGTCTATAAGGACGTCGCCGTCGCGCATAAAAAGGCCCTGTTCGCGCAGCTTGCGACCGCGGCAGAGGGCCTGGGCATCGACGGTCGCCTGACCGCCGAATTGCTGGCAGCGCGCGAGAAGATCGGCTCGACCGGCTTCGGCGGCGGAGTCGCCATCCCGCATGCGCGCCTGCCCGATCTGCCGGCAGTGACCGGCGTCTTCATGCGCCTTACCCAGCCGATCGAATTCGACGCGGTCGACGATCTGCCCGTCGATCTGGTGTTCATGCTGCTGTCGCCGGTCGATGCCGGTGCGGATCACCTGAAGGCGCTCGCGCGCGTGTCGCGGCGCTTGCGCGACCGGACGTTCCTCACCAAGCTGCGCGGTGCGGGTTCGCCCGATGCGCTCTATGCGCTGTTCACCGCCGACGCGGCACGCGACGCGGCGTGAGCGGGACGACTGACGACAGCGGCGCACAGGCGCATTATCGCAGCCTCGAATCGCTCTACGCTGCCGCACCGATCAACCGCCTGTTCGAATCACGGCTGGAAATCGTTGCGGCGGGTGTCGCGCGCATCCACTTCCTGATCGGGCCCGAACATTATCACGCGGCGGGCGCCGCGCACGGCACCAGTTATTTCAAGATGCTGGACGACGCCGCTTTCTATGCGGCGAACAGCCTCGTCACCGACCGATTCCTGTTGACCACCGCGTTCAACCTGTTGCTCACCCGGCCGATGAAGGCGGGGCCCGTCATTGCCGAGGGGCGGTGGATCAGCGGCAAGCGCCGCGTCTACGTCGCCGATGCGCGGCTGATCGACGCCGATGGCGAGGAGGCAGCGCGCGGCACCGGCACTTTCATGCGCTCGCAGATCGCGCTGTCCGGCCTGCCGGGCTATCGCGCCGCGCCGTGAGCGAGCGGCTGCCGACGCACCTGATGGTCGGCGCGCTGCTGCGCCGGGTCAACGATGCGGGCGGCATGGCGATGGTGCGGGCGAAGGGCGATCCGCAAGGGGGCGCGATTCTGCTGCTGATCGAGTCCCGTTCATCTCCGGTTCGGGTTCTCGAACGCACGATCACCTTCGATGGTGTGGCGATTCTAGCCGAATCGGTCCCGCCCGATGGTGCCGAAGCCTATTGGCGGCGGCGGTGCAGTCGCGACCCCGATCTATGGGTCGTCGAACTGGATATCCCGGAAGCCGAACGGTTCGCCGCTGAAACGATCCTGTCGAATTGACTCGTGACGGCTGTGTGACGATGGCTCGCGCACGTTGAATGCGCGTTGTGCCGCGCCTGGGTGCGATCCGGGTCGGTGACGCAGTCGGGGGGATGCCCGGACGATCAGCCTGACTGATCGGGTCCGTGGTCCAACCGCATATCGAATACGTTGATGACGATTTTGCAGCGCGCCGCGGCCATCGCGGTGATGTCTTTCTCTCTGGCGGGCCTGATCAGCCACAGCTCGCCGGTCCGGGCCTCGGATCTGAATCGCACCGCGATTCCCGCACCGACCGCCCCCTCTACCGATCCGGTCGTTCCGGCATCGGTCCCCGTCTCTCCCGCTCCCGTTGCCGCGACGTTCGGACCCGCTCAGCCGGTGGTCCAGCCGCTCCCCACGGTCGAAGCCAGCGAAGACGAAGACTATAACAGCCTCGCCGAAGCCGTTGCCGCGCAGGACAGCGCCGACGTCGACGAGACGCAGCGCTGCCTCGCCGGCGCGATCTATTTCGAATCGAAGGGCGAACCGCTCGCGGGCCAGCTCGCCGTCGCCAACGTCATCATCAACCGCTCGAAGTCAGGCCGCTTCCCCAGCGACATCTGTTCGGTCGTGAAGCAGCGCGGCCAGTTCAGCTTCGTACGCCACGGTGAAATCCCGGCGATCGACGAAGGCCGCGCAACCTATCGCACCGCCCTCGCCGTCGCGCGCGTCGCGCTGGATGCGGCCTGGGACAGCCCGGCTCCCAAGGCGCTGTTCTTCAACACGCCGAACCGTCGCCCCGGTGCCAATGTCACCAAGATCGCGATGATCGGCAACCACGTCTTCTATCGCTGATCCGCTTCTATCACTGATCCGCAACGGGGCGCTTGCCTCGTTCGCTGAATGTTCTAAACCGGGGTCATGCTCGACATGGCTCCGGTTTCTTGCGTTGAGGGCGGCGATCCCGCGATCTGCGCCGCCGACGTCGCGCGTGGCGTCACGCGGATGCTGCTGCGCCACGACCTCGTCACCATTCCCGAAGTCCCGCTGGAGGGCGGCCGCCGCGCCGACCTGATGGCGATCGACGCGCGCGGGCTGCTGGTGATCGTCGAAATCAAGGTATCGCGCGCTGACCTGATGGGGGACGGCAAATGGCCGGACTATCTTGGTCACTGCGATCGTTATTATTGGGCGGTGCCGGCGGGGTTCGATACCGCGCCGCTGGACGGCTCGGCTTTCCTGCCGGAACGCACCGGCGTGATCGTCGCCGATCGCTATGACGCGGCGATCCTGCGCGAGGCGCATAGCGTGCCGTTGGCCGCGCACGTTCGCAAACGCTGCACCCTCGCCTTCGCGCGGCGTGCGGCGCGACGGCTGACGGGACTCACCGATCCGGAGGCGTTCGTCTGAGCGACGTCAGAGCTGGTGGCCAGTCCGGTCCCGCTTCGTCGCCAGATAGCGTGCATTGTGGGGGTTGGGCGGCAGGGCGTGCGCGACGCGTTCGATCACCGTCACGCCCGCCGCTTCCAGTCCCGCGACCTTGGCCGGATTGTTGGTCAACAGTCGCACGCTGCGCTGCCCCAGCAACGACAGCATCCGCGCCGCCACGCCGAAATCGCGCGCATCGATCGCAAAGCCCAGCCGGGTGTTGGCATCGACCGTATCGAACCCCTGGTCCTGCAGGGCATAGGCGCGCAGCTTGTTGACCAGGCCGATCCCGCGACCTTCCTGCCGCAGATATAGCAAGATACCCCAGCCCTGCGCCTTGATCGCCTCGATCGCCGCGCGCAGCTGCGGCCCGCAGTCGCATTTCAGGCTGCCGAGCACGTCGCCGGTCAGGCATTCGCTGTGCAGGCGGACCAGCGGCGGTGATCCATTGGGCTGGCCAATCAGGAGTGCGACATGTTCGTCGCTCGAGTCGGGCGAGCGAAATGCGACGATCTCGGCATCCTCCGCACCGTCGACCGGCAGCCGGGCGCGGGTTGCCAGGCGCAAGGCGCTGGATGCCTGATGCGCGTCGATCGCGGCGGGATCGATCGTCACCTCGGCACCGGTGCCGTCGAGGAAGAAGGCCGGCAGCAGTCCCGCGATCCGCGCCAGTCGAATCGCCGCGAGGCTCGCCGCCGGGCGATCGATCACCATCGTGCGGAACGGCCCTTTCAGCGGCGTCGCGAGATCGAATTGCGGGTCGGCGAGCGCGACCGCGGTGGAAAAGTCGAGCCACGGCGCCGGCTCGATCGCGACCGGCGTATCGGGATCGGCGGCGGCGAGCTGGTTGGTCAGCTTCAGCGTCGCGGCGCGGCCGTTGGAGATGAGCAGCGGGAATGCGCGCCCGCCCACGAAGGATTCGAGCCCGATCGGGTCCGCAGTCTCGACCGCGAGCAGGGGCAGGGGGGCCTCCCCCGGCGCGGCGATGGCGATCGGCCAGCCGCGACGCAGCGCGTCGATCGCGCGCGCGACATCGCGGGCGGACGCGCTCATCAGAAGGCGAACTCGGTCAGGATCGGCACATGGTCCGACGGGCTGAGCCAGCTGCGGCAGGCTTCGTGGACGACATGGCTGGTCGCCTTTTCGGCAACGTCGCGCGTCGCCCACATATGGTCGAGCCGGCGGCCGCGGTCGTTCTTGGTCCAGTCGGGCGAGCGATAGCTCCACCACGTGTGGAGTCGTGCGGGGGCGGGGTGGAAATGCCGCCCCAGGTCGACCCAATCGTTCGAGGCCTGGAGGCGATCGAGCGCCTCGACCTCGATGGGGGTGTGGCTGACGACCTTCAGCAGGGCCTTGTGGCTCCATACGTCGCTGGGCAGCGGTGCGATATTGAAGTCGCCGGTCAGGATGGTCGGCACGTCGAGGGCCTCTGACCAGCGCGTCATCCGTTCGACGAAGTCGAGCTTCTGGCCGAACTTGGGGTTCACGTCGCGATCGGGGACGTCGCCGCCGGCGGGGACGTAGACATTCTCCAGCCGCACGCCGTTGGGCAGGCGGACGCCGACGTGGCGCGCTTCCTGGTTCGCCTGCCAGTCGAAGCGGTCGTCTTCGATCAGCGGCACGCGGCTGAGGATCGCGACGCCGTGGTGCATGCGCTGGCCGTGGATGACGATGTGGTCGTAGCCCAAGGCGCGGAAGGCAGCGAAGGGGAAGTCGGCGTCGATGACCTTGGTTTCCTGAAGGCACAGGATTTCGGGTTCCACCTCGCGCAGGAACTGTTCGACGATGGCGATCCGGAAGCGGACCGAATTGATGTTCCAGGAGACGATCTTCACGCCGGTGCATCTAGGCGGGGGCGGGGAGGGGGGCAAGGTTGGGGGGCGTTCGATGCCAGGTACCGCCGCGGGCGAAGCCCGCGTCGTCGGACGGGCTGCGCCCGCCGGCCGGTTCATGCGGGCTTGCCCCGCATGAACGGAAAGGCCCCCGCTCCGGGGGCATGGAGCGAGGGCCGACCTAGCGTTCGTCACGCAGGCGGGAAGTGGTTGATGGTCATCCGGGCAACAGGGGGAAAAAATCCCGAACGCCCCACATCCGCGAGGACGTCTCTAGGCCAGCAAACCTGTCGGGTACATGAATGAACCCGGCTTAGCGGACGTTCGGCCTCCGTGGATCGTTCCATTTGAACGTCTGGTCGCTCACCGGCACGCCGAATCGCTGATTCGACAGGCGAATCGTCGTGCGGTTGTTCTGGCTGTCGAGCGCGACCCAGCCCTGCAGCGCGAGTCCCGCCGGGGCCGCCGAGTCGCGGGCGAAGATCAGCGTGATCTTGCCATATTCAGGGTGTTTGGGATCGTTCGCCTCGACCGAGACGACGCGGTCGTTCCCCGTCTGGACGAGCTTCGCATAACGCGTGATGTCGCGCGTCGGATCGAGCAGCACGCCCAGCGGCGAGTTCTTGATCGGCCAGCGCTGCACCTGCCGCACCGAATAATCGATAAAGGTCAGCGCGCCGCCTTCCGCGACGATCAGGATCGGCACGCCCTTTTCATACTGGAAGCGCAGCTTGCCCGGCTTCTTCAGCGTGAACGTACCGGTCAGCACCTTGCCGTTGCGGTCGGTCTGCGTGAAGTCGGCGGTCATCGTTTCGACCGACTGGAGGTGGCGCTGCACCGCGGCGAGGTCGCCGGTCGCCTGGGCCGGCAAAGCGGCCGGCGCGACGAGGGCGATCGGCAGGGCGAGAGCAAGAGCGTATCGGGTCATGCGGGTCCTGATGGGGGGAGGGCGTTGAACCGGCCCTTAACTGTCGGGACGGCGGTTGGGTGCCCGGAAGATAGACAACATGAACACCTTAACGGAAACGATCGAGGGCGATCGTTTCGATTTCCACCCCTCTCGCGTCATTGCGAGCGTAGCGCGGCAATCCAGGGCGTCCTGGTCCGGCTCTGGATTGCCGCGCTGCGCTCGCAATGACGAATTTGGGGTCATGGAGCGGGATTATAGTCTCGGTAACGCGTAGGACAGCGGGTCACAATTTCCCATTGTATTACAGAACTTTACCCGCCACCCGATCCATCACTTCCCCAGCATGTTCGCCTGCCAGAACATCAGGCTGGTCCAGAACTGATAGTCCTGATTCTCCTTCTTGGCGTAGCCATGGCCTTCGTCCTTGGCGAGCAGGTGCCAGGCGGGCACGCCATTGGCGCGGACCGCGGCGACCATCTGGTTGGCTTCCGATGCGGGCACGCGCGGGTCGTTGCCGCCGGTGACGACCATCAGGGGGATCTTCAGCTCCTTCGCGCGGGTGAGCGGGCTGATCTCGACCAGCTTGGCGCGCTGGGCGGGATCGCGCTCGTCGCCATATTCGACGCGGCGCAGGTCGCGACGATAGCTTTGCGTGTTTTCGAGGAAGGTGACGAAGTTGGAGATGGCGACGATGCAGTTCGCCGCCTTGAACCGGTCGCCGTACCGGATCGCGAGCGCGTAACACATATAGCCGCCGTAGCTGCCGCCGGTTTCCGCGATCCGCTTCGAATCGATGCGCGGGTCCCTGTCGAACCGGTCGAGGAAGGCGCCGATGTCCTTCACCGAATCTTCCCGCTTGAACGGCCCGTTGTCGAGCGCGACGAAGCGCTTGCCGAACCCGGTCGAGCCGCGGACGTTGGGGTAGAAGAGCGCAATGCCCAGTTCGTTGAGCAGGTAATTGTTGCGCCCCAGGAAGCCGGGGGTCGACTGTCCCTCCGGTCCGCCGTGGATGTTGAACAGGAGCGGGCGCTTGCCCGGCCAGCGCTTCGGATCGGGGCGGTAGAGGAAGCCCGACACGGGTTCGCCGTCGAAGCTCTTCACCTCGACGAATTCCGGCTCGACGTTGCGCGCGGGATCGAGCCCGCCGGTCTCGCTCGCCGTCCAGCGCGTCACCTTCAGCGTCGCGGGATCGAGCGAATAGGTGTCGGTCGGCGCCTTGGCGGAATTGAGCGCGAAGCCCAGTGCGCCCCAGGGCGCGAATTCCACGCCGCCGATGCTGCCGGCGGGCAGCGGTACGGTGCGGGCGCGGCGGCTGGCGACGTCGAGGAGCTTCAGCCGGTCGATGCCCGCTTCGTTGACGACATAGGCGATGGTGCGGCCGTCGTCCGAAATGTCGAAGGCGTCGACGTCCCACTTCGGTTCGGGGGCGACCGCGGTGAAGCGGCCCGTCTTCGGATCGATCGTGCCGAGGCGCTGGAAGTCCGATCCCTCGTCCGACGTCACCCACAAGGTGCCATCGGGTGCGAACTTGGCCTCGCCATAGGCGATGGCGGCGGCAGGATCGCCGATCGGCGTCATCGCGCCGGTCGCGACGTCCATCCGGTACAGGTTCGTCTTGTTGACCGAGCGATATTCGGTGACGACGGCGGTCTTCGCATCGGGCGCGAAGTCGCTGATCGCCCAGCCGCCGCCCTTCACCTGCGCGACGAGGCGGTCGCTCTTCGGATTGCGCGGATCGATGACGTAGAGGTCGTTGTCGCGGCCGTTGCGCCGCGTCGACGAATAGCCGAGCCAGCGGCCGTCATGGCTCCAGGCGTTGATCGCGTTGCGGCTCTTGCCGTCGGTCAGCAGCGTCAGGCGGCCGTCCCGCAGCGTGTAGAGTTGCCAGAATTCGCTGCCGCCGACGTCCTTCTGCACGACCATCACGTCGCCGCGCTTGGGCGCATAGCTTGCGCGGGCGATCGCATCCGCCTCGAACGACAGCTGGCGGCGTGCGCCCATCGGCACCGCGACCTCGTGCGCCTGCACCGTATTGCCGAAGCGCGTCGCGATCAGCACGCCGCGCGTCACCGGATTCCAGCCGCCGAACGCCGACGAGCGCGATTCCAGATAGGGCCGCGTCGCATCGGCGAGCGCCTGCGGCACCGGCGGGATACCGTCCGCGACGATCGCGGCGGGCGGCGCGACGGTGGTGCTGTCCTGCGCCATGGCGGTGCCGGCCAGCAGAAGCGCGGCGGCGGCGGCGATGCGTTTCATCGAATGGAACTCCCCGGTGTATTATCTCTAAGCTACACCTTGCCAGCTTGGCGCCGGGGATCAAGGAAAATGGCGATCGGGCGAATGGCCGTCAGGCGTAGCCGTTGCACTGCGTGCGGGTGATGCTGCGGCTGACGACGTCATATGCGACGGTGACCTGGATGCAGCCGCCATCGAAGATGAAGGGCAGGTCGTGCGCGTGGGCAAACCAGCGGCGCTGCCCGGCGGGCGTTTCGGCAGCGCGGGATTTGGCGTCGCGCCGGGCCATGTCGGCGATTTCGGCCCGCGTGCAGGGCCGCGATTTGAAGTTTTCGATCATGACGTCGCACCCCTGGTTCGGGGCTGGCGGGGATGAAGGCAATAGATAGTTGGCGACTACATGTGTCGGGTCCGCCCAGGCATAGTTGCGCCCATAGGCGGCCAGCGGCCGGGCCTTTGCCGGCAGGACGATGCTGCGCTCGATCGCGTCCATCACCGCACGCTCGCGCGCTGATGGCGGAACGGGCGCGGCTGCGGTCGCGAGCAGTGCGAGGATCGGGAGCGCCAGACAGGATCGCGCGCTGCGGGTGATGCGTGTCATGATCAATGCCCCCTGCAACGTGAGGGCGCCATCATGCCGGCGTCCTGCTCTGCATCAAGGGGGTTCAGCTTGAACGCTAGCGTAACGGTCGGCAAACCTGACGCATATGACGTACCCGATCCACCGTTACCGCGCGTTCGCCGATCTCACCCGCACCGAAGTCGAATTGCTCGGCACGCTCGGCGATGGCGAGGTGGTGCGCCGACGCGGCGAAACCTTCCAGCGCGAAGGCGATGCGGTGAGCGGCTTTTACCTGCACCTGAAGGGATGGGTGGCGTCGTCGATCATCCTGCGCAGCGGCAACCGCCTGATCCAAAAGGTGCATCTGCCCGGCGACATGCTGGGCACGCCGACGATGGTGCTGTCGAAGGCGGCGGACACGCTGACCGCGATCACCGAATCGGTGACCGCCCACGTGCCATATGAGCGGATCGGGCGGCTGTACGAGACGGCGCCGCGGCTCGCCGCGCTGTTCATGGTCGCGGTGCAGATGGAGCGGTTGGCGCTCATGGACATGCTGGCGATCACCGGCAACGCCTCGGCCCGCGAACAGCTCGCGCGGCTGCTGGTCGACCTTCACACGCGGCTGACACCGATCGGCATGGTGGAGGACGATGCGTTCGACCTGCCGCTAACGCAGGAGGTGATCGGCGACCTGCTCGGGCTGACCGGGGTCCATGTCAACCGCACGGTGCGCGCGATGGAGGACGAGGGACTGATCGCGCGGAGGGGGCATCGCGTGCGGCTGCTCGATGTCGATCGCCTGCGGCAGCTCTCGCCGCTGCCGCCGCGCCAGCCGGCGTTCGAGCCGGCGTGGCTGCCGGCGGCGAAGTAAGGGGCGCGGCAGGACAAAGCGTCCCGTCATTCCCGCGGAGGCGGGGATCCAGACTGACTGACGCTGCGGCTCCGTGGTCGAGGTTCGGAGGTTATGGATTCCCGCCTGCGCGGGAAGGACGAATAGGGGGCGCGACGCGCGCACCCCCTTGGGCTCAGATCGCGTGACCTTCGGTATCGCGTAGTACTTCGCGGCGGCCGACATGGTCGGGGCGGCCGACGATGCCGTCCTTTTCCATGCGTTCGATCAGCCGTGCCGCCGAATTGTAGCCGATGCGCAACTGGCGTTGCAGCCAGCTGGTCGAGGCCTTCTGCGATTCGCACACCAGCTGGATCGCGGCGCGATACTGCTGGTCCTCGGCGGTGTCCTCGCCCTCCGGCGCGCCTTCCAGCGCGAAGCTGTCCTCGGGCTCTTCGGTGACCGAGCTGATGTAGTCGGGCTGGCCCTGCGCGCGCCAGTGATCGGCGATGGCGCGCACCTCGTCGTCGCTGACGAAGGGGCCGTGGACGCGGACGATGCCCTTGCCGCCGGGCATGTAGAGCATGTCGCCGCGCCCGAGCAGCTGTTCGGCGCCCTGTTCGCCCAGGATGGTGCGGCTGTCGATCTTGCTGGTGACGTGGAAGCTGATGCGCGTCGGCAGGTTCGCCTTGATGACGCCGGTGATGACGTCGACCGAGGGGCGCTGCGTCGCCATGATCAGGTGGATGCCCGCCGCGCGCGCCTTTTGCGCGAGGCGCTGGATCAGGAATTCCACCTCCTTGCCCGCGGTCATCATCAGGTCGGCGAGTTCGTCGACGATGACGACGATCTGCGGCAGCGGTTCGTAGTCGAGCTGCTCTTCCTCATACACCGGCTGGCCGGTGTCGGGGTGGTAGCCGGTCTGCACGCGGCGGCCGAGGCGCTGGCCCTTCGCCTTGGCGGCGCGCACCTTGTCGTTGAAGCCTGCGAGGCTTCGCACGCCGACCGACGACATCTGGCGGTAGCGGTCCTCCATCGTCTCGACCGCCCACTTCAAGGCGCGCACCGCCTTGGCGGGATCGGTGACGACGGGGGAGAGCAGGTGCGGGATGTCGTCGTACATGCTCAGTTCGAGCATCTTGGGATCGATCATGATCATCCGGCACTGTTCGGGCGTCAGCCGGTAGAGCAGGCTCAAGATCATGCAGTTGAGGCCGACCGACTTGCCCGAGCCGGTGGTGCCGGCGACGAGCAGGTGCGGCATCGGCGCGAGGTCGGCGATGACGGGATCGCCGGCGATGTTCTTGCCGAGGATGATCGGCAGCTGCGCGGCCTGATCCTCGAACGTCTGGCTGCCGACGAGTTCGTGCAGGCTGACCGATTCACGCTTCTGGTTGGGCAGTTCGATGCCGATGACGTTGCGGCCCGGGATTACCGCGACGCGCGCCGAGATCGCCGACATGTTGCGCGCGATATCGTCGGCGAGCGCGATGACGCGGCTGGCCTTGATGCCCGGCGCGGGCTCCAGCTCGTACATCGTCACGACCGGGCCGGGGCGCACCTCGTTGATGACGCCGTGCACCTTGAAGTCGTCGAGCACGTTTTCGAGCAGGCGCGCGTTGCGCTCCAGCGAGGCCTTGTCGATCGTGCCCTTCGGCGCCGGCGGCGCGGGGGTGAGCAGGTCGAGCTGCGGCAGCGTATAGCTGTGGCCGAGGTCGAGGCTCTGCTGCTTGGGCTTGGGCTTGGCGGCGGAGGGCGCGAGATTGCGGTCGGCGATGTTGGGGGCGGGACGCGGATCGGGCGTCGCGACCGCGCGCGGTTCGACGACCTTGCGCGCGAGCTGCAGCGGTTCCTCGTCCTCGTCGTCATAGGCGTCGTCGTACAGGTCGTCGCCATCGTCGTCGGCGCCGATCGCGGCGCCACGCGTGCGGCGCAGGCGGAAGCGGCGGTCGCCGAGGTCGATGTCGAGGCTCTTCGCCCAGATCACGATGCCGGCGATGCCGACGACCAGGCCGATGCCGCGTGCCGCCCAGCGCTCTGCGCCCGGCTGGCCGATGAACGACAGGCCCCATTCCACGGCCTTCGCCACCGACAGGCCGGCGACGCCGCCCCAGCCGGCTGGCAGCGCCAGCACAGAGGCATCGGAGACGAAGGCGAGCGCGGCGGCGATCAGCGCCACGCCGATCGCGGCATTGCGCAGCATCGCGAGCCAGCGCCCCGCGGGCCGATCGCGCCACAGCCGCGCGGCGACGATCGGCGCGATCGGCAGCAGCAATGCGACCGCCGGGCCGAACAGGGTGAGCGCAAGATCGGCGAACCAGGCGCCGGGCGGGCCGGCGAGATTCTGTACCTGCCCCCCGGAGGCGGTGTTGAGCGCGGCGTCGCTGGCGCGGTAGCTCGCCAGCGCGAGCACCATCACCGCGGTGGCGACGAACAGCGCGATCGCGGCGACCAACGCGCCGCCCCGCACTGCGCCCGCCTTCACCGTCTCACGCAACAGCCCTGGCTGCGCACGGCTCGCCATCGCTCGATTCCTTCAATGTTCCGAAAAGTTAACGCGGGTTCATCGGCCGATGGGGCGATTCCGTCAAGATGGGCGGATAGCGAGCTGATGTACCCATGTCCCCGGTCATCCAAACCCGGTCCGGGCCCGCGCATCTGCGATCGAGGCACGCTAAGGGTCGCGCAGGTCCGATGCGGCAAGGCGGGTCCCGGCCGTGTTGGATCGTCACCGCCGTCATCATCTCACAAGACACTATAAACTAACAATAAATCGACGAATCCGCCATCGGGCTGTCCTACACGCCCCATCCGTGCCACCCCTTCCATGCTCTGTCCCACCGCAGGCCCCCCGCTTCGAAAAACACGTGCGTCGGCGTGACTTTTGTGACTTTCCGAACCGCTCCCCCGCCGGGAACAACGCCTGCCCTACGACCGTAGGGAGCGTTGGCACGGTGCGCGGCGACCTGTAGAGGGATGTGCATGAATTCGGACGTCATCATCCTCGGCGGGGGCCTGGTCGGCGCCACGCTTGCACTGGCGCTCGATGCGCATGGGGTCACGAGCATCGTGGTCGATCCCGCCGATCCCGCCATCGTGCTCGCCCCCGGCTTCGACGGGCGCGCGTCGGCGATCGCGAGTGCGAGCGGTCGGATGCTGGATGCGATCGGCGTCGGCGCCGCGCTGGCGGGAAAAGGCTGCGCGATCCGGCATATCCGGGTCAGCGACGGCCTGGCGCCCGGCAAGCTCGACTTCCGGCCCGGCGACAACGACGATCCGCTCGGCACGATGTACGAAAACAAGGCGCTGCGGGCCGCGCTGTTCGCCGCCGCGACGGCCGCGCACCACGTCGACCTGCGCATGCAGACGCGCGCGACCGAACTGGTGCGCGGCGAGCATCAGGTCACCGCGACGTTGAGCGACGGCACCACCGTCACCGCGCCGCTGGTGATCGTGGCGGAAGGGCGCAATTCGCCGACGCGCGAGGCGGCGGGCATCCCGGTGGCGCGCTGGCAATACGATCATGCCGCGATCGTCGGCGCGTTCCACCATGAATACAGCCACGAGGACGTCGCCTACGAAATCTTCTACCCCGCGGGGCCGTTCGCACTGCTGCCGCTGCCCGACGACGACATCGGCCATCGATCGGCGATCGTCTGGTCGGTGAAGGGTGTGGATGGGCCAGGCATGATGAAGCTGGGCGACCGTGCCTTTCTGGCGGAGGCGACCAAGCGGATGGGCGGGTTCCTGGGCGAACTCAGCGCGGCATCGCCGCGCGCCAGCTATCCGCTGGGCTTCCACCATGCCGCGCGGATCACCGCGGAGCGGCTGGCGTTGGTCGGTGATGCCGCGCACGGCATCCATCCGATCGCGGGGCAGGGGCTGAACCTGGGCCTGCGCGACGTCGCGACGCTCGCCGAGGTGCTGGTCGAGGGCAAACGGCTGGGGCTGGACCTGGGCGATCCGGCGCTGCTCGAACGCTACCAGCGCTGGCGCGGGCTCGACACGTTCATGGTCGCCGCCGCCACCGATACGCTGACGCGGCTGTTCGGTATCCCTGGCAAGACGGCGAGCGCGGTGCGCCGCTTCGGCATTTCCGCGGTCGATCGCCTGCCGCCGCTGAAGGACCGTTTCATGGCGGAAGCGCGCGGCGAAAGCGGCACGCTGCCCAAGCTGCTGCAGGGCCTGCTGGTGTGAGCGAGACGCCGGTCGATCCGGCGACGCGGGCACCCGCCACGCCGCTCGCCCGCGCGCAGGCCGGAGTCACGCGCGCCATGGGCATCGCGCTGGGCGTAACGGTGGCGTTGGCGCTGATCGGCTACGCCCGCGGCGATGCGATGATGCTGGAAGCGCGCGGCTGGACGCTGGGCGTCGCGCTGCTGACGCTGGGCCTGTGGGTGGCGGCCGCGATCGGCGATGTCGCGCGGCGACGCTTCGCCTCGGCCAGCGCGATCGATGGCGGCGATGGCGCCGACCCCCGTGTCGATGCGGCCAATGCCATCCTGCGCAACACCGCCGAACAGGCGCTGCTCGCCGCGATCGCCTATGGCGCGCTGACGCTGCTCGACGATCATGCGCGCGTGGCCGTAGCGCTGTTCGCGGCGTGTTTCTCGGCCGGGCGGCTGCTGTTCTGGAGCGGCTATCGCGACGGCGCCGCGGCGCGCGCGCTGGGTTTCGGCCTGACCTTCTATCCCAGCGTTGCCGCGCTGATGATGGCGGCGCTGGCGCTGCTGCGCTAGTCCGGCCCCTGTCTGCCGCAGCGGGCAACCGGCTCGTCGCAGGCGTAACCCGCACATTCCGCGGTTAATTTGACTTTAGCGCTTTGGCCCCACAACGCTGCCACCCTGACGCCGGGGGGACGCGGCGCTTGGATCATGAGGCGCCGCCCGCGTGTTTTTGCGCAACGATCAAGGCTATGAGCTGGCCGGCGGCACTGCGGCGCGCCCGTTCGTGCGCCTGCCGGGGGTGCCCGGCGCGCGGCCGGCGGTGCGGACGCCGGGGCTGTTCGGTATCGACTGGGGCGCGATCGACTGGGCGCCCGACCTTGGCGCGCAGATCGGCACCCGCGACTGGTGGCGCGGCCTCGCGACGCTGACCGGCCTGCTGGGCGCGGTCTGGGCGCTCAACCCCGGTATCCGCCCTCTGGTCGGCGCGACGCCCGCGGCGCTGGACGGCGCCGCCTGGGAAGAGGCGCGCGGCCAGGCGATCGCGCCGCTCGCCTGGGCCGGCGACACCGGTCATCGCATGGCGGCGAACGACCTCGTCTCGCCGCTCGCCGAAGCACCCGAACGCCCGCATGTGGATTTGAGTGCCACGCTGGGCGAAGGCGATGCGCTAGCGCATGTTCTCACCCGCGCCGGCGTCGGCCGCGCCGATGCGGCAAGGGCGGCGGAGCTGATCGCGCAGGCGGTGTCGCTCGACGACATCCAGCCGGGTACGCGCCTGTCGCTAACGCTCGGCCGCCGCCCGACGCGCACCGTTGCCCGGCCGCTCGAAAAGCTGTCGCTGCGCGCGCGCTTCGATCTGGCGCTGACGCTCGATCGTGCTGCCACCGGGCTTGTCCTGACGCGCCAACCGATCGCGGTCGACCGCACGCCACTGCGTATCCAGGGTCTCGTCGGTTCCAGCCTGTATCGCTCGGCGCGTGCTGCGGGTGCGCCGGCGCGGGTGGTGGAAAGCTATATCAAGGCACTGGCGACGCGCCTGTCGATCGGCCGCGACGTGGGGGCTGCCGACAGCTTCGACCTGATCATCCAGCGCGACCGCGCCGCGACGGGCGAGCAGCGGCTGGGCGACCTGCTGTTCGCCGGGATCGATCAGGGACGCCGCAAGGTCGAACTCGTCCGCTGGGACGATGCAGACGGCCACGCGAGCTGGTTCGATGCCAAGGGCCAGAGCGAACGGCGCGGCTTTATGGGCATGCCAGTCGCGGGGCGGATCACCTCGTCCTTCGGATTCCGCATGCATCCGCTGCTCGGCTATCTGAAAATGCACAAGGGCGTCGACATCGGTGCGCCTTATGGCTCGCCGATCTATGCGGTGCTCGACGGCGTGGTGCAGGGCGCGGGGCGTTCGGGCGGCTACGGCAATTTCGTCAAGCTGGGCCATGCCGGTGGGCTCGCCAGTGGCTATGGCCATATGAGTCGCATCGCGGTGGCGCGCGGCCAGCATGTGCGGCAGGGGCAGGTGATCGGCTATGTCGGATCGACCGGCCTGTCGACGGGACCGCATCTGCACTGGGAAGTGTGGCGCAACGGCCAGACGGTGAACCCGCGCTCGATCAGCTTCGCCAGCATCGCCGCGCTGTCGGGCGGCGACCTGCGGCGGTTCCGGAGTTACGCGGCGGGCCTGCTCGCGGTGCCGGTGGGCGGGCGGTAATCGGGCGGAGCTAGTTCGATCGATTGGCTGAGGCCGTTATTCCGCCCAGTTTACGCGAAGCCTTTTTCCGTTGAATGACACTGCCCCTGCCTCCGGGCAGTTGCAGTGGAACAGGGTCAGCCCGCCCCGTGTCGAAATCCACAGGATGTTCCAAAGGGCATCTTTTTCCGTCCACAGCCCGACCTGCTTGCCCTGTTCGAATGCGGCGAGGAAAAGGCCGATCTTTCCATCCGGCATCTGAAAATAGCCCGTGCGATATGATTCGATCGCGCCGTCGCCATCAAGGTCGGCCTTCGCATCGAAACCGTTGGCGTCGACCCGCATCGCGGCGCGTTGCTTGGCGGTGAACTGACGCAGGATATCAGGATCGTCGAAGTAGCCGAATATCGCCGTTCGGTAGGCTGGAGGTTTCTGCAGGGCGTTCGCAGCACTGGCGAGCGAGGGCCGAAGTGTTGGTTCGAACGTGCCGTAGTCCCGCAATTCGTCGCCTGCGGATACGATATTGTTGATCGCGTCGATGCCGTCGTCAGTTCTGCTGTCGGCTGTGCGTCGGTCCTGTATAGCCATCGACGCCCCGTTGGTCTCGCGCGCTTGGCACGCGGCCAGGAAAAGGCCCATGGCGATCGACCATGCCGACAGCTTCACCGACGCCCCCCACGTTTCGCAGTCGTACCCTGCTCGACGTGTTAGAAACGCAAATCAAGGACAATCGATCGCCCACGGGCGGATCGGTCCGTTTTGGTCGCAGACAGCGTTTGTCCTTAGCTTTGGGCTGACGTTTGCCCTGCCCCCTTACCGCCCTTGGGCGCGCCAGCGGAGGATGGTGCGGGCGATGATATCGTCTTCGCCACCGGCGTCGCACCAGAGTTGCGAGAAAACGGGGTCCGTGGAGGCAGGCTGCTTGGCGGGTTCGAGGTTGTCGAAGCTGACGCGGATCGGCACCGCGACGCCTTCGCCGCAGACGATGCATTCGCGGTTGCGCAGCGCCGGGATCGCATCGAGGAAGCCGCGCGCGCCTTCCGGCATCGCGGCGCGGACGAAGGCCTGGTCGCGTTCGTTGTTGAGGCGCATCGCGATGATCGTGCCGCATTGCGACAGCACGCCTTCTTCGAGGTCGGACGGGCGCTGCGTGATCAGCCCCAGGCTGACGCCGTATTTGCGACCTTCCTTGGCGATGCGGCCGAGGATGCGGCCGACCGACGCGTTGCGGCCGTCGGCACCGAGGCTGCTCGGGATGTAGCGGTGCGCTTCTTCGCAGACGAGCAGGATCGGGCGCCTGGGCTCGTTGCGTGCCCAGATCGCGAAGTCGAATGTCATGCGGCTGAGCATCGCGACGACGACCGAGGTGATTTCCGACGGCACGCCCGACACGTCGATGATCGAGATCGGCTTGCCGTCGCCCGGCATGCGGAAGATGCGGGCGAGGAAATCGGCCATCGAATCGGCGACAAGAAGCCCTGAGAACATGAAGCCGTAGCGCGGATCGGCCTTGATCTCTTCGATCTTGGTCTTGAGTCGCAGATAGGGGGCGGTGTCGCCGGCGCGGTCCATCTTGCCCATTTCGAGGCCGATGAAATTGGTGAGGTCGCTGAGCAGATAGGGGATCGGCGCATCGACGGTAAGCTTGGCGACGCCCTGGCCCAGACGATTCTTGCCGCGCGCCATCAACAGGCACTTCGCCAGGATGTCGCGGTCGAGCTGGCTGTCTTCGCCGCGTGCGGTGACGAAGACCTCGCAATGCTCCTCGAAGTTCATCAGCCAATAGGGCATCTGGAGATTGTTGACGTCGTACAGCGCGCCGTTGTTGCCGAAGGCGGCGCCATATTCGCCGTGCGGATCGATCATCAGCACATGGCCTTGCGGCGCCAGTTCGCAGATGCGGTGGAGGATCAGCGCGGCGCTGGTCGATTTGCCGGTGCCGGTCGAGCCCACCAGCGCGAAATGCTTGCTGAGCATCGCGTCGATATAAAGCGAGGCGCGCACGTCGCGGGTCGGATAGACGGTGCCGATCTGGATATGCGCGCGGTTGCTGGCCGAATAGATCTGCTGGAGGTCGGCGGTGGTGATCGGGAAGACCTCGCACCCCGGGATCGGATAGCGCGTCACGCCGCGGCGGAAGCCGTACAGGCGGCCGGTCAGCTGTTCCTCCATGCCTTCGCCGAGGAAGTCGATCTCGGCGGCGACCCAGTCGCTCGACCCATCGCGCAGCGACAGGCTGCGGACGTTGGCGACCAGCCACGACTGGCCGATGCGCATCTTGATCTGGGTGCCGACCTGGCCCGCGGCGGCGGAGACCGGATCGGATCCTTGCGCGGACAGGGCCAGCGCATTGCGGTCGAACAGCACGCGGCTGCTGCTGCCCGCGATCGTCAGGACGCACCCGATCGGTGCGCCGGACAGGCCGATCGTTTCCTGCACGTCCGCCGCGTTCAGCGGCGTACCCTGCGAAAACGAACCCGCCCCCGCCATATCGTTCATCACGCCCGATCCCCATTCATACCGGACGAGCGGTAGAGGGCGCTGGTTAATTTAGCGTTGGGAACGGTTACACGCGGCGAGCGACCCAGCCCGCGCCCCAGCCGAGCGCGACCGACAGCGCCACCGCCGCAATGCCGTAAAGGAACGCATGCCGTTCGGCGGCGCGCGCGACGAAGCGTTCGAAGCCCGATTTGCGGATATCGATGTCGCGTACCGCCGCCGCCAGCACGCGGCCGTCGCGGATCAGGAAGGTTTCGGCGGTGAATCGCCCGACGGGGACGCGCGCCGGGATGGTGAGTCGCGCGCGATACAGCACGTCGTCGGTGATCTCGACCGCGCGCGGCGCCTCGACATACAGGCCCGCGCGGCGGCGCAGATCGACGAGGCCCTGCTGGAAGCGGTGCTCGACCGCGCTGACCGCGTTGGAGCCGGGGGACAATTGCAGGCTGTCGAGCCCCAGTTCGTAGATCGCGCGGGTGCGCTCGTCGACGATCCGGTCGATCGGGCGCGACGAGGCGAGCGCATAGAAGCTGGGTGCCGAACTGTAGCGCTGATGCTGGGCATTGACCCAGATGCCGGCGATCTTTTCCTTTTCGCGGACCAGCACCGATTGCGTCGGGCCTTTCACGATCACCACGATATCGGTCGGCGATTCGCCGGGGGGCAGGCGGCCGCCGGGGTAGAGGATCGCGCCGAACAGCAGCAGTTCCGCGCCGGTGAAGCTGTAGGCGATCTCGATCTGGCGCTGCGACACGTCGGGGACAAGCACGGGTTTCGCCGGCCCGAAGCCGCCCGGCGGGGCCGACGACGCAAGCAGCACCGGCGCGGCGAGCAGCAGAGCCAGGCGGGCGCTCACGTCAGCTCGACCGTGAAGATCTCCTCCGGCCGCCAGACGAGGCCGAGCAGGATGCGCAGGCCGACGAGCAGCACCATGATCGCGAGCGCGAGGCGGAGATATTCGGGCTTTACCCGGCTGGCGAAGCGCGCGCCCAATTGCGCGCCCGTCACCGATCCGAGCAGCAGCAGGCCGGCGAGCACGATATCGACCGCCTTGGTGGTGGTGGCATGGACCATGGTGGCGACCGCGGTGACGAACAGCGTCTGGAACAGGCTGGTGCCGACGACGACGCTGGTCGCCATGCCGAGCAGATAGATCATCGCCGGCACCAGGATGAAGCCGCCACCGATGCCGAGCAGGATGGTGAGGATGCCGGTGAAGAAGCCGAGCAGCAGCGGCGCGAGCGGCGAGATGTAGAGGCCCGACGCGTAGAAACGCGTGCGCAGCGGCAGCGCGGCGACCAGCGGATGGTGGCGCCGCTTGCGCGCGCGCGGGCGGACGCGCCCCTTGGCGACGCCGATCGCCCCGATCGATTCGCGCGCCATCAGCGTGCCGATCGATCCCAGCATCGCGACATAGACGACGCCGATCACCGTATCGATCTGGCCGCTCGCTTTGAGCAGCTGGAAGATCCACGCCCCTGCCCCGCTGCCCAGGATACCGCCGGCAACCAATACGCTGCCCATCTTCACGTCGACGCCGCCGCGATGGAAATGCGCGAAGACGCCCGACACGCTCGCGCCCGTCACCTGGCTGGCCGAAGAGGCGGCGGCGACGGTGGGCGGAATGCCGTAGATGATGAGCAGCGGTGTCGTCAGAAATCCGCCGCCGACCCCGAACATGCCCGACAGCAGCCCGACGCCGCCGCCCAGCAGGATGATGACCAGCGCGTTGACCGACAGGTTGGCGATGGGGAGGTAGAGATCCACGTAGGGCTTTATACGCGGCTGGCGCCGCGGCACTAGGACCATCGTCATTGGGCGGTTCGGCGGGTCGATCGACGCGCGGCACGGCAGTGCATTCCTCCCCTTGCGGGGAGGCGTGTCTGACCGCGCCGGATGGTGATCAGCCTTACCTCGTCACCCCGGACTTGATCCGGGGTCCCGCTCTGGATCGACCGTTGAAGAAGCGGGACCCCGGCTCAAGGCCGGGGTGACGGGAGGGGGTGGGCGGGTCGTTCGGCTCCAGTCGTCAGAAGTTGGTGCCGATCGAGAGCGCGGGGCCGGAATCGGGGCGGGCGTCGCCTGCGATTCGCTGGCGCCAGTCGGCGGTCAGGCGGAGGCTGTGATTCGCGACCGGCACGACAAGGCCGAGCGACGGGCCGATATCGAGCCGCGCCGCCCCGCGCTGTGCCCCGCCCCACGCACCGACTCCCACGTCGAGGCGGGCCTTGCCCCGGCGCATGACGGGGTGCGCAAGGCGGAGCGCGCCATCGACGAAGGCTTCGGTGCCGTCGCGCGCGATCAGTCCTGCCTGACCATAGCCCTCGACCGTCACCGCTCCGGCGATGGGCGCGGGGCCATAGCCGCCGACGAGACCGAGCATCGTACCGCCGCGTCCGCCGTCGAGCGCGATGCGGCGTTCGGCGAGCAGGTGGATCGGCAATCGGGTGGGCTGCCAGTCGAGGCCCACCGCCGCTTCGGCACCGCGGCCGGCGAGCGGGGTCGAGAGGCGCGCAGCGAGTGCGACGCGGCGCGATGTGCCCAGCGCATAAGTGACGCGGATCCCCGCCTGCGATCCGCCGAGCTGGCCGCCGCTTGCCTGCCCGATCCCGCCGCCGCGTGTGATGCCCCAGATGCTGCCGCTGAGCCGCGATGGTCCCCGCGGGGTGATCGTGACGGGCGTTGCCAGCGGGAGCAGGGGTGGCGGCGTGGGGCGGGGGGTCGTCGTCGTGGCGGGTGCGGGGCGGTCGCCTTCCGTCCGGGCGGCGGCGGCCGGGATGCGGGACAGTGTTAGCGGCGACGCGATGGGCGTGTGGTTCGGCCGTGGCGTCGGTGTCGCTCCGGTCATTGGGAGCGGAGGGCGCGGGGCCGCCTCCGCCGTTCCGATCCCGAGTGCGGCGACGATGTGCTCGACCGGGTTGGCGAGCGGCGCCAGCGGCAGGTCGCCCGCCTGCAAGAGGGCCAGGGTTCGCATGCCGATCCAACCGCCGAGCACGATCGCGAGAAAGCGCAAGGGGCGCCCGCCGGTCATGCCAGCGGCGTGCCCGGCTCCGGAAAGGCATGCGCGGTCTTGTCCCAGATCAGCGGGCCGCCGCGCAGCAGCGTAAGGTAGCGCTGGATCGCGCGCGGCGCGGCGATCAACGCGATGATGTTGCCGACGAAGAAGCGCGGCAGCGACCATCCCGCCTGGCGCCAGCCATGGTCGTGCGCGGTGCAGGCGACCCGCATCCCCAGCCGCCAGACGAGCAACAGCGTGGTCGCGGTCAGCAGCCAGTCGGCGAGCCGGTCATCCGCCACCGCGGTTCCGGTCAGCCAGTGTGAGCCGACCGACAGCGGCCACAGGAGGATCGCGACATATGCGATTGCGAGCACCAGCACCGACACGGGCGCGCGCCGGTCGCGGAAGCGCATCCAGTGATCGGCCAGCGCCTGCGGCCGTCCCCAGCCGGTGCGGTCCCATCCGGCGAGCGCGATCCCGGTCATCCACCGCGCCTTCTGCCGCGTGGCGGTGGGCACGCTGTCCGGGAAATAGGCGCGCACCGCGATCAGGCTGTCGTTGCGGGGATCGCGCACGCGGGCGAAGCGGCTGCGGCCGCCGCGTTCGGCGATGTGGAGGCCCAGTTCGTAATCCTCGGTCAGGCTGGTGTCGTCGAACGGCGCGCCGCCCCGGTCGGCGGCGATGGCCGCCAGCATGTCGGTCGCGATCGCGCAGCCCGTGCCGGCGAGCGGCATCGCGGCGCCCAGCATCGCGCGCACCGGCTGCTGGACAATATGCGCATAGGCGAATTCGTCGGCATAATGGCCGGATACCAGCGATCCGCGGCGGACCAGCGGCAGCACGGGCAGCTGCACCACGGCGCATCCTTCGATCAGCGTGTCGAACATGGTGAGTTCGGCGGCGTGGACGACATCCTCGGCATCGTGCAGCACCACCGCCTTGATCGGGCCTTCGGCGGCGTCGGCGACGAGCGCGCGCCACAGGCTGTTGAGACAATCGGCCTTGGTGGTCGGGCCGTTGCGGGGGCCGACGATCACGCGGATGCGGGGGTCGGTCGCCGCCACCGCACGCGCCGCGGCGATCGTGCCGGGATCGTTGGGATAGACGCCGACGTAGAGCCGGTAATCGGGATGATCGATGCGGGCGACGGCAGTGGCGAGCATCTGCCCGATCACCGCCTGTTCGTCCCAGGCGGCGACGAAGATCGCGAAGCATCCGCTGTCGGTCGGCGCGGGCAGTCGATCGAGGTGCGTAGGGATAGCGCCGCGTCCGATCCCGCGTCGGGCGAAAAAGCACAGGTCGACGATCAGATCGTCCAGCCCGCCGATCAACAGGCCGGCCGCGGCGAACAACATGGTCTCGCGCGCCGCGGCGTCGATAATCGCGGTGATCCAATCCACGCGCCGCCCCCGGTCCGCCCCGGCGTCAAACCTCCGTTATGGACCGAAAATCTGCAAGTTGATTCTGGCATCGACATGAATTCGCGCAAGATAACGGGCTGGTCGTGCCGCCGGCTTTGAGATTTTCGCACGAATCGGATCAATAAAGGTCTGCATGTTCGCGTGCGACAGGCAGCGTTGGACCGCTGGATTCGACCCCGCGAACCGCCTAGACATGGCGCAACAACGGGGGGCGCGGGCATGCGGCGTAATGCGGCGGTACGGTTGGCGGTGCTGGCACTGGCTCTGGCGCCCGTGGCGGCGTTCGGCGACGACAGCCCGCAGGTGGTGCTCGCCCAGCCCGGCACGGGCGGCGCCGGTGCGAACGGCGGCGGCGCGATCGAACGCTATACGATCCGCTTCAACCAGGCGATGGTGCCGCTGGGCGACCCGCGGGCGAAGGCCCCGTTCAAGACCGGGTGCGCCGGCACCGGCCGCTGGGTCGATCCGCAGACCTGGGTGTTCGATTTCGCCGCGCCGCTGACCGGCGATGCCAAATGCAGTTTCGACGCGGTCGAGGGGCTGAAGAGCGTATCGGGCTACAGCTTCTCCGGGCGGGCGAGCTACACGGTCGAGGCGGGCGGGCCGCGCGCGCTGGCGGTGTTGCCGTCGGGGGACGAGATCGAAGAGGATCAGGTGTTCCTGGTCGCCGCGCCGGTCGCGCCGACGCGCGCCTCGGTAGCCGCCAACGTCTATTGCGCGGTCGATGGGCTGGGCGAGAAGATTCCGGTCGATGTCCTCGATGCCGGCCTGCCGGCGAAGCTGCTGGGCGAGATGGGGACGCGCAACTGGTCGGTGCGCAGCTTCCTGGAAAATGCCGGGCTGCCCGAGGCGGTGCCGGCCACACCCGCGGAGCGACAGGCCGCCTATGCGGGGATTACCGCGCTGAAATGCCGCCGTGCGCTGCCGCCGGGGCGCGACATGGCGCTGATGTGGGGCAAGGGGATTGCCTCGGCGTCGGGCAAGCTCGCCGGGACCGACCAGCGGTTCGACTTTACCGTGCGCAAGCCGTTCGCGGCGCGCTTCGAATGCAGCCGTACCAATCCGCAGGCTGGGTGCAGCCCGGTGCAGCCGGCGTATGTGCGCTTCACCGCGCCGGTGCCGATGAGTCAGGCCGCGGCGATCCGGCTGACCTTTGCGGACGGCCAATCGATCGCGCCGACCTTCGACGACGACGACAAGAAGAAGGCGACGATCAGCGACGTCACCTTCAAGGCGCCGCTGCCCGCCGATGCGACCGCGAAGCTGACGCTGCCGGCCGGCATCAAGGACGAAAGCAGCCGCACGCTGAGCAACGCCGAGCGCTTCCCGCTGGAGGTGAAGTTCGACGAAGCGCCGCCGCTGGTGAAGTTCGCCGCCGATTTCGGCATCCTCGAATCGGTGCAAGGCGGCGTGCTGCCGGTTACCGTGCGCAACGTCGAGCCGTCGCTGCAGGGCAAGAGCCTGGCGATCGGCGGGCGGACGCTGAAGGTCGGCGATTCCGATGCGGCGGTGGCCGAATGGCTGCGCACCGTCGCCGCGGCAGGCGAGACGAATATCGAGGACGTGAAGCGCGGCGAGGAGGTCGTCGCGCGCGTCAACCACACTGGCGACCGGTCGATCCTGGGCGACCAGGGCGCGGGGCTGAAGCTGGGCCTGCCGGGCAAGGGGCGCGAATTCGAGGTCATCGGAATCCCGCTGGGCAAGCCGGGCTTCTATGTCGTCGAACTCGCCAGTCCGCGGCTCGGCCGATCGCTGCTGGGGCGGAACGCGCCGCGCTATGTCGCGACCGCAGCGCTCGTCACGAACATGGCGGTGCATTTCAAATGGGGCCGCGAGCGTAGCCTTGCCTGGGTGACCGCGCTCGACAGCGGCAAGCCGGTGGCGAACGCCAGCGTGCAGGTGAGCGACAGCTGCACGGGCCGCGTGCTGGCGCGGGGGATCACCGATCGCAGCGGCGGGCTGATGGTGCCCAAGGGGCTGCCCGAGCCGGAGACCTACGGCAGCTGTTCCGAGACGTCGACCGCGCATCCGTTGATGGTGTCTGCGCGCAGCGGCGACGATTTCAGCTTTGCGCTGACGACCTGGGGCGAGGGTATCCGGCCGTATGATTTCGAATTGCCCTATGGCTATTCGGCGCCGTCCGAGACGTTCCATACTGTCTTCGACCGCGCGCTGGTGCGCCAGGGCGAGACGATCCACATGAAGCATATCGTCCGTCGCCCGGACGGCAGCGGCTTTGCGATCCCGCCGGGCTTTAACGGCACGCTGCGCCTCGCGCATCGCGGATCGGACACGCAGTTCGATTTGCCGCTCAACATCGACGCGCGCGGGATCGGCGAGACGAGCTGGACGGTGCCGCAGGGCGCGCCGATGGGCGATTACGACCTGCGCATCGTGCGCGGCGACGACGTCACCTTCACGTCGCAATCGTTCAAGGTCGACGAGTATAAACTGCCGACGATGCGGGCGAGCGTGACCGGGCCGAAGGCGCCGGCGGTGCGGCCCAAGTCGCTGCCGCTCGATCTGTACGTCGGCTACCTTTCGGGCGGCGGGGCGAGCAACCTGCCGGTCGACGTGCGCGTCGGCTGGTTCGCGCATAGCGCCAATCCCGAAGGCTATGAGGCGTACACCTTCGGCGGTGCCAAGGTGGAGGAGGGCACGCGCGCCATGAACGGCGACGGCGACGATCGCGAGACGCCGCTGCCGCCGACGCAGACCTTGCCGGTGACGCTGGGCGGCGACGGTACGGGCCATGTCAACGTCGACGTGCCGGCGCTCGACGGGCTCGCCGATATGCGCGTCGAGATGGATTATCAGGATGCCAACGGTGAGGTGCTGACCGCCAGCCGCGTGATCCCGATCCTGCCGTCCGCGGTGCAGCTGGGCATCAAGACCGATGGCTGGCTGATGAAACAGGACGATCTGCGCCTGAAGTTCGTCGCGCTCGATGCGCGGGGCAAGCCGATCAAGGGCCAGAAGGTATCCGTCGCGCTGTACAGCCGCCAGATCCTCACCGCGCGGCGGCGGCTGATCGGCGGCTTCTACGCCTATGACAACCAGATGCGCACGACGAAGCTGGCGGCGGACTGTTCCGCCACCACCGATGCGCAGGGGCTGGCCAGCTGCATGATCGATCCGGGCGTGTCGGGCGAGGTCTATGCGGTGGCGACGACGACCGATGCGGACGGCAATGTCGCGCGCGCGGTGCAATCGGTGTGGCTGGTCGGCAACGACGCCTGGTGGTTTGGCGGCGACAATGGCGACCGGATGGACGTGATCCCCGAACGCACGGCGTACAAGGCGGGTGAAACCGCGCGCTTCCAGGTGCGTATGCCCTTCCGGTCGGCGACCGCGCTGGTGACGGTGGAGCGTGAAGGCGTGCTGTCGAGCTTCGTCACGGACCTCAGCGGCACCGATCCGGTGGTCGAGGTGCCGATGCCGGGCACCTATGCGCCCGACGTCTTCGTCTCCGTGCTCGCGGTGCGCGGGCGGGTGGAGAGCGGCTGGACCAGCTGGCTGCGCGGGATCGGCCAGTCGTTGGGTCTGGTGAAGAGCGAACCCGCGCCCGAACCAACCGCTTTGGTCGACCTGGCCAAGCCCGCCTTCCGCCTCGGCATCGCCAAAGTGAAGGTCGGGTGGGAGACGCATACGTTGGGCGTGACGGTGCAGGCGGACCACGAGCGGTTCGCGCCGCGCGGGACCGCTGCGGTCGCGGTGCAGGTGAAGCGGCCGGATGGCGCGCCGGCGAGCAGCGCCGATGTCGCCTTCGTCGCGGTGGACGAAGCGCTCTTGCAGCTCGCGCCCAACGACAGCTGGGACGTGCTGAGCGCGATGATGGGCGAACGGCCGCTGTCCGTCCTCACCGCGACCGCGCAGATGCAGGTGGTCGGCAAGCGGCATTACGGTCGCAAGGCGGTGGAAGCGGGCGGCGGTGGCGGAGATGCTGCTGCGGCGCTGAACCGCGAGAATTTCAAGCCGGTGCTGCTGTGGCGAGGGACGGTGCCGCTGGATGCGCAGGGGCGTGCGACGCTGCGCGTGCCGCTGTCAGACGCGCTGTCGTCGTTCAAGCTGGTCGCGATCGCCACCGACGGCAACGGCCTGTTCGGGACGGGATCGACCGCGATCCGCACCGCGCAGGACCTGTCGGTCTATGCCGGCCTGCCGCCACTGGTGCGCAGCGGCGACTGGTATGCGGCGGGCTTCACGCTGCGCAACGGCAGCGACCGGCCGATGACCGTCACCGCGAAGGTGGAGGTGTTCCCGCGGATCGCGCAAGGGCGGCCGCTGACCGTGACGATCCCGGCAGGACGCGCGGTGCCGGTCGCGTGGAACCTGACCGCGCCGCAGGCGAGCGGGACCTTGCGCTGGCAGGTCACGGCCACGTCGAAGGACGGCAAGGCGAGCGATAGGCTGACCGTCAGCCAGCAGGTGGTGCCGGCGGTGCCGGTCGAAACCTGGGCGGCGGCGCTGACTCGGGTGGGTGACGCTACCAGCCTGCCGATCGCGGCGCCCGCGGGGGCGTTGCCGGGGCGCGGATCGGTCGACGTGCAGCTGACTGATACGCTGGCGCCGCCACTGGCCGGCGTGCGCGATTACATGACGCGCTATCCGTACAATTGCTTCGAACAGCAGTTGAGCCGGATCGTCGCGCTAGGTGATGCGGCGCGGTGGAGCGCGCTGGCGGGGGCGATCCCCACCTATCAGGCGTCCGACGGTCTGCTGCGTTACTGGCCGCGCGAGTCGCTCGACGGGTCTGAGGCGCTGACCGCCTATGTGTTGTCGCTGACCAGCGAGGCGGGGCTGCCGCTGCCGCCGGCCTCGCGCGCGCGGATGGTGGAGGGGCTGAAGGCGGTGCTCGACGGCCGCGTCCGGCATGAGACCTATGGCGATCCACGACAGCAGAAGCTGGTGGCGTTCGCGGCGCTCGCGCGCGCCGGGGAAGCCACGCCCGCGATGCTGGGGCAGATCGGCCTGCCGGCGCAGGACATGCCGACCTCGCTGCTCGCCGACTATATCGCGGCGCTCGACCGGGTGCCCGCCGCCAATGCGGCGGCGTTGAAGGCGCAGGCGGAGGGCGTGCTGCGCAGCCGCTTGGTCTATGAGGGCACGCGGCTCGACCTGTCGGATGCGTCGTCGGCGCCGTGGTGGCTGATGTCGTCGGGCGACGAGGCGGCGATCAAGGCGCTGCTCGTGACGCTCGGCCGGCCGGGCTGGCAGGACGGGGCGGCGAAGATGATGGTCGGCGTGAGCCTGCGCCAGTCGCGCGGCCATTGGGATACGACGACGGCCAATGCCTGGGGCGCGGTGGCGGTGCGCAAGTTTGCCGGCCTCTATCCGGCGCAGGCCATCGCGGGCACGACGACGGTGCAGCTGGGTGGGGCGAGTGCGTCGCGTAGCTGGCCGCTTGCTGCCGAGGCGCGGACGGTCAGCCTGCCGCTGCCGGCGGCGCAGACGCCGCTGGTGTTGCGCCAGAGCGGCGGGGCGGGGCCGTGGGCGACGGTGCTGGTGCGCGCCGCGGTACCGCTGACCAGCCCGGTCTTCGCCGGATACCGCGCGACGCGCACGGTGCAGGTGGTGCAGGCGCGCAAAGCCGGGCAGCTGACGCGCGGCGACGTGCTGCGCGTGACGATCACCGTCGATGCCAGCGCCGAGCGCAACTGGGTGGTGGTCGACGATCCGATCCCCGCGGGCGCGACGATCATCGGCGACCTCGCCAACCAGTCGCAGATGCTGGGGGAGGGCGGCGAGAGCGATGGCGTGCAACCGTCGTACATCGAGCGCGGCAACGACAGCTGGCGCGGCTTCTTCGCCTGGGTGCCGCGCGGGCGCTTCACGGTGAGCTATGCGCTGCGGCTGAACGGCGCGGGCCGGTTCAGCCTGCCGCCGACGCGGGTCGAGGCGATGTATTCGCCAAGCGTGCGGGCGCAGGTGCCCAACCAGCCGGTGGTGGTGGGGCAGCGGTGAGCGGGGCCGTCATCGTGAGTGAGGCGCGACGATCCGGAGGCGGATCGGGACGCCATGAATTGCGTCGCTCGGCGCGAAATGACGGGTGGCAAGGTGGCGCGCGCTGCGGTCCCCTCACATCCTCCGTCACCCCGGACTGGTTCCGGGGTCCACTCCGCGGCGAGGGGGGAGGACAGAGGCTCATGCCGTTCCCCCAGCCTCACGGTAGACCCCGGACCGAGTTCGGGGTGACGAAGTGGGTGGGGCGAGGGGTGTGGCAGAGCGGCGGGGCTGCTGGCCGGGGCGTCTGAGGTGGCGTTCCATTTTACCCCCCGCCGTGCGCTCGCGCTGGTTGGCGCGGTCGCCGTTGCCGGTGGCGCGCTGGACTATATCACCCGGCCGCCGCCCCTTCCGGACTATGCCACTATCCGCACGCGGTGGCGGCCGTCCGAGGCGTGGCTGTACGATCGGCACGGCACGCTGATCGATAGCGCGCGCGTCGATTTCGTGGCGCGGCGGCTCGCCTGGACGCCGCTGTCGGCGATCGCGCCGGATGCGCGGGCGGCGATCGTGCGGGCGGAGGATCATCGCTTTTTCGGCCATGGCGGCGTCGACTGGCTGGCGCTGGCCGGGGCAACGCGCGCGCGGATCGAGCGGCAGCGGGTGCGCGGCGCGTCGACGCTGTCGATGCAGGTCGCGGGGTTCCTGTCGCCGACGCTGGCGCGGCCGGGCGCGCGGGGATGGATCGACAAAGTGCGCCAGATCCGCGCCGGCCGTGCGCTGGAGGCGCGGTGGAGCAAGGACCAGATCCTCGAAGCCTATCTGAACCTCGCCGGCTACCGCGGTGAGGCGCAGGGGATCGGGGCGGCCGCGCTGGGGCTGTTCGGCAAGACGCCGGCCAGCTTGACTCGCGACGACGCGCTGCTGCTTGCCGCGCTGCTGCCCGATCCGCGCGCCGATGCCGCGACGATCGCGCGGCGGGCCTGTGCGTTGTCGGGCGATACGGCGTGCGCGCGGTTCGCGCCGCAGGTCGCGGCGATGCTGGGGCCGGCGCGCAGCCTGGCGCTTGACCCGGGCCTGGCGCCCCATCTGTCCGACCGATTGCTGACGAGGCCGGGACTACGGATCACCACGACGCTGGATGCAGGGATCCAGCGGATGGCGGCGGCGGCGCTGCGGCGGCAACTGCTCGGCCTCGGCGGCACGCGCGCACGGGATGGCGCGGTGGTGGTGGTCGACAATGCGAGCGGCGACGTGCTCGCCTATGTCGGCGGGATCGGCGGCGCGTCGACCGCGCCGGCGGTGGATAATGCCAACGCCTATCGCCAGGCGGGGTCGACGCTGAAGCCGTTCCTGTACGCGCTGGGGATCGAGCGGCGCTATCTGACCCCCGCGTCGATTCTGGATGATTCGCCGGTGCAGCTCGACACGGCGTCGGGCCTGTACGTGCCGCAGAATTACGACCGCGGGTTCAAGGGGCCGGTGTCGGCGCGGATCGCGCTGGCGGGGTCGCTTAACGTGCCGGCGGTGCGGACGCTGCTGCTCGTCGGCGTCGAGCCGTTTCGCGACCGGTTGTGGGACCTCGGCTATCGCGGGCTGGTGGAAGACGGCGCCTATTACGGCTTTTCGCTCGCGTTGGGATCGGCGGAGGTGACGCTGCTGGAACAGGCCGATGCCTATCGCACGCTGGCGCAAGGCGGGCGGTGGAGCCCGTTGCGGCTGACGCTGGACCAGCCGCAGGTCGCGCCGCGCGCGACCGTCTCCCCCGCGGCGGCGTGGATCGTCGGCGACATGATCGCCGATCCCAATGCGCGCGCCGCCACCTTCGGCCTCGATTCGGCGCTGCGCCTGCCGTTCTGGGCGGCGGTGAAGACGGGGACGTCGAAGGCGATGCGCGATAATTGGTGCATCGGCTATTCGGATCGCTTCACCGTCGGCGTGTGGGTCGGCAATGCGGAGGGCGATCCGATGCGCGCGGTGTCGGGCACCAGCGGGGCGGCACCGGTGTGGCGCGACGTGATGCTGGCGCTGCATGCCCGCGAGCCCGGCCGCGCGACGCCCAGACCCGCCGACGTCGTCGCGAGCCGCGTCGCCTTCGCCGACACACGCGAACAGGCGCGGCAGGAGTTTTTCGTGCGGGGCACCGCGCAGACGCGGGTCGCCGCGGCGCCGGCCGAGGCGCATCGCCCGCGCTTCACCAATCCCGTGGCGGGCAGCGTCTATGCGCTCGATCCCGATATTCCGGCGGATCGCCAGCGGTTGGTGATCGGGGTCAGCGGCAGTGCCGCCGCGCATCGCATCCAGCTCGATTCGCGCGATCTGGGGCCAGCCGATCACAGCGCGCCCGTAATGCCGGGGCCGGGGCTGCACCGGCTGCGGCTGGTCGATGGCGGTGGCAGGATCGTCGACCAGATCCTGTTCACGGTGCGCTGACGACGATCGCGCCAAAAATCGCGGGGTCCAAAGAACCAAAATGGCGATGACGCGTTAGCCGCCACTGATCCCTTAACCCCTTTTGGGATCAGTGCCGGTCCAAGCACGGCACGGCCGCGCCGATGCGTAGCAGGCGGCGCGGCCAACGCCGAAATCGGAATGATACGCCTACGCGAACTCGTCACCCCAGCCTGCGCTGGGATTGACGTATCGAAACGTCAGATCGACCCTCGCAAACCCTGACCCTTACGGGGTGTTGCGACCGCCGCCGGTGTTGCTGCCGCCCGGACCGCCGGCACCCGCCGCACCGACCGTGCCGATGTTGCCGAACAGATCCTCGAAGAAGCCGCGCTTCTTGCCCAGCGTCGGCGTCGTCTTGCCGTACGGATCGACGTTGGCGATCTGATCGATGCCCGTGCGCGTTACCGACTTGACCGTGCCGTTGGGATCGAAGGTGATCTTCAGCGCGATCTGGTCCTTCGCCTTGGGCTTCTGGAAGTTGAGATTCCGGCTGTCGCGCGAGACGTAATACCAATCCTGCGCCCCGAACTGGCTGGCGATCGTCGGCCGGCCGAGCACCTGCGCCACCGATGCGCGGTTGTCGACGCCCGGCTGCACCGAATTCACCAGATCGGCGTCGATGATATAGCCCTGGTGCGACCGCAGCGGCGTGCACGCACCGGCACCCAGGATACATGCCAGTCCCGCAATCAGACCCACGCGGGCACGGGCGCGGGCGCCGAAACGGGCAACGGATACGCTCATCACAATCTCCAGCGGCGGCTTTCCCGCCCATGGCGCGCGCAGGATCGATTGCATCGCCCGCCGATCGCCTCGATATGCGAGGAACGACAAGGCTTCAAGCGGCAGTGCCGCGGGGAGTGGCAGGGAGGACGGGCGCACAGTGGGTTGGTGGGGACGATTGTTCGGCGAGCGACAGGATCAGGCGCTGCCGCTGTACAATGCGGTGGTGACGCGTGGGCGGGCCGAGCATTGGTATCTGGCGGGTGCGGTGCCCGACACGGTCGACGGCCGCTTCGATATGATCGCCGCGGTGCTGACGATGGTGCTGCTGCGGCTGGAGGCGGAGCCGGCGGCAGCCACGCTGTCGGCGCATCTGACCGAACGGTTCGTCGACGATATGGACGGGCAACTCCGGCAGATGGGCATGGGCGACCTGGTCGTCGGCAAGCATGTGGGCAAGATGATGAGCATGCTCGGCGGGCGCCTCGGCGCCTATCGCGATGGCTTGGCGGCGGGCAACCTGACGCCGGCGCTGGTCCGCAACCTGTACCGCGGCGAGGCGCCCGCGCCGGAGGCGGTGGCGCATGTAGCGCAGCGCCTCACCGCCTTCCGCATCGCGCTCGACGCGACGCCGCTCGACCGCCTGACCGCTGGCGATTTGCCCGGAGACGAGACATGACCCCCGAATTCAGCCGCCCCGAACGCCTCGACGCGATCGGCGCGGGCGACCGTGCCGTCCACATCATAGCCGACGCCGACGAACGCGGCGCCTTGGCGCGGCGCTTCGACCTGATCGCGGTCGAGCGGCTCGAGGCCGAGCTGACGTTGCGCCGCGAAGCCGCCGGCATTGCGGTGCGCGGGCGGGTGACGGGCGCGGTGACGCAGGCGTGTTCGGTCACCGGCGTACCGCTGGCTGCAACGATCGACGAACCCGTCGCTTTGCTGTTCGTCGAACGGCTCGACGGCCAGGACGAGGTGGAACTCGATGCCGGCGCGCTCGACACGGTGGAAATCGAGGGCGGCGGAATCGACCTCGGCGAAGTCGCCGCCGAAACCCTCGCACTGGCGCTCGATCCCTTCCCCCGCAGCCCCGACGCCGCCGACGCGCTGAAGGCCGCCGGTGTCATCAGCGAGGAAGAGGCCGGGCCGTTCGGCGCGCTGAAGGACTTAAAGGCGAAGCTGGCGGGGAAGTGAATCCCGCCATGGGTGATGGACGTCGCTCATCCTCACCACAGCCTTCCCAACTGGACCCCGGCCTTCGCCGGGGACGTGCTGCAGCTCAGGTGAATCGCACCCTAAAAGCCGTCCGGTGATTCAGCGGACAGGCGATCGAGCCAGGCCTGGGCTTGTTTTGGTTCGCCCACGGCATGGGATGTCACGGGACCCCGCGATTGGAGAAACTGACGGTGCAACTCGAACGCGGGCAGCGCCAACCGATCTCTGATCTTGTCGATGGCCTCGGCCGTTTCCGTCAGGCCGTCGATGACCGGGGCAATGACGGCGCGGGTCCGACGGTCTGCGTTGTGATCGAACAGTCCCCATTTGCCAGCGGCCGTAGCGCGTAACGCGGTGACGAGCTGCTCGCGATACTCGGCCTCGAGGTCGAGTCGGCGCGCATCCAATTGTTCGAGGCGATCAGCTTTGGCCATCGGTCGAAGCCTACAGGAGCGATCTGATGTTCGCTACCGGGCGCGCACCGTCGCCTTCGCCTACCCCCGCACCCGCTCGATCAGCGCCTTCGCTCCATGCGGCGCGCGCACCTTGGCGCCGTTGATGAAGAAGACGAACGTGTCGCGTTGCGCCTTGGCGGGCGTGTCGGGGGTGACATAGGGCAGGCCTTCGGGGCGGCCACCAGCCTGCCAGTCGCGTGCCGCCTTCGCCCAGCAGTCGAGCGCCGCGTCGGTGTAGCCGGCGGGTTCTGCCTCCATTGCATTTTCCAGGCGGGCGTAGACGAAGTCGGCGGTGACGTCGGCGATGGCGGGATAGTCGGCCGAATCGGCGTAGACGATCGCGACGTTCGCCGCGCGGGCCATGGCGACGAAGGCGGGGTCGGCGAAGCTGTCGTGGCGGACCTGGATGGCGTGGCGCAGGGGGATGCCGTCGTGCTTGGCCGGCAATAGCTTGAGGAAGGCGGCCATGTCGTCGGCGTCGAACTTTTTCGTGGCCATGAACTGCCACAGGATCGGGCCGAGCTTGTCGCCCAGCTCCGTGATGCCCTGTCCGACGAAGCGTTCGATCGAGTCGCCCGCTTCGGCCAGCACCTTGCGATTGGTGCAATAGCGCGAGGCCTTCAGCGTGAAGACGAAGCCGTCCGGTGCCGCCGCCGCCCACTTGGCGAAGCTCGCGGGCTTGAAGCTGGAATAATAGGTGCCGTTGATCTCGATCGCGGTCAGTTGCGACGCGGCGTATTCGAGTTCGCGCTTTTGCGGCCATTTGTCGGGATAGAAGGTCCCGCGCCACGGCTCATAGGTCCAGCCGCCGATTCCGATTCGTATCGTCATGGGCCAACCATATCAGTCGAAGCGATAGGGCACGATCCCGCGGCGGTCGGGGTCGACCAGCAACTCGCGGCCGACGGGCGGGAAGGCGCGCTGGTCGCAGTCGCGGCGGGGACAGATGCGGCAGGAGGGACCGATCCGCGTCGCGCTGTCTGCGCCGGCGACGTCCAGGCCATCGGCATAGACGAACGCTGCGGCATGCTCGACCTCGCAGCCCAGCACTACGGCGTAGCGGCGGGGGGAGCGACGGTAGCTTGCGGTGGCCTTCACCAGCCCCTTCGCCATCGAGACGTAGCGGGCGCCGTCGGGCATTTCGGCGACCTGGACGAGAATGCGGTCGCTGATCGCCACCGCCTCATGCGCGACCCACAAGGGGCAGGCGCCGCCATATTGGGCGAATTGCAGCCGCGTCGCCGAATGGCGCTTGGTGATGTTGCCGGCCATGTCGATGCGGCAGAAGAAGAAGGGGATGCCGGGTGCGCCCGGGCGTTGCAGCGTCGACAGGCGGTGGCAGACTTGTTCGAAGCTGACGCCGAAGCGCTGCCGCAAGGCATCGACGTCATGGCGCTGGTGGCGCGCGGCGCTGCGGAAGGCGGCGTAGGGCATCACCAGTGCGCCGGCGCCGTAATTGGCGAGGCCGACGCGGAGCAATTCGCGCGCCGCTTCCGACTGCAAGGGCGCCTCGGCGACGATGCCTTCGATCAGGTCCGCCGCCTCCAGCCGGATGAGCTGGTGCGCCATCTGGAAGGCACGCGTCTCGATCGGCTGCGCGGCGTCGATCCGCAGCGTCGCGGCGGCGGGGTCGTAGCTGCGGAGGGCAGCGCCGTCGTCGGCCAGCCGGACGCCGTGCGCGCGTTCCAGCCGATCGGCATAGGCGCGGGCTCCTGACAGATCGACGGCGAGTCCTTCCGCGAAGCGGTCAAGCGCATCGATGTAATTGCCGCTGCCCTGAAACCAGTCGCGCACCTCTTCCCAGGGCAGCGGCACCGGCTGGCTGCCGCCCGCATCGACGCGGTCGTCGAGCACGCGCAGTTGCTCCTGCGTGCGCTGGAGCGCGGCGTGCAATGCCACCATCCGCCGCGCGAGCAATGGCTGCTGACGCACGCCGCGGCGGACGGCATCCTCATCGATCATCGCGGCGGGTACGGAGGGGTCTGTCCCCGCCGCCATCGCGGCGACCAGCGCCGCGGATTCATCCTCGGGTGCGACATCGACCCAGTCGAGCGGAAAGGCCCGCGCTAGGGCCGCCAGCACGCCGCCGGTAATGGGTCGATCGCCGCTTTCGATCTGCGACAGGTAGCTGGTCGAGATGCCGAGTTGCTGGCTGAGGCGCGTCTGGCTGAGCGACAGTCGTGCCCGCAGCGCGCGCACGCGATCGCCGGCGAACAGGCGGGGGCGGGGCGGTTCGACGGCCATCGTTCACGCCTAATTTGCAAACATGCGGATTGCAATTTTGCAAACCCACAGTTGAAAGCGGCGCCTACACCGGGTGAAACCGTCGCGCAGGAGTGTGCCCATGTCTTCCACGCTGAACGAACTCGAACGCCGTCGCGCCGCCGCCCGGGCCGGAGGCGGCGAAAAGCGCGTCGCTGCGCAGCACGCCAAGGGCAAGCTGACCGCGCGCGAACGGCTCGACATCCTGCTCGACGAAGGCTCGTTCGAAGAGATCGACATGTACGTCGAGCACAATTGCGTCGATTTCGGCATGGCGGATCAGGTGATCCCCGGCGACGGCGTCGTCACCGGATCGGGTACGATCAACGGCCGGCTGGTCTATGTCTTCAGTCAGGATTTCACCGTCTTCGGCGGGTCGCTGTCCGAACGCCATGCGCAGAAGATCTGCAAGGTGATGGACACCGCGATGAAGGTCGGCGCGCCGGTGATCGGTCTGAACGATTCGGGTGGCGCGCGCATTCAGGAGGGCGTGGCGAGCCTTGGCGGTTATGCCGAGGTGTTCCAGCGCAACGTGCTCGCGTCCGGCGTCGTGCCGCAGCTGTCCCTCATCATGGGGCCGTGCGCGGGCGGTGCGGTCTATTCGCCGGCGATGACCGACTTCATCTTCATGGTGAAGGATTCGAGCTACATGTTCGTCACCGGCCCCGACGTGGTGAAGACGGTGACCAACGAGGTCGTGACGCAGGAGGCGCTGGGCGGCGCGGTGACGCACACTACCAAGACCTCGGTCGCCGACAATGCGTTCGAAAACGACATCGAGGCGCTGCTGGCGGCGCGCGACTTCATCGATTTCCTGCCGCTGTCGAACCGCGAGGCCGTGCCCGAACGGCCGACCGCCGACGCCTGGGACCGGCTGGAGCCGAGCCTCGACACGCTCGTACCGGCCAGCGCCAACCAGCCCTATGACATGCACGAACTGATCCGGAAGGTCGTCGACGAGGGCGACTTCTTCGAAACGCAGCCGGCGCATGCGGCGAACATCATCACCGGCTTCGGCCGGATCGAGGGCAAGACGGTGGGCGTGGTCGCCAACCAGCCGATGGTGTTGGCGGGCGTGCTCGACATCAACAGCTCGAAGAAGGCGGCGCGGTTCGTGCGCTTCTGCGACGCGTTCGAAATTCCGATTCTGACCTTCGTCGATGTGCCCGGCTTCCTGCCGGGGACGGCGCAGGAGCATAACGGCATCATCAAGCACGGCGCGAAGCTGCTGTTCGCCTATGCCGAGGCGACGGTGCCGAAGATCACCGTCATCACGCGCAAGGCCTATGGCGGTGCGTATGACGTGATGGCGTCGAAGCATCTGCGCGGCGATTTGAACTACGCCTGGCCAACCGCCGAGATCGCGGTGATGGGCGCGAAGGGTGCGGTCGAAATCATCTTCCGTGGAAAGACGCCCGAGGAGATCGCCGAGCGGACGGCGGAATACGAAGCCCGCTTCGCCAACCCCTTCGTCGCGGCGAGCAAGGGCTTCGTGGACGAGGTGATCCAGCCGCACTCGACGCGGCGGCGGATCGCGCTGGGCTTGCGAAAGCTACGCGGCAAGAGCCTCGAGAATCCGTGGAAGAAGCATGACAATATCCCCCTTTGACGATGAACGTCTCGCCCGCCTGACGGCGCTGCGCAATGTGGCGGCGAAAAGTGCTGGCTGGATGATCGAGGTTGGCGTCGATAGCCCCGAGCGGTTGGCTGAGTTGGGCGCGGTGGAAACCTATTGCCGGATGAAGGCGGCGCACCCGCGCGAGGTCAGTCTATGCGCCGTCTGGGCGCTTCAAGGGGCGATCGATGGCGTAGCGAGCGCACACTTGTCTGCCGAGACAAAGCAGGCGTTGAAAGACGAAGTCCAGCAGCGCCGGACGACCGGAGAAACCGTATGACCCCCCTCGGCCGCCTCAACCACGTCGGCATCGCGACGCCGTCGATCGCGCAGTCGATCGAGACCTATCGCACCCTGCTCGGCGCCACCGTGATCGGGGAGCCGTTCGACCTGCCCGCGCAGGGCGTGAAAGTGTGCTTCATAGACGCGCCCAACACGCAGATCGAGCTGATCGAGCCCTATGACGACAGTTCGCCCATCGCCGGCTTCCTGAAGAAGAACCCGGCGGGTGGGCAGCATCATGTCTGTTTCGAGGTGCCCGACATCCACGCCGCCGTTGCGGACCTGAAGGCGAAGGGCGCGACCGTGCTCGGTGAACCCCGTATCGGCGCGCACGGCACGCCGATCGTCTTCGTACATCCCAAGAACATGGGCGGCGTGCTCGTCGAACTGATGGAGACGCCTGATGGCGATCATTGAGACCAATACCGGCGAGGACAGCGGCGCCGCGCCCAAGGCGCCCGCCACCCCCGAACCGACACCGCGCCCGACCCTCGCCGACTGGCAGGCCGCCGCCGCGAAGGAGGTGAAGGGCAAGGACCTCACCTGGCCGACGCCCGAGGGCATCGCGGTCAAGCCGCTCTATACGGCTGAGGACGTGCGCGTAGACCCCGGCCTGCCCGGCTTTGCGCCGTTCACGCGCGGCGTGCGCGCGTCGATGTATGCGGGCCGGCCGTGGACGATCCGGCAGTACGCCGGCTTCTCGACCGCGGAGGAATCGAACGCCTTCTACCGCCGCAACCTCGCCGCCGGGCAGAAGGGGCTGAGCGTCGCCTTCGACCTTGCCACCCATCGCGGCTATGACAGCGACCATCCGCGCGTCACCGGCGACGTCGGCAAGGCGGGCGTCGCGATCGACAGCGTCGAGGACATGAAGATCCTGTTCGACGGGATTCCGCTCGATCAAATGTCGGTCAGCATGACGATGAACGGCGCGGTGATCCCGATCCTGGCCTTTTTTATCGTTGCAGGGGAAGAGCAGGGCGTCGACCGGAAGCTGCTCGACGGGACCATCCAGAACGACATCCTGAAGGAGTTCATGGTCCGCAACACCTATATCTATCCGCCCGAACCAAGCATGCGGATCATTTCGGATATCTTCGGCTATACCAGCCGCGAGATGCCGAAGTTCAACAGCATTTCGATCAGCGGCTATCACATGCAGGAGGCGGGGGCGACGCAGCTCCACGAACTCGCCTTCACCATCGCCGACGGCATGGAATATGTGAAGTACGGCGTGGCGAGCGGCCTCGACATCGACAAGTTCGCCGGGCGCCTGAGCTTCTTCTTCGCGATCGGCATGAATTTCTTCATGGAGATCGCCAAGCTGCGCGCCGCGCGCGTGCTCTGGCATCGCGCAATGACGCAGCTGGGCGCGAGGGACGAACGCAGCAAGATGCTGCGCACCCACTGCCAGACCAGCGGCGTGTCGCTGACCGAGCAGGACCCCTACAACAACGTCATGCGCACGACGATCGAGGCGATGGCGGCGATGCTGGGCGGCACCCAGTCGCTGCACACCAACGCGCTCGACGAAGCCATTGCGCTGCCGACCGATTTCTCCGCCCGGATCGCGCGCAACACGCAGATCGTCATCCAGGAAGAGACGGGGATGACCAAGGTCGTCGATCCGCTCGGCGGCTCCTATTACGTCGAAAGCCTGACGCAGAGCCTGGTCGATGGCGCGTGGGAGATCATCGAGCGCGTCCAGGCCGAAGGCGGCATGGCGAAGGCGGTCGCGGCGGGCTGGCCCAAGGCGATGATCGAGGAAGCCTCCGCCGCCCGCGCCGCGCGTGTCGACCGCGGCGAGGACGTGATCGTCGGCGTGAACAAGTATCGCAAGGCCGACGAGGACCCGATCGACATCCTCGACGTCGACAACGTCGCGGTGCGCGAGGCGCAGATCCGCCGCATCGAACGGGTCAAGGCGACGCGCGATGAGGCGGCGTGCCGCGCCGCGCTCGACGCGTTGCGCGAGGGCGCGCGGGGTAAGGACAATCTGCTGGCCCTCGCCGTCGACGCGGCGCGCGCCCGTGCGACGTTGGGCGAAATCAGTAGCGCCATGGAGGATGTGTTCGGCCGCTTCGGTACGCAGCCGACGCCTGTGAAGGGCATCTATGGCGGGGCCTATACCGACGACATGCGCTGGGAGCGGCTCGCCGAGGGCGTTGCCGCTACCGAGCGTCGGTTGGGTCGCAAACCCCGCATGCTCGTCGCGAAGATGGGGCAGGACGGGCACGACCGCGGCGCCAACCTCGTCAGCAGCATGTTCGGCGATCTGGGGTTCGAGGTCGTCCCCGGCCCGCTGTTTCAGACGCCCAAGGAAGCCGCGGTGCTCGCACTGGAGAAGGATGTCGACGTCGTCGGCGCCTCCAGCCTGGCGGCCGGGCACAAGACGCTGATCCCCGAACTGATCGGCCATCTGCGCGACGCAGGCCGCGCCGACATCAAGGTGATCGCCGGCGGTGTGATCCCGGCGCAGGACTATCAGGCGCTGCGCGATGCGGGCGTGCAGGCGATCTTCGGCCCCGGCACCAACCTGATCAAGGCGGCCGAAGAGGTTCTACGCCTGCTCGGCCACAATATGCCGCCGCAGGAGGACGCCGCGTGATCCGTTGGACTCTCGGCGCCGCGCGCGGGGACTATGCGGCCGGATCGATGCGACGGATGATACGCAGCTAATGCCCCACGCGGTTGACAGGCGAGCGGACGGCACAGTTGAAGAATGTGCAGTGGCAGCGTGGACGACGAGCGTTTACGCCGCCACGGCATCCATCCGGGCGGCGGCCAACACGTCCCATCGGTTCGGTTTGAGACATTTCGCTGCAGGCGGCGTAGGAGTGAATATGCGGTTTGGAACAACATTAGCGTGGTCGCTTGGCCTGTCCCTTGCGATCGCTGCCCCCGCCGCCGCGCAGGAGCGCGCCGCGACGAACGGACGCTCGATCGCGAGCCTGGCCGGCGTGCCGTTGAAGACGCGCGACGGAAAGCCGGTCACGCTCGGATCGCGCATCGTGTCGGGAAAGCCGACGCTGATCTCAATCTGGGCGAGCTGGTGTCCGCCCTGCATGGTCGAGGCGCCTTATCTCAACAAGATGCGCAAGGATTTGGCGGGGCGGTATAACTTCGTCTACGTCAATCGCAGGGATGGGAATCCCGATCCGTCGCAGCCTGCCGATTCCATCGCCCGCTTCCTCGCTCGCGGTGGCCTTTCCGATAGCGACTATGTCGTTGCCGACGTCAAAGCCTATCAACAGATCGTCGCCGCCGACCTCAAGGATATCCCCGACGGAAAGGTCGGCATCCCACGGGTCTACCTCTTCGACAGCAAGGGCCGGCAGGTCTATACGTCCTATGGCTTTCAGCCGTCCGAGGCCCCGGCGCTGGAAGCGCGCCTGAAGCAGGCGATGGCCAAGTGAGCGCGCCCTCGCCAGAGCGCAACGCCGTTCGCAATGACTGGACCCGCGACGAGATCGCAGCCCTGTTCGACCTGCCCTTCGACGAACTGATGTGGCAGGCGCAGACCGTCCACCGCGCGCATCACGCGGCGGGGCAGGTGCAGCTGTCGACGTTGCTGTCGATCAAGACCGGCGGCTGCCCGGAGGACTGCGGCTATTGCTCGCAGTCGGTCAGCGCCGACAGCGGGGTCAAGGCGACCAAGCTGATGGATGTGCGCAGCGTCCTGCAAGCGGCAGCGCAGGCCAAGGACAATGGCTCGACCCGGTTCTGCATGGGTGCGGCGTGGCGCAATCCCAAGGACCGCGACATGGGCGCGATCGTCGCGATGGTCGAGGGCGTGCGCGGCATGGGCATGGAAACGTGCATGACGCTCGGCATGCTGGAGCCGCATCAGGCGAAGCAGCTCGCCGACGCGGGCCTCGATTACTACAACCACAATATCGACACTTCGCCCGAACGCTATGGCGACGTCATCACGACGCGCAGCTTCCAGGAGCGGCTCGATACGCTCGATGCGGTGCGAAGTGCGGGGATCAACGTGTGCTGCGGCGGCATCGTCGGCATGGGTGAAACGCGCGAGGATCGCGTCGGCTTCGTCCATGCGCTGGCGACCCTGCCCGAGCATCCCGGCAGCGTACCGGTCAATGCTTTGGTGCCGGTGAAGGGCACCGTGCTGGGCGACATGCTCGCCGACACACCGCTCGCCAAGATCGACGAGATCGAGTTCGTCCGCACCGTCGCCGTCGCGCGCATCACCATGCCCGAGAGCATGGTGCGCCTGTCCGCGGGGCGCGAGAGCATGTCGGATTCGGCGCAGGCGCTCTGCTTCATGGCGGGCGCCAATTCGATCTTCACTGGCGATAAGCTGCTGACCGCGGGCAACGCCGGCGACGACAAGGACGCGGCGCTCTTCGCGAAGCTGGGCGTGACGCCGATGGCGGCGGAGCCCAGCGCCCGTCACCCCGGCCATGAGCCGGGGTCTGGCTGCTGCGGACCTGCGGCAGGAAGCGGGACCCCGGGTCAGGCCCGGGGTTACGCGGTGATGGCAGAGGCGGCGGAGTGATCTTTACGCTGCTTGCCTTGGCGGCTGTATCTGACTGCGACGCGGCCGCTCGGCTGTCGGTCTTGGACTATCGCAAGTGCCTCGGCAAAGTCGAAGACCGCGCTGATGCGGAGATGGTGCGCCAATGGCGAGTGACTCTTGCAGTGCTGCGGAAAGAGGACGCCGAAAATCGGCGCGAGAAAGCGAACAAACCGTCTTTGGTGGCCGGTCTGCTCGAGTCACAACGTGCTTGGCTGAAGTATCGATATGCCGAATGCAACATGGTTTCGGACCAGGCAGCCGGCGGGACCGGATATGGCGAGTTGGGAGCCGAATGCTCGATCACGCTTACCCGGCACCGGACAGAAATCCTGAAGCGCCGCGCAGACAGCCAAGTTCGCTATTTGAGGTAAGAGGATGTTCAAGAAAATTCTGGTCGCCAATCGCGGTGAGATCGCCTGCCGCGTGTTCCGCACCGCCAAGCGCATGGGGATCAAGACGGTCGCGGTCTATTCCGATGCCGACGCGCGCTCCCCCCACGTGCTGATGGCGGACGAGGCGGTGCGCCTGGGGCCGGCGCCCGCCGCCGAAAGCTACCTTAAGGCCGAGCTGATCCTGCTCGCCGCCAAGGAGACGGGTGCCGACTGTATCCACCCCGGCTACGGCTTCCTGTCCGAGCGCGAGAGCTTCGCGCGCGCCTGTGCCGAGGCGGGCATCGCCTTCGTCGGCCCGCCGCCGAACGCGATCGCGGCGATGGGCGACAAGATCGAATCGAAGAAGCTGGCGAAGGACGCGGGCGTCAATGTCGTCCCCGGTTTCCTGGGGGAGATCGCCGATACCGACGAGGCGGTGCGGATCGCGACCGACATCGGCTATCCGGTGATGATGAAGGCGTCGGCCGGCGGCGGCGGCAAGGGCATGCGCCTTGCGTACAGCGAACAGGACGTGCGCGAAGGGTTCGAGGCGACGAAGCGCGAGGGTCTCGCCAGCTTCGGCGACGATCGCGTGTTCATCGAGAAGTTCATCGAATCGCCGCGTCACATCGAGATCCAGGTGCTTGGCGACCAGCATGGCAACATCCTGTACCTCAACGAGCGCGAATGTTCGGTGCAGCGCCGCCACCAGAAGGTGGTCGAGGAAGCGCCCTCGCCTTTCGTGACGCCGGCGATGCGCAAGGCGATGGGCGAACAGGCGGTCGCGCTGGCCCGCGCGGTGGGCTATTATTCCGCGGGGACGGTCGAGCTGATCGTCTCGGGCGCGGATACGACCGGCGAGAGCTTCTACTTTCTCGAGATGAACACCCGGCTGCAGGTGGAACATCCGGTGACCGAGGAGATCACCGGCCTTGACCTCGTCGAACAGATGATCCGCGTGGCGGCGGGGGAGCCGCTGTCGATCACCCAGGATCAGGTCGGCATCAACGGCTGGTCGGTCGAAAACCGCGTCTATGCCGAGGACCCGTACCGCGGCTTCCTGCCCAGCATCGGACGGCTGGTGCGGTACAATCCGCCGGTGGCCACCCCGTCACAGCAGCGCAGGCTGGGGTCTCCCGCTATCAACGCAGGACAGAAGCCGCACGAGACCCCAGCCTTCGCTGGGGTGACGCAAGGTGACGAACCCCGCATCCGCGTCGACGACGGCGTCGCCGAGGGCGGCGAGGTCAGCATGTTCTACGATCCCATGATCGCCAAGCTCGTCACCTGGGCGCCGACGCGCGAGGCGGCGATCGACGCGCAGATCGCGGCTCTCGACGCGTTCGAGATCGAGGGGCCGGGCACCAACATCGACTTCCTGTCGGCGTTGATGCAGCACCCGCGCTTCCGGTCGGGCAACATCACCACGGGGTTCATCGCCGAGGAATATCCCGACGGCTTCCACGGCGCCCCCGCCGACGCCGACCTCAAGCGCCATCTCGCCGCGATCGCCGCCTTCGCCGCGACCGCGCAGGCCGATCGTGCGCGCCGCATCGACGGCCAGCTCGGCAGCCGCCTGCAGCCGCCGCATGCCTGGAGCGTGCGGGTCGACGGCGAGGATCATGACGTGGCGGTTTCGACCGACGGCATCACGGTCGACGGCGACGCGCTCGATATAGCGCTGGAATATACCCCCGGCGATCGCATGGTGGAGGCGGAGATCGGCCCGGAAAACGGGGAGGACGCGCATCTCACCGTCCGCATCCTGCCGATCCGCAGCGGCTTCCGCCTGACCACGCGTGGTGCGAGCCATGACGTCCGTGTCCTGCCCGCGCACGCCGCGCCGTACGCGCAGCATATGATCGAGAAGGTGCCGCCCGATTTGTCGCGCTTCCTGATCGCGCCGATGCCGGGCCTGCTCGTCCGCCTCGACGTCGGCGCGGGCGATGCGGTGGAAGCGGGGCAGCCACTTGCCGTGGTCGAGGCAATGAAGATGGAAAATATCCTGCGCGCCCAGAAGGCGGGCCGGGTGAAGGCCGTCTCCGCCGCCGCCGGCGACAGCCTGGCGGTCGACCAGATCATCCTCGAAATGGAATGAGCCACCGCCGCCGGGCGCGCCCGCCCGGCGGTCAGGGGGTGTGTGGCCGTCCGATCGCGCGCGCATAGACGGCGAGCAACACGACTGTGGCGACCGCCAGCCACACGCCCGCCGTCCCGACTACGCCAAAGACGGCGGCTCCGCCGCACGCGCCCACGACCAGCCCCATCCACAGCAAGGCATAGGGCAGCCACGCCCAGCGCGGCCCGCTGCCCATCAGCGCCGCGGTCAGCCGTTGCACGCATTTCACCAGCGTGCCGGTCATATAGGTGACGCCGATGCTCACCTCGCCATCGCGTTGGAAGATGGTGTTCGCCGCGCCCATCGCCGCCGCCATCATCAGGCTGGTCGCCATTGCGGGCGATCGTCCGTCGCTCGCCGCGGCAAGCGCCAGCAGCGCGCCCATCAGCAGCAGCGAGACGGGCAGGCGCCCACCCCCGTGCCGCAGCGACAGCCATGTCCCGCCCGCCACGCCGGCCGCAAAGCCCGCGATCAACGCGCCGGCAACATACGCGACATGGACATCCGTCACTGCACCGACCGCGAATCGCGTCGAATTCCCGCTCATGAACGACACGAAGAACCCGCCGAGCCGCAGGAACCCGATCGCATCGACATATCCCGACGTCGCCGCAAGGCCGGCGGCGAGAAACCAGAAGCGGCGGTCGTAGCGGGTCATCGGCCGGGAGTGTTGGGGGAGAGCGGGCGGGGACTCAAGGGGCGACTTGGGAGGGATGGGGGGCATCGTCTGCATCGCCGATCGTCGCCTTGCGGCGGCCGAAGACGAGCAAGCTCAGCACCGACAGGCCCAGGGCGCAGGCCGCTCCGTAGAGCATCACCCCGCCGAAGCCCTGCACCAGTGCCGCCCGGGCGGTGGCGAGACCGATGCTAGCGTTGACGCCCGACAGATTGCCGGCGGCGATCGTCTCGGACAGTCGGGCGAGGGCGCCGGGCTCGACCCGCAGCGCGTCTTCGCCCAGCCTGGTGCGGATACCTTCGAGCAGGATGAAGCCCATCAGCGCGATGTTGATCGCCAGCGAGATCATCCGCGCGCTCATGTCCATGCCCGACGCCATCCCTGCGCGCTCCGGGGGCAGCGCCCCGGTCGCGGTGTTGGTGACGGGGGTGTTGGTCAGGCCGAGCCCGACCCCTGCGACGACGCAACCGGGCAGCATCGGCCACGCGCTCGCGTTGCCGCTCCTCGCTGCGAACCACATCAGGACGAAGCCGAGTCCGATGGTGAAGAGCCCCGTCGGAATGACGAAGGCCGCGCCGCGCTTGGCCAGCATCCGCTCGGCGAAGGGCGGCACGACCAATGTCGGCAACGTATAGGCTAAAAGCGCCAGCCCCGCCGTCACGCTGTTCAGCCCCAGCACCGCCTGGCAATAGATCGGCAGGTAGATCACGAACGGCCAGAAGCTGAAGTTCATCCCCGCCGATCCGAGCAGCGCGCCGGAGAAGGCGCGGGTGCGGAAGGCGCCGAAATCGAACATCGGCCGCGCGGCGCGCAGCTCTACGACGATGAAGGTGAGAAAGCTGATCCCGCCGACGCCGGCAAGCACGATGCCGAGGCGATCGGCGCCCAGTCCTTGCCCCTGCGTGATGAAGTAGACGAGGCAGAATACGGCGAGCGACAAGGTCGCTATGCCCGGCAGGTCGATCCGCACGGCATGGGGATCGGAGGATTCGACCACGCCCGTTCGGGCCAGCGCGAGCGTGAGCAGCGCCAGCGCCACATGGACGAGGAACACCCACTGCCAACTCGCGACGGCGACCGTCAGCCCGCCGACCAGCGGACCGAAGCCCAGGCCGATCCCGAAGATGACGCCCCACCAGCCGAACGCCGTGCCGCGCTCCGGTCCATCACGAAACTGGTGTGACAGTACGGCGATCTGACAGGCCAGCATCGCCGCGCCGCTCGCCCCTTGCAGGAAGCGCGCGGCGATCAGCATCGGGGCGCTGGTGGCCAGGCCGCAAGCGAGGGAAGCAAGACCGAACACGACGATGCCGCCCAGGAAGATGCGCTTGCGCCCAAACCGGTCGGCCAGCGCGCCCGCCGCCATCAGGCACGTCGTCATCGCGATCGTATAGGCATTCATGATCCACTGGAGCTGGCGGAAGTCGGCCGGCAGGACCTGCTCCAGCGTGGGCAGGATGCTCGGAATGCTGGATATCTCCAGCCCGAGCATGAGCGCGGAGAGACAGACGGCCGCGAGCGCGGCGCGGTTTCGGGTGGCTGCGGTAGCGTTCATGGTGCGGCCCTGCTGCTGCGATCGGCACAGGGCGCCTCGATGCGGGAGCGCGCTGTCTCACGCTCGTGGTCGATGGCCTTGCCGATCCTGGTCGTCATCGTCGGCAAAGTGACGGCTGGTTGATTATCGAACAACCGGATGGCAGGTCATATCAGTGACAACAAAACGGGATGGTTCGCGGACATGACGCTGGAAGTCGACGCGGTCCGTGCGTTTCTCATGGTCGCGGACCATCGCAGTTTCACCCGCGCCGCCGACATGCTGGGGACCACGCAGGGCGCGGTCAGCGTCAAATTGAAGCGGCTGGAGGACCGGCTGGGCACGCGGCTCATCGAACGCACGCCGCGGCAGGTCCGCCTGTCGGCACAGGGCGAGGTCTTCATCCAGTCCGCGCGCGAGTTCCTCGACGCGCATGAGCGCGCGCTCGCCGGACTGACCGCCACCCGCCGCCGCTTTCGGCTCGGTATCGCGGGTCATGTCATGGGGCCGGAGGTTCCGACACTGCTGGCCAGGCTGAAGTCGCTCGACCCGGCGCTGACCGTGGAGGTGCTGATCGACAATTCGCGCGCACTGCTCGACGGCTTCGAAAGCGGCCGGTTCGATGCGGTCATCATCCGCAGCGACGACGACCGCCGCGATGGCGAAATCCTCGGGCCGGAGCATTTCGGCTGGTTCGCCTCTCCGGCGTTCGAGCATCGTGCCGGCGAGCCGCTGCGGCTTGCGGCGATGTCGCCGTGCTGCTCCGTGCGGGATGTCGCGACCAAGCTGCTCGACAGGGCATCGGTCGCGTGGGAGGAGGTCTTCGTCGGCGGCACGTCTGCGATCGCGGCGGCCTTGTCCGCCGGGCTCGGGGTATCCGCCTTCCCGCGCCGGCTCGCCCCCGCCGACGTGATCGACGTTGGCGATGCGCTCGGCCTGCCGCCGCTGCCATCGCTGTCGATCGTCCTGCATTCGTCGCTGTCGGACCCGAAGACGAAGGAGACGCTGCGGGCGATCACCGCCGCGTTCCGGGAGCATCGCCGCGCGAGTAACGGGATACAGGGTCGACGGGCGATCCCGGACTGACGGGTCGACGTGTCGCGTCACGATGGCGATGATCGATCAAAGCGTTCGGGCACGAGGCTCATGAGGCAGAGAATCGCGAGAGCCACGCCCACCCACAGCGGTGCCGTCAGGCCATAGCCATGGTCGATTGCTGCGCCGCCGGCCCCGGACGCGCGGTCCGCATCACGCGCGCGACCATCGCGGGGTTCAGCGCATTGCGCCGGGTGAAGGAGCGCGTGAATGGCCGCCAAGCTGGGTTCGTCAGCAGCCCGGGCGAGCCTTCCGCGGCTACGATGCCGTCTGGCAGAACATGCCAGCGGGACGTCCGGTTGGAATTTGCGCAACCGTCAGTGGGATATGATAAGGTGTTTTTTGCCGACACCCTCGGCATGGCCTGCAAGTCTTTAAGTAGACTGGAGCGGGCGAAGGGATTCGAACCCTCGACCCCAACCTTGGCAAGGTTGTGCTCTACCCCTGAGCTACGCCCGCTCTGGCGCCTGTGCCGGCTGCTCGTTGGAGCCACCGGCTGGGTGAGGCGCGTCCACTAGCGGCGACTGCGCAGGGCCGCAAGCCCCATCTTGTGATTTTCGCACACGATTTCGACTTGGCGACTCGATGTCCGGAACATTACAAGAACATATATGTCCGACTCGTCCGCCTTGCTCGCCCGTCTGCGTGGCCTTGCCGCCGCTGGCGGGGCTGCGCAAGCGGCGGCGGCACCGGTCGATGCCTGGCGACAGGAAGGGCTGGCGCGCGCGCAACTCCATGAAATCTATGCGCTGGAGGGCGAAGATGGGGCGAGCGCCGCGGGGTTCGGTCTGGCGTTGGCTCTCGCTGCCGGGGCGGTGCCGCTGCTGTGGCTGCGGACCGAGGCAGGGGAGCGCGCGCAGGGCCGGCTGCATGCGAGCGGCCTCGCCGAACTGGGCCTGGCGGCCGATTCGGTGCTGCTCGTCGTTGTCGCCGACGAATCGGCGCTGCTGCGCGCGGCGGCGGATGCGGCGCGCTGTGGGGGGCTGGGCATGGTCCTGGTCGAAAGCGTCGGGCCGATGCCGGGGCTGGACCTTACCGCGACGCGGCGGCTGATGCTCGCGGCGGAGGCATCGGGCGTCACATTGTTGTCGCTGCGGATCGGCGCGGAACCGGTGGCGAGCGCCGCTGCGACGCGGTGGAGCGTTGCCGCCGTGCCCTCGACCGCGCTGGATCAGGGTCTGGGCGAGGGCGCGCCGGGCCTGCCCGCTTTCGACGTCGAATGTGTGCGCCGGCGTGGCGGCCCCGCGGGGCAGCGCTGGCGTGTGGAGTGGGATCGTGATGCCAAGAGTTTCCGTGACGCGCCGCTATCTGGCGCTGGTCTTTCCGTGGCTCCCGATCGAGCGGCTGCGCGCCACCCGGCCGCATCTGTTCGTCGGCGGTGAGGCGCCGGTCGCCTTCGTCGAGACGGTGGGCCAGGCGATTCGGCTGACCGCGACCGATCTGGCCGCGGCGCGCGCCGGGCTGGAGCCGGGGCTGACGCTGGCCGACGCCCGCGCGCGTGTGCCCGAGTTGGAGGTGTTTCCGGCCGATCCGCATGCCGACATGGACTGGCTGGAGCGGCTGGCCGATGGTTGCACGCGCTACAGCCCCACGGTCGCGCTGCTGCCCCCCGATGCGCTGGTGATCGACATTGCGGGGTGCGTCCATGCTTTCGAGGGGGAGCGTCCGCTTGCCGCCGATGTCGAGGCGCGGATGGCACGGCGTGGGATCCTGGCACGCCATGCGTTCGGCGACACACCCGAAATCGCCTGTGCGCTCGCTCGCTATGCCGGTGCGCCGGCGCCCGACGAGACGCGTGCGGTGAAGCGCCTGCCGGTCGCGGCGCTGGAGCTGGATGCGGACGCGACGATGGCCCTGACCCGGGCGGGGCTGAAGACGGTGGGCGACGTGATGGCGCGTCCGCTCGCCGGCATCGCTGCGCGCTTCGGTGAGGAAGCGGCGACCGCGGTGCGGCGGCTGTCGGGCGACTATAAGGCGCCGGTCCGGCCACGCGTGCGCATTGCGCCGGTGGCGGTGGAGCGGCGCTTTGCCGAACCGATCGCACGAACCGACTATGCCCTCGAGGTGATCGAAGAGCTGGCGGGCGAGGCGGGCAACACGCTCGGCCAGCGCCATCAGGGCGGGCGCCGGTGGGAGGCGCGGCTGTTCCGCAGTGACGGCCACATCCAGTCGCTGCGCGTCGAGACGGGGCAGCCGACGCGCGACGTCGCGCTGCTGATGCGGTTGTTTGCCGAGCGGATCGACGCGCTCGCCGACCCGCTCGATCCCGGCTACGGCTATGACCTCATCCGGCTCGACGTGACGCTCGCCGAGCGGCTCGATGCGGCGCAGCTGCGGCTGGAGGGCGGGGAGGGGGCGACCCAGGTGCCGGCGGTGGCGGAGCTAATCGATCGCCTCTCCACCCGGCTGGGCCGCGAGCGGGTGCGACGATTCGCCCCGCGCGACAGCCATATCCCCGAGCAGGCCGAACTGATGCTGCCCGCTGCCGCACCGCCGCCCGCGGGGGACTGGCCGCAGGCGGAGGCGGGGGGGCCGCCGCTCAGGCCCATCTATCTGTTCGATCCGCCCCAACCGATCGAGGCGGTGATGGCGGAGGTGCCCGACGGCCCACCGCACCGTTTCCGCTGGCGTCGCCGCGTCCACGAGGTCGCGCGCGCCGAGGGGCCCGAGCGGATCGCCGGCGAATGGTGGCGCCGCCACGACGGCGCCATCCCGACGCGCGATTATTACCGGATCGAGGACCGCCGGGGGCGGCGCTTCTGGATCTTCCGCCACGGCCTGCATAGCGAACAGGCGCACCCGCGCTGGTACGTCCATGGGTTGTTCGCGTGAGAGTGTTCCAGCTTTCACCGTCATCCCGGATTTGGTCCGGGATCTACTTCGCGGCGCGTGGCGCAGCGGGAGGGGCGGGCGAGACCCCGGCGGCCCGGTGGGCTCCAGACCGAGCCCGGAGTGACGGGGTGGAAGGGGCTGGCGGTGCGATCGCGCCATGAGCGGGTTCGTCGAGCTCGTCGCTGCGACCAATTATTCGTTCCTCGACGGCGCCAGCCATGCCGAAGACATGGTCGCACAGGCGATCACGCTCCGCCACGCCGGCATCGGCATCGCCGACCGTAATACCGTCGCTGGCGTGGTGCGCGCCTATGACGCGCTGAAACGCGCCGAAACCGGGCGGCTGGGTGCCGCCTTGCCGCCCTTCGGCTTCACCTTGGCGGTCGGCACCCGTCTCGTCTTCGCGGATGGTACGCCCGACATCGTCGCCTATCCCGTCAACCGCACCGGTTGGGGACGGCTGACGCGAATCCTAACCACGGGCAATCTGCGGTCGGTGAAGGGCGATTGCCTGCTGGGACTGGGCGACCTCATCGCGCTGCATCGCGACCTGTTGCTGATCGTCCTGCCCGAAAGCAGTTCGCGTCCCGGGGTTGCGATCGATGAGGGTGAGCGTCCGCCGCCGCGCAGCGATCCCAGCCTCGCCACGACGCTGAGGGCGGTCAAGCGGCTGGCACCCGACGGCGTCTGGCTGGGCGTCAGCATGGCCCGCCGCGGCCAGGACCGCCGCCGCCTCCGCCGTTTGAGGGCCCTGGCCGAGGCGGTCGGCGTGCCGCTGCTAGCGACGGTGGACGCGCTCTATGCGCATCGCGACGACCGGCCCTTGCACGACGTCGTGACGTGCATCCGCGAAGGCGTGACGATCGATACGGCCGGACGTTGCCTCGCGGCCAATGGCGAACGCCATCTGAAGGACGAAGCCGAGATGCGACGCCTGTTCCGCGACGCGCCCGAAGCGATCGACGAAAGCCTTCGCCTATTGGGTCGCATCGGCTTCTCGCTTGACCAGTTGCGATACGAATATCCGCACGAGCCGGTACCGGCGGGCTGGGATGCGCAGGCATGGCTGGAACATCTCGTCTGGCAGAATGCGCTCGACCGCTACGGGGATCGCGTTCCAGACCGTATCCTCACCCTGCTGTACGAAGAGTTCGACCTCATCCGGCGTCAGCAATATGCCTATTATTTCCTGACGGTGCATGATGTGGTGCGGTTCGCGCGCAGCTGTACCCCGCCGATCCTGTGTCAGGGGCGCGGATCGGCGGCCAATTCGGTCGTCTGCTACCTGCTGGGCGTCACCTCGGTCGATCCGCTGAAATACGACCTGCTGTTTTCGCGCTTCGTGTCCGAAGAACGCGGCGAGCCCCCCGACATCGACGTGGATTTCGAGCACGAGCGGCGCGAGGAGGTGATGCAATATATCTATCGCCGCTACACCCGCGAACGCGCGGCAATCGCGGCGACCGTCATCCATTATCGCCCGCGCAGCACCGTGCGCGAGGTCGGCCGCGTGCTGGGGTTCAGCGAAGACGTGACGCAGCGGCTGACCAGCACCGTCTGGGGCAGCTTTTCCGACCGCATGCCCGAACAGCGCTTCACCGAAACCGGGTTCGACCCCGCCAATCCCCGCCTGGCGCAGCTTGGCGACATGGTGTCGCGCCTGCTGCAATTTCCCCGCCATCTGTCGCAGCATGTCGGCGGCTTCGTACTGACGCAGGGGCGGCTCGACGAAATGGTGCCGATCCACAACGGCGGCATGAAGGACCGGACGTTCATCGAATGGGACAAGGACGACATCGACTGTCTGGGCCTGATGAAGGTCGACATCCTGGCGCTCGGCATGCTGACCTGCATCCGCAAAGCCTTCGACCTGATGGAGACGCATGGCCTGGGCCGCTACGCGCTGGACAGCCTGGCGACCGACGAGCATCCCGACGTCTATAAGATGCTGTGCAAGGGCGACAGCATCGGCGTGTTCCAGGTGGAAAGCCGAGCCCAGATCAACATGTTGCCGCGCCTGCGCCCGCAGGAATTCTACGATCTGGTCGTCCAGGTCGCGATCGTTCGGCCGGGCCCGATCGAGGGCGACATGGTCCATCCCTATCTGCGCCGCCGCACCAAGAAGGAGCCGGTCGACTTTCCGTCTCCTTCGCCGCTGTACGGTCCGCCCGACGAGCTGTTTCAGCTTTTGAAGGCAACCTATGGCGTGCCGTTGTTCCAGGAACAGGCGATGAAGCTGGCGATTGTCGCGGCCGGCTTCACCCCCGGCGAGGCGAATGAGCTGCGACGCGCGATGGCGACGTTCCGCAAGGTGGGCGGCATGCACAATTTCCAGGCCAAGCTGATCGGCGGGATGGTCCGGCGCGGCTATCCGCAGGAGTTTGCGGAGCGCTGCTACAAGCAGATCGAAGGGTTCGGCAGCTACGGCTTTCCCGAGAGTCACGCGCTGTCGTTCGCGCGGCTGGTGTATGTGTCGTCGTGGATCAAATGCTTCCACCCGGCGGTGTTCGGCTGCGCGATCCTCAATTCGCAACCCATGGGTTTCTACGCGCCCGCGCAGCTGGTGGAGGACGCGCGCGCGCATGGCGTGGTGGTGCGGTCGATCGATGTGAATGCGAGCCAGTGGGACAATGTGCTTGAGCGGACCGAGGATGGGGATTTCGCGATCCGGCTGGGTTTTCGGCAGATCGACGGATTTCGGCAGGATTGGGCGACCGCGCTGGTCGCGGCGCGGGGGGAGGTGCCCTTTGCGAGCGTCGAACAGGTCGCGGGCCGTGCGGGCCTGCCGACGCGGGGGCTGAACCTGCTCGCCGATGCGGATGCGTTCGGGTCGATCGCGCTGCCCCGCCGTGCCGCCCTGTGGGACGTGCGGCGGACGCCGCCCAAACAGCTGGCACTGTTCGCCGCGGCGGAGGCACCCGAATTGCGCCAGGAGGCCGATCCACCGCTGCCCGCGATGCCGATGAGCGAAGAGGTAGCGGCGGATTACCAGACGACGCGGCTGTCGCTGAAGGGCCATCCGATGCGATTCCTGCGACCGCTGTTCGCCGCCGAAGGCGTGCTGTCGAGCGAGCAGGCGGCGCGGGCGAAGGACGGGCGGCGCGCGTGCGTCGCCGGGGTGGTGCTGGTCCGCCAGCGGCCGGGCAAGGGCAATGCGATCTTCGTCACGATCGAGGATGAGACGGGCATCACCAACGCGCTGCTATGGGCGCGCGATTTCGAGGCGAACCGGCGTACGATCATGGCGGCGCGACTGCTGGTGCTGGAGGGCGTGATCCAGCGCAGCGAGGAGGGCGTCGTCCATCTGATGACGGTCAAGGCCTATGACCGCACCGTGGAGCTCCGGCGGCTGTCGTCGGACTATGACGGCCAGATGCCGCTGGCGCCGGTGGACGAGGTGATTCGCCCGAAGCCGATCGTCAGCCAGGATCCGCGCGGGCGACATCCGCGTGACGTGCGCATCCTGCCCAAATCGCGGGACTTTCATTGAAGCTTTCCCGCCGCCCCACCCACTGCGTCACCCCGGAGCAAGTCCGGGATGACGGAGAAAATCGGGCGGGCCGCCTTGCCGAACCCCTCGCACAACCAAAAGCCTTGGCGTCGGCGCTTGCCTGCCCCACATGGGCGCCAAGAATGGACGAAGGGAGCAAGACGTGGCCACGTTAGGACTGTCGCCAGCCGACAAGCAGGCGGTCGAGGATTTCCGCCGCGACGTCGTCGAACCGTCGATGACGTCCCTCGTCATCATCGATTTCTGGGCGGAATGGTGCGGGCCGTGCAAGGCGCTGGGCCCCGTGCTGGACAAGGTCGCTGCGGCTTATGCCGACAAGGGCGTGGTGCTGGCCAAGGTCGATACCGACAAGAACCAGTTCATTGCCGCGCAATTCCAGATCAAGTCGATCCCGACCGTCTATGCGATGTTCCAGGGTCAGCTGGTCGCCGACCTGACCAGCGCGCGCACCGAATCGCAGCTGCGCACGATCCTGGATCAGTTGTTGAAGCAGCTGCCCATCCCGTCGGAGGCGGCCGATGCCGCCGCCGAGATCGAACCGCTGATCGCGATGGGCGAAGACGTGCTGGCGAGCGGCGATGCCGAGCGGGCGTTGTCGATCTTCGACCAGCTGTTCGAGATGGCGCCGGATAATCCGGCCATCCTGTCGGGTCGTATTCGCGCGCTTGTCGCGGCGGGGCAGACCGATGAGGCACAGGCCGAGATCGACGCGCTGCCGGCCGACATCAAGGACGCGGGGATCGAGCGCGCCAAGGCGGCGCTCGCGCTCGCCCAGAGCGCGCCGCAGGGCGAGGACACCGCCGGCCTTGCCGCGGAGGTCGCCGCGCATCCCGACGATCACGAACGCCGCTTCGCCCTCGCCAATGCGCAGATGGCGGCGGGGGATCGCGATGCCGCCGCCGACAATCTGCTCTACATCGTCGCGGCCGAGCGCGATTGGAACGACGGCGCGGCACGCCAGCAGCTGCTCAAGCTGTTCGAGGTCGTCGGCCTGGTAGACCCCTGGGTGTCGGCACAGCGCCGCCGCCTGTCCGCGATCCTGTTCGGATGACGCAGGGCACCCGCCTGTCGATCTTTCCGCTGCCCGGGGCGCTGCTGTTCCCGGGCATGCACCTGCCGCTGCACATCTTCGAGCCGCGCTATCGGGCGATGGTGTCGGATGCGATGGCGCGCGACCGGCGGATCGGGATGATCCAGCCGCTCACCATGCCAGCGACGGTCGAGGAGCGGTCGGCGCTGTACGACATCGGCTGCGTCGGCAAGATCGCCGAGGTCGAGGCGTTGGACGACGGCCGTTACAATCTGGTGCTGGAGGGCGTCGCGCTGTTCCGCGTGCTGCGCGAACTCGACGTGACGACGCCGTTCCGCCAGATCGAGGCGGAACTGCTGCCGGTGCGCGTGGACGAGACGCTGTCGCTGGGTCGCCGATCGTCGCTGGAGCAGGAATCGCGCCGCTTTGCCGATGCGCAGGGCTATGCGGTCGATTGGGACGCGGTGGGGCGGCTGGACGACGAAAGTCTGGTCAATGGCATCGCGCAGATCGCGCCGTTCGACGCCGCGGCGAAGCAGGCCTTGCTCGAAGCGTCGGATATCGAATCGCGTGCGGAGCTCATCATCCAGCTGATGCAATTCTTCGGCCGGCATGACGGCGACGAGCGGGTGACGCTGCAATGAGCACCGCCCCCCCCGCCCCACTCGATCCCTGGCTGCTCGAACGGCTCGTCTGCCCGGTGACGCGCCAGCCGCTGCGCTATGACGAGGCCGCGCAGGAACTGGTGTCGGAGGCGGCGGGCCTCGCCTATCCGATCCGCAACGGCGTGCCGGTGATGCTGCCCGAGGAGGCGCGGCGGCTGTAGCTGCCCGCCTTCATCTCCATCATTGCGCACCGGCCTGCGACGCACGATGTTGTTGCCATGAAAGCGGCGGTTACGGCGGTCCTCGGACCCACGAACACGGGCAAGACCCATCTCGCCGTCGAGCGGATGTGTGCGCACTCCAGCGGCATCATGGGCTTTCCGCTGCGGCTGCTGGCCCGCGAAGTGTACGACCGCGTCGTCAAGCTGAAGGGCGCCGATCAGGTCGCGCTGGTGACGGGCGAGGAAAAGATCGTCCCCCCGAACGCGCGCTGGCATTTGTGTACGGTCGAATCGATGCCGGAGACCGATGTCGCCTTCGTCGGGCTGGACGAGGCGCAGCTGGGAACGGACCCGGAGCGCGGGCACGTGTTCACCGATCGGCTGCTGCGGCGGCGCGGGCGCGAGGAGACGATGATCCTGGGCTCCGAAGCGCTCAGGCCGATGATCCGCGCGTTGGTGCCCGATGCCGAAATCATCGGGCGGCCGCGCTTTTCCAAGCTGACCTATGCGGGCGCCAAGAAGATCAGCCGCTTGCCGAAGCGCTCCGCGATCGTCGCGTTCAGCGCCGAGGAGGTCTATGCCGTCGCCGAAATGCTGCGGCGGCTGCGCGGCGGGGCCGCGGTGGTGATGGGCGCGCTCAGCCCCCGCACCCGCAATGCGCAGGTCGCGATGTTCCAGGCGGGCGAGGTCGATTATCTCGTCGCGACCGATGCGATCGGCATGGGCCTCAACATGGACGTGGCGCACGTCGCCTTCGCCGGGCTGCACAAGTTCGATGGACGCCGCACCCGGCGGCTGACCGTCGCCGAGATGGCGCAGATCGCCGGCCGCGCCGGGCGGCACCAGCGCGATGGCACCTTCGGCGGCGTGACCGAAGAGGGGCCGGGCGCGTTCCTGCCCGAAGAGGTGTTCGCGATCGAGGAGCATCGCTTCCCCCCGATCGGCAACCTCTATTGGCGCAATGGCGAGCCCGATTTCGCCAGCATCGATGCGCTGATCGCCAGTCTGGAGCGGCGGCCCGAACCAGGCGTGCTGCTCGCCGCGCCGCAGGCGACCGATCTTGCGGTGTTGAAACGACTGGCGGACGAAAGCTGGGTGCGCGACCGGGTGCGCTCGCCGGCGATGGCGAAGCGGCTGTGGGCCGCCTGCGGCCTGCCCGATTTCCGCAAATTGGGGCTCGATCCGCATGCGCGCTTCGTGGCCCGCGTCTTCACCTATCTGTCCGAAGGGCGAGGTGTCGTGCCCAACCAGTGGTTCGCCGACGAGGTGGCACGGCTCGATACGATTTCCGGCGATGTCGAGACGATCGCCGGGCGAATCGCGGCGATCCGCAGCTGGGCCTATATCGCGCAGCGCCCCGACTGGCTCGCCGATCCCGCCGCGGGTGCCGATCGCGCCAAGGCGATCGAGGAACGGCTGTCCGACGGGCTGCACGCCAGCCTGACGCAGCGCTTCGTCGACAAGCGTACCACCGCGCTGATCCGCCAGATCGGTGCGGATGCCTCACTGCTGCCCGTGACGATCGGGCCGGAAGGCGAGGTGCTGGTCGAGGATCATCCGATCGGGCGGCTCGATGGATTCCGTTTCACCGTCGATCCGGCCGCGCGGGCCGCGGATCGACGGCTGTTGCTCGCCGCGGCTGAGAAACGGCTGGTGACCGAGCGCGGGCGGCGTGGCGAGGCGCTGGCGGCGGCAGAGGATGCGGCGCTGACCCTCGTCGACGGCATGATCGTATGGACTGGGCATGGCGTCGCCAGGCTGATGCCGGGGCGCTCGCTGGCGCGGCCGCAGCTGGTGCTGGAGCGCGATCTCGATTGTCTGGCCAAGCCGCAGCGTGAGGCGGTGCAGGTGCGGCTGGTGCGCTGGTTCGACGCGATGCTCCGTCGGCACGTGCCGGCCCTGATCGCGCTTGCCGATATGGCGCGCGATCCGCAGGCGACGCCGGCGTTGCGGGTGGTTGCCGGCGAGCTGGAGGCGGCCGGCGGGCTCGCCCCCCGGATCGCCTTGCGCGAGGCGGTGGACGGCCTGTCGCCCGACGAACGCAAGCGGCTGCGCAAGGCGGGGGTGACGATCGGCGCGCTTGACCTCTTCGATGCGCGGCTGCTCAAGCCCGGCGCGGCGCGCTGGCGGGCGGCGTTGCTGGGCGTGCGGGGGCCAGCACCGGTGCTGCCACGCGAAGGCGCGAGCGTGCTGGCCCGTGGCAGCCCGGGGGCGCAGGTCGCCAGCGGCTTTCGACCGCTAGGCGCACAGGCGGTGCGGCTCGACCTCGTCGAGCGGATCGCGCGCGCGGCACATGACGCGCGGCAGGGCAGGAAGCCCTTCGCGCCCGATCCGGCGCTCGGCATTTCGATGGGCGTCGAGCCTGCGACGTTCGAACGGCTGATGGCAGAGCTGGGCTTTCGCAGCGTACGCGGCAGCGATGCGCCGACGTGGATCTGGCAAGGGCGCCGCATGGTGCGGCGTGAGTCGCGGTCTGCACCGCCTGCGACTGGCGCCTTTGCGGCACTCGCGGCATGGAGCGGGCATGGTTGACGCGACGATGCGGCTCGACCGCTTCCTGTGGTTCGTGCGGCTCGCCAAGACGCGCGAGGCGGCGCAGGCGATCGCGTGCGATGGGCATTTGCGTATCGATGGCCGGCCGGTGGGGCGCAGCGCGGCGCCGGTGCGCGTCGGCAACATCCTGACCTTCGCGCACCAGGGACGCGTCCGTGTGCTGCGCGTCGAGGCGCTGCCGCTGCGCCGCGGACCGGCACCCGAAGCGCAAGGCTGTTACCAGGAACTGGTTGCGAACGTATCGCAGACACCCGCGATCGATTGACGTGAGCCGGAACGCGGCATAGCAGCCTCGCGTTCGTACCCCGTTCTTCGCCCATGGTTCACAGGGCGGAGATCGATCGCCCAAGGCCGCAAGGAAGCCCCATGACCTACGTCGTCACCGATGCCTGCATCCGCTGCAAGTATATGGATTGCGTCGAGGTGTGTCCGGTGGACTGCTTCTACGAGGGCGAGAACATGCTCGTCATCAACCCCAGCGAATGCATCGACTGCGGCGTGTGCGAGCCCGAATGCCCGGCCGAAGCGATTCTGCCCGATACCGAGAGCGGCCTAGAACAGTGGCTGGAGCTCAACACGACCTTCTCCGCGCAATGGCCCAACGTCACGCGCAAGCTGGACCAGACGCCGCCCGACGCGGACGCGATGAAGGGTGTCGAGGGCAAGTACGACAAATTCTTCTCGCCCGAGCCGGGTGCCGGCGACTGAGGTTGCGCGATTCCAGTGGGTTGAGCGAAGCTAAGCGACTTAACCGCGCTGGTAATTTTGTTGCGAGTGTGTTAAATGGGTCCACGACGGGCAGGATGAGTCATGCCCGATCAGGAGACACTCGTACCAACCATCCTCGTCGGTCCTGCCCAGCGGTTTTCCGCCATGGACCGTCCACGCGAGCGATGCGACCTTAGAAAGGCCCGTTCATGGCTGCCAAGGCATTGTCCTTCGATGTCGGTGATTACGTTGTTTATCCCAAGCACGGCGTCGGCCGTGTTATCGAACTGCAGAAGCAGGAGATCGCCGGAACCAGCCTGGAGCTGTACGTGCTCCGCTTCGAAAAAGAGCGCATGACGCTCCGCGTCCCCACCAACAAGGCCGAGTCGGTCGGCATGCGCAAGCTGTCGTCGGACAAGACGATGCGCGAGGCGATGGAAACGCTGAAGGGCAAGCCCAAGGTCAAGCGCACCATGTGGTCGCGCCGCGCGCAGGAATATGAAGCGAAGATCAACTCGGGCGACCTTGCGTCGATCGCCGAAGTGGTCCGCGACCTGTTCCGTGCCGACGACCAGCCCGAGCAGAGCTATTCGGAACGCCAGATCTTCGAAGCGGCATGCAGCCGCCTCGCGCGCGAACTCGCCGCGATGGAAGAGGTGGACGAGCTGAAGGCGCAGGAAAAGATCCTCGACATCCTGCGTGCCGCCGCGGCGATCTACAATAAGGACAAGGTGCCGGCGTAAGCCGTTCGCCGCGCGCAATCGAAGAGGGCGGCCCCGCAACGGGCCGCCCTTTTTCGTTGGCCGGTTTTCGTTGGTCGGGCGACGGAGCCGATGACGGCAACGGTCCAATCGGTCTGGTGTTTACATATGTAGGCGATGCGCTAGCATCCGGCCACACCACGTGAGGATGCCCGCCATGAATTATCTTGCGCTTGCCCTGATCCCGCTCGCCGCCACCGCTGCGCTCGCCGCGGAACGCGACCGCGGCCCCGGTATCGCCGGGCAGCGGCAGGGCGAGGCGATGGTCTATCCGGTGCGCGATTTCGATGCGATCCGGCTGGGCGGGTCGGAACGTGTCGTCGTCCATATCGGCAATGGCTATAGCGTGCGGGCGGAGGGGCCAGCCGCAGCGTTCGCCAATTTCCGCATCGCGCGCGATGGATCGGCGCTGGTCGTCGGGCGGCGCTATGACGAGCGCCAGAGCAGCGCGATGGAGCGGCAGATCGTCGTCCACGTCACCATGCCCGCGCTCCGCGCCGCCAGTATCGGTGGATCGGGCAGCCTGAACGCCGATCGTGCGGGCGGTGACCGGTTTTCGGCAGGCGTAGGCGGATCGGGATCGCTGCGCATCGACGCGCTCGATGCGCGGACCGCCGAATTCAACGTCGGCGGATCGGGGATGATCTCTGCCGCGGGAACGGTCGGCACGCTGGAGGCCAATGTCGGCGGTTCGGGCGGGATCGCCGCGGCCGGTCTGCGCGCCTCCAACGCACAGGTGTCGGTCGGCGGGTCGGGTACGGTCCGTGCAACCGTCAGCGGCCCGGCGCAGGTATCGATGGCGGGCAGCGGCATGGTCGATCTGGGGCCGCAGGCGCGCTGCACGGTCAGCAAGGTCGGCAGCGGCCGGGTACGCTGCGGCAACTGATCGCAGACGACTTGCGATGCCCCTCTATGTGTATTAATTAGGCAATACACATAGAGGGGACAGGCTATGCACCGGATTGCAATCGCGTTGATGGGAGCGGCATCGCTGACCGCCTGTTCGGTCGGCAGCGACGAGGGCAGCACCGTGCCCGCGAGCGGCAGCGGCCCGACCCGCGCCTATGCGGTGGAGGGGTTCGACCGGATCGCGGTGGCTGGGGGCGACGATGTCGACGTGCGCGCCGGCACGGCCTTTTCCGTACGCGCCGAGGGGCCGGCGGACGAACTCGACAAGCTGCGTATCGCGCATGATGGCCGTGACCTCGTCATCGGTCGCCAGAAGCGTGTGCTCGGCTTCGGCAGCGGCAAGGGCGTGAAGGTCTTCGTGACGCTGCCGCGCCTGTCCGAAGCCAATATCGTCGGATCCGGCACGATGACGGTCGACCGGATCGAAGGCACGACATTCGAGGCGAATATCGCCGGATCGGGCGACCTGAATATCGCCGCGCTGACCACCGATGCGGCCGAGGTGAATATCGCCGGTGCGGGCACGTTGCGCGCCGGGGGGACGATCAAGCGGCTGGAGGCCAACGTCATGGGATCGGGCAGCCTCGATGCGGCGGGACTGCGCGTTGGTGAGGCGGACGTGACCGTCGCCGGATCGGGCAACGTCCGCGCCGCGGTCAGCGGGCGTGCGAAGGTGGAGCTGATGGGATCGGGCAACGTCGATCTGGGGGCGGCCGCGCAGTGCGACGTGTCGAAGAAGGGATCGGGTTCGGTCCGCTGCGGGCGATAACGCAGGCCCTTGCCGCCGCGTGGCGGCGGTGCGAGGCTGCGACCATGATCCGTCCCGTCTCCACCCTGCTAGTCCTGTCGTCCCTCGCGCTGCCATCGGCGGCGAGCGCGGGGGAGCGGCGCGTATCGATCGGCAGCTTCGATCGGTTGCGGGTGTTCGGCGCCTTTGAGGTGAGCGTCACGACGGGATCGCCCGGCGCAACGGTGGTGGGCGACGACGGTGCGATCGGTGACGTCGATGTCCGCGTCGAGGGATCGACGCTGACGATCCGGACTGCTCGCGCTGGCACCTGGACCGAGCAGGATCGGGTGCGTCCCACCACGCCGCTGCGCATCCTGTTGTCGACGCCGCGGTTAAGCGCGATCAGCGTGACGGGGGCGAGCAAAGTCTCGGCCGCCCAGCTGAAGGGCGCCAGCATCGATCTCGCCGCAATGGGCGCGGCAACGATCGGCGCGGCGTCGGTCGATGGCGATCGCCTTGCCGCCCAGCAGGTGGGTGACGGGCAGATCGCGCTTGCCGGCCGCGTCGGCACCGCGCGGCTGTTCGACGGCGGATCGGGGACGATCGATGCACGCGCCCTCGATGCGGGCGACGTGGTCGTCCGTCTCGACGGACCGGGGACCGTGCGGGCGCGGGCGCGCTATACCGCGCAGGTGACGAGCACCGGTCTGGGCAGCGTCGAGGTCTCCGGCCGGCCGAAGTGCCGCGTCGTCGCGCCGGCCGGCGCCCCGGTCACCTGCGGCTGAGCCTTAGACGAAGCCCAGGTTCCAGCTCGACGCATTGTAATTGCCCATGTTGGGCAGCACCGTCGTCATATTGCCGCCGCTGACCCCGAACCAGTTCGCCAGCGTCGCGGCATATTGGTCGACCGAGATCGTCGGCAGCAGACGGCCCTGTCCCACGTCATCGGCGGTGTTGTTGCCGATCGCAGGCGGGGTGCCATAGAAGCGCCGGCCCTTCACCGCACCGCCCAGCACGAAGTGATGGCTGCCCCAGCCATGGTCGGACCCGTCGTCGTTCGACTGCAACGTCCGTCCGAAATCGGACGCGGTGAAGCTCGTCACCTGATCCGCGACGCCGAGCGCCACGGTCGTATCGTAGAAGGCGCGCATCGCGTCGGCGACCTTGCCCATCAGCCCAGGATGCTGCGCGACGAGATTGTCGTGCAGATCGAACCCGCCGATCGATACGAAGAACACCTGCCGCTTCGCCCCCAACTGGGAGGAGACCGAAATCAGCCGCGCCACCATCTTCAGCTGGTCGGCGAGGCCGTTGTTGCCGGGGAATAGCGAGAAGCCACTGGCCGGCGCCCCGGCGAGCGCGCTGCTGACCTGCGAATAGGTGTCGAGCGCGCGCTTCGACACGCGGGCATGTTCGTCGGCGAACAGATTGCCGCTGCTGCCCGTCATCAGGCTACGCAGCGTCGCCGCCGCGGCGGTCGATCCATAAAGCGAGGTCGCATTGTTGAGCAGCGCGATCGGGCCGCCGGTGCCGATGGCATATTGCACCGCCGACTTGCCGGTCAGATACACCGCATTGCCGCTGGCATTGATGCAGGTCAGCGTTGCCGCGCCATTGCCCGACTGGAACAGGTCGCCCATCCGCCCGCCCCAGCCGCTGGTCGCGCCTTCGGGGTTGGACGCCTGGAAATAGCTTTGCTGATCGTTGTGGCTGAAGAGCTTGGGCGGCAGCTTGACGCTATTCGCCTGATACTGTGCCTTTGTCGTCGGCTGCACGAGCGTGCCGACGTTGAGCGCAATCGCCAGCTTGCCTGCGTCGAACAGTGGCAGCAGCGATCCCATCGTCGGCGCCAGTGCATATTGTCGGCCGTTGGGCAGGCCGGTCGCCGGGTTGAGCAACGTACCGGCGAGCGATTCGCGGGTCAGCGCGATGTTCGATCGCGCCGCCAGATATTTGGCATAGCTATCCGCGTCATAGGCGGCGAGCGTGTTGGCATAGTCCATGCCGCCGTACAGGAAGACGCAGACCAGCGCCTTGTAATCGGTCGCGGTCGCCGCCGCGGCTTCGCCGATCGCGGCGAGGCTGGTGACGAAGGGCGTGGCGACGCCGGCAAGCCCCAAAGCGGCGGAGCGCTTCAGAAAGGCACGGCGGGAGGAATCGCGGGTCGTGTCCATGATGCTCACCGCTGCGTCAGGAAGTCGGGGGAGGCGAGCGTCAGCAGCAAGGCGATGCCGACGCGGTTGATCGCGGCGTTGGTCGCGGTCGTCGCGACGCTGTCCACCGCTGCGCGGATCGCGGTGACGGTGGCGCTGCTCAGCTGGCCGGCGGCCAGCACGACGTTGATCTCATCGACCAATGCCGCGCTGTCGGATGCCTTGGCGGCCAGGTCGCTGTAATCGGGCTTCATGTCGCCGGTGCCGTTGGCGACCAGGCCTTGCATGTAGTTGACGTAGGCGACGACGCTCTGTTCGTTGGTGATCTGGAATTCGGGTGCGACAAGGCCGGCGTTGCTGATCCCGGTGGCGGGTGGCGCATAGCCGGGGCGGAAGAAATTGAAGACCGATCCGCTGCGTCCCATCGATTGGGCGAGCCGGGTGGATTGGCTGGACGTGTCGCCAAAGGCCCAGGCGTTCGACGCGGAGTTGATCTTGGCGAGCCGTGCCCAGGCGGTGAGCCGCATCACCGGCTCGCGCAATTTGCCGGCGGTGGTGCCGGTCAATGCGTCGTCGCTGCGCGCCTCGGTATCGAGCAGGATCGCCTTGATCACGGCCTTCAGGTCGCCGCGCGTGCCCGAGCCGTTGTTGGCGAAGACCGATGCGACGCGGCCGACATAGGCGGGGCTGGGATTGCTGGTGACGAGACGCTGGATCAGTTGTTTCGACACGAATGGTGCGATGTTGGGATGCGCGAAGATGGTATCGAGCGCCTTGTCCACCGCGGCCGTACCGCCGCCGCTGACGGTGGTGCCGAGGAAGGTGGCGCTGCCCGTTTCGTTGATCGATGCGTTCATCACCAGCGGCTGGCGATAGCGATCGGGCGTCGTGCTGACGTTGCTCGCCAGGCTGAGGCCGGTGAACACGCGCGCGAGGCCGCTGACGTCGGCGGGGCCGTAGGTTTCCAGCGGCGTGCCGCCGTTCGTCTTGACGCTGCCGTCCATGTTGAGCTGGTATAAGCCCAGCGTGAACAGCTGCATCAGCTCCCGTGCGTAATTCTCGTCGGGCTGCGCGCCGGTGGTCGTATTCGCCTTGCGGTTGCCCAGGAAGGTGAGGAACGATCCCATCGCCGCATTGGTGGTGATCGCGCCCATCAGGGTCCGGTAATTGCCGAACGCATTGTCGAGCAGCACGTCGACGTACGCGGCGGTGGCGAACTGCTTCCAGTTGAGGTTCACGCCGCCGATGCCGACGACGAGCATGTCGAGCAGCGCCATGCCGATCCGCTGGCGCAGCTGATCGGGCTCGACGATCATCTGCCGCCACATCGTCGCGTCGAACCCGGTTTCGCTGTTGATGTTGGCGGCGACGTTATAGCCGTTGGCGTTCAGCCAGTCCCAATGCGACGTCGCGCGCGGCAAGGCGAACTGGTCGTCGATCCAGCCCTCGTAGCGGCGGCTTATGACCGTATCGATCATCGCGCGCGTCGCACCCATCGTGGTCTGCGCGAGGAAGCGGCTCGCCTGGGTCGCGGTGATCGCGGCGGGCGTGACGACGACCGGTGTCGATGCGGTTGGTGTCGGCGTCGATCCGCCGCCCCCGCCACCGCAGGCCGCGAGCAGCACCGCGGGCGCGATCGCGCTGCCGATCTTCAGCGCGGCGGAAGCGCCCGTTGCTCCGCCCAGGGCGATCGGCAGCGTCGGCGCATCGCCCGCCCCGGCTTCGCCCACGTCCTCCGGCGACGCCCCCGCGCCTGCCCGTTCCGTGTCCAGCATATGATCTTCGGTCCCCACCCCCGCGACGGCGGCACCCACCTGCCGACGTATCGAAGACACCGGCATCATACGTGTCAAAGTGTTAACAGATAAGCAGGGCGCAGCCTCGGGTCGCCGCATACAGGGCCGGATTGGTCGTAACCGTAACGAATTGGCCGGCTGATTGGGGGCTCTCTCACGCTGCCGAACTTGCTCGTCACCCCGGACTCGTCCTGGAGGCCGTTGTGCCGATGGGCGCCCGCCACATGCTACCCCGGGGCCGCCAGACCCGGTGACGGCGATCGCAAAAGAAAACCCCGGAGGGGCGCTCCGGGGCTTTGTGTGTCATCGCTGGCCGGTCACAAGGGGCAGCCCGTAAGCCTGTCCCCGCGGTGGCCGAGATCGATCGCGGCGATGCCGCGTCGGCCGAGTCCGGTGTGTGCGGCGTTCGCCGTATCGGTGGGTAGCCGCAACTACCCACCTCCTACCGTCAGTCGATCTTCGGCAGCGTCTCGAACTGGTGGTACGGCGGCGGCGAGGACAGGGTCCATTCCAGCGTCGTCGCACCTTCGCCCCAGGGATTGTCCGGCGCCTTCGGGCCCGCGATCAGCGAATAGATCACATTGACGAAGAAGATCGCCATGCCCGCGGCCATGATCTCATAGCCGTGCGTCGCCAGCGCATTGTAGGTCGCATAGGCATCCGGATAGTCCGGATAGCGACGCGGCATGCCCTGCAGGCCCAGGAAGTGCATCGGGAAGAACAGCACGTTCACGCCGACGAAGAACACCCAGAAGTGCGCCTGGCCGAGGAACTCGTTGTACATCTTCCCGAACATCTTCGGGAACCAGTAATAGAAGCCGGCGAACAGGCCGAACACCGCACCGAGGCTCAGCACGTAGTGGAAGTGCGCCACCACGTAATAGGTGTCCTGCATGTAATCGTCGATACCGCCGTTGGCGAGCACCACGCCGGTGACGCCGCCCACGGTGAACATGAAGATGAAGCCGATCGCCCAGACCATCGGCGTCTTGAAGGTCAGCGAACCGCCCCACATCGTCGCGATCCAGCTGAAGATCTTGATGCCGGTCGGCACCGCGATCACCATCGTTGCGGCGGTGAAGTACATCTTCACGTTCACGCTGAGGCCGGTGACGAACATGTGGTGCGCCCACACGACGAAGCCGACGACGCCGATCGCGACCATGGCGTACGCCATGCCGAGATAACCGAAGACGGGCTTGCGGCTGAACGTCGCAATGATCTGGCTAACGATGCCGAAGCCCGGCAGGATCATGATGTACACTTCGGGGTGTCCGAAGAACCAGAACAGATGCTGGTACAGGATCGGGTCGCCACCGCCGGCCGGATCGAAGAAGGTCGTGCCGAAGTTGCGATCGGTCAGCAGCATGGTGATCGCTGCGGCGAGCACGGGAAGCGAAAGCAGCAGCAGGAAGGCGGTGACGAGCACCGACCACACGAACAGCGGCATCTTGTGCAGCGTCATGCCCGGTGCGCGCATGTTGAAGATGGTGGTGATGAAGTTGATTGCGCCCAAAATCGAGCTGGCGCCGGCGAGGTGGAGCGACAGGATCGCCATGTCCACCGACGGTCCGGGTTCGCCATAGGTCGACAGCGGAGCATAGACCGTCCAGCCGGTGCCGGCGCCGCCGAAGAAGGGCGAGGCGAGCAGCAGGGTGAACGCCGGGATGAGCAGCCAGAAGCTGACGTTGTTCATCCGCGGGAAGGCCATGTCGGGCGCGCCGATCATGATCGGCACGAACCAGTTGCCGAAGCCGCCGATCATCGCCGGCATGACCATGAAGAACACCATGATCAGACCGTGCGCGGTGATCAGCACGTTCCACAGATGGAGCGCGTGATCGAGGCCGCCGTCGCCGCCGGGCAGGAAGTTCGCCCAGCCGACCAGATATTGGATGCCCGGCTGTGCGAGCTCGGCGCGCATCAGGCCGGAAATCGCGCCACCGATGATCCCCGCGACGATCGCGAAGATCAGGTACAAGGTGCCGATGTCCTTGTGGTTGGTCGACATGAACCAGCGGGCGAAGAAGCCCGGCTTGTGGTCCGCATCATGGTGCGCGTGATCGTCGTGCGCGACGAAGGCGTTGGGGTGAAGGGCGGTATCGGTCATCTTACTGTCCCGCGTTGCCGGTGGCCGGGTTGCCGGTCGCACCCTGCGAGGTGGTGGGGGCGGCGGTCGTCGCGTTAGTGACCGGGCCGGTGGCGGCGTCGGTATCCTTGGCTTCCGCCTGCTTGGTCGCCGATCCTTCGGCGCCCGGCTGCGGGATCACCTTGTCGGATGGCGCCTTGGTGCCGGGCATCGTGCCGCCCTTGGCCTTCACCCAGGCGGCGAACTGCGCGGGCGACACCGCCTCCACGGCGATCGGCATGAAGGCGTGGCGCGCGCCGCACAATTCGGAGCACTGGCCGAAGTACAGTCCGGGTTCCTTGATCGTGAAGCTCGTCTCGTTGAGGCGACCGGGCACCGCGTCGAGCTTGATCCAGAAGGCGGGGACCGCCCAACTGTGGATCACGTCCTGCGAGGTGGTGATCAGGCGGATCGGCACGCCGACCGGGAGCACGATGCGATTGTCGACTGCGAGCAGGCGGGGACCGTCGGCATCGGTGCGGAACCGCTCGCCCTTGGCGACCTGGTCCTTTTCCTTGAGCATGTTGGCGGTGACTTCTAACCCGCCGTTATCCGGGTACTGATACGACCAATACCATTGGTTGCCGATCGCCTTCAGCGTCACCGCGCCCGCCGGAGCCGGCTTGAACTGCGCCTGGAGCAGACCGATCGACGGCACGGCGATCAGCACCAGGATGATAACCGGCGCCAGCGTCCAGATCACCTCGATCGCGGTGTTGTGGCTGGTCTTCGACGGGATCGGGTTGGCGGCGCGGCGATAGCGGATCACGACCCAGATCAGCAGCACCAGCACCAGCAGGCTGATCAAGATGATCAGCGGCAGCAGGATCGAATCGTGGAACCAGTGGGCGAACTGCCCATTGGTCGTCACCTGCGGCTGCAAGCCGATGCGGCCGGCGACCGGGTGGCCGACGCCGGGCTTGGCGGTCATCGCCGGTGCACCGTCCATCGCGAGCGCGGGCGATTCCGGCGCCGCCGGAGCGGTCGCGTTGGCGGTGGTGGGGGCGATATTGGACACGCCCGCCGGGGCAGCGGCCCCTTGCGGAGCAGGCGACGCGGGGGCTTGCGCCACGGCGCTCGCCCCCAGGCCGGTCAGCGCCAGCCCCGCGGCCAGCACGATCCCCTTGAACCTCATGCGCATGCGTGTCGTCACCCCGTTCAGTTCCCTCGCCCGCCCGGCAACGGGCCGTTATGGGCACACGAATGCACCCCTTTTGCCACGGCTATACGCGGCAGGGCGCCCCGCCTCAAGCGTTACCCCCATGTTTATGGTGGCCGGGCGCTTGAGGGGGCGGGGCGGAGTTCCTATGAGCGCCGCGCAAGGGTTTCCTGTTCGGGACGAATGACGATGACCGACGACGACGTGCTGGCCGAATTCCGCGCCGCGGACGCGCTGCTCGAAGGGCATTTCATCCTGTCGTCGGGCCTGCGCAGCTCGCGCTATCTGCAATGCGCCCGCGTGCTGATGGACCCGCGTCGCGGCGCCCGCCTGTCCGACGCGCTGGTGCAGCGCATTCCCGCCGAGCTGAAGGCGCGGATCAGCGCGGTCGTCAGCCCCGCGATGGGCGGCGTGATCGCGGGTCACGAGATGGCCCGCGCGCTGGGCGTCGAGGCGATGTTCGTCGAACGCCCGACCGGCACGTTCGAACTGCGCCGCGGCTTCCGCCTGGAGCCCGGCCAGGAGGTGTTGATGATGGAAGACGTTGTCACCACGGGCCTGTCGAGCCGCGAGGCGATCGCCGCGATCGAGGCGGCGGGTGGCCGGGTGATCGCCATGGCCTCGCTGATCGACCGTTCGGGTGGCAAGGCGGCGTTCGATGTCCCCTTCTTCCCGCTGATCCGGCTCGACGTGCCGACCTACCAGCCCGACGCGCTGCCGCCCGAACTGGCGGCGATCCCGGCGATCAAGCCGGGGAGCCGTGCGGCATGACCCGCGACCTGCGGCTGGGCGTCAACATCGATCACGTCGCCACGGTGCGCAACGCACGCGGGTCCGGCTATCCCGATCCGGTGCGGGCGGCGATGCTGGCGGTCGAGGCGGGGGCGGACGGCATTACCGCGCATCTGCGCGAGGATCGCCGGCATATCACCGACGACGATATCGCGCGGCTCGCGACCGGCCTGACCGTGCCGCTCAACCTGGAGATGGCGGCGACCGACGAGATGCTGGCGATCGCGCTGAAGCACCGTCCGCACGCCGCGTGCATCGTGCCCGAGAAGCGCGAGGAGCGTACGACCGAGGGCGGGATCGATGCCGCAGGGCAGTTCGACCGGCTCAGCCCGATCGTCACCCAATTGCGCGAGGCGGGGGTGCGCGTCTCGCTGTTCATCGAGCCCGATGCAGCGCAGATCGATGCTGCGATCCGCCTCGGCGCGCCGGTCGTCGAGCTGCACACCGGCCGCTACGCCGAACTGGACGGCGAAGCGCGCACCGCGGAGCTGCGCCGCCTGTCCGACGCCGCGGCGCTGGCGGCGAAGAACGGGATCGAAGTGCATGCGGGCCATGGCCTGACCTTCGACAATGTCGGACCCATTGCGGCGATCCCGCAGGTGCGCGAGCTCAACATCGGTCATTTCCTGATCGGCGAGGCGCTGTTCGTCGGCCTCGACGGTGCCGTGCGGCGGATGCGCGACGAGATGGATGCGGCGCGTGGGTGAGATGCACCCCATTCCTCCCCGCGCTGCGCGCAGGGAGGAATGGGGTCGTGATCGTCGGCCTGGGCTCCGACCTGTGCAATATCGAGCGGATCCAGCAGTCGCTCGACCGGTTCGGGGATCGCTTCGAAACCCGCGTCTTCACCGATGCCGAGCGAGCGCGGGCCGCAAAGCGGCCGTTTACCAAGGCCGGGACGCTCGCCAAGCGCTTCGCTGCCAAGGAGGCGTTTTCGAAGGCGGTCGGCACGGGCTTCAAGGCGGGCGTGTTCATGAAGGACATCGGCGTCGTCAATGCGCCGTCCGGGGCGCCGACACTTGCACTGACCGGCGGTGCGAAGGACAGGCTTGACGCCATGATCCCCGAGGGCCACCTCGCCAAGGTACATCTGACCCTGACCGACGATCATCCCTGGGCGCAGGCCTTTGTGATCATCGAGGCGATCCCGGACCCCAGAGCATGAAGGAAGCGGTGTTGGACGGTAACGAGTCCGCTCAGAACGGGACGGTAGCGCCGCCGCCTGCCGAGGCGTCGCCCAAGAAGACGACCGATTGGTGGGGCGAGGTGAAGGGTATCTTCTGGCTCATCCTGATCGTGCTCGGCTTCCACAGCTTCGTCGCCAAGCCTTTCTATATCCCGAGCGAATCGATGCTGCCCGGCTTGCGCGTCGGCGATCGGCTGGTGGTGTCGAAATTCGCCTATGGCTGGTCGTTCGTGTCGCCGACGATCCCCAACCCGGTCGCGATCTTCAAGGGGCTGGTGCTGCGCCGGCCTGAGGAAAGCTGGAGCGTCGGCTTGCCGTTCATCCACGGCCGCCTGTTTGGCAGCCTGCCGACGCGCGGCGATGTCGTTATCGTCACCCCGCCGGGCACGCAGAACGATTACATCAAGCGCGTCATCGGCCTGCCCGGCGATACGCTGGCGGTGCGGGGCGGTACAGTGATCCTGAACGGCAAGCCGATCCAGCGCGGGCCGCTCCATTATGTCGACATTCCGGTCGACACCAACAGCCCGTGCAGCGAAACCGATTATTATGGCGCCAAGCGGCCTGCGCCGGGCGGCAAGGGCGAGGTATGCCACCTGCCGATCGTCACCGAGACGCTGCCGAACGGCCGCCATTACGACACGGTCGATCTGGAACCCGACAGCCCCGGCGACAATTATGGCCCGGTGACCATCCCGGCCAATCATGTCTTCCTGATGGGTGACAATCGCGATCGATCGGCGGACAGCCGTTTCCCGCTGACCCAATTGGGTCTGGGCGGACCGGTGCCGTATGAGAATCTCGGCGGCCGCGCGGAATTTCTGACCTTCAGCCTCGATGGCGATTCGACGCTCAATCCGCTGACCTGGTGGGGATCGCTGCGGCCGGGCCGGGCCGGCCTGTCGCTCCATCCCGCCCAGACCCACTGACGTAAGGACCATCACGATGACGGACGCGCCGCTCACGCGGGAGGCCAGCCCCAATGAGCTGCGCGATCCGTTCGTCCGGCGCGAGCTGAAGCGGGCGACCGTCTGGCTCGGCCTCGCCGGCGCGATCGCGCTGGCGGTGATCCTGGTCCAGCCGCTGCTGATCATCTTCGCCGGCCTCGTCTTCGCGGCGTTGCTCGATGGCGGCGTGCGGCTGCTTGGCAAGGTGCTGCCGATCGGGCGCGGCTGGCGGCTGCTGATCGTCGTGCTGCTGACGATCGCCTTCCTGATCGGCACCTTCTACCTCACCGGCGTGCAGGTCGCCGACCAGTTCGGGCAGCTGCGCTCGACGCTGGAAACGCAGGCAAATCGCGCGGCAGGCTGGCTGAGTTCGCAGGGGCTGATGCCCGGCGCGTCCGACGTCAGCGGCATCGCCAAACAGGCGCTGTCGTCGGTCGGTCGGATCACCTCGTGGGTCGGCACCGCCTTTGGCGCGCTGACGACGATGTTCATGATCATCGTCATCGGCCTGTTCGTCGCGATGGACCCGCGCACCTATCAGCGCGGGCTGGAATGGATGGTGCCGCGTGACCATCGCGCGGAGTTCGCGACCGTGCTGGAACGCATGGGGAAGACGCTGCGCCGTCTGCTCGCGGGACGCTTGCTGGGCATGGTGGCGGAGGGCGTGCTGACGGGCACGGCGCTGGCGATCGGCGGCGTGCCGATGGCGATGATCCTTGGCATCCTCACCGGTCTGCTCGCTTTCATCCCGAATATCGGGGCCTTCATCAGCGGCGCGCTGATGATCGCGGTGGGCTTTTCGGCCGGCACGCATGTCGGCTTCTGGGCGATCGGTACCTATGTGATCGTGCAGGGCTTCGACGGTTATGTGCTGTTGCCGATCGTCGCGAAGAAGACCGTCGATCTGCCGCCGGCGCTGACGCTGGGCGCGCAGATCATGGCGAGCGCGCTGTTCGGTATTCTGGGGCTGGCGCTGGCCGATCCGATGACCGCGATGGTCAAGACCGCGCTGGAGCGGAGTGCGGAACGCGAATCGGAGCGGGACGACGCCGCCGAGGCGTGACGCCGATCAGGACAGCGGTTGGGTCGCCGGCACGGGTAAGGCGCCGGCGACGGTATAGGCCCCGCGCCGCGCCTTCAGGCTGGCGCGAACCTCGCCTGCCAGCCGGTCGAACAGCATAAGATAGCGGTCGGCCGAATCGCTGCCCGGTTGCGCGACCGGATCGGGGCGCGGCGCGTCGAGCCAGCGGGTCAGCGCGGCGGCGAAGACGGCAGGGTCGCTCGCCGAAACCACCGTGCCGAATGCGGGCGAGGATACGATCTCGCGCACCGAGGGGCTGCACGCGGTCGACACGACCGGCGTTCCCACCGACAGCGATTCGCGCAAGACACCCGGCACGCCTTCGTAATCGGAGGGCAGCGCCAGCACGCGTGCCGCCGCCATCGCCGCAATCGGGTCCGCGACATGCCCGGGCAGGTGGACGCGGCTCGCCAGCCCCGCCTCGCGCGCCTGCCGCTCCAACGCCCCGCGCAATTCGCCTTCGCCCAGGATCACGACCCGCACGTCCTCGGGCATCAGCGGCAGCGCGGCGATCAGCCGGTCCCAGCGCTTTTGCGGCACCAGCCGACCGACGCCCAGCACGACGCGGCCCGGCGGCAGCAGAGTCGCCGGCGCGGTCGGATCGACGATCCGCGGTGCGGGCGGGTTGGGGATCACGCTGGTGCGCCGCTGCATGCCGGTGAGGCGCGCCGCCTGCGCCGCGGTGGCGGGCGTCATCGCAACGAGATGGTCGAGGAACCGGCCGTGCTGCGCCAGCCACAGCCGATGCGCGGCATCGGCGACACGGCCATGGTCGCCGCGCGTCACGGCGTTCGATAATTTGCCGATGATCGGCGGGCAGTCCGCACCCAGCCGCCAGCGCAGCCAGGCGGCGACCAGCGTATAATGGCTGCCACCGCAGAAGATGACATCGGGGTCATTCTGCCGGACCCAATCGGCGATTCGCGCCTGCGTCAGATAGCCGCGATTGCCGAGCGGCACGATCTCCAGCCCCGGCGGAATTTCGGACGCCAAGGGTCCGCTGGCATCGCCGATCGCCAGCGTGACGCGACGTCCGGCGGCCAGCCAGCCGCGCGCAAGGCGCAATTGCGCACGCTCGACGCCGCCACCGGCCAGGTCCTGCGCGTAGGTGAGGATGTGGGTCGCGGCCATGGTTCGTTACGCCTCTTGCCATATTGCTGCCCGAGACGACAGTGAAAGGGAATTCATGTGCAAGTCGGCGCGCTGCCGGCTACATCGCGCCACCTTCATGTTCGGACCACTGGGTGCAGATCGATCATAAAGCAGACGGGTTCCCGGAACAGCCCGAACCGTCCTCCGCCAATATCGACGGGCTGCAGCCCCTGAAGACGATTCGCAGCCGCTGGCCGGCGATCATCGGCGGGCTGGTGACGCTCGCCATGCTCGGCGGCCTCGCGCACGAACTGTTGAGTTCGGGCCTTGCCGGTCTGGAACGCGCGACGCCGCACAGCCCGTGGTTCTATCTGGCGTTTCTGGTCCTCTATTTCCTGCCGCCGCTTGCGGATTACTGGATTTTCCACCGGCTGTGGCGGATTCCCGCGGCGGGCTTCGTTGCGCTTAACAAGAAGCGCATCTCGAACGATGTCGTGATGGGCTATTCGGGCGAGGCCTATTTCTACGCCTGGGCCCGCCAGCGTGCGCAGCTGGTCGCGGCGCCGTTCGGTGCGGTGAAGGACGTATCGATCCTGTCGGCGATCGCCGGCAATGCGGTGACGCTGGCGATGATCGCGATCGCGCTGCCGGTCGGGCGCAACCTGATCCCGCACGACATGATCCGCTACGTCTACGGCAGCCTCGCGGTGATCTTCGGCACGTCGCTGCCCTTCCTGATCTTTTCGCGGAAGGTGTTTTCGCTGCCGCGTGCCGACCTGTGGGCGGTGTTCGGGATCCACTGCCTGCGCCTCGTCGGCGGAGCGTTCTTCCTGGCGCTGGCGTGGGCGCTGGCGATGCCCAGCGTGCCGCTCGGCATTTGGGTGTTCTTGTCGGCAGGGCGTATGCTGTTCTCACGCCTGCCTTTGCTGCCCAATAAGGACCTCCTTTTCGCCAATTTTGCGATCCTGATGATCGGGCAGGATCAAGCCCTGTCAGAGCTGATCGCCTTCACGGCCGCCGCCGTGCTGCTGCTGCATGCGGTGCTTGTGCTGGGGTTCAGCCTTTACCATCTCGCGACCAGGAAACGGGTATGAAGACGCCGGATATGACCAAGCGCGCGATCCTCGCCGCGGCACTGCTGATGGCGGCAACGCCGGCCGGCGCGCAGGTGCTGGGCAGCGATGCCGCGGCGTGCAGCGCCGGTGGCGGGTCGGCGATTCTGGTGCAAGTGACGGGCCTGAAGGACCGCAAGGGCCGCATCAAGCTGGAGCTGTATCCGGCGACCGAGGCGGATTTCCTGAAGGACGACGACAATCTCGTCGCCGAGGGCAAGACCTTCCGCCGCGTCTGGGCGAACACGCCGGGCAGTGGCCCGGTCAACGTGTGCATCCGCGTGCCGTGCCCCGGCCGCTATGCGCTGCTCGTCACGCACGACCGCGACGGCAAGAACAAGTTCAATTTCTTCCAGGACGGTGCCGGCTTCGTCGGCACGGGGAAGCTCGGCATGTCGCGGCCCAAGGTGGATCAGGCGATCATCGACGTCGGCGGCGGCACCGTGGAGCGCACCGTCCGCATGCAATATCTACGCGGCCTGGGCGGGTTCGGCCCGGTCAAGGGCGACTGATTTATGCGGATCGTCGACGTCAACGAAATCTACTCGCCGACGGGTGGCGGCGTGCGCACTTATATCGATCGCAAGATCGAGGTGCTGGCGTCGATGGGGCATGAGCTGATCGTGCTCGCCCCCGGTCGCGAGGATCGGATCGAGGAACGGCCCGGCGGCGGCGCGATCCACTATATCAAGGCGCCGGGCATGCCGTTCGACGCCAATTACGGCCTGTTCTGGGATGCCGAGCCGATCCACCGCCGGCTCGATGCGCTGGACCCAGACGTCGTCGAGAATTGCTCGCCATGGCGGTCGGCCTGGATCGTCGCGCAGTGGAAGGGGCGGGCGATCCGTTCGTTCTTCCTGCACAACGACAATGTCGAGGCGTATCCGAAGCGCTGGCTCAAAACCTTCGCCTCGGCGCCGCGGATCGAGCGGGCGTTTTCGTGGTACGACCGCTATCTGACGCACTGCTTCGACCAGTACGACACGATCGTCACCAATGGCCCGTCGCTGACCAAGCAATTGGGCGCGCGCGGCGTGCGCGTCGATGCGACGATGCCGCTGGGGATCGAACGCGCGCATTTCTCGCCCAGCTTGCGTGACGAAGCGCTGCGGGTGGCGCTGCTCCAGCAATGCGGGCTGCCGGCGGACGCGCACCTGCTCTTGGGCGTCGGGCGGCACCATCCCGAAAAGCGCTGGCCGACGGTCATCGATGCAGTCCGCCGCGTCGGCACGCAGGCGCCGGTCGGCCTCGTCATCCTGGGCCAGGGCATGGATACCAAGACGCTGGAACGGCACATCGGCGCCAATCCGCACATCCGCCTGTTCCGCCCGGTCTACGATCGGCGCCGCCTCGCGACGATCATGGCGAGCGCGGACGCCTATATTCATGGCTGCGGGACGGAGACGTTCGGGCTGGTGCCCGCCGAGGCGCTGGCGAGCGGCACGCCGCTGATCGTGCCCGACGGTGGCGGCACCGCGGAAATCGCCGAGCCGTTGTTCGCGGAGGTCTATGCCCAGCGCGACGCGCATTCGTGCGCCGATGCGATTCTGCGGATGCTGGCACGCGACCGCGCGGTGGTGCGGCGGGCGGCGGGCGTCGCGGCGGGCAAGGTGCGTACCGACGAGCAGCATGCCGCGGAGTTGGTAGCGCACTACGCCGACGTGATCGCGCGCAAGGATGGGATGCGGCTGAGCGCCTGATATCCTGCGTCACCCCGGACTCGTTCCGGGGTCCACTCTGCGGCGAGGGGGACGTTTTGAGCCTCTTGCCATCCGCTTGCGGCTTGGTGGACCCCGGACCAGGTCCGGGGTGACGGGGCGGGTGGGGTGAGGGCTTAACCCAGCAACTCCGCATAGGCTGCCGGCCGGTGCTTGCCGAATGCCGCGAAGGTCGTCGTGATGCTGCGCATCAGCGCCGGCACGGTCGTGTCGCCCGGATGTACCGCGATGCGCACATTCCTCGTCGGCTGCAGCACGCGCCGCAGCGCCCCCGCGGCGAACAGCGAACTCAACTGCCGCGGCCGGCTGCGGCTTGCCCAGGTGATGACCGGCCCGCGGGCGACGACCTCACCGCCGGGCTGCCAGACCCGCGCATGATCCTCCGCCAACGCGAAGCCGGCATCCTTCAGCGCCGCGCGCGCGCCTGGCGAATAGAGCCAGGCCGGCGCGATGAAGCCGGTGGCGGCGCGGCCGGTGATATCCTCGACCAACGCCTTGCCGCGACGCATACGGATCAGCGCCTCGGCATGGCTGAGGCCCAGAAACTCGCCTTCGCCCGCGGTCATGTGCTTGGCCTTCAGCGAGGCGGCGGCGCCGGTGTGGGCGCTATCGTCGCGGTGCGTCCAGCCGTGGACGAACATCTCGACGCCCTCGTCCGCCCAGCCACGCAGGCGCGTCGCGAAAGCAGGCGTGATCGGCGCGCTCGACCAGTGGTCCGGCACCACCAGCATCGCGAGGCGGCGGCCGATATGGGGAGCGAGATGATCGAGCAGGCGGTCGACCTCACCCTCGAAGCGGGGCGAGACGTCGTGGATCGAGGCGAACAGGCGTTTCATCGCAGCCGTTTATAGACGCTGATCGTCTCGTTGCCCATCGGCAGTGCGGCGGCGAGGGTGTAGTTGGCGGCCATCGCCGCCATCACCGCCGCGCGCGCCTCGGGCCGCTCGCCGCCATAGGGTGGGCGCATCACGACGACGGCGGGACGGGCGGCGAGGATGCGGCGGATTTCGCCTTGCTGATCGATGCCGGTGGCGCCGGCTTCGCGCGTGCGGGCGAGGTGGCTCGGTACGATATAGCGCGACAGCGTGCAGCGCCCGGTCGAGACGTACAGCATCGTACTGCCTGAATAGACCCACAGGCACCCCGGCCTGCGCCCGACCGCGGCGCTGAGCGCGGCGAACTCGCGCGCCTCGCCCCGCTCCAGGCGCTGAATGACGAGCGTGATCTGCCCGGCGAGCGCGGCGGTCAGCAGCAGGGCGGGTGTGCGCCAGCGCTGCCAGTCGTCGCGCCCCAGCAGGCCCGCCGCAGCGGCACAGGCGGGCAGCAGGACGGGTAGGCTGTAATGGTCGAACCACGGCCGGAACACGATGACGCCTGCGATCGACACCGCGAGCCACAGCGCGATGAAGCGGCGCTCGCGCGTCATCACGCTCCGGTGCAGCGCCAGAATGGCGATCGCGACGATCGGCGAGATGACGAGGACGATCTGGCCGAGATTGCCGGCTAGCTCGCCGAGGGGATCGGGGTTGCGGTGGAAGATGGACAGGAAATTGGCGTAGACGAAGGCGTCCCATTGGCCGATCGCCGCGTAGGCGACGGCGGCGAGCGCGGTGGGCAGCATCGCGAGCGCGACTAAAGCGATGCCGTATCCGACGAGGCCGCCGGGGTTTTTGCGCGCGCGCCAGTCGTCGGCGAGCAGCCACAGGCCGAGGAACAGCCCCTCGAACACCACCGAATATTTGATCTGCAGCGCCACGCCGACCAGCGCCATCGCCGCGAGCCCGGCGCGGCGGGTGCCCTGGAGTGCGAGCAGCGCGGCGCCGATCATCAGCAGATTGTAGAAGACCGGCGACTGGCCGCCCTGTCCGCCGAGCAGGTCGAACCACAGGATATAAGCGAGCGCGCCCGCGGTGGCGCCGGCGGCGAATCCGGCGCGGGCTGCAAGGCGCGCGACCAGCGCCGCGGTCGCGATCAGGCTGGCGAGCGCCATCGCCTGATAGGCCCAGATGCCAGCGGGAAAGCCGAGCCCGGCGGGAATCGCGTAGAGTAGGAACAGGCCGACGGGCTTGCGGTCCCAGACGTCCAGGAACGGCAGCAGGCCGTGCCACAGCGCGGTGCCGGTGAAATAATAGAATTCTTCGTCGACGTGGACGACCGGATTGCCGAACGTCAGGGCCCGCGCCGCTATGGCGACGAGGATCAGCAGGGGCAGCCGCAAACGGGTATTGGTGAGTAGTGGCATGGGCCGCCCCGTTATCATTCCTCCCCCGCCAGGGGGAGGTGGCGCCGCGATACTGGTGACGGAGAGGGCTGAAGCGGTGAGCGTCGTGTTTGTGGAACCGTCCCCCTCCACCACGGCCTTCGGCCGCGGTCTCCCTCCCCCGCTAAAGCGAGGGAGGACTTAAACGCGCTTGGCCGTCACGAAATAATCGAGGGCGGTCGAATCGCTCAGGGTGAAGCCGGTTGCCGGCGAAAAGCTCAAGCCCTTCACGTCCGTCACCGTCAGGCCGGCGCGTTCGATCAGGTCGGTCAGCTCTTCGGGGTTCAGAAACTTGTCCCAATCATGTGTGCCGCGTGGGATGCGGCCGGTGCCTTCCGCCAGCGTGATGAGCGCGAGGCGGGAGAGCGGCGTGCGGTTGGGGGTCGAGAGGATCAGCAGGCCGTCGTCGGCGAGGGCTTCGGCGAGGCCGCGGACAAAGCCGGCGGGGTCGTTGACATGCTCGATGACCTCGAGGCTGGTGACGAGGTCGAAGCGGCCGGACATGTTTTCGATGCCGGTCGCGCGGTAATCGATGGCGAGGCCGCTCTGCGCCGCATGGGCTTCGGCCACCGCGATATTTTCCGCCGCCGCATCGATGCCGGTGACGGCTGCGCCCAGCCGCGCGAGCGGTTCGGCGAGTAGCCCGGCACCGCAGCCGACGTCGAGCGCCGACTTGCCGGCGAGCGGCGTGAAGCTGGTGTCGTCACCGTCCCAGTGCAGGTCGATCGCCGCCCGGATGTAGCGCAGCCGCACCGGGTTCAGTTTGTGGAGCATCGCCGAGGACCCCTTCGGATCCCACCAGTCCTTGGCCATCCCGCCGAAATGCGCCGCCTCGCGTGCGTCGATGGTGGTGGTACCCCCGCCGACGCGGACGCCGCCGGAGGGATCGATCGTGCTGCTTGCGCTTGCCATGGCCGCTACCTATCAGGGCGCACCCTTTCACCCAAGGAGTTTGGCGAGACGCGATGGCACGTATCGTGATGAAGTTCGGCGGCACGTCGATGGCCGGGATCGAGCGCATCCGGAGCGTTGCGGCGCGCGTCAAACGCGAGGTGGAGGCGGGCAACGAGGTCGCGGTCGTCGTATCGGCGATGGCGGGCGAGACGGATCGGCTGGTCGGCTTCTGCCGCGAAGCCTCGTCGCTGTACGACCCCAAGGAATATGACGTCGTCGTCGCGGCGGGCGAACAGATCACCAGCGGCCTGCTGGCGATCGCATTGCAGGCGGCGGCCGTGCAGGCGCGCAGCTGGCTCGGCTGGCAGCTGCCGATCCACACCGACGATGCGCACGCTAAGGCGCGGATCGGCACGATCGAGACGGACGCGCTGCTCGCCAGCATGGCGGCGGGCGAGGTTGCGGTGATCCCGGGCTTCCAGGGCCGGTCAGAGGATGGCCGCGTCACGACGCTGGGCCGCGGTGGGTCGGATACGTCGGCGGTCGCGGTCGCGGCGGCGGTGAAGGCGGACCGTTGCGACATCTACACCGACGTCGACGGCGTCTACACCACCGACCCGCGCATCGTGCCGCGCGCGCGGAAGCTCGCCAAGGTGACGTATGAGGAGATGCTGGAACTCGCCAGCGTCGGCGCGAAGGTGTTGCAGACCCGATCGGTCGGCCTCGCGATGAAGGAACAGGTCCGCGTCCAGGTGCTCTCGTCCTTCACGGGCGAGGACGCGCCGATGGCGGATACATTGCCCGGCACGATGATCGTCGGCGAAGAGGAGATTGACGACGTGGAACGCCAGCTGATCACCGGCATCGCGCACGACAAGAACGAAGCGAAGATCACGCTGACCAGCGTCCCCGACAAGCCGGGCGCGGTGGCCGCGATCTTCGAGCCCCTGGCGGCGGCGAATATCAACGTCGACATGATCATCCAGAATATCGCGCACAATCACGGGTCGACCGACGTCACCTTCACGGTGCCGTCCGCCGATCTGGCGCGCTCGCTGGAGGCGCTGAACCAGGGGCGTGAGGCGATCGGCTTCGGCGAACTGGTCCACGATACGCGCGTCGCCAAGATCTCCGTCGTCGGCGTCGGCATGCGCAGCCACGCGGGTGTCGCGAGCACGATGTTCACGACGCTGGGCGCGCGCGGGATCAACATCCAGGCGATCTCGACCAGCGAGATCAAGGTCTCGGTCCTGATCCACGAGGATGAGACCGAGCTGGCGGTGCGCGTGCTGCACACGGCCTATGGCCTCGACGCAGAGGCAGCGGCGTGAAACCCATCTTCGTCACCCCAGCGAAGGCTGGGGTCTTTCGCCGTCAGGGCATCGACGACAACCACAAGACCCCAGCCTGCGCTGGGGTGACGACAGGGGGGAAGGCATGACCATCGGCAGCGAGCGGCTCACCCGCCGCATGGCGCGCGGCGCCGCGTTCCTGGGCAGCGAGGTTGCGATCATGGCGGGTGCCATGTCGTGGGTCAGCGAGCGCAACCTAGTCGCCGCCATGTCCAACGCGGGCGGCTTCGGCGTGATCGCGTGCGGGGCGATGACGCCCGAACTGCTCGATGCCGAGATCGCGGGGACGAAGGCGCTGACGGACAAGCCGTTTGGCGTGAACCTCATCACCATGCACCCGGCACTGTTCGACCTGATCGCGGTCTGCGCCAAGCACAGCATCGGCCATGTCGTCCTCGCCGGCGGCCTGCCGCCCAAGGGCTCGCTGGAGGCGATCAAGGAGAGCGGCGCCAAGGTCATCTGCTTCGCGCCTACGCTGGCGCTCGCCAAGAAGCTGATCCGGTCGGGCGTCGATGCGCTAGTGATCGAGGGTATGGAGGCCGGCGGCCATATCGGCCCCGTCTCGACCAGCGTGCTTGCGCAGGAGATGCTGCCCGAGATCGCCGATCTGGTACCCGTGTTCGTCGCCGGCGGCATCGGTCGCGGCGAGGCGATCGCGGGCTATCTCGACATGGGCGCGGCGGGCGTGCAGCTCGGCACACGCTTCGTCTGCGCGACCGAATCGATCGCGCACCCCAATTTCAAGAAGGCGTTCATCCGCGCCAGCGCCCGCGACGCGGTGGCGAGCGTGCAGATCGACCCGCGCCTGCCGGTGATCCCGGTGCGCGCGCTGAAGAACGCTGGCGGCGAATTGTTCACCGCCAAGCAGCGCGAAGTGGCGCAGAGCCTGGACGAAGGCAGCGTCGCCATGACCGAGGCGCAGTTGCAGATCGAACATTATTGGGCCGGTGCGCTGCGCCGCGCGGTGATCGACGGCGACGTCGAGCATGGCAGCGTGATGGCCGGCCAGTCGGTCGGCATGGTGACCAAGGAAGAGCCGATCGCGGACATCATCGCCAACCTGATGGCGGAAGCGGCCACGGCGCTGGACAAAAGGGCGGCGTAAGACCCCCCTTCGTTGCAGGGAGGGCGCGTGCTTCGGCGCGCTGCAATAGCAGCGTTACCTCCGGTCGATCCGTCATTGCGAGCGTAGCGAAGCAATCCAGGGCGTCATGATCCGGCTCTGGATTGCCTCGCTGCGCTCGCAATGACGGCGGTCGGTTCATCAGACGTGATGTTTCTCCGACGCCTCCCGTCCCACCGCGGAAGGCACGGCTCACCGCACCGGTAACGCTTCATTAACCATCCGACCGCAGAGTCGTCCTCACATGCCGGGGGGCGAAAGGGACGCCGGGACGATGCGCCGTTCGATTGCCATTTCCATGACCGTGCTGGCGCTGCTCGCCGGCTGTGCGACGCGCCGGGTGCAGCCGCCGCCCGTGGTGGCGACGCTGCCCAAGCCCGCCCCCGCACCGCTGACGATGCCGAAGGGCGCCTATGTCGGCATGCCGATCCCCGCATTGATGGCCGATGGCCGCTATGCGACTCCCAATCGCAACCTCAGCGCCGACGGAGCGGTCTGGCACCTGCGTGCCGCGCTCAATGTCGCGGCGCTCGCCTGCCGTGGCCCCGAATCGGTGCAGGTCGTCGCGGATTACAATGCGCTGCTCGCCGCGCAGAAAGCGATGCTCGCCTCTGCGCAGACGCGGCTCGCGAGTGAATTCAAGGCAGGCGGCGGCGACTGGCAGGATCGCTATGACGACGCGATGACGCGGCTCTATAATTTCTTCAGCCAGGTGCCGGCGCATGACGCCTTCTGCAACGCCGCCGCCGCGACGCTGACCGACGTGCAGAGCGTTGCGCCTGCGGACCTGCCCGCCTTCGCAGCCGGCCGGCTCGCCGTGCTGGAAAAGCCGTTCACCGATTTTTACGCGGCCTATGATGCATGGCGCGCGCAGCAGGCCGCGGCGACGCGGATGGCGAGCGTGACGCCGTTCACCCCGCGCCCGCTGGTCGTGCAGGCGGTGCCGGCCGCGACGCCGGCGGCGCATCCGCGCCTCAAACTGGACCCCAGCGCCTTCGCCGATGCCGGCACCGTCACGCAATAAGGCGGTGCGCAAGCGCGGCTAAGGGTTTCCCCTAGGGCCGGGTTGGGTTAACGCCCCCTCGCAATGGACGAGGGATGCATCGACCAGCCCGCGGGCGGACGGTTCGAGGGGCGCGAGCACCTGTTCCCGCTGCGCGTCTATTTCGAAGACACCGATCTGTCGGGCGTCGTCTACCACGCCAATTACCTGCGCTATATGGAGCGCGCCCGCTCCGACATGCTGCGCGTCGCCGGGATCGACCAGCGTGGCCATCACGAAGCGGGCGAGGGCGCCTATGCGATCGTCGACCTCGCCATCCGCTATCGCGCGCCAGCCAGGCTCGACGACGCGTTGATCGTCGCCAGTCGCGTGATCCGCGCCAGCCCGGCGAGCGTGGTCATTCATCAAACAGTCAGGCGCGGTTCGCTTGTGCTGACCGAGGCCGATGTCACGGCGGCGCTCGTCGCGCCATCGGGACGGCCGAAGCGTCAACCGGCCGACTGGCTCGCCATCTACCAACGCCTGATCTGGCAGGGGACCAATTCATGAATCCGGTGTTTAACATGGATGCGGCGACGCTGTCGCCCGTCGCACTGTTCCTACAGGCGGATATCGTCGTGAAGGTCGTGATGCTCGGCCTGCTTGGCGCCAGCATCTGGACCTGGGCGCTGATCATCGCCTTCTGGCGGCGGCTGGGCCGGATCCGCAAGGGCATGGGCGCCTTCGAACGCGACTTCTGGAAGGCGGAGGATATCGACGCCTTCTACAAGGCGGAAAGCGACAAGGATCTGCCGTCCGCGCGCGTGTTCGTCGCGGGCGTGAAGGAATGGCGCCGCTCGACCGCGGGCGGCACGATCGACAAGAACGGCACGCGTGAACGCCTCGCCACCGCGATGGGCGCGGCCGCGGCGGGCGAGATCGACCGGATCGGCGATCGGCTGAATATCCTCGCGACGATCGGATCGGTCGCGCCCTTCGTCGGGCTGTTCGGTACGGTGTGGGGGATCATGCGCAGCTTCACCGGCATCGCCCAGGCGCAAAATTCGTCGCTGGCGGTGGTCGCGCCGGGCATTGCCGAGGCGCTGTTCGCGACTGCGATCGGCCTGTTCGCGGCGATTCCCGCGGTAATCGCCTACAATCGCTTCAGCCACGGCGTGAATCGGATCGAGGCGGCGCTTAACCGCTTCGCCGATGGCTTCCACACCACGCTGTCGCGCCAGCTGGACGGGTCGCGGTGAGCGCGCGCTGATGGCGATGAACCTCCCCTCGCAGCGCGGTCGCGGCCGGCGGGCGCCGATGGCGGACATCAACGTCACGCCGCTGGTCGACGTGATGCTGGTGCTGCTCATCATCTTCATGGTGACGGCGCCGCTGCTGACCGCGGGCGTGCCGGTGAACCTGCCCGACAGTCGGGCGAAGGCGCTGGATCAGGACCAGAAGCCGGTGCAGCTGTCGCTCGATGCACAGGGTAAGCTGTATATCGATGACGAGGAAGTGAGCGCCGCCGCGCTACCGCAGCGGCTGGAGCAGATCGCCGCGGTGCAGGCGGGCGGCCAGCCGCCGCAGGTGTTTCTGCGCGCTGATCGCGCGCTCGATTACGGGCAGGTGATGCGCGTGATGGGCGAGCTGAATCGCGCCGGACTCAACCGCGTGTCGCTGCTGACGGTGGAAGGCGGCGAGCAGAAATAATGGATCGCGTCGAGAAGGTCGGACTGGGGATCGCGGTTGCGGGGCACATCGTGCTCTTCGGCCTGCTGTCGATCGGCTTTCTCGCCACGCCCAATCCGGAGAAATTGCAGCAGACGCCGATGGAGGTCAGCCTCGTCAAGGATGTTGGGCTGGAAGCGACCGCGCCGCAATCGGTGACGCCGCCCGCGCAATCGGTCGCGCCCGATGCTGGCGAGCCGGAGGATGCCGCCGCGCCTGCCGAGCCCGAACCCGCCGCCGAACCCGAACCCGCGCCCCCCGAACCCAAGCCGGCGCCGCCGCAGCCCAAGCCTGCGCCCAAGGCGGAGCCGAAGCCGGCAAAGCCCGAACCCAAGCCGCAGCCCAAACCGAAACCCGCGCCGGTGAAGGCCGCGCCCAAGCCCCGGCCCGTCGCCGAGGCAGCGCCCAAGCCTGCCGCGAAGCCCGCGCCCGCCAAGGCCGCGGCGAAACCCGCCGCCGAACCGGCAAAGGCCGGGACGGGCAAGTCGGCGAGCGCGGCCAAATCGTCTGCGGCGAAGGGCACCGGTAGCAGCGAAACCGCCAAGGCGGCGCGTCCGCGCGGCTCGCGCCTGGGCGACAACTTCCTCGCCGGGCTGACCAGCGAGAAATCGACCAGCACCTCCACCGCCCCGCGCGCCGCCAAGATCGACGCGCGGGCGCTTGCCGGGATCATCGACGCGATCGAACGCCAGATCCGGCCGTGCGCGATGCGACAGGTCAATCCGGGGCCGGGGGCGAATGAGATCCTGACGGTGCTCGACCTGCGCCTCAACGAAGATGGCTCGCTCGCGGCGACGCCGAAGATGGTGCGCCAGTCGGGCATCACCGACGAGAACGAGCGCTACAAGCAGCGCGTGGTCGATCTGGGAATCGCCGCGTTCAAGGGCTGTTCGCCGCTCAAGCTGCCGCCGGAATATTATTCCACACCGTCGGGCGGATGGAACGCGATCCGCTTCAACTGGAAATTGCAGTGACGGCGCTGGCCCCACCCACTCCGTCACCCCGGACTTGGTCCGGGGTCCACTTAGCGGCTTGGGGAATGGCAAGCCGTTCCACCCTTGCCCGTGTAGCCCGGTGGATCCCGGATCAAGTCCGGGGTGACGAGGCGTATGGGATCGCCGTATCGTGTAACACGCGTTTGAGAGGATGGTCATGATCCGGTCGTTGCTGGTCGCGCTGAGCGTCACCGTTGCCCTGCCTGCGCTAGCCCTGCCTGCCCTCGCGCAGCAGGCGCCCGCCCCGGCGCAGTCCGCCGCCGCGGCGCCGGCACCGCAGGATCAGGCCGCGCCCGCCGGGCAGACGCCCGCACCGCTGGAAGTGTCGGTGACGGGCGGCGTCTCGGCGCCGATGCCGATCGCCATCCCCGCGATGCCGACTGCCGAGGTGGTCGATACGCCCGCGGGTCGCACCGATGCGCTCGGCCGGCAGATGGCGGACATCATCGCCAACGACCTCCGCAATTCCGGCCTTTTCACGCCGCTCGGCTCGAATCAGTTGCGCCCGGTCGGCTTTCAGGAAGTGAACGCGCCTGCCTTCGATTACTGGGGCGGCACGGGCGCGCAGGCGCTGGTGCAGGGCTTCGTGCGTGCCAATGGCGACGGCAACCTGACGATCGGCTGCTATCTGTACGACGTCTTTTCGAAGATCGAGCTGAAGCGCACCGGCTTCGTCGTCGCGCCCGCCGACTGGCGGCGCGCCGGGCACAAATGCGCCGACATGGTCTATGCGCGTCTGACCGGCGAAGGCCCCTATTTCGACAGTCGCGTCGTCTATGTCAGCGAAACCGGCCCCAAGGCGAAGCGTATCAAGCGCCTCGCGATCATGGATCAAGACGGCGCCAACCACCGCTTCCTGACCAACGGCCAGTCGATCGTGCTGACGCCGCGCTTCGCGCCGAACCAGCAGTCGATCGTCTTCATGAGCTATGAGAACGACAAGCCGGCGATCTATGTCTACGACCTCGGTTCGGGCCGCCCGCGCCGGGTGGTGCAGAACGTCAGCCTCACCTTCGCGCCGCGCTTTTCGCCTGACGGCCGCTGGATCCTGTTCTCGATGGCGCAGAACGGGAATACCGACATCTATCGCGTCTCGTCCCAGGGCGGCACGCCGCAGCGGCTGACGACGTCGCCGGGCATCGACACCGGCGGCAGCTATTCGCCCGACGGATCGCGTATCGTGTTCGAGAGCGACCGGTCGGGCGGCCAGCAGATCTATGTCATGAACGCGGATGGCTCCGGCCAGCAGCGGATCAGCTTCGGCGGCGGGCGCTATGCGACGCCGGTGTGGAGCCCGCGCGGCGATCTGATCGCCTTCACCAAGCTTGGCGGCAATTTCCGCATCGGCATCATGTCGCCCAGCGGCAGCGGCGAGAAGATCCTGACCGATGGGTGGCAGGACGAAGGTCCCAGCTGGTCGCCCAATGGCCGCGTCATCACCTTCTACCGCTCGACGCCAGGCAGCTCGGGCAAAGCCGATCTGTGGATGGTCGACCTCACCGGACAGGTGGAGCGCAAGATTCCCACGCCGCTCGACGGCTCGGATCCGGCCTGGGGACCTTTGCGGCCCTGACGCGTTTTTGGCAGGGGTGTTTCGGGGGCGAAACGATCACCAACGGAGTCACGACGATGACCAAATTGACCAACATCCTGTTGTCCGGCGCGGCGCTGGCGTCGCTCGCCGCCTGTGCGCACAAGCCCAAGCAGCTGCCGCCGCCCCCGGTCGACAACACTGCCGGCCTCAACACCGCGCCGCCCGCCAACACCGGACCGGTCGATGGCGCGATCGTGCCCGGCTCCGATGCGGACTTCCGTCGCTCGGTGACGTCGAACACGGTGCTGTTCGGCACCGACCAGAGCGATATCGACGCCGACGCGCGTGCGATCCTCGACACGCAGGCGGCGTGGCTGCAGCGCTATCCCAATGTCCGCGCGACGATCGAGGGTCATTGCGACGAACGTGGCACGCGCGAATACAATCTGGCGCTGGGCGATCGCCGCGCCAATGCGGCCAAGAACTATCTGGTCGCCAAGGGCATCGACCCGTCGCGCCTGACCACGATCAGCTATGGCAAGGAACGCCCGGTGGCGCTGGGGTCGGACGAGGCGGCCTGGGCGCAGAACCGCCGTGCTGTGACGGTCGTCCTGAACTGACGCACCGGAGGGGCGGCGTCTGCCTCCCAGGCTTGATCGGCCAACACGATCCGATCTCTCCCGTTACCCTGGGCTTGACCCGAGGTCCCGCTTCTTCCTCCTGCCGTACCGAAGAAGCGGGACCCCGGCACTTCGGCCGGGGTGACGAGGGGATGGCCAGCGAATCCCCTTGCATCCCCTGAAATCCGATATAAATGTGATATCACATTAATCGGAGGACGGGGTGGTGCAACAGGGTAGTCTCACGCGGTCGCAGGAACGGCGTGCCGCCACGGCGAGCGGGTATACGATGCTGGCGCTGGCCGCGGCGCTGGCCGTGGCCGCGATCATCTTCATCGCCGAACTCGCGTCTGAAGCGCTGCCGCCGATCGTGTCGATCGTACCGCTCCTGTGCGTGCTGGGCGTCGTGTTCATCGCGGCGGGCTTCTACATGTTGCAGCCCAATCAGGCGGGCGCGATCACGCTGTTCGGCAGCTATGCGGGCACCGATCGCACGGAGGGCCTGCGCTGGGTGCTGCCGTGGCTGATGCGGCGCAAGGTGTCGGTCCGCGCCAACAACGTCATTTCGGACCGGATCAAGGTGAACGACCTGCGCGGCAACCCGATCGAGATGGCGGCGCAGGTCGTCTGGCGCGTCACCGACACGGCGCAGGCGCTGTTCGACGTCGATGATTACAAGGCGTTCGTGAATGTCCAGATCGAGGCGGCGGTGCGCACGATCGGCTCGCGCTACCCCTACGACGATTACGAACATCAGGAGATCACGCTGCGCGGCAATCACGATCAGGTGGGGGCGGAATTACGCGCCGAACTGATCGCACGGCTGGCGGTGGCGGGGATCACCGTCGACGAATGCGGCTTTACGCACCTCGCCTATGCGCAGGAGATCGCGGGCGCGATGCTGCGCCGGCAGCAGGCGCAGGCCGTGGTCGCAGCGCGCACGACACTGGTCGAAGGTGCGGTCGGCATGGTCGAGCTGGCGCTCGACCAATTGTCGGCGAAGAACGTCGTCGAATTGGACGACGAGCGTCGCGCGGCGATGGTGTCCAATCTGATGGTCGTGCTGTGCGGCGAGCGCGACACGCAGCCCGTCGTCAACGCGGGCTCGCTCTACCAGTAAGCGTACCGATCGATGGCTTCTCCCCCCAAAAAGGCGTTTCCCCTTCGCGTCGATCCCGCACTGTATGCGGCGATCGAGCGGAGCGCGGCGGGCGACCTGCGCAGCGTGAATGCGCAGGTTGAATGCCTACTGCGCGAGGCGCTCGCCCGACGGGGGGTGAAGCTTGACGCGCCGGTCGCGGCGAAACGCGGCCGCCCGCCCAAGCAGCAGGAGGACGATGATGCGTAACGAGGATGACGACGCGTGGTTCGCGCCGAAGCGGTTCGGTTATGGCGCGGGCCTGCCGATCGCGTGGCAGGGCTGGGCGGTGCTGGTGGCCTATCTGGCGGTGGTGATCGGCGTGTCACGCCTGTGGCCGCACGCAGCGGCGTTCGTGTGATTCCAGCGACGATCGCGATGGTCTGGATTGCGCACGCGAAGACGCGCGGCGGCTGGACGTGGCGAGGCTGGCGATAAGCGCCCCGCCCTCGCCGTCCTTCCCGCGGAGGCGGGAATCCACACTCGCAGGTCTTGCTTGAGCCGCGACGTCAGAGGGTATGGATTCCCGCCTCCGCGGGAATGACGACGATGCGCTGGATCAGCCCAGCGCCTGATCCAGCAGCTTCGCCAGCCGCAGTCCGCCGCGCTCCACCTCGAGCCGCGCGACCGGCACGATCCGTTCGATCGTCGCCTCGTCCAGCGTCACCTTGGCGGGGGAGGGCGCACACGGATCGCCCTTCAGTGCGCTCGCATAAACGACGTCATGCGCGACCTGATACGATTCGCGGCTCCAGTCGACGACATTGCCCGCGGCGATCCGACGCTTTTCGGCGGCGGGGTAGCGACGCACGAGGTTCGGCCCGGTCGTGATCGCGCGTTCGGCGAGCGTGCCGTCCCAGATCGAATGCAGGTTGAACCGCTTGGGGCTGTAGCTGCCATAAGCGGCGGCGACGTCATTGCCGCCCTTGTCGTTCTTCTCGCCCGCGTGCAGCGGTTGGTGCAGGTCACCGACGAAGTGGATCAGGAAGACGAGCGCCTGGGCGCGCTCCTTCGCCGGCAGGCGCTTGTTCTTCAGGATCGCGACGTCGCGGGTGATCTGCGCGGACACGCAATTGCCGTCCTTGCACGCCTCTTCCAGCGTGAAGGGCTGGCAGATGTTCACGTCCTGAAAGTGCCAGGTGTAGGCATAGCCGAAGCGCGATTTGCCGTCGGGTCCTTTCAGCGGCTTGACGCAATCCGCCCAAGTGCTCGCGCCCTCGATCGTCGTCGCGGGGCACTCCGGGGTATCCAGCTTGGGCGTTTCGGCCAGCAGCCGGTCGATCGCGCGGCGCGTCTGCGGCGTGACGTTGGCGTAGGCGATCTTCGCGACCGTCTCATGCCCGAACTCCCAATAGGCCTGGGCAGGCGCGGCGAAGATGAGCGCGGGCAGCGCGGCAAGGGCAAAGCGGACGAGTTTCATGGACTTGGTATTAGCGTCGGAATGTGACGGGCAGAAGCGGCTTTGCGTCAGTGGGCTGTGGGCATCGGCGGGCAGGGGCCGTTTTCCTGCAGAATGCGCGCGGCGTTCTGCGCCATTGTGTTGAGGCCGGCGGCGCGGCGATAGCCTTCGACCTTCGCGGCATCCTCTAAGGGGAAGGGCTGCCAGCTGCCCGTCGCGCAGCTCATCTGCGTCCCGTAGCGCTGCGTGCCCACCATCTGCAGCATCACCCGGTCGTAGAGCAGCGCATAATTTTTCGGCGAAACGTCGCCCCTGGCGGCGAGCGGCTCCATCAGCCGCAGCATTTTCAGCTGGAAGACGGGATCGTCGTCGGCATGCTGGACCAGCAGCCAGGCGCTTGACGATGCCTGCGCTCCGACCGTGGCGATCGTCGGCCAGCCGTGTTTGGCGACCACCGTCTTCATCCACGCGGTATTGGCGTGATCGCGTGCGGCGATCGCCGACCAGGTAAGTCCGCGGACGATTCCCGCCTCCATCGGATCAAGCGGCGGTGCGCCCTTCGTCGGGCCCTGATTCCACGCCAGCGACGTGCGCAGGACCTGATCGGTGATCGGCCGGGCGATCAGCTCCGCAGTCAGGATGTCGCCCGCCTCGTCACCGACCGCCTGCGCCAGCGCGGCCGACCAGACGAGCGTGTCGGCGACGCGCCGGGCGCTCGCCAGCTTCGTCTGGAACAGCGACCAATCATTGCCCATGTCGCCTTGTGGAAAGGCCCGGCCGACCGGGCCGCAGGGGGTTTCGCCATAAGCAGCCGGGCGGATCTTCGGATCGGTGATGCCGAGCGCGATCAATTCGGCGCGGGTCTGTGCGCTACTCTCCTGCCGGCACTGCTTCAGCCAAGCGTCCAGCACGTGCCATTCGGCCTTCTGTGCACGCGTCGCGTCATCAAAGGCACCGCGCAGCCAGCCATAGTCGCCTGGCTGGAACGTCCCGCCGGTCATATAGGGCGCCAGCGTCGTGGGCGGCTTGGCTTCGGCGGTGGCGAGCAGTGCTGCGGCGAGCAAGGCGAGGCGGCGGATCATGACACCATGCTCGGCGCCGATCATGGCCGGATCGTGACGATCACTCGTCGCCGTAGATCGCGACCTCGCGCAAACCAGCTGCGGTGGCGCGGGCGCGATACATGCCGGGGGTGGTGAGGCTCCACACCGCATCGCCCGCAGGCGTCGCGACGATGACGCCGCCGGTGCCGCCGAGCGCGCTTACCTCCGCCATCACGGCGTCCGCGGCCGCTTGCGGCGTGTCACCGGCAAGGCGGATGCGTGCCGCAATCTCATGCCCCACGCCGACGCGGATGAAGAATTCGCCCGAACCCGTGCACGATACCGCGCAGGCGCGATCGTCGGCGAAGGTGCCAGCGCCGATGAGAGGCGAATCGCCGATCCGGCCCCAGCGCTTGCCGGTGACGCCGCCGGTCGAGGTGGCGGCGGCGACATGGTCCGTCGAGTCGCGCGCCACCGCGCCGACGGTGCCGTATTTCATGTCGATGTCGAAGGCGTCGGCGTTGCGCGACAGCATCTCGTCGAGTTGGCGGCGGCGTTCGGGCGTCTCGAACCAACCTTCGGGTGCGACCGCCAGGTCCTGGTCGCGAGCGAATTGCTCGGCGCCGACGCCGCTCAACAGGACGTGGGGGCTCGCCGCCATTACCCGGCGTGCGAGCGCGACGGGGGAACGCGTCTGCGTGATCCCCGCGACGGCGCCGGCCGCCCGCGTGGCGCCGTCCATGATCGCCGCATCCAGCTCGATGCCGCCGTCACGGGTGAAGGCGGCGCCGCGGCCGGCGTTGAAGTGCGGATCGTCCTCCAGCACCTGGACGGCGGCTTCCACCGCATCGAGCGCGCTGCCGCCGCCCGACAGGATCGCCGCGCCGGCATCGAGCGCACGCGACAGGCCGGCGCGAGCACCCGAGTCCTGTTCGGGCGTCAGGCGGTGCCGCTCGATCGATCCGGCGCCGCCGTGCAGGACAAGGGACCAGCTCATGATACTACCTTCTGTGACGACAGGGAACGCAGCCCGATCAGCGGGCGCAGGATCGCGATGCGGCGGCCGATCGCGTAAAAGGCCCAGCAGCCGGCGATCGTTGCGGCGATCAGCACCGCGAATTCGGCACCGCCGGCCAGCCGCGCGGGGATCAACCAATAGGCGACGAGGACGATGATCGTCTGATGGACGAGGTAGAAGGGGAAAACCGCCTCGGTCAGCGTGCGGCGCGCCGGTGCGTCGCGATTCCAGTGCCGTTCCGCCATGCCGATCAGTGCGAGCGTCGCGCCCCATTGCTGCAGCGCATGCGCGGCCCCGTAGGTGGGATACAGCCAGCGCGGCGCGTCGCCGCCGACCAGCTCCACCGCCAGGATGAAGCCATAGCCCAGGACCGCCATCGCCAGCCCCGTCCAGCGCCAGCGCACGCACGCCGCCAGCACCGGCGCCGATCCCGCCAGCGCGAAGCCGAACAGGAAGGCGGGCAGGTAGCTCAAATGCGCCATCAGGTCGTGGAGCGGATCGTGCGTTTCATATCCCATGGGGAACCACCAGCCGTGGATGCACACCAGCCACGCGGTCGGGATAACCATCAGCAGCGGCCCGGCGAAGAGCCGGTCGAATGCCCGCTGCGGCGCCCGGGTGCGGATCAGTGCGACGCCGGCAGCCAGCACCACTGTGTACAGCCACAGATAGGCGACGAACCACAGATGGTTGAGCGCGGGCAGGCCGATCCCACCGAGCTTGCCGAAACGGAAATAGTCGTGGGTCCAGAAGGTCGCGAAGCTAGCGCGATAGCCGTGCTGCGTGACGAGTTCGACCCAGCTTTGCGGCGGTACGATCACCGCGACGCCGAACGCCAGCGGCACCAGCAGGCGCAGCGTCCGCTGGCGCAGGAAGCCGCCAGGCCCGCTGGCGCGGGTCAGCAGTGCGCGGCTGGCATAGCCCGACACGACGAACAGCAGGCTTAGCCGCCAAGCGTTCACCGCGAGCATGGGCAATACCACCCAGTCGGCGCCGTGCGCGCTCTTGGCATGGAAGCCCCAGGGCACGAACACCATGCCGACGTGATAGACGATCAGGATCGCAAAGGCGGCGACGCGCAGCCAGTCGAGGCCGTAATGGCGGGGGATCGGCCGGTGTTGGGGGATGGGGGGCGTCATGGAACCGTCGCTGCCCTACACCAGCGTCTTTGAACCGCAACCCGGCTGCTGTATATAGGCGCCATGTCCTTACGTCCGTGGCGCGACATCGTCCGCCGTCAGAGCCGCCAGATCATGGTCGGCACCGTTCCCGTCGGCGGCGATGCGCCCGTCACCGTGCAGACGATGACCAACACGCCCACCCCCGATATCCGCGCGACGATCGACCAGATCCGCCGCTGCGAGGATGCGGGCGTCGATATCGTCCGCGTTTCCTGCCCCGACGTCGAATCGACCGCGGCGTTGAAGCAGATCGTCCGCGGCAGCCGCGTACCGATCGTCGCCGACATTCACTTTCACTATAAGCGCGCGCTGGAGGCTGCGGATGCGGGGGCGGCGTGCCTGCGCATCAATCCGGGCAATATCGGATCGTCCGAACGCGTTGCCGAGGTGGTCCGCGCTGCCAAGGCCAATGGTTGCGCAATCCGTATCGGCGTCAATGGTGGGTCGCTGGAAAAGGACCTGCTCGAAAAATACGGCGAGCCGTGCCCCGACGCGCTGGTGGAAAGCGCACTCGATCACATCAAGCTGCTGCAGGACCACGATTTCCACGAATATAAGGTCGCGGTGAAGGCGTCGGACCTGTTCCTGGCGGTTGCGGCGTACCAGCAACTCGCTGAAGCGGTGGATTGCCCGCTGCACCTCGGCATCACCGAAGCGGGTGGCTTCGTCGGCGGCACTGTGAAGTCCGCGATCGGGATCGGCAGCCTGCTCTGGTATGGTATCGGCGACACGATCCGCGTCTCGCTGTCGGCTGAGCCGGAGGACGAGGTGCGCGTCGGCTTCGAGATTTTGAAGGCGCTCGGCATCCGCAACCGCGGCGTGCGCGTCGTGTCGTGCCCGTCGTGCGCGCGGCAGGGTTTCGACGTGATCCGCACCGTGCAGGCGCTCGAGGAACGGCTCCAGCATATTCGCACGCCGATGAGCCTGTCGGTGCTCGGCTGCGTCGTCAACGGCCCGGGCGAAGCGCGCGAAACCGACATCGGCATCACCGGCGGCGGCAATGGCAAGCACATGGTCTATCTGTCCGGCGTGACCGACCACCATGTTCAAGACGAGGGCATGATCGACCACATCGTCCGCCTGGTCGAAGCCAAGGCGGCGCAAATCGAGGCGACGACGGCGGAGCGGCAGGTCGTGGCGGCAGAATAGGCCACGTGTTATGCGCGCCATCGGAGGATAAGCAATGACCTATCATGCGCGTGTCGCGGACAGCGGTGAAGTGGTCTTGCCGGCCGCCGTGGCGCGGGCCCTGGGTCTCCACCCTGGCGATCATCTGCGGATCGACCAGCACGGCTCGCAGATCGTGCTGGCGTCGGATGCCGACGTAATCGCGGCGGGGCAACAGGCGTTCCGGGCGACGATCAAACGCCCTTTTACCGTCGACGAATTTATCGCCGATCGCCGTGCCGAGGCCGCGCGCGACTGATGTACGTTCTCGATACGTCGGCCCTGCTGGCGGTTCTGCTCGCCGAGAAGGGTGCCGAGGCGGTGGCCCCGCACCTGCGTGGTGCCGAGGTGTCGATCACTAATGTCTGCGAGGTTTTGACCAAAGCGGTCGAACATGGAGCTGACGTCGATGTCGTCCAACGCACGCTCGACAGCTATGGCTTCCGTACCCGTGCCTTCCGCGACGCGCACGCACGCCAGTCCGCATTACTGCGACCGCTGACCAAGCCATTGGGATTAGGTTTCGGCGACCGGGCGTGCCTGATGCAAGGCATTTTCAGCGGTATGCCCATCCTGACCGGGGATCAGGACTGGATGAAGCTCGATCTTGATCCGGCACTTGGCATCGATGTCCGCCTGATCCGATGAGTCGCACCATATCCCCAGCCACCGCCTTCGGCGTCGCCGCGGGTGGGATTGCCGTTTACGCGGGTATGGATGCGATCATGAAGGGGCTCTCGATCCAGAGTGGCGCCTATTTTGCCGTACTCTGGCGATCCGTGGCGGGTGTGGTGTTGCTGGCACCGATCTTCATCGCGCGGGGCGGGCGGTGGCCGGCATGGGCGGCGCTGCGGTTGCATCTGGCGCGCGGCAGCGTGGGTGGCGCGTCGGTGCTGCTGTTCTTCTGGGGCCTTGTCCGCGTGCCGATGGCGCAGGGGGTGGCGCTGACCTTCCTCGCGCCGCTGATCGCGCTGTTCCTGGCCGCTCTGACGCTCGGCGAGCGGATCCACCGCAGCGCGATCGGAGGGTCGCTGGTCGCGAGCCTCGGCGTGTTCGCGATCGCCGCGGGTCAGGTGCAGGCGCGTGCGTCGGAGGACATGGTGCTGGGCAGCGTCGCGATCCTGATCGCGTCGATCCTGTATGCGGGCAGCCTGATCCTGCTGCGGCGGCAGGCGCAGGCGGCCGATCCGCTGGAGGTGGCGCTGTTCACCAGCATCGTGCTGGGCGGACTGCTGCTGATCGGCGCGCCGTGGTTCGCGGGGGTGCCGCGCATCGAGCAACTGCCCGCGATCGTCGCGTCGGCGGCGCTGGGGTCGGTGTCGGCGGTCGCGCTCGCCTGGGCCTACGCCCGTGCCGAGGCGCAGGTGCTGGCGCCCGTCGAATATACCGCCTTCGTCTGGTCCGCCTTGTTCGGCTGGCTGGTCTTCGCCGAGCGCGTGTCGCCGTGGACGATCGCGGGCGCCTTGCTGATCATCGCCGGGTGCCTGGTCGCGGTGCGCCGCCCGATTCCCGCCCCGCAAACGGAAGCGTCGTTATGACCGATATCCCCATACGCCCCGCGACGCCCGACGATATCGCGACGATCCTGCGCTTCGTCCGTGAGCTGGCCGCGTTCGAGCGCGAGCCCGATGCGGTCGAGGCGACGGAAGCGATGCTGGGCGAGGCGCTGTTCGGGCCGCACCCGGCGGCGGAAGCGGTAATCGCCGAAGAGGCGGGGGAGCCGGTCGGCTTCGCGCTGTTCTTCCACAATTTCTCGACGTGGAAGGGGCGGCGCGGCCTGTATCTCGAAGACCTGTATGTGACGCCGGCGGCGCGCGGGAAGGGCGTGGGCGGCGCCTTGCTGCGCCATCTGGCCGCAATCGCGGTGGAGCGGAATTGCGCGCGTTTCGAATGGGCGGTGCTCGACTGGAACGCGGATGCGATCGCGGTCTACCGCCGGATGGGCGCGGTCGGGCTGGAGGAGTGGACGGTGCAGCGCGTCGAGGGTGAGGCGCTCAGGCGGATGGCGGGCGGCTGATACGATCCGCCCCACGTCATCCCAGCGAAGGCTGGGATCTCCTGGTGGCGCATGGGACAGGAGCCGCCGGAGGCCCCAGCCTTCGCTGGGGCGACGCTTCAGTGCAGGCGAGCCGGTCGAGCCTCCCCCGCGCGTGCGGGGGAGGCTCGGCTGCATCAGCCCTCGCGGCCGGGCACGTCGTGGTCGTGCGGCTCTTCGCCCTTCGCCTTGGCGGCGTCGTAGCGCTCGATCGCTTCCAGCGTGATGCGGCGCGCTTCGTCGCGGTCGCCCCAGACGCCGATGCGGACCCACTTCTTCTTTTCGAGGTCCTTATAGTGCGTGAAGAAGTGTTCGATCTGTTCGAACACGATCTCCGGCACGTCGGCGCGGCCGTCGACGTTCGAATAATACGGGAACACCGCGTCGACCGGCACGCAGACGAGCTTTTCGTCGCCGCCGGCTTCGTCTTCCAGGTTCAGCACCGCGATCGGACGCGCGCGCACGACGCTGCCCGGGATGAACGGCGAGCGCGCGATGACGAGCGCGTCGAGCGGATCGCCGTCCGGCGACAGCGTGTGCGGCACGAAGCCGTAGTTCGCCGGATAGCGCATCGGCGTGTGTAGAATACGATCGACGAACAGCGCGCCGCTCGCCTTGTCGAACTCATATTTGACCGGCTCGCCGCCGGTCGGCACCTCGATGATGACGTTGAGGTCGTCGGGCGGGCTCTTGCCGACCGGAATCAGATCGATACGCATGAAAGTCCCTTGATAATCCTATGCCCGCTGCCCCTCAGCGCGGCATCAGAAGCTTGTCGAGTCCGGTTTCGCCGGTGCCAGTCTTCTGCAGGCGCGGATAGCGGGGACCGCCGTGATAGTCGATGGCGACTTCGCGATAGCGCGGCCCGCTCTTCACCAGCAGCTTGATCGGCTCCTTCGAGGTCTGTGCGGTGACGATCGCCGCCTTCAGCACATCGCCGCTATACGCCGTGCCGTTGACCGCCTGAATGACGGTGCCGACGTCGAGGCCCGCCTTGAACGCCGGGCTGTCCCAGATCACCGCGGTCGCCTCGCCATCCTTCGCCACCGACAGGCCGATCGAATAAGTGACGTTCACGCCGCCGCTCTTTTCGGCATTGGTGAAGTATTTCGTCGGTTCGGCAGTGTAGACGAGCTTGTAGCCGTTCATCGCGAAGCCGTTGACCGGCGCGGGCTGGCCCGTCTCGGTCAGGCGCTTGGTGAGGAAGCTTGCCCAGTCATAGGGGACGATCGCGTTCAGCGTGTTGGCGACGTCATCGAACGTATAGGTGACTTCGCCCCAGTCGCCGTTGCGGATGCCGAAGAAGGCCTTGGCGAAATCGTCGATCGACTTGGTGCCGCCCGACTTCTGGCGGAGCATCGCATCGACTTCCATCCAGACCATCAGGCCTTCGTTGTAATAATCCTCGCTACGCTGCCAGCTGGTCCAGCCCTTGGGCCGGCGCGCCGAGATGACGGGATCGTTGGTGGTGTCGATCAGGTCGCGCCACTGGCGGGCGGGGGCGAGATCATAGCTGCCGGCGATGCCCGCATAGGCGTCCAGCGTGTCCTGCTTGCTGACCAGGCCCGAACGCGCCTGCAGCACGTAGCCCCAGAATTGCGTCTGCCCTTCATAGACCCACAGCGACTTGTCGCGCATCGGCGTACGGTAATCGGGAGTCCACAGTTCCGCGCCGCGACGGAACTTGCCGTCCCAGCTGTGGGTGAATTCGTGGGGAAGCAGGTTGCGGCGGCCGGGGCTGGCATTCCATTCGGTGAAATAGCCCGGCGTCACGCCGTTCTCCGACGAGCGATGATGCTCCAGCCCGATGCCGCCAAGCTGGTCGCTGATCGACAGCAGGAATTCGTAATGGTCGTAATGATGCGCGCCGAACGTCTTTTCGGCCTGCTCGACCAGCCGCTTGTGCGCGTCGATCTGCTCCGGCGTCGCCGCGAGTTCCTTGGGATCGTCGGCGAAGACGTTGAGGTTCACGCGCTCCGACAGCGGCCACGTCTTGCCATAGCGGCCGGCGAGCAGCGGCGAATCGACGAGGATCTCGTAATTCGTCTTGTCATAAACGTAGGTCGAGCCGTTCGCCTTGGCCGGCACCGCGCCTGCCGCGGTCCAGCCGGTCGGGAACTTCACCGTCATCTGGATCGGGATCTGGCGGGTGAAATAGCCCGCCGGATACAGGCTGACCGAATTGGGCTGCAGGCTGATCATGTTGGGCGTCGCGACGATGCGGCCCTGATCGCCCTTGGTCGCCGAGATGAACTGGAACTCGACATCCAGATTGCGCGCGCCCTGCGGCACGTCGATGTGGAAGGCGAAGACGTCGACCATGTCGCGCGTCCACGGAATGACGCGGCCGTTCGCCTTGATGACGAGGCCGGCGAGCTTCTCGATCTCGCCGCGCGGGCTATGCGCGCCGGGCAGCCACTTGGGGAACAGCAGCGCCATCGGCCCCGCCTTGGCGACAGGGATCGTCTCCTTCACGCGGAAGATGCCCTGTTCGGTGTTGGTCGCATCGACGTTGAGCAGGATCGTGCCGGGATAGGGCGTGTCCTGCGCGTCCGGGATGGTGTCGACGAAGGGCACCGGCTGCGGCGCCGAATTGCCGGCGGGCACCTGTGCAAGGGCTGGCGCGGCGGTGGACAGGAGCAATGTGGCGACGGCGACGGAACGGAGCATGGCGAGCCTTCGGCAAGAAACGAATACACCGGTGTAAGCTTCGCAAAGCCGCGGCGTCCAGCCCTTACGCGGCGTAGTCGCCCCGGAAACCCCGCTCCTCACGATCTGGCACCATCCGATATCCACACCCGTCATCCCGGCCTTGAGCCGGGATCCCGCTTCGTCTGCCGGCAATAGCGGGACCCCGGATCAAGTCCGGGGTGATGAGACGAGAACGATTCAGTTTCCGCCGCCGCCGCCCAGCACGTTGATCGTGAAGGCGATGACGCCCAGGTTGAACACGAAGGCGGCGAGGCACTGGCCGAGCACGACGCGGCGGATGCGCCGCGAGGTGATCTCGACGTCGCTGGTCTGGAACGTCATGCCCAGGGTCGCGCTGAAATACAGGAAATCCCAGTAATCGGGTTCCTTGCAGCCGGGAAAGTCGATGCCGCCCGCGTCCGTACCGCCGTCGTCGGCGCTGTAGAACAGATGCGCGTAGTGCATGGCATAGACCATGTTCGAGAATAGCCAGCTCAGCGCCAGCGTCGTCACAACCAGCACGATGGCCAGCGTATCGTTGCGGCCCTTCAATTCGCCCGCCACCGCGACAAGGATCACGCCCATCGTCGCCGCGGTGATCGCCAGCAGCAGCGCGCGATTGGCGTCGTTCTCGCGCGTCGCCCGCCGCATGCGCGCGGCGTTGGCGTGGCGGAACAGCGAGACGAGCGAGAGGAGGAAGACGATCGCGGCGGCATCGAACGCCCCCATGATCCCGCGCCCCTTGCCGACGATCGGGATCAGGGCGGCCAGCCCGATGGCGAAGATCGCCACGAACAGCGCGAACCGCGGGGGTGCGATGCGGTTGCCGATTCCCCAATAGCGGCGCGGATTGCTCATGCTTCGGGTGCTAGCGCTTGGCAGCGGCGTCGCCTAGATACCGCCACCATATGGCCCGTATCGAAACGCCGCGCCGGGTGCGCGGAACCCAGGATATCTTCGGCGACGAACAGCGCCGCTTCGCAACCGTGATCGAGACGTTCGAACGCGTCCGCCGCCTGTACTGTTTTCAACGCGTCGACTTGCCCGTGTTCGAGGCGACCGAGGTGTTCGCACGATCGATCGGCGAGACGACCGATGTCGTGTCGAAGGAGATGTACACCTTCCCCGACCGTGGCGGTGATTCGCTGACCCTGCGGCCCGAATTCACCGCGGGCATTGCGCGCGCCTTTCTGACCGAAGGCTGGCAGCAATATGCGCCGCTGAAGGTCGCGACGAGTGGCGCGGTGTTCCGCTACGAACGCCCGCAAAAGGGGCGCTATCGCCAGTTCCACCAGATCGACGCCGAGATATTGGGCGCGCCCGAGCCGGCGGCGGATGTCGAGCTGCTGGTGATGGCGGACCAGTTGCTGCACGAGCTGGGGATCTCCGAGGGCGTGACGTTGCAGCTCAACACCCTGGGCGACGCCGAGACGCGCGACGCATGGCGCGCCGGCCTCGTCGCGCATTTCGAGGCGCATCGCGGGGAGCTGTCGGAAGACAGCCTGACCCGGCTGGACAAGAACCCGATGCGCATCCTCGATTCCAAGGACCCGCGCGACCGGCCGATCGCCGATGCCGCGCCGGATATCGACGCCTATTTGACGTCGGAGGCGCGCGCGTTCTTCGACGCGGTGACGGCGGGCCTGGATGCGGCGGGGGTGCGGTGGACGCGCAACCCGCGGTTGGTGCGCGGGCTGGACTATTACCGGCACACGGCGTTCGAGTTCGTCACCGATCGGTTGGGGGCGCAGGGCACGGTGCTGGCCGGCGGGCGCTATGATGGGTTGATCGAGAGCCTCGGCGGCGCGCCGACGGCCGGCGTGGGCTGGGCGGCGGGTGTCGAGCGGCTGGCGATGTTGCTGGAGGAGCCTGCGGTGGAGCGGCCTGACGTCGTCCTGGTGATCGAAGAGGACGCGATGCGGGACGAGGCGATCGCGACTCTCGCCAGGCTGCGCCGCGCGGGTGTGTCCGCCGAACTGGTTGCGACCGGCTCGCCCAAGAAGCGGTATGACAAGGCGCTCAAACTCGAACCGCGCGAGACGTTGACCTTCAGCCGTGAAGGCCGGCGCGGGCGCGTGCTCGATGGAGGCGCATCGCGGCTGGAGGGGCTGCTGTGAGCCTTGTTCGTCACCCCGGCCTTGAGCCGGGGTCCCGCTACAATCCGCCGCCTCGAACAAGAAGCGGGACCCCGGCTCAAGGCCGGGGTGACGGAGGAAGCGTGGCATGACCACCATCTCCCCCGAACGGATCGCGCAGATCGAGGCGCGGCGGGACGAGTTGCAGGCGCAGATGGCGACCGGCGATCTGCCCTCCGACCGCTTCGTCGCGGTGTCGAAGGAATATGCCGAGCTGGAACCCGTCGCCCAGGCGGCGAGCGAGGTGCGGCGGCTGCGGCAGGAGGCGGACAGCCTCGCCTATATGGCGGAGGATACCGGCGACGAGGAATTGCGTAGCCTGGCCGCCGAGGAGCTGCGCGACAATGCCCGCGCGCTCGAAGCGGCGGACCGGCGCCTCGCGCTCGCGCTGCTGCCGCGCGATGCGGCGGACGAACGCGCGGCGATGCTCGAAATCCGTGCCGGCACCGGCGGCGACGAGGCGGCGCTGTTCGCCGGCGATCTGCTGCGCATGTACCAGCGCTATGCCGAAACGCAGGGCTGGCGGGTCGAGGTGATCTCCAGCTCCTCGTCCGATGCGGGCGGGTTCAAGGAAGTCGTCGCCAGCGTCACCGGGACGGGCGTGTTCGCCAAGCTGAAGTTCGAGGCGGGCGTCCACCGCGTGCAGCGCGTGCCCGTCACCGAAGCGGGCGGCCGCATCCACACCTCCGCCGCCACCGTCGCGGTGCTGCCCGAGGCCGAAGAGGTCGACGTGCGCATCGACGACAAGGACCTGCGCATCGACGTCTATCGCTCGTCGGGGCCCGGTGGCCAGTCGGTCAACACCACCGACAGCGCGGTGCGTATCACGCACTTGCCGACCGGGTTGGTCGTGATCCAGCAGGACGAAAAGTCGCAGCACAAGAACAAGGCCAAGGCTTTGAAGGTCCTGCGCACGCGCCTGTACGAAGCGGAGCGCGAGCGGCTGGCGAGCGAACGCTCGGGCACCCGCCGCGCGATGGTGGGATCGGGTGACCGGTCCGAGCGCATCCGGACGTACAATTTCCCGCAAGGCCGCGTGACGGACCACCGTATCAACCTGACGCTGCATCGCCTGCCCGAAATCCTGCAGGGCGAGATGGACGAACTGATCGGCGCGCTGATCGCCGAGGACGAGGCGGAGCGGCTGGCGTCGCTGGATGGGTGAGGGCGGTGGCTGTCTTCTCCACGCCGTCATCCCCGCGCAGGCGGGGATCCATAACCGCTGACGTCGGCGGTGGAGACGAAACGATAGCGCGTCGGGATTCCCGCCTTCGCGGGAATGACGAACGGGGTGAGGTGTGAGCGCAGCCAATCTCCGCACCGCCATCGCAAATGCCGCGGCGCGCTTCGGCTTTTCCCCTACCGCGCGGCTCGATGCGGAATTGCTCATGGCGCACGCGCTGGGGATCGATCGCAACGCGCTGCTGCTCGACATGGAGCGGCCAGTACCCGCCACCTTCGCAGGCCTGGTCGAACGGCGCGCGGCGCACGAGCCCGTGGCGTATATCACCGGTACGCGCGGCTTCTGGACGATCGACCTCGCCGTCGGTCCCGGCGCGCTGGTGCCGCGACCCGACAGCGAGACGCTGCTGATCGCCGCCCTCGCGCATTTCGGCAGCCGCGCGCCCGCGACCGTGCTCGATCTCGGCACCGGTCCGGGGACGTTGCTGCTCGCCGCGCTCGACGAATGGCCGGCGCGCGGGGTCGGCGTCGATCGCTCCGTGCAGGCGCTGGGCTATGCGACGTCCAATGCCATCGCGCTGGGGATGGCGCATCGCACTGCTTTCGTCCGCGGCGACTGGGCGGCGGCGATCGATGCGCGCTTCGATCTCGTCCTCGCCAACCCGCCCTATATCGGCACCGACGAGCCACTGCCCGACGAGGTGCGCCGCCACGAACCGGGCTCCGCCTTGTTCGCGGGCACCGATGGCCTAGACGATTATCGCCTGCTCGCGGGGCAGCTCGCGCGGCTGATCGCGCCGGGCGGCTGTGCGGCGGTGGAGATCGGTCATACCCAGGCCGCAGCGGTCGTAGCGCTGTTCGCCACAGCCGGCCTCGACTGCGTCGTCCATCGCGATCTGGGGCAACGCGACCGCTGCCTTCTCGTCACGCCCCGCGACGCCGGTTGAAAGATGGCACGACCATCCACATATTTCGCTTGTAGGAACGCCCTTGCGCCAGCTATTGGTCGGGCCGGGGCAAGCACCATCGACGATCACAAGGGGTCGTAGGACGGTTACCCGCATCCTTTCGTCATCAGGTCGCCGCATGGGCGGGGGCCGTGACAGGCTCCAGCGTTGCCCCGAAGGGCACGCCGCGGACGCAAAGGGTGGCACCGTTTGACCGTGCGTCAGGCCCGAAGGGCCGGATTGGTTTTGAGGACCATTACTCAGATCATGGGACATCAGCTTGATTAACAATCGGCAGAACGGCCGCCGTCGCGGCCGTGGTGGCAACAACGGCGGCGGCAACAACGGGCCGCGGCAGGGTGGCCAGGGTCGTCCCGACAACGGCAACCGCATCGACAGCCGCGCGCGCGGCAACGCGAACCAGCTGTTCGAGAAGTACAAGAACCTCGCCATGGAGGCGCAGCGCCAGGGCGACCGCGTCAACACCGAATATTATCTGCAGTTCGCCGACCATTATTTCCGCGTGCTCGCCGATCAGCGCGGCCGCTTCGAGGATAACCAGCCGCGCCGCCAGCAGCCGTTCGACCTGAACGACGACGAGGATTACGGCGACGAAGGCGAACCGATCCGGGCCGGCGAGCAGGACGGTGAGGCGCAGGCGCGCGAGGGGCAGGGCCGCGAGGATCGCCCGCAGCGCCAGACCCGCGACCGCCAGGATCGGGATCGGCAGGATCGGGATCGGCAGGATCGCGACCGCCAGGACGGCGACCAGCGCGAGGGCCGGACGTGGGACGACCGCGGCAATCGCGAAGAGCGCGGCAATCGTGACGATCGCCCCCAGCGCAACGATCGCCCGCAACGTGAAGACCGCCCCCAGCGCGAGGACCGCGTCCGTCGTCCCCGCTTCGAAGCGGAACAGGCGCCGGTCGAGGTTGCCGGCCAGCATCGTGCCGATCCGATCGCAGAGGGCGAATCGCTCACCGAGCGCGCCGAGACGGTGATCGCCGCCGACGCGCCCGCGCCCAAGCGCCGCGGTCGCCCGCGTCGGGATGCACAGGTCGAAGCCCCCGCGGTCGAGGATCAGGGCAATGGCGTCGACGCCGATCGCCTGCCGCCCTCGCTCAACATCGCAGCGGCGAACGATTCCGACGAAGAGGCGCCCAAGCCGCGCCGTCGTCGCACCCCGCGTACGCCCGCGGTGGAAGTACCTGCTGCCGAGTAAGCGCGGTCTTTCGAACGCCATAAGGGGCCGGTTCCGATGAGGAGCCGGCCCTTTTTGAGTTGTCGGGCTTATCCCTCTGGAAACGTCACCCAAGCGAAGCCCGGGGTCTTTTGCGGCGCGGGCCGTGCGATTGAACAGGAAGATCCCAGCCTCCGCTGGGATGACAGCGTGCGCGACGGGCTGGGACCGGCCTCGTGCGCCCCTGATCACGCCGCTTGTACAACCGCCCCAAATAAGCAGGCTGCCGGTGCGGCACACGCAACACCTCCGCGGCGCCGTACCTAGCGATCGTGCCGCGGCCCCTGCGCGGGCGGATCGTGCCGCTTGACGTGTTCGTCATGCCCGGTGCCCGAACTGAGGAACACCAGACCCATCAGCGCGCCGGCGAGCGCGATCGATCCGCCGACCCCACCGATCACCGCTGCCATGGTGATCAGCCGCAACGGCCCGTGCACCCAGGCAAGGCCGACGATCGCGCCTGCACTGCACGCGGCAGCGGCGGCGATCATCCACGCCATGATGCTGCGGAACCGCGCCCAGGCGTGCGCCGCGAGTGCGGGATCGTCCAGTCCGGCGGGGCGCTGATCCATGGCTTTGCCAATGACGCGCAAACATGATCTGCTCAACCCCGATCCGGCCCGAAGAGCCGGACGGGACCGAGTCGGATGTGACGGAGGAGGATGAACATGACGATCGCGGCAATCCTGCGCACCAAGGGCGACGATGTGATCGCACTGACCCCGCAGACGCGCGTCGGCGAGGCGGTGGCGGTGCTGGCGGACAAACGGATCGGCGCGGTGCCGGTCTGCGAAGACGGCGTGCCGGTGGGCATCTTCTCCGAACGCGATGTCGTCCATTGCCTGGCGCAGGCCGGCGCGGGCGCGCTCGACCGGCCGCTGTCCGAGGTGATGACGCAGCCGGTGCAGAGCGTCGGCGCGCACGAAAACGTCATCGGCGCGCTGTCGCTGATGACGCGGCGGCGCATCCGTCATCTGCCGGTGGTCGAGGACGGGCGGATGGTCGGTTTCGTATCGATCGGCGACCTAGTCAAATATCGCATCGATCGGATCGAGGCGGATGCCGCGGCGATGCGCGACTATATCCAGCAGGGGTAGGACGGGTCGGAGCTGCCCCGTCAGGCGGGCAGCGGCCGCTTGCGCAGGATCGCGATCAGCTCGCGCACGGTGCCGCGCGCGAAGAGCGCGAGCCAGCCGCCATAGGTCGCGGCCCCCACCCCGACCAGGATCGCCAGCTGCACCGGCGGTGCCAGCGGCGGCAGCAGCGCCTCCGCCAATCGGACGACGCCCGCCATCGCCGCGGCGGCGATCGCCGCGGGCGCGACCGCACGGATCAGCGCCAGCGGCGCGACGCCGATCACCGGCAGCGACCGCCAGCTGCTCACCGCCAGATACACCGGATAGGCGACCACCCAGCTCCATGCGAGCCCGACCGGCCCCCAATGCACCCCGATCAGGAAGGTCGTGGCGAGCACCAGTGCGCCGAATGCGCCGTTGCGTGCGCCGATGCCCGGCCGCCCGCGCGCATCGCAGGCGGGGGAATAGAGGACCTGGATCGTCATGAACGGCATGGCCAGCGCGATGACCTGCACCACCGGCGCCACCTCCACCCATTTGGCGTCGAGCACCGTCAGCACCAGCGGATAGGCGGTGACGGCAAGGCCCGCATAGAAGGGCATCGCCGCCAGCATGATGATCCGCACCGATCGCACGAAGGCGCGCGACACCGCGGCATCGTCATGCTGGATGCGCGCATAGGCGCTGAACGCGACCTCGTTGAGCGGCGGCACGAACTTCGACACGAAGATCTGCGCCAGGAACAGCGCGGTGGTGTAGATGCCGAGCTGGTGGGCGCTGAACCAGCGTCCACCGATGAACACGTCGGCCTGGCTCTGCAGGAACCAGAAGAACTGCCCCGCCGCCATCACCCCGCCATAGCGGGCGAGGTGGCCGGCGCCGCGAAAGTCGAAGCTCGGCCACATCAGCGATCGGGCGCCCCAGGTCAGCATCGTCGCACGCACTGCGAACAGCGCGATCGGTGCCCACACCAATGTCCACACGCCAAGGCCGGCGAGCGCGCCGGCCAGTGCGGTCGCCGCGCCCGCCAGCGAGGCGGCGACATTGGCGGTCGCCTGCCGCCGGAACTCCATCTGCCGGCTGAGCAGCGCATAGGGCAGCGCCGCAAAGGGGGTGACGCAATAGATCAGCGCCTGCACGCGCAGCAGCTGCGCGACCTCGGGCTGGCGGTAATAAGCGGCGGCGACCGGCGCGAGGATGAGCTGCACGACCGCGAGCGTGCCGTTCAGCGCGATCAGCATCCCGAACAGCTGGCGCGTCTGATGCGGGGTCACGTCGTCGCGCTGGATCAGCCCGCTCGCCAGGCCGTAGCCGTTGAGCATGTTGAGAAACACCAGCACGACCGAGGTCATAGCATACAGGCCGTAGTCACGCGGATCGAGGATCCGGATGACCAGGAAGGTCGCGGCCCATTGCACCGTCTGCGCGAAAATCTGGCTGCCCGAGCGCCACAGAATCGCGCGTCGCACCTGATTCTCGAGCGATTCGGAACGGTTGTCGGCGTGATTCGGGGTGGTGGCCATCCGGCGGGGGGTAGGGGAGGGGGTCTTCACATCCCGTAAATCCCAGCTTTTCTGCGGGTTTGCACGTCCCCTGAAAGAAAAATGCAAAAAAGTGTTTGACCGTTCGGAACACCCCGCCTAGAGGGACGTCACCGCAGCGACGGACCACACGGTTCGCTTCTACGGTCACCGAAATCCAGGCGCCGGGGTCGCCCTCCAAAAAGAGGGATTGACTGGGCGTCGGTTTTTGTCGGCTCTTTGACATTGTAGGTAAGATGAAGGGACATGTGGGCGGCGGCTCGTGTGTTTCGGGTCCTCAAGGCCCGGGATGCACGTTAAGCAATAAGCCGTTCCATGTCCTAGTTACATATCCACAGTATATGTGATGTGCAGGAACGGCTCCTTGAGATGAGGCTGCCTGACGCCGGTTATTCCGCTGGCGCTGGGTGGTAACATAAACTTGAGAGTTTGATCATGGCTCAGAACGAACGCTGGCGGCATGCCTAACACATGCAAGTCGAACGAGTGCCTTCGGGTGCTAGTGGCGCACGGGTGCGTAACGCGTGGGAATCTGCCCTTTGGTTCGGAATAACAGTTGGAAACGACTGCTAATACCGGATG